>NZ_JACHJG010000006.1:320203-421248 GCF_014203545.1 Streptomyces netropsis
TGCGGGGCCCCCCCCCCCCCCCCCCCCCCCCCCCCCCCCCCCCCCCCGCCCCCGCCCCCCCCCCCCCCCCCCCCCCCCCCCCCCCCCCCCCCCCCCTCGTGCACACCGAGGACATCCACCGGTCCAAGGCGCTGTCGCGCCGGGACGGCCGGGGAGGCCGGGACGGCGTCGTCACATTCCGGCGCGCACGGGCGTGCCCGGCGAAGCGGATCCGCCGGGCACGCCTTTGGCCGTGAACCTGAAGTACAGGGCCGGGTACGGAAACTCAGATGTTCCAGTAGTGGTCCGCCCAGGTGCCGCAGGGCCACTGGATGGCCTTCTCACCCTGGACGCGGCTGGCGCCGGGGATGGCCAGGCACTGGCCGCTGTTCCAGTTCACCAGTCGCGTGCCCCGGTTGGTGTACTCGATGCCCCAGTAGTGGTCCTTCCAGGTCCCGCAGGGCCACTGGATGACCTGGGTGCCCGGTGTCGTGCTGGCGCCCGGTACGGCGAGGCACTGCTGGCTGTTGAGGTTTCTCAAGCGGTAGTAGTTGCGGCCTCCACTGTTGAAGGCGTACTCGAACTGCCAGTAGTGGTCCCGCCAGCTGCCACAGCCCCACTGGATCAGCCCGATGCCGTTCTCGGTGCTGCCACCGGGAACGGCCAGGCAGTGGGCGCTGTTGGCGTTGCGGACCCAGCCGTAGGCGGTGGCACCGCTCGGGCCGGGCTTGCTGTCCGGGGCCGAGGCCGAGGCGTCGGCGATCCCCGAAGTGACGAGCGTTGCTGCGGCGGCCGCCAGGATTCCCGGCAGGCGATAGTGCGACTTCATGTGTCCCCTCCGTCGTTCGACGCGAGTGCATGGGTCACGAGCCGTACATGCCGTGCGCTCCGGTGCCCGTCGAACGGGCTCCGGCCACGCCGCAGGCTACCGACCCCGCATGGGGAAAGGGAGTCGCCGAACGACGCCCCGGCAACTTGGCGGGAAGCCAACACTCGTGCCGGTAGCCGCTCCCGCCGTGCCGCGCGATGTTGCGTCTATCGATCCTGTGCTCCGGCCCAGGTGCTCAGTGCTCGGTTCCGTTCGGCCTGGCGGGCGTGGGCGTCGGTGGTTCGGGTGGCCCACGCGATGTGGCCGTCGGGGCGGACGAGGACCTCTGTCACGCCATCCAGGTCCGGACGGGTGTCGCGCGGGCAGGCGGAGAGCACACGGATACGGCCGGGCCGGCTCGGGACACCGGCCGCCTGCTGACGGGTTTCGTCGTTGCCGTTCAGGTTCAGCAGAACGAAGCGGCCGTCGTGCAGGAGCTCGTACAGGTGAGTGGGTTCTGACACGGTGGTGGTGAGGCTGATGTCCGGCATGCGCCGGCCGGTGAGGGGATCGGCGCCGCATGAGGGGGGAAAGGGCGGGTAGGCCGTGTCGAGTGCGGAGATCCGGTCGGCCACGTAGCGATTGGCCTCCTCCATGCCCAGGAAGGTGTCGAGCAGTTCGCACAGGATGCGGGCGGGACGTCCGTACTGCTCGGTGAGAGGCAGTTCCACCAGTAACGTCTGGGCCCGGGTGCCGGTGGTGACGGCATGCCCCACAGCGTGACGCTCGGTGTGGTAGCTGTCCAAGAGTGTGGGTGACGCCCACCCGCGGACCTCGGCAGCCAGCTTCCAGCCGAGGTTCATCGCGTCCTGCAGCCCGGTGTTGAGACCCTGCGCCCCGACGGGGAAGTGGATGTGCGCGGCGTCACCGGCCAGGAGGACCCGGCCGCGGCGGTAGGCCTCGGCAAGGCGGGTGGTATTGCCGAACCGTGACAGCCACCGCGGCTCGTCGATCGCGCAGTCCGTTCCGCACACCCGTATCAGCGAGGTACGGAACTCTTCCAGCGTGACCGGCTCCGTGGAGGGCACCCGGATCCTCCGGGGGTCCATGACCACGAACCGGGTCAGGCCGGCCTCCAGCCGTGCGACGAGCACACCGTGCCGGCGGGCACGGTCGATGTCCGCGTGGTCGGCGACGGCGAAGTCGCCCACCACCGCGGTCATCGACTCCCGCGTTCCCGGAAACCCGATGCCGACCGCCTGCCGGATGAAGCTGCGCCCGCCGTCACAGCCGACCACGTACCGGGCCCGAACAGTGGCCGGGCCGCTCGGGCCGGTCAGGTCCACTTCGGCACTGTCCGCACCCTGGCGCAGGGCGACGGCCTCGTACCCCCGATGGATCCGCACTCCCAGTTCCCCGGCCCGTCGGGCGAGCAGGGCCTCGGTGCGGGACTGGGCGATCAGCAGGGCATAGGGGTGCCGGGAATCGAGCACGGTGAAGTCGAGGTGCTGCTTGAGGCTCGCGGTGAACTGCCAGCCGGGCACGGTCCGGCCTTCGGCGAGGAACCGTTCGGCCAAGCCCCGCATGTCCATCAGCTCGATGCTGCGGGGGTGCAGGTTCAGCGCCCGTGACTCCCGATGGGGCTCGACGCGTTTCTCGACGATCCGCGTCCGCACGCCGGCAAGCGCCAGCTCGCAGGCGACCAACAGCCCGGCCGGACCCGCACCGACCACGAGCACCTCGGTGTTCCCGGCTCTTCCCAGGTACGTCACTCCCCCACCTTTTGACGCGGGCGAGCACGCCGTCAAGCCATCTCTTTCCGCCGTCGCGGCACCCCGGGGCCCGAACGTTCCGGAAGGCCGCAATGGCCGGTTGGAGAGCTTGGCAGCGTCGCGGCCGTGCACTGCAATGGGGTGGCCGATTCTTGTGTGCCGCGAGAGGAGCCCGTTCGTGATTCACATGACCGAGACCCTGGCCGTGCAGACCATCGAGGGCTTCCTCACCGGCGAGGAGACCGCCCAGCTGATCAAGGTCCTGGACGAGCACCTCGCCGCCACCGGCTGGATCCCGGCGCGCCCCAGCGAAGGCATGACCCCGCCCGAGCCGGCCCAGGCCATCCTGGACAGCGCCATGCGGCGTGCGCTCCCGGTCCTCCACCGGGTATTCCCCTCCGCCACGGGCACCGACCCGTGGCTCTACCACGACCTCAAACCCGGCGACAAGATCCGCCCCCACGTGCATGGCGTAGGCGACCCACAGGCCCGTCCACAGAGGATCGCCCGGGTCGCCTTCAACCTCCAGGACGCCGAGAGCGGCGGCGAGTTCTACCTCGACACCTCTGCGGATGGCGCCTTGTGGAACGACGTCACCGCAACCGTCGGAAGCGACTACGCGCCCGGCACGCGTTTCGTCCACGAGATCACCGCCCGCAGCGGCCCGGTGAACCTCAGCGACATTGCGCACACCCGCTGGACCTGTACCCCACCGCCCGGAACCACCGTTGTCTACGGCACCCAGCTCGTTCACGGGGTCCTGCCCGTCGCACAGGGCAGGGTGCGCAAGCTCATCACCAACCTCCTTGCATGACCACCTCGGTCAGGCAACACGCCGAGCAGGACCTCCCCAGGGGCCAACGGCACCTACCAGCCGACGAGAGGGGTTCCCTGCCGCAGTGCGTGAACGCCGCGCGAGAGTTGCGCAGCCGCCTCGTCCGGGCTGTTCAGCAGTACGCCCGGCGGCAGGGTCGGCAGCCACTCGCGCACGACGCCTGCCCGGTCCGTCGGCACACCCAGCACCGCTCTCTGGAACCCGCCGATACAGGGGCCGCGGTTGGCCGGGTTCCCGGGAAAGCACATCAGCTCGGTCCCGGACGGCGCCGGCGGCAGCACCATGTCGTTCCTCACCGGAAGTTCGAGCGCCACCCGCCCGGCCTGCGGGCTCGGGGGCCGGCGGCCGAACGCTGCCTCCGCATGCACCGCATGCGGATCCAGGCCCGTACTGGCCCAGCTCATGTTCGACACACCACCCAGTCGGCCGTTCACCTCGATCAGCTGGAGCCGGCCGTCATCGGTGACGGCGAAGTCCATTTGCCACGGACCCCATGGACGGAAGGTCTTCACCATGTCCGCGACCGTGGCGGTCAGCTCGGCCTGTGCCCGGGTGGGGAGCGCCGCGGGCGCGACCCGGACCCGCGTGCCCGGGGCGCAGGCACTGTCGAGCCGGCCCAGGGAAGCCACCGGCCAAGCGACCGTGTGCGGGCTGCCGGAGAGGAACTCGATCGCGTACTCGTCTCCTTCCACCGCCTGCTGGACCAGAACCGGACAGGTCACTTCACCGGATACCCGTCCGAGGTGGTCACCGTCCCGCACATAGTGCCGCCCGGCATGGAACTCACTGCGGGCCTCCTTGACCAGCACCGGCAGCCCGAGCCCCCGGCCCGCTTCCCGCACTTCCCGCGCCGTCACACACACCACACCACGGGGTACGGGCCAGCCCCGCTCCTGCGCAACCCGGTGCAGTACCACCTTGTCACTGGCCAGTGTCGCGAAGCCTTCCGAGTGCACCGGCATGCGCCGCCCCGCTGCCCACACCCGAGGAGCGGCGCGCGCGTAGACCGGAAGGAATTGCTCCTGCCCGGGGCACCCGAGGTTGGGGACGGCGACGTCAGCGCCGTAGGCGTCGAGCAGCCGTAGCAGGGCACACTCACTCAGCTCGGTCGGCAGCATCCCGCACTCCACGCCAGGGCCGAGGAACGCTTCCAGCCCCACGAACGCCAGTACGGCCACATCGGCACCACGCTGCTCGAACAGCGGAACCAGCCTGTCTGCCCGAAACTCACCCAGGACCACCACACGCATCATCCACACTCCGCCGCACAGCTCCATCCGAGCTTCGCCACGAGCAAGGGACCACGGCTCTGCCCGGGTATCCGCCATCCGCCTCCCGGGCCGCCTCCCACCGCTCGACCCGCCGCGCCGATGTTCCCCCCATCAGGCTGCCCGCCGCCAGGGTGCCGACGACACCCCTGCCGCCCGGGGACGCGTGGCCGTAACCTATGACCCCGCAAGCCGCCGGGAGGTAGGTGAACTCGTCGCCATCCCCTAGTACTCCGGCAGGCGGTGGACCTCACCCGTGCCCAGCGTGATTACGGCCCGGGGCCGCATGGGCTCCTCGCCTCGCCGGGAGAGCAGGACCACCTCCTCGACCACGGCCGGCAGTGAGCCGAGCCGGGCTCCGCACTCGGCGGCCAGGCGCTGCGGTTCCCGGGTGCGGCCGAGGGACAGATGCGGGGTGAAGGGGCCGCCGCGCCCGCGGCAGAGCGGGAACCGCAGCCCCAGCTCCCGGTGAAGACGGGCCCATGGTGCCAGGCCCGCCGCAGCCGGATCGAGCCACACCGTCGCGCCGTTCCGGTGCCGGAAGTACCGCACACCCGCCAGACGCGCCGTGAACGCCGCGCTCTCCGCCGCCCCGGCGGACAGCAGCGGCACGGCCCGCGCGAATTCCTCCTCCGGTACGAAGCCGAACAGCAGGTTCACATGCGGCGGCCACCGCCGTACCTGCGGATCATGCTCCCAGCGGATGTCCTGGATCGCCGGCCAGAGCCCCCGCGGCGGCAGCCACGCCACCGCCGTCCGGGCCGTCGGCGCCGCCTCGAGCGCGTCCACCGGCTCGGCCCCACCGAAAACCCGGTTCCCGTCCACACTGCCATGATCCGGACCGCGACCGCATCGCACGAGTCGGCGAACGACGAGCCGCGCCCGACACCGGCCGGACAGGTGACTCGCACACGCCCCTGTGCGCGGTCACGCTGTCGGAAAGCACGAACGGAGTGACGTCAGCACGCGACGAGAAGCTCCCGCAGCCCCCGGATCACAAAGCCCGGCTTCCACTCCGGTTCCGTCGTGAGCCGCAGCCGGGGCGCCCGCCGCAGCAGTTCACCAAAGGAGGCGACGAGTTCCAGGCGGGCGAGCGGCGCGCCCAGGCAGTAGTGGATGCCCGCGCCCAGGCTGAGGTGGGGGTTGTCCGCGCGGGTGACGTCCAGGCGATCCGGGTCGGGGAAGCGGGCGGGGTCGCGGTTGGCCGAGCCGAAGAGGAGGGCCACCTCGCTGCCGCGTGGAATGACCGTGCCGGCGATCTCGATGTCCTCCAGCACCCACCGTTCGAAGAGCTGCAACGGGGTGTCGTAGCGCATGAGCTCCTCGACCGCTGCCGGCAGGAGCCCGGGGTCCGCGCGCAGGGCGGCGAGCTGGTCCGGGTGGCGGAAGAGCGCCCACCAGCCGTTGCCCGTGGTGTTGACGGTGGCCTCGTGGCCCGCGTTGAGCAACAGGACGCAGGTCGAGACCATTTCCTGCTCGGTGAGCCGGTCGCCTTCGTCGTGCGCGTGGACGAGCGCGGTGATCAGGTCGTCGCCGGGGCGGGCGCGACGATCGGCGATCAGCTGCCGGAGGTAGGCGGAGAAGTCGAGGGAGGCGCGGACGGCGTTCCGCGCCTTCTCCTCGTCCGGGTTGAGCTCGTACATCCCGCAGATCGCCGCCGACCAGGGCCGCAGCAGTTTCCGGTCGGCCTCGGGGATGCCCAGCATCTCCGCGATGACGGCCACCGGCAGCGGCTCGGCGACCGCGCTGATGAGATCTCCGCCGCCCTCGGCGAGCAGCTCGTCCACCAGCCCGCCCGCCAGCCGCGCCACGACCGGCATCAGGTCCTCGACCGTGCGCGGAGTGAACGCCTTCGACACCAGGCGCCGGATGCGCGTGTGGTCGGGCGGTTCGAGGTCCAGCAGGCCGTTGCCGTTGAGGACGTGGAACGGCTCGTGGGCCGCCGGCGGAGCGGTGCGCCCGAACTCCTCGTGGGAGAAACGGTGGAGATACGTCCGGCCCAGCCGCCGGTCGCGGAGCAGCGCCCGGACGTCCTCATAGTGCGGCACCAGCCACTGACGGCTCGGCTCGAACCAGTGCACCCGTCCGGCGGTCCGCAGCCGCGCGTACCCCGGGTAGGGGTCGGCGACGAACCGGCGGGACCACGGGTCGAAGCCGGTGTTCGCATCCATGTGCGGATGCTAGCGGTGAGGGTGGGCCCCGGGCAGCCTCATGCCGTGACCGCGGTCAGATCACATCCCACGGCGCGGCCGCGTACAGCTGCCGCAGCGCCCCGACGGGCTCCGCGTCCAGCGGGAACCGCACGTCGTCGATCCGTGTGACCGGGGAGATCCCCAGGGAGTTGCAGACGAACGCGGCGTCGAAGCGCGCCACTTCGTCGAGCCGGATCCCGCGCCGCCGCCACGGCAGGCCCGCCCGGTCCATCTCCCGTTGGAGCACCAGCATCGTGATGCCGTCCAGGGCGGGGGCGGCGGGCCAGATCACCGTGTCCCCTTCGATGAAGCCCACGTTGGTGATGGCTCCCTCGGCCACGGTGCCGTCGGGCTCCACCAGCAGTGCCTCGTCGAATCCCTCGGCCTTCACCCGCCTGAGGTGGTACGCCTGCCCGAAGACGCCCACGTGCTTGAGGTGGGCGGTGGGCCGCACGTACGGGACGCTGCGCAGGCTCTGCGGGCCGGGCTCGGGGGCGGGGGGCCGCAGGATCACCGCTGTCACGGTGCCGCCGCCGGGTTCCGGCTCGTACACGTAGACCCGGACCGAAGCGTCGCGCACCCCTGCCTCGCCCAGGGCCTGCCGGATCCGGCCCCGGACCGCCGCGCCGTCCAGCCCCTCGCCGAAGAGCTCCTCGGTGGCTGTGTCCAGCCGGGTGAGGTGGAGGCCCAGCCCGCGTACCCGGCCCTCCCTGACCTGCATGGCGGTCATGTGGCCGTAGCCGCCCATCAGCGCGAGGAACAGCGGATCGGCGTCGACGGTACGGCCGTCGACCTCGACGTACGGGGCGGAAAGATCGTTCATGTCCGCCACCGTACGCGGCGGGGCTTCGCGTCGCGCCGCCGACCGCAGGAGCTGCGGCGGCTAAAGGTGCCGAAGGTGGTCACGCAGGGCTCGGGCGACGTGCGCCATGAGGGCTTCGGCGCCCGGCTGGGTGTCGGCCGGGACGAGTGATTCGGTGAGGACGGCGATGGCGAAGGCCTGACCGTCGGAGTGCTCGACGACGCCGATCTCGTGTCGGAGGTTGAGGAGGGTGCCGGTCTTGGAGGACCAGGTGGTGGCGTCGGAGCTGAAGTCCGGGGCGAGCCGGTGCCGGAGCAGGTTGTGGGCCATGAGGCCGCGTACGCGCTCGGCCACCGTGGGGTGGATCTTCGATGGTGTCCACAGGGCTTGGAGCAGTTCGACCCAGGCACGTGCGCTGCCGGTGCTGGCCCGCGTGGTGTCGAGCTGGGGCACCCGGTGTCCGCGGCCGCTGGTGCCGGCGTCGATGGCGAGGGCGTGGGCGAGATGGGCTTCGGCGGCGTCGAGGCGTTCCGCGGGGGTGTCGGACAGCTCGTGGACGGTGTGACGGACGGTGATGCCACGGAGGTCGAACTCGTGGAGGATGCCGGCGACCTGGGCGGTCGGGGTGAGGTCGAACAGCGTGTCGGCGGCCGTTCCGTCGCTCACGCAGGTGCTCAGGTAGAGCAGGTCGTCGATGGCGATGCGGGCGGGGTGGCGGAAGCGGCTCAGCCCGGTGGGGCCGGGCGTGTTGATCCGCCCGGGTTGCACGTCGAGCGTCGTCGCTCCGTCGAGTTCGCCCCGTCGGATGCGTTCCACCGTCGCCAGCGCGAGCGGAACCTTGACCAGGGACGCGGAGGGCAGCGGGATGTCCGGTTCGATCCCCAGCTCGTCCCCGGTGTGGAGGTCCCGTACGAGCAGGCAGCCGCGCAGACCGCCGTCGTGCAACTGGCGGCGCAGGTCACTCAGCAGTGCCTCGGTGTTCACGTCGTCGTCCTTCCCGCGGTTCCCCTCAGGGTGTCCGCGCCGAGGCAGCGGGCGATGGCGTCGCCCAGGCGTCCTTCGATGTGCTGGGGGTTGCCGTCCGCGGCGGCGGCGAGCGCGTACCCCCGGCTGAGCGTGATCTCGCCGATGGGCCACCAGCGGAGGGCGAGTTCCTCGGCCTGTGCGGGGGAGCACAGCAGCAGGTCACCGGTGCAGAGGACCTCTGCCGCGGCGGTCGTCAGGTCGGCCGCCGCGACGAGCTGCGCGGGCCGCAGGCCGACCGCGTCGCGCAGTCGCGCCAACGGGTCGCGGATGTGCGGTACGTCGTCCTCCGGCTGGAGCCAGATACGACGAGCCGGGTCGGGCGAGCCCCGTCCGACCCGCAGCGCCTCCACGTAGACGCGCTTCACGCCGGTGTCCTGCGCGGCGGCGAGCCCGAGCGGCACGGACCACGCCGCCTCGTCCGACGGGACCGCGAGCAAGGCGGCACGTACCTGCTGCGCGTGGACGAGTTCCCTGCGCTGCGCGGGCTCCGCGACGCGGAGGTCGAGCGTGACACCGTGCCCCCGGGCGTCGGCGACGAGTCGCGCGAGGTCGACCGTGGAGCAGATGCCGGGCACCGCGAGCCGCCACGGCTTGCTCTTGGCGGCTTCCGCCTCGTGGAGCAGCACGTCCGCCGCCTGCACGAGCTGCCTGGCCACCGGCAGCAGGTCCCGGCCGAAGGGGGTGAGGACGGCCCGCCGCGAGGTGCGCTCGAACAAATGCTCACCGAAGCGTTCCTCCAGCGCCGCGACGCGACGGCTGGCCACCGGCTGGGACATCCGGGCGGCGGACGCTCCGACGGTGAAGCTGCCGTGCTTGCTGACGCTGACGAACGCGCGACATGCCCCCACAAGATCCACAGTCCGAACTCTATGCCAGATCGGCATGGAACGACGCACAAGCGTATTGGACCGCATGATCACTCGAAGGCGAGGCTGGTCCCGGCAGTCATGACCACACACCGGGATGGGCCGTCTCCCCCATCCCTGTCGCGCCCTGTGGGCGCCCTCGGAGGTTTGGACCATGCAGCACACCTTTGCCCGCCGCGCCGTTCTCGGTGCGCTTGCCGCGCTCGCCCTCGTCCCGCTCACCGCCTGTGGCCAAGGCGGTTCCCCGGCTTCGGCGTCCCCGTCCGCCGCGACGACGAGGCCGAGCGCGGCCACGAAACCGTACGCCCGCGAATTCAAGGAGCTGGAGCGCAAGTTCGACGCACGGCTGGGCGTCTACGCCGTCGACACCGGCACCGGGCGCGAGGTCGCCTACAACGATGGTGAGCGGTTCGCGCATGCCTCGACGTTCAAGGCGCTGGCCGCCGCCGCCGTGCTGCGAAAGTATGCGCCGAGCGGGATGGACCGGGTGGTCAAGTACTCCAAGGACGATCTGGTCGACTACTCCCCCGTGACCGAAAAGCACGTCGAGACCGGGATGAGCCTGGACGAGCTGTGTGACGCCGCCGTCCGCTACAGCGACAACACCGCGGGCAATCTGCTGTTCGACGCCCTCGGCGGCCCCAAGGGGCTCGACGCCGCACTCGAAGAGATCGGCGACGACGACACCCGGATGGAGCGCCGCGAGCCCGAGCTGAACCGATGGGCCCCGGGCGAGACCCGGGACACCAGCACGCCGCGGGCGCTGGCCAAGGACCTGCGCGCGTACGTTCTCGGAGACGTCCTCGGCAAGAGCGAGAAGGACCGGCTCACGAAGTGGCTGCGGACCAACACCACCGGAAACGAGCTCATCAGGGCCGGGGTGCCCAAGGGCTGGGTGGTCGGCGACAAGACCGGAGCCGGCCAGGGCTACGGCACGCGCAACGACATCGCCGTGGTGTGGCCCCCCGACGCCGCCCCGATCGTCATGGCGATCATGTCCAACCGCACCAAGGAAGACTCCACCTACGACAACAAACTGATCGCGGAGGCGGCATCCGTCGTCACCGGCACCTTGTCCTAGCGGGAGCATGCGCCTTCCGCATGGGGCCTCACCATCGGGCAGCGGCCTCTGGCCCTGGCGCTGGGCGGCGGTGTCGGAGCGGCAACCCGGTACGGGGGGCGGTGACGGCGCGAGGGTGGCTACGGGCAGGTGACGACCTGGCCCGCCCAGGGCAGGCCTCCACCGAAGGCGAGCAAGGACACGTCGTCAACCCCGCTGGGGGGATGTCCGGTTCGGGACGGAGCGGCGGGCAAAGAGAACCGCAGCTGTCAGGAGGAAGGAGAGCGCGGGCACGACAGCCTGGCCGGGGTGATACCCGGTGATGGCGGCGTCATAGGCGACGACCGGCAGCGCCGCCGTGACCATGGCCGCCAACGCGAGCCGGGCACTCCCTCCTCCCCGCGCGACAGCGCAGGCGGAGATCGCGAGGATCAGGCAGGGCCACATGTTGGATTCCGCCAGGAGCGCCAGTTCGATCCCCACGTAATCGGCGAAGAGCGTCCGCCACATGACGCAGAGAGCGCTGAGCGGAGCCCAGATCGCGATGGCCGCGCCGAACGCGATGCGGCGCACTCGCCAGTCGGGAGCCATGTCCGGCGGACAGCCGACCAGAATCGCGGCCGACAGCACGGAGAGGACCACGAGGGCGCCAGGAGCCCCCAGAACTCCTCCTCGGCCGATGGTCGCTGCCAGCAACGCACATACCACCAGGACGACCGCCAGGCACCAGCGGCCGGCAGGCCACCGGCCCGCAAGCGCGGCCACTGCGGCGGCCAGGACAGCCGTCCACACGCCGGCGAAGACCCAGTCGGCGGCTCCGAGATATGGGCCGTCGCCTCGGGTGTCGAGCAAGAACGCGGCGAGATTGAAGAGTTCGAGCCCCGCATGGGCCGCGAGGACGGCCACGACGAACGGTGCGGCCGCCGCGAAAAGCCGCCCGGCGCGACGGTCGGAGGAGACGTGCAGCCGCATGCGCAGGGCGTGCGCGGCAAGGTCCGCCGCCTCACGCGACCTGGCAAGCCGTCCGGCGCCGTCGACGGCTTGCCGGTAGACCTCGGCGATCTCATGCCCGTACCGGGCGCGGTACTCGGCCGGATACAGGCGCATCACGGGGGTGGTCATGCCGTCACTCCCCCGAGGTTCAGACGGCGTACGGCTTCGCGGGCGGTCGCGGCCAGCCGCTCCGCCTCCTCGGCCAGCACAGCGCGACCGCCCTTGGTCAGGGCGTAAGTGCGTCGCGCACGGCCGTCCACGACGGCTTCTTCGTGGACCTCGATCAGCCCTTGGCCGAGGAGGCGATCAAGGGCTCCGTACAGGGTGCCGGTGCGCATTTTCACCCGGCCCTGACTGATCATCTGGACTTCCTGCATGATCGCGTACCCGTGCCGGGGCGCATCCGCAAGTGCCGTCAGCAGCAGAAGCGTGGGCTCCTGCACCACTCGGTTACTCATGTGATCAACATATGTCGGCGAACGACCTATAGGCAAGGCTGCACACGTCCCCCTCCGGTGCGGTGTCCGGTTCCCCCCTTGGATGTCTTGTGAAGAGCGTGAAGAATCCCGACCGTCGCGCCATACATCTCATGTCACATCGGTGAGGAGAAACCATGCGCTCGGTGAAGACAGCCCTCGCTCTCGGTGTTGCGGCGCTGGCCGTGACGGGGAGCATCATGACCCCGGCTGCGGCAGCCGCGACTCCCTCCGAGAACGCCAACGGGAAGGCCATGACCTGGACCCTGCTCGCGGACGGCCCCAGCGGAACGGTCCAGGTGGGCGGCGGTCCACTGAGCAACCCCTATCAGGGCGACACCGCCACGACCACGGCGCTGCCCGTGCTCTGCCTGAGAATCGACGGCCGCCCGGCCCCCGCAGGCATCACACCCGGTTTCTACGCGGGCTGGGCGCGCGGCGAGGTCGCAGCCACCGGCCCGATCCGCGGCACCCGTCTGACCAGCCGCGCGGTCGCCGACGGAGTCTGCGCGAACAACTTCGGCCCCGGTTGGCGCATGGCCGAGTTCCACGACGGCCGATACGGCCCGGGCCTTGAGAACTCGGGAGGCTGGAGCTATTGGGCCTACGGCGACGTCCCCGCCGGCACCCGCTTCTGGACAGCCATCAACGACCAGCCGGCCAACCCCTGGAGCTGACACGGCACTCGCCCGCGCCGGGCAGACCGCTCGGGCGTACGCGGCGGTGCCGCCGGTGGCGCGCCATGGCGGCTCCACCACCAGCGGCACCGCCCACCCGTACCGAGCGGGGCTTACGGACTACAGGAGGGCGTACGAACTCGCCCGGTCGTTCATGGCATCCCCCACATAGGGCGTGGAGTCGCGGTATTCCTGGTGCGTGCCGGTCTGGTGGGGATCTGCCCAGAGCTCGATCCAGCAGGCGACGGGGACGACCGAGCTGAACGTGTCCGCCCAGTCGGTGAACTCGCCCACGTAGTCACGGCCGTTGCCGCTCTGGCATGCGTTGCCGTTGAGAATGATCGACTTGCCGCCGAAGTTCCAGTGCTCGTAGAGGATGGCGAGCTCGGTGCTCGGCTTCCCGCTCGCGGCGGAGGACACACGGAGTCTGTCGACCAGCTTCCGGTCCCGTGCGGCGTCCTTGCCGGACAGGGGGGCGTCGGTGATCCGCCCCTCCGTGGAGGCGGCGACGGCCTCACGGAAGGTGCCGAAGCACCGGGTGGTATTGGTGTCGACGTTGACCAGGCAGGTTTCTGCCTCGGACGCAGGTTTCGTCTGGGCCTGTGCGGTGGCGCTCCCGGAGGCCAGGACCAGCAGGCCGGCTCCGGCAGCGATGGCGATACGTGTCAGACGTGAACTCACGGGCAACTCCCGAATCTTGGAAGGTCTGCCAACATCCGGGATCCTCCCCGCTGCGCCAGGTATATACCAGGGGCATTCTCAGCCAGTTGAATGCACTACTGTTCCCGGACAGCGGGCCGAACTCCGCCAAGTGCCGCGGGAATTCGGGCGCGCCCCGTCAGCCGCACCGGCGGGCGTTGAGCCGGGCGGCCTGGCGCGTCAGGTGGTCGCGCTCGGCGAGGTCGGGTGCCTTTCGGGCTGCCTCGGCGTACAGCCGTGCCGCCGTCGCCAGGTCGCCGTCGCGTTCGTGGAGGTACGCCGCCACCGCGGCGTGGCGGGGCAGTGAGTCGTCCAGCACCGCGAGTGCCGCCAGGCCGGCGCGCGGTCCGTCGGCCTCGCCGACGGCCACCGCGCGGTTGAGCCGGACGACCGGGCTGTCGGTCAGGCGCGCGAGCTCGTCGTACCACTCGACGATCTGCACCCAGTCGGTCTCCTCCGCGGTGGGTGCGTCCGCGTGGAGTGCCGCGATGGCGGCCTGGGCCTGGAACTCGCCCAGTCGGTCGCGGGCGAGGGCCGCCTGCAGGATCCCGACGCCCTCGGCGATCGACCCGGTGTCCCACCGGCCGCGGTCCTGCTCGGCGAGCGGCACCAGGCTGCCGTCGGGCCCGGTCCGGGCGGCGCGCCGGGCGTGGTGGAGCAGCATGAGGGCGAGCAGCCCCGCCACCTCGGGGTGGTCGATCGCGGCCGCGAGCTGCCGGGTGAGCCGGATGGCCTCGGCGGCGAGGTCGACGTCGCCGGAGTAGCCCTCGTTGAAGACCAGGTAGAGGACGCGCAGCACGGTGGCGACGTCGCCGGGCTGGTCGAACCGCACACCGGAGACGGTGCGCTTGGCCCGGCTGATGCGCTGCGCCATGGTCGCCTCGGGTACCAGGTAGGCCTGGGCGATCTGGCGGGTGGTCAGCCCGCCGACGGCGCGCAGGGTGAGCGCGACCGCGGAGGACGGCGTCAGCGAGGGATGGGCGCACAGGAAGTAGAGCTGGAGCGTGTCGTCCACCGCGGGAGCGGGCCCTGGCGCCGGCTCCTCGTCGACCAGGTCCTCACGCCGACGGCGGGCGGTGTCCGCCCGGGTCGCGTCGAGGAACTTGCGCCAGGCCACGGTGACCAGCCAGCCCTTCGGGTCCCGAATGGGGTCTCCCTTGCTCGAGCGCAGCCGAGAGCTTGGGGAAAGGTCGGCCGGCCAGACCCGGACCGCCTCGACCAGCGCGTCCTGCACGGCGTCCTCGGCCGCCGCGAAATCGGCTCCGCGGCGGACGAGGATGCCGAGCACACTCGGCGTGAGGCTCCGGAGCAGGGCCTCGTCCATCGATGAGGTCACTCCGTGATGGTGGGCGGCGCGGACAGGAACGGGCGTACCTCCAGCCACTCGTGGATCGGCTTGCCGCCCGCCCCAGGGGCGGCCGACAGCTCCCCGGCCAGCTCGACGGCGCGCTCGTAACTGTCGACGTCGATGATCATCCAGCCGGCGATGAGGTCCTTGGTCTCCGCGAACGGGCCGTCGGTGACCGGCGGGCGCCCCTCACCGTCGTAGCGGACCCACGCTCCCTCGGGGGCGAGCGCCTGACCGTCGACGAACTCGCCTGTCTTCTCCAGCCGCGCCGCGAAGTCGTTCATGTACTGCACATGCGCCGAGATCTCCTCCGGGCTCCACTGGTCCATCGGCACGTCGTTCACCGCAGCCGGGGCGCCGCGGTAGTGCTTGAGCAGCAAGTACTTGGCCATCGTGCTTCTCCTCGGTACTGGTGCGAACCATTGTGGTCGCGTTCACTGCGGGGACGGAGCCGGACACGAATTCTCGACATCGCCGCCCGAATCTTTTTCCCCGACGATTCGAGACCGGCTCAACAGTGGCGAGCCGGGCCTGCCCGGCTCCGGTGACGCTGCCGGACGACCGGCCTCAGGCCAAGGACGGCGCTGGATGACGACGGGTTGGGCGGCCGGACCACCAAGGCCGGCACGACGCCTCCCGGTCACCTGGGACGTAGGACCGGGAGCCAGTGACGGGCGAGGGCGTAGGTCGCCCGCTTCCCGGCCCTTACGACTCGCGTCGGTGGTGTTGCCCGCCGTCGTTCGGGCCCGGGCGGGTCCGCGAGCGGAAGGTGCGGCGGTAGGTGTCCGGCGACACACCGACCGTCCGATTGAAGTGCCGGCGCAGCGTCGTGGCGGTGCCCATGCCGGTGGCTGCCGCGATGGTGTCGATGGTGTCGTCGGTGGTCTCCAGCAACTCCTGCGCATGGCGGATTCGTTGGGAGTGCAGCCACTGCAAAGGGGTGGTGCCGGTCACCGACCTGAAGTGGCGGCCCAGGTTGCGCGCGCTCATCCGTGCCTGGCGGGCCAGGTCCTCCACGGTGAGCGGATGGTCCAACCGTTGCATCGCCCAGGGGAAGAGATCGGCGAGCGGGTGGTTGTCCGGGGCGGGCACCGGCGTGGTCACGAACTGGGCCTGGCCGCCGTCCCGGTGCGGCGGCACGACCAGGCGGCGGGCGAGCGTGTTGGCGATCGACGAGCCGTGGTCGAGGCGGACGAGGTGCAGGCACAGGTCCATGGCGGCGGCCTTGCCGGCGGAGGTGAGCACGCTGCCGTTGTCCACGTAGAGGACGTCCGGGTCCACCGTCACCTCGGGGTGGCGCTCGGCCAGTTCCTGCGCGTGCGCCCAGTGCGTGGTCGCGCGCTTGCCGTCCAGCAGGCCGGCGGCGGCCAGCACGAAGGCGCCCGTGCAGAGGGAGACCACGCGTGCGCCCGCCTCGTGGGCCGAGCGCACCGCCTCGATCAGCTCGGCCGGCGGGTCCTGGTCGACGTCGGCCCAGCCCGGGACGATCACGGTGTCGGCGCACGGGAGGCGGTCGAGTCCGTGGTCGGGCTCCAACTGGACGCGGCCGAGCCGCACGGCGCTCGGCCCGCAGACCGAGAAGCGGTACCAGGGATCCACCACGCCGGTCATGTCGGATCCGAAGACCTCGCACGCCAGAGCCAGTTCGAAATGCAGCATGCCGTCCGTGACGGCCAGCGCAACGGTAGTCATGTCCGAAATTGTACGGGGCATGGCGTTCCGGACAGTCGTGGTGAGGTGCCGCCCTTCGCCAGGATGTCCGGGACGGATCACAGCGGATCATTCGAGTACAGGGGAGAACCCATGGGATCGGGCCAGACGGTGGCGGTGTTCGGCGCGTACGGGCACACCGGGCGGTTCGTGGTGGCGGAGCTGAGGGAGCGTGGGTTCCTCCCGGTCCTCTCCGGGCGCGACGCCGACAAACTGAAGGCGCTGGCGTACGAGACCGGTCTGGGCAGCCGCCCGGCGTCGGTTGACGACCCGGCCTCGCTCGACCGCGCACTGGCCGGCGCGGCGGCCGTGATCAACTGCGCCGGGCCCTTCGCCACGACGGCCGCCCCCGTGATCGAGGCAGCCCTACGGGCCGGGATCCCGTACCTGGACGTGGCCGCCGAGATCGAAGCCAACATCGACACCTTCGCGCACTTCACCGACCGGGCACGGGACGCGGGAGCGGTGATCGTCCCGGCGATGGCCTTCTTCGGCGGTTTCGGCGACCTGCTGACCACCGCGGCCATGGGCGACTGGACGGCAGCCGACGAGGCACACATCGCGTACGGACTGAGCAGCTGGCACCCCACCGCCGGGACGCGCGCGGCGGGCGCGGTCTCCCGGCAGCGGCGGGGCGGTGGGCGCATCCGCTACAGCAACGGGCGGCTGGAGCACCGTCACGACGCCCCGCCGACCCTGGAGTGGCCCTTCCCCGACCCGATGGGCCCCCGGACCGTCATCGGGGAGTTCACGATGGCCGACGTCGTGACCGTACCCAGCCATCTGTCCATCCCCGAAGTGCGCACCTACATGACGGTCGAGGCGGCCCGGGACATCGCGGCCCCGGACACACCGACGCCGGCCGCGGTCGACGAGCGCGGGCGCTCCGCCCAGACCTTCCTCGTCGACGTCGTCGTGCGCTCGGGCGACGCCGAACGGCGCGCCGTGGCCCGCGGTCAGGACATCTACGCCGTCACCGCACCACTCGTGGTGGAAGCGGTCGACCGCATCCTCACAGGGCGGACCCGCGCGGTCGGCGTCGTCTCCGCAGGAGAGATCTTCGACGCGCCCGACTTCCTCCGTGCGCTGTCCCCGCACATCACCCTGGCGAGGCCGGAGTCGCCCGGGTTCGGTGCCAGGCTGCCGGAGTGATCGCTGTGTGGCGCCGTCGTACGTGCCACCGGCGTTGAATCCCCCCGCGGACGCGTTCGGCGCGTTGGCTGCATGCCGACCGGGCGGCCCGGCGGGGATTGGGCGGGGGGTGCGGGTGGGAAGGCTGCCGCTGTTCGTGGTCCGTAGCGTGGAGGGGAGTGCCGTGGTGCGCACGGGTTCACGTACGACCGCCCAGAAGGGGCATCCGTTCGGTCGTCGGCCCGTCGGCGGGCTGGCGGACGTGCTGTGGGACTGGTCGAAGTCCGGCACCCGGCACGCCGCCCGCAACCGGCTGTTACGGCGGCTGCCCGGGGTCGGCTCCCCCGCGGCATACCGGTTCGGTCTGGTCGAGCGGCCGCACTACGCCTACGGCGTGCGCCGGGCCACCGAGCTGGCCGCACGGCTGGGGCACCGGGGTGTCACGGTGGTGGAGTTCGGGGTGGCCGGGGGCAACGGCTTGCTGGCCCTTGCCGAGCACGCCCGGTACTACGCCGCCGCCACGGGCGTGGCGGTGCGGGTGGTCGGCTTCGACAGCGGCGCGGGCCTGCCCGCCGCCAAGGATCCCCGGGATCTGCCCTACCTGTTCGGTCCCGGCTTCTACGCCATGGACCACGACCGGCTACGTGCCCGCCTGGGCACGGCCGAGCTGGTGATCGGCGACCTCGCCGAAACGCTGCCCCATTACCTCGACACCCACGCCCACCTACTGCGCGATCACCCGGTCGGCTTCGTCAGCCTCGACCTGGACCACTACACCTCGACGACGACCGCCCTGGACCTCTTCCGCATCCCGGCACACGAGCACCTGCTGCCGCGCGTCACCTGCTACCTCGACGACCTGCCCGGAACCATCGAGCAGATCGGCGAAGCCGCCGCCCTCGCCGACTTCAACGCCGCCCACCCCGACAGGCCGATCGGCCGCGTCCTGGGCCTGCGGGCCTTCACGCCCTTCGACCCGCCGTGGGCCGACCAGATCTACGCCCACCACCGCCTGGACCACCCCGACTACGCACGCCTGGAGATCGGCGCCACCGGAGACCAGCTCCCCCTGGGCCGCTGACGCCCCGCGGTTCAGGAGTGCTGTCGGGTGGCGTCGCGCCAGGTACTCCCGCCCGCCCGCCGTCCATGCGGCGCCTCACGCTCGACGCCCTGGCGGTGACAGTGGTCACACCGACAGCACCCCGGGGCGAGGCTCCTCGCGGCGTGTCGGGCCGGCTCACCTGACGCACCATGACTCATACCAATTGGGGTTGCGGTTCCGGTTCCGGTTGCATTGCTGGTGCGGCCTTCGGTTCCCACAGTTTCGTGGTCCGTACATAGCCGTAGATCACTGAGGCCATCGCCAGGATGACAAGAGGCCCGAACACCCACGGATACTTGGCCATCTCCATCGGCAGATAGCGATAGGACACCAAAAGCGCGGCGAAGACGGTTGTGCCATAGGCGACCAGCTGAATTCCCGACCGGTCCCAGCCACGGTCGAGCGAGCGCAGTGCCGCCTCGACGGTGAGCGCGAACACCACGCCGGCAACGAGATCCACGCCGTAGTGGTAGCCGAATCCCAGCGTCGCGCCGAGCGTGGCAATCAGCCAGAACGCCCCCGCGAAGCGCAGAATCCTTGGGCCCTTGCGTGAATGAATGAAGATCGCGGTAGCCCACGCCGTATGCAGGCTGGGCATGCAATTGCGCGGGGTGATCCCGTCGTACGGCACCGGGTGCGGGGCACTGATCGGCGGCGGCGTGTCCGGCCACAGGTTGGCCACCGCCCAGTGCACGCCGCCGGTGCCGGAGGTGCCCGGGCCGTAGGCGAAGATCGGTCCGACCACCGGGAAGATCATGTAGATGGCCGGCCCGAGCAGGCCGATGACCAGGAAGGTGCGCACCAGGTGATGACTCGGGAAGCGGCGCTCGGCCGCCACGTTGCGCAGCTGGTACAGCGCGGCAACGACCGCGGCCACCGCGAGCTGAGCGTAGACCAGGTCGAGAAGATGGGTGCTGATCGGGCCGGCGGCCTGGAGGATGCGGCCTGCCAGCCACGACGGGTTGCCCAGTGCGTGATCGGCGGTCGCCAGGTACGGGTCGAGCACCGCCGGGCGGGTCTTCGCCGTGATGAGCAGCCAGGTATCGCCGGTCTTGCGACCGGCCACCAGTAGCAGGCCCAGTCCGACGCCCTTCAGCAGCAGGACACGTTCCCTGCCGGTGCGGCGCGTGACAGCAATGACAGCAACGCCCAGAATCACCCACAACGCGCCATTGCCGAAGAAATGGCCGTCGGGCGTCTCGGCGTCGATCGCCCACCGCACCAGCACGAAGACGATGTCAATGCCGATCGCGGCACCAGCCGCGATGAATCGTTGCCGCCAGGTGAGCACCACCATCATCAACGCCATACCGGCGTACAGCGGCCCCGGTTTGGGGGCGAATATCACCTCTTTCACCTGGTTGGTGATCGGTCCCGGTTGGCCGGCGTAGTGACGCGCGGCGATCTCCAGCGCGATGAGGAATCCGAGGGCCACCACACTCGCCACGGCCCACAGGAGCACCCGGGGTTGACGCCAAGCGGAAAACTTGATTCTGCAATTTATTCGCGAAAGCACCCGCGATGCTATAGATATCAATTCTTCGACCGATTTGTTAGACGTTAATTAAAAGGGTCACTCTTCGTGCTGGACAGCGTGGCCTTCCGGTGAAGACGGGCGGTGAGGGCGCCCGTCAAGAGTCCGATCATGCCATTGGAGCGGTGCGGGCCTCTCTGGTCACCGGCAGCACGAAGGTCCGTCGAAGGCGAGGTCATGCTTCCGGGCGGTGCCGAGCGAGGGCCGCCTCAGAGGTATCGAGGTGGCCTTTGCCGTCAGCCAGCACGTGCAGGTCGGACCGCAGCTGCTGCCGTAACTCCCCGATCATCGGTGTCGTTATGCGGTGGACGAGGGCCGAAGACGACCACTGCGGGCTGCGGGCCACTGGGCGGGACGAGGCAGTGAGGACACGCATTCTGTTGCACAGCACCGTCTCGCACGACACGTCGAAGCTGCCGCCGGGAAGTGAGGAGATCCTCGAGCGGGGCATGGCGCTCGTCGAGCCCGAGCTGCGCCGGATCGTGGCAGGGCTTCATCCGTCCGTGGCCCAGGTGTGCCGCTACCACCTGGGGTGGGACGCAGAGGGCTCCGCAGGTCTCGTGCAGCGGGCCGGCAAGCGTGTGCGCGCTGCGCTGGCGGTGCTGTCGGTCCGCTCCGTCGGGGCGCCGGAGCGGTTGGCCGCGGTCGCCGGAACGGCCGTCGAGCTTGTGCATCAGCTTTCCCTGCTGCACGACGACGTCATGGACGGTGACACCGAGCGTCGCGGTCGGCCTGCCGCCTGGGCCGCGTTCGGCACGGGGCCGGCCGTGCTCGCCGGTGACGCTCTCGTTGTGCAGGCGGTCGCCGGGGTCTTCCGTGCGCAGGCCCCCGGGGCCGCTGCGGCCACCGACGCTCTCATCGTGGCCGTGGAGAAGATGGTGGAGGGGCAGGCAGAAGATCTTTCGCTCGAAGGGTGGTCCGTGAGCGAGGTCTCGCCGAGCCGGTACGTGCGCATGGCACGCGGCAAGACCGGCGCTCTCTTCGGCTGCGCAGCGGCTTTGGGCGCCGTGCTGGCCGACGGGCCGGTCCCCATGGTGCAGGCACTCCATTCCGCGGGGAGCGAGTTGGGGGTGGCCTTCCAGATCCTCGACGACATCCTCGGCCTGTGGGGTGAGAGGACAGTCACCGGGAAGCCCGTCGGAGCGGACCTGATGTGCGGCAAGAAGACATTGCCCCTCTTGCTCGCCGTCGGCTCGGGCACCGCCGCCGGCCGGCGGCTCGCGGCCCTGCTGGGCTCCGGCCCCCTGGCTCCGGGTGATGTCCCTGAAGCCATGCGACTGCTGGAGGAGACAGAGAGCAGGCGACGTTCCGAGGAGGCGGCTGTCCGGCACGTGGCGTCGGCACTGGCGGCCCTCGGCGGGGCGCCCATCCCCGCCGACGTACAGGAACAGTGGCGGCATTTCATCACCGACCTCTCCCGCCGCAGCAGCTGACAGTCACCACGACGACGATCGTTACGCCGGAGGAAGCACTCGCCGTGACCCGAAGCCCGCACGCCCTGCGCGTGCACGACGTACACAAGTCCTACAGGTCACGCCGTGTGCTGCGAGGCGTCTCCTTCAGCCTGGAGCCGGGCACACTGGCAGGCGTCGTGGGTGAGAACGGTTCCGGCAAGAGCACGCTGCTGCGCATCCTGTGTGGCCAGATCGCTGCCGACTCCGGCAGTGTCGAGCACGGCGGCTCCCTTGGGTACTGCCCGCAGGAGACGGTGCTCAACGACTCCCTCACCGTCGACCAGCATCTGATCTGGTTCCGGACCGCCTACGGCCTGGAGGGGACCGACCGGGCCGGGGAACTGCTCGAGGAACTCGGTTTCGCCGAATACCGGCACACCCGTGTGGATGCCCTCAGCGGAGGTACCCGGCAGAAGCTCAACCTCACCCTGGCGCTCATGCACGACCCGGACGTGCTGTTGCTGGACGAGCCGTATCAGGGATTCGACTGGGAGACATACCTCCGCTTCTGGGACGTCGCGGCCCGGCTCCGCGAGCGGGGACGCTGCGTCCTCGTCGTGTCGCACCTGGCCTGGGACACCCAGCGGCTCGACGTCGTGCTCCGTCTGCGTCACGGAGTGGCGACGCCAGGAGAGTCCGACGTGATGCGCGCGGGGGCGACGCGAGGGGCGGACCGTTGAACCGGACGAAGAGAGGGCTCCGCACGGGCGCCTCGTTCGCTCTCCTGGAACACGCTCGCAACCACCTCGCCTTGGTGCTGGTCGTCGTGTACATCCCTCTCTGGCTGACGCTGGAGCACGTGTTCGTCACCCCGGCGCCGGCGCGGTTCCTGCTGCGCGCGACGGGGCGTACCGTCACCGTCGACGGAAATCATCTGACGATGGTGTCCGGGGCCGTGAACACGGTGACGCTCATCGTCGGCTTCATGATGTTCATCACGACCTTCAAGTCCCTCGCCTTCGACCGCAGGCTCGCGTCCGCCGGCTATCCCCGTACCTTTCTGCTCCTGAGCAAGGTCATTGCCATGACCGTCGCCTCCGCCCTCATCGCGGGTTACGCCACGGCCGTCATCTGCTGGTACTGGGATCCCGTCCGGCCAGGGCTCCTCGCACTCGGTCTGTTCACCGCCACGGTCGCCTACGGCGGTATCGGCATCCTCCTCGGGGCCTTCCTGCGCAACGAGTTGGCGGCGCTGTTCGTCATCATCATGGCGAGTCTGCTCGACACCATGCTGCAGAACCCCATGAGCAACACGGGAGCCGACAAGGACGGGCTCCAACTGCTCCCCGGCTACGGTCCGACACAGGTCAGCGTTGCCGCAGGCTTCACCTCCACGGACACCCCGTACGGACACCTCCTGCTCGGCCCACTGTGGTTCCTCCTCATGTGGGGACTCGGAACCGCCGCCTTCTTCGCTCGCACCCGCAACCACCTCCGCGTGCCCCGGAGCACACAGCCGACCAGAAGACTGACGTGAGCCGCCACGAGATGCGCTTCGCCGGGCGCTGGAAGGCACCGCTCCCGCCCGGCACCCTGTACGCGAAGCCTGCCGACATCGAGCACTACCCCGGATGGTGGCCGGCTTTCCGTTTGCCCGGAGCGTTCCAGCCGGGCGTTCCAGGCCGCTGACTTCTTCCCTGGTCAAAGCTCACTTTCGCGTTCCAGCGTCCCGAAGTGTCGGGATTTGGTGGCGGCCGGGGCGCATTACCCCGCAAGCTCGGGTCGTCCAGGTGCCACATCCAACGATCTGGCGCGTATGGAGAGATTCGGGGTGTGCGCCAAGTGGCGGCACCGAGATGAAGGAGTACCTTTCTTGACCACTCACTTACGACATGGCGCCGGCCCGCGGACGTTACTGGCGCTGATGGCGGCACTGTGCGGGATCATCGGTGCCACCGCGCTCGGTACGACCACGGCGGCGGCAGCCGATCAGCGTCACGCGATCTACGCCATCGCGCACCGGGTCAACACCCTGGACGGCGTGGACGCCGCGATCAGCCATGGCGCCAACGCCATCGAGATCGACGTCTGTGCCTGGTGGAATCCGAACGAATGGCGCGCCTGGCACGACTGCTCCTCGGCCGGTGACAACCGGCTGGGCCCCAGCTTCGACAGCATGATCGACCGCATCGTCTCCCACGCCAAAGCAGGGCGTCGGCTGGGGCTGGTCTGGCTGGACATCAAGGACCCGAACTACTGCGGAGAAGCGCAGAACCGTGCGTGCAGCGTCGCCGGACTGCGCGACAAGGCGCAGAGGCTGACGGGCGCCGGTATCCAGGTGCTCTACGGATTCTACGAGTACCACGGCGGCAGCAACCCGGACGTCGGCGGCAGGGGCTGGAAGAGCCTGGAAGGCAGGCTCGGCAGCCTGGAGGGCATCACGACGACCGGGACCCGCGATCAGGTCCGCAGCGCTTTCGACCGGTCCGGTTCCGGATTCCCGGTCGGTCGCCGGGTGATGGACTACGGCGACGGCAATCTCCCCAACGGGTTCGGCAACTGCACGGAAGCCGGCCGCAACACGTGCGCGGAACTGAAGAAGGGCGCCGGGGACCGTGCCGCTGGACAGCTCGCGGCCACGCTGTCCTGGACGGCCACCTACAACGATCCGTGGTACGTCGACAAACTGCTGGGCGATGCGCGGGTGGACGGCATCATCGCGGGCTACGGCAACTTCACCGGAGAGCACGAGTACGACAACGGCTGGCAGTGCGCCAACGCCATCAACCTCGTCCGTGACTGGGTGAACCGCCACAGCACCACCCACCGCATGGCCACCAGCGGTGACCGTCTGTTCAAGTAGCGGACAGCCTCGGGCCGGCGCCGTACGCCCTGCGCCCCATGGCCCCCTCGGACCGTCGGCCGGGATCCCGGCCGACGGCTCTTCCTCAGCTGGGACACGGCCGCATGCAGTGGGCAATTCTCTTCCGTCGTGTCGAGCTGCCCGCCGGTCACGTCGTGCACCACGATGTTCCAGACCACTTCGCCGAAGCGGTCACCGCTTTCCTCCGCGGGCCGTGCTGACTCAGGGACTTCGGGCCGCCAGGCGGTATCCGTAGCGTCCACCGCCGACCGCGCAGGCACGGCCACAGGTACCGCGGTCACCCCGTCGAGATGACCGCGGTCTTCCTGCGGGCGCGGTACGCGGCGGCCGATGTCGTGCGCGAGCAGGACAGAGCGATGCAGGGTGATCCGTCCGACGCGGTCGTTTCTGGGCCCACCGGGTGCGGCACCTCGGGCGTGGGCACGGGCGGCACGTCGGCGGCTCAGGCCTGCGGTGCTCCCGTCTCCGTCAGCTCGCCGTCGGCGACCCGCAGCCACCGGTCGACGCCGATCTGTGCCAGGAAGCGCTCGTCGTGGCTGACCACCACGAACGCGCCGCGATAGCACGTCAGGGCGCTCTCCAGCTGGCCCGCGCTGACCAGGTCGAGGTTGTTCGTCGGCTCGTCCAACAGCAGGAGCTGCGGGGCCGGTTCGGCACACAGGATGCAGGCGAGCGTGGCGCGCAGGCGTTCGCCGCCGGAGAGTACGCGCACGGGCAGGTGGGCTCGGGGGCCGCGGAAGAGGAAGCGCGCGAGCAGGTTCATCCGCTCCGCCTCCGGCCGGTGCGGGGCGAACACCGCGAAGTTCTCGGCCACGGTGCGGTCGGGGTCGAGCAGATCGAGGCGCTGCGACAGGGAGGCGATCCGTCCGTCGGCACGCTTGATGTTCCCGCTGTCCAGGGCGAGGTGCCCGGCGATCAGCCGCAACAGCGTGGTCTTGCCCGCGCCGTTGGGTCCGGTGAGCGCGATGCGTTCGGGCCCGCGGATCGAGAGGTCGACGCCGTCCCCCGCGAACAGGTTCCGCTCGCCGTGGCGGATCTGCATCCGCTCGCCCAGAATGACGGTGCGTCCGGCGGGGACGTCGGTGTCGGGCAGTTCCAGGACGAGCCGCTGCTCGTCCCGCAGGGCGCGTCCCGCTTCGTCGAGCCGGGCCTGTGCCTCGTGAAGGCGAGTGGCGTGCATCTGGCCCGCCCGGCCGGCGGATTCCTGGGCGCCGCGCTTCATGTTCCCGGCGAAGATGCGCGGCAGGCCGGCGTTCTTGAGGTTGCGGGCGGCGTTGCTCGCGCGGCGCTCGGCCCGTTCGCGGGCTTGCTGCATCTCGCGCTTCTCCCGCTTCAGCTCCTGTTCGGCGTTGCGGACGTTCTTCTCCGCGACGTCCCGCTCGGCCCGTACGGCCTGCTCGTACTGGGTGAAGTTGCCTCCGTACAGCCGCAGTTCACCGCGGTCGAGTTCGGCGATGCGTTCCATGCGGTCCAGCAGGGCCCGGTCGTGGCTGACGAGCAGCAGAGTGCCCTTCCAGTCCGAGAGCACGTCGTAGAGCTTGTGGCGGGCTTCGAGGTCGAGGTTGTTGGTCGGTTCGTCCAGCAGTAGCACGTCGGGGCGCTTGAGCAGCTGCGCCGCCAGACCGAGGCTGACGATCTGGCCGCCGCTGAGTGTGCCCAGGGTCCGGTCAAGGGCGAGATGGGCGAGGCCGAGCCGATCGAGTTGGGCCTGGGTGCGCTCTTCGATGTCCCAGTCGTCGCCGATGGCCGTGAAGTGCTCCTCACTCACGTCGCCGGACTCGACGGCGTCGATGGCGCGGATCACCGCGTCGACACCCAGGACCTCGGCCACCGTCGGTTCGCCGGTCAAGGGGAGGTTCTGCGGGAGGTAGCCGATCGTGCCGCGTACGGTCAACGACCCTTCTGTGGGGCGCAGTTCACTGGCGATCAGCTTCAGCAGGGTGCTCTTGCCGGAGCCGTTGGGCGCCACGAGGCCCGTGCGGCCGGCGCCGATGGTGAAGGACAGGCTCTCGAAGACCGGGGTGTCGTCGGGCCAGGAGAAGGTCAGCTGGGAGCAGGTGACGGAAGCGTCGGACATGGGGATGACCTCGTGAGGGAAAGAGGGCAGGCCACTCCGCGAGGAACCCGCTGTGCGGGAATCGTCATGCGAAGAACACTGCCCCTGAGACAGGGAAAGAGGGGACGACGAGATGACCACAACGGCGGCACTGCCAAGGGTGCGCCTGCCGATGGCCGATCAGATCCGGGTATCACCCGGAGATGTCGTCGTCACCCGCCATGTCTGGACTCCTCTACGAAGGATCACTGTCGAGGAAACCGTATCAGGCTCCGCGCGGCTGCCCGCAAGCCCATTTCTCCATGGCCGCCGACGCGAAGGCGGCCCGCTCGGCGAGTAGGGCGCGCTCTTCAGAGCGCCAGGTCCCACGCCAGGCAGGGGAGGAGATTCCTCGCCCCTTCGGGGACGTGCTCTGCAACAGAGTTGATGGTCGTCAGAGGCGGTCGGCGTCGAGGGCGATGGCCGACTGCTGCGCGTTGCTTCGTACCGTTCGCGCTGCGGGCTTACCCCCGCTGCGTCTCAGCGCCGCGGCTCGGGAGGTGACGCGGACGGCGACACGCAGCGCAGCCGCGCCGGATCGGTCCGGGTCAGGGCCGCCGGCGCGTCCAGTTGCCAGCCCGTCTCGTACGCCTCGGCGAAGCGCTCGTCGCCGAGCGTGGCTCGGCTGCGGCTGCTCAACGCCCGGACCTGCGGATCGGTAAGGTCGTGGGCGCCGCGCAGACGGGCCGCCGCGCCGAGCAGGACAGCGACTTCGCGGTACCGCCCGTACAGCGCGGCGAGGCCGGCCACGGTCACCGCCACCGTCGCCACGATCGGCATGTCCCTGCTGTCGACCGCCGCCGTGTACGCCCGGCCCAGCGCCTCTTCGGCGCCCGGCCCGTCGCCGAGTTCGAGACAGAGCGTGCCCCGCACCGCGCCGACCAGTGCCTGCCCCTGGTCGCCTCCGAACACGAGCTGCTCGGACAGTCCGGCCTCGATCGACTCGATCAGCTCGCGCGCTTGGGCCAGGTCGCCGGTTCGCACCCGCAGAGCGGCTTCCCGCGCGTCGAGCAGAATGGCCATCTCGGGCGACGCCGAGCGCAGCACGCGCTCCCGGGCCACGGCGATCGTCTCAGCCGCCCGCGCGGTCTCGTCGAGCCGCACGTGCAGATCGATCAGGCGCAGGTCGACGAAGATCTCGTCGCTGAGGCTGAGCGATCCGAACTCGCGGGCCAGCCGTTTGGCCTCGTTCAGGTCGGCCAGTGCGCCGTCGAGATCGCCGTCGTACTGCCGCACCAACGCGTGCAGGGGCAGCGCCTTGGCCAAGCCCCAGCGGTCGCCCGCTCGGGCGAAACACTCCAGCGCGGCGCGCACGTCGCTGCGGACCCGGTCGAAACGGCCGTCGTTCTCGGCGAACTGGGCCCGGACCAAGCGGGCCATCCCGGCCGGCCACACGTCGGGCCCGTCGGCCAGCTGCCGGAGGACCGTCGGCGGCACCTCGGTCTCCGCCAGGGAGGCCACCCAGACCGCGGTCAGCACGCCACAGGGAACCGGCAGCTCCGGATGGCTCAGCAGCCGCCCGGCGAGCGCCCGCAGTTCCTCGCGCCGCTCCTTGATCCAGTCGTTGGCCACCGCACCCCGGGTGGCGACGGTGTTGAGCGCCAGCAGCCCCTCGGCGATGTCGCGTTGCACGCTCGCCCGCTCAGCCGGCAGCGCGACCGCCTCACCGAGCCAGTAGGCCGCGTCGGGGTGCCGGCCGAGCATCTGCCAGTACCAGATCAGGTCCACCGCGAGCGCGATCGCACCGGCGGCGTCGTCGGTGTCGCAGAGGTGGCGCAGGGCGGCGAGTGTGTTGTCGTACTCGGCGTGCAGCACGTGGAGTGCGTCGAGCTGCTCGGGGCCGCGAAGCAGCGGGTCGTGGCGGGCGACCAGCCCGGCGAAGTAACGGGCGGCCAGGTCCCGCGCGCCGGTCAGGGTGCCCTGCTCGGTCAGGCGCTCCAGGCCGTACTCGCGGATGGTCTCCAGCATCCGGTAGCGGCCGGTGTCCGACGCGAGTTGCAGCAACGATCGGTCGACCAGGTCCGCGAGCAGCTCCGGGACGTCGGCGGCAGGCACCGCGGTGCCGGCGCAGACCGCGGTGGCCGAGGCCGGTGTGATGCCGCCGGGCAGGACCGAGATCCGCTCCGCGACCGCACGGGCGTCCGCGCCGAGCAGGTCCCAGCTCCACGCGATGACCGCGCGCAGCGTGCGGTGCCGGGGGAAGGCGGTCCGGCTGCCGGTGGTGAGCAGGCGGAATCGGTCGGACAATCCGGCGGCCAGGCCGGTCAGCGAGAGCGTGCGCAGGCGGGCCGCGGCCAGTTCGAGTGCGAGCGGCATGCCGTCCAGGCTGCGGACGACGCGCAGCACCTCGCCGAGGTTGTGCTCGTCGACGTCGAACCCGGGCCGCACGGCCGCCGCCCGCTCGGCGAACAGGCGCACCGACGCCGTACGGCGGGCCTGCTCGACCTCCTCGTGCGGCGCGGGCAGGGTGAGCGGGCCGAGCGGGACCAGCGCCTCGCCGTCGACCGCCAGTGGCTCCCGGCTCGTGGTCAGCACCCGCAGCGCGGCGCAGCGGGCCAGCAGCGCCGCGATCAGGTGCGCCACAGCGTCGATCAGATGCTCGCAGTTGTCCACCACGAGCAGGCTCTCCCGGCCGTCCAGCTGGTCCGCCAGCACGTCCAGCTCGCCGACCGGGTCGACGCGCAACTTGGCCGAGGCCTCGAACAGCGCCGAGCCGCGCAGGCCGATCGTGGTCAGCAGCGCCGCGCCGACCTTGGCCGGCTCGGTGACAGAGGCGAGGTCGATCAGCCACACGCCGTCGCGGTACTCGTGCCGGTGGCGGCGGGCGGCCTCGACCGCCAGGCGCGTCTTGCCGGCGCCGCCGGGACCGAGCACCGTCACCAGGCGCCCGGAGGCGAGCAGCGCGTCGATCCGGGCAAGGTCGTCGTCGCGGCCGATGAAACTGGTCAGCGGCGCGGGCAGGTTGCTCTGCCTGACCTGCGCGGCGTCGGGTGCGGGCCGCTCGGCGCGCAGCAGGCGCAGGTGGCGTTCGCTCAGGGCGGCGCCCGGGTCGGCGCCGAGGACATCGGCCAGGCGCTCGCGGACCCGCTCGTACAGGGCGAGGGCATCCGCCTGCCGCCCTTGGGCGGCGAGCGCGTCCATGAGGAGCGCGGCGGCGCGCTCGTGGACGGGGTGCTCGGCAAGCAGCGCGGCCAGACGAGCGGCGGCCGCGTCGGCACGGCCCAGCGCCAGCTCGGCGTCGGCGAGGTCGGCGACGGCCTCGATCGAGGTGTGCGCCAGCCGGGTCGCGACGGCGGGCGCTACCGCGGCGACGACCGTGGGCTCGGCACGGGGACGGTCGCCCCACAGCGCCACGGCCTCGCCGAGCACGGCCGCCGCGGCATGTGGGTCGTCGGCGCGCAGGTGGTCACGGCCCTCGGCGGCGAGTCGCTCGAACCGCAGCGCGTCCACGTCGGCCGCGTCCACGGCCAGCCGGTAGCCGCCCGCGAACTGCGCGACCTCGCCGGCCGGGCCGAGGCTCCGGCGCAGCCGCGAGACGAGGGCTTGCAGGGCGTGGGCCGGGCCGGCCGGCGGGTGCTCGGCCCAGATCGCGTCGATGAGGCCGCTCTGCTCGACCGCGTGCCCGCCGGCGAGGGCCAGCCGTACGACCAGAGCCTGCAACCGGGCACCCGGTACGGGCAGGGCGGTGTCACCCCGGGACAACTGGAAGGCGCCGAGCAGCGTGACACGAAGCCGCGCACCCCCGTCCATTCCCTGATCCTCACACACGCACGGCCGGGTCCTCACATCAGGGCAGTGCCCGTGTGCCCTCGTGTCAACGCCGTGTGCGCGCCGTGTGAGTGGCCCGCAGCAATCTTGGCGTGTCGCGGAGAAGCGGCTTCGGAAGGGGATTTCTCATGCATGACGTAGTGATCGTGGGCGCCGGTCCGGTCGGTCTGTTCCTTGCCTGCGAACTCGGCCTCGCGGGCTGCTCTGTTCTGGTGCTCGAGCGGGATCCGGAGCCCGGCTCCCCGTGGCGGGCGGACCCGCTCGGGATGCGGGGCTTGTCCGCCGGGTCGGTCGAGGCGTTCTACCGCCGCGGGATGCTGCGCCCACTGCTGACGGCGTCGGGCGTCCACGACGATCCCGTCCCGAACCCCGATGCTGACGAGCCGTCACCTCCGCGTGGCGTGGGCCACTTCGCCGGCATGGTGCTCGATCCGGCCGAGGTCGACCTCGCCGCCCTGCCGTTTCGGCTTCCCAACCCGGCGATGGACGGCGTGCTGACGAACCTCGAAGCGGTCGAGACGGTGCTGTCCGAGCGGGCTTCCGAGCTCGGCGTGGAGATCAGGCGCGGCGTCACGGTCTCAGCCATCACGCACGACGACGAGAGCGTGGTCGCGTACGCCGGCGAGCACGCGTACGCGGCGCGCTGGCTCGTCGGCTGCGATGGCGGACGCAGCGCGGTGCGCGGGCTCGCGGGCTTCGAGTTCGTCGGCACCGAACCGCTGTTCACCGGCTACGTCATGCTCGGCACTGTCGCCGATCCCGACGGGCTGAGCCCCGGGATCAACCTGACGCCGACGGGCATGTACCTCCGGATGCCCACCGAGGGGCACATCGGCATGATGGACTTCGACGGCGGCGCGTTCGATCGTTCGCGGCAGCCGACTCTCGACCACCTCCAGACGGTGCTGCGCCGCGTGTCCGGCACCGGTGTGACGCTGAGCGACGTCCATCTCGTCTCGAGCTTCACCGATCGGGCGATGCAGACGACGACCTACCGGCTTGGGCGCGTCCTGCTCGCGGGCGACGCCGCGCACATCCACTCCCCCCTTGGCGGACAGGGACTCAACCTCGGCATCGGCGACGCCATGAACCTGGGGTGGAAGCTCGCGGCGACCGCGCACGGGCACGCGCCGGACGGGCTTCTCGACACCTACACCCGAGAGCGGCATCCGATCGGCGCTTGGGTGCTCGATTGGACGCGCGCCCAGGCGGCGGTGATGAGGCCGGACCCCCATGGCCAGGCGCTCCAGGGATTGCTGCGCGACCTGCTCGGGACCCGTGACGGAACGACCCATGTGTTCGAGAAGGTGTCGGGATCGTCGATCCGCTACGACCTCGGCAGCACGCAGCCGTTGGTCGGCCGCAACGCCCCGGACCTCCGTCTCGAAGACGGCACGCGCCTCGGCGAGCTGTTGCAGGACGGACGAGGCGTCGCGCTCGATTTCAGCACCGACCGCCGCCTGCGCGATGCGGCGACGGGCCGGCAGAGCCGACTGCGCTACGCGGCCGGGGCGGCGAGGAACGACCTCGGACTGGGGGCCGTGCTCGTCCGGCCGGACGGCATCGTCGCCTGGGCGGGCGATCGCGACGTCGACCGGAAAGCGTTCGAGCGGGCCGCCGACCAGTGGTTCGGCAAATCGGGAATCTAGGCCGCCGCTCTGTTCCCTGGTGAACCCTCTCTTTCCCCGACCCACATTTCAAGGAGCACACATGACGATCACCCTCCGCCCGGGAGCCACTGTGGTGTTCACCGGCGATTCGATCACCGACAGCCGACGGTCGGAGAGCGAAGACGGCCTCGGGTCCGGCTACCCGCTGCGCGTTGCGGGCGAGTGGGGCCTCCGGCACCCGGACCGTCCCGTGACCTGGCTGAACTCCGCGATCGCGGGCCACAAGGTGATGGACCTCGAACCCCGGTGGCAGACGGACGTGCTCGACGCGCGCCCGAACGTGGTGTCGATCCTCGTCGGGGTCAACGACATGGGCTGGCACACGCTCGACCCGAACGGCTACGTGATCCCCGCGGAGGACTTCGCGGCAGGTTACGACCGCCTGCTCGCGCCGCTGGCCGAAGCGGGCACGGGGCTGATCCTCATCGAGCCGTTCCTCTTGCCGATCCACGGCGTCGTCGAGGCCGGTGTCGCGCTCATCGGAGAGGAACAGCGAAAGGAATGGCGCGCCGACCTGAACCCGAAGATCCAGGCCGTGCGGGAACTCGCCGACAAGTACGGTGCCCATCTGCTTCCCGCCGACAGCATGTTCACCGAACTCGCCGCGACGACCGAACCGGAACACTGGGCCGCGGACGGCGTGCACCCGACGCCGGCCGGTCACGCCGCACTCGCGGCGGCCTGGCTGCGCCTGGTCGCGTGACCGTGTCTCGCGATCGCCCGCGACACCGGTGCTCGCGCCACCGCCGGGACACCCTCGCGCGCCCCGCGCACGTGACGCCCCGCCGCCGGGCTCGTAGCCGTACCAGAAGGGGACGACGCCTCGAAGTGATGAATCTTGAGGAACCTGGTTGATCAATCCCCGACCGAATGAGCCATGAACTTGACCTTCAGGCAGATTTGAGAGGCTTCTTCGGACCCCTTCGGGAGGCACATCACCGCAGGTGGACGCCTGGACGGCCCTCGACAGGGCGGTGGCCGCGCGGGAACACCTGCCGTCCGGAAGCCCGGAATGGCCGGGTTCACCATTGGAAGTGACGGCACATCGGTTAGTAGCCTGGTGTCCGATCCGCCACTGTTGCCGGGAGCCGGGCGCGACTCCCTCCGCCCGGCCGGTCACCGGAGCCTGCGCACACGGTCCTTGCGGCTGCCGCCTGTGACATCCTCAGTGACGTGACGAGCGAACCTGTCAAGGATGAGGAATCCGGCGTCGCACCCGACGTCGTCGCGCTGGCCAAGGTCGTGGCCGCGTTACGCGCCGAAAACGAGCGCCTGCACCACCAGGCGTCCACCGCGGCCGTGCTGGAGCGCGCCAAAGGCCTTCTGATGGCACGGTCGGGGTGCTCGGCTGCGGAAGCACACGAGGAGCTGACGCGGCGGGCGCGAGCCGGCAGCCGTACGCTGACCGAGGAGTGCTGGATCGCCCTCGGTGACATCCCGCAGGCGGCCCACCCGCCCTTTCTCCCCGCCCAGAGCGTCACGCACGTTCCCGATGTCTCGGACCAGGATTCCCCGGGGCCGTCCCGGTCGACGCGCCACGTCCCGGCCCCCGCCGCCAGCCGGGCCGGGCAGGTGCCGGAATCCGGCACGGAGCCGCGCACGCCCTCCCCCACCGCACTCCTGGGCAACCTCAGCAGCGCGCTCACCGGTGCCACCTGCCCGCAGGATGTCGCGGAACAACTGCTGGACCACCTGGCCGGGCCCCCGGTCCGGGCCGACGCCGTCCTCCTCTTCTCCCGCACCGTGCACGACGCCCTGGAGCTCGCCGGGCACGCCGGCATCGGGGCCGCGGTCGCCGCCCAGTGGCGGTCCGTGCCGCCCGTCGGCGGCATCGCCGCCCTGGACACCGTCCGCCGAGGCGAAGCCGTATGGCTGGAGGACCCGGAACAGGACGCACAGCGCTACCACCTGATCGGGCAGCCACCGCAGAAGTGGCACACCCGCGCCTGGCTCCCGGTCACCACGGGCGGCAGGGTCACCGCGGCCCTTGGCGTCCTGCGCACGGTGGACGCCCCCTTCGGCGAGGACGTGCGCGAGCTGCTGCAGTCCGTCGCCCGGTTGTGCGCCGGGAGCCTCCGCGCCGGGGATGCGCACCCGGGGCCACTCCGGCTGAACGGACGACCCGGTCCGTCCAGGTGGTCCGGGAGGCCCGGGACCCCGAAGGCGTCCGGATGGTGCGCACCGGCCGGGCAGCCCGCGCAACCCGACTGCCCGGGAGGGCCCGAAGCCGGCACGGCCGCACTCGTCCAGGCCGTCTTCGACGTCCTCCCGGGCCCCGCCATCCTCCTCACCCCCCTGCGGTCACCGGCGGGTGACGTCGAGGACTTCCGCATCGACGCCGCCGCGCCCCAGTCCGTCGACGTCGCCGGCCGACGCGGCCGCCGGCTGGTCGGGCTGCGGGTCCTGGAGTGCTACCCCACCGTGGCCGGCGCCGACGTCTGGCGGGGCTACCTGCGGACACTCACCACGGGGACGCCGTACGAGGGCGAGCCCTTCACCTACGAGGAGGTCGTCGCCGGCCTGCGGCAGCGCTCCGTCTACTCCGTCCGTGCGGTGAAACTCGGTGACGCCCTCGTGGTCACCTGGACGGGCCACGACGACGCCGCCCGGCAACAGGCCCTCCTGGCCGACCTGCAGCGGCTCGGCAACCTCGGCTGGACGGACTGGAACCTCGTCACGGGCGCCATCACCTGGTCACCCCAGGTCCACGCCATCCTCGACCGCGAGCCGGGATCGGGCCCGCTGCCCCTCGACGCCTTCCCCGGGGACGTCCTGCCCGAGGACGCCCCGGACTTCACCCGCGCGCTCCAGAAGCTCCTGGGCCCGGGCACCCCCGTCGACCACCTGGTCCGGATCACGACGCGGGGCGGTGTCCGGCACCTGCGGGTCGTCGCCGAGGCGGTGCCGGACGCCCACGGCACCCCCGTCGAAGTGCACGGTTTCGTTCAGGACGTCACCGCGCAGCGCACCGCCGAACTGGCCCTGACGGAGAGCCGGCAGGCCGTCCTGGCCCAGCGCAACGTCCTGCAGGCGGAACGGACGGTCGCCGCCCGCCTGCAGCACGCCCTTCTGCCACTGCCCGGGCAGTCGCTGAACCTGGGCGATCTGCGCGTCGACGTCGCCTACCTCCCCTCCCACGACGACCTCAACGTGGGCGGCGACTGGTACAGCGCCCTCGAAATGCCCGGCGGCGGCATACTCTTCGCGGTCGGCGACGTGGCCGGACACGGCATCGACGCGGTGGCCACGATGGCCCAGCTGCGTTTCACGGCCAAGGGCATGGTCGTCACCGGCTCGTCGCTCACCGGTGCGCTGCACCGGCTCAACACCCTGCTCCTGCACACCCGCGACCACCATGCCACCGCCACCCTCGTGCTCGGCCGCTACGACCCCGCCGACCGCTGCTTGACGTGGGTCCAGGCGGGCCATCCACCGCCCCTGCTCGTGCGCCACGGGAAGGCGGAGTTCCTCTCCCCGCCCGAGGGCATACTGCTCGGCGCCACGCTGCGCCCCTTCTTCGGCGAGGCCGTGTGCCGGATCGCACCCGGCGACCACCTGCTGCTGTACACCGACGGCCTGGTCGAACGCCCCGGGGAACACTTGGACGAGGGACTTGACCGCCTCGCCCGCGCCGCCGAGACCGAACTGTCCGCGGACGGCCCCGGCTCGCTCGACACCCTGTTGTCCCGTCTCCTCCCGGACGAACAGCGCGACGACGTGTGCCTCCTGGACATCCACCTGCCCGCGTCCTCCGCTTGACAAGCGATCTTCGCGAGGCAGCGGGTGCAGGCCGATGCCTCCGGACCGGGTCCCCGGTCGGCCCGGTCCGGAGGCGTCTGCCTGGCCGACCGGTAACCGGGAGCGGGGCTGGAAGAGGCCCGCGCGCATGTGCGGCGTGAAGTTCTCTCCCGAGGGCCTGAGGGGCCATCTGCCATCACTCGGCGTTTCAGCCCACGGAAAAGTTGAGCCGGAGCCCGAGAACGGACAGCGGAGGTTCACCACTTCAGGGGTCGGCCCCCCGAGGGCCGCCGCGTTCGAGTTGTTCACGAGCTGCGGCAGCACCGTCTGCCGGGGTATCAGTGACGGTACGCGGCTGTCGCGATCTCGATGAACGATCGGATCAGCGGGTTGGTGTCGCCCTTGTTCCACACCGCCACCACTCGGCTGGGCGCCATGTCGATCAGCGGCACCGCGGCCAGCTCTGCGGGCAGGTCGTGTCCGAGCGGGGCCAGGCCGACCGTGCCGTTCCACAGCACGGCCTGCAGGCATTCCTGGACGACGCGCACCACTGGGCCCTCGCGCGGCTCGCCGCCGTTCCAGTACGACTGCCAGATCGGGTCGGTTCCCCGCGGGAACTGGAACCAGCGGCGGTCGCCCAGGTCGGCCCGCCGCAGCCGGCCGCGGCGGGCCAGCGGATCGTCGGCGCGCAGGACCACGCCAACCGGATCGGTGCGCAGCTCACGCAGCGTCAGGGCGGTCTCGTCGAAGGGCGCACGGGTCAGGGCGATGTCGACCAATCCGGCGCGCAGCCCGCAGGTCGGGTCGGTCAGGTCGGTGTCGCGGATGCGGATGTCGATGTCGGGGTGGCTCCGGCGGTAGGCGTCGGCCAGCCTGGTCGCTCCCGGGTCGGTGCTGTCGCCCAGGATGCCGACGGTGAGGGTCGCGACGCCGGCCGCCGCAAAGACGCGTGCGCGGACGCGGTCGGCGTGGTCGAGCAGGGCCCGCGCCTCATCGAGCAGCACTGCGCCCACCGGGGTGAGCGTGACACCGGCAGGCGAGCGGGCGAAGAGCAGGGCACCGGCCTCGGCCTCCAGTTGCTTGATCGCCCGGCTCAGCGGCGGCTGGCTCATGTGCAGTCGAGTGGCGGCCCGGCCGAAGTGGAGTTCCTCAGCGACCGCCACGAAGTAGCGCAGGGTACGTAGCTCCACGCTGCAACGATACCCACCGGGTATCGGCATCGCGCAATGAGTCTTGGACAGTCGCAGGGCCCTGGCGGTGCACTCGGAGCATGACCGAAGAAGCCAAGACCTGCGCACCGCAGGCCGACCCCGCCGTATCGGTGGTCGGCCCGGACGACGGCGAGACGATCGACCTGGGCACCACGCGCATGCGCGTCCTCGAAGACGGCAGCCATACCGGGCACCGCCTCGCTGTCGCCGAGTCCGTCCTCGCCCCGTACACCGCCGGACCGCCGCAGCACCGCCACTCCCGGCACGACGAGGGTTTCTACATCGTCTCCGGCACGGTGCGGTTCACCGTCGGGGACAAGGACTACGACGCCACCACGGGTACGCTCGTGATGGTCCCGCCCGGCGTCCCCCACACGTTCGCCAACCTGACCGACCAACCCGCCGTCATGCTCAGCATCTTCACCCCCGACCTGTACGTGCAGTACTTCCGAGACCTCCAGAACGTGATCGCCGACGGTCGGCCGCTGACGCCACAGGCCGGCATCCAGCTGATGAGCCACTACGCGACCGAGCCCGCCACCGACCTCACCTGAAGCCGGCGGGATGCCCGCCCCACCGTGCCTCGGGACGGTGGCGGCGCGCTCCGGTTCGGCCAAGGGGTAGCCGGGAACGGGCGGGGAGGCCGTCCCGTCGTGTGACCCACATCACGGGAACCCGTACCTTCCATCGGACATATCAAGACGTGACGTCAATACACACCCGCATCAGGGACGGCGACCCGGACTCCTTCCGCCATCTCTTCCGCTCACACGCCCAGATCGTCCACCGCTACGCCATCCGCGCCACCGGCGACCGGTCCACCGCCGAGGACATCGTCTCGCTCACGTTCCTGGAGGCCTGGCGCCTCCGCGCCAAGCTTCCCGAGGAGCCGGACGGCGCGAAGGCCTGGCTGATGGGCATCGCGGTGAATGTCCAGCGCAACACCAACCGTGCCGCCCGCCGCCACGAGAAGGCCCTGGCCCGCATGCCCGCCAAGGAAGCCGTGCCGGACATCGCGGGTGAAGTGGTGGGCAGGATGGCGGACGCCGAACAGCTCACCGCCGCGAAGAACGCCCTGGGGAAGCTGCGCCGGTCGGAGCGCGAGGTCGTCACCCTCTGCGTCTGGTCCGGCCTGAGCTATGCGGAAGCGGCCGAGGTCCTGGGCGTGGCCGTCGGCACCGTACGGTCGCGGCTGTTCCGGGCCCGCGAGCGCCTGCGCAAGCTCACCGAACAGGAGCTCCGGCAACACGCTGACGAGACGGCGGCCCGGCGGCCCGAGCACCTCCACCTGCACCTGAACCTGAACCGGACGACCGAGAAGTGGAACCGATGATGCGTATCTCCCGACGGCCCCAAGAGCCGCTCGACCACAGCGACTTCGACCTCCTGCTCCCCCGGCAGGACGAGACCGCCCTGCCCAAGGCCCGGCAGGACCTGCTCGAAGAGGCCCTGTGGGCCGAGGCGCACCGGACCGCCCCGCACGCACCGCGCTCCCGTGCGCACCGCACGGCCTGGATCGCGCTACCGGCTGCCGCAGCCGTGATCGCGGGTGCCGTGATCGTTGCCCCGGACAGCTCGGGCACCTCGGGTACGGACACCCGCCCGCCGAAGGCCGGCGCGAAGCTGCAACCCGGCACCGGCAAAGGACTGTCGGCGACCGTCGACCGCATCTCGCTCGTGGCGGCGCGGCAGCCGGCCCTGGAGCCCCGGCAGGACCAGTACATCTACGTGGAGAGCAAGGTGACGGGCGGGCGCGTCGACAGGGCGGGCGGCAAGGAGAAGCTCGTGGTGACTCCGCTGCACTCGCGCCAGGTCTGGCACTCGCCCGACGGCCTCAAGAATTTCCTCTATGAGCCCGGCCATGCATTCATGGACAAGAACGGCGAGGACCTCGACCTCGACCGTCCCGATGACGTCACCGACCGGGGCTCCTACAACAGCGTCAAGGCGCTCCCCACCGACCCCGACGTCCTGCTCAAGCGCCTCTACCGGGGGGGCAGGATGGGCAACCCGCAGGCCGACTGGACGGCGTTCGGGGAGATAGGCCAGCTGTTGGAGGAGCAGATCGCGGCGCCGAAGATCAGCGCCGCACTGTTCAAGGCGGCTGCCAAGATCCCGGGCGTCACGCTCGTGGACAAGGCTGCCGACGCGACCGGCCGGCCCGGTGTCGCGATCACTTGTACCGGCCCCAACAGCCGTCAGGAGTGGATCTTCGACAGGAACACCTATGCGTACCTCGGCCAGCGTGATGTGCTGGTCAAGCCGTATCGGGGCCTCGAACCCGGCGCCGTCACCTACGAGACCGTGGTCGTCAAGCGAGCCGTGGTCGACGCGAAGAAGGAACTCCCCGACGGCACGACGCTCTGAGCCGATCCTGACCTCAAGCATCCGGATCGGCAGCCGCACCTGCCCGAGGGGCCTCGCTCGCCGCGGCGGTTCCGGGCCCGCTACCGGTCCACTGAGCGGTCACCGAATGCGGTCCACGGGCGCCAGCCGCTGCCGGGCTGAGCCTGTACACGAGTGCGTATCCGCCCTTGGGCGGTAACGGCGAAGACGTGAATCCGTCCGGTGGCATCAGCCGTGGCCGTGGGCAGGGCGGCGAGCTGGACACCGGGCTCGCCGAAGTCGTCAGCGGCATCCCAGCTACCGCCGGGGGTGACCTGCCGGCGGTGGCTGAGCCGAGCGCCGCCAGGAGACAGGGCGAAGGCGTCGAGCCTGCCGTCGGCGTCGGCGACGAGCGCCGGGGCCGTGGCGGTCCAGCCGAACATCGGTTGCCAGTCGTCCCAGCCTCCGCTCGGCACGGTCTGCCGCCGGGAGAACGTCGCCACACCGGACGGGGCCATCGCGGCGACGGTGAGCCTGCCGCTGCCGTCACGTGCCACGCGCGGCGCGGTGCCGGCCGCGGTGCCGAAGCGGCTCCACTGTGCCCAGGCGCCGTTGGGACTCTCCTGCCACCGGTGGTAGATCCCGGCGCCACCGGGCGCGAGGGCGAAGACTTCCAACCGCCCGTCGGCGTTGGCTGCGACGACGGGCGGTGCGCCCGCGGGGCCGCCGAAGCCGCCGTCCCACGCGTCCCAGGTCGGCGATCCGGGTGAGGCCTGCCGTCGCCGGGCGATGGCGGTGCCGCCCGGGCCGAGCGCGAAGACCTCCAGTCTGCCGTCGGCGTTGCGGGCGACGGCCGGGGCTGCGCCTGCCGGGCCACCGAACTCCTCCCAGTCGTGCCAGCTGCCGTCGGGCCGCTGCACCCGGTGGTGCAGGTTGACACCGCCCGGGGCGAGGGAGAACACCTCCAGCCTGCCGTCGGTGTTGCGGCCGAGCGTGGGAGCTGCCCCGGCCGGTCCGCCGAACGACTCCCACGGCGACCACGTGTCGGCCTGCGGGTCCAGTTGGGCGCGTCGCAGCAACGAACCGTCGCCCGCGTCCAGCGCGAACACGGTCAGCCGGCCGGCGACATCCAGTCCGGCGGCGGGGTTGTCGACGCTCCGCCAGGGCGGTGGTGTGTCCCGCCACTGCAAGGGGGCGAGGTACAGCCCCTGGCGGAACCAGCCCGCGGCACTCCCGTGCCACTCCTGTCCGTCGGTGACCACCTCGACCGCGTGACCGGGCACATGGCCCGCGTAACCGCCGAGGTCGAAGGAGAACGGATTCCGGGACGCGAACACGTCGGTGCCGTCGTAGCCGTTGCGGGGCCCGATGAACAGGTAGTACCAGCCGTCCCGCTCGACGACGAAGGGCGACTCGGTGACCGATACCGTCGCGGCGGTGGTCGCGTCGGTGAACGCGATTCCCGGTTCACTCCAGTGCAACAGGTCCTCGGAGCGCCGGAAGGCCACCACGTGCCGGCCGCCCTGGCCGGACAGTTCGGTGTAGTACATCACCCACTGGCCGGCGATCCTCACCACCATCGGGTCGCGCGCCACGCGCCCCCGGAAGAGCGGGCCGGTCGGGACTCGCGTCCAGGTGAACAGGTCGGTCGAGGTGGCGAGGTTGATCGCGGCACCGCTCCGGCCACCGGCGGCATAGAACATCCAGTACGTGCCGCCTGCCTCGATGACGTGCGGCGCCCACAGGTGTTCCTCGCCGAAGTAGGCCGGGTCGACGGTCAGCGCGTCGGCGTGCGTGGTCCATGGTCCGTACGGATCCGGGGCGGAGGCGTGGGCGAAGGAGACCTCGGCCGCGCTGTCGGGGGCTTGGCCGGGAGGCGCACCGGCACCGACGATGCTGAACAGGTGCCACTGGCCCGCTGCCTTGATCAGCGTGTGGTCGTTCAGGTAGCGCCGCCCACCGGGGGTGGACGGATCGTAGACGTGTGTGAAGGGCCCCGCGTCGATCCACCGGTGGGGCGGGGGCGGCGCAGCGGTGGCGACCGCGCCGCCCACGGCCCCCGGCAGTGCGAGGGCACCCGCCGCGGCGCAGCCCTGGAGCAGACGACGTCTGCTGATCGGATACATGGGTCCTCCCGCAGGGGTGCCGCGGCCGGCCGGGCCTCGTCGCCCCGGCCGGCCACGGGTGTCGGTTCACTTGACGGGCGGGCCGGAAGTGCTGTTGAGCCAGGCCCATTCGGACCAGGTGCTGAAGCCGGTCTGCCACCTGTGGTGCACCCCGGCCTGGCTCGTCCCGAAGACCTCGATGCGGCCGTCGGCATTCGCCGTGGCACTGATCTCGGTGCCGCCGGTTCCGAAGTTGTCCCAGTCGGCGTAAGGAGCGTTCGCGCCCTTCTGCCAGATGTGCATGGCGGCATCACCGTTGATGGCGAAGACCTCCACACGCCCGTCGGGACTGCGGTCGCTGGTGAGCTGGGAATTCGCAGGACCGCCCGTCGGCTCCCAGCCCGACCAACTGGTCGGACTCGTCTGATACCTGTGGAACACCCCCACCGGGCCGGAAGCGAACACCTCCAAGCGGCCGTCCGCGTTGTGGTCGACGGTCACGTCATGACCGCCGCCACCGAAGTCCTCCCACTGCGACCAACCACCGTTGACCGCCGTCTGATACTGATGCTGGAACGTGCTCCCGTTGAGCGCGAACACCTCAAGACGGCCGTCGACAGCCTTCTCCATCTTCACCCGGCTGTCCGTGGGACCACCGCCGGAAGGCTCCCACTCCGACCAACCGCCGTTCGGAGCAGCCTGATACCGGTGGAACACCCCCTTCGGCCCCGAGGCGAACACCTCGAGACGGCCATCGGCGTTGACCCCCGCGGCCACGCTGCTCCCGCCGGTACCGAACGCCTGCCAGTCCGACCAGGCGCCGGACGGGGAGAGCTGATAGCGGTGCTGGGCAACGTCGCCATTGATCGCGAACGCCTCCAGACGCCCGTCGGCATTCGACGCGATCGCGAGCTGCGCATGGCCGGGCCCGCCCAGCCGCTCCCACTCCGACCAGGCGCCGTTGACCTGGGTCTGCCAGGCGTGGTGCACCCCGTCGGCCCCGGCCGCGAACACCTCCAGTCGGCCGTCGGCCGACCGCGCCGACACCACCCGGCCCGACTCCTGGGGGTACACCAGCGGCGCGGGGCCGGGGCCCGGATGCCCGAGTCGCGCCACCGCGGCGCGTGCCTCGCCCATGTGCCGCAGGTGATGGCCCATGACGTACGTGGACCACGGCTGCCAGTTCTTCCCCTGGTTGGAGATACGGTACGCCTCGTTCGCGTTGCACTGGGCATCGTAGGCGCAGGCGTCGTCGACCTCCGCATGCCAGTAGTTGTTGATCTGCCACAGCCCGCGGTCGGTCGACGCCGGGGTGTTGCCCGTCGTGTTCGACGCGGACGGGTTGCAGCTCGACTCGGCCAGTGCGACGGCGACGGCGAGTTCCAGCGCCTCGCCGCGCCAGCCCGCGTTGTAGCCGACCTGGGCGCACAGGTCGCTCGGGTCCGCTTGTGCCGGTGAGGCGCCGATGACCAGGCCCGCCGCGGCGAGCAGCGGAGCCAGCACCGACACGACGATACGGCGGCAAGCACCTCTGGCCGGCAAGGCCGTTCTCGCTCGCCGATAGCCCAGGATCGATATCAACTGCTGCCCCTTCAGGTGGCCGGTCATGTCATGGGGGGACCGGAGGTGCCGTTCACCCAGGTCCATTGCGACCAGGTGCTGAACCCGGTCTGCCACCTGTGGTGGACCCCCGCCTGACTGCTGCCGAAGACCTCGATACGGCCGTCGGCATTGGTGGCGGCAGTGATCTCGGTTCCGCCGGTGCCGAAGTTGTCCCAGTCGCTGTAGGGAGCGTTCACGTCCTTCTGCCAGATGTGCGCGGCGGTCTCACCGTTGATGGCGAAGACCTCGACACGCCCGTCGGCGGTGCGGTCGCTCGTGAGCCGGGAATTGGCAGGGCCTCGCGTGGGCTCCCACCCCGACCAACTGGTGGGGCTCGTCTGGTACCTGTGGAACACCCCCACCGGTCCCGAAGCGAACACCTCGAGACGACCGTCGGCATTGTGGTCGACGGTCACGTCGTGACCGCCACCGCCGAAGTCCTCCCACTCCGACCAGCCGCCGTTGACGGCGGTCTGGTACTGGTGCTGGAAGACGCTCCCGTTGAGGGCGAACACCTCGAGCCGGCCGTCAGGAGCCTTCTCCATCTTCACCCGGCTGCCGGTGGGGCCACCGCCCGTGGGCTCCCAGGTCGACCAACCGCTGTTGGGCGCGGTCTGATATCTGTGGAAGACGCCCACCGGACCGGAGGCGAACACCTCGATACGGCCATCACCGTTGACTCCGGCAGCGACAGTGCTTCCACCGGTACCGAAGTTCTCCCAGTCCGACCAGGCACCGGACGGCGTCAGCTGGTAACGGTGCTGGACGGTGTCGCCGTTGGCGGCGAATGCCTCCAGCCGGCCATCGGCGTTGGGAGCGACCGCGAGCTGCGCGTTACCGGGGCCGCCCAGCCGCTCCCACTCCGACCAGCCGCCGTTGACCTGGGTCTGCCAGGCGTGGTGCACCCCGTCGGCCCCGGCCGCGAAGATCTCCAGCCTGCCGTCGGCCGACCGCGCCGAGACCACCCGGCCCGACTCCACCGGATACACCAACGGCGGGGGCCCGGGGCGTTGGCCTGGCGTGCACGGTATGGTCACGCCGCGTTCCGCGAGGTAGGGAATGGGGTCGATGCCATGATTCATGCTGGTGTCGCGTCGCACCCGCAGGTGGAGGTGGGGACCGTCGGCCTGGCCTTCGGCACCCATGAGCGCGATGCGCTGACCGGCCGTCACCCGGTCGCCCACGGACACGTCCCGCCGGTACATGTGCCCGTACTCGGTCACCGTTCCGTCGGGGTGCAGGATGCGGATCCACTGGCCGTAGCCGTCGGCGGGACCTGAGTTGATGACCTCGCCGTCGCCCACGGCATGGATCGGAGTGCCGTAGTTGCTGGCGATGTCGATGCCGTCGTGATCGCGAGCGCCGCCGTAGGGATCGGAAATGAAGCCGACCGTCGGGCAAGAAGCGGCGAATCCGGCTACCTGGGCTCGCGCGGCGGCCGGGGACGTCGTCATCAACGACGGCAGTACGGTGACTGCCGCCGCGAGAACGAGGCGCAGCGCACGTCTGGAAAGACCGTGTAGCACGTGGCGTCCTTCCCCCTCGGGGTCATGTCGGAACGGACGGGTGGGGTACGGTCGCGGCTCGTTGAGCGAGGGATGGCGCGCACCGGCGGGGTGGACGCTAGCCACGGCTGCCCGGTGAGGGCATCGGGAACGCTACGGGTTGACAAAGCGGCGTCCGCGGCGGCCGGGGTGCCGGTGCGCCTGCCGTCCCAGGTGCGGCGTCTCCCTTCAGCCGGCCGTCGACCGGCCCCACACGGGCGGGGAGCAGTTACGCCTACGGATCTTGTGGTGGGGATACGGACGGGGTGGCGGAAAGGCCGGCGACTGTTCCACCAAGGCGGGCCCCGCCGTCTGCAATACGGCAATGTCCCCTCTCGCGAGGGGACATTGTGGACTACTTGGCGCGTACCTTGCGGACCTTTGGCGGCTCACATTCCTTCGCGGCGGCAATAAAGGGCTCGAGCGCATCATGGAGCTTATTCAGCGAGTCGGGCCCGAGATCGATCTGGTAATACTGGACAGACGGGATCAACCTGGGTTCGAATTCGCTGCTTCCGTCCTCATCGTTCTTCGCGGCCCCCACCCGGACCTCCATACCTGGGACTGCGAACGTGTGCAGATGGACGTCCCCGGTCACGGTCGGATCGAGGTCGTCGTAAGACTCGACCTTCACCCATATCTCCTGGGTGAAGGACTGGTCTCCCACCGTCAATGTTCTGCCTCCCTTCTGCACACCCGGCTCGCCTTGCCGCGATTCGTCTACCTCAATAAATCTGGTGCCCATCAACGCCCCTTCTCAAGAACGACCAAATCCTAGCTGCTGCTGGGGAGTTGCACTCCATCGGGAAGACGTCAGGAGGCCGCTGCTGTTCCCGGACATCCTTTATCTGCCGTCTCAATGGGTGCGGCGGCAGCGGATGAGGGTGCGTCCGATGCTGGTGACGGCCGAAAAGCCGGGGTTCCGGATGCCCCGGCCTCGCTTCGACGGGGTCTGGCAGCGCCGATCGACGCGTGGTACGAAGAGGCATGGCGACAGCGAGGGACACACCCGAGACGATCCCGGACGCCGCCCACCGGACGGGAGCCCGCCCCCGGGCCGGGCAGGCCGTCGGGGCGTACGACGCGGTGATCGTCGGCGGTGGTCACAACGGTCTGGTCGCCGCCGCCTATCTGGCCCGCGCCGGGCGCCGTGTGATCCTCCTGGAACGCCTCGGCCGAACCGGCGGTGCGGCCGTCTCCACGCGCCTCTTCCCGGGCTTCGACGCCCGGGTCTCACGCTACGCCTATCTCGTCGGCCTGCTGCCCCGGAAGATCGTGAAGGACCTCGGGCTGCGCTTCACCGTCCGCAGGCGCGCAGTCTCCTCCTACTCCCCCGCCGTGCGTGCGGGGCGGCCCACCGGCCTCCTGGTGGAGCGTGATGCGTCCCGCACCCGCGCGTCGTTCGCCCGGCTCACGGGTTCGGACAAGGAATTCGACTCCTGGCAGCGGTTCCACGGCATGACCCGGCACGTGGCCGAGCGTGTCTTCCCCACCCTCACCGAACCGCTTCCCACCCGCGCCGAACTCCGCGGCCGTATCGACGACCCGTCCGCTTGGGAAGCCCTCTTCGAGCGACCCCTCGGAGAGGCCATCGAGGCCGCTTTCGACGACGACCTCGTGCGCGGCACGATGCTCACCGACGCTCTCGTGGGCACCTTCACACACGCCCATGACACCGCGCTGCACCAGAACCGCTGTTTCCTCTACCACGTCATCGGCGGCGGCACCGGCGACTGGAACGTCCCCGTGGGCGGGATGGGGGCACTGACCGACGCCCTCGCCGACGCGGCCCGCTCCGCCGGCACACACATCCTCACGGAGTGCGAGGCGACCCACATCGCCACGGACGGCCGGACGGCCGAGGTGACCTCCACACAGGGTGTGTTCGCGGCGCGGGACGTCCTGGTCAACGCCTCCCCGCACGAACTGGCCCGCCTCCTGGGCGAGCAGCCCCCGCCGCCGGCCGAGGGCTCCCAGCTCAAGGTCAACATGCTGCTGCGACGCCTGCCGAGACTGCGGGACACCGCCGTCGAACCACACACCGCCTTCTCGGGGACCTTCCATATCAGCGAAGGTTACGAGGAGCTGGAGACCGCCTACCGGCAGGCGTCCACCGGCCGGATCCCGTCCGCCCCGCCCTCGGAGATCTACTGCCACTCCCTCACGGACCCCTCCGTTCTCGGCACCGCACTGGCCCGCGAGGGGTACCACACCCTCACCCTCTTCGGGCTCCACACGCCGGCCCGGTTGTTCACCACCGACCATGACGCCACCCGGGAGCGACTGCTCCGGGCCACGCTGGAACAGCTCGACTCCCACCTCGCGGAGCCCCTCGCCGACTGCCTGGCCGTCGACAGCGACGGCCGCCCGTGCATCGAGGCCAAGAGCCCCCTGGATCTCGAGCGGGAACTGGGCCTACCGGGCGGCAACATCTTCCATTCCGCGCTCGAATTCCCCTACACGGACATGGGTGGCGAGGTCTCGGCGGCTGCGCGGTGGGGCGTGGAGACCGCCCATCCCAACATCCTCCTGTGTGGTTCGGGCGCGGCACGCGGCGGCCTGGTCAGCGGCATCCCCGGCCACAACGCGGCCATGGCCGCACTGGGCCACTGACGAAGCACTACGAGGGCGTGTTACGAAAGCCGTTTGGTCCGCTTGTCGGACACGCCTACCCTCTGGCCCGTGACCCAGATGAGGAGTGACGAGCTGCGCAGCTATCAGGTGGGACCAGTACACGCCGAGCTTCGCGCACTCACGGTAAGTGACGACCGTGAAGGCATGCTCGAAGGAACGCCGCACCTGCACCGCCGCTTTCGCCTGATGGGCATCGAGAAGGCGATGGCAGCGACGCCGCATTTGTATGTGCACGATCTCGACAAGCTCCGAGCCGATACGGAGGGGCGGGTCGAGGAGTGGCTGCCGCGAGAGGCGGTTCATGCTCGACTGACCTCATGGTGGAAGCCCGAGGACATCGCAGAGCCTGGGCATACGGTGCTCTCGCTGATGTGGTTCCAAACGGCTGCGCAGGATCCCTTCGCCCACCTGGCCACGATCGTGCGTCCCCTGGACTGGGCTTCGCTTGCCAGGTTCATCCCTTTTGAGGACTAGGGTCTGTCTGACAAATGATCAACCGACAGGTTCACGGAGCCACAGGATCAGAGCTGCCACGACGATTCCAGCCCGGTAGCGATCGGCGAGCTTGTCGAACCTCGTCGCGATCGCACGGAACTGCTTGAGACGGGCGAAGCATCGTTCGACCTCGTTGCGGTTGCGGTAGATGTCCTTGTCGAAGGCGGGTGGGCGACCGCCGTAGGTTCCACGTCGTCGGCGGTTGGCGATCTGGTCGTGGCGTTCGGGGATCGTGGCAACGATGCCCCGGCGCCGCAGCAGGTGGCGTATCGCCCGGCTGGAATACGCTTTGTCGCCCAGCACCCGCGCCGGTGTCGTGCGAGGTCGGCCCGTAACGGCGCGCGGGATGCGGATGCTGTCGAGGATCTGGCCGAAGGCCGTGGCATCGTTGACGTTGCCGGGCGTGAGCACAATGGACAGCGGCAGGCCCCGACCGTCGACCGCGAGGTGGACCTTGGTGGTCAGCCCGCCCCGGGACCGGCCAAGGGCCTGACGCGCTTGCGAGCGGCCCGGATCTTCCGGTTCGTCCTCGTCTGAGGCCCCTTTTTGCGGGCGCCGGCCGCATGCTGGTGGGCTCGGTTGATCGTGGAGTCGACGGAGACGGTCCACTCCACCCGGCCCACCGCGTCGTCGCGGACCTGGACGTGTTCCAGCAGCTTCGTCCAGGTCCCGTCCGCTTCCCAGCGAGCGAATCGCTCGTAGGCGGTCTGCCAAGGTCCATACCGCTCGGGCAGGTCGCGCCACGGAGCCCCGGTCCGCAGCCGCCACAACACCCCGTTGACCACCTGCCGGTGATCACGCCACGGACGGCCACGCCCATCCGCCCGCGGCAACAGGGGCTCTATTCGCTCCCACGCCGCATCCGTCAGTCCACCTCGACCTGCCACAAGCTCAATGATCAGACCGGCTATAGAGTCCCGCCTGTGGCGAATCATCAGGACGAGACCAGGGCGGCCTACGACGGAGTCGTCGAGCTGTACGCATCGCTATTTGCGGACCGGCTGGAGACACAACCGTTTGCCCGGGCCATGATCGGCACCTTCGCCGAACTGGTGCGCGCGACGGGCAACCTGCGAGCAGCTGACGTCGGGTGCGGGCCCGGACATCTGACGGCCATGCTGCACGCACTGGGCCTGAACGCCTTCGGACTCGACCTCTCCCCCGGCATGGTCGACCACGCCCGGCGGGCCCATCCGGCGCTGCGCTTCCAGGAGGCGCGGATGGAGTCCCTGCCTATCGAGGACGGCGCACTCGGCGGCGTACTGGCCCACTACTCGATGATCCACACCCCTCCGGGAGAACTCCCGGAGCTGCTCGCCGAGCAGGTACGCGTCCTGGCTCCGGGTGGTCTGCTCCTGATGTCCTTCTTCGGGACCGACGGACCGCAGCCGGTCCGGTTCGACCACAAAGTGACACCTGCCTACAGCTGGCCAGCGGACCGCCTCGCCGGACTGCTGGCCGATACCGGGCTCGTTCCCTTCGCCCGGCTGCTCCACGATCCGGGCTCCGAACGGGGCTTCCTCGACGCCCACCTGCTGGCCCGCCGTTCGTAGGTGCTGCCCGGCAATACCTGCCGGACGGTCAGAGCACCTCTGGACCGCCGGCTCGGCAGACGCTCGCTGATCCGACGCGGATTGTCAGACAGGCCCTAGGCGCGTATGGAAAACAGCCGGATCTTCTCGAACGGGCCGTCGGTGGTCTTGGCGGCGGCACGGCCCACCGGGACCTGTCCAGCGGATCCTCCGGGGCCCAGCGACGCCCTCCGGGCCCGGGGCCCTGGGAGGTGCCGATGCAGTTGCCTTATTGGTTTGCCGTCGGCGAACCCGTTCGGATAGGAAGCCTGCATGCTTAGTGGCGGCAAGGTCGGGCTCAGGGCCCGGCACGAGGACGACATCCCGATCCTGCGGGCCGAGCTCTACGACGACGTGGTCAACTCCTCGCGGGCCGAGAGCCGGCCGTGGCGGCCGATCACACCCGGCTCGAAGGACTCGCGGCTCGTGGTGGACGACAAGGAGCAAGGGCACGTCCCGTTCTCTGTAGTGGAGCTGGACGGCGGCACGCTCGGCACCGCGGTGCTGTGGGGCATCGACAACCACAACCGGTCCGCGCACATCGGCCTTGGACTGCTGCCGTCCTCTCGCGGCAAGGGCTACGGCACCGACGTGGTCGCGGTGCTGTGCCACTACGGTTTCATCGTGCGCGGCTTGCAGCGGCTGCAGATCGAGACGCTGTCCGACAACGCCGCGATGCTGCGCTCAGCCGAGCACAACGGCTTCGTCCGCGAGGGCGTGCTGCGCTCCTCGGCCTGGGTGATGGGCGAGTTTCTTGACGAGGTGCTGCTCGGGCTCCTCGTCCAGGACTGGAAGCCGGACTCGAAGGGCTAGGTCTGCCCGGAGGATCCGGTCGGAGCCATAAAAGGATCACTGCGACGGCGGCTGTTCCGTGGAAGACGTAGGCCCGCTTGTCGCACCTCGGGGCCACGGCCCGGGAGTTCAGCCGAGGTTGGGCCGCACCGACAATCCGTGCACCACGGGCTGGACGAGTCCGGTCAGGGCCGCCGTGTGGGTCCCGGCGACGAGTTCCCCGTCCTGGACCGCTCGCTCGATGCGTGCGAGCAGGCCGGCGCACGCCGAGCTCGCGGCGCTCAACTCCGCGCCGCCACCGGACCAGACGGCACGACGGGCGGACCGGGTCGACCTGATCATCGGCCAGTGCAATCACGGAACGGCCCCCTACGGAAAGTCGTTCGACGACGTCCGGCAGCGCGTCACCCGCGCCGAAGTCCACGTGCTTCCCGGCCAGGGTCACAGGGCCCACATCCAGGCACCGACAGAGCTCGGCCACCTGCTCAACGGCCTCACCACTGGCCGATGAACAACCATGCCGACGTCGTGGCCTCGTACAGCCGGATGCTGCGGTCCGCACTCGCACCACGACCGGTGCGGAGCCTTGCCGGTGCTGCCCGACGCAGCTCCCACGATGCCCGGCGGCCGGATTCCCGGGCCATCGCGGAAGACCACGAACGCAGCGGGCTGGGGGCACAGTTCGCGCCCCCCGACCCACCCGGAGCGGCGGATCAGCCCGGTGTCACCGCGCCCTCCGGCACTCCGAACCACTCCTCCAGCGCCTCCGCCAGCCCGGCCGTCGATGTCGGCGCCTGCGCCCCCGCGTCGGCCGCCCAGGCCGTGAAGCCGTCCGGACGGACGAGGACCGCCGCCAGTTCCGGGCGGGACGGGCAGCCGGCCGTCACGATGTCGACGCGGTCGGCGTACCCCGCGGCGAGGGCCCGGAGCTCCGGGTCGTCGGCGAGGTCGAGCAGCAGCGCCCGGCCGCCGTGGAGGTGGTCCGCGAGGCGGCCGCCGTCGGTGAGTTCGAGGTCCGGGGCGCTACGGCCGGTCAGCGGGTGCTCGCCCGGCAGCTCGTACCGCACCGCGGCGCCGTTGAGCCGCGCGACGAGGTACGTGGTGCCCGATACCGTCTCCGCCAGGTCGCTGACGATCTCGCGCAGGGCCCGGGACTGCGGGTCCGGGCGCATGGCCGCGACCTGGGACCGGGTCCAGTCCAGGACCCACGCGCCGACCGGGTGGCGCTCGGCGGTGTACGTGTCCAGCAGCCCCTCCGGCGCGCGGCCGCCGATCACCGCGGCGAGCTTCCAGCCGAGGTTCATCGCGTCCCCGATGCCCAGGCTCAGCCCCTGGCTGCCGAACGCGGAGTGCACGTGCGCCGCGTCGCCGGCCAGCAGTACCCGGCCCTTGCGGTAGTCGGTGACCTGGCGGGCGTGGTCGGTGAAGCGGGTCGCCGTCCGCACCTCGGTGATCGTGACGTCCACGCCGGAGACGCGGCGCAGCCGCGCCTGGAGGTCCTCGGCGGTGACCGGCGCGTCCCGGTCGGCCGGCGGGCCGTCGAACTCCACGGTGACGATGCGGCCCGGCATCGGCCCGTGGGCGTACACCCCGGTGTCCGTGGCGGTCCAACCGACCGTCAGGTCCTCGGCACCGGTCATCTCCACGACCGCCTGGTGACAGGTGACCTCCGGGTCCGTACCGGGAAATTCGAACCCCGCGAGCTTGCGGACCGTGCTGCGGCCGCCGTCACAGCCCACGAGCCAGCCGGCGCGTATCTCCCCGCCGCTCGTCCGCACGGTGACGCCCCCGTCCTCCGCGTCGAAGCCGGTCAGCTCCACTCCCCGGCGCACGTCGACGCCGAGCTCGTCCGCCCGCCCGACGAGCAGCCGCTCGATGTCCTGCTGCGCCACGAAAGCGATCTCGCCCGCGGGTCCGGCGTCACCGAGGCCCGGCTCCGTACGGTCGACCAGGTCGGCGCGCAGCATGATCCCGGCGAAGTGCCCGACGAATCCGAGCCCTTGGCCTTCGGCCCCGTCTCCCTCCCCGTCGTTCCGCTCGCGCATGAACGCCCGGAAGCGGTCCATCGTCTGCCGCTGCACCTCGGCCAGCGGGGGCAGCATGCCCCGGCGGTAGAGCGCCTCGGCGCTGGGCGTGGTGATCGCCCCGCCCTTGACCGTCGGGTTCACTTCGGTGAGGCGCTCCAGGACGGCCACCCGCGCGCCTCCGAGCCGGAGCTCGCAGGCCAGCATCAGTCCGACCGGGCCGGCTCCGGCCACCACTACGTCATAGTCCATGGCGCCCACTATGCACGAGGGTAAAAAACGCCCTTCCACCGCCCTGACCAGCCACAACAGGCCCAGGGATGTCAAGGGGCCGGCTCTGCGAAGAGGGACGGGAAGCGGGCCGTCCGCGCGCTCCTCGTCGTGGCTGATGCCTTTTCAGGAACCGACCCTGTGCGAGGAACTCATGGACTGCACGGTGCTGTTCGCGGATGACGGCGACGATGCGGCGGGGCCGCCCGTTGACGTCGAGGTGTCCATCCGGCTGCGCAGGCGCGTGGCGTGGAGGCTGCCGAGCAGGGAGAGCGCCTGGAAGCTGGGACTTCCCGGTTCTGCGTGGTAGATCACGACTTGCTGACCGGGCGCTCCGCGGACGTCGAAGGAATGGTAGGCGAGCGAAAGACTTCCGACCTTGGGGTGGATGAGTTCTTTGGCGCCGTGGGATTTTCCGTAGACCGTGTGCGCGTGCCAGAGCGTGGCGAATTCCTCGCTCGTTTCGGTAAGGGCGCTCACCAGTTCATGCAGACGCGGATAGTGCGGTTCGAGGCCGGTGGCCTGGCGCAGGCTGGAGACGACCGCCTCGGCGGCACGGTGCCACTGTGCGTAGAAGCTGCGGCCTGCCGGGGCGAGGAAGGTCATGCGGGCCAGGTTGTCCGCTGTCTCGAACGGCGAGAAGAGCGCGTCGGCCAGGCTGTTCGTGGCCAAGAGGTCCAGCGCCGGGTTGAGGACGAATGCCGGGGTGTTCGTGTACCCGCTCAGCAATTGGCCCAGCATCGGGCTGACCGTCTCTCTCGGCGGTGTCCGGTGCCCGTCCGGCAGGGTGCCCGCCAGTCGGTACAGATGCTCACGTGCCTCGCGATCCATACGCAGGGCGCCGCTGATCGCGTCGAGGACCTGTGGTGAGGGGCTCTGCTCGCGGCCTTGTTCCAAGCGGGCGTAGTAGTCGGTGTTCATGCCGGCCAGCACGGCCACCTCCTCCCGCCGCAGTCCTGCCACCCGGCGCCGGCCGTAGGAGGGCAGTCCTACGTCGCCGGGCCGCAGTCGTGCACGGTGTGCGCGGAGGAAGTCCCCGAGAGCGTTGCTGGTCATTTCGTCAGGCTAGACCCCTTCCCGGCTGTGTTCCTGGGTGCGTCGTACCCAGGAACAGCCCGCCCTGGCCTGCCCTTCCGGCGGAGCCCAGACTCCGGAGAACGAGCTGGACCCCGTTCTCTCCCAGGAGGAAGAAGCATGGAGCAGACCGCCAAGGTTGTGGCCGTCACCGGTGCGAGCAGCGGTATCGGTGAGGCGACCGCGCGCCGTCTGGCAGCGGACGGGCACCGGGTGTTTCTCGGCGCGCGCCGTACCGACCGGCTGGAGCGGCTGGTCGAGGAGATCGCCGGGGCGGGCGGCACCGCCGCCTTCCGAAGGCTGGACGTCACCGACGCGGCGGACACGCGCGCGTTCATCAATGCGGCGGCTTCCGCGTACGGGCGGGTCGACGCCGTGGTGAACAACGCGGGTCTGATGCCTCTTTCGCCGCTGGAAGCGCTCAGGACCGAGGAGTGGGACCGCATGATCGACGTGAACGTGCGGGGAGTCCTGCACGGTATCGCCGCCGCCCTGCCCCTGATGCGCGCACAGGGCGGCGGGCACTTCGTGAACATCGCCTCCGTCGGCGCGTACGAGGTCTCACCCACCGCTGCTGTCTACTGCGCCACCAAGTTCGCCGTCCGCGCGATCTCCGAAGGACTGCGCCAGGAGTCCGCCGGGGACATCCGGGTCACCCTCGTCTCCCCGGGCGTGACCGAGTCCGAACTCGCTGACAGCATCTCCGACCCGGAGGCCAGGGAGGCGATGAAGACCTACCGCGCCGTCGCGCTGCCCGCCTCGGCCATCGCGGAGGCCATTGCGTACGCCCTTTCCCAGCCTCCGCAGGTCGACGTGAACGAAATCGTCGTCCGTCCCGCAGCGAGCGCCCAGTGACCCGTCCCGGAAGCGCAGGAGCCGGTGTGCCGCCCGCTGCCGCCGACCACGGACGGGCGTCATCACCGGCGCGTGCGGGTCAGCCCCGGCGGACGGTCCTCTGACGGTCGACGGTGCGGTCCGGGGGCGGCTCGCCGGGCACGGCGTGCTGTGGCGCCGTGCCCGGCAAAGCCGGGTTCACGCGGGGAAGACGTGGTCTCCCCAGGCGATGGTGACCTTCGCCGGGCCGGTGTTGTTCACGTCGGCGGAGATCAGCGTGGCCCTGCCGGCGTCGAAGTAGCCGTCGCCCCCTTGGCCGCCGTGGCCACCCTGGTCGCCGGCACCGCCACCACCGCCACCACCAGCGGAGCTCCAGCCGAAGCCTGTGCCGGAGCCGCCACCACCACCGCCACCGCCGCATCCCGCGCTGCCGGACGTGCCGTCGGACGCGCGGCCCGGTCCACTGCCGTTTGCACCGCCGTGGCCGCCCGCACCGCCGTCACCGCCGGATCCTCCGTTGCCGCCCCAGCCACCACTGTTGTCGCCGTCCGAGGTCTTGGGTGACCCTCCCGAACCGCCCTGCCGACCGCTTCCGGCGCTGCCGTCATTGCCTGAGCCGTCGCCTTCGGCACCGCCGGATCCGGCTCAGGTGAGGTCTGCTCCCCCGCCGCCCGTGACCTCCGCCGCTGCCTCCGGACGTCGAGGCTCCGGCCGAATGCGTCGACGACGGTCAGCCGGACAGTTCGAACTGTCCGGCCCGGATCTACTGGAAGCCGGAGGGAAGCCGGTCCTTGAACGGCTCGGGGAGCTCACCGGGGTCGGGCAGGTGGCTGAAGGCGTCCCCGACGTCCTCGCAGCACAAGGACGCGAACGCGCCCGCATCCGCAGTGTGCAACCGAAGCGCGCCCCCACTCCCGAGACCGGTCACCGGTTCGATCGTCACGCCGCCCCCGCCCCCTGACACTGCCGCAGTACATGCGTACACCTCGCCCCGGCGGCCGGAATGGCCCGCCGCAGGTCGCGGTGATCACGGTAGGGGCTCTGTCGCGGTAAATCCGGCATTCACTGCGGCAGTTGCGAACGCGTTTCTGCGATCGAGCATCCGCCCGAATGCGCTTCTGCTGTGCGGACTTGAGGGGAGGGGACTGTCAGTGCCCGGCGCCAGCATGCTTACCTGGGTCATGCCCCCAGGTCCTCCGTCACGGGCAGGCACTCGGCGAGCAGGTCGACGACGTCGCGCCAGGCTCGCTGCGCGTGCCGTGGGTGGTAGCCGACGCCGGGGACCACGGGGTGGTCGACCGGCGGGTGGTGGAAGGCGTGCAAGGCGCCGCCGTAGACCGCGAGGCGCCAGTCGACGCCCGCGGCCTGCATCTCAGCGGTGAACGCGTTTCGTTGCGCGGGCGGCATGATCGGGTCTTCCGACCCGACCCCGGCCCACACCGGGCAGCGAATGCGCGCCGCCTCGCCCGGTCGGCCCGTGGTCAGTGCGTTGACTGTCCCGATCGCGCGCAGGCTGACGCCGTCGCGCCCGAGCTCCAGCCCTACGGCGCCCCCGGTGCCGTAGCCGACGGCGGCGATCCGGTCGGGGTCGGTCCGCGGTTCGGTGCGCAACACGTCGAGCGCCGCATGGCCGATGCCCCGCATCCGGTCGGGATCAGCGAGCAGCGGCAGGCAACGGGCCAGCATCTCCTCGGGTTCACCCAAATAGCGCCCGCCGTGAAGGTCGAAGGCCAGCGCTATATATCCCAGTTCGGCGAGAGCGTCGGCCCGGCGGCGCTCGACGTCGCTGAGCCCCATGCCCTCTGGTCCGAGCAGCACCGCGGGCCGGCGGTCGACACCGGCCGGGAGCGCGAGGTGCCCGATCATCGTCAAACCGTCGGCCGGGTACTCGACCGTACGCGTCGTAATCGTCGTCATGAGACTGGACTGTAGTGATCGTCGAGCCCGGTCCGGCTGGTGTTCTGCCGCCGGCAGAACAGCGCGGGTATCCCTCTGAAATACGGCGAGGGCTCACGAGAACCGTCACAAACCCCGTCCCCACGGCAGCGCTATCGGATCACCTGCCCAGGCCACGGTGTTGGAGGCTGACCCTCGCAGCAGCAGCTCCGAGGCATCGTCTCCCTGTTATGGTGCGCCGATGTCATCGATCAAGCAGTTCCAAGTCACCTTTGACTGCGCAGAACCTGAGCGCCTCGCTCGTTTCTGGTGCCAGGTGTTGGGGTACGTCGTGTCGCCGGTGCCGAAGGGGTTCGACACGTGGGACGACTACCATCGCTCGCTGCCGCCTGAGCATCAGGTGCAATGGTTCTCCTGCGTTGATCCCTCAGGTGTGGGCCCGCGGCTGCTCTTCCAGCGCGTTCCCGAAGGCAAGGTCGTCAAGAATCGGGTGCATCTGTGCGTGCGGGCCGGCACCGGGCTCGTGGGTGAGGAGCGCCTCGCCACGCTCCAGGCCGAGTGCGCACGACTGGTCGCGCTCGGCGCGGTACACGTGCGAACCATGCTTGCCGATGACACGAACGAGTCGTGCATCGTGATGCAGGACATCGAGGGCAACGAGTTCTGTCTCGACTGAGCATCCTCCGAGCCGGCGAGGTGGGGAGCCGTCTTCCTCGGGCCTCTCGTGGAGGTGGTCTCGCGTGGGGCGGAAGCTATCCCGTGAGGACAAGGTTGCGCAGTCGGGCGATGCCGAGCATCGCCGTGATGCCGGTGTCCCGGTAGCCGCCGTCCGTGATGACCGTGGTCCGGCCGACGGCGGCCTTCGCACCGGACAGTTCCCGCGCCTTGCAGTCGTTGCGGTTGCCGGGCAGCGGCCGGCCGCTGCCCGGCAACGCGTCGGGTGTCGGCGTCGATGACGACCTGGTGGTTGGTCGAGTACCGGTAGTTCTTCGACTGCTCGGCAACCGTGTGATCCCGCGTGGGGACCAGGGTGCCGTCGACGATCAGCACGGCGTCCTTGCGAAACCGGATGCGGGGCCGGAGCGCGAGCGACGGCCCGAGGAGGTCGATGATGCGGTCGACCGACCGACTGCGACACCCCGAACAGCGGGGTGAGCTGCCGCATCGTCAAGTTCGTACGCCAGTAGGCCGCTACTAGCGGTGTATCGGAAGTGGATCTCATCAGGTGTCGAGTGGAAGTTCCAGCAGTTCCTCTGGAGGCTGGAAACCGGACCGCTGATAGAGCGGGGTGCTGCGCTCTGACGGCCAGACGATCAAACCCTCGAGGCCAGCGCTGCGTGAATGCTGCTTCAGCGCATCAAGGAGCGCCGAGCCAGCTCCTTTGTTCCGTTGTGACGGCATGACGAAGAAGTTCGTGACATAGCCGACCGGGTTGTTGTCCTCGTAGGGCTCCGGCATCCGCTCCACCAGACAGAGGTAGACGTGACCGCAGATTTCGCCTCCGGTCTCCGTGACCCAGGCCAACCAGCGGCCATCGCTGAGCCGGTCGCGGATCCAGTGCTCGGCTTCTTCCAGGTGCCGAGCAGGAGCGGGCGATTGCCCTTCGTAGTCCTCCTGCTTGAACGTCCAACGCAGTTCGGCCAAGGTCCGGGCATCGGCGGGCCGGGCCGGACGCACAATGAAATCTGCGGTCATGGGCGCGAGCTTCGCTCCTGCAGCACGGTGAGGCAAACCGATTTCCGCGCCGATCACAGCCATTCGTCGATGGTCGCGACGAGGACGGTCGCCTCGTAACGGACCGCGAGCTTGTCGTACCTCGTGGCCTCCGCCCGGTTTCTCTCTGGGATCGTGCACCGGATGCCACGCCGACGCAGACAGGCGCGGCCGCCCGGCCTGATCCGCCGGACAGGCTCTAGCCCTCCCGTGCCCACAGTCGCAGCTTCTCGGGGTTGCGGACCGCCCAGATCCGGGTGACGCGCCCGTCGGACACGTCGAACGAGGCTACGGTCATGACGACGCCGGCACGCTGGGCCACCAGGCCCGGCACACCGTTGACCGACCGCTCCAGGAGTTCCAGCCCCGGAGCCTTGTCGGCAATGGCGACCATGTACTGGGCGATGCGCGCGCCGCCTTCAACCGGGCGCAGGACGGTACCGACCATGCCGCCGCCGTCGGCGGTCATCACGGCGGCCGGGTTGAGGAGACGGACGAGGGCTGCGATGTCCTTGGTCTCCCATGCTTCTTTGACGTGCTTCACCACGTCGGCCTGGCCGGTCGCCGTCACCGGAGCGTGCGCGACGCTCGCCCGCCGCCGGGCGGAGGATGCCAGTTGCTTGCAGGCCGCAGGGGTCCGGCCGAGAACGTCGGCGATCTCGGCGAACGGGTACCGGAAGACGTCGTGCAGGACGAACGCCACCCGCTCGGCGGGCGTCATCGACTCCAGGACGACGAGGAAGGCCATGGCCACCGACTCATCCAGGATCATCTGGTCGGCGGGGTCTGCAAGGCCGGTGGGGTCGGCACCACCCGCGCGGTCCCACTCGGTGCGGTCGGGCAGCGGCTCGGGCAGCCACGCGCCGACATAGCGTTCACGGCGGGCCCGCGCCGAGCCGAGCAGGTCCAGGCAGATGCGGCTGGTCACCGTCGTCAGCCAGGCGCCCGGGGACAGGATCTCCTCCTGCCGGCTGCGCGGCAGCGCGCACCAGCGTGCGTAGGCATCCTGTACGGCGTCCTCGGCCTCGGTCAACGAACCGAGCAACCGATAGGCAACATTGATCAGTTGGCGTCGCTCGCCGGCTGTCTCATCTGCGCTGGACCCGACAGTCCCCATGCTTCCGGCCGCCCCCTCGCCTTACCTTTCGCAGGCCCGCGTCGTCGGGCTGGTGAGACCTTATCGATCTACTGCCCGAGGGCGGGAAATGGGGACTGTGACATGGCCACCAAGGTGACAGCGAACACGCAGCGCAGTTCCTCGTTCCTGCACATCGCGATCGCCCTGCAGACCCTGACCATCTTCCTTCAGGCGGTCTCCGCCGGACTGCTGCTGACCGCGTCCTACGGAGAGACGCTGCACAGCGTCGGAGCCCGTGTGATGTACGGGGCGTCGATGCTGTACGTGCTCGCGGCGGTGCTGGCATGGAAGCCGGGCGGCGGCTCGCCCCGGCCTGTCTGGCACGCGTCAGGATTCCTCGTACTCGCCTCGGTCCAGGTCGTGCTCGGCGTCGCGCACGTCCCGTCGGTCCATCTCCCCCTGGGGGTGCTGATGTTCGGTCTGAGCGTGCTGGCGCTGGCCCGGCGCTGAGGTCCGACACGGGGCCCGCCGGGATCAGCGCAGGCCGCTTCTTGCAGCGATCATCTGATCGTTGGTCTGGGTGTCTCGTCGCCTGATGCCTCGTGGGCACGGGCCGAGCCGTTGCTTCACCGTGCAGCCGATTCGCCCAGATCATCGCCGCCCGCGCGGCATGGGCCGCCCAGCCAAGTCATGCGGGCAGTGGACGGCGCTGCGCGCCTTGCTCGCCGTGGAGCCCACCACCGACGGCGGCGCCCGCACCCTCATGGCGGTGAGTGCGCAGGCAACTCCGCGGTGCCGCGACAGCTCGTCGGCCCGACGGGCCGGGGTGGCAAAGCCGGGCGCGGGCGGCGCGGAGCATCGAGGGCGCCGGGTCGATGCCGACGAGGACGCTGCCGGGGAACGCGCTGCGGGCCCGGCGCAGGAGGGAACCGGTGCCGCAGCCGATGTCGAGCACGTGCGACGGGTTCGGCGCCACGGACGCGGAGTAGTGGTGCAGCAACGCCCGCTGGACGGGGTGGAAGTAGCGCTTCTGGAGCGGGCTGCTGTCGTAGGTGGCGGCCCACGACTCGAACTGCGTCACGTCCCGCTGGCCTCGGCGCCGGTCACCGCGTCGCTTCTCCGCTCAGAGGGCGGCCGGCGTCGGCGGTGATCGCGCGCAGGGCCGTCAGAGGTGGGAGGCCAGGCCGGGGAGCGGTGTTGAGGTGCAGGTGGCAGGTGGGCGGGGAGGGGATCAGCGGACGCAGCCGCGCGGGCGGGGTGCGGGTGAGGCCGGTGGTGTGGCCGCCGGTGCGGTGGGCCAGGCGCTGGACCTGTGACCAGGAGGTGTAGCGGGTGATCACAGCGAGGGGCCCGGTGGGCGGTTCCTCGGGTCCGCCGGGCGGAATGGCGCCCGGGTCACAGCCGGGCAGGGTTCCGGTACCGTGAGAAACGTGAAGGGCCCCCGCCCAGGACCGGGAATCCGTAGGCGGGAACCCGAACAGCCGAAAGCCGAGGACTTTGGCCTGAGCCTCATATGACGGGGCTCAGGTCATCCCTTGAGCCACCTACCCAACATCCGTGCCCCGCGGACCAGAAGGTCCTCGACACGCTGCCGGACCGATGGCTTCGGCTTCCTGCGACGCCCCATGGGCGCCTCCCCTCAGACCGGCCGCCGAGATCCCGGCCAGCGGCCTTTCCTCAGGTTCGGGCCGGGCCCCGAGGGGCGGGGTCCGGAGACGATCCATGAGGGGAGGCGCACCGCAGTGCGCGCCCAGCCACTACTGCCCCAACTCCCCATCCATGCCCGTGTTCTGGGAACTCGGTCATGTCGGGACGCCTACTCCGGTAAGCGATGACGCGGTCTTGCTCCAGGTGCGTCTTCGTCGCCCAGGCCGCCGGCTCCGGACACACGGTGAACCGGCCGGAATCGGGGGCGAAGCCGACGGCGGCGACGTGCCGGGCGAGGTCGGGGCGATGGCCGCCCACCGGTCCCGCGGGCCGGCGCCGGCGGTCGGAAGCTCCCAGGCCCGCTCGGTGACCGGCGCGTCGATCGCGGCATCCAGGCCCACCGGCTCCCGCCCGTCGCGCCGCACCGTACGGACCGGCCGCGACTTCTGCTTCGCCGCCCACGCGGAGAGCCCTTATGCGGTCTTGGGGCCGCAGCGCATGCCGATGCAGACGCACCCCGTGCCGTCCCGCAGCGTGGAGAAGATCACGGGCATGTAGTCCTCGCTGAACGCCGCGCCCACCCCCGTACCGGCGAAGACCGTCTCCGTCACCGGTATCAGGTCGATCTGAAGGGGCTCGGAGAAGTCCTTCATGCCGTCGACGAACTCGTACACCATGTGCCCCGCACCGTCCCGCTCGGTCACGGTGATGACCACACCCTCGCGCCGGTACGTGCCCACGAGCGGCGCGAAGTCGACCACGGGCGGCTGGGCCGGCGGGGCGAAGGCCGCCGGCATCGTCACCCCGGCGAGCTCGGCGAGGAGTTCGCGGTAGAGCACCGCGTACAGCTCGCGCGCACCGCCGCCGTTGGTGAGCAGCGCGACCGCGACGCCCGCCGAGGGGACGACGCGCAGATAGCCGTACTGGCCGATGGAGGCGCCGTCGTGACCGTAGCCCTGGACTCCGTTCCAGTCGTACAGCGTCCAGCCGAGGCCCCAGCCGTCCGCGCTGACCGACCACTTGTCAGGGGAGTCGACGACCCGGCGCTGCATCAGCGCGACGGTCTCCTCGGAGAGCACCCGGGTCCCGTCCTCCGCCACTCCGCCCGCGAGGTGCATCCGCGCGAGCCGCGCGAGGTCCCCGGCCGTCGCGATGACCCGGCCGTACGGGCCCGCCGAGCGCGGCATCAGGTCCCAGGACGGAGCCGGGTCCGGGTCCTGGCCCGGCTCGCCCAGGTGGCTCATCGCCGCGCGGAACCGCAGCGCCTCCTCGGGCAGCGTCATGGTGTGGTCAAGGCCGAGCGGGGTGAAGAGCAGGTCCTTCAGCGCCTCGTCCCAGACCTTGCCGGTCACCACCTCGATGATGCGGCCGAGCACGTTGTACCCGATGCTGCTGTACGAGAGCGCCTCGCCGGGCGGGCAGTCGAGCGCCACGCCCTTCGCGGCCTCGACGTACTTGGCGAGGCAGTCGTCGCCGCGCCCGCTGTCATAGGTGAAGTCGCAGGTGAGGCCGCTCGTGTGGCTGAGCAGCCGGCGCGTGGTGATCGCCCTGGTCACCTCGGGGTCGGCGACCGAGAACTCCGGCAGTACGTCCACGACCGGTGCGTCCAGGTCCAGTTGGCCCGAATCGGCGAGCTGCATGATCAGGGTGGCGGTGTAGACCTTGGCTATCGAGCCCATCTGGAAGACCGAGTCGGTCGTCGCCTCCACGCCCGTTCCACGGTGCAGTACGCCACTGGCCAGCTCGTGGACGGTCCCGTCGACGAGAACCGCCAGCGACGCGGCCGGGACGTGGTGCTTGGCGCGCAGCTCGTCGAGGCGGGCCTGCCAGTGGGCAAGGTCCAGCTTCCGGCCCGCCGAGTCCCGGGTCCCCCACTCGCCCTTGGCGTCCCGGTTGCTTTGCTCGTCCCAGCTCACGTTCTTCGACATGCCCGCTCCCGCCCGATGTGTACAACGTTCCCTCGTTGCGAACACTGTACGCACGAGAGAACGCTGTACGCAAGGTACGTAGAGCGTGCGCCACGGGAGACGCGGCGGGACGAGCAGTGCTTCAGGAACTGCCGGTCGGCCTGGATGGGTTGTCGTGGTCTGGTGTCCGGGCCTTGTCCGGGCAGTTTGGCCGGTTCGCGGATTGCGACCCCGGCCGACGCCGGGAACCATTCCGGCATGCTGGGGACAGGCTTACAACGGCGAAGCGCACGTGACGCGGAGCGGTTCACCGATCGCATGCGCCGGCTCAAGGACCGTTCGGGTCTGACCTACCGGGAGTTGGAACAGCGGGCGCAGGACCGCGGCGAGATCCTCGCCCGCAGCACCCTCTCGGACGTACTCCAGGGCCACTCCCTGCCACGGCCGGAACTGCTCGTCGCGTTCCTCCATGCCTGTGGGGTGGACGACGAACGCGAGATCGCGGCGTGGCTGGAGACCCGCAGCCGCATCGAGGACGGGCCGGGCAGGTCATGGCGCTTCCGCCTCAGGCCGGTGGCCGCCGCCGTGGCCGTGATCGCCGCCCTCCTGCTGGCGGCGGGTGCGTGGACGCTGCTGTCCGGTGACGAGAACGGGACACGTGCGCCGGCGGCCTCGGCGGTACGTGGCTGGGTGGAGATCCGCCCGGCGCGCACCCCGAATCTCTGCCTGACGGAGGGCCGCGACCGCAGTGGCGCGTACCCGAACGCGATCGCCGCGCAGCGCCCCTGCGGGGAGGCGAGACCGCCGCACACGTACCTCAAGCGGGTGCACGACGGCGCCGACGCCCCGTACTACATCGAATGGCACCACCCCAAACACGGAAAGGGCTGCCTCACCATCCGCCGGAGCGCCCCGGCGAAGGGCATGCTCGAACCCTGGGACGCGTGCAGCCGTTCCAACAAGGACCAGCACTTCCGCGTGGAGCCTGTGGGTGCCACGACGCGCTACCGCCTGCGCCCGGCGGGCACGGGCCGGTGCGTGGGCATCGCCGCCGAGGACACCGCCCCGGAAGCGAATGCCATCGAAAAGCGGTGCACCGACGGCTCGGACCAGCAATTCCTGATCGAGAATGTGGCCTGACGAGGCGCTAGGCGATACGTCCGCCGCTGCGGCGCCGACTGCCGACGGTATGTTGCGCCACGTGACGGCGTAGTGGTGCCCGTCGCTTGACTCCCCAGTGGCGACCGAGCGCCCCAGCAGCCGGTTCGCGACCGCCTGCGAGGTGGGCCCGGTAGCCCTCGAAGCCGTCGTTCGGAAAGATTTCTCCGTCCATCCGTCACGTTCTCCCGTCGGGGGCCGTCAGTGAAGTGACGCAGACCGACAGATGGAAGGACAACACGATGCTGACAAACATCATGTACGTGACGCTCCATGTCACTGATCAGGAGCGCGCGCTGAGGTTCTACACGGAACGGCTCGGCCTGGAGAAGCGCGTCGATTACCCGGGTCCTGACGGACGCTTCCTCACGATAGGCGTCCCCGGCAGCCCGCTTGAGATCATCCTTTTGCCGCACGCTGCGGCCTCAGGCGAGCCGGTCGAGCGGCAGCAGGGCACCACGCCCGGTCCGCTCTTCCTCGAATCGGACGACCTGCGGGCAGACTTCAAGGTGCTCCGCGACCGCGGCGTGACCTTCGACCAGCCCGAACCGGAGGACTACGGGTTCGGGGTCCGCATCGAGGCAGTGGATCCGGACGGCAACCGGATCGCGCTGCGCCAGCGCGCGGCCTGGCAGAGCCGTGGCGATGGCTGACCGTTCGTAGGCCCGGGGTGGCCGGCGCCGTCCGGCGCCGGCCACCCCGGGATCGAAACGATGACTGCGATGAACGCGACGGTGTTGCGGCCGGTGTGACAGGTGTCGGCGACCGCTCCGGAACGTGAGCGGCACGGTGATCCGGGCTGGGCCGAGCAGCGCGGGGCACCGGGGGCGCTCAACGTCGTCCGCGTCGCTTCCGTATGCGGTTTGAGGGCCGTCATGAACCCGGATGCTGTCACGAACCATTTCAGGAACGTGCCCCGTTCCCACTCTTGAGTGAGGAGCAGTTGTGACAGGGGATCAGCGTCCGGACCACGCGCGTGGACCGTTTCCGATCTTGCTCCGGGCAAGGACCGTTCGTGAGAGCCCGGGTCAGCGCGCGCGGACGCCGTCGATGGCGATCGCAAGCAGGAGGTCGGCCTCAGCCGGGCCGTCGATGTCCTGCTCTGTGGCCAGCGCGATGGCGCCGACGAGTTTCAGCAGCTGGGTGATGGTCAGCTCGGGGCGCACGGCGTCTGCCGCTCGGGCGCGTGCAAGGAGGGCGTCTCCAGCATTGGTGATCATGTCGTGGCAGGTCTCGCCCAGTGTCAGGTCTGCGTCACGCATCAGGGACGCCCCCAGTCCCCGGTTGGCCACGGCGTGTGTGCCTACGGCGCGAAGCCAGGTGGACAGGGCCTGGCCCGGGTCGGGTTCGGCGAGCAGATCTCCGGCCTTCGCGCACAGAGCTTCCACTCGGTCCTTGAAGACCGCCTCCAGGAGTGCCTGGCGGGAGGGGAAGTGGCGGTGCAGGGTGGCCGAGCCGACTCCGGCGCGGCGGGCGACCTCCTCCAGGGAGGCGTCGGCGCCCTGCTCGGCGATCAGGGCCCCGGCGGCGGCCACGATCTTTTCGGCGTTGCGGCGGGCGTCGGCGCGCATCGTCCGGCGCGGCGGGGCGGCGTCCTTGGGCACAGGCACTCCTGACTGCTTGAAAAGTGGGGTGGCCCTCCATATCGTAGCGAACGAGAAACGGAGGGCCACCCCACTTACGGGATGGCTCCCCTTCCGCACGGGCACGATGGAGAAGAACATGAACCTGACGCACAAGACCGTCGTGGTGGCGGGAGCGACCGGCCTGCAGGGCAGGGCCGTGACGCATCACCTGCTCCGGGACGGCTGGCAGGTGCGCGCACTGACACGCGACCCGCACGGGGCGCAGGCCACAGCGCTGGGGCAGGCCGGGGCACAGGTCGTGCGGGCGCAGATGGAGGACGTCGACTCACTGACCGCCGCGGCCAAGGGCGCTTGGGGCCTGTTCAGCGTCCAGCCCACCGTCGGCTCGCCCGCCACCGCGCCGGACTTCAGCGCCGAGGACGAGGTGCGCTGGGGCGTGAACGTCGCCGAGGCCGCGCACGCCGCAGGCATCGGGCACTTCGTCTTCACGTCGGTCGCCGAAGCGGACCGACACCTTGACGAGAAGCTGCCGGTGAACCTGGTCAGCAAGTGGCGGATCGAGCAGCACATCGCCGCGCTCGGCCTGCCCACGACGATCCTCAGGCCGGTGTCCTTCATGGAGAACTTCACCGGCGGATATGCGCTGCGGAACGGGAATCTGTCCACCGGGCTCGCGCCGGAGGTCCCCCAGCAGATCATGGCCGTCGACGATGTCGGCGCCGTGGCCGCGCTGGCGTTCTCCCGGCCGAAGGAGTGGATCGGCAGGGAAGTCTCCCTGGCCGGCGACGAACTCACGCCGGTTCAGATCGCCGCGGCCGTCGGGAAGGCACTCGGCATACCGCTGCCCTACGTTCAGGTCCCGATCGACGCGATCCGGGCCCTGAGCGAAGACTTCGCCTACGCCAACGAGTGGCTCAACGCTGACGGCTACCGAGCCGACATTTCCGCCACCCGGAAGATCCACCCCGCCGCGATGGACTTCGGCACCTGGCTGGAGCGGACCGGCGCGTCCCAGATCGCCGCGTTCCTGGACTCCACGGGCACCGCAGGGCAGGACGCGTGAGCGCCCGCACCCCCGACCTCGGACGCATCGGGATCTGGGCGGGGGACTTCGACCGTCTCTCCGCACCCGGGGTCCGTAAGGCCGCCGCCGTGATCGAGGACCTCGGATACGGCACCTTGTGGTTCCCCGAGATCACGGGACGGGAGGCCATGGCGCAGGCCGCGATGCTCCTGTCGGCCACCCGGCACATCACCGTGGCCGCGGGCATGACCGATATCTACGCCCGCGACCCGGTCACGGCCGCCGCCGGGCAGCGCACCTTGGAGGAGGCGTTCCCCGGACGGTTCCTGCTCGGCCTGTGGGACAGCCATCCCAGCCTGGCCGAGGACATCCGCGGTCACCGCTTCGGGCCGCCCCTGGCCACCATGCGCTCCTACCTCGACGCGCTGGACACCGCCCCGTTCGGGCCGCCCGACACGGCTGCCTCACCCCACCGCGTACTCGCCGCCCTGGATCACGGCATGCTCGCCCTCGCCGCCGAACGTGCCCGGGGCGCAACGGTGCTGGGCATGCCCATCGAGTACACCCGCACCGCCCGGACCGTTCTCGGGGACGACGGCCTGTTGGCCGTCACCCAGCTGTGCGTGCTCACCCACGACCGCGCCGACACCGCCGACCTGGCCCGCACCACGGCCGCGGCCGCCCTGCCGAACCGTCGCGAACTGCTGCGAGGACTTGGACACGAGAACCCGGACGCGCTCGACGACCGGCTGGTCGACGCACTAGTGGCCCACGGTCGTGCCGAGGACATCGCCCAGCGCGTCCAAGAGCACTTCGACGCCGGAGCCGACCATGTCAGCCTTCACCTCATGACCACCACACCCGATCCCCCGTCCGTACGACAGTGGGAGCAACTCGCCATGCACCTGCCTGTCTGACCGGGCACACCCGCACAGGAACCCTGGCCGGCTTCCTCGACTACGCGGCCTGAGCCGACTCACGGCCGTGGGCCATCGCCACCCCTTCCACGCCGGTGCCAGGATCCGCCTTCAGGCACGTGCCTGTCGCCATCCTTACCGGCCGCATCTGCGCCTATGAGTCCGCGTAGTGCGGCCGTATGCCTCCGGCGACACCTCGGCGGGCACCCCGAGGTCGCGCACCGTGGCGACGTACGCGTCACGCAGCCGCTTGAAGCAGGCGTCCAAGTAGCTTCGTTGTCGTACCGGATGTACGCCTCGACCGGGCACATGTCGCAGCCGAGCTCCACCCACTCCTTGTCGAGCTTCGCTCAGGACAGTTCGACGCGGGAGAGGCCGACCAGCCGGGAGCCGGGCAACTTCGCGTTGAGCACCGGCTGCTTGATGTGGTCGGCGCGCCGAGTCCGACCACGCAGCCGTTCGCGCCAGCGGCGAAGGCCACGTGAGACGTCGATGCCGACCAAGTCTGGCGCCGCGAACCACACACCAGGAGCAGGCGAGCGCTGCCGCATCGCATCCCCCACGTCGGGCCGGATCGGATGCATGGCCAGATACCGTCCTACGTGACGGGTTGGCCGGTTTTAAAGCCATGATGTTGCCAGGGAGTTAACACAGGGACATGATCACTCCTCGTATCAACCTGATCACTCATCCAGGAGCCGAGAAGTGATACGCAGAACCGCTCTCCGCGCCCTCACCACCGTCGCCGTGACCGCGGCCCTCGCCCTGCCCCTCACCCAGGGAGCCCAGGCAGCCACCCCGGACACGACCGCCCCGGGCACTGCTGCCACGATCAACACAGACGACAACAACCCCTTCCGCTGGATGGAACTGGACGGCCTGCGGGCCGACTTCCAGTTCATGTGCCCCGCGGGCCACTGTGTGGGTTTCTGGTCCCTGGTCCTGACGGACAACGTCGCGCAGCAGAAGTTCGAGGGCCACAAGTTCTTCGTCTACGCCCCGGCCACCGGCGAGTTCAGCTTCTTCCTCGACACGGACATCGCCGTGCGCACGGTCGACCACCCCAGCCAGGTCCGCCTGGTCGACACCGAGTTCATGCGCTCCCACCCGCGCGTCGAGGTCCGCTACGGCGACCCCGACCACCCGGGCCGGGCCCGCGTCGTCGCCTCGGCGACGACCCTGATGTAGCGAGCCACCGGCCCCGCCCGACCGGGCGACCGAGTCGCGCCCAGCCCGCCCGGCGGCCACCACGGTCATGACCGACAACGGCCGCGCCGCCACCGCCATCTCCCGCATTCATTGCATCTCCTTCCGCCTCGCGGCGGCAGCCTTCCTGCCGCTGGCGCAGCGACGCGGGACACCGCGGCCAAGGCCCTGAGCGGCAGCTCGCCGAAACCCCCTCCCATGCGTCGTGCTCTCGCATGCCCTCGTTCCACCAGGCTTCACCACAAAGGAGTTGTTGATTTCCATGTACAAACGTCGGAGATTTCTCGCCTTCGCCACTGTGGGTGCGGTCGTATGCACCGCTGGATTCACACCGTCGCTCAGCCAGGCCGCCAGCGGCGGCGATGGGGTAGAGAAAGGGTCCTACGCCGTAACGCACGGCCTGACGGCGGATGACGTCAAGAACATCAACGCACTGAACGACAGGGCTCTGGCTTTCGGTCAACCCGGCAAGCCTCCGGCGGAATTGCCTCCGAGTGCCAGCGCGCCCTTCCGGACCCCCGACTCTGTCGACGACAGGGAAACCCCTCCCGCCGAGCCGCTCGACAGGATGCCTGACGCGTACCGGGCCTACGGAGGCAGGGCCACTACGGTCGTCAACAACTACATACGCAAGTGGCAGCAGGTCTACAGCCACCGCGACGGCAAGAGACAGCAAATGACCGCAGAGCAGCGAGAAAGTCTGTCCTACGGTTGCGTCGGCGTCACCTGGGTCAATTCGGGCCCCTACCCGACGAACAAATTGGCGTTCGCATCCTTCGACGAGAACAAGTACAAGAACGACCTGAAAAACACCAGTCCCCGACCCAATGAAACGCGGGCGGAGTTCGAGGGTCGCATCGCCAAGGCCAGCTTCGACGAGGGGAAGGGTTTCAAGCGGGCGCGCGATGTGGCGTCCATCATGAACAAGGCCCTGGAAAACGCCCACGACGAGGGAACTTACCTCGGCAACCTCAAGACAGACCTCACGAACAAAAATGACGCTCTGCTCCACGAGGACAGCCGCTCGAACTTCTACTCGGCGCTGAGGAATACACCGTCCTTCAAGGAAAGGGACGGAGGCAACTACGACCCGTCCAAGATGAAGGCGGTGATCTACTCGAAGCACTTCTGGAGCGGGCAGGACCAGCGGGGCTCCTCCGACAAGAGGAAGTACGGCGACCCGGAAGCCTTCCGCCCCGGCCAGGGGACCGGCCTGGTCGACATGTCGAAGGACAGAAGCATCCCGCGCAGTCCCGCCAACCCTGGCGAAAGTTGGGTCAATTTCGACTACGGCTGGTTCGGGGCGCAAACGGCAGCGGATGGCGACAAGACCACATGGACCCACGGCGACCACTATCACGCACCCAACAGCGACCTGGGCCCCATGCACGTACACGAGAGCACGTTCCGGAAGTGGTCTGCCGGGTACGCGGACTTCGACCGCGGAACCTACGTGATCACGTTCATACCCAAGAGCTGGAACACCGCCCCCGCCGAGGTGCAGCAAGGCTGGTCGTGACAGGCCGGCACTACGGCCTCCGCTGACTTCTGCCCGGGTCAGTCCACACCTCTCGACGCGGACCGTCGGCGCGGCGACAACCTCAGCCCAACCGACACCCGAGCAGACCTCCCCGGATAAGAACGACCACTGTTCCTGGACCGTCGCCGCGTTTACGTACTGGCCTTCTTGCCGGTGACGGGCTTCACCTTCACACCCGCATGGTCGTGGTGGTTGGCCAGCCGCTGGCCGGGAACCGCAACGACTGCAAGGCGTGGGAGGAGTCCGGTGCCAAACCGCCGTCGGCGCGACGCTCACGATCGCCGACGGCGGCTATCCGGCCACAGGACTCGTGATCCCTCACCGCCGTGAGCGCGGCCAGACCGAACTCCCTGCCTGGAAGGAGGAGCACAATCGCTCCCACAAAGAGGTCCGGGCCCGTGTTGAGCAGTATTCGCCCACATGAAGACCTGGAAGATCCTCCGGGACTGCCGGCTCAAAGGCGAGGGTGTCCACCACGCCATGCTCGGTGTCGCCCATCTGCACAACCTCGCCCTGACCGGGTGATCGAAGTAGAGACAGTCGCAAGTCAGTCCATGACGGGGCCGGCTGCTGAGAACTTCTGACCCGAGGGCCTCTGGTGGCCACATTCCAGCAGATTGCCATCGGCATCAATCACTGTGTAGCCGACAAGCAGTTTGGCAGCGTCTCCATCCTCGTAAAGCCACACTGTGATGCAATCTTTCGAGACGAAGGTCTCGAACCAGACATCGATGTCCTCGGACTCCGGCCCCACGGTGAAAACCTCTCCAGGATTCAGCCAGTAGTCCTCCCGCAGCGGCTCGATGAAGAGACAGAGGTCGCTCCTGCCCTCGTTGCCGACAGGCATCCTGCTGCGCCCCATCAGTCCCCCCAACGATCGCCACTCCACGGACGCCTACAGGCTAGCCGCAGCTTCCAGCAACGCCCTCTCCGCGCTGCTGCCCGCTTCGCGGGGACGCCTTTCGGGACAGCCCTTAGCAAACTCACCCGACCGGAACGCCTTGCACGCAGTTCGTGTTCCTCGGTGCCCACTCTCGCCTCGGGCTCCTCCAGACTCCACCTCGCGATGACACCCTTGCCTCTGGCTCGGGGTTGGGAACAGCTCCTTACCCAGAGGGCCTTCACTTCCAGGCAATCGCCCTTTGCCGGGCGTACCAGCAGCGAATCCCCGGTTACTGATCTCGGCTCGTCAGGGTGACGTTTGCTGAACTCCCTGTTGCTGGTGGGCTGGTGACGGTTGGTCGAGGGTGTGAGGTATGCGGATGGCGGTGGGCTGACGGCTGCGGGACGTCGACGCCGGGAGGCGGTGCGGATGCAGGTGGCGGAGCTGTTCGCTGACAAGGTCAAGCCACCGGAGGTCGCCCGACATCTGCGGGTGAGCCGGGAGTCGGCCTACCAATGGCATCAGATGTGGTGTCAGGGCGGGGATCGCGCCCTCGTCTCGCGTGGCCCGAGCAGAGCCGTTGCCGATTGCCGCCACGCTTCCTAGAGAAACTGGTCCGGCCGCTCACGGCTGGGTGGAGGCCAGGTGTGGACGGCCACTCGGGTGGCCACGCTGATCGGAAGGAAGTTCCACGTCTCCTACAGCGTCTCGGGCGCCACCCGGCTGACGCGCCGGCTCGGCTTCACTCCGCAGATGCCCGCGCGGCGGGTGGCCGAACGCGACAAGCGGGCCGTTGCGGTGTGGAAGGAGGCGACCTGGGCGGAGGTAAAAGCGCCCGGGCGGCCTGCGGGGACTTCATCTGCTTCGAGGACAAGGCAGGCTTCACCCGTCGGCCGGTCTGTTGCCCGGCCCTGGACCACATCCCGAGCCCCGCTGCCCGGGATGTGGTGATGCGTGGCGGCCCCACTGGCCGCCACGCATCAGTGGTGCACTGCGGGTATCACTCCCCCGTCACGTCGGGTCCGGCGGAGGCGTCGAAGGAGGCGAAGAACCAGCGCTGGGAGGCGCGGCCGCGTTCGCACTGATTGACGTTGACGATGTCCGAACCGGTGTTGGCGGCCAGCTGGTCCAGGTCCAGGCAAGGCTCAGTGCCGAGGACGCGCTGGTCGCTGCGGAGCCGGAAGGTGCTCTCGGCGGCCGGCTCCACGTGCCAGGTCTGGGCGCGGGAGCCGTGGCAGGCCCGCAGGTCGAGGCCGAGCAACCCGTCGTTCGGGACGTTCGCGTCCGTCTCGATGCAGAGGCCGGTCGCCGCGTCGCGCATGCGCAGCCGCTCGGCGCCGACCCATTCGGGGATCCACTTCTCCTCGTTGGACGTGGGCTTGGTGCGGTGCGGGTGGGCGCACACGCGGGTGCCGCCGAGCCCGCGGGGTTCGCCGACCAGCATCCGGCCGCGGATCTGGTACTGCTCGTTGCCGAACGAGAGCAGCCGCCAGCGTTGGAGGCTGCTCGTTCCGCAGTCGAACATGAGGGGCTTGCCGTGGCCCCGGCGGTCCAGCAGGCTGCTGAGGCACCTGCCCTTGGGGAGCCGGATGCGGACGGCTTCGGTCCCGTTGAATTCGAGGTCCCAGCGCTGGGCGAACCCTCCGTTGCACTGGTTGGTGAGGGCAGGCGGGCATGCCGTTGAGCATGCCCCCACCCAGGGCCTCCAGCGTCCCGCCGCTCTGCATGTTCTCGATGTGGCGGGGCTGGTCGTCGTCGAACCGCACCCCGAGCGCGGCTCGCCCGTCGGCGATCGGGCTGGGCACGGCGGTCACCTCGTCCGGTGTGCGATGCGTGACGACGGCGACGTTGCTGCGGCCGCCCTCGTAGCGCCCGCCCATGCGGTCGGTCTGCAGGAAGTAGACCTCGTAGTCCGCGAACCTGTACACCCAGCGGTGGTGCTGGATGTATCCCGCCCGGCCGACCTGCGGCAGTCCCGGAACGGGGATGGTGCCCTGGAACCTGCCGGGCGGCGTCGGACCTGCCTCCTGCAGGGTCACGATCTCGGCGGCCTGGATGTAATTGCCGATCGTGCTGGTCCACTTGCTGTCCTGGCCGCTGGTGGCGCCGAAAGGCCGCCGCCATCGACGCCGAAGCTGCAACCCATGCAGTGTTGTCCGTTCGCGCCACCACCGCGGCTGCTCCGATTGTGATCGGACAGACAGAATCCAGGTGTGGCAACTCGGGGGCTTGAGGCCACCCGCTCCTCCTACGCCACCTCGTAGCTCCTGCGGATCATCTCGCCTGCCCGCTCCAGATCCGTCCCGGAGCGCAGGCGGACCTCCAGGTCGCCGGTACCGTGGTGACCGATCCCGCGGACGTCGCGTCTGAAGCCGTCGACGAGTTCGAACTCGTCCGGACCGGCCTCGAGGTACATCACGATCGCATCCCGGCGGGTGTTCACCACACACAGGCGAAGTTCCGCAGGCGCCGGTGGGCGACGTAGGCGCAGGGCCGCCGCCGCGGGCCGTTCCCGTGGCGGCGGCCCGATTCCCTCAGCTCAGCCGGTTCGTGGCGTACGCCGCGATGGCGTCCCGCTGGTAGGCGGCCAGGCCCGGCGCGATCGTCTCGTAGGCCGCGCGCCACGGCTCGTTCTCCACGCAGGAACGCCCAATCGCGCGGTACTCCTCGGCGGATACGGCGCGGAGCCCGGCGAGCGCCTGGTACTGGGCGTCGACCTCGGCCTGCACCGGTTCGGCGTCGGCCGGGGTACCTGCGGCCATCAGCTCGGCCAGCCGGATCATCTGGGCCGTGCGCTCGCGGTGTCCGGCCTCGACCCGGGCCTCGCTCATCGTCGCGGTGTGCCGGTCGATCGCCCCGGCCAGCTCCGGGAAGTCTTGCAGGCTCTCCCGGTACTGGGCGGGCTCGATCCCCTCGAAGAGGTTCTCCGGCCGGTTGATGGTCATGGGGCTGCCGTCCCTCCTGGAATGCTCCAGTTCGGTGATCGTGCGGGCGACGGTGCCGGCCAGGGCGTCGAGCCGGTCGCGCTCGGCGAGCAGGCGACGGTGGTGTCCCCGCAGGGCCTCCACCTCGTCGACCTGCGAGGCCAGAACCTTGCCGATCTCGGGCAGCCCCAGGCCCAGCGCCCGCAATACGAGGATCTGCTGCAGTCGCAGCAGCTCGCCTTCCTCGTAGTAGCGGTGGCCGTTGGTGCCGATCCAGGCGGGCGGCAGCAGACCGATCTCGTCGTAGTGCCGCAGTGTCCGAGCCGTCACACCCGACATCCGGGCGACCTCCCCAGTCGGCCAGGCCATCGCCGCCTCCCCTCACGAGTGCTTCACCGGGCCGGTCTTTCCGGCCCTGGTCAGGACGGTAGGAGCTTCCGCTGCGGCAGCTTCAAGCCCCCGCACCCAGGATCCCAGCGCATCGCCGTCGCCGCGGCCGTACCGACGCCGGCCCGATCGGCCCCGCTTCGCCGACCAGGGCGACCGCACCCATCGACCTGGGGGCTACCGCAGCGCGTCGGAGCGGGTCGAGCTGCCGATCCTCTCCACCTTCAGTAGCCAGGACGACAAATGAGTCGTGGGGGCAGATTGAGCCACTGCTGCCCCAGAGCGCGCTCCTGCACAAGCCCTCCAACGTGCGCCACATCTCATGCCATCTGCCCAGCAGTAGGCAGCGCCCCGCCGCGGATTTGGTCAAGCTTGACGCCTCGCGTGCCGGAATTCCCGGCAGGAGTCTGGAGGCATCATGCTCCCTTCAAGGGCGGGCTTCGTCACAGGAATCCGTCGGCCTGTATCTGTACCTCCCCCCACAGCAGAGGAGTTGGACGACACCTCCGCGGCGTACTTGCGCGGCCTGGCGGTCGACGCCTTTGCCGAGTTGCAGCGTGGTGACGTCAAAGCCGCGACGCTCTGTGCGGCCGCTGGTGGCGGTCTGGGTGCCGTCATTGCGGTGATATCCGCAACGGCACAGGGGCTGCCCGCGTGCGCTGTGATCGCCTTGTGGTGTGCGGGTGGATGCTTCTTGCTGTCCATGGGACTGTCCATGGCTGCTGTACGCCCGTCCCTCCGGACCGGCGAGCAGCAACGCCCCGTCTGCTATCTCGACTGCGCGGATGCTACCGCCGAACAGGTGCTGACCGCCGTGGCCGGACTGACCCGTCTGGAACTGGCCCGCGCCGACAGCCGGCGAGCGACGGAGTTGTCGGCTCTCGCCCGGGCGAAGTTCAAGGTGCTGCGTAAGGCAGCGGTCTGGACGCAAGTCGCGCTGGCCGCAGCAGGGCTGGCTGCCACGGCCGTTCTCGTCGACATCGCTGTCGACACCTGGACATATTGAATATCCTCAGTTCGTCGGTCCAGAGGCCGGGGTCTCCAGCAGCCCCCACCCACGAGATGACGGGGAGCTCCTTGTACCAGTCCCACCGGTCGTTGCTCGGCGAAGACATGTGGGCCGCCCTCCTGCGCCTGGTCCCGGAACGTCAGCGCGAGACGCGCAGCGTGCTCCTTCGCCAGGGTGATCCCGCTACCCACGTCCTGGTGCTGTGTTCGGGCTCCGCCGCCGTCACCCGCCGGGACGGCCACGGCCAGCGCACGCTGCTCGCTGTGCGCGGAGCCGGTGAACTGCTGGGTGAGCTCTCGCTGCTCGACGGTGGCGTCCGAAGCGCCACGGTGATCGCAGCGGAGCCTTGCAGGGTGCACACCGTTCCCGCGCCCACATTCGAGACCTTCATCAACGAATACGGCGCGCTGCCCGCGCTGGCCCGGCACGCGGTCGGCCGGATCAGGGAGAGCGAGGAGATCCGTCAGGAACTGGCCACCGCTTCGGTGGCCGCCCGCCTGGCATCCGCGCTCCTCCGCTTGGCCATCGCCTCGCAAGGCCCTGCGGACCGCCCTGTCGTGATCAGACTGACGCAGGAGGAACTGGCCCAGCTCATCGGCGCCTCCCGCAATTCCGTTGTGCAGGCACTCGCCCCCTGGCGTAGTGCGGGCTGGATCCGTACCGCGCCAGGCGGAGGACTCCTTCTCGAATGCTGTGAAGGGCTACGTGCCGTCGTCGCGAAACGGTGAGACCGACGCCACACCTGAGCTGCCCATTCCTGGGCAGCGCCACGCTTGCCGATTGCCCATCATCTTCACGCGGAGACACCCTCCAGCCCCGATCATGAGAAGGACGTGCAGGCATGGCGGTACTACCGCTCGACGACTCCCGGGACCTCCCCGACTTCCAAGCCCTGGTCGTCTTCGACATGAAGGGCTACAGCAAGGTCCCCTCCCACCAGATGCCGGCCATGCGGGACGCGCTCGACAACATGCTCGCCACGGCCTTCGCCGAGAGCGGGCTCGGGTACGAATGGGAGCAGCGCCCCTACTGGAGCGACACCGGGGACGGCTGCGTCCTGGCCCTGCCGGTCCGTCGGATGTGGCGGCTCGTCGATCCGCTGCCGGAGGTCCTGGACGGTGTCCTGGCCCGCTACGACCGGGAACGCTTCGCAGCCACGCCAGGGATCCGGGTGCGGATGAGCGTCCATGTCGGGCCGCTGCCCGACAGTTACCGGGGCGATCCGATCAATGACGCGTGCCGCCTGATCGACAGCGATGCGGCCCGTGACGCCGTGGACAGGGCTCGGGAACTCGGGTCCTACGTGGCGCTGGTGATCTCCGACGCGGTGTTCCAGGCCGTGGTGCGTGCCCAGCGCACCACGCGGCTCGCCGATCACGACTTCCTGCCGACGCAGGCCCAAGTAGGCAACAAGTACTCCGAGGCCGCCTGGGTGCACGTCCCGCGCCGCAGCCCGGCCGCTCTCGGCGCGCCCGCACACGCCTCGGCAACCGGCGCCGACGCCGAGCACCGCCCCGGAGCCCCGGAGCCGTCGGCAAAGCCTGCCGCAGCGCCCAGGAACGCCATCAATTCCGTGACCAACTTCTTCGACTCGCCCCAAGGCGACCTCTCATTTCAGCAGGACTTCAGAGGGACCGGGCAGTGACCGGCCGGTATCCCCGCACCGAGGAGGAAATGTGAACGAGCCCGCATCCGTCGAGCCCTTGGCCGGGCCCGATGACGTTCCCGCACCACGGCTGGATCCCGCGGAACCGCGCCCCCAGCCCGGGTACGAACTCCCGGCCGCCGCCCAGGCCGATTCTGACCCCCAGCTCGGGACGCCCGACCAGCACCTGGAGGGCAGGCCGCAGGAGGTGCTGCCCGCGCCCCGGGTGAAGCCGTACGCGCCCATCGCCGCGCTGACGCTCCCTCACCAGCCCCCGATAGCTTCCGTCGCCAATCTCTTCAGCAATCCCAGCGGTCCCATGCACTTCCACCAACGCCTCGAAGTGCGGACAGCCGACTTGTTGGAGACCATTCCGGTCTCGCGCGCCGGTGTCCTCTCCGACGCCTCGTACGTGGAGCCCCGGGAGTGGCGGGAGGTGCGGCAGCATGCGGCCAAGGCACTCGCCGACACGCCTGTCGTCCTGCTCGTCGCCCCTCGTCAGCACGGCGCCACGACCTTCTCCCTGCGCCTGCTCGCCGAGGAGACCGACGAAGCGGTGGACCTGCACGTGGTCGAGGCCAGTTGGGACCGGCCGCTGACCAGCAAGCTCCCTGCCCAGGCGAACTGCGCCTATGTGCTGGACTTCCAGGATCCGCAGCGGGACAGGATCGACAAGACGTTCCTGACCGGACTGCGGAAGCACGCGGACACGCTCGGCGGCATCGAGTCCCGTCTTGTCATCACCCTCACGCCGGAGCTCTGGGCCCCCATCGCCGGCCAGGTGCCGGACGGCTTGGCCGTCGTGAGGCTGTCGGCCCACCCGCGCGCACACTTGGTGGCGCGGCAACACCTGATGGCCCGTGGGCATGCGAGCCTGCTGGACTACATCGACGACCCGGCGGTCAAGGAGGGTGTCGCGGACTGGACACCCGTCCGTGCCGTGTGGCTGGTCGACGAAATGATCAACCTCGCCGCCGCAGACGCACGTACCGCTGCCGAGGACGGAACCACCGGCGAAGCGCGCGAGAACCGTCTGCGTCCAGAGGTCAGGGAACTGGCGAAGGACTGGGGAACGGACCTCGACATCCGCTTCGGAGCCCCCGGGGCAAGCGGTGAGGGCGCAATCGGTACGGCGCATGATGTCGTGCGGCCCCTCGACCTCGACGACCGCTGCCTCTCCCTCGCCCTGGCCGTCCACCGCTCCGGGCCGGCCGCCCGGATCCACGCCGACGCCGAGCGGCTGGCCGAGATCCTGGCCGGCGCAAACGCAGCGAACGGCAAGAAGGGCGCCGAGGACAAGGAGACTACCGACCTGAGGGAGATCCTCGGCGGCGTCGGACTGCGCACACGCTTCAACTCCATCGGCGCCGACGTGCGGTACGGACAGGCCCGTTTCACCTCGGTGAACTACGGCGAGGCCCTGCTCAACCACGTCTGGGGCCAGTACCACCCCCTCCACAAGCGGCTGATCCGCTGGATGATTGCCTGCGGTGCGGACAGCGGCGGAACGGCCGGCGACCCCGCCGTTCGGGCCATCCTCGGCGTCCTCGCCTACCACCAGGACGACTCGCAGCTGGCAGAGGTCCGCGATCAGGCGGCGTCCCTGGGCAAGGCATCGGTCGCGACGGCCGTCATGGTCGGAGCCGCACGGGACGAGCACCTGGGCCGCCGGGCCCGTCAGCTGCTCTACGTCTGGGCCGGCCATTCCACGGAGGAGACACTCCGACTGGTGGTCGCCGCGTGCCGTGAGCTGATCGCCGACCAGCCCGGCCCCGCGGTGACCCGGCTGCGACGGGTCGCCGACAACCCCGCGGGTCGGGCACTGGACGCCGATGTCCTGGCCGCGTTCAAGGCCGTGGCCGCGGACCGGAGACTGACCGGTGGATTCGCCAAGGCAGTCGCGGAGTGGCACGCCCAGGCCGGAGACGCGGGCTCACCGGCTGCGAACCTGGGCACGCTGGCCCTCATGTCCGTCGACGAGGCCGGCACACAGGGCCGCCCCTGGCTCCTGACAGGCGACAGGCCCGCGGCGTTGGGTGTCGCTGCTGCGCTGCGCCGTCTCCTCACCGACCTGGACCAGTACCCAGGAGTCCTCGATGAGATCACCCGATGGCTCGGCGCCGACGGCGGTGCGCTCCACGACCAGGTCATGAACGTCGTCCACGAGGCCGTCTCCGGCCGAGTCGGGCTGATGGCAGTCGTCCAGCTGGTGAAAGAGCTGAACAAACTCCGCGGGCCTGACGGTCGCGGTGCGGGTGCGCGGTTGCAGGACGAGATCGAGGCCGATCCCGATCTTGGCGGCATCACTCTGGAGACGTACCCCGCGTGACCTTCCGATTTCTTCGCCGGCGTCCACCCGCGCATACAGAACACACCTTTACCGAGCCCCGGAGCGTGCGCAGTGCCACTCCGCGTGTCTGCTTCACCGCTGTGTTCTCCGCCGGGTGGACGCTGGGGCGTACGGACCACCACGCGCCGGAGGCCATGGTGATCACCGAGCTCGTGCGGCGAGCCACGACGGTCACCGAGAGATGGGAAGCGACAGAGGTCACGGGCGCCGAGGACGCGGTCAACGCGGACCTCGGCCGTCCCGCTCCGCTCCCCGGCATGCCGGGGTCCGAACTGTGGGGGAACGTCCAGCTGACACTCAGCGCACAGGCGCGCGCCGACGCCGAGCAGTACCGTGCGGACAGGGCACGCGTCGCACGGCTGCGCTACTTGAAAGAAAACCTCTACAACGACCCGGAGATGCTCCTCCTGGACCACCTGGACCGGCATCCGCAGGACATCGGCACCGTGGACATCGCGACGTTCCAGCGCCTGTCGCGCAGCCTGCGCTTGGGCGGCCAATGGTGGTACCCCCTGCTCGACTGCCTGGAGACGCTCTCCTCGGAACTTCCTGCGCGTCACGGAGATCGCTACGCGATGAAGCTGCTGCTCAAAGCGTTCAAGGACACCCTTCCCGAGCTCATCGACCGCCACGGGCTGCGGGACCTGGCCGACGACGTACTGGGGAACCCCGGAGGGACGACAGAACATCCGCAGCAGTGAGGCGCCTCAGCCGTCCCCATAGGGATCCATGCGGCCTCGACGAGTGTGTCGAACTACAGGGGCAGGCTCAGCTCGGTCTCGAGCATGAAGACGGAGTCCATCACGGTCCGGAGACGGTTGGGGCGTCGGGCATGATGTGGGCGTAGGTCTGGTGAGTGATGTTGGGGTCGCGGTGGCCGATCCATTCGGCCATGTCGGTGACGGGTACGCCCTTGGACAGGCCGGCGGAACAGAAGACGATGCCGGCGGCTTTCTTGGCGTTGCGCCAGAGCCGGTCGACGAGGGAGTACATGAGGATGTTGGTGCGTCCGACGTTGGAGAACAGGTAGTCGCCCGCGATCCGGTTCAGCCCGTTGGGAAAGTTGACCGGGGTGGAACCGTCAGTAAGCACCATCTGATTCACCGACGCCACTGGCATCCCGCTCGCCGCCGCCCTGACCGGCGGCAACCGCAACGATGTCACCCGGCCCATCCCGCTGCTCGAAGCTGTGCCGCCGGTGCGGGGCAAGCGAGGCCGGCCCCGGCGCCGCCCGGACGCGGCGCTGGGCGACCGCAGCTATGACCGACAAGTACCGCCGCCTGGTCTGGGGGCTCGGTACGAAGCCGCTGATCGCCCGCCGGGGCCTAGCACGGCTAGGGACTTGACGCCCAACGCGGGTTTGTGGAGCGCGCGTTCGCCCACCTGCACTGGTTTTGTCGTCTGCGGATCCGCTGGGAGGTTCGCGACGACATCCGCGAAGCCTTCCTCACCCTGGGATGTGCACTCATCTGCTGGCGACGTCTGAACTCATCGCAGAAGGGGTTCCTACCCATCGGCGTCGCCCCACTCGTGGACGACCACCTCGTCGCCGACAGACAGCTTCCCCGGCCGCACCACAGAGGACTTCACGCCGAACACCACGCCTCCGCTCGCCGGTAGCTTGCGAGCGTGCGCAGCGGCTCACACCCCTGCCGCGCCCGGCCTCCTGGTCGACCAGGGTGACCGCGCAGCGCACCGCGAGCTTGGCATAGCCCATTTCGGGGACCTCGGCCGCGTTGCAGTCGACCACGTAGCGGCCGCCGATGCCGTCCAGCAGCCGCGAGTTGGCCGCGAGCACAGCCGTGCCGGCACCGTGCCCGACCGTCTTGATTGAGTTAGGGCGGGACGCTGCCGCGGCCTCCGAGGGCCGGAAGGAGCATGCCCAGGCGGGTCAGGGCTCGATGACCAGGCGCTCGATCAAGTCGTCGCGGAGGCTGAACTGATAGCGCAGATCGACACTGCCTCCGGGGAAGTTGCCTTCGAGGTGATGTGTGGCGACGTAGTGGGTCGGATCGGTCTGCTGCGCTTCGGTGAGTTCGATGGTGTAGGTGAATTCGGTGGCGGAGCGGTTCAGCCACTGTTCGATTGCAGCGGCGCCCTGGTACGTCCTGCCGTCGTCAGTCACCGTGGCGTCGCTGGTGAAAGCGGCGACTGCGGTCGCGGTGTCGTCGTGGTGGGCCCGCAGGTAGCGGGTGATCGTCTTGGGCAAGTTGCTCGGGGCGATGGTGTGGGGCTGATGGCTCGGCATGACGGTCCTCGTGACTGTGGGGGCTCAGACGGTGGGGGTGGTGCCGCCGTCGATGACGTGTTCGGCGCCGACGATGGCCGAGGCGCGGTCGGAGACGAGGAAGGCGACGAGTTCAGCGACTTCCTCCGGTCGGTTGGGGCGGCCGAGGGGAATGCCGCCGAGCGATTCCATGAGCCGGTCCAGGGCGGCTTCCCGGGTGACGCCGCCCTCCCGGGCGATCCTGGCGACCAGGTGGTCTGCGGCGGTGGTCTGGATGAAGCCCGGTGAGACGGTGTTGACGCGGACGCCGTGCGGGGCGACCTCGTTGGCCAGGCCCTTGCTGTAGGTGGTCAGCGCCGCTTTGGCTGCTGCGTAGGCCAGGGTGCCGTTCCAGAGTGGCATGCGGCGCTGGATCGAGGTGACGTGCAGGATCACGCCCCTGCCGCTCGTGATCATGCCGGGCAGGAGGCCGCGGTCCAAGCGGACCGCGGCCAGCAGGTTCACGTTGAGCTCCTTGGCCCAGTCCTCCTCGCCGAGCGCCGCGAATCCGCCGGCCGGCGCCTCGGAGCCGCCGAGGGTGTGGACCAGGACGTCGACACCTCCCAGGCGTGCCTCCACTTCGACGATCACCCGATCGGTGCCATCAGCGGTCGAGAGGTCGGCGGCGATGAAGGTCTTTTCCTCGACTTCCTCGGGGCGACTGCGGCCGGTGACGAGCACGTCGGCGCCGGCGCCGGCGAGCCGTCGGGCGATGGCGGCTCCGGTGCCCTTGGTGCCGCCGGTGACCAGGGCACGGCGGCCTTCGAGTGATTCGTTGACGGGGCTGGTCATGGCGTCTTCCGATCCCTGGTGCGCACGTTCGGCACCACACTCGGTTACTGCTAAAGTAGAAGCTACTCACTTCTACTTTAGCAGTAACCGAGGGGATGGTCACCGTGGCGAGCCGCATCAGGCTGGAGGACCGGGAGTGCCCGCTGTCCACGACGGTGGAACACGTCGGTGAATGGTGGACGCTGCTGATCCTCCACGACGCCTTCGACGGCTACACCCGCTTCGATCAGTTCCAGGAGAACCTGGGCATCTCCTCGAGCATGCTCACGGCCCGCCTGAAGACCCTCGTGACGGACGGATTGCTGGAGCGTCGGCCCTACCAGACCAATCCGGTCCGCCACGAGTACGTATTGACCGATCTCGGGCGCTCCCTGCGCCCGGTGATCGTCGCCCTGGCCGCGTGGGGCAATTCCCGGCTGGAGCCGCACGAACGCAGCATGATTCTCGTCGACGCGGAAAGCGGCGAGGAGGTCCAGCCCGTAGTCGTCGACGCCAGGACCGGCCGGCGACTCGACGACAGCCGTGCCTACGTCTTCGCAGCGGGCCCTGCGGCCAGCGACGCCATGCGCAGCCGCTACGCCCACCGGCGACCACTGCCAGTGGTCCCGACGGCGGGTACGTAAGCGGGCCACCTCAAAGGACAGGTCGCCCGCACCCCGAGCCATCGCACGGTTGCTAGGGCCTGAGGACGATCTTGCCGTGGGTGTGGCGGCGTTCGAGCTCCGTGTAGGCCTCGCCGACTTGCGCCAGTGGGTAGACGTTCGCGATCGGCACCTCGAGCTGTCCGTCGGCGATCAGGCCGGCAAGCTCGGCGAGCACCTTGGCGCCCGGCCCGGCCGCGACCCCTCCGTCTGTCTTCACCCCGTGCTTCTCGGCGGCCGCGAAGTCGGCGATGGTGTCGACCCGATCGGTCGCGACGCCGAGGGTGAGGGCCAGCTCGACGTACCCGTCGCCGAAGGTGTCGAGGAAGGCGTCCACACCGCTGGGCGCGGCGGCCCTGATGCGGTCCGCGACGCCCTCGCCGTACGCGACCGGGATCGCCTCGTGGCTCTTCAGCCACGCGTGGTTGCTCTCGCTCGCCAGGCCGATCACCGTGGCCCCGGTACGGCGCGCGAGCTGGACGGCGAGCGAGCCGACTCCCCCGGCGGCTCCGGAGATGACGACGGTCTCGCCCTCCTTGGGCTGGACGGCGTGCACCGCCCCCCATGCGGTTACACCGACGACGTACAGGCTGCCGGCCACCTCCCATGGGACTTTCTCCGGCTTGCGTGTGAGGTCACCAGCCTCGACCAGGACCAGCTCGGCATGGGAGGCCCGCTTCTGGGTGAATCCGATCACCTCGTCGCCGGCCGAGAATCCGGCGACCCCGGCGCCGACCTCCTCGATGACCCCGGCGAGGTCGCTGCCCTGCCCGGACGGGAACGTCGACGGGAACAGGTCGCCAACGCCCCCGTGCGGATGACCGCCTCACTGGGGTTGATCCCGGCCGCTTTCACGCGTACGAGGACCTGCCCGTCCCCGGGCACCGGGCGTTCCACCTCGTCGACCCGCAACACGTCGACCCCGCCGAACTCGTCGTACCTGACCGCCTTGGGCATGATCTCTCTCCTTCGACTCTCCGAAGCTGACAGGGTTGTGGGCTACACCCGCCGGAGTTCGAGCACGGGAATGATGCGGATTCCGGCAGTCTGGCGTGCGTACTCGGCAAAGCCGGGGTAACGCCGCGCTTGCTCGGCGTAGATGCGGTCGCGTTCGGCGCCGACCAGTTCGCGGACGGTCACCTGGTAGGTCTCGGTGCCACGTTCGACGGTGCCCTCACCGGCGGCGGTCAGGTTGCGGTACCAATCCGGGTTGGTGGGTGCTCCGCCCTTGGTTGCGAAGACGTAGACGATGTCCGGCGCGGTGTCGTGCGGGAGGTACATCATCGGGCTGACGTGCTCCTGCCCGCTCTTGCGGCCGCGGTGACGGACGAGGACCAGCGGAGCGCCCTCGAAGACCCCACCGACACTGCCCTCGTTCGCGCGGAACTCCGCGATGGTCTTCGCGTTCCAGTCGAGTGCTTCGCTCATGACGAACTCCTGTCGTTCACGACGTCGCTGTCGAGGACATGGCGGGACTTCTTGTGAGCCGCAAATGGGTGAACAGAGCCCGGCGGGCGGCTCAAGCGGCGACGGCCGAGGCTGAGCGCAGCGGTGCGAGCGCGGCGCTCCAGGCGATGACCTGGTCGAGCATCGTGTCCAGGGCGGGCAGGTTGTGCTCTCCGGGCTTGAAGACCCTGAAGTTCTCGAATTCGGTGATCATCGACAGTGCGACCTGCTGGCGTACGTCAGCCATCTGGAGCTCGGCGGCGACGGCGCGTAGGTGCTCGACGGCCCGGACGCCGCCGACCCCGCCGTAGGACACGAAGCCGACCGCCTTGTTGTTCCACTCGGCGTAGAGGTAGTCGATGGCGTTCTTGAGCACGCCGGGGATGCCGTGGTTGTACTCGGGTGTCACGATGACGAACCCGTCAAACGAGGCGATCTTGGCCGCCCATTGCCTGGTGTGCTCGTTCTGGTACTGGCCGAACATCGGCGGCATCGGCTCGTCGAAGTGCGGCAGGGGGTGGTCGCGGAGGTCGATGAGCTCGAACGTGGCGTCGTCGCGGCGCGAGGCGATGTCGAGCACCCACTTCGCGACCTGTTCGCCGTTGCGGTTGGGGCGGGTGCTGCCGAGGATGATGCCGATCTTGAGCATGACGGTTGCCTTCTCATCTGCGGCGCTTCGTCACGCGAAGTGCGTTGTCTGATAGATCGCATGCTGTACAGATGATCTGTCCAACAACGAGTGGGCGGGTATCATTCCGGTTATGGGCAGCAAGACACCGACCACGCCGGTCGACGGTGTCGACTTCACGGGGGACTTCGGTCTCTCCCTCCTCGTTCTGATGCGCGCGTACCGGACCGTCGTCGCGTCGGTCCTCGATGACGTCCCGCAGGGTGCCCGCGGCTATCAGACGCTCGCCGTGGTCGTCCGAGGTGAACAGCAAAATCAGCTGGCCCTGGCCACGTACCTGGGGATCGACCGCACGGTGATGACCTACCTGATCGACGACCTCGTCACGGCCGGCCTGGTCGAGCGCCGGCTCACCCCTGCCGATCGGCGCCAACGCAAGATCGTCGCCACCGCCCGCGGCGTCAGCACCCTCCAAGAGCTGCAGCGGCAGGTACGGGAAGCCGAAGACCGGCTCCTTGAGGCACTCGATGAGAATGAGCGCCAAGCGTTCCGGAACCTGCTCAGCCGGATCGCCTGCGACGTCCGGGACATGGACTTGGCCACTGCCCCCTGCGACGTCACATCCGACCCGTGCGACGTCGCCGAACCCGGGTCCTGAACCTTGTTGCAGAAGGCTGGGTTCGGGCGTGCGGATGTGGGCTCTGACCTGGCGGCCTGCACGTAGGTGGCTCCGCGCTGTTTGAGGAGGTCGGAGGCGAGGTGGGGCAGGGGGGCGGCTGGACGGTGGTTGACGACAACGATCGGCCGGACATCAAACCTTTCTCAGCGGGGCCGAGTTGAACGTCTCGCGGTACGCGCGGGGCGGTATTCCGACGTGGGCTTTGAACAGGGTCCGGAAGTTGGCCGGGGTGCCCAGGCCGCAGCGCCGTGCGACCGCTTCCACCGTCAGGTCGCTCGATTCCAGGAGTTCCCGTGCGAGGCCGAGCCTTGCGTCGAGCAGCCAACGCATGGGCGGTCGCCCGGTGTCGGCGTGAAAGCGTCGGATGAGGGTACGACGCGACATCCCTGCCTGGTGCGCAAACTGGTCGACGGTGAGCGGCTGGTGCAGGTTGTGCAGGGCCCACCCGTACACCGGCGCCGGTCCGTCATCCAGGTCGGGGGGCATCGGCAGGTCTACGAACTGGGCCTGGCCACCCGCGCGGTGAGGCGCGGCGACCAGCAGACGTGCTCGCTGATTCGCCAGTCGGGTGCCGTGATCGCGGCGGATGAGGTGCAGGCACAGGTCGAGGACGAGGACGTGAGGGCCCGTTTCACGGAAATCCTGGCCGGCCAGTTCGAGCCGCAAGACATGATCGACAGTCTTACGCGACCGCCGTCCCGGTGGTGATGCTGCGTCAGCCCAGCGCGCGGTCGAGGTTGAAGGCGGCGCTGATCAGCGAGAGGTGGGTGAAGGCCTGGGGGAAGTTGCCCAGCTGTTCCCCGGTCGGGCCGATCTCCTCTGCGAACAGACCGAGGTGGTTGCCGTAGGTGAGCATCTTCTCGAAGGCGAGCCTGGCCTCCTCCAGCCGGCCTGCGCGGGCCAGCGCCTCCACGTACCAGAAGGAGCAGATCGAGAAGGTGCCCTCGGGGCCGTGCAGGCCGTCCGGACTGGCGGTCGGGTCGTATCGGTATACCAGCGAGTCGGAGACCAGGTCCGTGGTGAGCGCGTCCAGGGTGGAGAGCCACTTGGGGTCGGTGGGCGAGATGAACTTGGCCATCGGCATCATCAGCAGCGAGGCGTCCAGCACGTGGTCGTCCAGCCCCCGGACGAACGCCCCTCGCTCGGCCGACCAGCCGCGCCGCATGATCTGCCGGTAGATCGCGTCCCGGGACTCCCGCCAGCGGGGCAGGTCCGCCGGCAGACCGCGGCGGTTCGCCATGCGCATCGCGCGCTCCAGCGCCACCCAGCACATCAGCCGCGAGTACACGAAGTTCCGCCGGCCCGCCCTGGTCTCCCACACCCCCTCGTCGGGCTGGTCCCAGTGCTCGCACAGCCAGTCCACCACGGCACCGACCTCGTCCCAGCGGTCACTGCTGATCGGCTGCCCCCACTTGTCGTAGAGGTAGATCGAGTCGATCAGCGCACCGTAGATGTCCAGCTGGAGCTGGCCGGTGGCGGCGTTGCCCACCCGGACCGGTGCGGAGCCGAGGTATCCCTCCAGGTACGGAAGCTCATATTCGGGCAGATCGATGCGTCCGTCGATGCCGTACATGATCTGCAACGGACCGCTCTCCCCCGTACCCCGCAGGATGCCCCGCTCGGAGAGGAACCCCATGAACGCCTCGGCCTCCGAGGTGAACCCCAGGCGCAGCATCGCGTAGACGCAGAAGGCCGCGTCGCGGACCCAGACGTACCGGTAGTCCCAGTTGCGCTCGCCGCCGATCTGCTCGGGCAGGCTGGTGGTCGGTGCGGCGACGATCGCACCGGTCGGCGCGTAGGTGAGCAGCTTCAGCACCAGCGCGGAGCGGTTCACCATCTCCCGCCACCGCCCGTGGTAGCGCGAACCGGCCAGCCAGTGGCGCCAGAACCGGACGGTCGCCTCGGCCTGCTCCTGCGCCTCGGCACGCGGACACGACCGGGCCGGGACGTCGTCGCCGATCTGGTCGAGGGCGAACACGTTGGACTCGCCCTCAAGGAGCTTGAAGTACGACCACACGTCCAGGCCGTCGCTCTCCAGGGGTGCGGTGGCGGTCAGCGCGAGCGTCAGTGACGGGGAGCGGAACACCGCCGTGTGGCCTTCGAGGTGCGTGGTGTGCGCTTCGGCGCCGTAGCCGAAGCGCGGGGCGATCCGCGCCCTGAACGGGAGGGTTCCGCGGACGCAGACCACCCGCCGGATCAGCCGGTGCCGGGCCGCCTCGCGCGACTCGTCGACCACGGGCATGAAGTCCTGGATCTCCGCCACCCCGTCCGCGGCGAAGAACCGCGTGATCAGCACGTTCGTGTCGGGGAAGTAGAACTGCCTGGTGCGGGTCGGGACCTCGGCGGCCAGCTCGAACGACCCGCCCCGGTCGGCGTCGAGGATGGACCCGAAGACGCTGGGCGCATCGAAGCGCGGGCAGCAGTACCAGTCGATGGTGCCGTCCGTGCCGACCAGGGCGGTCGTACGGAGATCGCCGATCAGGCCGTGCTGGGAGATCGGGATGTAACGGCAGCCGTCCGCCTGCTCGAAACGAGTCGTGTCGAACGCCATACCGGCCTCCCAGCTGCTGCGGCCCGGGCCTGGAGACGAAGCCTTGCTTTTCATGCTAGACCGCTACTCGGGGCGGGGGTCTGACAGAGCCGTGCGGACAGACTCGGCGGCCGACTCGCTTCAGGCGGCCGCCGGTGCTTCTCGGGGGGACGCGACTGCTTTCGCCGAGCGGTCGATCAATTCAGCCGACGCGGATCCGCAGACCCGCTTGGCTCCTGCTCCGGTGAACACCGGTGTCGACGTCGGGTGCCTCGGCTCGTGTCCGAGCCAGACCATGAACATGCCCAGATGGCGGGCGCCAGTGGTCCAGGCCCGGCTACTCTCCCCGCACCAGCGCAGATACAGGGAGATGGCCCCAGCGTACGCCGCCGTCGTGGACTCCGCGCTGTCCCTGCCGAACCGCTGATGGCGCAGGCACTCGTCCGCCGCCTCGACGATGCGCAGTTCAAAGTCAAGATGAGCCGGGACGCGGCCGTGACCGCGCTTCGCCGGGTGGGCGACGTCCCCGAACCTGCGGCGGTGGGCGCCTGGCTGCGGATGATCGTACGGAACGGCTGTCGCTCGCTGTTGCGAGGCCCGGTTGCCGTCCGGCCGATGGACAGACTCCCTCTGCCCTCGGTGGAGTCCGGCCCGGAGCGGTGGCCGTGTGGCACCTCGCTACGTGACCAGCACCGAGAACGTCGGGCGGGCGATGATCGCGGTGGGCCGGCGGGAATCACCAGAATCAGGTGAGGACCGTTCACCTGCCCGGCGGGAACCTTTAACAGGGGCGGGCAGTGGCGACGCCGCGGTCTGTGAAGGAGATGTCGCTGTGAGTATCCGTACGTCAGTCATCGAAGCGGAGGCCGCCGACCGGCTCGCCCTCCGCGAACTGATCGACGCCTACGCGCACTGCGCCGACCGGCGGGACGCCAAGGGCCAGATGCCCTGTTCACCGAGGACACCCACTTCGTGGTGTACATGGATGCGAGGGACCCAGAGCCCGCGCGGGAGTTGCACGGCCGCAAGTCGCTGTCGCCGGTTTTCGATGCGCTCAACGCCTACGCGGCCACCATGCACTTCAACGGGCAGAGCACGATCGAGCTGGAAGGCGATCGCGTGACAGGGGAAACCTACTGTCTGGCCCACCATCTGACTCGAACGGGCTGTCAGCCCGCTGGAGCTGTTCTACGACCTGGTCGTGGTCGTGCTGGTCGGCCAGGCCGCGCATCATCTGTCGGAGCACGTGACCCGGCACGGGCTCGCGGTGTTCGCCGCGGTGTTCGCGCTGATCTGGATCGCCTGGCTCAACGGCAGCCTCTACCACGAACTACACGGCCGCGAGGACGCCCGGAGCCGGACAGTGCTGCTCGTACAGATTCTCGCCATGGTCCCGTTGGGCGCGTTCATCCCGGAGGCCGGCGGCTCGGGCGGCTTCGCCCACTCCGTCAGCGCCGCGGTGCTGTTCGCGGTCCTGGCCCTGGTCTGGGGACTTGCCGGGCGCGGCACGAGTACGGAGTACCGCCGCTCCGCCCGGGTGTTCGTGGCCGGGACCGCCGCCTGTGCGGTTCTGCTGGTCTCGACGGCCTCGCTGCCTGTCGATGGTCGCCTCATCGTCTGGCTGCTGCTGGACCTCGTCTTGACGTGCTCGTGGTGCGTCACCGGTGTTCGTTCAGGCCCTCGGCGATGAGGGAGATGCCGATGCCCAGCATCCAGACATCCTTGGCCAGCACGGTTCCCTGCTCGGTCGGGCGCAGGCTGCCTTCCTGCCGCATCCCCGGTGTACGCAGGTAGAGCCCGAGGGTGCCAACGGAGAAAGCGGTCAGCGCAACCCCGGCGACAGCGGCAGGAACGACCGGCAGGAGCAGGGTGGTGGCAATGGCGAGCTCCCCGGCGGAGAGCACCCGTACGAACTTCTGGGCGTCGTGCTTGCCCAGGAGCGGGTAGGTCGTGGCGGCGAACTGCTGCAGCCTCTCGGCGGTGGCCTCATCAGCACCGCGTTTCGAGAGCCCGGAGTTCAGGAAGAACGCACCGACCGTGAGCCTGAGCGGAAGTTGCCGTACTGCGGAACATCGTGCCCAACTGGATGCCATGCCGAGCCTCCCAACATTGGCCCCGGATACCACCCTGCCATCCGTTAGAAGCATGTCAAACGCGGCCGGTTCTCCCCCACCCACTGGCTCCGGAGCCCCGGACCAGGTCAGTGCAGGTGAAGCTGCCAGTCCGCCGGGGCTTTGCCCCGCGGCCCCAGGGTCGGCTGCGACGTCGGGCGTGAGGTGGGCGGTGTCAGTGGCGGACCCTCGGAGTACTGCTCGGTCTCGATGTTCCGGAACCAGGACTCGCCGGGCTCGAAGCTCGTCAGGAAGGCGTGCCCGGCCGCCCGGGCATGCTTCGTGCCGTGCTGCGAGGGCGAGGAGTCACAGCATCCGATGTGCCCGCACGCCGCGCAGCGCCGCAAGTGGAACCACCACCCCGGTCCATCGCCTGCCAGGCACTCCACACACCCGTCCCCACTCGGCCGCGCAGTGAGATCAATACCCGGGATCTGCTCGTGAGCCATACGCTGCGCCTCCCTGGCGAGGCTTCGCTCAGATGCCGTTTCGGACGGCGTCTCGGCATTTGAAGCCGAAGTCGAGACGGATGACCCCCTTCCCTCCACCGTAATCGGCGCGGATCAGGCTCGCAGGCCCTGGCAGGAGCTCAGCGCAGCGGACCCGCGCTCCTCATCCTCGCGCACAACCCGGCCGTGGGACAGCTCTTGGACTCTGGCCGAGGTGCGCCAGGTCTGTGCCTCGCAGATCCCCCACATCTCCATCCTCGCGCGAGCGCAGAGTCCGGCCCGCGCAGGTGCGTCAACGGCCGCAGCGCCAACCCGCCCGGTCAGCGGTCCCGGGCGGGTTCTCCTCCCCACAGGCCGCTCCCGACGAGCCGGTGGGACGGCACCGTCCCCGTGCCGCATCTGCTCGCGGATCTGGCGATCCTGCCGGATGGCGGCTTCCTCAACACTGCACTTTGTTGACTGTCCACAACACCGCACACCAGCTTCCACGACAGACCGACAGCGGCTGCGGCCTCGGAGGAGAGCCCACCCAGAGCTGCCCGCGGCAGCCGAAGAGTCCGGGGACCAGACCTCTCGACTCCAGGAAACTGGCTACTCGTCAGCAGAGTCAGCAAAGGGTCAGCATTCGTCCGACTAGAGCTGACCACAGCCTGCTTCACTTGAGACTCGACCTCGAGATCGGGAAGCGCCTCCAGAGACCTCGCCGATGTCCGACGGGCCTCTGGAAGCGGAGCGGCGGCGTTGCCGCAGCACCAGGCCCCACCTTCAGGGCATATGCACGGTTCAGCGCACAGTACGACGCGGTACTGACGCTCGAGGGCTCGCTGCGCCGGGGCGAGCCTCGGGCCTTGGTCCGGATCGCCGTGGGAGGCGGCCGCCCGGATCTCGTTCAGACTTCCGGAAGGCGAAGGTCCGCGCGATCACCGTCCCTCAACAGCGCTGCACCCCACCACCTTTGCAATGACGTCCGAGGTCAGGCGGATGTCGGCGAGGACGTCCAGACCGGTGCCGGTGGACAGCCAGGCGCGCAGGTCCGAGCGCTTGATCTTCCTGGAGGGGGTGTAGGTCAGGGCGCGTACGAAGAGCAGGCGGGTCAGCCGGGCCCATGCGCCGATCCGTTCGTCGACCAGGGCACGCAGTTCACGGGCCAGGTGATGCGGGGCGAGGTCGGTATCGTCGCGCTGGACAACGAAGGCGACCGGGACCTGGGTGTAGAAGTCGTCCGGGGCGGCGACGACCGCGCAGCGCTCGACGGACGGGTGCGCGCCGATGACGTGCTCGACATCGAGGCCGGACAGGCTGTCGCCGCCGACGTTGATGATGTCGTCGGTGCGGCCCGCGATCCACAAGTAGCCGTCCTCGTCGAGGTGGCCGGCGTCGGAGGTGTCGTAGTGGCCGGGGAAGTTCTTGAGGTAGGTCTCGGCGAACCGCTCGTCGTCGTTCCACAGCGTGGTCAGGCAGCCGGGCGGCAGCGGAAGCCGGATGGTGACGTGGCCCTGCTCTCCGGGCGGGAGTGGGCGTCCGTCCTCGTCGAGGATCTCGACCCGATAGCCGGGCAGCGGCCGGGCCACGGAGCCGGGCTTGACCGGCAGCAGGCCAAGGCCCAGGCAGTTGGACGCGATCGGCCAGCCGGTCTCGGTCTGCCACCAGTTGTCGACGACGGGGCAGCCGAAGAACGGGCCGGTCCAGTCCATGAGCTCCGGCTCGACCCGTTCGCTGGCCAGGAACACCGCGCGCAGCGGTGAGCCACCGGACCCGAACGGCCGGTCCTCCGGGGACGCCGCGCGGATGCGGCGCAGTGTCATGGGCGTGGTGAACAGCACGCTGACGCCGTACTCGGCGATGATCCGCGGGAACGCCGACGGGTCGGGAGTGTCGACCGGAGACCCTTCGTAGACGACGGTCGTTGCCCCGGTGACGAGGGCCCCGTACACGGTGAACGAGTGGCCCATTACCCAGCCGGGGTGGGAGTCGGTCCAGAACACGTCGCCCGCACGCACGCCGAACACCTTCTCGGCGGCCCAGCGCAGCGCGGTCAGGTAACCGCCGGTGTCCCGCGTGACGGCCTTGGGGCGGGAAGTCGATCCGGAGGTGTACAGCATGTAGAGAGGGTGCGTCGACGGCACGGGAACGGGCGCCGGCCCGGCCTTGGTCGAGTGGGCGGTCAGGTCGTGCCAGTCGAGGTCGCGGCCGGGTACCGGCGTCCACCGGCCGGCTTGGGGGCGCTGCAGCACCACGAGGTGCCGCGGCCGGTGGTGGGCCTGGGCGAGGGCGGCCTCAAACAGCGGCTGGTAGACGGTGGCGTTCGGGCCGTCGAACCCGCCGGACGCGGTGAGGATGACCGCCGGGCGGGCGTCGTCGACGCGGTCGCGGAGCACCGCGACGGGCACCGATGTGACGACGACCGAGTGAGTGAGGCCGAGCCGGGCGCAGGCCAGCATGGCCACGACGGTCTGCGGCACGGCGGGCATGAAGATCAGGACAGTCTCGTCGGCAGCCAGTCCGAGGTCATCGAGGGCCCCGGCGAACGCAACCACCTCGTCATGCAGACGACGGTAGGAGTAGGTGTCCTTGGCGCCGGTCTGCGGGCTGTCGAATATGAGCGCGACGTCCTCGCCCCGGCCCGCGGCGAGATGGACGTCCAGACAGTTCTCGGCCGCGTTGATCATTCCGCCGGGGAACCAGCGGTAGAACGCGGAACCATCGGCCTCCAGGGCTTTATCCGGGGTCCGCGCCCAGGTGAGCCGGGCCGCCTGGCGTTCCCAGAAGCCTCCAGGGTCGGTCGACCAGTCGCTCCGCACGTCCTCGAACTGCATACCTACCTCTTTCGTAGTGCGGTTGCGACACCGTGCAGGTACCTGGCAGGACAAGATCGGCATTGGTCGAACTCTGAGGGCTTCCTGAGGAACGCTGAAGAGCTGGAGATCGGCCGGTGGGAGCCCGCCGGCGAAGGAGGCCGGCGGCGGCGCGAGGGCGCGCCGGTCGTGGGGGAGAGTTGCTGCACTGGCTCACCATCTGACGGAGGCCGAGGACGGTTCGCGGACCACAATGGTCGCCTCGATCCGGTATCTCGACAAGATGCTGAAACAGGTCGGGGTCTGGCTGTTCGCCGAACTTCGCCTGGTGGTGGTCGATTGGACCGACACGCGGCCGCCCCGGCGGACGGGATCGTCACACCAGGGTGCTCGTCGAAAGACCGTCCTCTGCTGTCGGTCCTCAGGGCGAGTGGCGAGTCGAAGATCAGCTGCTCCTGCTCTGGTACACGCGCTGATGGATGTGCTCGGCCGGCGTGATCACGGTGAGGTTGGTGGGGGGTGCGAGCGAACCGCTGAGCAGTCGGGCACGGTCGGCGAACTCCAGGACGGCAGACTCGGCGCGCCCAGGCAGGCGCGGGCGTGCGGCAGCAGGGGATGCCGGAGGTGAAGATCACCTGCCGGGTCAGCCTCTCGAACAAGGGCTCGCCAAGCTCCCTCTCCAGGCCTGGATCTGCCGGCTGATCGCGGGCTGTACGACATAGTGGCGTGCCGCCGCCTTGATGAACGACCGCTCCTCCGCCACCGCGACGAAGTACTCAAGCGCCGCGCGTCACCAGAAACATGGTGTTCACCATGCCGTGATGCCGTAGGCGCCTCCGCCCAGATGCGTGACCCGGTAGCCGGAATTGGGGATCCCGAGCCCTCGTGCGAATTCCGGAACAGGAGAAAACTCTGTCATCAGTACCGTCCGTTTCAGGCGGTGTCGAACCATGCGTGGAGAATCTGGTCAGGATGCGCCCGGGGCCGGCGTGCGGACCTGTTCGGCGATCCAGGATTCCGCGAGCTGTGTCCAGGTGGCGGCATCGCCCGCTCCCTGGGCGAGACCGAGACTGTGCGGGCCGTGGGCGAAGACGTACACGGTGTGCGGCACCTCGTGCGCAGCCAGTGCCGAGGCCAGCCGGTAGGTGTGCTCGGGCGGGACGTAGATGTCCTCGGCGGTGTGCCAGAGGAAGAAGGGCGGAGACGCCGTGGTCACCAGCGCGTCGAGGGATGTCTGGCGGCGCAGGTGCGGTGAGACATCCTCCCCGAGCAGGATCAGTCGCGCGGGTCGGTAGGTCTCGGTCTCCATCGATGTGATTGCGTAGCCGAGCACGGCGAACTGGACAGACTCGCGTGACTCGTCACCGGGTGCGAGTGCGGCCAGGCCCGCGAGATGCCCGCCGGCCGAGAAGCCGATCAGCCCGATGCGGTCCGCCCCCTGTTCGCGCCTGCGGCGGATCTCGGCCCGCAGAGCCAGGAGGGGTTCGGGATGCCGCACGTGGAGCGGGTAGCGGAAAACGCTCGCCGACAGGCCCAGTGTGGAGAGCCACGCAACGATCGGCTCCGCCTCGTGTGGGGCATGCGAGGCATAGCCCCCGCCCGGCAGGACGATCAGATGTGTCGTCGCGGGGTGCACCCGCTCGGCACGTCCGCGCGACGCTGGTGCCGTCTCAAATGGATTGCTCATCCCAACCTCCGTACGTGCTCACGGACGCCGCAAGCGGCCCTGAACACAAGGCTGTACCCGGGTTGTCACCGCACTGGGTCTTTCGGCACACGCAATCGGGTGAGGAGCGCAGTCGCGCGGCAGCTCCAGGCCCGGCGCTCCGGGTGGAGTCGCCCTCCTGCCGCGTGGTACGGGACGATCGCGGCTGGAACCAGCCGCCCACAGCGGCGGCGACGGGGTCCGCCCCCGGTTCACGCAGGGCGTAGATCGTCTTCGCGCCGGCCCACAGGAGGGTCCTGCCGTAGGGGAGGTCGGGGTGGCGGTCGACCGTCGTGTGGAAGAACTCGGTCGCGGAGGAGCACTTCTTGGGCGCCGCCTCGACGTCGTCGGTTCTGATGGGCTGGCGCGGTGCGGGTCGGGTGGCCGGGCTCGGGCTGTCGCGGTGCCGTCGCGGGAGGGCCTCTCAGGGTGATCAGGCGAAGGAGATGTCGCTGAGGTCGATGGTGACGAGCAGCAGCTCGGCCGGCGCCTGGCCTTCGGGTGTGCGCGGGAGGATGCGGTGCTCGGTGGGGAGGGTGATCCCGGCGACCTGCGTGTAGCCCGAGAAGTAGTGGGCAGCGGCGCTGCCGGCCCTGATGTCGACGTCGTAGTCCTCGCGCCGCATCAGGCAGTCGTCGCCGACGTGAACGGCCTGGACGCTGTTATGGGCGGCGAGATGCCCGGCCAGACCACGCGGAGCCGTCGCCACCGCTCATCGTTCAACTGCCAGGGTTCCAGTTCCCTGGTGTCGAAGCCCGGGAGGGTGAAGGTGAAGGGCTGGGTGAGGTAGGTCCCCATCGCGGTGCCAACGAAGCAGGCCGGCTGGAGGGTCGTCCACAGCGTCTTGAGCGTGTGGTCGGCGAACGAGTCTCGTGGTCGTTCCAGTTCCTCGAGCAACTCGCCCTCGGCGGTCTCGATATCGGGTCGCTGTCGCCATTGGCCACGAACACCAGCAGCTTGCGGCAACCGAGCCGTTGGAGCAGGACGCGTTCCAGAGAGCGCGTTGCTCGTCGCTCAGTGAGTGCTGTTGGCTGCGAGGTCGCGAAGAAAGCCGCCGAGGTCGTAGCCCGCGGCCTCCAGGGCCATCGGGTAAGTGCTGGTCTGGGTCATCCCGGGCGCGACGTTGGTTTCGAGGATGTGCACCTGGCCCTCGGTGCCTCCTTGGCGGTGGGCTTGTCGAACGCAGCCCGGCAGGCCGCCGGGGGCGCTCCGATGTAGGGGACGCCGGCCAGCTCCAGCACCTCTTTGATCGTGCCGTCTTCCCCGGCGGCGCCATGCAGCAGCGGCAGGACGATGCTCGGCGGGTCCTGAGCGAGGTCGCGCAGGAGGGTGCTGTCGGCGTCGCGCTGCTGGGCCTCGATGCCGGCCCGGCGCAGGGCCTGGGTGACGTGGGAACCGGAGCGCAGGGAGACTTCGCGCTCGGAGGACAGGCCGCTCGCGAGGACGAGTACCGACTTGAGATCGCTCATCGTGGCCATCCGGAGAAGAAGGAGGGTGGCCAGGGCAGTTCAGGGCCGGGGGCCTGCGGGCCGTGGACGGATCGGGCGGGTGCGGCGCCGAAGGTATCGCGGAGCGTGATCTCACTGGGTGATGACGTCGCCGAGGCGCCGGACGCCTTCGCGGATGCGCTCGGGCGGCGGGTAGCAGAACGACAGGCGCATGTTGGCCTGGCCGCTGTCGTCGGCGTAGAACCCGGTGCCCGGTACGTAGGCGACGCGGGCGCTGGTGGCGCGCGGCAGCATCGCCTTGGCGTCCAGCCCTTCGGAGAGGGTGGCCCACACGAAGAACCCGCCGGCCGGGGTCGTCCACGTCACGCCCGGAGGCATGTACTCCGTGAGGGCGTCCAGCATCGCGTCCCGGCGCTCCCTGTATATCTCCCGGAAGACCTTGATCTGGTCGGACCAGGGCTGAGTGCGCAGGTAGCGGTCGACGGCGAGCTGGGGGAACGGGGACTGCGACAGGATCGCGGACTCCGCGGCCAGGACGAGCTTGTCCTTGACGGCTGTGGTGGCGAGGGCCCAGCCGACGCGCAACCCGGCGGCGAAGGTCTTGGAGAAAGAGCCGAGGTAGATCACGTCGTGGGCACGCTCGGCATCCGCGCGCAGGGCCCTCACGGGTTCGCCGTCGTAGCGCAGCAGCCCGTACGGGTTGTCCTCCAGGACCAGGACGCCGGCCCGTCGGCAGGCTTCAAGGACCTCTGGCCGCCGCGTGGTGGAGAGGGTCACACCGGCGGGGTTCTGGAACGTCGGCACGGTGTAGAAGAGCTTGGCGGGGTGCCCTTCGGCGCTCAGGCGGGCGAACGTCTCGGCCAGGGCCTCGGGGATGACCCCGTTGTCGTCCATGGGCACGTGGGTGATGCGGGCCTGGTAGGCGGCGAAGGTGTTGATCGCCGTCACGTACGTGGGCGCTTCCGTCACGACCGTGTCGCCGGGGTCGAGGAAGATCTTGGCGACCAGGTCCAGGGCCTGCTGCGAGCCGCTGGTGACCACCACATCATCCGAGCTCCCGACCACGCCCTCAAGGGCCATGACCTCGCAGATGCTCTCCCGCAGCGACTCCACACCTTGGGCAGACCCGTACTGGAGGGCGACCACCCCCTGTTGGGTGACGAGGTCGGCCATCACGGCGCTGACGGTCTCCAGCGGCAGTGCGGCGATGTTCGGCATCCCGCCGGCCAGCGATACCACCTCCGGGCGGGCGGCCACCGCGAACAGGGCCCGGACCTCGGAGGCGATCAAGGGACACGACGCTATCGCTCATCCGCTGACGCCTCCAACTGATGTGCCAACCCGTTCTTCTCTCCAGGGTGGAACACTGCGGAGAGACACGCACGTCCGCGAGGCCTCGTGTCCCATTCCCCGACGGTGGCCACAGGCGTCGCCCCGCGCACAAGATGAGATCGTCGTTCAGGCAGCGAGGCAGGCACAGGTCTTGGCGATCATGGAGTTGCGACGCTCCGTGATCACCGGGGGGCCTGTGCCTGTACTGCCGTCGTGACTGTAGACACCTCGTTCCAGAGGGGGCCAGGCTGACCGGCTTACCCCATCGCTTGAGGCGCATCCCGGACACGTCATCGCGAGGTGCGATGCACAAGTTCGGAGGCGAACGCCGCGATTCCTGCCCGACATCGGGCAGCAATGTAGACGCCCCACGGCTCCCGACCTAGGGTAATCGCTCGTGATCACTCCAGGCGCGATAGGGGCTTTTGCTCTGACAGTAGGACTTCTCACGCCGACTCCCGGACTGGATGCCGCACTCATCCTGTGCACCGTGGCACTCGGGCACCATCGTCGTGCCTGGGGCGTGGTCCTCGGCATCCAGAGCGGCACGCCGGCCTGGGGCACCCTCACCTCGCTCGGCGTGACCGCACTGCTGACGGCGTCTCACCTCGTCTACGAAACACTTCGTTGGGCCGGAGCCGCATACCTGGTGTGGATGGGCGGCAGGCTGCTGTGGACTGCCTGGCGCCACTCATCGAGCGAGAGCCCGCAGACAACGGAGGCCGAGACCAAGGCCAGGGTAGGCGCCGTGGATACCCTGCTCGGCGGCTGGCGGCAAGCACGAGCAATCTCCTCAACCCGAAGATGGGCGCCTTCTACGTTGCGGTGCTCCCGCAGTTCATCCTGGCCGACGCCTCGCACGTTGCTCTAGGCGTGCTCCTGGCCGGTGTACACATCTCCCTGGCCGTCGTCCGGGCTTGCGCGCTGATCGCCTTCGCACACGTGCTCCGACATCGCCTGCAACGACCCGCCGCTACCTCGACCGCATCGCCGGCACGGTCATCGCCGCCTTCGGCATCCGCCTCGCGCTCGGGCAGTGACGCACCGGCCCGACGCATCCGCAAGACCACCGGCAGCCGCGGAACGGGTAACCCGCGCATCAACCGAAGCGAAAGGACATCTGCATGTGTTCGCTCCCCATCAGCGCCGAGGCCGTGGTCTTCGACTGCGACGGCTTGCTGGTCAACACCGAAGCCTGCTGGACCGTTGCGGAAACCGCAATCTTCGCCGCTCACGGCCATCCCTTCGGCCCCGAACAGAAAGCCCTGGTCATCGGCCGCACCGTGGAGGCCGCTGGAGAGGCCATGGCCCAGTACCTCGGCCGCCCCGGCGCCGGTGCCGAACTCGCCGCCAACCTCCTCGAAAGAGTCCGCAAGGAGCTTTCCCGAGGCGCCGCAGCCCTCCCCGGGGCGGCAGAACTGGTGCGCGCCTGCCGGGCGGCCGTCCCCATCGCCGTAGCCAGCAACAGCCCCCGGGAACTGCTGGACGCGGCACTGTGGTCGGTCGGCCTCGCCGACTGCTTCACCCACTCGTTCGCCGCCGACGAGGTACGTTCCCCCAAGCCCGCACCAGAGCTCTACCTCACCGCATGCGAGGCGCTCGGAGTGGCCCCGAAGCGTTCCGTCGCCTTCGAGGACTCGGCCACGGGCATTGCCTCGGCGCGTGCTGCCGGGCTCTACGTCGCGGTCGTACCGTCTCTTTCAGGAGCCGGCCTCGACCACGACTGGCTGGGCACCAGCCTGGCCGAGCGCGAACTGCTGGACTGGGCCAGGCAACTGGGAGATGGCACGGTTCGCTGACCCACTCAGCTTGGTGCGCAGGAGCGGTCGAAGCGGGAAGCCGTGTTCGAGCGTGAGCGGCTCGCCGTCGTGGTGGGTGGCCATGATGGTGGAGTCCGCGGTGAAGTCGGACAGGCGGAGGTTGGCGCTGTAGCCGTACTCGGCCCAGGCCATGACGTGGGAGACGCCCGGCGCGGGAGGAGCGAGGTCCAGCAGGGTGGAGGCGGGCACGCCGAAGAACTCGTGGCCGAGGGTGCTGGTGCCGGATGCGCAGTGCAGATCCGCGAGGACGGTCGCCCGGGGCATGGTGAGGACCTCGTCGAAGGTCCAGGAGTACGTCTGCCGGGTCGCGGTGGCTCCGAAGACCTGCAGATTCCACCGGTCCGGGCGGAAGCGGGGCACGGGCCCGTAGTGCGAGACCGGCCAGCCCTTCGCTAGACGCTGCCCCGGCGGGGGCATGCCCTCCCTCACGACGCCCCGCCGTCGCCACGATGGGGCGGTACGAGCTGGAGATGGCTGCGAAGAAGGCTGCCAGAGACCTGGCGCCCGCAGGCTGAAGCTACACTTCGGCGCCCGCCCCGTGACCGCGAGGCGGGCGCTGAGTTGGCGGACTGTGGCCGAACCCCTGGCTGAAGCCGTCCGGCGCGACGCCGCCAATCTGCTGGCCGACCTCCGCCAGGGCGCCTGGCGGCCCAGCGCAGCGGAGCAACAGCCGACCGATGACCTTGCCCGCGGGCAGTGGGATTGGCACTGGCCCAGATCCGGTCTACGCGACCAGCCGCCCGCCATCGCGGCCGGCCGGCCGGTTGGTCGCCGTCCTCCACCCCGCCGTGACCGTGGCCGAGACCACAGGTGCCGACACAGACGCAGCCCTGCGGCAGCCTCGCGTGCTGGTGGACGCCGTGGCCCCCGCGACTTGATCACCCTGTCTGGTGTCGGGCTTTACCCAAGCTGAATCCCATCCGCCAGGGTTCCCACAGCGGTCTGGTCGATCCGGGCCCTGCCCCGCCTCACCGGCTGCCGCAGCACCCACCACCACGACGGCGCAGACGCCGGGGCCCGGCGACACCTGTACGGCGGCCGACCTCGGTACACGCCACCCGTACATCAAGAGCACCGAAGTGTCCCCGACGATCACCCACTTCAAGGGCTGGTACGTCACCGAGGGCACAACCGGAACCCAGACCGTCACCACCAGCACCCAGACGACCATCTCGGTCTCCGTCGGCCTCACCGGCAACGTCGAGGGCGGTTTCGCCGTCGAGAC
>NZ_JACHJG010000007.1:0-43018 GCF_014203545.1 Streptomyces netropsis
TTTGGCACGCTGTTGAGTTCTCAAGGAACGGACGCTTCCTTTGTACTCACCCTCTCGGGCTTTCCTCCGGGCGCTTCCCTTCGGTATTTCGTGTTTCCAACCTTACCAGATCCGTTTTCCGTTCCGTTTCCGGTTCGGATTTCGTTTCCGGCCCCCTGTTGGAGCGGGGTGTTTCGCGCCTTCCGGCGTGATCACTACTTTAGCGGATTTCCCCCGCGGCTCCTAATCGGAGCCGAGTCACGAATTTCGGCATGCCGAAATCGTTCCCGTTCAAGGGCCGTGCAGTAGAGATTGCCGCCGGTGCGGCGTGAGTGGCTGTCGCAGAACCGTTACGGCCCCGCGGCAACCCGGAGAACATTACGTATCGCCCTGACCCGTGTCAACCCCGGTACGGGCGCCTCCCGTAGGGCCTCTCAGCCGGGGCTCAGTCGAGGTCGCTGAGGCGGCCGCCGGCATCCGGCTGGGCCTCTTCCACGCGGCGGAGCAGCCGGGTCAGCATCTCGCCGAGCTGGCCGCGCTCCTCGCCGGAGAGGTCCTGGAGCAGGTCCTCCTCGAAAACAGTGGCCCTGCGCATGGCCTCCAGCCACTTGCCGCGTCCCTCTTCCGTGATGCCGACGATGACGCGGACGCGGTTGTTCTCGTCACGCTCACGGGTGACGAGGCCTTCCGAGACCATCCGGTCGATCCGGTGGGTCATCGCGGCCGGGGTGAGGCCGAGGCGCTTGGCGAGGTCGCCGGGGCCCATGCGGTAGGGGTCGCCGGCGAGTACGAGGGCCTTGAGGACCTCCCACTCCGCGTTGCTGATGCCGAGCTCGGCGGTCTGGCGCCCGTACGCGACGCTCATGCGCCGGTTGAGCCGACTGAGTGCGGAGACGACCTTCTCCACCTGCGGATCCAGGTCCTGGAACTCGCGCTGGTAGGCGGCGATCTGTTCGTCGAGGCTCGGCTCGGGGGCGCCGGAGGTGTCAGGCATGAGCCGCAGTATGACACGAGGGCTTGCCGTTAAAGACCTTTGATGTGTACTGTTTAGCTTCGAAGTTTAGAGTTGAAGTCTTCAGGGCTGGACTCTCCGCCTCGGACTCCTCTGCTTCGGCAGAACCAGTCAGCACCAAGTCAGTACCTCTTGAACCCCTTACTCCTTCGGACCCCGTGGGCTGCTGCCAGCGGGCTCCGTTCTCTCGACCTAGGTAGGTGAGTGTGACCACCGCGATGGGCGCAGCGCTGCGCCGGATCCAGCTGGGGAACGCGTTGAGTGCGTTCGGCAGCGGCTTTACCGTCCCGTTCCTGTTCATCTATGTGTCTCAGGTGCGGAACCTCGGCGCGAGCACGGCAGGCATCGTGCTCGCGACGTTCGCCGTGGCCGCGCTTGTCGTGCTGCCCTTCGTCGGTCGGGTCATCGACCGACGGGGTCCGCTGCCTGTGGTCGTCGCCGGTACGGTCTCCGCCGCCGTCGGATCGATGGGGCTCGGCCTCGCGAACAGTGAGCCGTTCGTCGTCGCCGCTGCCGCAGCGCTCGGTGCGGGCATCGCGGCGATCCAGCCCGCGCTGGCCACGATGATCGTCTGGTGTTCGACGCCGACCACCCGGTCGCGGGCCTTCGCGACGCAGTTCTTCCTGAACAACCTCGGCCTCGGTGTCGGTGGTCTGCTGGGCGGGCAGCTCGTGGACACGTCGGACCCGTCGAGCTTTGTGCGGCTCTTCGCGATCGAGTCGGTGATGTTCCTGGTGCTGGGTGCCGTGGTGGCGACCGTGCGGCTGCCGAAGGCTCCCAAGGTCGAGGGCGCCGTGCCGACCGACGCGGCGGCCAAGGGCGGCTGGCGGACCCTGCTCAAGGACCGGGCGATGGTCCAGCTGTGCGTGCTGGGCTTCGTGATGTTCTTCGCCTGCTACGGACAGTTCGAGTCGGGGCTCGCCGCCTTCGCGGTGGAGGTCACCCGGATCTCTCCGGCGACGCTGGGTATCGCCCTCGCGGCGAACACGGCGGCCATCGTGCTCGCGCAGTTCGTCGTGCTCAAGATGGTCGAGGGGAAGCGGCGCAGCCGGGTCATCGCGCTGGTCGGCGTCATCTGGACCGTGGCCTGGGTCATGGCCGGGGTCTCCGGGCTCGTGCCCGGGGCGCACGGTGTCGCCACCGCGCTGCTGATCTCGACGTACGCGCTCTTCGGTATAGGGGAGTCGATGCTGTCGCCGACGATGGCTCCGCTGGTGGCGGACCTGGCGCCGGGGCGGCTGGTCGGTCAGTACAACTCGGCCTTCGCTCTGGTGAAGCAGTTGGCGCTGGCGGTGGGCCCGGCCGTGGGCGGTCTGATGGCCGGTGCGGGGATGTACGTCACCTATATAGCGATGCTGGTCGTGTGCTCGCTGGGCATCAGCGTCCTGGCGCTGCGGCTGGGCCGTCGGCTCACCCCGGCACAGGACAACCCCTTGCGGGGGATCATCGTCGCGCGCTCCAAGGCGCCCGAGGGCGCTGCGGCCGGCGAGGTCGCCAAGGGCGCCGACGCGCCGGAGCGGGTGGCCGTGTCCGCGTAGGGCTCATTCGTTCGCACCGCGCCTGTGGCCCCGGAACTCGACGTTCCAGGGGCCGCAGGCGCTTTGTCGTGCCCGGCTGTCGGTCGGATCCGCTCCGCTGGTCATGACGTGTGTCCGGCGGGGAGGGCGAACTCGCACCAGACGGCCTTGCCGCCGCCGGGTGTGCGGCGGGAGCCCCAGGAGGAGGCGATGGTGGCGACGATCGAGATCCCGCGGCCCGCTTCGTCGGCGGGCTCGGCCCGGCGGCGGCGCGGGAGGTGGTCGTCGCCGTCGGTGACCTCGATGATCAGCCGGCGGTCGGTGCGGCGCATGCGCAGCCGCATCGGGGGTGTGCCGTGCTGGAGGGAATTGGCGACGAGCTCGCTCGCGGCCAGGACGCCCAGGTCGCGCAGCTCGGTGGGGAAGCGCCAACTGGCCAGGACGCCCGAGGCGAAGGCACGCGCGCGTGGCGCGGCCTCGACGCCGCCGAGCAGCTCCAGCGCGGCGTTGTGGAAGAGCTCGGCGTCGTGGCCCGTTCGGGCTGGGTGCTGGAGGACGAGGACGGCGACGTCGTCGTCGTGGTCGGCGGTCACTCCGAGGGCACGGATGAGCCGGTCGCACATGACCTGGGGTGAGCCGGTGGCGCCGGAGAAGGCGCGCTCCAGGGCTTCGACGCCGTCGTAGATGTCTTCGTCGCGCCGCTCGACGAGGCCGTCCGTATAGAGGACGGCGCTGGAGCCGGGGCCGAGGGGCACGGTGCCCGAGGTGTGCAGCCAGCCGCCGGTGCCCAGCGGGGGGCCGGTGGGCTCGGCGGCGCGGCGGACGGTGCCGTCGGGGTCGCGGACGAGGATGGGGAGGTGCCCGGCGGAGGCGTAGACGAGCCGGCCCTCGTTGGGGTCGTGGACGGCGTAGACGCAGGTGGCGATCTGGCTGGGGTCGATTTCGGTGGCGAGGCCGTCGAGCAGTTGCAGGACCTCGTGGGGTGGCAGGTCGAGGCGGGCGTAGGCCCGGACGGCCGTGCGGAGCTGGCCCATGACGGCGGCGGCGCGGACGCCGCGGCCCATGACGTCTCCGATGACGAGGGCGGTGCGCCCGGCGCCGAGGGTGATGACGTCGTACCAGTCGCCGCCGACGGCGGCGTCCTTGCCGCCGGGTTGGTAGGTGGCGGCGACGCGGAGGTCGTCGGGCTGTTCGAGCTCCTGGGGGAGCAGGCTGCGCTGGAGGGTGACGGCGGCCTCGCGCTGCTGGCGCTCGCTGGCGCGCAGCCGCTCGGCGGCCTCGACCTGGTCGGTGACGTCGGCGGCGAAGACGAGGACGCCCGGCTGGGTGGCTTCCGTGCCGTCGGGGCCGTGGGCGGCGTCGCGGGTGCCGATTTCGATCGGGGAGCAGGTGAACGTGTAGTAGCCGTGCCGGGGACGGGTGGCGGGGTCCGGGTCGGCGTCGGTGGGCGTGGGCGCCTCGGCGGCGGGGTTGACGGTGCCGTCGGCGGAGACGCGGCGGGACTTGACCGTACGGGGTTTGCCGCTGCGCAGGACTTGGTCCATGAGGGGGAGCAGGCCGAGCTCGGCCAGCTCGGGGAGGGCCTCGCGGGCGGGTGCGCCCGTGGTGCGGGGGCCGAAGAGGGCTGCGTAGGCGGTGTTGACGTAGGCAATGCGGTGGTCGGGGCCGTGCACGAGGGCGACGAGGGCCGGGACCTGGCCGAGGATGTCGTGGACGGAGAGCCCGTCGAGGGTGGGGACGGGGCTGTCGGGCGCGGGTGCGCCGGCCGGGGTGGTCTCGACGCGGGCGGCGGGCACGGCGCCGCCGGTCGTGGCGGCCGTGGTCGACGAGGGTGCGGCGGTGCGGTCGGTGCGCGCTGCGGCTCGGCGCTGCGTTCCGGGGAGCCGGGCGCTCCAGCGGGTGAAGTTCACTGAGGATTACCTCGCGGAGTCGTTCCGGACCAGCTCGGCCGGCTCGGCGGCGTCCTGCGGCTCAGCCGCTGGCTGAGCCGCGCGCCCGGCACGGGGCTGCGGTTGGCGGTGCGGGGGCCGGCCCCCGAGGTAAGGCAGCAAACGTCCGAATCCTCACGCTTGTCACTCTTCGCAGGTACGAGCCCACCCATGGTCACATGACCAGTGTGGCCGACCGGACTGACATCCGTGAGACGTCGCGCCCCGAGGGGGAGTTCCCGGTGCCGTGCGGGGCCGTGCGGCGCGCCTCAACTCGCCTCCGGATGGCGTCCGGTGCCCGCGGCGAGTTCGAATTCGGCACGGGGGTGTTCCAGCGAGCCGAGCGAGACGATCTCGCGTTTGAAGAGGCCCGCGAGGGTCCATTCGGCGAGGACACGCGCCTTGCGGTTGAAGGTGGGGACCCGGCTGAGGTGGTAGGCGCGGTGCATGAACCAGGCGGGGTAGCCCTTGAGCTTCTTGCCGTAGACGTGGGCGACGCCCTTGTGGAGGCCCAGGGAGGCCACGGAGCCGACGTACTTGTGCCGGTATTCCAGGAGCGGTTCGCCGCGCAGGGAGGCGAGCACGTTGCGGGCGAGGACCTTGGCCTGGCGGACGGCGTGCTGGGCGTTGGGCGCGCACTCGGTGCCGGGTTTCTCGGCGGTGAGGTCCGGGACGGCGGCCGCGTCGCCCGCGGCCCAGGCGTGTTCGGCGCCGTCCACCTGGAGGGCGGCGGTGCACTTGAGGCGGCCGCGCTCGTTGAGGGGCAGGTCGGTGGCGGCGAGGATCGGGTGCGGCTTGACGCCGGCGGTCCACACGAGGGTGCGGGTGGGGAAGCGGGAGCCGTCGCTGAGCTGGGCGACGCGGTGTTCGCAGGAGTCGAGGCGGGTGTCGAGGCGGACGTCGATGTTGCGGGCGCGTAGCTCGCGGACGGCGTACTTGCCCATCTCCTCGCCGACTTCGGGGAGGATCCGGCCGGTGGCCTCGACCAGGATGAACTTCAGGTCGTCGGGCTCGAGGTTGTGGTAGTACCGGGCGGCGTAGCGGGCCATGTCCTCCAGCTCGGCGAGCGCTTCCACGCCCGCGTAGCCGCCGCCGACGAAGACGAAGGTCAGGGCGGCGTCGCGGACCGCGGGGTCGCGGGTGGAGGAGGCGATGTCCAGCTGTTCGAGCACGTGGTTGCGCAGACCGATGGCTTCCTCGACGGTCTTGAAGCCGATGCCGAACTCGGCGAGGCCGGGGACCGGGAGGGTGCGGGAGACGGAGCCCGGGGCGAGGATCAGCTCCTCGTAGTGGACTTCGACGGCTCCGGTGCCCTCCTCGTGGGTGGCGAGCGTCTTGATCGTCGCGGTGCGCTTCGCGTGGTCGATGGAGGTGACCTCGCCGACGACGACCTGGCATTTGGGCAGGGTGCGGCGCAGGGGGACCACGACGTGCCGCGGCGAGATGGAGCCGGCCGCGGCTTCGGGGAGGAACGGCTGGTAGGTCATGTAGGGCTCGGGGTCGATCACCATGACCGTCGCCTCGTCCCGTTTGAGCTTCCGCTGGAGGCGCAGCGCGGTGTACATCCCTACGTAGCCGCCGCCGACAACCAGAATGCGCGCCGGTTCCTTCACCAAGGCCCCTCCTCGCGTGTGGCCCGGCCCGAGGGTCGTCCGGCCGGGGTGCCGGGTCCCCCCGGCCGAGCACAGCTCCTCCCATGACGCACTGCCGACGGGAGTTTGTCCACAGGCCCGGCGAATTGTGTGACCGGCCGCGGAGCTGATCCCTCCAGGGGGAGTGGCGCATTCCGTGGGGAAAGTCCCCAGGTCAGGGGGGATGCGGTGGGGTGCCGCAGTGGTGCAGAATCGACGGGGATGGGGGCCGTACTCCAAATGGGGGTGGCCTGTGCGGAACTACCCCCTTCTTTCTTGACCGGGGCTCAACTATGTTCGTACTCCGTCGGGGTGTCGAGACGTGCCCCGGCAGTCAGGGCGGGGAGTCTCCGGGGGGAGACGTCATAACCGGGGGAAGTCTTATGCACATTCAGAGCTCTCATTGGTCGGCTGCTGTCGCGACGCCGGACGGCAATGGTGGCCGCAACACGCCGCTGCGTGTGGATGCTCAGCGCAATCTCGAACATGTTCTGCGAGCGGCTCGCGAGGTCTTCGGCGAGCTGGGGTACGGGGCGCCGATGGAGGACGTGGCGCGCCGGGCCCGGGTGGGTGTGGGGACGGTCTACCGCCGCTTCCCCAGCAAGGACGTCCTCGTACGGCGGATAGCCGAGGAGGAGACGGCGCGGCTGACCGAGCAGGCGCGGACGGCGCTGGGCCAGGAGGACGAGCCGTGGTCGGCGCTGTCCCGGTTCCTGCGCACGTCGGTGGCCTCGGGCGCCGGGCGGCTGCTGCCGCCGCAGGTGCTGCGGGTCGGCGTCGACGTGGACTCCGAGGAGCCGACGGCGCGGGTCCCGCAGCAGCGTCAGCCGGGCGCCACCGGGGGCCAGTTGCACGAGCTGCGGCTGGTCGAGCAGCGGCCCGTGGTGGTCGAGGACCGCGAGGACTCGGGTGCGGCGGCGCTGCTGGAGGTCGTCGGCCGACTGGTCGACCGGGCGCGGGCGGCGGGTGAGCTGCGGGCGGATGTGACGGTCGCGGACGTCCTGCTGGTCATAGCCACGGCAGCTCCTTCGCTGCCGGACGCGGCTCAGCAGGCCGCGGCGTCCTCGCGGCTGCTGGACATCCTGCTGGAGGGTCTCCGGTCCCGTCCGGCCGTCGGTTAGTTCTCCGGTTTCCGGGTCGGCGCCTGTCCGGGTCGGCCCGGGGCCGTAGGTCCCGACAGCCGTTGAGGATCCGGCCTCGGTCGGGTCATTGCGGGGAAGGGCGGGCAGTCCGTTCGGGCTGGCGTCCAGTTCTTGCGGCTTCCGCGCCTCTTGCGGTTCTTGGCTCGGGCGTACGCCCGAACGGGTGGGGGATGTTCGGAAAGGCTTCCTCGTTCGGGTGACGGCGAGTGGTCCTGTGTGCGAACTCGCCCCGGACGAGTGGTTGCCGGTCCGGGTGGGGTCGTTGCGGTGTGCTCTGTGCCACGCTGGCCCGATGTTCGGGTGTGCCTGCGTGTACGGGAGCCTCCGCTATGGGCGTTGACGGGCGGGACGATCCTCGCGGGGACGAGCATGCGGGTGCGCTTCCGGCGCGTCATGTGCCCAGCCAACGCGGTCCGTCCGCTGTCGGCCGGTCCGCTCCTGGTCCGGCCGCCGCCGATCCGTCGGTCCCCAGGCAGGGTGGTTCCGGCCCTACTGCTTCCGGCCCTGCTGCTTCCAGCCCGGACGCTTCCAGCCCGGCTGCTCCCCGTCGGGAGGCTTCCCACCTGGACGCCTCCAGCCCGGACGGGCGATCTGGCATCCGCTCCTCTCGCGGCCGGTCTCGTGGAGCCCCCTCGCACAGGGCCCCTTCTCGTGGCGTTCCGGGACTCGGTGGCGGACGTCGTGGCGCTGCCGGGCGGGATGGCGGGCAGGGTGGCGCCGACCGTGACGCCGATCGTCGTGATGCCTCCGTCGGCGGTGCTTCGGGCGATGGTTCGGCGGGCGGCTCCGGCCCCGGGGGAGGTTCCGGAGGCGGTTTCGAGGGGCGCGGCGCATCGGACGGCGACGGTGCCGCCCCTCCGTCGGACACCGAGTTGGTGGCGCGGATGCGCGCCGGTGACAGTGGCGCGTACGAGGAGCTGTACCGCCGGCACGCGGACGCGATCCGCCGGTACGCCCGCAGTTGCTGCCGTGACGACCACACCGCCGAGGACCTCACCAACGAGGTCTTCACCAGCACGTTGCAGGCGGTCCGGGGCGGCGCGGGCCCGGACACGGCGGTGCGCGCGTATCTGCTGACCACCGTCCGGCGGGTCGCCGCGGCCTGGGGGAAGACGGCCAAGCGGGAGCAGTTGGTCGAGGACTTCGCGGTCTTCGCCTCGTCGGCGGTCCGGGCGTCCAGGGCCTCGGACGACGACACGCTCGACCTGGGCGCGGATGTGCGGGCCATGCGCGAGGCCGAGGAGTCCATGGCCGTGCAGGCGTTCCGCAGCCTGCCGGCGCGCTGGCAGACGGTGCTGTGGCACACCACGGTCGAGGAGGAGTCGCCGAGCCAGGTAGCTCCGCTGCTCGGGCTGACCGCCAACGCGACGGCGGTGCTCGCCCACCGGGCGCGCGAGGGCTTGAAGCAGGCCTATCTGCAGGCCCACGTGAGCACGCAGCTGACCTCGGGCGGCGACTGCGCCCGGTACGCGGACCGGCTCGGCGCGTATGCGCGCGGGGGCCTTCGGCTGCGGGCCGAGCGGGGGCTGCGCAAACATCTGGAGGACTGCGCGAACTGCCGTACGGCGGCGCTGGAGGTCGCGGACGTCAACGAACGGCTGCACACGCTGCTGCCGGTCGCGGTCATCGGGTGGTTCGCCGCCGGGTACACGGTCAAGGCCATCGCCGGGCTGGCGGTGGGTGCCGCCGGGGCCGGTACGGCCGCGGGTGCGGGGGTCGCGACCGCCGCGAGCGGGGGTGCGGCGGGTTCCGGCGCGGGGGGTGCGGCCGCGAGCGAGGGGCTGGGCGTGCCCGCGAAGATCGGCATCGCCGCCGGGGCGGTGGCCGCGGCGGGTGCCGTGGTCACGTACGCCCTGACGGGCAGTTCCCCCGAGCCACCGGAGAAGCCCCGCGCCAAGGCATCGGCCGCCCCGGTGTCACCCGCTCCGCAGCCGACACCTACGCCGTCGCCCTCCCCGTCCTCGCCTCCGCCGCCGGACCCGAAGCCCCTGGCCGCTCCCCCGAAGCCCGTGGTCCCCGCACCGACGCCGCCCTCGGCCCCGCCGCCGTCGCCGGAGCCGAAACGGCCGTCTCCCGCGCCCAGTCCTCCACCGCGGCCCTCCCCCACCCCTCCGCCACCGTCGGAGCCCGCCCCGGCGCCCCTCCCCCCGGCCGTCTACCAGGTCAATCAGCTCGCCTACCGCGGTGTCGGCGACGGTACGAAGCCGGAGGTGCGGCTCCTGGAGAGCAGCTGGCTGTGGCAGCGCTACGGGATGCGGATCGGCGGCACGACGTACCGCCACGGCGTGAGCGTGCACGCGGCATCGTCGGTGACCATCGACCTGAACCGTTCCTGTACGTCCTACGACGCCATGGTGGGCGTGGACGACATGACCCTCGGTCTCGGCGCGGTCCGGTTCTCCGTCTACGCGGACGGCCTGCGGCTGTGGAGTTCGGGCGTGGTGCGGGGTGGGGAGGCGGCGGTGCCGGTCCACGCGCCGCTGTCGGGCCACCGGACCATCCGGCTGGTCGTCCAACCGCAGTCCCCCGGCGACCGGGTGGCGGTCGCGGACTGGGCGCAGGCCGGTATCAGCTGCGCATAGCCGCAGGCGGCGGTACCCGCGGCAGGCGGTGCGGGGACGGCGCAGCCGTAGGTACCGCCCGGGTGGATCCGGCGGTTCCCGGCGCGGGTCGGCGCGGCAGCGCACGGCGCGACGGCCAAGCGCCGGCCCGCCACGGAAGCCACTGCGGAAAGCCACTACGGAGACCGGCTGGTCACCTGTGTGCGTTCAGCCCCGAAGCGGCCGGGCGTCGGACCGGTCGGTCCGTACCGACACGTCTGCTCGGGCCCTGCCCGGTCCGCCAGGGCGGCCGGGTCCGCCCCTCACAGGCTCGGTCTCGGCACCACGCCGCCCGCCACCGCCCGCTGCCGGGGCGCCGCCGATCCCGTCCAGCAGGTGCCGCGCCGCGCGAGCAGGCGGCGCAGCCAGATCTCCGTCGAGACCAGCTCCGCCAGGCCGTCCAGCGGCAGTGCTTCGCCTTCGGCCGCCGCGTGGAGTGCGGCCCGTACGACCCTGGCCTCGATCAGCCCGGCGTCGGCGAGCAGGGGCGCGGCGAAGAGCTCCATCAGCGGCTCCACGGACGCCCGGAGTCCCGCCCGTGCCGCCGCCGCGTGGGCGGCGTGGGAGGTGGCGCCCCACCCCGGGGGCAGTTCGCGGACGCCGGAGCCCGCGAGGACGGCGCGCAGGACCGAGGCGCGTGCCCCCGGCTGGACGCGGAGGGCCTCGGGGAGCGCGCGGCAGGCCCGTACGACCTGGTTGTCGAGGAAGGGGGCGTGGAGGCGCTGGCTGCGGATCTCCGCGGCCTGTTCGAAGACGCGGTGGTCGGCCGCGTGGCGGGCGAGTGCGGCGGCGGCGCGGCGTTCGCCGGGGCGTTGCATGAGTCCTGTCGGCCGGACCGCGGCGGCCTGGAGGCGAACCGATACTTCGGCGAGGGCCTCGCCCGTGAGCCAGCGCGCGGCGGGCCCGGGCCGGCACCAGGTGAGGGCGGCCAGTGAGGCGTCGACGGCACCGACGGCGCCTCCCGTGGCCGCCTCGTCGGCCTGGTGCGACCCGGCGAAGCCGGGGCGGAGCAGACGGCCGGCGAGCTCCTCCAGGCCTTCGCGGTAGGACGTGCGGGCCAGTCGGCGGGCGGCGCGGTAGACGGTGAAGGGCACGAAGAGGGACTGCGCGGTGGACCCGTCGGCGCGTGCGAGGGCCGAGACGGGTCTCAGGAGGTGGCGCCGCCGCCGGTCCATCAGCAGATCGGCCAGGCGGGCGGGGTGCGCGTCCAGCACCTGGCGGGCGCCGTGGCCGACGAGGTGGTCCGCGCTGCCCGCCGCCAGCCGGTGCCGGTGCCGCTCGGCGGTGACGAGGGCGGGGCCGGGTTCGTCGGTGAGCGGGCCGCTGCTCAGGTCGGCGTACGGGAGGGCTTCCGTGCCCGCCGCGACGACGACGTGGCGGAGCCGGGGGTTGGCGGCGATGGCGTGGGCGCGGGCGAGCTCGGCCTCACGCGGCCGGCCGGCCTCCGCGGCGAGGTCGTTGAAGGTCACGGCGAGCAGCCGCTCGCCCGCGCCCGAGCCGAGGCCCGGGGGCGTGCCGGGCATGCCGGGCAGCCCGGCGGCGAGCAGCGCCAGCGTCGCGGAGGCGCTGCCGCCGGAGAGGTCGGCGCCGATCCCGGCGGCCGGGGCGCCGCGCGCGGCGCGGCGCTGCGCGGGCCCCATGCCGGGTACGGGGCCGGGGTCGAGGTCTCCGAAGCCGTGCTCCGGTGCGTGGCGAGGGGCGGCGAGCCGGGTCCGTACGGCCTCGACGAGGGCGTCCCGTACGCCCTCGACCGCTCGGTCGGCGGCGAGTTGGGGTGCGGCGACGGCGAGGGAGGCCATGGGTTCGTAGCCGGAGATGTCCCGGGCGCCGTCGCGCAGGATCAGCGCGTGGCCGGGCGGTACGCGGCGGACCCCTCTGTAGGGGGTGCTGTCGCCCAGGGCTTCGGGTGAGTCGGGGAGGGCGAGCAGTGCGGCGAGGTGGCCGACGTCGAGCTGTGCCTCGATGAGGTCGGCGAGGGGCAGGGCGGCGGTGGCGTAGGCCGTGCCGCCGGCCCAGGCGGTGTGGAAGACGGGCCGGGCGCCGGCCAGGTCCCCGGCGATGGTGACGCGCCGGCCGACCTGGGCGACGGCGGTGTAGCTGCCGGGCCAGGCGGTGAGGTGTCTCAGGGCGCCGCCGCGGGCGGCGAGGAGGCCCACGCGCAGCTCCTCGTCACTCGCGCCGCAGCGGCCCAGGACGGCGAGGCGGGTGGCGGGGTCGTCCCGGACGACGCGCACCTCGTCGGGTCTCCAGTCGCCGACGGCCCAGAGGGGGCCGGGGTCGCCCCACAGCAGCTGGGCGCCGACGGGGTGGACCATGGGCGTACCCGGGCCGTCGGGGCGATCGGGGCGGCTGGAATGATCAAGGCCCGGGGAATCGATGCCGGAGTACGCGGCGGCGCGCGGACCGGTCCCGGCGGCGGTGCTGCTCCACCCCACCAACCAGCGCATTGCCGCCTCCACAGGCTGTGGACAAACAACCGACAGCAGTCATCATGCACAGTGAGCCACTGGTTGCGACATCGAAACAGGCAACACATCGGTCGCGTTCCGTCCCTCAACTCGCCTGATAGCAGGGTGAAGTGGCGTGCCGAAGCCTCGCTCGTAGCGTGCATGCGGATTCATGCTGCCACGGGCGACTGACACCGGCCGGGATCGACTTCCCGGACTTGGGTGGCGTGGCGGGCCGGGGCGCACGGCGGGGGGCGACGGGCCGGTGCGAGGCACGCGGGCCGGGGTGGGCGACATCCGGCACGCACGCGTGGATGCCCGGAACGCCCTTACGCACGCGTGGAGTTAGCACTGCCCCGTATCGCGAGGGCGCCATGACGCGTACGCCGTCCCGGTGGCATCACGCGCGGCCACGGAAGCCTCAACGGCCGGGCATACGCTCGAATCAGGCCAAACTCCGGCCGTCCGCTTCAAGGGGGCGCACTCGCGCAGTGCTTCCGCCCGTACGTCCCTGAACGTCACAGTCCGGGAGGCGCTGACCGCCTCCCGGACCGTTCCGCCGCCCGCGGGGAATGAGGCGGCGGCTTCCCCCAGCCCACTGGATCCAGTACAGCGGGCCAACCCACGCATGTTCCATGGAAGCGCTCCCGCAATGGCCCGGACCAGAGCGCACGGGTGGGCGCACGGCCACACACAACCGGAGCACGTGCCCCTCAATGCACGTACATGCGGACCAGAATCTCGCCATCCGGGACAACGCCCCTTAACGGTAGGGATGCGGGGAACTACGCTGGGTTTACGAATGCCCCGTGCCTATGCCGGGGCGGGCGTCGCTGTTGTCGAGGGGTGCGCATGTCCAGGGAGCCACGCGGGCCGAACGAGAAGCTGGGCACCGTCCTCGCCCTCGCAGGGATCAGCAACGCCGGTCTCGCGCGCAGGGTCAACGACCTCGGTGCGCAGCGGGGATTGACGCTTCGCTACGACAAGACGTCGGTCGCCAGGTGGGTTTCCAAGGGAATGGTGCCGCAGGGCGCCGCGCCGCACCTGATCGCCGCCGCGATCGCCGGCAAGCTCGGCCGCCCGGTGCCGCTGCACGAGATCGGGCTCGCGGACGCCGATCCCGCGCCCGAGGTCGGGCTCTCCTTTCCGCGCGATGTCGGCCAGGCGGTGCGCTCCGCCACGGAGCTCTACAGGCTGGATCTCGCCGGTCGGCGCGGTGGAGGGGGTATTTGGCAGAGCCTGGCGGGATCGTTCGCCGTCAGCGCGTACGCCACGCCCGCGTCCCGCTGGCTGATATCCCCCACCGACGCCTCGGTCGCACGCGAGGCCCCGGCCGCGGCCAAGGACGGTGAGCCGTCCGCGAACGGCACCGGAAGCACCAACGGCAACGGCACCTCGGGGGGCGGCGGCCACGGCGGCGGCGGCACGGACGGCGGTTTACCCCAGCGGGTGGGCCACAGCGACGTGGCCAAGCTGCGGGAGGCGGCGGACGACGCCCGCCGGTGGGACTCCAAGTACGGCGGCGGTGACTGGCGTTCGTCGATGGTGCCCGAGTGCCTGCGGGTGGACGCGGCGCCCCTGCTGCTCGGTTCGTACAGCGACGAGGTGGGGCGCGCCCTGTTCGGGGCCACCGCCGAACTGACCCGGCTCGCCGGGTGGATGGCCTTCGACACGGGCCAGCAGGAGGCCGCGCAGCGCTACTACATCCAGGCGCTGCGGCTGGCCCGCGCGGCCGCCGACGTGCCGCTGGGCGGCTATGTGCTGGCCTCGATGAGCCTCCAGGCCACGTACCGCGGCTTCGCCGACGAGGGCGTGGACCTCGCCCAGGCGGCCCTGGAGCGCAACCGCGGTCTGGCCACCGCCCGCACGATGAGCTTCTTCCGTCTGGTCGAGGCGCGCGCCCAGGCGAAGGCGGGGGACGCCCAGGCCTGCGCGGCCGCGCTCAAGGCCGCGGAGGGATGGCTGGAGCGGGCGCGCTCGGGCGACGCCGACCCGCCCTGGCTGGACTTCCACTCCCAGGAGCGCTTCGCGGCCGACGCCGCCGAGTGCTACCGCGATCTGCGGATGCCCCGGCAGGTCCAGCGCTTCACCGAGCAGGCGCTGGCCCGGCCGACGGAGGAGTTCGTGCGCTCGCACGGGCTGCGGCTGGTGGTGTCGGCGGTCGCGGAGCTGGAATCGGGCAATCTGGACGCGGCATGCGCGGCGGGCACGCGGGCGGTGGAGGTCGCGGGGCGGATCTCCTCGGCGCGGACGACCGAGTACGTACGGGACCTGCTGCACCGGCTGGAGCCGTACGGGGACGAGCCGCGGGTCGTCGAGCTGCGGGAGCGGGCGCGGCCGCTGCTGGTGGCGCCGGCGTGACGGTGGCGGTGCGGGCTCTGTGGTCCGCTCCCCGCTGCGCGGTGGTGTCCTCCGGGCGGGCTGAACGGCTGAGCCCAGCCCGATCAAGCCCCTGGGGGCACCCCCAGCGGTAGCTGGGGGAGATTGAGGACGCGCCCGCAGGGTGCCCGCCGGCGGCAACACGGCCCGCAGCCGGAGATCCGCCGGACAGGCAAGGGCATTCCTGGCAATCCCCGCTGGTGAAGCCCCCCATCCGCTCGGGTTTCGAGCCGTTGTCAGTGGCGCAGGTCATGATGGGGACCGTGGGTGAGGCGCTGAGGGGTGCCGAGTGTTCCGGTGCCGGCTGTTCCGGGGAGCGCGGGGAGGTGACGTGGTGACGGCGTACGACTGCGATGTGCTGGTGGTCGGGGGCGGGATCGTGGGGCTGTCCACGGCGTACGCGATCACGCGGGCTGCGCCCGGCACGAAGGTCATCGTGCTGGAGAAGGAGTCCGGGCCCGCGCGGCACCAGACCGGGCGCAACAGCGGAGTGATCCACAGCGGGATCTATTACCGCCCGGGGTCGTTCAAGGCGCGGTTCGCGGTGCAGGGCGCGGCGGAGATGGTGAAGTTCTGCGCCGAGTACGACCTGCCGCACGAGGTGACCGGCAAGCTGATCGTCGCCACGGACCACGCGGAGCTGCCGAGGCTGCACGCCCTGGCCCAGCGCGGCCGGGAGAACGGCATCCCGGTGCGGGAGCTGGGCCGCGCCCAGATAGCGGAGTACGAGCCGCGGGTACGCGGCATCGGCGCCATCCACGTCGGCACGACGGGCGTGTGCGACTACGGCGCGGTGGCCGCCCGGCTCGCCGGCCTGGCGGAGGACGCCGGGGCGTCGGTGCGGTTCGGGGCCGAGGTGCGGATCATCGGGCGGCGCCCCGGGGCGGTCGCGGTGCGTACGGCCGGGGACGAGGTGCTGCGCGCCCGAGTGCTGGTTAATTGCGCGGGCCTCTACAGCGACCGCGTGGCCCGGCTGGCGGGCGACGACCCGGGCATGCGGATCGTCCCCTTCCGCGGTGAGTACTTCGAGCTGGCCCCGTCCCGCGCCGACCTGGTGCGCGGTCTGGTCTATCCCGTCCCGGACCCGGCGTTCCCCTTCCTCGGCGTCCATCTCACCCGCGGCATCGACGGCACCGTCCACCTGGGGCCGAACGCGGTCCCGGCGCTGGCCCGCGAGGGGTACGCCCGGGGGACCGTGCACCCCGGCGAGCTGGCGGGGACCCTGGCCTACCCCGGGTCCTGGCGCATAGCCCGCCGCCACTGGCGGTACGGCGCGGGCGAGGTGCGACGCTCGCTGTCCAAGCGCGCCTTCGCGAACGAGGTGCGCAGGCTGCTGCCGGACGTGACCGAGGCCGACCTGATACCGGCCCCGGCGGGGGTGCGCGCCCAGGCGGTCCTGCGGGACGGCACGCTGGTGGACGACTTCCTGTTCGCGGAGTCGCACCGGATGGTGCACGTATTGAACGCACCCTCTCCGGCGGCGACGGCGTCGCTGCCGATCGGCCGGGAGGTAGCCCGGAGGGCGCTGGCGGCGATGGGGTGAGAATTGACCGTCGGGCTGGTCATCAGTGGCCCCCGCCGGGTGGCCCGCGCGGTGAGAATCCTTGACCCCACCGCCCCCTGACTCCCCCCTGTCCTCACCCTTTCCGCCGTCCGCCCCACCCCCCGTAGAATCGAACCACTGTGTCCGAGAACCTCACCTCCCCAGAAGCCGACGTCCAGCCCGGTCGTGACCGGCGCGAGCCGATGTTCCCCGGCGGCCCCGCCGCCGACCCGGCGGGCTCGCACCACGAACGCCGCATCCGCTCGTTCCAGCCGCGCCGCAGCCGGGTGACCACCGGCCAGGGCGACGCGCTGCGCCGCCTGTGGTCGCGGTGGGGCCTGGACATCGACGGCCTGCGCCCCCTCGACCTCGGCGAGCTGTTCGGCGACCCGAACCTGCCGGTGGTCCTGGAGATCGGCTTCGGCATGGGCGAGGCCACGGCCCAGATGGCGGCCGCCGACCCCGGCACCGGCATCCTGGCCTGCGACGTGCACACCCCCGGCCAGGGCAACCTGCTCGGCCTGGCCGAGCGGAACGGCCTGAACAACGTCCGGGTCGCGAACGGCGACGCGATCATCCTGCTCCGCGAGATGCTCGCCCCCGACTCCCTCGCCGGCATCCGCGTCTACTTCCCGGACCCGTGGCCGAAGGCGCGGCACCACAAGCGCCGTCTGATCCAGCCGGAGTTCCTCGCGCTCGCCGCGACCCGTCTGGCGCCTGGTGCGCTGCTGCACTGCGCGACCGACTGGGAGCCGTACGCCGAGCAGATGCTCGAGGTCCTCACCGCCAGCCCCGACTTCGAGAACACCCACCCCGACGGCGGCTTCGCCCCGCGCCCCGAGTTCCGTCCGCTGACGCGGTTCGAGGGCCAGGGCCTGGACAAGGGCCACGTCGTGCACGACCTGCTGTTCCGCCGCAAGGCGTCGTAGGTACCGGCGAGCGGGGGCTGCCGGGGCCGGCGCAAGCGCACCAGGCAGCCCTGACCTGCACGAACACTTGCAGGATCACCTGCACGAACACCAAACGGTACGGAACGGCACGATCGAGACGATCATGCCGTCGGACGGGCGGAAAACCGTCCGCTCCCCACTCCACCCCTTCGTTAGGGTCATCGAGTGCACGAGTCCCCGTCCCCTCAGCAGTCGCTTCCCGGGCCCATGCCGGCCTACGGGCAGCAGCCGTACGCCCGGCCGGTGCCGGCCTACGAACAGCAGCCGAGCTTCGCCGCGGTCCCCGCGCCGGCAGGCTGGCGCTACAAGCCGCGCCGCGCCCTGTGGGACAACAAGGCGGTACGCGCGGGGGCGGTGATGCTGCTGCTCGCGCTGTGCGGCCTGATCATCCTGGCGCTCGTGCGCGAGCAGACCGGCACCGAGGGCTTCCTGGTGGGTCTCGGCCTCGCCGTGCTGCCCGTCCCCCTGCTCATAGCCGCGTTCCGCTGGATGGACCGCGTCGAGCCCAAGCCCTGGCGGAACCTGATCTTCGCCTTCGCCTGGGGCGCGTGCGCGGCCACCCTGGTCGCCCTGCTGGCGAACACCTTCGCCACGAAGTGGCTCGTGAGCGCCATCGACGTCGCCCAACGCGCCGACACCTGGGGCGCCACCTTCGTCGCACCGGTGGTGGAGGAGAGCGCCAAGGCGGCCGCGATCCTGCTGCTCTTCGTCTTCCGGCGCCGCGACTTCAACGGCATCGTCGACGGGGTCGTGATCGCCGGCCTCACCGCCACCGGCTTCGCCTTCACCGAGAACATCCTCTACCTCGGCAACGCCTTCGCCTCCGACCAGAGCTTCGGGCACTCCGGGCTGGGCTCGACGACGGTGGCCACGTTCTTCATGCGCGTGCTGATGTCGCCGTTCGCCCACCCGCTCTTCACCTCGATGACGGGCCTCGGCTTCGGCATAGCGGCGACCTTCGGCCCCCGCCGCCCCGTCCTGCGCGTCGTCATCCCCATCGCCGCGCTGCTGACCGCGATGGTCCTGCACGGCGTCTGGAACGGCTCGGCCACCCTCGGCGGCCTCGCCTTCCTCGCGGTCTACGCCCTCTTCATGGTCCCGGTCTTCGGCGTCCTGACCTGGCTGACCATCTGGTCCCGCCAGAACGAGCTGCGCACGGTCCGCGCCCACCTCCCCGCCTACCAGGCCGCCGGCTGGCTCACCCCGCCCGAGCCCATCGCCCTGTCCTCGATGCGCGCCCGAGGCATAGCCCGCGACGTGGCCCGCCGCCACGGCGGAAAGCCCGCGGCCCACGCGGTCGCCGAGTACATCTCCTTCGCGACGTCGCTGGCCTTCCTCCGTCAACGCGCTTACCGCGGCACGGCGGGCCCGGACTTCACCGCCCGCGAGCAGGAACTCCTCCACCACCTCTGGCAGCGCAAGCACGTGGCCCAACCGGCGCTCGCCAGCGCGGCAACGACGGTCCCGATGCCGTTCGTGCCCCCGCCGGGGCCGTGGGTGGGTGGGTACCCGGGGTACCCGCAGCAGCCGGGTCGGCATTTCTGACGGGGAACCGCCCGCCCAGAGTGCATGCCGAGGGAGCGCACAGGCGTCCGCTCCGTCTTCTCCACCACCCCGGCGGAATCACCGCCGGCACAATGGTCTCGTGCCCGTCATGCCTTCCTCACCCGGCGTCTCCGCCCGCATGAGTCGCCAGGCCAGCCGAGACACCAACCCCGAACTGGCCGTACGACGGCTGCTCCATGCATCGGGGCATCGCTACCGTCTGCAGCGGCCGGTACCCGGCATGTCCCGTCGAACCATCGACATCGCCTTCCCCAAGGCCAAGGTGGCCGTCTTTCTCGACGGCTGCTTCTGGCACGGCTGCCCGCAGCACGCCACCAGCCCCAAAGCCAACGCTGATTGGTGGCGACAGAAGCTGGACCGCAACATCTCCCGCGACCGGGAGACGACTGCTCACCTGGTCGCGGCGGGCTGGACGGTGTTGCGCTTCTGGGAGCACGAGAATCCGGTCGCTGTCGCCGCAGACATCGCCGCAGCAGTCGCCGCAACGCATGGGTCTGATACCGAACAGTCCTAAAGGTGGCGAGGGTAGACCATGCCGTGACATGCATCCCAAGAATCGAATCCGAGCACCAGCGCCACTATTTAGCGTGCAACCATCGTGACAGCGAGTGAATCCCCGTCTCCGACCGGACACCAAGGGCTGCACATGACCGACTGGAAGTTCGACGTCCCCACCACCGGCACCAAGCGCCTCCCGCCGGATTCCCGCTATGTGCAGGCGTTGAGCAGTCAGGGATACGGCTTCGAGGTAGCCATCGCCGACCTCGTGGACAACTCCATCGACGCAGGTGCGAACGATGTCGTCATCCACTTCCTTCGTGACGGTGATCAGCTGGTCTCCCTCCTGGTCGTCGATGACGGGCGTGGCATGGATGACCAGGCGCTCGACATCGCGATGACTGTCGGAGGGCGCCGCGACTACGAGCCCAGAGCGCTCGGCATGTTCGGTACGGGCCTGAAGTCTGCCTCGCTTTCGCACGCGAACGCCGTCTCGGTCATCAGCACGACGAAGCGCACCAGGACAGTAGGACGCCGCTGGCTGATGGAGCATGCGCGCTCCGACTTCCAGTGCGACATTGTCGATCCGGACTACGCCCAGGCCTTGATCGACCGGTACGACAACAAGCGCCCCATCGAATGGCAGGGAACCGTCATCCGTTGGGACGGCGTCAAAGACTTTCCCAAGCACGGTGGCGGCGGCCAGACCGACCGGTATCTGCAGCGGACCATCAACAAGCTGGGGCTGCACCTCGGCTTGTACCTCCACCGCTTTCTCGCCCGCGACAACTTCAACATCACGATCGCGGTGGAGGATGTCCGTACCCGCAGGGTTTACCTGGACTTCGGCGTCGAGCCACTGGACCCGTTCGGCTACCCCGTGACAGGTAGCGCCGACTATCCGCGAAGGTTCACAGCCGCCATCCCGGGCCTGGATTCGATTCTCACCCTCGATGCCCACGTCTGGCCACCGAAGTCCAACCTCGACGAGTACCGTGCCGTCGGTTCAGTGATCGACCGCCAGGGCTTCTACTTCTACCGTAACGATCGTCTTGTCCAGGCCGGAGGCTGGAACAACTACCGCCAGCCCGAACAGCACCTCTCCCTTGCTCGGGTCGCCATGGACCTACCCACCGAGCCGGGTGACCTCTTCCGACTTACGGTCAAGAAAGCCGGCGTGGAGACGTCCCCTGATTTCATCACCGCGTTGGAAAAGGCCACCGATCCGGTTGGAAATCCGTTCACCCAATACCTCGGTGACGCAGAAGCCGTCTACCGAGAAGCCCGCAAGCGGTCCGGCACCGTTCGCAAGCCGGTGATCGGACCGGGGCGTGGCATCGCCCCGGAGGTGCGCGCCACCATCGAGGAAGAACTCCCCCTGATGCCAGGCGAGGAACCGATCTCGATCCTGTGGCAGAAGCTCAACAGCAACGTGTTCTTCGAGCTCGACCGTGAAAATCGTGTCGTCACACTCAACAACCACTATCGGCAAGCGATCCTGGGCGGCCGGAGCGGAACCCTCAACGATGCACCACTGCTCAAGTCGCTGATGTACCTGATGCTGCACGGGATCTTCGAAAAGGAGTACAGCGGCTCCCGGGAGAAGGACAACCTGCAGCTCTGGCAGTCGATTCTGGTGGCAGCCGCCCGCAGCGAACTCGACCGTGTCGCCGATCATGACAGCTGATTCGCGAGCTGCCTGGTCCGAGGTGGAGGAGTATCTGGCGTCGGGTCGCGGCGTCTCCTTTCCGCTGGCCGGCCCGGCGTCCCCTCGCGTCGACTACGTGGTGACGGATGACCGCGACATCGCGCTCCACCTCCAGTTGGGCCCCAGACAACGGCTTCCCCGCTCTCCGCACCCCCTGATCCGCGTGGAGGAGATCGCCCACCGGGGAATCCGCATGGCCCGGCTGCGAACCACTCAAAGGGAGTTGCTCCGCGACTTCCACGACCTGCTGTGTGCTGTTGCCGACCGTGTCACGGTGGACGGCCGCACGCCCGAGCAGGCATTCGGAGAAACCGTGCGGGCTTGGCGCGCCTTGCTCGACAGGCCCCGGGAACTCGGTGCGGAGAAACGAATCGGCCTGATTGGCGAGCTTGCCGTGTTGACCAACCTGGCCCGGTTCGACGGATGGGCGAGCGCGATCGAATCGTGGAAGGGCCCCCTGAGCGAGGAACACGACTTCAGCCCCGCCGGATACGACGTGGAGGTCAAGGCCACCGCCTCCGAGAAGCGTGTGCACTCCATCCATGGACTCGACCAGCTCACCCCCACCCCCGGACGCCCGCTCTGGTTCGTCTCCATCCAGGTCACCCGAGGCGGGCGGGACGGTGTGACTCTCAGCAACTGCGTGGAATCCGTACAGCGCGAGGTGGCCGAACAGGCACCGGCGGCACTCGACCGGCTCGACCTGCTTCTACATCGACTGTCCCTGCCTCACGGCCGGGACGACGAGCGGTGGCGGTTGCGCAGCAAGCCTCTCGTCATATCGGTTGACAGCCTTTTCCCCCGCTTGGATCGCTCGGTTCTGGACAAGTTGCCCGACGGCGCCGCCGACCGGATAGACACCATCGACTACCGGATCGACATCACGGGGCTGGCGCCTTCTCCACACCCTCCCGCTGCCCTTTGTGACGGGTTCGAGTTCGCATGGCCCCCCTCCGTCTCGGAGCAACATCGAGGAGAGACCGTATGACCGCAAACGAGAGCGGCTCAGTTCAGACACTCCTGTCCCTGCACCACACCGTCCTGGCCGGGATGCAGGCCGGCGTCCCCATGCCTCTGTCCGAAAGCGTCGAGTTCTACGCCCGCATGCAGGCCGCCCTGGTGGACTCGTCCGAAGCGGCCTTCCGTGACGCCCTTGCCGGTGACAGCGAGGAAACGGGCGCGCTACTGCGGTTGTGGCGTAAACAGCTCACGGAATGGGACTACGCGGCCGGCGCAGCCACCGACGTATGGTGCGCCGGCACCGAGGCCCGCACCGACGAACGCCGCACCGTGGTGTTCGATCGGCTCGGCCTGGAACCGGCGACGCGCAAACTGCTCGACACGGAGATTCCAGTCAACAAGCAGGCGGGCCCCGTCGTGATCAGCCGGGAGTACACCCCGTGGCGCGGGCACAGTGCGCCTCGGGGCACGGACTGGTACTGGCCCGCCTACGAGCGCTACCTGCGCGACACCAAGGGCTGGTCGGACGACAGGGTGGCGGACCTGGGCGAGGCTGCGGAACGCGTCGTGGAGCGGATGGCCGACCCCACTTCCGCCGAGGCGTACCAGTCCAAAGGTCTGGTCGTCGGATACGTCCAATCCGGTAAAACCGCCAACTTCACGGGCGTCGTGGCCAAGGCCGTCGACGCCGGCTACCGTCTGGTCATCGTTCTCGGCGGCACCCTCAACCTGTTGCGGGGGCAGACCCAGCGGCGGCTGGACATGGAGCTGGTCGGCAGGGAGAACATCCTCCGCGGCACTGTGGAGACCGAATCCGACTACGCCGACGACCGTGACTGGCTTCGTGGCCGCTTCCTCAGCCATACCGGGCTGCCATCCGAACGCGGCGGCTTCGACATCGAGCGGCTGACCACGCGCGACAACGACTACAAGTCCCTGGCCCAGGGGATTCGCGCACTCGAGATCGAGAAGCGGGAAAAGTCACTCCCCCTGTACGACCCACGCAATCTGGATCAGGCCGCTGCCCGCTTGATGGTGGTCAAGAAGAACAAGTCGGTACTGACCAAGCTCGTCAAGGACCTCAAAAAGATCAGCGGGCTCCTAGGTGAGATCCCGACGCTCATCATCGACGACGAATCGGACGAGGCGTCCGTCAACACCACCAACCCACGCCGCAGCGGCAACGCCGAACGCACGGCCATCAACGAGAAGCTCTCCGAGTTGCTCGGGCTTCTCCCCCGCGCTCAGTACGTCGGCTACACCGCTACTCCGTTCGCCAACGTCTTCATCGACCCCAGCGATTCTGCAGACATCTTCCCCAAAGATTTCCTGATCTCCCTGCCGCGCCCGAAGGGCTACATGGGGGTGCAGGACTTTCACGATCTCGACTCGCACATCCCTGAGGACGAGCGCACCTTCGCAAACTCCAACGAGCTGGCCTATATCCGGTCGATCGACGCAGCTGAGGAGGAGGACGACGACTCCTCGCTGCGCCGTGCCATGGACATGTTCGTCCTCACCGCAGCGGTGAAGGTCTACCGGGAGTCGCAGGATCCGCACGTGCCGGCGGAGGCCTACCGCCACCACACCATGCTGGTCCACGAATCCCGGCTCACCGCCGATCACCGCGAGCTGAAAGGGCGCCTTCTGCGCCTCTGGGACGAATCCGGCTACACGAGCGCCACGGGGTATGAACGCCTCCGAGAACTCTTCGAGTCGGACCTTCTCCCGGTGTCCCACGCGCGGGCCGACGGCTACGCTGTGCCCGGCAGCTTCGACGAGCTCGCCCCCTACATCGGTGCAGCAACAGCCCGCATCGGCGGCGATCTCAACCCTGTCATCGTTGTGAACGGCGACAAGGACATCGAGCGCGGCGAGGCCGACTTCGAACGACGATCCATCTGGAAGATCCTGCTGGGTGGTCAGAAGCTCTCCCGCGGCTTCACCGTCGAAGGCCTGACTGTCTCGTACTATCGGCGTCGCGCGGGCAACGCCTCCACAATGATGCAGATGGGGCGCTGGTTCGGATTCCGCGCGGGCTACCGCGATCTGGTCCGTCTATGGATCGGACGTAACGAGTCGGCAGGCACCAAGGAACTCGACCTCTACGAGGGCTTCGAAGCCATCTGCCGCGACGAGGAGTCCTTCCGTGCTCAACTCGCGAAGTATGCGGTCCTCATCAATGGCCACCCCCAGGTCACTCCCGCTCAGGTGCCACCTCTGGTCTCCCAACATCTGCCGTGGTTGAAGCCGACCAGCCCGAACAAGATGTACAACGCCCGCCTGATGGAGGTGCGCTCGCCGGGCGAATGGCAGGAACCCACCGCCTATCCCACCCAGTCGGCGGCACTGCGGCACAACACCGGTCTGTGGGCACCGGTTCTTGAGGGCTTGTCGTCCACTCCCTCAGACTTCGCCCACCGTGAGGAAGCAACCGGAAGGTTGCACAAGTTCAGCGCGCTAACAGGCATTCTCGCTCCGCATGATCTGCTCGTGCTTCTCCGTTCCCTGAAATGGGGCGCCGAGCAACAGTTCGCGCCCCATCTGACCTACCTCGAAGCGATCACAAAGGTGACCGGTCAGGTGAACGATTGGCTCATCCTCGCGCCACAGCACGCCACCGGAGGAAAGCGTGCTGCCCTTACATCGGACCGCACCTTCTCCTGGTTCGGTCGCGACCGGCGCCGTGGCCCTCTCTTCGGCGCCATAAGCGAACCGAAGCACCGACCCGCCGCCCATCGCATCGCCGGAGCCTTCCCCTCCTGCGGTGACACCGAGACCGAGCGGTACGTCGCCGAACGTCGCGGGGTGGTCACCCTGTACCCCGTGGTGGAGTCCGAATACCGGGCAGCGGTCACGGAGACCGGACGTCTCGACCCCAGCAGGCTGGTAATGGCCTTCTCGTTCATCGCCCCCACCTCGGCGACAGGAACCGACAACAAGGTGGTTCGTTTCACGACTATCAACTCATCGGACGAGCCGATCATCGAGGTTCAGTCTCGAGGTTTTTAGAGGTAATGCTGCCGCGGCATGTACCCATTCGAATCAGTACCGGCCCGAGGGAGAGGAATGGCGATGCCCCCTATACGCTTCACATCATTCGAGATCTGCGCAGGTGCGGGTGGGCAAGCGCTCGGCCTGGAGCAGGCGGGGTTCGATCCGGTGCTGCTCATCGACAGCAATGCTCACTGCTGTAGGACCTTGCACCAGAACCGCCCCCACTGGAATGTGCTGCAGGCTGACGTCATGGACTTCGACCCTGCCGAGCACGACAAAGTGTACGACGTAGATCTACTGAGCGGTGGGCTTCCACGCGTAAAGTCAGCGGCAACCATTCAGCGCGCAGATTCGGATACCGAATGGAAACTCCTTCAGGCCGCGGTATGGATGGCTCATTCCGTACAACCTCGTGCCGTGTTGCTCGAGAATGTTCCCGAACTGGTCACCTCCGAGAAATACGCATCGGACCGCGAGTGGATCGAGGAATGCCTGTCCGACCAGGGATACCGTTGCTCGTGGCAGGTGCTCAACTCGGCCGACTTCGGAGTTCCGCAATACCGAAAGCAGGGCTTTCTCGTGGCTCTGCGTGACCCTCACCACTCCGCCTTCCGCTGGCCCGAGCCCAATGGCACATTCGCGCCGACAGTTGGCGAAGCCCTCGGCTCCTCCATGGCTTCCCGGGGTTGGCCCGGCGCGAGCGCCTGGGCTGCGGCCGCGAACAAGCCTGGTCCTGCCCTGGTGGGAGGCTCGGACAAGCGCGGTGGGGCGGACCTTGGGCCGACCGGGCAGAAGAAGGCGTGGGCCCGGCTAGGGGTAGAGGGCAAGAGCATCGCCGACGATGTCCCGGGACCCCATGACCCGATCGACCTCCTGCCGATGCTCGACGTCCGACAGGCAGCCACACTCCAGTCGTTCCCCACTGATTGGACCTTTCACGGACGCAAGACCTCTGTCTACCGCCAAGTGGGACACGCCTCCCCTCCACCTGTCGCCGAAGCCGTTGGCAAGCGGATCGCGCAAGCTCTGAGCAGATGACAACACAGCGGCCCAGGCGGGCGGGTGGGTTAGTGAACCACCCGCCCCGCCGGCTACACTCGTCGACATGGCCGCCGACAGCACCACCGAACCCATCAGCATTGTTGATCTCTTCGCTGGATGCGGTGGCTTCACTCAAGGGTTTCATTCCCTCTTGACAGCAGGCTCAGGAAAACCGGCCTTCCGCTCCGTCGCCGCCGTCGAGCACGATATCGCCGCAGCATCGACCTACGCCTTGAATTTCGCTGAAGAGGCAGGCGGCATTGATCACATCCATGCGGGTGACATCGAGACATGGTTTCCTGAGGAACTTGGCATTCAGGCCGAAGTGATCCTCGGTGGGCCTCCCTGTCAAGGTTTTTCCGGTCTCGGTAAAGAAGATGCCGACGACCCGCGAAATCAATTGTGGCGCGAATACCTGCGCATCGTGAACACCATCAAGCCGAAGATCTTCGTGATCGAGAACGTGGACCGCTTCCTGCGGTCCCCCGAGTTCGCCCTCCTGCATGCCGCGACGGAGAAGCCTGATGGGGATCTGCGCGACTACCGACTCGTCGAGTTCTCAGTCCTCAACTCAGCCGACTTCGGTGTTCCACAGGCCCGCCGCCGAGCAATCGTCATAGCGGTTCGCCGTGATCTGCAGGGCCTCGCCGAACTCCGGTATCCGCCGCGTACGCACGCGAAGAACGCTGTGGCCGGCGACTCGCTTCTGACCGGGACCGAAATATTGCAACCCTGGGTGAGTGTAGGCCCGGAGGTTTTCGCAAAGACTCCCTACTGGGCGCTGACCACGTCACTCCCCGCCGGCAGATGCGCCCCACTCGGGAAGAGTCTGCCTGGGATTTTCGAGACCACCGACCTCCATGTCGGACGCCGCCCGGTCGAACTGTCGGTACGGCGCTACATGTCCATTCCTCCCGGCGGCAACAGACACGATATTCCCGACGAACTCTCCACCCCGAATTGGATCGCTCATCGGACCGGTTCGCACGACGTCATGGGGCGCATGTACTGGGACCGGCCGTCCGTGACCATTCGCACAGAGTTCTACAAACCGGAGAAGGGGCGCTACTTGCACCCCACGGCCCACCGGCCGATCACGCACTACGAGGCAGCACTGATCCAGGGCTTTCCTCCCGAATTCAAGTGGTGTGGCAGCAAGGTACAGATCGGGCGGCAGATCGGGAACGCCGTACCTGTCGGGCTGTCACGAGCCATTGCGGGGGTCATTCACCAAGCTTTGCGAGGCTGACACCGCCTTGCGGCCCGCTGCCCTCTGCTCCCTTCCGCTGGCGAACAGGCGCCGCCTGCAACAGTTCCTCGAAGTAGCTCGTCAGGCGGTCCACAGATTGTTGTGGAACAGGGCCGTCGTCCGGGCCCTCAGGCAGTCGGTCCCACGGCACGGACGCACTCCACTCGGCATCCCTGATCCAGCCCATGAGGCCGTCTAGATGCAGCGGTTCGTCCGGGGCGAGTACCTCGTACATCAAAGTACATCCTGCCGCGTTGACGGCCGAGGACAGCGCATTCACCTTGTCGCCGAGAAGCGACGTTTCGGCTGCCGTCAAGGACTCGAGGACTCGAACCAGGGCACGCGCGGTGGGGCGGTGGTCGACGACAGAAAGTCGCAGCGTCGTGTTCACCATGTCCTGGTTACTGCAGGCCACCTCTGCAGGCCTGTAGTCCTCTCCGTCGCGGAACATCTCGGCAGCCCACCACAACCTGGCAAAGGCTTGTTTGTAGTGCGGGCCGAGGAAGCGGTCTCCGGTCGCGGACGGACTACCGCCGTCCTTGCCGACAGCCCCCTTGTGCCGCCACACGACATAGTCCGGGGCAACAACCATGGCAAGGTAGGCCCACAACTCCGGCTCAGCTGCCTCGGCCCGGGTCATCCTGATCGTGGCATGCAACCGTGGAGCCAACCAGGCGTCCGCCCGTGTCCGTCGGTCGGCGAATCGTCTCATCGCTTCGTCGAGGAGCCCCCGGACGGGAGCGGTGGCCCATCTGACCCCGGTGTCGGCCAATGGCTTGCTTTCACGGATCAGCGCAACTCGTGGCGGCTCATCGGCGCCACTGCGCACCCCTTCGCTGAGGTACCTGCTCACAATCGGCCCGGGGAGCAACGCCAGCTGCTCCGGAAGGCACGTGTCGGCCCGGCTCATCGGCGAGCCCCCTCATCAACACGATCCAGTACGCGCACCGCGTCTCTCAATCCCTTCGCCACCTTGCTGCGACGAGCTGCCGCGTACTGGATGCTCGCCTGCATCTCCGACCAACTCTGTCCGTCGTTCCGCCGTTTGTGCACCTCATGCAGCGCGCTCTCCAGCGATGCGGCAGGTACGACCTCCGGAAGCATGGACCGCAGGACAGCTCCTCTCCACCCAGAAGGAAGGCGGGGAGTTCCGTCCTCGTCGAAGTCGAGGTCAGTGACAGCGGAATGGAACATAGCCGTCCATGCTTCCTCGGCGATCTGGGCTGCGACGACGTCCCGCATGGCCTTCTCCACCGGGCTACCGGATCCATTCAGGAGATCGATGACGCCCTCGAAGGCAGTGTTGAGGCGTACGGTCGGCATGTCGCCTGTCGCGTCCACCAACCACGGTGCCTCCTTGAACGGCCTGAGCCATTGCTCGGGCCCGTCACGGAAATCAACCTCAATGATGTTCAGCTCCCGCTCACGACGGGGGTCACGGGCGGCCAGGTCCAAGTACCACGGCCTCTCCGTGCCGCCGATCACCCGTCCGGGCACACCTCCGACGGTGGCGACAACAGAGGCGGTCAACACTGCTCGATTACGGTGCATGGCCCGGGCCATGTGGACCCTGCCCGTCCAGGCCCCTTGCTGTGTGGGTGCGAGCCGTGTCACCGAACGCGCGTTGGTGGCACCTTCGGCGAGCACCGCTACACACACCACGTCTTCCCAGGGGCCTTCTGCGATCTCCCGCTCCGGCAGCGTGACACGTACCTCGAAGCGTGCTTCGTCCCAACGCGCGCGCTCGACCTCGTGCAACGCGACTGTCTGCTGTTCTCTGGAGATCCTGGAGTACGGGAGGTCGTGACTGTCGATCTTCGCACTCGCGACCTCCAACCGAACGTCGCCTGCCAACGTGCGGTAGGAAACCGTAGACCTCATGCCATCGCTCCCCGGGCAGTCTGGAGGTCGACGACGAGTCGTGCCAGCGTGGCCGGCACAGGGTGACTGTCCGGATCGGTGACACCAGAGAAGTAAGCGCTTCTCACGCCGGGCTCGATCCGTAGAATTCCATTTTCGATCCGGCAGTTCTCACCTGCCGACAGTTCTGCCCATGCCAACACGGGCCGGCCTCCCGACCGCACATCGAACTTCGCAACAGGCGTGGCCAACCAGGGATCGTCCCGCTGCGGCACTCGCAACTCCGCCTCGATGTGCCAAGCTCCCGTCTCGTCCACACGAGCCGAAAGGCCACAGATTGTCGGCGGGCTCTCGCTTCTCCGACGACTGACCTCGGCACCCAACCGCAACCGCTCCCTGAGAGCCGCCGGGCCGGTGTCGTTTCGGGACTCCTTGCGACCGACGATGCTGCGGACCGCGTTGTCCATCGCGCTACGGAACTCCGCGAGGCGCGTCAAAGCGCCACGTACATAGACAGCTGCCAGCTCGTCCGTCCGGTCCCACTTGTTGTGCTCGGGTGGCTCGGAAGCACGGAGGAAGGCTTCTGCCAATCTGACGTCCTCTCCCTCCCGCCCAGTCGCATAACCGGCGAGAAGGACAGCCTGGAAGGGGTCCGTGCCGAGCGGAATCTCACGCGGTCGCCGTGTCTCAACGGTCATTCGGTTGCCGCGCATGCACACCAGCCTGTTGTACTCGTTGTCGGCGCCGTCGGCGGGAGTCACCAGTAGCACCGCTTCGTGCGACACACCCTTGCCTGCCCGGGCTCCGTCGGTACGCAGGGGAGGAACCCGCAGTTCCACGGTGGTGAGAGCTACCTGGTCACTGGCCGTCAGAACGTCCACTGTCTCGCGGTCCAAGTAGGCCTTGAGCGCCCGTGTCTCCGCAGGGCGATGCGCGTGGGGGTCTACCCGCTCCTCGGGAATTACCTCCTTACCGTTGCGCAGCGCCGTCACCGAAGACTGAAGCAGTGGCAACGTGGAGCGGCCAGAAGTCATGGCTGCCCAAAAGTTCTTCGCCAAGGCACCGACGAGCTTTGCATGCATGTCCGCCAAGCCGAGGGAGTCCTTCTCGGCATCGTCGCCGGCATCGTGGGCGCCGACGATCAGGAACGAGGTACCCGGTTCGGCGCTCTCACGTTGCAGATACAAGCGTTTCGTCGTCTCCTCGTCCGCCCACCAGGATCGGGAGACCCCCTTGTAGGCGGGGGCAGTGTCGGGCTCGCCCAGCCACGCGGGGCCGGCATACGGAACGCCGTCGACCTCACGCCACGGCAGGTCCAACCGCCCGATGAGCCGCCGCTCGGTCCGCCCTTCGTGTGGCTGCGAGAGCGTGCTGTTCATCAGCACCAGCCCCAACCGGCTCGTGGCCCAGAGCGTTGCCTTGCCCAGGCCGTAGGAACCTCCGGCCCGCCCGCCGTTCTCCTTGTGACTATCGAGTTGCCGTCGCACAACAGCAGCAAATCTGCCGTCGTCGTACTCGGAACCGGTCAGCCCCGACGCGTTGTAGTCGTCGATGCGGAGCAGCAACAAGCTGCTGGTGTCACGGAGCCTCCGCAAGCCCTCGGCCAGCACCCGGCCGACCTTCTGCGGGTGCTGCGCGGCCGCGTCGTAATGGGCTTCGAGGTCACTCCAGTGCAGAGCCTCGAGGAAGTTACTGAGGTATTCGCCCGTGAGCTCGTGCAGCGTGTACCGCACGCGTACCGGGCGACCCTGGTCAAGCCTCTCATCGAGGCTGTTCTGGGTGGCCTCGCGCGCCAGGATGGCCAGATCCGCGTCGAACGCGAAGGCTGCGGCGTTGCCGAACTCCCGTCCGCCATCTGCATGAGCCTTCCGGTGGTACCACCTGGCGGCCCCACCGCCTGGTTCCGGTTCACCCATTGCCGTCGTCGCGCCCGGCTCCAGTTGCAGGAACTGCTCAATGGCTCGCAGCTTGTCCGCCCGTGGCATGGCCCGGTTGTTGACCCACGCCGAGACTGCAGCGCGACTCACGTCCAGAGCAGCAGCCAACTGACTCTGGCTGACCTGCTTCCTCTGGAGTTGTCGTTCGAGCCAGGCGCCGAAGGTGTTGGTCTCGCTCATGGTGCTTCTCCGCATCGCCGCACTGTGCACATCAGCACCACCGAGGTTAACTTTGACGTTTGAGCGTCGTCAATTTCCAGTTGACGACCTAGCGCGCAGCCCCGCGAGAACATTCCTTACGGCCGGAATTTTACGCCGGCATTTTGTAAACCCAGGATTGACGTCGCCGCCGGGGTGGGTGCTACGGTTCCTGACGTCCCACCAGACGATCACTCCCAACCCCTCGGGGTTCCTGCCTGGAAGGCTGCGCTCATGTCCGAGCAGAATCGCGTCGAGTACACGGTCGAGGTCGACGAGGAGAGCCCGTCCTCCGTCACCGTTCACCACGCGAAGGGGGGCACCTCGATCATCGTGGACCCCGGGGCCGACACCGTCCGTATCTCATTCAAGCGCGCCCTCTAGACCCCACTGCGCCCTCCTGCGAGTGCCTCGACGGTCGCCCTGTCTCCCTCCGGCAAGTCCTCAGCCGGGGGGAGAGGCGCGAAACGGTCCCCACAGAACCCGACATCTTGCTCAAGCCTTCGCGCGGCCTCGTCCCAAGGTCACGCCATGTCGTTCTCCGCGCACGGCAGCGCAGCGGCCGCAGCGCGTGCCAGCCCAGGCGGTGGCGGCTACCTCCGCCCTTATCGAGCGTGCCCTGAGGGAGATGTGATGCACGACGGACCTTCGGCGATAGCCGCAGACGCATGGTTCAAGTCCTCGTACAGCGGGGCCGGTACGACGGAGTGCGTCGAGGCGGCCTTCCGCTCGCACCACACCGCCGTCCGCGACTCCAAGAACCCCGGCGGCGCCGTCATCGCGTTCCCTCACGGCGCCTGGGCGGACTTCGTCGGGGCCATACGGATCGGGCGGCTCGGCTGAGGGCGCTGGCCGCCGGCGGTGGCGCCCGGGTGGGTCGGGGACAGGAAGACCGCTATGTCGTTCTCCGCGCCCGGCAGCGGGCGTAGTTCGTGCCAGCCCAGGCGGTGGTACGTCGCCATGGTGGCCGTGGCCTTGCGGGCCGTGAGGAGCCAGGAGCGGGCCGCGGGGGCGTCCGTGGTGAGTTCGGTGAGGAGGCGGCGCCCCAGGCCGTTGGCTCGGGAGCGGCGGCGGACGGCCAGTTCGTCGACCTCCAGGGCGCCCATCAGCAGGTCGGTGACGCGTTCCGGGCCGAGCTGGGCCGTGACCTTGCCGTATGCCCGCGCCGTCGGGAACGGGTGCTGGGTGAGCCAGCCCGTGGCGAAGCCCTCGATGCCCGCCGAGGACTGGGCGACGGCCGCGCGGAAGCCGAGTCGCTGTGCATCAGTGGTGAGGCGGGTGCGGAAGTGACGAACGGATTCCTCGCCCTCGTTCCACGGCGGTTCCGTGAACACCTCGGCGTACGCATCGACCAGCGCATCGGCCAATCTCAGGACATTAGGCCCGTACCAGATCACCTGTGCGCTCCTCGGGTCGAAGCCTCCCTCAAGTATCGAATCTACGCGGCGATAGCCTCTGGGGACCGAGCTTTTCCTTAGCCTGGAGGTGCCTTATGGGTCGGATTCCGACGTCTGTTGTAGCCGCGAGCGGGCTTGTGGGTGGTTACGGCGTCGCCCGCTGGACCAAGCAGCGGCCGCTCGGCGGTGTGGCGCTGGCCGCCGCCGGGGCCGTGGCCGCGCGGCAGTGGGCACGGTCGGCCGGGGCGGGGAAGGCCGCCGCGCTGAGCGGGCTGTACGTCGCCGCGTTCGCCGGGTCCCATCCGCTCGCCAAGAAGGTCGGCGCCTGACCGTCCGTCTTCGCCGTCGCCGGTGGGGTCGCCCTCGCCTCCTGGGCCGTCGAGCGCAGGGCCTGACCCGGCCCGTCACGGGGGAGGGCCGGGGGCTGACCCCGGCCCTCCCCCGACCCCCCTTACGCCGACGCCTCCGTCAGACGCTTCAGCTCCGCCTCCGTGAGCGTCACGTCCGCCACCGCCAGCAGTGCCGGCAGCTGCTCCACCGTGCGCGCGCTCGCCAGCGGGGACGCGACCGTCGGCTGGGCGTTCAGCCAGGCCAGGGCCACCGTGGCGACCTCGGCGTCGTGGGCCGCGGCCACCTCGTCCAGGGCCGTCAGGATGCGGCGGCCGCGCTCGGACTCCAGGTGCTTGCCGGCGCCCTCCGCCCGTGCGCTGTCCACGGTCCGGCCCGGACGGTACTTGCCGGTCAGGAAGCCCGAGGCCAAGGCGAAGTACGGGACGGCCGCGAGGCCGTGGCGGGCGGCGACGTCGGCCAGGTCGCCCTCGTACGTGTCGCGCGAGACCAGGTTGTAGTGGGGCTGGATCGCGGCGTACTTCGCGAGCCCGGATTCGTCGGAGAAGGCGAGGGCCTCGGCCAGCCGGTCCGCGGTGATGTTGGAGGCGGCGATCTCGCGGACCTTGCCCTCCTTCACCAGGGCGTCGAGGGCCGTGATGAACTCTTCCACCGGCACCGACGGGTCGTCGAAGTGCGTGTAGTAGAGGTCGATGTAGTCGGTGCGCAGCCGCCGCAGCGATTCCTCGACGCCCGACTTGATGGCGTTCGCGGACAGCCCGCGCTTCTCGGGTTGGCCGCCGCCGACCTTGGTGGCAAGGACGATGTCGGCACGGTTGCCGCGGGAGGCGAACCAATTGCCGATGACGGTCTCGGATTCGCCGCCCTCGTTGCCCGGTGCCCACACGGAGTAGATGTCCGCGGTGTCGATGAAGTTGCCGCCCGCCGCCGCGTACGCGTCGAGGACGGCGAAGGACTCCGCCTCGTCGGCCGTCCACCCGAAGACATTGCCGCCGAGGGCGAGCGGGTGGACGGAAAGATTGCCGATCTTCTTGTGAGTGTCAGCCATGCGGGGACACAACGTCCGGGCGGGGGTTGCTATTCCGCCCGCTTCCGCCGACCGGCCACCCGCTTCCGCCGACCGGTCGCCCGCTACCGCCGCGCGCTCGCGTCGGCCCTTTCAAGCCTCCGCCGTCACCGCCCCCGCCTCCGGCGTCGGTGGGTCCGGCGGACCCGGCGGCGACGACTTCGATGCCGCCGACAGCGGTGCCGCGATGTCCTCCAGCGAGCGGCCCTCCGCCGGTACGGCCAGGAACGCCGCCACCAGCCCGGCCACGCACATCAGCGCCGCGCCGATCTGGAAGGCCAGGACCGTGTCGCCGACGACACCGTTCGCGGTCAGTGAGGCGAACAGCAGCGGGCCGCTGATACCGCCCGCCGCCGTGCCCAGGGCGTAGAAGAAGGCGATCGCCATGGCGCGGGTCTCCATCGGGAAGACCTCCGACACCGTGAGATAGGCGCTGCTCGCGCCCGCCGAGGCGAAGAAGAGGACGACGGCCCAGCAGGCGGTGAGGGTATTGGCGCTCAGATGCCCGCCGCCGAAGAGCGCGGCCGTGCCGAAGAGGAGCACACCGGACAGCAGATACGTCGAGGAGATCATGATGCGGCGGCCGACGGTGTCGAAGAGCCTGCCGAGGAACAGCGGGCCGAGGAAGTTCCCGACCGCTATCACCGCGAAGAAGTAGCCGGTGTGGGACGTGGACACGTCATAGAACGTGGTGAGAATGGCCCCGAAGCCGAAGGTGATCGCGTTGTAGAGAAACGCCTGGCCGATGAAGAGCGCGAGGCCGAGAATCGCCCGTCGCCGGTACTTGGAGAAGACCGTGCGGGCGATGGTGCCGAAGCCGATGCTCTTGCGCTGGTGGATCGTGATCTGCCTCGTGGGTGGTGGCAGCACCTCGCCTTTTTCCATCTCGATGCGTTGCTCGATGGAGGCCACGAGCACTTCTGCCTCTTCGCCGCGTCCGTGGATGAACAGCCAGCGTGGGCTCTCCGGCACATGGCGCCGTACGAGCAGGATGGCCAGCCCCAGGAGGACGCCGAAGCCGAAGGTGACCCGCCAGCCGAGGTCGGCCGGGAAGATGTTCGTGTCCAGCATCAGGATGGACAGCAGCGAGCCGCCGATCGCGCCGAGCCAGAAGCTGCCGTTGATGATCAGGTCGACGCGGCCGCGGTAGGTGGCGGGGATCAGCTCGTCGATGGCGGAGTTGATGGCCGCGTACTCGCCGCCGATGCCGAATCCGGTCAGGAAGCGGAAGGTGAAGAACCACCACGTGGAGAAGGAGAACGCGGTCATCGCGGTCGCCGCCAGATAGACGGCGAGCGTGATCATGAAGAGCTTCTTGCGGCCGAAGAGGTCGGTCAGCCGGCCGAAGAAGAGCGCTCCGACGCAGGCCCCCGCGACGTACAGCGCCGCCGCCAGGCCCGTGACCTGCCCCGAGGTGATGGACAGGCCGCTGCCCTTCTCGGAGAGGCGGCCGGCGATATTGCCGACGACCGTGACCTCCAGGCCGTCCAGGATCCAGACGGTGCCGAGGCCGATCACCACCGTCCAGTGCCACCGGGACCAGGGCAGCCGGTCGAGGCGGGCAGGCACGGAGGTGGTGATCGTCGCATTCGTCACACACCCCGAGTTCCCACTCGAACCTGAAGCATTCGCGGCAAAGGTGTGGTTATCGGGACCGATTATCGACGTCGTACAGGACAGGCAGGCTACGTAGGGCTTCTACGTTCGTACGGACCACTTCGGCCCTGCACCCCTTACGGACCCCGTGCGGCCCTTACGGCTCCAGGCCCCGGCCGCGCAGCCACGACAGCGGGTCGACCGGCGAGCCGCCGCCCGGCCGGGTCTCCAGGTGCAGGTGGGGGCCCGTGACGTTGCCGGTCGCGCCGACCCGGCCGATCACGTCGCCCGCCGAGACCTGGCCCGAGGTGACCACCATCGAGGAGAGGTGGCAGTACCAGATCTGGGTGCCGTCATCCAGCGTCAGCACGACGCGGTAGCCGTACGCGCCCGCCCACCCCGCACTGGTGATCGTGCCGCCGCCGACCGCCTTGACCGGGGTGCCGGTCGGGGCGGCGAAGTCCGCGCCCGTGTGGTTCGCGGACCACATGTCGCCGGCCTGGCCGAAGCCCGCGGTCAGCGTGTACGAGCCGACGGGGAGGGAGTACGAGCCCGAGCTGTGGCCGCCACCGCCCGAGGACTCCGACCCGCCGCCCCCGGATTCGCTCGAAGATTCGCCAGAAGATTCGTTCGAAGACTTCTCGGCGGCCTTCTCGGCCGCCTTTTCCGCTTCCGCCTTCTTCGCCTCGGCCGCGGCCTCGGCTTCCGCCTTCTCCTTCTCGGCCGCGGCCTGCTCCGCCTTCTCGGCAGCCGCCTTCCGGTGGGCCTCGGCGGCCTTCTTCGCCTCGGCCTCGCGGGCCTCCTCGTCACCGAGGTTCTGCTGGTGCTCGGCCTGCTGGAGGATGCGGGCGCGCAGCGCCTCGCCGGCGTCGGACGTGCCCCGGGCCGCCTCCTCGGCGGACAGTCCCGCCTGGGTCAGCGGCTGGTCGGCGCCGGGCGCCTGCGCCGCGGCGGAGCCGGAGGCGGCAGCGGGGTCCGACTTCTTGTCGTCGTCACCCAGCAGCGCGCCGAAGCCGGGGATGTTCTGGGTCACGTCGGGCACGGATATCGGCGCCGCCGGGCGGTCCTGTGCGGTCGCCATGCCGCCCGCACCGACCGCCGCGATCACACCGACGCCGAGGACCGCACCGCTACGGGCCATCGTGCCGCCGCGCTGCTTGACGACGCGGTGTCTGCCGCGGACCGGGGCGATGGAGTCCTCGGTGGGGTTCCACACCTCGCCGGGCTCCCCGGCGGGCCCGGCGGCCATGGGGGACACGGCGGGCTCGACGGCAACGGCGGGCTCGGCCGGGGGCGTCAGAGGAGCCATGTACGCGGGCACGATCGAAGGCTCCGGCGCGTAAGCCCCGTACGGCTCGGACGGCTCCGGCTGGTCGTACGACCCGTACGGCCCGTAGGGCTCGTACGAACCATCGCCGAGGGCAGGCTTGTTGGACGCCACGAGGGCGACTCCTTTCCTTCCTTCTCGCCTACCGGGTTAGCTGACGGGTTCGGAACAGGAAGGTCTCCTACAGGCCGGAGTACGGCCCGATTCACCCCAAGTTTGGTGGTTCCCCGGTTCCCGGTTGTCGCTGGTGGTGCAGATGGTGCTGTGCCCGCGGGATTCGGCGAAGGCGCACGGTGCCGCCTCTTGCGGCGGCTGTGACGACCGCGCTGCGTTATCGAACGTTAATAGACATGACTGGCGGATTCCAAGCTGAACGCCCGAACCCACCGACTTCCGAGGCCGGACTTCACGGGACACGCGGGTTGCGCACGGGGCGAGTTACTGCGCGCTACCGGAACACCACGGAGTTGATCCTTCGTCAGTCGATATTCGGCGGCACGCGCCGATTCGAGATCAATCAGGGTCGGCGGGAGAGGCGTGCGTGAGCGTGGACGTCACGGTCGCGCTGAGGGTGCCCCGCGCGGCGGCCACGGGATGGTGGAGGCCGTCACCGCGCCGGATCGCCAGAAGGGCCATGTCATCGGCCGTGTGTCCGCCCGAGTGGTGGGCCACGTCCGCGGCGAGTGTGTCGAGGAGTGCGTCCGGGCTCCGGAACTGCTTGCCGCGCAGCCGCTCCTGGGGGACGTAGAAGACGCCGTCCGCGTCCCGGGCCTCCGTCACCCCGTCGGTGAACAGCAGCAGCGTCGTACCCGCCGGGAACTCCCACTCCTCCGCCCGGTCCGGCCACCCGCCCAGGTCCCCCATGCCGAGCGGCAGCGCGGGCGCCTCCGGATACGTCTCGGCCACCCGCCCGTCGGCGTGCAGCAGCAGCGGGGGCGGGTGGCCGCGGTTCACCAGGCGCAGCGTGTTCGCTCCGGGCGGCACCTCGGCCAGTACGGCAGTGGTGAAGCCCTCGGACTGGTCCAGGTTGGCGCGCCGCGTGCCCTCGCGCCGCAACGCGTGCTCCAGCCGTGCCGCGAGCGCCTCGAGCGTGTGCTCCTGCTCGGCGGCTTCCCGGAAGGCGCCGATCACCACCGCGACGGCCTCCACCGCGCCCAGGCCCTTGCCGCGTACGTCGCCGACGATGACGCGCACGCCGTGCGGGGTGTCCTGGACGGCGTAGAGGTCGCCGCCGATCCGGGCGTCGGCCTGCGCCGCGACGTAGCGCGCGGCGACCCGTAGCCCGGCGATGCGGGCGGGAGGCGTCGGCAGGACCGCGCGCTGGGCGGCCTCGGCGATGCCGCGCGCGGAGGCGAGCTGCTGGTCGCCGTGGCGCACGATGCGGTTGAGGCCGAGGGCGAGGAGGGAGACGGCCATGACCGTGGTGACCTCGGTCGCGGACTCGGCCGTGTCGTGCACCCGGTGGTAGACCGCGAGGGTGACGGCCGCGCCCACGGCCGCCAGGGCGGTCGCCGCGGTGGCCCGCAGGGACAACAGGGCGGCCGCGACGAGGGGGGCGGAACAGAAGAAGGGGGCGTAGGTGTAGCGGGGAGGCGTGAAGTAGTCGAAGGCGGCGCCGCCGACGATTAGTACGGCCGGAAGCCATCTCGCTGCGCGGCGGGCCGCGGTCCAGTGCGATTCCCCGTTCTGCGGGGGCGGGGTCCGTGCGGGGTTCCGTGCGGGGTTCCGTGCCGGGCCGCGCGTCGAAGCCGATCCGGGCTCGCCTCGCTTCCCCACCGTGTTCTCTCCTGACCGGCCGTCCCGCGCGTATCCCTCAGCCTTGCGCGTGCCGGACGCGCGGGCGAGCGGGGTTCCGCCGTCGGAGTGGGGCGGGGCCCGGATACGTCTGGGGGCTACGGGCCCCGCCTGCGGCGGCGGGCACCGCTCGCCCGTCCGGCGGATCTTCGACTGCGGGCCGTCTTGCCGCCTGCGGCGGCGAGCACCCTGCGGGCGCGTCCTCAAACGCCGGACGGGCTGGATGTGGCTGAGCTCAGCCACATCCAGCCCGTCCGGCTTTGAAGACCGTCAGGTCACTCCGTACGCGTCACGCCGCGGACGGGCGGCGGCCGCCGCCGCCCGTGCCGCCGCCACCGCCGCCGCTGCGACGGCCACGGCCGACCGCGTTGCCCGGGCGGGTGCCGGAGCGGCGGGAGCCCTCCGTGCCGTTGCCGAAGCCGCGGAACGGGCGGCTGCCGCTGTTGCCCGAGCCGCCCGTGGCGGAGCCGGAGGCGTCCGTGCGGGTGCGGCCGCGGCCACCGCGGCTGCCGCGGGAGCTGGAGGACTTGCCGGTGCCCTGCGGCTGGGCCGGGGCCGGGGGCGTGATGACGACCGGGACGCCACTGGGCTCGCGGGCGCCGGTGATGCGGGCGAGCTCCGGGTCGGTCGGGTACGTCTTGATGACGTTCGGCGTGATCTGCGCCGTGGTCATCATCCGGGACATCTCACGGCGCTGCTCGGGCAGCACGAACGTGACGACCGTGCCGGACTCGCCGGCGCGCGCGGTGCGGCCACCGCGGTGCAGGTAGTCCTTGTGGTCGGTCGGCGGGTCGATGTTCACGACGAGGTCGAGGCCGTCGATGTGGATGCCGCGCGCGGCGACGTTCGTCGCGACCAGGGCGGTGACCTGGTCGGTGCGGAACTGGTCCAGCGTGCGGTTGCGCTGCGGCTGGCTCTTGCCGCCGTGCAGCGCGGCGGCCCGGACGCCCTCGGACAGCAGCTTCTTCACCAGGCGGTCGGCGCCGCGCTTGGTGTCCACGAACATGATCACGCGGCCGGCGCGGGCGGCGACCCGGGTGACGGAGTCCTTCTTGTCCTGGTCGGTCACGTGGAACAGGTGGTGGTCCATCGTGGAGACCGCGCCGACGGAGGCGTCGACGGAGTGCGTCACCGGGTCGGTGAGGAAGCGGCGGACGAGCCGGTCGACGTTGCGGTCGAGGGTCGCGGAGAACAGCATCCGCTGGCCGTCCGGGTCGACCTGGTCGAGCAGCTTGGTGACCTGCGGCAGGAAGCCCATGTCGGCCATCTGGTCGGCCTCGTCCAGGACCGTGATCCGCACGTCGCCGAGCTTGGCGTCGCCGCGCTGGATGAGGTCGGCGAGGCGGCCGGGGGTCGCGACGAGCACCTCGGCGCCGCGCGCGAGGGTCTGCGCCTGGCGGCCGATGGACATGCCGCCGACGACCGTGGCGATCCGCAGGTTCACGGCGGTCGCGTACGGGCTGAGCGAGTCGGTGACCTGCTGGGCCAGCTCACGGGTGGGGACGAGGACCATCGCGAGCGGGCGCTTGGGCTCCGCTCGGCGGCCCGCGGTACGGGCGAGCAGCGCCAGGCCGAAGGCAAGGGTCTTGCCGGAGCCCGTGCGGCCGCGGCCGAGGACGTCGCGGCCGGCGAGCGCGTTGGGCAGCGTCGCGGCCTGGATCGGGAACGGCTCGGTGACGCCTTCGCGGGTCAGCGTGGCGAGCAGGCCGTTCGGCATGTCCAGCGCGTCGAAGGTCTCGACGGGCGGCAGCGCGGGGGTCGTGCTGACCGGCATCTCGAACTCGCCCTGGAGGGGCGCGGCGGCGGGCTTGCGGCCCTTGGACTGGCCGCCACGGGGCTGACCGCCACGGGAGGACTGCGGGCCACGCGCGCGCGACGGGCGGGCGGAGCCGCCGTCGGCGGAGGACGAGCGGGCAGGGCGGGCTGAGCGGGTCATTCGGGGACCTTCCCTCAATGGGGTGGCACGCCCGAGATCAAGGACTTCGCATCGCGAGGCCGTCCGGGACGGACAGCGGCGGAAAAGCCTGGGCGCGCTGGTGCGGGGGCAACAATGGGGCCCGCACCCAGTGGTGCGGGCCCCATTGCGTCATGCTCTATGCGATACCCGGTCGAGTCATCGGGCCGAAAGGCCTTTCAATCGACCGGGCGGGCATCCGATCGTCAGGCAGCGACGATGTTCTCGGCCTGCAGGCCCTTCTGGCCCTGCGTGACGTCGAAGGAAACCTTCTGGCCCTCGAGCAGCTCACGGAAGCCGGAGGAGGCGATGTTCGAGTAGTGGGCGAAGACGTCCGGACCGCCGCCGTCCTGCTCGATGAAGCCGAAGCCCTTTTCAGCGTTGAACCACTTCACGGTGCCAGTAGCCATGTCTATCTCCTTGTGAATGGGATGGGCCCCACACCGGAATAGACCGGCAAAAACAAAAATGCGCCTTCGGTTACAAAACCGTCAGGCGCACACGAGTTCATGGGTACCACAACTGCAACTTGAACGACCATAGCACACACTGGCGGCCCCCCGTAACCCCCACCGCCGCCCCGGTTCCCCGGGGATCCCGCCGCGGGCCGCCCGGCTACAGCTCCACGCCCTGCGCACGGGCGTGCCGGTCCGCCGCCACCTCGGCCTCCGCCTCGTCGAGGTAGACCTCGCACACCAGGCGGCCGTCGGCCGTCAGATTGTGCTCCAGCTCCCAGAGGCTGACCTCGCCGCCGCCCTCCAGCAGGAACGCGTGCTCGTAGAAGCGGCACCACGTCGCGTCCCGCCCCGCACCCCGCCGGCGGGGCTTGGTGATCAGCGCGATGTGGTGTCCGAGCGCCCCCTGGAGCAGCTCGCGCACCACCTCACCGGGCCCGTCCGCGTTCTCCGCGCGGCGCAGCAGACGGCGCGCGTGGTCGGGCGAGGCGTCGCAGACGTACTCCCGGTGGGGACGCGTCGGTCCCATCGCGAGCAGCAGCTCCTCCGCCAGCCAGGCGGGCAGCTCCTCGGCCTCGGTGCCGGGGCCGATGCCGCCGCCGATCCGCTCGTGCACCCGGCGCTCGGCCTGGTCGAGCGCCTCCTCGCGGGCGTACACCTCGTAGAGGAAGCGGTCGTCCGGCCCGGTGTCGTGCTCCAGCTCGTACAGCAGCCGGCTGCTGCCGTCGGAGAGCAGGAAGATGTGCCGGTAGGTGTTGCAGCGCAGTGGCCGCGGCTCGTCATTGCGCTGGCGGTACGAGCGCAGCTCCGACTGGTGCATGAGCGCGCTCCGCAGCCGGTCCAGCAGCGGCTCGTCGAGCTCGAAGCCGTTCTGCGCCCGCTTCAGCAGCTCCTCCACCTGGTCGGCGGGCGTCGGCTCGCCGCCGCCCGCCCCGGCCCGCGTCTCGCCCTCGCCCTCACCCGCTCGCGAATGCTCCACGTCTTTGACCTCCCGACCCTCGCCTCACCCACCCCGCGCACTTACCGTAGCGGCGCGAACACGCCTCGGGGGCGGGAATTTCACTAACTGAGCGCGGTTCAACGGGGTTTCGGACGGGAATAAGGGAAGAATGTCCGGGAAGGGGACGTACGCCCGGGCCGACCGCCAGGCCGCGCCACCCTCTCGCCACAACTCCCCGCCATACACAGGCAGTCACGCGGGAATCCGGCCGTCCGTCAGGAAACACCCCTGGTCGCCGCCTTCGGCACGCGTGGTGGGGCGGGAGCCCGCGGACACCGCCGGGCACGCCGTAGCCCTCCGCCGAGCGTCCTGATGGGCGCGCAATGGGCACGCACGGGCCCCACAACGCCGGAGCGCCCCGCCCGGTAGGAACCAGGCGGGGCGCTCGACCGCAGGTCGGAAGGGGTAACCCCCACCTGCGTCACGTAGGCCGTGTGGGACTCGAACCCACAACCAATGGATTAAAAGTCCACTGCTCTGCCAATTGAGCTAACGGCCCGCACCCCGCAGCATAGCCCGGCCGACCGCCGGAGCCCGAGTCGTATTCGCCGGGGCCGCGTCGGGGGTGTCGAAGGGGGCGTACGCAGAAGGGCCCGTACGGCACAAAAGTGTCGTACGGGCCCTCAGATCAGCTGCGGCTATCAGCCGTTGCGCTTCCAGCGGGGCTTGTCGTCCCGGCGACCGAAGGAGCCGGTGGCGGTGCCGCCACCGCGGTGGTCGTCACGACGGCCGGCCGGACGGTCGCCACCGGAGCGGAAGCCACCGGTCGAGGGGCGGTCGTCGCGACGGTCGCGGTTGAACGGGCGGTCGCCGCCGCCGGAGCGGAAGCCGCCACCGGAGGCCGGACGGTCGCCACCGGAGCGGAAGCCACCGGACGGACGGTCGTCACGGCGGAAGCCGCCACCGGAGCGGTCGTCACGACGCTCGTCGCGACGGAAG
>NZ_JACHJG010000007.1:43116-51294 GCF_014203545.1 Streptomyces netropsis
AGCCACCACCGGCGGGACGGTCGTCACGACGCTCGTCACGACGGAACCCACCCGACGGACGGTCGCCACCGGAACGGAAACCACCGGACGGACGGTCATCGCGGCGGAAGCCGCCACCGGAGCGGTCGTCACGACGCTCGTCGCGACGGAAGCCACCACCGGCGGGACGGTCGTCACGACGCTCGTCACGACGGAACCCACCCGACGGACGGTCGCCACCGGAACGGAAACCACCGGACGGACGGTCGTCACGGCGGAAGCCACCGGACGGACGGTCGTCGCGACGGAAGCCGCCCGAAGAGCGGTCGTCACGACGGTCGTCGCGACGGAACCCGCCGGAGCGGTCGTCACGGCGGTCATCGCGACGGAAGCCGCCCGAGGAACGGTCGTCGCGGCGCTCGTAGTTGCCACGCTCGTCGCGGGGGGTCGACGTGGACTGCGCGGGCACGGCGGCGGCGGCCTCTTCGGCCTTCGCCTCGTTGGCAGCGGCCTCGGCCGCGGCGGCCACGGCGGCCTCCGGGTCCTCGCCACGCTCGCGGGCGGCGCGCGCCACGAGGCGGTCGGCCTCCTCGCGGAGCTCGGTGGCACGGCGCTGGACGCGCTCCACCTGGCGGTTGAGGTCCTGGAGCTCGCGCTCGGCCTGCTTGGCGGCGTTGGCCGCGGAGTCGGCCTGGACCTCGGTGAGCGAACGCGCACCGGTGATCTTGGCGACGTCCTCGTCGAAGGCGCCGGCGCCACCGACGATGTGACGCGAGGCGTCGACGCCCGCGTCCTCCATCAGACGGAAGATCTGCTTGCGCTGGTGCGGCAGGGCCAGGGAGACGACCGTGCCGGACTGGCCGGCGCGGGCCGTACGGCCGGAGCGGTGCAGGTAGTCCTTGTGGTCACCGGCGGGGTCGACGTTCAGCACGAGGTCGATGCCGTCGACGTGGATACCGCGCGCGGCGACGTCGGTGGCGACGAGGACGTTGACGTGACCGCCCTTGAAGTCCTCCAGCACGCGGGTACGCGCGCCCTGGGTCATGCCGCCGTGCAGCGCGTCGGCGCGGACACCGGCGTCGAGCAGCTGCTCGGCGACGCGGTCGGCACCTAGCTGGGTACGGACGAAGATGATCGTGCGGCCCTTGCGGGCGGCGATGGCGGCCGTGACCGGCGCCTTGTCCTTCGGCTTCACGACGAGGACGTGGTGCGTCATCGTGGTGACCGCGCCCTGGGCCGCGTCCACCTCGTGGGTGACGGGCTTGACCAGGTAGCGCTTGACGAGGGTGTCGATCTCGTTCTCCAGCGTCGCGGAGAACAGCAGGCGCTGACCGCCGGACGGGACCTGGTCGAGGATCTCGGTGACCTCGGGCAGGAAGCCCATGTCGGCCATCTGGTCGGCCTCGTCGAGGACGGCGACCTGGACCTTGTCGAGCTTGGCGGCACCGCGGTTGATGATGTCGCGCAGACGGCCCGGGGTGGCGACGAGGATGTCGACGCCGCGCTCCAGGGCGTAGATCTGGTTGCCCATCGACGTACCGCCGCAGACGACCTTCATCTTCAGGCCGAGCACGTCACCGTACGGCTGGAGGGCGTCGGCGACCTGCATCGCCAGCTCGCGGGTCGGGGTGAGGATCAGACCGCGGGGGCTCTTCTTCTCGGTGTGACCACCGGAGAGGACCGTCAGCAGGGGCAGACCGAAGGAGAGGGTCTTGCCGGAGCCGGTGCGGCCGCGGCCGAGGATGTCCTTGCCGGCCAGGGCGTCCGGGATGGTCGCGGCCTGGATCGGGAAGGGCGTGGTGACGCCGTTCTGTGCGAGCTTGCGGACGATCGCCTCGTCGAGACCGAGGTCGGCGAAGGTGACGGTCGGCTCGGCGTCCGCGTCATCGGAGTCGGCGGCGATGTCGGTGTCGACATCGGCGACAGCGTCGACGACGGGGGCGTCGGTGATGGTGTCGGGGGTGGTGTCAGCGGCAGCCTCGACAACGATCTCGTCGTTCTCGGGCATGACGGTCTGCTCAGTGGAAATGGACATGCGAAATGCGAAACCTTCCGGAGTTTCGGCACGCGCCCAAGCTCCGTGTCGGCTTCACAAATGACCGCCTCGATGCGGTCAGCCACGGCAAGGTAAGGAACGCGCCACACGGCGCGCTTCTGTCAGGCGCCGGGCAAATGGGATCAAACGATCTACCACCATACGCACCCACCACCGCATAGCGCAAGTCCTCTCCGGTGAGGCGCCTCGAACAAGCGTTCATCGATGCGGTCGACACCCCCTCTGACCTGCACTTTCACCTCCGGACCGGGCTCTGCGCCGACGACTGCGAGGCGACTGCGAGGTGACTGCGGGGTGGGTACGAGGCCGCTACGAGGCAACCGGTCCCGCCTGCGGAGCCGGCTGCGGAGCGGGCGGGGTCGGCTCCGGGGGAGACGTCGGCGCGGGCGGCGAGGGCGGGCTGCTCGGCTGCTGGGAGGCCGGCTGGGACGACGCCGGCGGCCGCCCGGGCTGCGGTTCCGTGCCCGGCCCCGGACCGCCCGGCGGCTTCGGCCGCTCCCCCGGTTTGCCCGGCTTCCCCGCGGGCGGCGACGCCCCGGCCGACCCGGCGGACGGGGAAGGGGAGGAGGACGCCGCGGACGCCTCCCTGGCCGCGGGGCTCCCGCTCGCGCCGTGCGGCACCTTCGCGCCCGGCCGCCCCGGACGACCGCCCGGCGCCGGCACCCCGCCGTCCGGCCGGGTGCCGACCTCGCGCTGCTTGCCCGAGCCCGACGGCGTCGCCCGGTCCGGGTCGCTCACGCTCATGCAGCCACCGAGGGCCAGCGCCGCGACGGTCACGGCGGCGATACGGGTGAACGTCACGGCTGACGCCAGGGCTGGCATTGCGGGCATGGGCGGGACCGCCTTCGGGTCGCGGGGGGACAGGCGCCCTGCCCAACTGGCCCCGCCCCGCCCAGGACACGCGCGGCGCGCCGCCACCCGACCGGCGTAGCGCGCCCGGCACCCGGCCCCGTCAGCCGTAGCCGAGGGCGTGCAGCCGTTCGTCGTCGATCCCGAAGTGGTGCGCCACCTCGTGAACAACAGTCACTTCCGTCTCCTCCACGGCCTCTTCCCGGGTCTCGCACATCCGCAGCGTCGGCCCCCGGTAGATCGTGATGCGGTCCGGCAGCACACCCGCGTACCACTCACCGCGCTCGGTCAGCGGCGTTCCCTCGTAGAGACCGAGCAGCTCCGGGTCCTCCGCCGGCGGCTCGTCCTCCACGAACACCGCGACGTTGTCCATCAGCCGCGTCAGCTCCGGCGGGATCCGGTCCAGGGCCTCGGCGACCAGTTCCTCGAACTCCTCGCGCGTCATCTCCAGCACGCTCGCCATTGTCCGCCAACGGTGCGCCGGGCGCTGTACCCCGGCGGGCACTTCCGGGGATCTTCCGGCCTCGCCACACCCCGGGCCCGGATCCCGCCGCGAAGGCTCAGGGAAACCGTTTTGGCGTTCCCTCCCTCCATCCCATATGCTTCTCACGTCCCCGACGCGCTGCAAAGCGCCCAGGTGGGCCATCAGCCCTCATCGTCTAGTGGCCCAGGACGCCGCCCTTTCAAGGCGGTAGCACGGGTTCGAATCCCGTTGGGGGCACGCAATACTGTGTGCGAGACTAGTGCTCGCACATTGCAAGGTCCTGTGGAGCAGTTTGGAGTGCTCGCCACCCTGTCAAGGTGGAGGCCGCGGGTTCAAATCCCGTCAGGACCGCTGCAGCTCGCGAGAGCTGCGTGGCTGGGTAGCTCAGTTGGTACGAGCGATCGCCTGAAAAGCGATAGGTCGCCGGTTCGACCCCGGCCCCAGCCACGATGAGGCCCCCGTCTTCGACGGGGGCCTCAGTTTTTTCCGGGATCCTTCGGGGCAAGCCCCGGCCCCCGCGCACACCGCGAGCTGCGCCGCGCCCTCCGCTCTAAATGCGTTCGCCGCTTCGCGACGGCTGGTGCGATCCTGGACTTCGTATGTCTACGCAGCCTGCCCCCGCCACCGCCGCCGGCCTCGCCGCCCGCCTGCCCGAGCTGACGCTGCGCGATCAGCAGCGGCTGGGCCGCCGGCTCGACGGCGCGCGCCGCATCCGTAAGCCCGAAGCCCGAACGGCCGTACTGGCCGAGATCGAGGCCGACCTCGACACCGCCGAACTGCGCGTCGCGAACCGCCGCGCGGCCGTGCCCGAGGTCACCTACCCCGAACAGCTGCCGGTCAGCCAGAAGAAGGACGAGATCCTCGAAGCGATCCGCGACCACCAGGTCGTGATCGTCGCGGGCGAGACCGGCTCCGGCAAGACCACCCAGATCCCGAAGATCTGTCTGGAGCTCGGCCGCGGAGTGAAGGGCCTCATCGGCCACACCCAGCCCCGCCGGATCGCCGCGCGCACCGTGGCGGAGCGGGTCGCCGAGGAGCTGCGCACCCCGCTCGGGGAGGCGGTCGGCTGGAAGGTCCGCTTCACCGACCAGGTCGGCGGCGAGACGCTCGTGAAGCTGATGACCGACGGCATCCTGCTCGCCGAGATCCAGACGGACCGCGAGCTGCGCCAGTACGACACGATCATCATCGACGAGGCGCACGAGCGCAGCCTCAACATCGACTTCATCCTGGGCTACCTCGCCCAGCTGCTGCCCCGCCGCCCCGACCTCAAGGTCGTCATCACCTCGGCGACGATCGACCCGGAGCGCTTCTCCCGCCACTTCGGGGAGGCCCCGATCGTGGAGGTCAGCGGGCGTACGTACCCCGTCGAGGTGCGCTACCGGCCGCTGCTGGAGGAGGACTCCAGCGACCCCGACCGCGATCAGATCACCGCGATCTGCGACGCCGTCGACGAGCTCCAGCGCGAGGGCGAGGGGGACATCCTCGTCTTCCTCTCCGGCGAGCGGGAGATCCGGGACACCGCCGACGCGCTGGAAAAGAAAAAGCTGAGGTTCACGGAGGTGCTGCCGCTGTACGCGCGGCTGTCGCACGCCGAGCAGCACCGGGTCTTCCAGCGCCACACGGGCCGCCGCATCGTCCTCGCGACGAACGTGGCGGAGACGTCCCTGACCGTGCCGGGCATCCGGTACGTCATCGACCCGGGCGCGGCCCGCATCTCGCGCTACAGCCACCGCACCAAGGTGCAGCGGCTGCCGATCGAGCCGGTCAGCCAGGCGAGTGCCAATCAGCGCAAGGGCCGCTGCGGCCGTACGTCGGACGGCATCTGCATCCGGCTCTACTCCGAGGACGACTTCCTCTCCCGGCCGGAGTTCACCGACGCGGAGATCCTCCGGACGAACCTGGCCTCCGTCATCCTCCAGATGACCGCCGCCGGCCTCGGGGACATCGAGAAGTTCCCGTTCATCGACCCGCCGGACCGGCGCAACATCAAGGACGGTGTCGACCTCCTCCAGGAGCTGGGGGCGATCGACCCCAAGGAGAAGGACCACAAGAAGCGGCTCACCCCGCTCGGCCGCAAGCTCTCGCAGCTGCCGCTGGACCCCCGGCTGGCCCGGATGGTCCTGGAGGCCGACCGCAACGGCTGTGCGCGCGAGGTCATGGTCATCGCCGCCGCGCTCTCCATCCAGGACCCGCGCGAGCGGCCCTCGGAGAAGCAGCAGCAGGCCGACCAGCAGCACGCCCGGTTCAAGGACGAGACGAGCGACTTCCTCGCCTTCCTGAACCTGTGGCGCTATGTGCGCGAACAGCAGAAGACGCTGTCGTCCTCGGCCTTCCGCCGGATGTGCAAGTCGGAGTTCCTGAACTATCTGCGGATACGTGAGTGGCAGGACATCTACAGCCAGCTGCGTACGGTCGCGAAGACGATGGGCATCCAGTTCGCGGAGGGTGAGGCGGCGCCCGACCACATCCATCAGTCGCTGCTGGTGGGTCTGCTGTCCCATATCGGTCTCAAGGACACCGAGAAGAACGAGTACCTCGGTGCCCGCAGCGCGAAGTTCGCGGCTTTCCCGGGCTCGGCGCTGTTCAAGAAGCCGCCGCGCTGGATCATGTCGGCGGAGCTGGTGGAGACCTCGCGGCTGTGGGCGCGGGTCAACGCGAAGATCGAGCCGGAGTGGGTCGAGCCGCTCGCCCAGCACCTGGTGAAGCGCACGTACAGCGAGCCGCACTGGGAGCAGAAGCAGGCGGCCGTGATGGCCTATGAGCGGGTGACGCTGTACGGCGTGCCGATCGTGGCCCAGCGGAAGGTGAACTACGGGCGGATCGACCCGGAGACCAGCCGCGATCTCTTCATCCGCAACGCCCTGGTCGAGGGCGACTGGCGCACCCATCACCAGTTCTTCCACGACAACCGCAAACTGCTCGGCGAGGTCGAGGAGTTGGAGCACCGCGCCCGGCGTCGCGACATCATGGTCGACGACGAGACGCTCTTCGACTTCTACGACCAGCGGCTGCCCGAGCACGTGGTGTCGGGTGCGCATTTCGACTCCTGGTGGAAGCACAAGCGGCGCGAGGAGCCGGAGCTGCTCAATTTCGAGCACTCCATGCTCATCAACGAGAACGCCGAGGCGGTCACCAAGGACGACTATCCGGATTCCTGGCGGCAGGGCCGGCTCAAGTTCAAGGTGACGTATCAGTTCGAGCCGGGCGCGGACGCGGACGGTGTGACCGTCCATGTGCCGCTCCAGGTGCTCAACCAGGTCTCGGCCGAGGGCTTCGACTGGCAGATCCCCGGGCTGCGCGAGGATCTGGTGACCGAGCTGATCCGCTCGCTGCCGAAGCCGATCCGGCGGAACTACGTCCCGGCGCCGAACTACGCCAAGGCTTTCCTGGACCGGGCCGTGCCCCTGCAGGAGCCGCTGGCCACGACGCTGACGCGGGAGCTGCAGCGGATGGTGGGCGTCCGGATGGAGCCGGAGGACTTCGACTTCGGCAAGGTCCCCGACCACCTGAAGATCACCTTCCGGATCATTGACGAGCGCAAGCGGAAGATCGCGGAGGACAAGGACCTCGAGGCGCTGCGGATCCGGCTCAAGCCCAAGACGCAGGCCGCGATCACCAAGGCCTTCGAGCAGGCCTCCGTGACCACGGGCGAGGCGGGCGCGCCGCGCGGCCCGGAGCAGCGCTCGGGACTGACCCAGTGGACGATCGGGACGCTGCCGCGCACCTTCGAGACCCGGCGGGCGGGTCAGCCGGTGAAGGCGTATCCGGCGCTGGTGGACGAGGGCGCGTCGGTGGCGGTGCGGCTCTTCGACACCGAGCCGGAGCAGCGCCAGGCGATGTGGGCCGGCACCCGTCGGCTCATCCTGCTCAATCTGCCGTCCAACCCCGCGAAATTCGCCCAGGACAAGCTGAACAACCAGCAGAAGCTCGCCCTGTCGCGGAATCCGCACGGCTCCATCCAGGCCCTCTTCGAGGACTGTGTGTCCGGTGCCGCCGACAAGCTGATCGCGGCGCACGGCGGGCCCGCGTGGGACGAGGAGTCCTTCCGCAAGCTCTTCGACGCCGTGCGGGCGGACATCGTGGACGCGACGCTGGACGCCATCCGCAAGGTGCGGGAGGTGCTGGCCGCCTGGCAGGCGTGCGAGCGCCGGCTGAAGGACACCAAGTCGCTCGTCCTGGTCCCGTCCCTCACGGACGTCAAGGAACAGCTGGCGGACCTCGTCCGGCCCGGCTTCGTGACCACCCACGGCGTGCGCCGGCTGCCGGACCTGCTGAGGTATCTGGTGGCGGTCGACCGGCGGCTGACGCAACTGCCCACCAACGCCGAGCGGGACCGTACCCGGATGGCGAAGGTGCACGAGATGCGCGACGAGTACCTCTGGCTCCTGGAGCAGTTCCCCAAGGGACGGCCCGTGCCGCAGGAGGCGCTGGACATCCGCTGGATGATCGAGGAGCTGCGGGTCAGCTACTTCGCGCACGCGCTGGGCACGGCCCATCCGGTGTCGGACAAGCGGATCGTGAAGGCCATCGACGCGTTGGCGCCGTAGGCGCCGGTGCCCCGGGAAGCCGGTTCGAAGCCCCCGTCGGGAGTCCGTCGGGGGCCCTTCGGACGGCACTTCGGACCAGGTCCGCGGATTCACCCCCGATCGGGTTCGACCGCACCCCCTGACCTGCTGTAGAGTCTGTTTCGCAGCACCGCGCAGGCGGGAAAGCAAAGCAAGGTCCTGTGGAGCAGTTTGGAGTGCTCGCCACCCTGTCAAGGTGGAGGCCGCGGGTTCAAATCCCGTCAGGACCGCATCTCGGTAAG
>NZ_JACHJG010000007.1:51390-413431 GCF_014203545.1 Streptomyces netropsis
TAAGGCCCGTACTCGTCAGCGAGTGCGGGCCTTACTGCTTGCCCGGCCGCAGAAACCAGCGGAGGCCGCGCCCGCGGCGGAGCCGCCATCGAGCACAGCAAATCCCGTCAGGACCGCATCTCGGTAAGGCCCGTACTCGTCAGCGAGTGCGGGCCTTACTGCTTGCCCGGCCGCAGAAACCAGCGGAGGCCGCGCCCGCGGCGGAGCCGCCATCGAGCACGGCAAATCCCGTCAGGACCGCGTCGGCACAAGGCCCGTATCCCTAGAGTGGGTGCGGGCCTTACCGCTGTCGGAGCAATCGGAGCACCTGGCCCGGATCCCCCTAGGGATCCCGGCCTTCTTGCGTTCGACCTTGACTGCGACACGTGCCAGGGGTACCCGTAGCAGTGGAGGAGGTGCCGCACTCCATGACGAAGACCCGGACCGGATCCGAGCGGACCGAGCGCATCAGGCATGAGACGAGGGCGCTGCTGCGTGCCCACCTCTCCGCCGCCTCGGGGTACCGCCACCTGACCAGACACTGCCCGGTGTGCCACCGGCTCCTGCGGCTCGCCCAGGAGGCCGGCAGCGGCGCGGGCGACGAGCCCTACGCGCGGGCCGAGGGCGTCGCTGAGAGCGTCACCGAGCGCGACACCGGGCGTGATGCCGAGGGCGCGGCCGGCGCCGGGGGGTGACGGGCCGGTCGGCCGGGGACGAAAGTCCCTCTTTCCGGTGACCAACGGCGGCTACCGCGACGGCAGTCGAATGCCAGGGTGGAAGTCGGGTTTCTCTACCGCAGTGGCACAGGGAGTGACAAGCACGTCGCGATGTGACGGGAGTCACCGAAAGAGTTTCCGGAGTGAGGGAACTTACCCCCTGCCTACACCCGGTCAATTTAATATGTGCAATTGCACCGCCCCCCGAAAGAGGCACGCTTCTCCCGGGCGTTCCGTCAGGGGTTCCACCCGGACTCGCTGTGATCCCTCTGTGGGCCCCCTACGGCCCCACTGTGCCCCTCTACGGCCCCATCTCCCGACGGCGGGCGGACCGGCCCGGCGGAGGGCATAAAAAAGATCGCGCTGGACCCGGCGGAGTCCAGCGCGATCGACGACGCACCCAAGTCGGTGGGCATGGAGCCTGTTGGGGCAGGCGTCCAGTCGTTTGTAGCCAGGTGGTGCCTGGGCGAAAGCCGGGTTGGGGGCCCCGGAAAACGCCCTTATGCCTTTGTTCAGGCCTCGCTACGCTGCTGCGGAATGCCCGCCAGCAGCGCGCGGACCTCCGCTTCGCGGTATCGCCGGTGTCCTCCGAGCGTGCGGATGGACGTGAGCTTGCCTGCCTTGGCCCAGCGCGTGACCGTCTTCGGGTCCACGCGGAACATCGTGGCAACCTCAGCCGGGGTCAGCAGCGGCTCGGCATCAGGGGTGCGAGCGGTCATGAGCGGCCTCCTCGGGAGAACCGAACCATCACGTCGGTTCTTTCCTCTAAATTCTGCACCTTGACCCGCGTTGCCCGAAATGGCGGACGCGGGCCGAGTCGGTTATAGGACGAACGGCTTGTCCTCGGCACTACAACTACACCATCTGTCCAGCCACGTCGGCCAAACCGATGGAATTGCCCTCTCAGGTGTTCAACCTCGACGGAAGCCGATGGACCATGTCATAGCGGACAGTCACGCCACCGTGACGATCAGTCACAGCGGGATCAGGGGTCACCAGACCCGCCAATGGGGGCAATACCGAGCTATCCACCCATACTTGGACGGAAGGAGTCCTTCCCGGACTCCTTGTCCTATTTTGCCACGAGGGTGGGCGATGGGCGCAAGACCTGACGTAAGTGCGTTAGGTCACGGTTGCCGCAATGGCCCGGATCGGGACCTAGGTCCTGCCGCAACGGCCCCAGCGATCTCCAGACGCCCCAGCAGCCACGGCAGTTCCCGCTTCAAGGAATCTCAGTTGGCGTATTGCCGGTCCCGCACGGCGCGCCAGCGCTCAGTGAGCCGCTCGTACGCCGCGCCCGCCCGCGCGCCGTCCCCGTCGCGCAACGCCGCCAGTCCTTCCGCCGTGTCGGCGGCGGAGTGATCGTCGGCGAGATGCGGCTCGGGCACCAGATGGACGAGACCGCCGTAGTCGAGCTCCACCAGGGAGCGCGGATGGAACTCCTCCAGCCAGCGCCCCACCTCCACCAGGCCGTCGATCAGCGGCCCTTCCTCGATGGCGTCCTTGAGCGTCCGCAGGGCCCGCGCGACCCGCCGCCGGGCCTGCACCATGGGCGTGCGGTAGCGCAGGACGGGGGCCGGTCGCGCCGGGGGGCCGGGCTCGCCCTTGGCGTACTCGCGCTCCTCGTCCGCGAAGAGCACGAACCAGCGCAGCGGCACCTGCCAGGTCGCCGTCTTGATCCACGGCCGGGCGTCCGGGTTGTGCTCCTGCCAGCGCTCGTAGTCCGCCTCCGCCTGCCTGCGGACCACCGGCGGCAGCACGGCGTCCAGGACGGGCACGGGGAACCGCTCGGCGAGCTCCTCCAGCGCCAGCCAGCCGCGCAGCCGGGTCCGCCAGGGGCAGACGCACAGCACGCCGTCCTGCAGGGCGATGAAGGCGTCACCGCTCTCGTGCACCGGAACGGGCACGGGCGGGGTGGGCAGCAAGTCGGCCAGCGACCGGCGCAGTTCGTCCTGGGCACCGGGGAGCTTCCCGCGCCGGGCGTAGCGCACCCAGTGCGTACGCTCCGGCTCGGGGAACGCGCCGAGCGGTTCGTAGACCCGTAGGTAGGCCGCGTACGGGACAGTCACCGATGACGCCAGTCGCAACGCTCGCTCCCTCAAGCCGAAGGACACCCGGGGAGCGCCGGTGACCTCCCCGTACTGTCCAGATCGTCCCATGTCGTCGCAGCCCGGGAGAGTGATCCTCCGCACCACACCGATCGGCCGGGCCGGGAGGTCTTACTCTCTTGCCAACCGGCCCTCCCCCACCCCTCGGAGGGCGACCTCCGCGACATATGGAGTCACCACAGTGACTGACGTACGTCCCACCTCCGGCGCCGAAGGCGTACTGCACACCCTGTTCCACACGGACCAGGGCGGCCACGAGCAGGTTGTGCTCTGCCAGGACCGTGAGAGCGGCCTGAAGGCCGTCATCGCCCTGCACTCCACCGCCCTGGGCCCGGCCCTCGGCGGCACCCGCTTCTACCCGTACGCCTCCGAGGAGGAGGCGGTGCGGGACGCGCTCAATCTGTCGCGCGGCATGTCGTACAAGAACGCGCTGGCGGGCCTCGACCACGGTGGCGGTAAGGCTGTGATCATCGGCGACCCCGATCTGATCAAGACCGAGCAACTGCTGCTTGCCTACGGTCGGTTCGTGGCCTCCCTCGGTGGGCGTTATGTCACCGCTTGCGACGTCGGCACCTATGTCCAGGACATGGACGTGGTCGCCCGGGAGAACCGCTGGACCACCGGCCGCTCCCCCGAGAACGGCGGCGCCGGCGACTCCTCGGTCCTCACCGCGTTCGGCGTCTTCCAGGGCATGCGGGCCGCCGCGCAGACCCAGTGGGGCGAGCCGACGCTGCGCGGCCGCCGGGTCGGCGTCGCGGGCGTCGGGAAGGTCGGCCACCACCTCGTCGAGCACCTGGTGGAGGACGGCGCCGAGGTCGTGATCACGGACGTCCGCGCGGACGCCGTGGAGCGGATCACCGCCCGGCACCCGCAGGTCACCTCCGTCGTGGACGCCGACGTACTGATCCGTACGCCGCTCGATGTCTACGCCCCCTGCGCCCTCGGCGGCGCGCTGAACGACGAGACGGTGGCCGCCCTCACCGCCACCGTCGTGTGCGGCGCGGCCAACAACCAGCTCGCCCACCCGGGGGTGGAGAAGGACCTCGCCGACCGCGGCATCCTCTACGCCCCGGACTACGTCGTGAACGCGGGCGGCGTGATCCAGGTCGCGGACGAGCTGCACGGCTTCGACTTCGACCGGGCGAAGGCCAAGGCGACCAAGATCTTCGACACGACGTCGGCCATATTCGATCGGGCCAAGGCGGACGGCATCCCGCCGGCCGCGGCCGCGGACCGACTCGCCGAGCAGCGGATGGCGGACGCCCGCGCCGCCGCCACGGGGAGGACCGCTCCGTAAGCCCCCGGCACGCGGGTGCCTGGCCGGCCGGCCTTCGTGGGTGGGGGTGCGCGCTTGGCCCTGTCGCCCGGGTCGGGTGCACCACCGCTGCGCGGCGGTGTCCTCAAACGCCGGACGGGCCGAGTTCCCGTCCGGCCGCCGACCAAGATCGGCCGGACAGGCTGTCGGCGGCCGCACAGTGGTCCCCACAGAGCCGCCGTTCGGAGGTGGTGAGGGAGAGATCTCTCACCACCCCTCGGCGGGTCGGCGCACAAGACACGTTAAAATCGCAGCTGACCAGCGGGGACGGGGCTCCCTGAGGGTTGTGCTCCGTGCCACGTCATGCGGGCGACGTACCGTATGGCCGCGGAAGCAGGTACCGTTGAAGCCCTACAGGCCGGACTTCCCAGCGGGAGTCCGCTCTGACTCATGAACGTGAACGCGTTGACTCTGGGGCCGTCGAGCCCCGTCATTGAGGGGGTCGAGCCATGGGGCGCGGCCGGGCCAAGGCCAAGCAGACAAAGGTCGCCCGCCAGCTGAAGTACAACAGCGGCGGGACCGATCTCTCACGTCTGGCCAATGAGCTGGGCGCATCGCCGACGAAGCAGCCGCTGCCAAGCGAGCCGCTCGAAAAGGACGATGAGCTGGACGACGATCCGTACGCTCAGTACGCGGATCGTTACAACGACGAAGAGGACGAGGACGAGCAATCGCCCGAGACCTACCGTCGCCGCGCTTGACGCTGTAACTCCCACGACCCGGTCCAGGGCATGCCCCGGACCGGGTTCTGTGCTGCTCGGAACCGGAACCAGAACCGGGAGCGGGGCCGTGGCCCCGCCCGGTTCCGACCCGGTCAGCTCGAATAGTCCCCGGTCAGCGCCACGGGCTCGGCGTGGTCGCCGCGCTCGGTGATCTCTCCCGCGACCCAGGACTCCACGCCCCGGTCGGCGAACGTCGCCAGGGCCACGTCCACGGACTCCTGCGGCACGACGGCGATCATGCCGACGCCCATGTTCAGGGTCTTCTCCAGCTCCAGCCGCTCCACGCCGCCGAGCTGCCCCACGAGGTCGAACACCGCGCCCGGCGCCCAGGTCGACCGGTCGACACTCGCGTGCAGTCCGGCCGGGATCACCCGGGCCAGGTTGTTGGCGAGACCGCCGCCGGTGATGTGCGAGAAGGCGTGCACCTCGGCCGTGCGGGTGAGCGCGAGACAGTCCAGCGAATAGATCTTGGTGGGCTCCAGCAGCTCCTCGCCGAGGGTGCGGCCGAACTCCGGAACGTCGCGGTCCAGCTCCCAGCCGGCCCGGTCGAAGAGCACATGGCGGACCAGTGAGTACCCGTTCGAGTGAAGTCCGGACGACGCCATCGCGATGACGGCGTCACCCTTTCGAATGAGGTCTGCGCCCAGGACCCGGTCGGCCTCGACCACGCCCGTGCCGGCGCCGGCCACGTCGAAGTCATCGGCGGCCAGCAGCCCCGGGTGCTCGGCGGTCTCGCCGCCGACGAGGGCGCAGCCCGCGAGGACACAGCCCTCGGCGATGCCCTTGACGATGGCCGCGACCCGCTCCGGGTAGACCTTGCCGACGCAGATGTAGTCGGTCATGAAGAGCGGCTCGGCGCCGCACACGACGAGGTCGTCCACGACCATGCCGACCAGGTCGTGGCCGATGGTGTCGTAGACCCCCATCCGGCGGGCGATGTCGACCTTCGTGCCGACGCCGTCGGTCGCGGAGGCGAGCAGCGGGCGCTCGTAGCGCTTGAGGGCGCTGGCGTCGAAGAGGCCGGCGAAACCGCCGAGGCCCCCGACGACCTCCGGACGGGTGGCCTTCTTCACCCACTTCTTCATGAGCTCGACGGCGAGATCGCCGGCTTCGATGTCGACGCCCGCGCTTGCGTAGCTGGCACCAGTGGTCTCAGACATGAGTTTGAGATCTTTCGTGTCGTTCGGTACTACGGGGGCGTTACGGGCGACGGAGCGCGTCGGCGGCGTCGGTGCCACCGGCCAGCTCCGACTCCAGCAGCTGCTTGCCCAGCAGCTCGGGGTCGGGCAGCGGCATCGGGTACTCGCCGTCGAAGCAGGCACGGCAGAGGTTCGGCTTGGCGATGGTGGTCGCCTCGATCATGCCGTCGATGGAGATGTACGCGAGCGAGTCCGCGCCCAGCGACTTGCCGATCTCCTCGACCGTCATGCCGTTGGCGATCAGCTCGGCGCGGGTGGCGAAGTCGATGCCGAAGAAGCACGGCCACTTCACCGGGGGCGACGAGATCCGGATGTGGACCTCGGCGGCGCCGGCCTCTCGGAGCATCCGGACCAGGGCGCGCTGGGTGTTGCCGCGGACGATGGAATCGTCGACGACCACGAGGCGCTTGCCGCGGATGACTTCCTTGAGCGGGTTGAGCTTGAGCCGGATACCGAGCTGGCGGATGGTCTGGCTCGGCTGGATGAAGGTCCGGCCGACGTAGGAGTTCTTGACCAGGCCCGTTCCGTACGGGATGCCGCTGGCCTCCGCGTAACCCACGGCGGCGGGGGTGCCGGACTCCGGGGTCGGTATCACCAGGTCGGCCTCGACCGGGGCCTCGGCGGCGAGCTTGCGGCCCATCTCCACCCGGGAGAGATAGACGTTGCGGCCCGCGATGTCGGTGTCGGGGCGCGCGAGGTAGACGTACTCGAAGACGCAGCCCTTGGGCCTCGCCTCCGCGAACCGGGAGGTCCGTACGCCGTTCTCGTCGATGGCGACCATTTCGCCGGGCTCGACCTCGCGTACGAAGGAGGCGCCGCAGATGTCCAGGGCGGCGGTCTCGGAGGCCACCACCCAGCCGCGCTCCAGTCGGCCGAGGACCAGCGGGCGGATGCCCTGCGGGTCACGGGCCGCGTACAGCGTGTGCTCGTCCATGAAGACGAGGGAGAAGGCGCCCTGCACGTCGGGGAGGACCTTGGCGGCCGCTTCCTCGACGGTCAGCGGCTTGCCGTCGGCGTCGGTCTGGCCCGCGAGGAGTGCGGTGACCAGGTCCGTGTCATTGGTCGCCGCGACCTGGGTGGCCCGGCCGTTCTCCCGGGGGAGGGCGGCGACCATCTCGGCCAGCTGGGCGGTATTGACCAGATTGCCGTTGTGACCGAGGGCGATGGAGCCGTTGGCGGTCGCGCGGAAGGTCGGCTGCGCGTTCTCCCACACCGAGGCACCGGTGGTGGAGTAGCGGGCATGTCCGACCGCGATATGGCCCTGGAGGGAGCCGAGGGAGGTCTCGTCGAAGACTTGGGAGACAAGTCCCATGTCCTTGAAAACGAGGATCTGGGAGCCGTTGCTCACAGCGATACCCGCGGACTCCTGTCCACGGTGCTGCAATGCATACAGTCCGAAATAGGTGAGTTTGGCGACCTCTTCACCCGGAGCCCAGACACCGAAGACGCCACAAGCGTCCTGGGGGCCCTTCTCACCGGGGAGCAGGTCGTGGCTGAGTCGTCCGTCACCACGAGGCACAAGGTAAGTCTATTGCAGGTGCGAGGTTCATCCGAACCGGGGACGAGGGGAAATGGCTCACACCACGCACAGCCACTCGACGGGTACGCGCGATGACCGATCAAGCGCCTTTTCTTGCGATTCCCGGCATGGTTTTCCGGGTGTTTTTTCCGGGGCCCCTCCCCCACTTTCCCCCGCTTTCCCCGGCTTTCCCGGCCGGCCCCCGCAAGGAGGCCGGATCAGCCCAGCAAGGGCAGTTGCGCGGAGATGTCCGCGCGCTCCCCGCTCGCGGAAACGGCCGCCTCGTCGAGGGCCGTGGCCCAGTCCGTACGGCCGGTCGCGAGGCGGACCCAGGTGAGGGGATCGGTCTCGACCACGTTGGGCGGGGTGCCCCGGGTGTGCTTGGGGCCTGCCACACACTGGACCACCGCGAAAGGCGGAATCCGGACTTCCACCGAGCCGCCCGGCGCCTTGGTGGCGAGCCCGTCCGCCAGCAGCCGGACACAGGTGGCCAGGGCCTGCCGGTCGTACGGGATCTCGGTGCCCAGCGCGGCGGCCAGATCGTCGGTGTGGACGATCAGTTCGACACATCGGGTGACGATCAGGTCGTCCAAGCGCATCGCACCGACCCGCGCCGCGACGAGCCGGTCTCCGGGGGCCGGGAGGGTGATGTCGGTGAAGCGGGCGGCGGTGCGGTCGAGGAGTTCGAGCGGCTCGGCGTCGGCCGCCGCCTCGTGGGCCGCCTCGTCGACCTTCCCCGCGAACGCACGGGTGGCGAACGCCCAGTCGACCAGGGCGACTTCGTGCTTCGCGGGCGCGGGCGCCTCGATGCTGCGGCTGACGTTGTCGGTGACGCTCGCGATGTGCGCGGCCAGCTCGCGGACCGTCCAGTCGCCGAGCCGGGTCGGCAGCGCCAACTGCTCGGCGCTCAGCCCCGCCACCGCTTCGCGCACGTTCCGGAACTGCGCGAGGACGGCGGCGCGGGTCTTGGCGGGGTCGTAGCTGCGGGCACGGGGTTTGCGCGGGGCGGAAGACATGCTCCGACCCTAATCCGTGGTGGTTGAACAAGTGGCGGATCAAACCGAAGGCGGCCCGCCCCATGAGGGGCGGACCGCCTTCGTGAAGCCCGGAAGCGCGCCGGATCAGACCAGCAGAGCCGGGATCGTCGCCTCGTGCGCCTCACGCAGCTCGGCCAGCGGAATGCTGAACTGGCCCTGGATCGCGATCTCTTCACCGTCGACGACACCCACGCGCGTGGCGGGCAGCCCGCGCGCGCCGCACATGTCGGTGAACCGCAGTTCCTCGCTGCGCGGCACGGACACCAGCGCCCGGCCGGCCGACTCGGAGAACAGGAAGACGAACGGGTCCATGCCGTCGGGCACGACGATCCGGGCGCCCTTGCCACCGCGCAGACACGACTCGACGAGGGCCTGGATCAGACCGCCGTCGGACAGGTCGTGCGCCGCGTCGGCCATGCCGTCGCGGGAGGCCGAGATGAGGATCTCGCCCAGCAGCTTCTCGCGGCCCAGGTCGACCTTGGGCGGCAGCCCGCCGAGGTGGTCGTGGATCACCTGGGACCAGGCGGAGCCGCCCAGTTCCTCCGCCGTGTCGCCCAGCAGGTAGAGCAGCTGGCCCTCCTCGGCGAAGGCGATCGGCGTACGGCGCTCGACGTCGTCGATGACACCGAGCACCGCGACCACCGGGGTGGGGTGGATGGCGGTCTCGCCGGTCTGGTTGTACAGCGAGACGTTGCCGCCGGTCACCGGCGTGCCGAGCTCCAGGCAGCCGTCCGCCAGACCGCGGGTGGCCTCGGCGAACTGCCACATGACGGCCGGGTCCTCGGGCGAACCGAAGTTCAGGCAGTTGGAGATGGCCAGCGGCCGGGCACCGGAGGCGGCGACGTTGCGGTACGACTCGGCCAGCGCCAGCTGCGCGCCCGTGTACGGGTCGAGCTTGGTGTAGCGGCCGTTGCCGTCCGTGGCGACGGCGACACCGAGGTTGGTTTCCTCGTCGATCCGGACCATGCCCGAGTCCTCGGGCTGCGACAGGATCGTGTTGCCCTGGACGAACCGGTCGTACTGGTCGGTGATCCAGGACTTCGAGGCCTGGTTCGGGGAGGCGACGACCTTCAGGACCTGCGCGCGCAGCTCCTCGGCCGTGGCCGGCCGGGGAAGCTTGTTCGCGTCGTCGGCCTGCAGGGCGTCCTGCCAGTCGGGACGGGCGTACGGGCGCTCGTAGACCGGGCCCTCGTGCGCGACCGTGCGCGGCGGGACGTCCACGATCTGCTCGCCGTGCCAGAAGATCTCCAGCCGCTCGCCGTCGGTGACTTCACCGATGACGGTGGCGATGACGTCCCACTTCTCGCAGATCTCCATGAAGCGCTCGACCTTGCCGGGCTCCACGACCGCGCACATGCGCTCCTGCGACTCGCTCATGAGGATTTCCTCGGGCGAGAGGGAGGAGTCGCGCAGCGGTACGGTGTCCAGCTCGACGCGCATGCCGCCCGAACCGGCGCTGGCCAGCTCGCTGGTGGCGCAGGACAGACCGGCGCCGCCGAGGTCCTGGATGCCGTCGACGAGGTCCTCGCGGAAGATCTCCAGGGTGCACTCGATGAGGAGCTTCTCCTGGAACGGGTCGCCGACCTGGACGGCCGGGCGCTTGGCCGGGCCGGTGGAGTCGAAGGTCTCCGAGGCGAGGACGGACACGCCGCCGATGCCGTCGCCGCCCGTGCGGGCGCCGTAGAGGATGACCTTGTTGCCGGCGCCGGAGGCCTTGGCGAGGTGGATGTCCTCGTGCTTCATCACACCGACGCACAGGGCGTTGACCAGCGGGTTGCCCTGGTAGCAGGCGTCGAAGACGACCTCGCCGCCGATGTTGGGCAGGCCCAGGCAGTTGCCGTAGCCGCCGATGCCCGCGACGACGCCCGGCAGGACGCGCTTGGTGTCGGGGTGGTCGGCCGCGCCGAAGCGCAGCGGGTCCATGACGGCGACCGGGCGGGCGCCCATGGCGAGGATGTCGCGGACGATGCCGCCGATGCCGGTGGCCGCGCCCTGGTAGGGCTCGATGTACGAGGGGTGGTTGTGCGACTCGACCTTGAAGGTGACCGCGTAGCCCTGGCCGACGTCGACGACGCCCGCGTTCTCGCCGATGCCGACGAGCATGGCGTCGTTGGCGGGGACCTTCTCGCCGAACTGCCGCAGATGGACCTTGCTGCTCTTGTACGAGCAGTGCTCGGACCACATGACGGAGTACATGGCGAGCTCGGCGCCCGTCGGGCGGCGGCCGAGGATCTCGCGGATGCGCTCGTACTCGTCCGGCTTCAGGCCGAGTTCGGCCCACGGCTGGTCGGTGTCGGGCGTTTCGCCTGCGTGCTTGACGGTGTCGAGAGTCATGCTGCGCCCTCATCATTCGCTTCTCCGCCCGCGCGGCGCAGAGGTGCGGCTGTCATGTTCGGCTGCGGCCGAGTGGCCGCGCGTGCGTCGCTCATACGGAGACCAGCTTCTTCAGGATCGAGGTGAAGAATCCGAGCCCGTCCGTGCGGCCGGTGCCGACCAGCGGCTCCACGGCGTGCTCGGGGTGCGGCATGAGGCCGACGACGTTGCCCGCCTCATTGGTGATGCCGGCGATGTCACGCAGCGAGCCGTTGGGGTTCACGTCCACGTAGCGGAACGCGACCCGGCCCTCGGCCTCGAGCATGTCGAGGGTGCGCTCGTCGGCGACGTACCGGCCGTCGATGTTCTTCAACGGGACGGAGATCTCCTGGCCCACCTCGTAGTCGGAGGTCCAGGCGGTTTCCGCGTTCTCCACCCGCAGCTTCTGGTCGCGGCAGATGAAGTGCAGGTGGTTGTTGCGGAGCATCGCGCCCGGCAGCAGGTGGGTCTCGGTGAGCACCTGGAAGCCGTTGCAGATACCGAGGACGGGCATGCCCTCGCGGGCACCCTCGATGACCTTCTCCATGACCGGCGAGAAGCGCGAAATGGCGCCCGCGCGCAGGTAGTCGCCGTAGGAGAAGCCGCCCGGCAGCACCACGGCGTCGACCTGCTGGAGGTCCTTGTCGCGGTGCCAGAGCGGGACGGGTTCGAGCCCGGCGATCCGGACGGCCCGCTGGGTGTCGCGGTCGTCCAGGGTGCCGGGGAAGGTGATGACCCCTACGCGAGCGGTCACCGTGCTTCTCCGTCGACCTTCACGGTGAAGTCCTCGATCACGGTGTTGGCGAGAAACGTTTCCGCCATCTCGTGGATGCGGGCGAGGGCGGCCTCGTCGACCGGTCCCTCCACCTCGAGTTCAAAGCGCTTGCCCTGACGGACGTCGGCGATCCCCTCGAAACCCAGGCGTGGCAGTGCGCGCTGCACCGCCTGGCCCTGCGGGTCGAGGATCTCCGGCTTGAGCATGACGTCGACTACGACGCGTGCCACTGGCACTCCCGGTGTGTGGTGCGTGAGCTGAAGCGGTGATGTCAGAGTACAGTCCCGAAAAATCTACGCGCATAGATATCCTGGGGGTTCCGTCTCGCTTTCGCATCGGCAAGGGGCACGCCCGGGGAAAATTCCGGGAAAAACGCATGGCCTGCATTGCGGCGGGGCGCGCGGACAGAATTAACTGGGCTTCACCACTCAATGCCTTTTGTTGTACAAATGAATAAGCATTGATTCCAAACCACCGGAACCCAGGCATCACCGCAGGTCAATGCGGACGGTGCCGACCGAAAGGACCGATTTTCGTGGCGCAGCGCGTAGTGGTCACACTCTCCGACGACATCGACGGCGGGGACGCGGCGGAAACCGTCTCCTTCGGTCTGGACGGCAGGTCGTACGAGATCGACCTCAACACCGCCAATGCAAAGAAACTGCGCGTCGCGCTGGCCCCCTACATGGAGGCGGGCCGCAAGCAGTCCCGCTCCGGCAAGGTCTACCGGCGCACCGCCGTCGCGCCCGACCCGGCGGCCGTGCGCGCCTGGGCCCGCTCCAACGGCATGGAGGTGCCGCCGCGCGGCCGGATCCCCAAGAAGGTCTACGAGGCCTTCAACGCCGTCGACTGAGCCGACTTGCCAAACACCCCGGATGATCAGCTAGAGTCTGGATCACGCCGAGGGGCAAGGCCGGGAAACGGGCCCGAACTTCGGAGTCATGCGGGTGTAGCTCAGTAGTAGAGCGCCCCCCTTCCAGGGGGGAGGCGCAGTGTGCGATTCCTGTCACCCGCTCTCATCGCCTTCCGGCCACGCAAGTGGTCGGGTAGGGTGATGCTCCGCCGATCGGCGGCCCCTCGTGGGCCGGTGTTCGGAGGCATGCGGGTGTAGCTCAGTAGTAGAGCGTCTCCCTTCCAGGGAGAAGGCGCAGTGTGCGATTCCTGTCACCCGCTCTCATCGCTTACCGACCACGCAAGTGGATCAGGTAGAGTGATGTTCGCGCCGCCGGTGAAAGCCGAGCGGAGGCATGCGGACGTAGCTCAGTTGGTAGAGCACCACCTTGCCAAGGTGGATGTCGCGAGTTCGAGTCTCGTCGTCCGCTCAGTTGTAAGAAGGCCCCGGTCATCGACCGGGGCCTTCTTCGTGTTCCCCCGGCGGTGGTGCCGGCGCCCGATGACATTCGTCATCCGAAGTCATGACAGCCCGCACTGCTTCCGGGCCGGATCCGCCGGGAGCCTTGGAGCATGGACATCGGGGACAGTGTGATCGACGTCACCGGGCTGCGGCGCCGGTACGGGCCTGCCGGGGGCAAGGGGTTCGAGGCGGTGCGGGACGTCTCCTTCACCGTGGGGCGGGGCGAGTTGTTCGCGCTGCTGGGGACGAACGGCGCGGGCAAGACCTCCACGGTCGAGTTGCTGGAGGGGCTCGCGCGGCCGACCGGCGGCCGGGTGCGGGTGCTGGGCCACGATCCGTACGCGGAGCGCCGCGTGGTGCGGCCCCGGGTCGGGATGATGCTCCAGGAGGGCGGCTTCCCCTCCGATCTGACGGCGGCCGAGACGGTACGGATGTGGGCCGGCTGCACCACGGGGGCGCGGCCCGTCGACGAGGCGCTCGGCCTGGTCAAGCTCGCGAAGCGGCGGGACGTGCGCGTCAAACAGCTCTCCGGTGGTGAACGGCGCCGCCTGGACCTCGCGCTCGCGTTGATCGGCCGGCCCGAGGTGCTCTTCCTCGACGAGCCGACGACCGGACTCGACCCCGAGGCCCGGCACGACACCTGGGAGCTGGTGCGCCGGCTGCGCGCCGACGGCACGACGGTGCTGCTGACCACGCACTATCTGGAGGAGGCCGAAGCCTTGGCCGACCGCCTCGCGATCATGCGCGAGGGGCAGGTCGTGGTCACGGGCTCGCCGGGCGAGGTCATCGGCGCGTACCCGGCGCGGATCCGCTTCGCGATGCCGCCGGGCTGGTTCGTCGGGGATCTGCCGCCGCTGGGCGAGCTCGGGGTGCTCCGGCACGAGGAGACCGACGGGCGGATCGAGCTCCAGACCCACGAGTTGCAGCGGACCCTGACCGGACTGCTGGTGTGGGCGCGGGACAAGGGCCTGGAACTGGACGGGCTGGACGCGCGGACCGCCTCGCTGGAGGAGGCGTTCCTGGCGATAGCGGGCGCGGGTGCGCCGACCGGGGCCTCCGAGACTTCCGGGGCCGTCGGTACGAACACGGGGCGGGGCGAGCGATGACGACGACACGGATGCTGGCGATGGGGCGGGCGGAACTGCTCCTGCTCAGCCGGAACAAGATGGCGCTGTACGTCGCGCTGCTGCTGCCCGCCTTCATGGCGTGGGCGATGCGCAACGGCATCAGCAAGATCGACCCCGAGGACGCGGGGATGTCGGTCAACGAGATCGCGCTGACCGGGGCCTTCGGCTACATCCTCCTCTTCGTCGTCTACCAGAACCTGGTGAGCTCGCTGGTGGCCCGCCGCGAGGAACTGGTCCTCAAGCGCTTGCGCACCGGCGAGGCCAGTGACGTGGAGATCCTCGCCGGGACCGCGCTGCCCTCGGTGGCCGTGGCGCTGGCCCAGTGCGTCGTGCTGCTGGTGGCGGGCATCGCCTGGCTGGACCTGCGGGCGGTCACCCGGCCCGATCTGCTGCTGGCCGGGCTGGTGCTGGGGCTGGCCATGTCCATCGCTCTGGCCGCCGTCACCACGGTGATCGCGAAGACGGTGGAGAGCGCGCAGTTGGTGACCACTCCCCTCATGGTGGTCTCGCTGATGGGCTCGGGGCTGGTCGTACCGGTGGAGATCTTCCCCGACACCGTCGCCGAGGTGTGCCGGCTGCTGCCGCTGACGCCGGTGGTCGAGCTGATGCGCGGCGGCTGGCTCGGCGGGATGGACGCGGGCGAGGCCCTGCGGTCGCTGGCCACCGCCTTGGCCTGGACGGCGCTGGCCGTGTTTGCTGTACGACGGTGGTTCCGCTGGGAACCGCGGCGGTAACGGCGGGGCCGATGGACGCGACGGGGGGCGGACGCGTGGGAATGCGGACGCGGGTGTGGGGCTGGCGGAGCCGGAGCGGGGTCGCCCGGGTCGACAGCTACACGCGCTGGACGGTGTACCTGACGCCCTGGTTGCTGCTCGGCCTGGACGTCCCCGTGGTGCTCGGGAGCGGCGGGAAGACGGCTCTCGACTGGACGCTGATCACCCTCGGGACCGCGCAGTGCGTCCTGAACCCCGGTCTGGCCGGGCGGGCCATCGACCACCGCCTGGGCCGGGGGCCCGCGCCCTGGCGGCGGCTGGCCTGCGCCGGTGCGCTGTTCCTGGCCACGGTGGGGGTGGTCGTGGCCCAGGTCACGATGCACGGATCCGGCCGGATACCGATGGCCCTGTGGATCCTGATGGGCAGCGCACTGTCCGTCCTCGGCTCGTACAGCCTGCTGACCCGGCTCGGCCCGTACACGGCGGTCTGTCTGGGCGCCGGGGCGGCGCTGGGGGTGGCCACGACCCTGGCCTCGGGCCGGTGGGAGTTCCTGCCGACGGCCCTGGTGACGGCGGTCTTCCTCGGCCTGTGGAGCGTCTCCGTCGTACGCACCTCGGCCTGGGTGCTCGTCGTGATGTGGGAGCTGGACGCGGCGCGGGGCGCGCAGGCGCGGCTGGCGGTCGCGGAGGAACGGCTGCGGTTCGGGCGGGACATGCACGACGTGCTCGGCCGCAATCTCGCGGTGATCGCGCTGAAGAGCGAGCTGGCGGTGCGGCTCGCCGGGCGTGGTTCGCCGGCCGCCCTCGACGAGATGACCGAGGTCCAGCGGATCGCGCAGGAGTCCCAGCGGGAGGTGCGGGACGTGGTCCGCGGCTACCGCGGGGCCGATCTGCACACCGAACTGGCGGGCGCCCGGAGCGTGCTGGCCGCCGCGGGCATCGACTGCCGTATCGACGACAAGGCCGGCGAGGAACTGCCGCCCGCCGCGCAGTCGGCGCTGGCCTGGGTGGTCCGCGAGGCCACGACCAATGTGCTGCGCCACGCGGACGCCGGGCGCTGTGCCGTACGGATGCGGGTGGTGGAGGGAGTGGCGGTGCTCGTGATGGAGAACGACGGTGTGCCGTCCGGGCCGGACGGCCCCGACGGCGGCTCGGGCCTCGCGGGCCTGCGCGAGCGCCTCGCCGACCTCGGCGGAACGATCGCGGCGGAACGCCGCCCGCCCGCCGCGTTCCGTCTGACGGCACGGGTTCCGCTGGCGCGTGCGGGGGGCTTGCCGCCTGCGGAATCCCTGTCGACGCCGCTGCGCGGGGCGACCGCCGGGACGGTGTCGGCGGATGCCGACGGCGAGCCGGCTCCTGCCGGGCGCGAGGCGACCGGCGGCGCCGCCGCGGAGTCGGCACCGCCCGGCCCCCGGACCGCGTCGGCCGGAGCCGTCAGCGGCGTCGGCTGCGAGGGGCCGTCTCCCGTCGGCCACGTCCCGACGGACGTCGGCTGCCCCGTTGAGCCCGCCGACGCCAGTGGGAGCACCGTGACCAGCGAGGACGTGGCATGAGGGGACAGACACCCGGCGGGCAGCCGATACGCGTCATGCTCGCCGACGACGAGCACCTCATCCGTGGTGCGCTCGTCGCGCTGCTCGGGCTGGAGGACGATCTCCAGGTGGTCGCGGAGGCCGCCTCGGGGACGGAGGCGCTCGCCATGGCGCGGGCGCACCGGCCGGACGTCGCGGTGCTCGATCTTCAAATGCCAGGGGTCGACGGCGTGACGGTCGCCACATCCCTGCGGACCGAACTGCCCCTGTGCCGGAGCATGATCGTGACCGGGCACGGTCGTCCCGGGCATCTGAAGCGGGCACTCGAAGCGGGGGTGCGGGGGTTCGTGCCGAAGACCGTCTCGGCACAGCGGCTCGCCGAGATCATCCGTACCGTGCACGGCGGAAGCCGCTACGTGGACCCGGAGTTGGCGGCCGACGCGATCAGCGCGGGGGACTCGCCGCTGACCGCGCGGGAGGCGGAACTGCTGGAGCTCGCGGAGGACGGCGCGCCCATCGCGGAGATCGCGGAGCGGGCGGCGCTGACGCCGGGAACGGTCCGCAACTACCTCTCGGCCGCCGCCGCGAAGCTGGGTGCGGAGAACCGTCACGCGGCGGCGCGCATCGCACGCGCTCAAGGTTGGCTATAGTGGTCTCCGCACCGCACGAAAGCGCGGGGCATGCGGACGTAGCTCAGTTGGTAGAGCACCACCTTGCCAAGGTGGATGTCGCGAGTTCGAGTCTCGTCGTCCGCTCCGATACGAAGGCCCCGGTCATCTTTGACCGGGGCCTTCGGCGTTTTTGCTGGGGTCTGCCTCCGGCTGGGGTCTGTCTCCGGCTGCGGGCCGTCTGTGCCGCCTGCGGCGGTGAGCGCCCTGCGGGCGCGTCCTCAATCGCCGGACGGGCTCATGCATGAGCCCGTCCGGCCACCGGGAAGCTCAGGCGGAAGCGGGCGCCGCCGCCCTCGGCCTGTTCGGCGGTCAGCTCGGCGCCGTGGGCGCGGGCGATCTGGCGGGCCATGGCGAGGCCCAGGCCGGAGCCGGGCAGGGCGCGGGCCTGGCGGGAACGGTAGAAACGGTCGAAGACGTAGGGCAGGTCCTCGGCGGAGATGCCGCGGCCGTGGTCGCGGACGGTCAGGTCGAGGGCCCGGTCCGTCACCGCGAGGCGCACCTCGACCGTGGCGCCGGGCGGGCTGAACTTGGCGGCGTTGTCGAGCAGGTTGGACATCAGCCGGGCCAGGCGGGCGGGCACGCCCGGAACGGTCGCCGGGCCCAGGTCGGCCGTGAAGAACGTGTTCGGCCAGTGGCCCCGCGCGTCGGCCACGCAGCGCTCGGCCAGCGCGTCCAGCCGGACCTGTTCCACCAGCTGCTGCGGCTCCTCGTCGCGGGCCAGCTCGATGAGGTCGTTGACCATGCCCGTCACCTCGCGCAGCTGACGGCCCAGCGCGGTCGCGGCCCGGTCGCGCTGGGCGTCGGAGAGCCGGTCGGCGCGGGCGAGCAGCTCGGCGTTGGTGCGCAGCGCGGTGAGCGGGGTGCGCAGTTCGTGGGAGGCGTCGGCGACCAGGCGGCGCTGGGCGGCGACGGCTTCCTCCAGCTCGCCGAGCATGGTGTTGAAGCTGGTCGCGAGGCGGGTGATCTCGTCCTGGCGGCGTGCCTCGTACGGGGGCAGCTCGATGCGGTGCGCGGGGTCGCGGGTGGCGGCGATGTGCTCGGCGGTGGCGGTGAGGCGGGTCACGGGGCGCAGGGACGTACGGGAGGCGAAGTAGCCGAGCCCGGCCGCGAGGAGGACGCCCACGCCGCCGACCGCGCCGAGCAGCAGCCCCGCCTGTTCGACGCCCTGGTCGACGGTGTCGGAGCGGATCGCCACCTGGAGGGCGCGGTTGTTCCTGGCCGGGGTGGTGAGCATCCGCATCGGGCGCCCGTCGTGGGTGATGTCGCTGTAGTACGCGCCGAGGGTGCCCGCGGCGACGCGGCGGGTGGCGCCGGTGACGGGCAGCACCAGGGCCCGGTCGCCGCGCGGGACCGGAGCCGCCGGGTCGGCGCCGACGAGCTGGGCGCAGGCGGGGGCGACGAGCCAGGTGCACTCCCCGAGAAGGGTGCCGGTGTCGTGGGCGCGGCCCTGCTGGACGATGAGGGCGGCCTGCTGTTTGAGCTGGAGGTCGAGCTGGCGGCCGAGTTCGTAGCGGATGACGACGTAGGCGGCGGCCAGCACGCCGAGCGCGACGAGGGCGACGGCGGCGGAGGTGACGAGGGCCAGCCGGGCGCGCAGCGGGCGGCGGCCGAACAGCCGTCGGCGCAGGGACCTCATCGCTCCGCCAGCCGGTAGCCGATGCCGTGCACGGTGTGGACGAGACGGGGCGCGCCCTCCGCCTCCAGTTTGCGGCGCAGATAGCCGATGTAGACGGCCAGGGAGTTGGAGTCGGGCCCGAAGTCGGTGCCCCAGACCCGCTCCTGGATCACCTCGCGGGGCAGCACCTGCCCGGGGTGCAGCAGGAACACCTCCAGCAGGGCGAATTCGGTGCGGGTGAACTCCAGGGGGACGTCGCCGCGGACGCCGGTGCGGGTGGCCGGGTCGACGCGGAGGTCGGCGAAGGTCAGCTCGGGGTGGTCGGCGGCGGCCTCCACGGGGGCGGCGCGGCGCAGCAGGGCCCGCAGCCGGGCGAGGAGTTCGTCGAGGGCGAAGGGTTTGACGAGGTAGTCGTCGGCGCCTGCGTCGAGGCCCGCGACCCGGTCGGAGACCGCGTCGCGGGCGGTGAGGACGAGGACGGGCGTCCGGTCGCCGAGGTCGCGCAGCCGGCGGCAGACGGCGAGGCCGTCGAGGACGGGCATGGCGAGGTCGAGGACGATCGCGGCGGGCGGGGCGGCGGCGACGGCGGAGAGGGCTTCGAGGCCGTCGGCGGCGGAGCGCACGGTGTATCCCTCGACGCTGAGGCCGTCGACGACGGCAGCCCGTACGTCGGGGTCGTCGTCCACGACGAGTACGGCCGGGGCGGCATCGGGCATTCGAAGGGCCTCTCGCGCGGATGATCAGGGTGGGACGATCGGTGTCCGGTTTTCTTCGCACACCTTGGCAGAGCGAGTCTTAAAGCGCTCTTAGAGCGCCTCGCCACGCTGCCGACATGGCTACAGCACACGACACCCTTTCGGTGGTCGTCGGAGCGGGCGGTACCGGCGGCCACATCTATCCCGGGCTGGCGGTCGCGGACGCGGTGCGCAGAGCCGTGCCGGACGCGGTCGTCAGCTTCATCGGGACCGAGCGCGGCCTGGAGACCCGGCTGATACCCGAGGCGGGCTACCGGCTGCACACCGTCGACATGATCCCCTTCGACCGTTCCCTCGGCTCGCGCCGCTTCCTGCTCCCCGCCGATCTGCTGCGCTCCGGCGCACAGGCGCGGCGGGTGATCGAGGAGCAGGGCGCGCAGGTCGTCATCGGCATGGGCGGCTATCCGAGCGCGCCCGCCGTGCTCGGCGCCCGGCTGGCCCGGCGGCCCGCGCTCGTCCACGAGTCCAACGCCGTACCGGGCCGGGCGAACCGGTTCGCGAGCACGCTCACCCCGCACGTGGCGCTCGCCTTCGACCGCAGCCGCGAGCATCTGTCGGCCCGGTCCGGGGCGCGTGCCGAGACGGTGGGGATGCCGCTGGTGGGTGCGGTGGCCGGGCTGGAGCGATCGGCACTGCGGGCGGCCGCGCGGCGGTCGTACGGGGTGCCGGAGGATGCCCGGCTGGTGCTGTTCAACGGCGGCAGCCTGGGCGCGGCCCGGCTGACGGAGGCGGCGCTGGGCCTGGCCCGGCGGTGGCGCGCACGGCCGGACGTCCATCTGCTGATCAAGACCGGTCCGAAGCCGCTGGCGGAGGTCCAGGACCGGCTGGCGGCCGAGGGCTGCGGGCGGGTGGCGACGGCGGTCGGCTATCTGGACCGGATGGACCTCGCGTACGCGGCCGCCGACCTGGTGGTGTGCCGGGCGGGTTCGGCGACCGTGGCGGAGCTGGCGAGCCTCCGGATGCCGGCGGTGCTGGTGCCGTATCCGCATGCGCCGCACGACCACCAGACGCACAACGCGCGGGTCCTGTCCGACCCGGGCGCGGGCCTGCTGCTGCCCGACGGCGAGACGACCGGCGGCCGGCTGGCGGAGCTGATCGAACCGCTGCTGGCCGACCCGGCCCGGCTGGCCGCGATGAGCGCGGCGGCCGACCCGGGCACGCACGCGATCGCCGCCGACCTGATGGCGGCCTGGGTGCTGCGACTCGCGGGCCGCTGACGGCCGTTCGACGTCGCCCCCCTTTTCACGGCTTTCACGCCCTCCCCTTTTCGAGAGGAACCTCCCATGCGCACGAACAACTGGCACGGCCGTACCGTCCTGGTCACCGGTGCCGAAGGCTTCATCGGGTCGACCCTGGTCGATCTGCTGGTCGAGCGCGGCGCCCGGGTGCGCGTGCTCGTGCACTACAAGCCGTACGCCGAGCGCGGCCACCTCGCCCGCTACCTCGGCCCGGACTCCCCCGTGGAGACGCTGGCCGGTGACGTGCGCGACGCGGGCCGGGTCATGGACGCGGTCGCCGGGTGCGACACCGTCTTCCATCTGGCGGCCCTGATCGGCATTCCGTACAGCTATGCGTCGCCCGAGGCGTACGTGCAGACCAATGTGGCGGGTACGGAGAACGTGGCCGCCGCCTGCCGCCGCCACGGTGTGCGGCGCATGGTGCACACCTCGACCAGCGAGGTGTACGGGACGGCCCTGACGGCTCCGATCAGCGAGGACCATCCGCTGCAGCCGCAGTCGCCGTACTCCGCGTCGAAGATCGGCGCGGACATGCTGGCGCTGTCCTACGCGCACTCCTTCGACCTGCCGGTGACGGTCGTGCGGCCCTTCAACACCTACGGGCCCCGGCAGTCCGCGCGTGCCGTGATCCCCACGATCCTCGCCCAGCTGCACTCCGGCGCGGCGGAGATCCGGCTCGGGTCGACGACGCCGACCCGTGACTTCACGTATGTGACCGACACCGCCGAGGGGTTCCTGGCGCTCGCGGAGTGCGACCGGGCGGTGGGGCACGCGGTCAACCTCGGCACGGGCCGCGAGATCTCCGTCGGGGACCTCGCGGAGTCGCTGATCCGGGCGTCGGGGCGGGACGCGAAGGTCGTCGTGGACCCCGACCGGCTCCGGCCCGCCGGCAGCGAGGTGGAGCGGTTGCTGTCGGACAACTCCCGGGCGCGGGAGTGGGCCGGGTGGCGGCCGGAGGTCTCCCTGGAGGAGGGGCTGGCCCGCACGTCGGACTGGGTCCGGGAGAACCTGCGGCTGTTCGCCGCGGATCGGTACCAGGTCTGAGCGCTGCCCCTGCCGGGGCCAGGTGTCCTCAAATGGCCGGACGGGCTCGAAAACTGCCCGTCCGGCCGGCAGGGACAGTTATCCCCAGCTCATTCCCGTCAGGCGTTCGTAGGCCTCCACGTATTTCGCCCGCGTCCGCTCCACGATGTCCTGCGGCAGCTCCGGCGGAGGCAGTTCGCCCTTGCGGTCCCAGCCGGAGGCGGGGGACGACAGCCAGTTGCGGACGAACTGCTTGTCGAAGGACGCCTGCGGGCGGCCCGGCTGCCACTCGTCGGCGGGCCAGAAGCGGGACGAGTCCGGGGTCAGCACCTCGTCGGCGAGGACCAGCTCGCCGTCCGCGAAGCCGAACTCGAACTTCGTGTCGGCCAGGACGATGCCCCGGTCGCGGGCGATGTCGCGGGCCCGGCCGTAGACGGCGAGGGTGGTCTGGCGGAGCTGGGCGGCGGTCTCCGCGCCCACCTGCCGGGCCACTTCCTCGTAGCTGACGTTCTCGTCGTGCTCGCCGACGGCGGCCTTCGTGGCCGGGGTGAAGATCGGGGACGGCAGCTCGGAGGCGTCGACCAGGCCCTCGGGGAGCGCCAGGCCGCAGACCGTACGGGTCTGCTCGTACTCCGCGAGGCCCGAGCCGGTCAGATAGCCGCGGGCCACGCACTCGACCGGGACCATCTCCAGGGAGCGGCAGACCAGGGTGCGCCCGGCCCAGTCGGCGGGGGCGCCGGCGGGCGGCTCGGCGGACAGGACGTGGTGCGGGACGAGGTCGGCGAGCCGGTCGAACCACCACAGGGACAGCTGCGTGAGGATCCGGCCCTTGTCCGGGATCTCGGAGGGCAGCACCCAGTCGTAGGCGGACATCCGGTCGGTGGCGACCATGACCAGATCGCCGTTCTCATCGCGGTAGAGGTCGCGGACCTTGCCCGTGTGCACGTGCACGAGACCCGGTACCTCGACCGGTTCGGGCTTCTCTACGAATCCGGACACGCGTCCTCCTGGTGGTTTGTCCAAGCACCACGATTCTGCCGTACGTCGCGGCCGGCGGCCGGTGGGGGTCAGTCGCGCTTGCAGATGCGGTCCAGGAGATTGGCCGTGGCCCGCTGGATCCGGCCGTCCACATGGCCCGGCCGGTCCAGGGCCGGGGACCAGGCGAAGGTGCCGGCCGCGAAGACCAGGGCGCCGCTGGGGGCGCGGTAGAGGGAAGTCTCCTGATGCCGCTTCGTGCCCTCGGCGTCCGCGTACGGGGAGTGCGAGAGCAGGATGCGGCGCGTGTGCTCGGGCAGGGCCGTCCGGGGGTAGTAGCGGTCGGCCTCGCCCGCGACGAGGCCGGGCAGTTCGTCGCCCTCGCCCGCGCCCGTGGCGTCCCACAGCCAGTGGTCGGCGTTGCGGACGACCATCGGGGCGGGCTCGGGCACCCGGCCCGCGTACTGGATGCCCAGCAGCTGCTGCTCGGGCGGGCCGACGTCGCGCCACCGCGCGGCCCGGCCGGGGCCGCGGCGTTTTCGGCAGGTCAGCAGCCGGTCCGGGCCCGCCGGCGAGGGGGCCAGCTCGGACTGCCAGTACATGGTGTTGGCGGAGAGGAACACCAGTGAGGTGCCGGTGTCGCGGGCCAGCTCGGCGGCGCCGCGCATGGCCGGCGTCCAGTACTCGTCGTGGCCGGGGAAGACGAGGCCGCGGTAGCGGGAGGGGTCGACCCGGCCCGCGTGCAGATCGCGGGTGTCGGCGTAGGCGAGGTCGTAGCCGTAGCGCTCGGCCCAGCGGATGAAGTCGTAGGCGTGGCCCACGTGGAGCGGCAGGCCCGCGCCGGCGAAGGGGCGGTCGAAGGAGACGGTGGTCGCCGCGTCGTTCTCGCCCAGCAGCCGGCCCTCCTCGTCCCAGGCGTGGTAGAGGCTCGCGCCGGTGCGCCCGTCCTCGGGATAGAGGTTGTAGGCCTGCCAGGTGATGTCCGGGAGGACGAGCAGCAGGTCGGCGGGGTGGTTGTCGCGCACGGTGAAGGGGATGTGGCTGCGGTAGCCGTCGGCGGTGGTCAGCACCGCCACGTACGCGCCGAGGCTCCAGTACGTGGGGATCTGGAGCCGCCAGGACAGCCACCAGTGGTGGCAGGAGACCGTGCGGTCGACGGTCAGCGGGGGCGGCTGGACGATGCCCGACAGCCGGGGGCTGGTGGTGATCTTCGAGGCGCCGTCGCCCGCGTAGTGGCCGATCCGGTAGACGTCCACGCCGAACTGCTGCGGCGGATCGACGGTGATGCGGAAGTCCAGCGCCTCGCCCGGGGCGACCGCGCTGGTGGAGGTGAAGCCCTTGATCTGGCGCCGGACGTCGTCGGCGCTGCGCGGGCCCGCGTGCCGGGGCGTGGGAACCCGGCCGCCGGCCGGGGCCGACACCGGGTCCACGTACCACGGGACGATCCGGCCGGTGCCGTCGAAGTAGAACTCGCCGCCGCGCAGCCAGGGCAGCGGGCCCTGGCCGAAGGGGTCCGAGACGCCGTGCGCGAGTGCCCCGGACTCCCAGCGGTGGATCTGGTCCATCCCCATGTGCGCTCCCTCCCCTACGCCCCCGACGCGTACCAGGTCGTCGCTGTCCGGTTCGTCGCCGCCCGGCACGTACTCGGGCCCGGCCGGTCGGGATCTCCGTACGGCCGGTCAGCTCCACGCGGACGGTTGCCCCGGGCAGCGAACCCAGCACATCACATAACGCGCCCGGCTCGTCACTGGTCGTCGTGAAATTCCCCGGAAAGCGCCGGGCCGAACACTCACGCAGGGTCACGGTGGGTGGCTCCGAGGGAGCCCGCGTCACACCAGGCGGACGGGCTTCTCGGGGCGGACCCCGACCTCTCCGAGCCAGGCGCGCAGGGGCTCGCCGTCGCCGTCCTCGATCAGGCTCAGGACGGAATGGGCCAGGTCGGCGCGGCGCACCCCGCCGACGAGCAGGGCGGGGCCGTCCAGCCAGTCCAGGCCGGGGAGGGCACCCGCGGTGTCCACGGCGGCGCAGCACACCATGGCCGTCACGTGGTCGGTGAGCAGCTCTCTGCCGCTGCGTGGTGGTTGCAGCGGGAACAACGGCGCGAGGCCGTCGACCCAGGGGTCGCCCGTGGCGGTGAACGCGCCCCTGTCGCCGGCGCCCTCCTCCCGGGCCGCCTCGCGGGCCACTTCGGCGCTGAGGCGGGCCTCCAGCTGCTCGCCGGTCCCGGCGCGGGCGGGGCCGGCCAGCCGGTCGAGGACGCGGGCCACCGTGGGGGCGGCGGCGGGGCCGGGCCGGACGCCCGGCACGGCGCCGGGGATGTCGTCGAGGACGCGGTGCAGCCGGGCGGCCTCCAGCCGCCAGGTGCGGTCCACGACCTCCTCCGGGTACTGGCTCCAGGCGACCGGCGACCAGTCGGGGCCGGTCTCGGGCGGGCCGCCGTGGAAGAGGCGGGCGGCCAGCAGGGAGGCGGCCTCGTCGATGACGCCGGGCTCCTCCAGCAGATCGCAGGCGGGCCGCTCGCCCAGCCGGGAGGTGAAGCCCTCCGCGAGGCGGTCGCGGCGGGAGAGCTCGGTGAGCGCGGAGACCACGCCCGCGTCGAGCCGGGAGGGCCAGCGGCCCATCCGCCAGGCGGGCAGGGCCACGCGGTTGAGCAGCCGGTCCCAGCCGGCGTAGGCGAGGCCGACCTGCTCCTGGGCGACGATGCGCAGACCGTAGTCGACGGTCTGGGAGCGCTCGGAGGCGGCGGCGGCCACGCCGCGCTCCATCTCGGCGGCGTGGTCCCGGCAGGAGCGCAGCAGCGACCGGGCGGCCCAGCCGACGAAAGCGAGGGCCGGGCGGGCCGCGGCGACCGCCACGGCGGCGTCCAGCCCCCGCACGAAGCGGCGGGCCGCGGCTATGTCGGGGTTGGCGGAGGGGCCCGTGCCCGCGACGACGGGCGCGAGCAGGGCGCGCAGCTCGGCGACGCGCATCCACCACAGGAACGGCGAGCCGATCACCAGGACGGGCGTGGCGCCGGAGCGCCGCCGGGTGACCGGCCGCTCGCGCGGCGGTTCGTGGGCGGGGTGGGTGCGGTCCTCGAGCCAGCTGTCGCAGTCCGGGGTCAGGGCTATCGCGGAGGGGGCGGGGACGTCGAGCCGCTCGGCGAGGTCACGGACCAGGCGGTAGAGGTCGGGGGCCGTCTCCTCCGGGATGGGGACGGTGGGGCTGAGGGCGGGGCGGGCCCGGACGACCACGGCGGTGACGAGCGCGGCCAGCAGCAGCACCAGGGCCGCGGCGCCGGTCACCGACCAGCGGGCCGTGTCCCAGCCGCCCCCGTCCGGGATGCGGCCCATGGCGGTGCCCGACAGCAGCACGACGGCGGCCGCCGCGGGCAGCAGGGCGACGGCCAGCGCGGTGCTGCGGATGCGCAGCACCGCGAGGGCTCGGGCGCGCGCGGCTTGCGCGCCTGCTTCGGGACCTGCCACGAGACCGTTCACCCCCTTGCTTCCCTTGGTGTGTGCTGCCGAGGAGTGCGACAGCGGGCCCAACGCCCTTCCGCGTTGCCTACCCCCACTGTGGCACCGGGTGCTGACATCGCAATGCCGGTGGGCCAGTTGCCGGACGTGCGGCAGCTTGCTTGCGCCGCACCCTAGTTGGGGGCGCCGCGCACGTCAGCCGGTTGGGCAAGTGGTCACTCGATGGAATGGCTTTGGGTAAAGCCGCCCCCGAAGCGCACATCCGTACGGACGGGTAACGACATCGGGGGTCCCCCGCCGAGGCGGGGGACCCCCGATGTCATGACGAATCGGTCAGTCCGGCTGAATCGGCCAGTCCGGGATCAGGCGGAAGCGGCCTTCGCCGCGATGTCGGTGCGGTGGTGCGAACCGTCCAGCCGGATCCGCGAGACCGCCTCGTACGCGCGCTCGCGGGCGGTGGCCAGGTCGGCACCGGTCGCGGTCACGGACAGCACCCGGCCGCCGGCGCTGACCACGTGGCCGTCGGCGTCGAGCGCGGTGCCCGCGTGGAGCACGTACGCCTTCTCCGCCCCCTTCTCGGGGTCCGCCGCCTCGGGCAGGCCCTCGATGACGTCGCCCGTGCGCGGGGTGCCCGGGTAGTTGTGGGAGGCGATGACGACGGTGACGGCGGCGCCGTCGCTCCAGCGCAGCGGCGGCTCGGCGGCCAGGTTGCCGGTGGAGGCGTTGAGCAGGACGCTCGCCAGCGGCGTCTTGAGGCGGGCGAGGACGACCTGCGTCTCGGGGTCGCCGAAGCGCGCGTTGAACTCGATGACCCTTACGCCGCGCGAGGTGATCGCGAGCCCGGCGTAGAGCAGCCCGGAGAAGGGCGTGCCCCGGCGGCGCAGCTCGTCGACGGTGGGCCGCAGCACGGTCTCCATGACCTCGTCGACCAGCTTCGGGTCGGCCCACGGGAGCGGGGAGTAGGCGCCCATGCCGCCGGTGTTCGGGCCTTCGTCGCCGTCGAGCGCCCGCTTGAAGTCCTGGGCGGGCGACAGCGGCAGGACCGTCTCGCCGTCGGTGATGGCGAAGAGGGAGACCTCGGGGCCGTCGAGGAACTCCTCGATGACCACCCTTTCGCACGCCAGGGCGTGCTCGCGGGCCACGGCGAGATCGCTGGTGACGACGACGCCCTTGCCGGCGGCGAGGCCGTCGTCCTTGACGACGTACGGGGCACCGAACGCGTCGAGGGCCTCGTCGATCTCGGCGGGCGTGGTGCAGACGTAGGCGCGGGCCGTGGGGACCCCCGCGGCGGCCATGACGTCCTTGGCGAACGCCTTGGACCCCTCCAACTGCGCGGCCTGCGCGGACGGGCCGAAGGCGGGGATGCCGCGCTCGCGGACGGCGTCGGCGACGCCCGCGACGAGCGGGGCCTCCGGGCCGACGACGACGAGGTCCGCGCGCAGCGAGGCGGCGAGCTCCGCGACGGCCGCGCCGTCGAGGGCGTCCACCGCGTGCAACTCGGCGACCTCGGCGATCCCGGCGTTGCCGGGGGCGCAGTGCAGCGCGGTGACGTCGGGATCGAGGGAGAGTGAGCGGCACAGGGCGTGTTCGCGGGCGCCGCCGCCGATGACGAGGACCTTCACACCGGTCACCCTATTGCCTAGCCGGACGATCACTGGCGGCGCGGTCCGCTTGGACGGCGCGTCCGGCACTTCTTCGGCTGCGAGCCGTCTTCACCGCCTGCGGCGGCGGGCGCCTCTCGCCTGGCCGGCGGATCCTCGACTACAGGCCCGTCTTACCGCCTGCGGCGGCGGGCGCCCTGCGGGCGCGTCCTCAATCGCCGGACGGGCTGCAAATGCAGCCCGTCCGGCGATTGAGGACACAGCACAGCAGCCCGTCCGGCGATTGAGGACACCGCCGCGCAGCGGAGGTGCAACCCGGCACGGCCGACCCGGCGTAACCCGACGTAAGTCGACTTGGCGCTAGGTCGCTGTCACGACAGCGCACGGCATGCACTCTTTCGGGTGAGTGCCGCGAGTGCCCTATACCGGATTCCGCTGCACCTTCGGCCGGAAAAGCCTGGATCTTGCCCCCAAGGCCAACCGTTCGGCGGTAGGAAGGGGGTTGCGACCACGCAGCGGCGAGAGGGAGTGCACGGGTGAGCCAGCCGGAGATGCAGCCCGAGGGACCCCCTCGAGAGCACGGCGGGAGGGACCGGGGCGATCTCAGAGGCCGGACCTTCCCGCTCGGCAACTGGGGGGAACCCGCGGAGCGGCTCGATGAGCTGTACCGGTGGGTGGAGGACGGCGCGCTGTATCTGGCCGACTGGTATCTGGCCGACCGTGCCTGGAAGCGCCGTTGGGCCCGGGGGCTTCGGGTCGGTGCCGCCTTGTGCGCGGTGGTGGGTGCCGCCCTGCCGCTGCTGGAGCTGACGAAGGTGGTGCGGACCGGTTCCGCCTGGGGCTTCCTGGCGCTGCTCGGCGCCGCGGCCTGTGTCGCCTGCGACCGCTATTTCGGGCTGACGACGGGCTGGATGCGGGCGGTGGCCACGGCTCAGGCGGTGCAGCGCAGGCTGGAGGCGTTGCAGTTCGACTGGGCGTCGGAGTGCGTGCGCGAGGTGCTCGGCCCGACCGAGGGCACGGCCAGTGAGGCCGCCGAGCGGTGTCTGAGCGTGCTGCGACGCTTCTCCGAGGACGTCTCGGAGCTGGTGCGGGCGGAGACCGCGGACTGGATGGTGGAGTTCCGTGCCGGGCCGGCACCGCTGCTGACGCAGTCGCTGGTGTCCTGGGGCCCGCGGTCGGAGGGCGGCGCCACGGTCACCCGCTTCCCGATGCCTCCGGGCAGCCGCCCGAACATGCCCCGCCAGCGCCCGCCGGAGTCACCCCGGTAGCGGTCCGGCACCGCGCCCGGCAATCGACCGCGCGTGTCCGGCCGTCGTGGGAATCCGGCCGGAAACGCGCGGTCCGCCGGCTGAACGGGCCGTCCCGCGCGGCCGGTTCAGCTGAAGACGATCATCGATCCCTGGCCCAGGCTCCGCGTCGCCGCGGCGTGCAGCCCGAGCCAGACGTGCCGCTCGCGTGCGAAGGGGCTGTCGTCGTGCGGGCCCGGTGCGGCGGGCTCCTCCAGCCCCGTGGGACGGTCCGGCGCGGCGGGCGCGGCGGGCGGGTTGGCGGGGTCTATGCCCAGGACCGGTGCCACGGAGTGGAGTTCGCGCAGCAGTCCGTGGCTGGAGCCCAAGGGCCCGCCGCCTTCGAGGAGTTCGTCGTTGGACAGCGGGTGGGCGAAGTCCACGGGCACGTACGCCCCCGCGTGGTCGTAGTGCCAGACCAGGTGCGACTGCTGGGCCGTGGTCTCGAACATCTCCAGCAACTGCTCGTAGTCGCCGCCGAGTTCGTCGACGGGGGTGACGGCGAGGCCGCACAGGTTCAGCAGATGGGCGCGGCGCAGGAAGTGCAGCGCGTCGTAGTCGAAGCCCGCGACCGGGGCCACGTCCCCGGACAGGCCCGGCATGTAGCCGAAGACGGGCACCGGCGGCAGCCCGGCCTCGCCGAGCGCCTTGTCGTACGCGGCGATCTCCTCGGCGAAGGGGTTGTCGGGGCTGTGGCACAGCACATCGACGAGGGGGACAAGCCAGAGGTCACAGGCCACGTGAACTCACTCTCGTTCGCGTTGATGCGATGGTCGGGCCAGAGTAGTGCCGCTCAGCCGTCTGTCACACAGTCCGGGAGACAACGATCCGCCGTCTCCCGGACTTCGTCCGGCCGTCCGCCACGCGTCACGGGTCCATGACCCCGCGGCTCACCCGCCGTCGTGCACGTCCCACACCCAGGTGTCGCCGATCCGCTTCGGCTCCTTTCCGGTCAGCCGCGTCACGGCCGTGCGCAACGGCAGCACGTTGTCCTGCGGGGCGAGGACCAGGGCGTCCGCGCGCCAGAAGGCCAGGTCGTTCCGGAAGTCGCGGCGCTCCCGGTCGCCGAGCGCCGGGACCTTGCCGGTCTCGCGGATCTTGCGGAGCAGTTCGCCGGAGGCGCGCGGCTCGGGTCCGTAGATGCCGATGCGGTCCGGGCCCCAGGGGCCGTTGAAGTAGCCGCCGGGGAAGGCGAAGCCGAGGTCGGCTTCCACCTGCCAGTGCAGGGCGGTGGTGTCGGCGGGGCTCGGCACGGGGACGGGCACCAGCGAGTGGCCGGGGCGTACGTACTCGCGCCAGGTGCCGTCGGCGAGGAACGCGGGGGTCGGGGCGCGCTCGACCGTCCGGTACGGGGTGGGCAGCAGCGGCAGCAGCGCCACCGCGAGGGCCGCCCAGCCGAGCAGCCGGTGCGAGGTCTCGCGCTCGCTGCGCCGCCGGGTGACGGCCAGCCGGTCGCAGCCGAGGGCGAGCAGGATGCCGACGGCGGGCACGGCGACCATCGCCACCCGGGACTCGATGACCGACTCGAAGAGCGGCAGCTGGGCCAGGACCCGCCAGGGGCCGGGCAGCGTCCGGTCGGTGCCGAGCAGCGGGATGTTCTGGCCGAGCGAGAGGACGGCGGCGCCCAGCGCGGTCCAGCCCAGGGCGAGCACCCGCGGCTGGTTGCGCAGGTGGACGACGAGGGCGACGGTGAGGGCGACGAGGGGCCAGCCGAAGAACGCGTTCTCCTCGGTCCGGTTCAGCGACAGCGACGCGGCCACCTTCTCGTCGCCGGCCATCGAGCGCGTGGCGAATTCCAGCAGCGCCATCGGATGGTTGCCGACCTGTCCGTGCAGCACGCTGTGGTAGCTCTGCGTACCGAAGAACTGCCAGCTCAGCGGGTAGATCAGCAGGGGCACACAGACGAGGGCGGCGATCCCGAGGCCGCGCAGCAGGGGCCTGGCGACGGCCTTCGCCACGTCCGGGGAGGCGATGGCGTAGGCAACGGCGAAGAGCACGAGGCCGCACACGGCCAGCAGCAGCGCCTCCTCGCCGAGGAAGACCTGGTAGGTGAGGAACAGTCCGAGGATCACCGCGTCCCGCGTGATGCGTGTGCCCTCGCACAGCCGCAGCAGCCGGTCGATGATCAGCGGGAACATGAAGAAGACGATGAAGTTGGGGTGCGCGTTGCCGTGCGAGATCATCGGCGGCGCGAAGGCGCAGAAGGCCCCGCCGAGCGCGGCCGCCCAGCGGGAGCGCACGAAGCGCTTGGCGATCAGCCAGTACCAGGCGATGGCGGTCGCGGCGAGCCCGCCGGTCAGCACGATCGCCCAGGTCACGTGCGCGCCGAAGGCCAGGGTGACGGGCGCGAGGGGGGCGGAGAGGCCCAGCATGGTGGTGTTCGCCATGAGGTTCACACCGAGGGGGAAGTTCTGCAGGTCGGTGAAGAAGGGGTTGTGGAGGTTCGCCACGTTGTCGGCGGTGACGGCGAAGAACCACTCCCACTGCGTCTGGTCCGAGCCGGAGTCCGCCAGATAGCCGCTGCCGAGGTTGCCCCACAGCCCGCCGTAGAGCACGAAGGCGAAGAAGAGGTAGAGCGCGGGGACGATGATCTGCACCGGGCGGACCGAGCGCCAGCGCAGCCGTACGAGGTCGGCGAGGACGGTCGGGTAGGCGAGCGGCCGGACCTTGGAGCCGGGCTGGTGCGCCCAGCGGACGGGGACCTCGGCGACCGGCCAGCCCCGCTCGTGGAAGTGGCGCAGGATCTCGACGTCGTAGCTCCAGCCGTCCAGGCGGGAGCGGGTGAAGGCGGCCCGGACCTTGTCGCCGTCGAAGAGCTTGAAGCCGCACTGGGTGTCCCGTATGCCGGGCACCGCGGTGGCCCGTATCAGCCGGGCGCCCGCCCCGCCGAGGAGTTCGCGCAGCGCATGCTGGCGCACGGCGATCTTGGACCCGGGCAGCGCGCGGGAGCCCACGGCGGCGGTGGCGCCCTCGTCGAGGCGGTGCTGGAGAAGGCTCAGGTCCTCGATGGGGGTGGCCAGATCGGCGTCGGTGACCAGGACGCGGCGCCCGCGCGAGGCGAGCACGCCGGTGCGTACGGCGTGGCCCTTGCCGCGGTTGGCGGGGGTGCGCAGGAGGCGGATGCGCGCCTCGGTGGCCGCGGCCTTCTCGATGACCTCCGCGGTGGCGTCCGTCGAGCCGTCGTCGACGACGATCAGTTCCCAGCGGGTGCGGCGGCCGGGCCCGGTGGTCAGGCTGTCGAGGTGGGTGCGGATCGCCTCCAGGCTGGGGGCGAGTCTGGCTTCCTCGTTGTACGCCGGGACGATCACCGACAGGTCGACGGGCGGGGCGCCGGTCGGCTGGGCCGGGATGGCGGAGGTGCCGGACCGTGTGACGGACGGCGTGACGGACGGCATACGCGCGGACCCATCCGGGGGCGCGTCCTGGGGGCCGGATTCCGTGGGGCCGGACGCGTCCGACGGCTGAGTCTTTGACATCGCGAGACCTGCCCTCAGACGGTTGCGGGGTGCAAGTTCGGCGTTATCTTCATTCCGGATCCCGTTCCGTTTGTGGCTGGTCTCGATCGAGCGCCTTCGACCTTATTCGGTCAGTCGCTCGATCAGGCTCAGGGAATGATCGTTGTACGCCGCTATGAGGCGCTGGGCCTCCACCACGTCCCGGTCGGTGACGGCCGCCACCAACTCGCCGTGGCCCTGCCACAGCCGGCCGCGCAGCTCGGGCAGCCGGCGCAGCAGCGGCACCGTGAAGATCCAGCCCTGCACCCGGACCCGGTCCAGGAAGTCCGAGATGTAGGGGTTGCCGACGAGGCAGCACAGCTCTCGCCAGAACCTCAGGTCGTAGCCGATGAGGATGTCGAGGTCCCCGGCCGCGGCGGCCCGCCCGGCCTCCTCCGCCCGGCGCCGCACCGAGGCCAGCGCCTCGGGCGTCGCGGAATCCACCGCCTGCTGGGCGGAGTGCCGGAAGATGCCCTCGATGATCAGCGTGCGCGCCTCGATCATGTCGCGGAAGTCGGCGTACGTGAACTCGCGCACCCGGTAGCCCCGGTGCAGCTCCACGTCGAGCAGCCCCTGCGAGCAGAGGTCGAGCAGCGCCTCGCGGACCGGGGTCGCCGAGACGCCGTACTGCTCGGCTATCTCCTTGACGGTGAACTGCCGGCCGGCCGGGAGCCGGCCCGCGATCACCTCGTCGCGCAGGGCGTCGGCGATCTGTGAGCGCAGCGTCGTCCGTTTGACAGCATCGCTGCCGGGCATCGTGTCCGTTTCCCCTTCCCTGACCGCGCGCCCGCGTGCGAACGGCCCTCGCAACAAGATAGGCGAGGGCCGTCGCGGAACGTACGAATGTGCGCGCGGGAAGGACGAACGGTACACACCGGTGACCATCGGGATCAGACGGCGTCCTCAGACTGTGTGGGAATCAGCCACCGTGAGCGCCTCGTCCAGGATTGCGAGTCCTTCCCGTGCCTCGGCCTCGGTGAGGGTGCACGGCGGGACGACATGGGTGCGGTTCATGTTCACGAACGGCCACAGGCCCGACTTCTTGCAGGCCGCAGCGAAGGCGTTCATGGGGGCCGCCGCCTCGCCCGCCGCGTTGTAGGGCACGAGCGGTTCCCGGGTGGTGCGGTCCTTGACCAGCTCCAGCGCCCAGAAGACGCCCATGCCGCGCACCTCGCCGACGCTGGGATGACGCTCGGCGAGGGCGCGCAGCCCGGGGCCGAGGACGTGCTCCCCGAGGTGGGCCGCGTGCTCCACGATGCCCTCCTCGGCCATGGCCTCGATCGTGGCGACGGCGGAGGCGCAGGCGAGCGGGTGGCCGGAGTAGGTGAGGCCGCCGGGGTAGGGGCGGCGGTCGAAGGTGGCGGCGATCTCGGCGGAGATCGCGACCCCGCCGAGCGGGACGTAGCCGGAGTTGACGCCCTTGGCGAAGGTCAGCAGGTCGGGGGTGACGCCCCAGTGGTCGGCGGCGAACCAGCGGCCCGTGCGCCCGAAGCCCGCCATGACCTCGTCCAGGATGAAGACGATGCCGTGGCGGTCGCAGAGCTCCCGCACGCCCGCGAGGTAGCCGGCGGGCGGCACGAGGATGCCGGCGGTGCCGACGACGCTCTCCAGGATGATCGCCGCGATGGTCTGCGGGCCCTCGAAGACGATGGTGTCCTCGAGGTGCGCGAGGGCCCGCGCGCACTCCTCCTCCTCGCTCGTCGCGTGGAACGGCGAGCGGTAGAGGTACGGGCCCCAGAAGTGCACGACGCCCGCCGAGGCCGTGTCGGACGGCCAGCGGCGCGGGTCCCCGGTCAGATTGATCGCCGCGGCGGTCGCCCCGTGGTACGAGCGGTAGGCGCTCAGCAGTTTGGGGCGGCCGGTGTGCAGGCGGGCCATCCGGACGGCGTTCTCGACCGCCTCGGCGCCGCCGTTGGTGAAGAAGATCTTGTCGAGGTCGCCGGGGGTGCGCCCGGCGACGAGTCGCGCGGCCTCGGACCGTACGTCCACGGCGAAGCCGGGCGCGATCGTGCACAGCCGGCCCGCCTGCTCCTGGACCGCGGCGACGACCTTGGGGTGCTGGTGGCCGATGTTGGTGTTGACGAGCTGGGAGGAGAAGTCGAGGTAGCGGTTTCCGTCGTAGTCCCAGAAGTACGCGCCCTCGGCCCCGGCCACGGCCGGCGGGTCGATGAGGCCCTGCGCGGACCAGGAGTGGAAGACGTGCGCGCGGTCGGCGGCCTTGACCGCGGCGCCGGCGGAGGGGTCGGGGAGAGTGCTCACGCTGATTGCCTCACAGGGTGGGGACGCGGGGGCCGCCAGCGTAGAAAGCCCGGCACGGCGGCGGATACCGGCACTGTGTAGGGCTCTCGCGCCGCCCGTGGACATACTGCCGGGTTGTGGACACCGGCCGTTCGGCACGGGTTCACCGGCTCGCCGCGACGCCCGAGAATTGCTCATACGGAAATCCCCTGTGACGGCCGGGGGCGTGCTACGGTCCTTTGCAGTTGCAGTTTTGGTACCCATATAACGTGTGCGCCTGACGGTCTGTGACCTCAGGCGCTCTGTTGTTTACGGCCATAGGCCCGGACGGGGACATCAACGCGACACGGAATTGCGCACCGTGCGGAATTCCGGCACCGGGATCTATTGAGGAGATCGTCGTGGCTAACGGCACCGTGAAGTGGTTCAACTCGGAAAAGGGCTTCGGCTTCATCGAGCAGGAGGGTGGCGGCCCGGACGTGTTCGCCCACTACTCGAACATCGCCACCCAGGGCTTCCGTGAGCTGCAGGAGGGCCAGAAGGTCTCCTTCGACGTCACGCAGGGCCAGAAGGGCCCGCAGGCGGAGAACATCATTCCCGCCTGATCCCAGGCGAGACCGGGGCCGGGGCCCGCACTTTCACGGTGCGGGCCCCGGCTCTTTGGTGTCCGGCTATTCTCCCGCGAGGGCTGCGTGCGGCAGTCTCGAAGCAAGGGCCTCGGCAGGGCGCCCCGGACGACACCGGGGGGTCATCGGGGGAACCGGGGGAAGGCGACCTCATGGACAGTCTGCAGCCAGAAGATCCACACAGTCTCGGCGCGTACCGGCTGCTCGGCCGGCTGGGCGCGGGCGGCATGGGCCGGGTCTACCTGGCCCGCTCGGACCGGGGCCGTACGGTCGCGGTCAAGCTGGTCCAGCGGGAGCTGGCCGGCCAGGAGGAGTTCCGCAGGCGCTTCCGCCAGGAGGTGCAGTCGGCGCGGCGGGTCGGCGGCGAGTGGACCGCGCCGGTGCTCGACGCGGACACCGAGGCGGACATCCCGTGGGTCGCCACCGGCTACATCGCCGGACCGTCCCTGCGGCAGGTCGTCGACCGCGACTACGGGCCGCTGCCCGAGCGGTCCGTCCGCATCCTCGGCGCGGGGCTCGCGCGGGCCCTCCAGGCCGTCCACGCCGCCGGCATCGTCCACCGCGACCTCAAGCCGTCGAACGTCCTGATCACCCTGGACGGTCCGCGCGTCATCGACTTCGGCATCGCCCGCGCCCTGGAGACGGTCACCGACGGCGGCCTCACCCGCACCGGCGCGGCTGTGGGCTCGCCCGGCTTCATGTCGCCCGAGCAGGTGCGCGGCGCCAAGGTCACGGCCGCGAGCGACGTCTTCTGCCTCGGCGCGGTGCTGGCCTACGCCGCGACCGGCCGGATGCCCTTCGGCACGGCGGACAGCGGCGTCCACGCCCTGCTCTACCGCATCGCGCAGGAGGAGCCGGACCTCACCGGGGTGCCGGAGCCGCTGCGGCCCCTGATAGCCGCCTTCCTCGCCAAGGACCCCGCCGACCGCCCCACGCCCGAGCAGGCCCTGGAGCGTACCGGCGTGCAGGACCTGCTGACGGATCTGCGCTCGGCGGAACCCTGGCTGCCCGGCGGCCTCGTCGCCCAGCTGGGGCGGCACGCGGTACGGCTGCTCGACGTCGAGGACCCCGCCGCCGCCAACCCCCTGACCCAGGTGGACCCGCGCCCCGCCGGGCGTCCGGTGGACCTGCCGACCGTGACCGCCGGACCGGCCGCGCAGCCGCTGCCCCCGGCCGTCCCCGTCCCGGCCGTCCACGGCCACCCGGGCCCGTACGGCCCCGGCCCGTACGACTCCGGGGTGTACGCCACGCCGCCCGCGCCCGAACGGCGCCGGTCCATGGCGCCCTTCGTGCTGGCGGCGGTGGTGACCGCCGGGCTGCTCGCGGGCGGCGGGACCGTGTACCTGCTGAACCGGGAGACGAACGACGAGGGACGCAGCGGCCCCGGCCCGGTCACCTCGCCGACCACGACGCCCGGCTCCTCGACCTCCGGGCCCTCGGCCTCCGCCGGTCCCTCGACACCCAGCCCGGCCAAGGCCACCCCCGCCTCCGGTCCGGTCCCCCAGGCGTTCATCGGCACCTGGGAGTCCGACTTCCAGACGGCCGGCGGCGCCAACACCCGCCGGATCGTCCTGCGGCAGGGGCCCGTCGGCACGACGGTGGCCGACATCAGCGGCCACGGCACGAACGAATACGGCACCGTCTACCGCTGCGCCTGGGTCGCCGACCTGAGCGCGGCCGCGGCCGCCGACGGCCCGCTGCGGCTCGGCCCGTCCCGGGTCACCGTCGCCGAGCCCACCACCTCCTGCCAGCCGGGCGAGGCCACCGAGCTGACCCTGCTCCCGGACGGCAGTCTGCGCCGGATGTTCATCGGCACGGACAAGGAGCCGCTGGTCTACACGAAGCGGAGCTGACGGAAAACGCGAAGCGCCCCGGTGGCGGACCACCGGGGCGCTGTCACAGCGAACGCCGTGCCTTACGAGCCGTGCCTCACGAGAGGAACGAGTTGATCTCGATCGTCTCGGTACGGCCCGGGCCGACGCCGATCGCGGAGATCGGCGCGCCGGACATCTCCTCCAGCGCCTTCACGTAGGCCTGCGCGTTCTTCGGCAGGTCGGCGAAGGTCTTGGCCTTGGTGATGTCCTCGGACCAGCCCGGCAGCATTTCGTAGATCGGCTTCGCGTGGTGGAAGTCGCTCTGGCTGTAGGGCAGCTCCTCGACGCGCTTGCCGTCGATCTCGTACGCGACGCAGACCGGGATCTGCTCCCAGCCCGTCAGCACGTCGAGCTTGGTGAGGAAGAAGTCCGTCAGGCCGTTGACGCGGGTCGCGTAGCGGGCGATGACCGCGTCGAACCAGCCGCAGCGGCGGTCACGGCCGGTGGTCACACCGCGCTCGCCACCGATGGTCCGCAGCGCCTCGCCGTCCTTGTCGAACAGCTCGGTCGGGAACGGGCCGGCGCCGACGCGCGTGGTGTACGCCTTGAGGATGCCGATCACGCGGCTGATCTTCGTGGGGCCGACACCGGCACCCGTGCAGGCGCCGCCCGCGGTCGGGTTCGACGAGGTCACGAAGGGGTACGTGCCGTGGTCGACGTCGAGCAGCGTGCCCTGGCCGCCCTCGAAGAGGACGACCTTGCCTTCGTCGATGGCGTTGTTGAGGATCAGCGTCGTGTCGGCCACGTACGGCTTGATCTGCTCGGCGTAGGTGAGCAGCTCCTCGACGATCGCGCCGGCCTCGATGGCCCGGCGGTTGTAGAGCTTCGCGAGGATCTGGTTCTTGAAGTCGAGGGCAGCCTCGACCTTCTGGGTCAGGATCGACTCGTCGTAGAGGTCCTGGACCCGGATGCCGACGCGGTTGATCTTGTCCGCGTAGGTCGGGCCGATACCGCGGCCCGTGGTGCCGATCTTCCGCGAGCCGAGGAAGCGTTCCGTCACCTTGTCGACGGTCGTGTGGTACGGCGTGATCAGATGCGCGTTACCGCTGAGCAGCAGCTTGGACGTGTCCACGCCGCGCTCGTTGAGTCCGCTCAGCTCGGAGAGCAGGACCGCCGGGTCGACGACGACGCCGTTGCCGATCACCGGGGTACACCCCGGCGAGAGGATTCCGGAGGGGAGGAGATGCAGCGCGTATTTCTGGTCGCCGACGACGACCGTGTGGCCGGCGTTGTTGCCACCTTGGTAGCGCACCACATAGTCCACGGATCCACCGAGGAGGTCGGTGGCCTTTCCCTTGCCCTCGTCACCCCACTGAGCACCGAGCAGCACAAGTGCGGGCACAGGCGTACACCCCTTCCGGGCGGGGCATGTCCAACGTGCGTGGTGGCGTAATCCCGCCTTGTGCGGGGGTGCACCATCGCTAGAGCCGTCGAACCGGTGCCCCGGATAGACGAAGCCCCTGGCGCAACAGCGACAGGGGCTCTTGCACCGAGAGATTACCTGAGGAAGGACCGAGGTGTCGGCTCCAGACCCGACCGGGCAGCCTCTGCTCGTGATCATCGACCCGGTCGCACGGCGCGCGGACGGCGAATCCGTGCGGATCGCGAGGGATGTCCTGTGTGCCGGAGCCGTGGCGAAAATTTGTCTCACGGACGGCCCCGGGGACCTTTCCAGAGCCCTGTCCCGACGTGGCCGGCGCCCGGTCGTGATCGGCGACGACCGCGCGCTGCTGCGTGTCGTGGGCCTGCTGCACCGGCGGCGGGAGCTGGCCGGATCCGCGCTGTCGGTGGTCCCGGTCGGCGCGCCGCACACGGTCGCGCTGGCCCACGCGCTCGGCGTGCCGCGCGGGCCCGTGGCGGCCGCCCGGGCGGTGCTGGACGGTACGCCCCGGCCGCTGGACCTGCTGGTCGACGACAGCGACGGGGTGGTGCTGGGCGAGGTGTGCGTGCCGGACGGGTACGTACCCGGAGCCTCCCCGTACGCGCCCGGGGAGGCCGGGGACGGGCCGGCTGCGGGTACGGGCCCGCAGCACCCGGACGGCGGGCCGGAGGGGCGGGGCGGGCTGGGCCGGCCCGACGGTCCCGGCGAGCCGGTCGTGACCCGGCGGCAGGCCCTGACGGCGGGCGGGCACCAGAGCTGGTGGTCCCCCGCCGCCCGGACCGCCCGTACGGCCCTGGCGCTGCTCACGGGCCCCGCGGCGCGCCATCCGCTGCCGTCCTGCACCCGGCTGCGGGTGGAGGCGGACGGGGTGCTGCTGGCGGATCTGGACCGGCCCGTCGAGCGGGTGCGGGTGTCGGTCGTGGACGGCCTCGCCGAGGTCGTGGTCCACCACCCCTCCTCGGCCCGCCCGGTGCGGGCCCGGGCCCGGGCGGTCACGGTCTCCGGGCCCGACTTCCGCTACCGCGCCGACGACGTGGGCCAGGGCCCGGTCCGCAGCCGCACCTGGACGGCCCTGCCGGGGGCGTGGCGGCTGACGCTGCCGCGCTGAGGCGGGTTCACCCGCCCGGCGTCACCAGGCCCGCCTCGTAGGCGAAGACCGCCGCCTGGGTGCGGTCGCGCAGCCCCAGCTTCACCAGGATGCGGCTGACGTGCGTCTTGACGGTGGACTCGGCGACGACGAGACGGGTGGCGATCTCGGAGTTGGAGCGGCCCTGGGCGACCAGGACCAGGACCTCGGTCTCGCGCTCGGTGAGATCGGCGATCCGCTCCTGGCTGGGCGGCTTGGGCGTGCCGAGCCGGGAGAACTCCTGGATGAGCCGCTTGGTGACCGTGGGCGCGAGGAGCGCCTCGCCGTCGGCCACGACGCGCACGCCGTCGGCGAGCTGGCGGGCCGAGGCGTCCTTGAGCAGGAAGCCGCTGGCCCCGGCCCGCAGCGCCTGGTAGACGTACTCGTCGAGGTCGAAGGTGGTGAGCACCAGCACCTTCGCCCCCTCGTCGGCGGCGACGATCTCGCGGGTCGCCTCCAGTCCGTTGAGCACGGGCATGCGGATGTCCATCAGGACGACGTCGGGGCGCAGCGCCGCCACCTGCTCGACGGCTTGCCGGCCATCCACGGCCTCGCCGACGACCTCGATGTCGGGCATGGCGTTCAGCAGGACGGAGAAGCCCTCACGGACCATCATCTGGTCGTCCACGATCAGCACACGGATGGTCATGCCGCCGCCTCGCCGACCGCGACGGGCAGGAAGGCGGCGATCTCGTAGCCGCCCTCGTCGGTGGCCTCCGCCGTCATCTCGCCGCCGAGCATGGTGACGCGTTCGCGCATGCCGAGCACTCCGTGCCCGGCGCCCGGGGAGGGTTTGGCGAGGCGGTTCGGCGGGCCGTTGACGACCCGCAGGCCGAGACCGCCGAGGACGTAGGAGATCTCCACCCGCGCCTTGGCGCCGGGCGCGTGGCGCAGCACGTTGCTGAGCGCCTCCTGGACGATGCGGTACGCGGAGAGCTCCACGCCCTGCGGCAGGGGCCGCACCGAGCCCGTCGTCACCCGCTCGACGTCCAGTCCGGCCGAGCGGACGTTGTCCAGCAGCCCGTCCAGAGCCGCGAGGGTGGGCTGCGGGGCCTCGGGGTCGGCGAAGGCGTCGGGGTTCTCCGACCGCACGACACCGAGCACGCGGCGCAGCTCGGTCAGCGCGGCGACGGCGTTCTCCCGGATCGTCTGGAAGGCGGCGGCCAGCTCGGGCGGGGTGTCCTGGACCCGGTAGGGGGCGGCCTCGGCCTGGATGGCGACGACGGACATGTGGTGCGCGACCACGTCGTGGAGTTCGCGGGCGATGGTCGTGCGCTCCTCCAGCACGGTCCGCCGGGACCGCTCGACCTCGGTGACGGCCACCTGCGCGACGACCTGCTGCTTGGTCTCGCGCAGCCCGCGCACGGCGAGGACGACGAAGAGCACGACCCCGGAGAAGACCATCATCTGGAACAGATCGGAGAGGAAGTACTCACTGCCGTACGGGCGGACCGCCCGCAGGAACACCGCGAAGAAGAACCCCGTCATGCCCGTGAGCAGCCACATCTCGGCCGCTGTACGCGGGCGCGTCCGCAGCGCCACGACCATCACCACGGCGAGGTGGGAGAAGAAGCCGCCCGGGGACCACGGCCCGAAGCCGTAGGACCCCAGGAACACCGCGGTGAAGACCATCGCGCCGACCGACAGCCACCACGCGCCGACCGGCCGGAAAAGGGTCATGATCATCGGCACGCCGACCATCAGCGACGTGAAGAGCCCGAAGAGGCCGCCCTCGCGTTCGGCGGTCGCCATCATGACGACGAAGGTGAAGCCGACGAGCGTCGCGTGCGGGAACCACCGTGTGTAGCGCGCGGCGCGCCGCGGCAGCCTGCGGACCAGGCCGTGGTCCGCGGCGAGCGGCGGCAGCGGGCGGAAGGCGAAGGCGTCGGTGAACAGGTCCTCGCGGAGCCCGCTCAGGGCGCCTTTCGCCATCCGCAGCTCATTGCGCGGGGCACTCTCATAGGTGTCGGTCACGTCAACAACCGTAGGCAAGGGGTTCGCGGAAAGCGTCCGCATGGATGCGGATCTGTGGGGGTCCGTCTCAAGTACTACGCGGCTACGGCACGGCTGTGACGTGCGGTTGTCCGGTGAGAGCGGCCAGCAGCGCCGCACAGGCGGCTGTGCCGGGAGTCACAGGTGCGAAGTGACCGACGCCACCGAGGGCGCGGACCTCGGCCACGCCACCGGCCGCACGGGCGGCGGCGCGGTAGCGGTGGGAGAACTCGACGGGCACGACGAGGTCCGCGACGCCGTGCAGGAGCGTCACGGGCGCGCGGGCGGGCAGGCACCGCACGGGGTCGATGTCCCGCCCGTCGCCCCCGTCGAGCAGTTCCTCGACGACGCCCTCGCTGAGCCGCAGCTCGGCGGCCCGCTCCAGGTCCGTGACGGCCGCCACGGCGACGACGCCGTCCACGGCCGGGGCGGCGGGCCTTCCGGGCGCGGACGCCGCCCAGAGGGCGAGGTGGCCGCCCGCCGAGTGGCCGACGAGCAGATGCCGGGCGGCGGGCCGGCGGGACCGCGCCTCCAGGGCCTCCAGCGTCTGAAGGGCCCGCAGGACGTCGTCGAACGTCTGCGGCCTGCCGCCGCCCCCGCCGAGCCGGCGGTACTCCACGAGCGCCACGTCCATGCCCTGCCGGGCCAGCTCGGCGGCCAGCGGCGAGAGGTGCCACCGGTCGTAGGTCTCGCGCCAGAAGCCGCCGTGCAGGAGCGTCACGCGGGTGCCCGTCGGGCGGGCCGCCGCGTAGCGGCCGACCACCTGGCTGGGGTGGTCGCCGTACGCGACGGTCTCGTCCGGCGGTACGTCGGGAAAGCCGCACAGCGCGGCGTACTCGACGTCGTCGAGGTCCTCGGTCACGGCCCCGGGACCTCGGCCAGGACGTCGGCGAGCACCCGCGCCGCCCGCTCCGCGTCGGCGAAGGAGGTGTAGAGCGGGGTGAAGCCGAAGCGCAGGACGTCCGGGCGGCGGAAGTCGCCGACGACGCCGCGGCGGACGAGCTCGGCCATCACCTCGCCCGCGTCGGGGCAGCGCAGCGACACCTGGCTGCCGCGTTCACCGTGCGGGGTGGGGGTGAGGCACTCCAGGCGGCCCTTCGGCACGTACTCCTCGACGCGGCGCAGGAAGAAGTCCGTGAGGGCGAGGCTCTTGGCCCGTACGGTCTCGACGCGCACGTCGTCCCACACGTCCAGGGCCGCTTCGAGGGCGAGGAGGGACAGGATGTCGGGCGTGCCGACCCGGCCCCGGGCGGCCCCCTCGGCGGGGGCGTAGGCGGGGGCCATGGCGAAGGGGTCCGCGTGGGAGTTCCAGCCGGGCAGCGGCGAGTCGAAGCGGTCCTGCAGTTCGCGTCGCACGTAGAGGTACGCGGGTGAACCGGGGCCGCCGTTGAGGTACTTGTACGTGCAGCCGACGGCGAGGTCCACGCCGTGCGCGTCGAGCCCGACGGGCAGGGCGCCCGCGCTGTGGCACAGGTCCCAGACGACGAGCGCCCCGGCGGCGTGCGCGGCGGCCGTCGTGCCGGGCAGGTCGTGCAGGCGGCCGGTGCGGTAGTCGACGTGGTTGACGAGCGCGACGGCGGTGCGCGGGCCGAGGGCGGCGGGCAGGTCGCCCGCCGCGACGGGCCGCAGCGTACGGCCCGTCAGCCGGGCCGCGGACTCGGCGATGTAGCCGTCGGTGGGGAACGTCGCCTCGTCCACGAGGATCTCGTCGCGCTCCTCGCCGGCCATGCGGACGGCGGCGACGACGGCCTTGAAGACGTTGACGCTCGTGGAGTCGCCCACGACGACCTGGCCGGGCGCGGCCCCGACGAGCCGGCCGATCCGGTCCCCGACCCGCTCGGGCGCGGTCCACCACCCGGACTCGTCCCACGAGCGGATGCGCAGCCGCCCCCACTCGCGCTCGACGACGTCGGCGAGCCGGCCGGCGACGGCGCGGGGCAGGGCGCCGAGGGAGTTCCCGTCGAGGTAGGCGCCCTCGGCGAGGTCGTCCAGGGCGAACGCGGCGCGCTTGGCGCGGAGTTCGTCGGCGGCGTCGAGGGCCGCGGCGTCGGAGGTCATGGCGTCGAAGGTCGTCGCGTCGGGCGTCATGGTGTCGGGAGTGGTGGCGTCGGGAGTGGTGGCGTCGAGGTCAGACATGGCTGCGCGCCGTCCACAGCTCGGGGAAGACGTTCTTCGTCGCCCGCCGCTCCAGCCAGGCCACCCCCGCCGAACCGCCCGTGCCCACCTTCGAGCCCATGGCTCGCCGGGTGGCGACCAGGTGGTCGTTGCGCCAGCGCCAGACCAGCTCGGCCACCTCGGTCAGGGCCTCGCCCAGCCGGCAGGCGTCACTGTTCTGGTCGCCCGCGTAGACGGCCTGCCAGACCTCCTCGACCGCCGGGTCGGGGACGTACCGCTCGGAGACGTCACGGTCGTGGACGCTCTGCGGTACCGCGTGGCCGAGCCGCCCGAGGTAGCGCAGCGCCTCGTCGTACAGGCTCGGCTCGTGCAGCGCCTTCTCCAGCTCGGCGTGGACCTGCGGCGTGCCCTGGTGCGGGACCAGCATGGACGCGGCCTTGTCGCCGAGCAGGAACTCCAGCCGGCGGTACATCGCGGACTGGAAGCCCGAGCCGTCGCCGAGCGCGGCGCGGAAGCCGTTGAACTGGACCGGCGTCAGGTGCGCGAGCGGCTTCCAGGAGGCGTTGAGCGATTCGAGCTCGTACGTGGAGCGCTTGAGCGCGGCCATCGCGGTCGGCAGGTCGTCGTCGCGCAGCGCCCTCGAGGCGGTCTCCCACTCGTGCACGATGACGGTGAACCACAGCTCCATGACCTGCGTGGTGACGAGGAAGACCATCTCGCCGGGGTCGTCGGAGAGCGGCTCCTGGAGGTGGGTGAGGACGGACGCCCGGACGTAGTCCTCGTACGGGGTGGACCCCGCGAAGTCGAGGTTCGGGGCCGTCGGGGGCTCCGGCTCGATTCCGGTACCGGGGCCCTGCGGGGCGTGGGGGCGGGAAGGTTGCGGCTGCGACATCGCTGTCTCCTCGGCAAAACACATTCCGGGTAGCGGTCCGCCCCTTCCTGTCGGCATCGGAGCCCCGGTCCCCTGCGCGCATCATGCGTCCCGGACGCGCCTTCTGCAAGGGGTGACGTTGCCGCTCCACGGAGGCTCGTCCCGGTCCGGGCCGATATGAGGACGCTGCCGTTCCGCCGGGCCCGGGTGCCGCGGCGTTGCCACTACGCGGGGCGTTGTCCCGCTGCGGTGCCGCTGCGCGGGCGGTAACCGCTGCGCGGAGCGTTGCCCGCTGCGGCGCCGCAGCGGGCGCCGCTGCGCGGGCACAGCAACCACTGCGCGGGGCGTCCCCCCGCTACGGGGCCGCCTTCCGCGGGCTGTCGTTCCGCCGGGCCCGGGTGCCGCGGCGTTGCCACTGCGCGGAGCGTTGCCCCGCTGCGGCGCCGCAGCGGGCGCCGCTGCGCGGGCGCAGCAACCACTGCGCGGAGCGTCCCCCCGCTGTGGGGCCGGCTTCCGCGGGCTGTCGTTCCGCCGGGTCCGGCCAGCGCAGCGACAAGGCAGACTGGGGGCCATGTCGATTCACGAGAACCTGCTCGGGGGACCGCCCCCGACCCATCTGCCCGACGACCCGGAGCCGCGTGAGCTGCTCGCCTCCGGGGCGGCCCCCGCCGAGGTCGCCGCGAAGTACCCGGCGTCCTCGCTCGCGTGGGCGCAGCTCGCCGACGAGGCGTTCGAGGGCGGCCGGGTCGTCGAGTCGTACGCGTACGCCCGTACCGGCTACCACCGCGGCCTCGACGCGCTGCGGCGCAGCGGCTGGAAGGGCCACGGCCCGGTGCCCTTCGAGCACGAGCCGAACCGCGGCTTCCTGCGTGCCCTGCACGCCCTCGCCCGCGCGGCGGGTGCCATCGGCGAGAACGAGGAGCACGAGCGCTGCTCGACGTTCCTGCGGGACAGCTCGCCGACGGCCGCCAACACCCTGGGCTGACGCGGCAGCCGCACATCGCATCGGCCGGAACGCCTCGCCTTCGGGCGAGGCGTTCCGGCCGTCGGCGTCAGGAACCGCCGGAGGCAGTGGCCGCGTCCCCCGGGTCCAGCGGCGGTGAGGACACCCCGCAGTGGTACGCGGTCTCCGGTCGGCACCGCCTCCGAACCAGCAGCACACGCGCGCCGACCGTCCACCACGCCAGTCCCGAGCCCACCACCAGCGTGCCCGCGCACCAGAACATCGCCCGCCGGAACGTGTCGTCGAATCCCGCGGGGTCGCGGTACACGTCCGGGCCCATGCCCGCGAGCAGCGGCAGCGCGGCGACCGCGATGAGGCCCGCCGCACGGGCGGCGGCGTTGTTGATGCCGCTGGCCAGGCCCGCGCGGGCGACGTCGACCGAGGCGAGGACCGTCGCGGTGAGCGGCGCGACCAGGACCACCATGCCCAGGCCGAGGACGACGAGGGCGGGCAGCACGTCCCGCCAGTACACCGCGTCCGGCCCCGCCCGGGTCATGAGCAGCATGCCCGCCGCGCACAGCAGCGGCCCGACGGTCAGCGGGAGGCGGGGCCCGGTCCGGGTCGCGATCCGGCCCGAGCGGGCCGACAGCAGCAGCATCAGCACCGTCGTGGGCAGCAGCGCGGTCCCCGCGGCGAGCGCGGACCAGCCGACCACGACCTGGAGCTGGAGGACCGAGAGGAAGAAGAAGCCGCCGAAGGCCGCGTACACGCACACCGTGACCGCGTTGACGGCCGAGAACATCCGGCTGGAGAAGATCCCCGGCGGCAGCATCGGGTCGGGCCGCCGCGCCTCGACGTGGACGAACGCCACGCCCAGCAGCACCCCGGCGATCGCCGGGCCGATCACCCACGGCGACGCGCCCTTGTCGGGGGCGGCGATCAGCGCGTAGGTCACCGCGCCGAGGGCCAGCGCCCCCAGGGCCGCGCCGAGCACGTCGAAACGGCCGTGCGCGGTGGGGTCGCGGGTCTCCGGCACGTGTTTCAGGGCGACCGGAACACACACGGCGGCGAGCGGCAGATTGATCAGGAACACCCAGCGCCAGCCCGGCCCGTCCACCAGATAGCCGCCGACGAAGGGGCCGACCGCCGCGGCCACCCCGCCCAGCCCGGACCACGCGCCGACCGCCCCGGCCCGGTCGTCGGGGTGGAAGACCGCCTGGATCAGCGCCAGCGAGCCGGGGGTGAGCAGCGCACCGCCGATGCCCTGGAGCGCCCGCGCCGCGATCAGCACCCCGGCGTCCGGCGCCAGCCCGCACAGCAGGGAGGCGAGGGCGAACCACACCACGCCGATGACGAACACCCGCCGCCGCCCGAACCGGTCCCCCAGGGCGCCGCCCAGCAGGATCAGGGAGGCGAGGGTGAGCATGTAGCCGTTGACGGTCCACTGGAGGACGGGCAGGTCCGCGTCGAGGTCTTCGCCGATGCGGGGCAGGGCCACATTGACGACGGTGCTGTCCAGCAGCGCCATCCCCGAGCCGAGGACGGCGGTCATCAGCACCCAGCGGCCGACGGGGGTACCCAGACGTACGGCGCCGGCGGCGGCGGGCTCCTGCGGGACGGTGCCCTCCTCGGTCACCGGCTCCCGCGAAGGGTCGCTCATACCGGCATCATCCCCGCACAACGGGCACCCGGCCAGCGCGGCGGAGGAACGGGACAGGGCCCGGCCCCACCGCGTGAGCGGGGGACCGGGCCCTGTCCTACGGCCTCGGCCGCTTACTTCAGCTTCGTGCCCGTGGCGCGCAGGTCGGCACAGGCCTTGGTGACGCGCTCGGCCATGCCGGCCTCGGCGAGCTTGCCCCAGGTGCGCGGGTCGTACTTCGACTTGGTGCCGACCTCGCCGTCGACCTTCAGCACGGCGTCGTAGTTGCGGAACATGTGGTCCGCGACCGGGCGGGTGAAGGCGTACTGCGTGTCCGTGTCGAGGTTCATCTTCACGACGCCGTTCTCCAGCGCGGTGCGGATCTCCTCCGCCGTGGAGCCGGAGCCGCCGTGGAAGACGAAGTCGAACGGGTCGTTCTTGCCCGACTTGGCGGCGATGCCGTCCTGGAGGTCACGGAGCAGCTCGGGGCGGAGCACGACGTTGCCCGGCTTGTAGACACCGTGGACGTTGCCGAAGGAGGCGGCCAGCAGGTAGCGGCCCTTCTCGCCCAGACCGAGGGCCTCGGCGGTCCGCTCGACGTCGGCGACGGTGGTGTAGAGCTCGTCGTTGATCTCGTGCGAGACGCCGTCCTCCTCGCCACCGGTCGGGGTGATCTCGACCTCGAGGATGATCTTCGCCTTGACGGCCTCGGCGAGCAGCTCCTGCGCGATGGCGAGGTTCTCGTCGAGCTTCTCGGCGGAGCCGTCCCACATGTGGGACTGGAAGAGCGGGTTCTGGCCGGCGGCGACGCGCTCCTGCGAGATGGCGAGCAGCGGACGGACGTAGCCGTCGAGCTTGTCCTTCGGGCAGTGGTCGGTGTGCAGCGCGATGTTCACCGGGTACTTCTTGGCGACGACGTGCGCGAACTCGGCGAGCGCGACCGCGCCCGAGACCATGTCCTTGCTGTACTGGCCGCCCAGGAACTCCGCACCACCGGTGGAGATCTGGATGATGCCGTCGCTCTCCGCCTCGGCGAAACCGCGCAGCGCGGCGTGCAGAGTCTGCGTCGAGGTCACATTGATGGCCGGGTAGGCGAACTTGCCTGCCTTCGCCCGGTCGAGCATCTCGTTGTAGACCTCGGGGGTTGCGATGGGCATCTGTCCACTCCTTGTGATGTGCGGGGGCGTGGCTGGCCTGGCCTTAGGGGGCGACGTTCATCGTCGCCCCCATCTTCCCAGACTCCCCGATTCGCTCCACACGGTGGACAGGCCATTGATGCGCGAAGGGCGCGAGGTTTCACGTGAAACCTCGCGCCCTTCGCGCATTACTCGGAAGAAATCGCAGGTCAGCCCAGGTCGAGGTCGCCGAGGGCATAGCCGGTGACATAGCGCAGACCGGCGCCTTCGATCGCGGAGGCGGCACCGCGGTCGACGATCGTCGCCACCGCGACGACCTCCGCGCCCGCCTCGCGCGCGGCCTCGACCGCGGTCAGCGGCGAGCCACCGGTGGTGGAGGTGTCCTCGACGACCAGCACCCGGCGGCCCTTGATGTCCGGGCCCTCGATGCGGCGCTGCATGCCGTGCGCCTTCTGCGCCTTGCGCACGACGAACGCGTCGAGCTTGCGGCCTCGCGCGGCGGCGGCGTGCAGCATCGAGGTCGCGACCGGGTCCGCGCCGAGGGTCAGTCCGCCGACCGCGTCGTAGTCGAGGTCCGCCGTGGCGTCCAGCATCACCTGGCCTACCAGGGGCGCCGCCTCGGCGTCCAGGGTGATCCGGCGCAGGTCGATGTAGTAATCGGCCTCCTTGCCGGAGGAGAGGGTCACCTTGCCGTGGACCACGGCCTTGTCCTTGATCTGCTGCAGCAGGGCGTCACGCGCATCGCTCATGCGCACGAGCTTAGGACAGCCCTAGGCGAGTGAGCGCCAGCTCCACGTCGTGGAGATCTCCAGGGGGTCGATCGGGGTGACCAGACGGGGCAGGGTGTTGAGCCCGTTGGGCGGTCCGGACTGCGGCTCGACGCAGACGGCCTCGTCCTGCTCGTCGTAGACGACGACCCATTCGGCGCGGCTGGCGACCTTCAGCTCCAGCAGGCCGGGCCAGGTGAGGGTGACGTCCACGCCGTCGGGCATCCCGAAGCAGTCGTCCCAGGGGCCGGGGAGGGGGTCCGTGCGGCGGCCGGTGGGCAGATGGTCCTCGCCGCGCTCCTCCTGCCAGGAGGGGTGGAAGTCGATCTCGACGTCCTTGCCCGTGCCGAGGTTCCGCAGGAACCACGGGTGCCAGCCGGCCTGCGCCGGGAAGGAGTTGTCGTAGGTCTCGACGCCCATCGTCAGCGTCAGCGAATCCGGAGCCAGCTCCACGAGCTGGGTGACCCGGCCGGTGTACGGCCAGGGGTCGGCGAGGTCGTAGGTGAAGGCGGCGGAGTGCCCTTCCGTGCTGACCGTGCGCCAGGCGGTGTCCCGGCCGGTGCCGTGGATGGCGTGCGGCGCGGCGTTGAGGGGCATCTGGTGGCGCTCGCCGCCGTTGCGGAACTGCCCCAGCTCGATGCGGCCGCACCACGGCACCATCGGGAAGGCGCCGTACTTGTCGCCCTGCCGCAGGAGTTCGGTCCCGCGGATACGCAGGCTGGTGAGCCGGCATCCGTTCCGCGGGTCCACCTCCAGCTCGGCGTCCCCGGCCTTCAACAGCGTCTTGCTCGTCTCGTGGTTGCTCACAACCCCGACATTAGAGGCTTTCGTGGACTGTCCGCCGCCGATCCGTACGGTCCCGGCCACACGTCAGCGCCTCGCGGCGAGCGAGATCCCGGCATTTCCCTTCCGCCGCGACGGCGGCACGAGGGCGAGGATCCCCCGGCCCCCCTGTCGGGCGGCGGCCGTGGCCGAGTCGACTGTGCCGACGCCCGTGCGCGCAGACCAGCGGGGGCCGGACGGACCGCATGCGCGGCAGGGGCATCAGCGGCGGCGGCGCAGTGCCCGTCCCACGACCACCGCCGAGGCCAGGGCCACGGCCGCGGCGGGCGCGGCCCAGCGGAGGGCCGCCGCCGTGGCGGACGCCGCCTCGGGGGCGGGGACGGGGGCATAGCGACCGCGCGGCGGGGCGTGGTCGACCTCCTCCGCGCTACGGCCGATCATCGTGCGGCGGGCGTGCGCGGCCTCGGCCGGCGGGGCGTCGTCCTCGTCTTCGTCCTCGTCGTCCTCGTCGTCGAGTTCGTCGATGGCGTCGATCGCCTCGATGGCGTCGAGGTCCCGGCGGTCACCGGGCTCCTCCCGCAGCGGCACCTGCGGGCCCTCGGCACTGCCGCCGCCCCCGTCGGCCGCCGGGGAGCCGTCCGCGTCCCTCCGCAGCTCCTCCGCCAGCGCCACCGCGACCCGCTCCAGCAGCCTGCGGGCCGTGGTCTGGGTGGTCTTCGCGTCGAACTCCGCCAGCCGTCCCCCGCTGTCGACCCGCGCCGCGCAGGTCAGCCGCGTACCGCCCGGCACGGCCTCCGCCAGCGCGGTCAGCGCGAGCGTCACCGTGCCGGTGCCGCGCACCTCCACGCCCTCGCCCGACAGCTCGAAGGAGCCGTCCCGCTCGGTCAGCCGCAGCGAGCCCCGGTAGGTGATGGTGGAGCCGCCGATGCGCAGCCGGAGCCGGCCGGCGACGGTGGCGTCGGAGGCGTCCGCGGCGTCCTGCTGGAGGCCGGGGACGCAGCGGGCGACGCGCGCGGGGTCGGAGAGGACCCGTCGGACATCGCCGACGGGGAACGGAACGAACACCTCATGCTCCATAACAAGCGAGCCTACCCATCAGGCCCCTCACCAGGCCCTCCCCGGCCGAAGTTTCCGCCGGTGGCACCGCCCGGTGGCCGACACCGGTCGGTATCCGTCAGTCGGCGACCGTGAAGCGTTCACCCACGTGCCGCGGCTGCTCGATCTCGTCGACGAGCGCGACCGCGTAATCCTCGACGGAGATCCGGCTGTTGCCGTCGGCGTCCGTGACGAGGTCCTCCAGGGCGGTGCGGTACGTGCCGCTGCGCTCGCCGGGCTCGATCTTCGCGGCGGGGCTGATGTTGGTCCAGCGGACATCGGTGACCGTGCGGTAGTAGTCCAGCGCGTCACCGTGCGCGTGCATGATCTGGAGCAGGAACTCCGGGAGCCCCTCCGCGTCCCAGACCTGCTTGCCGTCGGCGGTCCGCAGCGAACCGGCGCCGCCGACCGTGATCAGCCGGGGGGCCGCGTCGCCGACCGCGCGCACCCCTTCGACCAGGGACTTCGCGGCGGGCTCGATGGTCGCGATGTGACCGGGGCCGTCGCCGCCGCCGACGGCGCTGACGACGACGTCCTGGCCGGCCGCGACCGCCGTGACGGAGGCCGGGTCGAGGACGTCACCGGTGGCGACCGTCAGGGCGGGGTGCCGCTCGGTGAGCTTCGCGGGGTCACGGACGACCGCCGTGACCTGGTGACCGCGGTCCAGCGCTTCGCGCAGGACGCGGCTGCCGATGGTTCCGTTGGCGCCGAAGAGGGCGATCTTGGCCATGGGGGGCTCCTCAGAGGTGATGGTGATCAGTGGATGGGGGGGGGAGGGAAGGAAGAAGGGGGTTCAGCGTGCGCCGATGGCGTGGGTGAGTTCCTGTGCCGTGGTCATCGGGCCGCCGAGCCGCCGCACCCCGTCGGGCGTGTGCAGCAGGAGGCTGGGGAAACTCTCCACGCCGAGCCTGCGGACTTCACGGAACTCCTCGCGCGCCGCCCGGCGGGTGCCCGGGTCGGCGTACGCGGCGAGGACCGCGTCGGGGTCGATGCCGCCCTGACCCGCCGCGACCGCGTGCAGCGTGGCCGGGTCGGACAGACTCCGACCGTCGACGTACCAGGCGCGCTGGAGTGCGCCCGCGAACTCCAGGGCCCGCTCGGGTGCCTGCCGGGTCAGCGCGGCGAGGGCCGTGGCGGCGTCGGCCGAGTCGAGCACGGCGGTGCCCTCGGCGAACGCCTTGGCGTAGCCCTCGCCGAACACCGCTCCGGTCAGCTCCCCGATGCGGGCGTCCGCCTGCGGGATGTAGGGGTACTCGCCGACCGGCTTGGCGCGGGGCCCGGTGAACAGCCCACCGCTGAGCACCCGCACCTCGATCCGGTCGGCGTTCGTCTCGGCGAACGCGCGCACGGTCGGGCCGAAGCCGTAACACCAGCCGCAGTAGGCGTCGAAGGCGTAGGTGACCAGCTGCCGTTGCATGTCTTTTCCTCAAACCGTCCGTTGTCGTACGTACCGTCCTTGTTGTACGTAGCAACCACGCTAAAGGCGGCAAACGGGACCGACCATGTACGCTCGGGACTCCTCATGGTGAAAAAGCGACACGACCGCTCCCTGGGGCCCGAAGGCGCCGGTGACCGCCCGCCCGTGGTCGAGCTGACCTACCGGGCCCCGCCCGACACCCCCGCGGGCGTGGAGGTGATGACCCTCGCCGAGCTGCGCGCCCGTGCCCCCGAGGGGCTGCTGGGCAAGCCGCAGCGGCTGGACTTCCACCAGATCGTCGCCGTGCGCTCGGGCTCCGCCGGGCACACCGTCGACTTCACCGGCTACTGGCTGGAGGCGGGCTCGGTGCTGTGGGTGCGCCCGGGGCAGGTGCAGCAGTTCGGCGAGGTGACCGGGATCGAGGGGGACGTCGTCCTCGTCCAGCCCGGCTTCCTCTCCCCCGGCACGGCCGTCGCGGCGGTGGCCGACGATCCGTTCCGCCCGGTGCTGTGGCAGCCCGTCGGCGAGGACCACGAGGCGGTCTTCCGGGCGGTGGGGCATCTCGCGGCCGACTTCCGCACCGGCGGGGCGCTGCCCGCCGACGTCCACACCGATGTGCTGCGGCATCTGCTGTCGGTCCTCGTGCTGCGGCTGGCGCATCTGACGACCCCGGTGGGCAGCGGCGTGCCCGCCCCGGGCGATGCCTTCCTGCGCTTCCGCGCGGCCGTCGAGCGGGACTTCGCCGACCGCCACCGGGTCGCCGACTACGCCCGTGCGCTCGGCTACTCCACCCGCACCCTGTCGCGCGCGACGCTGACCGCCTCGGGGGTGGGGGCCAAGGAGTTCATCGACCGGCGGGTGATGCTGGAGGCCAAGCGGCTGCTCGCGCACAGCGAGCTGCCGGCGGCCCGGATCGCCGGACGGCTCGGCTTCGACGACGCCGCGAACTTCTCCAAGTTCTTCCAGCACCGGGCCGGTCTCTCACCCGGCGCCTTCCGGGCGGCGCTGCGCCCGCCGACGGGGCGCGGTCAGTCCGCGTAGCGCGGGTGCATCAGCGTCGACGGCAGCAGCCCCGGCTCGCGGCCGTACCCGGCCGCGCGGCCCGCGGCGGTCAGCGTCACCGGGGTCAGGGTCCGCAACGACGGGCGGTCGGCCGGCAGTCGCAGCCGCACGGGCTCCCGGGAGGCGAGGAGGAAGCCCCAGGCCTTCGGCCGCCCGTCCCCCGCCTCGTCCCGCCCGGCCGACCGTCGCGCGGTGGTGCGGTCCAGGCCGCCGGAGGGGTCGCCGTCCTTGCCGTGGACCCGGTAGGCCACGGTGTCCAGCCCCACGGAGCGGACCGTGGCGTCCACCGTCCAGAAGACGCGGGGGCGGGTCCCGATCGGGCCGGCATGGATCGCGAGCCGGCCGCCGGGCGCCAGCCGGCGGACCGCGAGGCCGTAGAACTCCTGGGAGTACAGCTTGGTGCTGGGCGTGAGGGCGGGGTCGGGCAGGTCGGAGACCATCACGTCGTACGGGTCCGGGTCGTCGTGTCCGCCGCGCAGCCACCCGAAGGCGTCGGCGACGACGACCCGGACCCTGGGGTCGCGGAAGGAGGAGTGGTTGAGGCCGGCGAGGTCCTGGTCGGTGCGGGCCAGCCGGATCACGTCCTTGTCGAGCTCGACGACGGTCACCGAGGTGACGCCGGGGTAGCGCAGGACCTCGCGCAGGGCGAGGCCGTCGCCGCCGCCGAGGATGAGGACCCGCCGGTGCGGTCCGTCCATCGCGGGGTGCACGAGCCCTTCGTGGTAGCGGAGTTCGTCGCCGCCGCTGACCCGCAGCCGTCCGTCCATGAAGAGCGAGAGCGGCCGGCCGCTCCGGCCGCCGCCCGTGAGCACCAACTCCTGGACGGGCGTCTGCACCGCGACCCGTATGTCCGTGCCGTACACGGCGTGCCGGGCGGCCCGCTCGAACGGGCCGGTGAGCACCGAGCAGGCCGCCAGCAGCAGCAGCACGAGGCCGTTGAGGGCGACGAGCGCCCAGCGGGAGCGGTTGCTCAGGTCCCGGCGGAAGAGCCACAGCACCAGCGCCCCGCCCGCGACCGCGTTGACCCCGCCGGTCAGCAGCGCGCCCGTCAACTGCCCCAGCATGGGCAGCAGCAGGAACGGGAAGGCCAGCCCGCCGACGAGGGCCCCGACGTAGTCCGCGGCGAAGAGTTCGGCGACGGCGCCGCCCGCGTCCTGGCGCCGGATGCGCTGGATGAGGGTCATCAGCAGCGGCACCTCGGCGCCGATCAGGATCCCGATGACGAGCGAGAAGCCCACCAGCGGCACCCGGGTCTGGCCGTACCAGGCGAAGCACGCGTACAACGCCATGGCCGACAGCCCGCCGGTCAGCGCGAGCCCGGCCTCGACGGCCGCGAAGCCCAGCGCGGCGCGCGGCCGCAGCCGTTTGGCCAGCAGTGAGCCGATGCCCATCGCGAAGACCATCACCGAGAGCACGACGGACGCCTGGGTGACGGAATCCCCGATCAAATACGAGGCCAGGGCGACCAGTTCCAGCTCGTACACCAGGCCGCAGGCAGCGCAGACGAAGACGGTGGTCAGGACGGAGAAACGGCCGAGCCCGGCCGGTACGGGCAGTCGCGCGGGCACCGGGCGGTAGATCATGACGCGAACGCTACGTCACGATCTCACCACCCTTCGTCACCCACACGAGCGTATTCGCGTGACCTGCCGACAAGCTGACCCGCGGACGGCGGCATTCCGCTCGGGGGCCGGACCGTCGGCGCTCAGAGCGGCGCGCCCACGCGCAGGCCCACCCGGGTCCGGGTGGCGACCAGCCGGCCCTCCTGCGGATAGGCGTGCCAGGTGCGCCAGCTGACCTGACCGTCCTGCCGCTGGGCGAGCAGCGCGGTGAAGGCGTGCGGGCTGCCCGGAAACGTTCCGGCGAGGCCGTGCGGATGCTCGGCGACCAGCGCCAGCAACTCCTGTGCGCGCCCCGCGAAGGACCCCTGCGAAAGCGTCTCGACGCGCGCGGCGAATTCGTACTCCCACGCCCCGACGCGCTTGGCGACGCCCAGCGGCAGCGGGGTACTGCTGCCCGGCATGCAGGCGACGGTCTCCGAGCACGTACCGGCCTCCTCTTCGAGCAGGACCTGGTGGGAGGCGCCGAGCAGGCGCAATTGGACGGCGGAGTCGGCGAGTCGCAGATCGAGCACGGCCAGCGCGGGAAGGGGACCCTTCCCCAGACACCAGGCGAGATCGGCGGCACGGGTATCGGTGTAGGTGGTCTTGAGGGTGGTGAGCATGGGTCGGCTCCGCATAGCAAGCAGTGGAGGGTGGGCCGGCCCGCCCAGAACGGGGTCCAGGGTCGTGGCGCGCCGGCTCATGCCCACATCGGGGTTCATGGGGTCCGAGAACAGTGATTCCGAAGATTCCGAGGAGTCGTCTCAGGACGTGTCTCTGAAAGAGAGGGAATCATGAAATGAGCTGCGCCCACAGGCTTTTTACCCATCTCATCATGATTTCCATCCATGAGAGGGCCGGGCAGTTCACCTGTTCACCATCATTGCGCCCGGCGGGCCGTCGGGATCCGCCGGGCGCATATGCGTTCAAGCGCTGGCCACTTGGAAATGTGGCCGATTAAACGGCATTTACGCAGCACTAAGTAGCTTCTCCACCGCGGTGCGTACCGATTCCTCTCGCTTGCAGAAGGAGAAACGCACCAGATAGGACGGCGCATTGGGGCGCACATAGAAGGCGGACGTCGGAATTGCCACCACCCCGGCGCGCGACGGGAGTTCGCGGCAGAAACGCACGCCGTCCGTGTACCCCCACTCCCGGACGTCGGCCTGCACGAAGTATCCGGCGTCCGCTCGGCAGGGGCGCAGGCCCGCGCGGGCCAGTCCCTCGGTCAGCAGATCGCGGTTGCGGCTCAGCGTGCCGCGCAGCCCGGCCGCCCACTCCTCCACATCGCCCAGCATCCGCGCGAGCGCCTCCTGGTACGGCGTGCCGGTGGCGTAGGTCAGGAACTGCTTCGCGGCGGCGACCGCCGCCACCAGGTGGGCCGGGCCGCAGACCCAGCCGATCTTCCAGCCCGTGACGTTGAAGGTCTTGCCCGCGGAGGAGATCGTGAGCGTCCGCTCGCGCATGCCGGGCAGCGCGGCGAGGGTGAGGTGCCGGGCATCGCCGTAGACGAGGTGTTCGTAGACCTCGTCGGTCACCACCGTCAGCTCGTGCTCCCGGCAGACGTCGGCGATCGCGGCCAGTTCGTCGGCGGTGAAGACCTTGCCGGTCGGGTTGTGCGGGGTGTTGAGCAGCAGCACCCGCGAGCGCGGGGTGACGGCGGCGCGCAGCGCACCCGGGTCCAGTACGAAGGTGTCGCCGGACAGCTCCAGCGGTACCGGCACCAGACGGGCGCCCGCCAGCCTGGCGCCGGCCGGGTAGGCGTCGTAGCAGGGGTCGAAGGCCAGGATCTCGTCGCCGGGGTCGCACAGCGCGAGCAGCGCCGCCGCGAGCGCCTCGGTGGCGCCGGTGGTGATCAGCACCTCGCCCGCGGGCCGGTACTCCAGCCCGTACCGCGCGCGCTGGTGCTCGGCGACCGCCTCGCGCAGCGCCGGGAAGCCGGCCGCGGGCGGGTACTGGTTGCTGCCCGCGAGGACCGCCGCCGCGACGTCCTTCAGCAGGACGGCCGGGCTGTCCAGCTCGGGGACGCCCTGGCCGAGGTTGACCGCGCCCGTGGCCCGCGCCAGCTCGGTCATCTCCGTGAAGACCGACGTGCCCATGTCCCGCACCCGCGCCGCCGGGTTCCAGTCCGTATTCATGCGTTCCCGCTTTCCCGAGTCCGTCGATGGTCGTCCGAGGAGGCCGTCGTGCCGTCTGTTCCGTTGTGGCACCGCCCAGTTGGAGCCCGGGTGCCCGTGCCCGGGTGGTGCGGGGCTCACGATAGGCGGGGGCCCCGCGGGGCGCACCGGCGCCCAGCACAGGTCCCCTCCCGGCGCCGCGCCGACACGCAGCCGTGCCGCCGAGCGGGTGGAAGGCACACCGCGTACGGGCGTTCCGTCTCGCGCGCGCGAGACGCGAGCCGCATGGTCGGTATGCCGAGGCGCTTGCCGTCCGGCATGCTCACCCCCGCCGCGCCCGCACCGGAGGTGCCCCCGTGTCCGCCGACACCGCCGTGCCCGTACGCGGCCAGCAGCCGCGCCCCGCCGCCCGCGACAGCCGCACCCGCCTGCTGGAGCGGGTGCGGGCCGCGCTGCGCCGGGCGGCACCCGCGCTCGCGCTCTACACCGCCGCCCGGCTGACCGGGATGTCGGTGATGGCCGGCTGGGCCTGGTGGACGGGGCGGCATCCGCGGGGGCTGCTCGGCCACTCCTGGGACGGCATCTGGTACGCCGGCATCGCCCGCAACGGCTACGGCCTGTCCGTCCCCTCCTCCCACAGCCCCGGGGTGGTCTTCAACGACCTGGCGTTCTTCCCGCTCTTCCCCGGTCTCGTCCGGCTGGTGGCGGACCTGCTGCCGGTCGGGGTCGTCAGCGCCGGGCTGATCGTCGCCTGGGCCGCGGCCGGGTTCGCGGCCTGGGGCATCTACGCGGTCGGGGAGCGGCTGCACGGACAGCGGGTGGGCACGCTGCTCGTCCTGCTGTGGGGGCTGCTGCCGCACGCGATCGTGCAGTCGATGGCGTACACCGAGACGCTGATGACCGCGTTCGCCGCGTGGGCGCTGTTCGCGGCGATCACCGACCGGCCGCTGTGGGCCGGGGCACTCGCCCTGCTGGCCGGGCTGTCGCGGCCCAACGCCATCGCGGTGGCCGCCGCCGTCGCCCTGGCGGCGGTGCTCGCGGTGTGCCGGGACCCGCGGGCCCGTGCGGACTGGCGGGTGTGGGCGGGCGCGGGGCTCGCCCCGCTGGGCTGGTGCGGCTATGTCGCCTGGGCCGGGGCGCGCTTCGGGGGCGGGCCGTTCGGCTACTTCGAGGTGCAGCGGCTGTGGGGGTCGCGCTTCGACTTCGGGGCGGACGCGTGGCGGTTCACCCGGCACCTGTTCGTCGCCCGGGACTACATGGCGTACTACGTGACCGTGGCGGTCCTCGCGGTGGCCCTGATCGCGTTGGTCCTGCTCGCCCTGGACCGCCCGCCGACGGCGGTGCTCGTCTACGCGCTGGTGCTCGTCGTCATCGCGGTCGGCGGCTCCAGTTACTTCGCCTCCAAGCCGCGTTTCCTGCTGCCCGCGTTCCCGCTGCTGCTCCCGGCGGCGGTGGCGATGGCGAGAGCCCGGCCGCGCACCGTCGTCGTGACGGTCGGCGCGCTGGCCGGGCTCTCGTTCTTCTACGGGACGTATCTGCTGACGGTCGCCCGCATCCCCATGTGACGCGCGCCGGAGCCTCGAAGAGCGCGGCGCGCGCCGGGGTCAACGGTCGGGCTCAGGCCTCTTCGTCGCCCGGCTTCTCGTCACCGGACTCCGCGTCGGCCTCCAGGCCGAGCGCCTCGATGAGCCACTTGTCGAACTCGATCGAGGCCCGCACCCAGCTGACCGTGCTGGAGACGAAGTGCTCCAGCGACACACCGACGCCGATCAGCATCTGCGCCTCGCCGATGAGGCGGACGCCGCCGTCGTCGTTGGTGTGCGTGTACACCTTCGGCCACAGGGTGCGGCGGTTCCAGTCGTCGATGGCCTCGAGGAGCTGGTGCTTCTCCTCGATGCCGTGCGGCCGGTCGTAGAAGGTCCGGACCGAGAAGACCTGCTGCTCCTCCTCGCCGCGGAACATGAAGTACGTGCGGAACTGCTCCCACGGCGCGGCGAGGTCGCCCTCGTCGTCGACGACGTACTTCAGCTCCATCTGCTCGAGGAGCTGCTTGACCAGGTCCTGGTCGGGGATGACGGGGCCAGTCGGGCCCGCCTCCTGCGGTTCGGGCTGGCCCCCGAAATTCGGAATCGAGGACGGGTCGATGCTCACCGTGAATTTCCCTTCGTACGGTTCTTGCCATCCTCCCCCACACCCGCCCCGTCACCGCAACCCCGTCAGCCCCCCGATCCTGTCGTGGCGGCCGAGGTGACGGTGAGCGCGGAGCCGTCCGGGGCGAGGTCGACACGGACGGTGTCGCCGTCGCGGACGTCCCCGGCGAGGATCGCCCGGGCGAGCCGGTCACCGATGGCGGTCTGGATCAGGCGCCGCAGCGGGCGGGCGCCGTAGCTCGGATCGGGCGCGGCGGCGTCCGGCGCGGCCGGGTCGTGCCCGAGGGCGGCGAGCCAGCGCAGCGCGGCGTCGGTCACGTCCAGGGTAAGTCGCCGGTCGGTGAGACGGCGCTGGAGACGGTCGATCTGGAGTCCTGCGATCCGCTCCAGCTCGTCCGTCCCCAGGGTGTGGAAGACCACCAGGTCGTCGAGGCGGTTCAGGAACTCCGGCCGGAAGGAGGACCGGACCGTCTCCAGGACCTTCGTCTTCTTCTGGTCGTCCTTGAGCAGCGGGTCCACCAGATAGGAGGAACCGAGGTTGGAGGTCAGGATCAGGATGGTGTTCCGGAAGTCGACCGTCCGGCCCTGTCCGTCGGTGAGCCGCCCGTCGTCGAGGACCTGGAGCAGGACGTCGAAGACCTCGTGGTGGGCCTTCTCCACCTCGTCCAGGAGCACGACCGTGTACGGGCGCCGGCGCACCGCCTCGGTGAGCTGGCCGCCTTCCTCGTAGCCCACGTAGCCGGGCGGCGCGCCGACCAGCCGGGCGACGGAGTGCTTCTCGCCGTACTCGCTCATGTCGATGCGGGTGATGGCCCGCTCGTCGTCGAAGAGGAAGTCCGCGAGCGCCTTGGCCAGCTCGGTCTTGCCGACGCCGGTCGGGCCGAGGAAGAGGAACGAGCCGGTCGGCCGGTCGGGGTCGGCGATGCCGGCCCGCGCGCGGCGCACGGCGTCCGAGACGGCCCGTACGGCCTCGCTCTGGCCGATCAGCCGACGGCCGAGCTCCTCCTCCATGCGCAGCAGCTTCTGTGTCTCGCCCTCCAGCAGGCGGCCGGCCGGAATGCCGGTCCAGGAGGCGACGACGTCGGCGATGTCGTCCGGGCCGACCTCCTCCTTGACCATGAGGTCCTTGGCGGCGGCTTCCTGTTCGGCCTCGGCTTCGGCCTCGGCGGCCGCCTCCAGCTCGCGCTCCACGGCCGGGATCTCGCCGTACAGCAGCTTGGACGCGGCGTCGAAGTCGCCGTCGCGCTGGGCGCGCTCGGCCTGGCCGCGCAGATCGTCGAGGCGCTCCTTGAGCTCACCGACGCGGTTGAGGGACTGCTTCTCCTTCTCCCAGCGCGCGGTGAGGCCGCGCAGCTCCTCCTCCTTGTCGGCGAGGTCGCGGCGCAGCTTCTCCAGCCGCTGCAGGGAGCCGGGGTCGGTCTCGTTGTCGATCGCCAGCTCCTCCATCTTCAGCCGGTCGACCGCGCGCTGCAGCTCGTCGATCTCGACGGGCGAGGAGTCGATCTCCATGCGCAGCCGGGACGCGGCCTCGTCGACGAGGTCGATGGCCTTGTCGGGCAGGAAGCGGGAGGTGATGTAGCGGTCGGAGAGGGTGGCCGCGGCGACCAGGGCGGAGTCCGCGATCTGCACCTTGTGGTGCGCCTCGTACCGGCCCTTGAGCCCGCGCAGGATCGCGATGGAGTCCTCGACGGACGGCTCGGCGACCAGCACCTGCTGGAAGCGGCGCTCCAGCGCCGCGTCCTTCTCGATGCGCTCGCGGTACTCGTCGAGCGTCGTCGCGCCGACCATCCGCAGCTCGCCGCGGGCCAGCATGGGCTTGAGCATGTTGCCCGCGTCCATGGCGGAGTCCCCGCCGGCGCCCGCGCCGACGACGGTGTGCAGCTCGTCGATGAAGGTGATGATCTGGCCGTCGCTGGACTTGATCTCGGCGAGGACGGTCTTCAGCCGCTCCTCGAACTCGCCGCGGTACTTCGCGCCCGCGACCATCGCGCCGAGGTCGAGCGAGACGAGCCGCTTGTTCTTCAGCGACTCGGGCACGTCGCCCTTCACTATCCGCTGCGCGAGGCCCTCCACGACGGCGGTCTTGCCGACGCCGGGCTCGCCGATGAGCACCGGGTTGTTCTTCGTCCGGCGCGAGAGCACCTGGACCACGCGGCGGATCTCCTGGTCCCGGCCGATGACCGGGTCGAGCTTGCCCTCGCGCGCGGCCGCCGTGAAGTCCGTACCGAACTTCTCCAGTGCCTTGTACGTGCCCTCCGGATCCGGAGTCGTCACTCGCTGCCCGCCCCTCGCGGTCTCGAACGCGTCCAGCAGCCTCTTGGCCGTGGCGCCCTGCTGTTCCAGCAGCTCACCGGTCCGGCCGCCCTTGGCGGCGAGCCCGATGAGCAGGTGTTCGGTGGAGATGAAGGCGTCGCCCAGCTCGCGGGCGCGCTGCGAGGCGTCCGCGATCGCGGCCATCAGCTCCCGGTCGGGCTGCGGCGGCGCCACGGTGGACCCCTGCACGCTCGGCAGTGCGCCGAGCTGCCGCTCCGCCCCGGAGCGCAGCGCCGCGGCGTCGGCCTCGACGGCGACGAGCAGGTCCATGATGTTCTCGTTGTCCTCGCCCGCGAGCAGCGCGAGCAGCAGGTGCGCGGGCGTCATGTCCGCGTGGCCGGCGGTCACGGCCCGCTCATGGGCGCGGCTGAGCGCCTCCTGGCTCCTGTTGGTCAGCTCGGCATCCACGACTCGGGCTCCTCCTCTGGCTCGCCGACAATCCTTGCTGAGATCAACATGCGATAAGTTGAGTCTATTCCACTCAACCTTGTTCTGCCAGCGAGCCCCTCGAAAAGGGCCGCCCCAAAATCGGGGTTCCACGCCGGGGGCCGGTGATGCAGGATCTTGCACAGGCGTTCCCCCCACTCCTTGCGCCACCGCCTGACTGCGAGGACTTTTCCCATGCTCCGACCCCTGGGGGCGGCCGGCCCCTTCAGCCGCGTGACCACCGGCGCGGCCTTACTGACGATCGCCACGGCGGTGGCTCTGTCACTGCCGACGGCATCGGCAGCGCCCGGCCCCGCCCCCTGCGGCCCGACGGCCGGACCCACGTCCGTGCCGACGACGGCCCCGAGACCGACCCCGACGACCGGCCCGACATCGCGGGCGACACCACGACCGACGTTCATGGCCGTATCGGCGACGTCATGGCCGGACCCGACGGTGGCGCCTACAACCCGCCCGACGCCACGCCCCACAACCGGCCCGACAGTGGCACCCACGGTCCGTCCGACGCCCGGCCCCACCACCGGCCCGACGGTGGCACCCACGACCCGCCCGACGTCCGTACCGACCGCAGTACCTACGGTCGCGCCCACAGCCGTACCGACGTGCCGGCCGACGGGCGGCCCGGTACCGAGCAGCGTCCCGACCCCGTCACCGACGAAGGCCCCGACGCCCTCGCCGACGAAGGCTCCGACGACAAGGCCGACGCCGGGCCCGACCCCCACCGGAACGCTCCCGTCCGGGGCCCCTACGGCCACGCCCGAAGCACCGTCGGGGAACTGACGAACCTCGCACGCCCTTCTGAGTGAACCCTCCCCGGCCCGCCACCCGCCCACGCGGCGGCGGGCCGCACTGGCCTCCGACCGCAAAGGGGGTGCAGCATGACGGCTATGGCACACGAGCCGACGCCCACGCAGGAAGAGCTCCTCCTGGAGAGCTTTCTGGCCCTGGAGACCCCTGAAGGCTTCAAGGCCGAGCTCATCGAGGGGGAGATCATCGTGTCACCAGCTCCGGACGGAGATCACGAGGATGTGATCGAACTGATCGTGGCGCAGATGTACGACCATTCGAAGGTCCGCATGCAGTACTCGGGCAACAAGGGTTTACGCCTGCCCAGCGGCGGCCGCTGTCCCAGGAACCACGTCGTGCCCGATGGCACGTTCGCCCCCCGTGAGCTGCGGCTCTTCCGGGGCGCCCCCTCCTGGATGACGCCCGACGGTATCGCCCTCGTCATCGAGGTAACGAGCACCGGGCCGGACGGTGATCGCGTCGCCAAGCGCCACTGCTATGCCCGCGCGGGCATTCCGCTCTACCTCCTCGTGGACCGCAGCCGTGGCATGGTCACCCTGCACAGCGACCGGGTGGGCGAGGATTACGGCGACGCCCACAGCACCGCCTTCGGCAAGGAGGTACCCCTCCCCGCCCCCTTCTCCTTCGTTCTGGAGACGGCCGACTTCACCTGAGGTCCACGAACTACGCTTCCCGCATGGCCCACGACCTCCGCAACCTCGCCCCCGCCTACCTCGACTTCTGGCGCGAGTACCACCTCTGCACCCTCACCACCCACCGCACGGACGGCACCCCGCACGTCGTCCCGGTCGGCGTCACGTACGACCCCGAGGCCGGCGTGGCCCGTGTCATCACCCGCAAGACCAGCACCAAGGTCGCCAACGTCCAGGCCTGCGGCCCCGACGGCGCGTACGTCGCGGTCTGCCAGCTGGACCGGGGGCGCTGGGCGACGCTGGAGGGACGCGCGGTGGTGCGGACCGAGGCCGAGGTCGTCGCCGACGCCGTCGCCCGCTACGCCGAGCGCTACGGCCGCACGCCGAGCCCGAACCCCGACCGCGTCGTCATCGAGATCACGGTCACCCGGGCGATGGGCCGGGCCTGACCCCGCGGTCGCACCGGAAATGGCGGTCGCACCGGATATGCGCGAGGGCCGACGGAACAGATCGTTCCGTCGGCCCTCGCGCGTATTCGCCCGGTGTCCCGGGGATGCCGCTAGTCCGAGCCCTGCCGCCGCGGCCGCCAGACGACCAGCGCGCTGGTCTGCTGCACGTCCTGGTACGGGACCAGGTCACGGCGGTAGGAGGCGTGCACCGCGGCCTCGCGCTGCTGCATGGCCGTGGCCGCGCCCTCGACCATCGCCTGGAGCTCGGCGGCGCGCGCCTTGAGCGCGGCCACCTGGTTCTCCAGCTCGATGATGCGCTTGATGCCGGCCAGGTTGATGCCCTCGTCCTGGCTGAGCTGCTGCACCTGGCGCAGCAGCTCGATGTCGCGCGCCGAATAGCGCCGGCCGCGCCCGGCCGTGCGGTCCGGGGAGACCAGGCCGAGGCGGTCGTACTGGCGCAGCGTCTGCGGATGGAGGCCCGAGAGCTGAGCCGCGACGGAGATGACGTAGACCGGCGACTCGTCGGTCAGCTGATACGGCTGTGCTGGTTCGAAACGTCGTCGTCGGCCGTCCATCTCAAGCTCCCTTCGCGGCCTGGAACAGCTCCGCCCGAGGGTCCTCGTCCGCCGTCGCGTCGCGGTAGGCCTCGAGGGCCTCCCGCGCCTTGTCGTCGAGGTCCTTGGGCACGGCGACCTCGACGGTGACCAGCAGGTCGCCGCGGGTGCCGTCCTTGCGCACCGCGCCCTTGCCACGGGCGCGCATCGTCCGGCCGTTGGGTGTGCCGGCCGGCAGCTTGAGGGTGACCGGAGGGCCGCCGAGGGTGGGGACCTTCACCTCGCCGCCGAGCGTCGCCTCCACGTAGGAGATCGGCACGGTGACGGTGAGGTTGTCGTCCTTGCGCCCGAAGACCGGGTGCGTGCCGACGTGCACCACGACGTACAGATCGCCGCCCGGTCCGCCGCGCTCGCCCGGGGCGCCCTTGCCGCGCAGCCGGATCCGCTGCCCGTCGGAGACCCCCGACGGGATGCGGACCTGCATCGTGCGGGAGGACGTGGCCCGCCCGCTGCCCTTGCACACGTCGCAGGGGTTCTCGGGGATCAGCCCGCGGCCCTTGCAGTCGGGGCAGGGGTCGGTCAGTGAGAAGCCGCCGCCCGCGCCGTGGGAGACCTGCCCGGTGCCGACGCAGGTCGGGCAGACCCGCGGCGTACCGTTCTTGTCGCCCGTGCCGGAGCACGCCTTGCACGCAGCCGAGGAGGACATCCGCAGCGGGACCGTGGCCCCGTCCACCGCCTCGGTGAAGCTGAGCGTCACCTCGGACTCGATGTCCTGACCGCGCCGCGGCTGGGTACGGGTGCCCGTACCGCCGCGGTTGAAGAGGCCGCCGAAGACGTCCCCGAGACCACCGCCGCCGCCGAAGCCGCCGGCGCCCGCTCCGCCCTGGGCGCCCCCGAAGAGGTCGCCCAGGTCGAAGTTGAAGGAGCCGCCGCCCGCGCCGCCCGGACCCGGGCGGTAGCCGCCGTTGCCGAACAGGGCGCGGGCCTCGTCGTACTCCTTGCGGCGCTTGGGGTCGGCGAGGACGTCGTTCGCCTCGGAGATCTCCTTGAAGCGCTCCTCGGCCTTGGCGTCGCCCTTGTTGGCGTCCGGGTGGTACTCGCGGGCGAGCTTCCGGTACGCCTTCTTGATCTCGGCCTCGGTGGCGTCCTTGGGCACGCCGAGGACCTTGTAGTAGTCCTTCTCGACGAAGTCCTTCGTGCTCATCCTCGGCGTCCCTCCTTCCGGTCCCCGCTGTCCGTCGTCACGTCAGGCACGTCAGCCCTTGTCAGGGCCACCGCTCTCCTCGGCCGAATCCTCGTCGCCCTCGCCCTTCTGGGCGCCGGGCTGCGGCTCGGCCACGGCGACCCGCGCGGGGCGGATCGTCCGCTCGCCGATCCGATACCCCGGCTGCAGGATCTGCACGCACGTGGTCTCGGTGACGTCCGGCGCGTAGCTGTGCATCAGGGCCTCGTGCACCAGCGGGTCGAAGGGCTCGCCCTCCTTGCCGAACTGCTGCAGGCCCATCTTGGCGACGACCGTCTCCAGCGATTCGGCGACGGACTTGAAGCCGCCGACCAGCTCGCCGTGGTCACGGGCGCGGCCGATGTCGTCGAGCGTGGGAAGGAGCTCGGACAGGAGGTTCGCGACGGCGATCTCCTTGACCGTGACCCGGTCCCGCTCCACCCGGCGACGGTAGTTCTGGTACTCGGCCTGGAGCCGCTGGAGGTCCGCGGTGCGCTCGGCGAGCGCGGAACGGGCCTGGTCCAGCTGAGCCGTCAGCGCTGCGGCCGCGCCCTCCTGGGCGGCCTGAGCATCCGGTCCTTCGGTCGGTGCGTCCCCAGCCGGGGCCTCCGGGCCCGCCTTGTCGGCGGACCCGGCGGCCTGTGCCGCATCGTCGGGGGCTGCGGCGTCGGAGGGGACGTCGGGCTTCTCCTCGAAGCCCGGGGTCTCCTCCGTCACGCGGCACCGTCCTTCTTGGGCTTCTCGTCGTCCACGATCTCGGCGTCGACGACGTCGTCCTCGGCCTTGGGCTGACCGGCGCCCGCGGCACCCTCGGCGCCACCCGCGGCCTGGGCGTCGGCGTACATGGCCTGGCCCAGCTTCTGGCTGACCGCGGCGACCTTCTCGGTCGCGGTGCGGATCTCGGCCGTGTCCTCGCCCTTGAGCTTCTCCTTCAGCTCGCCGACGGCGGTCTCGACCTCGGTCTTGACCTCGGCCGGGACCTTCTCCTCGTTGTCCTTGAGGAACTTCTCGGTCTGGTAGACGAGCTGCTCGGCCTGGTTGCGGGTCTCGGCGGCCTCGCGGCGGCGGTGGTCCTCCTCCGCGTACTGCTCGGCCTCCTGGCGCATCCGGTCGACCTCGTCCTTGGCGAGCGAGGAGCCGCCGGTGACGGTCATCTTCTGCTCCTTGCCCGTGCCCAGGTCCTTCGCGGTCACGTGCATGATGCCGTTGGCGTCGATGTCGAAGGTGACCTCGATCTGCGGGACGCCACGCGGGGCCGGCGGCAGGCCGGTGAGCTCGAACATGCCGAGCTTCTTGTTGTACGCCGCGATCTCGCGCTCGCCCTGGTAGACCTGGATCTGCACGGACGGCTGGTTGTCCTCGGCCGTCGTGAAGATCTCGGAGCGCTTGGTCGGGATCGTGGTGTTGCGCTCGATGAGCTTCGTCATGATGCCGCCCTTGGTCTCGATACCAAGCGACAGCGGGGTGACGTCGAGCAGCAGGACGTCCTTGACCTCGCCCTTGAGGACACCGGCCTGGAGGGCCGCGCCGATGGCGACGACCTCGTCCGGGTTGACGCCCTTGTTGGCGTCCTGACCGCCGGTCAGCTCCTTGACGAGCTCGGCGACGGCCGGCATACGGGTCGAGCCACCGACGAGGACCACGTGGTCGATCTCGGACAGCGCGATGCCGGCGTCCTTGATGACGTTGTGGAACGGGGTCTTGCAGCGGTCGAGCAGGTCCGCGGTCAGCTGCTGGAACTGGGCGCGGGTGAGCTTCTCGTCCAGGTGCAGCGGGCCCTCGGCGGACGCCGTGATGTAGGGCAGGTTGATCGAGGTCTCGGTGGACGAGGAGAGCTCGATCTTCGCCTTCTCAGCGGCCTCGCGGAGGCGCTGGAGGGCCATCTTGTCCTTGGACAGGTCGACGCCGTGGCCGTTGGCGAACTGCTTGACCAGGTAGTCGACGACGCGCTGGTCCCAGTCGTCACCACCGAGGTGGTTGTCACCGTTGGTGGCCTTCACCTCGACGACGCCGTCGCCGATCTCGAGCAGCGAGACGTCGAAGGTGCCGCCACCGAGGTCGAAGACCAGAATGGTCTGGTCGTCCTTGTCGAGGCCGTAGGCCAGGGCGGCGGCGGTCGGCTCGTTGACGATGCGCAGGACGTTGAGGCCCGCGATCTCACCGGCCTCCTTGGTCGCCTGACGCTCGGAGTCGTTGAAGTACGCCGGGACGGTGATGACCGCGTCGACGACCTTCTCACCCAGGTAAGCCTCGGCGTCACGCTTCAGCTTCTGCAGGATGAAGGCGCTCATCTGCTGCGGGTTGAAGTCCTTGCCGTCGATGTTGATCTTCCAGTCGGTGCCCATGTGGCGCTTGACCGACCGGATGGTCCTGTCGACGTTGGTGACGGCCTGGCGCTTGGCGACCTCGCCGACCAGCACCTCACCGTTCTTCGCGAAGGCGACGACGGACGGCGTGGTCCTGGCGCCCTCGGCGTTGGTGATGACGGTGGGCTCACCGCCTTCGAGAACACTGACGACGGAGTTCGTCGTACCCAGGTCGATGCCGACCGCACGTGCCATGTCATTCCTCCAGCTGACTTGAGTGGAACAGACTCAAGAGTGCAACACGACGGCAAACCTGTCAACGGACCTGAGTCGAGCCCGCTCAACTTTTATGTCAGCCTTACCGTCACTCGCGGGCGGCGGAGAGACGCGGCGGGGCGGGAAAGGGTTGCCTGCGCGATACAGATCACCGGCAGGTCGGGTTCATGGGCCCGGGAATCCTGGGTAATCTCGGCGGAGACTGAATAAGTTACTGCTTAGTAGTCCGCTCGCTTCAGCAGATTCGTCCGCTTCAGCAGATTCGTCCGCTTCGCTAGTTCGTTCGCTCTCGCAGGTTCGAGGAGCCCCACCATGCAACTCGCCGCGATCATCGTGTCGCTGGTCCTCACGGCAGTCGGCGTGGCGCTCGTCGGCCGCGCCGCCGCCCAGTTCGTCCGGTTCTTCAGGCTCGGGGCACCCGTCCCGGCCGGTACCCGTACGGACGATCCCACAACGCGCACGGTCACCCTGGGCAAGGAGTTCGTCGGCCATACGCGCATGAACAAGTGGGGCGTCGTCGGCGTCGCCCACTGGTTCGTCGCGGTCGGCTTCCTGACCCTCGGGCTGACGATCGTCACCGCCTACGGCCAGCTGTTCAAGGCCGACTGGGTACTGCCGATCATCGGCGAATGGCTGCCGTACGAGCTCTACACCGAGTTCATCGGCACGGCCACGACCGTGGGCATCCTCGTCCTGATCGGGATCCGGCTGGCGAACCTGCCCTCACGGGCCGGCCGCAAGTCGCGCTTCGCCGGCTCGACCGCCTGGCAGGCGTACTTCGTCGAGTACGTCATCCTCGTCATCGGCCTCGCCATCATGACGCTGCGCGGCCTCGAGGGCGCCCTGCACGGCGTGGACGGCTACACGGCCTCGTACTTCGCCTCGTACCCGCTGGTCGCCGCCTTCAAGGGCCTCAGCGTCGGCACGCTCCAGAACCTCGTCTACCTCGCCGCGATGATCAAGCTCGGCGTGACCATGACCTGGGCGATCACGGTCGGTCTCAACACCGACATGAGCGTGGCCTGGCACCGCTTCCTCGCCTTCCCCAACATCTGGTTCAAGCGCGAGGCGAGCGGCGACGTCGCCCTCGGCGCGCTCCTGCCGATGGTCAGCGACGGCAAGCCGATCGACTTCGAGGACCCGGGCGAGGACGACCAGTTCGGCGTCTCCCAGATCGAGCACTTCTCCTGGAAGGGCCTCCTCGACTTCTCCACCTGCACCGAGTGCGGCCGCTGCCAGTCGCAGTGCCCCGCCTGGAACACCGGCAAGCCGCTGTCGCCGAAGCTGCTGATCATGGCGCTGCGCGACCACTCGCACGCCAAGGCGCCGTACCTGCTCGCGGGCGGCGGCAAGACCGCCGAGGGCGAGGAGAAGGCCACCGAGGAGCAGCTGAAGGACGTCCCGGCCGCCGCGCTGGCGGAGGCCGAGCGCCCGCTGATCGGGACGCTGGAGGAGAACGGCGTCATCGACCCGGACGTCCTGTGGTCCTGCACCACCTGCGGCGCCTGTGTCGAGCAGTGCCCGGTCGACATCGAGCACGTCGACCACATCGTCGACATGCGCCGCTACCAGGTGATGATCGAGAGCTCCTTCCCGTCCGAGGCGGGCACGATGCTCAAGAACCTGGAGAAGAAGGGCAACCCCTGGGGCCTGGCCAAGAAGCAGCGACTGGCCTGGACGAAGGAGGTCGACTTCGAGGTCCCGGTCGTCGGCAAGGACATCGAGGACCTCACCGAGGTCGACTACCTCTACTGGGTCGGCTGCGCCGGCGCCCTGGAGGACCGCGCCAAGAAGACCACCAAGGCCTTCGCGGAGCTGCTGCACATCGCGGGCGTGAAGTTCGCGATCATGGGCGGCGACGAGGCGTGCACCGGTGACTCGGCCCGCCGCCTGGGCAACGAGTTCCTCTTCCAGCAGCTCGGCCAGCAGAACGTCGAGATGCTGAACATGGCGTTCGGCGAGGACGGCGACGACGAGTCGACGAAGAAGCCGAAGTCCAAGAAGCGGATCGTCGCGACCTGCCCGCACTGCTTCAACACGATCGCGAACGAGTACCCCCAGCTGGGCGGCGAGTTCGAGGTCATCCACCACACGCAGCTGCTCCAGCACCTCATCGACGAGGGCAAGCTCGTCCCGGTCACCCCGGTCGAGGGTCTGATCACCTACCACGACCCCTGCTACCTGGGCCGGCACAACAAGGTCTACACACCGCCGCGCGAGATCATCGCGAAGGTGCCGGGCCTGCGCAACGAGGAGATGCACCGCCACAAGGAGCGCGGCTTCTGCTGTGGCGCCGGTGGTGCGCGCATGTGGATGGAAGAGCGCATCGGCAAGCGCATCAACAACGAGCGCGTCGACGAGGCGCTGTCCCTCAACCCGGACATCGTCTCCACCGCCTGCCCCTTCTGCCTCGTCATGCTGACCGACTCGGTCAACGGCAAGAAGAACGACGGCAAGGCGAAGGAGTCGATCCAGGTCGTCGACGTCGCCCAGCTGCTGCTGGAGTCGGTGAAGACCCCGGAGGAGCCGGCCGACGACGGCGAGCCGGTCTCCGAGCCGGAGCCGGAACCGGCGAAGTAGCCGCCCGGTCCTTGTGCGAACGGCCGGTCCCCCGCGAGGTGTGCGGGGGACCGGCCGTTGCCGCGTACAGCTCCTGACGCCCCGTCCGACCCCCGCCCGGCCAGCGTCCGACCGCCGTACACGCAGCCCTCGAAGTCCTCGCGACGTAGGCCACAAGTACCGCGCCGGGCACCGAAACCCTCCCGCCGTCCCGCCCGCCCCTAAGCTTTCCCCTAAGGGATGTCACAGCTCGGCCGCAAAGACCGCCCTGTTCACCCGGGCCCGGCTCCGCGAGCTCTCCGGAGCGGGTACGTTCGAAGCGTGGCTGGATTCAGGATGGGACGCGGACGGGACGCGCACGGCACCCGCCCCGCGCAGCAAGGACAGCGCCCCGGGCAGCAGGCCCCGTACGGCGCCCCCGGCGGCATGCCCGGGGGCAGCGCGGGCGCGCCCGGCGGGCAGCAGTGGCAGCAGCACGGCGGGCACGGTGAGCCGGAGTACTTCGGGGGCGGTGGTGGACAGCCGGGCGGCCCGTACGGTCAGTACGACCCGTACGGCCAGGCTCCCCAGGACCCGTACTACGGGCAGCACGCCCCCCAGCCGGGCCCGACGGCCGACAATCCGGGCCACACCCAGCAGTTCAGCCTCGGCGAGGCGGACGCGTACGGCCGTCAGGCCCCGTACAGCCCGTACGGCGACGACGGCTACGGCAGCGGCTCGTACGACGACGGCTCCTACGACGACGGCGCGACCTACCGCGCCGGTCAGGCGCCCGCCCCGCCCGTCGGCCCGCGGCTGCACTGGAAGGAGCTGCTGACGGGCATAGTCCTGCGCCCGTCCGCCACCTTCTGGCAGATGCGCGACCACGCCATGTGGGCCCCGGCCCTGATCGTCACGTTCGTCTACGGCCTGCTCGCGGTCTTCGGCTTCGACAAGGCCCGCGCGGACGTGTTGAACGCCACACTCTCCAACAGCATCCCGTGGGTCCTGGTCACCGGCGTCGTCGTGGTGGTCTCCGGCCTGATCCTCGGCGCGGTCACCCACACCCTGGCCCGCCAGCTCGGCGGCGACGGCGAGTGGCAGCCGACGATCGGCCTGTCGATGCTGCTCATGTCGGTCACGGACGCGCCGCGGCTGCTCTTCGCGATGTTCCTCGGCGGCGACAGCCCCTTCGTCCAGGTGGTCGGCTGGGCGACCTGGCTGGTGGCGGGCGCGCTGTTCACCTCGATGGTGAGCAAGTCCCACGACCTGCCGTGGCCGAAGGCGCTGGGCGCGTCGGCGATCCAGCTGATCGCACTGCTTTCGATCATCAAGCTGGGCACGCTGTAGCCCGGCCGCGTAACCGCGTACGACAAAGGGCCCCGGCCGCGCTCGAAGCGCGGCCGGGGCCCTTGCCGTAGCTGTGTCTCCGCGTCCTCGCCGCTTACGCGTCGAGGACCTGGCCCTCACGGCGGACCACCGGGGGCTCGACGCTCCACGGGAAGTTGATCCACTCGTCGGTGCGCTTCCACACGTACTCGCACTTCACCAGCGAGTGCGCCTTCTCGTAGATCACGGCGCTGCGGACCTCGGCGACGTGGTCGAGGCAGAAGTCGTGCACCAGCTTCAGCGTCTTGCCGGTGTCGGCGACGTCGTCCGCGATCAGGACCTTCTTGTTGGAGAAGTCGATCGCGTTGGGCACCGGGGCGAGCATGACCGGCATCTCGAGCGTGGCACCCACACCGGTGTAGAACTCGACGTTCACCAGGTGGATGTTCTTGCAGTCCAGCGCGTACGCCAGCCCACCCGCGACGAAGACGCCGCCGCGCGCGATGGAGAGGATTATGTCCGGCTCGTAGCCGTCGTCCGCGATGGTCTGCGCCAGCTCACGGATGGCCTCCCCGAAGATCGGGTAGGTCAGGTTCTCGCGGATGTCACTCACTGTTTGCTCTTCGCCTTGTTCTGCGTCAGACCTGGGTGCGATGGAAGTTCTGGAAGGACCGCGAGGGCGTCGGCCCGCGCTGGCCCTGGTAGCGGGAGCCGTGCTTGGCGGACCCGTACGGGTGCTCCACGGGTGAGGTCAGCCGGAACATGCACAGCTGCCCGATCTTCATCCCCGGCCACAGCTTGATCGGCAGTGTGGCCATGTTCGACAGCTCCAGCGTCACGTGCCCGGAGAAACCGGGGTCGATGAAGCCGGCCGTGGAGTGCGTCAGCAGGCCGAGCCGGCCGAGGCTGGACTTGCCCTCCAGCCGCGAGGCCACGTCGTCGGGGAGCGTGATGACCTCGTACGTCGAGGCGAGCACGAACTCACCCGGGTGCAGGATGAAGGCCTCGTCGCCCTCCGGCACCACTTCGCGCGTGAGGTCCGCCTGCTCGACGGCGGGGTCGATGTGCGGGTACCGGTGGTTCTCGAACACCCGGAAGTAGCGGTCCAGACGCACGTCGATGCTCGACGGCTGCACCATCGATTCGTCGAATGGGTCGATCCGCACCCGGCCAGCGTCGATCTCGGTCCGGATGTCCTTGTCTGAGAGAAGCACGGGTCGAGGATACGCGGAGAAGCCGGGCAACGCGGGCCCGGTCCGATCCGGACCGGGCCCGCGCGCCGCCTCACCCCTTCTGGACTCCCACCGGTACGGAATGCCGGAGCCGGGCACAGCGCGGGCAGCGCAGCAGCCGCGCGGGGCCGAGCCGGCCGGGACCGAGGTTCTGCATCGGGAACGAAGCGGTGCTGAACACGTGCCCTTCGGCACAACGAACGACGGTGCGCTCCATCGAGCTCCCTTTCCCCATTGGCGGCACTGACTGCGTGCCCCCGCCACAACACGAAAGACAAAAGCCACATTAGGGGATCTAAGGTGCGGGCTCGTACGCGGCACTCCCGTACCCGCGCCACGTCTTCCGGCGCCCCCACGGTACGCCCCAACTCCCGTCCCCCGCGCCCGCATCCCCACCCTCGACGGCCGGCGCCACCGGGGACCCGCCCACAGCGAGAAGACCCCACGGTCTATGCACCGGGGGGTCTCGATGGGGTAGAGTGTGCGACGATGCGACGCCCTGAAACGGGCGCCCTCGCGGGTGTAGTTTAATGGTAGAACATGAGCTTCCCAAGCTCAGAGCGCGAGTTCGATTCTCGTCACCCGCTCCATCGATAAGCCCCAGGCCACCGGCCCGGGGCTTCTTTGTTGTCCGGGCCTCTCAGAGCCTGCGTGCCATTCGCGTGCCATAAGTGCCCTCACCACACCTCGGATTGGGGCCTGAGGCGCCATCCACCGTGACAAGGCACCGGGAGGTCCCCCACCGGTGCCTCGCCCCGGTCGGCGCGCCGGCGGGGCGCGCGAAGGGTCAGCGGGTGGCCCGGGTGATCCAGTCCAGGTACTCGGCGCGGCCGGCGTCGATCGTGATCGCTATGGCCTCCGGGGAGTCGTAGGGGTGGTTGTCCACCAGGTGCTTCTCCAGGGCCTCGCGCCGGTCGCCGGTCGTGCGGAACGTCACCTGGTATTCGATGCCCTCGGAGACCTCGCCGAGGTGCCGGTACGTCGTCTCGACGGGGCCGGTCACCTGCCCGGAGGCGGCCAGGTTCGCCTCCACCGCCGAGCGCGACAGCTTTCGCGCGGCGTTCTGGTTGTCCACGGTCGTCATTACGATCAAGAAGTCAGCCATGGAGGCAACGTATCCGGCCCGAGGCGGGCTATGGCTCTGTGGAGCGGGGCTGGGCCGTCGGGATCCGTGAGGTGAAGAACATCGCGAGAAGGGCGGCGAGGGCGAGGACGGCGAGTGCGGCGCGCAGGCCGTCGAGCCTGGCGGCGGCGTTCGCGTCCAGCGCGTCCTGGGACACCTCGCTGCTGGTGCCGGCTTCGTCGAGGGCCGTCTCGAGTTGGGCGTCCGACAGGAAGGGCGCACCGCTCTGGAGCTGGACGGTCGCCTGGCTCTTGACTCCGGCCGGGACCTCCGGATTCTGCTCCACGCTGGCCAGGAACGAGGAGGTGAGCGCGGCGATCATGATCGACCCGGCGAGTGCCGTGCCGATCGAGGCGCCCAGGTTGGTGACCGCGTTCTGGACGCCGCCGACTTCCGCGCTCTGTGCCTCCGGCACCGCGGACACGGTGACCGCCCCGAGCTGGGACGCCAGCGCGCCCATGCCGAGCCCGATCAACAGGAGGGGGATCGTGACGATTTCCGCACCGGCGTCCGCGTCGAGGGCGGCCATCAGGACCACCGCGCCCGCGAGAAGGGCGAGGATCCCGAGCCGTACCACCCGCCGCGGCGAGACGTCCGGGAGGAAACGGGGGATCAGGACGGCGGCTGCCAGCAGCGTCACCGACAGCGGCAGAAGGCGGGCGCCGGTCGCCAGCGCCGACAGGCCCAGGGCGACCGACAGATAGAGCGGTACGACGAAGAACACGCCCATCTGCACGAGGTACTGGAAGAAGAACATGGTCAGCCCGCCGGTGAGCTGCTTGTTCTGCAGCATGGCCGGGTCGACGAGCGGGTCCCGGCGCTGCTCCACAAGGCGGGCCTCCCAGTGGAGGAAGAGCCGGATCAGCAGCAGGCCCACCAGCATCAGCCACACCACCAGCGAGACCCCGAGCCACGAAGGAGCGTCGGGCTTCGGCTGGAACCAGCCCCATTCGTCCGAGCGGAGTACCCCGTAGACGAAGATCCCGAGCCCGAGCGCGGACAGCACGGCGCCGACGAGATCGATGCGCCGGCGTTCGCCGGTCGGGGCGTCGGCGATGCGGCGGGCCAGGACCAGGATGCCGAGCACCACCAGCACCTCACCGGCGAACACCCACCGCCAGGAGAAGTACGTCGTCGCGACACCCCCGATGAGCGGACCGAGGGCGATCGCCACGGCCCCTGCCGCCGCGACGAGTCCGTAGGCGGCGGGACGGCGTTCAGCGGCGAAGTTTCCGGCCACCAGGGCCACGATCGCGGGCAGGATGAGCGCCGCCCCGAGGCCTTCGAGGAGCGCCCAGCCGAGCAGAAGGACCGGCAGATTCGGTGCGAGCGCCGTGGTCAGGGAGCCGCAGCCGTAGATGCAGCACCCGATCATGAACGCGCGTTTGCGCCCGATCAGCGCCCCGACCTTGCCGCCCGGAATCATGAACATCGCCATCACGAGGGTGTAGGCCGTGATGGCGCCTTGGATCCCCGTCACCGTCGTGCCGACGTCCTCGGCCACCGTCGCGATCGAGACGTTCATGACCGAGCTGTCGAGCGCCATCAGGAACTGACCGGCCGAGAGCGTCAGCAAGACGACGCGCGCTGTTGCCGAACTCTCGGCGGTGTCTGTCCTCGGTGCCATGGGCGGGATCGTCCCAGCAGCCCCGGAGAGCGGATCCGCGACCCGCCACGCAGATCGACCGATGGGCGGACTGCGCTACTCCATGCACCGCGTCCGTGGTCAGGTGAGTGCGTCCGCGGCCGTGGCCAGCCAGTACGTGACGCGCAGCGAGTCGTCCACGTGCACGCCCTTGGCCTGGAGGGCGGCCTCGGCCATCTTGTCGCTGCCCTGGAAGCCGATCTCCAGGCTTTGCGCCGTGCGTCCCTCGCCGCCGCTGCCGTCACCGGCGGACAGGATCACGGCCGCGTAGCCCTTCTTGCCCGGCGCGAGCGAGGTGACCGCCTGCGGCTTGCTCGCCTCGATGACCGGCGGGACGGACTGGGCGCCCTCGAACTTCACGATCGGGTAGCCCTTCAGATCACACATCTTGGAACCCGTGTTGGTGATGGTGAGCAGCATGTGGTTGAGCGGGCGGGAGACCGGCGTGGCGACGACCTCGGTGTTGTCGGCGGTGCAGGGCACGCGGTTCGCCGGGGCGTTCGGGTCGGCGTCCGCGGCCGGCGCCGACGCGCGGCCCCCTCCCTTGCCGGTGCTCGTACCGCTCGTACCGCTCGTCCCCTTCTCACCGGGGGCCTTGGGGCCGGCCGTCCCGTCGGGCTTCGGGGCCGGCGAACCCGGGGCCGTCGGCTGCGAGGGCTCCGAAGGCTGCGCGGGCTGGGAGGCGGCGCCCTCCTCGCGGACTCCTCCTCCGTTCTCGCACGCCGTCAGGGCGAGCGCGGCGATCGCGACGGAGACGGCGGCGAGCAGACGGGGTCGGCGGACGGAGGCGCGCATGGCGGATCTCTTTCTTCACGGGAGGGCAGCGGAGCGCCGCTCGACCGGATCCGGGAGCGGCGTGCTTGGATGACGAAAGCTTGTGCGACGCCGCGTCCCGGGCGCCAGCACAACTGGCCACTTAGGGATGCTGGAACGCTCGCACCAGCCCTGACCTGGGGGAATGGATGTTCTCTGGAACGAGGACATGGGACGGAGGAGTGGCGTGGGGGCAAGCGGTCTCGCGGAGTTGCTGCGATCGCTGAAGGAGCGGTCGGGCCTGAGTTACGGCGTGCTGGCCAAGAGACTGCACGTCAGTACGTCGACCTTGCACCGGTACTGCAACGGGTCCACGGTGCCGACGGAGTTCGCTCCGGTGGAGCGGCTGGCCCGCCTGTGCAAGGCCACTCCGGAAGAGCTGATGCAGGTCCACCGGCAGTGGATCATCGCGGACGCGGCGCGCGGCCGTAAGGCGCAGGAGCCCGGGGCATCACCCGACGCCACTGAGCCGGACACCACGGCTCCGGCAGAGGTCACGGCTCCGGCAGAGGTGGCGACGACGACACCGGCACCCGATGACGCGCCCGCCCCTCCCGGTTCCGCCGGCACGCGATCGAGCGAGCCGGTGGTCCCGGCCTCGTCGGACGGCCGCCCACAGCGCGAACGGCGGTCTCGGAAAGCCGTGCTGGCCGCCGTGGCCGTCGCCTGCGTGATGGGCTCGGCCGCGCTCACCGTCAGCCTCGTCGGCAGCGGTTCCGACGACGACGGGAAGAAGCAGCCCGCCGGAGCCTCCTCTTCGAGCAAGGCCGAGGGGGCCGCGCCCCGGAAGCCCGGACAGCGCCCGTCCGACAGCCCGTCCTCCTCCGCGAAGGAGGAGAAGGAGGAGCACGGCAAGCCTTCCGGGCCCGCGGGGCCGGACGGCACCGCGTCCCCTTCGTCCCCCGGCGAGCAGGACAGCGGCAACGACAAGGGCGACAGCGACGGCAAGGGTGCCGACGACGGGGGCGACGTTCCCGTGACCGCCCACACCCGGCCCTACGCCTACGAGAGCCCCTGCTCCCAGCGCTTCCTGGTCAACCGGGGCCCCGGTGAGATGCCGAAACCCCCCATCGAGCAGGACGCGCCCGCCTGGGCGTCCGAGCTCGGCGCCGTCAGCGCCGACAACCAGTTCATCAAGCTCACCTTGCAGGGCACCGGTAAGGACACGGTCGTCCTCGAAGGCCTGCACGTCCGGGTGGACGGCGCGAAGGCACCGCTGGCCTGGAACGCCTACGCCACGGGTGTCGGCTGCGGCGGTGACGTGGCGACGCGGGCCTTCGGCGTCGACCTCGACGCCGGGTCGCCCGCGCTCACCCCGATGGCCGGTCAGCGCGACTTCCCGTACAAGGTGAGCCGGACCGACCCCGAGGTCTTCTACGTCAAGGCCGACGCCAAGCAGCACGACGTGCGGTGGCACCTGGAACTGCAGTGGTCCAGCGGCGGCCGGCGCGGGGTCCTCCGGATCGACGACCAGGGCAGGCCCTTCCACACCAGCGGTGCCGCGGGCAGGCCCTCGTACCAGCAGCCGCCGGGGGACACCCGGTGGTCGCCCGCGCCCCAGGACTGACCTTCCGCGTTCCACCGAAGCGTTCCACGGTCTGACATTTCCGCAGGTCAGAGGGCGTGTAACCGTTCCGGTGTCCCGGAAGGGCCGGCGGGCCTTGAGGCCGGGACGGGCGGCGCCGCAAGCTGATCAGGCCTCGGGGAACTCCGGGGCGACCAGCACTCACTGACATCCCATCAGGAGCAACGCCATGCGCTTCGCACGTCTCATCGCCACCGCCGCCCTGTCCGGTGCCGCCGTTCTGGCGACGGCGGCCGTTCCCGCCCAGGCCGCCCCGCAGGCGGACCGTGGCCCGGTCCGGGCGCTCTGCTCCACCACCTCCGCCGACTTCACCGTGCGGAACGTGAGCCGCCCGATCAACCACCAGCTGCTGACCGTCACCAACACCGGCTCCGAGCCCTGCGTCCTCGTCAAGGCCCCGCTCCTGGGCTTCGACAACGACACGTACGTCGGCGCCCAGCCGATCGAGGAGTCGGCACCGCAGGCGGTCGTGACGCTCGAGCCGGGCCAAGCCGCCTACGCCGGCATCCGGCTGTCGTCCGCCGACGGATCCGGGGAGAACGGGCGTAACGTCCGCACCCTGCACGTCTTCCTCGACAGCGGTGAGGGCTCCGAGGGCGGGCCCGACTCGATCGCCCTCCCGAAGGGCACGTGGATCGACGACAGCGCGGCCGTCACCTACTGGCAGTCGAACGCCGCCGACGCCCTGGTCTGGTGACCGTGGCGCTCGGCGCCCGCGCCTGTCGGCGACTCCGGCCGGCACCGGCCGGAGTCGTCCTTGCGGGGAAGGCCGAACAGGGCGAGGGCCATGACGAGGACCCACGCGTCCAACGCGAAGGCCGCGATCCGTTCCAGGCTGCCCAGTCCCGTTCCGGGGTCGTACTGGCCGAAGAACATCCATGCGGCGGCCACCGCGGCGGCGGCCACCGAGAGGGTCATGGCACGCAGTCTGCCGAACAGGGAGGACCGCGGGGCGAATCCGGCGCAGACGAGTCCGATGTTCCCCAGCCCCATGATGATGAACGCGCCCAATACGTGAAGGTCCTCGTTGACGTCCGCCGGAGCGAGGCCGACCACTACCCATGCCCCGGCATTGACGGCGAACAGTGTCCGGGCGGTCGCCGACAACCGGCCGCGGCCCCAGCCGGCACCGGTCAGCAGCGTGCCGACGAGCAGCAGTACCCCGTGGACGACGAACGAGGTGTTCATGGCGGCGTGCAGGGGTGAGCACACATAGCGCGGGCGGGAGACGTCCCATGTCCGGCATTGGACGTTGCCGAGATCGCTGATGTTGTAGTCCGCCCAGCTGTAGGGCGTGTGCCAGGCGGACTGCACGACCAGTTGGACGACGAAGAACTGCACGGCGGCGACGATCCATACGGCCGCACCGATCTTTGCGGCCACGGAGACGCGGTTTTCGGAATGCGACGCGGGTTTCGGTTTCACGGCTGCCTTTCGGCCCTCGAATGGAGTCGATCTCGTCCACACGACGTTCGCAGTCGGCGGCGGGCCGCCACATCGCTGCGACGGGGGAAAACGGGATCCCCCTGCCGAGGGGTCCCGTCGGTGGCTCTTTCGGGGGAGGTGCACCGCGCTGCGCGTCGGTACTGTCCGGGCTGTGAAGACAATGATCCGGCCGCTCTTCAGCGGGTCCCCGTACCGGAGTTGGGCATACGCCCTTCTCGGCGCGGCCATGAGCCTGCCGCCGCTGATCGTGGCGCTCTTCGCCACGCCTTCGCAGTGGGCGGCGGGACCTCGTGCCGTGGCATTCGGTCTCCTGCTGTGCGCGGTGCTCGTCGTCATGGGCGCTCCGCGTGCGGCGCGCCGGGGGTGTGTCCGGCTGGCCAACCGGCTCCTCGGCACCGGACTCCCCACCCCGCCGGCCGACCCGTCGAAGCCGTCGGCGGCCCGGTGGGTGGACCGGCTCCGGACGTCGGCCTATCTCGCCGCGCACCTGGCGGTCGGTGCGGCGGTGACCGCGGTGGCCTGCCTGTCGGTCTTCGCGGCCGTCGTGTTCCCCTCGGTCTGGCTGAGCGGTGGTGGTCAGGTGGCGAGCTTCGGGTGGACCGTCCCCGTGGAGCGCGGGTGGCAGGGCCTGTGGACGGCGGTCGTCTGCGCCGGGTGCCTCGTGCTCAGCGGATACGTGGCCTTCGGCGGCGCGGCGGCCCTGCGCCTGCTCGGCGCACCGCTCCTCGGGCACCGGCCCGCCGAGCGGCTGGCCGCCGCGGAGGAGCGGCTGGACCTCCTGGCCCGGCGCAACCGGCTGGCCCAGGAGCTGCACGACTCGATAGGGCACACCCTGACGGCGTCGACCATCCAGGCCGCCGTCGCCGGGGAACTGATGGACCGTGACCCGCAAGCGGCCCGGCGAGCCCTCAGCAGCATCGAGGAGACGTCCCGTGCCGCGATGGACGACCTCGACCACGTGCTCGGTGTCCTGCGGGAAGGGAAGTCGCCCACCGCGCCGCAGCGCACCCTCGCCGACCTCGGCCCCTTGACCGAAGGGGTCCGGCGGACCGGTGCCGGGCTGCGCGTGGAGACCTCCGGGGACCTCGCGCAGGTGCCCGCCAGCGTGTCGCGGGAGGCGTACCGGATCGTCCAGGAGGGTCTGACCAACGCCCTGCGGCACAGCGGCACGGCCGGGATCAGCCTGCGGGTCGCCGCACGGGACGGCTGGCTGGAGGTGGAGCTCGTCAACCCGCTCGACTCCACGGTGCCCGGCCGCCCGTTCCGCCCCGCCGGGGAGCGGGGGCACGGGCTAACCGGAATCACCGAGCGGGTGCGCCTGCTGCGCGGCGAGGTTTCCGCGGGACGTACGGACGGGCAGGAAGGCACGCACTGGCGGCTGGCGGCACGGATACCCCTACGGTCGGCGCCGTGAACGCGCACGGCGGACCGGCCGATCACCCCGACCCGCCGGTCACCGTCCTCGTCGTCGACGACGAGGAGCTCACGCGGACCGGACTGCGGGCGCTGCTGTCGGCCAGGACCGGCCTCGCCGTCGTCGGCGAGGCCGCCGACGGCGCCGAGGTGCTTCCCCTGGTCGAGCGGCTGCGCCCCGATGTCGTGCTGATGGACGTGCGCATGCCGTGTGTGGACGGCATCGAGGCGACCCGGCGGCTGCGGGCCGCGCTGCCCGATCCGCCGAAGGTCATCGTCATCACGACGTTCGAGAACGACGAGCACGTCTTTGACGCCCTGCGGGCCGGCGCCAGCGGGTTCATCCGGAAGCGGGCGCCGGCCCGGCAGATCGCGCACGCCATCCGGCTGGTGGCCGACGGGGACTCCGTGCTGTTCCCGGAGGCCGTTCGCCGCCTGGCCGCCGCCAGGCCCGTACGCCGGGATGCCGCGGCCGGCGGGGTGGCAGCGCTCACCGGCCGCGAGATCGAGATCCTGCGGCTCATGGCGAAGGGGCTCTCCAATCAAGAGGCCGCCACCGACCTGCGGGTGAGCCTGGAGACCGTCAAGACGCACGTGGGCAATGTGCTGGCCAAGCTGTGCGCCGGCAACCGCACCCAGGCGGTCGTCATGGCGTACGAGGCAGGGCTGTTGAGCCCCGGTCCGGACGACCGGTAGCGCGCGGCGAAGCACGTCCGCCGCGCGCGGGGCCACCGCCCTGCGCGGCGTACCGGGCCCTTTACTCTTGGGCCGCCCAGGTGCGAACGGCGAACAGTGACGGAACGGAGCGTGCGGTGACGGCGGGGGAAGCGAACGGCGACGAGCTGATAGGCAAGGTACTCGGAGGGCGCTACCGGGTGACCGCGATGATCGGGCGCGGCGGCATGGGCGTGGTCGCCCGGGCGGTCGACGAACTGCTGAACCGCGAGGTCGCCGTCAAGGTCCTACGGGCCTTCACCGACGCCTCCGCACCCGAACTGGCCGACCTGCGGACCCGGATGCAGCGGGAGGCGCAGGCCGCCGCCCGGATCCGGCACGGCGGCGTGGTCACCGTGCACGACGTGACCGAGGAGCAGGGCCTGCCGGTCATCGTCATGGAACTCGTCGGCGGGCCCTCGCTCGACGACGTGCTGGTGGAGCGCGGCACGCTGGAGCCGCACGAGGCCGCGGCGATCGGCGCCGAGCTGATGGCCGCGCTCGACGCCGCGCACCGGGTCGGCGTACTGCACCGGGACGTCAAGCCGGGGAACGTCCTGCTGGAGCACGGCGAACGAAGCGAGATGGGGGTCCCCCCGGCCGGAGGCTGGGGGAGGGTCGTGCTCACCGATTTCGGCATCGCCACCATGGAGGCCTCCGGTGACGAGGCCATGGCCAAGCTGACCCAGAGCGGTCAGCTCGTCGGCTCCATCGACTATCTGCCGCCGGAGCGCGCGCAGGGCAGGGAGCCGGGGCCCGCGTCGGACATCTGGTCGCTCGGCATGACGCTGTACGCGGCGGTGGAAGGCACGGCGCCGTTCCGCCGTACGTCCGTGTGGTCCACCTTGTCGGCGATCGTCACCGAGCCCCTGCCGGAGCCCCAGAGGGCGGGAGCGCTCGCGCCGGTGCTGCGGGCTCTGATGGCGAAGGAGCCGGAGAACCGGCCGACCGCCGACCAGGCGCGCGAGATGCTGGAGCGGGTGGCCGCGGGCGGGACGGCGAGCCTCGCGCCGCCGGCTCCCGTGCCGACGCCGACGCAGGCCGTCACGCCGACGCCACCGCCCGGCTTCGGTGCCGCGCCGCCGTTCCACCAGGCAGCCCCGCAGGCCCCGCACGTCCCGCAGGCCCCGTACACCGGATACCCGCCGCCCGGCGGCCCGCCGCACCCGGTGCCGCAGGCCGGTGCACCGGTCGCGGGCCACGCGCCCGGTGCCGGGCGCTCCGCGGACGGCCGCGGCCGACGCCGCAGCCGGACCCTCGTCGCCGCGGCGGCGGCCGCCGTCGTGCTCGCCGGAGGCGGCGTCACCTATGCCTTGGTCGGCAACGGTGACGACGCACAGGCGGCGGCGCCCGGGGCCGGCTCCCCGGCAGGCAGTGGCCGGCCGAGCGGGAGCGGACCCAGCGGCGCGAACCCCCCGAGCGCCTCGCCGCCCAAGGGACCCCACGGGAAGCCGTCCGGCGCGGTCTCGCACGCGTCGGCCTCCCCTAAGGCCAAGCCCACTCCCACTGCCAAGCCAGGTGCTCCGGCGGCCAAGCCCAGTGCCGTGTCGAAGAGTTGCAGCGGCTGGAGCCACCGGGACGCGAAGCCGGGCAGCTACGGTTACCTGTCCGGCGACTTCCACGTGGTGACGGGGCCGTACCAGACGTGCTCCTCCGTGACCCGGGCCAAGTCCGGCACGAAGCTCCGCTACCAGTGCTACGTGACCAACGCCTATGACAACAAGTGGATTTACGTCCGCGTGGACGGTGCGAGCACCTCGGGCTGGATGTCCGCCGACAACCTCACCCGCCAGAGCGGCCAGCCGGTCCGCTGTTAGCTCCACCCGCTCCGACGGACAGCTCGTCGGCTGCCGGCCGGGGACCGGTGACGGTGATGGCTCCGGAGGGACAGATGTAGGCGGCCTTGCGGGCCGCGGGGGCCTGGGTGGGGGACGGCACGGCGTTCAGGAGGAGCACCCGGCCGCTCTCGGTGTCCTGGTCGAACACCTCGGGGGCGGTCAGTGCGCACATCCCGGCACCCAGGCAGCGCTCGCGGTCGACACTGATCTCCATCGGCCTACTCCTCGCCCCAGGTGACGGGGAGCCGGTGCACCCCGTAGATGTTCATGTCGGTGCGCAGCGGCACGTCCTCGGGCGGGACCGCGAGGCGCAGCGTGGGGAAGCGGGTGAGCAGGGCCGGGAAGGCGACCCGCATTTCGACGCGGGCCAGTTGCTGGCCCAGGCACTGGTGGATGCCGTGGCCGAAGGCGAGATGACCGGTGGCCTTCCGGTGGATGTCGAGGGTGGCGGGGTCGTCGAACCGGGCGGGGTCGCGGTTGGCGGCCTGGAGGGAGAGGGTGACCGACTCACCGAGCTTGATCAGCTGTCCGTCGAGCTCGACGTCCTCGAGCGCGGATTTGAGGCCGGTGTGGGTGATGGTCAGGTAGCGGAGGAGTTCCTCGACCGCCTGGTCGGCGAGGCCGGGGTCGGCGCGCAGGGCGGCGGCCTGGTCGGGGTGGGTCAGCAGGGCGAAGGTGCCGAGGCCGATCATGTTGGCCGTGGTGTCGAGGCCGGCGGCGAGCAGGAAGCCCGCGATTCCGGCGAGCTCCTCGTCGGTGAGGTCGCTGGTGGTCAGATCGCTGAGCACGTCGTCGGTGGGGTGGGCGCGCTTGGCCGCGACCAGGTCCCGGAAGAATTCCCCGAGCCCGGTGAGGGCGGCGACCTGCTCGTCCAGGGTCGACCCCGGGGCGGTGATCGCCGCTGCGCGTGCCTTGAAGGCCTCGCGTTCGGCTTCGGGCACGCCGAGGAGTTCGCAGATCATCAGCGCCGGCACGGGGTGGGCGAAGGCTTGGACCAGGTCCACCGTCGGCCCTTGGCTCTCCATGGCGTCCAGGTGCTCGGCGGTGATCTGCTCGACGCGTTCGGTGAGTGCGCGCATCCGGCGGACCGTGAACTTGCCCGCGAGCAGCCGCCGGTAGCGGGTGTGCTCGGGCTGGTCCATCCCGGTGAGGTCGCCGACCGTGGCCGGGGGGATCTCCACGCCTTCCGTGCCCGGGAAGGGGAAGTGCATGAGCTCGTAGCGTGAGCTGAAGCGGGTGTCGGCGGCTATCGCCCGGACCGTGGAGTGGCCGGTGGCCAGCCAGCCCAGATGGCCGTCGGGGTAGCGCATCCGGGTGAGCGGCTGCCGCTCGCGCAGTTCCGCCAGCTCGGTGGGCGGGTCGAAGGGGCAGCCCTGGGGGCGCCGGGTCGGTAACGTCACGGCCTCTTGGGAGTCCTGCTCCGGGGAGTTCGTCGACGGTTCGTGCTGCACGGTGTTCTCCAGACGGATCGAAGGTACGGATCGAAGCGCGGGCCGAGGTACGGGTCGAAGTGCGGGCCGAGGTACGGGTCGAAGTGGGTGGTGCAGTGGCCGCTCAGCTCTTGGCGCCGCGGTTGAAGGCCGACCGGGCCCACAGGCAGCCGACCAGGGAGAGGCCGACGCACCAGGCCAGGGCGACGAGGGCGCTGTTGCCGATCTCCGTGTCCATCAGCAGGCCCATGACGCCATCATGGCACCACGATGATGCCATCGCAAGAAGATGTGGCACCGAGGTGGCACTCATGGCGCCACGGTGGCGCTAGGCAGGTGCCAGCGGGTCGGCCATGCGCAGGGCGGAGACGGGGCGGGCGGCTTCCCCCAAGGGCACCCGGGCAACACGAAAAGCCCCAGGCCATCGGCCTGGGGCTGTCCTCGTCTCCACCGGCCCGCGGGCCCGGCGTCAGGCGCGGTCGTCCGTGCCCGGGATCTTCGCCGTGGCGATCGCGATGCGGTTCCAGGTGTTGATGGCGAAGATCAGGGCCAGCAGCCTGCCCAGTTCCTCGGCATCGAAGTGGGAGGCCGCCTCGGCGTAGACGTCGTCCGGGACGCCGCCGGCCGGGAGCAGGGTGACGGACTCGGCCAGGGCGAGGGCCGCGCGTTCGCGGGCGGTGAAGAACTGCGACGCGTCGCGCCAGACGGCGACCATGTGGAGGCGCTCCTCGCTCTCGCCCGCCTTGCGGGCGTCCGAGGTGTGCATGTGCAGGCAGTACGCGCAGCCGTTGAGCTGCGAGGAGCGGATCTGGACCAGCTCGACCAGGGCCGGGTCCATGCCCTCGCGGGCGGCGGCGTCGAAGCCGATCAGGGACTTGAACGCCTTCGGGGCCGAACGCGCGAAGTCGATGCGGGCGGGCCGGGAAGGGGCGGGGGTGCTGGCATCCGTCGTCATGATCATGAATGTACGTGCTTGATCGACCGGCGGTAAGGTGCATTTCCATGTCGGAGAACTGGGTCAATTGGGCGGAGCGGATCGGCCGCGACCTGCATCTGGAGCTGTCCGGGCCGGGTAGTCGCCGCGCGGTGCTCATCCGGGCGCTGCGCGATGCCGTCCGCTCGGGGCAGTTGGCGCCCGACACCCGCTTGCCGCCCTACCGTTCGCTCGCCGCCGACCTCGGGCTCGCCCGCAACACCGTCGCCGACGCCTACGCCGAGCTGGTTGCCGAGGGCTGGCTCACCGCCCGTCAGGGTTCCGGCACCCGGGTGGCCCGGCGGGCCGCGCCCCTCAAGCCCGTACGGGTGCCGAAGAAGGCCCCGACGGGCCCGCCGGGGCCCACGCACAATCTGCGGCAGGGGCAGCCCGACGCCGCTTCCTTCCCCCGTGGCGCCTGGCTCACCGCCGGCCGCCGTGCGCTGAACGCCGCACCCAACGACGCCTTCGGGCCCGGCGATCCGCGCGGCCGGCACGAACTTCGGCGGGCCCTGGCCGACTATCTGGCGCGCTCCCGCGGCGTGCGGACCGACCCCGGACGGATCGTGGTCTGCTCGGGCTTCGCGCCCGCGCTGCGGCTGCTGTTCGGGGGTGTGCTGCGCGGTCCGCTGGCCGTCGAGTCCTACGGGCTCGGCTTCCACCGCCAACTGCTGTCCGCCGCCTCGGTGCGCACGGTGCCCATCGGGGTCGACGAACACGGGGCGCGCACCGCGGAGTTGGCCGCGCACAAGCAGGTTCGGACCGCGCTGCTCACGCCCGCCCACCAGTTCCCGACCGGCGGTCCGCTGCACCCCGAGCGGCGCGCGGAGGTCGTCGACTGGGCGCGCGCCCGGGGCGGGCTGGTGCTGGAGGACGACTACGACGGCGAGTTCCGTTACGACCGGCAGCCCGTCGGCGCCGTGCAGGGGCTGGATCCCGAGCGGGTCGTCTACATCGGGTCGGTCAGCAAGAGCCTGTCCCCCGCGATCCGGCTCGGCTGGATGGTGCTCCCGGACCATCTCGTCGACCCGGTGCTCGCCGTCAAGGGCGAGCGGGAGGCGTGGGCCGGGGTCCTGGACCAGCTCACCCTCGCGGACTTCGTCGACTCCGGCGCGTACGACCGTCACCTGCGCCGGATGCGGCAGCGCTACCGCGACCGCCGTGACCGGCTCGTCGCCACCCTCGCCGAGCGGGCTCCGCACGTCCGGGCCACCGGTGTCGCGGCCGGTCTGCACGCCGTGCTGGAACTGCCGTCCGGCACCGAGCAGTCCACCCTCAAGGCGGCCACCTGGCAGGGACTCGCCGTGGACGGCCTGGCCGAATTCCGGCACCCCGAGGCCACGACACCCCGGGCCGACGGCCTGGTCGTCGGTTTCGGCACCCCGCCCGACCACGCCTACGGCGCCGCGCTGGACGCCCTGTGCCGGGCGCTCCCACCGGGCTGACGGGGCTGACGGGGCCGAGCGGCTAGAGCTCGTCCTCCACCGGGGCTTCCTCCATGAGCCGCTCGGCGATGTCGTCGGCCCACAGCTGGGCCCAGCGGCGCAGCGCGGCCGTGGCGACCTCGTCGAGCCCGTACCCGGCGAACTCCCGGTCGTCGATCCACTCCGACCGTTCGAGCCGGGCCTGGAGATCGGCCGGGTCGAACGCGTCCCGCCCGTGGCGCCGGCCCCACTCCTCCAGTTCGGCGTGGGTCCAGCGGTCGGACGCGGCCCACACGTCGACGAGGTCCCGGGCGAGCCCCAGGTCCGTCAGGGCCCGCACCTTCAGACCGACCGCGTCCGGGGCGGCGAGGACGGGCCCGTACTCGCCCGGCACCGGAGGCCGCCACAGCGTCTCCTTCACGACGTCCACCACGCACGCGTCACTCGGCTCGTCCAGGGCACCGGACATGGCACCGGACCCGGGGCCCCGCACCGCGAGGCGGGCCGACAGCGGCTCGGCCGTCGTCCCTTCCACCCGCCAGCCCCTCGCCTCAAGGCCCGCGCGCAGGGCCGACGCGACGTCGGCCATCGGTGTCGGCGTCTCGGTGACGAGGTCCAGGGTGCGGCTGGGGCGGTCCACTAGTCCGTGCGCCTGTATGGCGTAACCGCCGCCGAGGACGAGCGCGTACGGGGCGCCCACCTCCAGCACATCGGGCAGCAGCAGCCGGTGCGGCCCGGAGAGCCTCACGCGGCGGGCTCGGTGCGCGGGCGGGCGTGGGGGCGGGCCGCCTCCGCGGGGCCGAGGTGCCCACAGGAGCCGAGGTCATCCGAGAATGTGAGGTCAGACGGCATGTGCGGGATTATTCCGCACGACCTCGCCCGGGAGCGGGAGCCGGCGTGCTCACCAACCGGTCGCCCCCGTCAGGCCGCGCAGCTCCTGCAGCAGCCGCTCCGCGTCCTCCGCGCTGATCTCGACCAGGTGCGGGGGATCGTCGTCCCGCGCGTCGCGGGACCTGGACATGGCTCTGCTGACCGACCAGAAGCCGTGGGGCGAGAATTCCGTGTCGTCCTGGTGTTCCGGGGTCCGGCGCCGCCGGAAGACCGTCCTGGGGAGCCTGCCCCTGCTCCAGGCGTGGTCGTTGGTGTACAGCGCCCAGAAGCGCACGGCCTCGTCGGCCCCGGGGGGTTCCGGTTTCCGCTCCGGCGGGACCTCCGACTCCAGGTCCCGCACAGGGATGCCGTGGTACCGCTCGCTCTGGAGGACCACGGCCCGTTCTTCCTGGCGGCTCGGCAGGTCCCGGCCGTCCGCGCCGATCCGCCGGTATCGGCTGGACCGGTACCTCACGTAGTCGTCGTGGTTCTTGGACCTGGCCCAGTAGCTCCCGGGCGTGTGGAACTGGATCTCGAACTTCCGCGGGGAGCCCTCGTCGCCCCACTGCCAGGCCGTGTGCAGCGCCTTGTGGAGCGGGTCGGCCCAGGTGTCCCGCTCCGAGCCGGGGACGAGCTCGAAGCCCTTCTCCCGCAGCAGCGCGTACGCCCGCTCGACGCCCTCGGTGAGGTGTTCTTCCCGGAAGGTCAGCGTGTAGCGGTTGAGGTCGACGACCCGCTCCGTGATCTTTCCCAGCGGCACCCGCGAGGCCAGTTGCCCGGCGCTGCGGACGCGGAAGGCCTGGAGCGCCTTGAGGCGGTGCTCCGGCTCCCGCGACGTGCCGCCGAATTCGGCGGTCTGCCGCAGGACGTCCGCCATGACGTCGTCGAGGAGTCCCAGGTCCGAACGGGCCTGTTCCCAGCGGGCGCTGAGGGCCGCGTTCTGGTCCGCGGTCAGCTCCAGGTGCTCCCCGAAGTCCGATGGCCGGCATCGCCAGGCCCCGGTACCGGTGAGGGTGGGGTTGTTCGTCCCGGTCGTCACAGCTCGGTCGCCCCCAGCACGCCGCACACGCTGTACAACAGCCGCTCGGCCTCGTCGCGGTCGATCTCCACGAGGTGCGGAGGGTTGGACGGGCGCGGGTCGAAGAAGTCGAAGACCGCCGTGGTCGGGGCCCAGACGTTGCCGACGGTGAACGCCTCGTCGTAGGTACGCTCCGGGCTGCGGCGGCGCCGCACCACCGTCGTGGGCTCCTCGCCCGCCCGGTGGGCGGCCTCGTCCACGTATAGCGCCCAGTACCGCACCCACTTCTGCCGGTCCGCCTCCAGCTCCACGGCCCGCTCGCCGGTCACCGGGTGCAGGTCCTCCGGCTTCGGCGGGTGGACGGTGCCGTTCTCCTCGACGCGGTGCCACTGCCAGTCCAGCAGCGACAGGTACTCCCAGTCCTCACCCAGTCGCCGCCACAGGGCGCCCGGCCGCCCGGGGGTGTACGGGGCGTCGGCCTCCAGGCCGTAGGTGAAGCGCCGGCTCTCCCACCGGCGTCGCCCGGCCGCCGCCTCGGCCATGACGGTGGTGAGCGCGTCGATGTCCGTGGGCTGGGCCGGGGGGTCGGGTATGTGGTCCGCTTCGCACTCGGCGATGGGGTAGTTCAGGCGGATCCGCTCGATCGTCGGCCAGAGCAGGTTCTGGTGCCAGTGAGCGAGGTCGCTCCCCACACGTGCCGGGTCGGTGTCCCGCTGTGTCGCCGCGCGCCACGAGGACCGGAGGGCGGCGAGCTCTTCCACGACCCCGCCATGGGCGGGCCAGCACGGGGCGATGTGGAGCTGGGGCTGGGTGACGTAGTGCGTCCGGAGCCAGTCGACCCATGCGGTCAGGTCCTGCCAGTCGCGCTCGGACGCCCGTAGGGACCAGGGGAGTTGACCTCCCTGGTCGGCGATCGCACCGCTCTCCAGGCTGTTCAGCCGGTCGACGACGCCGATCAGTGCCCCTTCGACCTCGCCGTAGTCGTGCTTCATGGCGAGCGCGAACTTCTTGATCTCCTCGACCACGCTCTCCTGCCACGGACGGAGACGGGCGACCTCCTGGCGCAGCCGGTCCACCTCCTCGTGGAGCGACTCCTGGCTGTCTTCCACCTGTTCCCCCATCCGCTGCCGTCCTGCCCGGCCGGCGGACCGAGGCCCCTCGCACGCAGCCTGTGCAGCATGCGAGGCAGTCCCCCGCCGGACCGCTGCGACGGTAACACCCCAGGTAGGAAAGGCTTCCGAGCACCTCGGCGACGGTTGCCGAGGGGCCTAGCGGGTAGCCGCGGCGCGGGTCTCGCGCCAGAGGGGGCTGTCCACGTAGTGGTTGTCGAAACGCTCCGACGACGCCTTGATCTCCTCGACGCCCGCCTGGCCCTTGTTGACCCGGTCGAGCAGGCGGTAGTAGTCGAAGCGGTCCATGCCCGGGGTGAAGACGAGCAGGGCGTCGGCGAAGGAGCCGGGGGCGGGGGCGAAGGCGTGGTGCGTGCCCGGGGGGACGGCGAGGAAGTCGTTCTTCTCCAGGACCACGACGCGGTCGTCGACGAGGACCTGGAGCGCGCCGTCGAGGACGAAGAACATCTCGGTGGCCCGGGTGTGGAAGTGCGGGGGCGCGCCGGCGACGCCCTCGTCGAGGATGGTGCGGTTGGTGGTCACCGCGCCGCCCGTGCGGTCGGAGTCGGCGATGAGGGTGATCAGGCTGCCGGGGGCGTCGGCGGTGATCTCCGCGTCGGCCTCCCGGACGAGGACGACGTCGTCGGGGCGGGGGAACTCGGTGCCGCTCATGGGGTGCTCCTTGATGTCCGAAACGTGCGTGGGGCTCGCCGCTCGCTTGCTGTCCGCGGCTTCACGACTACGAATCTAGGACGCCAGGCGACCGGCTCCGTGGTTCATTTCAGCGCGGGAATCATGGGTCAATTACTTGGCCGTCCACGCGCCGCATAATGGCCCCATGCACGATCAGGCAGGGCGGTACGTGGGGGAATGCTGCGACGGGACGGCCCCGGAGGGCGGGGCCGACACCCTGTGCGGCGAGGGGCTGACCCGCTACCGGCAGGCCGTGGTCAAGGGGTGCACACCGAGGGCGGGGGCCCCGGGGTGTCTGCTGCGGATGGGGCTGCTGGTGCCACCGCCGGACGATCCGAGCGTGCTGGTGCCGGTCGCGCCGGACGTCGCGCTGGCCGAACTCGTGCGCCCCATCGAGGAGTCGCTCGAACGGCAGCGGACGGACGCGCGGGCCATCGCCGGCACCTTCTCCCCGGTGCGGGCGATCTACACCGCCGCCCAGCGGGAGCACCGGGGCTGGGCCACGGCCATGCACGGTGAGCGGGTCATCGGCTCCACCCTCGCGCACGCGGTCCGGGCCTGCCGGGCGGAGCTGATGACGGTGCGGCCCGGGGGCGAGGGTCTCCCCCGTGACGAGGAGCCCGCGCCCGTCGGCGTACGGCACCGTGCGCTCCACGGGCACGCGGTGCGCACCCACTCGGCGCGGCTGCCGCACCTCGAGCGGATCGTGGCGGCCGGCGGTGAAGTGCGCACGCTGGACCACGTCTTCGACCGGCTCGTCATCGTCGACCGGGAGGTGGCGTACGTACCGGGCGACAGCGAACTCGTGGCCTCCGCCCTGGAGATACGGCAGCCCGCCATCGTCTCGTTCCTCGTCCACGTCTTCGAGGACGCGTGGGAGCGGGCCGCTCCGCTGGTGCCGACGGCCGGGCGGACGCCGGAGCCGGAGGTCGCCGACGAGACGCAGCGCGCGATCGCCCGGCTGCTGGTCGCCGGGTACACCGACGAGGCGATCGCCCGGCGGCTGGGGACCAGCCGCCGGACCGTGGCGGGTCGGGTGAGCCGGCTCTCCGCGTCGCTCGGCAGCCGCAGCCGGGCTCAGCTCGGGTACCTCATCGCGACGAGCGGGCTGCTGCCTGAAGGGGATCGCTCACCGTGACCGACGCGAGCTTCGGGGCCGTCCGCCGCGCCCCCGCGTAGAGCAGCCCCAGCCCGATCAGCGACCAGACGGCGAGGACGAGCACGGGCCCGCCCGCGCCCGCGCCGTCGAAGGAGCCCACCGAGCGGAAGAGGGTGGCCGCCGCGCCCGGGGGCAGGAACTGTCCTACGGTGCCGAGCGGTTGGGGCAGCATCTCGGGGGCGGAGGCCATGCCGGAGAGCGGGTTGCCCACGACGAACATCAGCACCGCCCCCACCGCGACACCGGGCGGGCCGATCAGCGACCCCAGGCCGGTGATGACGCCCGCCATGGCGAGCTCCAGCAGTGCGACGATCGCGGCGTTGGCCAGGTAGCCGCCCGGCAGAACGCCGCTGACGTGCGTCAGGCCGAGCGAGCTGACCAGGCCGGAGGCGACCGCGAAGCCGACCACGCCGAGCAGCCGGGCCCGGCCGCCCGCCACCTTGAGCACGAACAGCAGGGCCGCGATGACCGCCGTGATCAGCAGCGGCAGGAAGCCCATCGCCGCGCCCGCGCCGTGGCGGTCGTCCGCATCGGCCGGGACGACGTCGGTGACCCGGACCGGCTTGCCCGTGAGCTCCCCCGCCTGCCGGATCAGCGTCTGCGCGACGACGGGCGAGGCGGCGGAGGCGATCCGCAGGTCCAGCTCCCCTCCGGACCGGGGCACGAAGGCGCCGTAGGCCTCGCGGTGCCGCAGGGCCCGGTCGGCGGCGTCCTCGTCGGCGGCTTCCTTGATCTCGTACGCCCCGGGCGCGGCCTCCCGCAACGCGTCCACGACGGCCGGCGTGCCCGCGACGACCAGGACGGGCAGGTCGCGTGGCGCGGCCCGGGAGGCCGACCAGGAGAACCAGCCGCCGATCACGAACTGCACGATCGCGACGATGATCAGGATGTTGCGCGCTTCCGCGCGCGGTGATGCGGACGCAGCCATCAGCTTTATCTCTCGATTTCCCCGGGTGTTCCGTCAGATGCCTCCGCATCCTGTACCGGCGAAACCGTGATTTTCGGCCCGGAACGACTCTTCTCCCTTGCACGAAGCGGCGTTTCATCTATGCGCAGGGTCCGCAAATCCGGGCATAGGGCGCAGCTCGTGCGTGCCGTCGGGCCCACACACGCGGCGGAGCCGCCCCCGGGGATGAACCCGGGGACGGCTCCGCGGTGGGCCGGTGACGTCAGTGGTGGCCGTGCTCGTCGGGGTGGGGGTTGCCGCGGTGCCGGCCGTGGCCCTCGTGGTCGCCGCGGTTCCCGGAACCGTTGCCGGACAGGATCGGGATCTCGTCCAGGAGGTGCGACAGCGGGCCGTCGCCGGCGCTGATCGTCGAGTTCTCGGTGCACTGCTGTTGCTGCTGCTGCGACAGGATCGGGATGTCCTGCAGGGCGGCCCCGGTGAGCCCCTGGATCCCCAGCTTCCCGATGGCGATGCACGGCTTGTTGAAGGAGCCGTTGATCAGGCCCATCTGGGGGCTCATGTAGCCGCCCGTGTAGGTGTTGCCGTACATCTGCGCGGCGCCGTTGGCGTTGGCGACATCGTGGCCGTCGTTGCCGATCGCCATCGCAGGGCCGGCCATGGTACCGACCGCCGAAACCGACAGCGCGGCCGTGGCCACTACCTTCTTGATCACGTCTAATTCCTTCGCTCTGGATCCACGAATGACGACAGCTGCCTGTGCAACTCGCGAAAAGGCGGGAAGGTTATTCCGCTTCACCCATTCGGCCGAGCCCCGACCCGGCGCAGGAAAAGCCCCCCACGGCGGGGCCCGCACACCCGCCGCAGGGGGATTTCACCACACTCGGTACTTCGGTCAGTGACCGTTCCCCGAGCCGTTCCCGGAGATGATCGGGATCTCGTCCAGGATGTGCGACAGCGGGGCGTCGCCGGCGCTGATCGTCGAGTTGTCGGTGCACTGCTGTTGCTGCTGCTGCGACAGGATCGGGACGTCCTGCACGGCGGCCAGGTTGAGCGCCTGGACGTCGATCTTGCCGATACCGAGGCACGGCTTGTTGAGCGTGCCCTGGATCAGGCTCATCTGCGGGCTTTCCTTGCCCCCGGTCTTGGTGTTGCCGTAACCGGTCTTCGCAGCGTTGCCGTTGGCGACGTCTCCACCGTCGTTGCCGATCGCCAAAGCGGGGCTGGTCATGGCGCCGACGGCGGAAGCCGTCATCGCGGCCGTGGCGAGAACCTTCTTGAGCACGTCTATGCCTTTCGATCGTGTGGCGCCCTCACTGGGAAAGCGTTCTGAATAACTCCGCCCTTTAACAGAGGTTCCGGGCTTTCACTCATTCGCGCCATTCAGATCACCACAGATCGCACCGCCGGCCGATCGAATATCGGCTCGACGGCGAAAAACCAGGCCCGGAATTATCGGTCTTACCGACTTATCGGGCCCGGCGAATCATCGGGTACGCCGACGATAGGCAAATATGCTGGACAGCGTGACATAGCGGTACTGCCCGCCGCGCTCGCTGCCCAGCTCGCCCCGGTCGACCAGGTGCGAGACCGTCCACGGGGAGAGGCCGAGCATGGACGCGGCGGTCCGTACGGGGACGCTCAAACCGTCGAAGACGTGGGGGACGGGCTCGTCCAGGGCGTAGTCGTACCGGCTGTAGTCGTACTGTGCGGCGGCAAGGTGTCCTGCCATGCGGACTCGCACCGTCCCCTCGGTCAGAAGTGTCGTTCTCAGATGCCGTACGACTCGGGTGTGTACGGGCTCGTGCAGGTACGGGCTCGGTACCGCGGTCCGTGCGCGGGCGCGTAGGGAGTACGGGCCCGGCCGCCGCGGTGACTCAGATGTCGTACGGGCGCTTGGACTTGGCATGCCGCAACGCATGCGCCCACCAGGTCAGTTGGTCGAGCAACGTCGTGGCCGCGGCGTTGGGGCCGTCGGGGTCCTTGAGGCGGCCGTTGTCGTCGAAGCGGTCCCACGCGTTGTGGAAGCTGACCGTGTCGCGGGTGGTGACCGCGTGCAACTCGGCGAAGACCAGCCGCAGATGCTCCACCGCGCGCAGACCGCCCGACAGGCCGCCGTAGGAGACGAAGGCGACCGGTTTCGCGTGGAACTGGGGGTTGTGCCAGTCGATCGCGTTCTTCAGGGCCGCGGGGTAACTGTGGTTGTACTCGGGCGTCACGACGACGAAGGCGTCCGCCGCGTCCAGCCGCGGGGTCAGCGTGCCGAGTGCCTGGACGATGTCCGGCGGCGGGCTCGTGGACGGGGCCACCGAGCCCAGCGCCACCTCCGCGAGGTCGATCACATCGACGTCGAACTCGGGCCGCCGGCGCGCCCGGTCGGCGAACCAGCCGGCGATCGTCGGGCCGAACCGGCCCTCGCGCACGCTGCCGATGATGACGGCTAACCGCAGTGGGCCATCGGTCGGGCTACCGGACACGGGCGTCTCCTCGCATGAGTACGCATGGGTGATGAGTGAGCGAGCCAACCGCGCCGGCCGATCCGCCGACGCCCCCCTTCGCACCGACTCCTGGCTTACCTGCCGCCGGGTTGGTGCGCATATTCGGAAGATTAGACAGCCACTAACCGGGCGTCAAGTACGTTATTCTGCTCGCCTTGTGGATCAGCGCGATCGCGGTCCCCGGACCCGTCCGAGCGAAGGGAGCAGCCGATGAGGAGCACACCACGACCTCGCCGGAGCAACACCCGCCAGCAGATCCAGGAGGTGGCACGCGACTTCTTCATGGAGCGGGGGTACGAGAAGACCTCTCTGCGGGAGATCGCGGACGAGCTGGGCGTCACCAAGGCCGCGCTGTACTACCACTTCCGAACCAAGGAAGACATACTCGTCAGTCTGTTTTCCGATGTCGGTATCGCGCTCGACGAGCTGATCTTCTGGGGGCGGCAGCAGCACCGGTCGCTCGCCGTCAAGAGGGAGTTGCTGGCTCGCAGCAGCGTGATCTTCAGCGGTGCCGCACCCCTGTTCAACGTCCTCAACGCGAACCAGGCGACGCTCAGCGACCTGAGCGTCGGCCAGGACTTCAAGGACCGGGTGACCGCGCTCTCCGAGCTGCTCCAGGAGCCGGACGCGAGCGTCGCCGCCAAGGTCCGCTGCGTCACCGCGCTGCTCAGCCTGCTCTACGGCACGTTCGCCATCGAGCACATCGAGGGCGACGCCGAGGAGAAACGGCTGGCACTGCTCGCCGGCGCCACCGAACTGCTCACCTCCGCCTACCCCACGGACGATTCGGATCCCAGGGCGTCAACACTCGACGCGCCGTCAGCCACCGCACCGAAAGCGGAGCCGACCGCTTCATAGGTACCCCGGGACGGTGGTGGTGAGCTCCGCGCCTCCGCGGGGGCCGGTTCCTGCGACATGATCTCTCCTCAGCACGCATGCCAAGCGCCCGGCCCGGTTACTTGCTGGCCGACGGGCTAGATAGGTCCGACGAACGCAGGAGAGAGAGCCCATGGGCAGCACCCCCCAGGCGCGCAGGAGCGACACCCGAGAGCGCATCCAGAGCACGGCCCTGGAACTCTTCGTTTCGCAGGGGTACGAGAAGACCTCGCTACGCGAGATCGCCGAGGCGCTCGGCGTCACCAAGGCCGCGCTGTACTACCACTTCAAGACGAAGGAGGACATCCTCACCGCGATCTCCGACGAGCTCGGCCGCCCGGTCGACGAGCTCATCGCCTGGGGCAAGGCCCAGCCCCCCACCCTGGAGACCAAGCGGGAGCTGCTCGCCCGCTACAGCTCGGCCCTGCGCGAGGCCGCACCGCTCTACAGCATCCTGCAGGAGAACCAGGCGGCGCTGCGCGAACTGGGCGTGGGGCAGAAGCTCACCGACCGGGTGATCACGATCTCCCAATTGATGCACGCGGGTGACGCCCCCCTCGCTCATCAGGTGCGCCTTTCCAGCGCGCTGTTGACGGTCCACTTCGGGGCGTTCACCACGGCCCGGCTGGAGGGCGACGCCGAGACCAAGCGCAAGGCCCTGCTGGACGTCGGCCTGGAGATCCTGGACTCAACCCGCGACGACGGCTGACGCGCGGATCGCACCCAGCAGCGCGGCCTGTGCCCGGCACTCACGGTCCGGTCCGAGGCTCCCCGTCCGCACCGCCGAGACGAACGCGGCCAGTGTGCCCGCGACTTGGTCGTCCGGTTCCAGTCGGTGCTCCTCGGTCCCCGCGGCCCGCTCGATGCGCAGCACGGGACGGTGGTCGGCGGGCGGCGTGAAGGCCCGGTCGACGGTGATCCGGCCCTCGCTGCCCGCCAGCTCGTAGGTGTTGCGGTAGGAGTGGTCCATGCCGAAGGTCAGCTGCGCGGCGACCCCCTCCGGGGTGGCCAGCAGCGCGGCTCCGGCGGTGTCCACCTCGCGCCCGGCTCCCGTGGTGAGCTGGGCGCCGATCAGCTCGAGGCCGTCGCCCAGGAGGTGCAGGGCCGCGCGCACCGGGTAGATCCCGATGTCCCACAGGGCCCCGCCGCCGAGGTCGCGGCGGTGGCGGATGTCGTCCTCGGGCAGCCGGGGCACGGTGAACGTGGCGTGCAGGGCCCGCAGTTCCCCGATCGCGCCGTCGCGCACCAGCCGTGCCACGACCGTGTGCTGGGAGTGGTGGACGAACATGACGTTCTCCATCAGCACCAGCCCACGGTCACGGGCGAGGTCGAACAGCTCCCCGGTCCGGACCGCGTCGGTGGTCAGCGGCTTCTCCGCGAGCACGTGCTTGCCCGCGAGCAGCGCCTTCTCCGTCCACTCGGCGTGCAGGGCGGGCGGCAGCGGTACGTACACGGCGTCGACGTCGTCGCGTTCGAGGAGCTCCGCGTAGCCGTGCACGGCGGTGCCGCCGAACCGGGCGGCCGTCTCCGCCGCCTTGGCCGCGTCGCGGCTGGCGACCGCGGCCACCTCGGTGTCCGGGCCGGCGGCCATGGCGGGCAGCATCCTGCGGCGGGCGAATGAGGCGCAGCCCAGGGTTCCGAAGCGCAGCGGGGGCATCAGACGCGCACCGCCGTCGACAGGGCGCCCGCGTTGAGGCAGGCGAGCAGGGTGCGGGCCTGGACGTTCACGTAGTGGCCGTGCCGGACGAGCGAGGTGAGCTGGCCCGGGGTGACCCAGATGTAGCCCGGCGGGGCCTGCCGCGGCGCCTGTCGCTCGTCGGCCTCGACGAGGAGGTAGCGGCTCTCGGCGTTGAGGAAGCGCCCGCCCTCCTCGGAGTGGACGGCCTCGTAGCGGATCCGGGCGGGGTCGGCGTTCAGGACGAGGTCGAGGAAGGGAGGCCGGTCCTTCTCCGCGAGGTGCGCGTAGTTGCCGGGGGTGTGCTGAACGGTCGGGGCGAGTTCGACGGTGTCGAGGAAACCGCCCTCCACGCGCGCGTGGGCCAGCACGTGCGGCACCCCGCCGAACGTGCGGGTCACGAAGGCCGTCACGCCGAGCCCGACCGGCTCGAACAGGGGTTGCGTCCAGCGGCTCACCTCACGGCTGCCCGCCTGGACGGACACGGCGACGGCGCGGAAGAAGCGCCCTTCGTCGTGCTCGATGGCACTCTCGCCCCGCTTCCAGCCGGGGACGCTGTTCAGCGGCACGGTCTCGGCGGCGACGTCGTACCGGGAGCGCTCGGCGGTGAACCAGGACAGCAGCTCGGTGTCGGAGTGCAGGGCCCCGGCGTGCGGGTCGGCGAAGGGCAGGCAGGCGAGGACCGTGCGGGAGTCCATGTTGACGACGTTGTCCCGGTGGAGCAGCTCGGCGATCTGGCCGAGGGTGAGCCAGCAGAAGTCGTCCAGCAGCTCCACCTCGCCGACCGCCTCGACGATCAGGTTGCGGTTGGACTTCCGGAAGAACCACGCGCCGTGCTCGGACTGGAGGGCGTCGGCCAGCACCCGGCCCCGGCCCGGTCTGACGAAGTAGTCGATGTACTTCACGTCCGCGCCCTGGTGGGCCTTGGTGTAGTTGCTGCGGGTCGCCTGCACGGTCGGCGAGAGCTGGAGCAGATCGCGGTTGCCCGGCTCCATCTTGGCCTGCATCAGGAAGTGCAGGACCCCGTCGAACTCCTTGGCGAGGATGCCCAGGATCCCCACCTCGGGCTGTCTGATGACCGGCTGCTGCCAGCTCTCGTACGGGCCCGGGCCGCCGGTGACCTTCAGCCCCTCGACGGTGAAGAACCGACCGCTGCGGTGGGTCAGGTTTCCGGTGCCGTCCTCGAACGACCAGCCGTCCAGGTCCGCGAAGGGGATCAGGTCGACCTGGAAGTCGTGGGCCCGGCCGCGTTCGGCGAGCCAGCCGGCGAAGTCCTCGGTGCGCAGGTGCGCGCCCTCAGTCGTCGCGGCCGAGTGGGCGAGCCGGGCCGGCAGCGCGGAATCCCGCCGCGGCCGCAGCCGGAAGAGGTCGGTGGGCGGCTCGGCGGGGTTGGACGGCATGCGGTCGACTCCCTGATACCTCGTACGGGCCTCTGCTCCCCGGCACCGGGGCGCCACACGGCGGACGCTAACAAACCGCCACATGCTCGCCGGGCACCTCTGGGGGCACGCCCGTAAAAGCGAGGGAAACCCCTCAACTTGCCGCACTGCCAGGGGTGTCGGCTTGCCTTCGCGCCGACCTCGGAGCCAGGGACGCTTCACCGGTGATCGATCCGGCGGTACAATACCGACAGGTTGGTTTTATAGTTCACTGTTCGTGGCCGGACCGTGCCTTCGTCGTCCGGCCATCCCTGACGACCCGGCAGAGGAAGCACGTGGCTAAGCAGGAGAGGGCCGAACGAACCCGCAGCGCGTTACTGACCGCGGCGGCGGATGTGTTCGATCACGTCGGATACGAGCGCGCCTCGCTCAACGCGATCAGCGAGGCGGCGGGGGTGACCAAGGGAGCGCTGTCCTTCCACTTCGCGACCAAGGCGGACCTGGCCCGCGCGGTGCAGTCGACGGCCTGTTCCTCGTCCCGCACGGCGCTGACCGCCCTGGACCACACGCGCCCGCCGACGCTCCAGACCGTGATCGACATGACGCACGTGCTGGCCCATCTGCTCGAACACCATGTGGTCGTCCGGGCCGGCATCCGGCTCTCCCGCGAGCTCGACCACGCGCCGGATGCCGCCTACGACTGCACCGTGCTGTGGCGGGAGTTGCTGGAGGACGTGCTGCGCCGGGCCGAGGACGACCACGGCCTGGCCCCGGGCCACGACCCGCGCACCCTCACGGCCCTGGCCCTGACCATGGCCACCGGCACCGAACTGCTGGTCCGCACGCCGCCCGGCCCGGAGGCCCACTGCTCGGTGGACGGCCCCCGCGACACCGGCCGCGACTGGCTCGCGCAGTTCTGGCAGCTCGTGCTCCCCGGCGTGGCCGCGCCCGGCCGGCTCCGCCCGACGGGCACGCTGGGCCCCTGCCGGGTCCCGGCGTCGCTCTACGACCTGCCGCGCTCACCGCGGGACGCGGTCCAGCCACGGGAATGACGCCGGACACCCGGCGGGCGGATCCCCGGCGGGTTCGGCCGGTCCCGGTCTTTGCCCCCGGGGCGATCCGAGCCGGACGCGGCCGACCTCCGCGCGGGCACCCCGGACGGACAGGCGCGCGACGCCCCCGGCCGGGGCGTCGCTCAGGCGACCCCGACCGGGGTCCCCGCCCGCTCGGCCTCGGCGGCCTCCGCGGCGGCCTCCCGCACCGTGGCCTCGCGCAGCCGCTCGGCCTCGGCCAGGGCGCGGGCGCCGCGCCCCGGGGCCATGTCGAGCCGGGCCAGCACCGAGGGCACCACCACGCTGGGCATCACGTGCTCGTAGAGCACGCTGGCCCGGCGCTCGAGGTCGGCGCGGTTGTTGATCGCCTGCGACATCGTGTTTATGCCGGCGTACGCCCCGACGAGCAGCTCCGCGGTGTCGGCGGGCACCACGTGCGGCAGCACCTCGCCGCGCTCCAGGCCCTCGGCCAGGACCTGGGTGTGCAGCTGGCTCCAGCCGTTGAACGGGCCGCTGCGGTTCAGGCTCGTCGAGCCGTGCTCGAGGGTGAGCCGGACGCTGCCGCGCAGCAGCGCGTCGTCGGCCAGCCGGTGGGCGAAGAGCATGCCCATGTCCACCAGCTCCTGCATCTTGGACTTGGTGGGCATGTAGGGCATGGGCGGGGCCTGGGTCACCTGCGCGTCGATGACGGCGAGAGCCAGCTCTTCCTTCGAGGTGAAGTGGAAGTACAGCGCGCCCTTGGTGACCTCGGCCCGCGCCAGGATCTCGGTGATCGTGGCTGCGTCGTAGCCCTTCTGGTCGAACACCACCGCGGCCGCTTCCAGGATGTTCTGCCGAGTCCTGATCGCACGGTCCTGCTTTGCCACGGTGTGCCTCCGAATCAGTAAGTCGCCCGCACCGCGTCCCGGCGGTGTGGGGCGAGACGCGTGTCCCGCATGCCGCTCATCGCCCCCCTGAAAACCAAACCGGCAAGTACGTAATGTTACCAACTCCGGCGCCACGACCGGGCCGAGCGAGCGAGTGGGGACGCACCAGAGTCACACCATTGTGAAGCCCCCGTCCACCGGCATGGTCGCACCGGTCACGAAAGAGGCCCGGTCGCTGAGGAGCCAGGCGGCCGCCTCGGCGATCTCCTCGGGCGCGGCGGTCCGGGGCTGCGGCGTCGCCGCGTGCAGCGCCTCCTCCATCCCCGGGTTCTTCGCGAACCAATCCTCGACCACCTCGCTGCGCGTGGTGCCCGGGGCCACCGCGTTCACCCGGATGCCGGAGGCCGCGTACTCCGCGGCGGCGGCCTTGGTCAGACCGATCACGGCGTGCTTGGAGGCCACGTACGGGGCGGCCACCGGGGTGGCCAGCAGACCCCCGACGCTGCTGGTGTTGACGATGGCGCCCTTGGTGCCGCCGTCGAGCATCACGGCGATCTCGTCCCGGAGGAAGTTCCAGACACCGCGCACGTTGATGTCCATGATGCGGTCGTAGACGTCGTCGTCCATGAGGTGCAGGGGCGTGCGCCCCTCGCCGTAGCCGGCGTTGTTGAAGGCCACGTCCAGCCGTCCGTAGCGCTCGACGGTGAACGCGACGGCCCGCGAGGTCTCCTCGCGGCGGGTGACGTCCGCCGCCACGTGGGCGGCCTCGGCGCCCTGCTCGCGCAGCTCGGCCGCGAGGTCGCGGAGCCGCTCCTCGCGGCGGGCGGTCAGCACGACCGTGGCACCCTCCCGGGCGAACACCCGCGCGGCCGCGGCCCCGATGCCGCTGCTGGCACCGGTGATCAGTGCGATCTTGCCGCGAAGAAGCCCGTGGCCTCCGTCGGTGGCGGCGGTCGCGTCGGTCCTGTGGTCACCGGTCATCGCGGGGACCCTCCGTTTCGTGTGTGGTGGTGGGCGAAGCCCAGAGCGTCCCGGCGGCGGCTTCGGCGTCGAGGGTGCGCAGCAGCGGCTCGTCGATGGCCGGGAGGGAGTCGACGATGTGCCGCACGCCCGCCTCGCGCATCAACTCGCCCTGGAATCCGTGGGCGAAGTGGGGCGGGTGACCGATGAAGGCCGTGCCGAGCGACCGTGCCGCCTCCGCGACGCGGGCCACGTCGTCGATGAACAACGCCTGGTCGTGGTCGAGGCCGAAGACATCGGTGACGATCTCGTGGACGCCGGGCCGGAAGTCGTTCGTACAGACATAGCCGGGGCCGTCGAACAGATCGGCGAACTCCCCGAGATGGCGCCGGAAATGGGTGGCGTCGAGACCGCCGTAGCAGACGGTGCGCAGCCCCAGGGCGCGCAGCCGCCGCAGCAACGCCACAGCCCCGTCGAGGAGGTGCAGCGGATGGTGTTCGAGGTAGGCGGCGCGCTCCTCGAAATAGACCTCCAGGACCTTCTCCGGGGTCCACGGCACACCCGCCATCGCGCCCAACGCCCGCGCGGCGACGAGACGGGGCTGGGAGAACACGGCACTCTCGACATCGGCGGTGTAGCGCCCGCCCCGGCTGGTGACGAATTGATGGATCACCGGGCTGAAGGTGTCGTTGAGCAGGACTCCGTCGATGTTGACGGCGGCCAGCCTTAATCGGCGCAGCGGCTCTGCTGAACCGGTCATGGGGTCCTCCAAAAGTGGACGGCGAGAGGGCTGACAGCCCGAATAAAACCGTCCAGTACGAACGTAAACAAGCGAGAGCTAGGTCACACGAGAGCTGAGGGATCCTCAACTACCTCGTATGGTAAAGAAGCGAGCAGGTGGAAATAAAACCGGCTAGTACGTATCTTCCCATCCCTTCCGTTCCCGTTTCCGAGGCCACCCGGCCGCGCAGCACTTGATCCAGGGGGAGCCATGTCCCAGACCTCCGTACCCGCACCGATCACGCCGGGCGAGCCGCGGTTGACCACCACGGTGCCACGGGAGTTCGTCCACCGGGCGGCCGTCGCCGAGGTACTGCTGACCGGGTGGCGCAGGCTGGACGAGCTGCGGTTCCAGGTCTCGGCCCAATGGCCGCGCGGACACAGCTTCTTCACCCCCGTCCACGACTCCCGGCACGGCACGCGGCACGACCCGATGCTCATCGCGGAGACCGTCCGGCAGATCGGATCACTGCTCGCGCACGCGGAGTTCGACGTCCCCCTCGGCCACCAGTTCCTCATGTGGAGCCTGGACTACACGGCGCGTCCCGAGCAGCTCGCGGTCGGCTTCGCCCCCGCCGAGCTGGAGTTGGAAGTGACGTGCTCACAAGTGCGGCGCCGGGGCGGCTCGTTCGCCGGGATGCGCTACGACGTGGTCTTACGTCGTGACGGCCTGCTCGCCGCGACCGGCTGCGCCGGTTTCACCTGCACCTCGCCCGAGGTCTACCGCAGACTGCGGGGGCCCCTGCTGACCGGGCCCCCCGCCACCCTGGGCTCCCCCGTCTTCCCCCAGCACGTCGGCCGCGCATCGGCGTTCGACGTCGTCCTCTCGGCGGCGCCCCCGGGCAGCTGCGGAAACTGCGGACGGCCCGTCGAGCCCCGGCGCGCGGGGCCGCGCCGCTCAGGCCGCTGGCAGCTGCGCGCGGACATGCGGCATCCGATCCTCTTCGACCACCCCGTCGACCACATCCCGGGCATGGTCCTGCTGGAAGCGGCCCGCCAGGCGGCCATGGCCCTCGATCCCGGCTCCACCGTCAGCCCTACGGCCCTCACCAGCGCCTTCCACCGCTACGCCGAGCTGAGCAGCCCCTGCTGGATCGCGGCCGAGCGCGGCGAGCCGGACGCCGCCGGCTCCACCGTCACCCACGTCAGCGGCCACCAGGACGACGAGCTGCTGTTCACCTGCGCCATCACGACGGCGGCAGCGGCGCAGGCGGCGATACCTCAGGAGGACGCGAGACCCGAGGCGCCGATACCGCAGACCGTGTCACTGGGCTGAGCGCCGCCTCCCCCTGTCACCTGTCACTCCTCCTGCTCGGCCCCGGCGGGCTCGTCCCCGTCCTGGGCGTCTGCGGCCTGCCCGTTCGCGGCCCGGCCGTTCTCCGCCTGCTCGTTCCTCTTGGCGTCGTCCTGCGTGACCGACACCGGGTCCTTCTTCTCCGAGCGACCGTCCGAACCGCTCTCCGCCTTCTTGTCGGAGTCCTTCTTGCCGGCGTCCTTCTTCGAGGGGTCGTGCCGGTCCGACGGCTTGCGGTTGTCGACGACGTCCTGCGGGAAGGTCAGCTGTTCGCCCATCCACTTCATCGCCGGCATGATCTCCCGCCGCCAGGTCGTGAAGTGATGGCTGCCCTCCGGCAGGATGATGCTCGCCTTGGTCATGGGCGGCTTGACCGCGTCGAGGAACTTCTTGGTGTCCCCGAAGTTCTTCTCGCCCTTCTCGCTGCTGGCCACGAGCACCGAGGCACGCGGGACGGGCATGTTCTCCAGCCGCCAGATCAGGTCGTGCTCGCGCTGGCGCTGCTTCCCCTTCTCACCGCTGCCGAAGAGGTTGCCGGTGGTGGGGTCGTTCTTGATCCTGTAGTCGGGGGAGAGGGCCGCCGCCGTCGGATAGACGTCGGGCGCGCGCATCGCCAGCTCCAGGGCGCAGGTGCCGCCCGAGGAGTAGCCGAGCGCACCCCAGGCGCTGGCGTCACGGCCGACCCGGTAGCTGCTGCGCAGCGCCTCGGGCAGGTCCTTGGTGAAGAACGTCTCGGCCTGCGGGCCGTCCGGCACGTCCACGCACTCGGTGTCGCGCGGCGGCGCGATGGTCGGCGAGATCATCACGATCACGGTCGGCTGGAGCTGCTTCTCGGCCTGGAGCTTGGCCGCCGTCTGCGGCACCTGGAGGTGCTGGGCGAGGCTCACGGTGCCGCCCGGATAGCCGCTGATGGCCACCATCACGGGGAAGCGCTGGCGTTCGTACTGCTTCTGGAAGTACTGCGGCGGCAGATAGACGAAGGCCGGGTTGATCACGTTCGAGCGGCGGCCGACGATGCGTACGGACTGCACCTTGCCGACCTGGTCCTCGGGTCCCTTGGGGAGCCCGTGCACCTTGTCCAGCCCGTTCGGACCGGCGGGCTGCACCAGCCCGCCCTTGGTGGCCCCGATCGTGCCGTATCCGCCGTTCCTGCTGAAGCCGGTGACGTTGACGGGCGACTTGTCGACCCGGCCGAGCAGCTGGTTCCACGAGGAGTAGAAGGGCCCCATGCTGATGTTCACCGCGAGGGCCAGCACGGCCGTGAGGGTCAGCTGCGTCAGCGCGATGGCGCCGAGCCGCCCCAGCACGGGCAGCGGTCCGCGCCCGGAGAGCCGCGGCCACAACCAGACCATGAGCCCCACGCACAACACGGCCGCGAATGCCACCGCATACAAGAGCGACCGACTGGTCAGGCCCATGTGCCCCTCAACTCCCTGCCCCCGTGGTGGGTACTCATGTTCGGTCGAGCCATATTCACCGAAGAAGAGGCGGGAACGGGTGGATAAGGTTGCCCTGCACCCATTTCTTACCCAGCTCTTGTCCTGCCCGTGGTGTGCCCGACCCATGCTGTTCCCGGTGCCGCCACGGAAAACGACAGCCCGCCGGGCCGGTTACCCCGTCCCCCACGCGGGTGGCCGTGGGCCGCATTGGGCAGGAAGGTCGCATGGGCGACGTCTTCTTGCGCAGGTTGAGCCGCTGGCAGGCAGATCAGTACCGCGAGCAGCTCGCGGATCTTCACGGGTCGGCTTACGAGGACCCCCCGGGCGAGGCGTTCGACGGCCGCGCCCGGTTCATCGACCGGCTGGCGGAGCACGCCGCGCTGCCGGGCTTCGACCTCGTCGTCGCCGACGACGGCGGACCGGTGGGCTGCGCGTACGGGTTCCCGGTGACGCGGGACGGGGTCCACTGGCGGGGTTTCGTGGGACCGGTCCCCGACGAGCTGGAGGAGCTGACGGCCGCCGGCCGGGTCTTCGCCGTCGCCGAGCTGATGGTCCTGCCCCGGCGCCGCCGCCTCGGCATCGGCAAGCGGCTGCACGACCGCTTGCTGTCGGGGACGGGCGCGACGCTGGCGGCCGGGTTCCTCGCGCCGGGCGCGGTGGCGGCGCAGTCCGCCTGCCGGGCCTGGGGCTGGCAGGCCGTCGGGCGGATCCGGCCGCCCGCGCCGGAGCCCGAGCGGTGGGTGTTCACGCGCCCTCTGCGCCGGTGACACCGTATGGCAGCAGATGAAAATGCATGACCGCCGATAGCGTCAGATGACGGGATCAGGGTGAGGAGACTGGCCGAACCGGCCCTTCCGCTGGATGGTGGAAGAACGGCCGCGCGGGGGCGGGCCGTTGGAGGGCGGCATGACCGACGAGCGCGAGGCCGAGGGCCGTAAGGGCACAGCACGCAGGGGCGGGGGCGGCACGGGGAGCGCCGCGGACGGCGCCAGGGGAAGTTCCTTACGAAGGGTCGCCGGGGACGCCCTCGGCAACCCCTATCTCAGCGGCCACTTCGCACCCGTCCACGACGAGATCATCGCCGTCGACCTCCCGGTGACCGGCCGCGTCCCGGAGTCCCTGCGCGGCCGCTATCTCCGCAACGGCCCCAATCCGCTGACCGTCGACCGGCCGGCCGCCCACTACTGGTTCAGCGGCGAGGGCATGGTGCACGGTGTGCGGCTGCGCGACGGCCGCGCCGAGTGGTACCGCAACCGCTGGGTGCGCTCCGACGCGGTCGCCGGGCGGCTCGGCGAGAAGCTGCTGCACGGGCCGCGCCATCTGGACATGGACTTCGCGCCCAACACCCACATCCTGAACTTCGCCGGGCACTACCTCGCGCTCGTCGAGGGCGGCGCGCTGCCGTACGAGCTGGACGACGAGCTGTTCACGATCGGCCCGTTCGACTTCCACGGCACCCTGCCCGGCGGCCTCGCCGCGCACGCCGTCGTCGACCCGGCCACCGGCGAGCTGCACGCGGTCGCGTACTGCTGGGCCTGGCCGTACGTGCAGTACCTCGTGGCCGGGGTCGACGGCTGCGTCCGCCGCCGGGTCGACATCCCGGTCCCGGGCCGCCCGATGATGCACGACTTCTCCCTCACCGAACGGCATGTCGTGCTGTACGACCTGCCGGTCGTCTTCACCCCCCACACGGGCCGCCCGGTCGCCGGCTTCCCCTACGCGTGGGCCCCCGGCCGCGCCGCCCGGCTGGGCGTGCTCCCCCGCGACGGCGGGCCGGCGGACGTGCGCTGGCTGGAGATCGACCCCTGCTTCGTCCTGCACCCCATGAACGCCTACGAGCACGACGGCCTCATCACCCTCCACCTCGTCCGCTACGACCGCCTCTTCGACGGCCCCCGGCCGGGCCCGGGCGAGCGGCCCGCGTACCTGGAGCGCTGGACCGTCGACCCGGTGGCCGGCCGGGTCTGGCGCCAGCGGCTCGACGACCGCGCGGTGGAGTTCCCGCGCGTCGACCCGCGTCGTCTCACCGCCCGCCATCGCTTCGGCTACGCCGTGGCGGAGGCGGCCGGGTACGGCGTACCGGCCGGGCTGGTCAAGTACGACCTGGAGCGCGGCACGAGCGAGGAGTACCGGGTCGCCGCGGGCGGCGACATCGGCGAGGCCGTGTTCGTACCGTCGCGGCCGGGGGCGGCGGAGGACGACGGCTGGCTGATGTCCTACGCCTTCGACGCGGAGCGCGGCGCCACGGACCTGGTCGTGCTGGCCGCCCAGGACATCGCGGCGGGGCCGGTGGCCCGGATCCATCTGCCGGTGCGGGTGCCGCTGGGACTGCACGGCAGCTGGATCCCGGACGCGGTGTGATGGCGGATGGTGCGATGGCCTGATGGTGCGGTGGCCGGACTGCCTGACGGTGTGAGTGCTAAAGCGACGGGTAGCGACCTTTGAGGCCCCTGAGACGTAGCAGATGCGCTCCCTGTGGGTGGCGCACGAAACGGCTCGCGAGGGTCGAACACGCCGGGCAGGGCTTGACGGCTAGCCTTACGTAGCCGTCCCGCCCTGGGACTTATCACCCCACTACGGACATTTCATCGCACCCGAGACACGTGAAGGACTTCTCCACATGGGCATTCGGAGTCTGCTGAGGAACGCGTTCGGCCGGTCCAGGAAGGCCGATCGCGACGAACCGAGCCTGCCCCAGCAGAACGCGGGGCCGGACACCGCCGACAGTGCCGGGGCCGCCGAGTCCGTATCCGCGACCGTGCCCGCACCGGCGACAGAGGTGAACCCGGCGCCGGTGGCGGAGACGATCGCGAAGCCGCGGGTCTCCACGGAAGCGATCGGGGAGACCGGGGAGACCGAGGACTTCCGCCCGGCGGTCACGACCCCGGTGCTGCCCGCGCAGCCGCTTCCGTCGGAGCCGGTCGCCGCCGAGCCGGTCGCCGCCGAGCCGGTCGCCGCCGAGCCGGTGGCCGCGGAGACGATTGCGGCCGAGACGATTGCGGCCGAGCCGGTCGTCGCGGAGCCGGTGACGGCGGAGACGGTCGTAGCCGAGCCGGTCGCCGCGGAGACGACTGCGGCTGAGCCCGTCGTCGCAGAGACGGTCGTCGCAGAGACGGTCGCCGCCGAGCCCGTCGTCGCGGAGACGGTCGCCGCCGAGACGGTCGCCGCGGAGACGATTGCGGCTGAGCCCGTCGTCGCGGAGACGGTCGTCGCCGAGACGGTCGTGCCCGGCACGGCCGAGCGCGTCCCCGACCCGGGGCCGCTCGACCCGATCCCGGGCCCGGTCCCCACCCCCGACCCGCGCCCGCAGCCGGAGCCCGAACCGACTCCGATGCCGTCCCCCAAGCCGATCCCCCAGCCGGAGCCGGTCCCGACCCCGGAGCCCAACCCGGTGCCCGAGCCGGCCCCGGGCCCGGAGCCGACGCCCAACCCGGAACCGGCCCCCGGCCCGACGCCGGAGCCGGCACCGGCGATGACGACGGCTGAGACGGCTGCGACGGCTGCGACGGCTCTGACCGATGGGGCCACGGCGCCGGCCGCCGCCCCGGCCATCTCCCTGGAGAAGATCCAGCAGTCCGCACCCGAGCTGGTCAGCCTCTACAAGGCGGCGTCGGTCTCCCTGGAGAAGCAGGGCCTCACCGGCCAGCGGGCGGCCGTCTACCTGGTCCTCGACCGCTCCGGCTCCATGCGGAACTACTACAAGGACGGCACGGTCCAGCACCTCGCCGAGCAGGCCCTCGGCCTGTCCGCGAACCTCGACGACGACGGCACGGTCCCGGTCGTCTTCTTCTCGACCGACGTCGACGGCACGGCCGATCTCGACCTCACCAACTACACGGGCCGCGTGCAGGAGTTGCACGAGGGCCTCGGCCACATGGGCCGTACGAACTACCACTGGGCGATCGAGGCCGTGGTCAAGCACTACGAGGAGTCCGGCGCCAAGGACCCCGCCTTCGTCATCTTCCAGACGGACGGAGCCCCCACCAGCAAGGCCGCCGCCGAACGCGCCCTGTGCGCGGCGGCGAAGCTCCCGATCTTCTGGCAGTTCGTCGGCTTCGGCGACCCCGAAGCCCGTGGCTTCGACTTCCTCCGCAAGCTGGACGACCTGGCGGTCCCGGAGAAGCGCGTCGTCGACAACGCGGGCTTCTTCCACGCGGGCCGCGACCCCCGCGCCCTGACGGACGCCGGTCTCTACAAGGAGCTCATGGTCGAGTTCCCGGAGTGGCTGATCGAGGCCCGGGCGGCGGGAATCGTCGACTAGTCGCCGGTCCGCTACCGCGTTCGGAAAGGCCGCCCTCGTGTGTGAGGGCGGCCTTTGCCGTACCGACCGCGTCCCCCATGAGGGCGGTGTCAAGGCTGCGTCCGACCAGGGCTTCCCGGACTACGCCGATCGGGAACCAGCCCGGGCGTCGCGGAGATCCACCGTCACCCGCAGGCCGCCCCCGGGCCGGGCCACCGCCGTCGCCGTACCCCCGTGCGCGCGGGCGATCGAGCGTACGATCGACAGCCCCAACCCCACACCCCCGCCCAGCCGTTCCCGCCCCGCTCCCCGCCGGAAGGGTTCGAAGAGGCCCTCGACCTCGTCCTCCGCCACCACCGGTCCGGTGTTCGACACGGTCAGCCGCCCCGGGCGCACCCGCACCTCCACGGTCCCGCCCGGGTGGTTGTAACTCACCGCGTTGCGCAGCAGGTTGCCGGTCAGCTGGGCCAGCAGCACGCGGTTGCCGGTCAGGGGCGACGCCGCCGTGCGGACGTCGATGCGGACGCCCGCCTCCGCCGCCCGCTCCGCGAGGGCCTCGGCCTCCTCCGCCACGACGAACGCGAGGTCGAGCGGGTCCCGGCGCTCGAGCCCGCGCTCGCTGCGCGCGAGCACCAGCAGGCCGTCGATGAGCCGCTCCGAGTGCCGGTTGGTCTCCAGCAGCAGCGTCTTCGTACGGGCCAGCTCCTCCGGCGACGGGTCGCCGTCCAGACCGACCTGGATCGCCGCGCGCTGTGTGGCCAGTGGGGTGCGCAGTTCGTGCGAGGCGTTGGAGACGAAGCGGCGCTGGCTGTCGAAGGCGCCCTCCAGCCGCCCCAGCAGCGCGTCGATGGTGTCGGCCAGTTCCTTCAACTCGTCTTCCGGGCCCCGCTGCCCGATCCGCTCGTGCAGATTGCGCTCCGAGATCCGACGGGCGGCCGCCGTCATCGCGTGGACGGGCCGTAGCACCCGGCCCGCCGTCCACCAGCCCACGCCGACCGCCAGCAGGGCCGTGACCAGCAGCGCGATCACCGACCAGAGGACGAGCTGCTGGGAGGCGGCATCGGTGACGTCGCCGGAGACCCGGTAGGCCGTGGCGATGGTCGTGCGCTGCGCGTCCCGCACGGGGATGCGGCCGTACGGCTCCCCCGGCACGGCGGTGCGGGCGATCACCGTCGCCCGCTCCCGCGTCCCCGCGCCGGACAGGACGTTGACCGTCACCAGCAGCACCGCCCCGAGCACCAGGAACACCGCGCCGTACGCCACGGCGATCCGCGTACGGGCGGTGAGCGCGGGCCATCGCATCCGGGTGCGGCTCACAGCGCGTACCCGACGCCCTGCACGGTACGGATCAACGGCGGGTCCCCGAGCTTGCCGCGCAGTTTGCTCATCGCCACCCGCACGGCCCCCGTGAACGGATCCGCGTGCGCGTCCCAGGCCCGTTCCAGCAGCTCTTCCGCGCTGACGACCGCGCCGTCGGCTTCGAGGAGGATCTGGAGCACGGCGAACTCCTTCGGCGAGAGGTCCAGCTCCCGCCCGTCACGGATCGCGATCCGCCGCACGGTGTCCAGCTCCAGCCCGTGCCGCTCCAGCAACGGAGGCGCGGGGCGGGCGCTACGACGGCGCAGTGCCCGTACGCGCGAGATCAGCTCGGGAAACTCGAACGGCTTCGGCAGATAGTCGTCCGCCCCGAGATCCAGCCCGGCGACCCGGTCCTCCATGCCGGCGGCGGCGGTGAGCATCAGGATCCGGGTCCGGGAGCCCTCGGCGACGAGCGTGCGGGCCACGTCGTCACCATGCACGCGCGGCAGGTCGCGGTCGAGGACGACGACGTCGTAGTCGTGGAGGGAGAGGTACGCGATGGCGGCGTCCCCGCTGTAGACCGTGTCGACGGCGAACCCGGCTCTCCGGAGCCCGGTCGCCACCAGCTCGGCCAGCGTCTCTTCGTCCTCGGCCACCAGCACCCGCATGACGTTTTCCCTCCTTGTCGGTATTCGCCCCCTTCCAGAGTGCGGGTATATCGCGGGGAATGTTTCGCGGATGTCTCCATGCGGGGCGGGTGACGGGCGGTCACCCGTGGACCACGCTCCGTACCCCCTTCGTCACTGATCAGGCCACGGCTCAGTGGGCATCTATAAGGGCGTGAGCAATGAGAACCCCCCGCCCGTCACCGCTCCCACTCCCGTCACCTACGTCGTGGACACCCGTACCGACCGTCTCGGCCAAGTCATGGACCGGCACGCCGGCCACTTACAGCTACGACCTCCCCAAGGCGGGCTCGAGTGGGACTGCCCGCCCGGATGCACTCGGCCCGCCTCCGAGGCGGAGGTGCGGCGGGCCCGGGCCTCCGCACGGGCGACGGAACACAAGACGGAAAGCAGGTGGGGGCTTTGAGCACGCGCAGCGTCTTCACGTTCGGGGACTGGACCCTGCAACCGGACATGGAGCCGGACGCGGAGCCCGTCACGTACGCCATGCAGTGCGCGGTGTGCGAGGAGAGCTCGGAGCCCGGGGAGGACGTCGGCGAGGCACAGGGGTGGACGTTCCGGCACGCGGGGCGGAACCCGTCGCACCACACGTACCGGGAGACGATCGTCAGGCCCTGGCGGGCCTGGATGGCCCGGCCCTCCGGGGCCTGAGCACCCGGCGTACACAGGAAGAACTCCCGACACAGAGCCGACATAAATGCCGCGCGGCTGCCCCCTGGCACTCGGATACGCTAAAGGTGCCCGTAAAAACAGCATCAGCCGCATCGACCAGGGAGCAGCCGGCAATGGCTCGACACCTCATCACCAGCGCCCTTCCGTACATCAACGGGATCAAGCACCTGGGCAACATGGTGGGGTCCATGCTCCCGGCCGACGTGTACGCCAGGTACCTCCGCCAGACGGGCCGCGAGACCCTCTACATCTGCGCCACCGACGAGCACGGCACCCCCGCCGAGCTGGCCGCGAAGGAGGCCGGGCTGCCGGTCGCCGACTTCTGCGCCGCGCAGCACGACGCGCAGAAGGCGATCTACGACGGCTTCGGCCTCGACTTCGACTACTTCGGCCGTAGCTCCTCGCCGGAGAACATCGAGATCACGCAGCACTTCGCGCGCCGTCTCCAGGCGAACGGGTTCATCGAGGAGCGGGCGATCCGCCAGGTGTTCTCGATCGCCGACGACCGCTTCCTGCCGGACCGCTACATCGTGGGTACGTGCCCGCACTGCGGTTACGACAAGGCGCGCGGCGACCAGTGCGAGAACTGCACCCGGGTGCTGGACCCGACCGACCTGATCGACGCGCGGTCGGCGATCAGCGGCAGCAGCGAGTTGGAGGTGCGGGAGACCAAGCACCTCTTCCTGCTGCAGTCGAAGCTGGCCGGAGAGGTCGAGGCGTGGATCGACGAGCAGGGCAAGGACTGGCCGGTGCTGGCCTCCTCCATCGCCCGCAAGTGGCTGACCGAGGGCCTGAACGACCGGGCGATCACGCGTGACCTGGACTGGGGCGTGCCGGTCCCGGCCGACACGTGGCCGGAGCTGGCGGCCGAGGGCAAGGTCTTCTACGTCTGGTTCGACGCACCCGTCGAGTACATCGGCGCGACGAAGGAGTGGGGCGACCAGGACCCGGAGAACCGCGACTGGAAGTCGTGGTGGTACGAGGCCGACGACGTCGTCTACACGGAGTTCATGGCCAAGGACAACGTCCCGTTCCACACGGTGATGTTCCCGGCCACCCAGCTCGGCACCCGCGAGCCGTGGAAGAAGGTCGACTACGTCAAGGCCTTCAACTGGCTGAACTACTACGGCGGCAAGTTCTCCACCTCGCAGAAGCGCGGCATCTTCACCGACGCGGCGCTGGAGATCCTGCCCGCCGACTACTGGCGCTACTTCCTCATGGCGAACGCCCCCGAGTCGGACGACACGTCCTTCACCTGGGAGCTGTTCTCCGCGTCGGTGAACAAGGACCTCGCCGACACCCTCGGCAACTTCGTCAACCGCGTCCTGTCCTTCTCCCGCAAGCGCTTCGGCGACGACGTCCCCGCGGGCAACGAGGCGGGTGCGGCCGAGGCCGAGCTGGGCGAGCAGATCGCCGGGCTGCTGGCGGAGTACGAGGCGCAGATGGAGGCCCTGCAGTTCCGCAAGGCCGCGCAGGCGCTGCGTGCCCTGTGGAGCGCGGGCAACTCCTACCTGGAGACCAAGGCCCCCTGGCTGGAGATCAAGACCGACCCGGAGGCCGCCGCGCTGACGCTGCGCACGGCGATGAACCTGATCCACCTGTACTCGATCGTCTCCGAGCCGTTCATCCCGGCCTCGGCCGCCGCCATGCGGGGCGCGTTCGCGCTGACCGAGGACACGGCGACATGGGTCACGCGCGACGAGGCGGCGTCCCTGTCGTTCGTTCCGGCGGGTACGCCGTTCACCGTGCCGCCGGTGCTGTTCGCGAAGATCACGGAGGAGGACCTGGAGTCCTACCGTGAGCGCTTCGGCGGCGGGGACGACAGCGCCGCCTGAGGCGGTTCGAGGGGCCCGGGACCGTGCTTCCGCACGGTCCCGGGCCCCTCGTATATCCGCGGACGCACCCGCGTTGATCGATCGGCAATCGTTTGTTCAGCGCGCCCCGGGAAGCTGAAGGAGTTGGCTTCGCGGGGGAGACGAGGAAGAACATTGTTGTACGAGAAACGCATCACCGTGAGTGTCCATGCCGGCGACGAGCTGACCCGGGCCCGCATCGCCCGACGGCTCCGGCCGCTGCCCGGGGTCGACGTGGTCCGCGAGGGCGGCGCGGTCGACGTCCTGTTCCTGGGCCGGAACGACGAGAGCGCGGGGGACGAGCTGCGCCGGCTGACCCGGGACGGGCGGACGCCGGTCGTGGTGGTCGCCGAGGAGCTGGGCGAGACCGAGCTGATGGCGATCGCGGAGTACGGGGTGTCGTCCGTGCTGTGGGGCGAGCGGCTGACGACGGGTCGGCTCTCGCGCGCCGTGCACAACGCGGCAGGATGCTGTCCGCGCCTCCCGGTGCTCACGGCTCTTGTGTGAGTCTGGTCGGCATGTCGATCTCCACCAGGACCTTCCCGCCACTGAACGTCGACGAACGCACCACGCTGGAGAGTTGGCTCGACTTCCACCGAGCGACCCTCGCCCACAAGTGCGCCGGGCTGTCCGACGAGCAGGCCCGCGAGGCCTCGGCCCGGCCCTCCGAACTGACCTTGACCGGCCTCGTCCAGCACATGGCCGAGGTGGAGCGGACGTGGTTCCGCCGCATACTCACCGGGGAGCGGGTGGCAGCGGTCCACGGCACCGACGCCACCCCCCTGGGACCCCTGGACCTCGTCGACGGGCGTGACGTCGGCTTCGAGGTCGCCGAGGGCGCCACGCTGGAGGGAGCGCTCGCCGAATGGCAGGCCGAGATCGAGCGGGCCAGGGCCAACTGCGCGCCGCTCTCCCTGGACGCCACGGGCACCTTCCCCTGGTCCTTCGCCCCCGGCGAGCCGGCCGGGGCCCCGGTGTCGCTGCGCTGGATCTTCGTGCACATGATCGAGGAGTACGCGCGCCACAACGGGCACGCCGATCTGTTGCGCGAACGCGTCGACGGCAGCACCGGCTGGTAATTCCCGAGCGCGTCCGGAGGACCGGCCTCCACCCGGCCCTCCGGGCACAGACGAGGGGCCCGGAACCACATCGGCGGTTCCGGGCCCCTCGTGTGTGCCTACCCGGGTGCTACCCGGGCAGGGCGACTACTTCGCGTCCTTCACCTGCGGCTTGCGCAGCGACAGGTGGAGCTCCTTCATACGGGACTCGTCCACCTCGCTCGGGGCGCCCATGAGCAGGTCCTGGGCGTTGCCGTTGAGCGGGAAGGCGATGGTCTCGCGGATGTTCGGCTCGTCGGCCAGCAGCATCACGATGCGGTCGACGCCCGGGGCGATGCCGCCGTGCGGCGGGGCGCCGAACTTGAACGCGCGCAGCATGCCGCCGAACTCGCGCTCGACGTCCTCGCCCGAGTAACCGGCGATCTCGAAGGCCTTGTACATGACCTCGGGCTCGTGGTTGCGGATGGCGCCGGAGGACAGCTCGGTGCCGTTGCAGACGATGTCGTACTGCCAGGCCAGGATGTCCAGCGGGTCCATCGTGTTCAGCGCCTCCAGGCCGCCCTGCGGCATGGAGAACGGGTTGTGCGAGAACTCGATCGCGCCGGTGTCCTCGTTCTTCTCGAACATCGGGAAGTCGACGATCCAGCAGAAGCGGAAGACGTTCTCCTCGAAGTGGCCGGCGCGCTTGGCGGCCTCGACGCGGACCGCGCCCATGATCTTGGAGACCTCGTCGAACTCGCCCGCGCCGAAGAAGACGGCGTGGCCGGGGGCCAGGTCCAGGGCCTCGGTGAGGGCCTTGGTGTCGTCCTCGGTGAGGAACTTGGCGATCGGGCCGGACAGCTCCAGCTTTCCGGCGTCCCCACCGACTCGGACCCAGGCCAGGCCCTTGGCGCCCTGCTCGACGGCGTACTCGCCGAGGCCGTCGAAGAACTTGCGGGACTGGCCCGCGGTGTCCGGCACGGCCAGCGCGCGGACGTGCTTGCCGGCGAAGGCCTTGAAGCCGCTCTCGGCGAAGACGCCGGAGACGTCGACCAGCTCCAGCTTGGCGCGCAGGTCCGGCTTGTCGGAGCCGTACTTCAGCATCGCCTCGCGGAACGGGATCCGCGGGAAGGGGGAGGTGACGTGGCGGCCGTTGCCGAACTCCTCGAAGAGGTCGGTCATGACCTTCTCGATGACCTGGAAGACGTCCTCCTGCTCGACGAAGGACATCTCGACGTCGAGCTGGTAGAACTCGCCCGGCGAGCGGTCCGCGCGGGCGTCCTCGTCGCGGAAGCAGGGCGCGATCTGGAAGTAGCGGTCGAAGCCCGCGATCATCAGCAGCTGCTTGAACTGCTGGGGGGCCTGCGGCAGGGCGTAGAACTTGCCGGCGTGCAGACGGGACGGGACCAGGAAGTCGCGCGCGCCCTCGGGGGAGGTGGCGGACAGGATCGGGGTCGCCATCTCGTTGAAGCCGAGGGCGGTCATCTTCTGGCGCATCGAGGCGATGACGGCGGAGCGCAGCATGATGTTGCGGTGCATGCGCTCGCGGCGGAGGTCCAGGAAGCGGTACTCCAGGCGCCGCTCCTCGTTCACCCCGTCGTCGGTGTTGATCGTGAAGGGCAGCGGCTCGGCGGTGCCCAGCACCTCGACCGCGGCGACCTCGACCTCGATCTCGCCGGTGGGCAGCTCGGGGTTGACGTTGTCCGCGCCACGGCCGACGACCTTGCCGTCGATGCGGACGACGGTCTCCTTGGTGAGGTGGCTCAGGGCCTCGTTCGCCGCGGTGCCCGGGCGAGCGACGAGCTGCACCAGACCGTGGTGGTCGCGCAGATCGATGAAGAGGATGCCGCCCAGGTCGCGCCGATTGTGCAGCCAGCCGCTCAGTCGCACGTCGGTGTCGACGTCAGCCGCACGGAGCTCGCCGCAGGTGTGGGACCGGTACCGATGCATCGTTCATCCAAGTCGTTGGTCGAGGGGGTTGATCGAAGCTGGCGTTGCACTGGGTTAGCGTGCACACAGCACGTGTGCAAGGGTACTGCCCCACCTGCCATCGGTCGTCGCCCATTCTCAGACCTGCATAAAGCCCGCAGGCCCGCTTAAAGTGGGGCAATGCGCACCGAGGACGTACTGGCAGCCGTGGCGACCGGCCTGTGGCACTGGGACAACGCCTCGCGCATCGCCACCTTCGACGCCGAGGCCGCCCGTCTCCTGGGCCTGCCGGCGGAGCGCGTCGAGCTGACCGAGTCGGCCGCCCGCGCCCGGTTCCACGCCGTGGACTGGGTCGAGATCATGGGCATCATCAATCTGGCCGTGGCCGAGGCCACCCTCGCCGAGGCCCGGCTGCGCGTGGTCGACGACGCGGGGCGGGTGCTGCGGACGGTGCGCGCCCGCTCCCGGCCGGTGGCGGGCAAGAAGGACTACATGCTGGTCGGGACCGTTCAGGAGGTCCCCGAGGCGCAGCCGGGCACGTCCGCCGTCCGGGCCCAGGTGACCGGCGACTGGCGGCGCAACCGCGAGGCCTTCCTGCTGGACGCGGGCCGGGCCCTCGCCGAGGCCCGGTCGACGGCCGAGGTGCTGCGGGTGGCGGCGGGCCTGTCGATGCCCGGCTTCGTACCGTCGGGGCTGGCGGTCTTCAGCGCCGAGGGCAACCGGGTGAAGGTCATCGGCCACCAGGGCTACGGGCCGGGCGAGGCCGAGCCCTTCCTGGACCTGCCGATGGACGCGGCCTACCCGGCCGCCGAGGTCATCCGCACCGGCCGCGCGATCTATCTGCCCAACCCCGACGACTACCAGCGCCGCTTCCCCGACGCCTGGAAGCAGGTCGCGCACTTCGCCCGCCAGTCCTGGGCCTTCCTGCCGCTGATCAACGCGGGTCACTCGATCGGCGCCTGGATGGCCGGGTTCTCCATCCCGGTCAGCTTCACCCCCGACGAGCGGTCCGTGCTCACGACCGTCGCCCGGATGCTCGCCCAGGCCCTCGGCCGGGCCAGCCTCCACGAGTCGGAGCGCGAACTGACCGTCGGCCTCCAGCGCTCGATGATGCCGACGGTCCAGCCGGACATCCCCGGCATGAAGGTGGCCGCCCGGTACGTACCGACCGGCGGCGGGCTGGAGGTCGGCGGCGACTGGTACGACATGATCCCGCTGCCCTCGGGGCGGATCGCCCTGGTCATCGGGGACGTCCAGGGGCACGACGTGCGGGCCGCCGGGCTGATGGGGCAGCTGCGGATCGCGCTGCGCGCGTACGCCTCCGAGGGCCACCATCCGGACGCGGTCCTCTCCCGGGCCTCGCGCTTCCTCTCGGGCGTCAACGACACCGAGTCCGAGGACACCGACCCGCGCTTCGCCACCTGCCTCTACATCGAGGTCGACCCCGCCACCGGGCTCCTCGACATCGCCCGCGCCGGGCACCCCGAGCCCGCGATCCGGCTCAGCGACGGCACGGTGCTCGTCCGGCCCACGGGGGGCGGCCTGCCGCTCGGCATCGTCCCCGACACGGACTACCCCACCACCCGGCTCGTCCTCGAACCGGGCGAGACGATGATGGTCTGCACGGACGGGCTCATCGAGACCGGCGGCCACGACCTGGAGACCGGCTGGAGCAGGCTGCGCGAGGTCATCGAGGGCTACCCGCTGGACGGCGAGGACGGCGATCTGGAACAGCTCGCCGACGCCCTCGTCCAGGCCGTCCACGGCCCGCCCTCCCACTACACCACCGGCCCGCTGGTCGACCGGCGCGAGGACGACATCGCCGTGCTCCTGCTGTCCCGGGAAGCCCTCGTCCCCGCCGAGGTCGGCGGCCTCACCACGCTCCCGCACCCGGCCCGCCGCATGGTCCTGACCATCGCCCAGGCCGAACCGGAACGCATCGCGGAGTGCCGGCACCAGCTCGGCGAGCTCATGCACGACTGGCGCGACGGGGACCAGATCGACTCGGCCGTGCTGATGGTCTCCGAGATGGTCACCAACGTCCTCGTCCACACGGACGGGGACGCGCTGCTGGTCGCCGAGATAACGGGCGAGCAGGGCGAGCGCCGCCTGCGCGTCGAGGTCGAGGACGGCAGCGACGAGCTGCCGCACCGCCGCCACCCGGGCGAGATGGCGTCCTCCGGGCGCGGCCTGGTGCTGATGGAACTGCTGGCCAGCGCGTGGGGCGTCGACCCCCGGGGCGAGGGCAAGAACATCTGGTTCGAGCTGGTCGAGGCGTCCGGGGCCTCCGGGACGCACGGGACGCTGCTGACCCCGGAGGGGCTGGCGGAGGTGACGTAGCGCCGGGCGCCGGCCTCGACGTACTGACGGCCTGGCGGCGGTGGCCGGCGTCCGGTCGCGCGCGCTCCTTGCGACCCCGGCGCCTACGCGCCCGTCGTGGACCCGCGCGCGCCGGACGGCGGGACCGCGTAATGCGAGCGCAGCTCCGAGACGACCCCGAAGACCGCCGCTGTCAGCGGCACCGCGAGCAGCATGCCGAGGATCCCCGCGACGCTCGCGCCCGCCGTGATCGTCAGCATGACCATGGCCGGATGCATCTGCACCGTACGGCTCTGGATCATCGGCTGGAGCACGTGCCCCTCCAGCACCTGCACGGCCAGCACCACCCCCAGCACCGACGCGGCCGTGCCCAGTCCCCGGTCGGCCAGCGCCACCAGGACCGCGACCGCGCCGGACAGGAACGCGCCGAGGTAGGGGATGTACGCGGTGACGAAGACCAGCGCGCCGAGGCCCGCCGCGCCCGGCACCCGCAGGATCAGCAGCCCGGCCATGATGCACACCGCGTCGATCAGCGCGATGAACGTGGTGCCCCGCATGAACCCCTCGACCGCCCGGTACCCGCGCCGTCCCATCGCCTCCAGGCGGGGGCCGGAGTTCCCCGGGGCGAGGGAGTGCACCGTGGCCGCGGCCCGGTCGGAGTCGCGCAGGAAGAAGAAGGTCAGGAAGAGGGCCAGCACGGCGAGGGCGATCATCTCCCCGACGACGCTGAGCCCGGACAGCACGCCGGAGGCGGCCGTGCTGCCGAACTTGCCCAGCAGGTCCTTGCCGTTGGACGCCAGGTCGTCGAGCGAGGTCCCGGCGGCGCCGAAGTGGTCCGCGAGCTTCCGGGCGGCTTCCTTGACCGAGGCGATGATCTGGTCCCCGGTGTCGATCAGCGCGCTGGCCACGACGTAGCCGGTGCCGCCGACGACCGCGAGCAACAGCAGGCAGGTCAGCGCCGCCGAGAGCGAACGCTGCACGCCCATCGCGAGCAGCCGCCGGTGCACGGGCCGGAGCAGCGCCGTGCCGAGCAGCGCGAGCAGGACGGGCGTGACCGCCGCCTTCAGCTGTACGCACAGCCACACACCGACGGCGGCGACCCCGGCGACCAGCAGCAGGACCAGGCACCAGGCCGCGATCTTGCGCACGGCCCGGGGCAGCAGCGGCTTCAGCTCCGATTCGGTCGGCACGGGCTCAGCGCATCATGGTGATGCGCTGAGAGCTCGGTGACCGGGTCCGGGTGGGTGAGGGGTGTGCGCACCTCCGCTGCGCGGCGGTGTCCTCAAGCGCCGGACGGGCTGCTGTGCTCTGTCCTCAAGCGCCGGACGGGCTGCTGTGCTGTGTCCTCAAGCGCCGGACGAGCTGATTTCAGCCCGTCCGGCGCTTGAGGACGCGCCCGCAGGGCGCTCGCCGCCGCAGGCGGCAACGACGGCCCACACGAACTACACGGCGTCAGCCGGCACCGTGCCGAGGCGGCCGGCCTGGTAGTCGTCGAAGGCCTGGGCCAGCTCGGCGTGGGTGTTCATGACGAACGGGCCGTAGTGCATCATCGGCTCCCGGATCGGCTGCCCGCCGAGCAGGACGAACTCGAAGTTCGGACCGCGGGTGTCCTGCTTGTCGTCCGCCCGGACCGTGATCGAGTCGCCGTTGCCGAAGACCACGGACTGCCCCATGTGGAACGGCCGTCGCTCGGCGCCCGCCGTACCGCTCCCGGAGAGCGCGTACGCGAGGGCGTTGAAGTCCGGCCGCCAGGGCAGGGTGAGCTCCGCGCCCGGGTTGAGGGAGATGTGCGTCATCGTGATCGGCGTGTGGGTGATGCCCGGGCCCTCGTGGCCGTCGATGGTGCCCGCGATCAGCCGCAGCAGCGCGCCGCCGTCGGCCGAGGTGAGCAGCTTGACCTTGCCGCCGCCGATGTCCTGGTAGCGGGGGGCCATCATCTTGTCGGCCTTCGGCAGGTTCACCCACAGCTGGAGGCCGTGGAAGAGCCCGCCGCTGACGACGAGGGACTCCGGCGGGGCCTCGATGTGCAGCAGGCCGGACCCGGCGGTCATCCACTGGGTGTCACCGTCGTTGATCGTGCCGCCGCCACCGTGCGAGTCCTGGTGCACGAAGGTGCCGTCGATCAGATAGGTGACCGTCTCGAACCCGCGGTGGGGGTGCCAGGGCGTGCCCTTCGGCTCGCCCGGTCCGTAGTCCACCTCACCCATCTGGTCCATCATGATGAACGGGTCGAGGTACTTGTAATGGATCCCCGCGAAGGCCCTGCGGACGGGGAATCCCTCGCCCTCGAAACCGCTCGGCGCGGTCGCGACGTGCAGCACCGGCCGCTGCCGGCCGTCGGCCGGGGCGGCCACGCGGGGCAGGGTCAGCGGGTTCTCAACGGTTACTGCGGGCATGACAGCCTCCTCGGTTGCGACGCCTTCAAGTTAGTTGAAGAGTGAACAACCTGCAAGGGTGCCCCTATTCCCGGGGCACCCGACGGCCGCACTCCGGGCCATGCGCCGGGCGCGCGCCTCCGGCGCGAACATGATTCGAACGTGGACACTGGGTGAATGCGCCTGAAAGCCACCGACCGCGGCTACGCCTCCGGTCCCGCCGGGATAGCCGCCCTGATCGCCGCCGTCCTGGCCCTGACCGTGATCGGCCTGCTGATGGCGAGCCGCGGCCAGGCCTCGGACGCACCCCTGGCCAAGGGCGACGCCGACGGTCACTACGACGAGCCGAAGGCTCTGGGCGACGAGAGCGCCGAGGCGATGCGGTCGGTGGTCCGCACCCCGCGGAAGCCCCCCGCGTCCGCGCCGGCGGCCGTCGGCTCGGGCAGCGACCCGCTGCCCGCCTCGAAGCCGCTGGAGGCCCGCGAGAGCGACCCCTCGCCGGCCGTGGGCCCGCTGTTCTACACGGGCGAGGGCGAACCGGACCACAGCTGCAGCGCCAGCGTCGTCCACAGCCCCAGGGGCGATCTGATCGCCACCGCCGCCCACTGCGTGTACCAGCGCGAGTTCCGCACCGACATCGCCTTCGTCCCCGGCTACCACGACGGACAGGCGCCCTACGGCGTCTGGGTGCCCACGTCCGTCGACATCACCCCCGAGTGGGCGGACAGCGGCGACCAGGACCACGACGTGGCGTTCCTGCGGGTCCGCCGGGTGGGTGACGACACCCCCATCGAGCGGGTCACCGGCGCCGAGCGCATCCGCTTCCGCCCCGAGCCGAACCGCCCGGCCCGGGTGATCGGCTACCCCATCGGCGAGGAGCGCCCCCTCGGCTGCCAGAACATCACCGGCACCCACGGCCCCACCCAGCTGCGCTTCGATTGCCACGGCCTGCCCAACGGCACCAGCGGCGGCCCCATCCTCACCGACGTCGACCCCGCCACGGGCCTCGGCACGGTCAACGGCGTCCTGGGCGGTTTCCAGGGCGGCGGCGACGACGAGACGTCGTACAGCTCGTACTTCGGCGACGCCGTGGAGAAGCTCTACCGCCGGGCGACGGGTTAGCCGCCGTACCGGCTGCTGCCCTGTGGATCGAGGACACCGCCGCGCAGCGGAGGTGCACACGCAACGGCCCGGTGGGTCACCCGTACATCCGGCGCATCGCGAAGTCGACCATCTGCTCGACGGCCTTCGCGTCGAAGACCATCCGGTGGTCACCCTCCATGTCCAGCACGAAGCCGTAGCCGGTGGGCAGCAGATCGATGACCTCGGCGCCTGTGATCACGAAGTACTTGGACTCCTTGCCCGCGTACCGCCGCAGCTCCTTGAGCGAGGTGAACATCGGGATCACCGGCTGCTGGGTGTTGTGCAGGGCGAGGAAGCCCGGCGTGTCACCGCGCGGGCAGTAGACCTTCGAGGTCGAGAAGATGATCTGGAAGTCCTCGGCGGACATCGAGCCCGTGGTGAAGGCCCGCACCGCGTCGGCAAGCGACGGCGGGGACGGCTCGGGGTAGAGCGGCTGCTCGCCGTAGCCGCCGGACTGCTGCGGCGGGGCGTAGCCCTGTGTTCCCACGTTCTGGTCGTAGCCGTACATGGACCGAAGCGTACTCAGTCACAGTTGGGCGATCAGGGGTTGCGTCTTATTACCGACCGGTAGCATCATGGAAATTACTGCCCGGTACGTATTCGAGGATCCACCTCCCAGCCTTACGGAGCCGTTGTCATGGGCCACTACAAGTCGAATCTCCGCGACATCGAGTTCAACCTCTTCGAGGTTCTCGGCCGCGACAAGCTGTACGGCACCGGCCCGTTCGCGGAGATGGACGTCGAGACCGCCAAGAGCGTCCTGTCGGAGATCGCGCGCCTCTCGGAGAACGAGCTGGCCGACTCCTTCGTGGACGCCGACCGCAACCCGCCGGTCTTCGACCCGGAGACCAACACCGCTCCGGTACCGGCCAGTTTCAAGAAGAGCTACCAGGCCTACATGGACGCCGAGTGGTGGCGCCTCGGCATCCCGGAGGGCATCGGCGGCACCACCGCGCCGCGCTCCCTGCTCTGGGGCTTCGCCGAGACCATCCTGGGCGCCAACCCGGCGATCTGGATGTACTCCTCCGGCCCCGCGTTCGCGGGCGTGCTCTACGAGGAGGGCACCGACGAGCAGAAGCGCATCGCCAAGCTCGCGGTGGACAAGGGCTGGGGCTCCACCATGGTGCTGACCGAGCCGGACGCCGGTTCGGACGTCGGCGCCGGCCGCACCAAGGCCGTCAAGCAGGAGGACGGCTCCTGGCACATCGAGGGCGTGAAGCGCTTCATCACCTCCGGTGAGCACGACATGGCGGAGAACATCTTCCACTACGTGCTGGCCCGCCCCGAGGGCCACGGCCCGGGCACCAAGGGCCTGTCGCTCTTCCTCGTGCCGAAGTTCGAGTTCGACTTCGAGACCGGCGAGCTGGGCGCGCGCAACGGCGTCTACGCCACCAACGTCGAGCACAAGATGGGCCTCAAGGCCTCGAACACCTGCGAGATGACCTTCGGCGACAAGCACCCCGCCAAGGGCTGGCTCGTCGGCGAGAAGCACGACGGCATCCGCCAGATGTTCATGATCATCGAGTTCGCCCGGATGATGGTCGGCACGAAGGCCATCGCCACCCTCTCCACCGGCTACCTCAACGCGCTGGAGTACGCCAAGGAGCGCGTGCAGGGTCCGGACCTGGCCAACTTCATGGACAAGTCCGCCCCCAAGGTCACCATCACGCACCACCCCGACGTCCGCCGCTCGCTGATGACGCAGAAGGCGTACGTCGAGGGCATGCGCGCCCTCGTCCTCTACACCGCCGCCGTCCAGGACGAGATCCTCGTCAAGGAGCACGCGGGCGACGAGGCCTCCCTGAAGGAGGCCAAGGCGCTGCACGGTCTCAACGACCTGCTGCTGCCCATCGTCAAGGGCTACGGCTCGGAGAAGTCCTACGAGCAGCTGGCGCAGTCGCTCCAGACGTTCGGCGGCTCCGGGTACCTCCAGGAGTACCCGATCGAGCAGTACATCCGTGACGCCAAGATCGACACGCTGTACGAGGGCACCACGGCCATCCAGGGCCAGGACTTCTTCTTCCGGAAGATCGTCCGCGACCAGGGCCAGGCGCTGACCACCCTCTCCGAGGAGATCAAGAAGTTCCTCGCCGAGGCCGCCGGCGGCGAGGACCTGGCCGTCGCCCGCGACCAGCTCGCCAAGGCCGCGGTCGACCTGGAGGGGATCGTCGGCGCGATGCTGACCGACCTCGCCGCGACCGAGAAGGACGTCAAGTCCATCTACAAGGTCGGCCTCAACTCCACCCGCCTGCTGCTGGCCTCCGGTGACGTCGTCATCGGCTACCTGCTGCTCAAGGGCGCCGCGGTGGCCGCCGAGAAGCTCGGCTCCGCCTCCTCGAAGGACAAGGCCTTCTACGAGGGCAAGGTCGCGGCGGCGAAGTTCTTCGCCCACAACATCCTGCCCGGCGTCTCCGTCGAGCGCTCGCTCGCCGAGTCCGTCGACAACTCCCTGATGGAGCTGGACGAGGCCGCGTTCTAAGGTCCGTCCCGGGGACCTGCCCCACGTGTGCGAGGCCCGCTTCCCCCCTGGGAGGCGGGCCTTTCGCATCCTCGCGCATCAACCGCGCAACACCCCCCGATCACTTGCCCTGATCCTTATCCTGAGGCCATGAGCTCTGCGCACCGCTTCGACCGCGGCCACACCGACGACCTGATGACCTTCCTCGCGGCGAGCCCCTCGCCGTACCACGCGGTGGCCAACACCGCCGAGCGGCTGGAGAAGGCGGGCTTCCGTCAGGTCGCGGAGACCGACGCGTGGGACGCGAGTGGGGGCACCTCCCAGGCCGTCAAGGCCATGGGGGACGGCGGCAAGTACGTGACGCGCGGCGGGGCGATCATCGCCTGGTACGTGCCGGAGGGGGCGACCACGGCCACCCCGTTCCGGATCATCGGCGCGCACACCGACTCGCCGAACCTGCGCGTCAAGCCGCTCCCGGACACCGGCTCGCACGGCTGGCGGCAGATCGCCGTGGAGCTCTACGGCGGAACGCTGCTCAACACCTGGCTCGACCGCGACCTCGGGCTCTCCGGCCGGATCACCCTGCGGGACGGCAGCCATCACCTCGTCAACGTGGACCGGCCGCTGCTGCGCGTGCCGCAACTCGCCGTGCACCTCGACCGGTCGGTGAACTCCGACGGCCTCAAGCTCGACAAGCAGCGCCACATGACGCCGATCTGGGGCCTCGGCGACCCGCACGAGGGCGACCTCATCCGCTTCGTCGCCGAGGAGGCGGGCGTCGCGGCCGAGGACGTCACCGGCTGGGACCTGATGGTCCACAGCGTGGAGGCCCCCGCCTACCTCGGGCGCGACCAGGAGCTGCTCGCCGGTCCCCGCATGGACAATCTGCTGTCCGTGCACGCCGGCATCGCCGCGCTCACCGCGGCGTGCTCCTCCGCGAGCCTGCCCTACATCCCCGTGCTCGCCGCGTTCGACCACGAGGAGAACGGCAGCCAGTCCGACACCGGCGCCGAAGGCCCCCTGCTCGGCAACGTCCTGGAGCGGTCCGTCTTCGCCCGCGGCGGTTCGTTCGAGGACAAGGCGCGCGCCTTCGCCGGCACGGTCTGTCTGTCCTCCGACACCGGCCACGCCGTGCACCCCAACTACTCCGAGCGCCACGACCCGGGCCACCACCCGATGCCCAACGGCGGCCCGATCCTGAAGGTCAACGTCAACCAGCGGTACGCGACCGACGGCAGCGGCCGGGCCGTCTTCGCCGCCGCGGCCGAGCGGGCGGGCGTGCCCTGGCAGCACTTCGTCTCCAACAACGCCATGCCCTGCGGCACCACCATCGGGCCCATCACGGCCGCCCGGCACGGCATCACCACGGTCGACATCGGCGTCGCGATCCTCTCCATGCACTCGGCGCGCGAGCTGTGCGGCGCGGACGACCCGCATCTGCTGGCGAGCGCGCTGACCGCCTTCCTGGAGGGCTGAGGCGGTCTGTGCCGCCTGCGGCGGCGGGCGGGCTTGATGTTGGCTGAGCTCAACCGACATCAAGCCCGTCCGGCGTTTGAGGACACCGCCGCGCAGCGGTGGTTCGCACGCACGGGTGGGAAGATCGGGCCGTACCGGCCCGTCAACCGTCCCATCGGGGGAAAACACCATGTCCGCCAGAGCCACCGCCCGCCGCTCCCGCACGCTCCTCATGGCCGCCGCGCTCAGCGCCACGGCCGCCCTCACCCTCACCGCCTGTGGCGGCGGAGACGACTCCGCGTCGGACAAGGCCGGCTCGTCCGGCCCGGCCGACACGGCGTCGCCCGCCAAGGACGAGGAAGCGGCGGCCGCGGCCAAGGACGGCCGGAGCGGCTCCGCCGCCGGCAGCAGCGACAAGGGCAAGAGCGCCGCGCCCGGCGTCTGCGCCTCCGGCACCGTCAAGGTCGAGGTCAAGGCCGTCAGCAGGCCCGTCAACCACCTCCTGGTGGTGGCCACCAACACCTCGAAGGCGGCCTGCACCGCGCACGGCTACCCGTTCCTGCGCTTCGACCAGGACCAGGCCACGACGCCCGTGATCGACAAGAGCCGCCCCCAGGCGCCCGTCACCCTCGCCCCGGGCAAGTCCGCCTACGCGGGCATCGTCACCTCCGCCGCCGACGGCTCGGGCGGCACCGGCCGCAAGGCCAAGAAGCTCGCCGTCTCCTTCCAGGGCCCCGGCGACGGAAGCACCGTGGGCGACAAGATGGACGCCCCCCTGCCGGGCGGCTCCGTGCACGTCGACGACCAGGCCCAGGGGACGTACTGGCAGAGCAGCCAGGCCGACGCTCTCAAGTGGTAGCGGCCTGACGTCGATTGGCCGGGCCGGTCCGGGGTACCCGCACCCCAGCGAACCGGAACGGCCAATCGACATCGGAGGCGATTGCCATGGGTATGGGCGGCTGCATCGGTCTGATCGCGGTGGGGGCCATCCTCACCTTCGCCGTGGACTGGCACATGGACGGCGTGAACGTCACCCTGCTCGGCCTGATCCTGATGGCCGTCGGCATCCTCGGCGTCTGCGCCTACATCAGCATCTTCCAGCGACGACGGGTGCAGCCGCCGCCCCCGGCCGCGCCCGTCGTCGAGGAGGAGCACCGCTACACGCGCTGACCCCGGCTCTCAAGCCGCTCCCGGGCCGCTCACGCATCCAGGCCCGCCAGCACCAGCGGCAGCCGGTCGGCGCCGCCGGGCACGACGCGCACCGGCACCCCCCAGTCCTGCTGGTGCATGTGGCAGGCGGGGTACTCGTTCTCCGGGTCGTCGTCGCAGGACGCGGCCATCGCGGAGACGTGCAGGACGCCCTCGGTCACCCCGTCCGCCAGCACCAGGTCACGGCCCAGGTCCGTACCGGTGCCCGAGCCCTCCGCCAGGAGCTCCGGCGGGGTCGAGCTGACGAGGAGGCGGGTCGACGGCCCGTAGCGGGTGTCGAGCTTCTGGCCCGTCGGGGCCTGGAAGACGACGTCGAGCCGCAGCCGCCCGGGCGCGACGTCGGTCGCCGCCCGCTGGGTGCGGTGCGCGACGGACTCGACCCGTACGGCCTCCTCCGGCAGCCGCAGCCGCGTCAGCCGGTGCCGGGCGGACTCCACGACCACGATGTCGTCGCCGACGAGGACCGCGTCCGACGGCTCCCGCAGGTCCGTCGCGAGCGTGGTGACCTCGTCGGTCGCCGGGTCGTAGCGGCGCAGGGCGTGGTTGTACGTGTCGGAGACGGCCACCGAGCCGTCGGGCAGGGCGGTCACCCCGAGCGGGTGCTGGAAGAGGGCCTGTCCGGCCTCCCCGTCGCGGTGCCCGAAGTCGAAGAGCCCCGTGCCGACGGCCGTGCGGACCGCGAAGCCCTCGCCGTCCCGCTCGACGTACCGCAGGGCGCTGGTCTCCGAGTCCGCGACCCACAGCCGGTCCTCGGTCGCGGCCAGCCCCGACGGCTGTGCGAACCACGCCTCGGGCGCGGGCCCGTCGACCAGTCCCTCGTTCGTCGTACCGGCGGCGACCTCGACGGTGCCGGTCGCCGGGTCGTACGTCCACAGCTGGTGCACACCCGCCATGGCGATCCACAGCCGGTCGGCGAACCAGGCCACGTCCCAGGGGGAGGACAGGTCCACGTCGAGGGCGGGGCCCGAGGTGGGGCGGCCCTGCATCCACTGGCGACCGGTCCCCGCGAGGGTGGTGACGGCGCCGGTGGCGGGGTCGTACGCGCGCAGGGCGTGGTTGACCGTGTCGGCGACGGCGACCGTGCCGTCGGGGAGCAGCGCCAGGCCCTGCGGCTCGCTGAAGCCGTCGGGGCCGAAGCCTCGCTCGCCGGAGCCGACCCGCCGCACGACGCTCTCGCCGTCCGCGGCCAGCTCGACGAGCTGGTGCCGGGTGGAGTCCGAGACGAGGAAGGTGCCGCCGGGCAGCAGCACCGCCTTGCCGGGGAAACGCAGATCGGTCGCGACCGGCTCGGGGGCGACGTACGGGCCGTCGCCGCGCCGCAGGGTGCCCTTGGCCGCGTGCTCGGCCTCCAGCTCGCCGACGAGCTGCTCCAGGGCGTGGGCGTGGCCCTCGCCCGCGTGCTGGGCCACGACGTAGCCCTCGGGGTCGATGACGACGAGCGTGGGCCAGGCCCGCACGGCGTACTGCTTCCAGGTCGCGAGCTCGGGGTCGTCCAGGACGGGGTGGTGCACCTCGTACCGCTCGACGGCGTCGACGACGGCCTGGTGCTCGGCCTCGTGGACGAACTTCGGCGAGTGCACACCGATGATCACAACGGTGTCGCGGTGCTTCTCCTCCAGCTCCCGCAGCTCGTCGAGGACGTGCAGACAGTTCACACAGCAGAACGTCCAGAAGTCGAGGATGACGATGCGTCCTCGCAGGTCAGCCAGGGTGAGGGCGGTGCCGCCGGTGTTCAGCCAGCCGCCCTTTCCGATGAGTTCGGGGGCGCGGACGCGTGCGTGTGGGGCCATGAACCCATCAAACATCACCGGGGCGCGTGCGCATTCCCCGGACCGCGGGCCGACACACGGCCGCAACAGCCGGACGGCCGGATGGTGAGCCGGGCGGGCTACTTCCGGCCCAGGACCCGGTCCTTCAGGGCCGGGAAGTCCTCGCGGGTCTTCGCGACGCGGGCGAGGTCCAGATCCACGGTGAGGACCTCCTCGCCCGTCCCCGCCTCGGCCAGGACCTCGCCCCAGGGGTCGACCACGATGCTGTGCCCGGCCTGCTCGACGCCCGCGTGGGTGCCCGCGGTGTCGCACGCGAGGACGTACGACTGGTTCTCCACGGCCCGCGCCTTCGCGAACAGCGTCCAGTGCTCGCGGCGCCGCGCCGGCCAGCCCGCGGGGACGACCAGCGTCTGCGCGCCCGCGTCGACGAGCGCGCGGAACAGCTCGGGGAAGCGCAGGTCGTAGCAGGTCGCGAGGCCCAGCGTGGTCTGCGGCAAGGGCACGGTGACGACCTCGGAGCCCGGGGCCATCATGACGGCCTCGCCCTTGTCGAAGCCGAAGCGGTGGATCTTGCGGTACGTGCGGACCAGATCGCCCTTGGGCGAGAAGACGAGGGAGGTGTTGTAGAGCGGACCATCAGGGTCACGCTCCACGATCGAGCCCGCGTGCAGCCAGACGCCGGTGTCCCAGGCGGCGGCCGCCATCGCCTCGGCCGTGGGGCCGTCCAGCGGTTCGGCCTCCTCGGCGAAGGACTCGTACGCGAAGGCGCCCACCGTCCACAGCTCGGGCAGCACCACGAGGTCGCTGCCCCGCTGCTCGCGCACGAGGGAAGCCACCCGCGTCCGGCGCTCGGCGACCGGCTCGTCCGGGTCCACACCGATCTGGATCAAAGAGGCGCGCACAGTACCACCACTCTCAGCATTCGAACCGTCGGCGCGGCACGCGTTCGTCGTCGAAAGCCCTGCCGGGGCGCCCGTGCGCAGCGTAACTTAACTGCATAGAACCCATACAGCACTTAACCGAACTCCAGTAGCAACACCGCAGTAGCAGCGCAGCCCATCCGAGCAGTCAGTCCGCGTACGTACCGCACCGCCCGAGGGGTCCCGTGACCGTCCACCCAAGCCTTCAGCCCGCCATCGACGCCTGGACCCATTCCATCGAGGCCATCAACGAGTTGGTGAGACCACTCGCGGAGAACGAATGGAACCGGGCCACCGAATGCCCGGGGTGGTCCGTGCGCGACGTGGTCTCGCACGTCATCGGCGTCGAGTGCGAAATGCTGGGCGAGCCACGGCCGATGCACACGCTGCCGCGCGATCTCTACCACGTGACCGACGAGTTCTCGCGGTACATCGAGGTGCAGGTCGACGTGCGGCGCTGCCACACGGCCCTGGAGATGACGTCCGAGCTGGAGTACACGATCATCCGGCGCTCGCGGCAGCTGCGCAACGAGACGCGCTCCCCGCAGGCGCCGGTCCGCTGGCCGCTCGGCAGCGGCAACGAGCAGACGCTCGAACGGGCGCTCACAATAAGGGCGTTCGACGTATGGACGCACGAGCAGGACCTGCGCCGCGCCCTGGGCAAGCCCGGCAACCTCGACTCCCCGGGCGCGGCCCTCACCCGTGACTTCCTGCTCCTCGCCCTGCCCAAGGTCGTCGCGAAGGACGCGGGCGCCCCGGCGGGGGCGGCGGTCGTCTTCGACGTGCACGGGCCGCTGGAGTTCCTGCGGACGGTACGGATCGACGGGCAGGGCAGGGGCGCGATCGACAGCAGCGTGTCGCTGGGGCCGACGGCGACGCTCGCCCTGGACTGGGAGACCTACGCCCGCCTCGCGTGCGGACGGGTCCGCCCGGACGCGGTGGCGGACCGGGTGAGGATCGAGGGTGAGACGGGGCTGGCGGCGGCGATCCTCCGCGAGTTCGCCGTCACGCCGTGAACCGTCACGCGGGTGACCGTCACGCCGTGAGCCGTCACGCCGTGACCGTCACGCCCTGATCCCGCCGCCGGTCGGCACCCGTCAGACCGGCACGTGGACCGTCTCCACCCGCGACGCCACCACCCGCTCCCGCTCCCGCCGCTGCGCCCTCGTGCGCAGCCGCAGGATCTGGGACAGCCCGAGCGCCTCCAGCACGAACACCGACGCGAACGCGACGCGGTAGTTGTCGCCGGTGGCGTCCAGCAGCAGGCCCACGGCCAGCAGGGTGGTCATGCAGGCGACGAACCCGCCCATGTTCACGATGCCCGAGGCCGTGCCCTGGCGCTCGGGCGGGTTGGCCGGGCGGGCGAAGTCGAAGCCGATCATCGAGGCCGGCCCGCAGGCGCCGAGGACCACGCACTCCGCGATCAGCAGCCACATCGGGGCGTGCGTGCCGGGCCAGACGACGGTCGAGGCCCACAGCAGCGCGGTCGCGGCGACGGTGCCGAGGGCGAGCGGCAGCCGGGCGGCCCGGTGGCGGCCGATGACCTGGCCGTAGACGAGGCCGATGGCCATGTTCGACAGCACGACGAGGGTCAGCAGGGCGCCCGCGGTCCCGCGGCTCAGGCCCTGCGCCTCGACCAGATAGGGCATCCCCCACAGCAACAGGAACACCATCGCCGGGAAGCCGGTGGTGAAGTGCACCCACATGCCCAGCCGCGTCCCCGGCTCCCGCCAGGCGCGGACGATCTGCTGCCGGACGAAACCGCCGCCCGCGTGGGAGTGGGGCACGGGTGCGTACCCCTCGGGGTGGTCCTTGAGGAAGAGCAGCAGCAGGACGAGCACGACCACACCCGCCGTCGCGCTTCCCGCGAACGTCGTCGTCCAGCCCGCGCTGTGCAGCAGCCGCGCGAGCAGCAGCGTCGAGATCAGGTTGCCCGCCATCCCGAACAGCGCCGCGACCTGCGCGATCATCGGGCCGTGCCGGGCGGGGAGCCACCGCGCGCCGAGCCGCAGCACGCTGATGAACGTCATCGCGTCACCGCACCCGAGCAGCCCGCGGCTGGCCAGGGCCGTGCCGTACGAGTGGGAGAACGCGAAGGCGAACTGCCCGGCGGTGAAGAGCACGACGCCGAGCGCCAGCACCTTCTTCGTCCCGAGCCGGTCGACCATCAGGCCGACGGGTATCTGCATGCCGGCGTAGACCAGCAGTTGGAGTATGGAGAACGTCGACAGGGCGGAGGCGTTGATGTGGAACCGCTCCGCGGCGTCGATGCCGGCCACACCGAGGCTGGTGCGGAAGACGATCGCGACGAAGTACACCCCGACGCCCAGCCCCCAGACGGCCATCGCCCGCCGCCCGCCGGGTGGGTCGCCGGGCAGCCCGGTGGAACCCCCGCTCATCGCCTCTCCCCCTGTCATCGTTCGTGGCCCTGTGCCAGGTTCCGCACCCAGCTGACGTGCTGGTCGACGATGCCGATGGCCGCCTCCGCGTCCCCGGCGCGCAGCGCTTCGAGGATCTCGGTGTGCTCGGCGATGTTCTTCGCGATCCGGTCGGGATGGGCGTGCATGACCGCGACACCCATCCGCAACTGCCGGTCGCGGAGCTGGTCGTACAACCGCGAGAGGATCTGATTGCCCGCGCTGCGCACGATCTCGGCGTGGAAGGCCCGGTCGCTGACCGACACCGCGGCGAGGTCCCCGGCCGCGGCCTGCCGCCGCATGTCCTCGACGAGCTCCTCCAGCCGGGCGAGAAGCGCCGGCGAGGCGGGCACGGCCTTCCCGGCGGCGTGCTTCTCCACCAGCAGCCGGGTCTCCACCACGTCCGCGATCTCCTGCGCGGACACGGCCAGCACCAACGCCCCCTTCTTCGGGTAGAGCTTGAGCAACCCCTCGCCCTCGAGTCTGAGCAACGCCTCCCGCACCGGAGTCCGCGAGACCCCCACCTCACCCGCCAAGTCCCCCTCGGTCAGCAGCGTGCCGCCCTCGTAACGCCGCTGGAGCACGGCGTCCTTCACATGCGCGTACACACGGTCGGCGGCGGGACGTTTGGCGGTGGCGGTGGCTGACATGCGCACAGCATAGATACAACAGGTATGCGTGGGGAGTGGCGTTTCGCGATGCGGACAGCCGCATGGCTACCCGACGCCGCTTACACCCCCGCCCACCCGTCCATGGGGGTGATGAAGACGAAGCGCAGGTCCGGGCGTTGTATGGGGAGCAGGACGTGGGTCGTCACGCGGATCTCCGCGTTGCCGTGGTACGGCAGGCGCAGTCGGAAGACGTGGCCGTCCCGGTGTTCGACGACGTCGGATTCCTCGGACCATATGCGGCGGCAGTCGGCGTCGGCCTCAAGGATGTCGCGGACGAGGGTGCGCAGTTCGGCGTTGGCGGGGTCGCTGTTGGCGGCCACACGGAGCATGGCGAGGTAGATGCGGGCGCAGCTGTCCTCCCAGTCGAGCATCTGCTCGCGGGCCTCGGGGTCCAGCAGGGTCCAGCGCATGAGGTTCGCGCCGGGGCGCAGGACCCAGGGGAACCACTCGCCCATCAGGGGGTTGACGGCGACGACGTTCCAGGCGACGTCCGAGAGGTAGGCGGGGTAGGAGACCTGCTGTTCGAGCAGGGCCTGGACGCCGCGGGGGAGGTCCGTCGGGTCGGGGGCGAGCAGGCCGGGCGGGCGGCGGCCGCAGACGGCGAGGAAGAGGGTCAGGGTCTCGGCCTCGCTGAGGCGCAGCGCTTGCGCGACGCGCAGCAGGAAGCTCTCGGAGAAGTCCTGGCGGCGGCCCGCCTCCAGGGCGCGGTACCAGCCCTCGCTCACCCCGGTCATCCTGGCCACGTGTGCCTGGGAGAGCCGGCGGCCGGGGCGGGGGTAGAGGCCGCGCAGTTCGGGGACGGTCCGGGCGTCGACGCGGGACCGCCAGGCGCGCAGCAGGCGGCTGATGGACTCGCCGTCGACGCGATTCACGCGTCCTCCAAATTCCGACACTGCAAGTGTTGGTCAATCTTAAGTAAATTGCGCAGCACGGGCCATTCCACCCTCTTCCAGGGGTGGTACCCCGAGGCCGCTCCGCATACGGGCAGAGGGCCCGGACGCCGCTCTCTCCTCGCTGGAGGGGGGTGAGGAGGGAGCGTCCGGGCCCTTCGTCCTTTTCGGGCGCGCGCGTTCGTTCAGAGGCACGCGCGCCCGCGCGCGTGGGTCAGCCCCAGGTGATCAGGCGCTTGGGGTGTTCCAGAACGGCGGCCACGTCCGCGAGGACCTTGGAGCCGAGTTCCCCGTCGACCAGGCGGTGGTCGAAGGAGAGCGCCAGGGTGGTGACCTGGCGGGGCTTGACCTTGCCCTTGTGGACCCAGGGCTGGAGCTTGACCGCGCCGAACGCCAGGATCGCGGACTCGCCCGGGTTGAGGATGGGCGTGCCGGTGTCGACGCCGAAGACACCGACGTTGGTGATGGTGACCGTGCCGCCGGACATGTCCGCCGGGCTGGTCCTACCCTCGCGGGCGGTGGAGATCAGCTCGCCGAGGGCCGCGGACAACTGGGGGAGGGTCTTGGCCCCGGCGTCCTTGATGTTCGGGACGATCAGACCGCGCGGCGTGGCCGCGGCGATGCCGAGGTTCACGTAGTCCTTGCGGACGATCTCCTGGTTGGCCTCGTCCCAGGACGCGTTGACGTCCGGGTTGCGCTTGATCGCGACGAGCAGGGCCTTCGCGACGAGCAGCAGCGGGTTGACGCGCAGCCCGGCCATGTCGGGGTCGGTCTTGAGCTGCTGGACGAGCTTCATCGTGCGGGTGACGTCGACGGTGACGAACTCCGTGACGTGCGGCGCGGTGAAGGCGCTCGCGACCATCGCCTGGGCGGTGGCCTTCCGTACGCCCTTGACCGGGATCCGCGTCTCACGGGCGGCGAGATCGGCCGGAGCAGCCGGGACGGCCGCGACGGACGGCGCGGGCGCGGCGGGGGCCGCCGGCTCCTCCGCGACCGGGGCCGGTGCCGTGCGCGCGGCCACGGCCGCGTGGACGTCCTCGCGGGTCACGATGCCGTCCGTGCCGGTCGGGACGACCGTCGCGAGGTCGACGCCGAGGTCCTTGGCGAGCTTGCGGACCGGCGGCTTGGCCAGCGGCCGGCCGACGGGCTCCGCGGGCGAAGCGGGCGCGGCAGGCGCGGCAGGCACCGGAGCCGGGGCGGCCGGAGCCGCGTGGCCGTTCATCTCCGCCTGGATCGCGGCGGCCATGTGCTGCTGCACGGGCGCGCCCGCCGCGGCGGGCTGCGCCTTGCGGGCGCGGCGCTTGGTCGAGGACGGCGCGGCGCCGTAGCCGACCAGCACGGCCTGGCGGCCCTGCGGCTCCGGCTCGGGCTCGGCCGCGGGGGCCGCGACGGGCTCCGCCGGGGCGGCGGCCGCGGCCGGTCCCTCGCCGGGCCGGGTGTCGACGGAAATGATCGCGGTGCCGACGTCCACCGTCACGCCCTCGCCGAAGCGCAGCTCGTGCACCACGCCGTCGAAGGGGATCGGCAGCTCGACGGCGGCCTTGGCGGTCTCGACCTCGCAGACCACCTGCCCGTCGGAGACGGTGTCCCCGACGGCCACGTACCACTTGAGGATCTCGGCCTCGGTGAGCCCCTCGCCCACATCGGGCATCTTGAACTCGCGGAAGCGCTGGTCGTTGGCAGTGCTTGCAGTCATCGTCACGACTCTCCTCGGCCCTCAGTACGCCAACGCGCGGTCTACGGCGTCGAGTACCCGGTCCAGACCCGGAAGGTACTCGTCCTCGAGACGCGACGGAGGATAGGGAGCGTGGTAGCCGCCGACCCGCAGGACGGGGGCCTCCAGGTGGTAGAAGCAGCGCTCGGTGATCCGGGCGGCGATCTCGGAGCCGGTGCCCAGGAAGACCGGGGCCTCGTGCACGATCACCAGCCGGCGGGTCTTCTCCACGGAAGCCTGGATCGCGTCGAAGTCGATGGGCGACATCGAGCGCAGGTCCAGGACCTCCAGGGACTTGCCCTCCTCCTCGGCCGCCGCGGCGGCCTCCAGGCAGGTCTTCACCATCGGCCCGTAGGCGGCGAGGGTGAGGTCCGTGCCCTGGCGGGCGGTGCGGGCGGCGTGCAGCGGGCCGGGGATCGCTTCCGTGTCGACCTCGGAGCGGTCGTGGTAGCGGCGCTTGGGCTCGAAGAAGATGACCGGGTCGTCGCTCTGGATGGCCTGCTGGAGCATCCAGTACGCGTCGGCGGCGTTCGACGGCGAGACGCACTTGAGGCCCGGTACGTGCGCGAAGAGCGCCTCGGGGGACTCGCTGTGGTGCTCGACGGCACCGATCGCGCCGCCGTAGGGGATGCGGATGACGACCGGCAGCTTGATCTTGCCGAGCGCGCGGGCGTGCATCTTGGCGAGCTGGGTGACGATCTGGTCGTACGCGGGGAAGACGAACCCGTCGAACTGGATCTCCACCACGGGGCGGTAGCCGCGCAGCGCCAGGCCGATCGCGGTGCCGACGATGCCGGACTCGGCGAGCGGGGTGTCGATCACCCGGTCCTCGCCGAAGTCCTTCTGCAGGCCGTCGGTGACCCGGAAGACGCCGCCGAGCTTGCCGACGTCCTCACCCATGATCAGGACCTTGGGGTCGGTCTCCAGGGCGGTGCGCAGCGAGGCGTTGATGGCCTTGACGATGGAGAGCTTCTCGGCAGCCATGATCAGTTGCTCTCCTCTGCGAAGGACGCCTGGTATGCGGCGAATTGGGCGCGCTCTTCGTCGACGAGGGCGTGGCCGTCGGCGTAGATGTTCTCGAAGATGGCCATGTTGTCGGGGTCCGGCATGGTCCGGACCGCGTCGCGCACCCGCTTGGCGAGGGCGTCGGCTTCGGTCTCCAGCTCGGCGAAGAACGTCTCGTCGGCGTTGCCCTCGCTCTCGAGGTAGGCGCGCAGCCGCAGGATCGGGTCCTTGGCCTCCCACTGCTCGCGCTCCTCGTCCCGGCGGTACTTCGTCGGGTCGTCGGAGGTGGTGTGGGCGCCCATGCGGTACGTGAACGCCTCGATGAGCATCGGGCCCTGGCCGGTGCGGGCCCGCTCGAGGGCGGCCTTGGTGACGGCGAGGACGGCGAGGACGTCGTTGCCGTCGACGCGGACGCCGGGGAAGCCGTAGCCCTGGGCGCGCTGGTAGAGCGGGACGCGGGTCTGCCGCTCGGTGGGCTCGGAGATGGCCCACTGGTTGTTCTGGCAGAAGAAGACGACCGGGGCGTTGTAGACGGCCGAGAAGGTGAACGCCTCGGCGACGTCGCCCTGGCTGGACGCGCCGTCGCCGAAGTAGGCGATCACGGCGGAGTCGGCGCCGTCCTTGGCCACACCCATGGCGTAACCGGTCGCGTGCAGCGCCTGCGAGCCGATGACGATGGTGTAGAGGTGGAAGTTGTTCTCGTTGGGATCCCAGCCGCCGTGGTTCACCCCGCGGAACATCCCCAGCAGATTGGTCGGGTCGACCCCGCGGCACCAGGCGACGCCGTGCTCGCGGTAGGTGGGGAAGACGTAGTCGTCGGGGCGGGTGGCGCGGCCGGAGCCGATCTGCGCGGCCTCCTGGCCGAGCAGCGAGGCCCACAGGCCCAGCTCGCCCTGCCGCTGCAAGGTGGTGGCCTCGGCGTCGAACCTGCGGGTCAGCACCATGTCCCGGTACAGGCCGCGCAGTTCCTCGGGCGTCAGGTCGATGGAGTAGTCCGGATGCTCGACCCGTACGCCTTCGGGCGTCAGCAGTTGCACGAGCTCGGGCTGCCCCGGCGAGGCGGCCGGCTTTCCGGCGCGCTTGCTGCTGCTGCGTCGCGGCTTGCGCGCGGCAGTGCTGTCCACGGTCACGTGTGCTCCTCCGTCTGTCCGGCCCCCGGGGTCGCCGGCGGCCAGAGGGGGTCCCCCCGCCGTGAGACAGGGGAAGGCTCGCTCGATCCCCGACGGCACACGGGGTGGGTGTGCCGAGGCCGGAACCGGGCGTGACAGGCGCCCCGGCTAAAGGCCTGCAATAAGCACGTTACCCAGAAGGCCGCATTCCTGCGAAACCCCTACTGACCTGCGATTTTGCTTGGATTTCCAAGTAAATACGCAAAGCGGGGTTCCGCTACTGGTCACAGCCCTGTGAGCACAGCCTTGCGAGCTGCCGGAACGACCGCACGTTATCCCGGAGGACAAGAGCAGGGGAAGAGTCGATGTGTGAGACTGATCGTGTGCCCGAACAACGAAAAATCACGGTATTTCTGCTCGACGACCATGAGGTCGTCCGTCGGGGCGTCCACGAGATGCTCTCCGTGGAGGAGGACATCGAGGTCGTGGGCGAGGCCGGGACGGTCGCCGACGCACTCGTGCGCATTCCCGCCACCAGGCCGGATGTGGCCGTTCTGGACGTGCGCCTTCCGGATGGCAGCGGAGTAGAAGTATGCCGCGAGATCCGTTCTCAGGACGAAAACATCAAATGTTTGATGCTCACGTCGTTCGCGGACGACGAAGCACTGTTTGACGCGATCATGGCAGGTGCGTCGGGCTATGTCCTGAAAGCCATCCGGGGCAATGAACTGCTCTCGGCGGTGCGCGACGTGGCCGCCGGCAAATCCCTGCTGGACCCGGTGGCGACCGCCCGGGTGCTGGAGAGGCTGCGCGACGGCAAGGACCCCAAGGGCGACGACCGGCTCGCGAACCTGACCGACCAGGAACGCCGGATCCTGGACCTGATCGGCGAGGGCCTGACCAACCGCGTCATCGGCGAGCGGCTGCACCTCGCCGAGAAGACGATCAAGAACTACGTCTCCAGCCTGCTCTCCAAGCTGGGCATGGAGCGCCGTTCCCAGGCCGCCGCCTACGTCGCCCGCCTCCAGGCGGAGAAGTCCCGCTGACCGCCCGGAGCGGCCGGCCCGCCCGGGGCGGCGACCGGCATGGAGGAAAAGCAGGGAATCGGGACCAACGTCCCGCGGCGAAAGGGGCGGGTGTCCCCTTCCTCCGCACCACCCACACCGGGCACAGTGGTGACCATGCTTTCTGAGCTTCCCGGGCTTGCCCAGCTGCCCGGCTCCCCCCGGCCGACCGGACCGTCCCAGACGGCGGACCGCCCGGACCCGACCGACGAGCGCCGAGCGCTCGACCTGCTCGCCCGCACGCCCTACGGCAGGGCCTCGGTCAGCATGCGCGCCCTCCCCTTCGTCACCGTCGCCCGCCACATCGTGGTCGACACCCCCTCGTCGCCCTCGCCCCGCGTCCTGCTGCGACTGCACGGCGGCTTCGGCTACGCCCAGGCGTGCGACGGCAGCGTCGTCGCGTACAGCGCCGACAACCTCAGCGGCCGCTACGAGGGCGACGAGGACGTGTGGACCGTCCAATTCGTGGGCATGGCCCGGCTCTTCACCCCGAGCGCCGCCGAGATCGAGCTGTTCGGCCGCCCCCCGCGCACCGCGGACGGAGCACCCTTCGATCCCGAATACCTGTGCATCGAACCGCAGTTCATCAGCCTGCATCACCTGGAAGGCGTCCCCGCGCGACAGTTCACGCACTCCCCGTGATCTAACATTTGACGCGTGCCGCGCTCACTTGTCTCCCCTGTTCACGCCGGACCTGTTCACGCCGGACCTCAGGGGCCCGACGGCGGCACCCTGCGCACCCTGCTGGGCCGCTACGGACTCGCCGGTGAGCCCGTCTCCTGCGAACCGCTGACCGAGGGCCTCCTCAACCGCGGTTACCGCCTCTCCACCACCCGCGGCCGCTTCTTCCTCAAGCACCACCTCGACGGCGACCAGGCCGCCATCGCCCGCCAGCACCATGTGACGCTCCGGCTGGGCGCGCTCGGCCTGCCCGTCGCCCCTCCCGTCGCCGACGCCGAGGGCTCCACGGTCACCGTCCTCGGCGGCCGCTGCTACGCCCTGCACCCCTGGGTCGACGGCCGGCACCGCGACGGCGAGGAGCTCACCGCCGCCCAGTCCCGCCGCCTCGGCACCCTGCTGGGGCACGTACACACCTGCCTGGAGCAGGTCATGGAGGGCCCGGAGGGGGCCTGTGAGGGCTCCGGACCCGCGCCGGACGCGGCGGCCGACCCCGAGGACACCTACGCCCTCATCGAGGAGCTCCTGACGCTGGTGCGCCGCAAGGGCGGCCGCCCCCGCGACCCCTTCGACGAACTGGCCGAACACCGCCTCGTCGAGCGGCGCGCCCTGCTGGAGGCACACGCCCACCGCCGGCCGACCCCCTGCGCCACCCCCGCCCGGGGCTGGGTGCACGGCGACTTCCACCCGCTCAACCTGCTCTACCGGGGCGCCGAACCCGCCGCGATCGTCGACTGGGACCGCCTGGGGGTCCAGCCGCGCGCGGAGGAGGCCGTCCGGGCCGCCGTGATCTTCTTCCTGCGCCCCGGCGGCACGCTGGACCTCGCGAAGGTACGCCCGTACGCGCGCGCGTACCGGGGCGCGACCGGCGCGGGCGCGGCCGAACTGGCGGCCGCCGTGCACCGGGTGTGGTGGGAGCGGCTCAACGACTTCTGGATGCTGCGCTGGCGCTATCAGCTCGACGATCACCGCGCCGACCCCGGCTTCCCCGCGTCGGCGGCGCTGTCGGTGTGGTGGACGCGCGAGTACGAGGCCGTACGCGGGGCTTTCACGGACTGAACGGGAGCGGGTGGAGGTTCGGGGCCTCGGGGGCGCCCGAGGCCCTCAGAAACGACTACAGGCCCGTCCCGGGCCCGCTCCTGGTCCGTGATGGACCGGGAGCGGGCCGGGACGGGCCCGGCCGTACTGCTTCCGGACTGCCGTCGCTCAGCCGACGGGGCCCTGGTTGGCGCCGCCCTGCGTGCCACCGGTGACCGGAGGCACGGTCGGCTTGTCGTCGCCCGTCGGCGGCGTCGTCGGGTCCTTCGTGACCGGCGTCGTCGGCTCGTTCGTCGGGCCGGTCGTGGGGCCGGTCGTCGGGCCCGTCGTCGGGTCCTTGGTCGGACGGTTGCCCGTCTCCGGGGTCCAGTCCGGATCCGGCTCCTCGTGGCCCGTGTTGCCCGTGGTGCCGCCGCCGGGCTCGGCGGAGGGCGACGTGTGCTTCTCGGGGCTCTTGGAGCTGCCGGGGCTCGGCGAGCTGGGCGCGGTGGTGGTCTTGTCCGGCTTCTTCTTCTGGTCGTTGCCCGAGGTGTTGTTGCCCTGGTTGACCGCGAAGACCACGCCCACCGCGATCGCTATCACCGCGAGCGCGGCGACCAGCCACATCTTGCCCTTGCCGCCGCCGTTGCGACCGCCGTGACCGCCGCCGTAGCCGTCGAAGCCGCCCTCGTCGCCGCCGCCGTTGCGGGACGGGATGAGCGGCTGCTGCGAGGTGTCACCGTGCGGGGGGTGCGGCAGGGCGGTGGTGTTCGCCATGCCCATGGCCGTGGTGGCGGCACCGGTGTGCGCGACCGGGCCGGTGTTCCAGGCACCCGTGTGACTGCCGGAGTCGTGCAGCATCTGCAACGAGTACTGGACCAGACCGCGCATCTCCTCCGCGCTCTGGAACCGGTCGTCCGGATCCTTCGCGAGGGAGCGCATGACGAGCCCGTCGAGCTCCGGCGGCACCGACTCCAGCACCTGCGACGGCGCCACGGGAGTGTCCTGGACGTGCTGGTAGACCACCGAGAGCGGGGTCTCGCCGGTGAAGGGCGGGCGCAGCGCGAGCAGTTCGTAGAGCAGACAGCCGGTGGCGTAGAGGTCCGAGCGGGCGTCGACGGTCTTGCCGAGGGCCTGTTCGGGGGAGAGGTACTGCGGGGTGCCCATGACCATGCCGGTCTGGGTCATGGTGGAGGCCGCGCCGTGCAGGGCGCGGGCGATGCCGAAGTCCATGACCTTGACGGCGCCGTTGTGCGTGATGATCACGTTGGCGGGCTTGATGTCGCGGTGCACGATGCCGTGCTGGTGGCTGTAGGCCAGCGCCTCGAGCACGCCCGAGACGATGATCAGGGCCTGCTCGACCGGCGGTGCCTCGGCGCCGAGCAACAGGTCGCGGATAGTGCGACCTTCAACCAACTCCATGACGATGTACGGCACGACGTTGCGGCCGACGTGGTCCTCGCCGGAGTCGTAGACGGCGACCACCGCGTGGTGGTTCAGGCCGGCGACGGACTGTGCCTCGCGGGTGAAGCGCGCCTTGGACACCGGGTCCTCGGCGAGGTCCGCGCGCAGCAGCTTGACCGCGACGGTACGGCCGAGGCGCACGTCCTCGGCGGCGAACACCTCGGCCATGCCGCCGCGGCCGAGTCTGTGGGTGAGGCGGTAGCGTCCGTCGCCGACCAGGCCGCCATTGCCCCACATTTCAGGCACATCGGGCATGCCGCCCCCGTTGGCGTCAGGGTCGGACGGACCCTGGGCGCTCTGCGTCTGTGCCATCAGTCCTCGCCGTCGTGTGTGGCCGCTTCGCGTGGGAGGCGAATGCGCGGGGGAAACCAGAGATGAAGCTGTCTTCCGCTAAGGCACGCTACAGGCTTCGTGAGGCGCACCGGTCCGGGATGGACCGGCTATGAAACCTGTACAGGGCGAAGCAAGGCAAATCTCGTGACGGCTTGTCGCGCATCCGGTCACGGAACGGGCACGTGGCTTGACGTGCCCGCGCCCTCGGGCAGACTTGGCCGAGATATGTCGATCAGGTGGACCGGTACACCGGATCAGTACGCCAGTCAGTACGCCAGGCCGTGTGCCGAGGGGGAAGCAACACCATGAGCCAGGACGGCGCACAAGGCCGCTACACAGGACGTTCCGTCGGCGGCGGTCGCTATCAGCTGCGCGATCTGCTCGGCGAAGGCGGCATGGCCTCCGTACACCTGGCCTACGACAGTGTCCTCGACCGCCAGGTCGCTATCAAGACCCTGCACACCGAGCTGGGCCGTGAGGCGTCCTTCCGCGAGCGCTTCCGCCGCGAGGCCCAGTCCGTCGCCAAACTCACACACACGAACATCGTCTCGGTATTCGATACGGGCGAGGACGACCTCGACGGTTCGACCATGCCGTACATCGTCATGGAGTACGTCGAGGGCCAGCCGCTGCGGTCCGTGCTCGACGCGGACGTCCGCCAGTACGGCGCGATGCCGGCCGACAAGGCGCTGAAGATCACCGCCGATGTGCTGGCGGCGCTCGAGGTCAGCCACGAGATGGGCCTCGTCCACCGCGACATCAAGCCCGGCAACGTGATGATGACCAAGCGCAACGTGGTCAAGGTCATGGACTTCGGCATCGCGCGCGCCATGCAGTCCGGCGTCACCTCGATGACCCAGACCGGCATGGTCGTCGGCACCCCGCAGTACCTCTCCCCCGAGCAGGCCCTCGGGCGCGGCGTCGACGCCCGCTCCGACCTGTACTCGACGGGCATCATGCTCTTCGAGCTGCTGACCGGCCGACTGCCCTTCGACGCGGACTCCCCGCTGGCCATCGCCTACGCGCACGTCCAGGAGGAGCCGGTCGCGCCGTCGACGATCAACAGCTCGATCCCGCCGGCCGTCGACGCCCTCGTCGCCCGGGCCCTGAAGAAGAACCCGAACGAGCGCTTCCCCAGCGCCGAGTCCATGCGGGACGAGTGCGCGCGCGTGGCGGGCACGGCGCAGGCCGCACCCTCGCCGATCATCATCTCGGGCGGCCCGCCGGCGCGCAGCGGCGCGGGCGTCGGCTCGGCCGTCTTCCCGCCCATCGACCAGCAGGCCCCGGCGCCCGGTCCGCAGAGCGTGCAGACGCCGTACCAGCCGACCGCCCACAGCCCGTACAACAGCTACGGCCCCGGGGCCCCGGCACCGGCCAACCAGGGCTACCAGACCCCGGCCCAGCCCTACCAGCAGCCCGGCCCGGGCGCGCACACCCCGCCGCCGTACACGATCAACCCGTCCCCGGCCCCGGCCACGCACGGCGGCGGCGCGGGCGGCAGCGGCGGCAAGAGCAACAAGGGCGTGCTGATCGGCTCGGGTGTCGTCGCGGTCCTCGCGGTCATCGGCGTGATCGCCGCCATCTCGCTGAACGGCAAGGACGCGAAGAAGGACGAGGCCGGGGGGACCACGTCCTCGCAGTCGCCCGCGGCGGGCACGACGGGCGGCGGCACCGGTGGCACCGCGCCGCAGAGCAGCCACAAGGACGGCGACAAGTCCAAGACCATCGCCCCGGAGAAGTGCAGCAAGGCCTACGACGTCTACAACGACAAGACGAAGAAGTCCGCGCCCGACTTCAAGTACATCTACATCGACTCGGTGAAGGAGTGCCTCCAGGCCGCCGGCTGGAAGTACCGGGTCGACGTCCAGGCCGAGAACACCTGGGGCAAGGGCACGGTGCTCAACCAGGTGCCGGCCGCGGGTGACCCGTTCGACCCGAAGTCGCCGAGCGCGCAGTTCGTGCTCACCGTCTCCACCGGCGACCCCTCGTAAGGACCCGCACACGCGCGTGCCCGGTGCGTCTCGCGAGACGCACCGGGCACGAACTGCTCCGTACTTCCGGGGTGGTTGCGGGCTCCCGGCCTACAGATACGGACCCGAGCGGGCGCCACCGTGGTGGCCCTCGTCGTCGTCCTCGCCCATCACACCGGGCGGCAGGGCCCTGCGCATCTGCTCCAACTGGGCGCGCGCCGCCATCTGCTGGGCGAACAGCGCGGTCTGGATGCCGTGGAACAGACCCTCCAGCCAGCCGACCAACTGGGCCTGCGCGATCCGCAGTTCGGCCTCGGTCGGAATCGCGTCGTCGGTGAACGGGAGCGACAGGCGCTCCAGCTCCTCCACCAACTCCGGCGCCAGACCGTCCTCCAGCTCCTTGACGGAGCTGTGGTGGATGTCCTTGAGCCGGACCCGGCTCGCCTCGTCCAGGGGAGCCGCCCGGACCTCCTCCAGCAGCTGCTTGATCATGCTGCCGATGCGCATGACCTTCGCCGGCTGTTCGACCATCTCCGTCACCGGGACCTCGCGCGACTCGTCGTCACCCGCCCCGCCGCCGGGGCTGGCGTTGCCGAGAGCCATCCCGTCCGGGCCTACGACCAGGACCTGGGGGCTCTCCTGCGACCGTTCATTCCTCGGCATCTCCATGCCGCCATTCTCTCGCACCCGTGGTTTCCCCCGGTTGATGCCCCCGTACACGCCTGATCCACCTTCCTCGCACGCCCCGGGTCGTACTCCGGCGCGCGAAGGCCTATCCCGCGCGCCGGGGCAGTGTCGTCCGAGACCGCGTGGAGCAGGCCGCGAGCAGCCCGGCGAGCACCGGGACCCCGACCGCGAGCACCGTCAGCGTGGGCCACGGCAGCTCGATCGGGGTATGGGCGGGGACCAGCGGATCGCGGCGCATGGCGGCCAGCGCGTCGCGCCCGTCGACCAGCCGCAGCGCCACGGCGGGCACCACTCCGGCGACCGAGCCCAGCAGCACGCCGAGCCCCGCGACGCCCGCGCACTGGAAGCCGGCGAAGCCGCGCCGTACGCCCGGTGGCGCGCCGACCGCGCTGAGCGTCGTCAGATCGGCCTCCGCGTCCGCCTTGGCCAGCCCGGTCGTGACGACGGCGGCCCCTATGGTCACCACGCCCGCGAAGACGGCGAGGACCATCAGGAAGAAGTCGTCCTCGTCGGTCCCCGGCCCGCGCTCGATGTAGAGGCTGGTCGCCGCGTCCCCCCGGTCGAGGACGGCGTTCGCCCGCTCCTCCTCGGCCTTGTCGGGGGTGTGGCGCACGGCGTAGAAGGACCCCGCCGGGGCGGTGTGCAGGTTCAGCCGCTGCGCGAGGACGGCGGGCAGGATCAGCCGCACGCCGGGCGTGGCGGCGTAGGCCTCAGGGGCGACGTAGGCGTCGAGGAAGACCTTGCGGGACCGGTCGGGGGCAGCGGGTCGGGTGGGGGTCATGGCGCCCCTGTGGCCGGCGTTACGGCTGTAGCCGCTACCCCGGTCGCCCTGCCCGGGCGTGCCGGGCGTGTCGTGCGCTCCGGGGGTGCCGGGAGTGCCGGCCGTCGCGAGCGGCTCACCGGTCGCGGTGATCTTCAGCTGGACGCGGCCGTCCTGCGCGTAGGCGCTGTTGAGCAGCACCGGCTTGCCCTCGGCCAGGGCCCGTTCGGCCGCCGGGTCGCGCAGGCCGACGTAGGTGCGCAGCAGCCGGGCGTCCCCGACCAGGACCTTCTCCCCGGCGTCGCCGATGGAGGAGAAACCGCCGGCGTCCACGCACTCGGGGCCGCGCCGCAGCCGCCGGTGTTCGTCCGCGCTGAGGCGCTCGGCGAGCTCCCGGCCGGTCGGGCCTTCCAGCGGGCAGCGGTGGCTGTCGGGGTGGACGAGCTCGATCTCGCCGCAGTCGTCCCCGGCGGCGCGGGTGTAGCAGTCGGCGCCCGCCCAGACCCGGTCGACGTCGGCGCGCTCGCCGGTGACCGGAAGGGCGTGCTCCATGGCCCGGCGGAGGGCGGGCAGCGCCTTCTCCGGGTGGCCGCCCTCGTTCGCGTACGAGTCGACGAGCAGCGCGACCGTGCCGGGCCGCAGCAGCGGTTCGTACCCGTAGCGGTCCTCGGCGACCAGGCTGACCATGTACGTCGCCACCGCGACCGTGCCGGCCACCGCGGCGGTCACGGCGGCGACGGCGGGGGCGGTGCGGCCGCGGTTGCGGGCCGCGTCGCGCAACGCGAACCGGGCGGCGAGCGGGAGTCGGCCGCCGAACCGGGCGCAGGCGCCGACCAGCACGGGGACACAGGCCAGCAGGCCGAGTTCGGCCACGACCGAGCCGACGGCGACGACCGCCCAGCCGCTGCCCGTCGCCCCGCCGACCAGGGCGAGGCCGCCGCCCAGCAGGATCGCCGCGAGGCCGAGACCCGGCAGCGCCCGGGAGCCGTGGCGCACCCCGCGGCGGCCGGCCAGCGACTGGAGCACCGACTGGCGGCCCGCGACGAGCGCGGGGACGAGGGCGGCCAGCGCGCCCGTGAGCACCCCGAGGCCGACGATGGTCAGCAGGTGCGACGGAATGGCGGTGACGGGACCGAAGCGCTGCCCGGCCCACTCCTCGAACACCGATCGGCACAGCACGCTGAGCCCGAGTCCGAGGAGGACCCCGACGACGGCGCCGGACGTGCCGAGCACCACGCCGCCCGCCAGCACCACTGCCCGTATCTGCCCGCGGTCGGCGCCGCAGATGCCGATCAGGCCGAGCTGGCGGCGGGCGCGGCGGGCCCCGACGGCGAAGGCCGGGCCCGCGAGCAGCACGATCTCCAGGACCGCCATCGCGGCGACGGTCGCCAGCGCCACGGTCGCCCGGCGGGAGCCCATGCCGGTGTCCGTGGCGGAGCCGGGTCCGATGCCGACGCCCGGTGTCCGGGCGGCGGGCACCGCCGCGTCCGGCGGCGGGTCGCGCAGCACGGCGCGGGAGCGGACGAGCACGCCGTGCTCGTTGGCGGCCCGGACGTCCTGCCAGGTCACGCCGCCCTTGGCAGCGACGTAGTACTCCACGGGCATCGGGTGCGGCGGCGCGGCCCGCTTGTCGCGCTCGGCCTGGGCCCGCCACGGCTCGATCACGGTGTGCGGCCGGGCGATGAGGTACTCGCCGCTCAGCTCGCCCGGCAGCTCCACGGCGGCGGTGATCCGGAACTCCCGGGCCAGGCCCTTGATCCGGGTGTGCGAGCCGACGTACAGACCGGAGGACTCCAGGAAGGCGGTGGTGGCCGCCAGTTCGTGGGGCTCGTCGGGCAGGGCGCCACGGCGGACGTCGACCTTGCCGCGCAGCAGGGCGTCGGCGGCGGGCATTTCCCGGACGGTGACGCGCCGCAGCCCGTGGGTCGTGCGGACCAGGCCGTCGACGTCCTGGGAGGTGACGGTGCGGGTGCCCTTGGGCAGGAGGGTGGCGAGGACGGCGGCGACGTCGACGGGCCGGACCGCGGCACCGTCGTTCCCGGTTTCGTCCGCGCTGCCGCGCGGTGTCCCCAGGCGGCTCGCGTCGGGCATCTGCACGATCGGCCCCGGGCCGTACCCGGCGTCGCTGAACTGCGCGTCCGCCGCGCCCAGTTCCCGGGTGATCTCCTGCGCCCGGGTCGGACCGGCGCTGTGGTATGTCACGTCCGCCACCGTCACGGCCAGCACCGGCAGCGCGATCATGACGACGACGAGCGCGCTGCGGGCCTTGGCGCGCAGCGCGTCACGACGGGCGATCCGCAGGGCCGCGCGCCAGGCGGGGACGCCCGTGACGCGCGGCACGCGTATGCCGGACATGCGCTTCACCGGGGTTCCTCGGCCGCGAGCTGCGCCTCGGCGCGGGCGGTCAGTGTCTGGTCGACCATCGTGCCGTCGCGCAGGAAGACCACGCGGTCGGCCCAGGCCGCGTACCGCGGCTCGTGCGTGACCATCACGCCCGCCGCACCCGCGTCGCAGCGTGCCCGCAGCAGCGCGAGGATCGCCTCGCCGGTCCGCGAGTCCAGGGCCCCGGTCGGCTCGTCGGCGAGCACGAGGCGACGGTCGCCCACGAGGGCGCGGGCGATGGCCACGCGCTGCTGCTGGCCGCCGGACATCTCGTCGGGGAAGCGCTTGGCGACGCCGGTCAGGTCGAGCTCGGCCAGCGCGTCCATCGCCTCGGCGCGGGCCTTGCGGGTGGGCACGCCGTCCAGCTCACGCGGCAGGGCGATGTTCTCTGCGGCGGTGAGGGCGGGCACGAGGTTGTAGTCCTGGAACACATAGCCGATCGACCGGCGCCGCATGCCCGCCAGCGCGCGCCGGCTCAGCTTCGCGATGTCCCGGCCCTCCACGATCACCTGCCCGGACGTGGGCACGTCCAGCCCGCCCGCGAGCGTCAGCAGCGTCGACTTCCCGGACCCCGACGGGCCCATGACCGCCACCAGCTCCCCCGGCTGCACGGCCATGTCGATGCCGCACAGGGCGTGCACCTCGGCGGGCCCGGTGCCATGGGTGCGGGTGAGGTTCCTGAGCTCCAGCACGGGCCGCCCGGGCAGGGGCGTCCTGGCCTGCGGCGCTGAACCGGTCATGGTGCGGTGTTCCCCTTGGGTGGGCCGGTCTGCGGGCCGTGGCTGGGCCCACGAGCGCGTACGGGTCGCGGCGGTAATCGCGGCGGTTATGTATACCTCCTGCACCCGTGCGGAGGACAGAACCGATGCAAGGCCCATGCGCAGCCCTCGCGCGTCGGCCGTTCAGCGCGAGGTGGCGATGAAACGCGAGGTGGCGATGAAACGCGAGGCGGGGGTGAACGCGAGGCGGGGGTGAACGCGAGGCGGGGGGTCGGATCAGCCGCGGCGCAACCGCAGGCCGAGGAACCCCAGGCCCAGACCGGTGAGGGTCATGCCGGTGCCGAGCGGCAGGACCCGCATGACCGGGTCGGCCGACTCCTCGGCACTCTCGGAGCCCTTGTCGTCCAAGGGGCGCGCACTCGGCTCGTACGTCCGTGGGGCGGGCCCGGGAACGTACGGCTGCGCGGCTTCGAGGCGGACGCGGGGCGGCGGGGTGTTGAAGGGCGGCTTGGGCGCGGCGGCGGCCTCACGGCCCGGCTCCGGGCTCTCGGCGGGCGGCTCCGAGGCCGCGGGGGAGGCGGAGGGCGCGCCGGACGCGGCGGACGCCGCAGGGCTGTCGGCGGGCGAGGACGTGGCCCGGCCGGGGTGGGTACGCCCTTCCCCGGCGACGCTCCCGGCGAGCCGCTCGGAGAGCAGGGAGGACGACGGGGACGGGGAGGGGATCACGCCGAGCGGGGCGGCGGGGGCGACGGCGGGGACGGAGGCAGGCGGCGCGGACGGCGGTTTGCTGGAGACCGCTTTCTCCTCACCGTGCGCGCCGGGGGCTATGAGCAGGAGGGCCGTGAAGGCCAGTCCGGCCGTCGTCGCGAGCCACCTGGCCTGTGTTCTGGTCTGTGTCCCGGCCTGGGCCCTTGTCCGCGTCCCGGTCATCATCCGCACTCCACCACCCACGGCGCCACCCTTCGCAGGAGCCACCCCCTCCCGACACACATCAAGCCTCACACGCCCCCGGGCCACCTGCCCGCTGAACGGCCAGGTGGGTGACGGTGGGCCGAATGGTTGACCAGGAGTGACGGGAGGGAGTCGAGTGGCGGCAGCCTGTGGGTTGGGTGGGAGAGGCGGCACAGGTAGGGGCGAAACGGGTGGGGCCGGTGCCCCTCGGCACCGGCCCCACCCGTCACATCGCCCGATCTTTCACGTCACCTGATCGGCCACGCCACCTGATCCGTCACGTCGTGAGGAGCACCTTCCCCACGTGCGAGCTCTCCTCCAGCACGCGGTGCGCGGCGGCGGCGTCCCGCATCGGCATCGTCCGGTCGACCACCGCGCGTACCCGTCCGCCGGCGATCAGCGGCCAGACGTGCTCCCGGACCGCCGCCACGATCGTCGCCTTCTCCGCCTGCGGCCGACCGCGCAGCGAGGTCGCCGTCACGGCCGCCCGCTTCGTGAGGAGCTTGCCCAGGTCCAGCTCGCCCTTGCGGCCGCCCTGGAGACCGATGATCGCCAGCCGGCCGTTGACGGCGAGGGCGTCCACGTTCCGCTGGAGGTACTTCGCGCCGACGATGTCGAGGATGACGTCCGCGCCGACGCCGCCGGTGACCTTGTCCAGCTCCTCGACGAAGTCCTGCTCGCGGTAGTCGATGAGGATGTCCGCGCCCAGCTCACGACAGCGTTCGAGCTTCTCCGGCCCGCCCGCCGTGACCGCGACGCGCGCGCCCACGGCCTTCGCCAACTGCACGGCCATGGTGCCGATGCCGCTGCCGCCGCCGTGCACGAGGAAGGTCTCGCCGGGGCGCAGCTGGGCGACGAGGAAGACGTTCGACCAGACCGTGGCCGTCACCTCGGGCAGCGCGGCGGCGGTGACGAGGTCCACGCCGTCGGGCACGGGCAGCAGCTGGCCCACCGGCACGCAGACCTTCTCCGCGTACCCGCCGCCGGACAGCAGCGCGCAGACCTCGTCGCCGACCGCCCAGCCGCTCACGCCGGGCCCGAGCGCCACGATCCGGCCGGAGCACTCCAGCCCCGGGTACGGGGAGGCACCGGGCGGCGGGTCGTAGAAGCCCTGCCGCTGCATCAGATCGGCGCGGTTGACGCCGGCGGCCACGACCTCGACCAGGACCTCTCCCGCGTCGGGTACCGGGTCGGGGACCTCGGTCCAGGCGAGGGCGTCGGGTCCGCCGGGTTCGGGAATGGTGATCGCATGCATGGTCGCGAGGCTACTCCCGGGGCCTGCGGGACACCCGCGATGCGTGGGTCCGTTTCACGGTCGGGTTTCCGTGTCCGTGACGGGCGTTGGCGCGGCGGGCGTTGGTGCAGCGGGTCGGGGGGCGGTCACTCCCCCGAACCGTTGGGCCGCGCCCGTACGATCGTGATCAGGCGGTCCGTCGCCTTCAGCGGGCTCGCCTCCGGGTCGTCGTAGCCGATCAGCCGGTGCCCGCGCAGCACGGAGACCACCAGGTCGTCGGTGTCCCGCACGCCACGCCCCACCTCGGCCTTGACCACCGGCCGCTCGACGAGGTCGAGGCCGCTGCCCTGCTGGATCAGGTCCTCCATGACCGTGCCCGCGCTGGGGCTGAGCACGGACAGCCCGAGCAGCCGGCCCGCCGCGCTCGCGCTCGTGATCACCGCGTCCGCGCCGGACTGCCGCAGCAGCGGGGCGTTCTCCTCTTCCCGCACGGCAGCGACGATCTTCGCGCCACGGTTGAGCTGGCGCGCGGTGAGCGTGACGAGCACGGCGGTGTCGTCGCGCTGGGTGGCGATGATGATCTGACGGGCCTTCTGGATCTCGGCACGCAGCAGCACATCACTGCGGGTGGCGTCGCCGACGACGCCCGCGTAGCCGTGCGCGGTCGCCGACTCGACGACCTTCGGGTTCGGGTCGACGACCACGACCCGCGCGTTGGCCAGGCCGGTCGCGGTGAGGGTCTGCACGGCCGACCTGCCCTTCGTCCCGAAGCCGACGACGACGGTGTGCTCGCGCAAGGCGGACCTCCAGCGGGTCAGGCGCCACTGCTCGCGGGTCCGCTCGGTGAGGACCTCGAGGGTGGTGCCGACCAGAATGATCAGGAAGAGAACGCGCAGCGGCGTCACGAGCAGCACGTTGCTCAGTCGGGCGCTGTCGCTGTACGGGACGATGTCGCCGTATCCGGTGGTGGACAGGGTGACGGTGGAGTAATAGACGGCGTCGAGGAAGTCGACGTTGCCGTCGGCGTTGTCGTGATAGCCGCTGCTGTCCGAGTAGACGATGAGGACCGTCGCGACCATGACGAGCAGCGCCATGAGCAGCCGCCGTGCGACCTGGCGGAGCGGGCCCGCCGTGTAGCGGGGCAGCAGAATCCGGTGCTCGGTGTCGTGCTGACCGGCGCGGTCCGCCGCGGAAACGCCGTGGTGGCCGGGCGGGGGGACGGTCGGGTCCGGGTGCGTGGAACGGTCGGTGGCGTCGTGGGCGGGCAGCTTCACGGCGTACCTCCGGTGCCGGTGGTGGAGTCGGCGCTGATGCCGATGCCGTCGGCCGTCCACGGCAGGTCGAGGATCTCGGCCTCGGCGCCCTTCTCCGCCCCGCCGGGCGGCACGACGGCCAGCGCGTCGGCGGCGGCGATGCCGCGCAGCATGGCGGGGCCGTGGAAACGGAGGGGGCGTGCCCGGTCGCCGTGCTGGTAGACCACCGGGATCAGGCGCGTATCGACGGGATGCCCCTGGACGGCCTCGGTCAGCCGGGCGCGGTAGGGGGCCGGGGCCGGACGGGCGGAGAGCGTACGGAGCAGGGGCTCGGCGAGGGTCAGCAGCCCGGAGACGGCGGCGAGGGGGTTGCCGGGGAGCCCGACCAGGTGCCGGCCGGGCGCGATACGGGCGAGCAGCATCGGGTGGCCCGGTCGTACCTCCACCCCGTCGACGAGCTGTTCGGCGCCGAGGCGGCGGAGGGTGGGGTGGACGTGGTCGACGGGCCCGGAGGCGGTGCCACCGGTGGTGATGACGACGTCGGCGGTCGACGCGGAGACGGCGGCGTGCAGCGCCTCCGGGTCGTCGCCCACGTGCCGGGTCGCCGTCACCTCGGCCCCGAGCGCACGCAGCCAGGGGCCGAGCATGGGGCCGAGCGCGTCACGGATCCGGCCGTCGTGGGGCAGGCCCGCGCGGAGCAGCTCGTCGCCGAGGACGAGGACCTCGACGCGGGGGCGGGAGGTGACGCGCAGTTCGTCGTAGCCCGCGGCGGCGGCGAGGCCGAGCACGACGGGGGTGACGAGGGCGCCGGCGGGCAGCAGTTCGTCGCCTCGGCGGCACTCCTGGCCACGGGGCCGGATGTCCTGGCCCTGGGTGATGTGACGGCTGGCGTAGAGCTCGCGGCCCTCGCCGCGCACCTTGCCGTGCTCGCTGCGCAGGACGGCGGTGGCGCCGGGGGGCACGCGGGCGCCGGTGGCGATCCGGACGGCGTGGCCGTCGCGGAGGGGTGCGGCCTCGGCGTGACCGGCGAGGATGCCGGTGCTCGGGCCGGCGCCTTCGGGGGCGGTGTCCTCCGAGGGGAGCCGCCAAGGGCCGGGGCCCGCGACGGCCCAGCCGTCCATGGCGGAGGTGTCGAAGGACGGCAGGTCGGTAAGTGCGGCGAGGGGCGCGGCGAGGACCTGGCCCAGCGCCTCGCCGAGCGGGCGCACGACCGACGGGAGGGGCTGGGCGGCGCGGGCGGCGGCGGTACGGGCGGCGTGCCAGGGGGTGGCGTGAGGGCGGTCCTCGGGGGCTTCGCCCGGCACGCCGGCGGGCGGGCTCGGCCTGCCGGGATCGTTCGACTCGGCCGACTTGGCTGACCTGGCCGACTTCGTGCGCTGGGTCGCCTTGGTGGAGGAGGCGGGCCGGGTGGCGCGGTCGTCGGGGGTGGGCCTGTCACCGGGCGACGTTTCGCTGGAGCTGAAGGGGTCGCTGTTGAACAACTCGTCGTTGAACGAGGAGCCCCTTGAGGGGCCGTTGGACGGGCTGTCGGCCGGCCTGTCGGAACCGTCGTCGGCTTCGGGTTCATGGGGTGCGGGCCCTCCCCAGTCCGCGGCGGCCCAGTCGGCCACGTTCCAGCGCACCGTCTCCGCGAGGTCCGCGGCACGTTGCGGACGGCGGAGGTGGCTCTCCCGCCGATCGCCCGGTGTCCTCCGGTCATCGGCGAACAGCGCCAGTGCCTCGTCGGCGGCGCGGTCCAGCGCGGCGTCCGCGTCCCGGTCCGTCACGCCGAGCCCTCCGCCTTGTCCGCCTGCCCGGCGCCATCGGCCCCTTGGGCACCGGGCGCCCCTTGATCCCCTTGTGCCTCCTCGGCCCATCTCGCGGCGAGGGCGACGGCCTTGCGGGTCGCGTCGGCGACGGCCTCGGCCCCGCCGCCCCGCTGGGCCGCCGCATAGCCGACGAGGAACGTCGTCAAGGGCGCGGCGGGGCGGGCCACACCGTGCGCGGCGTCGCGCGCGAGGTCGAGGAGGGCGGTCACGTCGACATCCAGTTCGATGCCCAGCTCGGCCTTGGCCGCGGAGATCCATTCATCCAGCACGCTCCCATCGTCCCTGATGCGCGCGCGGGCGGTGGCAACGTCCTCCCAGGTGTCGCAATCGAAAGAGGCGGTGGGGTGCGGAAGCCGGCCGAGCGACAGCTCGGCCGTGAGCAGCCGGAGCGGTAGCCCGACGAGGCTGCCGTACTCGGTGGCGAGGAGCGCCAGCTCCCGGCGGAGCGGCTCGGTCCGGTAGGCGGCGACGAGAGGTTGTTCGCGTCCGTCGGCGTCGCAGAGCAGCGCCCCTTCGACGTCACCGGTGGCGGCCGCCGCGAGCAGGGCCCGTACGGTCTCGGCCCGCAGGAAGGGGAGATCGGCGGAGACGACGAGCGTGGTGGGCGCGGCGGTGTGCCGGAGCCCGGCGGCGAGCGCGGCGAGCGGGCCGCCACCGGGCGGCTCCTCGCGCGCCCACCGGACGCTTCGCGCGGTCGGCCGGCGCGGCCCCACCACGACGGTCCCACCGGCGTCCGCGCACGCGCCGAGCACCCGGTCCAGCAGCGTGCGCCCGCCCACGCGCACGGCGGGCTTGTCCGCCCCGCCGAGCCTGCGCGCCGCACCTCCGGCGAGCACCACCGCGTCGTAACCAGTCATCCGACGAGTATGGCGCTCCCGGAAGCGCCGGGCCGGGCCCGGGAGCGGCGACCGGGCCCGTCGCATTCCCCGCCCGGCACGCGGGTTGTCCCCTCCCGGACCTTTCGCGGCCCCGTCCCGGTGGGGCACTCCGTCAAAGGGACCGCAGCAGCACCGCCGGCCGTTCGACGCAGTCGGCCACGTAGCGCAGGAAGCCGCCCGCCGTACCGCCGTCGCAGACCCGGTGGTCGAAGGTGAAGGACAGCTGCACCACCTGTCGCACCGCCAACTCCCCCTCGTGCACCCACGGCTTCGGCACGATGCGGCCGACACCGAGCATCGCGGCCTCGGGGTGGTTGAGGATCGGCGTCGAGCCGTCGACCCCGAACACCCCGTAGTTGTTCAGGGTGAACGTGCCGCCGGTCAGCTCCGCCGGGGCGAGCGTCCCCGTCCGTGCGGCCTCCGTGAGCCGCGCCATCTCCAGGGACAGCCCGACCGCGTCCCGTGCGTGGGCGTCGCGCACCACCGGGACGACCAGCCCGCGTACGGTCTGGGCGGCGAACCCCACGTGCACCCCCGGCAGCCGTACGATCTCCCTCGCCTCGGTGTCCACGGTCGCGTTGAGCTCCGGGTACTTCGCCAACGCGGCCGTGCAGATGCGCGCCAGCAGGGCCAGCAGCGACACCTTCTCGCCGCCACCGGCGTTCATCGCCCGGCGCGCGGCCATCAGCTCCGTCGCGTCCGCGTCCACCCAGCAGGTGGCGTCCGGGATCTCCCGTCGGCTCCTGCTCAGCTTCTCCGCGACCGCGCCCCGCACTCCGCGCAACGGGATGCGCTGAACCCCTGTCTCCGCCGTGCCCGCACGCATCGCGTGGGCGCGCGTGGCGGCCTGCGGTGCCGGCTGCGCCTCGTGCTCCGCGCGCTGTTCCAGAGCGCGCGTGGCGTGCTCGACGTCCGCCCGGAGGATGAGCCCGTCGGGGCCGGAGCCACGCACCTGCCGCAGGTCCACGCCGTGTTCGCGGGCGAGCCGCCGTACGAGCGGCGATATCACCGCCACGGCGGTGGATGCGGAGGTGATCGTCCGCGGGGCCGCTGGCGTGACCGTCGACGGGATTGCCACCGGGGCCCGACCGGCCGGGCCCGGGTTCGGACGGGAGCCGTGCGCCTCGGGGCGGACCCGGCGCCGACGTGCCGCGGGGGCCTGTGTGCCGTACCCGACCAGCACGTTCCCCGATCCCTCGCCCTCGGCGGGGGCCGTGGCGGCGGAGGGGCTCGCGGGGGAAGCCGGGTCACCCGAGTCGGCCGAGTCGCCGACCGCGACCGTCAGCAGGGGTGCCCCCACGGGCAGTTCCGTGCCCTCGTCCCCGAAGCGGGCCGTCACCACGCCGCCATAGGGGCAGGGGACCTCCACCATCGCCTTCGCCGTCTCCACCTCGACCACCGGTTGGTCGACGGCGACCACGTCACCCACGTCGACGAGCCAGCGGACGACCTCCGCTTCGGTGAGGCCTTCGCCCAGGTCGGGCAGCGTGAACTCACGCACCACGGCCATCAGCGCGTACCCCTCTCGGAACCCGCGGTCCACTCCGACTCCCACTGCAACCGCGCGACCGCGTCCAGCACCCGGTCCACCCCGGGGAGATGGTGCCGTTCGAGCATCGGGGGCGGATACGGGATGTCGAACCCGGCGACCCGCAGCACCGGCGCCTCCAGGTGGTGGAAGCACCGCTCCGTGATCCGGGCCGCGATCTCCCCGCCCGGGCCGCCGAAACCGGTCGACTCGTGGACGACCACGGCGCGGCCGGTGCGGCGCACGGACGCGCAGACCGTCTCCTCGTCGAAGGGGACCAGCGACCGCAGGTCGACGACCTCCAGGTCCCACCCCTCGGCGGTGGCCGCCTGCGCGGCCTCCAGACAGACCGGCAGCGACGGCCCGTAGGTGATGAGCGTCGCCGACGTGCCCGCCCGCCGGACGACCGCGCTGCCGATGCCCGGCACCTGCTCGGGCCGGTCCGGCGACCAGTCGGCCTTCGACCAGTAGAGCCGCTTGGGCTCCAGGAAGATCACCGGGTCGTCGGAGGCGATCGCGGCCCGCAGCAGCCCGTAGGCGTCGGCGACGGTCGCCGGCGCGACCACATGGAGCCCAGGCGTCGCCATGTAATACGCCTCGGAGGAGTCGCTGTGGTGCTCGACGCCACCGATCCCGCCGCCGTACGGCACCCGCACGGTGATCGGCATCGGCATCGCGCCGCGCGTCCGGTTCCGCATGCGGGAGACATGGCTGATGAGCTGCTCGAACGCGGGATAGGCGAAGGCGTCGAACTGCATCTCGACCACCGGCCGCAGCCCGTACATCGCCATGCCCACGGCCGCGCCGAGGATGCCCGCCTCGGCCAGCGGCGTGTCGGTGCAGCGGTCCTCGCCGAACTCCTTCGCCAGCCCGTCGGTGACCCGGAAGACGCCGCCCAGCGCGCCGACGTCCTCGCCGAGGACATGGACGGCCGGGTCGTCGGCCATGGCATCGCGCAGCGCCCGGCCGAGCGCCTGCGCCATCGAGACGGGTTTACGGGCGGTGTCGACGGCCGCGGCGGTCATCGCTGCGTTCCTTCCTGGTGGCCGGGGGAGAGCTCCTCGGCGGCGGCCAGCTCGGCCCGCAGCCGGTCGGCCTGCTCGCGCAGTTGGACGGTCTGCTCGGCGTAAACATGGGTGAAGAGATCCATCGGGTCGAGCACGGGGTCCTGGTTCATCCGCTCGCGCAGGTCGGCGGCCATCCGCTCGGCAGCCTGCCGCTCGGCCTCCATACCGGCCTCGTCCAGCAGCTTCCTGCCGGTCAACTCGCGCTCCAGCAACACGATCGGGTCGTGGGCGCGCCACATCTCGACCTCGGTGTCGGTGCGGTAGCGCGTGGCGTCGTCCGCGTTGGTGTGGGCTTCGATGCGGTAGGTGACGGCCTCGACGAGGGTGGGGCCGCCACCACTGCGGGCACGCCGCATCGCCTCGGACAGGACCTGGTGGACGGCTGCCGCGTCATTGCCGTCCACCAGACGGCCGGGCATGCCGTAGCCGACGGCCTTGTGGGCGAGGGAGGGGGCGGCGGTCTGCTTCGCCAGTGGCACGGAGATCGCGAAGCCGTTGTTCTGCACGAGGAAGACGACCGGCGCCTGCCAGACCGCGGCGAAGTTGAGCGCCTCGTGGAAATCGCCCTCGCTGGTGCCCCCGTCGCCGACCATGGCGAGCGCGACGACGTCGTCCCCCTTCAGGCGCGCGGCGTGCGCGAGGCCGACCGCGTGCGGGAGTTGGGTGGCCAGCGGGGTGCACAGGGGGGCCACGCGGTGCTCGTGCGGGTCGTAGCCGGTGTGCCAGTCACCGCGCAGCAGCGTGAGCGCCTGGACGGGGTCCAGGCCGCGGGCGACGGCGGCGAGCGTGTCGCGGTAGCTGGGAAAGAGCCAGTCCTGCTCCTGCAGGACGAGCGCGGCGGCGACCTCGCAGGCCTCCTGACCGGTGGAGGAGGGATACACGGCCAGCCTGCCCTGCCGGGTCAGCGCGGTGGCCTGGGTGTTGTAGCGGCGGCCGCGCACGAGCTGCCCGTACAGCCGCCGCAGCAGCTCCGGGTCCAGGTCCGCGGCGGCGTCGGTGCCCAGCAGGCGGAACGGCTCCGGGTCGGGCAGCAGCGGTGTGGGGTCGGTGCGGGGCTGCCAGGCGGGGGGCGGTGTGGGCCGGTACGAGCCGGGCTGCTCCAGGACCGTCATGACGAGCACCTCCTCAAGGACGAGCTTGACCGGAACGCGTTACCGAGGGAAACCCGCGCTCTCCCTACCGATTGTTCGGTCGTCGGCGCAATTTGGCTACAGGCGGCCCGAGCCTGTGGACAAACGGTTCTCCACAGCCTGAGATATGGACAGGGCGTCCATGAAGGGGAGGCGGGACGGTATGCCGGAGGAACAGATGGCCACGTCGGGAGCGAGGGCGCCCGCGCGCCCGCTCGACGACATCGACCGTTCCATCCTGTACATGCTCCAGTCCGACGGCCGCGCCTCGATCCGGTCGGTGGCCGAGCGGGTGCACGTCTCGCGCGCCAACGCTTACGCGCGCATCAACCGCCTCATCGACGACGGCGTCATACGCGGATTCAGCGCGCTGATCGACCAGGAGCGGGCCGGGCAGGGCGCGTCGGCGTACATCACGCTGAAGATCGTCCAGAATTCCTGGCGCACCGTGCGGGAAAAGCTCCACGCACTGCCCGGAGCCGCGCACATCGCCCTGGTCAGCGGGGATTTCGATGTGCTGCTACTCGTGCACACCAAGGACAACCGCGCCCTGCGCGAGCTGGTCCTGACCCGCATCCAGGCCATGGACGAGGTGCTGAGCACCCGCACGCTGCTGGTCTTCGAGGAGACCGATCTCCAGGAGGGCGGGGGCGGCTAGCGCGGGCGCCGACCGGGGCCGTGGCAGTGGTGGGCCCGGCAGGGCCGGGCCACCGCCGTCGCGGCCTCAGCGGTACGTGCGCAGCCCCGCGAAGGCCGTGGCGATCACGGCGTCGGCGACCTCGTCGCTCGTCGCGGCACCACCGCGCTCGGGGCGGTACCACTCCACCACGGAATTGATCATTCCGAAGAGCAGCCGGGTCGCCAGCCGCACCTCCACGTCGGCCCGGAGATCACCGTCGGCCGCGGCCCGTTTGAGCAGCTCGGCGACCTCGTGGTCGAACTCGCGGCGCCGCTCCATGGCCCAGCGCTCGGTGTCCGTGTTGCCTCGGACGCGCAGCAGCAGCGTCACATACGGCAGCTCGCTCATCAGCACTTCCACGGTGCGCCGGGTGACGTACTCCAGCCGGTCGATCGCCCGGCCCTCCTCGGCACCCGGCTCGCGGAGGACGGCGAAGAGCTCGTCCAGCGCGCGGCTTATCGCGAGCCGCAGCAGCTCCTCCTTGCCCTTGACGTGGTGGTAGATCGAAGACTTGGAGATGCCGGCCGCCTTGGAGAGATGCTCCATGGACGTGCCGTCGTAGCCCCGCTCGTTGAACACCTGGACGGCGACCGCGAGCAGCGATTCGGGCGTGTAGGTGTCGCGCTTGGCCATGGTCATGATTAGAGCAGGCTCTCTTCGACGGCCGCACGGCGGCGCAGGGGCTGACAGGCGGCGTAGCGACCGCCCGGGTAGTCGTCGTGCAGGCGGCGCAGCAACCGATCCGCCCAGATCGCACCCAGCTCGTCGCCCCACTCCAGGGGGCCGCGGGGGTAGTTCACGCCCTGCCGCATGGCGATGTCGACGTCCTCGGGGCTCGCCACGCCTCGGCCGACCGCGTCGTGGGCGAGGTCGACGAGCATCGCGACGGTACGGGCGACGATCATGCCCGGCGCGTCACCGATGACGCTGACCTTCTTGCCGAGGGCCTGGAACAGGCCGATCGCGGCCCGGACGTCCTCGGGGGAGGCGAGCTCGGAGGGCGCGAGGGCGATCCGGGTGCAGGTGCGGTAGTCGAGGGCCAGGTCGAAGAGGATGCAGGGCCCGAGGACCTCCGTGGTGGCGGACTCACCGCTGGTCAGGGTGAGCTTCGCCCCGCCGGGCAGGGCGATGAACCCTTCGGACACGGAGGGCGTGCGGTCGCGTGCGATCTTGAGCCCCGCTTCTTCGACCATCTCGCGCAGGACGGCGGCGGGGCCGGGCAGCTGCGCGTGGAAACCGACCACGGCGGGCGCCGGACACGGCTCCGCCGTACGTGGCTCGGGCTTCTCCGCGCCCTCCCCGTAGGGGAACCACCCGTGCCCCGACTTCCGGCCGAGACTCCCCGCCTGCACGAGCCGTCGCTGCGCGAGCGAGGGCGTGAATTTCGGATCGTGGAAGAAGGCCTCGTAGACCGAACGGGTGACGGCTTCGTTCACATCCTGGCCGATGAGGTCGGTCAGCTCGAAGGGGCCCATGGCGAATCCGCCGCTCTCGCGCAGGACGGCGTCGATCGTCGCGGGGTCGGCGAAGCCCTCCTCGTGGACGCGGAAGGCCTCGGCGTAGAAGGGGCGGGCGAGGCGGTTGACGATGAACCCCGGGGTGTCGGCGCAGCGCACGGGCCGCTTCCCCCAGGCGGCCACCGTGGCGTACGCGCGGTCCGCCGCCGCCTCGTCCGTGGCGAAGCCGCGGACCACCTCCACCAGCGGCAGCAGCGGGGCGGGGTTGAAGAAGTGCAGGCCGACGAAACGGCCGGGCAGGCGCAGGGCACCGGCGATCGCGGTCACCGACAGGGAGGAGGTGTTGGTGGCGAGCAGGCAGTCGTCGGGAATGACCGATTCCAGGTCGGTGAACAGCTTCTGCTTGGCCTCGAGTTGCTCCACAATCGCCTCGATGACGAGCGAGGAGTCGGCGAGTTCGTCCACCCGTGTCGCCGGGCTCAGCCGGGCGCGGGCCGCGTCGCGGTCGGCCGCCGCGAGCCTGCCCTTCTCCACCAGACGGTCGAGACGTGCGGTGATGCTCCGGGCGGCCTCGGCGGCGCGGCCGGGCACGGCGTCGTACAGCCGCACCGGGTGGCCGGCGACCAGGGCGACCTGGGCGATTCCCTGGCCCATGGTGCCGGTGCCGACGACGGCGACGGCGTGGTCCGGCTCGATTGCGGTCATGTCGGTGATCCTCCCCGATGAGTTGTCCACAGCTTCGCCGGGCCCCCTTGTCCCGACCGATCGTTCGGTTACTGTATCTACCGGGGGGTGTTCATGGGCCCCCGAAGTCTTCGCCCGACCTTGTTTCCGAAGTTGCCCGAAGCCTGTCGCCTCTCCGAGCCCAGCTCGACAAGGAGTTGGTCAGCCGTGACCGCCGGATCCACCACCGCCCAGTTGATCGAGAAGCACCGCCCCACTCTCGACCAGGCCCTGGACGCCATCCGCACGCGTGCCTATTGGTCGCCCTACCCCGAGCACCCGAAGGCGTACGGGGCGGAGGGCGCCGTGCCCGACAGCCTGAGCGCGGCCGAGGGCCTGGCGGCCTTCGAGGCGCTGTGCGGCGAGCGCTTCGAGCTCGACCAGCCGGGGGCGGACGGGTGGACGGGCGCCGAAGTCTCCCCGTACGGACCGGAGCTGGGCGTCGAGTATCCGCATCCGGACGTCGAGCGGCTGCTGCCGGCCATGCGCGCGGCCATGCCCGAGTGGCGCGAGGCGGGCCCGGAGGCCCGGGCCGCGGTCTGTCTGGAGATCCTGGCGCGGATCAACGCCCGTACGCACGAATTCGCGCACGCGGTCATGCACACCAGCGGCCAGGCGTTCATGATGGCGTTCCAGGCCGGTGGGCCGCACGCGCAGGACCGTGGCCTGGAGGCCGTCGCGTACGCCTACGCGGAGCAGGTCCGTACGCCGGGCGCGGCCGAGTGGTCCAAGCCGCAGGGCAAGCGGGACCCCCTGGCGCTGAGCAAGCAGTTCACCGCCGTACCGCGCGGTGTCTCGCTGCTCATCGGCTGCAACACCTTCCCCACCTGGAACGGCTACCCCGGTCTGTTCGCCTCCCTCGCCACCGGCAACGCGGTCCTGGTCAAGCCGCACCCGCGCGCGGTGCTGCCGCTGGCCCTGACCGTGCGGATCGCCCGCGAGGTGCTGCGCGGCGCGGGGTTCTCCCCCGATCTGGTCACGCTGGCCGCCGAGCGGGACGGCGAGGGGATCGCCAAGGCGCTGGCCACCCGCCCGGAGATCCGCATCATCGACTACACCGGCTCCACCGCCTTCGGCGACTGGCTGGAGGCCAACGCCCGCCAGGCGCAGGTCTTCACGGAGAAGGCCGGGGTCAACACCGTCGTCATCGACTCCACCGACGACTACAAGGGCCTGCTGAGCAACCTCGCCTTCTCCCTGTCCCTCTACAGCGGCCAGATGTGCACCACCCCGCAGAACTTCCTCATCCCGCGCGAGGGCATCACCACCGATGCCGGACCCAAGTCCTACGACGAGCTGGTCACCGATCTGGCGGGCGCGGTCGAGGGCCTGCTCGGTGATGACGCCCGGGCGAACGCCCTGCTGGGCGCCATCGTGAACGACCAGGTCAAGGAGCGCATCGGGGCTGCCGCGCAGCTCGGCGAGGTCGCCCTCGCCTCCCGCTCGGTGACCAACCCGGACTTCCCCGGGGCCACGGTCCGTACGCCGGTGATCGTGAAGCTGGACGGCGCCAAGCCCGACGCCGAGGCGGCCTATCTGTCGGAGTGCTTCGGCCCGGTGTCGTTCGCCGTGGCCGTGGACTCGGCCCAGGAGGCGGTGGAGCTGCTGCGGCGGACCATCAGGGAGAAGGGCGCGATGACCGTCGGCGCGTACACCACCTCGCCGGAGGTCGAGCGGCTGATCGAGGAGGCCTGCCTGGAGGAGTGCGCCCAGCTCTCCCTGAACCTCACCGGTGGGGTGTACGTCAACCAGACGGCCGCCTTCTCCGACTTCCACGGCTCGGGCGGCAACCCCGCGGCCAACGCGGTGCTGTGCGACAGCGCCTTCGTCGCGACGCGCTTCCGCACGGTCGAGGTGCGCCGCCCGTCGTAGCCTCCCGCCGTGGCCGGCGGATTCAGGGCCGCTGGGCCGGGTCCGGCCCTCCCCAGTGGAAGAGCGCCATGGCGACGCTGGTCGCGAGGTTGTAGCTGGAGACCTGTGGCCGCATGGGGAGGGCGACCAGCCGGGTCGCCCGCTCCCGCAGCTCGGGGGAGATCCCGTGCCGTTCGGAGCCGAAGGCGATCAGCGCGTCGTCCGGCAGGGGGATGGACCTGATGTCGTCCCCCTCCGGGTCCAGCGCGTACAGCGGGCCGGGCGGCAGTTCGGGGAGCGGCAGCCGTTCCACGGCAGTGGCGTAGTGCAGGCCCGCGCCCGCCCGTACGGCGTTCGGGTGCCAGGGGTCGATGTCGCCGGTGGTGACCACGCCCGTGGCCCCGAACCCGGCGGCGAGCCGGATCACGGCTCCGACGTTCCCGAGGTTGCGGGGGTTGTCGAGGACGACGACCGGTGCCTGTCGGGGAGCCCGCGACATGGTGTCCAGGTTCGCCCGGCGGTCGGGCCTGACCGCCAGCGCGGCCACCTGGGTGGGGTGGACCCTGGGCAGCAGCTCCCGCAGGGTCCGCGCCGGGATCTCGACCAGGCGCTCGTCGAGCACGTCGGTCAGGTCGTCGGCCAGCTCGGCCGCGAGCTCCAGGGCGGATTTCTTGTCGGCGGTGACCGCCACCCGCACGTCGGCGCCGAAGCGCAGGGCGTGCTTCAGGGCGTGGAAGCCGTCGAGCAGCACGGCGTCGCCGGTCGCCTCGCCCCAGAGCCGCAGGGCGTTTCCGGCCTCGTCCTCGATCATGCCCTCAGCCTACGGGCCGGATTCCGCCCGGTGCCCCTGGCTCAGCCCACCAGCGTGCGGGAGCCGGCCGCCCCCTCCTCGCTCTCCCGTGGGGCCGGGACAGCGCCCCTGGGGGCGAGGGGCAGCCGGTCGCGGGCACGGCCGGCGAGGACTGCCAGGCGGCGCAGGAAGGAGGTGGGCAGGAAGACCGCGTCCGCGACGATCATCGCGAGGGAGAAGAACGGGAGGCCGAGGGTGACGGCGATGCCGAGGTGTTCGGCCATCATCACGGCGAGCAGGACGTTCTTCACCCGCCGGTTCAGCAGGGTGAAGGGGAAGGCGACCTGCACGGCCACGGTGCCGTAGCTGAGGAGCAGGACGACGGTCCCGCTGCTCGCGAGCGCGTGGGACAGCGCGGGCCAGGGCGAGAAGTAGTCGATGTGCATCGGGTAGAAGAGCGCGGTGCCGTCCTGCCAGCGCGAGCCCTGGATCTTGTACCAGCCCGCCGTGGCGTAGATCAGACAGACCTCCACCATGATCACGAGCAGGGCGCCGTTGTGCGCCAGATTCGCGAAGGCGTCCAGGACGGTGCGCGGCTCCCCCGGAGCATGGCGCCGCACGAACCACCACAGTCCCTGGGCGGCCCACAGGCCCCACAGGACCGTGGCCCACCCGATGCCCGGCACCGGGCCGTCGGCCGTCCACTCCAGCCGGGTGTCGCCGACCGTCTGGGCGACGACGAGGGCGAGGCCGCAGAGCGTCCAGAGCACGATGCCGGTCACATCCCGGTCGCCCTCCCCGGCCCCGGCGCCCGTCTCCCGGCGGGCGGCGCGGCGCGCGTCGAGGGACCACACCCGCCCGCAGCGGGTGAAGACCATGTACAGGGCCATCAGGTGCAGGACGTTGTCGCCGCCGTCCCCGACGAAGATGCTGCGGTTCTGGAGCGACAGCACCCCGATCATGGCGAGGACCGACATGGTCCGGGTACGCCAGCCGAGCATCAGCAGGGCACTGGAGACGATCGCCAGGACGTAGACGGCCTCGAACCAGACGCCGCTGTCGGACCACATCAGGGCGGTGAAGGCGCGGTTGTCGTCGGTCAGCCGGCGGGCCATGTCCCAGCTCCACGGGCCGTCGGGCCCGTACAGCTCGTGGCGGTTGGGCCACTCGCGGAGCAGGAAGAACAGCCAGGTGAAGGAGAGGCCGATCCGCATCACGGCCGTCTGGTAGGTGCCGAGGGAAGAGCCGGTGACGCGGGTGACGCCGCGGGCGAGCGCGCTGTCGACGCGGGCTGCGAGCCCGCCGCCGGCCGTCGCGTCCGGGCGGACAGGCGCATCCGTGCTCTGGCCGGCCGCGTCCGTGTTCTGGGGGAAGCTCACCGGTTCTTCGCCTCCGGGAGATCGGCGGTGGTGACCGGCCACCAGCCCAGCAGGCGGTGGACCGGTCGCGTGTCGACCTTCTCATCGCTCCAGGGCGGTGGGGCTATGGCCGTGGTCACGGCCCGTACCTGCACGCGCTGGACCGGCCGTCCGTCCCGCTCACCACCCAGACGGAGCACGGCGATGCGCCGGATGTACTCCTCGGACAGCCGGCCGCGCATCCCGTTGGGCTGTTCCCGCCCGTCGTGCGTGCCCGCGTAGAAGTCCCAGGCGCGCCGGAGTTCGTTCTGCTGCGTGTGGCTGGGGAGAAGGTTGTGGCGCAGCGCGGCGCCGTCCTGGGCCGACAGGTCGATCCAGGGCGTGACCTGGGACCGGCCGTCGGGGCCGCGCAGTTCGGCGCGTGCCTGAACGGCGACGTTCTGCTGCAGCGGGTTGGGCGCGAAGAACTTCCAGTTCTGTTCGAACTCCGGGTACACGTAGTCGTCGATGGCCGAGCCGTGCTGCTTACTGATCGTGTTCGACGGTGCGACGTGCAGGAACATCATCGACACATGCACCGCGACCGCGACCGCGACGCCCGCCACGCCGACGGCGACGGCGATGCGTGAGGGGAGGGACAGCCCGGCGATGCCGACCGTCCGCTCGTGCCCGTCGTCCGACTCCATGTCCCGCCCCGATTCCGCCCGCCACCCGTTGCTGTGCACCCGAACGGTACCCACGGCGCCCCACCAGGCACAGCGGACGCGGAGTTATCCACAGGCTTGACACCTTCCGAGCCCTCGGCACACCATTGAACCGAACGATCGGTCGGTAGGGAGTTCCAGAGATCGAGGGGGCACGGCATGACGACGACGGCGCCGGAAGCGGGGGCGTACGAGGCGGTTTTCGACGCCACCGTGGCCGCCGATGAGCGCATCGAGCCACGGGACTGGATGCCGGACGCCTATCGCGCCACGCTCGTCCGGCAGATCGCGCAGCACGCCCATTCCGAGATCATCGGCATGCAGCCCGAGGCCAACTGGATCACCCGGGCGCCCTCGTTGCGGCGCAAGGCGATCCTCATGGCCAAGGTGCAGGACGAGGCGGGCCACGGCCTGTATCTCTACAGCGCCGCCGAGACCTTGGGCACCGGGCGCGACGAGCTGCTCGACAAGCTCCACGCGGGCCGCCAGCGATACTCCTCGATCTTCAACTACCCCACCCTGACCTGGGCGGACGTGGGCGCCATCGGCTGGCTCGTGGACGGCGCCGCGATCACCAACCAGGTCCCGCTCTGCCGCTGTTCCTACGGGCCGTACGCCCGGGCCATGGTCCGCATCTGCAAGGAGGAGTCCTTCCACCAGCGCCAGGGGTACGAGCTGCTGCTCGCCCTCAGCCGCGGCACCGAGGCCCAGCACGCGATGGCCCAGGACGCGGTGGACCGCTGGTGGTGGCCGTCCCTGATGATGTTCGGCCCGCCCGACGACGAGTCCGCGCACTCCGCCCAGTCGATGGCCTGGAAGATCAAGCGGCACTCCAACGACGAGCTGCGCCAGCGCTTCGTCGACATCTGCGTCCCCCAGGCCGAGTCGCTCGGGCTGGCCCTCCCCGACCCGGACCTCCGGTGGAACGAGGAGCGCGGTCACCACGACTTCGGCGCCATCGACTGGGACGAGTTCCACGAGGTCCTGCGGGGCAACGGCCCGTGCAACGACCAGCGCATCAACCAACGGCGGCAGGCCCACGAAGAAGGCGCCTGGGTGCGCGAGGCCGCCGCCGCGTACGCGGGGAAGCACAGCGAGGCACACCGGGAGGCACAGGCATGACCAGCGCTGATTGGCCACTGTGGGAGGTGTTCGTGCGCAGCAGGCGCGGCCTGTCGCACACCCACGCCGGCAGCCTGCACGCACCGGACGCGGAGATGGCGCTGCGCAACGCCCGCGATCTCTACACGCGGCGTTCGGAGGGCGTTTCGATCTGGGTGGTGCCCTCCGCCGGGATCACCGCCTCCTCCCCGGACGAGAAGGACCCCTTCTTCGAACCGGCGGCAGACAAGCCCTACCGCCACCCCACCTTCTACGACATCCCGGAAGGGGTGCGGCACCTATGACCGGGGCACCCGTGAGCACCGTGCCGCTGAGCGCCGCGCTGGCCCTCGGCGACGACGCCCTCGTGCTCTCCCACCGGCTGGGGGAGTGGGCCGGGCACGCACCCGTCCTGGAGGAGGAGGTCGCGCTCGCCAACATCGCGCTGGACCTGCTCGGCCAGGCCCGGACCCTGCTCTCGCTCGCCGGCGACGAGGACGAGCTGGCCTATCTCCGCGAAGAGCGCGCCTTCCGCAACGTCCAGCTGGTCGAGCAGCCCAACGGCGACTTCGCCCACACCATTGCCCGCCAGCTCTACTTCGCCACCTACCAGGAGCTGCTGTACGGGCAGTTGGCCGCCGGGGACGGCCCCTTCGCCCCGCTGGCGGCGAAGGCGGTCAAGGAGGTCTCCTACCACCGCGACCACGCCGAGCACTGGACCCTGCGGCTCGGGGACGGCACCGAGGAGAGCCACCGGCGGATGCGCGCGGGCCTCGACGACCTGTGGCGGTTCACGGGCGAGCTCTTCGAGCCGGTCGACGGGCTGGACGTCGACTGGACCGCCCTGCGCGACGGCTGGCTGACCCTCGTCACCAAGACCGTGGACCAGGCCACCCTGGCGCTGCCCACCGGGCCCCAGCTCGGCGCCTGGACGGCGGGCGCCGGCCGCCAGGGCATCCACACCGAGCCGTTCGGGCGGATGATCGCCGAGATGCAGCATCTGCACCGCAGCCACCCGGGGGCGACATGGTGACCGCCCCGACCCCGCTCGAGGAAGAGCTCCGCGCCCTGGCCGGTTCCGTCCCCGACCCGGAGCTCCCCGTCATCACGCTGGCCGAGCTGGGCGTACTGCGCGGGCTGCACCTCGTCGGCCCCGGCCGGGTGGAGGTGGAGCTGACCCCCACCTACACCGGCTGCCCGGCCATAGAGGCCATGTCGGCGGACATCGAGCGTGTCCTGCACGACCACGGCATACCCGAGGTGGAGGTCCGCACGGTCCTCTCCCCGCCCTGGACCACGGACGCGATCAGCGCCGAAGGCCGCCGCAAGCTGGAGGAGTTCGGGGTGGCGCCCCCACGGCCCACCGCCGCCCGGCACGAGCAGCACGCCGGTGGCCCGGTGCTCGTGCAGCTCGCCATCCGCTGCCCGCACTGCGGCTCCACCGACACCACCCTGCTGAGCCGCTTCTCCTCCACCGCCTGCAAGGCTCTGCGCCGCTGCGAAGCGTGCCGCGAACCGTTCGACCACTTCAAGGAGTTGTAGATGGCAGCGGCCCGCCACGGCGCCTTCCACCCGCTACGGGTGGCGGCCGTCGACCCGCTCACCGACGACGCGGTCGCCGTGACCTTCGCCGTGCCCCCCGAGCTGCGCCCGGTCTTCCGCTACACCCCCGGCCAGCACCTCGCCTTCCGCCGGACCGTGGACGGCGCCGAGATACGCCGTACCTACTCCATCTGCGGCCAGGTGCCCGGCGCGGACGGACCGGCGGCGCTGAAGGTGGGGGTCCGGCTCGTGGACGGCGGAGCGTTCTCCACCTACGCGCTCAAGGAACTGGCGGTCGGGGACACGGTGGAGGTGATGGCACCGGCCGGCCGGTTCGTGCTGGAGCCGCGCGCCGGACACTTCGCCGCGATCGTCGGCGGCAGCGGCATCACCCCCGTGCTGAGCATGGTCTCCGCCCTGCTCGCGCGGGAGCCCGACGCCCGCTTCTGCCTGATCCGCAGCGACCGCACCGCCTCTTCCACGATGTTCCTGGAGGAGGTCGCCGACCTCAAGGACCGCCATCCCACGCGCTTCCAGCTCGTGCACGCCCTCTCCCGCGAGGAACAGCAGGCGGGGCTGCCGTCCGGGCGGCTGGACGAGGAGCGGCTGTCCCGGCTGCTGCCGGCACTGCTTCCGGTGGACACCGTCGACGGCTGGTTCCTGTGCGGCCCGTACGGGCTGGTGCGCGGCGCCGAGCGGGCGCTGCACGGGCTCGGGGTCGGCCGCGACCGCGTCCACCAGGAGATCTTCCATGTGGATGAGGAAGCGGACGAGGACGCGGACGAGCAGGTGGGCCTGGGGTCGGAGCCGGGCACGGCGGCCGCGGCAGCCGGGGTGTCGGCCAGCACGGTGACCGCGAAGCTGGACGGGCGCAGCGGCAGCTGGCCGGTGCGGGAGGGGGAGTCGCTGCTGGAGACGGTGCTGCGCAACCGCGCCGACGCGCCCTACGCCTGCAAGGGCGGGGTCTGCGGGACGTGCCGGGCGTTCCTGGTCACGGGCGAGGTGCGGATGGACCGGAACTTCGCGCTGGAGCCGGAGGAGCTGGACGCGGGGTATGTGCTCGCCTGCCAGTCGCATCCGGCCACCGAGGAGGTGGAGTTGGACTTCGACCGCTGACGACCCGGTCGGCAGCCCCACCGCCCGCTCACCCTCCCCTACCGGTTCCCAATTCCTGCAACATGTTCTACCTTGACGCCCCATCAGATGCGTCTCCTCCAGGCAGACGCGTCTCCAAGCAGATGCGTCTCAGGGCGCATCGCCGAACGCGTCTTCAGGTGCCAGCGGCGTGTGGGAGGACCGGCAGTGGACTTCACCTTCACCGAGGAACAGCAGGCCGCCGTCGAAGCGGCCCGGGCGGTCTTCGCCGGGGTCACCCCCGACAGCGTGCCCAGCCCCGCGCTCGCCCGGGGCGCGGTGGCCGAGGACTTCGACCGCGCGCTGTGGCGCAGGCTCGCCGACACCGATCTGTTGAGCCTGACCGTCGCCCCCGAGCACGGCGGCGCGGGGCTCGGACCCATCGCCCTGTGCCTGGTGCTGCGCGAGTCCGCGCGAGTGCTGGCCCGTGTGCCGCTGCTGGAGGCGGGTGGGGTGGCGCTCGTCCTCGGAAGGTACGGCGGGGCCGCGGCGGACCGCTTGCTGCCGCTGATCGGCCGCGGAGAGATCGTCGCCACCGTCGCCGCCAACGGCCGTACCGGTCACGACCGGGCCGAGCTGGCCGTCACCGCACGGCCGGAGAGCGCCCGCGAAGAGCAGTGGTCCCTCGACGGCGTGCAGACGGCCGTGCCCTGGGCCCCGGGCGCCGACCGGATCCTGATCCCCGCCCACACCGGCGAGGGCCGCACCGTCCTCGCACTCGTCCCCCGGGACCGGCCCGGGGTGACCCTCGCCGATCAGGTCTCCACCAACGGCGAGCGGTACGCGGAGGTGCGTCTCGACGGTGTGCGGGTCGAGGGCGACGAGGTCATCACGGCCGAGGGCGCGTGGGAGTGGCTGCGTGGGCTGCTCACCGTCGGCACCTGCGCCCTCGCGCTCGGCCTCGGGGAGGCGGTGTCCCGCATGACGGGCGAATACACGGGGAAGCGGGAGCAGTTCGGCCACCCCATCGCCACGTTCCAGGCGGTCGCCGTCCAGGCCGCCGACCGCTATATCGATCTGCGCGCGATGGAGGCCACCCTGTGGCAGGCGGCGTGGCGCATCGAGTCGGGGGCGGACGCGGCACTCCCGGCCGCGGCGGACATCGCCGTCGCGAAGGTCTGGGCCTCGGAGGGGGTTCGCCGGGTCGTGCAGACCGCGCAGCATCTGCACGGGGGCCTGGGCGCGGACACCGACTACCCCCTGCACCGTTATCACGCCTGGGCCAAGCAGCTGGAGCTCTCCCTGGGCCCCGCCGCCGCCCATGAAGAGGCACTGGGCGACCTGCTGGCCGCCCATCCCCTCGGGTGAGGCCGACGCCGACCGCCCGGCCGGGCCGCCCACCCCTGACGACTGGATTGCGCGATCAGCTAGATGACCGCGCCGGGAGCGCCGTTTCCGTCCACGACCGGACGGCCCGCGGCCTCCCAGACCTGCATGCCGCCGTCGACGTTCACCGCGTCCAGGCCCTGCTGGACGAGGTAGGTGGTGACCTGCGCGGAGCGCCCGCCGGAGCGGCAGATGACGTTGATCCGGCCGCCGTCGGGGGCCTTCTCCGTCAGCTCGCCGAACCGGGCGACGAAGTCGCTCATCGGGATGTGCAGCGCGCCTTCCGCGTGCCCGGCCGCCCACTCGTCGTGCTCGCGGACGTCCAGCAGGAAATCGTCGGACGAGAGCGCGTCGACGCCGACCGTGGGTACCCCAGAACCGAAATGCATGTCCCCGACGCTACCCGACCAGCGTGGCCAGGTAGGCCTCCCGCTCGGCGACCTGGGCGAGCAGCTGCTCGGCGATCTCCTCCAGCAGCCCGTCCGGGTCGTCCGGCGCCATCTTGATCATTGCGCCGATCGCGGAGGCCTCCAGCTCACCGGCCACCGCCGACAGCAGCTCCTTGCGCCGGGCCAGCCACTCCAGCCGCGCGTACAGCTCCTCGCTGGGGCTCGGCAGCGGCTCCTCGGGCACCGGTCCGGCGGCCCACTCCGCGGCCAGCTCGGTCAGCAGCGCCGCGTCACCGCCCGCGTACGCGGCGTTGACCCGCACGATGAATTCCTCGCGCCGCTGCCGGTCCGCCTCGTCCCGCGCCAGGTCGGGGTGTGCCTTGCGGACCAGCTCACGGAAGGCACGCCGGGCCTCGTCGCTCGGGCGCACCCGCTTCGGGGGCTGCACGGGCCTCTCCGTGAGCATGGCCGACGCCTCGGGCGAGAGCCCCTCGGAGTCCATCCAGCCGCCGAACAGCTCCTCCACACCGGGCATCGGCTGCACCAGCGCCCGCGCCTCCCGGGCCCGCCGCAGGTCCTCGGCGTCGCCGGTCCGGGCCGCGACGGCCTCCGCGATCCGCGCGTCCAGCTCGTCGAGCCGCGCGTACATCGGGCCGAGCCGCTGGTGGTGCAGCCGGGAGAAGTTCTCCACCTCCACCCGGAAGGTCTCCACCGCGATCTCGAATTCGATCAGCGCCTGCTCGGCCGTCCGCACGGCCTGTTCCAGGCGCCGCGTGTCCGGCTGCTCGGTGTTCTGACTCTGCTCGGCTTCCGGATTCGTCACCCGCCCAGCCTACGAGTTCCCACGCGCCCCGCGGGCCCCCGCGTGCCCCGACGCCCTGTCCCCGCCCCGACCGTGCCCCTGATCCCGGCCGTATCCCCGATCGCCGCTGCGTCCCCGATCCGGCTATATCCCCGTCTCCGCCGCCAGCCGGCCGCCCCGGACCGCCGCCACCAGCTCCGCGTGGTCCGCCTCCGTACGGTCCGCGTACGCCACCGCGAACCGCGCGACCGCCTCGTCCAGCTCGTCCCCCTTGCCGCAGTACCCGGCGATCAGCCGGGGATCGGCGCTGTGCGCGTGCGCCCGGGCGAGCAGCGCGCCCGTCATCCGCCCGTAGTCGTCCAGTTCGGCGGGGGCCAGTGCGGCGGGGTCGACGCTCCCCTTGCGGTTGCGGAACTGCCGCACCTGGTACTGCCGCCCCTCCACCGTCGCCCAGCCGAGCAGCACGTCACTGACGACCTGCATCCGCTTCTGCCCCAGGACCACGCGCTGCCCCTCGTGGCGGGTCTCCGGCGCCGCGAAGCCCGCCTTCGCCGCGTGGGACAGCAGCGCCGAGGGGCGGGCCTCCTTCACCTGGAGCACCAGCGGCTCGCCCCGGTGGTCGAGCAGCAGCACCACGTAAGAGCGCAGCCCCACGCTCCCCGTCCCCACCACCCGGAACGCCACGTCCTGCACCTCGTAGCGCGCGAGCAGCGGGACCATGTCCTCCGGCAGCGTCCCGAGATACGCGCCGAGGGCCAGGGCGACCGACGCCGCCTCGTCGTGCGGGACCCGCCGCAGGACCGGTGGCGCGTCCAGGAAGCGCAGCCCGCCGTCCTCGGTCCGCTCGGTCGCCTTCGCCGCGAACCGCGCGCTCGTGTTCCGCCGGGCCTTCTCCGACACCCGCTCCAGCGTGCCCAGCAGGTCCTTGGCGTCCGCGTGCGAGACGAGCCGTTCGTCGGCGATCGCGTTCCACGCCTCTATCGCCGGCATCCTGGCCAGCAGGCGCATCGTGCGGCGGTAGGCGCCCACCGCGTCCCGGGTGGCCTCCCGGCAGGTGTCCTCGTCCGCGCCCGTCTCCCGGCCCGCCAGCACCAGCGAGGCGGCGAGCCGCTTCACGTCCCACTCCCAGGGCGCGTGGAGGGTCTCGTCGAAGTCGTTCATGTCGATGACGAGGCCGCCGCGGGCGTCGCCGTAGAGCCCGAAGTTCGCGGCGTGCGCGTCACCGCAGATCTGCGCGCCCACCCCCGTCACGGCCGTGCCCACCAGGTCGTACCCCATGAGCCCGGCCGAGCCGCGCAGGAAGGCGAAGGGGGAGGCCGCCATCCGGCCGACGCGGATCGGCGTCAGCTCGGGCAGTCGGCCCGCGTTGGACGCCTCGACCGTCTCCACCGCGCCGGGCCGCCCCGCACCGGCCTCCCACTCGGCGTGCGCGGAGCGCGGCACCCGCGCCCGCAGCGCCTTCCCGGCGGCCTTGGGCGACGATCCCGAGGCGGACGCCGCACCGGCTCCCGAACCCCCCGCCCCACCCGTCACCGATCGCGCGAAACCCGGCACGTGCGGCAGTCGCGTCATCGCGCGCCACCTCCCCCTCCACCCATGGCGCAGCATCACGCGGCGTCAAGCGGCAAGCGTCAACTGCCCCGACGGTACAGCGCGGTACGGGCGGCAGCCGGTGTCCCGGCGTTTCTCCACAGGACACCCACCGGAGGTGTGCGGGAGGTCAGCTGAACTCACGCGGGCACTGCGCGGCGTCCCCCAGATAGCGCTGCGCCCACCGCCCCAGCTCCTTGAGCGCGGGCTCCATTGCCTGGCCCGCCTCGGTCAGCCGGTAGGAGACACGAAGCGGAGGCCCAGACTCCACTTCCCGTACGAGCAGACCGGCCGCGGCCAGCTCCGTGAGGCGGTCGGAGAGCATCCGCTCGCTGATCCCCGGAATGGCCCGTCGCAAGTCGGCGAAGTGCGCGCGCCCCGGCAGCAGGGTGGCCACGATCAGACCCGTCCAGCGTTTGCCGAACAGCTCGAAGACGCGCGTCATGCCCTCGTCCGCCTTCTTGCACGCCTGCTCGCTGTGGTCCGCCATGCCACCAGGGTACTGCGTTCCCCTTAGGTGCTGCGAAAAAGTAAGTGACTGTGCTAATACTAGTTACATACGGAACTACATCTCCGTTCGCCGCAGGCACCCACGGCGATACAGCCCGTTCTTTGGAGAACCCATGGCCACGCTGCTGCACATCGACTCGTCCGCCCTCCCCCAGGGCTCCGCCTCCCGCGACGTCACCGCCGTCTTCCGCAAGACCTGGGAGGAGCAGCACCCCGAGGGCACGGTCGTCTACCGCGACCTCGCCGCGAACCCGCTGCCCCACATATCGGCCACCGCGCTCAGCGTGGGCTCCGTCGACCCGGCCGAGTTCACCGCCGAGCAGCGCGCCGCCCACGACCTGCGCGTCGAGCTGGCGGAGGAGCTGGAGCGGGCGGACGCGGTGCTGATCGGCACCCCCATGTACAACTTCACGATCCCCTCCAGCCTCAAGGCGTGGCTGGACCAGGTGATCATCATGGGTCGCACGGCCGGCGAGAAGCCCTCCGCCGCCGGCACCCCGGTCACCGTCGTCGCCAGCCGTGGCGGCTCGTACGCGCCGGGCACCCCGCGTGAGTCCTTCGAGTTCGTGACGACCTACCTGGAGAAGGTGCTGACCGGCATGCTCGGCCTGGAGGTCGACTTCATCGTCCCCGAGCTGACCCTCGCCGCCACCGTGCCCGCGATGGCCGAGCTGGTCGGCAAGTCCGAGGCCTCCCGGGCCAAGGCCGACGAGGAAGCCGTCACCAAGGCCAAGGCCCTGGTCGCCCGACTCGCCGGCTGACACCGCACGCCGCGCGCTTCGCGCGATCACCTTCGGGCCCGGACGCCTCGCGCCGGGCCCGATGTCGCATCCGTCCCGTGCCGCATGTCACTTCGGCGACACCGCGATCCCGCCGGGGCATCGCCACACCGGACCGGCACCGGACAACGAGAAACGGGCCCCTCCCGGTGATTCTCATCACCGGGAGAGACCCGTTCCCGCTCTGTGCGCGAGGGGGGAGTTGAACCCCCACGCCCTTTCGGGCACTGGAACCTGAATCCAGCGCGTCTGCCTATTCCGCCACCCGCGCATGGGTGCTGTCTGGGACTCTCGCACTTTCTTCGGACTGTCCGCCCGGGTCTTGTGCGTTCGCCTTTCGACATGCAGAACATTAGCACGCTGTGGAGGGTGCCTTCACACCACTTCCCTGCCGCCCGGTCCGCCGGTCCGGCGGGGACCGCACCGGTTGCGGGACACTGACTCACGGCCGCCTCTACGATCCCTAGTGGAGCGCACAGTGGGCGGCGGTGAAGGCGACACTCGTCACTCCTGGCGCCGAAGGGGAACCAGCCGTTTTCCCGACGCGTGGATACGATCAGTAAGCAGTATCAGGAACGACACTGAGCATCAGGAACGTCACTGAGGGAAGGAGGTGCCCCGTGGGAGTACTGAAGCGCTTCGAGCAGCGACTCGAGGGTCTCGTGAACGGCACCTTCGCCAAGGTGTTCAAGTCCGAGGTGCAGCCTGTCGAGATCGCGGGCGCACTCCAGCGCGAGTGCGACAACAACGCCACCATCTGGAACCGTGACCGGACCGTCGTCCCGAACGACTTCATCGTCGAGCTGAGCGCCCCGGACTTCGAGCGGCTCAGCCCGTACTCCGGGCAGCTCGGGGACGAGCTCTCCGGCATGGTCCGCGACTACGCCAAGCAGCAGCGGTACACCTTCATGGGGACCATCAAGGTCCACCTGGAGAAGGCCGACGACCTCGACACCGGGCTGTACCGGGTGCGCAGCCGCACCCTCGCCTCCAGCGAATCGCAGGATCCGCAGGGCCAGCAGCCCGCCGCACCCCGCGGCGCGGCCGGTGGCGGGATCACGCACGGCGCGGGCTATCCGGCTCAGCCGGCCGGTCCGCCGCCGATGCCCGCGTCCCCGCCGCCCGGCGCTCCCGGCCGTCCCGCGCCCCGTGCGGGCGGCCCCGGGCCGGGCGCCGTCCCCGGCACCCAGACCCGCCGTTGGATCGAGATCAACGGCACACGTCACCAGATTTCCCGGCCCACCCTCGTACTGGGCCGCAGCACCGAAGCGGACGTACGGATCGACGACCCCGGCGTATCCCGCCGGCACTGCGAAATCCGGGTCGGAACCCCCGCGACCATCCAGGACCTGGGTTCGACAAACGGCATCGTGGTGGACGGGCAGCACACCACGCGCGCTACGCTCCGCGACGGCTCGCGCGTCGTCGTGGGCAGCACCACCATCGTTTATCGGCAAGCCGAAGGGTGAAGCGGGGGCAATGTCAGAGCTGACCCTCACGGTCATGCGGTTGGGTTTCCTCGCCGTACTGTGGCTGTTCGTCATCGTGGCCGTCCAGGTCATTCGCAGCGACCTGTTCGGCACGCGTGTCACGCAGCGCGGCTCACGCCGCGGTGGACAGGACCGCCAGCCGCAGCGTGCGCAGCAGACCGCGCCGCCGCAGCAGCGACAGCAGCAACAGTCCGGCGGCCGACGTGCGGAGCGCGGCCGACGCGGCGCCCCCACCAAGCTGGTGGTCTCCGAGGGCACCCTCACCGGGACCACGGTCGCCCTCCAGGGCCAGACCATCTCGCTGGGCCGCGCCCACGACTCGACGATCGTGCTGGACGACGACTACGCCTCCAGCCGGCATGCCAGGATCTACCCCGACCGCGACGGCCAGTGGATCGTCGAGGACCTGGGGTCCACCAACGGCACCTATCTCGACCGGACCCGGCTGACCACCCCGACCCCGATCCCGCTCGGCGCGCCGATCCGCATCGGCAAGACCGTCATCGAGCTGCGGAAGTAGTAGGACCATGACGACCGGAGGGTGGGCACCGTGCGGATGTACCCGGAGCCGTCGGGCGAGGTGCGCATGAGTCTGTCACTGCGCTTCGCCGCCGGATCTCACAAGGGGATGATCCGGGAGGGCAACGAGGACTCCGGTTATGCCGGCCCCCGGCTGCTCGCCATCGCCGACGGCATGGGCGGCCAGGCCGCGGGCGAGGTCGCCAGCTCCGAGGTGATCTCCAACCTCGTGTCGCTGGACGACGACGTCCCCGGCTCGGACATCCTGACCTCCCTCGGCACCGCCGTGCAGCGGGCCAACGACCAGCTGCGCGCCATGGTCGAGGAGGACCCGCAGCTCGAGGGCATGGGCACCACCCTGACCGCGCTGCTGTGGACCGGTCAGCGGCTCGGCCTCGTGCACGTCGGCGACTCGCGCGCGTACCTGCTGCGCGACGGCGTGCTCACCCAGATCACGCAGGACCACACCTGGGTGCAGCGGCTCGTCGACGAGGGCCGGATCACCGAGGAAGAGGCCACCACCCACCCGCAGCGCTCCCTGCTGATGCGCGCGCTGGGCAGCGGTGACCACGTGGAGCCGGATCTGTCGATCCGCGAGGTCCGGGCGGGCGACCGCTACCTCATCTGCTCCGACGGGCTCTCCGGCGTCGTCAGCCATCAGACGATGGAGGAGACGCTCGCCAGCTACCAGGGCCCGCACGAGACCATCCAGGACCTGATCCAGCTCGCCCTGCGCGGCGGTGGCCCCGACAACATCACCTGCATCGTCGCGGACGTGCTGGAGATCGACGGCGGCGACACCCTCACGGCGCAGCTCAACGACACGCCCGTGATCGTGGGCGCGGTCGCCGAGAACCAGCTCCAGCTGGGCGACGACGGCGCCATGCAGACCCCGGCCGGCCGCGCCGCGGAGCTGGGCCGCGCCAACCGGCCCGTGCCGCCGCAGGGCCCCGGCGCTGCCGCGGGCGGCTTCGGCCCGCCCGGCAGCGGCGACCCGGCCATAGGCGGCTCGCCGGACGGTGCCTTCGGCTCGTTCTCCGACGAGGACTTCGTCAAGCCGCCCCGCGGTGGCAAGTGGCTGAAGCGGTCGCTCATCATCGCCGTGGTGCTCGGCGTCGTCGGCGGCGGTCTCTACGCCGGCTACGAATGGACCCAGACGCAGTACTACGTGGGCGCCAAGGACAACGACCACGTGGCCGTCTACCAGGGCATCAACCAGGATCTGGCGTGGGTGGGCCTCAGCAAGGTCTACGAGGACCACCGCGAGATCGAACTCAAGTACCTCCCCGTTGACCAGCGCACCCGTGTCGAGGACACGATCGCGGTCGGCAGCCTCGACCAGGCCCGGCAGAAGATCAAGGACCTGGGCACGCTCGCCGGCGCCTGCAAGAAGGCCGACGAGCGGCGCAAGGCCGAGCAGCAGCAGCGGGAGACCGAGAAGCAGAACGGCGACAAGACGGGCAACGCGCCCGGTGCCGCCCAGGACGACCCGAAGGCCCCGAAGGCCGGGGACCGGACGAACGTCCAGGCCACCCCGGTCCCGTCCCCGGGTCCCACCCTCAGCGAGGAAGAGCAGAAGTTGGTCCCGCAGTGCAGCAGCGCTCAGCAGTAAAGCCGTAGGGGGCCATCAAAGCCATGCCATCAATGCCATCCATGCCATCCATGTCGTCGAACACCACCAACACGACGACGATCAGCACCGCGGGCCCGCCGAGCCGGCGCAACACCGAGCTGGCGCTGCTCGCCTTCTCGGTGCTCATCCCGTGCTTCGCGTACGCCAACGTCGGTCTCGCCCTCGACGGCGAGATGCCCTCCGGCATGCTCGGCTACGGCCTCGGCCTCGGCCTGCTGGCCGGTGTCGGCCATGTGGTGGTGCGGAAGTTCGCCCGCTACGCCGACCCGCTGCTGCTGCCGCTGGCCACCCTCCTCAACGGGATCGGGCTGGTCATCATCTGGCGGCTCGACCAGGCGCCGCGGCTGATGGCGAAGAAGTTCTTCCACCCCAGCGCGCCCAACCAGCTGCTGTTCTCGGCACTCGGCATCGCTCTCTTCGTGGCAGTCCTGATCTTCCTCAAGGACCACCGCATCCTCCAGCGCTACACCTACATCTCCATGGTCGTGGCGCTGATCCTGCTCGTCGCGCCGATGTTCTTCCCCGCGAAGTTCGGTGCGCGCATCTGGATCACGATCCCGGGTCTGGGCTCGCTGCAGCCGGGTGAGTTCGCGAAAATCATCTTGGCGATCTTCTTCGCCGGCTATCTCATGGTGAAACGCGACGCCCTGGCCCTGGCCAGCCGCCGCTTCATGGGGCTCTATCTGCCGCGCGGCCGGGACCTCGGTCCCATCCTGGTCGTCTGGGCGGTCAGCATCCTCATCCTCGTCTTCGAGACCGACCTCGGTACTTCGCTGCTGTTCTTCGGCATGTTCGTCGTGATGCTCTACGTCGCGACCGAGCGCACCAGCTGGATCGTCTTCGGTCTGCTGATGTCGGCCGGCGGCGCGGTCTTCGTGAACACCTTCGAGCCGCACGTCCAGCAGCGCGTCGACGCCTGGCTGCACCCGTTCGACGCGTTCAAGGACGGCTCGTCCGACCAGATCGCCCAGGCGCTGATGGCCTTCGGCTCCGGTGGCGTCTTCGGCACCGGCTGGGGCCAGGGCCACTCCGACCTCATCGGCTTCGCCGCCAACTCCGACTTCATCCTCGCCACCGTCGGCGAGGAGCTGGGGCTGGCGGGCGTCATGGCCATACTGCTGATCTACGGGCTGATCGTGGAGCGCGGTCTGCGCACCGCCCTCGCCGCCCGTGACCCGTTCGGCAAGCTGCTGGCCTGTGGTCTGTCCGCCGCGTTCGGCATCCAGGTCTTCGTCGTCGCCGGCGGTGTCATGGGTCTGATCCCGCTGACCGGTATGACCATGCCGTTCATGGCGCAGGGTGGTTCGTCCGTCCTCGCCAACTGGGCCCTCGTCGCCATCCTCGTCAAGATCAGCGACACCGCGCGCCGCCCGGCCCCGGCCCCCGCACCGTCCCCCGACGCCGAGATGACCCAGGTGGTCCGCCCGTGAACAAGCCCGTGCGCCGGATCGCGATCTTCTGTGGCCTTCTCGTCCTCGCCCTGATGATGCGCGACAACTGGATCCAGTTCGTCCAGGCCGAGGAGCTCAAGACCCACGAGAACAACCGCCGGGTCCTGATCGCCCGCTACAGCCAGCCGCGCGGCAACATCATCGTCGACGGCCAGACGGTCACCGGGTCCAAGGAGACCGACAACACCGACTTCAAGTACAAGCGCACATACAAGAACGGCGAGATGTGGGCCCCGGTCACGGGCTACGCCTCGCAGGTCTACGGCGCGAACCAGCTGGAGAAGCTCGACGACCCGGTGCTGACCGGCGACGACGACCGGCTGTTCTTCAACCGCACGGTCGACATGATCACCGGCAAGGGCAAGAAGGGCGGTGACGTGATCACCACCCTGAACGCCAAGGCCCAGGAGGCCGCCTTCAAGGGCCTGGGCAACAAGCGCGGTGCCGTCGCCGCGCTCGACCCGCGCACCGGCAAGATCCTCGCCCTCGCCTCCACGCCCTCGTACGACCCCTCGCGCATCGCGGGCAGCGACGACGAGAAGGCGTGGAAGGAGCTGACGAGCGACAAGAACCAGCCGATGCTGAACCGGGCGCTCAAGCAGACCTACCCGCCGGGCTCGACCTTCAAGGTCGTCACGGCCGCGGCCGCGCTGCAGAACGGTCTGTACAAGGACGTCGACTCCAAGACCGACTCGCCGCTGCCCTGGACGCTCCCGGACACCCGTGTGCAGCTTCAGAACGAGGGCAACATCCCCTGCAAGGAAGCCTCGCTGCGGGTCGCTCTCCAGTACTCCTGCAACACGGTCTTCGGCAAGGTCAGCGCCGACCTCGGCAACAAGAAGATGATGGACCAGGCGGAGAAGTTCGGCTTCAACAACCCGAAGCTCGACACGCCCGTCCGCGCCGCCGAGAGCGTCTACCCCAAGGACAACCGCCCGCAGAACGCCATGGCGGGCATCGGCCAGGCCTCCAACCGCGCCACGCCGCTGCAGATGGCCATGGTCGCCGCCGCGGTCGCCAACAACGGCAAGCTCATGGAGCCGTACATGGTCGACAAGCTGCGCGCCCCGAACCTCAACGTGATCGAGACGCACACGCCGAAGCAGCTGAACCAGCCGCTCAGCTCGGAGAACGCGCAGAAGCTCCAGTCGATCATGGAGACCGTGGTCGAGAAGGGCACCGGAACCAACGCCCAGATCGACGGCGTCACCGTCGGCGGCAAGACCGGTACCGCCCAGCACGGCGTCGACAACAGCGGCAACCCGTACGCGTGGTTCATCTCCTACGCCAAGGGGAAGGACGGCTCGCCGGTCGCCGTCGCCGTCGTCATCGAGGGCTCGGAGACCACCCGTGACGACATCGCGGGCGGCAAGCTCGCCGCGCCGGTCGCGAAGGGCGTCATGGAGGCGGTACTCAAGACGGAGAAGTGACACCGCTCACCTCCGTAGCCGTCCGGCCTCCGCGACGGTACCGGTCGTATATCAGGTGACGGTGGCGCCCAGGAGGCGCACGGTGCTCCGGGTACGGTATGCCCGGACAGCACACCGCCGGACCCACACCGGTGCGGTCAGGAAAACGGAAGGGCTGGAGCTATGGAAGAGCCGCGTCGCCTCGGCGGCCGGTACGAGCTGGGCTCGGTGCTCGGCCGTGGTGGCATGGCCGAGGTCTACCTCGCCCACGACACCCGGCTCGGCCGCACCGTCGCCGTGAAGACGCTCCGGGTGGACCTCGCCCGGGACCCGTCCTTCCAGGCCCGGTTCCGCCGTGAGGCCCAGTCGGCCGCCTCGCTCAACCACCCGTCGATCGTCGCCGTCTACGACACCGGCGAGGACTACGTCGACGGGGTCTCGATCCCGTACATCGTCATGGAGTACGTGGACGGGTCCACGCTGCGCGAGCTGCTGCACTCCGGCCGGAAGCTGCTTCCCGAGCGCTCGCTGGAGATGACCATCGGCGTCCTCCAGGCGCTCGAGTACTCCCACCGCGCCGGCATCGTCCACCGCGACATCAAGCCGGCGAACGTCATGCTGACGCGCACCGGCCAGGTCAAGGTCATGGACTTCGGCATCGCCCGTGCGATGGGCGACTCCGGCATGACCATGACGCAGACCGCGGCCGTCATCGGCACCGCCCAGTACCTCTCCCCCGAGCAGGCCAAGGGCGAGCAGGTCGACGCGCGGTCCGACCTGTACTCCACCGGCTGTCTGCTGTACGAACTGCTGACGGTCCGGCCCCCGTTCGTCGGCGACTCGCCCGTGGCCGTCGCCTATCAGCACGTACGGGAAGAGCCGAACCCGCCGAGCACCCACGACCCCGAGATCACGCCCGAGATGGACGCCATCGTCCTCAAGGCGCTGACCAAGGACCCGGACTACCGCTACCAGTCGGCCGACGAGATGCGCGCCGACATCGAGGCGGCCCTCGACGGCCAGCCCGTGGCCGCCACGGCCTCGCACGCCGCGGGTGGCTACGGCGCCCCCGGTGGCTACGGCGACGACCAGCCGACCACGATGCTCCGCCCGCAGGACCCGGCGGGGCAGACCTCCATGCTGCCGCCCGTGCGCGACGACGACGGCGGCTACGGCTACGACGACCGCGACGGCCGGCGCGGCGGTGGCAAGAAGAGCAACCTCTCGACGATCCTGCTGGTCGTCGCGGGCATCCTGGTGCTCGTCGGGGCGATCTTCATCGGCAAGTCGCTCTTCAGCGGCGGTGGCAACAACGATCGGGTGACGGTGCCGACCCTGACCGGCGAGTCGCTGGCCTCCGCCCAGAAGATGGGGGAGAACGGCGACTTCAAGGTCACCCAGGACGGCGAGACGTTCTGCGACCAGCCCAAGGGCAAGGTCTGCGACCAGAACCCCAAGGCCAACGCCAAGGTGGACCGCGGTTCCGAGGTCAAGGTCGTGCTGTCCAAGGGCACGGAGAAGGTCTCCGTGCCGGATGTCCGGGGATCCAAGTTCGAAGAGGCCGAGGCGGAGCTCAAGGCCAAGGGCTTCACGGTCCGGCAGAAGCAGGTGGAGTCCGACCGGACCGCCGGCATCGTGATCGACCAGGACCCCAAGGGCAGCACGAAGGCCGAGAAGGGCACGGAGATCACCCTCTCCGTCGCCTCGACCCCGGCGTCCAAGACCGTCCCGTCCGTCGTCGGCCAGCCCTTCGACGCCGCGAAGAAGCAGCTCACCGACCTCGGCTTCAAGGTCGTGAAGGACGAGGAGGAGTCGGACCAGCCACCGGGCAACGTCGTCCGGCAGAGCCCCGACGGCAACACCACCGCGCAGCCGAACTCCACGGTCACGCTCTTCGTCGCCAAGGCGGGCCAGAAGACCAGCGTGCCGGGTGTGGTCGGCCAGAAGCTCAAGGACGTCAAGAAGACGCTGACGGACGCGGGTCTGAAGGTCGGCAACATCACCGGTCCGCAGGACGACAACGCCATGGTGATGATCTCCGACCCGGTGGGCGGCACGCAGGTCCCGAAGGACACGCCGGTCAACCTCACCACCATCGCCGGCGCCCCCGGCGACACCGGCACCCCGGGCAACCCCGGTACGCCGGGCACCACCGGCGGTGACACCGGAGGCGGCCTCTTCGGCGGCCCGTTCGGCCGACGCCACTGACGCTCCGCGGGATGTCTGCCACCCCTACGGCGGCGGGCGCCCTGCGGGCGCGTCCTCAATCGCCGGACGGGCTGCATTTGCAGCCCGTCCGGCGTTTGAGGACACAGCACAGCAGCCCGTCCGGCGATTGAGGACACCACCGCGCAGCGGAGGTGTACACGCCACGGCCGGCCAGGCCCTAGCTCAGTTCCTTGGGCCGGGTGCGCTTGCTGTCGACCTTCTCGGTGCGCTCCAGCTCCGCCCAGACGATGTAGCGGTAGTCGGAGGTGTAGACGGGCGTGCAGGTCGTCAGGGTGAGGAAGCGGCCGGGCTTCTTCGCGCCGGACTCCTTCGGCAGCGGGTCCAGGACCTCGACGTTGTACTTCGAGGTCTCCCGCAGCTCGGAGTAGACCTTGTAGACGTACCAGGTGTCGCGCGTCTCGAAGACGACCGCGTCGCCGGCCTTGACCTTGTGGATGTTGTGGAACTTCGCGCCGTGGCCGTCCCGGTGGGCGGCCAGGGTGAAGTTGCCCTTCGCGTCCCACGGCATCGCGGACTTCACCGGCGCGCGGTAGAACCCCGCCACGCCCTCGTTGAGGATCTTGCTGCCGGTGCCGCTCTTGACGAGCACCTCGCCGTTCTTCATCGACGGCACGTGCAGGAAGCCGATGCCGTCCTTGGTGTCGAGGGCGCCCGGGCCCTTGGCCCAGTTCTCGCGCACGTGGTTGCCCTGCTTCTTCGACTCGCGGTCGGCCAGCACGTTCGTCCACCACAGGGAGTAGACGACGAACAGCGCCAGCAGGACGCCCAACGTGATCAGCAGTTCACCGAAGAGGCTGACGGCGGCGGCGATCTTCCCCCGTGGGCGGGTCAGGCGTTCGGGCTCGTCGTCGTCGATCCGTGCCACCGCGTCGTACCCCGATTCGCTCTGCTGTTTCACCCGACGAGGGCGTCCGGCCTTCCCTTGCTCCGGGGCCGCTCGTCGACCATCTTGCCCCAGACGATCATTCGATACGTACTGGTGAATTCCGGGGTGCAGGTGGTGAGAGTGAGGTAGCGGCCGGGCCCCTGGAAGCCGGATCCCACCGGCACAGGGGCGATGACCCCGACGTTCGCCGGCGGCGTCTGATCCAGGCGGCTCGTCATCTCATACGTGTAGAAGGTGCTGCTGGTCTCCACGACGATCTTGTCGCCGGGACGCAGCCGGTTGACGTAGCGGAACGGCTCGCCGTGGGTGTTGCGGTGCCCGGCGAGCGAGAAGTTGCCCTTCGCGTCCCAGGGCATCGCGGTCTTGAGCGGGCCCTCGGCGTAGTGCCCGACCATGCCCCGGTCGAGCACCTTGTGCTTGCCGATGCCCTCGGCGATGGGGGCCTTCACGTCCAGCTTCGGGATGTAGATGATCGCGAAGCCCTGGCCGGGTGAGAACGCCCCGGCGGCCCGGTCCTCCCCGCCGCTCTCCTCCCAGGCGTGCTGGAGGTTGTTCGCGGCTCCGCCCGCCTGGCGCTGGGCGATCACGTTCGTCCACCACAGCTGGTAGGCGACGAACAGCAGCATCAGCGCGCCCACGGTGATGAACAGCTCGCCCGTCAGCCGGCTCACGATCACCCCGACGCTGTCCTTGCGCGCCCGCTGCGCCCGCCGGGCCGCTTTGCGCCGCTCCGCGCGCCCCCCGGTGGGCGGCCCCGCGGCCGGCTCCCGGACCCGGCGCAGCGTCATCGTCGCGTGGTCCTCGGGGGGCAGCGGCTGTGACACCGCCCGTGCGGGGCCCTCCGCGCCCGCTACGGGCTCTGTGGGGCCCATCGGGGCCGCCGGGTACCAGGAGGGCTCCTGGTGCTGTTGTGGCGTCAGCCACGGGCTCTGCTCGGTGTCTTGTGGCGTCAGCCACGGGTCCCGCTCGGGGCGGAGCGAGGTCACGCCCCGGCCTTGCCCACCACCGGGGCGAGCCCCGCCGAGCGGTCCACCGCCCCCGCGTCACCACAGGCGACCAGCCAGTTGGCGAGCATCCGGTGCCCCCACTCCGTGAGCACCGACTCGGGGTGGAACTGCACCCCTTCGACCGGCAGATCGCGGTGTCTGAGCCCCATCGCGACGCCGCTCTCGGTCCAGGCGGTGATCTCCAGCTCGTCCGGCCAGGTCTCCCGCTCGACCGCGAGGGAGTGATAGCGGGTGGCGGTGAACGGCGACGGCAGCCCCCGGAAGACGCCCGTCCCCTCGTGGGTCACCAGGGAGGTCTTGCCGTGCAGCAGCTCGGGCGCCCGCCCGACCACCCCGCCGTACGCGACCGCCATCGACTGCATCCCCAGGCACACCCCGAAGACCGGCACCCCGGTCTCCGCGCAGTGCCGCACCATGTCGATGCAGACGCCCGCCTGCTCCGGCGCGCCCGGGCCGGGGGACAGCAGCACCCCGTCGAAGCCGTCCTGCGCGTGGCGCAGCTCGACCTCGTCGTTGCGCAGCACCTCGCATTCGGCGCCCAGTTGATAGAGGTACTGGACGAGGTTGAAGACGAAGCTGTCGTAGTTGTCCACGACGAGGATGCGTGCGCTCATCGGTTCACCGCCATTCCGTTGTCGACCGTCACATCGTTGAACGGCAGCAGCGGTTCCGCCCAGGGGAAGACGTACTGGAAGAGGACGTACACGATCGCCAGCACGAGCAGCAGCGAGATCAGCGCCCGCACCCATGCGTTGCCCGGCAGATGACGCCAGATCCAGACGTACATGCTGTCCCTACTCGCCGATGACGTAGTCGATTGCAGCACCAGACTAAAGGGCGGCACCGCCGGTGGGTGGTCAGCCGGACAAAGCCGTCGGCCTGCCGTCGGCGATGGGCGAGGTGGCGTCCAAGTGCGCCCAGACGATCAGCCGGTGGCTGTGTCCCCACTCGGGTTCACAGGTCGTGAGGGTCAGATAGCGGCCCGGTCCGCGGTAGCCCGCCTTCGCCGGCACCGGGTCGATGACGCCGAGGTCGTCGGGCCGGGTGCGGTACGGGGGGCGGTCGACGCGGTAGGTGAACCAGGTGGTCCCGTCCGTCAGCACCACCGCGTCGCCGGGCCGCAGCCGGGGGACGTCCTTGAAGGGGTCGCCGTGCGTGCGACGGTGGCCGGCGACGGCGAAGTTGCCCGTCGCGCCGAGGCGCGCGGTGCGCTCGTAGTGCCCGAGGCCCTTCTTGAGCAGCTCGGGCCCGGTGCCCTCCAGCACGGGCTTGGCCCAGCCGGCGCCGAAGCGCGGGACGTACATGACGGCGAAGGACGCGCCGGGCGGGCGGGCCTTCGCCGGGGGCGGCGGCGCTCCGGCGGCGGCCTCGCCGGCGCGCCCGGCGACCGGCCCCGTCGACCACGCGTCCTGGAGCCGGCCGATCTCGTCGTTCATGGCGCTGTCGGCGCGGACTCCGGTCCAGTACAGGACGTAGACGACGAACAGGACGATCAGCGTGCCGACGGTGACGCAGAGCTCGCTGAGCGTTCGGACGACCAGTCGTACCCTCACCGGCCGGCCCCCTCCCGGGTCACCCCATGGGCTTCGCGTAGTGGAGATCCACTGTGCCCGAGTAGCCGGGAAGAGTCACCGCGTCGTGCTGGTCGACTTTCCAGCCGAGCCCGTAGGCGTTCACGTACTGGAGGTAGTTCTGGATCGTGGGGGAGGTGTCGAGGGCCCTGCGCAGCAGCCCGCGGTCGCCGACGGCCGTCACCTTGTACGGCGGAGAGTAGACGCGGCCCTGGAGGATGAGCGTGTTGCCGACGCAGCGCACCGCGCTGGTGGAGATCAGCCGCTGGTCCATGACCTCGATGCCCTTGGCACCGCCGCGCCACAGGGCGTTGACGACGGCTTGGAGGTCCTGCTGATGGATCACCAGGTCGTTGGGCTGGGGCTGGGGGATGCCGGGGATCCGGGCGGTGGCGTTGGGCGGCGCGTCGGTGAGGGTCACCGTCAGGCCCGTACCGCTGAGCTCGGTGGTGCCGGCGGCGTGCTCCAGGGCGTTGAGTTTCTTGTCCTGGGCGGCGGTGTTGCCGTTGTCGCGGCGGGCGAGCGCGTCGACCTTGGAACGCATGCCCGCGGCGCTGTCGTCGAGGTCGGCGTTCTTGCGGCTGCGCTCCTGAATGAGGTCGGAGAGTCGCAGCATCGAGTCGTCGGTGCGGATGTTGGTGCCGCGGGCCGTATTGAAGCTGGTGAAGAAGAGAAGCCCGGCGAGCGCAAAGACTCCGGCGGTCAGCAGCCGCACCGGTCGGAATCGCCGGGAAGGCGTGCTGGTGGAGTCCGCAGAATTACTCAACGTACCCTTATCCTCTCCGACGCCGCGGAAGCACTACGCTAACGGACGCCCGGGGGAACGAAGCGCTCCCGTCGCTCCCGCCCCGGCAGCCAGCCTTGTATCCCCCGCGCGGTTACGCAGCGCATCGACAGGAGAGTTCCTCGTGCCGAAGTCACGGATCCGCAAGAAGGACGACTTCACTCCACCGCCGGTGAAGACACAGAATCTGAAGCTGGGCAGCAGCGGACGCGGCTGGGTGGCCCCACTGATGCTGGCCATGTTCCTGATCGGGCTGGCCTGGATCGTGCTCTTCTACGTGACGAGCGGCGACATGCCGGTGGAGTCCCTGCGCAACTGGAACATCGTGGTGGGCTTCGGCTTCATCGCGGCGGGGTTCGTGGTCTCCACGCAGTGGAAGTAGCGCCGGGACCGCACCCGGGGGAGACCGTGGCGCGACCCGTCGGGAACGCCTCGGCGCAAGCCATCCCCTGAGCCTTCCAGCGAGTTATCCACATCCTCGTCCACAGTGGGGAAAACTCAGAAGATCTGTGGATAACTTCCTCGGCGTTGACGCCGGTGTGACTGATCGCAAGCACTGCGTATCGTCGTCGCACCGGCGTCTTCCAGCGGAAACACGGCCCCGCACGGCCGGGAACACGCGTTCCCCACATCGTGCACAAGATCCGACGCTCGCTGTGGACAACCGCCGCTCATCTGTGCCGCCGCTGCCCGATCCGGTGGTCCCGGGACCCGCTCAGCCCGCGAGCTGGAGCGTCCGTACGGCCACCACCGCGACGATCACCAGCAGCGCCGCTCCACAGGTCGCGTACTGCACCAGCGCCCGTTTGTCCCGGGGGGCGTGCACCAGGCCGAAGGCCACCGCCGTGCCCACCACCAGGCCGCCGACGTGCGCCTCCCAGGAGATGTTCGACCAGGTGAAGGTGAAGATCAGATTGAGCACGAGCAGCGCGACGACCGGGCGCATGTCGTAGTTCAGCCGCCGCAGCAGCACGGCCGTCGCGCCCAGCAGACCGAAGATCGCACCGGAGGCACCGAGCGAGGGCTGGTTCGGCGCGGCGACGAGATAGGCCAGCGCGCTGCCGCCCAGACCGGACAGCACGTACAGCGCCAGATAGCGGACCCGGCCGAGCGCGGCCTCCAGCGGCGGGCCGAGGAACCACAGCGAGAGCATGTTGAAGGCGATGTGCATCGGCTCCTGGTGCAGGAACGTCGCCGTCAGCAGGCGGTACCACTGCCCCTCGGCGACCCCTTCCAGCGGGGTGAAGGGCGTGAGCGCCGCCCGGCCGAAGAGCTCCAAGTCGTCGACGACCCGGTCGCCGACGCTCAGCACCACGATCCACAGGGCGACGTTCATCCCCAGCAGGATCTTGGTCACCAGTCGCGGATCCGCGACATGGGTGCCGCCGGCGATCGTGCGCGGCGTCTGCGCCCGCGGGTGGTGGCCCGTGCCGGAACCGCCGGCCACGCACTCCGGGCACTGGAACCCGACCGAGGCGCTGACCATGCAATCCGGGCAGATCGGCCGCTCGCAGCGGACGCAGCGGATACCGGTCTCCCGGTCCGGATGCCGGTAACAACCGACAGCCTGGTCGTTCATGCTCTCCCCTTGCCCCGGTCGGCGGACCGGTATGCGAGACACGGCCCCGCCCGTCATACGGACGGGCGGGACACGGGGTTCCCGTACGGGAGCGAGCCCTCGCGACGAGACCCGGCGGGTGACGAGACCTAGCGGGTCTCGATCACGACCGACTCGATGACGACGTCGTTGACCGGGCGGTCGGTGCGCGGGTTGGTCTGGGCGGCGGCGATCGCGTCCACGACCTTCTTGCCGGCCTCGCTGACGACCTCGCCGAAGATGGTGTGCTTGCCGGTCAGCCACGTGGTGGGCGACACGGTGATGAAGAACTGCGAGCCGTTGGTGCCCGGGCCGGCGTTGGCCATGGCCAGCAGGTACGGCTTGTTGAAGGACAGGTCCGGGTGGAACTCGTCCGCGAACTTGTAGCCGGGACCGCCGGTGCCGTTGCCGAGCGGGTCGCCGCCCTGGATCATGAATCCCTCGATGACGCGGTGGAAGACCGTGCCGTCGTACAGCTTGTCCGTGGTCTTCTGGCCCGTCTCCGGGTTCACCCACTCGCGCTCACCCTTGGCGAGCTCGACGAAGTTCTTGACCGTCTTCGGCGCGTGGTTCGGCAGGAGCCGCACCTCGATGTCCCCGTTGTTGGTCTTCAGGGTGGCGTAGAGCTGCTCGGCCACGATCTACCTTCCATAGTCTTCGCTGACAGCCACCGATCCTCGCACGGACGGGATCGCGGCGAGTAGCCACCAAACCGCCGCGCGCGGCGGCAAAAGGTGGCATTGTCGAACGAAGCTCCCCCATGACCCGAATGCCCGCCCTCACATGCCGGACCACGCACGTCCAGGCATGATTTTCCACTGGGTGGAAAGGCGAAAAACCGTACGCCACCGAGGAGGAGGTTCTCGTGACCCGCAAGGACAGCGTGCTCGCCGCGACCAGCACGGCGAAGGACAGCGTGCGGCACGCCGCGGAGGTGGTGGCGCCCTACGCCGGCACGGCCAAGGACGCGGCCGTGCACTTCGCGCACGAAGCTCGTGCCCAGCTCGCGCCGAAGGTGGAGGCCGCCGCGCGGCAGGCCAGGATCAGCGCCGGCGAGCAGTACCACGCCCACCTGGCACCGCGGCTCGAACATGCCCGTGGCTCCCTCCCGCCGAAGGTGGACCAGGCCGCCGTGCGCGCCCGCGCCGCCGCCGAGCCGGTCCGGGACGAGGCGGTCTCCCGGGGCGCGGCCACCCTCGCCGCGCTGCGCGGCCAGGTGTCGGCGGCCGACGTCGAGCGGCTCGTGAGGCGGCGCGACCGGCGCTGCCGGATGGGCCGGGCGGCCAAGCGGCTCGCGGTGCTCGGGCTGCTCGCGGGCGGCGCGTTCGCCGTATGGAAGTGGTGGGACAAGCAGGCCAACCCCGACTGGCTGGTCGAGCCCCCGGCCCCCACCGAGATCGCCGACCGCGCCCCGCTGAGCTCGGTCGACGGCAGCGGCGCGGCCCTGGACCCCGAGGTGCAGGCCAAGCAGGCGGAGGCCGAAGCAGGCAACGGCCCGGCCGAGGAGCGCGGCGACCAGCGCTGACCTGCCATAACGGCGCGGGAACCCCGCGCGGGCGACAAAAAGCCGCGAGGCGGAAGACCCTAAGGTCTTCCGCCTCGCGGCTTGTGTTTGTGGAGCCTAGGAGAGTCGAACTCCTGACATCCGCCATGCAAAGACGGCGCTCTACCAACTGAGCTAAGGCCCCTTCGCCGATCAGGATACCCGGTACCGGCGCTCTTTCCCGACCGGGTATCGCCGGGGCCTACCGCTCTCCGTAGGATGCACCGCAAGATTCGCGGCAGCGAAGCGAAGGGGAGAGCGAGATGGACGCAGCACAGCAGGAAGCCACCGCCCGTGCACGGGAGCTACAGCGCAGCTGGTACGGGGAGCCTTTGGGGGCGCTCTTCCGCCGTCTCATCGACGATCTCGGCCTGAACCAGGCCCGTCTCGCCTCCGTCCTCGGCCTGTCCGCGCCCATGCTCTCGCAGCTGATGAGCGGTCAGCGGGCGAAGATCGGCAACCCGGCCGTGGTGCAGCGGGTCCAGGCGCTGCAGGAGCTTTCCAGCCAGGTCGCGGACGGCAGCGTGAGCGCCGCCGAGGCCGCGGAGCGCATGGAGGAGGTCAAGAAGACCTCCGGCGGATCGGTCCTCAACTCCACCCAGACGACGGCCAGCAGCGGCGCGCCGACCGTCCGCCGGGTGGTGCGCGAGATCCAGTCGCTGCTGCGGTCCGTGGCCGGTGCCGGGGACATCATCGACGCCGCCGGGACGCTCGCCCCCACCCACCCCGAACTCGCCGAGTTCCTCCGGGTCTACGGCGCCGGACGGACCGCCGAAGCCGTCGCGCACTACGAGGCGCACCAGAGCTGACCGTGCCGGGGTGGGACTGAGCGGGGCTGGGGCGGGGGCGAAGCGGCGCGATGGGTGAGGTCTTCGCCGGTCGGTACGAGCTGGTGGACCCGATCGGACGCGGCGGCGTGGGGGCCGTGTGGCGGGCGTGGGACCAGCGCCGACGGCGATATGTGGCGGCCAAGGTGCTCCAGCAGAGCGACGCCCACACGCTGCTGAGATTCGTCCGGGAACAGGCACTGCGGATCGACCATCCCCATGTGCTGGCGCCGATGAGCTGGGCGGCGGACGACGACAAGGTGCTGTTCACCATGGACGTGGTGAGCGGTGGCTCGCTCGCCCATCTCATCGGTGACTACGGGCCGTTACCGCCGCGGTTCGTGTGCGTGCTGCTCGACCAATTGCTGTCCGGGCTCACGGCGGTGCACGCGGAGGGCGTGGTGCACCGGGACATCAAACCGGCCAATATCCTCCTGGAGGCGACCGGGACGGGACGTCCGCATTTGCGGCTCTCCGATTTCGGGATCGCCATGCGCAAGGGCGAGCCGCGGCTGACGGACACCAACTATGTGATGGGCACGCCCGGTTACTTCGCCCCGGAGCAAATGCTGGGCGAGGAACCGGATTTCCCCGCCGACCTCTTCGCCGTCGGCCTGGTGACCCTGTATCTCATCACGGGCCGCAAACCCGACGCCGAGGCGCTCGTACGACGCTTCACCGAGCACGGCACGCCGAACGCGCCCGAGGACGTGCCGGAGCCGCTCTGGCAGGTGATCGCGAATCTGCTGCAACCCGATCCGTACGCGCGCTTCCGCACGGCCACGGGGGCCCGGAAGGCCCTCGCGGCCGCGGTGGAGCTGCTCCCCGAGCCCGCCCCGGACGAGGAGCCCATCGAGGTCTTCGACCAGCTCGGCCCGCTGCCTCCGGGCTTCGGCCCGAACGGCCCCTGCCCGGGGCGGGATCCGGCGCCCGACGCGGACGAGGAACCCCCTCCGGCAGCCCCCGCGGAGCCCGATCCGGAATCCGGTGCGGAACCCGGTACGGAATCCCGGCCCGCACCCCGCTCGGAGCCCGAGCCCGCGGCCCTGGCGCCCCCTCAGCCCGCCTATCCGCCCACGCGGCCCTACACCGCCCCGCAGCCGCTCCCGCGGCCCGTTCCCCCGCCTCCCGGCACCCCGGCCGGCGGGGCCGTCCCCGCACCCCCGCCGGGGCGGCCGAAGCGGCCGGGACCGCCCCCGAAGGTGGCGGTCCCGGTGTTGGTCTTCGCGCTGCTCTGCCTGGCGGTCGGCATCTGGGCGCTCACCGTCAGCTGATTCACTTTCGCAATCATTTTATTTGCGTTAGCGAATATCTGTCGTGTCGCCGGGGACGCCGGACGCGTATCGCGGGGACCCCGAAAGACGAAGGGGCCCGGCCGCTTCAGCGGCCGGGCCCCTTCGAGGACTCGTTTGTCTCACACACCCGAACCTGCGGGCACGGAGTCGGTCGCCTCCGTCCACAGATCCTGCTCGGCGCGATCCGCCTGGATCTGGCGGTACACGAGGAGTCCGCCGATGGCGGCCAGTGCGACCAGGAGCAGCTTCTTCACCGCGCGACCTCGTCTTTCCTTGACGTAAGGGGACCTCTGGTGGCCGATGATACACACCGGCCGATACCGATCGGTTACCTGTGCCGGACCCTTGCCGGGTCCTCTGTGACCTGAAACACCATCCCCGACACCATCGCCGCGACGGCCCCAACTCCCCCTCCGGGGAAAACAGATCGGCCCGGGCGGAGAATTCTCCGTCCGGGCCGATCGTGCCGGTGGGGCTAACAGGACTTGAACCTGTGGCCTCTTCCTTATCAGGGAAGCGCTCTAACCGTCTGAGCTATAGCCCCGCGCTGCACCGAAAGATTAGCGCACCTTGGGCCCAGTCCCAAAATCGGCCGGGCCCAGGTCCGGGTGGACGTTATTCGTCCTCGGCGAGCGTCAGCTCCACGCCGCCGACGAAACCGGCGGAGAGGTTGTAGATGAAGGCGCCCAGCGTCGCCAGGGCGGTCGCCAGCACCACGTTGATGACCGCGATCACGGAGGTGAACAGCAGGACGCGGGGCAGCGACAGGAAGGACTGGAGGTCGAAGCCGCCGCCCTCGCTGGAGTCCGTGGCGTCGCTGATGGTGCCGCCGACGGCCGAGAAGACGCCCATGGCGTCCATGACCCCCCACAGCACCGCCGCCGCCACGATCGTGCAGATGCCCAGCGCGATCGACAGCAGGAAGCTGACCTTCATCACCGACCACGGGTCGGCCTTGGCCACCCGCAGCCGTGCCTTGCGCGTACGCGGCGCCGGACGGGGCGCGGAGCGCTGCTGCGGGACCGAGGCGCCCGGCTGCGGCCCGGCGGGCCGCTCGGCCTTCACAGGGGCCTTGGCGGGGTTCTTGGCGGCCTTGGCCGCGCTCTTGGGGGCAGTGCCCTTGGGAGCGGAGCCCTTGGGGGCCGGCGCGGCCCCCTCGGCGCCCCCGGCAGCGCCCGCGGCGGAAGCGGAAGCAGAAGCGGAACGCTCCGCCGGAGGCTCGTAGGCCTTCGGCGGGTGGTAGGGCTTCGGGTCCTTGGTGTCCGTCACAGGGCCCCCCTTGGTCTCGGCGGTGGTGCCGCCCTTGGCCGCGGGTGTCTCCCCGCCCTCGGCGGCGGACGCGGTCCCGCCCTTGGCGACGGTGCCGGCGTCCTTGGCAGCGGTGTCAGCAGCTTTGGCAGCGGTATCCGCAGCCTTGGGAGCGGCGTCCGCCCCCTTGGCCGCGGTGTCGGCACCCTTGGCGCCGGTGTCAGCGCCCTTGGCCGCGGTGCCCGCGACCCTGGGGTCGGGGACGGCCGCCCCGCCCTTGGCCCCGGAAGTATCCGCGGATACGCCGGAGCCACGGGCGCCGGCTTTATCGGTTGCGGGTCCGGCGGGACTGCGCCGCTTGGCACCCGCACCGCCTGCCGCGGCGCCCGTGGCTCGACTCACGAATTACTCCTCGGTGTCCTCGGCCGGGGGCTCCGTGCCCTCGGCCACCTCGGGCCCGTCGCCTGCGGCTGCGTCGGCCAACTCTTCGACCTCTTCAGCCTCGCGACCGGCCTCGGCGTTCCTGGCGATACCCACAACGGCATCGCGCTTGCCCAAGTTGATCAGCTGGACGCCCATGGTGTCACGGCCCGTTTCCCTGACCTCGTTGACCCGGGTGCGGATGACACCGCCCCCGAGCGTGATGGCCAGGATCTCGTCGGTCTCCTCGACCACCAGGGCACCGACCAGCGAGCCACGATCCTCCACGATCTTGGCGGCCTTGATACCGAGGCCACCTCGACCCTGAACGCGGTACTCGTCGACGTTCGTCCGCTTCGCGTATCCACCGTCGGTGGCGGTGAAGACGAAAGTACCGGCCCGGACGACATTCATCGAGAGCAGCTCGTCACCCTCGCGGAAGCTCATGCCCTTGACGCCGGAGGTGGCGCGGCCCATCGGGCGGAGCGCTTCGTCCGTGGCGGTGAACCGGATCGACTGGGCCTTCTTGCTGACCAGCAGCAGATCGTCCTCGGCCGAGACCAGCTCCGCGCCGATCAGCTCGTCCTCGGCACCGCTGTCCGTCTCGCGGAGGTTGATCGCGATGACACCGCCGGAGCGGGGCGAGTCGTAGTCCTTGAGCGGGGTCTTCTTCACCAGACCGGACTTGGTGGCCAGCACCAGGTACGGGGCGACGTCGTAGTCGCGGACGGCGAGGATCTGGGCGATCTTCTCGTCCGGCTGGAAAGCCAGCAGGTTCGCCACGTGCTGACCGCGCGCGTCCCGGCCGGCGTCCGGCAGCTCGTACGCCTTGGCGCGGTAGACCCGGCCCTTGTTGGTGAAGAAGAGCAGCCAGTGGTGCGTGGTGGAGACGAAGAAGTGGTCGACGATGTCGTCCTGCTTCAGCTTCGTGCCCCGGACGCCCTTGCCGCCGCGCTTCTGCGAGCGGTAGTCCTCGGTCTTGGTGCGCTTGACGTAGCCACCGTTGGTGATGGTGACGACGATGTCCTCCTCGGCGATCAGGTCCTCGATGGACATGTCACCGTCGAAGGGGATCAGCTTGGAGCGCCGGTCGTCGCCGAACTTCTCGACGATCGCGTTGAGTTCCTCGCTGATGATCATCCGCTGCCGCTCGGGCGAGGCGAGGATCGCGTTGTACTCGTTGATCTTCGCCTGGAGCTCGTCGTGCTCGGCGGTGATCTTCTGGTGCTCCAGGGCCGCCAGACGGCGCAGCTGCATCTCCAGGATCGCGTTCGCCTGGATCTCGTCGATCTCCAGCAGGCCCATCAGGCCCTCACGCGCGATCTCGACCGTGTTGCTGCGTCGGATCAGCGCGATGACCTCGTCGATCGCGTCGAGCGCCTTGAGCAGACCGCGCAGGATGTGGGCGCGCTCCTCGGCCTTGCGCAGCCGGAAGCGGGTGCGCCGGACGATGACCTCGACCTGGTGGGTGACCCAGTTGCGGATGAAGGCGTCGATCGAGAGGGTGCGCGGCACCCCGTCGACGAGCGCCAGCATGTTCGCGCCGAAGTTCGTCTGGAGGTCGGTGTGCTTGTAGAGGTTGTTGAGCACGACCTTCGCGACGGCGTCACGCTTGAGCACGACGACCAGGCGCTGGCCCGTACGGGAGGAGGTCTCGTCGCGGACGTCGGCGATGCCGCCGACCTTGCCGTCCTTCACCAGGTCGGCGATCTTCTGCGCGAGGTTGTCCGGGTTGACCTGGTAGGGCAGCTCGGTGACGACCAGGCACTGACGGCCCTGGATCTCCTCGACGGCGACGACCGCGCGCATGGTGATCGAGCCACGGCCGGTGCGGTAGGCCTCCTCGATGCCCTTGCGGCCGACCACGAGGGCGCCGGTCGGGAAGTCGGGGCCCTTGATCCGCTCGATGAGCGCCTCGAGCAGCTCCTCGGAGCTCGCCTCGGGGTTGGCCAGGAACCACTGGGCTCCCTCGGCCACCTCGCGCAGGTTGTGCGGCGGGATGTTGGTGGCCATACCGACCGCGATGCCCGCCGAACCGTTGATCAGCAGGTTCGGGAAGCGGGCCGGCAGGACCGTCGGCTCCTGGTTGCGGCCGTCGTAGTTGTCCTGGAAGTCGACGGTCTCCTCGTCGATGTCCCGGAGCATCTCCATCGACAGCGGCATCATCTTGCACTCGGTGTACCGCATGGCGGCGGCCGGGTCGTTGCCCGGGGAACCGAAGTTGCCGTTGGAGTCCACCAGCGGCATGCGCATCGACCAGTGCTGGGCGAGGCGCACGAGCGCGTCGTAGATCGAGGAGTCGCCGTGCGGGTGGTACGTACCCATGACGTCACCGACGACGCGGGCGCACTTGTAGAAGCCCTTCTCGGGCCGGTAGCCGCCGTCGTACATCGCGTAGAGCACCCGGCGGTGGACCGGCTTGAGGCCGTCCCGCACATCGGGGAGCGCACGCGAGACGATCACGCTCATCGCGTAGTCGAGGTACGAGCGCTGCATCTCGGTCTCGAGCCCGACGGGCTCGACGCGCATCCCCACGCCCTCGAGGGGGGCGGGCGCGCCCTCGGGCGTCACCTCGGGGATCACGGGAGCGGGGGCAGGGGTATCGGGAGTCTCGTCGGCCATTGCTGTTCAAAGTCCTTTCGCGCTGCGGCTGTTTCTCGTGGGCCGACAGGCTCAGATGTCGAGGAAGCGGACGTCCTTGGCGTTGCGCTGGATGAAGGAGCGCCGTGCCTCGACGTCCTCGCCCATGAGCACCGAGAACAGGTCGTCCGCCTGGGCCGCGTCGTCCAGGGTGACCTGGCCGAGCACGCGGTGGTCGACGTCCATCGTGGTGATGCGCAGCTCCTCGGCGTTCATCTCGCCGAGACCCTTGAAGCGCTGGACCGAGTCGTCCTTGATCCGCTTGCCGTTCTCCCGGCCGAGCTGGATGAGCGCGTCGCGCTCGCGGTCGGAGTAGGCGTACTCGAAGTCGTCCCGGCCCCACTTGATCTTGTACAGCGGGGGGCGCGAGAGATAGACGTGCCCGGCCTCGACCAGCGGCCGCATAAAGCGGAAGAGGAAGGTGAGCAGCAGGGTGTTGATGTGCTGGCCGTCGACGTCGGCGTCCGCCATCAGAATGATCTTGTGATAGCGGAGCTTCGAGATGTCGAAGTCCTCGTGCACACCGGTGCCGAAGGCGGAGATCAGCGCCTGGACCTCGGTGTTCTGCAGGATCTTGTCGATCCGCGCCTTCTCGACGTTGAGGATCTTGCCGCGGATCGGGAGGATCGCCTGGTACTGCGGGTTGCGGCCGGACTTGGCCGAGCCGCCGGCGGAGTCACCCTCGACGATGAAGATCTCGCACTTCGTCGGGTCGTTGGACTGGCAGTCGCTGAGCTTGCCCGGCAGCGACGCCGACTCCAGCAGCCCCTTGCGGCGGGTCAGATCGCGGGCCTTGCGGGCCGCCACACGGGCGGTCGCGGCCTGGATCGACTTGCGGATGATGTCCGCGGCCTCGTTGGGGTTGCGGTCGAGCCAGTCCGTGAGGTGCTCGTGTGCGACCTTCTGGACGAAGGTCTTCGCCTCGGTGTTGCCGAGCTTCGTCTTCGTCTGGCCCTCGAACTGCGGCTCACCGAGCTTGACGGAGATGATCGCGGTCAGACCCTCGCGGATGTCCTCACCCGTGAGGTTGTCGTCCTTCTCGCGGAGCAGCTTCTTGTCGCGGGCGTACCGGTTGATCAGACCGGTCAGGGCCGCGCGGAAGCCCTCCTCGTGCGTACCGCCCTCGTGGGTGTGGATGGTGTTGGCGAAGCTGTAGACGCCTTCGCTGTACTGGCTGTTCCACTGCATCGCGATCTCGACCGAGAGCATGCGCTCCTTGTCCTCGGCCTCGATGTCGATGACGGTCGGGTGGATCAGCTCGCCCTTGCGCGAGTTGAGGTACTTCACGAAGTCGACGATGCCGCCCTCGTAGTGGTAGTCCACCATGAGGGGCTTGCCCTCTTCGTCGACGTGATCGGCGCGGGTGTCCGTCAGCGCGATCCGCAGGCCCTTGTTGAGGAACGCCATCTCCTGGAAGCGCCGCGACAGCGTCTCGAAGGAGTACTCGGTGGTCTCGAAGATGTCGCCGTCGGCCCAGAAGGTGACGGAGGTGCCCGTCTCGTCGGTCGCCTCGTTCTTCTGGAGGGGGGCCGTGGGGACGCCGAGCTTGTAGTCCTGCGTCCAGCGGTAGCCGTCGGTCTTGACCTCGACCGCGACGCGCGTCGACAGGGCGTTGACGACCGAGACGCCGACGCCGTGCAGACCACCGGAGACGGCGTAGCCGCCGCCGCCGAACTTGCCGCCCGCGTGCAGGACTGTCAGCACGACCTCGACGGCGGGCTTTCCCTCGGAGGGGACGATGCCGACCGGGATGCCTCGGCCGTTGTCCACGACGCGCACACCGCCGTCGGGAAGGATCGTCACATCGATGGTGTCCGCGTGACCGGCCAGCGCCTCGTCGACGGAGTTGTCCACTACCTCGTACACAAGGTGGTGCAGGCCGCGCTCACCGGTCGAGCCGATGTACATACCGGGCCGCTTGCGGACCGCGTCCAAGCCTTCCAGGACGGTGATCGCGCTGGCGTCGTACGACGCCGTCTCACCGCCGGGGGCGCCCGTTGGGGCGCCCTCGCTCTGAGAAGGGGTGGTGTTCTCGTTGGGGTTGCCGGAATCGGCCACGAAGCGCCCTTTCTGGCACAGCACAGGCCTTCCCCGGTCTACGGCGGGGAGACCCCACCCTGGGCAGGCAGGAGAGGCTGCGTCGTTCTGCGTTGGTCGGCATGTCCCGCGAGCCGGCGGGATTGCTACCAGTCTACCGGTAGCGCTGACATGAATGGGGGTTTGGCGGTGCCTGAGTCCGCATGTGCCGCCCTGAACCGGCATCAGCCGACTCCCTATATGGGCCCTGGGGCTCCAAGAGGCTCACAGCGGCACTCAGCGCTTCCGAGTGTCAACCACCCGCTACCGTGAGCGCAGTCTCAGGTCGGGGTGCGGCGGTTCGGCCGGGGACGGGCAGTGACGGCATCCCCCGGACACCGCTCGCCCCGCCCGATATCAGGGGCCTCAAGCGTCAACGCGGACGTCAATACGGCTCGCCGCCCCACCCGTCCGGGCGGCGGCGGCCGACGGCTGAATACAGCGGGTCCGGCAGTGGTCCGGTGGCCCCGTCAGCCGTACGTGTCGCCCGGGCCGGTGCTCCCGGGGGCGCGCAGCGGCCCGTACCGGCGGGCGGGACCGCCCGGCCCCAGCACCTTGATCATCTTGACCGTGCCCTGCCCCAGATCGGCGTTGAGCCGGGCCACCAGCTGCGGGGCCAGCAGCCGCAGCTGCGTCGCCCACGCCGTCGAGTCGCACTGGACGGTCAGCACCCGGGCGTCCTCGTCGTACTTCTGCGGCTCGCAGTGCAGCGCCACCTCCGGGCCCACGATCTGCGGCCAGCGGCCCATCACGCCGCCCACCGCCGCAGGTGTCTCCCAGCCGCGCTCGGTGATAAGCCGGTTGATCGCGGCGCCCAGCGACAGCGGGTCCCGGCCGTCGGCGCGGGCGCCGGAACGCAAGCCCCCGCGGCGCGCCTGCTTCTTCTGCTGGGCCGCGTTGCCGCGCGCCCGTGCCTGTTCCTTGGCGGCGCGCAGCGCCACCCGCGCCAGATCGACGCCGGAGTGCTCCGGTGTCTTCGGCTGCTGCGGCGACGGATCCCCCGCCGTCCCCGGCGCCTCGGGTCGCTGCTCGCTCATACCCGCTCGACCGAACCTTCCGAGACCGCGTACCGCGCGCCCACCAGGACACCCGGCACGTCGTCGTCCACCGCGGCCGTCACCAGCACCTGCTCGCCCTGGGCGACCAGCTCGGCCAGCCGCTCCCGGCGTCTGGCGTCCAGCTCCGCGAAGACGTCGTCCAGTACCAGGATGGGCTCATTGCCCTCGGAGCGCAGCAGCTCGTACGAGGCGAGCCGCAGCGCCAGGGCGTACGACCAGGACTCGCCGTGGCTCGCGTACCCCTTGGCGGGCAGTTGCCCCAGGCGCAGCAGCAGATCGTCGCGGTGCGGGCCGACGAGCGTGACCCCGCGCTCGATCTCCTGCTTGCGGGACTCGGCGAGCGCGGCGAGCAGCACCTCGTACAGCTCCTCGCGGCTGTGCGCGCCCTCGCTGCCGGCCGGACCGCGGTAGTCGAACGCGACCGGGCCGCCGCCGGGCGCCAGCTGCTCGTACGCCTTGTCGGCGAGCGGGCGCAGCGTGGCGATCAGGTCGAGCCGCTGTGCCAGCAGTTCCCCGCCGACGCGGGCGAGGTGCTGGTCCCAGATGTCGAGCGTGGAGAGGTCCAGTCCGCGGCCGCCGTGCCGACGGGCCATGGCCGCGGACTTCAGCAGGGTGTTGCGCTGCTTGAGGACGCGCTCGTAGTCGGAGCGCACGCCCGCCATCCGCGGGGAGCGCGCGGTGATCAGCTCGTCGAGGAAGCGGCGGCGTTCGCCGGGGTCGCCCTTGACCAGTGCGAGGTCCTCGGGCGCGAACAGCACCGTGCGCACGATGCCGAGCACGTCACGGGGTCTGACCTGCGAGGATCGGTTGATGCGGGCCCGGTTGGCCTTGCCCGGGTTCAGTTCCAGCTCGATCAGCTGCTGCCGCTCGCCCTGGGTGACGGCGGCCCGGATGATCGCCCGCTCGGCCCCCATCCGCACCAGCGGCGCGTCGGAGGAGACCCGGTGGCTGCCGAGGGTCGCCAGATAGCCGACGGCCTCGACGAGATTCGTCTTGCCCTGGCCGTTGGGCCCCACGAAAGCGGTGACGCCCGGGTCGAGCGGGACCTCGACCCGGGCGTACGAGCGGAAGTCGGCCAGCGACAGATGCGATACGTGCATGGTTGCGAGCCGACCTCCCCCGGCTACCGCTTACTTCTTGTTCTCGACCGCGTGGCCGCCGAACTGGTTGCGCAGCGCGGCGATCATCTTCATCTGCGGGGAGTCGTCCTGGCGGGACGCGAAACGGGCGAAGAGCGACGCGGTGATCGCGGGCAGCGGCACCGCGTTGTCGATCGCGGCCTCCACCGTCCAGCGGCCCTCGCCGGAGTCCTGCGCGAAGCCGCGCAGCTGGTCCAGGTGCTCGTCGTCGTCCAGGGCGCGGACGGCCAGGTCGAGCAGCCAGGAACGGATGACCGTGCCCTCCTGCCAGTTGCGGAAGACCTCGCGCACGTCGGTGACGGAGTCCACCGCCTCCAGCAGCTCCCAGCCCTCGGCGAAGGCCTGCATCATCGCGTACTCGATGCCGTTGTGGACCATCTTGGCGAAGTGGCCCGCGCCGACCTTGCCCGCGTGGACGGCGCCGAGGTCGCCCGCCGGCTTGAGCGCGTCGAAGATCGGCTGAGCCTTCGCCACGTCCTCGGCGTCGCCGCCGTACATCAGGGCGTAGCCGTTCTCCAGGCCCCAGACGCCGCCGGAGACACCGCAGTCCACGAAGCCGATGCCCTTGGCGCGGAGCTCCTCGGCGTGCTTCTCGTCGTCCGTCCAGCGGGAGTTCCCGCCGTCGACGACGACGTCGCCGGGCGACAGCAGCTCGCCGAGCTCGTCGATGGTGGACTGGGTCGCGGCACCGGCCGGGACCATGACCCAGACGACGCGCGGACCCTTCAGCGAATCCACAAGCTCCTTGAGGCTGTGGACATCCGCGAGGTCCGCGTTGCGGTCGTATCCGATGACGGTGTGGCCTGCACGGCGAATGCGCTCGCGCATGTTGCCGCCCATCTTGCCGAGACCGACGAGACCGAGCTCCATCATGATCCTCTATGCCGTAGTCGTTGCGTTTCGTACCTGACCTGAGCCCGAGCCTACGCCCGAGGGTTCGTGCACACCTGTGGGCTCAACCGCTCACCGGATGGAACGGGCCGGTGGTGACGGTAGGCCCCGTCACCACCGGCCCGAAAAGCATCCGCGCCGAGCTTATGACCCGGCTCAGCCGGGGAGTGGCACCGGCATTCTGCGGCACTGCGAGGGGCGACCCTCGCGCTCCCCACCGGTGGGCCACCGCGCCGGGCGCGTCACCCGGCTCAGCCGGAGAGGCGCACCGGCATGATCAGGTACTTGTACGCCTCGTCCGCCTCGGCGTCCAGCGCGGGCTTGCCGCTGAGCAGCGCCGGCTTGGTGGAGGTGGTGAAGGACAGCTGGGCGACCGGCGAGTCGATCGCGGACAGGCCCTCGAGCAGGAAGCCCGGGTTGAAGGCGATCGAGATGTCGTCGCCCTCGAGCCGCGCGTCGACCCGCTCCACAGCCTGTGCATCGTCGCTGGAACCGGCTTCCAGGATCAGCACGCCCTGCTCGAAGCTGAGCCGCACCGGGGTGTTCCGCTCGGCGACGAGGGCCACGCGCTTGACGGCCTCGACGAAGGGGGCCGTCTCGATCACCGCGACGGAGTTGAACTCGGTCGGGAAGAGCGTGCGGTACTTCGGCAGGTCGCCCTCGAGCAGTCGCGTGGTCGTACGGCGACCGGCGCCCTCGAAGCCGATGAGGCCCTCGCCCGCGCCGGAGCCGGACAGGGCGATCGAGACCGTGTCGCCGCCGCTGAGCGACTTGGCGGTGTCGAGCAGCGTCTTGGCGGGCACCAGGGCGACAGCGGAGATGTCCGGGGTCTCGGGCTTCCACATGAACTCGCGGACCGCGAAGCGGTAGCGGTCGGTGGAGGCCAGCGTGACGGTGTCGCCCTCGATCTCGATCCGCACACCCGTGAGCACCGGCAGGGTGTCGTCACGGCCGGCCGCGATGGCGACCTGGGCGGCGGCGGAGGCGAAGACCTCGCCCGGGACGGTGCCCGTGGCGGTCGGCATCTGCGGCAGCGCCGGGTATTCCTCCACAGGCAGTGTGTGGAGTGTGAATCGCGAGGAGCCACAGACGACGGTGACCCGCACGCCGTCCGTGGAGATCTCCACAGGCCTGTTGGGAAGTGCGCGGCAGATGTCGGCGAGCAGCCGGCCGGAGACGAGGACGGTGCCGTCCTCCTCCACATCCGCCTCGACCGAGACGCGGGCCGAGACCTCGTAGTCGAAGCCGGAGAGGCTCAGGGAGCCCTCCTCCGCCTTCAGCAGCAGGCCCGCGAGGACGGGCACCGGCGGACGGGCCGGGAGGCTGCGGGCCGCCCAGGCCACTGCCTCCGCGAGTACATCGCGCTCCACCCGGATCTTCACCGGAACCGCCTCCTGCTTGTTGCTGGCTCGCCCTGCTGGCGTCGTTCGTCGGCTGAGTTGCCGGAGACCAGTCTGACGCACGCCACCGACAGTCGGTGCGGCTCGGGGTCAAGTCGAGCCGAGGGCCGGGCCACGGTCCGCGGCCGAGTTGTGCACAGGACCCACTTCGAAACCATTTCCCCGCTAGAACTCTGTGGTCGTAGTAGTAGGGGCTGTGGAAACGGTGGAAAACTGCCTTTGCCCAGGTCAGCACCGTTTTTTTGTCCACCGGGCCTGTGGGTGGAGGCGGTGGATAAACAGGGTCTTCTGTGGACCGCGGAAAGTTCTGCACACCCGGTGCACAGGCAGGGCCCACTTCTCCCCAGGGCCGTCCCCAGTTTTACCCACGTTCCCCACAGCCCAACCCGGCACCTTGGTGTGACGCCTTTCACTCGGCGCGGTGACCTCGGGCGTTTCGTTGCCGAACAGTGGACAGGGGTGTGGAAACCCTGTGTACAACAGTGATCTTCCTGTGGGCGGTCGGTGGACAACGGTCGGGACCCCTGTGGGTGATCCCGTCGTCCACAGGCTGTGGAATCCCGTCGGCCACAAATCCACACCCCTCTGACCTCCCCTGATGGCCTATCAACAGGGCTGCCTGTGGACATGATCTGGATAACTCATGAGTCCCCAGGGTGTGGACGGTGGGTCGGGCGCGAATCTGTGGAGAACCGGCACCCGAGGGTCCGTATTCGAACAGGTCGATGGGTGCGGAGGGCCTCCGGACGGCTTCCGGAGGCCCTCGAGAGGGCTCCCGGCAGGGCGAAACGGCGCTTCGGGCACCCTCCGAGGGTGCTTCCGGGCGCGATTTCCGGGTGCGTCGGCGTTCGGCTGAGGGCCTCTGACAGAACTCCACACAGCACTTCCCCACAGAACATTCACCGTCGGCTCGTCGGCTCGTCGGCTCGTCGGCTCGTCGGCTCGTCGCGCTGTCGCGCCCGGGACCGTCCGCCACAGCGCGAAGGGCCCGCTGACGCCCCCGTAGATGCCTACGGGCGCGTCAGCGGGCCCTCGTGCGGCTGTGGTTCCGGTCAGCCGTTCTTGATGCGGTTGGTCAGCTCGGTGACCTGGTTGTAGATCGAGCGCCGCTCGGCCATGAGCGCACGGATCTTGCGGTCCGCGTGCATCACGGTCGTGTGGTCACGACCGCCGAACTGCGCGCCGATCTTCGGCAGCGACAGGTCCGTCAGCTCTCGGCAGAGGTACATCGCGATCTGCCGCGCCGTCACCAGCACCCGGCTGCGCGAGGCTCCGCACAGGTCCTCGACCGTGTGCCCGAAGTAATCGGCGGTCGCGGCCATGATGGCGGGGGCCGTGATCTCCGGCGAGGCGTCCTCGCCGCCCGGGATCAGGTCCTTGAGGACGATCTCGGTGAGCCCGAGGTCGACGGGCTGCCGGTTGAGGCTCGCGAAGGCGGTGACGCGGATCAGCGCCCCCTCCAGCTCCCGGATGTTGCGCGAGATCCGGGAGGCGATGAACTCCAGGACCTCCGGCGGGGCGTTCAGCTGCTCCTGCACGGCCTTCTTGCGCAGGATCGCGATCCGGGTCTCCAGCTCCGGTGGCTGGACGTCCGTGATCAGGCCCCACTCGAAGCGGTTGCGGAGCCGGTCCTCCAGGGTCACCAGCTGCTTGGGCGGCCGGTCCGAGGACAGCACGATCTGCTTGTTGGCGTTGTGGAGGGTGTTGAACGTGTGGAAGAACTCCTCCTGCGTCGACTCCTTGCTCGCGAGGAACTGGATGTCGTCGACCAGCAGGATGTCCATGTCGCGGTAGCGCTTGCGGAACGCGTCCGCCTTGCCGTCGCGGATGGAGTTGATGAACTCGTTGGTGAACTCCTCGGAGCTCACGTAGCGCACCCGCGTGCCCGGGTAGAGGCTGCGTGCGTAGTGCCCGATGGCGTGCAGCAGGTGGGTCTTGCCCAGTCCCGACTCCCCGTAGATGAACAGGGGGTTGTACGCCTTGGCCGGCGCCTCGGCCACGGCCACCGCGGCCGCGTGCGCGAAGCGGTTGGACGCGCCGATGACGAAGGTGTCGAAGAGGTACTTCGGATTCAGCCGCGCGGTCGGCTCGCCGGGGCCCGACGCGGGCGCGGGCTGGGCGGAGAGCGGACCGGGCTTGGGCGGGCCGCCCTGGCCGCCGCCGCGGGAGTGGCTGTCGGGCAGCTCACGGCGCTGCTGCTCGTACGGGCGCTCGGGCGCACCGGAGCGGTAGTCCGACTGCTGCTCGTACGGCTTCTGCTGCTCGTAGGGGGACGGGGAGTGCTGCTGGCCGTGCTGCGAGGCGTACGGGTCGCGCTCGCCCTCCTGGAAACCGCCGAGCCGGGGCTGCTGCCAGCCGTAGTCGCCGCGGTCCTGCGCCGGCGGGCCGGGCGGGGCCGAGTGACGCGGCCAGGCGCCCGGGTCGGTGCGCTGCTGCTGGTAGTCCGGGTAGGCGGGGCGGACGGACGGCAGCTCCTCGGCGGGGGACTGGCGGCCGTAGCTCTCACGGCCGTCGTAGCCGCCGTGGTTGTCGTAGTTCTCGTAGGCGTCGCGGCTGTCACGGCTGTCACGGCCGTCGTACGCGTCGCGGACGCGGTCCGCGGAGTCGTCGTAGCGCGACTGCTGTCGGTCCTGCCGGTCCTGGTGCTGGGGGGCGGGCGCCTGGGCGGGCGGCTCGCCGGCGGAGTCGTCGACGGTGATCGCGATCCGGATGGGGCGGCCGCACTCGCGGCTGAGGGTTTCGCTGACGATCGGGGCGAGCCGGCCCTCGAGGACGCCCTTGGCGAATTCATTGGGCACGGCGAGCAGCGCGGTGTCGGCCACCAGCGCGAGCGGCTGACACCGCTTGATCCAGTGCTCGTCCTTGCTCTCCACGCCCCCTTGGCCGCCTTGGCCCCGCCCCTCTCCGAGGAGCTGTTCGAGCACGCGCGGCCACACTGCGGCAAGATCGGCAGGCAGGTCAGCCACAGGGCACGCTCTCTCAGTCACTGGGGGCGCCCCTGGAGTCCCACGAATGTGTGGTTCTCGGGACGGGCGGGAAGGATTCGGAGTTCAGTCACGGTAGTCAGGGCGAGGCGCACGGTTCAAGTCGTTGTCCACAGGGTGTGTACAAATGTGCCATGAGGAGGGGCCTCGCGCGGCATGAGGCCTGCCTGGCGACTTCCCGGCCCGCGGGAGGCTACGGTGTATCCCTGGTGCGCTGCCGGTTTGACCGGATGGCGTAACCGCGCGTACCGTGACCAGGTCGAGTTGTCGATGGCTGCTGCCGCCTGCCTCCGATGGGCAAGGGCCGCGTTCTTATCGGGATCGTGGTCATGAAGCGGTGCACTTGGGCGTATTGCGAGCTTCTCGTGGGCGCACGGTGACAGCCAGGCGGTGTCCCGCCATCACACGATTCATTTCTGGAGCCCCCGAGTGAGCAAGCGCACCTTCCAGCCGAACAACCGCCGCCGCGCGAAGACCCACGGTTTCCGCCTGCGCATGCGTACCCGTGCCGGCCGCGCGATCCTCGCGGCTCGCCGTGGCAAGGGTCGCGCAAGCCTGTCGGCCTGATCAGCCTGACGTCAAGGTCCATGACGTGCTGCCTTCCGAGTCTCGGCTGAGGCGGCGCGAGGACTTTGCGACCGCGGTTCGCCGAGGACGCAGGGCCGGGCGCCCGCTCCTCGTCGTCCACCTTCGTAGCGGTACAACGGACCCGCACACGCCTGAGGAGAATCCTCCTCAGGCGCGTGCGGGTTTCGTCGTGAGCAAGGCCGTCGGCGGTGCCGTCGTCCGCAATCTGGTCAAGCGGCGTCTGCGCCACCTCATGCGTGACCGGCTGGATCTTTTGCCCGCCGGTAGCCTGGTGGTGGTGCGGGCCCTGCCAGGTGCGGGTGAAGCGGACCACAGCCAATTGGCCCGTGATCTCGACACTGCGCTGCAGCGGCTGCTGGGAGGGGCACCGCGAAGCAATCCCCCGGGGGGCGACCCCCGGAGCCCCGGACGAGAACCGGGAGGGAGCGCACAGTGAAGTACCCGCTGCTCTGGTTGATCAAGATTTACCAGTGGACCATCAGCCCGCTGCTGGGCCCGGTCTGCAAGTACTACCCATCGTGCTCGCACTACGGCTATACGGCCATCGACGTGCATGGCGCGGTCAAAGGGACGGTGCTGACGGCCTGGCGCATCCTGCGCTGCAACCCGTGGTCGCTCGGTGGCGTCGACCACGTCCCTCCCCGGAAGCGTCCGGTCTGGCATCAGCGGCTGAGGGGCCGCCTGGGTGGGCATCCCGCTGTGGATCCCGCCGCACAGCCCGAGACTCAGCCCAACGCCCAAGGAGCCTGAATGTTGGACACGATCCTCGGTCCTCTTTATTACGTTGTTTCCTGGATCATCGTCCAGTTCCACACGCTGTACAGCCTTGTCTTCGACAAGGACAGCGGCTGGGCGTGGGGTCTGTCCATCGTCTCGCTGGTGGTACTGATCCGTATCTGCCTGATCCCGCTCTTCGTGAAGCAGATCAAGGCGACGCGGAACATGCAGGCGCTCCAGCCGAAGATGAAGGCGATCCAGGAGCGCTACAAGAGCGACAAGCAGCGCCAGTCCGAAGAGATGATGAAGCTCTACAAGGAGACGGGCACCAACCCGCTCTCGAGCTGTCTCCCGATTCTGGCCCAGTCGCCCTTCTTCATCGCGCTGTACCAGGTGCTGAACCACATCGCGCAGGGCAAGGTCGTCGGTGTCATCGACGCCGAGCTGCTGGAGAGCGCCCGTAACGCGCACATCTTCGGCGCCCCGCTCTCCGTGAAGTTCATGGACAGCGCGGCCAAGGTCGAGGCCCTCGGCGCCTCCCTCACCGATGTCCGCGTGGTCACGGTCATCATGATCGTGCTGATGTCGGCCTCGCAGTTCTTCACCCAGCGCCAGCTGATGACGAAGAACGTCGACCTCACGGTGAAGACGCCGTTCATGCAGCAGCAGAAGATGCTGATGTATGTCTTCCCGATCATGTTCGCCGTCTTCGGTATCAACTTCCCGGTCGGTGTCCTGGTCTACTGGCTGACCACCAACGTGTGGACCCTGGGCCAGCAGATGTTCGTCATCCGCCGTAACCCCACTCCGGGCAGCATCGCCTTCACCCAGCGCCAGGAGCGGCTGCGGGCCAAGGGCAAGATCGTTGAGGCCCCGGAGGAGATCGAGGCGAAGAAGGCCGCCGAGGCCGCGCGCGCCAACCGTCAGCAGCCCAAGCGGCAGCCGAAGGCCAAGCGCCAGCTCGCGGGCACCGGCACGCAGACGTCCACCGGAGACGAGAAGACTTCGCTGGAGAAGAAGCAGCCCGAGGGCACCAAGCCCAAGCCGGCCGGCGGCTCGCGCAGCGCCAAGTCCGGGCAGCGCAAGGGCGGCCCGCAGCGGCCCAAGCACCCGACCAAGAAGTGATGAAGGAGTCCACTGTGACGGACACACAGCGTGAGACCGGTGCGGCCGCTGCTGAGGGCACCGACACCATGTCCCGCCTGGAGCAGGAAGGCGAGATCGCGGCCGATTACCTCGAGGGTCTGCTGGACATCGCCGACCTCGACGGGGACATCGACATGGACGTCGAGGCCGATCGCGCCTCGGTGTCGATCATCAGCGACTCGACCAGCCGTGACCTCCAGAAGCTGGTGGGCCGTGACGGTGAGGTGCTGGAGGCGCTCCAGGAGCTGACGCGTCTCGCGGTGAACCGGGAGACCGGTGACCGCAGCCGTCTCATGCTCGACATCGGGGGCTTCCGCGCCCGTAAGCGCGAGGAGCTCTCCGAGCTGGGTGCCAAGGCCGCCGACGAGGCCAAGAGCACCGGTGAGCCGGTGAAGCTCGACCCGATGACTCCTTTCGAGCGCAAGGTCGTCCACGACGCGGTGGCCGCCGCCGGACTGCGCAGCGAGTCCGAGGGCGAGGAGCCCCAGCGCCGAGTGGTTGTACTCCCGGCCTGACCCGGTTCCCACTTCCAGGTGTGTACGGCCCCGTCTGCTCGCAGGCGGGGCCGATCCTTGTCAGGCTGATAGTCAGACTCTGATCTTCTCGTCAGACACTGATCTTCAGAGACTTTCGCTGCGCAGCCACCATGGGTGTGCGGCAGCTTTTGGTGTGCAGGGGCTTCCCGACCGTGTGCGGGGCCTCTTAGACAACGTCGTACGGAAGGACGGTTCCCCGTGGAAGAGGCAGCGGAGCTCCCCCCCGCGCCCCCCGAGGCGCAGGCGGTATTCGGCGACCGCTTCCCGGAGGCCGTCCGCTACGCGGAACTGCTTGCCGACGCGGGCGTGAAGCGCGGCTTGATCGGCCCCCGTGAGGTCCCGCGACTCTGGGAGCGGCACCTGCTGAACTGCGCGGTGCTCTCCGAGGCCGTGCCGGACGGCGTCTCGGTGTGCGACGTGGGCTCGGGTGCCGGGCTGCCGGGCATCCCGCTGGCGCTGGTCCGCCCCGACCTCCAGATCACGCTTCTGGAGCCGCTGCTGCGCCGTACGACCTTCCTCCAGGAAGTCGTCGAGCTGCTGGGCCTGGACCATGTCACGGTCGTGCGTGGCCGGGCCGAGGAGATGCTCGGCAAGGTGCAGCCGGTGCATGTGGTGACGGCGCGTGCCGTGGCCCCGCTGGACCGGCTGGCCGGCTGGGGAGTGCCGCTGCTGCGTCCGTACGGCGAGATGCTCGCCCTCAAGGGCGATACGGCCGAGGAGGAGCTCAAGGGCGCCCGGGCGGCGCTGAGCAAGCTCGGGGTCGTCCGTACGTCGGTGCTGCAGGTCGGTGAGGGCATCGTGGATCCGCTGTCCACCGTGGTGCGGGTCGAGGTCGGGGAGAGCCCGGGCGGTGTGCGCTTCGCGGCCAAGCGCGCCAAGGCGGCGCGGGTCAGCCGGACGCGTCGCCGTCGCTGATCCGAGGTAGCTGTTGCCCGGGTCGCCAGGCCGGTGACTCGGGCAATGCTCCATACAAGCTGCCAAAACTACGCATAACGGAGTGTCGTCGCGGGGTAGCGGTGTGTGCGGTGCATCGTGTTTCACGTGAAACGCCGCTCCCTGCTCAAAGGAATCATCGGCCGTGGCCGTGCGGCCGCACCGCGCGACCGCCGTCCGGCCCACGACGCGGGTTTGTCCACAGGTGACGTGGATTCATCCACAGGAGAACGGGCCTCGCTGGTTCACGACCCCGAAAGCATGGCAGGCTCTGTTTATTGCGAGCCTGATGTCGAGGAGAGTGAATCCTTGCGGTCCGACGCCAACATCGCGGGGCCGATGGCCGACCCGGTCCCCGGTCCCCGTCCCGCCGACTCCGAGCTAGGGGCTGCCCCCGGTCCCCTGGCTGCCGGGGAGGTCGTTTCACGTGAAACGCCACCTCCCCCGATGCCCAGGCCGGAGCAGACCCGGGTGATGGTGGTCGCCAACCAGAAGGGCGGGGTGGGCAAGACCACCACCACCGTCAATCTGGCGGCCTCTCTGGCGCTGCACGGCAACCGGGTGCTGGTCGTCGACCTCGACCCCCAGGGGAATGCCTCCACGGCGCTGGGGATCGACCACCATGCCGATGTGCCCTCGATCTACGACGTCCTCGTGGACAGCAAGGCACTCTCCGATGTGGTGCAGCCGGTCGCCGATGTGGAGGGCCTGTTCTGCGCGCCCGCCACGATCGACCTCGCCGGTGCCGAGATCGAGCTCGTCTCGCTCGTAGCCCGGGAGAGCCGCCTGGACCGGGCGATCAAGGCCTATGAGCAGCCGCTGGACTACATCCTTATCGACTGCCCGCCCTCGCTGGGCCTGCTGACGGTCAACGCACTGGTCGCCGGAGCCGAGGTGCTGATCCCGATCCAGTGCGAGTACTACGCGCTGGAGGGCCTGGGCCAGCTGCTGCGCAACGTCGAGCTGGTGCGGGGGCATCTCAACCCCAAGCTCCATGTGTCGACGATCCTGCTCACCATGTACGACGGCCGGACGAGGCTCGCCTCGCAGGTGGCCGACGAGGTGCGGACCCACTTCGGCAAGGAGGTGCTGCGTACGAGCATCCCGCGCTCGGTCCGTATCTCCGAGGCGCCCAGCTATGGGCAGACGGTTCTGACGTATGACCCGGGTTCCAGTGGTGCGCTGTCCTATCTGGAAGCGGCCCGGGAGATCGCGCTGCGGGGGATCGGCGTGCACTACGACGGCAGCAGGGCCCATCTGGTGGGCCGCCAACATCAGCAAGACCAGCACAGCATGTCGGAGGGGCTTCAGTGAGTGAGCGACGTAGGGGACTGGGCAGAGGGCTCGGTGCCTTGATTCCGCCGGCGCCGAAGGGATCGGACAACGGCGGTTCCGCTGTGGTGTCCGGCGCGACGTCGTCGACCGTGGTGCCGGTGCTGACGGCCGAGCGGGGGGTGGCCGCCGCGAAGGTGACCACGCTTCCGATGGATGAGGTCTCCGGCGGGTCCGCGAGGGGGGCGTCCGTTTCACGTGAAACGGAGAATCGGGTCCCTGCGGCAGCCGATGTGCCCGCAGTGGAGGAAGCGGCCGGGGCGCACTTCGCCGAGCTGCCCCTCGACTCCATCACGCCCAACCCTCGCCAGCCCCGGGAGGTCTTCGACGAGGACGCTCTCGCCGAACTGGTCACCTCGATCCGTGAGGTCGGGCTCCTCCAGCCGGTGGTCGTACGGCAGCTGGCGCCGGAGCGCTACGAGCTCATCATGGGTGAGCGCAGATGGCGGGCGTGCCGTGAGGCCGGACTGGAGAAGATCCCCTCCATCATTCGGGCGACCGACGACGAGAAGCTGCTGCTCGACGCGCTCCTGGAGAATCTGCACCGGGCCCAGCTGAATCCGCTGGAAGAGGCCGCCGCCTACGACCAGCTGCTCAAGGACTTCAACTGCACCCACGACCAGCTGGCGGACCGGATCGGTCGTTCGCGTCCGCAGGTCTCCAATACGCTGCGGCTCCTTCGGCTGTCTCCGGCCGTGCAGCGTCGGGTCGCGGCCGGGGTGCTGTCCGCCGGACACGCCCGGGCACTCCTCTCGGTCGATGACTCGGAGGAGCAGGACCAGCTCGCCCACCGCATCGTCGCCGAAGGGCTTTCGGTCCGCGCGGTCGAGGAGATCGTGACCCTGATGGGCTCGCGGTCGAAGGGCTCGGCGAAGTCGAAGGGCCCTCGGGCAGGGGGCCGGGTTTCCCCGGCGCTGACCGATCTTGCTTCTCGGCTGTCGGACCGCTTCGAGACCCGGGTGAAGGTGGACCTCGGGCAGAAGAAGGGAAAGATCGTCGTCGAGTTCGCCTCGATGGACGATCTGGAGCGGATCCTCGGGACGCTGGCCCCGGGTGAGGGACGCGTCCTGGAGCAGAAGCTCACGGGTACGGAAGAGGGCGACGCGGAGTAGAGCACCTTCGCGGGCGTCGCTTCGGCGATCGTTTCAAGGGCGGGTCGTGTTTCACGTGGAACACGACCCGCCCTTTGCCATGTCCAGCTATCCGGTCAATCGCCGCGCGGATACCATGCGTTGAGGTATGGCACATCCACGTTGGACACAGTTCACGGAGGGACGGCGCCATGCGAACGGTGAACCGGGCCGGACTGGTGGCAACAGGATTGGGCCTGGGGGCAGTCGGCGGCTTCGTCGGCAGCCTCTTCAGGGAACGCAGTGCGTTGCACGCAGCCCGGGGTATGGCTCGCGAAGGAAGTGAGGTTCTGGCTCCATGGGGCGTCGGCTCGTACCGCTCACGCTGGACAATCTCCCGGATCTCCCCAAGCGCTGTCGCGCCTGTGTCTTCTGGGAGTTGGACCCCGTCAGCGGTGAGGCCGCGCTGAGGGCCGGACGTCCGGAGCTGGAGAAGGAAGCCTGGATCTCCGCCGTGCTGCTGGAGTGGGGCTCCTGCGGTCGGGTGGTGTACGTCGACGATGTGGCCGTGGGCTTCGTCCTCTACGCACCGCCGGCCTATGTGCCCCGGTCGACGGCCTTCCCCACGAGCCCGGTCGCGGCGGACGCCGTTCAGTTGATGACCGCGTGGCTGATGCCGGGCTATCAGGGCCAGGGGCTGGGCCGTGTGATGGTGCAGACCGCGGCCAAGGACGCGCTCAGGCGTGGCTTCAAGGCGATCGAGGCCTTCGGCGACGCCCATTGGTCGGAGCCGGCGTGTGTGCTGCCCGCCGACCATCTGCTGGCCGTGGGCTTCAAGACGGTACGGCCGCACCCGCGCTATCCCCGGCTGCGGCTGGAGCTACGAACGGCGCTCTCCTGGAAGGAGGACGTCGAGCTGGCACTGGACCGGCTGCTCGGGGCGGTCCAGAAGGAACCCGCACTGCGGCCGCTCTAGAGCTGACCGCCCGCGAGCTCGACGAAGACGCCGATGGGCCCGCACCTCGGAGGAGGTATGGGCCCATCGGCGTGCTGCTGCTGTTTCACGTGAACCGCTGTTTCACGGCAGTGGCTGTTTCACGTGAAACAGCCACTGCTTACTTGGCGCTGATGAAAGCGTCGAGGTCGCGCTCGAGGGCGACCTTCGGCTTGGCACCGACGATCGTCTGGACGACCTCGCCGCCCTGGTAGACGTTGAGCGTCGGGATCGACATGACGCCGTACTTCGCGGCCGTGGCCGGGTTCTGGTCGATGTTCAGCTTGACGATCTCGATCTTGTCACCGTGCTCGGCGGCAATCGCCTCCAGGGACGGGGCGATCTGGCGGCACGGGCCGCACCACTCGGCCCAGAAGTCCACGAGGACGGGCTTGTCGCTCTTGAGGACGTCCTCGTCGAAGGTGGCGTCGGTAACGGTCTTGAGAGCCACGGAGGTCTCCTTACATCTTCTCTGCGTGGGGCGGGGTGGGGGCGGGTCAGGCGGTCTGCTCGGGCTCTCGGACGCTGTCGCCGTCCGAGAGGGAGGCGAGGTACCGCTCGGCATCCAGGGCGGAGGAGCAGCCCGTGCCGGCAGCGGTGATCGCCTGGCGGTAAGTGTGGTCCACGACGTCGCCCGCGGCGAACACGCCGGTGAGGTTCGTGCGCGTCGAGGGGGCCGAGACCTTGAGGTAGCCCTCGTCGTCCAGGTCCAGCTGGCCCTTGAACAGCTCGGTGCGCGGGTCGTGACCGATCGCGATGAACAGACCGGTCACCGGCAGCTCGGAGGTCTCACCGGTCTTGAGGTTGCGCAGCGTCAGCCCGGAGAGCTTGTTCTCACCGTGGATCTCCGCGACCTCGCTGTCCCAGACGAAGGAGATCTTGGGGTCTGCGAAGGCACGCTCCTGCATCGCCTTGCTGGCGCGCAGGGCGTCACGGCGGTGCACGACGGTGACGGACTTGGCGAAGCGGGAGAGGAAGGTGGCCTCCTCCATCGCCGTGTCGCCGCCGCCGATGACGGCGATGTCCTGGTCCTTGAAGAAGAACCCGTCACAGGTGGCGCACCAGGAGACACCGCGGCCGGAGAGCTCGTCCTCGCGGGGCAGACCGAGCTTGCGGTGCTGGGAGCCGGTGGTGACGATCACGGCCTTGGCACGGTGGACGGTGCCGGCGGAGTCGGTGACCGTCTTGATCTCGTCACTGAGGTCGACCGCGATGACGTCGTCCGGGATCAGCTCGGCGCCGAAGCGCTCGGCCTGGGCCCGCATGTTGTCCATCAGGTCGGGGCCCATGATGCCGTCACGGAAGCCGGGGAAGTTCTCCACATCGGTCGTGTTCATCAGCGCGCCACCGGCCGTCACGGCGCCCTCGAAGACCAGCGGCTTCAGCGAGGCACGGGCGGTGTAGAGCGCGGCCGTATAGCCCGCAGGCCCGGAACCGATGATGATCACGTTGCGGACGTCGCTCACGGGTGTCTTCCTTGTCTCTGCCGACTGCTGTCTGGGGTCCTGATGGGGTTCACCCCACCCAACGGATCCTACGGGGCGAGCATTCCCGTCAGGCGACAGCTCACGTGGAGAGACGGCTCAACTACGCGGCACGGTCTGGTTCGCCAGCACCTTTCCGGGCGACGAGGGCGAGGCAGTGACGCAGGTGGCGGAGACCACATAAGCGTCGACGAGTGCCTCGTTCTCGGGGTGCGGGAGGACGAGGAGGTAGGCCTCTTCGCCCTTGTACCGCTCCGGATGCGCGGCCAGGATCGCCTCCGAGCGCTTGGTGCCCTGCTGTACACAGGCAGGGGCGGTGGTGCCGGAACCGAACAGCGTCGTGTTGGGGGAGTTCGGAGCGCTCATCCCCCGCGTCTCGGCGTTCTCCGTGCCCTTTTGCGTCTCCAGCAGTTCGCTGACGCGCGTCTTCAGTTCACCGGAGCCGAGGACGATCGCCGTCGGGGACGGCGCGGCCTTGGGGGCGTCCGCTTGATCGTCGCTCCCACTGTTGAGCACGAAGAAGCTGCCCGCGCCGAGCACGGCCGCCGCACAGGCGGAGCCGAGCAGTACCTTCGGCCAGCGGCGGGCCCGACGGCCGCGCGGCCCGGAGGACGGGGGCGTCTGCCGACCGGGGCCGGTCGTGGCGCGAGGCCGGGCCGGGGGGCGGTCGTCCGTTTCACGTGAAACGGACACGGGACCACTCATCACGGTTTCACGTGAAACGAGGTCCCCCACGCTCTCCGTGTTGTCCACACCCTCCACGGTGGACGGGGTCGCAGGAACGGTGGCCGCGAGGAGCGCTTCGGCCGCAAGTGCCGCGTCGATCCGGCCGGCGACATCCGCCGGCATCCGGAGCGGGCCGGGGAGGGTCCCGAGCAGCCCGCGGATCTCGTCCAGCGAGTTCCGGACGTCGTCGCACAGCTCGCAGTCGGCCAAGTGCTCCCGCACATCCGCGGTCCGTGAGGGGGAGAGGACACCCTCGGCGAGTGCGGAGATCTCCGCGACCTCCGGGTGCTCATCCGTGCCGGTCGTTGAAGTCACGCTCGCCCACCTCCGCCCTTCACTGGATCCGCGTCGTTCTGTCCTGCCGGTGGTGGGACGGATGTCCCCTGCGACCGGTTCCTTCCCCCCTTGATGGGTGGGCTACCCCTGCCATCAGGGCGCAGATGGGTGAGCATCGGCAGCAACCGGGCCCGTCCCCGGGCGCATCTGCTCTTCACCGTGCCGGTGGGGACGTCCAGGACCTTTGCCGCCTCGGCGACGGGATAGCCCTGCATATCGACGAGAACGAGGGCGGCACGCTGCTCGGGGGGCAGCGTTGCCAGGGCCTGGAGCAGTTCGCGGTGCAGATCGCCGCGCTCCGCGGGCGCGGCCGCGGACTCATGGGGTTCGAGGAGTTGCTCGAGCCGCTCGGTCTCGGCGAGCGGCGAGGTACGTCGCGAGGCGGCCTTGCGGGCCCGGTCCAGGCAGGCGTTGACGGTGATGCGGTGCAGCCAGGTGGTCACGGCGGACTGCCCACGGAAGGTGTGAGCGGCCCGGTAGGCGGAGACCAGTGCGTCCTGAACGGCGTCGGCGGCCTCTTCCCGGTCGCCGAGCGTACGCAGCGCCACCGCCCAGAGCCGGTCGCGGTGGCGCCGCACTATCTCGCTGAAGGCGTCGGGGTCGCCTTTGACATGCATGGTGAGGAGATCGGCGTCGCTCGCACCGCCATGTGTGACGTCGTCCAACGTCGAGTCCCTCCCCCTGGGGCCTGGCGGCTAACTGGTCACCTTGATTTCCGAGATCTTGCCGCGGTAATCGCCGTCACTGGTCTGCGGAAGGTTCGTCAGCCAGACCAAAACGTACCGCGCCTTGAGGCCCTTGCCCGCCTTGAGATTGACTTCGCTACCGGATCCCTTGGCGACCTTCTTGAAGTCGTCGAGGGAATCGGGCAGGACGTCATCGGAGGAAGCGGACGCCCTCAACTCGACGGACGTGTCACCGCCGAGGAAGGTCACCTTCACATTCCCGACCTGTCGCATCTTGCCCAGGTCCAGAATGATGCCGGCGCCGGGCTTGAGATTGCCGAAGGTGGAGTAGCCCCTGTAGGCGTCGGTCGACCAAGCGGTGTTCGGGTCGCCGTCGTACGCCTTGGGGAGGTCGCGCGGCTTTTCTTGACCATCGCCCCGTGGGTCGAAGTCCTTGGCTCGCTGAATGTCGATCGGCTTGCCGGCATTCCCCTTCGGCATGCCGTCACCCGTCGACTGCGAGTGCTGGTCGTCCTTCGACTCGTCTCCGTCCTTCAGGAGCGTGTCCGCGAGCTGCCAGCTGCCGAGGCCCAGGGCCGCGATGAGAAGGGCCGAGACGCTCCACTTGAGCGCCCTGCCCGTGCGGCTCTGGAGCGGGGGCGGGGGGACGGGCACGGCCTGGGTGGCGCGGCCGGAGTGCTGCGGCGGCTGCCCGTAGGTGCCGCGCTGATAGTTCGTGCGCTGATAGGCCGGAGGAGTGGCGAAGGCCGATTCCGGCGGCCGGATGCGCGGCATCGCGGCGACCGCCTTGGCCAGTTCTTCCGGAGTCGTGCACGGCTGTTCCTGCCGTGACGCGGTGGCCCCGTCATTGACGAGTGCGCGCATCGCGAGCTCGGAGAGGCCTCGGTGGACGCCGGCGCGGACCTGGTCGGGGGCGATGAGGCCGACGCCCTTGGGTAGCCCGGACAGCCCGTGGGCGTTGCTCTCGTAGGGCCAGCGCTGGGTGAGGGCGGCGTACAGCAGGGCGCCGATGGCCTCGGTGTCGGTGCGCTGGGGGTGCTCGGACGTGATCCCCCGGAGGGCAGCCATCACGGCGAGGCCGCGGATCCGGTACTGACCGGACTCGGTACGCAGGACCGAGCCGGGGTGGAGACGCAGATGGGCGAGGCCCTCACGGTGGGCGGCCGCCATGGCCTGGGACACCTGGCTCACGAGCTGGTAGGCGTCGTGCGGCTCCATCGGGCCCGAGGCGAGGAGGGGGGTCAGTTCGGTGGCGTCGGGCAGCCACTCGTGGACGACGTAGACGAGGTCGTTCTCCTCGACGGCGTCGAGGACCTGGACGAAGCGGGGGTCGCCGAGCAGTGCGGCCGAGCGGGCTGCGGCGAGCACCGGGCGGGCCCGCGGGTGGTCCGCCGGCAGCAGGTGGACGCCGACGGCGCGGCGCAGTTTCTCGTCGACCGCACGCCAGCTGCTGAATCCCTCCAGACGGGTGACGCACTCCTCCAAGCGGTACCGCTTGGCGAGCTTGTGACCGCTGTGCAGCTCGGGCGGTTGTGCGGCGCGTGCGGGGCTCTCGGGCTCCGCACGCTCGGTGTCCTTGTGTGTGCCGACCTTGTTCTCGGCCTCCACCCCGTCGGTCGTGGCCTTGTCCGCCTTGGCGGTCAACGGCTTGTCACCGTTGTTGTCAGCCACGTCGACGGCAGCCGTGCTCCGTTCCGCCACCGTCGTTCCTGCCTCCCCATCCGTTGCACGCTGTCCACAGCCACGACAATTGTGCCCACAGTCCGGCGCTATGCACGACACGCGGCGGCGGGCGATGGTTGTGCTCCCGTCAGCGGCCGAGCCGTCCACGGACCATACCGACCATGGCAGTCAGCTCCTCGATGCGCATCCGCTTCGCGGCGATGTAGAACACGATGATCAGGATGAGACCACCACCGGCCAAGGCGGCGAGCGATCCGAGAGCACCGCTGCCGAGAACCTGACCGATTCCGTACGCGATGGCTCCGCCGATCAGGGCGGCGGGGATGCACGCGCCGATGAGGCGGGCGTAGGTACGGACGACGTGCGAGCCGTCCAGGTCGCCGCCCAGGCGGGTACGCAGTCGGCGCCAGGCGACACCGACACCGATGGCGTACCCCAGACCGTAGGCCGCGGCCATGCCGGCCACGGCCCAGCGGGCGGGCAGTACGAAGTAGGCCAGGGTCGAGGCGGCGGCGTTGACCGCGGCGACGATCACCGTGTTGTAGAAGGGGGTCCGGGTGTCCTCGTAGGCGTAGAAGCCGCGCAGGATCACGTACTGGATCGAGTACGGGATGAGCCCGAGGCCGAAGGCCATCAGCACGTAGCCGATGTTGGTGGCGCCGTCCGATCCGGAGCCGGAGAACATCAGCGTGGCCATGGGGAGGCCGAGCGCGAGGAACGCGAACGCGCAGGGCACGATGGCGACGGCCGAGGTGCGCAGACCGTAGGAGATGTCGTCCCGGACGGCGCTGACCTCCCCGTCGTGCGCGGCGCGGGAGATACGGGGCAGGACCGCGGTCATCACCGAGACCGTGATGATGGCCTGCGGCATCTGCCAGAGCTGTAGGGCGAAGTTGTACGCGGTGATGCCGGTGCCGGGGTGGCCGGCCTTGTCGGCGATGTCACCGGCGCGGGTGGCGAGCTGGGTGACGACCACCATGCCGAGCTGGTTGGCGAGGACGAAGAAGAACGTCCACTTGGCGAGGCCCGCGGCCTTGCCGAGGCCGTGGCCGCGCCAGTCGAAGCGGGGCCGGATCCGGAACCCCGCGTCACGCAGGTACGGGATCATCGCCAGCGCCTGGACGGCGAGCCCCAGCAGGGTGCCGATACCGATCAGCCGGACGGCCTCGGGGGAGATGGAGGCGGTGCCGATGCCGCTGGCGGAGGCGGTGCCGAAGACCCAGATGAAGGATCCGAAGGTGGCGATGATGACGATGTTGTTGAGGACCGGGGTCCACATCATCGCGCCGAAGTGGCCGCGCGCGTTGAGGATCTGGCCCAGGACCACGTGCAGGCCCATGAAGAACATGGTCGGGAGGCAGTAGCGGGCGAACGCCACGGCGACGTCCATCTGGTCCGGGTGGGACGCGATGCTCGGCGACATCATCCGGATGAAGAGCGGTGCACCGAGGACACAGATGGTGGTCACGGCACCCAGGAGGACCACGACCAGGGTGAGGAGACGGTTGGCGTAGGCCTCGCCGCCGTCCTCGTCGTTCTTCATCGCCCGCACGAGCTGCGGAATGAAGACCGCGTTCAGCGCGCCGCCGCCGACGAGGATGTAGATCATCGTCGGCAGGGTGTTGGCGACCTGGTAGGTGTCGCTGAGGGTGGCCACGCCGATCGCGGCCGCCATGACGAGGTTGCGGACGAAGCCCAGGATCCGGGAGACCAGGCTGCCCGCCGCCATCAGCGCGCTCGACTTCAGCAGGCTGGAGGCCTTGCCGCCGCCCTTCGGCTTGGCCGCGGGCGTCACCGCCGGTTCCGGCTCGGGGTCCGGGGCGGGGGCCTGCGGGGGCGTCGAGGGGTACTGACCGGGGGACGGGATCTGCTGCCCGGACGGGCGCTGCGGCTCGTACGGCTGCTGCTGGTCGCGGTACAGGTGCGCGAAGGCGTCGCGCTCGGGGCGCTCGTCCGAGGCCTGGCCGACGAGGCCGCCCACTCCGGCGAACTGGGTCGTGGGCTCGTCGCCGTACGGGCGCGCGGGAGCCTCCGGCTGGTGCGGCGGCGCGGGCGCCCACAGCTGGGGGTCGGGACCCTGCTGGGACGCGGGCGGCTGCTGGTAGAGCGGCTGGGTGGGCTGGTAGGGCCCGGCCGCCGGCGGGTTCGCGGCCCGGTCGTAGAGCGCGTCGGTCACCGGGTCCTGCGCGGCCGGGTCGTGCTCCGGGTAGGGGTTGGAGGAGTACGCGTCCCGCAGGTAGGGGTCCTGGGCGTACGGCCGCCCCTGGCGGCCCGGGGCAGGCTGGCGCGGCGGGTACTGGTCCCGCTGCTCACCGCCCGCGCCCTGACCGCGGTCACCGTCGTACGGCGCGTTCATCGCTACCCCACCTCATCGTCCGCGGCCGTCCGGCCCCACTACACGTCAACGGTCCACTTTCTCACCTGAGCCGGATGGGTCACTGTTCTGCGATCCGGTGTCCGGACCCGGGTCACCCGGCTGCTCGGGACGGCCGTCGTCCGGCCCGCTGTCCCCGGTGTCTCCCTCGTCACCGTCCGGCCCGTCGCCCTCGGCGCCACGAGCGGCGGACCGCTTGCGCTGAAGATAGATACGGAGCCCGGCGAGAACCAGAAGGAGCACACCACCTGCGATGACCAGGAGCACCATAGGGGTGATGGACGTGACATGCACAGTGAACTTCACCGGTGCGCCGTAGGGCTCACCGTCGTCCGTGTAGAGCTGGGCGGTGACCTGGACGGGACCGTTGGCGTTCGCGCGCGTCTCGAATTTGACGGTCTGGCTGCGCCCGCCCTCGATCTTGACGTCCTGGGACTCGTCGACCTTGAGGCGATTCGGCTGGCTGGACTTGAGGACCAGCTTCAGGCCGTCGATCCGTTGCAGCAGACCGTTGTGGACCGACACCGGGATCGTCGCGCTGCGCCCGGAGAGGGTCATGTCGGACTTGCTGATGAGGTTGACCGTGCGGGTCAGCTGGTCCAGATAGGACTGCACGGCGTTGCGGAAGTCCGCGGCGCCACGGCGGTCGCCGCGCCAGGACGTGGACATCTCCCGCATGATCGCGCTGCCGAACGGGGTGACCACCCGGTCCTGTGAGGTCAGGATCACCTTGAAGCTGTCCAGGGCGTTCTGGGTCCGTTGGATCTCCTGGAACGCCTCGGTGGTCAGCTCCTGCGAGCGCAACGAGCCCGGGTACGAGCCGGGTCCGGGCACCTGCTGGTTCGCGGACGCGTCCGGCTTGGCCTTCGCGGCGTCCCCGAGGTCGCGGGGTTGCGTCCAGCGGCCGTCCGACAGCGCGCCGATCGCGGTGGCCATCGCCTGTGCCTGGCTGGTCGTGGGCATCCGCTGCGGGGCCACGACGATGCTGCGCTCGTCGTCCGGGGCCTGCTTGTTGATCAGGAGGCTCTGGGCGAGGAACCGCTGCACGGCGAGCGAGGCGTCGTGGGCCCGGAGCATGTCGCCCTGGAAGACGGTGGAGAGCCGCGCGTCCGCGACGACGGCCGTGTTGCCGCTGCCGATCTGCCGGGCCGCCGAGGGGGTGTAGGGGGTTCCGGCGGGGTCACGGAGGCTGTCGCTGCGGGCGATGACGTTGTGGGCACCGGCCGAGGTGGCGACGTCGACGATCGAGGTGTCGACCGCGCCGTCGACGGGCCAGGCGAAGTCCGTGCGCGGCTTCACACCGAGGATGGTCTCCACGGTGGTCGAGGCCAGCTCGGTGGCGGACTGGAGGTGGCTGAGGATGCCGGAGACGTCCTTGCCGCGGTGGGCGAGCGAGGCGAGATCCGGATCACCGAAGGGCAGCGCCACCACCTGGTGGCCCGCCACGGCGTCCTGGAGCTTGTAGAGCCACTGTTTGGCGACCGCCTGCCCCTTGCCGGGGGTGCTCTTGCCTTCCGGCGCGTCGATCCCGTAGCTCTTCGTCATGGCCTCGACCGCGGCCAGCAGATCCGGGTCGATCACCCAGGTGATCGGCAGGCTCTTGCCCAGCGTGACGAGCTGGTACAGCCGGCCGCCCGGCGCCAGCTCCTTCGCGAGGTCGTCGTTGGGGAAGATGGGGGTCTGCTGCTGGTCCGACTCGGTCCGCGCGGTGAGGTGGGTGGCGGAGATGAGCGGCCACATGAACGTGACCTGCGTCTTCTTGCCCTCGGTGGCGGACGGCTGCCAGGGGAGCACGGTCCGCTGTATGCCCAGCACCCGCTCGTACTGCTGGTCGCTGGTCTGCCCGGAGAGGGAGACACCGAGCTGGTAGACGCCGTCGCGGCCGAGGTCCAGATCCTTCACCGGGACGGAGAGGGTGAAGTCCCGGCTGACCCCGGGAAGCAGCTTGTCGATCTTCTGCCGGTGGTTGCCGCCGACCTCGTTGCCGTCGGTGCCCGGTGAGTAACCGGTCCGCTGGCCGAGATCGTCGATGTCGCTGCGGCCGCCGATCTGCGGGCCCACCCGCAGGGCCACGTGGGCGCCGAAGATCGTCGATTTGCCGTGGTTGGTCACCGTGCCGGAGATGGTGAGCGTGTCGCCCTGCTTCGGGGCCACGGGGGTCACCGAGTCCACGGCCACGCCGACCGTGCGGGAGCCGCCGTTGTCCGCGTGCGCGGCGGGGGCCGCCGGCAGCTGCACGAGCCCGAAGACCAGCAGCACTCCCAGGAGCAGTGTCGCGGTGTGCCGGAACCACCGGCAGGCAGGAGCGGACCTCGTCCCCTGGATCTCTGCCGCCTCGGCCACGCGCTCGCCCGTCCCTCGTCGTCGTCAGTGGTCGTCGGTTGTGCGTCCACGAATGGTAACGAGGCCCGCTGTGACGAAGTGCTGCGGACCGCTGTACAAGATCGCCGTCGGGGCCCGATGTCCCGGCTGCGCCTGGTTTGCGGGGGCGAGGACAAGCGCCAAGGAACGAAGAGGCCCTCGCGCGCGCGGCCACGTACCCTCTTCTGTTGTGTCGAATGCCAACAATGACAGCCTCACCCCGCCGTCGCCGAACGAGCTCAGCCAGGTGCAGCGACGTGCCGTGAGTGAGCTCCTGCGGGTATCCCCCGTAGCCGACGACCTCGCCCGCCGATTTCAGGAGGCCGGGTTCACTCTTGCCCTGGTCGGCGGATCGGTGCGGGACGCGCTGCTCGGCCGGCTCGGCAACGACCTGGACTTCACGACGGACGCCCGCCCGGACGATGTACTGAAGATCGTCCGCCCCTGGGCGGACGCGGTCTGGGAAGTGGGCATCGCCTTCGGGACCGTGGGCTGCCGCAAATCAGACTTTGAGATTGAGATCACGACATATCGGTCGGAAGCGTACGACCGGACGTCGCGGAAGCCCGAGGTCTCCTACGGCGACTCCATCGAGCAGGACCTCGTCCGCCGCGACTTCACCGTCAACGCGATGGCCGTGGCGCTCCCGGAGAAGGAGTTCATTGACCCGCACAACGGCCTGGAGGACCTGGCGGCGCGTGTTCTGCGCACCCCGGGCACCCCGGAGGAGTCCTTCTCGGACGACCCGCTGCGCATGATGCGGGCCGCGCGTTTCGCCGCGCAGCTGGACTTCGAGGTCGCGCCCGAGGTCGTCGAGGCGATGACGGCCATGGCCGACCGCCTGCAGATCGTCTCGGCCGAGCGGGTCCGTGACGAACTGAACAAGCTGCTCCTCTCCGAGCAGCCCCGCAAGGGCCTGCGGCTGCTGGTCGACACCGGTATGGCTGACCTCGTGCTGCCGGAGCTCCCGGCCCTGCGCCTGGAGAGTGACGAGCACCACCGGCACAAGGACGTCTACGAGCACTCGCTGACCGTCCTGGAGCAGGCCATCGACCTCGAGGCCCCTCGTGATCAGCCCGGGGGCGGCCCCGACCTCGTGCTGCGCCTCGCCGCGCTGCTGCACGACATCGGCAAGCCGAGGACGCGTCGCTTCGAGAAGGACGGCCGGGTCTCCTTCCACCACCACGAGGTGGTGGGCGCGAAGATGACCAAGGCCCGGATGACGAAGCTCAAGTACTCCAACGAGCTGATCAAGGACGTCTCCAAGCTCGTCGAGCTGCATCTGCGCTTCCACGGCTACGGAACGGGCGAGTGGACGGACTCGGCCGTGCGCCGCTATGTCCGCGACGCCGGCCCGATGCTGGACCGGCTGCACAAGCTGACGCGGTCCGACTGCACGACGCGGAACAAGCGGAAGGCGAATGCGCTGTCGCGCGCCTACGACGGGCTCGAGGAGCGCATCGCCAGGCTCCAGGAGCAGGAAGAGCTGGACTCGATCCGCCCGGACCTGGACGGCAACGAGATCATGGAGATCCTCGGCGTCGGCCCCGGCCCGCAGGTCGGCAAGGCGTACAAGCACCTGCTGGAGCTGCGCCTGGAGAACGGCCCGATGGGGCACGACGCGGCGGCCGCGGCGCTCAAGGAGTGGTGGGCCGCGCAGGAGGCCTGAGCCGAGGCTCGTGTTTCACGTGAAACATGACGGAGCCGGGTGATGTTTCACGTGAAACATCACCCGGCTCCGTCATGTCCGGCTACTTGGCTCCGGCTGCCTTGTTGTCGCTGAAGCACAGCACGAAGGAGTCACTGCCGCGCGACTGCTCGTAACCGCCGGTGGCACCTTCCACGGCGGAGCAGGTGGCCATGGCCGACTTCGCGCCGTCGACCTTCTTGATGACCTTGTACTTGGCCTTGGCGTCCTTGCAGTCGACGACCTCGACGTCCGGCTTGGTGGCGGTGCCGGAGTTCATCACGCAGTCGCCGACGGCGGCGGTCTCCGCGTCGTCACGGGAGGCGATCCAGCCGACCACCGCCATGATGATGACGACGACCGGTATGCCGAACTTGCGAAGCATCTTGAGCTTGGAGCGACGCGGGGCCGGCTCCGGTGCGCCGGGGTAGGGCGCCATCGGCTGCTGACCGTACGGGCCCGGCTGCTGACCATACGGCGCCTGCGGCGGCTGGCCGTAAGGGGCCTGCGGCTGCTGGCCGTACGCGTTTCCACCCTGCTGGGCGAACGGGTTCTGGTTCTGCGGCGGCGGAGTGGTCACGTGGAATCCCTCGTGCTGAAGCGTGATCCGGTCGGAGTGCAGCCCGTAAGGTACCTGTAAAGAATCCGGCCACTCGGACATTTCCGCAGCTCAGATGGCGGCTGTAGCCTTGATGTGACACTTATCGGCGGCGAAAACCTGTCATAGCCACAGCAATTGCCGCGTAGATCACGGCCACCGTTACCACCAGCAGGGCCGACCGACCGTCAGGCGGCAGCATCAGGGCGGCCACTCCGGCCGCTCCCACGAACGCGACGTTGAACAGCACGTCGTAGAGCGAGAAGACCCGGCCCCGGAAGGCATCGTCGACGGACGACTGGACCACCGTGTCCGTGGAGATCTTCGCCCCCTGGGTGACGAGCCCGAGGACGAAGGCACCGATCAGCATCGGGACGCGCTCGAAGGGGAGTCCCAGAGCGGGTTCGAGGACCGCCGCGGCCGCGGCGCAGACCACTATCCAGCCGAGCGGCCCGAACCGGGCGGCCGCCCATGGGGTGATGACGGCAGCGGCGAAGAAGCCCGCGCCGGACACAGCGACGGCGAGGCCCAGCAGGGCGAGACCTTCGGAGTCGTCGTCGGTCCACGCGTATCGGCAGAGCATCAGCAAAGTGACCGTCAGCGCGCCGTAGCAGAACCGCATCAGGGTCATCGCACCCAGCGCCCGGGCTGCGGTGGGTCGCTCGGCCAGGTGGCGCAGCCCTGCGGTCAGCCCCGTGACGGTGGCCAGCATCGTGGTGCCCAGGGAGGCCCGGGCCGGGGTGGTGTCCGGCCCCAGCAAGCCCACGGGCATGCGCAGCGAGGAGAGCGCGGCGCACAAATACAGTGCCGCGCCCAGAAGGACGACCAGCGCGTCGGACGCGTGGCCTTCGGGGGAGGCCAGGCGTACGGCGAAGGCGAGGCCGCCGCCCGCGGTGGCGGCGAGCGTACCGGCGGTCGGGGACAGGGAGTTGGCCATGACCAGGCGTTCGCGCGAGTCGACGACGCGTGGCAGGGCGGCCGAGAGCCCGGCGAGGACGAAGCGGTTGACGGCGGTGACCGACAGCGCGGAGACGTAGAAGAGCCAGTCGGGGACGCGCGCGACCATGAGCAGCGCCGTGCCGGTGGCCAGAGCGGCTCGCAGGAGATTGCCGTGGAGCAGCACCTGACGGCGGCGCCAACGGTCCAGCAGGACGCCGGCGAACGGGCCCAGCAGTGAATAGGGCAGCAGGAGCACGGCCATGGCGGAGGCGATGGCCGCCGGAGAGGCCTGCTTCTCGGGAGAGAAGACGACGTACGTGGCGAGCGCGACCTGATAGACACCGTCGGCCGACTGGGACAGCAGCCGAACGGCCAGCAGGCGGCGGAAATCGCGCAGACGCAGCAGGACGCGCAGATCACGCACAACAGGCATGCCGAACAGCCTCACACACCACGCAGGCCCCCGGGTGGATTACCCGGGGGCCTGCGTGGAAGCGGAGTGTGGCCGCGGCGCGCTCAGCGCGCCGCGTCAGGCCTCGCTCAGCGCTCGACCTCGCCCTTGATGAACTTCTCGACGTTCTCGAGGGCCTCGTCGTCGAAGTACTGCACCGGCGGGGACTTCATGAAGTACGAGGACGCGGAGAGGATCGGGCCACCGATGCCGCGGTCCTTGGCGATCTTCGCGGCGCGCACGGCGTCGATGATGACACCCGCGGAGTTCGGGGAGTCCCACACCTCGAGCTTGTACTCGAGGTTCAGCGGGACGTCGCCGAAGGCACGGCCCTCGAGACGCACGTACGCCCACTTGCGGTCGTCCAGCCAGGCCACGTAGTCCGACGGGCCGATGTGGACGTTGTCCTCGCCCAGCTCGCGGTCGCGGATCTGCGAGGTGACGGACTGCGTCTTGGAGATCTTCTTGGACTCCAGGCGGTCACGCTCGAGCATGTTCTTGAAGTCCATGTTGCCGCCGACGTTCAGCTGCATGGTGCGCTCGAGGCGGACACCGCGGTCTTCGAAGAGCTTCGCCATCACGCGGTGCGTGATGGTGGCGCCGACCTGCGACTTGATGTCGTCGCCGACGATCGGGACGCCGGCCTCGGTGAACTTGTCCGCCCACTCCTTGGTACCGGCGATGAAGACCGGCAGAGCGTTGACGAACGCGACCTTGGCGTCGATGGCGCACTGCGCGTAGAACTTCGCGGCGTCCTCGGAGCCGACCGGCAGATAGCAGACCAGGACGTCGACCTGCTTGTCCTTGAGGACCTGGACGATGTCGACCGGGGCCTCGGCGGACTCCTCGATGGTCTGGCGGTAGTACTTGCCCAGACCGTCGTAGGTGTGGCCGCGCTGGACGGTGACGCCCGAGGACGGCACGTCGCAGATCTTGATGGTGTTGTTCTCGCTGGCGCCGATGGCGTCCGCGAGGTCGAGGCCGACCTTCTTCGCGTCGACGTCGAACGCGGCCACGAACTCCACGTCACCGACGTGGTAGTCGCCGAACTGCACGTGCATCAGACCCGGCACGCGGCCGTTCGGGTCGGCGTCCTTGTAGTACTCGACGCCCTGAACCAGCGAGGCGGCGCAGTTGCCCACGCCTACGATGGCTACGCGAACCGAACCCATTCCGGTTGCTCCCTGTTTTGTACTCGACAAAGCCCTGCGGAGTGCAGAGCTCACTTGGCGGTGTCATCGGACGGATCCGGCCGGGAAGAACCCCGGTGCCGGGGCAGGCCGTCCGCATCTCCGGTTGTGTCCTGCGCGGCGGAGCCGTTGCGCTGGTCGCGCCCGGCCCGCTCGCTCTCGATCAGCTCGTTCAGCCAGCGGACCTCACGCTCCACCGACTCCATGCCGTGACGCTGGAGCTCGAGGGTGTAGTCGTCCAGCCGCTCGCGCGTACGGGCCAGGGAGGCGCGCATCTTCTCGAGGCGCTCCTCCAACCGGCTGCGGCGGCCTTCCAGCACCCGCATCCGCACATCCCGCGAGGTCTGCCCGAAGAACGCGAAGCGGGCGGCGAAGTGCTCGTCCTCCCACGCGTCCGGGCCGGTGTGGGCGAGGAGCTCTTCGAAGTGCTCCTTGCCTTCCGCCGTCAGTCGGTAGACGATCTTCGCCCGGCGGCCGGCCAGTGATGCCGCGCGGGCATCCTCCGGTGCGCTGCCGGGCTCCTCGATCAACCATCCGTTGGCGACCAGAGTCTTGAGGCAGGGGTAGAGGGTGCCGTAGCTGAACGCACGGAACACCCCGAGTGAGGTGTTGAGGCGTTTGCGCAGCTCATAGCCGTGCATCGGAGACTCGCGGAGCAGGCCGAGGACGGCGAACTCAAGGATGCCGGAGCGTCTGCTCATTTCTTGCCTCCTTGGTCCTCTACGTCCCTTATGCCGAGCTGATGTATCGACTCGATACATCCAGACGATAGAACGAGCGTCCTGTTGCGACAAGAGGGGGCACGGTGAACGAGGTCACATCACTGATTCGTGGGACAGAACCCGCCTGATTTGGAGTGAACATCCCCAGTGGGCGGGATTTGGCCGTGCGTAGTCTGTGCGCCATGCAGACCACCGGGAACCGTGTGACGTCGTCAGACGTCCTCGTCCTGGATGCAGTGCGCCCGGTTGCTCAGGGGGGCCCGGATCGCGCATCGGGGGGAACGGAAGCCACCTGCCGCTTTCAGGCGATAGTGCCTGCCCGAGGAGTAGTCGTTCGATGAGCGAGCATCGTCGCAAGCCGCCGCAGTCCCAGGGCGGCGGACGGGCCGCGTCCCGGCGCGCGGCGCAGCAGCCGGATGCCGGCCGCCGCGCCGCACCGCCGGGGGGCGCGGCCGAGTCCAGCCATGGCCACATGGCTGATTCGCAGTACACAAGCAGGTCCGGAGCCCGGCGCGGGGCGCAGCGCGGTGACGGTGCCACCGGGCGCAGACGTCCGGCCCCGGGGGCCGGTGGAGCGGGCCGGGGGCGGCGGGACAGCGGCCGCCCGGCCAAGAAGCGCTTCATCGACTACCCGCGGGCGGGCAAGGTCGGTGCGCGGCGCTGGTTGCCGTCGTGGAAGCTGGTCACCGGGCTGTGCATCGCCTTTCTCGGGTTGATCATCGGTGTCGTCGGGATCGCGCTGCTGATCGTGCAGGTGCCGACGGCGCGAGCCGCCTCGACCGTCCAGAAGAACGTCTATTACTGGGCGGACGGCGACCAGATGGTCGTGGCCGGTGGTGGTGAGCTCAACCGTCAGATCGTGCCGATCGCCAAGATTCCCGAGGCGATGCAGAACGCGGTGGTCTCGGCCGAGAACGCCACGTTCTGGGAGGACCAGGGCGTCGACCCGATGGGTATCGCCCGTGCCGTGGTCAAGATGGCGCAGGGCGGTGAGACGCAGAGTGGTTCGACCATCACCCAGCAGTTCGTGAAGAACACCTATCTCAGTCAGGACCAGACGCTGACGCGTAAGGCCACCGAGCTGCTGATCTCGATAAAGGTGGGGGCGACCGAGGACAAGAGCAAGATCCTCGAGGGCTACCTCAACACGGCCTACTACGGACGTGGCGCCTACGGTATCCAGGCCGCCGCACGGGCGTATTACAACAAGGACTGCACGGAGCTGAACGCGAGCGAGAGCGCGTTCCTGGCGGCGACCTTGAACGGCCCGAACCTGTACGACCCGTACGGCGGTCAGGGGCCCGCGGCCACTCCGGAGAAGAACACGAAGCGGGCCACGGACCGCTGGAAGTGGACGCTGGAACGAGAGGTCGAGGTCAGCCACAAGTACCTGTCGCCGGGAGAGCGCGACAAGTGGATCGCGAAGGGGTTCCCGAAGCCCCAGCCGCCCAAGCCGGCGACCAACCGGGCCGGGCAGATCGGCTATCTCACCAGCCTCGCCGACAACTACATCGTCGCGCACTCCAACCTCAGCAAGGCCCAGTTGGACAAGGGTGGATTCCAGATCCACACCACGTTCGACAAGAAAAAGGTGAACGCGCTGGCCAAGTCGGTGGCGGACGTCCGCAAGGCCAACATCAAGCCGAACGCGCGCGAGGTCGACAAGCACGTGCAGTTCGGCGGGGCCTCCGTGGATCCCAAGACCGGCAAGATCGTCGCCATTTACGGCGGTGAGAACGCGCTGGAGCACTTCACCAACAACGCCGACTACACCGGTGTCCAGGTGGGATCGACGTTCAAGCCCTTCGTCCTGGCCGCCGCGATGACGCACGGAAAGCGCAATCCGGCACTCGGCTCGCACCAGACCGATTCCCAGCGCACGGTGGTCTCGCCGGACAGCATCTACAACGGTGACAACAAGCTGACGCTGCAGGACTACAACGGCCAGGTCTGGCACGACCAGAACGGCAGCGAGTGGCATCAGAGGAACGACGGTGACGAGGACAAGGGACTCGTCACCCTGCGTACCGCCATGCAGTACTCGGTGAATACGCCCTTCATACAGCTCGGCATGGACGTCGGCACCGACCTGGTGAAGGAGTCGGCGGTCAAGGCGGGACTGGACGAGGACCAGCTGGCCTCCCTTTCCCCGACCTTCTCCCTCGGTACGTCGGCGCCCAGTGCGATCCGCCTGGCGGGCTCCTACGCGACCTTCGCCGCGAGCGGGAAGCAGATCGACCCCTATTCGGTCGAGAAGGTGGAGAAGGACGGCAAGCCGCTCTTCAAGCACGAGGAGAAGAGCGCGCAGGCCTTCGACGCGAATGTGGCGAACAACGTCACCGACGTGCTGAGGACGGTCGTGCAGGACGGCACGGGTACCGCGGCGCAGCTGGGTGACCGCCCGGTGGCGGGCAAGACCGGTACGACCGACGAGAACCGCTCGGCCTGGTTCGCCGGCTACACCCCGCAGCTGTCCACGGCGATCGGTATGTATCGCGTCGACCCCAACGCGAAGAAGCAGGAATTCCTGTCGATGCGCGGTGTGGGTGGCAAGGCGACCATTCACGGTGCCTCGTTCCCGGCCGAGATCTGGGCCGACTACATGGGCAAGGCACTGAAGGGGAAGCCGATCGAGCAGTTCGAGGCGGCGCAGCCGATCGGCAAGAAGATCTACGGAGACGGCGCGAGCCCCTCCCCCAGCCCGACCCCGTCCACGGCCGCGTCGCCGACGCCGTCGAAGTCCGCGTCGCCGAGCCCGTCGAAGACCCCGAAGAAGTCCCCGTCGCCGAGCAGGTCCTGCCACCCGCTCGACCCGCGGTGCAAGCCCGGCGGCCCCGGAGGCCCGGGGGGCGGCAACGGAGGCGCGTCGGGCGGTCCCGGTGGCCCGGGCGGAGACACGGGCAGTCCGGGTGAGTCCCCGGAGCCGGACCCGACCCGGGGCCGCCCGGGAGGGCTGTTCGGCGGTCCGAGTAACTAGCCCGACCTGCCGGTACACCCATCCGGAGTGATCCTTTTCGAGGGCCGTCCCGCATTCGAGCGGGGCGGCCCTCGAGGTTGTCCACAGGCTCCGGCGGGCGACAGGCTCTTACGGCAGGATGTCCGCATGAGGAGCGTGCGGGACGACGAGCAGGTACGGCCCACCGTCGAGGACGAGGTGGCCGCCGCCGGCAGTGAGCTCATCGGCGGACCGTCCGGGCGGCGTGCCCTGGCCGGACTGGGCTGGTGGACGCCGGTCCGGGTGATCGCGCTGGTCGCGCTCGGCATGTTCGCGCTCGGGATGGTGCAGAAGCTGCCCTGCTACAACTACGGCTGGTTCTACGGCGCCACCACCCAGTACACGCACGCCTGCTACTCCGACATCCCCCACCTCTACAGCGGGCGCGGCTTCGATCTCGGGCTCGTCCCGTATTTCGACAAGATCCCGCAGACCGTGTCCGGTGGCATGGACTATCTGGAGTATCCGGTCCTCACCGGGTTGTTCATGGAGATCGCCGCCCGGCTCACCCCCGGGGGCGGGAGCATCCAGCACCGCGAGCAGCTCTACTGGCTGATCAACTCCGGCATGCTGATGGCCTGTGCCGCGGTGATCGCGCTGTGCGTGGCCCGGACGCACCGCCGCCGCCCCTGGGACGCGCTCCTGGTCGCCCTCGCGCCGGCGTTCGCTCTCACGGCCACCATCAACTGGGATCTGTTCGCGGTCGCCCTCACGGCCGCCGCGATGCTCATGTGGTCACGCGGCCGGTCCCTCGCGGCGGGCATCCTGATCGGTCTCGCCGCCGCGGCGAAGCTGTATCCGGCGCTGCTGCTCGGGCCGCTGTTCATCCTGTGCTGGCGGGCCGGGCGTCACCGGGCGTTCCTCAGGGCTGTGGCCGGCGCGGCCGGGGCCTGGCTGGTGGTGAATCTGCCGGTCATGCTGACGCACGACGCGAGCGGTTTCCACGTCCGCGAGGGCTGGGCGAAGTTCTACACCTTCAGCCAGGAGCGGCCGGTCGACTTCGGTTCGGTCTGGCTCTTCATCTCCCAGCGCACCGGGAATCCGCTGGAGGAAGCCAACACGTACGCGACGCTGCTGATGATCCTCGGCTGTCTGGCCCTGGGGTTCCTCGGGCTGTACGCGCCCAGGCGGCCGCGCTTCGCGCAGCTGGTCTTCCTGGTGGTGGCGCTCTTCATCCTGACCAACAAGGTCTATTCGCCGCAGTACGTGCTGTGGCTGATCCCGCTCGCGGCGCTGGCCCGCCCGAAGTGGCGTGACTTCCTCATTTGGCAGGCGTGCGAGGTCCTGTACTTCCTCGGCATCTGGTTCTACCTGGCCTACACGGGAAGCGGCGACAAGCACCAGGGTCTGCCCGTGGAGGGTTACCAACTGGCGATCGTGCTGCACCTGTTGGGCACGCTGTACCTCTGCGCGGTCGTCGTGCGCGACATCCTGCTGCCGGAGCGGGACGTCGTCCGGCGGGACGGCTCGGACGACCCCTCGGGCGGTGTGCTGGACGGGGCCCCGGACATATTCGTCCTCGGCTCCGCGCGCCGGGCACGGCACGCGGAGACTCTCGAAGGCACACGCGTCCAATGGGGTGCCGCGAGCCGCGAACCGTAGTCACGCGGCTCCGGCCCCGCATCAGGGGGGGTGGATCAGTGATCGAGCAGACGGTCGAACTGGGTGGTGGTGTGCCGCAGGTGGGCCACCAGTTCGTCGCCGACCTGGGGGGCGGGGACGTCGCCGGGCACGAACAGGATGGAGACCTGCATGTGCGGGGGCTCCGCGAACCAGCGCTGCTTGCCCGCCCAGACGAAGGGCGAGAGGTTGCGGTTCATCGTCGCGAGTCCGGCCCTGGCGACGCCCTTGGCGCGCGGCATCATGCCGTGCAGTGCCTTCGGGGCCTCCAGGCCGACGCCGTGCGAGGTGCCGCCGGCCACCACGACCAGGTAGCCGTCGCCGGCCGCCTTCTGCTGGCGGTAGCCGAAGCGGTCGCCCTTGGCGACGGGCGTGACGTCCAGGACGGCACCCCGGTACTGGGTGGCGTCGTGGTCGCCGAGCCACAGCCGGGTGCCGATGCGGGCGCGGAAGCGCGTCTGCGGGAACTGCTGCTGCAGATGGGCGAGTTCATCGGCCTTGAGGTGGCTGACGAACATGGTGTGCAGCGGCAGCCGCGCGTTGCGCAGCCGCTCCATCCAGCCCATGACCTCGCCGACGGCGTCGGAGCCGTCGGTGCGGTCCAGCGGGAGGTGGATGGCGAAGCCCTCCAGGCGCACGTCCTCGATGGCGGCGTGCAGCTTGGGGAGGTCCTCCTCGCTGATGCCGTGGCGCTTCATGCTGCTCATGACCTCGACCACGACGCGGGCGCCCACGAGGCCGCGCACGCCGTCGACGGAGGAGACCGACCGGATGGCCCGGTCGGGCAGCGGCACCGGCTCCTCGCCGAGGCGGAACGGCGTCAGCACGAGCAGATCACCGCTGAAGAAGTCCTTGATGCGGGCCGCTTCGTAGGTCGTGCCGACGGCGAGTATGTCCGTCCCGAAGCGGGCGGCCTCGTCGGCCAGCCGCTCGTGGCCGAAGCCGTAGCCGTTGCCCTTGCAGACCGGGACTATCCCCGGGAACTGCTGAAGGACGGTCTGCTGGTGTGCCCGCCAACGCGCGGTGTCGACGTAGAGCGTGAGCGCCATGGCCGGTCCCGGAACCTTTCGCTGAGTCTGCTGTGTGACGTGGTCGTGTGTCTGACGGCGCTGCCTCGTGGCCCGGCGGACGGCCGGGCCGACGGGTCAGCGGCGCGACATGTACATGTCGAGGGCCTTGTGCAGCAGCTTGTTGAGCGGGAAGTCCCACTCGCCGAGGTACTCCGCCGCCTGGCCGCCCGTGCCGACCTTGAACTGGATGAGGCCGAAGAGGTGGTCGCTCTCGTCGAGCGAGTCGCCGATGCCGCGCAGGTCGTAGACGCTCGCCCCCAGGGCGTAGGCGTCGCGCAGCATGCGCCACTGCATCGCGTTCGACGGGCGGACCTCGCGCTTGTGGTTGGCGGAGGCGCCGTAGGAGTACCAGACGTGGCCGCCGACGATCAGCATCGTCGCCGCGGCGACCGCCTCGCCCTCGTGCACGGCGAAGTACAGCCGCATGCGGTTGGGGTCCTCGGTGTTGAGGGCGGTCCACATGCGCTGGAAGTAACTGAGCGGGCGCGGGCGGAACTTGTCGCGCTCGGCCGTGATCTCGTACAGGTGCTGCCAGGTCGCCAGGTCCTCGTAGCCGCCCTGGACCACCTCGACGCCGGCCTTCTCGGCCTTCTTGATGTTGCGGCGCCACAGCTGGTTGAAGCCCTTGTGGACGTCCTCCAGCGAGCGGTTCTCCAGCGGCACCTGGAAGACGTAGCGCGGCTGGACGTCACCGAAGCCGGCGCCGCCGTCCTCGCCCTGCTGCCAGCCCATGCGGCGCAGCTGGTCGGCGACCTCGAAGGCGCGCGGCTCGATGTGGGTGGCCTCGACGTCCCGCAGACGCTTGACGTCGGGGTCGGCGATGCCGGACTTGATGGCATTGGAGTCCCAGCGCCGGATGACGACGGGCGGGCCCATCTTCACGGAGAAGGCGCCCTGCTGCTTGAGGTGGGCCAGCATGGGCCGCAGCCAGTCGTCCAGGTGCGGGGAGAACCAGTTGATGACCGGGCCCTCGGGCAGGTAGGCCAGGTATCGCTTGATCTTGGGCAGCTGGCGGTACAGGACCAGGCCGGCGCCGACGAGCTGGCCGGTCTTGTCGAACCAGCCCAGGCTCTCCGAGCGCCACTCCGCCTTTACATCAGCCCAGGCCGGGACCTGCATGTGGCTGGCCGCGGGCAGGCTCTGGATGTACGCCAGATGCTGCTCACGGCTAATGGTCCTCAGGGTCAGGCTCATGCGGGGCGCTCCTCGGCAGGTGTGTCCCCAGGGTCGGGGCTCCGGCTCTCGCGCCGAAGCCTACTGCGACAGGGGAGCGCCCCGGTTGGGCGTACTGCCGCATGGCTCTGTGCGCCCGCGCCTGTACCCGGAGTGCGGGTACGGACGGGGCGGGGCCCACAGTGGCCGGCGCGGCCCTGCGGCTATCCGAGGACGCCGCCGAAGAGCCCGCCGTGCGCCATGCCCAGGAAGAAGCCCACGGCAGCGGCACCGAGGCCGATGATCAGCAGGAAACGCTCGCCCGTCGTGGCCGAGATGAACTGGCCCCAGGCCCCGGTGAGGATGCCGACCAGACCGGTCCAGGAGCTGAGCAGATGGAGATTGTGGAAGGCCGACGAGATGAAGGCGATCGCGCCGAGCACGATCGTCACGGCGACCAAGGTGTTCTCGACGGGGTGGGCCTTGCCGTCGCTGTTCAGCACGGAAGCGATCAGCGAGCGGGGGCCTTGTTGCGGTCGAGCATCCTGTGCCATGGGGATACCTCCTGTAGGCAGGCGGCGCACTGTAGCGCCGGTCACACCCGATGGGTCCAGATTGCGGTGCCGGACGCCTGGATTTCAACCGGAAGCCGGAGTGCGGGTACTGTGTACCGTCTGCACCGGTGTCTGCCCAGACCAGCTTCGGTCTCCAGGGGCGACCCAGGGACTTCCGCTGATTGTCAGTGTCGGCCGATACCGTTGTTCACGCATCACGACCCTCCTGCCACGGAACGACCGTGGCCGCTGAGTCCAAAGGAGGTGGGTTCCACATGCGTCACTACGAGGTGATGGTCATCCTCGACCCCGATCTCGAGGAGCGCGCTGTCTCCCCGCTGATCGAGAACTTCCTCTCCGTCGTCCGTGAGGGCAACGGAAAGGTCGAGAAGGTCGACACCTGGGGCCGTCGTCGTCTCTCGTACGAGATCAAGAAGAAGCCCGAGGGCATCTACTCGGTCATCGACCTGCAGGCCACGCCTGCGGTCGTCAAGGAGCTCGACCGCCAGATGAACCTGAACGAGTCGGTCCTCCGGACCAAGGTCCTCCGTCCCGAGACCCACTGAACCCCAGCGGTTCAGAGGTAATCGGGCTGCATCGCAACGAGTAGCAAGCAGCCAGCAGCACACCCGCCGAGAGGTTCATCCATGGCAGGCGAGACCGTCATCACGGTCGTCGGCAATCTCGTCGACGACCCCGAGCTGCGCTTCACCCCGTCCGGTGCGGCGGTCGCGAAGTTCCGCGTCGCGTCCACTCCCCGCACCTTCGACCGCCAGACCAACGAGTGGAAGGACGGCGAGAGCCTCTTCCTCACGTGTTCGGTGTGGCGGCAGGCGGCGGAGAACGTCGCCGAGTCGCTTCAGCGCGGCATGCGCGTCATCGTGCAGGGCCGGCTCAAGCAGCGGTCCTACGAGGACCGCGAGGGCGTCAAGCGCACGGTCTACGAGCTCGACGTCGAAGAGGTCGGCGCCAGCCTGAAGAACGCCACGGCGAAGGTCACCAAGACCGCGGGTCGCGGTGGCCAGGGTGGCTTCGGCGGCGGCGGCGGTGGTGGCCAGCAGGGCGGCGGCTGGGGCAACAGCTCCGGCGGCGGCCAGCAGGGCGGCGGCGGTGCTCCCGCCGACGACCCGTGGGCGACCAGTGCTCCGTCCGGCAGCCAGCAGGGCGGCGGCGGCGGTGGCTGGGGCGGCGGCTCCGGCAACTCCGGCGGCGGCTACTCGGACGAGCCGCCCTTCTAGGTCCGCAAGGGCCCGGACCCTCGTGGTCCGAGGGGCGACAGCACAAAAACTTCTTGATCACACAGGAGAGAGACAATGGCGAAGCCGCCTCCGCGCAAGCCTAAGAAGAAGGTCTGCGCGTTCTGCAAGGACAAGACCGCTTACGTGGACTACAAGGACACGAACATGCTGCGGAAGTTCATTTCCGACCGCGGCAAGATCCGTGCCCGTCGCGTGACCGGCAACTGCACTCAGCACCAGCGTGACGTCGCCACGGCCGTGAAGAACAGCCGTGAGATGGCGCTGCTGCCCTACACCTCGTCCGCGCGATAAGGGAAGGGTGACCGAAAAATGAAGATCATCCTCACCCACGAGGTCTCTGGCCTCGGCACCGCCGGTGACGTCGTTGACGTCAAGGACGGTTACGCTCGCAACTACCTGGTCCCGCGTGGTTTCGCGATCCGCTGGACCAAGGGTGGCGAGAAGGACGTCGCGCAGATCCGTCGTGGTCGCAAGATCCGCGAGATCGCGACGATCGAGCAGGCCAACGAGGTCAAGGGTCAGCTCGAGGGCGTCAAGGTCAACCTTGGCACCCGCGCCGGCGACGCCGGCCGTCTGTTCGGCTCCGTCACCCCCGCCGACATCGCTGCGGCGATCGAGGCTTCGGGTGGCCCGAAGGTCGACAAGCGTCGTGTCGAGGTGGGCTCGCCCATCAAGACCCTGGGCTCGCACCAGGTGACCGTGCGTCTGCACGCCGACGTTGTCGCCAAGGTCAACATCGACGTCGTCGCCGCCTGATCGCTGCGCTCGACTGAGTCGATGTGAAGGGCCGCACCCCCTCGGGGGTGCGGCCCTTCGCCGTTGGGGGCGCTGCGGCAGGGGCGTCGGCAGGACGGGGAACCGTAGGGTCGTCCGCCTCCGCGGGTGACGCCGTCGCCGATCCCGCCGTCGCCGATCCCGCCGTGGCGATACGAGAAGGCCCGGACGCGGGAGGCCGTGTCCAGCCGGAGGGGGACGGCGGGCAGCAGGGCAGGGCACAGGGCCCGTCGCAGGGTTCTGTGGTCGCCTCGCTCGCGCAGGGCTACCGCTTCAGCGCAGCGCTACCGCACGGCGCCGGTGACGAGCCAGCGGCCGGAGCGGGTGCGGGTCCACAGGGTCAGCATGCGGACCGTCATCATCAGCGTCATCGCCCACCACAGCGCCGTCAGCCCGCCGCCGAACGTGGGGACGAGCAGTGCGACGGGCGCGAAGGCGGCGAGGACCAGCAGCATCGCCCAGGCCAGGTAGGGGCCGTCACCGGCGCCCATCAGGACGCCGTCCAGGATGAAGACGACGCCCGCGACGGGCTGGCTGAGCGCCACGACCAGGAGCGCGGGAAGCAGTGCGTCCCGTACGGCCGGGTCGGAAGTGAACAGCGGGACGAACACCGGGCGTGAGGCCACGACCAGCACCCCGAGCACCACGCCCGCGCCGATGCCCCACTGGACCATGCGGCGGCAGACGGCGCGCGCTCCGTCGGGGTCGTCCGCCCCGAGGTAGCGGCCTATGATCGCCTGTCCCGCGATGGCTATGGCGTCCAGCGCGAAGGCGAGCAGGCTCCACAGGGTCAGCACGATCTGGTGGGCGGCGATGTCGGTGTCGCCCAGCCGGGCCGCGACCGCCGTGGCGATCATGAGGACGGCGCGCAGCGAGAGGGTGCGGACGAGCAGCGGCACCCCGGCCTGGGCGCAGGCCCGTATGCCGGCGGCGTCGGGGCGCAGCGAAGCGCCGTGGCGTCGTGCGCCGCGTACGACGACGGCGAGGTAGACGGCGGCCATGGCGCACTGGGCGATGACCGTGCCCCAGGCGGAGCCGGCGATGCCGAGGCCGGCGCCGTAGACCAGGAGGACGTTGAGCGCGGCGTTGGCGGCGAATCCGCCGACGGCGACGTACAGCGGGGTCCTGGTGTCCTGTAGGCCGCGCAGCACGCCGGTGGCGGCGAGCACGACGAGCATGGCGGGTATGCCGAGCGAGCTCACCCGCAGATAGGTCGTGGCGTAGGGGGCGGCCGTCGGTGAGGCGCCGAAGAGCTCCACCAGCGCGGGGGCGGTGGGCAGGACGACGGCGATGACGGCGGCGCCGAGCAGGAGGGCGAGCCAGATGCCGTCCATGCCCTGGCGGATGGCGGCCGGGAGGTCACCGGCGCCGACGCGGCGGGCGACGGCGGCGGTGGTGGCGTACGCGAGGAAGACGAAGACGCTGACGGCCGTCGTCAGGAGCGCCGCCGCGACGCCGAGTCCGGCGAGTTGCGGGGTGCCCAGGTGGCCCACGACGGCGCTGTCGGCCATCACGAAGAGGGGCTCCGCGACGAGGGCGCCGAAGGCCGGCACGGCCAGGGCGACGATCTCGCGGTCGTGCCGGCGGAGGCCGCGCCGGTCGCGTATGTGGGCCTGGGTCATGGGCCCCAATGTAATCTTCCACAGGTAATTGGTGCAACTATCCCGTGACCCTTACCGTTCGCTGCTGTGGGTGATCTTCTCTGCGTCGTTTGTCGTGATCTTCGGCCAGCCGGGAAAGTTTTTCTCCTCAACAGCCCGTGGATGTTAAAAGCGCAGGTCAGAGGGGTGGGAGCCAAGTGATTGTGTGTTTGTCCACAGTGGTTTCCCCCGTGCCGTGCACAGGTTCCACGGACTTCTCCACAGGATGGGGGCCTTCATCCACATGCCCTGTGGATAACCAGATTGGCTGACGGTGCCCGCGGGCCTACCGTGGACCGGCGCCCACCGTCTGTTCCCGTCTCGGAAACCTTGCGAGACCGACACGAACTCGACGCGTCATTACCGGAGTCGGGCGTCCTAATTGTCAGAGCCGTGCCGTAAGAAAGAGTGGCACGGCGAGGTCCGCGTCGCGGACGGGAGGAGGTGGCGGGGTGAGCATCCCCGAGCCCATGGACGACCCCTGGGCGGACGCCGGCCCCAGCGACCGGCTCCCGGTCTCCCGCCCTCGCCGTGGCGACGGCGGCGGCCGCCGTGACCAGGCCGCGCAGCACGACCGCGGCGGCGACGACAGCGGTTCCTGGTCCTCCCAGGGCGGCTTCGAGCGCGTCCCCCCGCAGGACCTCGATGCCGAGCAGTCCGTCCTCGGCGGCATGCTGCTCTCCAAGGACGCCATCGCCGACGTCGTCGAGGTCCTCAAGGGCAACGACTTCTACCGCCCGGCGCACGAGACCGTCTATCAGGCGATCCTCGACCTCTACGCCAAGGGCGAGCCCGCCGACCCCATCACCGTCGCGGCCGAGCTGACCAAGCGCGGCGAGATCACCCGCGTCGGCGGCGCCGCGTATCTGCACACCCTGGTCCAGTCCGTCCCGACCGCGGCCAACGCCGAGTACTACGCCGAGATCGTCCACGAGCGGGCCGTGCTGCGCCGCCTGGTCGAGGCGGGCACGCGGATCACGCAGATGGGATACGCGGCCGACGGCGACGTCGACGACATCGTCAACAAGGCCCAGGCCGAGGTCTACGCGGTCACCGAGCAGCGCACCAGCGAGGACTATCTGCCGCTCGGCGACATCATGGAGGGCGCGCTCGACGAGATCGAGGCCATCGGTTCGCGCAGTGGTGAGATGACCGGCGTCCCCACCGGCTTCACCGACCTCGACTCCCTGACGAACGGTCTGCACCCCGGCCAGATGATCGTCATCGCGGCCCGTCCCGCCATGGGTAAGTCGACCCTGGCGCTGGACTTCGCCCGAGCCTGCTCGATCAAGCACAAGATGCCGAGCGTGATCTTCTCGCTCGAAATGGGCCGCAACGAGATCGCGATGCGTCTGCTGTCCGCAGAGGCCCGGGTGGCGCTGCACCACATGCGCTCCGGCTCCATGACCGACGAGGACTGGACCCGGCTCGCGCGGCGGATGCCCGATGTGTCCGAGGCCCCGCTGTTCATCGACGATTCGCCGAACCTGTCGATGATGGAGATCCGCGCGAAGTGCCGGCGGCTCAAGCAGCGCAGCGGCATCAAGCTCGTGATCATCGACTATCTGCAGCTGATGCAGGCCGGTGGCGCCAAGCGCGCCGAGAGCCGCCAGCAAGAGGTCTCGGACATGTCCCGAAACCTCAAGCTGCTGGCCAAGGAGCTGGAGCTGCCGGTCATCGCCCTGTCGCAGCTGAACCGTGGCCCCGAGCAGCGCACGGACAAGAAGCCGATGGTCTCCGACCTCCGTGAGTCGGGCTCCATCGAGCAGGACGCCGACATGGTCATCCTTCTCCACCGCGAGGACGCGTACGAGAAGGAGTCACCGCGCGCCGGTGAGGCGGACATCATCGTCGGCAAGCACCGAAACGGTCCGACGGCCACGATCACGGTGGCCTTCCAGGGCCACTACTCCCGCTTCGTGGACATGGCGGGAGCCTGACCGAGGCGGGTGCAGTGGTACGTCGAGCGGTTCGGCGTACTCGCGGTCCATGAGGGCGCGTGCGCGGCGCAACCGAGCCGGCTCCTCGGGTGTCACCCGCGGAGCACGTGGCCCGTGACTCCCGGACGGGCGCTCAGCGCCTCGTCTCGTACCTGGTCAGGATCACGCCGCAGGGAAACGTCCGCGTCTCCACCAGGTTCAGGTTCACCCAGTTGTCCAGCGCCGTGAAGAACGGCGTGCCGCCGCCCACCAGGACCGGCGCGGTGGCCAGCACGTACTCGTCAATCAGCCCGGCCCGCATGGCCGCCCCGGCGAGCGTCGCGCCGCCGATGTCCATCGGGCCGCCGTCCTCGGCCTTGAGCCGGGTGATCTCGGCGACCGCGTCGCCGGTGACCAGGCGGGTGTTCCAGTCGACCTTGTCGATCGTCGAGGAGAACACCACCTTCGACATGTCCAGCCAGCGGCGCGCGAACTCGATCTCCGCCGGGGTGGCGTTGGGTTGCCGGCCGCCGGTCGGCCAGTAGGAGCTCATCGTCTGCCACAGCTTGCGCCCGTACAGCGACAGGTCGGTCGCCTGCAACTGGTCGGACCAGAACTGGAACAGCTCGCCGCTCGGCACGCTCCAGCCGATGTCGTCGCCGGGCGCGGCGATGTAGCCGTCCAGGGTCAGGTTCATGCCGTAGATCAATTTCCGCATGGCGCCAGCATTCCGTGAGTCGGTCTCACGCGGACGGACCGGCGCGGGCGCCACTGGCTGTGACCATCAGGACCGGCTGGTCCAGCCGCGTTCTAACTCGGCTCGGCAGTGCCGCCTGAGGGCGTTCCGGGTTCCGCGTGGAGGATCTCGCGGGCCTGCTTCGCGGCGCGGGCGGTGCTCTCGGAGACGAAGTCGAGGAAGCGGGCGATGTTCTCCAGGCGGTCGGCGGCCGGGGTGCCGGAGCCGAGGACGGGGACGCCCTGCCGTGCGATTTCGACGATCTTTGCGATGGACCGGGCGCTGGCCATCATCGACTGGTACCAGACGTCGTCGTCGACGACGTAGCGCTCGCGGCGACGTTCATCGCGTTCCCGGCGGACGAGGCCTTGGCTCTCGAGGTACGTGATCGCTTTGGAGATGGACGCCGGGCTGACCTGGAGGCGCTGGGCGAGTTCGGACGCGGTGAGGCTGCCCGCGTCGGTGAGGGTGAGGCAGGCCAGCACCCTCGACATCATCGTGGGCATGCCCGACGCCATCATGACGGTGGTGAACACCTCCTCGTACTCGCGCACCGCCCCGGCATCGCGTCCGTAGGCCTGCGGGAGCGCCTCCGCCTCCCGGGGCGTGGCCTGCCTGCGCCGTTGGGTGCGGCGTTCGGTGGCGCGGTGGGCCAGGTCAGCGCGGTAGGCCGTGGGGCCGCCGTTGCGCATGACCTCGCGCGTGATGGTCGAGGTCGGGCGATCGAGGCGTCTGGCGATCTCCGCGTAGGCGAGGCCGTCGGCCAGTCCCAGCGCGATCTGCTGACGTTCCTGCTGGGTGAGTCTGCCTCCCGGCATCGCGGTCTCCTTTGTGATCCTTCGTGCCCCTTGGCTCCTCCAGTATAGCGTTCACTTCCATTCCATTGCAACGAACGGATGGCTGACGTTGCGTTACCCAGCAAGGGCATTGCAACGACTTTATGGCTCTGACCTGCAATGATGATGATTACGCGCAACGAAGTTGTTGCGGGAAGTTCGAACGCAACGTAGCTTTTCCCTCATCGGAAACAACGAGTTGAAGGAAAACATCATGCAGAAGTTCGCCACCACCGCCCCGATCGCCGCCGTCCTCGACATCCCCGCCGGGAGCGTCCGGTTCATCGCCGCCCACCGCGCCGACACCACGGTCGAGGTCCTGCCCGCCAACGCCGCGAAGAGCCGCGATGTGAAGGCGGCCGAGCAGATCACGGTCGAATACGGCGACGGCGTCCTGCGGATCGCGGCCCCGGCCGCGAAGAACCAGTACTTCGGCCCGTCCGGGTCGGTCGAGGTGACGGTCCAGCTGCCCGCGGGTTCCCGGGTCGAGGCGAAGGCGGCCGCCGCCGAGTTCCGGGGCGTCGGGCGGCTCGGCGACGTCGTCTTCGAGGGCGCGCAGGGCCCGGTCAAGCTCGACGAGGCCGCGAGCGTCCGCCTGACCGTTCTCGACGGTGACGTCTCGGTCGGCCGCCTGGGCGGTCCCGCGGAGATCAGCACCCAGCGGGGCGGCATCCACATCGCCGAGGCCATGAGCGGCACGGTCACCCTGAGCGCCCAGCAGGGCGACATCTCGGTCGGCGCCGCCCGCGGTGTCTCCGCCTCCCTGGACGCCGGCACCGGCTACGGCCGGATTCACAACTCGCTCAAGAACGCCGAGGGCGACGCCGCCCTGAACATCCACGCGACCACCGCCCACGGCGACATCGCCGCCCGCAGCCTCTGACCCGTAGCCTCCAAGGAGCAACCACCATGACCAGCTTGGCCATCGCGGCGAACGGGCTGCGCAAGTCCTACGGTGACAAGGTCGTCCTCGACGGCGTCGACCTGGCCGTCCCCGAAGGAACGATCTTCTCCCTGCTCGGCCCGAACGGCGCCGGCAAGACCACCGCCGTCAAGATCCTCTCCACCCTCGTCTCCGCCGACCCCGGCACCGGCAGCATCCACATCGGTGGCCACGATCTGGCCGTCGACCCGCAGGCGGTGCGTGGCGCGATCGGTGTCACCGGGCAGTTCTCCGCTGTCGACGGGCTGATCACGGGGGAGGAGAACATGCTCCTCATGGCGGACCTGCACCACTTGTCCAAGCGTGAGGGGCGGCGGGTCGCTGCCGAGCTGCTGGAGCGTTTCGACCTGGTGGAGGCGGCGAAGAAGCCCGCCTCCACCTACTCCGGGGGCATGAAGCGCCGTCTGGACATCGCCATGACGCTGGTCGGCAGCCCGCGGATCATCTTCCTCGACGAGCCGACCACCGGCCTCGACCCGCGCAGCCGTCACAACATGTGGCAGATCATCCGCGAGCTCGTCTCCGACGGGGTGACGGTCTTCCTCACCACCCAGTACCTGGAGGAGGCCGACGAGCTCGCCGACCGCATCGCCGTGCTCAACGACGGCAGGATCGCTGCCCAGGGCACCGCCGAGGAGCTCAAGCGCCTCATCCCCGGCGGGCACGTCCGGCTCCGCTTCACCGACCCTGCCGCGTACCGGTCCGCCGCCTCCGCACTGCGCGAGACCACCCGGGACGACGAGGCGCTGTCACTGCAGATCCCCAGCGACGGCAGCCAGCGCGAGCTGCGCTCCCTCCTCGACTGGCTCGACTCCGCCGGCATCGAGGCCGACGAGCTCACCGTGCACACCCCCGACCTCGACGACGTGTTCTTCGCCCTGACCAGCGGCACCACCGTGCCCAACCAGCCCAAGGAAGCAGTCCGATGAGCGCCTTCTCCCTCGCCCTGCGCGACTCGTCCACGATGCTGCGCCGCAACCTCCTGCACGCGCGCCGCTACCCGTCCCTCACTCTGAACCTGCTGCTCACGCCGATCATGCTGCTGTTGCTCTTCGTCTACATCTTCGGCGACGTGATGAGCGCGGGCATCGGTGGCGGCGGCCGCTCCGAGTACATCGCCTACCTCGTGCCGGGCCTCCTGCTGATGACCATCGGCAGCACCACGATCGGGACCGCGGTGTCGGTCTCCAACGACATGACCGAGGGCATCATCGCCCGCTTCCGCACCATGGCGATCCACCGCGGCTCCGTGCTCATCGGGCACGTCATCGGCAGCGTGCTGCAATCGATCGCCAGCGTGGTCCTCGTCGGCGCCGTCGCCGTGGCCATCGGCTTCCGGTCCACCGACGCCACGGTCCTGGAATGGCTGGCCGCGTTCGGACTGCTCGTGCTCTTCGCCCTGGCACTCACCTGGATCGCGGTCGGCATGGGCCTCATCAGCCCGAACGCCGAGGCCGCCAGCAACAACGCGCTGCCGATGATCCTCCTGCCGCTCCTGTCCAGCGCCTTCGTCCCCGTCGACGGAATGCCGGGCTGGTTCCAGCCCATCGCCGAGTACCAGCCGTTCACGCCCGCCATCGAGACCCTGCGCGGACTGCTGCTCGGCACCGAGATCGGCCACAACGGATGGCTCGCGGTCGCCTGGTGCCTGGGACTCACGGTGCTCGGCTACTTCTGGTCGACCTCGAAGTTCAACCAGGACCCGAAGTAACCGCCGTGACAGCGCGGGCAGCCTCCCGCAACTCCTTCCGCCCGAGGGCGGCGTACCCCGACACCGCGTCGACCTACGCCGCCCCTCCACCTCCACCGACCTCGCCCCTGCCCGGGAATCCCGGACAGGGGCGAGGTCGGTGGAGGCGTTCATGAACGGCGCGGCGTCACCGGGCTGCCGGAGGCTGCGCTCCGGTCCGGTCGGCCGGCTCGTAGGGGCTGTGCATGGTGAGGAAGCGGATGTCGAGGTCCGTCTCCAGGTAGTCCATGCGCCGCTCCCAGAAGGCCTGCATGTGAGGGAGGGCGAGGTGGGCGTCGAGATCGGCCTGGGAGCGCCAGGCCTCGTAGAAGACGAAGGCGCCGGGGTCGTTGCGATCTTCGTGGAAGTGGTACTCCAGGCAGCCGGATTCCTGCCGGGTCGGCTCGACGAACGAGAGCAGAAGCTGCTTCAACTCCTCGGCTCGTTCGGGTTTGGGATGAGCGGTGCCGACGAGTGCGAATGGCTGAGGCATACGGGGTTCTCTCCCTGACAGGTACGACTGATCTCGTACCTGCCGGACGCTACCCAACTTGTAGGTACGATGCAATCCATACCTGAAGGGAGTGTTCCGAATGCCCGATGACGAAGGCCACCCGAACGTCGAGGAGATCGAGCTCGGCCCGGTACTCGCCGCACTGGCGGATCCGCTGCGCCGCCGCGTGGTGCGTGAGCTGGCGGCCGAACCCGACGGCGCGGCGCGGACGTGCAGTTCCTTCGGGCTGCCGGTCTCCAAGGCGACCGTCACGCACCATTTCCGCGCACTGCGCGAGGCCGGGTTGATCCGGCAGGTCGACCGGGGCAACAGCCGGATGGCCAGCCTGCGCCGGGCCGACATCGAGCAGCGGTTTCCCGGACTGCTGGGCATCGTGGCGGCCGAGTCGGAGGAGTGAGCTCAGCGGCTCAACTGGGCTGCCTTGACCACGCGTTGCGCGAAGACGTCCTCGCGGCGGTCCGCCATCTGGCGCAGCGCGTCCTTGCGGTCCCGCTTGGACAGCCGGTCGAGATACGTGTGGCCGAAGAGGTGGTCGGTCTCGTGCTGGAGGCACCGCGCGAAGTAGCCCGTGCCCTCGATGACGAGGGGATTGCCGTCCATGTCGAGTCCGCGGACGACGGCACGATCGGTACGGGACACCGTCATGGTGGCACCCGGCACGGACAGGCAGCCCTCGAATTCGTCGACGAGGCGGCGGCTACCCGGATCGGGCAGGTCGAGAACCGGGTTGATGATGTGGCCGACATGCCGGATCCCGTCGTCGTCCGGGCAGTCGTACACGAAAAGCCGCAGGTCGACGTCCACCTGGTTGGCGGCCAGGCCGGCACCGTCGGCCACGTGCATCGTCAGGAACATGTCGTCGATCAACGCCGACAGTTCCGGAGTTCCGAACTCGGTCACCTCCTGGCACGGTCGGCTCAGGATCTCCTCGCCCACCACCGTGACCCGGCGCACCGAACCCCGTGCCACCTCCGGTGGCAGAGCGGGATACGAGTCGACGGGTCGGCCCTGCACACGGACCCGCCGGTCCACGGGACGTAACCGGTCGTGATGAACGGACATCGCTGTCTCCCTCTTCTGCGCAGGCCACGCCCGCCGGGGGCGGCACGCGGCCTGGTACCTCCGGGCAAGGACCCTCTTGCCAAGATCTTTGCAAAGTAGCAGACTTTGCAAAGTGACTGAAGACGACCTCAACTCCCAGCCCGGACAGCCCCGGGACACCGGCGACGAACTGCGCGAGCACGAGGTCCGCACGGCGCTGCTGGACCTGCTGGCCGAAGTCGGCACCGTCACGGCGACCGAGGCCGCCGTCCGGCTGGGCTACAGCTCCGGGCTCTGCTCGTTCCACCTGCGGCAGCTCGCACGTCACGGACACATCGAGGAAGCCCCGCACCACGGGGGGCGCGCACGCCCCTGGCGCCTGAGGCAGCACGACTCCACGACCGGCGCTCCCGAGGAGGAGCAGTTCGGCGACTTGGCCCGGGGGCTGGAGGACGAGAGCTGGCAGCGTTGGCTCGCCCAGCGCGACCAAGCGCCGGCCGAATGGCGCAACGACGAAGCGTTCAGCGCCGTCACGTACCTGACCCCCGAGGAAATGAGCCGGGTCGCGGACGTCGTCCGACGGGCGCTCGCCCCCTACCAGGACCGCGAACAACGCCCCTTGGCCCGGCCTGACGGCGCCCGGCCGGTGGCCCTCATCACCCGGCTGTTCCCCTTGCTTCCCCACGCGACGGACGAGCCGGGCCGGTAGCCCGGGCCGCTCAGCCGCGCGGGTGGGTGTGCATCTCCAGCCCGGTCATCCCTTGGGTCTCGACGCCGGGCAGCAGCCGCATGTCGTGGTCGTAGTCGCCGGCGACGAGTGAGCGGAACGGGATCGGCGCGTCTGTGAAGAGCCCGTCGAGCCGACGTGCGTACTCCCGCTTCGCCGCCTCGAACCGCTCCTCCGGCAGGTCGTTCGCTCCGTATACCGCGAACGGTTCGAGCGGCGTCATGCCGGTGAACCAGAACAGGCCGTGCTGCACCGGGTGGAGGACGTCGGCCAGCCGCCCGTGGATGCCCCGGTCGGAGAAGGACGACTCCCGGGCGCCGGCCGTCACGGACACCAGCGCACGCCGTCCGCCCAGGGTGCCCTCGCTGTAGGGCGGGGGGACCTGCGGGCCGTAGGCGAACCCGCTGGTGAAGACCCGGTCGATCCAGCCCTTGAGTATCGCGGGCGTGGAGAACCACCACAGCGGGAACTGCAGGATCACCGCGTCCGACCAGCGCACCTTCTCCTGCTCCGCCGCGATGTCGGGCGACAGCCGGTCCGCCAGGGTGGCGCGCTCGGAGGCGGCCATCACGTTCAGTCGCTCGTCCGCGACGTGGTCGGGGAAGTCGTCGGCGTCCACCGTCGCCTTCCACTTCATCGCGTAGAGGTCCGACACCTGAACCTCGTGGCCCGCCGCGCGCAGGTGTTCTACGGCGAAGCCGGTGAGAGCGGAGTTGAGCGAACGGGGGTCCGGGTGGGCGCTGACGACGAGGATCTTCTTCTGCTGCTGCGGCGTGGCTGCGTTCATGCCGCTACGTTCTCCCGGGCGCCGACGGGCAGCCAGCACCCTGACCGGCGGCGGAACGGCAGTCCTGGTACTGCGAGGGCCACCCATACTTGAGCGCATGGACGGGGTGGACCACATCGAGCGCACTGAACGCGTCGAGCGTATCGAGCGCACTGAGAGTGCTGAGCGCAATGAGCGCATCGGCGGGATCGGCGACAGCGAGCGGGCGCTCGGCGACTTTCTGCGCGCCCGCCGGGGGCGCGTCGCGCCGGAGCACGTCGGGCTCACCGGCGGCCGTCGCCGACGGGTGCGCGGGCTGCGCCGCGAGGAGTTGGCCCAGCTCGCCGGGATCAGCGTGGACTACTACGTGCGTCTCGAACAGGGCCGGGCCACCCAGCCGTCCCCCGAGGTGCTCGACGCGCTCGCCGGGGCGCTCGGCCTCGACGCGGCGGAGCGCGGGCACCTCGCCACCCTCGCCGGCGCCCGGCGCGGCCCGGCGCCCAGGGCCCGGGTCAGCCCCCTGATGCAACGGGTCCTCGACGCCATGACCGATCTGCCGGCCTTCGCGACGGACCACCGCCTCCACGTGGTGGCCTGGAACGGCCTGGGCTCCGAACTGATCGGCGGCCTGGCCGACCCGGCCCGCCGCGACCGGAACAACGCCAGGTTCCTCTTCCTCGACCCCGCCTCCCGCCTCGTCCATCCCGAGTGGGAGGACAGGGCGGCGGAGGCCGTGGGACAGTTGCGGGTCGCCGCGGGGCGCTACCCCGACGACGTGGAACTGGCCGGCCTCATCTCCGAACTGGGCGCGGGCAGCACCGAATTCCGGCGGATCTGGGACAGCGGCGAGGTCGTGATGTGCGCGGCGGGCCGCAAGCGGCTGCGGCACCCGGTGGCGGGGCTGCTCACCCTGGACTTCGAGACGCTGCACGTGCCGGCCGCGCCCGGTGAGACGGGTCTGGTGGTGCACGTGTTCAGCGCCGAGGAGGGCAGCGGGGAGGCCGCCGCCCTCGCCCGGCTGGCCACGGCAGCGGCGGCGGTGCCCGGTCTGCCGTAGCCGGACGGCCGCGTTCGTCTATCGGCCGCGGGGTCCGTCAGCGGGGGGCGAGCCAGGGGAGTTCGTCCGCGAGGTCCTGGCGCAGACGGCGCTTGGGGCGGGCGCCCACGACGGACTTCACGGGCTCGCCCGCGCGGAAGAGGAGAAGGGTGGGCATGGACAGGACGCCGTAGGCGGCCTGCGTGGCCGGGTTGGCGTCCACGTCGAGCTTCACGATCTTGAGGCGCCCGGCCTCCTCCTCCGCCAGCTCCGCGAGTACGGGCGCGATCATGCGGCACGGCCCGCACCAGGCGGCGGTGAAGTCGACGAGAACGGGCAGGTCGGAGGCCAGTACCTCGGCCGCGAACGTCGCGTCGGTGACCGGGATGACGGGTGTGTCTGTTGCCGTGCTGGTCATGGCTTGCTGCTCCCTGGTGCGGTGTCGGGCGGGGTGAAGGCGCAACGGGGCGGCGGACCGCCCGGAATATCGGCCTCCGCTTGTAGTGCGGCGCGGGCCAGCTCGGCGCGGGCCAGCTGGGCACCGACCTCGGCCCGTACGCGCTGGAGGTCCTCGATGCAGTCGTCGAGTTCCGCGAGCTTGCGGCGGTAGACCTCCAGCGAGGCCGGGCAGGAGTCGCCGGCCGGGTGGCCGGCCCGTAGGCATTCCACGAACGGCCGGGTCTCCTCCAGGCCGAAACCGAAGTCCGCGAGGGTGCGGATCTGCCGCAGGAGGCGCAGATCCTCCTCGTCGTACGTGCGGTAGCCGTTGCCGGTGCGGCGGGCGGGCAGGAGTCCCAGGGACTCGTAGTGCCGCAGGGTGCGGGTGGTGATGCCCGCCTGTTGAGCCAGTTCCCCGATGCGCATGGGCACGACCGTAGACCTTGACGTCGGCGTCAAGGCCAGCCCGCGGCAGCGGCCGTGCGAAACCCCTTTGGGCGGTCCGGCGGGCCCTGGCTAGGGTGCGGTTCATGACAGCCTCGTACGAAGTACCCGCGTCGAAGGAGCAGTTCGCCGAGCTGCTCCCCGCCACGCGCCGTGCCCTCCTGCACCGCCTCGCCGTCGGTCAGAACAACGGCCGCGCGCCCTCCATGGTGGGCGCGGTGATGCGTGAGGGACGCATGGTGTGGGCCGAGGGGTACGGCGCGGTCGACGGGCAGGTGCCGGGAGCCGATACGCAGTACCGGATCGGCTCCCTCACCAAGACGTTCGTCGCCGTGCTGGTCCTGCGGCTGCGCGACGAGGGCCTGATCGACCTCGGTGACCCGCTGGGCAAGCACCTCGACACCCCCGAGGGAGGCGAGGCCACCATCGCCCAGCTCCTCGCCCACACCTCCGGGCTCGCTGCCGAGGCGCGCGGCCCGTGGTGGGAGCGCACGGACGGGGCACTGCGCCCCGACCTTGCCGACATCTTCGGCGAGCGCCCCCAGCGCCACCCGGCGGGCAGGCTGCACCACTACTCCAATCCCGGTTTCGCGCTGCTCGGCGCGCTCGTCGAGCGGCTGCGCGGAGACGACTGGGGCACGGTGCTGCGCCGGGAGGTGCTGGAGCCGCTCGGCATGGACCGTACGACGCTCGGCCCCGAGGCTCCGCACGCGGCGGGATGGGCCGTGCACCCCTGGGCGGACGCGCTGCTTCCGGAGCCCGCCGTGAACACGGGGCGGATGGCTCCCGCCGGGGAGTTGTGGTCCACGGCGGCGGATCTGTGCCGTTTCGCGGCCTTCCTCCTGGACGGTGACGACCGGGTGCTCGGTGCGGAGTCGCTCGCGGAGATGCGCGTTCCGGCGGTCGGGCCGCAGGACCCGCAGTGGGTGACGGGCTACGGGCTCGGGGTGCAGATGACCCGTCAGAACGGTCGAGTCCTCTTCGGTCACTGCGGCTCCATGCCGGGCTTCGTGTCGGCGCTGTGGGTGAGCCCGGAAGAGTCCCTGGCCGGCGTCGCGCTCGCCAACCTCACCAACGGCTTCGAGGTCTCCGCCCTGGCGTCCGACCTGGTCGGCACCGTCGCCGACCACGAGCCCCGGATCCCGGCGCCCTGGCGGCCGCTCGACGAGGTCGATCCGGAGCTGCTGGAGCTGACCGGCCCCTGGTACTGGGGCGCGACCCCGTTCGCGCTGCGGCTGTGCGCCGGGCGCGGGCTGGAGCTGTCGCCGCTCGGACGCGGCGGCCGCGGGGCGCGGTTCCGCGCGGAGGCGGACGGCACCTGGACGGGGCTCGACGGGTACTACACGGGGGAGACCCTGCGCGCCGTCCGGACGGCCGCCGGGGCGCCGAGCCACCTGGACATCGGCACGTTCGTGTTCACGCGCGAGCCCTATGAGCCGGGCGACGCCGTGCCGGGCGGTGTGGACGAGGGCGGCTGGCGTTAGGGCCTGTCCGGCGGATGTTCGCGGGCTCCCGGGCGCCCGGCACGCACATGGTGTTGTCGGGTTCGCCCGAGTGCGCCCGTAACGAGGGCGACCCCTCCGTCGTGCGAGCGTACGCACCGGACGCCGCTCGCTGATCCATGAAGATCCGCCGGCGTTGTCGTCGGGTGCCGACGCTCCGGGGCGACGCAGGGAGAGCCGCGTCCAAGAGCCGCGTCCGAGGGACGGTCCGCCGGGCCGGTGCCGCGCACGCGGAGAGGCCCCCGGCGCCCTCTGCGCCGACGGCCGGGCGGACGTAGGGTCGTGGGGAGATTGGCGGGCGCCGGGACACGGCGCTACAGACCCCGGAAGGCCACCGTGACTGCGAACACCGCACCGGTCCTGCTCGACCTCGCGCCGCTCGGCGCCGGGCACTTCGCGCGCATCGAGGACAAGGTCGCCGCGCTGATGCGCACGCGCGAGAGCGTCGTCGCGATGCAGGGCGAGGCCCTGTTGCCGCTGGAGGCGTGCATCCGCTCGGCCGTACGCCCCGGCAGCACCGCGCTGAACATCATCACCGGCCCGTACGGCGAGACCTTCGGTGGCTGGCTGCGTTCCTGCGGCGCCGAGGTGATCACCGTGGACGCGCCCTTCAGCGGTGCGGTCGACGCCGGACAGGTCGCCGACGCGCTGCGCGCGCACCCGGCCATCGACTTCGTCAGCCTCGTCCACGCGGAGGCGGCCACCGGCAACACCAACCCCGTCGCCGAGATCGGGGCCGTCGTCCGTGAGCACGGCGCGCTGCTGATGCTCGACGCCGTCGCCTCCGTGGCGGCCGAGCCGCTGCTCACCGACGAGTGGGGCGTCGACCTGTGCGTCATCGGCGCGCAGAAGGCGATGGCGGGACCGGCCGGAGTCTCGGCCGTGTCGGTCAGTGCCCGCGCGTGGGAGCGGATAGCCGCCAACGAGCAGGCGCCCCGCCGCTCCTACCTCTCCCTCCTGGACTGGAAGGAGCGGTGGATCGACGGCGGCCGGACGGCCCTGCCGCACGCCCCCGCGCAGCTGGAGATGCTCGCCCTGGAGCAGGCCGTCGACCGCATCGAGGCGGACGGCCTGGACTCCGTCATCGCCCGGCACCGCGCCGCCGCCGCGGCCACCAGGGCGGGCGTACGGGCCCTGGGCTCCCTCACCCCCTACGTCGTCCGCGACCAGGACGCCGCCCCGGCCGCCACGACGCTGCGCGCCCCCGACGGCGTCGACGCCCGCGAGATCGTCGCGAAGGCCCTCAAGGCCGACGCCGCCGTGCCCGTGCAGGCGGCGGCCGGCGCGCTCGCCAAGGAGATGATCCGCGTCAACCACTACGGTCTCGCGGCGGACCGCGCCGTCGTGCTGGCCTCGCTGGCGGCGCTGGGCGAGGGTCTGCGCGCGATGGGCGTCGAGACGGTGGCCGTGGGCGAGGCCCTGGAGGCCGCCGGAACGGCGTGGGACGCCGTGATCGCCGACTGATCCACCCGATATGACCCGCTTTTAGCGGTTCACGCACCACTTTCCGAGGCCGCTGTCCGCGCTTTCGCGCCGACAGCGGCCTTTTGCGTAGCCCGCTCCTCGGCGTACATCGCCCCGTTCGTGGCTCACAGCCCCTTGTTCAGACGTGCGGATAGAATCGGAACCTCGATCCCGTTTCGTCATTCCGCACGTGGAGCTCCCAGATGGCACAGCGAAGACAGCCGCCGGCATCACCGGTGCCGCCCGCTCCGCGGCGCAGGGCGGATGCCCGGCGCAACAGGGCGCTCGTCCTGGAAGCGGCCCGATCCGCCTTCGAGGAAGCCGGGTTGGCGGTGCCGCTCGGCGCGATCGCCCGTCGCGCGGGGGTGGGTGCCGGGACCGTCTACCGTCATTTCCCGTCCAAGGAAGCCCTGTTCAGGGCGACGGTGGTGGACAGGATCAGGCTTTTCACCGACACGGCAAGGGAGTTGACGGACGCGGCCGACCCGGGAGCGGTGTTCTTTCGCTATCTGGCGTCGGTGGTGCGGCTGTCGGCCCGGAACAAGGCGCTCTGTGACGCGCTGGAGGCGAGCGCCGAGGGGCGCTTCGAGCCGACGCCGGGCGTGGAGCGGGACTTCCGCGAGGCCCTGGCGGTACTGCTGACGCGTGCTCAGAAAGCGGGAGCAGTACGGAAAGACGTGCTGATCGGCGATGTGATGACGCTGCTCGTCGGGTGTCTCTCGATGGAGCTGCGCCGGGGCCCGGACGGGCAGCCCGGGAGGGTCACCGCGCTGGTGTGCGACAGTCTTCGCCCGGGGCGAGGTGTGACGAAACTACCGGCGCAGGCCGGGCCAAGCCGTAACGAAACCCGGATTGCGGTGGTATGTGCGATGTGCGGCGGGCCCGTGCCCTCCGCGCGTACGGGCAGGCCCGCCCGGTACTGCGGGGGCGCCTGCCGTCAGCGGGCCCACCGCGAGCGGGCCCGGGCCCGTAGCGACGCCTGATCGAGCTGTTGTGCCTGATCAGAGCTGGTACTTGAAGCCGAGGTGCGACGCCTCGAAGCCGAGCCGCTCGTAGAAGCGGTGGGCGTCGATCCGTGTGGCGTCCGAGGTGAGCTGCACCAACTGGCACCCCTCACGGCGTGACGCGTCGATGGCCCACTCGATGAAGCGCGTGCCGAGGCCGCTGCCGCGCTCGTCGCTGTGGACGCGGACGCCCTCGATGACCGACCGCGTCGCGCCGCGCCGGGACAGCCCCGGGATGACCGTGAGCTGGAGCGTGCCGATCGTGCGGCCGTCGCGGACGGCGACGACGAGGTGCTGGTTGGGGTCGTCGACGAGGCGGGCGAAGGCCGCGCGGTAGGGCGTCAGGTCGTCGGGGGACTCGCGCTTCGCGCCGAGGGCGTCGTCGGCCAGCAGCGCGACGATGGCGGGGATGTCGCCGGCGGTCGCGGGCCTGATCTCTATGTCGCTCATGATCCGGACCCTAGCGCTCGGGATCCGGTCATAGTCGATCAAGAACGGAACGGGGGCGGGGCGCGCGGCCCAAGGGGTTGTTCTGGGCGGGGCAGCGGCAGCGCTCCGCTGCGGGGTGACTCAACGGCTGCGCGCCGTGTCCTCGAACGCAGGGCGGGCCGGAAACCCTGCCCGCCCTGCGTTCGATGCCGTGCTCGTCCGAGAGACCCGCGCTACGCGGCCGGCGAGAGCGATTCCACGGCGGCGACCAGCGGTGCCAGCTCCGCGCGCTTCGACGCCTCCCGCAGCGCCTCGCCCAGCGCGGCGTCGTTGGTCGGCCGGGCCTCGGCGAGGAGGGCTCGGCCGGCGTCCGTGACGTCGGTGTAGATGCCGCGGCGGTCGGTGAGGCAGAGGTAGCGGGTGAGCAGGCCGCGGTCCTCCAGGCGGTTGACCAGGCGGGTCGTCGCGCTCTGGCTGAGGACGACCGCGTCGGCGACCTGGTTCATGCGCAGGTGGCCGCCCTCGCCGTCGTGCTGGCGGCTGAGCACGTCCAGCACGGAGAACTCGCGGACGCTCAGCTCGTGCCCGGCCTGCAGCGCGCGCTCGATGTGCGCCTCGATCCGCCCGTGCAGCGCGGAGAGCGCGCACCAGCCCTGCGCCAGGCCGACCAGGGCGGGGTCCGGGGTGCGGGACATGACGTTCCCTCCTTCGCCTTCTGCGTCGTACGCGCGTCGTGCGTCCGTGTCGCCTCGTGCGACCGCGTCGTCGTGCGTCCGTGTCGTCTTCGGAAACAGGATAGCTCGCTTGCGCAATAGCCCGCGCTTGCAATTAACCCGCGTCTGCAATTATTGTCGACGCTCGTAAGGTTCGCTTGCAACGAAGGATCGAGCGCAGCGAACCGCGTCCGTCCCCCATCTCCCTCACTGTCTGAAGGACACCCCCGTCATGCCTCTCGCTCTGCTGGCGCTCGCGATCGGCGCCTTCGGTATCGGCACCACCGAATTCGTGATCACGGGCCTGCTGCCCGACATCGCCGCGGACTTCGGCGTCTCCATCCCCACAGCCGGCTTCCTGACCACCGGATATGCCCTCGGCGTCGTCGTCGGGGCCCCGCTGCTGGCCATCGTCGGCAGGCGCGTCTCGCGCAAGCGGATGCTGATGGTCCTGATGGGGCTGTTCATCGCGGGCAATCTGCTCTCCGCCGTCGCCCCCGTCTTCGAGGTGATGCTGGCCGGCCGGATCGTCGCCTCGCTCGCACACGGAGCGTTCTTCGGCATCGGCTCGATCGTGGCCGCCGGGCTCGTCGCACCGGAGAAGAAGGCGGGTGCGATCGCGATGATGTTCACCGGACTGACCGCCGCGACCGTCGCGGGCGTGCCCATGTCCACCCTGGTCGGCCAGCACGCGGGCTGGCGCGTCACCTTCTTCATCATCGCCGGCCTCGGCGTCCTGGGTCTGGCCGGTGTCGCCGCGCTCGTCCCGCAGCAGCCGAAGCCCGAAGCGGGCCGCATCGGCGGCGAGTTGGCCGCCTTCCGCAACCCGCAGGTCCTGCTCGCGATGGCGATGACCGTCCTCGGCTTCGGTGGCGTCTTCACCATGAGCACCTACGTCACGCCGATGATGACCGAGGTCGCGGGCTACGCGCCCGGTTCGGTCACCTGGCTGCTCGTCCTCTTCGGTGTGGGCATGCTCGTCGGCAACCTCGTCGGCGGGCGGTACGCGGACCGGGCGCTGATGCCCCTGCTGTACGTGACGCTGAGCTCGCTCGCGATCGTGCTCGCCCTGCTGCCGCTGGCCGCGCACAACAAGATCGCGGCTGCCGTGGCCATCCCGCTGATCGGCGCCTTCGGCTTCGCGTCCGTACCGCCGCTCCAGAAGCGCGTCCTGGACCACACCGCCGACGCCCCGACCCTGGCCTCCGCCGTCAACATCGGCGCCTTCAACCTCGGCAACGCGATCGCGGCCTGGCTCGGTGGCGTCGTCATCTCCGCCGGCTTCGGCTACACCGCGCCCAACTGGGTCGGCGCCCTGATGGCCGCCTCCGCGCTGGTCCTGGCCCTCGTGTCGGCCTCGCTGGAGCGGCGCACGGGCGCCCGTGGCGGTCGTATCGCCGCCGGGTCCACCCGGTCCACCCCCCTCTCCGCCGAGCGCGAGCCCGTGACGGTCGGGCACTGACCCCGTAGAAGCCCGACTCGCTGCCCCCACACCCCCCCGCATCACCGCACATCGCAAGGAGCACTTCCCATGACCGCCACCATCACCGAGACCGAGACCGCGACCCCCGTCCGCCCGCTCACCACGCACGAAGCGGACGCCCTCGTCGCCGCCGTGCGCCGGGCCGCCGAGGAGCAGGGCGTTCGGATCGCCGTCAGCGTCCTCGACGCGGGCGGTCACCCGCTGGCCTTCCGCCGGGACGACCGGGCCGTGCTGATCGCGGGGGAGACCAGCACGCGGAAGGCGTTCACCGCCTTGCAGCTGGACGCGCCGACCGCCGACGTGGTCGATGCCGTCCAGCCCGGCGGCCTCTTCCACACCCTGCCGACCGCGCTCGACCGCCCGCTGCTCTTCATCGCCGGGGGCGTGCCCCTGCACCGCGACGGGCGCCTCGTCGGTGCGATCGGGGTGGGCGGCGGCGCGCCGGAGCAGGATCACCGCTTCGCGGTGTCGGCGATCGAGGCCGTGCTGGGCGGCTGATCGCCGGTGTCATGGACGGCGGGGGTACGTGGGGCGCCGGCCTCACGTACCCCCGCCGTCGTACGTGCCCCCGCCGTCCGGCGCGCGGCGCGGTGCCGGCGGCCGCGTGCCGTGAGTCCCCAGGGCTTGAGGACCGAGATCGCGGTCATGAAGACGTACAGGCTCAGGGACACGATCGGGGCGGCGAGGAGGTCCTGGCTCGTGGCGGCGGCGACCCCGTCACCCGTCGCGACGGATGCCGCCGCCTCGTTCAGAGCGGGGCGCAGGGAGAGGGCGGAGGCCAGCGTCGCGCCGAGGGTCAGCCAGAACTTGAGGTACACCCAGCGGTGCCGGGCCAGGCCCCAGGGCGTGCCGAGGGACAGGACCAGGCCGCTGACCAGGGCGGACAGACTGAGCGGAATGATCAGCCAGTCGCCGAAGAGCTTCATGGAGCGGTAGACGGCGGCCTGGGTCTGTGGGGAGGCGGTGGTCGCGCCGGTGATCCCGAGGACCAGCAGCCCGAGCGTGAGCCCGAGCCAGCCGACCGAGGTGACGACGTGGACGACGAGGATGCCCCGGCGCGCGGGGCGAGTGAGCTGCCGCATGCCCCAACCGTCGCGCGGGAGCCCGCCCGGGGCGTCTGACCAGGGGAGTATTCGCGCGTACTCGGCGGCGAGTACGCCTACCCTCGAGCCCATGACCAGACTGCATTTGTTCGATCTCGACGGCACGCTGATGTACGGATCGGCGGCGGCGATCGAGATATCCCGGCAACTCGGGGTGGAGCGGGAGATCGACGAGCTGGAGCGGGGGTTCGCGGCGGGGGAGCTGACGCCGCCGCGGTTCGCGGCGCTGGCCGTCGAGCTGTGGGCGGACCTGACCGAGGCGCAGGTGGCGGCGGCGTTCGAGGGCGCGCCCTGGCTCTCGGGCATCCGGGAGGTCTGGGCGGACATCCAGGCGCGGGGCGAGCGCTGCGCGGTGATCTCCCTCTCGCCCGGCTTCTTCGTGGAACGCCTGCTCACCTGGGGTGCGGACGCGGCCCACGGCTCGCTCTGGCCCGCGGTGCCGTTCCGCGAGCCGGTGAACCCGGCGGGCATCCTCGACGCGGCGGCCAAGGTGCGGATCGCGGACGAACTCTGCGAGAAGTTCGGTCTGAGCCGCGGTGACTGTGTGGCGTACGGGGACTCGATGTCGGACGCCCGCCTGTTCGAGGTGGTTCCGGTGTCGGTGGCGGTCAACGCGGACCATCACGTAAGGGACGTCGCCGTGCACGCGTATACAGGACGCGACCTTCGAGAGGCGTACGAACTGGTGGGAAGCCAGGGGTAATTGGTGTGACGCTTGTGCATCGGGTCGCGCCCTGTAGGGTCAACGCCGCCGGAGTGTCGGCCATTTGACGGCCGACTGTCCGGGAAATGGTTCAGCTTAACCTCAACGGGCCTGCTGGCACTTGAACTTCCGGCTAAATGCCCGTAGTCGGGTCAGACGGTGGCATGCTACGCGGACTGGTACAGCGGCCCGAGGCAAATCGGGGAATCGCGGCACTTTCCGGTTCCGGCGGGAGTGCGAAGACCGACCGAGAGATGTTCGAGGCGAGGCACTGATGGATGCTCCGACCCCAACGTCGGCCGATGGAGGCTCCTTCGGCACCGCGGGTGAGCGGGGTTGGTTCACCCCACCGCGTCCCGTGCCGGACGCGGCGGCGCCGGAGCCGTCGCGGGAGGTGGCTGCCGAGGAGACCGGCGGCAGCGGGGACCGGCCGACCGGCTGGGAACCCGTCGCGCGCGCGATGCTGCCGGAGACCGAGCGGGATGCCGGGTACGACCCCGGGCTGCCGATCAGCGCGGTGTGGCGGCCCCCGGCGCCCGACGGCGACCCGGTGCCGTTCAACCGCCGGGAAGGGCCGGAACCGAGTGGATCCTCGGTGGATCCGGGGTACGGAAGCCGCCTTGAGCGACCGGGCCGCCAACCGCAGCCGGAGCCACCACCGGCGGCCCCTTCGAGCCGGTGGGCGCCCCTGTACCAGTCGGGGTACGTCGGGCAGATGGAGCAGCCGGACCGGCAGGATCCGTACGCGCCCCCGGAACGGTCCGTGCCCCCGGAACGGTCCGCGCCACCGGAGCGGTCCGCGCCACCAGAATGGCCTGCGCCGCCGGAACGGCTCGCGCCGCCGGAACGGTCCGCGCCCCCCGACCGTCCTGCGCCGGAATGGTCCGAGGCGCCCGACCAGCAGGCCCGCACCGACCAGCAGGCCCACCCTGACCGGCAGGATCCGCCGCTGCCGCGAGGCCGACGGCACCGGCGCCCCGCCGAGCCACTGCCGGCCCCGGCGGCCGGGCAGCTCCCGACGCCGCCCCCCGCCCCGGGCACCGGTCGGGCCCCGGGCACCGGATGGGCCCCGGTCACTGGATGGGGGGCCTCCATACCGGCCTCGTCCGCAGCGGCCTCCGCCCCCGCCGATGCGCAGCCCCCGGCCCCGGGTATGCCACCGGCTCGCGATCGACTACCCGTCCGGCGGGCCGGATCGGCCCCCTCCCCCGACACCGTTCTGATCCGCCGCACGCTGGCCGAGATCGAACCCGTCGCCGACAAGGCCACGTCGTACTTCTACGCGCTGCTCTTCATCCGCCACCCCGATCTGCGGTCCCTGTTCCCCGTCGCGATGGACACCCAGCGCGACCGGCTCTTCAAGGCGCTGCTGACGGCCGCCGAGCACGCCGACGACACCGCGACGCTCACCGAATACCTCTCCCACCTCGGTCGTGGGCACCGTAAATACGGCACGCTGCCCGAGCACTACCCGGCCGTCGGCGAGTGCCTGATCGCCGCCCTCACCCGCTTCGCGTCGGACACCTGGAGCGAGGCCACGGAGGCCGCCTGGGTGCGCGTCTACACGACCGTTTCGCAGATCATGATCGACGCGGCGGCCGAGGACGAGCAGAGCTCTCCGGCCTGGTGGCAGGCCGAGGTCGTCGGCCATGAGCTGCGCACGCGGGACATCGCCGTCGTGACCGTACGGCCCGAGGAGCCCTACCCCTTCCTCGCCGGGCAGTACACCAGTCTGGAAACGCCCTGGTGGCCGCGCATCTGGCGCAACTACTCCTTCTCGTCCGCACCCCGCTCGGACGGACTGCTCACCTTCCACGTGAAGGCCGTACCGGCCGGCTGGGTGTCCAACGCCCTGGTCCATCACGCCCGCCCCGGTGACGTCCTGCGCCTCGGGCCCCCTGCCGGTTCCATGATTGTCGACCACACCACTGACAACGGGCTGTTGTGCCTGGGAGGCGGTACCGGCATCGCACCGATCAAGGCGCTCGTGGAGGACGTCGCGGAGCACGGCCGCCGCCGTCCGGTCGAGGTCTTCTACGGCGCCCGGCACGACGACGACCTCTACGACATCGACACCATGCTCGGCCTCCAGCGGTCGCACCCGTGGCTGTCGGTCCGCCCCGTCGTCTCCGACGGCCCCACGCGCCGACTGAGCGGCCAACTCACCCACATAGTCCGCGAGTACGGGCCCTGGCCCGCCTACGACGCCTACCTCTCCGGCCCGCCGGGCATGATCCGCAGCGGCGTGGACACCCTCGTCGGCATCGGCATACCGTCCCACCGAATAAGGCACGACGGGATCGACGAGCTGACGACGTCGTCGACGGACCGGGGGTAGGAGGACCGCTCAGCCGAGGTCGTCGGCGAGCAGCGCCCGTACGCCCTCGATGTTCGCGTCGAGGTACGCGCGCAGCGACGGCGGCACCATCTCCACGGAGGCGACGCCCTCCCTGGTGAAGGGGATGCGCACCACCTCGTACGTCCCGCACGGCTGGTCCACCTCCGGGCCGTGCCGCCGGGAGAGGTCCATCGAGGCCAGGCGGCAGACGAAGAAGTGCTGCACCTTCACACCGTGCGCGGCGTGGTGCAGGGAGTGCGAGACGGTGTCGACGAACGCGGGAACGACGTCGAAGACCTTCGCGCCGAGCTCCTCGTCGACCTCGCGGTGCAGAGCGGCGACGACGGTGGTGTCCTCCGGCTCCACGCCGCCGCCCGGGGTGATCCAATACGGATCCTCGCCGGGCTTCGTCCGTTTGATCAGGATCATCTGAAGGTCGGAATGGGACGTGGTGCCGATGTCGCCGTCGAGCAGGATGGCGCGGGCGGTGCGTTTGACCACTGGACGTTCGGTCATACGGGACATCTGCCGCGCGGGACCCCTGGCGAAACCCCTTCCCGGCATCCCCTTTCCCATCGGTTTCCCACCGGATCTCACCAGGAGACGGCGGCACGCAGCAGCCACTCGTGCACCCGGGCCAGGTGGGGGTGGGCGAGCGTGCCGGTCCGTACGACCAGGAAATACGTGCGCAGCGGGGGTACGGGCGGGTCGAGCAGGGCCACGACCTCGCCCGTGTCGAGGGCGTCGGCGCACAGATACCTGGGCAGCACCCCGAGTCCCGCCCCGGCGGCCACACAGGCGAGCACGGCCCGCAGATCGGGGACGACGACGGTGCCGGCGGTGATGGGCTTGCTGTCGAAGACGGCGGCCCAGTAGCGGGCCACGAAGGGCAGGCACTCGTGCACCTCGACCACCGGCAGATGCTCCAGCGCCCGCACCCCCTTGTCCCGCACGACCGCCGCCCCGCCGAGCCTGGCCGCCCAGCGCGGGGCCGCCACCAGCACGTGCTCCTCGTCGCAGAGCGGGGTGGCCGTGAGCAGCCGGCCGCGCGGCCGTGACGTGGTGATCGCGAGGTCGTGATGGCCCGCCGCGAGCGCCTCGAAGAGATCCTCCGCGATGCCCTGTGCCGCCCGCACGGTCAGCCCCTGCGCCACGAGCGGCGTGAGCGCGGGCAGCGCCCGCACGGCGATGAACTCCGGCGGTCCGGCCAGATGCAGCGTGCGGTTGGCCCACTGCTCGTCGAGATCGGCCTCGGTGATCTCCAGCAGCGCGTCGACATGCGGCGCGATCTTGTGCGCGAGCTCGTCCCCGATGCTCGTCGGACTCACGCCGCGCGCCTGCCGGACGAACAGCGGCCGCCCCAACTGCCGCTCCAAGGTCCGGATCTGGCCGGTGACGGCGGGCTGGGACAGCCCGAGCAGAGCGGCGGCGCGGGTGAACGACCCGGCCCGGTGCACCGTGACGAACGTGCGTAAGAGGGCCAGATCCATGTCTTCTCCCCGGCTCGCCGCCAACCGCTCGTATCGGAACTATAAATAAGTCGATAGGGCTGTGTCGCTAGCGTGATTGGACACTGACGCAGAGTCAACTAGCCTTGGTCGCGCGGTTCCTCGCGCGTCGGAACCGCGACGGCTCGAGCCAAGAGGGGGGAGGCTCGAGCCGTCTCCTTGCCGGAGGGGCGCCGCGGTACGTGGCTTAGCCGCCGGGCATCCCCGCTACGGCCGTTGTGGGCGTCCGGCTTACAGCGCGGCTATGAACGCGGCCCAGGCTCTGACGGGGATCGCCAGGGCCGGGCCGTGAGGGTTCTTGGAATCCCGGACGGGGACGACGCCGGATATGTTGTCGGCGACCTCGACGCAGTCGCCCCCGGACGGGTTGCTGTAGCTGCTCTTGCGCCAGGTCGCTTCGCTCAGGTCGGCTCGTGTGGCGCGCATCAGTCGTGCGCCTTGAGAGCGGCCACGAGGTGCCGCCCCTCCGGGGCTCTGTGTCGGAGCAACGCGGCTGCCGTGGTGTGGAGTTCGTTCCATGCGTGCGGCCGCCCGACGGCGGCCGCGTCCGGGACGGCTTGCAGCGCGACCGTCAAGGCTTGCTCCGCCTCTCCCGCACCGGCAGCCGCGTGGGCCAGGCAGGCGCGGTACCAGGCCTTGTCGCGCCGGTAGTCGTCGGGCAGGGCGGCGAGTCCGCCGGTGAGGTGTCCGATGGCGACCGACCAGCTTCCCAAGTGCATCTCTGCCATGCCGCGTTGCAGGGCGAACCAGGTCTCGTCGTAGAAGTACATCCAGGGCGGCTCGTCCTCGGGGCGCTCGGCTGCCTGGCCGATGAGGGTCTGCGCCTCGTCGAGGAGGCGGTGGGACTCGTCGGCGTCGCCGTTGAGCGCGTGTCCGCGTGCCTCCATCTGTGCGGCCATGCCCCGCACCCCGAGGGAAGTGCCCGGGACGGACCAGCGGGCGGCCTCGGCGAGCCGTACGCACCGGGTGCCGAGCCCGCCGGACCAGGCCATGTGGGCCTTCATGCTGAGCGTGGTCGCCGCCATGCCGGCGTCACCGGCCTCCAGAGCCCATACGTGGGCCCGGTCGTACCACGCCAGCGCCGCAGCGCTGTCGGCCTGGTCCTGTGCCATCCACGCGAGGAACTGCGCGTGCTCGGCGGCGAGTCGGACGACCCGGTCCGCCAGTTCGCCCCGGGCGCCGGAGTGCAGATCCACCACGGTGCGGAGCTGCTGACGCATCACGTCGGTCAGTGGCCGGGAGCCGATGACGTCCTCCGCCCGCCGGTGCTCGGCCAAGAGCCGGTCGAGCCAGTCCAGAGTCGCTGTGTCGACCCGTTCGGCGCCGCCGACGGCATTCGTCACGCGCGCCAGAAGGTCCGCGTCCGGAGCGATGCCCGTCAGGGCCAGGCCGGTGACAGGAGGCGGGACGGCCCGTTCCCCGACGGTGGCCAGCAGTGCCGGGGGAATTCCGAGCCCGGACACGATGCGCTGCCGCACCTCCACGGACGTCACCCGACGGCGGCCCCGCTCGATGTCGGACACGTCCGGTTGTACGAGTCCGACCAGCCCGCCGAGCTTCGTCTGGCTGATGCCGGTGAGCCGGCGGTACGTCCTCAAGAGGACGGCCCAATCCTGGCTCGCGACCGCTGCCGTCAGCCGAGGGTGAGTCCAGAGGTCCACGACGTGATCCCCCACATGTCGACTATAGGGCGGCCTATAGGGCCTTGGGATTGGTTGCCGATCCGTGACCCGCGACGGTGTTCGTGACAGTGATCCGAACAGCCACGGAGGCGGGACGTGATGTCGTACCGGGAAGGTGCGTACGTGGTCGATACGGGCAACGGGACGTTCGCGCAGGTGATGGGCCGGATTGGGCCTCGGGTGCAGGTGCGGCGGCCTGAGGGTGGGCGGGAGTGGGAGGTGCCGCCGACGGCGTTGCGGCTGGCCACGTTCGAGGAGTGCCGGGCCGCCGACCCGGCGGATCGGTGCGACGGGTGTGAGCGGACCAGGGAGGGTCGGCGGGATGCCGAGGCGCGGGGCGACAAGTCGGCGATGACCGATGCCGCGGTGCTCATGGGTCGACATCAGCGCGAGGCCCACCCGTGACCCGCGTGGTGGGCCGCCTGGTCTCCGCCTGTTCTCGACTGTCCGGGTGGACGCGCACAGTCGACAAGGACACATGTAACTGCTGCGGCCTGGAGCGCTATTCGACATATCGGCTGCTCAGAATGCCGGTTGAACGGTCATCGCCCCCGCGCCGCTACTGGTGAACGCCGCTGCTTCCTGTCGGCAGTCGCGGCATTTGGTCTCGTCCGCGACCGGGCGGAATACGCGGTCGCAGGTGCCTGCGCAGGAGCGCAACGGTTGCGGGGCGGCGACGGGGGTGGCGAACGGCGGAGGCTCCGGCATCTTGCGGGTCAGGCGGTTGCGGGCCAGGGCTGCGGGGGAGTGGACGCGGCCCGGTAGCCCGTCCGTCAGGGCCTCACGTAGGTCCTTCGCCGTGGCTCCCCTCAAGAGCCATTCGCCTGCCAGGGCGGCGAGTTGCTGGATATCGCGGCCGTTGAGCCGCAGTCGGCGTTCCTTGTGGGAGACCGAGGCCAGGATCAGACCTCCACGTTCGATGAGCGGAGCGGGTACGTGGGAGGGCTGGGAGGGAGGGTTCTCTTTCTTCCCCTCTGTGTTTGTTGGGTGATGGCCGACGGCCCGGTCCTCCGGTTGACCGACGGCCGGTTCCGGGGCAGTCGGTCGGGGCCCGTCCCGTAACGCCAGGGCCTCTTCCTCCGTGAGGACCACGTTGGAGACCATCTGCGTCGTCCCCCACCGGCCGCCTTCACCCTGGCGGCGCCACTCGTGGAAGTAGCCCTCCGCGATCAGTTCCCGCTTCGCGCGGATGAACGCGGTCTTCTTGATCCCCGCGTCCCTCGCCGTCTCCGACAGCGGAGCTCTCACACTGTCCGGGAGCGACAACTGCCAGGTCAGCAGCCGCACGGCCGCCGCCGACAGGCGTGGGTGGCGGATGATCTCGTTCGATACCTGGGTGAAGAAACGCTCGGGAGCGATAGCATGCCGGAGCATCCTGGGTCTCCTTCGAAGACCTCGTGGGTGAAGGCCCTCGACCGGTGTTGGCGCACCGCCGAGGGCCGCCTCGTTCTCATGACGAAGCAGCCGATTCCCGGCCACCGTAGCGCAATGTCCGCACCCCCCAAGCGCACTCAACTGCGTTGATCGCACGCGTGGTTCATTGCGATCAGCTGTGCTCGATTCCGTCGCCAACTGCCCACACCGGGTAGCTTCCTAACCGGCCGTCCGGGCGGCGGCCGTGCGGTGCTGGCTGGGGCGGATTCCGTACACGCGGTTGAAGGCCACGCTCAGCCCGAAGGCGCTTCGGTAGCCGACCTGTCGGGCGATCGATTCCACGGTGGCCTCGGTGCGCGCCAGCAGGTCGGCTGCCAGCGCGAGGCGCCAGTCGGTCAGATAGGCCATGGGCGGCTGGCCGACCAGGTCGCTGAAGCGGCGGGCGAACGTCGCTCGTGACACACCGGCTTCCTCGGCGAGAGCCGTCACGGTCCACGGGTGTTCGGGTCGGTCGTGGATCAGCCGTAGTGCCCTGCCCGCGACGGGGTCGCCAAGGGCTCGGTACCACCCCGGTGGATCGGCCTCGGGACGGGCGAACCATTCACGCAGGGTGGAGAGCAGCAACAGGTCCAGCAGTCTGTCGAGGACGGCTTGCTGTCCCGGGTCGTCCCGACTGATCTCCATGGCGGTGAGTTCCAGGATCGGGCCGGGCCGGCCGTCGTTGCGGACCACGAGCACCCGGGGAAGCGCGCTCAGCAGTCGTTCGGATACCCGGCCGCCGACCCGATAGCTGCCGGTGAGCATGACGGTCGGGCCGTCCAGGCTGTTCCCGCAGGTGCGGAGGCTCTGTATGAGGTCGTCGCCGACCTCGTCCCCGTCGGCCGTCGTGCAGTGGTAGGGGTCGTGCACCACGTAGAGCGGCGGTGTTCGTCGGTCGGCGTCGTCGGCGATGGAGAACGGCTCCGACCCCGCCACGATGGCCACATCGCCAGGGCCGAGCTCAACGGGGGCGTCGTCGTCGGGGACGACCCAACCCGTGCCGCGCAGCATGGTGATCAAGGTGAGTGGCGTTCGGTCGGCGATCCGGACCGACCACGGTGGGGCCACGATGTTCCGGCTGAACAAGGCGCCATCGGATCGCACTTCGTACAGCAGGGCCGCCAACGCATCCATGGGGCCGAGCCTAGACGCTCAGACATCGATGTGAGCGGGTAGACCATTCTCCGTCTCACCGGCGAGCGGTTGACTCCTCACATGACGATGAAACCGATTTTGGTCCTCGGCGGCACGGGCAAGACGGGACGCCGCGTGGTCGTCCGCCTCCAGCAACGCGGACACGACGTGCGGGTGGCCTCCAGGAAGGGGCCGAACCCCTTCGACTGGGACGACGAGAACACGTGGGAGCCGGTGCTGGCGGGCGCCGGCGCGGCCTACCTGGTCGACTCACGGCTCGGTGACGCCGCGCCGTCGATGAGCTCCTTCAGCAAGCTTGCCGTGTCCAGCGGTGTCGAGCGGCTGGTGCTGTTGTCCCACCGCGACTGGGCGGTGTCGGATGGTGAGGAAAAGCTTCCCTGTGAGCGGGCGGTGCGGGAATCCGGCGCGGAGTGGACGATCCTGAAGCCGGCCTGGTTCGTACAGAACTTCAGTGAGGAGTCGTTCTTCCGAGGGCAGGTCGTTGACGGTGAGGTCGTCCTGCCGACCGGGGACGGTGTCGAGCCGTTCATCGACGCCGAAGACATTGCCGACGTCGCCGTGGCCACTCTCACCGAGGACGGCCACGGCGGGCAGGCGTACGAGCTGTCCGGACCGCGGCTGCTGAGCCTGGGCGCGGTGGTCGACGAGATCGCCCGCGCCACCGGCCGGAGCATCACCTACCGTCCCGTCTCGTCGGCCGACTTCGCGGCCTACGGCACGGAGAACGGCCTGCCGGAGGACTTCACCGCCATGCTGAACCTGCTTTTCGGCTGGATCAGCGAGAACCGCTTCGCCCAACTCGCCGACGGTGTTCAGCGAGTGCTCGGTCGCGAGCCCCGCGACTTCGCCGACTACGTCCGAGCCACCGCCGTGACCGGGGTGTGGCACGGCTGACCGGATCTCCGTAACGCATGGCGCCGGTGGTCCTGGGGGTTTCAAACCCCGTGCGATTGTGCGAAGTTCAGTGCCGTCAATACGTCATCGACAAGATCTTCCGTGTCCTCGACGCCCACCGAGAAACGGATGAAACCTTCCGGCACCGCGTCCCCGCCCCAGCGTCCGCGCCGCTCCGCCGTCGACCGCACCCCGCCGAAACTGGTCGCTTCGTCGACAAGCCGCAGCGCGGCCAGAAATCGCTCCGCGTGTGCCCGGTCCGGGAGGACGAAGGAGACCACGCAGCCGAAGCGGCCGCCGTGCATCTGGCGCAGGGCGACCGCGTGCGCCGGGTCGTCCGGCAAGCCCGGGTGGCGCACGGCGGTCACTTCGCGCCGGTCGTGCAGGGCGCGTGCGAGAGCGAGGGCGGTCGCCGCCTGCCGGTCCACGCGGAGCTGGAGGGTGGCGAGGGAGCGGTGGGCGAGCCAGGCCTCCATGGGGCCCGGGATTGCTCCTGTGGTCTTGCGCCAGGCCCGTACGGCCGCCGCCAGCTCCGGGTCCAGAGTGGTCACATAGCCCAGGAGTACGTCGCCGTGACCGGTGAGGGCCTTGGTGCCGCTGGCGACCGAGAAGTCCGCGCCCAGCTCCAGCGGGCGCTGTCCGAGCGGCGTGGCGAGGGTGTTGTCGACGGCGACCAGGGCGCCGCGGTGGTGTGCGGCGTCGGCGAGGCGGCGGATGTCGCACACGTCGAGGCCCGGGTTCGAGGGCGTCTCGATCCACAGCAGGCGGGCGCCGTCCAGGGCGCCCAGTTGTGCGTCGCCGCCGGTCGGCGCGGTGCGGACCGTGACGCCGAAGTCCTCCAGGCGCTCGCGTAGCGCGGGCAGCAGCTGATAGCCGTCACCGGGCAGGACGGCCGTGTCGCCCGGCCGCAGCCGGGAGAAGAGCACGGCGGAGATCGCCGCCATCCCGGACGGGAACGTGATCGTCTCGGCCGCCGGAACCTCCGCCGGATCCCCCACCGGGTACTCCAGCTCGCTGATCGCCCGCTCCAGCGCCGTCCACGTGGGGTTCCCCTCGCGGCCGTACGTGTACGGGCCCGCGACCTCGCCCGGCAGGTGGTAGTGGGCGGCGAAGGCCGGGCCCGGCAGCGCCGGCTCGTTCGCCCGCGGCTCCGGCAGTCCCGCCCGTACGACCCTCGTCCCGTCTCCGGTCATGCCGCAGCCCCTCTCCGTCAGTCCTGCTCGTCCGGCAGGATCACATGCATCGCCCACGCCACGATCGAGATGATCAGACCACCGATCAGGGCGGTCCAGAAGCCTTCGACGTGGAAGGCCAAGTCCAGTTGGTTCGCGAACCATGAGGTCAGCAGCAGCATCAACGCGTTGATCACCAACGTGATGAGGCCGAGCGTGAGGATGAAGAGCGGGAAGGACAGCAGCTTCACGACCGGCTTGACCACGAAGTTGACCACGCCGAAGAGGAACGCGACGGCGACCAGCGTCAGCACCTTGCGCGCGGTGTTCTCCCCGGACAGCGTGATGCCCTTGAGCAGCCAGATCGCGACCGCCATGGCCGCCGCATTGGCAATCGTCTTGACTACGAAATTCTTCATGATGAGATCGTTGCAGACGGGATCGGCCCGGCGAGGATCGGCACTGCAAGGGGTGAACGACGGATGAAGGCGTTCCGGCTGGACGAGCTGGAAGCGGAGCGGGCCGCCAACGAGGGCGCCTACCTCCAGTTCCTGCGCGAACGGAACATGTCGGTCGGGCTGTACGCGCTGGACGCGGGCGACGCGGACCCGCAGAGCCCGCACGCCCAGGACGAGGTGTACCTGGTGGTCAGCGGCCGGGCCTCGATCACGGTGGGGCTGGAGACCACGGAGGTGGCGCGGGGCAGCGTCGTCTACGTACCCGCCGGGGTGGCGCACAAGTTCCACCACATCAGCGAGGATCTCCGGGTCGTGGTGGTCTTCTCTCCGCCTGAGAGCTGAGCCCGGCCCCCGGTGTCCCGTAGGGGGACGCTCAGGGATGGACGGGGGCTGCGGGGACCCCACGGACCCACCGGTCCGTCCTAGCATCGAGAGCAGGCCGGATCATCCGGCTCCGGACGGACTCGTGAACCGTGCGGACTCGTGAGCGGAAAGCAGGGACGACATGGCCGAGAAGGGGATATTCGAAGGACTGCCCTGGTGGGTGAAGTGGATCGCCGTGCCGGTCCTCGTGCTCGCCGTCTTCGGCAGCCTGATCGTCAGCGTGCTCGGCTTCGTGCTCACGTTTGCCTTCAAGCTGCTGCTGCTCGCGGCGTTGATCGGCGGTCTCGTCTTCGTCGTCAAGAAGTTCACGTCGTCCTCGTCGTCCTCGAAGGGCGACTGGTAGGCACCCGGGCCGACGTCACAGCCCGGCCCGACAGGCATCGACGGTCCCGGCCGGCTCGACACACTCCTGCCCGGCTCGACTCCGGGGCGGCCTCACCCAACGGCAATCCCGCCGCGCGATTAACCCGCGAGGCGGGTTTTTCCGTTTTCTGGCTTACGCCCATCTGCCGCGCGCGGGTTCGGGTCTTCCGCCCGACGTGACCCATCCGTCACACGGAGTCAACTCGACGAAGCGGACTAGCGGGATCATCCCTCCCTCTTCCCGGTATATCCCTCCATGCGGCACAGTGTGCGTGAGAAGCACCCTCTGCTCCATCGCGAACCCACCCCGCCGTGACGTCAACCGGAGCGCGAGGCAAGGGAATACGCCCTCGTCACGCGCTTGCCGCCGCCTTTGCCGACTAGCCGAACCCGTCCCGGTTCGGCGTCAATGGATCCGGCGACTCTGGCGATTTCTCAACCGTCGAATCTCCCGGATCGACTCCTCCCTGTAGTCGAGTCGCTACGCTCCAGAGTCAGGAAGCTCGTATGCTCACTCACGATCTCTATCAGTATCTGAAAAATCACTCCTTGTGGTCTGGTAGGCGTTGTTGTCAGACTATGGCGCCAATAGGTTCATGGGGATCCAATCCCGGCCAAAACCGACATAGACGGGACATTGGGCGATGCGCGAAACAGTTCAGGCGGAAGTGATCATGACGTTCCTCGTCTCCGAGGAGCTGTCCTTCCGGATCCCGGTGGCGCTGGATTACGACAGCAGCGACCCCTACGCGGTGAAGTTCACCTTCCACCTTCCCGGCGACGCGCCTGTGACCTGGGCGTTCGCGCGGGAGTTGCTGCTCGACGGGCTGAGCCAGCCGTCCGGCGAAGGCGATGTGCACATCTCCCCCGCCTCCGCCGAGCACCTGTCCGACGTCTTCATCCGGCTGCAAGTGGGCGGCGAAGGCGCGCTGTTCCGGGCCGGGGCCGCGGCCCTGGTGGCCTTCCTCGACCGGACCGACCGCATCGCCCCGCTCGGTGAGGAGCGCTCCGTCGCCGACTTCGACTACGAGCTCGCCGCCGCCCTCGACAGCATCCTCGCCGGTAACCCCGAGGGGCAGAACGCCGGTTAGTGCCCCGGTCGGTGCCCTCCCTGCGGGACGGGAAGGTCATCGGGGTCGGCCAGGCCCCTCGGGTCGGCCAGACCCACCGAGGGCGCCAGGCTCATCGAGGGCGCCCCAGCCCATCGAGGACGCCCAGGCCCATCGAGGTCGGCCCGGTCACCGGGACAGGCCCGACGGCAGGGATCCGCCCCGTCCTCGTCCCGTCACTTCGCGCGGCGGCGCCTGCCGCCCTTGCCCCCGGTGCGCGCCCCGGGCTTCCCCTTGGCCTTGCCCTTCGCCGTGTGGCGGTCGGCGCTGACGACGAGCGCCGCCAAGGCCGTCGTCACCGGGACCGAGGCCACCAGCCCGATGCTGCCCACCAGCGTCCGTACGATCTCCTCCGCGACGAGCTCGCTGGTCGCGACGGTCCCCACCCCGGCGTCCGCGATCGTGAACAACAGCAGCAACGGCAACGACGCGCCCGCGTACGCCAGCACCAGCGTATTGACCACCGACGCGATGTGGTCCCGGCCGATCCGCATGGCGGATCCATACAGTTTGCGCCAACTCGCGCTCGGGTCGGCCTCCTTCAGCTCCCACACCGCCGACGTCTGCGTCACCGTCACGTCGTCGAGGACGCCCAGCGAACCGATGATGATCCCCGCCAGCAGCAGACCCTGGATCTCGATCTGCGGAAAGAGGCCGTGGACCAGGGCCGTCTGGTCGTCCGTGTTGCCCGTCAGATGCGCCCAGTCGATGAACAGGGAGCCGAGCAGTCCGATGACCAGCAGCGACGTCAAAGTCCCCAGCACCGCCACGGACGTCCGGGCGGTGAGGCCGTGGCACATGTAGAGCGCGATGAGCATGATCGCGCTGCCGCCGACCACGGCGACCAGCAGCGGGTTCGAACCCTGGAGGATCGCCGGGAGGATGAACATCGTCAGCACGCCGAAGCTGATGACCAGGGCGATCAGCGCGAAGACGCCGCGCAGCCGTCCGACGACCACGACCGCGAGTGCGAACAGCACGGCGAGGACGATCATCGGCACCGTCCGGTCCACGTCCGTGACCGAATACCGCAGATTCTCCGGGGCCTTCGGCGCGTGGGCGAGCACCACCTCCTGGCCCACGGAGTAGCGGCGTGAGGAGTCCGGCCGTACGACCTCGGTGAAGGTCTTGCCCTTGTCCGGGCCCTCGGCGACCTCGATGGTCGCGGTCTCGCAGGACCCCGGAGGCGGCGCCGGCGCGCCGGGACCGCCCTGGCCACCGGGCTGCCCCTGCTGCTGCGGCAGGGCGCCCACCTTGGCGCAATCGACCTCCTCGATCTTGACGACCCGGCCCGCCCGGGTCTGCTGGTCGACGCCCAGCCCGGAGGGCTTGTGCGGGGGCGCGCCACCGGGCCAGAGCACGATCAGACCGGCAACCACCGCGACGGCGAACGGGATCAGCACCGCCGCGATCACCTTCCGCAGATGCGCGGAGACGGGGGCGGCCGGGCCGTGGCTGTGCGAGTGGGAATGCGCGTGGGAGTGCGCGTGGGACTGGGGACTACGGTCTGGGCTGGTCACGCCCCGCATCATCGCAAGCCCCACTGGTCCTCCGGACGGGGGAAGCGCTAGCGTGGTGCCACCTTTGCAATCGCGGGAGCTCGGAGCACCGGGCTGAGAGGGCGCTGACCTCCGTACGTACGTCGTGCGGAAGCCGCTGCGCCGACCGCCGAACCTGTTACCGGGTAATGCCGGCGTAGGGAGTCTGGTCTCATGACCTCGCAGGATGCACGCACGTCCGAAACCGGCCAGATCGGCTGGCACAAGGACTACGTGACCGGCTCGCGGCCGGACCTTCGGGTTCCGGTACGGCGGGTCCACCTCACCAACGGCCAGGACGTACGGCTGTACGACACGTCCGGCCCGTACACCGATGCTGCCGTCGAGACGGATGTCCGGCGCGGTCTTCCGCCGCTGCGGGAGAACTGGATCGTCGGCCGGGGCGACACCGAGGAGTACGCGGGCCGCCCGATGCGGCCGGAGGACGACGGGCTCAAGCACACCTCGCCGCGCGGGGGCCTGAAGAACCTCGACGCGGTCTTCCCCGGCCGCCCCCGCCAGCCCCGCCGGGGCCGGTCGGGCGCCGCCGTCACGCAGCTCGCGTACGCCCGCCGCGGTGAGATCACCGAGGAGATGGAGTACGTGGCGCTCCGGGAGAACGTTTCTCCCGAGACCGTCCGCGAGGAGATCGCGGCGGGCCGGGCCGTGCTTCCGGCCAATGTGAACCACCCGGAGATCGAGCCGATGATCATCGGCAAGAAGTTCCTGGTGAAGGTCAACGCCAACATCGGCAACTCCGCCGTCACCTCCTCCATCGAGGAGGAGGTGGAGAAGATGACCTGGGCGACCCGCTGGGGCGCCGACACGGTCATGGACCTCTCCACCGGCCGCAACATCCACACCACGCGCGAGTGGGTGCTGCGCAACTCCCCCGTGCCGATCGGCACCGTGCCGCTCTACCAGGCGCTGGAGAAGGTCGACGGCAAGGCCGAGGAGCTGACCTGGGAGATCTACAAGGACACGGTCATCGAGCAGGCCGAGCAGGGCGTGGACTACATGACCGTCCACGCGGGCGTGCTGCTGCGCTACGTCCCGCTGACCGCCCGCCGCAAGACCGGCATCGTCTCGCGCGGCGGCTCGATCATGGCCGCGTGGTGCCTGGCGCACCACAAGGAGTCGTTCCTGTACGAGAACTTCGAGGAGCTCTGCGAGATCCTCGCCTCCTACGACGTGACGTACTCCCTCGGCGACGGGCTGCGCCCCGGCTCGATCGCGGACGCCAACGACGAGGCGCAGTTCGCGGAGCTGAAGACGCTCGGCGAGCTGAACACGATCGCCAAGCGGCACAACGTGCAGACGATGATCGAGGGCCCCGGGCACGTCCCGATGCACAAGATCAAGGAGAACATCGACCTCCAGCAGGAGATCTGCGAGGAGGCGCCGTTCTACACGCTCGGCCCGCTGACGACCGACGTCGCGCCCGCGTACGACCACATCACCTCGGGGATCGGTGCGGCGATGATCGCGTGGTGGGGCACGGCGATGCTCTGCTACGTCACGCCGAAGGAGCACCTGGGCCTGCCGGACCGCGACGACGTGAAGACCGGCGTCATCACGTACAAGATCGCGGCGCATGCGGCGGACCTCGCCAAGGGGCACCCGGGCGCGCAGGAGTGGGACGACGCGCTGTCCGACGCGCGCTTCGAATTCCGCTGGGAGGACCAGTTCAACCTGGCCCTCGACCCGGACACGGCCCGCGCCTTCCACGACGAGACGCTTCCGGCGGAGCCGGCGAAGACCGCGCACTTCTGTTCCATGTGCGGGCCGAAGTTCTGCTCGATGAAGATCTCGCAGGACATCCGGCGTGAGCACGGCGGGGACCTGGCCGTCGACCCGGAGGCGGGCATGGCGGAGAAGTCCAAGGAGTTCGCGGCGAGCGGCAACCGGGTCTATCTGCCGCTGGCCGACTGACCCCACGTCCCACGAACGCCCTCAAGGAGAGCCACCGCGCGCCGTGCGGTGGCTCTCTCGTCCTGCGCCGCCTTCGGTGGCTGCGGACTCAGTCCGGCCGGTGGTCCGGGCCGCCGTAATCGGGGCTGGTGAAGTCGGGGCGGGAGTAGCCCGGGCGGGGGCTGGGGGAGGACTCGTCGTCCGGGCTGGAGAAGCCGGGGCGGGAGTAGCCGAGGGTCGGCGTACGGCTGTGGGGGTCGCGGGCCCGGGGCGGGGGTGTCGGCGGAGTGGGTGAGGGGGCGGGCGGTGTGCGTGGTGTCACCGGGGCGTTGGCGAGGGACTCGCGCAGGAACGGCAGCATGCCGCGCTCCAGCAGCGCCTGCCGCCAGACGTCGCGCGCCCGCTCGGCGTCCTCGCTCAGCCGGATGCCGCGCGCGTCCTGTGCCAGGCCCGAGCCGTTGCGCAGGGCGGTGACCAGCATGCCGGCCATGGCGACGAACACTCCGGCGACGGTGAGGCCGGCGAACCACCAGCCGACGGTGATCATCGGGTCCGCCACGGCCTCGTTCGACGCGACCGTGCGCAGGACGTAGCCGACGAGGAGGAAGAGGAGCGCCGCGATCCCGGCGAGGACCGGGGCGAGTACGGCGAGGACCGCGCCGGCGCCCGCGCCGGCCGCCTCGGAGACGTCACCGACGACGGTGAGGGGCGCGACCCCGCCCCCGGCGCCGCCGTCGGCGCCGCGCGGGCCGGTGCCGACCGGCTGGGGCTGGGCGGCATTGGCGGGCGCGCGCAGTTCTTCGCGCGCCTTCAGAAAGCTCTGGTATTCGGTCGCCGCACAGGCCGCGATCGCGGCCATGGCGCTGTGCGCCATCGTGCGGAGCTGTTCTGCGTCGAGCCGCTGTCCTATCGCGGCGGCCAGTTCCGGGTCATGGTCTGCGGTACGCAACGCTTGGTCGAGGACGCGCTCGAATTCCGGGCGGTCCTCGGCCAGCAGGTGCGGAGCGCTGTTCATGTGCATCCCCCGATGCTCCGTAGGGCCTCGTCGCCGGCTTACACCGGCAGTGGGCGGAAACGGAGGAGAGCCTGCTACGGATAAGCCGATGGTAGAGCCGTTCTGTCGCGAGGTGACAGAGAGTTTGCCGAATTACCCCGCGCCAGTGGAACCCCGTACCTGCCCGTGCGCCGGCGCACTGAACCCTCAGGCACCCAGCGGAAGTTGCACCACCAGTAGCTTTCCGGCCATTGTGACCCCGCCGTCCATCGCGACCGCGAGTCCGTCCGCGTACAGGTGCGGGCCGTCGACCAGCGGGCCGCCGTCCTCGTCGCTGTCCGCGTCCTCGGTGCCGACCTCGCCCAGCAGGTAGGGGATGGGGCTGTGGCCGTGCACGATGCGGCCGCCGCCGTAGGTGTCGAGCAGCTCCCGCACGGCCAGCGGACCGGCCTCGTCGTCGCGGAAGGCGAACCGCTTGGTGAACTTGCGGAACAGGTCCCAGACCTCGTCCGGGTCGTTGCGCTGCAGGGCCTCGGTGACGGCGTCGTTGACGGCCTCGATGGAGTCGCCGTAGTCGAGGTAGGCGGTGGTGTCGGAGTGCACGAGCAGGTGCCCGTCCTCCTCGGCCATCGCGTCGAGCCGGGACATCCACTGCATGTGGTGGTCCTGGAGCCGCTCCATGTCGGTGCGCTGGCCGCCGTTGAGCAGCCAGGCCGCCTGGAAGGAGGCGGTGCCGGCACCGGAGTGGACGGGGGTGTCGGCGAACCGCTTGGCGCCGATGAGCAGCAGCTCGTGGTTGCCCATGAGCGCCTTGCAGTAGCCGCCGGCGGCCGCGGCCTCGGCGGACAGCCGCATGACGAGGTCGATGACCCCGACGCCGTCCGGGCCGCGGTCGGTGAAGTCGCCGAGGAACCACAGCCGGGCGTTGCCCGCGGCCCACTGGCCGTTCGCGTCGATGAGCCCCTGGGCGGCGAGCGCCTCGTAGAGCTCGTCGAGGTAGCCGTGGACGTCGCCGACGACGAACAGCGGACCGGGGCCGCCGGGCACGGGCGCCGCCTGCGGGTCGGTGAGCGGCGTCAGCTTGACGGTCGGTACGTCCCGCGGGGCGGCACCCTGGCCGATGACCGGCAGGTCACGGGCGGTCGGGGTGTAGCCCGGGGGGTACTCCGAGGGCGGCTCCACGGGCGGGGCCGCGTGGGCGTACGCGGGCATGGGAGGCGGCGCGGCGTACCCGGGGAAGGGCGGCACCGCCGCCGTGGTCCGTACGGGTCCCTGACCGGCCCCCTGAGTCATCGACCCCTCCACCATCGCGCCGCCGTGCACCTTGTGGACCTTGCCTGGTCGACGGCGGTCCGTGGTGTCGTGCGCCCATCATAGGAATGACCGTCGTGGCTTGTGCACGCACCAGGGGCTGCCAATCGAGGAGGACGTGCGGCGACGCCGGTCATTTCTCCCCAATTGGGGTTGTTCGCTCCCCTTGGCGGGGGCCCGGAGAAGCCGTCCTGGGGTTGGTGACGGACCTCTCCTGTGGCTGACGGATTTCTGCCGTGGCCGATATACGCCGTTGTCACGGCGGTCCGCTCGGCTCGCGGGGTTCCGTTTTCGTCCGTTGTCCGGTTGTTCGGCCCCGGTGCTCGGGTTGACCGTTCAGGGCTTCGGGTGACCGGCTCGTGTTCTTGGTTGACCGGCTGCGGTCAGGGCGTGGCGGGGCCGCGCGGGGGACTGACGGTGGTGCGCGGCGGACGGCGCTCGGAGGACGTGCGCACGATCAGCTCCGTCGGTATGACCTGCTCCACCGGCTGCCCGGTGTCGAGCCCCTCGATGGCGTCGATGAGGAGCTGGACGACGGCCGTGCCGATGCGCCGCGGCTTGAGCGAGAGGGTGGTGACGGGCGGCTCGGTGGTGGCGTAGACCGTGGACTCGCTGCAGCAGACGAGCAGCAGGTCGTCCGGCACCCGCAGGCCGTAGCGGCGGGCGGCGGCCAGCAGGTCGGTGCCGTTGGGGTCGAACAGGCCGTACACCGCGTCGGGCCGGTCGGGGCGGGCGAGCAGCCGGTCGGCGGCCACCGCCCCGGCGCAGGGGTCGTGGGCGGGGTACTCCTCGTAGACCGGGGCCTGGCCGACCCGCTCGCACCAGTGCAGATAGGCGGTGGTGGAGAGCCGGGTGTAGGTGTCGGTGGTGGTGCCGGTCAGCAGCCCGATGCGCCGGGCGCCGGCGGCGGCCAGGTGGTCGAGGATGCCGAGCACGGCCGCCTCGTGGTCGTTGTCCACCCAGGCGGTGACGGGGAGGGTGCCGGCGGGGCGGCCGTCGGAGACGACGGGGATGCCCTGGCGGACCAGGTCGGAGACCACGGGGTCGTGGTCGGAGGGGTCGACGACGACGGTGCCGTCGAGGGCGACGTTGGACCACACGTCGTGCCGGGAGGTCGCGGGGAGGATGACCAGGGCGTAGCCGCGGGCGAGGGCGGCGGAGGTGGCGGCCCTGGCCATCTCGGCGAAGTACGCGAACTCGGTGAAGGTGAAAGGTTCATCCCCGTACGTGGTCACGGTCAGGCCGATGAGGCCGGACTTGCCCGTGCGGAGGGTGCGGGCCGCGGCCGACGGGCGGTAGCCCAGTCGGTCGGCGACCTCGCGGACATGGCGGCGGGTCGCGTCCGGTAGCCGGCCCTTGCCGTTGAGCGCGTCGGAGACGGTCGTGATCGACACCCCGGCGGCGGCGGCCACGTCCCGGATACCCGCACGGCCCTGACGGCCGCCCCTGCGGGAGAGATCCGTCCGGCTCACCTGGTGCTTCCCTGCTGCTGTCATGGCGAGCCGATAGTAGGGCTCGGTTGGTCCGTTGGCGGGGATCCGTTTTTCGCTGTTGACAGGCACGTTTCTGCACGACCAAATCCCCTTAATGACCATGGAAACAAAGCCAGTTGGGGGCTTGTATGAGGGGCCGCGCGCCCCTGGCATATCCGCGTCTCATGAATGGTTCAGGTCTCGAAGAGGTCTCAACTCACCTTCACGGGGGATGCGCGCCACGGCGCCCGCCACCGGCGCGCGGGAAAAAGGGGAGCGCTCCCCCGGTGCGGGAAGCCGTGCCGCGCGGATACGGCGGACGACGGCCGCCGAGCGCGGCAGTCGTACTCGATGCTGGACGCCGCCCGGGGCAATCCTCTTAAGGTGTGCAGTATTCATGTCCGTTATTCGTGTGCGCTTTCCCCGTGCGACGACCTCGCGCACGGGATGTCGAGGAGGACCTGCGGTGACCGAGAAGACCCCGAAGCTGCGCGCCGCGCTGGACGGCGTTCCCACCTACAAGCCGGGCAAGCCGGCCGCCGCCGACGGCCCCGTGGCGTACAAGCTGTCCTCCAACGAGAACCCCTACCCGCCGCTGCCCGGTGTGCTGGAGACCGCGATCGAGGCCGCGGGTTCCCTCAACCGCTACCCCGACATGGCCTGTACGGGCCTGATGGTGGAGCTGGCGGAACGTTTCGGGGTGCCCGTCACGCACATCGCCACCGGCACCGGCTCGGTCGGCGTCGCGCAGCAGTTGATCCAGTCGACGGCGGGCCCCGGCGACGAGGTCATCTACGCCTGGCGCTCCTTCGAGGCGTACCCGATCATCACGCAGGTCTCGGGTGCCACGCCGGTGCCGGTGCCGCTGACCGACGGCGATGTGCACGACCTGGAGGCGATGCTCGCCGCGATCACCGACCGGACCCGGCTGATCTTCGTCTGCAACCCCAACAACCCCACCGGCACGGTCGTGCGACGGGCCGAGCTGGAGTCCTTCCTGGACCGGGTGCCCTCCGACGTCCTGGTGGTGCTCGACGAGGCGTACATCGAGTTCATCCGCGACGAGAACGTCCCCAACGGCATCGACCTCTACCGTGACCGGCCGAACGTCTGCGTGCTGCGCACCTTCTCGAAGGCGTACGGGCTGGCCGGGCTGCGCGTCGGTTTCGCCATCGCGCACGAGCCGGTCGCGGCGGCGCTGCGCAAGACGGCCGTGCCGTTCGGCGTGACCCAGCTGGCGCAGGACGCGGCGGTCGCCTCGCTGCGCAGCGAGGACGCGCTGCGCGAGCGGGTGGACGCGCTGGTGGCGGAGCGGGCGCGGGTCGTCGGCGCGCTGACCGGGCAGGGCTGGACGCTGCCGGAGTCGCAGGCCAACTTCGTCTGGCTGCCGCTGGGGGAGCGGTCGCAGGACTTCGCGGCCGCGTGCGAGCGCGCGGGTGTGGTCGTACGGCCGTTCCCGGAGGGCGTCCGGGTGACGATCGGTGAGACCGAGGCGAACGACCTCTTCGTGCAGACGGCCGAGGCGTTCCGCAAGGAGCTGTAGCCGTCCCGGCGGGTCTTTGGCTACGGGGCCGTCTTGCCGCCTGCGGCGGCGAGCGTCCTGCGGGCGCGTCCTCAAGCGCCGGACGGGCTGGTGGTGGCTGAGCTCAGCCACCACCAGCCCGTCCGGCATTGGGCCGTCGCCCGGGCCGCTAGGGCCGAACGGTACCCCCCCTTGATTGTCCGAAAAGCGGGTGCGCCATAATGCTTGTGAATGTGAACGCGTTCACAAGCGCGTCTTTTATGCCCCGCTTTCACTGGGGCAAAAGGGTGCAAACCATCGGTGACGTGAGTCGCCGGTGTCGCAAGAGGCAAGGAGAGACCGCGTGAACCTGGCTCTGGCGCCGGAAACGCTGGCGCGCTGGCAATTCGGCATCACCACCGTTTACCACTTCCTCTTCGTCCCGCTCACGATCAGCCTGGCGGCCATCACCGCCGGGCTGGAGACGGCGTGGGTCCGCACCGGCAAGGAGAAGTACTTCCACGCCACGAAGTTCTGGGGAAAGCTCTTCCTCATCAACATCGCGATGGGCGTGGTCACCGGCATCGTGCAGGAGTTCCAGTTCGGCATGAACTGGTCGGACTACTCCCGGTTCGTCGGTGACGTCTTCGGGGCGCCGCTCGCGATGGAGGCCCTGCTGGCCTTCTTCTTCGAGTCGACCTTCATCGGGCTGTGGATCTTCGGCTGGGACAAGCTGCCCAAGAAGATCCACTGCGCGTGCATCTGGATCGTCGCCGTAGGCACGATCCTCTCCTCGTACTTCATCCTGGCCGCGAACTCCTGGATGCAGCACCCCGTCGGCTACGTCATCGACAAGGCGACCGGCAAGGCCCAGCTCACCGACATCTGGGCGGTGATGACGCAGAACACCACCCTGGTCGTGGTCTTCCACACCCTCACCGCCGCCTTCCTCACCGGCGGCGCGTTCGTGGTCGGCATCGCCTCGCTCCACCTGTGGCGCGCCAAGCGCAAGCAGCTGCGCGGCGAGGAGCCGGGCGAGAAGCAGCGGCACCAGATCGGCGCGATGCGGACCTCGCTGCGCGTCGGGCTCGTCGTCGCGGTCATCGCCGGGCTCGGCACCGCGATCAGCGGCGACAGCCTCGGCAAGGTGATGTTCGAGCAGCAGCCGATGAAGATGGCCGCCGCCGAGGCGCTGTGGGAGACCAAGGCACCGGCGCCGTTCTCGGTCTTCGCGGTCGGCGACGTCTCCAAGGGCCACAACAGCGTCGAGATAGAGATCCCCGGCCTGCTCTCCTTCCTCTCGCACAACAACTTCAGCGACGCGGTCCCCGGCATCAACGACATCGCCGCGCAGGAGGCCGCCCGCTACGGCGGCAAGCCCGAGGACTACATCCCCAGCATCTTCATGACCTTCTGGGGCTTCCGCCTCATGATCGGCTTCGGGATGACGTCGTTCGTGGCCGCGCTGATCGGGCTGTGGACCACGCGCAAGAAGTTCTGGCTCGCGCCGCAGTTCCGCACGGGCGAGAACGAGGTCCCGCGGCTGATGCTGACGCGGACCCGCGAGATGAGCCCGTTCTTCACCACGTGGTCCTGGCGCATCGGCATCCTCACCATGGGCTTCCCGCTGATCGCCAACTCCTTCGGCTGGATCTTCACCGAGATGGGCCGCCAGCCCTGGGCCGTCTACGGGCTGATGAAGACCGGCAACGCGGTCTCGCCCGGCGTCAGCCAGGCCGAAGTCCTCACCTCCATGGGCATCTTCACGCTGCTGTACGGGATCCTCGCCGTCGTCGAGGTGAAGCTGCTGGTGAAGTACGCCACGGCCGGCCCGGACACCGACGAGAAGCCGCCCACGAAGGACCCGAGGCTGCGGCTCCCCTCGCCGGGGGCCGGCGAGCCCGAGGACGCCGACAAGCCGATGACCTTCGCGTACTGACGCGGCGGAACGGAGACACCGACCATGCACCTCCACGACCTCTGGTTCCTGCTGATCGCCGTCCTGTGGACGGGCTACTTCTTCCTCGAGGGCTTCGACTTCGGCATCGGCGTCCTGACCAAGCTCCTCGCCAGGGACCGCACGGAACGCCGGGTGCTGATCAACACGATCGGACCCGTCTGGGACGGCAACGAGGTCTGGCTGATCACCGCGGCCGGCGCGACCTTCGCCGCCTTCCCTGACTGGTACGCCACCCTCTTCAGCGGCTTCTACCTGCCGTTCCTGCTCATCCTGGTCTGTCTGATCCTGCGCGGCGTCGCCTTCGAGTACCGCCACAAGCGCGCGGGCGAGCGCTGGCAGCTGAACTGGGAGCACGCGATCTTCTGGTGCTCGCTGGTGCCCGCCTTCGCGTGGGGCGTCGTCTTCGCCAACATCGTGCGCGGGGTGCCGATCGGGCGGGACAAGAACTTCGCCGGTGACGTGCTCGACCTGCTGAACCCGTACGCCCTGCTGGGCGGTGCCCTCACGCTCGTGCTCTTCACCTTCCACGGCGCGGTGTTCGCGACGCTGAAGACGGTCGGCGACATCCGTCACCGGGCGCGGTCCCGGGCGACCGTCCTCGGTATGACCTCCGGCGTGCTGGGGGTGACCTTCCTCGGCTGGACGCAGATCGAGTCCGGCAACGGCCGCAGCCTCGTCGCGCTGATCGTCGCCGGGGCGGCGCTGATCGCGGCGCTGGCCATGAACCACTTCGGACGCGAGGGCTGGACCTTCGCCTTCTCCGGGGTGACCGTGGCGGCCGTCTTCGCGCTGGTCTTCCTCGCGCTCTTCCCGGACGTCATGCCGTCGTCCCTCGACCCGGCCTGGAACCTCACGGCGGCCAACGCGGCCTCCAGCCCCTACACGTTGAAGATCATGACGTGGGTCGCGGTGCCCATGACGCCGCTGATCATCGGCTATCAGGCGTGGACGTACTGGGTCTTCCGCAAGCGGATCGGTACCCAGCACATCCCCGCGCCCGCTCCCGCTCCCGCGGCCTAGGGCCGTGTCGGCCGCACCCCCGCTGCGCGGTGGTGTCCTCAATCGCCGGACGGGCTTGATTGAGCTGAGCTCAGCCACAACCAGCCGTCCGGCGTTTGAGGACGCGCCCGCAGGGCGCCCGCCGCCGCAGGCGGCAAAGACGGCCCGCAGCCGAAGAACCGCCAGGGTGACCGCAGGGGCCACCGATCCCGCACCGAGGACTGATCGCGCATGAAGCCCGTCGACCCCCGACTGCTCAGGTACGCCGCCGCGACCCGCTTCTTCCTGGTCGCCTCCGTCGTGCTCGGACTGGCGGGGGCCGGCCTGGTCATCGCCCAGGCGATGCTGATCGCCGAGGTGGTGACCGGGGCCTTCCAGCACGGGCGCACGGCCGGTGACCTGGGCACGTCGCTCGCGCTGCTGGCCGCCGTGGCCGTCGGCCGGGCGGCCGTGTCCTGGCTCACCGAGCTGGCCGCGCACCGCGCGAGCGCGGCGGTCAAGTCCGAGCTGCGCAGGCGGCTGCTCGCGCACGCGACACGCCTCGGGCCCTCCTGGCTCGCCACGCGCCGCACCGGCGAGCTGACCGCGCTCGCGACGCGCGGGGTGGACGCCCTCGACGACTACTTCGCCCGCTATCTGCCCCAGCTCGGCCTCGCGGTCGTGGTGCCGGTCGCGGTCCTCGCCCGTATCGTCACCGCCGACTGGGTCTCGGCGCTCGTCATCGTCCTCACGCTGCCGCTCATCCCCCTCTTCATGGTCCTCATCGGCTGGGCCACCCAGTCCCGGATGGACAAGCAGTGGCGGCTGCTGTCCCGGCTCTCCGGGCACTTCCTCGACGTCGTCGCCGGGCTGCCCACCCTCAAGGTCTTCGGGCGGGCCAAGGCACAGGCCGAGTCGATCCGCTCCATCACCGCCGACTACCGGCGCGCGACGCTGCGCACGCTGCGCCTCGCCTTCCTCTCCTCCTTCGCCCTGGAACTGCTGGCCACCCTGTCGGTCGCGCTCGTCGCGGTCGGCATCGGCATGCGGCTCGTGCACGGCGAACTCGACCTCTACACCGGACTGATGGTGCTGGTCCTGGCGCCCGAGGCGTATCTGCCGCTGCGGCAGGTGGGCGCGCAGTACCACGCGGCGGCGGAGGGGCTGGCCGCCGCCGACGAGGTCTTCGCCGTCCTGGAGACCGAGCCCGGCCCGGCCGGCACCCGGCCCGCGCCGGACGCCCGGAGCGCTGCGCTGAGCGTCGAGGGGCTCGTGGTGCGGCACGCGGGGCGGGCCGAACCGTCGCTGCCCGAGGTCTCGTTCGCCGTGCGGCCCGGGGAGACGGTCGCGCTCGTGGGGCCGAGCGGCGCCGGCAAGACGACCCTGCTGAATGTGCTGCTGGGCTTCGCGCGGCCCACGGCCGGGCGGGTGTGCGTGGGCGGTGCGGATCTGTCATCGCTCTCCCCCGAAAGCTGGCGGGACCAGGTGGCCTGGGTCCCGCAACGACCCCGTCTCTTCGCCGGTACGGTCGCCGAGAACGTCCGACTGGCACGGCCGGACGCCACGGACGCGCAGGTGCGGGACGCCCTGCGTGCGGCCGGTGCGCTCGACTTCGTCTCCATGCTGCACCACGGCACTGACACCCGCCTCGGCGAGGACGGTGCCGGGCTCTCCGCCGGGCAGCGCCAACGCCTCGCGCTGGCCCGGGCGTTCCTCGCGGACCGCCCCGTGCTGCTGCTCGACGAGCCGACGGCGAGCCTCGACGGCGAGACGGAGGCCGCGGTGGTGGAGGCCGTACGTCGGCTGGCCATGGGCCGCACGGTGCTGCTGGTCGCCCACCGGCCGGCGCTGCTGGCTGTCGCCGACCGGGTGGTCCGACTGCCGTTGGCCTCCGGCCCGGTGGATCCCCGCCCCGCGGGTGGCTTTGTCGACAACGGGCCGGTCGCGTCCGGGGCCCCTGCCGGGTCCCTGGCCGGGGCGGGTCCGGCCGCCTCGGCCGAACGTGGCGAGAGCGCGGCTCTCCCCGCCGGTGCCGGTGCCCGGCTGCGCACGGGAATTCCCGCGCCGCACGGCGAGGCCGCTCCGGACGCCCCGACGGTGACCTCGGCTGTTTCCCCGGCCGTGCCGGGCACGCGCGGCCCCGGTGGGGACCACGAGGACGCCCACCCGGAGGGCGCCCCGGTACGCGCGGGTGTGCCCGCGCTGGTTTCCTCGGTGGTTCCTCCGGCGGAGGCAGCCGGGCCCGGGGCCCAGGTGGGGCCTGTCGCCGGGGCGGGCCCGGTCGCTCCGGTCACCCGTGACGTCGGTGGGGACCATGAGGACGCCCGCCCGGCGGGTGCCCGGGTACGCGCGGGCGGGACCTCCGCCGTTTCTCCGGCCGAGGCGGTCGGCCCCCTCGCCCGGGTGCGGGCCGCCGGCAGGCCCTGGTGGGGGCGGTTCGCGTTCGCGTTGCTGCTCGGGAGTCTCGCGCTCGGCAGTGCCGTCGGGCTGATGGGGGTCTCCGGCTGGCTGATCTCGCGGGCCTCCCAGCAGCCGCCGGTGCTCTATCTGATGGTCGCCGTCACCGCGACCCGTGCCTTCGGGATCGGCCGGGCCGTCTTCCGTTACGCCGAGCGCCTGGTCTCGCACGACGCCGTGCTGCGGGCCCTGGCCGGGCTGCGCGTCGCGGTGTACCGGTGCCTGGAGCGGCTGGCCCCGGCCGGATTGCGGGAGACGCGCCGCGGCGATCTGCTGTCCCGGCTCGTCGCGGACGTGGACGAGCTCCAGGACTACTTCCTGCGCTGGCTGCTGCCGCTCGGCACGGCCGTCGTCGTCGGTGCCGCCTCGGTGGGGTTCACCGCGTGGCTGCTGCCGGAGGCGGGCGCGGTGCTCGCCGTCGGGCTGCTGGCCGCCGGGGCGGCCGTGCCCGCGCTGTCGGCCGCGGTCGCCCGGCGCGCCGAGCGGCGGCTGGCGCCCGCGCGCGGCGCGCTGGCCACACAGGTGGTCGATCTGCTGGCCGGGACACCGGAGTTGACGGCGGCGGGCGCGCTGCCGTCCCGGCTGGCCGAGGTGGAGCGCGCCGACGGGGTGCTCACCGGCATCGCCCGGCGCACGTCGGCGGCCGGGGCGCTCGGCGCCGGGCTGTCCGCCCTCGCCTGCGGGCTGACCGTGGCCGCCGCTGCCTGGGCGGGGGTGCAGGCCGTGCACGACGGCCGGCTCGGCGGGCTGTGGCTGGCGGTCGTCGTGCTGATGCCGTTGGCGGCCTTCGAGGCGGTGTCGGCGCTGCCGCTCGCGGTGCGCTACCGGCAGCGGGTGCGCCGCTCCGCCGAGCGGGTGTACGAGGTGCTGGACGCCCCCCTGCCCGTACGGGACGGCTCGCGGCCCGCACCGGATTCCCCGTTCCCGCTGCGCGTAACGGAGTTGACCGCACGCTACCCGGGGCAGGACGTGCCGGCCCTGGACGGGCTGTCGATGGAGCTGGTGCCGGGCCGCCGGGTCGCGGTCGTGGGCCGGTCCGGTTCGGGCAAGACCACGCTCGCGCAGGTGCTGCTGCGCTTCCTGGACGCCGAGTCCGGTGCGTACACCCTGGCGGGCGAGGACGCGGCCGCCATGGACGGCGACGCCCTGCGGCGGCTGGTGGGCCTGTGCGCGCAGGACGCGCACCTCTTCGACAGCTCGGTGCGGGAGAACCTGCGGCTCGCGCGGCCGGACGCGGACGAGGCGGAGCTGCGTGCGGCGCTGCGGACCGCGCGGCTGCTGGAGTGGGTGGACGGTCTGCCGCAGGGGCTCGACACCCTGGTCGGCGAGCACGGGGCGCGGATGTCCGGCGGCCAGCGGCAGCGGCTCGCGCTGGCCCGGGCGCTGCTCGCGGACTTCCCCGTGCTGGTGCTGGACGAGCCCGCCGAGCACCTCGACCTGCCGACCGCCGACGCGCTGACCGCCGATCTGCTGGCGGCCACCGAGGGGCGTACGACGGTGCTGATCACGCACCGGCTGGCCGGGCTGGCGGCGGTCGACGAGGTGATCGTGCTGGAGCGGGGGCGAGCGGTGCAGCGGGGCGCGTACGAGGAGCTGGCGGCGGCGGACGGTCCGTTCCGCCGGATGCTGGAGCGGGAACTGGTGGCGGACACCAGCAGTAACGCTCTTTCCATGACAAATGGTACTTACTAGGCTCGGAGGCATGGCAGCGACGGAAGAACCCTCCGACCCGCGGGACCGTTCCGGCGCGCCGGAACCCCCGGCTTCCGCGGCCCCCACCGGCGCGCCCGGCCGGGGGGCGCCGCGGCGCATGGACCCCCTGGAGATCGCCACCGAGGCCACCCGCAGCCTCCAGGGCATGTCCACGGAGCTGAGCGCGCGCGTGCCGCAGCTGCTGGAAGCCATGCGCTCGGTCGGCACCGGGCTGGAACTCCACAGCGTCCTCGACCGGATCGCCGCGACCGCCGCCGACCTCGCCGACGCCGAGTACGCCGCCATCGGGGTCATCGACTCCACCGGCGAGGGGCTGGCGGACTTCATCACCTACGGGGTCACCAAGGAGCAGCACGAGCGCATCGGCGCCCTGCCCGACGGGCACCACGGACTGCTCGGCGCGCTCATCCACCAGCCGGCGCCCGTCATGCTCCAGGACCTGGCCAACGACCCGCGCTCGTCGGGCTTCCCGCCGGGACACCCGCCGATGCGGAACTTCCTGGGCGTTCCGATCCGCGTCGAGGACGAGATCTTCGGCAACCTCTATCTCACCGAGAAGCGCGGCGGCCGCGAGTTCAGCATCGCGGACCTGCACATGGTGAAGATCCTGGCGACCGAGGCGGGCATCGCGATCGGCAACGCGCGCGTGTACGACCAGGGCCGTCAGCGGATGCGCTGGATCGACGGTTCGGTGGCCGTCACCACGGCCCTGCTGGCGGGCAACGACGCCGAGGACGCGCTCGCGGTCGTCGCCGAACAGGCTCGTCGGCTCGCGGACTCGGCGGCGGGCATCGTGCTGCTGCCGGACGACGAGGGCGGGCTGGAGATGGTGGCGGTCTCCGCCGACGAACCGGCCGGACTGCTGGGCACGGTGATACCGCCGCACAGCCCGGTCGTCTCCCAGCTGCTCGCCGGGGAGCCGGTGTTCATCGACGACTCGGCCACCGACCCGCGCATGATCACGGAGGTCGCGCCCCGGTTCGGTCCGAGCATGCTGCTGCCGCTCAAGAGCGGCGGGCGGGTCCTCGGCACGCTCGCGACGCCACGCGCGCGTGGCGAGCGGAAGTTCACCGACGCCGAGCGCACCCTGGCCGGGCAGTTCGCCGCGCAGGCGGCCCTCGCGCTGGTCATGGCCGAGGCACAGCGCGACCGGGAGCGGCTCGCCGTCTTCGAGGACCGCGACCGGATCGCCAGGGACCTGCACGACCTGGTCATCCAGCGGCTGTTCGCCACCGGGCTGATGCTGGAGGGCGCCGCGCGCAAGGCCGTCGTCCCGGAGGTGCGGGAGCGGATCGGGCAGGCGGTCGACGAGCTGGACGTGACCATCCAGGAGATCCGTACGGCGATCTTCGCCCTCCAGCAGGGGCCGGGGGAGGCGCCCGCCGGGCTGCGCACCCGGGTGCTGCGGGAGATCGGCACGGCGGCCGTGCCGCTCGGCTTCCAGCCGTCCGCGAATTTCGTCGGCCCGGTCGACGCGAAGGTCGGCGAGCTCACCGGCAAGAACCTCATCGCGGCGCTGCGCGAGGCCCTCTCCAACGCCTTCCGGCACGCCCGGGCCACCCGGATCGAGGTGGTCGTCGACGCGACGGCCACCTTGCCGGACGGGCGGGACGCGGTCCGGCTGACCGTCGCCGACGACGGGGTCGGCATCCCGGAGGGCGGCCGGCGCAGCGGGCTGCGCAACCTCGCGAAGCGGGCCGAGTCGCTGGGCGGCTCCAGTGCGTACGGTCCGGGGATCGGCGAGGACGGGAGCGGCACGCGGGTGGTGTGGGAGGCGCCCCTGTAGGCCGTTCTCGCGGCCGGTGCCGCTCTTGTGGCGGTATCGGCTCCCCCGAACGGTCCTCTGCGGGGGCGTGTCCGTGGTGTGCGGGAAACGATCGCGTTCATGCGACGCCCGTACCGTCCTTCCCGCCGACGCCATTGGACAGATTGGACCCGCCAGACGCACCAGACCCGCCGGACCCGCCGGCACCGTGGTGCGGTGCTGTGCGCGCTCTGCGTGGCGGTCTGCCTGCTGGGGGTCCCGGACTCCTCGGCCGCCGGCGCCGGCAGGATGCCGGACCGGCTCGTACGCGTCAGCTCCCAGGTGTTCCGGCTGGCGGAGGAGGCGGGGCGGGCCCGGCAGCGGTACGAGAGCGGGGTGTGGGCGGCGAAGGAGCAGACGGCGGGCGTCCGGGGGGTCGCCCGGCAACTGCGCCAGCAGCGGATCGTCTCGTCGGCGCTGCGTGAGGACGCGGGGGCGGCCGCCCGTGCGCAGTACCGCACGGGCGGTTTCACGGCCGCCGATGCCCCCACCGCGGCCTCGGACGACCCGATGGAGCTGCTGGGCCGCCGGTCGTCCGCCGAGCGCCGCCGGGAGCTGCTGGCGGCGTCGTTGGGGGAGACCGACCGCAGGAGCCGGGAGCTGGCGGCCCGGGAGCAGTCGGCGGCGGCCTCCTGGCCCGCCGCCGAGGAGGACCTCGCGCGGCTGCGCGCGGAGCGCCGGGTGGCCGACAGACGGCTGGCGGCGGCGCGCGGCGAGCTGGACGCCATGGCCCGGGCCGCCATCGCCGGCGGGCGGTGCGAGCCGCTCGACCGCGAGCGGTTCACCACCGCGGCGGGCGCCTACGGCCCGGCCGCCGTGGACACGGCGGGGGCGGCCGAGGAGGCGGACTGGGCGCGCCCGGTGCTGTCGTACGAGCTGTCGGCCGGTTACGGCGACTCGGGCGCGAGCTGGGCGCGCGGGCACACCGGACAGGACTTCGCGGTCCCCACCGGCACCCCCGTGCGCTCGGTCGGGGCCGGGACGGTGGTCTCCGCCGGCTGCGGCGGGCCGTTCGGCATCAGCCTGGTGATCCGCCACGCCGATGGCTGGTACTCGCAGTACGCGCACCTGTCGGCGTCGTTCGTGGCGCCGGGGGAGCCGGTGCTCCCGGGGCAGTGGATCGGTCTGTCCGGGACCACCGGGAACTCGACCGGCCCGCACCTGCACTTCGAGATCCGTACGAAGCCGGGGTACGGGTCGGCCGTCGATCCGGTGGCGTGGCTGCGGGTCCGGGGTGTCCGGCTGTAGGGCGGGCCTTCCGCCGCGGGCCGTCTGGCGGACAGGCTTGGCGGCTGAGCTCAGCCGAAGCAAGCCCGTCCGGCGTTTGAGGACGCGCCCGCAGGGCGCCCGCCGCCGCAGGCGGCAAAGACGGCCCGCAGCCGCAGGGTGCTTGAGCGAGGGCGCACCCGCTAGGGGAGGCCGTGCAGGATCTGCTCGATGACCGCCGCGACGCCGTCCTCGGTGTTGGCCGCCGTGCGGTTCGTGGTGGCCGCGAGGACCTCGGGGTGGGCGTTGGCCATCGCGTACGAGGTGCCCGCCCAGGTGAGCATCTCCAGGTCGTTCGGCATGTCACCGAACGCCACGACCTCCTCGGGGGATATGCCGCGCTCGGCGCAGCACTGGGCCAGGGTGCTGGCCTTGCTGACGCCGAGGCCGCTGATCTCCAGCAGGGCGGTGGGGCTGGACCGGGTGAACGAGCCGTGCGCGCCGCCCGCCGTCCGGGCCCGGGCGAGGAAGTCGTCGGGGCCGAGGTCGGGGTGGTGGGCGAGCAGCTTGAGTATCGGGTCGGCGGGGGCGCCGCCGGAGGAGCCGTTCGCCAGCAGGTGCTCGGCGGAGTCGATGACCGAGCCCGGGTCGAGGTAGAAGGGCGGGTACCGCGTCTCGTAGAGGATGCCGGTGGTGTGCTCCACGGCGAAGGAGACGCCGGGGACGGCGGCGCGCACGCTCTCCACGGCGGCCAGGGCCTCGGCCCGCTCCAGCGGGCGGACCTCGACGAAGCGGCCCCCGTCGTGCAGATCGACGACCGCGGCACCGTTGGCGCAGATGGCCAGGCCGTGGCCGTGCACGTGGTCGCTGACGACGTCCATCCAGCGGGCCGGGCGGCCGGTGACGAAGAAGACGTCGATGCCTGCCGCCTCGGCGGCGGCCAGGGCGGCGACGGTGCGGTCGGAGACCGTCTTGTCGTCGCGCAGCAGGGTGCCGTCGAGGTCGGTGGCGATCAGCCGGGGCGTGGCGGCTGGCCGGCGGAGGGCCGGGGTCTCGGGCTGCTCGGTCGCTGAAGTCACGGTCCCATTCTCGTTGACCGACGGGCGGGATGGCGCACAAGTGTTCAGTCGCACGCTCTTGAGTGTGATCCTTTCCTGGCCTTCCTGCGGTGCCGTGTGGCATACCCAGCGCTTAGGGTCGGTTCCATGCGACTGAGCACCGTGATCCTTCCCGACCGCCGCTGGTCCGAGGGCGGCCGCGAGACGTGGCAGCGAGCCGAGGAGCTGGGCTTCCACACCGCCTACACCTACGACCACCTGTCCTGGCGCACGTTCCGTGACGGGCCCTGGTTCGGTGCGATACCGACCCTGACGGCTGCCGCGACCGCGACGTCGCGGCTGCGCCTCGGCACGCTCGTCACCTCCCCGAACTTCCGGCACCCGGTGACGCTCGCCAAGGAGCTCATCTCCCTGGACGACATCTCGGGCGGCCGTGTCACGCTCGGGATCGGCGCGGGCGGCTCCGGCTTCGACGCCACGGCCCTGTCCAAGGACGGCGAGGGCGCGTGGACGCCCCGCGAGCGCGCCGACCGCTTCGCGGAGTTCGTGCCGCTGCTGGACCGGCTGCTCTCCGAGGACGTCGTCACACAGCCGGGCGAGCACTACTCCGCCTTCGAGGTCCGCAACATCCCCGGCTGTGTGCAGCGGCCCCGGCTGCCCTTCGCGGTCGCCGCGACCGGACCGCGCGGCCTGAAGCTCGCGGCCCGGCACGGTCAGGCGTGGGTGACCACGGGTGACCCGAAGCTGTCCGAGACGGGCACCCCGGCCCAGTCCCGGGAGGCCATCGCCGGGCAGATCGAGAAGCTCGGCGCCGCCTGCGCCGCCGAGGGCCGCGACGTCGCCGAGCTGGAGAAGGTGATGCTCACGGGCTTCACCCCGGACCGGCCGCTGGCCTCCTTCGACGCCTTCGTCGACTTCGCGGGCTCGCACGCCGAGCTGGGCTTCGACGAGATCGTGGTGCACTGGCCGATCGCGGACTCGCTCTTCGCGGCGGACGTCGCCGTCTTCGAGAAGATCGCCACCGAGGGCCTCGCGCAGCTGGGCTGACGGGGCTGACGGGGCTGACGGGCGCGCGGGCGCCCGGGGGCGTCCCGGGGCGGGTTTTCGACCCGCACCGGACGCCTTTACCCCGCCGATAGCGGGCGAAGAGGGAGAATCGGGGCAGAGGTATTTCCGCGGGCACCGTCCGCAGAGCCTTGGAGGTCCCATGCCAGGCACCCGATTCGCCCCCGACCGGGGGCTGACCACCCGCATGGTGAGCACGATGTTCCTCATCGGGCTGCTCTATGTGGTCTTCGTCGGCGTGCTCCTGGCGCTGCTGCGCGGGGCGTGGCCGATCATCCTGATCCTGGCCGGCAGCCTGTTCATCGCCCAGTTCTGGTTCAGCGACCGGATCGCCGCCTTCGGCATGGGCGCCCACGAGGTCACCCCGCAGCAGGCGCCCGAGCTGCACGGTGCCGTGGACCGGCTGTGCGCGCTCGCGGACATGCCCAAGCCCCGGGTCGCCATCGCCGACAGCGATGTGCCGAACGCCTTCGCCACCGGCCGCAACCAGAAGAACGCGCTGGTGTGCGCCACGACCGGGCTGCTGCGCAGACTCGAGCCCGAGGAGCTGGAGGGCGTCCTGGCGCACGAGCTGTCCCACGTCGCGCACCGTGACGTGGCCGTCATGACCATCGCCTCCTTCCTGGGCGTCCTGGCCGGGATCGTGACCCGCGTCGGGCTGTGGGGCGGTTTCCGCCAGTCCGGCGGGCGCGACAGCAGCGCCGCCATCCTGGTGGTGCTGATCCCGCTGATCAGCGCCGTCGTCTACGCCATCAGCTACCTGCTGACCCGGATGCTGTCCCGCTACCGCGAGCTGTCCGCCGACCGCGCCGCCGCGCTGCTGACCGGCCGCCCCTCGGCGCTCGCGTCGGCGCTCACCAAGGTCACCGGGCAGATGGCCCGGATCCCGACCCGGGACCTGCGCAAGGCCGAGCCCTTCAACGCCTTCTACTTCGCGCCCGCCTTCTCGAAGGAGGGAATGAGCCGACTGCTGTCCAGCCATCCGACGCTGGAACAGCGGCTGGAGCAGCTCGGCCGGATCTCGGCGCAGCTCGGCCGGGCCTGACCGGCACCGCCGTCCACCGACCCGCGAAAGGAGCGCCTGTGGGTTTCCTGGACACCATCCTCGGCCGCAGCAAACCGGTCCGCCCCGACCTCGACCGGCTCTTCGCCCTGCCGTCCGCCGCCGTCACCCTCGACGCGGGTGCCGGGTTCACTCCGACCGGGCTGGGCTCGGTGTGCTTCGCGAGCGTGGAGGGCGGGGCGTTCCAGCGGCTCCAGCAGGACGTACGGGCCCTGCTGGACGCCGATACGGGGCGCGGCGGGGTCCCCGTGGAGTTCAGCCGGGACGGCTACGGCTACACCTGGCTGCTCGCACGGCAGGAGGAGGGGCAGGAGGGCATCGCCGCGCTGGTCAACGATCTGCACGCGGTCAATACGCTGCTCCAGGAGGGCGGCTTCGGGCCGCAGTTGCTCTGCTCGCTGCTGGGCTTCCGCGACGCGGAGCAGCACCCGCTCGCGCTCGTCTACCTCTACAAACGGGGGACGTTCTACCCTTTCGCGCCGCTGCCGGGCGGGGGCGAACGGCGGGACAACGCCCTGGAGTTGCGGGTCCGGGCGCTGCTGGGCGACGACCTGCGGATCGAGGAGGACCTGAGCCGCTGGTTCCCGGTGTGGGGCGCGCCCGGGCTGTGAGCCCGCGCGGGGGCGGTGGTGTCTCAGCCGGGGAAGCGCAGGAATTCCGGCGGGACGCGCTCGACCAGCCACACCCCGTTCTCACTGACGTGGAAGGTGTGGCCGGTGCGGTGCATGGCACCCGCGTCCACGGTGATGACGACCGCCCGGCCACGACGGGCTCCCACCCGGGTCGCGGTCTCGCGGTCGGCCGACAGGTGCACGGCGTGGCGGGCCATGGGCTTGAGGCCCTCGGCACGGATCGACGCGACGGAACGCGCCACCGTGCCGTGGAACAGCACCGCGGGCGGCTCGGCGGCCGGCAGGTCGAGTTCGACGGGCACCGAGTGGCCCTGGTTGGCGCGGATGCGGTCGCCCTCGATCGCGTAGCGCCGTTTGTCGTTGGCCTCGACGACCTCCGCCAACTCCGCCCGGGTGAAGGGGAAGCCGTGTGCCGCGCTCGCCGTCAGCAGGGCGTCGACGGACGTCCAGCCCTGCGCGTCGAGGACGATGCCGATCCGCTCGGGTTCGTGCCGAAGGTGTTTGGCCAGGTACTTCGAGATGCGGGTCGCCCGCTGGATGTCCATCGCTGTTCCCCTCCGGCCCTCTCCTTGCGGGGGCCGCGGCCTCGGAGCGTAGCCCGTGTGCCGGGGCCGGGCAGCCGAGTATCGGCCGTGCGGGTGGGGAACGTCCTGGGGAACGCCCTGCTCAGCGGCGTGCGGCGAGGGCGTCCATGGTGCGGGCCCGGACCTCGCGCTCGGCGGCCGCGGCGATGAACGCGGCGGTGTGCTCCGCGCCGACCAGCTCGCGGACGGCCCGCACGGTCGCGGCCGGCAGCCGCACCGGCTCGGCGTCGGGCGCGGGATCGGGGCCGGGGGCGGGTGGGGGGAGTGCGGGCGCGGAGTCCGGAGCTGCGGGTATCGCCGCCTCTCCCAGGTGGTGGCGGAGGTAGCGGGTGGCCAGGGAGCGCATGGCGCGGGCGAGTTCGGCGTCGACGGTCTGCTGGGCGAGGGGGCGCAGCCGGCGCACGAGGGAGGCGGCTTCCGTGGCCTCCGCGTCGGTCGGGGGGTGGTCGAGGTACTGCTGGAAGACGTACTCGGTGGTGAAGTCGAGGAACCGGCCGGCGATGTGCTCGACCTGCGCGCGCAGCTCCCGCAGATGGCCCGAGATGGCGAGCAGCGGCACCCCGGCGGCGTGCAGCTCGGCGGCGACGGCCAGCTCCTGCGGGCTGGGGACGAGGAATTCGTCCGGCGTCTGCGGCAGGCGGACCAGCACGCCGAGCTCCACCGCGTCCTCGACGGCCGCGTCGTCCCGGGTGCCGCCGAACTTCTCGTTCAGCTCCGCCCGCGTCATCCGCCCGGCTTCCTCGTCGGACCAGGGCCGCTCGACCTCGGCGACCAGCCCCAGGACGCCGCCGAGCCCCCGGCCCGCGTCCCAGGCCTCCAGCAGCTCCTTGATGCTGGCCAGGGTGTAGCCGCGGTCGAGGAGGCCGGCGATCTGGCGGAGCCGGGCGAGGTGGGTGTCGCGGTAGACGTTCGCCCGGCCGCGCCGCTCCGGCCTCGGCAGCAGCCCGCGGTCCTGGTAGCCGCGGATCGTGCGGACCGTGGCGCCGCTGTGCCGGGCCAGGTCCTCGATCCGGTACTCGGCGGCCGGCGGCTCAGGCCGCTCCGAAGGCTCGGGTCGTTCCGGAGGCTCGGGTCGTTCCAACGGCTCGGGTCGTTCGGGAACGTCCGGCTGTTCGGGCTGTCGAGGCTGCTGGGGCTGCTTGCTCACGGGGGCTGGCTCCTTACGAACTCCTCAGGCCAGGGCGGTGCGTCCGATCGCGCCCGCCGCGGCCCGTGCCGCGGGTGAGGTCGCCAGATAGTCGACGGCCCTGCGCAGCGACCCCTCCTTCGAGGGATGGTACGACCGTCCGAGGTAGCGCGGGACGGCTGAGCCCAGCTCTCCCCAACTCGGCAACAGACCCTTGGCCACCGCACGGTTGTGATGGCGGAGCGTGTACCGCAGCCGACCCGCGAGCGGCGGGTCGTTGCGTATGAGATAGCGGGTGCCCCACCCCCACAGGTACAACAGCACGGGTGCGGTGACCGCCATGCCCAGCACCCGGCGGGCGTAGCGCCCCGCGCCCTCACCGCCGCAGTGCTGGTACATGTCGAAGGCCACCGCGCGGTGCTCGACCTCCTCCGCGCCGTGCCAGCGCAGCAGGTCCAGCATCACCGGGTCCGGGTCGGCCCGGTCCAGCCCGTCGGCGTGGAGGATCCAATTGCCCAGGACCGCCGTGAACTGCTCCACCGCCGCGATCAGCGAGAGCCGGAAGCGCAGCCACTCCCGCTGGGAGAGCGGGAGCCCGAAGGGCGGGGTGTCGCCGAGCAGCGAGTCGAAGAAGAAGTCGATGTGCCGGGTGTACGGGGTGGTGTCCAGGCCCTGTTCGGCGAGGTGGTCGAGGACGTACGCGTGCTGGACGCTGTGCGTGGCCTCCTGGCCCATGAAGCCCTTGACGTCCCTGAGCAGCGCTTCGTCCCGGACGAGCGGCAGGGCCTCCTTGAAGACCTTGACGAACCACCGCTCCCCCGCGGGGAGCAGCAGGTGCAGGACGTTCATGACGTGGGTGGCGGTGGGCTCGTCCGGTATCCAGTGCAGCGGGGTCTCCCGCCAGTCGAACGAGACCCGTCTGGGGGCTATCCGATGGCTGCCGACCTGGTGGGGGTGGGTCATCTCGGTCCTTCTCCTCTGGTGGGGGCGCGGCCCCGTCACAGCCGGGGCTCGATCCGGGCGAGGGCGCGCAGCATCCGGGGCGAGAGCCGGGACAGCAGCTTCAGGCCCCGGGCCTCCGGGGTGACCGCCACCACGGCCTGGTCGTGGAACACCGCCCGCAGGATGGCGTCGGCGACCTTCTCCGGGGGGTAGTTGCGCATCCCGTACGCCCGCGAGGCCTTCGCCCGGCGGCGCTGCTGCTCCTTCTCCGGGACGCCGGCGAAGCGGGCCGTCGCGGTGATGTTGGTGTTGACGATGCCGGGGCAGATAGCGGTGACCCCGATGCCCTGCCCGGCCAGCTCGGCGCGCAGGCATTCGCTGAGCATCAGGACGGCGGCCTTGGAGGTGCTGTAGGCGGGCAGGACCCTGGAGGGCTGGAAGGCGGCGGCGGAGGCGGTGTTGACGATGTGGCCGCCCTGGCCGCGCTCGGCCATCTGCCTGCCGAAGGTCCGGCAGCCGTGGATGACGCCCCACAGATTGACGTCGAGGACCTTCTTCCAGTCCTCGGTGGTGGTGTCCATGAAGGAGCCGGTGAGCCCGATGCCGGCGTTGTTGACCAGCACGTCCACCACGCCGTACTCGGCGGCGACCTTGGCGGCCAGCTTCTCCATCGCCTGCTCGTCCGAGACGTCGACGACCTCGCTCCACGCCTCGGCCGCGCCGACCAGCCGCGCCATTTCGGCCGTCCGGGCGACGCCCGCCGGGTCCCGGTCGACGGCGACGACCCGCGCGCCCGCTTCGGCGAACGCGAAGGCCGTGGCCCGGCCGATGCCGCTCGCCGCGCCCGTCACCAGCACCAGGTGCCCGCCGAAGCGCTGCGCGTAGGGCCCAGTGGGTGCGGGGCGGCGGGCCGGGGCGCCCTCCTCCTGGGCGGTGACGAACTCCGCGATCCAGGAGGAGACCTGGTCGGGCCGGGTGCGCGGCACCCAGTGCTTGGCGGCCAGGGTGTGCCGCACGAGCCGCGGTGCCCAGCGCTCCAGGTCGTCGTAGAGCCGCTCGGACAGATAGGCGTCACCGGTCGGGGTGATCAGCTGCACCGGCACGTGGGCGAAGGCGTCCGCACGCGGATGGCGCATCCGGGGCAGGACGTTGTCGCGGTAGAGCCAGGTGCCGTGGGCCGCGTCGGTCGGCAACGAGGCCGTGGGGTACGAGCCGCTCGGCAGTTTCTCCAGCCGCGCCACCATCTTCGGCCAGCGCTTGCCGAGCGGGCCGCGCCAGAGCGCCTCGGGCAGTGCCGGGGTGTGCAGTGCCCCCACGTACCAGGACCGGGTGCCCTGGCCGAGGAGTTGGGCCACCCGGCGCGGGGTGGGGCGGGCGACGCGGTCGTTGATCCAGTGGCCGAAGTGGTCCAGCGACGGCCCGGAGATGGTGGTGAAGGACGCGACGCGCCCCTCGGTGCGCGGGACGGTCACGAACTCCCAGCCCTGCACGGACCCCCAGTCGTGGCCCACGAGGTGCACCGGTGCGTCCGGGCTCACCGCGTCGGCGACGGCCAGGAAGTCGTCGGTGAGCTTCTCCAGCGTGAAGCCGCCCCGCAGCGGCTGCGGCGCCGTGGACCGGCCGTGGCCGCGCACGTCGTACAGCACCACGTGGAAGCGGTCGCGCAACCGGCCGGCCACCTCGGCCCACACCTCCTTGCTGTCCGGATAGCCGTGCACCAGCACGACCGTGGGCCGTGCGGCGTCACCCAGCTCCACGACGCACAGCTCGACGCCGCCCGTCCGCACCCACCGCTCGCGCGCGCCCTCGAGGCCCGCGCCTCCCGTGCCGTCCGTGCTGCTGCTCATGCGGCCTTCTCCTCCTGCCGGCGCCGCACGTGCGGCAGATCGTCGTCGAGCCAGAACGCGCTCTCCTCGGGGTCCCGGGAATCGGTGACCACCAAGAGCTCCTCGAACTTCGCGCCCGTGCCCCGGAACCCGAGGTGGGGTTCGACCGCCCACAGGCCTGGCGTGGGCGGGTGGTCGGAGAAGCGGTACGGGCTCCACAGCGGCGACCAGCCTTCGCGGTGCCCGTGGACGGCATCGGACGCCAGGCCCTTCAGCGACTGGGTGCCGAAGCCGAGCACGTGCGGCGACCAGCGGCGCTCCCGCACCCGGTCCACCTTGTGCGCGATCACACCGAAGGGGTACGCGCGGTGCCGGTTGGCGTAGCCCTGACGGGCCATGAGCCGGTCCACGTCCTCGTAGATGTCACGCAGCGGGCGCCGCTCGCGCACCTCGCGCAGGATCAGCTCGCGGTGGGCCTCCAGATCCGCCAGCAGCCGGTCGTGCAGCGGATCGAGGCCGAGGCAGCCCGAATACCCGATGTCGGCGGTGAAGCCCTCGTGGATCGGCGCCATGTCGAGGATGAACGGCATTCCCGGCTCCAGCCTCCGCCCGGTGGGGAAGAACTGGAGCGGCACCCGGAAGCCGGTGAAGGCCGTACGGTCGCCGAACCACGCGAAGGGCAGATGGAACCAGTCCCGCACACCACGGCCGCGCAGCCACTCCCGCTGCATCCGGGTGGCGTCCCGCTCGGTCATCCCCGGTCCGAGCTGCGCGGCGACCTCCTCCGCGCATGTGTACGCCAGGCGCTGCACCGCCCGGAACCCGCGCAGCTCCGCGGCCCCGGTGCCCGCCGACCGCCCGGGGCTCCGGCCCCGCCCCTCGACCCGTCCCGCCACGACAGCCGCCATGCCCACCCGTCCGTCCCTGTGCCGGGCACGGGTCCCGGACGGTGAAATCCGGGGACGCGCCCGCGAGTTGACCACGTCCGAAAGTTGACAATGATGAATGTGACAATGTCCGGCGGCTGCGTCAAGGGGCCTGCCCGTGCCTGTGGAAAACCTCCGTGGCCCGCACGGTCGCGCGGGACCCGCCCCACAGGCCCCTCCCGCCACCCCGCAGACGGCACCCCTCCAGGAGTACCGCTCCCCTACGGGCACGTCAGACCCGAGGACTAGGCCCATCCAGCCATCTGGGCTGACGACTCCTGTGGCGCGCGCCACTAACGTCGAACCTGTGACTGTGATCGCCACCGAAAGCCTCAGCAAGCGGTTCCCCCGGGTGACCGCTCTTGACCGGCTCTCCGTCGACATCGCCCCGGGAGTGACCGGCCTGGTGGGTGCCAACGGAGCCGGCAAGTCCACGCTGATCAAGATTCTGCTCGGGCTCTCCCCGGCCACCGAGGGCCGCGCCGCCGTGCTCGGCCTCGACGTCGCGACCGAGGGCAGCGCGATCCGCGAGCGGGTCGGCTACATGCCCGAGCACGACTGCCTGCCGCCCGACGTGTCGGCGACCGAGTTCGTCGTCCACATGGCGCGCATGTCCGGCCTGCCGGCCACGGCCGCCCGCGAGCGCACCGCCGACACCCTGCGCCACGTGGGGCTCTACGAGGAGCGGTACCGCCCCATGGGCGGTTATTCGACGGGCATGAAGCAGCGGGTCAAGCTGGCGCAGGCGCTCGTCCACGACCCCCAGCTGGTCCTGCTGGACGAGCCGACCAACGGCCTCGACCCCGTCGGCCGCGACGAGATGCTCGGCCTGATCCGGCGGGTCCACACCGACTTCGGCATTTCGGTCCTGGTCACCTCGCACCTGCTCGGCGAGCTGGAGCGCACCTGTGACCACGTCGTGGTCATCGACGGCGGCACGCTGCTGAGGTCCTCCTCCACCAGCGACTTCACCCAGGCCACGGGCTCCCTCGCCGTGGAGGTCACGGACACCGACGCCTGCCCGGACGGCGTGGCCGCGCTGCACGCCGCCCTCACCGGGGCGCGGCTGACGGTCCAGCCCGCGGGCCGGGCCCTGGACGGCTCGCCCGCCTCCGGGCGGGTGCTCCTCGTGGACGTCGTCGACGAGGGCACCTACGACACGGTCCGCGACGCCGTCGCCGAGCTCGGCCTCGGCCTGGTCCGCATGGAACAGCGGCGCCACCGCATCGCGGAGGTCTTCCGCGACGAGCAGAACGGAGGCGCCCCCGATGCCGCCTGAGACCACCGCCGCCCCGGCACAGGACGTCATTCACAACATCGGCTACCGCAACTACGCGGGCCCCCGGCTCGGTCGCGCCTACGCCCGCCGCTCGCTCTTCTCGCAGAGCCTGCGCGGCGCGTACGGCCTCGGGCGCTCGGCGAAGTCCAAGGTCCTGCCGATGATCCTGTTCGGCGTCATGGTGCTGCCCGCCGCGATCATCGTGGCGGTCAGCGTGGCGACGAAGATGAACAAGCTGCCGCTGGAGTACACGCGGTACGCGATCCTCCTCCAGGCCGTCATCGGCCTGTACATCGCCTCCCAGGCGCCGCAGTCCGTCTCGCGCGACCTGCGCTTCAAGACGGTCCCGCTGTACTTCTCCCGCCCCATCGAGCGCGTCGACTACGTGGCCGCGAAGTTCGCGGCGATGGCGTCCGCCCTGTTCATCCTGACCGCCACGCCCCTGCTGCTGCTCTATGTGGGCGCACTGCTCGCCAAGCTCGACTTCGCCGACCAGACGAAGGGCTTCGCGCAAGGACTCGTCTCCGTGATCCTGCTTTCGCTTCTCTTCGCCGGCATCGGCCTGGTGGTCGCGGCCCTCACACCGCGCCGCGGCTTCGGCGTGGCCGCCGTCATCGCCGTGCTGACGATCTCGTACGGGGCCGTGTCCACCATCCAGGGCATCGCGCTGGCCCAGGACAACACCGCGGCGGTCAGCTGGATCGGCCTCTTCTCGCCGATCACGCTCGTCGACGGTGTGCAGACGGCGTTCCTCTCCGCCACCTCCGCCTTCCCCGGCGGCCACGGCCCGTCCGCCGGCACCGGCGTCGTCTATCTCCTCGTCCTTCTCGCCCTGGTCGTCGGCTCGTACGGGCTGCTGATGCGCCGCTACCGAAAGGTCGGGCTGTGAGCTCCATCCACATCGACAACGTCTCGCGCTGGTTCGGCAATGTGGTGGCCGTCAACGACGTCTCCATGGTCATCGGCCCCGGTGTCACCGGCCTGCTCGGCCCCAACGGCGCCGGGAAGTCCACCCTCATCAACATGATGGGCGGCTTCCTGGCCCCCTCCACCGGCACGGTCACCCTCGACGGGACGGCGATCTGGCGCAACGAGCAGATCTACCGCCACATCGGCATCGTCCCCGAGCGGGAAGCCATGTACGACTTCCTGACCGGACTGGAATTCGTGCGCGCCAACGCCGAGTTGCACGGCCTGGGCGCGAAGGAGGCACAGCGGGCGCTCGCCACGGTCGAGATGGAGTACGCGCAGGACCGCAAGATCGCCACGTACAGCAAGGGCATGCGCCAGCGCGTGAAGATGGCCTCCGCCCTCGTCCACGACCCGTCGGTGCTCCTCCTCGACGAGCCGTTCAACGGCATGGACCCGCGGCAGCGCATGCAGCTCATGGAGCTGCTGCGGCAGATGGGCGCGGAGGGCCGGACGGTCCTGTTCTCCTCGCACATCCTGGAGGAGGTCGAGCAGCTGGCGGCCCACATCGAGGTCGTCGTCGCGGGACGGCACGCCGCGTCCGGCGACTTCCGCAAGATCCGCCGGCTGATGACGGACCGTCCGCACCGCTATCTCGTGCGCTCCAGCGACGACCGGGCCCTCGCCGCCGCCCTCATCGCGGACCCGTCCACGTCGGGCATCGAAGTGGACGTCCAGGAGGGCGCCCTGCGCGTCCAGGCCGTCGACTTCGGCCGCTTCACCGAGCTTCTGCCGCGCGTCGCCCGCGCGCAGGGCATCCGCCTCCTGACGGTCTCGCCCTCCGACGAGTCGCTGGAATCGGTCTTCTCCTACCTCGTCGCGGCCTGAAAGGAGCCCTCAGCGATGTCAGCGTCCTCCGGGCTGTACCACCCCACCGTCGCCCGGCTCACCTACCGGGCCCTCCTCGGCCGCCGCCGGGCCGCGATCCTCTTCGCCCTGCCCGCCCTGCTGCTGATCATCTCGGCGGTGATCCGCGTCATGACCGGCGCCGACGACGAGACGGCCACCACCGTCCTCGGCGGCTTCGCGCTCGCCACGATGGTCCCGCTCATCGGCGTCGTCGCCGGTACGGGCGCGATCGGCCCGGAGATCGACGACGGCTCGGTGGTCTACCTCCTGGCCAAGCCGATCAAGCGGCCCACGATCGTCTTCACCAAGCTGCTCGTCGCGATCGGGGTGACCGTCGCCTTCTCGGCGATCCCCACGCTCGTCGCGGGCTTCATCCTCAACGGCAACAGCCAGCAGATCGCCGTGGCCTACGCCGTCGCCGCCGCCGTCGCCTCCATCGCCTACAGCGCGGTCTTCCTGCTGCTGGGCACCGTCACCCGGCACGCGGTCGTCGCCGGCCTCGTCTACGCCCTGGTGTGGGAGACGCTCTTCGGTAGCCTCATCCCGGGCGCCCGCACCCTCAGCGTCCAGCAGTGGTCCCTGGCGCTCGCCCAGAAGATCGGCGCGGAGGGCGCCATCAGCTCGGACGTCGGCCTGCCGCTGGCGCTCGTCCTGCTCATCGGCGTCACGGTGGCGGCCACCTGGTACGCGGGCCGCAAGCTGCGCACGCTCACCCTCGCCGGGGAGGAGTGAGGGGGCTGCGGGCCAGTGTCGGTCGCACCCCCGCTGCGCGGTGGTGTCCTCAATCGCCGGACGGGCTGCTGTGCTGTGTCCTCAAACGCCGGACGGGCTTGGCGGCTGAGCTCAGCCGATTCCAGCCCGCTGGGGGCACCTCCCAGCGGTAGCTGGGGGAGATTGAGGACGCGCCCGCAGGGCGCCCGCCGCCGCAGGCGTTCAGTACCCCAACAGCACCCGGGCGATCAGGACCTGCTCGGGTGCGAGGGTTTCCTCCCCCTCGTCGCAGTCCTCCAGATCCCACAGGGCGTTCTGCAGCACGCGCCCCAGCGTCCAGTTCACCGCGCGCGGCCGGTCCAAACCCATGACCTCGGTCATCAGGTCGAAGCGCCGGCGGACCGCGCGCTCGACGTCGCCGGTCGCCACGACGTCGTCCCAGCGGTTGCGGAGTGCGGGCAGCAGTTCGAAGCCGGGGTCGCCCGCGAGCGGCTTCGGGTCGATGGCGAGCCACGGCTCGCGGCCGTCTCCCGGCAGCGGTGTCAGCACGTTCTCGTAGTGCAGATCCCAGTGCAGCAGCCGGTCACCCGCGTCGCCGGCCGCGTCCCGCACGGCGGCCGCGCAGGAGCGCAGCAGGTCCCGTTCGGCCGGGTCGGCCAGGGCCGGGAGCGCGTCCGGCACCTCGGCGAGCATGGCTTCCGCGAGGTCGGCGAGCGTGCGCAGGCCGGCCGGTGCGGGGGCCGCCACCAGGCGGGCCAGCAGCTCGGTGAGCGTCAGCAGCGCGGCCTCGTCGTCCGGCACCGACGCCAGCGAGCGCCCGGCGTCCAGCCGCTCCAGCAGCATCGTGCCGGAGGAGGCGTCGTGGTCGAGGAGCCGGACCGCGCCACCGCCGCCCCACGCGCGCAGCGCGACGGGTTCGCCCTCGGTCTCCTCGTCGACCGGCTGCAGCTTGAGCACGGCCGGGGTGTCGTCCGCGCGGCGCACCGGCAGGACGAGCGCCACCGCGCCGTGCGCCGGGGGCCCGTCGAGCCGCAGCTCCCAGCGGTCCAGGAAACCGGCGGCCAGGCCGGGCAGCCCGGCGATCCAGGCGCGGCCCTCCTCGTCCTCGTACGACTCGTGGAACTCCGCCAGTGCGGCGGGGACAGTGATCCGGGAAGCGTCGGACACGGGCGGTCGGTCTCCTCGACACGGGCGCGGGACGGGGCGGTGGCTCCCGGTCGTGGGGGGAGCCACCACCCTGTTCAACGTCTCAGATCTTCCGATCGCGCCCGGCGCCGAGCCCGAGCATCACCAGCCCCGCGCACACCACCAGCAGCAGCACGATCGGTACGGTCCATCCGCCGGTCGCCTGGTGGACGGCGCCCAGCGCGAACGGCCCGACCGCCGCCAGCAGATAGCCCCACGTCTGTGCCATGCCCGAGAGCCGGGCGGCGGTGTGGGCATCGCGGGTGCGCAGCACCATCATCGTCAGCGCGAGGCCCAGCGCACCGCCCTGGCCGATGCCGAGCAGCACCGCCCACAGCCACGCCCCGGCGACCGGGGCCACGAGCAGCCCGGTGATGCCCGCCGCCATGAACAGCACCACGCCGACCGCCAGCAGGCGCTGTGAACGCATCCGCCCGGCCAGCATCGGCACGACGAACGAACCGGCCATCTGCACCAGGGTGCTGAACGCGAAGACGAGACCCGCCTCGGCCTTGCTCATGCCGTGGTCCGTGAAGATCGTCGGCAGCCAGGCGATGCAGACATACGCCACGAGCGACTGCGAGCCCATGAAGAGGGTGATCTGCCAGGCCAGCGGCGTACGGACGAGGTCGGTGCCGCCGTCGGCCGCGGGCTTCGCCGCCGACTCGCCGTGCCCTGTGCCCCGGCGGGAGATGACCACCTGCGGGATCCACACGGCCGCGGCGAGGGCCGCGAGCAGCGCCCAGGAGGCGAGGGAGCCCTGCCAGCCGCCGAGGGCGTTCTCCAGTGGCACGGCGGAGGCCGCGGAGACGGTGGCGCCGAGGATCATCGCGGTGGAGTAGAGCGCGGTCATGCTCGCGGCCCGGTCCGGGAAGTCCCGCTTGATCAGACCCGGCATGAGGACGTTGAGCAGGGCTATCGCGGTACCGACGAGCGCACAGCCGACGAACAAAGCCACGACGGGCGGCGCGACGCGCAGCACGATGCCGCCGCACAGCAGCGCGAGCGCGCCGCAGAGCACGGCCTCGGTGCCCCAGCGCCGGGCGAGCTTCGGCGCGACGATCGAGCCGAGCCCCATGAAGACGAGCGGAATGGTCGTCACCAGGCTGCTCGCGGCGGCGGCCAGGTGGAAGTGGTCACCGATCTCGCCGAGGAGCGGTGAGACCCCGGCGAGCGCGGCCCGCATGTTGAGGGAGGCGAGGACGATGCCGAGCATCACGAGCGCGGGGTGGGCGCGCAGCCGTCGTCTCGCGGCGGCCACGGGCGCGGTGGGCGCCAGGGCCTCCTCCGCGTCGATCAGTGGTGCTTCGGACCTCGTCTCGGACATGGTGGTGCCTTTCCAAAGGTGGTGCGGTGGTGCGGGGGCCGGGCGCCGTTCAGCGTTCGGCGAGCAGGGACTCGACGGCCTGCTTCGGGCGTTCGAGCAGCGCCCGGGCTGCCCGCGCGGCGGCGTCGGGGTCACCGGAGGCGATGGCGTCCATGAGCGCGTGGTGGTCGCCGTGGACGATGCGCGGCATCTCGCGGTCGCCGAGCGCGGTGACCAGCGACTCGCGCACCGAGCTGCTGAACCAGCCGTAGGTGGCGGTCAGCGCGGTGTTGTGCGCGGCCTCGACGACGGCCTTGTGGAACGCGATGTCGTGATCGGCGTACAGCTCCAGGTTCCCGGAGTCGGGCTGGCCGTCCGGGTCCTCGAAGGCCGTCTGCGCGTCCAGCGCCGCGCGCATCCGCTCCAGGTCGGCGGGCTCGTGGCGGACCGCCGCGAGCCGCGCGGCCTCGGCCTCCAGCGCGATGCGCAGCTCCAGCACGTCCCGCACTCCGGCGCGCTGGAGACCGCGCATGATCTCGCCGGGGTCGGCGGTGGAGACGACGAAGGTGCCCTCGCCCTGCCGGGAGCGCAGCATGCCGGCGTGCACGAGGACGCGGACGGCCTCGCGGACCGTGTTGCGCCCGACCTGGAGCTGTTCGGCGAGCGCGTGCTCGGTCGGGATGCGGCCGCCCACGGGCCATTCGCCGGCGGTGACCTGTGCGCGGAGCTGGTCGACGACGGTGTCCACGAGGGACTGGCGTCCGGCTGCACGCAGGGTCATTTCGTCCTCCGGACGGTGGGGGGTGGGGCGTGGCTTGCCCGGTTGCCCAGTCATCCTACAACTGACCCTCAAGCGCCGGGCGGGCTGGGATTGGGTGTCCTCAAACGCCGGGCGGGCTGGATTGTGCCCGGCCCCGGTGGATTCGGCCGGCGCGCGGAGATTCCGGACCCCGGCTACCTTCGAATGGTGACAGCCGCCGATCGGATACGCCGCTGGGTCTGCTCGTCACCCGGTACGCACATCTGGCTGCTGATCATCGGCATCACCAGCCTCGTCATCGCGGCGGCCAGCGAGGGGCTGGAGACGTTCCTTCTCCACCGCACCAGCAGCAACATCCACGCACTCACCAAGCACCCGTTGCAGTCGCTGCTCATCAGCGGGTTCTGGATCGAGAGCCCGTCCTCGTTCCTGCTCTACGCCGTGCTCTTCGAGGTCTTCCACGCCAACGTCGAACGCTGGCTCGGCACGCTGCGCTGGCTGGTCACGGTGGCCGTCGCCCATGTCGCGGCCACGCTCGTCAGCCAGGAGGTGCTGCTGCTGTCGATCCAGGAGCACGCGGTGCCCCGCTCGATGAAGCACGTTGTCGACATAGGGGTCTCGTACGGGCTCGCCGCCTCCGCCGGGGTGCTGGCCTACCGGGTGGCCCGCCCCTGGCGCTGGGTCTATCTGCTGGCCGTCACGCTGTTCTTCGGGGTGCCGCTCGTCACCGGGGGGACGACGTACACCGACCTCGGGCACGCGATCGCCGTGGCCGTGGGGCTGGCCTGCTGGCCGCTGACGCGCGGCCGGGGCACCTGGGGGCCTGTGCCGTGGCCGGTGCGGTGGCCCGTGCGCGGGCCGACGGGAAAACCCGTCGGCGTCAGCCGAACAGCCGCTCCAGAACGGCCGCGATCCCGTCGTTCTCGTTCGAGTCCGTGATCTCGTCCGCGACGGCCCGCAGCTCCGGATGGGCGTTGGCCATCGCCACACCGTGCGCGGCCCAGCCGAACATCGGGATGTCGTTGGGCATGTCACCGAAGGCGATGGTGTCGACGGCCTTCATGCCCAGGCGGCGCGCGGCCAGCGACAGGCCCGTGGCCTTGCTCAGGCCCAGCGGCAGCAGCTCGACGATCCCGGCGCCCGCCATCGTCACGCCCACCAGGTCGCCGGCGACCCGCCGGGCCACCTCGACCAGCTCGTCGTCGCCGAGGTCCGGGTGCTGGAGGTAGAGCTTGTTGAGCGGGGTGAGCCACAGCTCGGCCGGGTCCGTGATCGGGACGGCCGGCAGCGGGCCGTCCTGGATGCGGTAGCCGGGGCCGATCAGTACGTCGCCGTCCATGCCGTCACGGCTGGCGGCGAGGTAGAGCGGGCCGACCTCGGCCTCGACCTTGGCGACGGCCAGCGCGGCGAGCTGCCGGTCCAGGGTCACCGACGTCAGCAACCGGTGCTCGCCCGCGTGGTAGACCTGCGCGCCCTGCCCGCAGACCGCGAGGCCCCGGTAGTCCAGGGCGTCGAGTATCGCCCGCGTCCAGGGGACGGACCGGCCGGTGACGATGATGTGCGCGGCACCGGCCTCCGTGGCCCGGGCGAGGGCTGTGCGGGTGCGCTCCGAGACGGTGTCGTCGGGGCGCAGCAGCGTGCCGTCGAGGTCGGTCGCGACAAGGCGGTACGGCGGCGGGGCGGCGCTCACGGCGTCTTCCTCTTCGTTTCTCCGCCCGCGCGGCACCGTGGCGGCGCGGGCAGGGTGGTCGTGGGCAGCCCGCGCGATGGCCCGGAGGCCGCGCGCGAGCCGCCCGTACGCCTCACTTGGCGACCGGCTCCAGGAACTCGCGACCGCCCAGGTACGGGCGCAGCACCTCGGGGACGCGCACCGTGCCGTCGGCCTGCTGGTGGTTCTCCAGCAGCGCCACGATCGTGCGCGGCACCGCGCACAGCGTGCCGTTGAGCGTCGCCAGCGGCTTGACGTGCTTGCCGTCGCGCATGCGCACCGAGAGCCGGCGGGACTGGAACTCGTCGCAGTTCGAGGTGGAGGTCAGCTCGCGGTACTTGCCCTGGGTGGGGATCCACGCCTCGCAGTCGAACTTGCGCGAGGCGGACGAACCGAGGTCGCCCGTGGCCACGTCGATGACCTGGTAGGGCAGCTCCAGGCTGGTGAGCCACTGCTTCTCCCACTCCAGGAGACGCGCGTGCTCGGCCTCGGCGTCCTCCGGGTCGACGTAGGAGAACATCTCCACCTTGTCGAACTGGTGGACGCGGAAGATGCCCCGGGTGTCCTTGCCGTACGTACCGGCCTCGCGGCGGAAGCACGGCGAGAAGCCCGCGTAGCGCAGCGGCAGCTTGTCCGCCTCGATGATCTCGTCCATGTGGTACGCCGCGAGCGGCACCTCGGACGTACCGACCAGGTAGAAGTCGTCCTTCTCCAGGTGGTAGACGTCCTGGGCGGCCTGGCCGAGGAAGCCGGTGCCCTCCATGGCGCGCGGCTTGACCAGCGCGGGCGTGAGCATCGGGATGAAGCCGGCGGCGGTGGCCTGGGCGATGGCGGCGTTGACGAGCGCGAGCTCGAGCAGGGCGCCGACGCCCGTCAGGTAGTAGAAGCGGGAGCCGGAGACCTTGGCGCCGCGCTCGACGTCGATCGCGCCGAGCGACTGGCCCAGCTCCAGGTGGTCCTTGGGCTCGAAGCCCTCGGCGGCGAAGTCACGGGGGGTGCCGACGGTCTCCAGGACGACGAAGTCGTCCTCGCCGCCGCGCGGCACGTCCGGGTGGACGAGGTTGCCGACCTGGAGCAGCAGGCGCTGCGTCTCGGCCGCGGCCTCGTCCTGCTCGGCGTCGGCGGCCTTGACGGCCGCGGACAGCTCGCCCGCCTTCTTCAGCAGCTCGGCCTTCTCGTCACCGGAGGCCTTGGGGATGAGCTTGCCGAGCGACTTCTGCTCGGAGCGGAGTTCGTCGAAGCGGACGCTGGACGACCTGCGTCGTTCGTCGGCGGAGAGCAGCGCGTCGACGATGTCGACGTCCTCTCCACGGGCGCGCTGGGAGGCGCGCACACGGTCGGGGTCCTCACGAAGCAGGCGAAGGTCAATCACCCCTCCAGGCTACCGTTGCGGGCTGCGCCTGCCGCACTCGATATTCCTCTTCGTGTCGGTATGTCCCATATTGAGGCGGGTGGAAAACGCTGTGAATAAGGAGGGCGGGCGGGCGTCGGGGAATTCGCGCGCATTTGCTGAAAAGGGGCATAGGGGCGGCGCCGGACGTCGACGCACCTTGCGGCGGGCGGGAGTTGACTGGCCGTTGTCCACAGGGGTGAAGGGTTCCGATTCTTTATCCACAGGCTGTGCGTGGAATCTGTGGATGCCGGAAGGGATCGTTCCGCCTCTTCTGTCCTGCGCCGGAGTTTCTCCGGGTAAACGTCGCGCCAGTGCTCATTCGGGTGGTAATTGCTCGCCCTAAAGGGTTATTCGAAGGCGTTCAGGTGACGAGGGGGTGCTGCGGTGGGGGTGGGTACGGCAGGGCGCCCTGTGGACGGCCGTCTCGTAGCTAGAGAGATTTGTCGACCTTGACCGATTCGTCGGATGGCGGAAGGGGTGACCGTGTCGACTTATCCCCAGGTCGAGTCGTGGCCTGTGGATAACTTCGTCGACTATCCACACCGCTGTGCCGAACGCCACGCTCGGACTCCCTCAGGCCCGTCAGGCCCCTCAGCCCTCAGGCCCCTCAGCCCGCAGGCCCGTCAGGCCCGGCCGTCCTGGCAGCGCGTCAGCCAGTCCGCGGCGGCCACGAAGTCCTCGTCCGACGTCCCCGGCCGTGGCGGCACCCCGGCGTCCACCCCCGCCTGCGGGTACGAGCCGAGGAAGCGCACCTTCGGGCACGTCCGCTTCAGCCCCATCAGCGCCTCGCCCACCCGGCGGTCGGTGATGTGCCCCTCACAGTCGATGGAGAAGCAGTACTGCCCCATGCCCTCGCCCGTGGGCCGCGACTCGATCCGCATCAGGTTCACCCCGCGCGAGGCGAACTCCTGCAGCAGCTCCAGCAGTGCGCCCGGGTGGTTGTCGCGCAGCCAGACGACGAACGACGTCCGGTCCGCGCCCGTGCGCGCCGCGGGCCGCGCCGGACGGCCGGCCAGCACGAAGCGGGTCTGCGCGTTCTGCGCGTCGTGGATGTCGGTGTACAGCGCCTCGAGCCCGTACGTCGCCGCCGCGAACTCCCCGGCGAACGCGGCGTCGTAGCGCCCCTCCTGCACCAGCCGCGCACCGTCCGCGTTGGACGCCGAGGACTCCCACAGCGCGTCCGGCAGGTGCTGCGCCAGCCAGTTGCGCACCTGCGGCTGCGCGACGGGGTGACCCGTGACGGTCTTGATGTCCGCGAGCCGGGTGCCGGGGCGTACGAGCAGCGCGAAGGCGATCTGGAGCAGCACCTCGCGGTAGATCATCAGCGGTGCGCCGGTGGCGAGTTCGTCGAGCGTCGCGGTGACGCCGCCCTCCACGGAGTTCTCGATCGGCACGAGCGCGGCGGCGGCCTCGCCGTTGCGCACGGCGTCGAGCGCGGTCGGCACGGAGACCATGGGCACGAGTTCGCGGGTCGCGGCCTCGGGGAGCGTACGGAGCGCGGCCTCGGTGAAGGTGCCCTCGGGGCCGAGATAGGTATAGCGGCTGGGGGACATTCGCGCTCCTCGCAGGTGGTTTGGGGGCAGCGTCGTCACGATATCTCCCGCCTGCGGCTCGACGGTCGTCCCGGGGCTCCGCCCCGGACCCCGGTCCTCAATCGCCGGACGGGCTGAAAATCAGCCCGTCCGGCGATTGAGGACAAGGCACAGCAGCCCGTCCGGCGATTGAGGACCGCGAAAGCCGACGGGCCCGAACCCGTCAACCCTCCAGCAACCGCTGCCCCACATACTCGCCCGGCGCGCAGCCGCCCGGTACGGCGAACAGCCCGCTCGACTCGTGTCGCAGGAACCGCGACAGCCCGTCCCCCCGGTCCAGCTTCCGCTGCACCGGGACGAACCCCTTCAGGGGATCCGCCTGCCATGCGACGAACAGCAGGCCCGCGTCCGGTGCGCCGTCGTCCAGGAAGCCGTCGTGGTACGAGAACGCCCGGCGCAGCATGGCCGCGCCCCGGTTGGACTCCGGTGCCGCCACGCGGATGTGCGCGTCGCCCGCGATGGCGAGCGAGCCGTTCGCCTCGACCTTGTTCAGGTCGACCGGTGTCGTCTCCGTGCCGCCGGACAGCGGGGCGCCGTCCGACTTGCGGCGGCCTATGACCTTCTCCTGGCGTTCCAGCGAGAGGTGGTCCCAGCTGTCGAGCAGCATGCGGATGCGCCGGACGACGGCGTAGGAGCCGCCCGCCATCCAGTCGCCGTTCCGGTCCGGCACGAAGACCCGGGTGGCGAAGTCCGGGTCCGACGGCTTCGGGTTGTTGGTGCCGTCCATCTGGCCCATCAGGTTGCGGCCGGTCAGCGGGCGCGCGGTCGCGCCGGGAGCCCGGTTGAAGCCGTTCATCTGCCAGCGGACGCGTGCCGTGCCGGCGGCCTGCTTCTGGAGCAGGCGCAGCGCGTGGAAGGCGACGAACGAGTCGTCGGCGCCGATCTGCACCCACAGGTCGCCGTCGCTGCGCTTGCGGTCGAGCGCGTCGGCGGTGAAGTCGGGCAGCGGCTCCAGGGCCGCCGGGCGCTCGGCGGTCAGCCCGGTGCGGTCGAAGAAGGTGCGGCCGAAGCCGAAGGTGACGGTCAGGGAGGACGGACCCGCGTCCAGGGCGATGCCCGTGTCGTCGCCCTTCGGCGCCGTGCCCGCCGCCAGCTCCGCCGCCGTCGCCGACCAGCGGCGCAGCAGCGCGGCGGCGGCCTTGCGGTCGGCGCCCGGGGCGAGGTCGAAGGCGACGAGGTGGCCGTGCGCCTGCGCGGGCTCGGCGATGCCGGCCTGGTGTTCGCCGTGGAAGGGCACGGTGGCGGAGCCGACGCCCGCCAGCTCGGCCGGCGTCTCCCGTACGGCCTCGGCACCGAACGCGCCGGCCGCGCCGCCCGCGACGAGCCCGGCCGCGCCCGCGGCGCCGGCGGTGCCCAGCAGACGGCGGCGGCTGATGCCGTGGTGATCGGCCCGCTTGCTCTGTTCAGCCTGGTCAGCTTGTTCAGCCATCAGTTGATCTTCACGTTCTCGATCTCGGTGACCTGGTCGATGTCGGAGGTCCGGACGGTCAGGGACAGCTGCCACTCGCCGGCCATGGGCAGCTGGAAGCCGGTGGATTGCCAGCGGCCGCCGGAGCGGCGCTCCAGGGTGGTGCGCAGCGGGCCGATCGCCTTCGCCTTCTCGGTGAAGGTGACCTCCAGCTCGGGTACGTCCACGGGCCGCCCGGCGGCGTCGGTGACGGCGACGTCGAGGGTGTTGTGGCCGGAGCGCCCGGGGTCGACGGTGATCCGAGCCGTGCCGCTCCCGTTCGTCCCGCCGGTGTCGTAGGGGATGCGCACCTCGGCCGGGCCGGTCGCGGCGGGGGCCGCCTCGCCCGACGCGGCCCGCTGCTGCTCGGTCTCGGCGCGGCCGGGCTGGGTGCCGGTGAGCACGGTGGTGACGGCCAGCAGCACGACCGCCACGGCGGCCTCGGCGCAGACCGAACGCCGCAGCCCGCTGCGGTTCTCGTCCGCGTCGCGCTGCCGCTTCCCGGCGGCCTTCTCCAGCGCGGCCCGCTGCCGGGCGAGCTGGGCGGCCCGCTCGGCGGAGTCGGAGCCGCCGCCCTTGACGGCGGCCGGGACCTTCCGGTCGGCCGGCTTGGCCTTCTTCGGCTCCGGGCCGTCCGTGAGCCCGGCCGTCCAGCGCCGCGAGAAGTACGCGACGCCGACCAGGACGATCACCAGCCCGGCCTTGACCAGCAGCCACCGGCCGTAGGAGGTGCCGGTGAGCGCGTCCCACGAGCCGACCTGCCGCCAGGACTGGTAGAGCCCGGTGGCGACCAGCGCGCACACCGACGCGAACGCGAGCCGCGAGAAGCGGACCACGGACGCGCGTCGGAGGGGTTCGCCGGAGCGCAGGGTGGCCAGCAGCGCGGCCAGCCCGCCGAGCCACACCGCGACCGCCACCAGGTGCAGCACGTCGACCGGCATCGCGAGCCACGCCTGTATGCCGACCGACGCGTGCTCGGCCATCGCCCACGTCGCCGCCAGCCCGACCGCGACGACGGTGCCGCCGATCCCGAGCCCGTAGGCGACGTCCCGGCGTTCGCCGCGCGTGCGGTCGTCGTCCTCGCGGGCGTACGAACCGAACAGCACGGCGAGGAAGACGGCCGCGGCGCTCAGCAGCAGCAGCCGCGACAGCAGTGCCGCCCCCGGCTTGGTGGCCAGCACGTCGCCGAGCAGCGCGAGATCGAGGACGGACCCCATTCCCTTGCCGCTCGTGTACGCGCCCCGCAGCAGCAACAGCGCCGCCGTGGAGGCGAAGAGGGTGATCCAGCCGCCGACCGCGATCCGCTGCACGGACCGCGAGGAGCGGCACACGCCCGCGAAGACGCAGCCGCCGACGAGCAGCACGAACCCGGCGTAGGCCGCGTACCGGCCCGCGCCGTAGAGGACCTCGACCGCCGGATCGACCTCGGTGACGGTGGCCGTGGCCTTCACCGTCGTCTTCGACGGCGCCCCGATGGAGAAGGTGAAGGCCCCGGCCACCGGGTGGCTGTCCGCCGAGACGGCCTGCCAGGCCACGGTGTACGTGCCGTCCGCGAGCCCGGCGCGCAGCGTGACGGCCGCGGAGTCGGACTTGCCGTCCACGTGCTCGGGACCGCCCTGCTCGACCCGCTCGCCGCCGGGGTCGAGGACCCGTATCGAGTCGGTGTTGAGCAGCACCCCCTCGGAGAAGCGGAGCGTGATCCGCTGCGGCGCCGTCTTGACCACCGAGCCGTTGGCGGGGTCGGTGGAGGTGAGCGCGGCGTGCGCCGACGCGGGGGTGGCGCCGAAGCCGAGCGCGCACAGCAGGGCGGCGAGCAGGGTGCCCAGGACGGGCAGTACCCGCCTGGCGGTCGGTGTGGTCAGGGCGGTCGGGGTCGTCATCGCACGTCAGTCCTTGGGACGGAAGGTCGCGGTCTCGACCGGCACCTTGATCTTGACGGGTGCCGACGTGGCGAAGTGCAGGGTGAATTCGATCCGCTCGCCCACCTTGGGCTTGTGGTCGAGCTTGCCGAGCATGAGGTGGGTGCCGCCGCGGGCGAGCGTCAGCTTCCCGTTCGCGGGCACGTCCAGCTTCGTCGCGTGCTTCATCGCCGTGCCCTCGGTGGTGTGCATGGTGATGTCGCGCGAGAGCGGGCTGGTGACGGACGTGAGCTGGTCGGCCTTGCCGCCGTCGTTGGTGACGGTGAGGTAGGCGGCGGCCATGTCGGTCATGGCGGGCTGCGGCAGGTAGGCGCCGCTGACGGACAGCTTCGCCGTGTCGCGGGCCAGGGCGTTCTTCTCCGACTGGCACCCGGTGACCAGCAGCAGACCCCCGGCGAGCACGAGGGGCAGGACGGCGGCGGTGGCGGCGGTGGACTTGGCGATCACGGGTTCTCCCCCTTGATGATCTTGGGAAGATCCTTGGTGTATTCGGCTGCCGTGGTCGTGGTCGTGTACAGCCAGTGGGCCGCGTCGTCCTTCGGCGAGAAGCCGATGACCTGGGCGCCGTGGTTGACGGTGATGGAGCCGTCCTTCTCCTTCTTCGGCTTCTCCACCAGGATGCCGAGCGGCTTGGCCGCGGCCTGGATGGTGTCGAAGCCGCCGGTCAGGCCCACGATGTCCTGCCCGCCCTGCGCGTCGAGCCACTCCCGCATCCGCTTGGGGGTGTCCCGCTCGGGGTCGGTGGTGACGAAGACGACCTGGAGCTTCTCCTGGTCGGCCTTGGACAGCTTCTTCTCCGCGCTCGCGATGTCGGCGACCACGGTCGAGCAGACGTCGGGGCAGTAGGTGTAGCCGAAGTAGAGGAGTACGGGCCTGCCCTTGGTCTCCTTGAGCAGCTCGTACTTCTTGCCCGACGTGTCGTCGAGGACCAGGTCGGGCTTGGCCTTCGGGTTGTCGAGGACGATGGCGGCCTTCTTCTTGGGCTCCGCGGACACGTCGGCCGCGGCCTCGTTGCCCTTGCCGGTCTCGTCGGAGCCCCCGCCACCGTCACAGGCGGTCAGGGTGAGCGCGGCGGCGGTTGCCAGCGCCGCGCCCAGGATCTTGGTGCGCATGGAGTTCTTCTCCGGGGTCGGTCTGGGATGCGGGGCGGCGGGCGGTACGGGCCGCCGCCCCGGTCGTTTCCGTCAGACGGTCACGTGGTGGGCGAGCCTGGCTCAGGCGTTGCGACGGCGCCCGGCGACGATGCCGAAGGCGACACCGGCCACGCCGACGACGATGCCGGCGACGCCGAGCACCCGGGCGGTGGTGTCGGACGCGTCCTTGTCACCGGAGTCGGAGGCCTCGTCCTGGCCGGCGTCGGCCTTGTCGTCCTTCGCGTCGCTGTTCTTGTCGCCCTTGGCGTCCTTGTCGTGGTGGTCGGGCGACGTCTTCTCGACGAGCTTGAGGGTCGGCGCCGGGTGCTCGGCCTCGTGCCCGCCCGGCTTGGACGGGTCGATCCAGCGCACGACGTCGTCGTCGGAGTAGGTCTGGAGCGCCTTGAAGACCAGCTCGTCGGCGTCGGTGGGCAGCTGGCCGACCGACAGCGGGAACTGCTGGAACTGGCCCGGCTCGATCTTGCCGCCCGACCAGGTGACCTTGGTGACGGCCTCGGTGATCGTCTTGCCGTGCGACTGGATCGGCTTGTCGAGCTTGGACTTCTCGACCTTCACGTCCCAGCCCGGGACGGGCTGCGGCATCACGGACGACAGCGGGTGCTTCGGGTCGAGGGTGACCTCCAGCTTGACCGTCGAGGCGTCGTCCTTCTCGTTCGGCACCTTGATGGCGATGGTGCCGTAGCCGCCCTTCTCGGCGGTGCCCGGGATGCTCACGTGCGCGGAGGCGGGGCCGGCGAGCAGCAGCACGGTGCCGGCGGCGACGGAGCCGACGAGGGGGAGGCGGCGGAGACGACGAAGAGAAGGGGTCTTGGCGTTCATGGGGATACTCCACAGGCAGGTGGGGACGGAGAGGGTGATGGCGCGCGTGCGGCGCCAGCGCGACCGCCCTCCCGTCCGAATGCCGGAGTGCGTCGCGTGGTCAGGCCGCGAGGTCGAAGCGCGGCGGTCCCCGCCTGATCACGAAGTGCTGGAGCGCGGGCTCGGTCGCCGGACGCTCCTCGTCCCCGAACGCCCGCCGGACGGCGGTCACCGGCCGGCGGACCACCTGGGCGCCCATGGCCCGGACGAGCACGAGCGCGGCGCGCAGCGCCCCGACGAGCGTGACCTCGGCGACCTCCCGCGCCGACCGCTGCGACAGCCGCACCAGACGCCACAGCGCCTGGTCGCCGCGGCGCAGCAGCCAGCCCGCGGCCAGCGCCGCGAGCAGATGGCCGAGCAGCATCGGCAGCGAGGGCGGCAGCAGGTGAGCCAGCGGGGAGCCGCCGGTGGCGGGGGCGTCCATCGGCGCGGTCATGACCATGCGCGACGGGTGGACGGCGGGGTCGAGCCCGGCGTCGGTGATGACGCGGCGCGCGTCGGTGCCGGACAGCGGGTGGGACTGGTTGCAGATCAGCTGGGCGGCGAAGCTGATCAGCCGCCCCTCGCCCCCCGCCTGCTCGCGGGTGACCGTCGCGCCCTGCTGCCCGAGCCCGAAGAGGGTGTGCAGCGCGAGCTGGCCCACGGCCAGTCCGGCCGCGATGCCCGGCAGCGAACGCTCCCGCCCGGCCAGCGGCACGGCGATCGCGAGGACGACGAGGAAGCCCGCGCCCAGCGTCCACAGCGGCACGCTCGCACAGGAGGCCAGCACATGCCCGCCCGCGGACAGCAGAACACAGACCGCGGTGAACACCGCGGCCCGGAGCAGTCGCAGATCGGCGCCGACGCGCGCGACGGGGTGAGGCATGGCTGCGCCATCATCCCACCGCCCTTACCCCATACCTACGGCAGGGGTCGGGCCTTTCGCGCCGAGAACGCGCTCCGGCGTGCGCCGGTGGTCGTCTCATATACACCGGTGCACCGCCACGCCGCGTCGTCCGAATGAGCGGACTCACACACTCCGGAGGCTTACGAGCCCCCGCCCCTGGCTATACGTATCGGTATGTCGAGCCGCAGCCAGGAGGCTGAGCATGAGCATTTGGTGGTCACTCCACTTGCGGCGCGAAGCTGCGAGCGTTCCGCTCGCCCGGCGACTTCTGATCGGCACCATGGAGACGGCCGGGGTCGACCCCGAAATCTCGTACGACCTCTCGGTGGCCCTGAGCGAAGCGTGTGCGAACGCCGTGGAGCACGGCGGTGACGCTTCCACGGACTACCGCGTCACCGCCTTCATCGACGGCGACACCTGCCGCATCGAGGTGACCGATTCGGGCCCCGGCTTCGCCGACCGCCCCCGCGAACCCCGCCGCACCAAGCGGCACCTCCCCCCACCGCAGACGAAGACCCCGGCCCCGGCTCACGAGGAGCACGGCCGGGGTCTCTTCCTGATCGAGTCCCTCACCGACCACGTCCGCGTGCGCAACCGGCCGGGCCGGCCGGGCGCCGTGGTCAGCTTCGACAAGATCCTCAAATGGAGAGAGGGCGCGGCCCTCCTCCGGGCGTCGTGACCGACCCCGGCCTCTGAGCGTCCGGGCAGGCCTGAATTCAGCCCGTCCGGCGTTTGAGGACGCGCTCGCCGGGCGCTCGCCGGGCGCAGCCGGCACCGGCCCGCTCGCGCGGGGCGAAGCCGCACCCCGTGCCGACGGCCACCCCGCCGAGGGGGCCGTGGTCCCGGCGGCAGCCGAACCGCGGGCATGGTTTCAGCCCGTCCGGCGTTTGAGGACGCGCCCGCATGGCGCCCGCATGACGCCCGCACGGCGCAGCCGGTACCGGTCCCCTCACGCAGGCGAAGCCGCAGCCGTGTCGACGGCACCGCGCCGAGAAGGGCATGGTCCCGGCGGCAGCCGAACCGCTGCTGAACCGATGAGCCGCCGCCCGGCCAGGGCCTTGCATCAAGCTGCACCGCGCCGCGGCGAAGGCTGCAACAAGCTGACATCAAAGTGCATGGAGAGCGGCCGCGCCCGCTGGCAATCTTTTCTCGTACCCAGAAACGGGTCGGGGAAAAAAACAGCCAGGGGGAATCATGAAGAAGGCAATCCGCAACGCGACCGTCGCTCTCGTCATCACCGCCGGAATCACCGCGGGAACGACCGGGATCGCGGCCGCGAGCACCGCTGAGAACACCACTCACCACACCGCCGCTTCGTCGATTCCCGCTGAGCCGGTTCCCGCCGAGCAGACGCTGCACCAGGTCAAGAAGATTGTCGCCGACGTCAAGCCGGTCAACGGCTGGCAGGTCAATGGCTGGCAGGTCAACGGCTGGCAGTAGACATCGCCCGGAAGACGAAGTGTCGGCGGCGATATCCACCCGGTGCGCATCACTCTGCGCCCCGCATTCTGTGAGGGTCACGAAAAGTCATGGCAGTGAAGAACGCGGCGGCGGAAATACCCGCGTACAAGCCGCGCGATCTCGATGAGTATCCGGCGGTGGACGCCCTCCTGGAGAGACTGGGCCTCGGCCCCTACCTCCGGGACACGCTCTCGGCGCCCGTCGGGCGCAACGACTGCTGGGCCGGCGAGACGGCCGGCGGGGGCAAGGCCTTCGTCAAGCACCTGGTCGGGCCCGAGCCGGATGTGAAGGCGCGGATGCGGCGGCTGAAGGCGTTCGAGCAGTGCTCGGCGGCGATGCCCAGCTCGGCCCTGCGGGGCCCGCGGTTCCTCGGGTTCGACGAGGAAGCGGATCTGGTGGCCTTCGAGTACGTCGAGGGCGCGCGCAACGGCGCGGAGCTGATGGTCGACGAGACCTTCGACGCCGCCCTCGCGGGCCGGGTCGGCCGGGCGATCGGACTGCTGCACGAGGCACGTCCGCCCGGCTGGGAGGACTTCGACGCCTCACCGCCGTCCCAGCCGTCCGTGCGACTCCTCCACGGCATTCCGCTGCCCATGTTCGAGAATTTCAGCTTCGGCGAGGTCCAGAGCTGGCAGCTCATGCAGCAGGACGAGCAGCTGGTCAAGGCCATCGAGGTGCTCCGGGAAAAGGAGCGGGCGGCGCCGAAGGTGCCCTCGCACTGCGATCTGCGGGTCGACCAGTTCCTGGTGAGCGACGAAGAATTCCATGTCACGGACTGGGAGGAATTCCGGCTGGCGGACCCGGCCCGCGATGTGGGTGCCTTCGCCGGGGAATGGCTCTACCGTTCCGTGCTCGACATCGTCACCGACCGTGGCGACGGCGACAACGCCTTCCTCGACGTCGAACTCACGCATGAAATCGTCATCGAGCGCGGCGTCCAAAAGATGGAGCGACTGCTCCCGCTGGTCCGGGAATTCTGGCGGGGATATCGCGAGGTGCGCCCCGTCGTGGACGAGGGACTCGCCCACCGGGCCACCGCGTTCGCCGGCTGGCACCTGCTGGACCGGTTGATGGCCAGCTCGCAGAAGAGCGCCCGCCTGTCGGGCATCGAGCGCGCCGCCGCCGGCATCGGCCGGGCGGCCCTGCTGACGCCGCACAAGTTCGCCGCGACCTTGGGATTCGAGGAGACGACATGAGCACCGGCACCACCACGCTGCCGCACCGGCTCACGGATGCGCTGAGAGAGATCCGGATATCGCAGGACGGCACCGAGGCCGTCGTCCACGGCCGGGAGGTGAACTCCGACAACCCCCGCGAGATGCGCCGACTGCTCTCCGACGCGCTGTACGACGTGCTGCACGCCGGCCGGCGGATGGAGAAGGGGGAAATCTCGTTCCGGATCCGCGACGAGGAGTTCGAACGCGACCTCGCCCGGGGCGTACCGCACCGCGAGACCACCACCCGGGCACGGGTGTGCGCGGCCGAGGGACACGGCGGAACCGAGACGTCACCGCTCCTCGTCGAGCGGGACGGGGTGCGGGTGTGGGTACCGCGTGCCCTCGTCGTCGACGGTGACCCCGAGACCCCCGGCGCGGTCGTCACCCTGCGCACCGCCGCGCTGCGCCCCGCGCTGTCGCCCGGCTTCTTCATGGTCGACGGGTCACGCCCCCGGCCGCCCGGCCGGGACGTACTGCGGGTGTACGTCAACATCACCTCGTGGCAGGAGGCGCCCGCGGTCTGGGCGAAGGTCCTCGGCCACCTGGAGGACACCGGGACGGCGTACCGGGCGAAGGTCCTCTCCGCCAAGCCGCTGTACCCCCGCCGCGACGCCCTGGTGGTCTATCTCGCCGGGGACTCCGCACACGCCGCCCGCGGCATCGCCGACGCCGTCGCCACGACACCCGGCGTCGGGCACGAGACCTCGGTCTACACCGAGGAGCTGGCACCCGGCGTGGCCACCGCCTGGGAGCCGGACGACCGCCGCCCCGGCATGACGGGCCTCAGCTTCGGCCAGCACCGGGCCAGCATCACGGCCCACGCGCTGCTCGACGCCGCCAAGAGCGGCGAGAGAGTCGAGGAGCTGCTCACCGCAGCGTTCCTCGAGGCCGGTGTCGAACCGGCCAACCCCGCCCGGAATACCGGGCATCGAGCCTGAAGTGATTGCAGGGAGTGACCCTGCGCACTCCCTGCTTTCAGTTCAGTCCTTACTCAACAAGGAGAAAATCATGGACAAGAACAACTCGATCATGGACCTCGTCTCGAACTACGACGCCTACGCCGACGTGGCCGAGCTCAACGTGACCGCCGCCGCCGACGCCCCGGCCACCACCCCGGTCTGCGCCGCCACCCTCGCCAGCTCCGCGTGGTGCGCCGCCGGTGCCTCCGCGATCTCCGGCGCCACGTACGAAGCCGGTTGCTGACCCACCGCACCCCGGGTGCCCCGCACCCGATTTTGTCCAACTCATCGAAGACGGAAGGGAGATCGCGATGGAGAAGTCCGAGGCGATCATGGATCTGATGGCGGGCTACGACGCCTACAGCTCGGTCGACGAGCTGAACACCACCGCCGCCGCCGACGCCCCCGCCACCTCCGCGCCCTGTGGCGCGGCCGGTGTCAGCTGGCTCGCCAGCCAGTTCACTGTCAAGACCTACAAGGATGGATGCTGACCATGGAGAAGTCCGAAGCGATCATCGACCTCATGGCGGGCTACGACGCCTACAGCTCCGCCGACGAGCTCAACACGACGGCGGCCGCCGAGGCCCCCGCGTCCACTCCGGCATGTGCCGCCGCCACGATGAGCTGGCTCGGTAGCCAGCTGACGGTGAAGACGTACAAGGACGGCTGCTGATCTCAGCGGTCTAGCCGGGAGCCGGGCGCGGTTCCGTCCCCCGCGGAATCCCGCCCGGCCCCGCCGGAACGACAACACCCCCCGTACGAACCCCAGTCGCGAGAAAGGCCGGCGATCGCGCCATGGCTACGACATCACTCCATGAAGACCTCGTGAGAATGGCCGATCTCCTTCAGCCGGCCACGATCCGCGCCGCGGCCACCCTGCGTCTGGTGGACCACATCGAAGCCGGGTCGACCACCGCCGCCGACCTCGCGGACCGTACGGACACCCACCCCGATCTGCTCGACATGCTGCTGCGCCACCTCGTGCACCTCGGCCTTCTGCGCCGGGACGACGCCGGGAGCTACGAAGTCACCGAAAAGGGCGCGCCCCTGCGGGACTCCGACCCGGCCGGGGTACGCCGCCACCTCAGCATGGACGGCCTCTTCGGCAGGACCGACCTCGCCATGGTCAACCTGCTGCACACCGTACGGACCGGTGAGCCCGCCCACGCCTCCCTCTTCGGGCGCGGCTACTGGGAAACCGTCAACGAAGACCCGCAGTTCGCCGAGGCGTTGAGCGAGGAGAGCCCCAAGGAGCTCGGCTGGGACGCCGAACTCGTCCGCGACGGCTACGACTGGTCGAACGTCGGCAGCGTCGTGGACCTCGGCGGCCACAACGGCACGCTGCTCATGGAGCTCGTGCGCAGCCACCCCCATCTCCGCGGCTCCGTACTCGACTTGAAGAACGTCGCCGAGCTCGCCGCCCGCCGCTTCGAGGAGAACGGGCTCGCCGACCGCTGCACGGCCGTCGTCGGCAGCTTCTTCGACCCGATCGCCCCCGGCGCCGACGTCTATCTGCTCTCCGCGATCCTCGCCGACTGGGACGACGAGAAGGCCGTAGCCATCCTCCGCCGTGTCGCCGAGGCGGCCGGTGCCGACGGCAGGATCCTGGTCGCCGACGTGAACATCCCCGTCGCCGACCCCGGAGCCGAATCCGCCGCGATGGAGCTCTACCTGCGGGTCGTCATGCCCAAGCCGGTGCGCACCGTGGAGGAGATCAAGGCGCTGGGCGCCGCCGCCGGGCTCACGGTCTCCTGGGAGGGGCCCGTCACCCCGGTCAGGACGTTGCTGGAGTTCCGCAATGCTTGAGTTCGACCGCGTGGCCAAGAGCTTCGGCGACAAGCACGTACTGCGTGAGCTGTCCCTCGTCGTGAAGCCGGGTGAGCTGTACGGCTTCTGCGGCGCCAACGGCGCGGGCAAGACGACCGCCATGCGCATCGCCCTCGGCGTGCTGACCGCCGACGCCGGTGACGTGCGCTGGCAGGGCCGGCCCGTGGACGCCGACTCCCGCCGCCGGTTCGGCTACATGCCCGAAGAGCGCGGCCTCTACGCCAAGATGACGCCCCGCGACCAGCTCGTCTTCTTCGCCGGCCTCAGCGGGGTGGCCCCGGCCACCGCCCGCCGGCGCGCGGACGAGTGGATCGAGCGGCTCGGTGTCGTCCTGGGCCCCAAGGACACCCTCGAGAAGCTGTCGCTGGGCAACCAGCAGAAGGTCCAGCTCATCGCGTCCCTGATCCACGACCCCGACGTGCTGGTCCTCGACGAGCCGTTCTCCGGGCTCGACCCGGTGGCCGTGGACGCCATGGCGGACGTCCTCCTCGAATTCGCCCGCAAGGGTGTGCCGACCCTCTTCTCCAGCCACCAGCTCGACCTGGTCGAGCGGCTGTGCGACCGGGTCGGCATCATCCGGGACGGCGCCCTGGTCGCGGAGGGAACGGTCGATCAACTCCGCCGGAGCGCGGGCAGCGGACAGCTGGAGATCGCCCTTTCCGGCGCACCCGACGACTGGGCGGCCTCCGTCCCCGGCGTGCGGGTCGTCGCCGCGACGGGCGCGAAGGTGACGCTGGAGGTCGAGGACGGCGTCCCGGCCCAGCGGATCCTGGCCGCCGCCCAGTCGATGGGCCGGCTGGAGCACTTCGGCCGGCGCGACCCCGCGCTCGCCGACATCTTCCGGGAGTCGGTCGCCGGGAGCGCCCGGTGACCGGCACGGCAGGGGGAGGGACGGCGATGGGAAACGCCGCGCTGATCAAGGTCGTCGCAGCACGCGAGATCACTCAGCAGATGCGCAGCAAGGCTTTTTGGGTCTCGGTGGCGGTGACGGCGCTGATGCTGGCCCTGTCCTTCGGGGCCACCACGCTCTTCCAGGGCGGTGGCGACGGCCGGTCCAAGGTCGGTGTGGTCGGCAAGCAGGCCGCCCTGACGCCCGCGCTGGGCGACCGGGCCGAGGTCAGCCGTTACGAGAACGACGAGACCGCCCGCCAGGCGGTGCGCGACGGCGAGATCGACGCCGCGGTCCTGGCCGGTGACCGGATCGCGGTCCTGCGGGAACTGCCCGAGGACCTGGGCCGGGCCCTTCAGGAGGCGCACCGCGCGGTCGGCCAGGCCGGACAGCTGGCGGGCCACGGAGTGCCGGCCAAGGACGTTCCCGGTCTGCTCACCGTCGAGCCGCTGAAGGTCAGCACCCTCGACCCCGACGCGGACCGGGTCCAGCAGCGGACCATCGCCGCGGGCACGGGCGTCTTCCTGCTCTTCATGCTGATGCTCGTCTCCGGCCTGGCCGTGGCGCAGGGCGTCGCGGAGGAGAAGGCCAGCCGCATCGTGGAGGTGCTGCTCGCGAAGGTCCGGCCCTGGCACCTGCTCGCCGGGAAGATCACCGGACTCGGCGCGGCGGCACTCGTGCAGATGCTGGTGCTGGCGACCGCCACCCTCAGCGCGGCGATCGGCTTCGGAGTCTTCGAGACGCCGTCCGACGCGCTCGGCACCGGCGCCAACCTGCTGCTGTGGTTCATCCCCGGCTACCTGCTCTTCATCACGCTCTACGCGGTGGCCGGCTCGCTGGTCTCCCGTCCCGAGGACGTCAACCACGTCGTCGGCCCGGTCAACGCGCTCCAGATGGTCGGCCTCATCGGTCCCGTGCTCGCGGTGTCGGGCAGCACCGACTCGGCCACCCTCCGGATCCTCTCGATGGTCCCCGGGACCTCCTGGGCGTCGATGCCGGTCCGCATGGCGTACGAGGACGTGGCGTGGTGGGAGATCGGCGCCGCCTTCGGGCTCATGGCGCTGGCGATCGCCGTCCTGATCCGCGTGGGCAGCCGCATCTACACCGGCGGGCTTCTGCAGTACGGCGGCATCGTCAAGGTCAAGGACGCCCTGGCGGGCGCGCGGCAGTGACACCGCCCGCACCGCCGTCCCGATCACACATTTCGTAACATCCATTCCAGGCAAGGGAGTTGGGGCGCCATGAATGGCGTACTGAAGAGCGGGACAGCGGCCGCGGGCCCTGACCCGAAGCTGCGGATCCTCAAGGAACTGTCCCGGGGCAACGGCCCGACCCTCGTCTTCGTCGGGGTGCTCGCCGTGCTGTCCACGGCGGCCACCCTGGCCCTGCCGATGGTGGTCGGCAAGCTGCTGGCCGCCATCCAGAACGACGAGGATCTGGCCCTGTGGGCCGTGGTGATGGTGGGGGTCGGCTTCGGCTCCGCCGTCGCCGGCGCGCTCGCCGCCTTCCTGCTCGGCCGGATGGGCCAGGAGCTGATCTTCCGGCTGCGGGTCCGCACGATGGACCACGCCCTCGGACTGCGGCTCGCCGACGCCCAGCGGGAGGGCGGCGGCAATCTGACCGCTCGCATCACCGCCGACGCCGCCCGGGTCAAGAGCCTCATCGACATCGGCCCGATCCAGCTCCCCATGGCGGGCGTCACCGTCGTCGGCACCCTCGTCATCATGGGCCTGCTGGACTGGGTGCTGCTGCTCATCACCGTCGGCGCGTTCCTGATAGCCGTCGGCGTCATCACCGTCGTCATCAAGGGGCTGCGCCGCAAGTACGCGGACCTCCAGGAGGAACTCGGCGGTCTCGCCCAGAACTTCGTCGCGGCGATGGAGTCCCTGACCGTCATCAAGGCCTACCGCGCCGAGCGCAAGACCTCCGGCGCCCTCGCGGGCCGCGCGCGCAAGCTGGCGGACCTGGAGATCGAGGCCGCCAAGATGGAGTCCCTGATGGTCCCGGTGATCAACCTGGGCCAGCAGATCGCCCTGGTCGCCGTGGTCGTCGGCGGTGGCGCGCGGATGCTCGACGGGCACCTCACCCTCGCCGACTTCGTCGCCTTCCTGCTCTACCTCCTCCAGCTCACCGCCCCCCTGATCATGGCTGCCTCGGGCGTCAGCGGACTCCAGACCGGCCTCGTCGCCCGCAAGCGCTTCGAGGACGTCTTCGCCCTGCCCACCGAGGACGTGGACGCGCCCGCCCCCGAGAACGCCGCACCCTTGCGCAACGCCCCCGCCGTCCGCTTCGAGAACGTCACCTTTGGCTACGGCGACGACCGGCCCGTCCTGCGCGGCGCCGACCTCACCGTCCCCGCCCGCGGCCTGACCGCCATGGTCGGCCTCTCCGGTTCGGGCAAGAGCACCTCGCTCGCCCTCATCGAGCGGTTCGTCGAGCCGGAGTCCGGCCGCATCTCGGTCTACGGGCGGGACCTCGCCGAGTGGCCGCTCGGCGAGCTGCGCGGCCAGATCGGCTACGTCGACCAGTCCAACACCCTGCTCCAGGACTCCGTGCGCGGCAACCTCACGCTCGGCCGCGACGAGGCCCGGCCCGCCGACGACGAGGAGCTGTACGCCGCGCTGGAAAGCGTCGGCCTCGCCGAGGAGATCCGCTCCCTCCCCGACGGCCTGGACACCGTGCTCGGCGGCGCGGACAACCTCTCCGGCGGCCAGCGCCAGCGGCTCGCCCTCGCCCGCGCCACCCTGTCCGACACCCGCCTGGTCCTGCTCGACGAGCCGTCCTCGCACCTCGACAGCATCAACGAGCAGCGGCTGAGGGAGGTCGTCGACTCCCTCGCCGCCGACCGCGCCGTGCTCGTCGTCGCCCACCGGATCTCCACCATCCAGCACGCCGACCACGTGATCGTCATGGACGCCGGCCGGGTCGTGGACCAGGGCGACCACGACGCCCTGCTGCGACGCTGCCCCGCCTATGCCGAGCTGGTGAGCGGCCAGGTGCTCAGCGCCGGCGCCGCCCCTGCCCCCGCCCCCGCGCTCGCGTGACCGACGAGGAGAGAACGACCGTGTCCGTACCGCCCGCTCCCGTCGCCCCGCGCACCGGCTACTCCGTGCTGATGCCGTTCACCCCGGCCCGGCCCGAGCAGATCCTGCCCTTCGCGGCACTCACCCAGTGGAGCGCCGCCCACCGGCTCTGGCAGGGCCAGTCCTCCGTCGGCGACCCGCACCAGACCTTCGCCTACGCGGCGGCCTCCGGCTTCCACGTCCCCGTCGGCACCGGGGTGACCGTGATGCCGCTGCGCCACCCCTTCGAGGCCGCCCTCCAGGCACAGTCGCTGGCCGTCGCCATGGGACACCCCGTGGTGGCCGGCTTCGGCCCCGGCGCCGGGGTGTTCCAGCGCAACATGCTCGGTGCCCCCTACCGCAGCCAGCTCGGCGCCTGCCGGGAGTACGTCACCGCCGTACGCGGCCTCCTCGACGGCGAGGACGTCGACCTGGACGGTGAGTTCTTCCGCTGCCGCGCCACCCTGCCCTCCCTGCCCCGCCCCGCGATCGAGATCGGCCTCGGCGTCCTGCGCCCCGGCATGGCCCGCCTGGCGGGCGAGGTCGCCGACACGGCCATCACCTGGCTGACCCCGGCCCCCTACCTGCGGGACGTCGTCGTCCCGGCGATGCGTGAGGGCGCGGCCGCCGCCGGGCGGCCCGTGCCCCGGCTGGTGGCCATCGTGCCGGTGGCCCTCGACGGGCCCGGCCGGGACCCCGCCGCCCTGGCCCTCGCCGGCAACTCCGGGCACATGAGCATGCCGCACTACGCCGACATGCTCCGCCGTTCGGGCATCGACGTCGACATGAAGGCCGACCCGGTGGCCAGCGCCAAGGCGCTGATCGCGGGCGGCGGTTTCCTCAGCGGCGGCCCGGCGGAGATCTCCGCCGGGCTGGAGCGGTACTGGGAGGCCGGCGTCGACGAGATCGTCCTCAACGTCACCGGAGTGCACCTCACCCAAGGGCCGCGGGCCGCGCTGAAGGAGCTCGAAGAAGTCTTGAGAGAGGTGGCGTAAATGACCGAACCCCCGTACCCGGTCGACCAAGTGCCGGAACTCGGCGTCGAACGCCTGCTGTTGGTGGTCACCGGATCGACCTTCGCCACCGGCGTGCCGTTCTGGGCCGACTGGCTGCGGATGTCCTATCCGCACCTGGAGACGACCGTGGTGCTCACCCGCAGCGCCCAGCGCTTCGTCACCTGGCAGGCCCTGGCGCACCGGGTCGGCGGCGAAGTGCTCACCGACGTCTGGCCGGAGGAGGAGGCCCGCGCCCGGCACGTCGAACTGGCCGAGTGGGCCCAGGCCTTCGTCGTCTATCCGGCGACCCTGCACTACACCGCCCGGCTCGCCCTCGGGCTCGCCGACAGCCCGTCGCTGCTCGCCGCCCAGGTCACCAAGGCCCCCATCGCGCTGGCTCCGTCGCTGCCCCCGGGCGGCCTGGACAGCGCCGCCTTCCAGAAGCACTGGGCCACCCTGTCCGCCCGCCCGAACGTCGTCATGACGGCACCGGAGCCGGGCCGCAGCGCGACGACCGGGCGGATGGAGGCGTGGGTCCCGCCACCGATGCCGGACGTCATCGAGGCGCTGGAGCACCGCCGCGCCGAACTCGCGGCGGCCCAGGCCGCTCATCCCGTGGAGAGGGCCCTGCTGTGACCGTCACGACCGTCCGCACCGAGCCCGAGGCGACGGACACCACGGCCCCGCCGCTCACGGAGTACGGCACCGGCCTGCTCCGCACGACCGTGCACCCGTTGCCCGACGGCACCTACGAGTGGCGCCGGGCCCCGGGACCGCTCGCCCCCGCCCCCTTCGTCCGGCTGTCCCCAGAGGCCGTCGCCCGCCTCGCGGACGCGGCCGGGCGCCCGGCGCCGGGCGGGGTCCTCCTCGCCCCGGCCCGCCCGGACGGCGAGGCCCGGACCTACCGCGTCGCCGGCGGCGAGTCCGTGGCGTTCGTCCTGCTCACCTCCGGTGTCACAGCCGCCCTGCACGATTCGCTGCGCGGCCTGGGCGGTGCTCTGCGGGCCCTCCACGACACACCCCTCGACGAGCTGCCGGCCGGTCGCCGCTCCCGCGGTCTGGACCGGCTCGTCAGCTGGCTCGACGGCCACACGCCGAGCCCGCGCGCGGCCCACGCCCAGGCGCAGGTCCGCCGGGCGCTGGGCCCCGGGCGCTGGGCGCGGGTGCGCGCCTGGGCCGAGGAGGTCACGTCCGACGACCGGGTCGTGTTCGCGCACGGCGCGGCGGGCCTCGGCTCCCTGGTCATCGGCGGGCCGCCCGGCACCGCCGCGCTGCTGACCGGCGAGGACGTGTGTGCCGCCCCCTGGTACGTGGACCTCGGCTGGGTCGTCGGCGAGCTCGTGGAGCTCAAGTGGCAGCTCGGCGGCGACCCGGCCACCTGGCAGTCGCTCATCGACGCGCTCTTCGAGGGCTACGGGCGCGATCTCGGCACCGAATGGCGGAAGCTGGCGGCGCTGCGCGTGCTGCTGCACGTCCACGACATCGCGGCCTATCTCGACGACCACCAGGGCGGGTTCGACCACTACTCCTCGTTCCTGAAGTTCCTGACCGACCTGTAATCCCCCGACCTCGTCACGCCCGACCCCGATGCGGAGGACCTCTCCACCATGACGGAAAGCCGCGGACACTCCGCGCTGTGCCGATTCACGCTGCCCAACGGTCTGCGTGTCCTTCTCGAGCCGCAGCCCGGAGTGCCGCGCGCTGCCGTCTCCGTGCACTACGGGGTGGGTTTCCGCTCCGAGCCGCCGGGCCGCGAGGGATTCGCCCACCTCTTCGAGCACTTGATGTTCCGCGGCAGCGCGAGCCTGCCCGACGGGCGCTTCTACGACCACGTGCACCGCCTCGGCGGCCAGGCCAACGGCACCACCCACCAGGAGTACACCGACTACTACCAGGTCGCCCCGGCCTCCGCCCTGGAGCAGGCGCTGTTCGCCGAGGCCGACCGGATGCGCGCGCCGACCTTCACCCCCGAGGCGCTCGCCGAGCAGCTCGACGGGGTCGCGGAGGAGATCCACCAGGCCGTGGCCGGGCGCCCGTACGGCGGTTTCCCCTGGCCCCTGCTGCCGGGGGTCCTCTTCCGTTCCTTCGCCAACGCCCATGACGGGTACGGCGACGCGGAACGGCTGCGGCAGACCACCCCGGCGGACTGCGTCGAGTTCTTCGACGCGTACTACGCCCCCGGGAACGCGGTGCTGACCGTGGTCGGTTCGGTCGACCCCGTGCACACGCGGGCCCTGATCGAGCGGCACTTCGGTGACATCCCCGCCCGGCCCGTCGCGCCCGTCCCCTCCCTCCACGAGCCGCTGCCGACCGCCGACCGCTGGGCCACGTGCACCGAGCCGGGCGTGCCGGGCACGGCCCTGGCCCTGGGCTACCGCCTCCCCGACCCCGAGCAGGACCTGCCCGGCTATCTGGCGCACACGGTGCTGGCCCGGCTGATGAGCCGGCACGGCGGCGCGGCGCTGCGACTGCCCGCCGTCAGCGCCGGCTGCGGCTTCTTCGGCCCGCTGGACGCCAAGGACCCCGACGCGCTGGTCGTCACGGCCGTCCTGCCCGCCGGCACCCGGCCCGAGGACGCCGTCCGGGCCGTCGGCGAGCAGTGGGCGGCCTGGGCCGCCGACCCGGGCCTGCCCGACGCGGTCGCCCGTACCGCTTCGGCCCTCGTCTCCGAGCACCACCGCGCCCACGCCGACATCCAGACCAGGTCCCGCGCGCTGGGCCGGCTGGAGATCCTCTTCGGCCGAGCCGAACTCCTGGACGAACTACCGGTCCTGCTCGCTGGACTGGATCCCCGACGGGTCGCCGAGGCGGCCCGTTCGCTGTCTTCCGCGCCGAAGGCCGTGCTGGTCATGGAGCCCGGTGAGGTCCGTACCCGGCCCCGGCGTACCGAGGCCGAGCCCGCCGCCCGCCCGGCGGCGGCGGTTCGTGCCCCCGGCGCGACGGAAGGCCCTCGCCCCGTGCCCGGCCCCGGCCCCCAGCCGGCGCCCGCCCACGCCGGGCTGCGCGACACCGTCATCCCGGGCGGCCTGCGGGTCGTCGCGGTGGCCGACCGACGGGCCCCCTTGGTGGAGCTGCGCCTGCGGCTGCCGCTGGGCGTGCAGGGCTGGAGCCGCCCCGGGCAGAGCGCCGCGCTGCTGCGCGCGCTCGCCGCGCACTCCCGTGCGGCGGTCCGGGCGGCCGGGCTCGGCGGCAGCTTCGAGCTGTCCACGGACGGCGAGTGGGCGGACGTCACCGGCTACGTCCCCGCCACCGGCATCGAGAGCTGGCTGGAACTCCTCGTCGAGGTCCTCACCGGGGCCCGCGGCGTGCCGTCCTGGCCCGCCGCTGTGGTGCGCACCCCGGACGAGGCACTGGACGACGCGGTGCGGTCCCGGTGGCTCGACGCGCGCTTCCGTTCCGGTCAACTGGCCTCGGATGCCGCCTTCTTGACCCCGGCTGGCGGCTCGCTGGTGGCCGTCGGGGACTTCGATCCCGAAGGGTTCGCCGACATCGTGGCCCGGGCGCTCTCCTCCTGGCAGGGCGGTTTCGAGCACCTGTCCGACGTCGCGTGGCCGGCCCGCTCCGACGCCTCGTCGAGGCCGGGGGAGCCGCTGGTCCTGCGGGACGCCCGGCAGACGGACGTCCAGCTGATCGTGGGCACGGTCGAATCCGCGGGGGCGGGTGAGGAAGCCGCGCGCTTCCTCGCGACGGCCGTGTTCGGCGGTTGGTTCCGTGCCCGTCTCGCGGACCGCTTCGCGCACCGCACGGCCGCGGGCTTCGAGCTGTACGCGGGCCGGGACACCGTCGTCGGCACACCGCGTGCCTACGTCCGGGGGAGGGTTCCCGTGGGCCTGGAGGAAGAGGCGCTCTCCGGTATCCACGCGGAGCTGGTCAGGCTGGCCGAGGTGCCCGTCGGGGCAGCCGAGTTGGACCCGGCGCGCGACTTCTGCGCCGCGCAGTTGCTGGGGGCCTTCGACTCTCCCGAGGCCCACGCCGATCTGTTGCGGCGGGCCGTCGGGGCGGGTGGGGATCCGCTGGAGCTGTTCGGTCTTTCCGAGCGGCTGCGGACCGTGTCGGCAGACGAGGTCGCGAAGGCGGCGGTCGAGCTCTTCCCGGTGGGCGCTTTCGGCGCGGCCGGGGAGTCCGTCGGCGGGCCGTCCGTCGTGCTGGTCCGGCCGTGACGGGCGCGGGGTCCGTCCGGGCGGGGCCTGCGGGGCCCGGGTGGGTGGGGTCGGCCGGGTCAGAGCCCGGCGCCCGCGGCCCCACCGGCCAGGTCCGCGATCCGCCGCAGTTCGGCGAGGTGTCCGGCCAGGGCCTCGCGGCCGGCCGGGGTGAGGGAAAGCCAGGTGTGCGTACGGGACTTCAGCGGGGCCTTCTTGACCGCCACGTACCCGGCGGTCTGAAGTACCTTGACCTGCTTGCTGAGTACGGAGTCGCTCACCCCGAGGGTGTCCCTGACCACCGAGAACTCGAGTGCGTCGACGGATGCCAGACTCGCGCAGATCTGCAGGCGGTTGGTCGGGTGGATGATCTCGTCGAATGCCATGGCGGTCAGACCCCGGCCCGTACGTCCTGGGTCAGCGCGTCGTCGGCCCGACGGCTCACGGTGGCGGTGAGGACGAAGGCGAGCACCCCGGCGACGCTCATCGACCCGTGCAGGTCGAAGCCGATCTGGAGCACCAGCCCGGCCGCGGCGAGGACGCCGAGCAGCAGCAGGTAGAAGCCGTAAAGCCCGCGTGCGCCAGGGGTGTTCAGCGGATTGGCGATCGCGACGCCCCGGGAGCGGGCCGCGGCCCAGGCCAGTGCGGGCGGGGCGAGGACGGCGCCGACGATCAGCCCGGAGGGCATCATGCTGCCGCCCACGTCGATCGAGGTGAAGGCGAGAGCGACGGACGCACCGAGGCCGGCGTGGTACCACCAGGGGCTCTTGACGCGGCCCGCGACCCGGGCGCGGGTGGCGGTGACGCTGTCGAGGGCGGCTTGGGCGGCGGTCGCGGAGTACGTCTTGTCGTTTTCCATGATGGAAAGCGTAGCGGCGACTTTCCATCATGGCAAGTGCATGGACGGTGTCGCTTGAGAAGCCATAGTGAGAACGTCACAAGGGAGTTGAGCGAGATGAATGACCGTCATGACCCGCAGGTGGTGGTCACCGCGGTCCGCCACGATCCCGGTGCGGCTCCGGGCCAGACCACGGTGATCAGGGTGCTGAGCATGCTGCCCGCCCACTGGGTGTGCGCACCGGTGGCGGACCAGGACGGGTTCGAGCTGCACGTCCGGTTTCAGGGCGCGGCGGAGGACGCCGAGGCCGTCAGCGCGCACGTGGCGCGTGTCTTCCAGGATCCGGCGCTGCGCGGTTGGCGCCGGGCGGGCTGAGCGGCGTGGCCGGTGTGCGGCGGCGCGGGTTCGCGCGAAGACGGGGGAGCGGCGAAGGCCTGCCGCCCCGGACGGCGCGGCCCACCGGGAGGGGGCACGGGCCGGCCGGGCCGGAACGCGGGACGGCCGGACCCGGAGGCCGGGCCCGGCACCGTCGGGACGGGGCGCGTCAGATCCAGCCCCGCTCGCGGGCCAGCAGCGCCGCGTGCGGCCGGCTGGTCGCATCGAGGATCTTCAACAGGTCGGCCACGTGCCGACGGTAGGTCCGCACGGAGATCCCCAGGTCGCGGGCGCCGATCTCGTCCTTGCCGACCTTGCACATCGATTCGAGCACCTGCCGCTCGATCTCCGAGAGCCCGCCCTCGCCGTCGCCCGTCACATCGCCGTCGACCAGCGCGGCGAGATCCGTCGCCTCGTTCCAGATCTTCTCGAAGAGCGCCAGGATGTTGGCGACCAGGCCCTCCTCCTGGGCGACCAGCGCGCCGCGTGAGGTGTCCGCCGGGTCGACGGGGACCAGCGCCGTGCGCCGGTCGTAGACGAGGATCCGCTCGGAGATGTCGTCCGCCACCCTGATCAGGGCCCCCTGCGCGGTGAGTTCGAGGAGATAGCGGACGGTCAGCGGGTCGGTGAGCGCCTCCTTCAGCACGACGTTGCGCACCCGGACACCGCGTCGGAGACATCGCCGGTCGAGCGGCCGGGCGTGCTCGATGTTCGCGGGGGTGAGCGCGGCGTACGGCTCGACCGACAGGATCTCCTCCCGCGCGAAGAACGCGAGGTCGTCGATGCGGTCGCGGATCTCGGCGACGTTCTCCATCCGCTCCACCCCTTGCGGGGGCAGCGTTCTGGCGCCCTGTTCCGCACGCAGGTCCGCGATCACGGTCCGGGACCGGGTGACTTCCTGGAGCTGGCGGTACAGCTCCGCCATCCGCACCTCGGTGAGCCGGTCCACGGCCACTTCCGGGTCGGCGGGGGCGACGGTTCCGCGTTCCGTGCGGCGCAGCACGCCGAGCTCGGAGAGCCGGGTCACGGCCTCGTGGGCCTGGTCCTGCTCGACGTGGAGACGTAGATGGATGTCGTCGGGTGCCGTATCAGGATTGCGTAGGAAATGTCGGTAAAGACTTTCCTCCATTGCCGTGATCCCGAATACGGCCAGACTGGTGCCGCACATGTCCGCCCTCCCCCTTGTTCAGCATCGTGCGCGCGGGTCAGGCGGGCACGACAGGAGTAACCGCTGGTTCCGGTCACTTCAAGGATGGTAATGCCGGGGCAAAGCCCCAGGTCAGAGGCAGAAGTACGGTTGTGACGCGGTTGTGACGCATGATCATTCAGCCAATTGTGGATACGCGTCGCGCCGGACGTTGATCGGCGGTTGATCGCTCCTTGACGGCTCTGCGCGAGGGTGTGGCCGTCGGCGCGGGCGCACCGGGCTCGCGCGTGGTTCAGCGAAGCAGAGGTACGAAGTGATCACCCTTCCGCAGGACTCCCAGGCCCCCGCCGAGCCCTTCACCCACGCCGAGCAGGACGCCGCCCACGGCCCGGTCCGCGTCGGGGCCGCACGGGAAGACGCCGGCGACTCGTGCTTGACCGCCGCCGCGGGTGACGCGCAGCTGTGGCAGGAGCGGATCTACGCCTTGGTGAACGACTACCGCACCGCCCGGGGCCTCGCCCCCCTCCGCCCCGACGACCGGCTCACCGGGGCCGCGACGACGAGCAGCCGGGAGCAGGCCCGCCGGCGGAGCCAGGGCCACTACCTTCCGCTGCGGGCCGAGGCCGACCGGCACGGCTACCCGGTCGTCGGCATCGCGGAGAACACGGGCGGTTGCTTCCACGACCCCGAGGAGATCTTCGCGGGCTGGCTCGGCGAGCCCGACCACGAGCGGGCGATGCTCAGCCCGAAGTTCACGCACATGGGGGCGGCCCTGACCGTGTCCGACACCCCGTACACGTCCCTGCTCATGGCCGGCACCTTGTGACGAAAGCCTGACGTGAGCCCGGGGCGACCCGGGTGCGGAAAGCCGGAGAGCCGCGCCCCGCGCGAAGCGGGACGCGGCTCTCGGTCGTCCACGAGCCCGGGGGCGTCAGCCCTTGAGGTTCGCCATCCACGCCTCGACGTCGGCGGACGTACGGGGCAGGCCGTCGGAGAGGTTCCGGTTGCCGTCCTCCGTGACGAGGATGTCGTCCTCGATCCGGACGCCGATGCCGCGGTACTCCTCGGGCACGGACACGTCGTCGGCCTGGAAGTACAGGCCGGGCTCGACGGTCAGCACCATGCCGGGCTCCAGGACGCCGTCCACGTAGGTCTCCGTGCGGGCGACCGCGCAGTCGTGGACGTCCAGGCCGAGCATGTGGCCGGTGCCGTGCAGGGTCCAGCGGCGCTGGAGGCCGAGCTCCAGGACGCGCTCGACCGGGCCCTCGACCAGGCCCCACTCGACGAGCCGCTCCGCGAGGACGCGCTGGGCGGCGTCGTGGAAGTCGCGGTACTTCGCGCCGGGCTTGACCGCCGCGATGCCGGCCTCCTGGGCCTCGTACACCGCGTCGTAGATCTTGCGCTGGAGGTCGGTGTACGTGCCGTTGATCGGCAGCGTGCGCGTGACGTCCGCGGTGTAGAGGGTGTGCGTCTCGACACCGGCGTCGAGGAGCAGCAGTTCGCCGGAGCGGACCGGGCCGTCGTTGCGCACCCAGTGCAGGGTGGTGGCGTGCGGACCGGCGGCGCAGATCGAGCCGTAGCCGATGTCGTTGCCCTCGACCCGGGCGCGCAGGAAGAACGTTCCTTCGATGTAGCGCTCCGAGGTGGCCTCGGCCTTGTCGAGGACCTTCACGACGTCCTCGAAGCCGCGGACGGTGGAGTCCACCGCCTTCTGCAGCTCTGCTATTTCGAAGGCGTCCTTCACGAGCCGCTGCTCGCTGATGAAGACGCGCAGCTCCTCGTCGCGCTCGGCGGTGACCTTGTCGGTCAGGGCCGCCTCGATGCCGGCGTCGTGGCCGCGGACGCCCCGGACCGGGCCGGTGGCCTCGCGGAGGGCGTCGGCCAGCTCGCGGACGTCCTTGCAGGGCATGCCGTAGAGCTGCTCGGCCTCGGAGAGGCTGTGGCGGCGGCCGACCCACAGCTCGCCCATGCCGTCGAGCCAGAACTCGCCGTTCTCACGGTCCGAGCGCGGCAGCAGGTACAGCGTCGCCTCGTGCGCGCTCTGTCCCTCCGGGGCGTTCGTCGGCTCCAGGACCAGCACGCCGTCCTGGGTCTGGTCACCGGTGAGGTACACGTACTCGGTGGAGGCGCGGAAGCTGTACTCGGTGTCGTTCGAGCGAGTCTTCAGGTTGCCCGCGGGGATCACCAGTCGCTCACCGGGGAAACGCGCGGAGAGGCCCGCGCGACGGCGGGCGGTGTCCGGCGCCTGGGCTATCGGCCGCAGATCGCGCAGCTCGGTGTCGGCCCAGCCGGACTTCATGTTCTCGGCAAGCTCGTCGGAGACGGCCGGATACAGACCGTTCTTCCGCTGCTTGATCGGCTCGTCACCCTCGGGGTTCTCGGGCGCGGGCTGCTGCTCGGTCACTGCATTCCTCCTCGGACGGGGCCGCTACCCATCGTAAGTGCGGAGGAAAGCGGCGGAGAAGGTTACGTCGGAAGGAAGGCCGTACCGACTGTCATATGGATCAGCCGTGCGGTTCGTCGGCGGGGATCAGCGGTACGGATCAGTGGTTTTCGGACGCCGTCCCGCGAGGGGGCGGCGTCCCGCGAGCGGGCGGCCTCTGCGAAGGCTCGGCATCGTGCGAAGGGGCGGCGCCGCGCGAAGGCTCGGCGTCACTCGAAGTGGGCGACGAGCAGGATCACGTCCTCGCCGCTGTCCCCGCCCGTCGCCGCCGCCGCGGCGGTCAGCGCCCCGGCGGCCCGGTCGCTCTCCGCGTCGGCCCCGGCGCCCCTCGCGGGGCGCTCCGGCGGCAGCACGGCCCGCAGGACGTGGTCGGCGATGGCCTCCGGATCGTGCCGCAAAGCCTGCGGCACGCTCGCCGCTGCCTTGTGCAGCCGGGTGAAGGCCCGGTCCATCGCCTCGCCGGTGCGGTGCAGCAGCCCGTCGCTGTAGAAGAGGAGCGTCTCTCCCGGCGCGGGCTCGATCTCCACGCTGGGCGCCTCCCAGCAGGCGAGCATGCCCAGCGGCGCGGACAGCGACGTCTCCACGTACTCGGCGCCGCGCTCGCCGATGATCAGCGGCGGGCAGTGCCCGGCCCCGGCCAGGACGACCTTGTGCATCTGGTCCCCGGTGAGGGGGTCCTCGATGTTCTCGCAGTAGGCGAAGAGCGCGGTGGCGGCCCGGGCGGGCTCGGTCAGCCGCAGCAGGAGTTCGAGGTCGGAGAGGACGGCGACCGGGTCCTCGCCCTCCATGACGGCGTACGCGCGCAGGGAGGCCCGCAGCCTGCCCATCGCGGCGACGGCACTGGGGCCGGAACCAGTAATTCCGCCCACCGCGAGGCCGAGCGCGCCCTCGGGCAGCGGCAGCGCGTCGTACCAGGCACCGCCGCCGCGCGGCCCGGGGCGGTGGCGGACGGCGAGACGGACCCCGGCGACCCGGGGAAGGCGGCTGGGGAGCAGCTCCTCGCGGAGGGTGGCGACGGTCTCGCGGGCGCGGGTCAGCTCGACGAGACGGGCGAGGTGCTCGGTGGCGTAGCCGCAGTAGAGGCCGATCAGGTGCCGCTGGCGTTCGGTGGGTTCGGCCGGCTCGTCGTAGAGCCAGACGGCCGCGCCGAGCCTGCCCGTGGCGTTCTCCGTGCCGCCCGGCGGGTCGGACTCCAGCGGTACCGCGTAGCTGGCGGCGTAGCCCAGGCGGGCGGCGACCTCGCGGTGGCGCGGGTCGAGGCCGTCCTCGCCCGCGATGTCGGGGTGGGCGGTGCCGGACCGGTTGCCGACGGGCGGGAGGTCGTCGAGCAACTGCCCGTACGACGGGGGCGCGCCGGGGGCGGGGGGCGCCGAGGAAGGGGGCCGCGGGATCGTCTCGATGTGGCCGAGGTCGGAGCGGCCGAGGCCGAGTCCGACGGTGACGGGAGGGGCGAGCCCGTCGTCGGGCCGCAGGGTGACGAGGCCGCGGCGGGCGCCCACGAGCGTGGATCCGGCGCGCAGGAGTTCGTGCAGGGCGTCGTCGAGCGTGCCGGTGCGGGCGAGCCGCTCGGTCAGCTCCTGGAGCGTGGTCAGGTCGTAGATCCAGCCGGCGAGGCGGTCCTGGACCAGGGCGTTCAGCGCGAGGGGGGAGAGCAGGGACTCGTCGGGCGGGCCCGTGGCGGGCGCGGGGAGGGTGGCTGCCGTGGGGGTCGGGCCGGCGGGCTCACCGGCGAGGGCCGATGACGCGGCGGGGGCGGAAGTGTGCGCGGGTGCGGGGACCGGAGAGTCGATTCCGGCCACTTTCGGCAGGTGGGGGGCAGTCATGGTCTGCTGCCCGGTGCGAGGCGTACGCCAGTGCGAGAGAAGGGGCGGCGGGGGACGGTTCGGGGCACCCGGCCAAGCCATCGTGACCAGCCCAGCGGCCTGTGCGTGCTGCTCAATAGCATCGCAAACCCCCTGTCGTGTTGCGCGCTATCAATGCCTCCACATGTACACGCCCGGGTAAGGGGATGTCCAGCATTGGACCAGTGGGATTGGTGGTGTCTGGGAGGTTTCCAAGTTGGCCGGAAAATAGTCCTGAGGCCTTTGATTTGCGGTCGACTGGCGTCGCTCGACAGTGCGTCATGCCGACCGCGGCGGGTACGTACTCGGAGAAGGCCAGGGGTAGTTGGGGTCGCCCCGCAACCCGGCGGCGGGCCCCGGCGTCTTTACCGTCAACGGTCACGCCCGTCCCGAATGGCGAGGGGCAACCCATGCCGCAGGCGAGGGGTGCACAGCCCAGCACGAAGCGCCATGCGCGCGCCACCCCTCGCCAGGTTTCACGCTCGGCCCGCGGCGTGATGCGCTGCGGTGTACGCGCAGTGACTCGTGATCCATGTGGTGTGCAGGCCTCGAAAGGGCCACGGCGCGTCGCGCGACGCGCCACGTAGTGCCCGTAGTGCCATGTAGTCCCATGAAGACGTAGTCCGACGAAGGCCCACGTAGCCCCACAGCAGTTCCCCAGCAGTTCCCGCGCGGTTCCCATGCGGGCCGTGCGAAGTGTCATGTAGTGCGATTCAGGTAAAGCGATACGGCCCCCGTCCTGGACGGGGGCCCCACCTTCGGCGTTTACGGAAAGGAACGAGCGCTCATGCGCGAGATCCTCGGAAGGCGACGCAAGCTCTCGCTCCGGCGCGGTGGCCGGTCGGCGGTACTCACCGCGGCCCTGGCCTACGCCACGGAGTGGCAATGGCCCGTACTCCCCGGCGTCGGGCTGCGGCCCGGCGGCGGCCGACTGCGCGAGTGCGGCTGCCCGCATCCCGACTGCGCGGTCCCCGGCGCCCACCCGTTCGACCCCGGGCTGCTGGCCGCGAGCACGGACGCGCGGATGGTCCGCTGGTGGTGGACCAACAGGCCCGACGCTCCCGTCGTGCTCGCCACGGGCGGCAGGGCGCCGTGCGCGGTGAGCCTGCCGGCGGTCGCCGGGGCCCGGGCGCTGGCGGCGTTCGACCGCGCGGGCGTGCGGGTCGGCCCCGTGGTCGCGACCCCCACCCGCTGGACCCTGCTGGTGGCCCCCTACTCCCTCGAAGTCCTCGGCGAGCTGCTGCACAGCCAGGACTGGGTGCCCGGCTCGCTGCGCTTCCACGGGGAGGGCGGCTATGTGGTCCTGCCGCCGTCGCCCACCGGCACGGGCCGGGTCCGCTGGGAGCGGCCGCCGGTGCAGGCGGGCCCGGAGGCTCCGGAAGGCCGGGGCGCTGCCTTCGGCGGCAGGGTCGGCGCGGCCGTGGCGCTCCGCGTGGGCCGGACGACCGGACAGCCCGCGGCGCGGCCGTGGCTGCCCGACGTGGCCACGGTGGTCGACGTCCTGGTCGAGGAGAGCGCGGGCACGCCCGGGGGCGGCAGCAAGCTCGCGTACTGACCCCCTCGGACCGAGGGCGGGTTGGCGGGGACGACGGGGTTGACGGGGTGTGGGTCGGCGGGTGCCGCGTGTCGACGCGGGCGCCGGGCCCTCTTGGGCAGGCCGGTCGAGGCGGATCCTGCAAGGCGGACGAGAGCGCGTACGGACGGGAGACGCACGCGCTCTCACTCCTTGGAGTGAAAGCCGACGGAAGAACCACAGGAACGGCCGCGCGATCGCCCTGCGGGCCCTACGGTGCCCGCTATCTTGCGGGTGAGGGCCTGCGTCGGATGCCGTGCCGGGCGCCGTCGGTCCGGCGGGGGTGTGGGTCGAATCCGCCCCCGCGATCCAGCGTCCGCGGCGAGTTGCAGGTGGTCCCATGGAGCGTGCGTCCCGTCTGCCCGGAGAGTCCAGCGCGGCTCAGCAACGGGCGGCGAATCTGCGGATGGTCGCGCTCGCGAGCGCGGTGGCCCTGGCCGTCGTCCTGCCCCTGGCCGCAGCGACGGCGGGCCCGGCGGGCAGCGCGGGCGCGCAGGGCCCGGACAAGACCCAGGACATGACCCGGGACGGGGCCCGCGGCACGTCCAGGGACGCGGCGCGCGGTGCGGGCGAGGCGGAGGAGCCCCTCGTGCCGGGAGCGGCCGCTGAGGCCAACGGGGCTCATGGGGCCAATGAGGCCGCCGGGAGTGCCGTGGTTCCGGAGAACGCCGACGCCAAGCCGCAGAACGGGCGCCCGGGGGGCGGACCGTCGGCCGACCCCGACGAAGGGGTGGCGATCCTCCCGGCCCGCAGCTCCGCCCAGTGCGGCCCCGAACTCTCCTCGCCCGAGGGCGCCGAGGCCCAGACCTGCGTCCTGACGCAGGGGAGCGAGACCTGGGCGCGCACGTACTACCGCAACGCCACGGGCGAGCCCCTGACGGCCGTGCTGACCCTCATGGCCCCGGACGGCCGGACGGTCCAGGTGCACTGTCGGCTGAGCGCCTCCGATGATCCCGACGCCTGCGAGACGCCCCGCGAACCCACGGTTCGGGGACATGGCTCGTATACGGCGGTCGCGGAGATCGCTTCGACGAAGGGGAACCTCATGCTCCGGTCCGGGAGCAACTCGCCGGTGTCCGAGGAGGATTAGCGGGCCGCGTCCGTACGGGCGCGCCATGGCCGTGCCGTGGCTGCGGCGGGGACCCTCGCGGGGCTGGAAGGCGTCGTGGCAGGCCGTGTGAACAGGCACGTGGGACGCAGTGCGGCCGTTCGACGGCCGGGCCGCGGAGCCGGCCGATCGGCGGGCCGGATTCCGGGCATGGAAACGCCCGGTCGCTGGCGACGGGGGATGCACCAGCGACCGGGCTCCTAGAACCGTAACAAGAGATCGGCGGTTCGCAAATTCGATCGCGGATTTCCGGACGCCGATTTCCGGGCTGGCAGCGGGAGTTGTGACAGGAGTCACGTGAATGACGCCCTCCGGAAGCGTTTACGGGCCCCTGCCGGGACCCTGCCGGGGGCTCGGCGGGGTCCTCGGTGCGGACGGCTGGGGCCTCCGGCGGGGACGGCGGGTGCCTCCGGCGGGCATGGCCGCAACTCCCGGCGGCGACCACCGGGCTTCCGGTGGGATGGCCGGGCTTCCCGTTGGGGAGTCCGGGGCTTTCGCCAGGCGCCGCCGGGCGTCCGGTGGGGAGTCCGGGGCTTCGGCAGGTATCGCCGCAACTCCCGGCGGCGACCACCGGGCTTCCAGAGGGAATCAACAGGGACGCCCGGGGCTCCCCGGTGGAGGCCACCGGCCCCCCCGGTGGGGACGGCCGGGGCTTCCGCCAGGTACCGCCGCAACTTCCGGTGGCGACCGTCGGGCTTCCGGAGAGAGTCAACGGGGTTCCCACTAGCGACGCCCGGGGCGCACGGGTGGAGGCCACCGGCTTCCCCGGTGGGGGAGTCCGGGGCTTTCGCCAGGCGCCGCCGGGCGCCCCGTGGGGGCGTCCGGGGCTTCCGGTGGGAATCACCGGGCCCGCTGGGGGACCGTCGGCCGTTCGTGGGAACCGCCGACGGCCCCGGTGGGTTCACCGGGGCCGTCGGCAGGCGCGGGCAGGGCTTCCGGCAGGCGCCGCCGGGCTACCGGCTTCCGTGCCCCTAAGTCGTCAGTTCAAGGTCACCTGACGGCTGGTGAGCCCGCCGCGCGCCCGCCGCTCCTCGGCGGTCAGCGGCGACTCGTCGGCGAGCGCCTCGGCCAGCCGCTCCGCGAAGGCCGCCGCCGGCTTCTCGACGTCCTGGGCGCCCATCTCGCTCGGCAGGTCCCAGACGGGGACGATCAGCCCGTGCGCGCGGAACGACCCGACCAGGCGGGTGCCCTCACCGAGCGAGGTCGCGCCCGCGACGTGCAGCCGGGCGAGGGCGTCGAGCAGCTTCTCCTCCGGGACGGTCATGACCCAGCGCAGGTGGTTCTTGTCCGGAACCTCGCACCAGTACGCGGCGTCGACCCCGGACAGCCGGACGGTGGGGATCGCGGCGGCGTTGGCCCGCTCCAGCGACGCGGCGACGTCACCGGTGGCGTTCTCGGCGTTCTCGACCCAGAACTCGAAGCCCGTGTGGACGGCGGGCTCGAACGGGCCCTCCGGGTCCAGCAGGTCCTGCAGGCGCGGGCCCTCGGCCCCGGTGCGCTCGGCGGCGACGGGGCTGCCGGGGGCGGCCTCCAGGGCGCGCTGGAGCGTGGCGGCGAGGTCGCGGCTCAGGTCGCCGGTCGGGGTGTCGTTCTGCAGCCCCAGCAGCACGGCGCCGTTGTCGCGGCGCAGCGCGGGCCACGCCATCGGCAGCACGGTGGCCAGCGTCACCGACGGCACGCCCTCGGGCAGCCCGCCCTTGAGCTTGAGCTCCACGGTCGCGGCGGGCACCAGCTCGCGCAGCGCGACCCAGTCGGCCTCCCCGGGCAGCCCCTCGAAGGGCCGCTGCACCAGCTCGACGACGGCGTGCGAGGCCTCGCGCCCGTGGCAGGCCTTGTAACGACGGCCCGACCCGCAGGGGCAGGGCTCACGGGCACCGACGACGGGGATGGTGCCGTCGCCTGCCTGCGGCGTGGCGGCCTTGGTCTGAGGGCGGCGCTTCTTGGCCATGGCGTGCGTATCTCCCGTATCGGTCCTACCGGCTCGTACGGGCCGGCTCGTACGGGCGCGAGCCTAGCGCGGGGTGACTCGCGTCATGCGGGGCCGCTCACGTGGCGCGGGTCCGCTCGCGCGGGGCGACTGCGGGTGCGTGGCTCCGCCTGGCGTCGTTCACTTCGCGAAGTGGTCCCGATGTGGTCTTCCGCCCCGGCGGGCCGGTGGTCGGCGGGGCCGCCACGGTCGAACCGGACCGGTGGCGCGGGTCCGCTCGCGCGGGGTGGCGCGCCCCCGACGGCTTGCGCCCTGCGAAGCCCTCACGGCCGAACCGGACGGTGGCGCGGTCCGCCGCGTCGGCGGTCCTCGTCCCGGGGTGCGTGGGACGCGAGTCGCTCGCACGGAACGGCTGCGGGCTCGCTGGCGCGGAGCCGGCCGGGTCGGGCCTCCCGGACCCGACCGGTCGGCCCGCGGACGGACCGTGCCGGCCCGCTCGTGCGGATGCCGCGTGGCTGAAGAGGGCTGTGACCGTCGGTCAGCGGCGCTGGGGGCCGTGTCGACCTGGACTGAACGGCCGACACCGTCTACGCGCGTCGCATTTCTACGTCAGACCGTCGATGTCGGAGAAAGCGAGCTCGGGGTCGAGGGGGGCCCGCACAGGGGTGAAGTCATCACGCGCGGAGAGCGCAAGCGCGGCCCAGACGGTCACCTCGCCGGATCCACCGGCGTCCCGGACGCCCCAGTCCTGGGAGATCGCGCTGATGATGTTCAACCCCCGGCCGCCGCGCGCGGTCACCGAAGGAGTGGCCGGAAACGGTCGGGTCGGTCCGCCGCCGTCCGTGACCTCGACGGTCAGCCGGCCGCGCCTGTCCATGTGCCAGGCGGCGCGTATGCCGCCGTTCTCCGCTCCGTCGCATTCGCCCTTCGACAGGCTCAGCGGTCGTCCGTGCCGGTACGCGTTGCTGAGCAACTCCGAAAGGATCAGCACCGCGTCGTCGATGACCGAATCCGGCACCCCGCTGACGCGCAGGTCCTTCCGCATCCGGTGTCTCGCCTCACCCACGCCGGCGGGACCATGGGGTACGGCCATGATCGACGACGTGGCCACCTCCTGTGCCACCATCAACGCCACCCCCGAGACCTCCTTTGCCCCACGTCAGGGGATGGATGCCCCAATGGCCTGGACCGGAAACCGGCCATCCTGGACGGGGTGAGGCACTTGTGGCGGCCGAATACGCATCGAACGCGCCGGTGCACTCCATGTAATGGGCACTAGGGGCGGCCGAGTTGGGAAAGCACCTCCTTGGGCCGGTTTGTGATCACCGCGTCGACTCCGAGCCGGGCGCACAGCTCGACATCGGCCTGTTCGTTCACGGTCCAGACGTGCACCTGGTGGCCGGCGCGGTGCAGCCGCGCCACGTAGCCGGGGTTGTTGCGGATGATCCGGATGCTCGGGCCCGCGATGCGCACCCCCGGGGGCAGTCGCCCGTCACGATGGCGGGGCGAGACGAACTGCATCAGATAGACGGTCGGAATGGCGGGCGCCGCCGCCCGCACCCGGTGCAGGGACCGGGCCGAGAAGCTCATCACCCGTACGGGCGAGGGTTGCCCCACGGGCGGGGCGGCGAGTCCGAAGCGGCCGAGGAGGTCGAGCAGCCGCTCCTCGACCTGGCCCGCCCAACGGGTCGGGTGCTTGGTCTCGATGGCCAGCTCGACCGGACGACCTGCGTCGGCGACGAGTTCGAGGAGGCGCTCGAGGGTGAGGACGGACGTGCTGTCGCGGTCGGGGGCCTCGGAATCGGCGGCCTGGCCCTTCCAGGACCCGAAGTCGAGGGCCGAGAGGTCGGACAGCTCCATGGCGGAGACGGCCCCGCGCCCGTTGGAGGTGCGATTGACGCGGCGGTCGTGGACGCAGACGAGATGCCCGTCGGCGGTCAGCCGCACATCGCACTCCAGCGCGTCGGCGCCGTCCTCGATCGCTTTGCGGTAGGCGGCCAGGGTGTGTTCCGGGGCGTCTTCGGAGGCCCCTCGGTGGGCGATGACGGCGGGGGGCTGGCGCTCGGGGGGAAAGTCCCGGGCCGGGTGCGCATGGGTCACCGCGTTATCGTGCCACCGCCTGGCACAATCGCGCATGCAGTCCAATTTGTCCGGAGTAAAGGACGATGGGCGCGGGCACAGTCTCCGCTTACGGCGGTCTGACGTGCCATGGGAAAAGCTGTTAGCGGAAAACTTTCTGTAGTTGATTGAGGAGACAGCTGTGAGCACCGAGAACGAGGGCGCCGCCGTTCCGCCTGCGGCTGGGCGGGGTGTGGAGTCTTCGACGCCGACCGCCGAAGCGGAGCGCCCCATTCCGGCGGCTCCCGAGGCTCCTCCGGTTCCGCCCGTTCCGACGGAGCCGCCCGCGGCGGAGCCGGTGCGGGACGCGGCCCCCGCCGATGCGGAACAGCCCGCGGCGGCCGAGCAGACGACGCAGCTCCCGCCCGTGGAGCAGACCGCCCAGCTTCCGGCTGCCGAGGAGACGTCGCAGCTTCCGGCCGTCGACCCGAAGCCGATGACGGGCCCGTCGTCCGCACCGGCGGCGGCGCCGATGGCGGCACCCGCGCACCAGACCCCCGCGCACCAGACCCCCGCGCACCAGACCCCCGCGCCCCAGGCGCACCCCCAGCAGCAGCCGCAGGCGCACCCGCATCCCATGTACGCGGAAGCGGGAGCCGCGGGTCAGGGCGGTGGCGGCTGGTACGGCGGTGGCGGCGCGCCGCAGCAGCCGTACGGCGGAGCCGGTGGCGCCGGGCCCGTGGGCCCGGGAATGGCGTGGGGCGCCCCGCCGCCCCCGCCGGCGCGCAAGCGCTCCGGCGGCATCGTGGCGGCCGTGCTCGCGGCGGCGCTCGTCGCGGGCGGTGTCGGCGGCGGCATCGGCTACTGGGCGGCCGACCGCAACGAGACGGGTGACTCGACGACGGTCTCGGCCTCCGGCGACCCCAAGGTGGAGAGCCGCTCGCCGGGTTCCGTGGCGGCCATCGCGAGCAAGGCCCTGCCGAGCGTCGTCACCATCGAGGCGCAGAGCAGCAATGGCGAGGGCGGCACGGGCACCGGCTTCGTGTACGACAAGGAAGGCCACATCCTCACCAACAACCACGTCGTCGCGTCGGCGGCCGAGGGCGGCAAGCTCCGCGCCACGTTCTCGAACGGCAAGAAGTACGACGCCGAGGTGATCGGCCGCGCCCAGGGCTACGACGTCGCGGTCCTCAAGCTGAAGGACGCCCCCGCGGGCACCCTCAAGCCGCTGCCCCTCGGTGACTCCGAGCGGGCCGCGGTGGGCGACGCGACGGTCGCGATCGGCGCGCCCTTCGGTCTGTCCGGCACGGTCACCACGGGCATCGTGAGTGCCAAGAAGCGCCCGGTGGCCTCCAGTGACGGCGGCGGCAGCGGAAACGCGTCGTACATGAGCGCGCTCCAGACGGACGCCTCGATCAACCCGGGCAACTCCGGCGGTCCGCTGCTCAACGCCCAGGGCGCGGTGATCGGCATCAACTCCGCCATCCAGTCCGCCGGTTCCGGTGGCGGTTTCGGTGGTGGTCAGCAGCAGTCCGGCAGCATCGGTCTGGGCTTCGCGATCCCGATCAACCAGGCCAAGAACGTCGCGGACACGCTCATCAAGACGGGCAAGCCGGTCTACCCGGTCATCGCCGCCACGGTGAACATGAAGGACACCGGCGCGGGCGCCAAGATCGCCCCCAGCGGTGCCAAGAACACCCCGGCCGTCACCCCCGGCGGCCCGGCCGACAAGGCGGGCCTCAAGCCGGGCGACGTGATCACCAAGCTCGACGACACGACGATCGACAGCGGCCCGACCCTGATCAGCGAGATCTGGACCCACAAGCCCGGCGACAAGGTCCAGCTCACCTACACCCGCGACGGCAAGTCGTCCACGGTGGAGATCACACTGGGCGAGCGCGACGGCGACAACTGACGCGCTGTGCCTCCCCGCGCCGGCCGAGGGCGGCGCGGGGAGGCATCACTCACTCCGCGGAGAGCCGGCTGCTGAGCCACCTCAGGGAGGGCGGTATCTCCCGGTTCCAGGTCTTGAAGTTGTGGCCGCCGTTGTCGAGCGTGATCGACGAGACGCGTGCGGGGGCCTTCACCTTCGCGATGAACCGCTGGGTGGCCTTGAAGTTGGACTCTCCCTGCTTGGACGTGGTGACCAGGAAGGACGAGTTGCCCTGCGGCAGGTGGTCCAGGCTCCACAGCAGGTCGGACCGCTTCTCCTCGCGCTTGTTCCCGTGGAAGAGGTCGCCGGAGTCCTTGTCTACCTCGGGCTTGTAGTCGGCCGAGAGGCCCACGCTGGCCGCGTAGGTCTCCGGATGCTGAAGGCCGATCTTCAGTGCGCAGTAGCCGCCGGTGGAGTCACCGATGAAGCCCCAGTTACGCGGCTTGGTGCCGGTGCGGTAGGTGCCGGAGAGCGCCTTCGTCAGGTCCTTGGCGAAGAACGTCTCCGTCTGCGGGCCGCCGGGGATGTCGACGCACTGGGTGTTGCGCGGCGGCGCGACGGTGGGCCGCATCATGACCAGGATCATCGGCTGCATCTTCTTCTGCTTGACCTGCGTCCAGGCCGTCTTCGGGTACCGCAGCCCCTTGAGCAGGTTCTCGGCGGTCCCCGGGAAGCCGGTCAGTACCACCGCGGCGGGAAACGTCTTCTTCTCGTTTCCCTTCTGGAAGTACTCCGGCGGCAGATAGACATAGGCCGGGGTGGCGATCCTGGACCGCTCTCCCTGCACATTGATTTTCTGTATCTCGCCGCTGATGTTGGGCTTTGCGGCACCCGGTACATCGGGCTTCTGTTTCCCGATCAGCTGCACGCCCGAGCCGCCGGCCGACTTCCCGTCGAAGTCCACGCCCTTCTCCCAGCCGAACAGTTCGTCCCAGGAGCCGTAGATGAGCATTTCCCTGTTCACGGCGAGGCCCACCGAGGAAAACAGCAGCGCCTGAATCGCGCAGACCAGCCCCACCCGGCCCAGGACCGGCCTCCAGCCCTGCCGCGCGAGGCGTGGCCAGCACCAGACGGTGACAGCGAATAACAGCACTGTGCCGAGCACGGCCAACACCACGACGCTGGTACTTGTCATTCCCATGGTTCAGGAAACTTTCTGCCGGACCCCGTACCGGACTTCATCGCCCGGACGCACCGCGCGGGGGTGCGCAACGGGGTAGATAAAGATCCGGCACGATCCGTTCCACTGCGGTCACCATGCTGCGGGTAACGAAAATCGCCGATGGCGTCCGCAAGCCGGCTCCGGTCCGGCGGGCAGTCCTTGGGCGTTCACAGGCCTTGCGTGAGGCCGTCCAGGTAGGCGGCCAGCTCCTTGGGGCGGGCGTACATGGGGCCGTGGCCGGTGTCCCATTCGGTGGCCCGCGCGCCCGTGCGGTCGGCCATTTCGCGCTGGGTGGCGGCGGGCAGCGCACGGTCCTGTGTCGCGATCAGGTAGTGCGAGGGCGCGTCGCGCCAGGCCGGGGCGCCGGACGGGGCGGCGTCGATGCCCAGGCGCGGGAACTTCTGCACGGCCCCGGCGAGCGCGGTGCGTTCGGCGTCGGCGTCGGCGGCGACGACCGTCCCGTAGGCGGGCCGGTCGATGTAGGAGTAGCCGTCCTCGGTGACCTTGAGGTGCTGGGGGAGCAGGCTTCCCGGGCGGCGGTGCGCGATGTCCCGGACCGACTCGCCCTCCTCGGGGGCGAAGGCCGCGATGTAGGACAGGGCCTTGACGTGGTCCTGGCCGACGGCCGCATTGGTGATCACCGCGCCGCCGTAGGACCAGCCCACCAGCAGCACGGGGCCGTCGACGGTGGACAGGAGCCGGCGCACGGCCGCGACGTCGCCTTCCAGTGATTCCAGGGGGAGCTGGGCGGCGACCGGCTCGTGCCCGAGTGCGCGAAGTTCGGCGATGGTCTCGCTCCAGGCGGAGCCGTCGGCCCACAGGCCGTGGACGAGAACGATGGCGGTCATGACGTGGAACCTCCGGGGACGGGAGAGCTGTGCGGCGATCTAACTGGTGAATGCGACTTTAAAGGTTAGAAATCCCCAAGGCAACCGACCACGTACCCTTGAGTGGTTAGACAGGACGCTGCGATGGACAGGACAAGGAGCCAGGGATGCGCCCGCTCGACCCCCGCCCCCTGACCGGAGAGCCCGTCTCGCTGGACCTGCTGAACACCCGGTGGATGCGCGACGGCGAACGCCAGGACCTGCTCACCGGCCCCGAAGGGCTGCGCATCTGGCTCGCGAGCAACGGCCTCGACGGCCGCTTCCCCGCCGATCAGGCGTCGCTGGAACACCTGCTCCTGGCCCGCGAGGCCCTCGCGGCGGCCGTTGACGGCCCCGGCGACCCGGCAGGCATCGAGCGCGTCGACGCCGTCCTCGAACACGGCCGGATCCGCGCCACCCTGACCGCCGAGGGCCCCGGCGAGGAGCCCGAGTTCGAGGACCCCACCTGGGGCGCGGCCTGGACCGCCGCACGCGACTACCTGGACCTCCTGCGCGCGGCCCCCGACCGGATCCGCCGCTGCGCGCACGAGGCGTGCATCCTGCACTTCTTCGACACCTCGCGAAACGGCACCCGCCGCTGGTGCTCGATGGCGGCCTGCGGCAACCGCGCCAAGGCCTCCCGCCACTACGCGAAGACCCGCACACCCTGACGGTGCGTCGGCCGCACGCTCGTGGGCAGGGTGACCGGAAAGCCTCCCGCACCGCCAGAGGGGCACGGCAAGCGCTGATCGTCAGCGGACGGCGCGACAACGTGCGGGACGGCGGCGCGTCGGCCCGCCTGACAACGGCCGGAACGTCTGCCGGTCCCACCCCTCGACCAGGGCCGCACGGCGGATTCGCCGACCCGGTAGGCTGTCCACCGCGCCGCCCAACAGGTGGCGTGGGGAGGCTTGCCCGAGCGGCCTAAGGGAACGGTCTTGAAAACCGTCGTGGCAGCGATGTCACCGAGGGTTCAAATCCCTCAGCCTCCGCCGTGTGGCCGTCCGGCCAGGTGAGAAGGGGTGCCCCGATTCCGGGAGCACCCCTTTCGCGTGTCCGGCGTGCAGCGCGCCGCCGGTCCATGTGACGCCGTGTCGATTAGCTCAAGTCCGCTCCCGGCGCGCGCCTCACCCGGTCGGGCTCAGTTCCACGGGTCCGTGAAGGACCGGCCGGGGACGGGCTTGGCTATGAGGGCGATGGAGATGAAGAAGTTGACCTGACCGATCGCGATCGTCAGGGTCGCGAGCGCCTTGGGGTCGTAGTGCTCGGCGACCTGGGCGTAGAGCTCGTCGGAGACCCGCTCGCCGTGTGCGGAGGGCTGGAGCACGGCTTCCACCAGGGCCAGCGCGGCGCGCTCCGCGGGGGTGAAGTAGGGCGAGTCCTGCCAGGACGCCACCGAGGTGATCTGCTCTTCCGACACCCCGGCCTTGCGCAGGAAACCCGTATGCAGGACGGTCAGGTAGGTGTTGCCGACGATCTGGCCGGCGCGCAGCTGGAGCAGGCTGATCGTGGTGCGCGGCACCGAGCGGTTGCCGGTGGCCTTGAACAGTGCCGCCGACACCTCGGCCAGCTCGGGAACGAGCTCCATCGGGTCCTGGGCCAGCCGCGGGCTCATGGGGACCTCTGCGGTGATCGAACGCGCGTTCATTGGTGTCTCCTTCGGGCTTTCACGTTGCTGTCACTGCCCTGACGGATGCCGTCGAAGGAATGTGACGGATGGAGTGGCCCAGCCCGAAAAAGTTTTGGCTACGCGGCAGGCGGCGCCGCGGCGACCGCGGCCTTGTACACGTCCAGTGCCGGGCGGGGCTCGCGGCCCAGGAGCGTGCGCAGGGCGTTGTCCTCGATCCCGGAGCCGTCCAGGAAGCCCCCGGCGATCGCCGAGTACGTGCTCACCAGCATCGGCACCTGGTAGGGCAGGGCCTCGCCTGCCGCGGTGATCGCCTCGCGGGCCGCGCCGAGCGAGCCGGGCTCGTACGAGCCTCCGATCGCGGCCGCCAACTCGGCACCGCCCAGGGCCCGCTCGCCGACGAGTTCGTACATCCGCCCCGCGTGCCGTTCCGGCTCGGTCACGACCCGGGCCGCCACCGCTGCGAGGTCGGCGCGGGCCACCGCGGCCAGGCGGCCCTCGCCCAGCGGTGCCGCGACCGTCCCGTCGGGGCCCGGGGCCGCGATGCCGGCGAGGAACTCGGCGTAGAGCCCGTTGCGCAGGATCGTCCACGCCAGCGGGCTGCGCTCGAGGCGGCGTTCGGTCCAGCGGTGGGCCAGGGCGTACGTCAGGTGGTCGCCGTCGCCGCTGAGGCTGGTGTAGACGACGTGCCGCACACCCGCCTTCTCGGCCGTCGATATCGCCGCGTCGTGGCGGGCGATGACGACGTCGTCCTCGCCGTATCCGGCGGAGACGATCAGCAAGGTGTCCACGCCGGTGAAGTCGAGCGAGGACGGGTCGTCGAAGTCGACGCGCCGTTCGGCGGTGGAGCGGGGCGTGCGGGTACCGAGCACGACGTCGTCCCGCCCGGCCAGTTCGCCGACGATGAGCGCTCCGAGCGCGCCGCCCGCACCGGTGACCAGAATCATTGAAATCTCCCCTCTGAGCTGTGTGTTTCCATCATCGGGAGCGAGTTCCGATCGCGTAAGGAGGCACATTGATGTCAGTAGGGCACACGGCGGTAACCACCCCCGTGCCGGACGAACCCGTGATCGTCTGCGAGACGCCACAGGACGAGTGCGGTGTGCGGGACGTGCTGGACCGGCTCGGCGACAAGTGGTCCGTCTATGTGGTGGTCGAGCTGGCCTCCGGCATCAGGCGGTTCAAGGAGTTGCAGCGGGCGATCCCCGGCAACATCTCGCAGCGCATGCTCACGCTCACCGTTCGGCGGCTGGAGCGGGACGGGCTGGTGGCGCGGACCGTGTACCCGACGATCCCGCCCCAGGTCGAGTACGAGCTGACGGAAATGGGCCACAGCCTCACCCACCTCGTGAAGACCCTGGCGGACTGGTCGATCGCCCACCGCCCGGCCATCGCTGCCTCCCGGGCTGCCTGGGACGCCGCCGCCACGGAGCCGACCACGGAGCCGGCCACCGCCCCCTGAACGGCCGCCGACCCGGCGGTTCCGCCCCCGGAACGTGCGGAGCGCCCGGACCCACAACAGAATCTGATTGCCGTGCCGAAACTGCACGCCGTATAGTTTGCGCACGGCGTGAATCGTCGCCGTTGCTGGCACAGGGGAGAGTCATGCACATCGGAGTCATCGGGGCCACGGGCGGCATCGGCAGTCGCGTCGTCACCGAAGCCCTCGGCCGGGGGCATCACGTCACGGCGTTCACCCGCGACGCCACGCGGATCAGCGAGGACCGGGAGAACGTCGTCTGGAAGAGCATCGACGTCCTCGACGCCGCGAGCGTCACCGCGGCCATCCCCGGTCTCGACGTGCTGATCAGCGGATTCCAGCCCGGCAACGCCGCCCGGGACTTCATGGACACCGTCGAGCGGTCGATCGCCGACCCCACGGTCTACGCCACGGCCGCGAAGGCGCTGATCAAGGCGTTGGAGAGCCACCCTCGGACCCGGCTGATCGTGATCGGCGGCGCCGGCAGCCTGGAGCTCGAGCCCGGGGTCGTGGCGGCCGACTCCGACGAGCTCCTGCACGAGACCCTCGATCAGCTCGGGCTGCCGAGGGGGTACGCCGCCGCGGTGCGCGGACACCGCGACGCCTTGAACGTCCTTCGCCTGTCCAACCGGCTCTGGACCTACTTCAGCCCCGCGGGGGACATCGCCCCCGGCGAGCGAACGGGCCGGTTCCGTATCGGCGGCGACCAGTTGGTCCTCGACGCCGACGGGCGCAGCCGCATCTCCATGGAGGACGCGGCAGTCGCGCTCGTCGACGAGGTGGAGCTGCCCCGCTTCGTCCAGCGCCGTTTCACGATCGGCTACTAGGGTCTCAGGCCTTCGGCTGGGTGAAGCGGATGCGGTTGCCGAAGGGGTCGCGGAGGCCGCAGTCGATTCCGTAGGGCCGCTCGGTGGGCTCCTCGGTGAACTCGACCCCCCGGGCCAGCAGCATCTCGTACGTCTTGCGGCAGTCGTCCGTGGTGAAGATGAGCCAGCCGCCCATCGCGCCCTTGGTCACCAACTCCCGGACCTGCTGCGCCGTTTCCTCGGACATCGCCGGTGCGCCCGGCTTCTCCAGCAGGATCTGGCGCTCGGGGTGGCCGGGGACGCTGACGGTCAGCCAGCGCATGAAGCCCATGTCGATGTCGGCGGCGGCCTCCAGGCCCAGCTTGTTGACGTAGAAGTCGAAGGCCTCGTCCTGGTCGAGGACGTATATCTGCGATTGCGTGATGGCGTTGAACATGTGCATCACGCTACTGGCCGGGGCGGCCGGAAACTTATCCAAAACTGCTCAGTGCCGATGGCCGGGACGGGCGGTCAGGCGCTCGGCCGCGTCCACGCCATCGTGAAGCACGTGGGCACGCCCGTGGGCGTCGCCTCCTTGCGGTACGTCCTCGGCGACCGGCCGACGATGTCGCTGAACGTGCGGCTGAACGTCCCCGGGCTGCCGAAGCCGACTTCGAAGCAGATGTCCGTCACGCTGCGGTCGGTCTCCCGCAGCAGGAACATCGCCCGCTCCACGCGGCGGCGTTGCAGATAGCGGTGCGGGGTCTCGCCGAACGTGGCCCGGAAGGTGCGCGTGAAGTGCGCCGGCGACACATGGGCGATCGCGGCCAGGGCCGGGACGTCCAGCGGCTGCGCGTAGGCGCGGTCCATCGCGTCCCGCGCCCGCAGCATGCGGCGGTTGGTGTCTTCGGTAGCGCTGCTCACGGTGCCATCACACCACGCACCGGCAGCGCGTGGGAGGGATGCGAGCGCCCGTGGGCCATGGGTTACGTCCGGCGAGGTCCGGTGCCCGGGCTACGGTCTTGCGGGGGCCGTCACTGGAGCGGGACCGGTACGGAGATCGGTGCCGTAACCCCCTGCCTGGCGGGCCTCTCCGGCAAGTCCTTGAGGTCCGCTGCGACCATGTCGGCAGCGAGCGTGGTTGCTGCCGCGTCCTCCCTCGCCACCTCATCGATGATCTTCGTGACGTCCTTGAACAGCTTGTCCAGTGCCTGCTCGAGCTCGTCGAGGGGGTCCGGAGCCCTCCCGGCGGCGGCGCGCAGTTGCTGCTGGAGGGCGCCGAGCTTCGCCGCGTCCGGCGACGCGGACCGCGCTTCACGAACGATCCGGTGCCCCAGGGAGACGGTCTCCTCCAGGGCCGTCGGCGCGGCGGCCACGGTCACGCGGCCGGGCTCCGGTGCTGCGGCCAGTGCCGGGGCGGTGACGCCCAGGGCGAGCGAGCCGCAGACAGCGGCTATGGCAGTGGATGCGAGCTTGATGCGCATGCTGGGCGCTTCCCATCGGTTCGGCTTGCTTGGGTGACTGCCCTGTTCAACCTGCGGCGGTCTCCAGTGCCCCGCAACCCGAATCCGCCCCCGCAAGACGTTGCCGGTGAACTGAACTCACCCCACCGATGCCCCTCTGACCTGCGGCATCGACGCCGCCCCCGCCAGTCGGCGGCAAGCGCGGGCAGGAACCGCCGTCTGGACGACAGTCGACCGGTTTGGGTTGGTTTGTATGCCTGTGGAATTTTTCACCGCGTGGATCGGGAACGCGGCGGCCCGAATCGGCCATCCCCTAGGGCACATCAGGTTGTCATGTGCCCCCTCGGGGGCCGCCGAACCATGCGGAGCGACGCGGATGACGTATTCACCTTCTGGCCACCACCCGCCCCACGGGCGCCGCCAGCGGTCCCGCGCCAGGCGGTGGATCATCGTCGTGGCGTCCATAGTCACGCTCGGGCTGATCGCCTGGCCCGTGATGACGCACTACGAGATACCCCCTTTCACCGACAAGGGCGACCCCGTCAGCTACGGCAAGGTCGAGGAGCCGGCTCCCGGCGGCGGTGGAAAGCAGGAGGTCGTCGACTCCAAGGTCCTGATGCCGACCGGCCCGCAGGCCAAGTTCAAGAACGCCCGGACCCTCGACGACGGCACCCACGTCAGCGTCGTCACCCTGGACGGCAAGAAGTCCGGCTTCAAGGGCAAGGTCTGGGTCTGGGCGCCCAAGGAGTACACGGACGACCCGAAGTACGCCAAGAGCGGCTTCCCCGTCATGATCGCCCTGCCCGGCGGCCCCGGCTTCGGCACCAACTACTGGTGGGCCGGCTTCAAGTTCCAGGAGAACATGGCCAAGTGGTACAAGGAAGGCAAGAGCAAGCCCTTCCTCCTGGCCATGCCGGTCCTGAACCCCGGCCCGGACGACAAGGGCACCTACTGGGACGGCAGTGACATCCCCGGCCAGCCCAAGATGGGCACCTGGCTGACCGAGGACGTCCCGGACCTGATGAAGGCCAACTTCCGCACGATCAAGTCGCGTGACGGCTGGGCGTTCATGGGCTCCTCCACCGGTGGCTTCGCGGGCCTGAAGGCCGTTCTGAAGCACCCGGACAAGTTCAAGGCCGCGATCGCGAACGGCCCGGACTTCGTCCCGGACTCCCTGCTCTGGCGCGGCCACGAGAAGGAGCAGCGGGAGAACACCCCCTCGGTGCTGGCCAAGCAGCTGATCGACACCAAGGGTCCGGACGTCTATCTCGCCTTCCAGGTCGGTACGCGGGAGGGCGCGGCGACCATGAAGGGCGTCAAGGACTTCATGGCCCAGTCCGGCAAGGGCCCGGTCCACACCTACCTGCGCCCGATCGAGGGCGGCAGGCACGATGGCGCGTCCTACGCGCCGAACCTGGGCCTCGGGCCCATCCAGTGGATCAGCGAGCAGATCTCGGGGCCGATCCCCGCCGGCTCCTGACGGTCTCTGCCTTCTACGTACTCTCGGGGCCCGGTTCGGCGTCGTGCTCGGCCTGTTTGGCCAGCTCGGCGTTGAACTGGGCCCCGAGCAGCAGCACCAGGTTGGCGATCCACAGCCAGACCAGGAACACCACCAGCCCCGCAAGCGAGCCGTACAGGCGGGGGTAGGTCCCGGCGTGGGACACGTAGAGGGCGAAGCCGGCCGAGGAGGCCAGCCACAGCAGGACGGCCAGTGCCCCGCCGGGGGCCATGCGCCGGACGGGCCGGGTCTGGGCGGGGCCGGAGCGGTAGAGCACCAGCACCAGGGTCACGGCGATGACCAGGAGTACGGGCCACCGGAGGGCGTCCCAGAGCATGACCGGCCCGCTGCCGAGGTTCAGTACCTGACCGAGCTTGCGGGCGAGACCGCCGGTGAGGACGAGCGCCAGGGCGCTGACGACGAGCAGTACGACCAGGACCAGCGCCGTCAGGACGATGCGTGGCGCGGTGCGCAGCACCGGCCGGCGGCTGTCGGTGCGTTCCATGGCGTAGACGGCACGGCGGAAGACGCTCAGGTAGCTGCTTCCCGACCACAGGGCGCCGATCGCGCCGAAGGTCGTCAGCAGCCAGGCCGCCGAGCGTTGCCCGGCCATCTCCAGCAGGGTGGAGCGCAGGAGTTCGCGGCTCTGGGCGGGGACGACGTCGGTGATGTCGTCGATCAGCCCGGTGGTGGAGGCCGGTTGGGAGAGGCCGAAGACCGACAGGATGACGAGCATGACGGGGAACAGGGCCAGCACGGTGTAATACGTCAGCGCGGCGGCCCAGTCGGTGATGTTGTCGTCCCACGCGGTGACCGGCGTGCGCCGCAAGGCCGCCGCGTACGTGTCGTACCAGGCCCGGCGGGTGCGGCCGGTCCGCTGCGAACGGTTGCTGTGACGTCCCATGGCCACCACCTTCGGAAGTCGCTTACCCCTGAAGGTCGGCTACCCCCAAGCCGCCGCCGCGCACTCGTCGAGCGACCGCGCGTTATGCGGCGGTCGGCGCTCCCAGCAGGGCGGACGCGGTCTGCAAGGGGCTGAGCTTCCGCGCCGGTACGAGCGGGGGGACCACGTTGCAGGTGAAGCCGAGGCGGGTCAGCGCCCGGGTCACCTCGCCGGCGGTGAAGTCGCGCCGGTCCTGCCTGGTGATCACTTCGCCGACCTGCTTGACGGGGTAGGCGCGGCGGCCGATCTGCACGGAGTCACCCGTGACGGGTTCGGGTTTGATGCCCTTCATCGATGCCTGCACGTCACTTTTGACCAGGTCGAAGGGGAAGCGGGCGATGACACAGCGCATGTTGCCTCCGGGGGAGGAGAGGGGGCCGATCAGAGCTGCCGACCCGAGGACACGAGGGATCGGTGCGGGAGCGGATCGGTGCGGGAGCGGATCAGTGCGGGAGGGCGAGGATTCCGAGGGCGTAGCCGTCCCCGTCGATCACGGGTGAGGCGTCCAGCGCCCGGGCCCGCAGTGCGCGTTCCGCATGGGGCAGCGGCGCGTCCGAGGCGGTGAAGGGGCCCCGGTCGTAGCCGACGTCCCGCAGGCGGGTGCTTTCGGCATACCAGGAGCCGCTGCGGTGGGCGGTGAGCTGGGCCCGGGTGACGAGACCGGCGCACCGGCCGTCCTCGTCCCAGACCAGGAGGTGCCGGACCCCGGCGCCGATGAGGACGGACAGGGCCAGGTCGACGACCATGTCCTCACCGACCTGCGGGCCGGGTGAGGCCATGGCGTCACCCGCCGTCAAAGTGGTGCCGTCCGTCAGCATCGGTTCTGCCAGAATCAGGGTCAATGGACACCTTCGTGTTCGAGGGATCAACGGGCGGCTGAGCGGGACCGCAGTTACGCGGCGCTGCTCACCGGAGGCGTCCGGTGGGAGCCGCCGGAGCGGGCCTGGGCGGAAGCGGCGCTGCGGCGCGCCTGCGCCGGTCGGCTGCGCTGGCCCCGCGAGGAGGAGCCCCGGCGCTTGGAGCGCTCGGCCACCGGCGCGGAGATGGTCACCGGGATTCCGGAAGGCGCCTGGGCACCGGTGATGCGGCTCAGTTCCGCTTCACCCGACCGCACCTGAGCCGACTGCGGGGTGATGCCGGCGTCGGCCATGAGGCGGGTCATGTCGCGGCGTTGGTTGGGCAGGACGAGGGTGACGACGCTGCCGGATTCTCCGGCGCG
>NZ_JACHJG010000008.1:0-239835 GCF_014203545.1 Streptomyces netropsis
GGCCGTGGTGAGCTGGCTGACCGCGGTCCCGCTCGCGGGAACCTCCAGCCGAACCGTCATCGAGTACGAGACGCTAGGCGCCGTTGCCATGGCCGGTCTACATCCTTTCGTTGGTCGCGCGAGTCGGCCTCGCGTGAAGGGGAACGTTGCGGGCCGTCCGGCCCCGTGTTGCCGTGAGGCCGGACGGGCTGGTGATTTCAGAAGTCGGTGGCGACGGTCGCCCGGGCGTGCGGGCGGGCGAGGTTGTCCGGGTGGAGGATCCGCTGGAGCTGCTCCGGGGTGAGCAGACCCTTGGCCAGGACGAGGTCGTGCACCGAGGCGCCGGTGGTCAGCGCCTCCTGGGCGACGGCGGTGGCCTGTTCGTAGCCGATGTGCGGGTTGAGCGCGGTGGCCAGCCCGATGGACCGGCCGACGAGGTGGGCCAGGTGCTCACGGTTGGCGGTGATGCCGCTGACGCACCGCTCGGCGAGAGTCAGGCAGCCGGCCCGCAGATGGGTCAGGCTCTTGAGCAGGCTGTGCGCGATGATCGGTTCGAAGGCGTTGAGCTGGAGCTGCCCGGCCTCGGCTGCGAAGGTGACGGTCACGTCGTTGCCGATGACCTCGAAGGCGATCTGGTTGACCACCTCGGGGATCACCGGGTTCACCTTGCCGGGCATGATGCTCGAACCCGCCTGCACGGGCGGCAGGTTGATCTCGGCAAGGCCGGCGCGGGGGCCGCACGAGAGCAGGCGCAGGTCGTTGCAGGTCTTGGAGAGCTTGACGGCGATCCGCTTGAGCACACCGGACAGCTGGACGAAGGCGCCCATGTCCTGGGTGGCCTCGACGAGGTCGCCGGCGACGGTGAGGGGAAGCCCGGTGATCCTGTTCAGGTGGGCGCAGGCTGCCTCGGCGTACCTCGGGTGGGCGTTGAGGCCGGTGCCGATGGCGGTGCCCCCGAGGTTGATCTCGCGCAGCAGCGCACGGGCCTCGTCCAGGCGCGTCCGGTCCTCGGCCAGCATGACGGCATACGTGGCGAACTCCTGGCCGAGCGTCATCGGCACCGCGTCCTGGAGCTGTGTGCGGCCCATCTTCAGAACGTCGGCGAATTCCTCGGCCTTGGCCGCGAACGCCTGGCGCAGCACCTCCATGGCTTCCAGCAGGCGGCCGGCGGCGAGCTGCAGGGCGAGGCTGACGGCAGTGGGATAGACGTCGTTGGTGCTCTGCCCGGCGTTGACGTCCTCCAGCGGGTGGAGGTGCCGGTACTCGCCCTTGTCGTGGCCGAGGAGTTCCAGCGCCCGGTTGGCGACGACCTCGTTGGCGTTCATGTTGGTGGAGGTGCCGGCGCCGCCCTGGATGACGTCGACGACGAACTGGTCGTGGAACCGCCCGTCCCTGATCTCCTCACAGGCCCGCACGATGGCGTCCGCCTTGAGGTCGTCCAGCAGCCCCAGGTCGCGGTTGGCCCGGGCGGCGGCCTGCTTGACGGAGGCCAGGGCGATGACGAGGTCGGGGTAGGCGGAGATCGGGGTGCCGGTGACGGGGAAGTTCTCCACGGCCCGCAGGGTGTGGACGCCGTAGTACGCGGCCGCGGGGACGTCCTTGTCGCCCAGCAGGTCGTGCTCGGTGCGGACCTGCGGGTGCACGTGGGGCGAGGCGGGGACGGAGGAGAGGCCGGGAGCGAGTGCCGACATGGGGATCCGATCAGGTGCGGGGGGCTTGGTGCGGGGAGGAAAAGGGGAAGGGGTGTCAGGCCCGGGTGCCCGGCGCCGGTGCTCCGGGGGTGCCGAGCACATGGCGCAGTGCGTCGACGCGTTCGGCCGGGTCGGTGGAGGCCAGGGCCGCGGCGAGCACGGCGATCCGCGCCTGACCGGCGCGCAGAGTGCCGGTCAGTACCGCTCCGGAGGCCGCGAGGTCCACGGCGCCGCCGTGGGTGTAGATCTCCGCGACCGGCCCGGTGGGCACACGCGTGGTCACGGCGACGAGCACGCCGCGGGCAACCGCCTCGTGGATCGCAGTGCTGATCTCGGGGGTGGCGTTGCCTGCTCCTGTCGCCACCAGGACGATGCCCTGGGCACCCGCCTCGACGGCGGCGTTGAGGAACAGTGGATCGGCATCGCAGTGGTGCATGACGATGTCGACGCGAGGCAGTGGCGGGGCGGCCGACGGCAGGGGGAGCGGTGTCGGGCGCTCGGGCCGCCGGTGGATGCGCACTCCGTCGGCTCCCACGTCCCCGACCCGGCTGCCGGAGGGATCGGCGAACGCGTCGGTGGCCAGTGTCTGCACCTTCACCGTTCCGCGCGCGGCGTGCACCTGGCCGTCGAAGACAACCAGAACGCCGAGGTCGCGCACCGAAGCCGCCGTCAGCAGTGCGTCGTGGAGGTTCCGCGGCCCGTCGCCGTCCGGCGCTTCGAGCGGGCGCTGGGCGCCGGTGAGAACCACCGGCCGAGGGTCGTCGTGGTGGAGGTCGAGCAGGAAGGCGGACTCCTCCAGCGTGTCCGTACCGTGTGTGACGACGATGCCGCCCACGGAGGGATCGGCCAGTACCTCGCGTACGGTGCGCAGGAGCGTCAGCTGGTGTGCGGTGGTAAGCCGGGCGCTGTTCACGCTCATCAGGTCGACGACCCGCACGGACACGCCCTCGGGCACGACGGCCGTGGCCACCACGTCCCCGCCCCGGGCTTCGGCGGCGAAGCCGGAGCCCTGCCAGCGGCTGGCGATCGTCCCGCCCGTGCTGATGACGACGATCTGTTCCACGTCTGCTCGCTCCTCTGCCAGATGATCGCTGCCGTACGCGACGACGTGCCGCACGGCGGGTGCCTCCTCCCCGCTGTCCACTGTGGTTCGGGGGCACGCCCTCGCATGCCAGTTCGCACTGGGGGCGGGGCGGGAGCAACCATAGGACGATTCACGCGCAATCGGGTCGCCGATTCGGGCGCGCTCCGGGCTGAAACGTGGTGGATAATTGCGCAGTGGATCAGATCGACAGGAATATTTTGCGTGAGCTCCAGGACGACGGCCGATTGACCATCCAAGAACTGGCCCAACGGGTCGGCCTCACGTCCTCACCGTGCATGCGCCGCGTCCGCCAGCTCGAGCAGGACGGCGTCATCCAGGGCTACCGGGCGATCATCGACCCCGAAGCCGTCGGAAGGGGCTTCGAGGTCCTCGTCTCCATCGAGGTCAAACGCGACCGGGGAGCCGTCGAGGCCTTCGAGGCGGCGCTCCAGGACATCCCTGACGTCATCGAGGCATACCGACTCTTCGGCAGCCCCGGCTGCCTGCTGCGCATCGCGGTCGCCGACATCACCGCCTACGAACAGCTGTGGATCGAGCGTCTCACCACACTGTCCGGCATCACCGAGGTCAACTCGCAGATCATCATGAAACGGATTAAGGAGCCGCAGGGCCTGCCGGTCGGCCGCTGAAAGAGCGTCTTGGAAAACCCCGTCCCCTGAATGGGGGCCCTCCAGGATCAGGATCGGGCCCGAACATGGGGTATCGGCGTAGGAGAACCCCATTGGGCCCAGTGGGTGCCGTGGACGCAGAAGGGCCGGCCGGAGGGGTCGAGGAGTGCGGTCCAGTGCTGCCCGCCGGGCTGGTGGGCGGGCTGGGTGTCTTCGCCCAACAGCCCCGGCCTGCGCCGTCTGTTCCGTCTTCAGTGCGTGGCCCGGGCTGCTGCCTCGCGGGTGACATCGGCGTAGAGGCGGAAGAGGACCGGGCCGGCTTCGCCGTGGTCTCGTTCGCGCAGGGCTGCCCAGCACCGGGCGATGAACCCCCGGGCCTGGGTGCCGGGCCAGGGCTGGGGCAGGAGCTGGGGCGGCAGCAGCGGGTCGGGCTCCATGGCGCGGGTGAGTTCGGTGGCCAGTTCGACCGCGATGGTGAGGAGTGCGGAGGAGGAAAGGGAGGCAGGGCCGGTGAGCCGGTCGAGGCGGGGCTGGGCGATGCGGCTGAGGCGGTGGTAGCGGTCGGCGATCTCCTGTAGGGGCCATAGGCGGCGGGCGAGTTCGGCAGGCTCTTGGGTGTCGCCCCTGCGCAGGTCCGTCGTGGTGAGGAGGGTGAGCGTGCCATGGGCGCCGAGGCGGTGGGCCGCTTCTTCGACGTAGGGTTCCCAGGTGTTGGCGCAGACGTACAGTCCGCCCTGGAGTGGGGCGCCGCCGAGGTGGACGAGCGTCTCGCGCAGGGCGTCCCGGGCCGTGCGCGCCGATTCCGGCACCGCGAAGGCGGCCAGGTGCCAGACACCGTCCCAGGGCGCGAGTCCGGCGTCCTGCTGGAATGCGTGCCGGAGGAACTCCGCGTTGGGGGCGAGGGCACGCGTCGTGTCCGCGGTCGCGTGAAGCTTCGCCTTGCGGCCACGGCCCTCGTGGGTGAACCGACCTTCGGCCACGAGGCGTTTGACGCACAGCCGCACCTGCTGGTCGCTCATGCCCAGGATGTTGGCGACGGTGTACAGCTCGTCCGCGCCGACGGTGCCGTCTTCGCGGATCAGCGCGTGGACGAGCATGCGGGTGGGGACCTCGACGTGGTCCGTTTCGGCGCTCACAGTGGTGTCGCTCCTCTCGTTCCGACGGCGCGACGCATGGTGGTCACCGCGCCGAACCCCAGCAGCCCGCGCAGGTAGGGCGTGCGCTCGGTCCGCACGGCCGTGAAGCCACGCCGCTCGTACAGGGCCCTCGCGCGCGGGTTGCTGTCGATCACGTCCAGTCTGATCTCCCGGCGGTCCTGTTCCGTCGCGACGGCGGCCACTTCTTCGATGAGCAGGCTCCCGACGCCGCGGCCGCGTAGGCCGGGGTCCACGGCGATTCCGTCCATGACGAGTTGCCCGGGGGCCGGGTGGCGTTCGAACAGGGCGAGGAGCAGGAGTCGGTGCAGTCCTCGCAGGTGTCCGTACGCGCGCAGCACGTCGGAGGCCGATCCCCCGGTGAGGGCCCGGCCGTTGAGCTGGTAGCCGGCGAGGCCGACGAGCTGCCCGTCGAGGAGCGCGCACACCGCCCGGTCGGCGTTCAGGTGGGCCGCGATGAAGGGCACCGCCTTGTCCGGCGGATTCAGCGCGGGGCCGAGTTTGCGGCCGAAGGCGTCCCAGTACAGCTCGGCCGCCCGCCGCTCGGCTCCGGCCGGAACGCCCCGCCGAACTGTCACCGGCCCGGTGCCGGTGCCCGTCGCGTCCAGTCCCATGTCCGCGCCCCCTTTCTCGCTGTAACCTCAACTCAAAGCTATCATCCTCATGACGATCGTTCTGGAAGTGTTAGTTTTTCGGTGGTGCGTAAACCCCAACAGAGGCGGTCAGATCTCATGTGTCCGAAGATTCAGCCCCGAAGGCGCGGGCTCCGTATCGTCGTGTGGTCATGCGTCGCGGTCCTGGTCGTGGCTGCCGGTCTCGTCGGTGTGGTGCTGTGGCAGAACTCCTACGACATGGACGAGCAGCGGGTTTCGATCCGCCACGGCGGTCACACCCTCAACGGCGTGCTGACCACCCCCAAGGACGGGCGCAAGCACCACGGCCTGGTCGTGTACGTCCACGGCGACGGCTCCCTCGACGCCACCCACGACGACGGCTACAAGCCCATATGGGAAGCGAACGCCAACGCTGGGTACGCCTCCCTTTCCTGGGACAAGCCCGGCGTCGCGGCCGCCCCCGGCGACTGGCTCGACCAGTCCATGGACGACCGGGCCGACGAGGCAGCCGCCGCCATCACCTGGGCGCGCACCCGCCCGGACATCGACGGCGACCGGATCGGGCTCTGGGGCGCCAGCCAGGCGGGCTGGGTCCTGCCGAAGATCGCCTCCAAGACGTCCGTGAGCTTCGTCATCGCCGTCTCGCCCGCGATCAACTGGCTCCGGCAGGGCCGCTACAACCTCCTCGCCGAGCTGCGCGCCGACGGCGCATCGGCAGCCCGCACCCAGGCCGAGATCGCCAAGAGCGACACCACGCGCCGGCTCCTTGAACGCCATGCGACCTTCGAGGAATACGTCAAGGCCATGGGCGGCGGCACGGACGGCATGACCGCCGACCGCTGGGGCTTCATCTCCAAGAACTACACCGCGGACGCCACGCAAGACCTCCACGCCCTGCGCGGCATACCGGTGCTTCTCGCCCTTGCAGGCCATGACATCAACGTAGACACCGCCGACACGGAGCGCGTCTACCGCAAGGTGCTGGATGCAGGCGGCGCATTGACGGTCAAGCGCTACCCGGATGCGACCCATTCACTGCTCAAGCGGTCCATCGAACAGTCGGACCTCAACACCACGCTCACTGCGCTCTTCTCCCCCCGCTCGCTCTTCGCGGACAGGTTCCTGGAAGACCAACCACGCTTCCTCAAGGATCTCGGCCGAGGCAGCAACGCCACCCCATGACACTCCCGCGAGGTTGTCCACGGCGCGTTGTGCACGTGCACGTGTACCGCCCGGTGCTCTTGAAGCGTGTTTGAGATGTGGTCCCGACCCGGCCCCTCGGTCTGTCAGGCGACCGTTCCGCCCGCGTTGCGGATCAGCCGCTGAAGCACCTTCACCGTGGTGACGTAGTCCGCGTCGCCGATGCCCTCGTGGAGGGCGGCGCGGATCGCGGGAGCGTTGCGCGCGAGGTCGACGCGGGCCTGCTCCCCCTCCTCGGTGAGCCACAGCCGGTCCTCAGCGTCCTGGGTCAGCCAGCCACGCTCCAGGAGTACCGCGGCCTCTGCCGCCAGGTCGTCCTCGGGCCGGATGTAGGAAGTCATGGCCTCCCGCAGCTCGGGCAGGGTCATCCCCTCGCCGTCGGGCGAGATGTCGTTCTCCGACAGGTTGCGCAGCAGCCAGAACTGGGGCTGGGTGTAGCCCTTTGCGGCCTGCTGAGCCCGGGTGAAAGCGATGAGCGCCTCGTAGGCGACACCGGTCCAGTATGCGGCGGGCTGCCCGGCGAGTTCGGCGTCGGAGATCTGCTGGGGCGTCATGGGATATCCCCTCCTGGTGCTTCGGTTCGGAGCCTGCACGCCGTGCAGGTCATGCGGAGAGCGTAGGACCTCAAGCGCGGTTGAGGACAAGCGCGTGATCTTCCGGATGACGTCGGCACAGGAACCAGAAGCCGTCCCCGCCCTGAACACATTCGAGATGTTGATCAGGCCCGTGGAACGACCTCGGAATGGCTCGTGACCTGACGGAGAAACAGTGAAATTGTCTGGAGGCGGTGTTGCCTGCGTCGCCGGTGATGGGGGTAAGCCCCGGGACCGGCGGCAGGTCTTCGACGGGATCTGGTGGCGGGCTCGTACCGACCCCCCCTGGCGGGATGCGCCCGAACGGTATGGCCCGTGAGAGACCTTGTACTCGATCTTCCGACGCTGGTAGATCGATGGGACCTGGGCCCGCATCCTGAAGAAGCTGCAGGTCAAGACGGGTGCTCCGGGCATGCGCACCAGCGCCGCGGCGAGGACCCTGACGTCCTTCTGGGTGGCCTCCCGTACTCGGGCAACACGGGGGCAGGGTCCTTCTTCTACGGATTCACAACCCGCACCGGACGGGCTCCAGCCGGACGAGAAGATCGGCTTGACGGTCGCGGCCGTCCTACCTCTCAGCGAGCTTCGCTCGATCATCGCCGAGCCGTTTCTCGCAAACCTGGAGATCGAAACCGAGGTGGTCCGCTACGAGCAGGCTTGGGACGAGTACAGCGACCCGGCCGCCGCCCCAGGAATCCTTGCGGCACGCATCGAAGAGATCTCAGCAGAGGAGACAGGCGCATGGACTCAGCGCCTTCCCCGCCCTGCCACCCCAGGAACCAACCAATAGCGACAACGCCGCCCACGCCGACTCCTCGGAGTACGAGATAGGTCGTGTCCGACGGTTCGCGTGACCGAGCAGTGCTGAGGTCGTTGGAGCGAGCGTGGGGCGAGGCGATTTGTCGGATCGGGAGTGGGCCCGGCTTGAGCCGCACTTACCGAAGAACACGGGACGGGGCGGGAGGTGGGCATGCCACCGCAAGGTGATCAACGGGATCCTGTTCCGGCAGCGGACCGGTATCCCGTGGCGTGACTTGCCGACGCGGTTCGGGAAGTGGAAGACCTGCCATGACCGGCATCGAAGGTGGTCAGCGGACGGCACCTGGGAGAAGCTTCTGCGGGCTGTTCAGGCCGATGCCGATATGGAGGGCCGGATCGACTGGTCCATGGTCAGCGTCGATTCCACATCGTGCCGAGTCCATCAGCACGCCGCTGGAGCCCACCAATGCCCGGCGCGGATACCGGGCCGACGCAGGCGGCCCGCCCATCACCGGCCGGACGAGGCGATCGGCCGCTCACGCGGCGGGCTCACCACCAGGATTCACCTGGCGAGCGACGGCGGCTGCCGTCCGCTCGCCGTTCTGATCACTCCTGGGCAGTGGGGTGACGCCCCGCAGATGATCCCGGTTCTGAACCGCATCCGTGTCCCGCGCCCGGCCGGCGGACGCCCAAGGACGCGCCCGGCACACCTCTGCGGCGGCGACAGGGCCTACAGTTCCCGCCGCAACCGCTGCTGCCTGCGGCGGAGGCAGATCCGGCACACGATCCCCGAACGCCGGGACCAGCGGGCCAACCGCCAACGCCGCGGTAGCCGTGGCGGCCGGCCCTCAGGATTCGACCAGACGCGATATGCGCGCAGGAACGAAGTCGAGCGAACCATCAACGCGCTCAAGGGCTCCTGTGCTGTAGCCACCAGGTACGACAAAAGAGCGTATGTCTTTCATGGCACGGTTACCCTCGCGGCGATTCGGCTCTGGCTTCGCGCATGACCTGCCGGACAGTCCTTAGCTGGCGGATACCGTCTCGTGGCGATGCGTCACGACGATGTGCAGATCGCCTCTGCAGTCACTTTCTGGGGTGTGCCCGTCGTGTTCTCGGCAGTGATCTGCCATCCGGTGCCGTTGGGGAGTGCGCGAGAGGCGCCGATGAATGCCTGGCCGCTGGGGAAAGAACCACCACCGCTGGCTACTTGGCCGGGGTCGCAATTGGCAGTCGCAACGCCTTCATCGCCGGGCTGGACGGTGATCTGGTTGCCGAGCCGGGGCTCATGGGCGACCGTCGAGCACAGGGCGACCGCATTGAAGCTCTGCACCGCGTTCGAGTTGTTGAACACCACGGCGTGGTACGACTGGGTCGAGGCGGAGAACCGCAGGCCGACGACGTCGGTGCCTGTCGCCTCCCAGCCTCCGCCGGCGGGTACCTGGCTGCCGGGGCACCTGAGGAAGCTGCTGACGCTCTGTTGGTGGGCGGGCACCGTGAGGGGGGTGTCGGCCACGCGCGTGTGGGACTGAGCGGTGCAGACGACAAAGGCTGAACCTCGCCGCTCCACGGCCGATTTGTTGCTGAACTTGACTTCCCATGCATTGCCGCGGGGTGAGGAGCCGGTCAGGAAGAGCCCTTTACCGGACCTGACGCCGCCGCCTCCGCTCGGTTCACGGCCGGCTGGGCAAGGCGCGATGGCCGTTCTGGCCTGGCCTGCCGGGATGACCACCTCGGCGCCTTGACTCCCGGTGTGATCCGTCGGGGCTGCGGCCCTGGGCTCGGAGGCCGGCGCACTGCTTGTCCAGCCAGCGGCATCGGTCATTCCTGCGGTGAGGGTCAGAGCGGCGACCGCCGCCATCACCGGAATTCTGATCCACTTCACTTCGTCCTCCCCTGTGCTGTTACTCCTGCAAGGCAGGCATGCCCTACACACCCGAAAGAACCCGGAAAGTCACTCGTCTGAGCTAACGGGCCTCAAGAACTCCACTCCCACGAGTGGCCACCCTAGACACGAGTGGCCACCCTAGAAAGGAAGGGAACACAGGGACCTGGGCCTTCTCAGGTGCGTCCGACGAATCGCGTCAGGGACACAGCATGGCCACGCGGGCCCGCCGACCTGACCCGTCGGACAGGCCTAGGCGTTTCAGGGCCGGGCGGCGTCGGACCGAGGAAGACCCCGAGGCTTCCTGGGCCCGACGCCACGGGAAGTGCACTGCTCTCAGAGCAGGCCAGCCACCTAGTGGATCAAGCCTCCGACGAAGGCGTGGATCCCGGCCACGGCCCAGCCCAAGAGCTGACCGGTAATGGGCAAGAGCATCGCTGCACTCCTGTCATATGGGCCGCTCATCATCGCGGCCTGGTGACCGGATCAACGACGCCCCGTCCGGTCGGACACGTCCTAGTGCCCAGGCAGGCAACGCTTGCCCGTGAAGGAGCGCCCGCCACGGGGCGGCTGTGTCACCGCGGTGCATGCTCTCGGCGTGCGGCCGGAAGTTCCCGCACTGGACGCACTTGGGGCTTTTGGCCGGTGAGGCGAAGGGGGCACTTCCCTGCTCCAGCGAAGCCAGAGCTTGGGGGCACGTGCCGGGCGTCGCGACGGGGCGAACGTTGCCTGTCGGGGCACTAGCGTGCGGCGATCCGGCTACGGGACGAACGCCGGGACCTAAGAGGCGTTCTTGGCCTGGGCGTTTGCGTCACCGCACATCGCTTGCCGGTACAGCGTCTTCAGCGCGTCGTCGATGGGGTGGTGCTGCGGTTTTCCCGAGGAGTCCGGCTTGTTCCACCTCTGGAGGTTGACCGCGACGGACATCTGGCGCTTGCCGTCGGCCCGGGTCAGGGACATCGTTCCGGCCCCCCACACCGTGCCGTCGTGGCCCCAGAAGGTGCCGCAACCCTGGATGCCGACCTTGTGCAGACCGAGGCCGTATTCGATCATCGATCCGTCCAGGGCGACGACCGGGACCGTGCGCTGCATCTGCGCCAGCGACAACTGGTTGACGATCTTTCCGTCGAGCAGCTTGCCGTAGAAACGGTTGAGATCCTCCATGGTCGATACGAGAGCGGCGCCGGTCCCCGTCCAGGACATGTTGTAGACGCTGTAGTCGCGCGGCGGGTCGTTCAGGCCCCACAGAGCCTCGTACATCCGCGAGTGCGGCCCCTCGATACGCGGCCGGGCCGGAAACCCGGTGTGCCGGAGCCCAGCACGCTCGATGACATTCCGGGTGATGTACTCCTCGGCCGTGGTACCGGTCACCTGCTCCAGAAGTTGGCCGAGGAGCAGGTAATTGGTGTTGGAGTACACCCCCGGAGTGGCTCCGGGCTCGCCTGCGGGAGGCGCCTTGACCCCCATCTCGATCAGCTCGGCCGGGCGGAACTGCCTGAACCGGTTGTCGTCCAGGCTCTCGGGCGACATGTCCTGCAGGGAAGGGAACGCATAGCGGGTGTAGTCGGGTAGGCCGCTGGTGTTGTTGAGTAGCATGCGCACCGTGATCTTTTTGCCGCGCTCTCCCGGCACCAGCTGCGGCAGGTAGCCGCCGATCGGTGCGTCGAGCTGGATGCGGCCCTGCTCGACCTGCTGCATGACTGCGGCGGCGGTGAAGGTCTTGGTGATGCTGCCGACGCGCTGGCGCATGTCGGGCGTGACGGGACGGCCGGTCCTGACATCGGCGACCCCGGAGGCGCCGCGCCATGTCCGGCCGGCATCGCGTATCTCGGCGTACAACCCCGGCACGCCGGCGCGGTGGACACCGTCCATGGCGGACTTCAGCTCTCCGGGATCGAGGGCGGTCGCCGGGCTCGTGCTGGTGGTCGGCGCGGCCCTTGTCCCGTCGGATGCGGGAGCTGCCGCCACCGTGCCCACACAGACGCTCAGCGCGGCCACGCTTCCACATATCGCCAGTCGCATCTTCAAGACATCCGTCCTTTCGTGATCAATGAGTGCAACGGGGGCTCTCCCCCGTGCCTTTCGGCATCCACGGCTCACTTGGCCAGAGCGCGGCGCAGGGCGGCGCCGAGTTCGGCGTTCTGCCGCTGCGAGACCTCGGCGGACAGGAGTGCCTGCGATCCGTGGAAGGTGCCGGGCCACTGGTGGAGCTCGACCGACACGCCCACCTGCATCAGGCGCAGTGCGTATGCGATGCCCTCGTCGCGGTTCGGGCAGAACTCGGCGGTGGCGATGTAGGCCGGTGGCAGGCCGGAGAGATCTGCGGCCCGAGCCGGGGCGGCGTACGGTGTGGCGGGCTGGGAGCCCAGGTAGTGCCGCCACGCTGCGGCGAGCTTGTCGCGGTTGAACCAGGGCGTGTCGGTGAAGTTCCGTGCCGACCACGTCTCCTGCCGGTCGTCCAGTCCCGGCTGGTTCAGCAGTTGGAAGTGGATCGCCGGTCCCTGCTCGTCGCGCGCCCGCAGGGCCGTCGCGGCCGCGATGTTCGCGCCGGCGCTGTGTCCTCCGACCGCGATCCGCGCCGGGTCGATGCCGAGTTCGTCCGCGTGCTCGGCCGTCCAGGTCAGTACGGCATAGGCGTCGTCGAGGGCGGCCGGGAACCGGTGCTCGGGCGCCAGGCGGTAGCCCACCGAGATCACCGCCGCCCCGGCGAGGCTCGCGATCCGGGCGGCCCAGGGATGCTCGGTGTCCAGGTCGCCGAAGACTCCGCCGCCGCCGTGCAGCCAGACGATGGCGCCTTGCGCCTGGTGCGGGCGGTAGACCCGCACCGCCACATCCGGGTCGGCGGACACCGTGCGGTCCTCGACCTCCATGTTCGAGGTGTCCGGTGCCGGCGCCGCGGCGGCACGCTCGGAGAATTCCTTGCGCGAGGTGACCGGGTCGTTCATGTCGAGTTGCGGGAGAAACGGGATGAACGCTTCGAGTTCGGGATCCATGACGACCATCCTCACGCTCGTCACCCGATGGGTCACCCGCCATCCGTCGCGCATCCCACCGCGATCACGCACCGATCGGCGCCGCCCCGTCCTTCTCTCTCCTGGCGTTCCAGAACCCGCCCGTCGCCCACTGCGCGCCATCCCCAGTCGTGCAGCAGGATCACCGTGTCCGCCCGCAGGTCGAGCAGCGTAAACACGCTCACGCGGCGCGCCTGCGGCCTTCGTCGGCAGAGCGGTGTTGCCCATGACCCGAGGCCACTAGCGTGATGGCATGCACCGAAGCGATATCCCCCGACACATGCGCATGGCACTGGCCGTCGCCACAGCCCTTCTTCTCTCCACGGGGTGCACGAGCGCGTCGGGCACGACGGACGCCCGTCAGGAGGCGAAGAGTCCGGCAGCAACCGGCGCCCGCTCCGCGGGCTCCAAGGAAACCTCAGCAACCGCCGATGCCTTCAGGCATCGGGCCTCCGGCCTCATCCCCGCCCGGCAATTACAACGCGATGTGTGCGAGGCAGGCGAGGAGAGTTCGTTCAACCACGGTCGCGATACCTACCGGTTCAGGTGCACGCGCACGCTCATCATGTACTTCGGTGCGGACGGCGCAATCGTGGACCGAATCCGGGAAATGGACGCGGCCATCAAGGACGTCGTACGAAAGCGCACCGGAAGCAAACCAATAACCGATCAGTCATTCGAGACGGTCGACGAAGCCATGAAGTACTACGCGAGCGATGGGAAGGACGGGCCAGTGCCGACGCTGACTTACCGGTGGTCGGTCGGGGGCGGCGCACAAAACAAGTTCAAGGCAAGAATGGACTGGGAAGATCCGGTCAAGGACAGGGGGCGGTTCTTCCTGCAAGGGCCGGGGAACTATGTCTGTAGCACGAGCAACGGAGGGGTGAATGCGTCACGTTCGGCCGTGCAAGAGTGCCAGACAGTGGATCAGGAGGCCGAGACTTCAAGGATCCGGGCCCGGCACCGGTATGCGGTGAAGGTAACCCTCGAGGACAATTACTACGAACTCGAATGGGAATAGCGGGGAGGGGTGGGCAGTGGCGCCTGTCGGCGACCACCCACCGTGCGACGCTGGTGCAGCCCTCGGGTGCAGCTGTCACCTGCGGCCAACGGTGAGCCGTCAACGAACCCGTGCCGACACCCCCACAACCCTGGTGGCACCGCAGCTCAGTGATGTGGAGTGCCATCGCGGCGACGGCGGCCATTGCCAGCGTCATCGCTGCCGTGGCCGTGGCGAAATGACACGTTGCCGCCCTGCTGCCACTTGGCGAAGTAGCCGTAGACCGTGGCCCACGCCGGGAGTCGTGCGGGAGATGCCGGCAGAGTCCCGGCAGCGGTCTCCGTACAGGATCGCGTTCATGGTCTGCCACAGCTCACTCTCGGGCGGGCGCCCGGCGCCCGGGGCGCGCTGGCGGCGCTTGGCCCGCCACAGGCCGTGATGGCTCAACTCGCAGGCCCAGGTTCAGAAGCAGGCGCTGAAGGCACCCCCGCCGCACCCCCGACGCGGCACTGTCACCGATCGGTCATGGGCATGTCTTGAATCTGCTTCAGGGCCCTTTTCAAGATCATCCCGCTGATAGATTCCCGTCTCGCCGGGTCCAAGATCATCGGCACCCGGCTGGACCATCATTGAGGAGCAACAGGTGAATTCCGTAATTCGGGGGAAGAGCGCCGGCAAGCGTGCCGCTGCCGTGGCGGGCCTGCTGGTCGCCGCCACGCTCGGCGGCGCGGCTCTGGCGGCGCCGGCGTACGCCGACGACGTCTACGGCCACTGCAAGGGCGAGGGCGTGCGCATCCGCGCCGCCGCGAGCACGTCCAGCTCGGTCGTCGGCCTCTGCTACAGCGACCACCGCCTGGCGCACCGTGACGTTTCGGGCGACGGTCAGTGGGACAAGGTCTACGACGTGAACACCGGCGTGTCCGGCTGGATCTCGCACGGTTACTGGAGCTGGTAAACAGCAGCCGGGGGGCGCGGGGGGTCCCTACCCCGCGGCCCCCGGCGCTTTCTTCTTGGGTGAGGCGGCGGTCAGGCCGTACAACAGGTACGGACAAACCTCAAGGCGGGGCGTGGCAAAGCCGAGGACGACGCCGGGCCGAACCCTTCCAGGCTGTCGGCCAGCTCTACGAGGACCAGGCGGAGCACGCGCGGAACCTGCCAGCGAGTGGGCAGATAGGCGAGGGGCAGGGGCGCGTTGCGCGTGACCCGGTACAGATGCACGCCGACGCGGGCGTAGTCCCCCGTGTGTCGAGCGGGCCGGGGGCTACGACCGGTCCCGGGGTGGTCCCGAACCCGTTCACGGCGTTCTGTGTGAGCGCCGCGGTGACGGCCGGCACGGCCAGGGCGTTGCTCGTCGGGTCCTCACCACAGCGTGCTCAGGTCGTCGAGGTCGGTGAACCACTGCTCGGTGCCGGTGATCAGGCTTTCGGTGATCTCGACGGCGATCTGTCCGTCGTCGGCGAGCGTCTGGCGGACCTGCTCCAGGTTGTTCCGGAGCATGGGGTCGTTCTGGGCCGCAGCCTGAACCTTTTCGGCGGCGAGCACCTCGGCCGTTGCCTGGCGTTCGGCCTTGTCGGCCTCGAGGGCGCTCCGGGCGGTCTGGATGAGCGCGTCGAGTTCCCTGCTGATCTGCTCGAAGAAGGCGGCCAGGGCCCCCTCCACGACGTCGGGGACTTCGTCGCAAGCCTCGACCAGCGGTGGCACGACCACGACCATTCCCGGTCGCAGATGGTCGAGGTCGAGACCCGGATTGGCCTCGCGGATCGCCTGAGCGGCCCTTTCCTGCGCCGCCTTGGATGTTCCGGCCTTGACGAGCCGGGCAGCCAGGGCGGCGACGGTGTTCTCCTGCTCGACGACGACGATCGGCATCCTTGCGGTCCTTCCGGCGGTTGAATCGGGGAGGTCGAGGGCGAGAGGGAGCGGACGGTCCCTCGGAGGGCGGGGTACCGGACCCGTCGTCAGAGCACATCCATGACATTGAGGTTCAGCCACTTGGGGTCGATGTAGTCCTCCGGGTCGATGCCTCGACTGGTGATGTTGCCGAGCGCGGCGAGCGAGCCCGGGTCGACGTCGAGGTAGATCGACGGAAGGCCGCCCCTGGCACGGTTGGCGGTCACGGTCGCGGTCCTGGCCCGCACGGTGAGCGCGGCCGGGTCCGAGTCGCCGTGCTGGCGGAACTGGTTGGCGGAGACGACAGCGTCTCCGGCCACGTCGATCCGCGCTGCGGGGTGCTGGGCGGCGCCGGTGAAGGTGTTGGCGGAGACGATCGCGCTGACGTCCAGCGAGGCGTGGGCGAACGCGGTGTGGCGGCCGATGAGGTACGAGACCCGGTTGCCGACGACGGAGACGTACGGGCCGATGTGCCCGGTGCGGATGTCCGGGGTGTCGGGGTCCCCGTCGTCGTCCCCGGGGTCGTCGCCCACCAACAGGCCGCTCCACGGGGTGTGCCCGTCGTCGTCGACGTCCTCGGGGATCCGTCGGCAGACATTGCCCTCGATGGTGGTGCGAGCGAAGACGGAGACGTGGATGCCGAGGCACCGGTCGTCATCGTCGGGCTCGGCCCGGCCGATCCGCTCGACGGTGTTGCCGTGGACTCGGGACTCCCGGCAGGCCAGCACGGCCACACCGGTCCTGTGGTCCGGGCTGCCGCCCTCGTCACCTTCCTTGCCCTCGTCGAGCTCGGTGGTGAGGTTGCAGACCGTGTTGGATCCCACGAGTGCATGGGTCGCGCCGACGACTCGGATGCCGTCGGTGCCGCCGGTTTCGCTCCACTTGTGAGTGGCGATGTCCCGCAGCGTGTTGCCGACGATCACGGCGTCGGCGAGCCGGCCTCGTTCCGTGACCACGATCCCCCCTTCGCCGACTCCTTCGATCGTGTTGTGCGAGACGTCGAGGTCGCCGGTGGGCACCCGCACGAGGATGCCCACGCCCCCGATCCGGCTGATGCGGTTGCCCGAGATGCGGGTGGTGCCGCGCAGTACGCCGGACTCGCCGCTCCGCATGGCGATCCCGTGGCCCGAGCCGGTCTCCGGGTCCGGGTTGCCGGTGACCGTGTTGTCCCGGACGGTGTATCCGCTCGCCCCCACCTCGATGCCGACCCCCTTGCTCTGCACGTGGTTGTCGGTGATGTCGAAGGAGGCCCAGGGGGAGAGGGCGCCGAGCAACCGCAGACCCGCGCCCTGCGCGAACACCACCGTGTTGCCGCGGATGGTGTTGCGGAGCATGTGGGCCGCACTGCCGCGGAACTGCACGCCCGACCACCAGCACGTCAGCAGGTTGCCACTGATCTCCAGATCGGCTGTCAGCAGGTGTGCCCTGATGCCGCCGCCTTCGTCGTCCAGGTACTCCCGGGCCTCGACACCGATGCGGGCCGCGATGTCGCAGTCCTGGATGCGGGTGCGCAGGGACGCGTTGGAGAGCTGGACGGCGGTGCCCTGGCCGCTGTCCTCTCCCCCGCCGGCGATCAGCACGGTGAGCCGCCGGACGGTGACCTCGGCCGTGATGGAGACCTTGATCCCGGGCCGGTGGCTGCTGGAGATCAGCGCGAAGTCCTCCAGGGTGACAAAGGCCGAGAGGCTGATGTCGAAGCCGCCCCTCTCACCGATGAGCAGGGTGCCGGGGCCCTGCCCGTGGACCCGCACCGACCGTGCCTCCCGGATCCGTACGGGTTCCTCGCCGAGGTGGTAGACGCCCTGCGCGAGACAGACCGTGCCGCCGTCTTCCGAGACCGAGTCCACCGCAGCCTGCACGGTCATGACACCGCTGGCGTGCGACTCGGGGGTGACACAGACCGTGCAGTCCCCGCAGTGCCCGGCGTCCGGCCACAGCGTGCGGCAGTCGTACGTGGCGGAGGGGAACGTGACGACGGCCAGGCGGGCGTAGTGGTGGTGAACGCCCAAAGGGGGCGCCTCGTCGAGCTTCTCGACGGTGGCGGTGGCCGTGCGCGCGGTGAAGATCCAGTGGTCACCGGGGCGGAAGACACCGCCACCGGGTGCGTCGAGTGTCACGGTGATGCCGTGTTCGAGGACGACGGCCACGCTCCCGGTCCGTACCCCGATGACCCCAGGGGCGCCCGCGGCGTCGAGGTCCTCGAGTACGGCACCCGTTCCGCTCGTGATCGTGCCCGCTTGGGCCCACCGGCGGATCCGCAGATTCCGCCGGCGCGCCTCGTCGGTCGTGGCCGGCAGGTCGGTCGGCAGCGCAGGGCTGAAGGAGACCGTCCCGTCGCCGTGCACCGTGGTGATGCGGCGCATCTCACCGGGCCGCTCGTCGAGTTCCCGGTGGTCGTCGAGGATCTCCACCCAGTCGTTCTCGCGCAGGCCGGGCACCGTGTCACGGCCCAGGTGCTCGGGCCGCAACCGGTCGGGGGCCACGACCTCGACGACCCGCACGGCGACGGAGCCGTTGTCGCGGGACCACTTGAAGGTGGCGGTGCCGGGGGCTCCGCCGTCGTGGATCTCGACCCGGTAGGTCTGGTTCTCGAGCCCGCGGTAGGCACCGCCGGGCGGCGGCGAGCCGGGGTCGTCGGCAGCCGCCACGGCGACCGCGTCGGTGGTGAGCCGGCCCGCGGAGAGGGCGATGACGTCGGCCCAGCCGGGGATGTCCTCGTCCTTGGTGCCGCAGTTGATGCCGGGGGTGTCGGGTTCGTGCACGCGCACCCGCCACACGGTCTGGGTGCGGCCGGTGGTGTCGACGCCCACCGCCTCCTCGACCAGGTCCGGCGCCTGGAGCGGGGTGACCTCGCGCTGCCACACGTCCAGATAGACCAGATGGGTGCCCGTGGTGGGCAGGTCTTTCGGGGCCGACCAGTAGGGCTGGTGCGCGTACGGGGTGTCCTCCTCGCTCACGGGGTCGGCGAGCAGCGGGTCGAGGACGATGCCTCCCGTGCCGTGGTTCTCGGCGAGCAGGCCGTCGACGTACATCCGGCCGCGGCCGATGGTGATGCCGTCCGCCGAGCTCGTGATCCGGAAGGCGTCGGGGGTCGTACGGGGGACCACGGCGACGCCGGAGAACCCCTCCGCGATGCCAGGGGTGCCGAGGTCGGCGGCAGCGGCACGCAGTCGGCGGTCGACGATCGCCACGAACTCGTTCCAGTCGGAGCCGAGCGGCAGTCGGCCCTGCTGCACGACGACGCCGGAGTGGTCGCGCAGCGCGTCGAACCTCGCGCGGCTCAGATCGGCTCCCATGGGGATGCCTCCTTCTCAGGTCGCGTGGAAGAAGCCCGCTTCGGGTCCGAAGCGGAGGTACTCGTCGAGCCGCAGCAGGAGATCGCTCTCCCGTCGCGGCGTGAACAGCAGGTGGGTCGCGCCCATTTCGCTCTCGTCGTCGGCATCGCGCCGGATGGTGTCCGGTGTGGCGGTGCCGATCCGGCGTACGCGGGGTCGCCGAAACGGAGCGAGGTGAAGCGCGAGCGGGTGGCGCGGCGAGTGTCGGGAGGATCGGCGGGGCCCGGGCGGCAGCGGTAGCGACGGCACGGGCGCGATTCCTCCGGCACGTGACTGAAGCGCAGGTATCACTGCCGGCGTCCCGTTCATGCGCGTGCCCCAGGACAGAGCCGCCGGTTCCCGCATGCTGGGGGTGGCGCGCGCGTGCGGCCTCGTGTGGTTCATGCACTGCCTGGTCACGAGGCGTTCGAAAACGCGACGGCATGGGCCGGCCAGCCGGTGACGTCCCGGGTCAGCTGCTCCAGCGCGGCGGCCGTGGCCCTTGCGACGCCGGTAGGCGATGGTGTGAGCCCCCTCGGCGCGCGGTGAGCGGACCTTGTCCGCCACGCCGTCAGCACCACGGTGACCAGCACGCAGGCCGCGTGCGCGACGACGGCGTGCCGTCGGCGCCGCCGTCCGGCGGGCTTCATGCAGCCGACGACATTCATCAGCGTGAAGGGTGTCGCGAGGTACCGGAAGAAGTCGGCGATGCCGCGGGAGGTCCGGAACCGGTTGAGGAATGCGAGGGCATGGGCCGAGGTCTTCGGCAGGACATGCGGATTCGCTGCCCCCGCGCGTCTCCGCCGACGGCTCGAGGACCGCACTGCCCAACGCGCTCAGTGGTCCGTGATCACCGACGCCATGCACGCGGATTTCGATCGAGCTCATGGGCTCAGCACAGCACAGGCCGGATTGTCGACGGCGTACGACGCGCGCCCGTGCCCTCTATGAGTGGCAGCGTGCGCTCCGATGCCGTGAACCCGCATTGCCGTGGGCGGTCTCGGCCCCTCGTAGCAGGCTTCCCGGCCGACCGCGAGGGCTCGCATGGTGCCGGTGCATGCTGTGGCCCATGCCCCCTCGGTGCAGGGGTGTGCACGTTTGGCCACACGAGCGCCGTGGTCGGGGTCCCGTCGACTGCTGGGCCGCAGAGGTCCTGGGCCGGAGGTTAAAGAAAACGCTGATTCCGGAAGCTTGGAGTAGACCAGCGCCAGGTGGGTCAGCTCCGTCAGCCTCGCGGTGCACCCGTTTCGCGATCTCCAGCAGCGCGGGAAAGTGCAGGAGAGGCGCTCGCGCACCGCGCCTTGGTCAGCAGCACCCCCTGCTGACCGGGGCCACTTGCCCGGCGGCCTTCCCGGGTAAGTCGACTCCGCGAGTCACAGGCGATGATGGTGCCCCGATACGTCGATCACGAGGTCAGGAGCTCCGATGCCAAGACGGGTTCATCAGCCACTCGAGGACGAGGAGGTCGACTTTGTCCTCAGGATGAGCGACGGCCCGGTCCTCGCCTACTTCTCCGGGACGTGGCCTAAGGCGATCGAGGCGTGCCGGGCAATGGACCTTGTCGTGGGTCGGATCGCCGAGGAGTACGCGAACCTCCTGACGGCCGTCAAGATCGACATCACCCGTTGTCCGGTGGCGACCAAGCGGTACGGCGTCACCGGGGCCCCGTCCGTCGTCCTACTCAAGGAAGGTGAGGTGGCGGCACGTAGCGCGGGACCGATGACCCACGCCGAGTTCCGGGAATTCCTGATCGCGCACCTCTGACCGGCCGTCCGCTCCCCGCCGAGAACGGTGCGCAGGCACAATGGCTCGACGCGAATGCAATGACCCGCGCCCGTTCGCACACCCCGGTGACTGTCCGACGCGATCACCTGAGCACAGCTCGGTGGCATGACCGGAACGGCACACCTGCGGGTGCTACGAAGGGGCGGATACCAAAGGGCCCGAACCTCCCGGTGAACGAGGTTCGGGCCTTCTCTTGCCGGGCCGTAGCCGCAGCCGCAGCCGCAGCCGCAGCCGCAGCCGCAGCCAGAAATATCAGCTGGGCACGTCTTCGCCCGCATGAAGTGCTGGAAGATCCTTCGCGACTTCCGCTTGAAAGGCGATGGCGTCCACCACGCCACGCTCGGCGTCGCCCACCTTCGCCACCTCACAGTCCCCGACTCAGGTGATCCTTGCAGGACAGCGCCCAGATCGACATGCGAGCAGACGCCTGCCGAGCCATCGTGGGTGTAGGGGCGAACACCCCTACACGCCGCCCACCTCGGGAGGGCAACGTGCAGCAGTACGAGCTAAAGCCCGGTCGTCACCGGGCCGCATGAGCAAAGTGACATCTGCTTCAAAGCCGAGAGGTCATACGACAGTACTCACTGGTGCGGAGGGTAACCATGAACAAGAAGCCCGCCTGCGGACCTGAGCGCGACCCTGAATTCTTTGCCGAAATCGACAAAGTCTTCGCCCAATACCCCGAAGCCGCCCGTAGGTATGCGGTGCGTTGCATGAGGCGCGAACTGGAAACACTAAAGATCGACTTCACCAAGCAAATCGGGCTGTCACGGGTTGAGGACGGCCGGATCATCACAGAGTTTCACGATCGAGACGACGACCTGGTGCGTTCGGCACACCACGCCTGCTGCGAGTGGCACCAAGGCCACTGTTACGAGCAGTGCCAGGAGTAACTCTCCGCACCTTGCCGTGCACCGCCGACACTGCGGCGCCGCCGGCGGTGCCCCGTCGCGGCTCGAGCCTGCCTTCGCCCGCATGACGAGCTGGAAGATCCTCCGCGACTGCCGCCTGAAGGGCGACGGCGTCCACCACGCCATGCTCGGCATCACCCGCCTGCACAACCTCACTGTCGCCGGGTAAGCCAGCACGCCGCTTATCACGCGCCCCAGGCCGACTCAGAGATCATTGCAGGACAGCCCTTAGGCTTTGCGGGCGAGTAGTTGAACCTCCTGAAACTGCCGTCGGTCGGTGGGCTGGGGCTCGCGAACCATCCGGGCTACCTCGACCAACCCGGACGTGCGCAGCATCTCGGCAAGGTGATCAGGAGACCACCGATAGGCCGGCGCGACTGCGTGATCGAAGACCTGCGTCGGGTGAGACGGATCATCGCTTGCCGAAAAGCCGACCAGAAGGTGGCCGCCGGGTGCCAGCACACGGTGGAACTCCGCCAAGGTGACGGGGAGTTCTTGTGGTGGAGTGTGGATGATGGACCAACGTGAGAGTACGCCGCCCAGCACGCCGTCAGCGATGTCCAACGCGGCCATCGAGCCCACGTCGAACCGCAGGCCCGGATAGGCCTGTCGAGCCAACTTGATCATCGCAGGGGAGGCATCAACACCAAACGCCGCCAGCCCCAGCTCGTCCAGATGAGCAGTGATGTGGCCAGGCCCACACCCCAGGTCCGCGACCTGACCATCCCCACTCGCACTTACGACCTCGGCGAAGGCACCCAGGATCGCGCGGTCCAGGGGGCTGTCACGCAGCGAGTCGCGGAACAGCTGCAGATAGGTGGGGGCAGCAGCGTCGTAGGCGTCGCGGGTGGCACTGAGGGCATCGTGTTCGACCATGCTCGCGACAGTAGCTCCTGGCGCTGAGGCGAGCCGAGAGAATCACGACCTTCCCTCCCGCCTGTCAGCCCGGGCTGTCACTGATGGCCTGTCATGCAGCCTTGGCCGGGTAATCGGTCCACTGAGCGTATTCAGCGTTGCCGCTCCAGGGTGAGGACGGCTTTGCTGATGACGGTCATGTGGTTGGGGCTGATGCGGGATCTGCGGAAGATCTGCGCGGAGCGAAGGGCCCGCCCCCGCCGGGCAGGCGGTGGGGGCGGGCCCTTCGTTCGACGCGACCGTGAGATCAGGCGCGCACCATCCACCAGGCGCCGATGCCGTTGCAGCCGCCCGCCATGAAGTTGATGCTGCGGTAGCCGGGCGGGATCGGGGAGCCGGAGCAGGTCCAGATGCCGTTGCGGACGAGCTGGTGGTACCAGGCGCCGACGCCGTTGCAGCCGGTGCGGTTGTAGCCCGTGATGACGTAGCCGGGCGGGATGGGCGAGCCCCCGCAGGTCCAGCGGCCGTCACGGGCGAGCTCGTGGTACCAGCCGCCGACGCCGTTGCAACCGATGCGGTTGTAGTTGGTGATCACATAGCCGGTCACGATCGGCGAGCCGCCGCAGGTCCAGATACCGTCGCGCACGGGCTCCTGGTACCAGGCGCCGGCGCCGTTGCAGCCGCCGCGGCTGTAGTTGGTGATGACGTACCCGTCCGGGACGGGCGCCCCGGAGCAGGACCAGCCGCCGGCCATCGCCGCCCCGGTGGTCGCGGCGGTGGCCGTGCCGGTGGCGGCGCCGGTGAGGGCGGCCGCGATCAGTGCGACGGTGCCCACGACGGCGGCGAGGCGGCTCCGGATGGCAGCCAGCGTCTTACCGCTCCACAGGTGACCGAAATATCTGTCCAATTCACACCAGTCCTATCGACATGCTCACTTCAGGTCTGTCGACGGTCAAGAACACCGGATGACGCAATAAAAGTCACCCCGCACGGTCGCGATTGTGAGAAGCGCGTCACTGTGCGTAGATGCCAAACCTGGGCTCGCCGGGCTGGTATGGGGGAGCGTCAGGTTCCGGATGTTGCTGCGGCACTCGTACGGGTGAACGGGGTCGGTGGGCCGTTCGTAGGACCGTTCGGCATGCTGGACTGTGGTGACCTCGATCGAGGGGATCGCCATGAGCGCACTCACTGAGCGTTTTCAGCGTGGCTACTGATCGGGTGAGGCCGATGAGGTCGAGGTGAGGGACGCAACGCACAAGGCTCCGGTGCCGTTGAGGGAGGTGTTCGAAGTCTCAACCCGCCGCCACAGAAGCCCTGTTGGTTCCCTATTCTGCCGCACTCGACCTCCCGCACGCCCTGGTCGAGTGGGTCACGATGCTCATCGTCACCCGAGAGGGTGACCGGCGGTGCAAACTCCCGCCGCACCGGCGTGCGCTCGTCACTCTGGTGTACCTACGCCACCACGACACCCTCTCCCGGATCGCCGCCGGCTTCGGGATATCCGTCGGCACCGCCCACGCCTACGCCACCGCCGCCACCGGCCTGCTCGCCGACCGCGCGCCGGGCCTGCTCAAGACGCTTCGCGAGCACGATCCGGAGTTCGTCCTGCTGGACGGGACTCTCGCCGAGTGCGACCGCGTCGGCGACAGCCGGGCCGACTACTCGGCCAAGCACCGCCGGCACGGCGTGAACGTCCAGGTCGTCACCGACCCCGCCGGCGAGGTGCTGTGGATCTCACCCGCGCTGCCGGGCCGCACCCACGACCTGACCGCAGCCCGAACCCACCACATCATCCGGATCTGCGAACGCCAGGGCGTCCCGATCCTCGCCGACCGCGCCTACCAGGGCGCCGGCTCCTGGGTCACCACCGGACTCAAACGCCCACCGCGCGGTGAACCCACCCTCACCCAGCGCACCGTCAACCGGGCCCTGGCCGCAGCCCGGGCACCGGTCGAACGCAGCATGGCACGACTGAAGTCCTGGCAGATCTTCCGCAGATCCCGCATCAGCCCCAACCACATGACCGTCATCAGCAAAGCCGTCCTCACCCTGGAGCGGCAACGCTGAATACGCTCACTGCTGGATCGGTGACTCGGCTGCGAAGCTAGCCTTCGGCTCGGCGCGACCGTTCCGCCAGCGGATGTGGTCAGCGATGGTGGCCTTCTGCTCGTCGTGGATGCGGTGGTCGGTGCCGTTGAGCGCGAGCAGGCCGATCAGGGATCGGAATCCCGTCGAGGGACCTCCTCGACGGGTCTCGCCGACATGCTGACCGGGAAGCGGTCGGCATCAGTGATGATATCGATCACGCACGCTCATCTCCGGCCAGAACGGCAGGCTGCCCAAGGGCACTTCGACTCTCGTCCATAACCCCAGCCTGCCTACTGTGCTGTTCATCAGCCCCCCAACGCGACCTAAGGATCCACCACCGTCACCGCCCACCGACACCACGGGGGAACGCTCAGTAAGTGGCGCAGCAAACCGCATCGGCTCAGGAATCTTTGGCCTGCCATGCCCTTGTGTCCCGCCTGCTCGTGCTCGACCGTTTGGGTTTCTGCTGTGATGCCCTGCTCGCAGCTCGTTGAGAGGAATGGGCTTGGCGAAAAACCGGGGGGGGCGGCCAGTGGTGGTTCCGCCCGGCCGACGGACTTCCGGCGCCGGACCACGGTCAGTGCCGTGCGGACGCCCATGGCATCGTCGGCACCCCCGCGCGCCCTCCCCGGCCCGACCGCTGTCCGCACCACCCCGGAGGCGCCCTCAAGCTGCCTCGTCTCCCCCGAAGAAAGGAATCACCCCTGCCATGGTCTCCCTCCCCGCAAGACGCCTGGGGCATCTGTTCGGCCGGCCGGCCACAGCGGCCGCAGTGGGCCTGGTCCTGCTCGCCACCGGTGCATACCCTGCGATAGCCGGCCCGGGTGTCCCGCCCGCCCGGGCTGCCCAAGCTGCCCCGGCTGCTCAGGCCGTCCCCGCGGACGGGACTGCTCTTGCCGCCTCGTGGGCGGGGCCGCTCAGCACACGCGGCCGCTACGTCGTCGACGCGGACGGCAACCGGTTCCGTCTCCGCTCAGGCAACTGGCACGGAGCATCCGGCACCTACAACGGCTCCGGGGACATCAATGACCCAGCCAATCACCACGCCGGCGAGAAAGCCGACCAGATGCCGCTCGGGCTGGACCGTGCCCCTCTCTCCAGGATTTTGGGTGGCTTCCATGAGTTAGGCCTCAACAGCATCCGGCTGCCGTTCTCCAACGAGATGATCAAGGACACCCGGCCGGTCAGCGACGCGTCCGTCGCAGCCAATCCCCGGCTCCGCGGCAAGACGCCCCTCCAGGTCTACGACGCGGTCGTCCAGGAACTCACCGACCAGGGGTTCGCTGTCATCCTCAACAACCACACCAGTTCCTCGAAGTGGTGCTGCGGCCTGGATGAGAACGCGATGTGGAACAGCAACCAGACCACGGCTGCCTGGGAAGCCGACTGGATCGCCATGGCCAAGCGGTACAAGGGCAACTCCCGCGTCGTCGGAGCCGACCTCTACAACGAGGTCCGCCCCCACAACATCAACTTCCCCAACTGGGGCGAAAACGGTGGCGGCCAGGACTGGTTCTCCGCCGCCCAGCGGGCCGGCGACCGCATCCTCACGGAAGCCAACCCCGACCTCCTGATCATCATCGAGGGGATCAACTGGAGGGGCGTCCCCGGCCTCGGCGGCCACCGCCCCCACTTGCAGCCGGCGCGCACTCTCTCCCACACCCTCGTCGTCTCCGACAAACTCGTCTACTCCGCCCACTTCTACGGCTATACCGGATCCAAACACACCGGTGCCTCCGGCGGGCTGGGCGCCACTTCCGACCCCCGCTACCAGGACCTCTCCCCCACCGAATTGAAAGCCACCCTCAACCGGGAAGCCTTCTTCGTCTCCCAGGAAAACGGCCGGCACTACACCCATCCCCTGTGGATCAGCGAATTCGGGGTCGGCGGCCGCACCGAGACCGACCAGAAGAGCAAGGGCTGGTTCCGCAACTTCGTCCAGTACCTCATCAATACCGACGCCGACTACGCCTACTGGCCCCTGATGGGCTGGACCGAGAGCAACAACGGCTGGGCCGCCCTCGAATGGGACAAGAACGGCAACCGGCGCAGCATCCTGGACGACAACGGCACAGCCGACTGGCGCGCCGAGCATTGGAAGCGCCTGGCCGCCTCCCCCGGCCACACCGGCCAGGTGACCAGGACCGACACCTACTCCATGCTCGACCTCGACCACGATGACCACATCGCCTCCCGGCGCATGCGGGCGGCGGGCGACTGGGACAACGGCTACCGCAAGGCCGCCTGCCCCGACGGGCAGCGCCTCATCGGCCTCAGCCGGGCAGGCACCGGTGGCTACGGCCGCGGCCTGTGCACCGACGCCGGCGGCCGCAGCCTCTGGCAGCCCGGCGCCCCCCACACCGTCGTCACCAGCGAGCCCAGCCCGCTCCCCAGCGGCGACTGGGCCTCCGGGCAGACCAAAGTCCAGTGCCCCAACACCTACATGATGATCGGTTACAGCACCGACCGGTCCTGGATTCACGCCGCCCTGTGCGCCAAGGCCGACACCGCCAAGGGCACCACGAGCCGCACCCTGTGGTTCGACTCCGATGACAACCGCCCCTCCGGCAACCCCGGCGGCGAATTCGCCAACGGCAACCACAAAGCCCAGTGCCGGGCCGACGAGTACCTGGCCGGCTTCGCCTACACCGGACTGATCAAGAAGCCGAACGCCGTCCTCTGCCGAACCCTCAACTGATCGCCGGGACCCGTGAACGGTGCAGGCAGGCCGGACGGCCTCCTTGCACCGGGGCCTTGCGCGGCCAGACCCCCGGCAGCCGCTGCCACGACGCCATGGTCTTCGCCTTCACCTCGCCGCACGAGGCCTCGGGCCTGATCGCGGAGTGACGCGGGTCCTCGCTGGCAGATCGGCACAGGTGAGGGCTTTCCGGGGCTGTGGGTGCCGGGCTGGGGGTCGTCAGGTCAGGGAGCGATCTCGAAGCGCCGATTCTGGCCGCCACCGCGCCGAAGACGGATCGACGAGGCCGAGCTGCTGCCGTGAGGACTCCGCTGCGATGTGCACCGCCCCCGGGAGGAGGGACACGGGGGATGCGGCAGATTAGGCGGCGGTACGCATCGGACGGTTGGAAGGGATAGCGATGATTCTGGAGCTGCTGCCGGAGGTGGGAGTTGCCACGCTGAGGCTCGGCATGTCGGCCGACGAAGCGGTCGGGGCCGCGCAAGAACTGGGCTTCGCCCCGTCCGACCCGGACTATGGCGACGCGCCCGGACAGGCGCTCTGCAAGCACGAGGAGTCCCGCACGGAGTTCACTCTGGGCTTCACCAAGGGCGCGCTGACCGACATCCATGTGTACCGGTTCCGAATCGAGGACGCGGACGTGACGGTCGCCCTCGACGGGCTCGACGTCTTCCGAACTCCCAGCGACGAGCTACTGGATCGCCTTGAGGAACGGGGCTACGCGGTCGAGCAGAACGACAGCGGAGTGGACACCCTTCCCGACCTCAAGGTGATCCTGTCGAACGAGAGCAGCTTTGAGTACCCGATGGACGAGGAGGGGGACCCGATCTACTTCGACTACGCCCTCGTCACGTCGGTGGACTTCCGGGGGCCGCGCAGGGACTGACTCCGGCGGCCGTCGACCGGGCCGGTCGTCCTCGGCCCGCTCGCACCCGGTCGAGAACGACCGGGACGTCGCACCTGGGAGATGCGCTGCGACGCGGAGCGCGGGCGGTTCGTGTTCCGGCGCGCTCTCCGTCGCGTGGGTGACCGGCACTCCCCCGCACGCGGCCGATCGTCCAGAAAGAGCCGTCCCCTCCAGATCGAGCCACTCCCTCATGGTGTCGGCGCACGTGCCGTATCCATCGCCGCAAGCGGTCCGGCCGCCGGGGGTGGCCCGCGTCACCCGTTCCTTTCTCCGCCGGTGAGCGTCTTGAGCGGTTGCGGGCGCAAGTGCAAGGCGGGGCCCTGACAAGGCGGGGCGAGCCGATGGCGACTTCGGCGCGGGGTGTGGCTGCTGTATGGGGTGATGCTGCGTGGCGCGGCTCGGTCGGACGCCGGGCTGAGGCTGTCGGATCTGGAGAGGCGCCTGGTGCGGACCCTGCGGTCGAGGATGCCCGAGGGAGAGATTTACGCGATGGGACGGGTGTTCGCCGAGGAGTCGTCGGTCAAGAACGCGCCGCGGCGCCCTCCGCGCAGGAACAGTACGGGATCGTCGGCGCCGGTGTCGCTGTAGCGCTGTCCGGTGGCCGGGGGCGCGGCGCCGACGCTCCGGGCGGGGGTAGCCGGGCAGCAGTAGGGGCGGAGTGAAGGACGCGGGCCGTATGGTGGCGACACCGCGCGTCGATGTCACAGGCGCACCTGGACGACGCCGAAGCAGGCTCCGCTGGCCAGGCCGATCAGTCCCACCAGGTCCCCGGGCTCCACTCGGTCGGACTCCTGGGCCGCGACCAGTTGCAGGGGCAGTGAGGCGGCGCCGCAGTTGCCGTGCTCGGCCACGGTGGCCAGGCAACGGTCGGCGGGCAGGCAGAGTTTGGTCGACGTGTCGAGGAACTGGGACATCGATATCTGGTGGAAGGCGATGAACGCGCTCGCGCGGACCGCCTCCATCTCGCGGTGTGCGAGGACCTCCAGCGCGAGGGGCAGGACGTCGAACGCGTCGTGCAGCAGGCTGCCGTTGAGCCGGAGGGTGGTGTGCTCGTCGTCGGTGGAGCGGCCGTGCAGCGAGCCGCCGCCGGCCACGGTGCAGGCCTCCCAGGCCGTGGGGTTGCCCCCGAAGACCAGGGAGAGCACGCCGGGGTCGTGCTCCCCCGCGGGGCCGGCGGTCAGGACGAGGGCGGCGCCGGCGTCGGAGACGGTGTAGCCGGGCATGGCCCGCAGGAGTGCCTCGTGGTCGGGCAGGCGCCAGCGGGTGGTTTCCGTGAGCGTCTCGCCACAAGCGATCAGCACGGTGCGGTACCGGCCTACGGCGATGAAGGCGCATGCCGTCTCCACCGCGTTGAGCACGCTGTTGCAGGCGTTCTTGATGTCGAACACCGGGCAGACGACGCCGAGTTTCGCGGCCACGATGTGCGCGGTCGCCGGCTCGAGGAGGTCGTGGCTGGTGGCGGCGAACAGCAGCAGGTCGACCTCGTCGATGCCGGCACCCGCCGCTTCCAGCGCCTTGGTGGCGGCCGCCACCGCGAGGTCGGACGCCTGGACGCCCTCGTCGCGCACATGGACCCCGCGCACTCCGGTGAGGTCTTCCAGAAGTCCGGCCGGGGGAACATATGCCCCGCCCGAGGCCGCGATCCGCTCCCGGATGGCGCCCATGGTTCGGTAGCGGGACGGCAGATGGACCGCTGTCGCAGCCAGACGGGCACGCCGGGTGTCAGGCACGGCATCACCATAACCACTTCACATGTCAATTCAAGTACTACGAAGGCAATTCACCATATAGAGCTACAAGTCGCTTGATCGGCACGGATGTTGGGCATCCCTCCCGTGCCACATCCGACCGGTTCGGTTCCTGCGGGGGGAATGGTGCATGTCATGGGGCAGCGTGACCGCGCGGTGGCCGTGGTGGGTGCGGGCCTGCGGCTGCCCGGCGGGATCACCGACCTGGCCGGGCTGTGGGCGGCCCTGGCCGAGGGCCGTGACCTGGTCGGCGAGATCCCGGCTGACCGCTTCGACAGGACCCGCTTCGTGGACCCCGGGGCCGTGCGCGCCGGGCGGAGCTACACGGGCGCCGGCGGGTTCCTCGACGACGTGGCCTGCTTCGACCCGGGCTACTTCGGCATCGCCCCCAAAGAGGCTCCGTATGTCGACCCGCAGCAGCGGCTGCTGCTGGAGATGACGGCCGAGGCGCTGGACGATGCCGGGATCCCCGCCGAGTCGCTCGCCGGCTCGGACACCTGCGTCTACATCGGCGTCTCCGACCCGGCCTACGGCCAGTTCATCATGACCCAGGAGAACCACACCAGCCCGTACGCCATGAGCGGCAGCACCCTGTCGATCGCAGCGAACCGCCTGTCGTACTGTTTCGACCTGCGCGGGCCGAGCATGGCGGTCGACACCGCCTGTTCCTCGGCCCTGGTGGCCCTCGACCGGGCCTGCCGGACGCTGCTGGACGGCACCAGCCGCACCGCCCTGGCCGGCGGGGTCAACGTGCTGATCGGGCCCTACGCCTTCGCCGGCTTCTCGCATGCGGGCATGCTGTCGCGGCGTGGCAGGTGCGCGGCCTTCTCCGCCGGCGCCGACGGCTTCGTGCGGTCCGAGGGCGGGGGCGTCGTGGTCCTCAAGCGGCTGGCGGACGCGCTGTCGGACGGCGACCGGATCCACGCGGTGATCGCCGGTACGGGCACCAACTGCGACGGCCGCACCCAGGGCATGGCCCTGCCCAGTTCCCACGCCCAGGAGGCGCTGCTGCGCGCGGTGTACGAGCGGGCGGGGGTGGAGCCGGACGACCTGGTGTACTTCGAGGCACACGGCACCGGGACCCCGGCGGGTGACCCGGCGGAGGCGGCCGCCATCGGACGGGCCCTGGGGCAGCGCCGAACGCGGGGGCCGCTGCCGATCGGCTCGGTCAAGTCCAACGTGGGCCACCTGGAACCGGCTGCCGGGATGCCGAGCCTGCTCAAGGCCCTGCTGGTGCTGCGGCACGGCACGGCCCCGGCGACGCTGCACGCCCACCCGCTGAACCCTGCCATCGACTTCGCAGGCCTGGGCCTCGCCCCCACCGTCGAGTCCGTCGGGCTGTGCCTGGGCGAGCGGGCCGCGGTGGGCGTCAACTCCTTCGGCTTCGGCGGGGCCAACGCCCACGCGGTCCTCATCCCACCGCCCGCCCCGCCGGACCACCACCGGCCGCACACCGGGGGCACCCTGCCTGTGGTGGTCTCGGCTCGTTCGGCCGCGGCGCTCCGGGAGCTGACCGGGCGGGTCTCGGCCCGGCTGCGGGAGGCCGCCCCCGAGGAGTTCTACGACCTGGCCCGCACCACCACGCTGCGCCGCAGCGCGCACCCGCACCGCGCGGCCGTCCTCGCCGACGGGCCGGAGCGTGCGGCGGAGGAGTTCGACCGGCTCCTCGCCGGGACGCCCGCCACCGGGGCACTGGCCCGTGCGGCTGACCGGCGCACCGTGGCGTACGTCTTCTCCGGCAACGCCTCGCAATGGCCGGGCATGGCCGCGGATCTGCTGGCGGCCGACGTCGTCTTCCGGGCCGCCGTCGAAGAGGCGGACGCCGCCTTGGCGCCGCACCTGGGGTGGTCGGTGGCGAGGGAGCTGGCCGGGCCCGACGCCGCGGCCTGGCGGCGTACCGAGATCGCCCAGCCCGTCCTGTTCGCCGTGCAGATCGGCTTGGCCGCGCTGTTCGCCGCGCGGGGGCTGCGTCCCTCGGCGGTGACCGGGCACAGCGTCGGTGAGGTGGCCGCCGCCCATGTGGCCGGAGCGCTGCCTCTGGACGACGCGGCCCGGGTGATCGCCGAACGCAGCCGCGCCCAGGGGGTGACGGCGGGTGCCGGCCGGATGGCGGCCGTCGGGCTGTCCGAGGCGGAGGCCCTCGGTGCGCTGGCTCGCTACGAGGGTGCCCTGGAGCTGGCCGGGATCAACAGCGACCGGGACGTCACGGTGGCGGGCGACCCGCGGGCGCTGGCGGATCTGGGCGCCGAGCTGAATGCCCGGGACGTCTTCTTCCGCGAGCTGGGCCTCGACTACGCCTTCCACAGCCGGGCCATGGACCCGATCGCGGACCCCTTGCGGGCCGCTCTGGCCGGGCTGGCCCCGGCCCCGGTCCGGGTCCCGTTCGTCTCCGCCGTCACCGGCACCCCGCTGCCGGGGGACGCGCTGACCCCCGACTACTGGTGGCGCAACGTACGCGAACCGGTCCGCTTCGCCGCGGCCGTCGCCCACGTCGTCGCGGAACATGCGGGCATCCTCGTGGAGATCGGCCCGCACCCGGTGCTCCGGCCCTATCTGCGTCGCACCGGCGCCTCCTACGTCCCCACCCTGCGCCGTGACGGCGACGGGCCGAGGGAAGCGGCCGCGGCCGTCGCCGGGCTGATCGCGACGGGTGCGGTCGTGGACTGGCCGACGCACTTCCCCGCCCCCGGCCGGGTGGCCGACCTGCCGCCCTACCCGTGGCAGCGCGAGCGGTACTGGCACGGGGCCCCGCAGGACATGGTCGTGCGCACCAGCGGCACCGGCCTGCTCGACCATCCGCTGTTGGGCGAGCGGCTCCCGGCGCCCCACGCGCTGTGGGAGGGCACCGTCGAGCCGCAGTTGGCGCCCTGGTTGGGGGATCACCGGATCGCGCGGACGGTGCTGATGCCGGCCGCCGGGTATCTGGAGATGGCCCTGTCGGCCGGGCGACTGGCTCTGGGCCGGCCGGTGGAGGTGCGGCATCTGCAGATCTTCCGGCCGCTGGCCCTGGGCTGGCCCGACCCGGAGGGCGTGCGCCTCCAGACGGCCGTGACCCCGGCCGATGGCGCGTTGACCATCAGCAGCAGCCAGGGCCGCGGCGGCGCGTGCGAGCCGGTGGTGCGTGCCGAGGTCCGCACCCTGCTCGGGGCGGCCCCCGCCCCGCTGGATCCGGAGGCGCTGCGCGCGCGGTGCCCCCGTACGGTCGCCGCCGCGGACTTCTACCGCACCTGCCACCGCGTCGGCCTCGGTGTCGGGCCGGCCTTCCAGCTGCTGGGCGAGGTGCACGTGGGCGAAGGCGAACTGCTGGCCTCCTACCGGCACGAGGAACCCGGCGCCCCGTACACGGTCCACCCCGTGGTGCTGGACGGCCCCCTCCAGGCCACCGTCGCGCTCGTCGAGAGGTGGATGGACAGCGGCCGGGCCTACCTGCCCTCGGTGTTCGGCGCGGTACGGGTCTGGCGCACGCCCGCGCCGACGGGCTTCGTGCATCTGCGCCAACGCGCCCGCACCGAGAACGAGTTCTGCTGGGACATCGCCTACGCCGATGAGGACGGCACCGTCTCGGCACAGATCGAGGGCTGCCGCACCCGCCGGATGGACAACAGCGACCACACGCCGGTGACCGTCCAGCGCACCGTCCTGCGCGCCGCACCGCTCCCCCTGTCCCCCGCCGCCTCCTCCCCGCTGCCGCCGCCCGCCGATCTGCTGGCGGCCGTCGAGGACCGCATGTCCGCAGCGCGTGCGGCGCTGCGCGAGAGCGGCCACGACCGCTGCGCCGCCGCGGCCGAGGAGGCCGGAGCCCACTGCTGGGCGGCCGCCCTCGCCGGGCTGCTCACCGACCCCGCCGCCACCTTCGCCGCGGGCGACCTCGTGGCCGGGGGCCTGCGGCCCCAGCACCGGCGTCTGGTCCGGCTGATGCTCCCGCTCGTGGCACGTCACGGGCTGGCCGAGCTCATGGACAACGAGCGGTGGCGGCTCACCCGCACGGTGCCGCGCCCGGGCGAGCTGCTGCGGAAGCTGGTGGAGGACCACCCGGCCTGCGCTGCCGAAACCGTCCTGATCAACCGGCAATTGCGCCACCTGCCCGACGTATTGCGCGGCGCCTCCGAGGCGGCGGAACTCCTGCCGCCCGGGGACCCCGTGCTCGAGCAGCTCCACGCGACCGCGCCCGCCCGCCGCTTCGCCCACCGCGTCGTCATGGCACTCGTCACCGAGGCCGTCCGGCAGTGGCCCGGGGACCGCCCGCTGCGGGTGCTGGAGGCCGGCGCCGGCACCCACGCCCTCACCGCGGCACTGCTGCCCCTCCTCCCGGCCGACCGCACCCGTTTCACCTGCACCGATGCCACGGCGACCGGCTTCGCCCGGGCCGAACACCGTTTCGTCGACTACGACTTCGTCGAATACCGCCTCCTCGCCCTGGACCGTGACCCGCTCTCCCAGGGCTTCCCCGATGGCGGCTTCGACCTGGTCGTCGCCGGGGACGCGCTGCACACCGCCACCGACCTGACGGCCGCGCTGGGGCACGTCCGCACCCTCCTTTCCCCCGGCGGCCTGCTGCTCTCCACGGAGCCGCACGACGTCTGGCGTACGGCCTTCGTCCTCGGGGCGACCGAGGCGTTCTGGCAGCGTGGCGACCACGCGCTACGCCCGGAGACCCGGCTGCTCGCCCGGGAGAAGTGGCTGCCGCTGCTGGCCACGTGCGGCTTCACGGGTGCGGTCCGCACGGGCATCGAGGACCGCTCCGTCCTGCTGGCGTCCGCCGACCGCCTGCCCGCGGACGGGCCCGCACCACCCACGCCGGAACCGGGCGCCGCCTGGCTCGTCGTGACCGAGACCTCCGACGAGGTCCCCCTCGCCCGAGCCCTGGCCGAGCTGCTCGGCCAAGCCGACGTCGTCGCCACCCCCGAGGACCCGGCCGCCTGGGATGCCGCCCTCCCCTCCGGGGGTGTCCCGCCCGGCGTCGTCCTGCTGCTGGCCACGGACGCCTGCGCGGAGGTGGTCGCCCTGACGACCCGTCGCGCCGCCGTCCTGCGCGCGCTGAGTGCCGCCCGTTCCGGGGCGATCGGCGGGGTGTGGCTGGTCACCCGCCCCAGCGGACTGTTCCCCGCGCCCGAGCGCCCCGCCCACCCGGCCGACGCAGCGGTGTGGGGGGCCGCCCGCGTCCTGGCCAACGAGCACCCCGGCCTGTCCCTGCGCCGGATCTCCCTGGACCGCTCCGACGCCCCGGCCACGGGCGCCCGCCGACTGGCCCACGAGCTGCTCGCGCCCGGCGCCGAGGACGAGATCGTCCTCACCCGGAACGGACGCTTCGTCCCCCGCCAGCTCCAGCGTCCGGCCGACCGCCCCGACCCCGCCCCCGGCCACACCCCGTACGTTCTGGAGGTCCGGGACCCAGGGCTCTCCCGCCGACTCGTCTGGCGCCGGACCGAACCGCTGCGTCCGGGCCCCGGCGAGATCCTCGTCGAGGTCCGGGCCGTCGGCCTCAACTACCGCGATCCGATGCGGGCCAACGGGCTGCTGCCGCCCGAAGCCGTCGAAGGCAGCCCCCTCAGCCGCGGGCTGGGCACCGACTGCGCGGGCATCGTCCGCGCCACGGGCCCCGGGGTCACCACGTTCACACCAGGCGACCGGGTGCTCGGACCGATGCCCGCGTCACTGGCCTCGCACACCGTCACACCGGCCGCCACGTCACTGCGCGTCCCGGACGGAATGAGCTACGCCGAGGCCGCGACCTTCCCGGTGGCGTTCCTGACCGTCCACCACACCCTCGCCGAGCAGGCCCGGACCTTCCCCGGCGAGACGGTCCTGGTGCACGGCGGCGCCGGGGCGGTCGGCCTGACCGTCCTCCAGAGCGCCCGGCACCTGGGGCTCCACGTCATCGCCACCGCGGGCACCGAGGCCAAACGCGACCTGCTGCACACCCTCGGCGCGGCCCACGTCCTGGACTCGCGCAGCCTGGACTTCGTCCCGCGGGTACGGGAACTGACCGGTGGCCGGGGCGTCGACATCGTCGTCAACTCCCTCAGCGGAGAGGCCATCGCCCACGGACTCGACCTGTTGCGCCCCAACGGCCGCTTCATCGAACTCGGCAAACGCGACATCTTCCTCAACAACCCACTCCTGCTACGCCCCTTCCACCACAGCCTCACCTTCCTCGGCTTCAACCTCGACAGCGTCATGTTCGACCCGCAACGATGCCCGCCCCTGCTGCGGGACGTCGCGGAACGGATCGTCCGCGGCGCCTACCGTCCGCTCCTCCACACCGTCCACCCCGCCGCCCGCGTGGACGAAGCGTTCCGGCTGCTCCAGCACTCCCAGCACACCGGCAAGGTGGTCGTCGCCTTCGACCCGCTGGACGAGCCCGTACCCGTCGAGTCCCCCTCCGCCATCCCCCTCCTGGACCCGGACGGCACCTATCTCGTCACCGGCGGACTCGGCGGCTTCGGCGCCGCCACCGCCACATGGCTCGCCGACCGGGGTGCCCGGCACCTCGCGCTGGTCTCCCGGCGCGGCGCGAACGCGCCCGAGGCAACCGAGATCCTCGCCCACCTGGCCGAGCGAGGTGCCGACGCAACCGCCTACGCCGCCGACGTCACCGACGAGACGGCCATGCGACAGGTCATCACAGCCGTCGATGCCACCGGGCACCGCCTGCGCGGCATCGCCCACTGCGCCATGCACCTCGACGACGCCCCGCTGGCCGACCTGACCGACGAGCGGTTCGCCGCCGTCCTCGCCCCCAAGATCGCCGGGGCCGACGTCCTGGCACACCTCACCGCCGACCGCGATCCGGACGTCGACCTGTTCCTGCTGTACTCCTCGGTCGCAGCGAGCATCGGAAACCCCGGGCAGGCCCCCTACGCTGCCGCGAACGCCTACGTGGAAGCTCTGGCTCGCGCTCGCCGCCACGCCGGCCGCGCCGGCAGCGCGATCGCCTGGGGCCCGATCTCCGAAACGGGCTACGTCGCCCGCAACGACCTGGGCGCCACCATGGCCCACCTCGGCTTCGAGCCCGCGGCTCCCGCCGAGGCCTTCGCGGCCGCAGACCACCTCGTCGCCACGGGCACCGACGTCTCCGGCGTCGGCCGCTACCGCTGGGGCCGCGCCCGCCGTGTCCTCCCGGCTCTGGCGGCGCCGCGCTACGCCGCTCTCGTCCCGGCCGGTGCCGCGGAATCGGACGACACACGCGAAGAGTTCCTGCGCCACCTGGCCGCACTGTCCCCCGAAGAGACCGCGCACGCCGTCACCGAGGCCCTGACTCACCTCCTCGCCACCGTCCTGCGTGCCGACCCGACGGAACTGGACGCGGACCGCCGACTGGAGGAGTTCGGCCTGGACTCCCTGATGAGCACCGAATTCCTCCTGCACACCCGCGAACGTTTCGGCGTCCAGCTCTCCCCCACCGAACTCATCGGCGGCCCCCGCACGCTGACGCAATTCGCACGGCTGGTCCACGAGCGACTGGGGACCCATACGGCGGGCTGACCTGGGCCACACGGTCACGTCAGTCCCCCGCGCAACCACGGCACCGTCTGCCGGACGTGGGACCAGCCGTGAAAGCCCCTCCTCTCCGGGGGGCTACTCGGTTCCCTCCTGACCGACCCCCTTACGGGCCCACCGATGGCTGCGCACGGATTACCTCCCTGGGCCTTGTGGCCCAGGGCGACATGCAGTTCCGCCAAGGCGGCATCGAGCGGTCTTCTCGCCCATGGCCCGGCGCCTACTCGTGCACCGGGATCACCTTTCACCTGCGGCCAGGCGCGACCGGCGCCCCGCCGCCTCGGTCACCCGCTCACGAGGCGTTCAGGCCCACGTCCGCAGCCGTGAGGGGACGACGGACCGGGGCCAGCGTCGTGTACTGGTCCGCGCCGATGTCACGGGCTCTGCCGCGCGGGTGACCGTCGATGTCCTCGGTGACGGACGGGCTCTTCAGCGTCGCCGCCCCGATCGCGGGGCTGCCCGCCGACAGCCGGGACACCCCGTCGGATTCCTGCCGGAGGAGCGGGTCGACCCGGCGGTATCCGCCGGAGGGGATGTTGCCGTTGGACGCCGGACCCCACAGGATGTTGCCCTGCCAGGTGAAACCGGTGTTCTTCCCCATCGCGACCAAGCTGCCCGCGCTCGCGACCAGGAGGTTGTCAGCGATGACCACGTCCTGGGGCGCGTAGTCGCGACCCTCGCCCGAGAGCGTCCCGGCGTTGCCGACCAGCGTGTTGTGCACGATCACCGCACGGTCGCACGCGTCGTTGCCCCGCCGCTCCTCCTTCGACTCGCCGGGGTGGTGATCGCGGGTGGTGCCGCTGCCGATCACCAGGGCGCGCCCGGACAGGCCACCGAGGTAGTTGTTGACGACCAGATGGTCGTTGCCGTAGACGCGGACGCCTTCCGCGCCGCCGAGCAGATAGTTGCCCTCCACGGTGGAACGGTTGCCGTGCCGCAGCACGATTCCGCCGCGGCTGTTACGGATCGTGTTGTACCGGACGGTGTTCTCCGAAGTCTTCACCGAGATGGCCTCGGGGTCTCCGTCGCACTTCTCGAACAGGTTGTACTCCACGACCGCTTTCGCGCTGAGCAGTGCCCGGGCGCTGTCGCCGAGCCGGACGGCCTCTCCGCCGTTGGCGCCGGTGAAGCTGTGACCGGAGAAGTGGTTCCTGAACAGGGTCAGGTTCTGGGCGACGGTCTTCGCGTCGCGGCCGTCGAGGACGACGAAGATGCCCTCAGTGGTCCTGTCGTGGAAACGGTTCCGGTCGATCTTGACGTCGTCGCCCCGCACGACGACCCAGTCCATCCCGCTGACATCGGCGAACTTGAAGTCGTTGCGCGTCAGCCGGATGTGCGAGGAGTTCGCCGGGATCTCCAGCGTGCTGCTCTGCCGGAAGGCGAAACCGCTGACGACGATGTTGCTCGAATCGCTGAAGACGAAGCCGCGCTCGCCCTGGAGCACCGCGCCGCCACGGGATGCCGCGACGATGGTGATCGGTGCGTCGCCGGTGCCGTTCTTCCCCGAGACGCGAAGGGCACCCCCCGCCGGGACGGTGTACGTGCCGTCGGCCACCACTATCCGATCGCCGGGCACCGCGCGGTCGATCGCCTTCTGAAGTCCGTCCAGGGAACTCACCGTCACCGTGGCCGCCGACGCGCCGACCGGCACAGCGGCGAGCCCGGCGGCACCCAGCAGGGTGCCGGTGAGGAACGTGCGTCTTTTCATGATGACTCCTGAGACAACGGAAATGTACCGGGTCGATCCTTGTGCCCCGGCGTGACGTTGCGCAACAACTGACGGACCGTAACCACGGGCCGCCGCACACCCTTTCCCGCTCGCGGCCACACCCTCACAAGGGGGTGGACCGGCCCGGCCTCCCTGCACTTCTTGGGGTAGGCCGCTGTCTCTTCTCAGCCTGTTGCCGCGCGCGTCCGCTTCCGTGCCCTCGTGCCGCCCCCTGCCGCCAGGGGCCGACGAGTGCGACGGGGACGGCAAGTTCGGTGCTCTGTTGCGCAGGAGCGGACCGGGGTACCTTCCGCCCCATGGGGATACGCGCGCAGCACCCGTCTGACGTACAGATCGCTCGTAACAGTGGCCGTATGCCGCCCCATTCGACCAGTCAGCCGCCCCTCCCCCGAAGGCGCCCGCCGATGGCGGCCCGCATCCGCATCCTCGCCATCGGCCTCACCACCGCCACGCTCGCCCTGACTCTCGTCCAGACACCCGCCCAGGCCGCCCGCGCCCCGCACCGCACCGGCTTCGAACTCAGCAACGGAACCCGCTGGACCACCCAGGCCGAGGAACAGCGCCTCCTGGCCGCCCTCGACCGGTCGAGCGACCGCGTAGCCGTCCGCCGCATCGGCACCACCCGCCAGGGCCGACCGCTCCGGCTGGTCCGCATCGGACCCGCCCACCACACCGCCGAAACCCTCCTTCTCGCCTGCAGCCAGCACGGCGACGAACCCGCCGGCCGGGAAGCCTGCCTCATCCGCGTCCGGGACCTCGCCCACACCACGGACCCGGCCACGCTGCGCTTCCTCGAACGCACCACCGTCCTGGTCGTCCCCACTCCCAACCCGGACGGCCGCGCGGCCGACACGCGCACCAACGCGGACGGCGTCGACGTCAACCGCGACCACATCGCTCTCAAGACCGCCGAGAGCCGCGCCCTGGCCGCCGTCATCCGCGACCACCGGCCCGACATCGTCTACGACCTGCACGAGTACGGCGCCACCCCGCCGTACTACGACAAGGACCTGTTCGACCTCTGGCCACGCAACCTCAACACCGACGCCCGCGTGCACCGGGAGGCACAGACCCTCTCGGCGGCCTACGTACGCCCCACTGCCCACGACGCCGGTTACAGCACCGGCACCTACGGCATCTGGACCGACCCCGCCACCGGCGACCCCGTCAAACAGGTCGCCGGCGACGGACAGGAGCGCATCCTGCGCAACACCTCCGGCATCAAGCACGCGATCGGTCTGCTCATCGAGAGCCGCGTCGACCCGGTGACGGATGCCGAGAAAGCGGACCAGGCCCTCAACAACCGGCGCCGTGTCCGTTCCCATCTCGTCGCGCTGGACGGGACGTTCGCCTTCGCGGGCGAGCGACGCGGGCACATCACATCGGCCACGGCCGCGGCACGTGTCAAAGGCCTCGCCGACCGGGGCCCGGTCCACCTCGGCGGCGCCGACAACGAACCCGCTCCCCCCGGCCAGACCCTGCCCGACCCGCCCTGCGCCTACCGGCTCACTGCCGAGCAGTATGCGGAGACTCAGGACGAACTCGCCCTGCACGGCATCGAAAGCACCCCGTCCCCAGCAGGCGGCGCGCTGGTCCCGATGCGCCAGCCGCTGCGGTCACTGGTACCGCTGCTGCTGGACGCCAGGGCGTCGTACGAACTCACCGCAGGCGAACCCGTCGACCCTTGCTGACGAGCAACCGTCCCACCGCTGATCGCGACGGCTGCGGGAGCCGGCTACTCATCTCTCGCAGCCGACGGCGCGGCTCGCACTCAGGCGGCGAGGTCGGGACAGTCGACGGCCTCGCGCTCGCCGCCACCTTCGTGTGCGGCCACCTGGCCAACCCCGACCTGCGCCGGGAGATCCACAGCGGGCTCCAGGTGGTGGAGAACTGATCAGAGCCGCGAGCTGCCGGCCTGGGAGTGTCCATCCGCCCGAACAGGCGGCAGTTCGCCACAGTCGTGGGTGTAGAGCCAGGCCGTGGCCTTCTCGTAGAAGAGGCGGACCGCCACCGGCATCACCAGGTCGCGCATCCACCGCGCGAGCGGGCCGGCCGTCTTGGCGTCGCGATTGCCCGAGGCTGCCTTGACCATCTTGGCAATGCGGTCCGAGCGGGCAGCCTCGTACGCCGAGAGGGCGGCCGCCATCGAGGGTTCTGCGGCCAGTGACTGCGCCAGGACCAGTGCGTCCTCCAAGGCCATCGATGCGCCCTGCCCCGCACCGACGGGGTGTCCGGCGTCGCCGAGCAGCACGATGCGGTCGTTGTGGCGGACCGGGATGGCATCGAGTTTGTGCATCAGGGTGGGGCGATGCAGTTCGACGGTGGCCTCGAGGATCGCGGCCGGCACCTGTTCGTGACGGTAGAGCCCGGCCAGGCGGCGCAGCCATTCCTCGTCGGTGAGGCCGAACTCCGGCTGCGCGGGCCAGGAGACCTGGGCCGACCACCAGACCTTGCCGTCGGGGGCGGCGAGGTGGATGAAGGCGCCATTGCGGGCGAAGGTCATGTTGAAGATGCCGGGTTCGGTCTCGATACCGTCGGCAATGCCCGAGATGCTGTAAAGGCCGGCGTATTCGGGGGCGGGCGCCTGCGGGTCGAGCAGCGACCGGGTGGCTGACCAGATGCCGTCCGCGCCGATGAGCAGCGATGCCTCCGCCACATGGCCGCTCGCGAAGACCGCGCGTACGCCCTCCTCGGTGGTGACCACATCCACCAGGCGCTCACCGGTGACGATGACTGCCCCGGCCGCCAGTGCCTCCGCGCGCAGCACCTCGACCAGCGCGCCCCGCATCAGGGTCACGCTGTGCAGCTCTTGGCCGCTCAGCCGGCCCCGCGGGACATCGCCCAGCAACTTGCCTGAGCTCGACCACATGCGCTGGCCCGGCACATCAACCCCGGCCCGCTGCACCTGCTCCAGTACGCCGAGCGAGCGCAGCACCCGCAGACCGTTGGACGCCAGACTCAGGAACGAGCCGACCTGACCTGCCGGTTCGGCGTACGCCTCGTACACCGTGACCTCCATGCCGAGCCGGCGCAGCGCTATCGCACTCGCCGCTCCAGCCACTCCGCCGCCGATCACGATGACGCCCACACACACTCCCTGAATCATCATTCACTGAATCTCAATTCACCGAACGGGGATTCACTATGATTGAGGGCCGGACCCCACGTCAAGCCTGAGAAGGAGCCCCCGGATGGGCGCACGCAAGGAGAAAGCCGCCGAGACGGAGGCGGCGCTGAAGGACGCGGCACGGCGGCTGTTCGCCGAGCGCGGCTATCTCGACACGAAGATCACCGACATCACCCGCGAGGCCGGGCGCGCCACCGGCTCCTTCTACGCCCACTTCGCGGACAAGAACGCCCTGCTCCAGGCCCTGCTGCAGGACCTGAACGCGCAGGGCGACACGGAGATCGGCGCGGACGGCCACCCGGCCGATCACGATCTGACAGACCCCGACCAACTGCGCGAACATCTGGCCGTCACCTGGCGGGTGATCCGCGACCACCTGCCGGTGGTCGTGGCCCTGATGCAGACGAACTTCGCCGGCCCGCCCGGCGAGGGTCGCGCATGGGCGAACCTGACCGGAGAGACGAGCACCCTTCGCGAGCACCTGGACTGGCTCCACCGGCGCGGCCACCAGCTCCCGGGCGACCCGGCGCTGGTCGCCGCAGCCATGGGGGCGATGGTTTCGATGTTGGGGTTCGCCGTCATCACCGCAGGGGAAGACGGCCCGCGGGCCACCGATGAGGAGATCGTCGACACCCTCACCTCCCTCCTGCTACACGGCCTGGCAGGACCGGCGTCGGGCGCGAGCTGACGCGTCCACGAGAGAGGGGCCGGCGGCGGGAAGGGAACGCTGAGCGCTGGGCCGTGAACCAGGCGGTGAGCACGACAGCGTGGTCTTCCCCGGTCAGGAACCCGCGCGCCCCACTACGCCGCCGCGCGCCTGGACTACACCTACCGCGAGGACCGTGCCGCCGTCGACAACCGGACGGCGGCACGGGAAACAGCCGCGGCCTCCGACGCGTACGCGTCGGTCAGCCGGGCGATGCCCCGGAGTGCCTGCCGGTCGGCGGCACCGAGGCCGGGACTCCGGAGCCGCGTACTTCAGGTGTGGTTTCCGAACCGGAGGCTCAGCTGTTGGTCAGGGCGCGGTCGAGGAGGGGGAGCAGACGGTCCCAGTGGCACTGCAGCGCGGAGGGGTTGAAGGCGTCGGTGTCGGACATGGTGAAACCGTGGATGGTGCCGGGGTAGATCTCGATGGTGTAGCCGACACCTGCGGCATCCAGGGCCTGGTCGAGCTCGCTGATGGTCTCGGGCGTCATGTCGTTCTCGGCGAGTCCGAGGTGGACTTGGGCGGTGAGCGCGGGGACGCGGCGGTGCGGGCTGTCGGGCGCGTCGGTGACCAAGAAGCCGGGGTGGAATCCGGCGACGGCCGCCACCTGGTCGGGGTGGGCCGTCGCGGTGCGCATCGCCAAGGCGGCACCTATGCAGTAGCCGATCACACCGACCGGCCCTGCGCTGACCTCGGGCTGGGCCGTGAGGAACCTGAGGTAGGCGTTGGCGTCGCGCAGGACACGTTCGGTGGTGTGCGCCTCGACCAAGGGCATCAGCCGGCCGATGACCTCGGGCCGGATCTCTTCTCCGATGTGCTCGGGAAGTTCGATCACCGGTGCCGGACCGTGCCGGTAGTAGAGGTTGGGGACGAGCACGTAGTACCCGTGCTCGGCCAGTTCGCGAGCCTTCTCCTCCAGCTCGGGCCGCACACCGAAGGCATCCGTGTACAGCAGCACCCCCGGGTGCCGCTCCCCACGGTCGGGGAAGGCGGCGAAAGCGTCGGCCTGGCCGTCCGTGGTGGGAATCTGCAGCGTCTTGGTGGGCATGGCGGATCTCCTCCTTTTCGTAGTCGATCATCAAGCAGGTCAGAAGTCGTCCGACACGGTGGCCACCGTCGCACTCGGACTTGACTCGTGGTGGGCCTTGGTCCGGAAAGGGGCCGGTGTCACCGTCTAACTCGCGCCGGCCGGCCGCAGTGAGGTGAGGTGTGCCATCTCCTCCTCCGAGAGCCGCAGCGCGTCGGCGGCCATGTTCTGCGCGAGGTGGTCCGGATCGCCGGTCCCCGGGATCGCCAGCACATGCGGCCCCTGGTGCAAGGTCCAGGCCAGGCGGACCTGCGCGACGGACACACCGTGCGCGCGGGCGACGGCGTGCACCGCCTCGCTGTCATGGGCTGCCGGACCGGTCTCACGCCCGGAACCGGCGATCGCGAAGAACGGGACGAAGGCGAGGCCGAGTTCACCGCAGAGCCGCAGGAGAGCCCGGTCCTCGCTCGACGCACCGAGCCCGTAGGGGTTCTGCACGCAGACCAACGGGGTGATGGCCAGGGCCTCGGCCAGCTGCTCGGACGTGACGTTGGAGACACCGAGGTGGCGGATCAGCCCGGCATCGCGCAGTTCGGCCAACGCGCCGAGGTACTCGCCGATCGAGCCGGCCCGTCGGCCCGGTGGCACGCGCAGGTTCACCACATCCAGGTGATCGCGGCCGAGTTGGCGCAGGTTCTCTTCCACCTGGCCGCGCAACTGCGCCGGTGTGGCCCACCACCACGCGCCCGAGGGGTCGCGGCCCGGCCAGACCTTGGTCGTGATGACCAGATCCTCCGGGTACGGCGCCAGCGCCCGGTTGATCAGCTCATTGGCCGAGCGCGTCGCCGAGAAGTAGAACGCGGCGGTGTCGATGTGGTTCACGCCGAGCTCGACCGCCCGCCGGAGCACGCCGATCGACTGCTCGCGGTCACGCGGCACGCCGTGGTCAAAGGGTGCGGTACCGGTCAGACGCATCGCGCCGAACCCGACGCGGTTGACGGTCAGATCACCGAGTTGCCACGTACTCGTGGCTGCTGCGGTGTTCGTCCGTGGGCTCATGAGATCTCCTCTTGCGGGCTAGGGACAGAGACCCGCGGTGCGTTCAGGTTGCTCGACGGGGCGAGTACCTTCGAAGCGGGTTCACCAGCGCCCGGGCAAACTGGCTCCGGGCATGAAAAAAGCCTCCTCGGCGGATCAGGATCCGCACCGAGAAGGCTCGTGTGTAGCAACACTTTAGCAGGTCAGTCAGGGCATCCGCCAGCGGGTCATCGGATAAGAGGCTTCGGGGCCGGCGGCCAGCAGTGAGCGTCGTACCGCCCGGGTCAGACCTGGTCGCCTGCGGCCACCGGCTCATCCACCACTCCCCCCGCGCCGCCCGGCTGGTTCGGACCCGTGCTCATCCACGCCTCCGGGTCCTACGGCGCGGCAGCCCTGCAGCGGGAGATACGGCGCCGGACCGCACCGAACTCGGCCGGAGATGGGTTCCACCCTTTCGAACCGCAACTGTGCCCTCAGCTGACGGCAGCGCCGAACCACTTGGGCAGACGGGTGAGCAGGTCCGCCTGATCGTCGCCGACCCAGACCACGTGGCCGTCCGGGCGCAGCAGCACGGCGGGGACGTCCAGTTCCTCGCTGACGTCGACGACGTGGTCGACCCGGTCCGCCCAGCCCTCCACCGAGAGCCGGCCGGTCTGGTCGAGCAGCAGCCCACGGCCGCCGCGCATCAGCTCGTAGAGACGACCCTGCTTCAGCTGCACATCCCGCAACCGCCGGCCGACCAGTTCGTGCCCCTCGCCGAAGTCGTAGCGGACCCCGACCGCAGTGATCATCTCGGTCACGTACCGGTTCACGACCTCGAATTCCAACAGCTCCGAGAACAGCTCCCGCAGCGTGGTCGCCCCCGGCTCGGTCCCCAACAGCGTGATCTGAGCACGGGTGTTGTCCAGCACGGCGGCGCCCACCGGGTGCCGTTCGGCGTGGTAGCTGTCCAGCAGGCCTTCCGGCGCCCAGCCGCCCACCTCGGCGGCCAGCTTCCAGCCGAGGTTGAACGCGTCCTGCACGCCGAGGTTGAGCCCCTGCCCGCCGACCGGCGGGTGGATGTGCGCCGCGTCGCCGGCCAGCAGCACCCGCCCAACCCGGTAGCGCTCGGCCTGCCGGGTGGCGTCGCCGAACCGGGACAGCCAGCGCGGCGAGTGCACGCCGAAGTCGGTGCCCGCGACCTCCCGCAGCCGCTGCTTGAACTCCTCGAGAGTCGGCCCGGTCGTGCGGTCCTCGGCCACGCCGTCGGCGGGCACGACAATGCGGCAGACGCCGTTCTCGTTGGGGATGACGCCGAACCGCAGTTGGGTCTTGCGTACTTCCTCGACGACGGCGGCAATCGTCGCCGGATCCTCGGTCACCTCCATGTCACCCAGCAGCGTCTCGACCGTGGCGGGTTCGCCGGGGAAGCCGACACCGAGCCGCTTGCGCACCACACTGTGGCCGCCGTCGCAGCCGACGACGTAGCGCGAGCGCAGCTGCGTGCCGTCCGCCAGCTCGACGCTCACCCCGTCCTCGTCCTGGCTCAGCCCGACCACCTCGCAGCCGCGCCGTATCTCGGTGCCGAGTTCGACGGCGCGCTCGCCCAGCACGCGCTCGGTGACCGGCTGCGGGGTGGTGAGGCCGTACGGGTGAGCCGTGTCCAACCGGTTCGGCCACGGCTTGAGGATGCCGCCGAAGAAACCGCCGACCTGGAACTTCTCACTGACCGCGAGGAATCGGTCCAGCAGGCCGCGCTGGTCCATCATCTCGACGCTGCGCACGTGCAGGCCCTGCCCGCGGGACTCAGCGGTCGGCTCGGTCAACTTCTCCAGCATGACCACGTGCACGCCGTGCAGCCGCAACTCGCCGGCCAGCATCAATCCGGTCGGCCCGCCGCCGACCACGATCACGTCAATCATCAAAACGCCCATTCCACGAGATTGAATTTCGGCCGGCTGCTCGGCGCGGTCCGGCGGCGTGTCACACCCGCGCCTCCGGGCCGCACCTTCGCGAGTCTTTCCCTTCCGCGGGTTCTGGCCTTGGCCGACAATTCTGCGACAAGACCGGGTCCTTGCCGCAAGCCCCCCGGTGCGCTATATGTTAGGAGTGGCAAGGAGTGGGCGACCTCCTTGCCTTTGCCATTTCTCGTCCGCTCTGGACGGACAAGCGCGTCCGAAGCAGTGACGCGCCGCGTATGGCCACGCCGGCGGTCCGGGAGGCGGACGAACTGTCGGACACGTCCGGGACAGCCGCTGAACAGGCCGGACATGGAGCGGCCTGTCCCGGACAGCCCGGGCCGTTGCATCCGGTCAGGCCACACAGCAGGCTGCGAGCAACCGAGGCGATCGAGCCGGCATGCGATGAGGTAGACCGTATCCCTCCAAGTCGGACGCTTCTGCGGCTTGCACGAAGCCGATTCTTCTGAGCTCGTGCGCCTTGGTGACATCGCAGCCACCCCACAGCAACTCGGGTAATGACGAAAGGCAGGCCTGTGAAAATTCCACGCACGCTGGCGGTCACCGTGCCGCTGCTGGTATCGGTCACTCTCATGACCGCGACCCCGGCCTCCGCCGCCTCGTACAGCGGAGGAAACGCATACGCTCGCGGCGGCATCGCGAACGTGACCTCCACGTACATGGGTGGCGGAATCTACGATCTGTCACTTCAGAGCCCCATCGCCACCGATCTGAAGAAGAAAGACGGCTGGCGCCCGATCCTGAAGGTCATGTGGAAGGACTACACCGCAGGAAATCCGACCAAGGAGAGGACCCTCGGGTTCGGTGTTGACAACGGCGAGACCGCCTACTTCGCAGACACCTCGATCGCCACGAAGTACCCGAATTCTGTGACGTTCAAGGTCTGCGGCCTGAAGGCCGGCGCCCGAAAGTGCGCGAGTCTCAGCAAGAGGTGACAGGATCACCACGGGCAGACGGCCTTCTCACAAGCCATTTCATCGCTGGGGCGCCGAACGCTCCGTCACCTGGCTGGGGTCGTGGTGAGCACCTGCGTTTCCGAGCGGGCCCATGAACTGCTGCCGAAGGCGCCACGCGTGGGCCCTGATCCCAGCCGAGTGTCCTGCTCACTCGATCTCGTCCAGGAACGGGACGATCGCATCGATGAAGTGCTCGTTCCGATCGCCGACCACCATGTGCCCCGCGTCGGCCACATCGACGCGCCGCGCGTGGGAAACCCTGTCACAGAACTGCTCGGCGATGTCTTCGCGCACCATGTCGCTGATCCTGCCGCGGACGAGCAGGATCGGCGCGTCGGCGTGGCGCGCGGCGGCGAGGAGACGCTCCGCCATGCCGGGCGGGTCCATCCGGCCCTCGAAGCTGTCCAGCATCCGGGGGTCCCAGTGCCAGACCCAGCGATCGCCGTGGCGTCGCAGGTTCTTCCGCATCCCCTCAGGGCCGTCCGGCCATGAGGGGATGCGGCAGGAGGGGGGGAGACCGCCGCGGCCGCTTCCCCGACGCTGGCGAATCCGTCCGGCCGGCGGCGCATGAACTCGACGATCCGGCGGGCTCCGCGGGGATCCGGTCGATGGGCGACGTCGACAAACGTGGCCGTGCGCCGGCCGTCATACCGTGGCTCGGGTCCGCAGCGGCGCAGCAGCTGGTCGCGGTAGGGGTCCGCAGCCGCCGCGGCGAGCGCGACGTCCAGCGCGAACAGGGCACGCGCGAGGAACCGGTCGTCGTCGATCAGGGTGGCGACCCACTGGTGCAGCGCACCGACGCACGAGGTGCCGACAACGGTATTTCGAACGCGGTGACTCCACACCGCCCTCCCGCCACGCCGCACACGCGGCCGTCGGCTCGTTGTCGCCTGGGAGCCCGGCGGCATCGGAGGTTAGGGTGAGTCGGGGCTTGCCGTGGGGCCGGCCGACCCGGGCACGGACGTGCACGGGGCCGAGGTGACGGGAGGCCGGGTGAGCGACCGCGTACGCCGGGCGCCGTCAGCCGCCGTCGCCACGGCCCTGGCCGGGCTGTGGGCCTTGCTTCTCGTGCTCCTGGCCGGCTCGGCGGCCGCTCCGACAGCGGCCGCCGCCACGTCGCCGCCAGGATCCACCGCATCGGTCGGCACCTCGGTCCCGTCCCCGTCCACCGCCCCGGTGGCCGGCCTGAACGGCCGCGTGCAGACCCGGATCGAGCCGACCGATACCCATCCGGCGGTGAACGACCGCTCCCGGGTCTCGACACCGGACGCGCACGCGGTCGTCCACAGCCAGCGACCGCACGGCCTCCCGGTCATGACGCAGGGCCCGGTCACCGGGCCCCTGCGGCTCCCGCTCCGGGCCGGCGAGATCGTCGGGCCGCGGCAGGAGCGCGCGCCGCCCCCGGCGGTCCTCACTTCACGCCGCACACGCGGTCCTCCCTTCGTACGGAGCAGCTGACACCCCGAGACGTCGGCCGCCCCGCTCTCCGGCATGCCCGCACGCCTTGGCGCGCGATAGCCGCCAGGAGCATCTGCGGCGCCGGCGTCCCTCTTCCGTACGCCGTGAAGTGGAGAATCCATGTCACCCCGCGCCCCGCTGTGGCGTGCGCTGATCGCGCTCGCCGTCGTCGCCGCGTCCTTGTACTTCGCCCTGACCACCCCCGCCCGCCTCGGCCTCGACCTGCGCGGCGGCACCCACATCGTGTTGGAGACACGGGACTCGCCCGGCACCCGCGCCGACTCCACCGCCACCGACCGGGCCCTGGAGGTGCTGCGCCAGCGAGTCGACGCGCTCGGAGTGGCGGAACCGTCGCTCACGCGCTCCGGCGAGCGACGCGTCATCGTCGAACTGCCCGGTGTCCACGACCCCCGGGAGGCCGTCGAGGTCATCGGACGCACCGCCCAGCTCTCGTTCCACCCGGTCCTCGCGTCCGCCGGCTCCAAGGAAGGGGCCGGTGACGGCGGGAGGGCCCCGGACACCCGGACCCTGCCCGATCCCGACACCCCGGGGCGCCTCCTGCACCTCGGCTCCCCCGCCTTGACCGGCCGTGACGTGAAGGACGCCAAGGCCGTCCTGGACACGCAGTCGGGCAACGGCTGGACGGTCGCGCTGTCCTTCCGTGGTAGCGGGGAGAAGGCCTGGGCCCGCGTCACCGGTGCCGCCGCCTGCGCAGCACCGGGCGACGCCTCCCGGCGTGTGGCCATCGTCCTCGACGACCGCGTCGTCTCGGCCCCGGCGATGCAGCAGAGCGTGCCGTGCCGTACCGGGATCGGCGGCGGCAGCGCACAGATCAGCGGCGGTTTCGGTGCCGCCGAGGCCCGTGAACTGGCCGCGCTCGTCAAGGGGGGTGCGCTGCCGGTACCGGTCGAGGTCGTCGAGCAGCGCACCGTCGGCCCGACACTCGGGGCCGAGGCGATCCGTGCCAGCGCCGGTGCGGCGGTCATCGGTCTCATCGGCACGGCGCTGTTCGTCATCGCCGTCTACCGGCTGCTCGGTGTGCTGGCCACCGTCGCGCTGGCGCTGTACGGGCTGATCTCGTACGCGGCCCTGGTGGCTCTCGGCGCCACTCTCACCCTGCCGGGGCTGGCCGGTTTCGTGCTGACCATCGGCATGGCCGTCGACGCCAACGTCCTGGTCTTCGAACGGACCCGGGAGGAGTACGCGCGGCTCCCTCTGCGCCGACAGGGGCCGGCGGACCTCCGCAAGCCGTTGCACAAGGGTTTCGGCAAGGCGTGGAGCGCCGTCGTCGACTCCAACGTCACCACTCTTCTCGCCGCCGGGCTGCTGTTCTTCTTCGCGACGGGCCCGGTGAAGGGATTCGGTGTGACTCTGTCGGTCGGTGTCGCGGCCTCCATGGTCTCCGCCCTTGTCATCACCCGTGTCCTCGCGGACTGGGCGCTGCAGCGGGACGGGGTCCGGCGGCGGCCGGGACTGGCCGGTGTGGCCTCGGGGGGCCGCGTGCGTGCCTTCCTCGCACGGCGCGCACCCCGCCCGATGCGGCGTCGCCGCACCTGGCTGGCCGTCAGCGGGGGGCTGCTGGCACTCGCCGTCGCCGGCATCGGGCTGCGCGGTCTGCACCTGGGCGTCGAATTCACCGGCGGCCGCCTCGTCGAGTACGCCACGAGCCGTCCGCTGGACGTCGAGAAGGCACGTGCCGCCGTCGGCGAGGCCGGCTTCCCGCGCGCAGTCGTGCAGAAGGCGGGCGACGGGGACATCGTCGTCCGCACCGGCGGCACGACGGACGACGACCAGCGGCGCATCCGTACGTCCTTGGAGGCGCACGGCGGCACGGTCACGGTCGAACGCGACGAGCGCATCGGGCCCGCCCTGGGCAGTGAGCTGCGTGGCAAGGCCCTCATCGCGCTGGGTGCGGCGGTCGCCGCCCAGCTCGTCTATCTCAGCGTCCGGTTCCGCTGGACGTTCGCCACGGCGGCGGTCGGGGCCATGGTGCAGGACGTGCTGCTGGTCGTCGGATTGTTCGCCTGGCTGGGCAAGCCCGTCGACAGCGTCTTCCTCGCGGCGCTCCTGACCGTCATCGGATACTCCGTCAACGACACGGTGGTCGTCTTCGACCGCGTCCGGGAGATGCGACGGTCCCGCGGCCGACAGCCCGGAGCGCCGGGCCGTGCCTCGCTGACGTCCGTCGTCGACGACGCGATCCTCCAGACGCTGCCGCGGACGGTCAACACGGGCATGGGCGTTCTGTTCGTCCTCGCCGCGCTCACGGTCCTGGGCGGCGACTCCCTGGCCGACTTCTCGCTGGCGCTGCTCGCCGGCGTCCTGTTCGGCATGGCCTCGACCGTACTGACGGCCGCGCCGATCGCCGTGACCCTGGAGGGCCGCAGCCCCGGCCCGGTGCCGGTACGCACCCGTCCGGGCGCGCGGTCGCGGCGGGATTCGGGCGCGGTGGTCTGAGCGGGACCCGAGCGTCCGCCGGACAGCCCCGGATCATCATGGCCGGGCCGACGAGTGACCTGATGGATGAGGCTCGCCTAGGAGAGTTGCCCGGCAAGGTGCTCGGGCATCAGACAGGCATGGTGACGGGCGGTCGTGACGAACTCGGCGATGAGGGGGTGGGGCGCGGTGCGGGTGAAGACGGCGAGGGGGCGGCGCCGGCGTGGGGTGAGACGCAGGACGGTGCCGGGGAAGTCGGGGGTGAGGATGTTGGCGGGGACGAGGGCGACGCCGAGTCCGGCGGCGACGAGGCGGGGGACGGCGGCGGTCTGGGTGGAGCGGATCGCGGCGTGGGGGGTGAACCCGGCCTCGGCGCAGAGCTGTTCGACGGACTGGGCCAGGCCGTGCGAGCTTCCGTACTGGACCCAGCGGCGGTCGGACAGCTCCGCCAGGCGCACGGTCTTGCGCTTGGCCAAGGGGTCTCCGGGCGGGGCGAGGGCGACGAACTCCTCCGCCCCCAAAGGGTGGTGGGGGCCGTCCCAGCCCTCGGGCAGCGGGCCGATGGCCACGTCGGCGGTGGCGTCGGTCATGGCGCGGGCAAAGGAGTCGAGGTTGGCGTACTCGTGCAGCACCACATCGATGTGGGGGTGCTGCCGGTGCCAGGCTGCCAGGACGGAGGGGAGCACGCCCAGGGCCACGCTCAGGACTGCGGCGAGGTGCAGTTCGCCGTGGACCATCCCGGCCACGGCGCGGGCGGCGCCGGTGGCCCGCTCGGCGCCGGACAGGGCATGGCGGGCGCCAGGGAGGAAGGCGCGGCCGGCGGGGGTGAGGTGGGCGCCGCGGGGGGTGCGCTCGAGCAGTGAGGTGCCGACCGTGCGCTCCAGGCTCTTGAGCTGCTGGGAGAGGGTGGGCTGGGAGACGCGCAGGTGGGCGGCGGCGTCGGTGATGGAGCCGGTCTCGACGACGGCCAGGAGGTATTCGAGCTGCCGGAGGGTCGCTGCTGACATAGCTCCATGCTATGGGGTTGTGTGAAATTTCGTCTTTGCGCTATGGCGGCCGGGTTCCTAATGTCGAACGCGAACCAAACGACCGAACGGGATGAAGGGGAACCCCCGTGTCCACCCGGCTCCACCGTGGCTTCGACCACTTCGCTCTGCGTGCCGCCGACTTCGACGCCACCGTCCGCTTCTACACCGAGGCCCTCGGCTTCACGGTCGCCTACGAATGGACTTCCCCCGGCACCGTCGGCCGCTCCGCGTTCCTGGACGCGGGCAACGGCTCCTGCCTGGAACTGTTCGACGCGCCCACCAGCGTGCCCGGCGGCCCCGCCCACCCCGACCTCACGGCCCCGGCGCCGACCGACGCCGAGCGGGCCGCACACAACGCGCTCCTGCACATCGCACTGCGCACCGACGACGTGGATGCCGCCTACGCGCACGCCCTGACGCACGGCGCCCGCGCCATGCAAGCCCCCGCCGACCTGCCGCAGACCGGCCTGAACGGGCATACGGACAGCCGAATCCGGCTCGCATTCGTCTACGGCCTGGACAGCGAGGTCATCGAGCTCATCCAGCGCGACGACTTCGTCACCGCCGCCGGTAGCCCCGCCGCATCCGACCGTTAGGACCCCACCCGCATGCCGCCGCTCGCCCTCGCATCCGACCAGGAGATTCCCACACCGCCGGCGAAGGGGCCGCTCAACGGCCTGGCCACCCTCGCCCTCGCCTACGGCACCATCTCCATCGTCGGAGCCTTCGCCCCACCGGTTCGTGACATCACCGGCACCGTCCCCGTCCCTGCCCTGATCCTGGGCGCCACCGGATGGGCAAACGCCCACCGCATGAACAGCGCCGGACGCAAGCAGGCCATGGCGGGTATGGCCACCGGCTTGACCGGCCTGATCCTGACCCTCATCACGCGCTGACCCTGTACCGGACCGGGCCGTGGCGGGCTGGAGGGCGACTGCGTCCAGGTACCCTCACCGCCGGGGTTCAGAAACAGGCACTTGTCTTGTCGTTCAACGTCCGGCAACCGCGTCCTGTGGGCGCGCATATGTCGTCAACTGGGACCAGCAGCGTCTTCGTTCGGCAGACAGCGTCGTCCACCCGTACTCACTGCTTCCTGAAGTGCTCGATCAGACGCGAGTAGCTGTCATTGGCGTGGCCGTCTTCCACGGCCTTGTTCACGAGGCCGAGGGTGTAGCCGGGGAATGCGACGTCGATGTTCCGGGCCCCGCTCTCGCGGACCAGGTCCTCGACCGAGGGCCGGTGGTGCTGGAGCGCTCCGTACGGCGTCGCGTACTCACCACGGTCGACCTCGTCGGCGATCATCGGGAAGGACGCCAGGAGTGCGGCAACGGACGGGCCGGCGTCGTCGAGGAACCGCTTCACCTCGATGCCCTCGCTGGACAGCAGAGCGGCCGCGTGCAGGAATCCGTTGAGCGCGCCCCACATAGTGCCGTGCACGGCCATCCCGTACAGGGCCGGCACGCCAGGGTCGGCCGAGATCAGCGTTCCCCGGCCACCGATGAGCTGGAGCGTTGGATGGAAGTGGTTGAACACGGCGTGGGAACCGCCGTAGAAAATCACCGTCTCCGCTCCCCCGATGCCCGGAGCGATCGTCATGATCTGCCCATGGAGATACTGCGCGCCCTGGTCCCTGCCCCACTCGGCCACGGCCCTGGCCTCTGCAGATGTCCCATCCGTGAGGTTGAGCACGGAGCGGCCGGAAAGCGCGTCGCCCGACGATTCCAGAACCGCGCGGGCTGTCCGCATTGCCCTTCACACTGACGACCACAAGAGGACTGGCGGCAACGGCGTCGCGGACAGTCGCGGACCGCTCAGCCCCCCCTGGCGACCAGGGGGTCGGCCCGCTCCGACGTACCGTTCCACACCGTGGTCGGGTGCCCGCCATCGAGGAAGGCGCCGGCGAGTGCGAAACCCATCTCGCCCAGACCGATCACGGTCACGGCCGACTGGGCATCGGTTCGTTCTGAGGCAGTGTTCATCGACGTCTCTCCCCGGTTGTAGTGGTCCAGCCCGTCCAGGGCCGCCACTGGTGCTACGCGAAACGTCACGCTGGAACCTGAACCGAAGTTGAGGTCAAAGGGGATCTGCGGCCGTGTGCTCACCGCCCTGGGAGAAACCGGCCGAGCCGAACACACTGACACCCGCCCGCGTCCGCAGGGGTTCAGAACCCCTTGGTGAGCGGATAGCCGATGCCGTGGGAGGAGGCGATACGGGTGGAGACGGATGAGATGTTGATGATCCGTTTCGAGTCCCCGCCGCAGACAGCCCCGCGCCGCGTCCGGATCACCGGCCGGAAGGACCCGCCCTCCCACTCGCGCGAGCCCGCCTACCGGAGCTTCATCGCTCCCTCCCCCATCCCCTCGACGCTTCGACCGAAGTCCCAGCGCCTACTGAAGTCCGGCTGAACCGTCAGTCCGTCGGCCCCACAGGGGTGACCAGGACCAGGGGAATCTCCCGTGTCGTCGCGGTGCGGTAGGCCGCGTACGAGGGCATCACGGCCACCACCGTCGGCCACAGGCGGGCCGACTCCACTGCCGTGGCCGGCCGGGCCGTCGCGGTGAAGGTGGCCGCGCCGACCTGGAGGGTGACCTCCGGGGTGGCCAACAGGTTCAGGTACCAGGCCGGGTGGCGGGCCGCGCCCGCGTTGGATGCCGTCAGGACGTACGCGTCCCCGTCCCGGACGTACGCCAGCGCCGTACGGCGCAGCAGGCCGGACTTGCGGCCCCGGGTGGTAAGGAGCAGGTCGGCCACCCCGGGGCGAGGGCGGCCGCCGGTCTCCTCGAAGCGGCGGATGTGATCGGCGACCCAGGGCGTCGGGTTGTCGTGGATCATGTCGGTCATGCGGCAGACACTCCGGCGTGCGTCCGGTGCAGGGTCCGGACCTCGACCTCGTCCAGCAGTGCGCGGGCGAAGTCCGCGGTCGTGATCCGGCTGTCGGCGGTGGCGGGGGCGAGCACATACCCGCCCGTGGGCTCGCCCTCGTGGTCGAAGTCCCCCGCCGGGCTCAATACCACCCAGTCGAGCGCCTCAGGCGCGGCCGCTCGCAGCGCGTCGGCGCCGGCGCCGTGGCCGACATAGAACTCCCGCCACTCCTGCGGGTACCCCGGGGTGTCCATCAGCAAATTCCCGGACGCGGTGGGCAGTACGGACGCCAGCCCGACCGACACCAGCCGCTTCACCCCGGCCGCCGGGAGCCCCTCCGTGAGGGCATGGGCGACGGCGGGGAAGAACTCCCCGGGGCGCGCCCCGGGGTCGTACACGGCGACGATCGCCGCGTCGTGCCCTGCGGCGAGCCGCGCCACGACCGCCGGGTCCGTCACCTCACCGTCGGCCCGCCCGGCCTCCGTGACTTCGTGGCCACGCCGTCGGGCCTCCGCCACGGCCGCCTGGCCGACCCGGCCGCCCGCCCCGAACACGATGATCCTGCTGCTCTTCGTTTCCATGGTCAGGAGCGTAGGCCGAGGGCTGGTTTCCCATTGGATACCGCCTTACGGTGTAGGTCATGACGAAGACTCAGTCCGGACGGGCCCCACTGGATCCGGAAATGTTCGACCCGGTCTGCCCGTCCCCGCTGGTGCCGTTCCGCGTGGGCGACAAGTGGGCCACGTTGATCCTGCGCTGTTTGCAAGACGGTCCGCGCCGGTTCTCGGAGCTCAGGGTCCCCTTGCGCGGTGTCACGGCCAAGTCGCTGACCCAGTCACTGCGCGGGCTGGAACGGGACGGATTCGTCGTACGGGAGGAGTACGAGGGTCGTCGCGTCGAATACGCCCTGACCCCGCTCGGCCGGGGCCTGCTGGTCCCGCTGGACACGGCCTGCGAATGGACGCGGGAGCATTGGGACGAGCTGATCGACGCGCAAGAGGCGGGCCTTTCGGCCACTGATCATTAATCAGCCATCCATAGGATCCGGCCCCGGCGTAGGTGTCGAGGCGAGGTGGATCCCGGCTCACGCCAGGGTGACCTGCATCCCGCCCTTGGCCAGGACATCGAGCACCTCGGCGATCAGGTCGTACGGTCGGCCGTCCGGCGTCAGGACGCGGGGCAGGTGCTCGCGCGCGGTCGCGGCGTCCCGCCGGAGCAGGGTTGCGGGGGCGGTGTAGCCGAAGGTGCCGCGCAGACAGTCGGTGAGAGCGTCCAGGCAGCCACCGAAGTAGCCGCCCGGCCCGTTCACCGCCTCGCCGAGCGCCAGATAGAGACCCGGGACGTCGGTTATGTGCCGGCCGTCGAGCTCGTGCCCATGACCGGTCGGCCGGTCATGGCGTGCGCGCCGACAACCTCTCTCCCGGGCGAGATCCAACCAGGCCCCGCGCTGCCGGGTGTCGAGTCCTGCCCAAGCGCCGGGGGTCCCCCCACAGCAACCGCTCGGCAAGCGGCTCGCCCCGCTCGTCCCGTATCTCCAGGACCGACTCCTCCAGCTCCAGCGCCCGCCGGGTCCCCGTCATCAGAGCCCGCTGCAGCTCCTCACCCTGGACAAGTCCTCGCAGGACGAGCGGGGGGGGACCCGCTCGGGCGGCAGGACCCGAGCGAATTCCCGGCAGGATCCCAACCAGCGGTGCCCGTCGCGCAGTCGGACAGGACCTCGGTGGCCCTCGGGCGGACCCTCTTAGTCGTCCATGCCGGTGAACACGAGACCGTCCGTCCCGGGGTGCCGTCCGAGGCTCTCCGCGTCTTCCAGGAGCCAGGGATCGAGCGTCCCGTCTTCCGGCACCAACCACACCTGGCTGCCGGCCCAACCGCGCGCCTCGGCTCCTTCCGGAACCCAGCCGAACAGTTCGTACGTCCCACGCCGAGGCTCCCCGAACAGCCCCTCCACCTCGGGGCAGACGCCCCACACACGGCCGTGCTCCGTCTCGGTCAGCGTGTACCGGGCCCGCCCGCGATGGTCCTCGTCCTCATGCACGGTGAGAATCTTGCCTGAACCAGGAGTGGGCGGTGGAGCTGAGCCTTCGCAGTCAGTCACACGTCGCCGTAGTGTGGTGGCACCCGGCGATACGGGCGCAAGGCTTCGCTCCAGGAGGGTGGGTGATGTCCGCGCAGACAAAATAGTTTGCCGACGTGGATGTCGCGTGGGTAGCGTCGCCGTCCGTGACCCCGACTCTGCGCACCGAGCGCCTGCTCCTGGAGCCGTACATCCCCGAGGACGAAGAGGGCTTCGTCGCTCTGTTCCAGGACACCAGGGTGTCGCAGTGGATGGGTGACGGCCCTGCTTCCGAAGCATCGGACCGGGCCCTGTTCGGGCGGATCTTCACGAAGGTCTACGCCCAGAACCTGTTCGATGTCTGGGCCGTTCGTCGCGACGGACTCCTGGTCGGACATGCCGAGATCAAGCCGACCGACGTCGTCGGAGGTCACGAGATCATCTACGCTCTGGCGCCGACGGCATGGGGGGTCGGCCTGGGGACCGAGCTGGCAGAGGCCATCGTTGCCTATGGCTTCGACGCCCTCGGATTGACCGAGGTGCATGCCACCGTGGCCGCAACGAACGAGGCCTCGCTGACCCTGCTGGACAGAATCGGTTTCGAGCATGTCCAGGACATCAAAGAGGAAGACGGCAGCACCACCCGCGTGTTGACCCGCCGTCTGGCTGCGACCGACAAGTCGCCCCTCGCACGGTAGCGAGCAAACCACTGCCTGTGCGCCTCCCGCGGGTGGCCGGGCAGGCAGCGTGGGCCCGGGATGGGTGAGTCGGGGCGAACGTGGTCTTCGGCTCTGCGCGGGTGTTGCGCCGACAGGGCGGCACCGCCATCGCGGCGTGGGCATTCGTTCTCGCCACCTACCCCATCGGCTGGGCGCACCGGGGGGTAGCCCTACCTGGAGCCGGGCGGGTAGCAGGATCGCCCCGGGCCGTCGGGTACGGACATGCTGGGACCGGCATTCAGCGCTGGTTTCCCAATGATTCCGTAGGAGTTGGCTCGTGCGTGAGCAGGCATGGCAGAGGTTCCGTTCTCCCCAGCGGCGGGCCGGTCGGCGCAGAGCCGTGCCGGCCGCGGCCGCGGTGGCCGTCGCCGTAGTGACGATGGGCGCCCTGACGCCGCCCGCGGCGTCCGCTGCCGCCAGGCCGGACACCGTCCAGCAGCGCCTGAACGCGCTGGTGAACTCCGATGGCCTGCCCGCCGCGCTGGCCGGTGTCCAGGACCGTGAGGGCCACACCAGTAACTACACCGCAGGGGTCGGCGACCTGGCCACCGGCTCGAAGGTGCCCGACGACGGTCAGGTGCGGATCGGCAGCAACACCAAGACGTTCACCGCGGTGGTCGTGCTGCAGCTGGTCGGTGAAGGGAAGATCGGCCTCGACGTCCCGGTCGACACCTATCTGCCGGGCCTCGTACGCGGGGAAGGGATCGACGGGAGCCGCATCACCGTCCGTCACCTCCTGCAGCAGACCAGCGGATTGCCCAACTACAGCAACTACCTCGGGGACGACGTCCGCTACTTCGAACCCCGCGAGCTCGTCGACATCGCTCTCCGGCACAAGTCCCGCTTCGACCCCGGGAAGAAGTGGGAGTACAGCAACACGAACTACGTGCTGGCCGGCCTGATCGTCGAGAAGGTCACCGGCCGCCCCCTCGCCGAGGAGATGGACCGGCGCATCATCAAGCGCATCGGGCTGCGCCACACCTACTTCCCCGCCCCCGGTGACGCGACCATCCGAGAGCCCCATCCCAAGGGCTACTACCGGGAATCGGCCGGCGCGCCTCTGCACGACATCACGGAAATCGACCCCTCCTGGGGCTGGGCGGCAGGTCAGCTGATCTCCACCAACTCCGACCTCAACCGGTTCTTCACCGCGCTCCTGACCGGCCGCCTCCTCCCGGAGGCCCAGCTCACCCAGATGCGCAGCGCCACCCGCCCCGCTGAGAAGACCTTCGGACCCGGCGCCCGCTACGGACTGGGGCTCGTGAGCATGCCGCTGCCGTGCGGCGACGGCGTCTACTGGGGCCACGGTGGTAGCTTCCCGGGATACGAGACCCGGGGTGGGGTCACCACTGACGGTCGCGCCGCCAACGTCGCGGTGACCATGCAGCTGACCGACGAGGCGGCCAGGAAGCGTGTCGACCGTGTCGTGCACGCGGCCCTGTGCCGCTGAACCACGCCTCCTGGGGGCCGTCCGGCGGGCCGGGTAGCGCTTGCCGGCCTTTCGAGGCGCCTGCTCGCGTGCGTCGGCGGCGTGCTGATGAGCACGGCACGTGCGGGTCCGCGATGTCACCTCTCGCCCGTCGGCCGGCCCGGATTCGCGCCGTCACGCGGCCGGCCACCCTCATGGGCACCGCGGTCGGCCACCGCGTGGCCCGCCCCGCGTCCGTCCGCGCGGGCCACGATCAGGCCGTCGTGGGCCCGGATCGCGACCTCGGTGGAGTCGTCGACCGGGTCCCAGCCGATGGCTGCGGGGACCGTGCCGGTGTCGTCGAAGACGATACGTGGTCGCTGTAGTTCCTCGGGCGCGACCACCCGACGTAGGCAGGCGATGAGATCGATGATCCGGAGTCTGGCCAGGCGGCCGGTCTCGGCGGGGTCGCCGGTCACGACGACGAACGTCAGCTTGTCGCCCGGCCGCGCCGAGCGCATCGCCTCCTCGGCCGCGGACAGGCGTCCCACGCCCAGCACGACCACCACGCCGTCGTCGACGAGGTCGACCCGGCGGCCGGTGATCTCGTCGCGGAGTTCGCGGGGGGCCGTCCATGTGTCTTGCGTCGGCGCCGGTGGTCGGTTCGGCGATGCCGCCCTACCGTCGGTCGTTCACGCCCCGTCCGCTTCCCGCTGCGGTCCGGGCGGTCGGGTCGTCGGTGAGGTCGCGTCGTCCCACGCAGAACGTGGGCGGGTTGACGTCGTGCATCTGCAGCGAGAAGTAGATCTTCCGCCGTAGGCCGGATCCCGGCCGCCAGGAGACGTAGTTGTGAACGCCGGTGCCCGCGTCGAGCGGGCGGTGCGCCACGTCGGTCAGGAACCGTTCGTAACGTCGCGCGGCGCGGGGCTGCGCGGCGAGGAACCGGCGCATCCGGCCCCGGATGAGGGCGGCGTTCGAGGCGTAGGTCCACAGCGGCACGTGGAGCGTGGCCCGTGTCCGGTCCACGAAGGGCTCTGCCCCCGGATCGGCAGCGAATTGAAGGCTTCAACGAGGCCGATCGGCGGCAACCGAGGCGAACTGTACGCCGGGGTCTCCTGACGCCCCCGGAGATCACTCCTCTGCATCTGACCCCAGAGCGGCCTGAGTTGGCCGATGCCCATCGGAAGCGACGCTTCGGATGGGCATCGGAGGAGATGCCTCGGACGAACTCCGCCTCGATCCCGGTCGAGCCGCGATGGGGACGCCTCCCTCCATCTCGGAGCCAGGCACATCAAGGCCTCCAGGACACCCAGCCCTGGAGGCTTCGCCTACACGGCGTCCCTGCCGTTGCGCGAAATGCACAGGCCCAGCCCCGCACCCGTCACCGGTCCGCACCGCTTCGGCACGAGCCGCACGGACGGCCACCAGGCGGTGACAGCGACTGATGCGCCGCGAAGGGCTGCGGCTCCTGACGGGGTGAAAACGCTGCCTTTAGCCCATCGGGCTGCTCCCTGTCGTCTGCCCTACGCGATGCAGATCGACTGCTCCCCACTACGGAGTGCGCTGTCCACCCAGATGGACCAGCCGCCCGGTGAGTTGGGATTCGTTGTGAAGAGTGTCCTTGACACTCCTGTAAGGAGTCCCGTCGGCGATTCAGCCACAAACACAGGAAGGGGAGGGAGTCCGTGCTTTCCGCTCAGCTTCTTGAACGTCTTCGTGCTCGGCCGGCTGCTGTCAGCGACCTCGCGTGCAGCCTCACCACCGATTCCGCTCACTTCGCGGCCGCGGGCACAGCCTCTTCGCCGGCAGGCACGCGCAACCCGGCCTCTGAGGAGAACCGTGTATCAAGCCCCTGAGTACGACATGGCGCCGCGCCTGAGCGGGCGCCGGCGCAGGCTGTGGGTCGCGCTGCTGCTGGGTACGGCCACGGTGGCCTACAACGGCTGGCTTCTGGAGTTCCTCCTGCCCACGGGTCTGGACCCCAGGCATTCCTACGTGAGTGAGCTCTACGCAGCCGACCAGCCCTTCCAGGCGCTGTTCAGCGGGATCGAGGTCACCTGCGCGCTGCTCGTGACGGCAGGGGCGCTGCTGGCGCGGAGCACGCTGCCGGGCCGGCTGGCCGGTACCGGCTGCTGGGCACTGATTGCCTTCGCCGCGTTCTCAGTGGCCGACACCATCGTGCCGATGCGCTGCGCGCCGTCGGTGGAACCCTCCTGCGAGGCAGTGAACCCGTGGCACACCACAACCAGCGCACTGGTCCACTTCGCGATCTTCTCTTCCATGGCGCTGCTCAGCGCCGCGGCCAGGGCCGAGCGCCCCGGGATGCCGTTGATCCACCGCTGGGGCCCCTGGATGCTGTCGTGCTCCATGGTGGCCGCGGTGGCCACGGTCGGTCCCCTGTTCGGCGGGCCGGGCTGGCACGGCGTTCCGCAACGGGTGCACCTGACCCTGGTGGGAACATGGTTCGCCCTCCTGGCAGTGGCACTGGTCAGGCTACCGACCCACCACGAGTCGGCTGACAGGACACCGACAGCCGCGCGCATCCCCCGGCCGACGCAAACGGCCTCCACCAACAGCGCCGTCACCTGATCACACGTCACAGCGACACAGACAGGGCCGCGGCACGGCGTGGGCGCCGAGCCGCTCAACCGCACGCGCGAGCCAGGCGAAGCCTGCCCGACACTCAGCGCCTGTACCAGGCATTCCGAGGCACCCAGGCGAGGCGAAACAGTCACTCACCGGGGCCGCCATTGGTGGTCGGGCAGGAAACGCACGTCGTACCGCTCAGGCACCTCCGCAAACTTGTGGGGTTCCGGGACGACGGGCTGGTTCGGCAGGCCAAGCCGCTCCGCAGGCGCGCCGAGGTTTTCGAAGAACCGCTCGAAGGTGCCGCCGGGGCCGGCCGCGACGCCGACGACCTGGCTGTGGTGGCGCTCCATGCGGTAGGCGTGCGGGCAGTTCTTGGGTACGAAGCCGAAGTCGCCGGGGGTGAGGAGCTTCTCCTGCTGGTTGCCCTCGGTGTCCTCGACGAACAGCCGCACGGCGCCCTGGGCGATGTAGAACACCTCGTGGGTGTCGGGGTGCAGGTGGGCCGGGATGAGGTCGCCCTTGGGGCCTTCGACGGTGAAGAAGTTGAAGGTGTTCTCGGTCTGCTCGCCGCCGGCGTAGATGGTGATCAGGTCGCCGAACAGGTGGGCGCGGTCTCCTTCGCCCTTCTCGATGAAGTAGGGCTTGCCCGGCTCGGAGGGTATGTGCGAGGCCCGCCGGTAGCGGGTGGCGTACTCGATGGTCATGGTGCTCCTTGGGTCCGCCTGAAGAATGTCAGGTAGCCTGACATGTAAGAGTGCTGACAGGCAAGCCGACCGTGAGGGATCCATGCAGTCCACCCGCCGCAACCTCCCCCAGCTGTTCACTGACGCCCGGCGTTGGTTCGAAGAAGGGCTGCTGGCATCCCTGGAGGCAGCCGGAGCCACACCGGTCTCCCCGACACAGGCGCAGCTTTTCGCCGTACTGGACGATCACGGCACCACCGTGTCCGAGCTCGCCCGGCGTATGGGCGTCACCCGGCAGACCGCGCACCAGGCCGTGCACGGCCTCGTCGCCGCCGGATTTCTCGAGCAGGTTCCCGACCCCGCCTCCGCCCGGCAGCGGCTGATCCGGCGCACCGTGGAAGGGGAACGCGCGCACCGCCAGGCCGGCGCCATCCTCGAACGGCTGGAAGATCAGCTCGCCGAGCGGATCAGCCGAGAGGCGGTCGACGCCTTGCGGGCGGCACTGGAGACGCCGTGGGGCCAGCCCCCTCCCCCGAACTCATGAGGCCGCCACCACGAAGGGGCCGAAAACAGACACCAAGCATGTTCCAGCCGTTCCACCAGGCGTTCGGTCAGGGCGCGGGAGTTCTGGGGCGCACGCACCGTTCACGGGTGCGCCGGGCGGCTGCGATACAGGCGTGTCGATTCGCGAGTATCGCGCCGGAGCGCGTCTTCTGCCGGGAAACATGGCTTTCCCCGGTGAAAGGGAAGGTCATCATGGTGATGCTCACTGTACGGACCAGACTCGCCGCGGTGGTCGTGGCAGCCACGATGGCGGCAGCGATCGGGCTGACGGCGCCCGCAAAGGCGGACGGTGCGCCCGCCGCTCCGGCCACAGGTCACGGACTGACCCAGGCCGCCCTGGACTCCGCCGTCAAGGGCGGCGTTCCCGGGGCGTTCGGACAGGCCCATGACACGCACGGCACCTGGTACGGATCCAGCGGGGTCTCCGACCTCACCACACGGCGCCCGCCCCTGCCCCCGGACCGCTTCCGGGCCGGCAGCATCTCCAAGACACTCATCGCCACCGTCGTCCTCCAGCTGGAAGCCGAGGGCAGGCTCAGCATCGACGACACCGTGGAGAAGTGGCTGCCGGGCGTGGTCCGCGGCCACGGCCACGACGGGAGCAAGATCACCCTCCGTAGGCTCCTCAACCACACCAGCGGCGTCTACGACTACACCGAGGACCCCGGCCTGCACTTGCTCGGAACGGACTTCCTGGCCCACCGCTACGACACCTGGACCCCCGAGCAGCTGGTAGCCCTCGCCATGAAGCACCGGCCGAACTTCGAGCCGGGAGCCGGCTGGAGCTACAGCACCACGGCCTTCACCCTCGCCGCGATGGTCATCGAGCGGGCCACAGGACACACCTATGCCTCCGAGGCCAAGCGGCGGATCTTCACACCACTCGGACTGCACGCGAGCACCCTCCCCGGCACCTACCCCAGGATCCCGGCGCCCAGCGGACGGATGTACACCGTCTTCTCCAACGACCCGGAACACCGGGTGCACGACATCACCGAGTTCAACCCTTCCTGGGCCTGGTCCGCGGGCGAGCTCATCTCCAGCACCTCCGACCTCAACCGCTTCTTCACCGCGCTCCTGGGCGGGAAGCTGCTCCCCCGGGCCCAGCTCAAGGAGATGACCACCACGGTCCCGTCACCGAATTTCCCTTGGGGGCAAGAAGCCGGCCTGGGCATCTTCCGCCTCACCCTGCCCTGCGGCACGGAACTCTGGGGTCACACAGGATTTCTGCCCGGCTCACAGAGCATCGCCTACACCACGCGGGACGGACAGCACGGTCTGGTGTACAACTTCAACACCGACTGGGCGGGCGAGACGGACGCCGCCGCGTACGTATTCCTCGCGGAATACTGCGGCACGACCCCACCACTGACAACGCACCCCTGAAGGCCGTCATCTGTTCACGGCGGGGGGACCGGATGCCAGGGCGGCCCTGTTGTTCCACCACCCGACATGAGCCGCCCAGCTCGCCGGGACTTTCACCGCGATGATGCTCATGGCTCAGCAGGCCGGGAATCGCCAACGGATCTAGGCTGGAGACGCTTGGGCGACGAAGCCCGGTTCACCTCGATGCCGGAGGTCCCATGGCGGTACGGCACCAATTGATCGAGCGGAGCCCGGAGGCGGTCTGGGCTGTCCTTGCCGATGGTTCCCGCTACGGCGAATGGGTCGTCGGAACCGCCAGGTCAGCCCCCGCTCAGGGCACCTGGCCTGAGCTCGGCTCCGCCATCGAATACACCATCCGGCTCGGCCCGTGGACAGCCTCCGGCCACACTTACGTACGCCGCTGCGAACCGCCTCACACACTCGAACTCGAAGTGGACAGCGGCCCGCTGGGAACCGCCAGGATCGCCATCCAGATCCAGCCGTGGGACCGTCACAGCCTCCTCATCATGGACGAACATCCCCTGCGCGGAACAGGCGCGCGACTTCACAACACCGCTCTCGACGCCGTAGTGCAACTGCGCCACCGCCGCATGCTCGGCAACCTGGCCGGCGTGGTGGAGCACTCCCCCAGGCAACCCGGCGAAGCGGCCTGAGCAGCAGCGAACCTACCCGGCCGGACTCGGCATCCGTTGGCCTCAAAGAGGCGGCCTAACTGTTCAGTTCCTCCGGGGCGGACAGCAGTGCGTCCAAGGCCGTGCGGACCCCGGCGATTCGGTGTTTCCACTCCTCGCTTCGCAAAGTGGCCGTGTCCCACTCGACAACCGGCTCGGTGCCACTCACGCAGTAGCCGTAGACCTGACGGGCCACCTCGTCGGTGAGGAGCTCGTCGTAGTGGAACGACCCCTCGGACGCCGCCCAGGCCACAGCCCAAGTGCCCTCACAGACCCGCCGGAGGGCCGCTCGCGTGTACGCGCGCAAGTCGAGCGAGGTGTCATCGAAGTCGAGGTCATACGACACCAGACCGAGTCGCTCGATGGCCTCCGGCAGATCCGTCAACGGAAACGGCAGCTCGGCGTCGGGAACGAGCCCGGCGAGGCGGAATGACTCTTCCGGGAGCGGTGTGTTGCCGGCGCCGACGACGAATACATTCACCGAGGCCGGACCACGCCAGCAGAGAAACTCCTGTACCTCGCCCGACATCCCTATCTCTCTCCGTACGTTCATGACCATCTCGGACGTAGGTGTCGCGACTCCATCCGGGGCCGCTCCAGAGCCTGCCTTGCGACGCGGTATCAGACGCTGCGGGCGCCACCGGCCTGATCCGAAGGAGCGCCCCAGGCGGGTGCTGGACCGGCGGCCGTCACCGAACCCCGCGAGAGTGGCTACCCGACCCGCGCCCTACGCCACTCCACTTCGTCAGCGGTCACCGGGGCCTGGATGCTGTACACGTCACCGACCCGCAGATCGTCCGGTGTGCTGTACTCGCCGTGGGTGCCGATGACGGAGACTGCCACCTGGGAATCGGGCTGCCAGAACGTCCGGTAGTACGGTGCGTTCGCCGGGTCCGGGATCTCCAGCAGGGGGATGCCGCGGTGCTCCAGCAGGCGCTGCAGCTTCGCGAACCGCAGTCTGGGGGTGAATCGCCCGTACCGGACGCGAAGCGTGTCGTTGGTAAGCGCGAGAGTACGGCCCCGGTGGGCGAGTCTGTGCACCTGCAAGGTGAAGTGGTGACCCGACCAGGGGTGGTCGGCGGACGCGCGGTCCCAGAAGAACTCGGCCAGGCCGTAGTCACGGCACATAGTGCAGTCGCCGAAGACGTTCCCGCCGAAGTTCGACCCCAGGACCTCGGTGACGCGGTCGGGAGAGTCCGTCGGGCGCAAGCCGAGCACGGTGCCGGTGGTGACGACGTCCACGTAGAACGCCAGGGAGTACGGGGTCAACTGCTGTTCCTCGATGATGCGGTTCCGTCGAATGCGGTGTACGAGGGCTTGCCCACGGAGGGGCGTACACCCCCTGGGCCCGCCTGAGCACCTTCAGTGCCTGCCGCGAGGCCTGGGACTCGATGCCCTGGTGCCAGCGGTCCCGGTCGGCCCGGCGTGAACTCCACTCCGGCTCGATGCCACCGTCCCCGCTCCCGACGACTCCAGGATCGGCTCCCCTGCGTCGCCAGCTTGCTCGCGTCATGTCGGCTCATCGCGGCCGGCGAACGGCCACTTCCCGGAGGCGACTCGGCGGCGATTGTCAGTGGCCCCGGCAAGGATGCTGCCATGACAACTTTGCTACTTGCCGACATCGAGCACGCCGTCCGCAACAGTTGGAGCGCCGACACGTGCACCCCGGAATTCCGGTCGCGCTGGAGCCCGGACAACCCGGCCCGGGACCAGTGCGGTGTGACCGCCATGGTCCTCAACGACCTTCTGGGCGGTGACCTGATCCGCGGAGAAGTCCATGTCAACGGCAAGCGTACGGACTACCACTGGTGGAACCGCTTGGGCATGGGAGTTGAGATCGACCTCACCCGAGAGCAGTTCGGGACCGAAGAGATCGTCACCGGGGGCATCGTCATCCTCCGTCCGCCGGTGACCGAGTGGCGTCGGCTCCGTGAGGAGTACGAGCTTCTCCGCGACCGTGTCGCGGAGAAGCTCGACCGGCGACGGACGGCGGGGGCTGCGGCCGCTGCTCTGTAGCCGGTGTCCCGGGAAACCCTCCCCCTCCTCCCCCATTCGGCGGAGGGGGGACGGGCCCTCAGGCCGAGGTGCGGCGGTGCCCCCGTGACGATCATGGATCACATGCTGAGAGTAAACGCACTGCCTGGTGTGCCGCGCTGGGCCGCCCTCGCCGCCTACGCCGTACCGCTGGTCACTCTGCCGTCGGGCTTGTGGCGGATCGCCCTGGTCGCCGGGCTCCCGGTAGCCGGAGAGCCCGTCCGGACCGGCTGGGGTGTGGTGTACGTCCTCTCGCTGACCGTCGTCTCCGAGGTGCTTGCCCTGCTGACACTCAGCCTGGTGCAGCGGTGGGGCGAGGTCGTGCCGCGCTGGATTCCGCTGCTCGGCGGCCGTACAGTGCGCCCACTCGCCGCCGCGATCCCGGCACTGCTGGGTGCGGTCGCGCTGTTCGGCCTGTGCGGCTGGGTCGGTTACCTGCAGTCTTCGAACCTGGCGGCGGGCAGCATCACCGACTCGGCGGCCCAGGAGGCGCTCCTCGTTGCCTGTTACGCCCCTCTGCTCGCCTGGGCACCGCTTTTGGCGGTGGCAGCCATCGCGTACTACCGGCGTAGGACGACCGTCCTCCCGTACAGGCACGAGAGCCCGCCTGCCCTTGAGTGCTCCGGTTGACGAAGCCTGTCATATGAAGTGCTCCGTCACACCACAACGGCGAAAAAGCGGGGCCGATCGGTGGGCCGGCGCGAAGCGGGTAGCCGGAGCACCGGGCAGGGAAAGCTCGCAGCTTGGAGCATGATTCTGGTCCTGGGCCGGGGACGAGGCAGCCCGATCCGACGGGGCAACGCATACCGTTCGGCTGAGTTTCGTTCGGCGGGGAACGTCGTTGTCCGTATCGACAGCCCATTTTCTCGTCACCTCAAGGAGCCGTAATGCGTCTGTTCCGCGTCGGAGTCGCCACCCTCGGGGGGCTTGCGCTCTCCGCTTCACTGGCCACCACCTCGGCGGTTGCCGCAGGTGGCCATTTCATCTGGGAGGGACCCAAGGGAAAGATCTACTCGGTCCAGAACCCCCCGGACCACAAGTGCCTCGACATGGGACAAGGGGCCCGGGCTCCTCACAACGAGACCAAGAAGGCGCTTGTCGTGTACTCGAGCAAGAAGTGCAAGGGCGCGGCGACGCGCCTGGCGCCGGGTCAGCACGCGGCGCGGAACCTGGCGTTCTCCAGCGTGATCTTCAACCCGTAACGCTTCCGTTCGCGTTTCCTCACGCGTGACCGTTCCGCGGACGGGGTCCTTCCCGAGTAGCCCAAAAGCCGCCACGGGATGACGCGGCATCCCCCGGACAGTGAGGGGATGGGCGGTGACATCATCCTTCCTCTCCCGGTCGATGACCGGGAGAGGAAGGGCCGTCGGGCACAGGCGTTCCTGCGGGCACAGAAGCCGACTCGGGGATGGCGACATCGAGCTGGACCGGCATCCGGGAACGGACGAGTGCACCATCGGGCGTGAGAACGTCGCCAGGGTGCGGGGCCCGCTCGACCGGTTAGGCCAGGTGGCCGATCAAGGCCGGTCTGGACGAGGCGGCCCGCCTGCTGCGGGTCAGCGCACACTCCATGCGCTCACCCCGGACAGCGGCACCCGGAAGAACTCGCCCAGTGCGGTGGGAAGGCTGCTGGCGCCGGAGATCAGCTGGCAGCCCTGCAAGTGGAGGAATTCCGGCGGATACGCCAGGGGCTCCGCCGCCTCCCGTACGAAGTCCTCGGCGAAGCGTTCGTCGGGCAGAGTGGCATCGCCGAGCCGGTCGGCGATCTGCGTCGCCCAGTGCCGGTGCGCCGCGAGGCGACCAGTGATCACCACTCCCTCCGCCACGATCGTGATGCGCGGACCACCGCCTTCCATCTCGGTACGGTTGATCAAATCGATGAGTAGTTCGTCTCGTATGGCCATGCCCGAAACTCTATTGATCACCGCGATGGGGCAGACATGAAGGGCGACGGGGCGGACTCGGCCCTGAAAACGACCGGCTACGCGCTGACACGATGCCGGCATGCCGCCCCGTCCGTCTGCGGATGAATGAACTACGGCTGTTTGCGGGCCTTCGACGTTGAAGGAGATGCGGCGCGTGGCGCGCGGCCCGGTGATCGTTCTGACCTGCGATCCGGATCTGGTGCGGGATTTCTGGCTGTACGCGTACGCGCCGCTGGTCCTGGACACCGAGGCCAGGCGCTACCCCGCTCTGAGCGACATCACCGATGCTCTGGGCGGACGGGCGACGGTGGAGCGCGTCGCGATCCCTGCCGACTGCCCCGACGGCTTCAACGAGGCGTATTACGCGCGTCCTGAACGACTGCTGGACCCCGGTGCGCGCCAAGCGTGTTCGGCCTGGAGCTTCGTGGAACCAGTCGTGCAGGAGCAGTACATCGACCGGCTCCGCCACGACCTCGACACCGGGCTCTGGGACGAACGCTACGGAGCCCTCCGGCAGCAGCCCAGTCTGCACGGATCCCTCGTCCTCGTCCGTGCCGTCCCCTGATACTGCCTGCTACCGGCCCACCCCGCCGGGTGTCTCAGCTGCCCTTCCCAGGCCGAGGCGGCACACCTACGGCACCAGGACGATGCGCCCCCGTACGCCACCCTCCGCCAGCCGTGCGTGCGCCTTGGCCGCCTCCGCCAGCGGGTGCGTCTCGGCGACGCGCAAGGTCAGCGCGCCCTCGTCGACGAGCGCGGACAGAGTGGCGAGGCGCGCCCCGTCCGGGCTCACCTCGACGGCCGCGGTGCGGACGGACCTTACGGACGCAGGCTGCGCACCGGGGATCACGCCCGCGTAGGATCCGCCGTCGCGTACAAGGGCGAGTGCCGCCTCTCCGAGCACCGCCGCGTCCAGCACGCCGTCGAACCCCGAGGGTGCCGCCGGCCCCGAGCGCGGCACGAAATGATCCGCGCCGAGAGAACGTACGAGTTCCTCGTCGTCCGCGCCCGCGAGGGCCGTGACGATCAGGCCCTGCTGGTGGGCGAGTTGAATCGCGAAGCCGCCGACCGCGCCGGCCGCGCCCGTGATCAGCAGTGTCTGCCCCGGCGAGAGGGCGAGCAGATCAAGGCCCTGTGCGGCGGTGAGCGCGTTGAGCGGCAGCGTCGCGGCGTGGACGGCGTCGACGGACCTCGGCGCCGCCGCCACCGCGGTCGCATCGAGTACGGCATGGTCGGCATGGGTGCCGAGCTCCTTGTGGGGCCCGTAGGCGAGCCCCACGACCTCGTCGCCCACGGCGAAACCAGCTCCCGGGCCGACCGCGTCGACGGTCCCGGCGACATCCCAGCCGAGACCGAGCGGACGCCCCTCACCGCCGAACACACCAGCCCGCACCGCCCCGTCGACAGGGTTGAGCGTGGCCGCCGCCACCCTGATCCTCACCTGGCCGACGCCCGGCTCGGGAAGTGCGGTCTCGATGATCTCGACCTGCTCGGGACCGCCGAAGGACGTGACTACCGCAGCGCGCATGGAACTGCCTCTCTTTTCAAGGGAGTCTGAGGGGAAGGACTTCACTTCCCTTCCCGCTGGAACAAACCTAGAGGCTGCTACTCTCTTTTGGTAAGTACGCACCTCGGAGTGCGTAGGGGACCTGGAGGTGAGCCATGGCAACCAGAACCGCGGCCCAGCAACGCAACGAGGCACGTGAGGCGTACGACGCCTTCATGAAGGAGTGCCCGACCAACCAACTGCTCGCCCGCATCAGCGACAAGTGGGTCAGTCTGATCGTCAGCGCACTGGGCGAGCAGAGCCCCATGCGCTACAGCGACCTCGGTCGCAAGATCCCGGGCGTCAGCCAGAAGATGCTCACCCAGACCCTGCGCTCCCTGGAACGGGACGGCCTCGTGGCGCGCACGGTGACGGCGTCCGTGCCGGTGCGCGTGGACTACGAGCTCACGGCCCTGGGGCGGAATCTGTGCTGCCTGCTGACCGCTGTGAAGGAGTGGGCAGAGAAGCACTTCGACGAAGTCGACGAGGCTCGCACCCGGTACGACGAGACGGCCTGAACGCATCCGCTCTCCAGCCGGTCCGGAGGCCCTCGCATACAGCCCCGAAGCGGCCTGGACGTTTGGTCCTTGGGCCGAGCGCAACCCCGGTCGGCGTCAGCCGGACGGGCATCGCACCACTCCGGCCGGCACCGCCGATCAGGTGGACAACAGACCGTTGCCACGCCGACGAAGGAGAAGCAGACGTAACTGTTCGAAGCTGGTTAGATCGAGCCAGGCGACGTCGACGGAGAGCGCGTGGGCGGCCCCGCTAACAGATGGAGGCACGATGAGTAGGGCCAAGAGGACAGACACGCAGTCGCCTGCGTTGCATGGTGCCGACAGCCACGATCTGATCCGCGTCCACGGCGCGCGCGTGAACAATCTCAAGGACGTCAGCGTCGAGATCCCGAAGCGCCGGCTGACGGTGTTCACCGGGATCTCCGGCTCGGGCAAGAGCTCGCTGGTGTTCGACACGATCGCCGCGGAGTCGCAGCGGCTGATCAACGAGACGTACAGCGCCTTCGTGCAGGGCTTCATGCCGACGCTGGCGCGGCCGGAAGTCGACGTACTCGAAGGGCTGACGACCGCGATCATCGTCGGCCAGCAGCGGATGGGCGCCGACCCCCGCTCCACGGTCGGCACCGTCACCGATGCCAACGCGATGCTGCGCATCCTTTTCAGCCGGCTCGGCAAACCGCACATCGGCCCGCCCGGCGCGTACGCCTTCAACGTCCCCTCGGTCCGGGCGAGCGGTGCGATCACCGTGGAGCGCGGTGCCAAGAAGGCGGTGAAGGCGACCTTCAACCGCACCGGCGGCATGTGTCCGCGCTGCGAAGGCCGGGGCGCGGTCTCCGACATCGACCTCACCCAGCTCTACGACGACTCCAAGTCGCTGGCCGAGGGCGCGTTCACCATCCCCGGCTGGAAGTCGGACAGCTTCTGGACCGTGCGCGTCTACGCCGAGTCGGGCCTTCTCGACCCGAACAAGCCGATCCGCAAGTACACCAAGAAGGAGATGCAGGACTTCCTCTACCGGGAGCCGACCAAGGTGAAGGTCGAGGGGGTGAACCTCACCTACGAGGGGCTGATCCCCAAGATCCAGAAGTCGTTCCTGTCCAAGGACAAGGAGGCGCTGCAGCCGCACATCCGGGCGTTCGTGGATCGGGCGGTCACCTTCGCCACCTGCCCCGAGTGCGACGGCACCCGGCTCAGCGAGGGGGCCCGGTCGTCGAAGATCAAGCGGATCAGCATCGCCGACGCCTGCGCGATGCAGATCAGCGACCTGGCCGCATGGGTTCGGGGCCTCGACGAGCCGTCGGTGGCACCGCTGCTCACCGCGCTGCAGCACACCCTCGACTCGTTCGAGGAGATCGGTCTTGGCTACCTCTCGCTGAACCGGTCGTCGGGCACGCTCTCGGGCGGCGAGGCGCAGCGCGTCAAAATGATCCGCCACCTCGGCTCCCCGCTCACCGACGTCACCTACGTCTTCGACGAGCCGACCGCCGGTCTCCACCCTCATGACATCGAGCGGATGAACGACCTGCTGCTGCGGTTGCGGGACAAGGGCAACACGGTACTCGTCGTGGAGCACAAGCCGGAGACGATCGCGATCGCCGACCATGTCGTCGACCTCGGCCCCGGAGCCGGTACCGGGGGCGGCACGGTCTGCTTCGAGGGCACCGTCGAGGGGCTGCGGTCCGGTGGCACCGTCACCGGCCGCCATTTCGACGACCGGGCCGCCCTGAAGGAGACGGTGCGGACGTCTACCGGCACGCTGGAGATCCGCGGCGCGACGGCGAACAACCTGCGCAAGGTCGACGTCGACATTCCGCTCGGGGTGCTTGCCGTCGTCACCGGCGTCGCCGGCTCCGGCAAAAGCTCGCTCGTGCACGGGTCGATCCCCGCAGGGGCGGGTGTGGTGTCGGTCGACCAGGGCGCGATCCGCGGCTCGCGACGGAGCAACCCGGCGACGTACACCGGACTGCTCGACCCGATCCGCAAGGCGTTCGCGAAGGCCAACGGCGTGAAGCCGGCGCTGTTCAGCGCCAACTCCGAGGGTGCCTGCCCCACCTGCAACGGCGCGGGCGTCATCTACACCGACCTGGCGATGATGGCCGGCGTCGCCAGTACCTGCGAGGAGTGCGAGGGCAAGCGGTACCTGGCATCGGTGCTCGAATACCATCTCGGCGGCCGCGACATCAGTGAGGTGCTCGCGATGTCGGTGACCGAGGCCGAGGAGTTCTTCGGCGCCGGCGAGGCGCACACGCCGGCCGCGCAGCGCGTCCTCGGCCGGCTCGCCGACGTCGGGCTCGGCTACCTCAGCCTCGGCCAGCCGCTCACCACGCTGTCCGGCGGCGAGCGGCAGCGGCTCAAGCTGGCCACCCACATGGCCGAGAAGGGCGGCATCTACGTCCTCGACGAGCCGACCACCGGCCTCCACCTCGCCGACGTCGCGCAGCTGCTCGGCCTGCTCGACCGGCTGGTCGACTCGGGCAAGTCGGTCATCGTGATCGAGCACCACCAGGCGGTCATGGCACACGCCGACTGGATCATCGACCTCGGCCCGGGCGCCGGCCACGACGGCGGCCGGATCGTCTTCGAGGGCACACCCGCCGACCTCGTCGCCGCCCGCTCCACCCTCACCGGCGAGCACCTCTCGGCCTACGTCGGCACCTGACCGAGGCCCTCGCGGACAGCGTGGGACAAGCTCTCCGTCTGTAGCGACCTCGGGCTCCAGCCGTAGTCATCACGGAAGAGCGACCACAGCCAAGGGGCGCTCAGTCACACGAACGGTGACTGAGCGCCTCACGGCTGCTCCCGGACTCCGCTCCCGGCTGCCAGGAGGCCTCAAAGGGGGAGGGAGGCGAGCCAGTCGGTCAGGAGTCGGTTGATCTCGTGAGGGCGTTCCTGCTGGATCCAGTGGCCGCAGCCGTCGAGGACGTGGGCGGAGACCAGGCCGGGCAGCGTGGTGGGGTATGCCTTGATCGCGTCGGCCATCCAGGTCGTGGAGACGTCCAGGCTGCCGCCGATGAACAGGGAGGGCTGGACAATGGGTGCGCCGTCGAAGTCGGCGAGGTCTTCCCAGTCCCGGTCCATGTTCCGGTAGCGGTTGAGTGGCCCGCTCATGCCGGCCCGCTCGAACTCCCCGGCGTAGACGTCCAGGTCGTTCTCACTGAGCCACGCGGGCCGCCGGCCGGCGGGGAATCGGTCGCGCAGCGTCCCGCCTCGGCTGACGAAGTGCGTGCTGGGTCCGCCTGGTGCGGGCATGGTGTCGGCGGACAGGGCGGCGTAGAAACCCGCGAGCCAGCCGCGCACGTCGGGCTCGATCTCGGCCTCAGCCCGGCCGGGCTGCTGGAAGTAGGAGACGTAGAACTCTTCGTCCCCGGCCATCTGCGCGAAGATCCGGCTGGGCCTGGGTCCGCCGCGCGGGGCGTAGGGCACGCTGAGCAGTCCCACTGCGCGGAAGACATCCGGCCTGGACAGAGCGGAGTTGGCGGCGATGGCCGCCCCCCAGTCGTGGCCGACGACGACTGCTGACTGTTCGCCCAAGGCGTGCACCACCGCGGCGTTGTCCTCCACCAGCTCCAGCATCCGGTACGCGTCCAGGTCACCGGGCTTGGAGGAACGGCCGTAGCCGCGGACATCGATGGCGACCGCGCGGTACCCGGCCGCGGCCAGCACCGGCAGTTGGTGGCGCCAGGAGTACCACGACTCCGGGAAGCCGTGCACGAGCAACACCAGCGGCCCGGTGCCCTGCTCCACCACGTGGATCCGGCCTGCCGGAGAGGGGACCAGCCGGTGAGTGAGGGCCGTGGCCTGCTGCGACATGGGTCCTCCAGGACTCTCGGTCTGCCATGCGTCACGATCAGTGACCCGATCATGCGGGGAACGGCGCGGGCGCATCGAATCTTGTTGCCGTTTCAGCAAATGGCTCTGGGCAGCCCTCGTACATCGCGCGTTCCGATTTCCTCGCCCGTGTCCGGGCCACGACGCCCGGGCGGTGCCTCACGTTCTCGTGAGCATCGGCTGCGGCCGATAGCGGCCGCCTTCCCGCGAGGTGAACAACTGCTGCCGCAACAGGTCGGGGAGAGCTGCTGCATCCGCGGCGGACGCGGGACCGGTGCCGACGGCCGTGCGGCGCGGCGACGGCGCCGGGCGCCGCCTCCGGGTCTTCCCAGAAGGCAGGGCATGAACCAAGATGCCCCTGCGGGAAGCGCGCAAAGGGGCCGGTCACCGGTACCGGCGGCCTCGCCGGACGGGGCCCGTGGCGTCGCGCGCCGAAGGCCCCCGGCACCGGCGCGCGTCCGCCCGTACCACCCGGCGCGAGACACCAGTCAGGAGAACGGCATGCCCACTGTCCCCCGGCCCTCTTCCCCGTCCGCCCCCGTCGCCCCGCAGCTCGACGCCGTCGTCGTCGGAGCCGGCTTCTCCGGCCTCTACCAACTGCACCGACTGCGCGAACTGGGCCTGCGCACCCGCGTCTTCGAAGCATGCGACGACATCGGCGGAACGTGGTACCGGAACCGCTACCCCGGTGCCCGCTGCGACATCGAGAGCACGGCTTACTCCTTCTCCTTCTCGCCCGAACTGGACCAGGAGTGGGAGTGGAGCGAGCGGTACGCGACGCAGCCGGAGCTCCTCTGCTACCTCCATCACGTCGCCGACCGCTTCGACCTGCGCAAGGACGTCACCCTGCACACCCGCGTGACCCGGGCGGTGTACGACGAAAGCGCTCACATCTGGCAGCTCACCACCGACACCGGGGAGACGGTCACCGCCCGGTTCGTCGTGCTGGCCACGGGCTGCATGTCGGCCGTCAAGGAACCGGACATACCCGGGGCCGGCACCTTCGCCGGCCGGGCCCTGCACACGGCGGACTGGCCGCACGAGGACGTCGACCTCACGGGCAGACGGGTCGCCGTGATCGGCACCGGGTGCTCCGGCGTCCAGGCCATTCCGCTCCTGGCCGAGCAGGCCGCCGCACTCACGGTCTTCCAGCGCACTCCCGTCTACGCACTGCCGGCCCTGAATCGCCCGCTGTCCGCGGCGGAGACCGTCGCGTTCAAGGCCCGCTACCCGGAGTTCCGCGCCGCCCAGCGGCAGTCCCGGGGAGGCACCGTCTTCGAGCTGCCGACCCGGTCGGCGCTGGAGGTGGACGAGGCGGAGCGCACAGCCGCCTTTGAGGCAGGATGGGACTCGGGCCTGCTCAGCGGCCTCCTGCGCACGTACACCGACATCCTCGCCGACCGGGCCGCCAATGAGACCGTCGCCGAGTTCGTCAGGTCCAAGATCCGGTCGATCGTCACCGATCCGGAGACCGCCGAGACGCTCTCACCGCGCACCTTCCCGTTCGGCACCAAGCGTCCCTGCCTGGACACCGGCTACTACGCCACCTACAACGAGCCGCACGTGAGGGTCGTGGACCTCACCAAAACCCCGATCGTGGAGATCACACCGCGGGGTGTCAGGACCTCGGACCGGGAGCACGACGTCGACGTCATCGTCTTCGCCACCGGCTTCGACGCCATGACCGGATCCCAGGTCGCCGTGGACATCGTCGGCAAGGGTGGCACCACCCTCCGGGAGAAGTGGGCCACCGGCCCCCGCAACCACCTGGGCCTGCTCTCGGCCGGTTTCCCGAACCTCTTCACCGTCATCGGGCCCCTCAGCCCTTCGGTACTCAGCAATGCGGTGGTGTCCATCGAACAGCACGTGGAGTGGATCACCGACTGCATCGCCCACCTGCGGGGGAACGGCTTCACCGAGATCGATGCCACCCCGCACGCCGAGGAGGACTGGTGCGCCCACGTCGCCGACCTCGCCTCCCGGACCCTCTACCCGTCCGTCGCCTCCTGGTACACGGGGGCGAACGTGCCGGGCAAGCCGCGCGTGTTCCTGGCCTACACGGGCGGGGCGGACCGGTACCGGGCGGAGTGCGACACCGCCGCCCGGGACGGGTACCGCGGCTTCGCCCTGTCCGGCGGGGCTTCCTGAGGGGCCCGCTCCCCCGGCCCCGGATTTCCTGTCTCCCGCACGCCACCGAGCGCGCTGCCCGGCCACTCCGGCCAGGCAGCGCGCTCGGTCACATGCGGGTCGCTGCGGCGACACCTACCGGGCCCGCCCTCTAGGGGGCGACAGGCAGCTGGCGCTTGTGGTCGGTGAGGCGGTAGCGGCGGACGATCGTGTCGAAGGCCCGCTCGTCCACCGGCTTGCCCTCCAGGAAGTCGTCGATGTCGTCGTAGGTGACCCCGAGCGCGTCCTCGTCGGCCTTGCCCGGGTCGAGGGTCTCCAGGTCGGCCGTCGGGGTCTTCCACACCAGCTCGGCGGGCGCGCCCAGAGCGTCGGCGACGGCGCGCACCCGGCGCTTGGTCAGGCCGGTCAGCGGGACCAGGTCGGCGGCGCCGTCGCCGAACTTGGTGAAGAAGCCGGAGACCGCCTCGGCGGCGTGGTCGGTGCCGACGACCAGGCCGTCGTGCGCGCCGGCCACCGCGTACTGGGCGATCATGCGCTGCCGGGCCTTGATGTTGCCGTGCACGAAGTCCTGGTGGTGGGCGTCGCGGAAGCTCACGTCGGCGGCCAGCGAGGCCTCGAGCGCGGCATCGCTCGCGGGCTTGATGTCCACGGTCAGCACGTGGTCGGCCCGGATGAAGGAGAGCGCGAGCTGGGCGTCGTGCTCGTCGGCCTGGACCCCGTAGGGCAGCCGCATCGCGTAGAACCGCGCCTCGTGCCCGGCGGCCCGGGCCCGCTCGACGGCGAGCTGGCACAGCCGGCCGGTGGTGGTGGAGTCGACGCCGCCGCTGATGCCGAGCACGAGGGAGCGCAGACCGGTGGAGATCAGCCGCTCGGCGAGGAAGGCCACCCGGCGCTCGACCTCCCGCTCGGCCTCGAAGGTCTCGGCGACCTGGAGTTCCCGGGCTATCTCCTGCTGCAGGGCGATGGACGCCGGCTCGCTCACGTCTACTCCTTGTTCCGGTTCACGGTGTGCTGTCGCCCCACCCTACTTAAGGGTGTCCGGTTCAAGGGTGTCCGGCGTATCGGGGGCGGACGGCCCGGGTCGGCTCGCGGGCTCTCCAGCCAGTCGGTCCGCCTGGCTTTCCAGTTCGCTCAACGCATTCCTCCACAGCTCGGGCAGCCTGGCTGCTCCGGGGGTGCGCCGGTCGTGGACCACACCGAGCCTGGCAATGGCAGCCGCCCTGGTCAGCGATACGTAGCAGGGCATTTTCCCGGTGGGAACGCAGAACAGGCCGGCTGCGGTAAGAGAGGAGCCGAAAACGGTCCAGGGCGACGGCAGCTTGAGGTGAGTGGCGGTCAACGCGTGACGGGGGCGTGGGTTCGGGTGAGTGAGCCAGGGGGCGAGCAGGCGCTCGATGAAGAAGTGGGCTGTGTCGCGGTACCCGGTTCGCGCGGCTCGACGAGTCTGCTTCAGAACGGCCTCAAGGCAGTGCCGCGGGTCGGACTGTGAGCGGGGCAGGGCGAGGTCCATGGAGACCACGTGGTTGCCGGGCGCCCCCTCGGTCCGGGAGGTCCGGACCGACAAGGGGACTGCTGCCGTCAGGCCGAGGAATGGGGATGTGGGGAACTCCCGGCTGTGCCAGACGGGCATGGCACGGGCCAGGGCCGTGAGGTACACGTCGTTGACTGTCACGCCCCATGCGCGGGCCAGGGCGAGCAGGCGGTCATCCGGTACGTCCACGTACGCGATTCGGGCGTCACCTTGGTAGTCGGCGGACAGGTCGGGCCACGCCCGGCCGCGCGGCGGGCGGCGGAGGTAGTTGTGGGCGAAGCGGGAGGCCGCTGCCAGGGTGGGCCGAGCGGGCCGGTGCAGGTGCGGAGCGGGGAGCTCCTGGTCGGCCAGGAGGGCCGCGAGGTAGTGGGCGGCGCCGACCCCGTCGCACAGAGCGTGGTCGATGCGGAAGCAGATGCGGTAGGAGCGGTGTTCCTGGCTCGTGAACAGCCACATGTCCCAGGGTGGGTGGGGTGGGTGGGGCAGGTCTTTGCGGATCAGTTCGTCGGTCGTCTCGTCTCGTGTGCGTCCGGAACGATCGTCGGGGCCTTGCACGACGTGCACGGTCAGATCCAGAGGGCGGCCGACGCGTTGCCAGCCCGAGGAAGCACGGTGCGGCAACAGATGCAGCGCCGCGAGGGGCCCGGTGCGGTGACGGAGGTGCTCCCTCAGGGCGTCGATGCTCGGTGGCACTCCCTCGATATCGAGGACGAGGCCGAAGACGGCAGTGCGGTCGTAATGGATGAAGAGCCTGTCGGCGACTCCGGGTACGGCGGGGCCGTCTGCAAGGGACGGCTTCGTTCGACTGCGGACCGGTGATGAGAGTGGGAGCAAGTGCCGCATTTGCACGCCTACACGCTTGAAGGAGGGGGCAGGACAGGCGCCACCTCTCGTCACCCTTGGCGAAGGGCGGCCTGCGGTCAGCCGGTCCTGCGTGGTGTGGTTTGGTCGACGGCCCTGCACCTGAGGGTGTTTCAAGCGCACTGCCCGTACGGAGGAGTGGGCAGGCGCATCGGGCAGTGATGGACCGCAAGCTAACAGAGCAGGTAGGGAATTTTCGGATGACAGGCCGATAGGAAGCTTTCTGGACAAAGGCGAATACTCTCCCCGAGCCGGGAGCCGATCCGACGTAACAGCTCCCCCGAGGACGACGGAACTGCAGACTGACCCCGGGCACTGATGGCACGCACGTCCGTGAGTCACGCTTGTGCGGTAGACAGCTCTGCACCTGCGGCTTCCACGACGGTTTCCCCGGCCCGGGTGCGTGCGTACAGCACCTCTCTGCCTGCACGGTGGGCGCTGACCAGACCAGCGGTGCGCAGGGCCGTCAGGTGCTGGGAGACGCCACCGGGGGTCAGTCCGGTGCGGCGGGCTAGGTCAGTGGTCGAGGCGGGGACGGTCAGCTCGGTCAGGAGGGTCGCGCGGGAGCGGCCCATCACTCCCGCCAGGGCATCGGACCCGGTTGCGGCTCGTGTGTGCCAGAGCGTGCCGACGGCGCGCGGCGGGTAGCGCAGGGACGGCTGCCACGGCTCGTCGAGCACGGAGAACACACGCGGCCACACGAAGGCCGATGGCACCAGCAGCAAGCCACGGCCGTCGAGCCGGCGCGCTCCGCGCGCGGAGCGATGCTCCAGGTGCAGGGTGCCTCCGGCCCAGGTGACCTGTGGGTCGAGGTCTGCGAACAGGTGCTGCGCGCCACCTTCGACCAGACGCCCGGCGCGGTAGCGGATGTCGCCTTCCAACAGGGCGAGGATCCGCGACCAGTACGGTGCCAGAGCCAGTTCCCAGTATGCCTCCATCACGGCGGCCAATCTCGCGAGCTCGGCCGCCGGGTCGGCGCGCAACGCCGCCATTCGCGCAGGCGGCACCTCGGCCGTCGTGTGCAGCAGCGCCGGCGGGGTGGCCCGTACCGTGGCCAGCTCCACGTCCAGTGACGGCAGGGGCGTCGTGGGCGGCGGGCAGATGAACCCCGGAATGCGGCCGCCCCAGGGCGAGCGTGTCGGCACCGGAACAAGGTCGAACAGCGGCCTCAGGTCGAGGTCCGCCGTCGCCAGCCGCGGGCGCACCTGTTCGGCCCAGGTGCGATGCAGGCCGTGTTCGTCCGCGCCCTTGAGCACCCGGACGCTGGCCACCACCTCCCACAGCGGGGAGATCGCGAAGCGGGTACGGGCCACGTCCTCCAGGCCGAGTTCGATCTCGATCATTTAGCTGAGGGTAAATCACTGGGTGGAGCGGTGGGCGGTCGCGCACGGTAGCGCGCATGACCGAACCCCATTCCCCGTGGCGGCTGCGCGACTTCCGTGTGCTCTTCGCCGCGGGCGCCCTCAGCCACCTCGGCAGCAACGTCGGCTACGTGGCGATCCCGCTGTTCGCCGTCACCACCCTCGACGCGGGTCCCGGCCAGGCCGGTGCGCTGGCTGCGCTGTCCACCGTTGCCTTCCTCGTCATCGGCCTGCCGGCGGGCGCCTGGGTGGACCGCCTCCCCGGTCGCGGGATACTGGTGGCCGCCGACGCCGCCCGTGCGGTGCTGTTCGCCTCGATTCCCCTCGCCTGGTGGTTTGGTGTGCTGTCGCTGCCGCAGTTGTACGCGGTGGTGTTGCTGAACGGCTGCGCCACGGTGTTCTTCGACGTCGGCTCGCAGAGCGTCCTGCCCGAACTGGTCGGCCGCGAGCGCCTGGTGCAGGCGAACACCGCTCTCGTGAGCCTGATGGCCGGCGCCAACGTCGCCGGTCGCGGCGCGGGTGGCTTCCTCGTCCAGTCCTTCACCGCCCCCTTCGCGATTCTCGGTGGTGCCGTCGCTTACCTGGTCTCCGCCGTCGGCCTCACGGGCATCGTCCGACGACGCGCTCCTGCCGTGGTGGCGACCGACCGGCGGCGGCTGCGGGTCGAGATCGCGGAAGGGCTACGCCACGTCCTCGGTAGCCGAGAACTACGCGCGCTGGCTCTCACCGCGACTCTCACCAACCTCGGCGCACAGATGATCAACGCCATGCTGCCGGTGTTGTTCACCCGCGAACTGCACCTGTCCCCCGGGGCGCTCGGGGCCTACTGGGCGGCCGGCGGTGTGGGCATCTTGCTCGGCGCCGGCCTCGCGCGCCGCTTCGCCGCCCGCCTCGGTCACGGCCGCGCCCTGGGGCTGGCCGGGCTCTGGTTCGCACCCGGCGCACTTGCCGTCGCGCTGATCGGCGACGGGCCGTGGCTGTGGGTGGCCGGCGTCGGGTGGCTCGTGATCATGACGAAGACGGGCATCGACAACGTCCTCGGCGTCACCCTGCGCCAGCACTTGACCCCCGACCCGCTGCTCGGCCGCATGAACGCAACCTTCCGATTCCTGCTCACCGGCGCTCTGGCCGTCGGCTCCGCCCTCGGTGGTCTCGTCGGCCAGGCGGCAGGCGTACGTATGGCGGTCTGGTCGGGCGCGATCTGCCTGGCAGGCGCCTTCCTCCCCGTCTTCTGCTCCCCCGTCCGTATGTTGCGAGAGCTTCCGGTAGCCACCACGCCACACCGCCGGGCACCAGCGGTCTCCGCTACCGAGGCGTGAAACCACTCCTCTGCGCGATCGGGCCCGTGGGCCGGCCAAGGCGTCCCTCCGGGGGAGAGCCGGGCAAGCCCGCGCCGGGGTTCGCTCGTGGGGGTGGTGCGCCTGCCGACGGCGAACCACCCAGGCGACAAGCGCGTCTGGGCGGTCATGACTTGTATCGACGACGGGCAAGTCGCCGAACCGGGCATGGTGATCCTGGATGTCACCACCCACGACGAAGCGACCGCGCACGTGGTGATGTCCGCCCTGGAACGGAGTTGGGCCACCTCTGGCGTGGGGCCCGTGCGGCGGGAGCCCGGCGAGTCCGGGGGCAAAGCCCGCATCTACGCGGACCTCCGAGGCCCCGGTACCCGGGCCTAGGGAAGCGGTGACTTCCCGTCAGGACCGTGCACGTCTCCGGGCGGAAACCCGCTCTCATCGGACGGATTTCCGCACCCCCCGGCGTGGAGAGGTCAGTTAGCGCGGCACGGTGTCGTCGGCCTTGAAGGGGCCGCCGTGGCCGGGGACGATGAGGTCGGCGGCGGACAGGACACGGAGCCGGGAGGCGCGCAGTACCTCGCGGTCGGGGGCTACGGGGTCGTCCGCCGGGCCGTCGGAGTGCCACCACAGGTCGCCGGCGAACGCGACCACGCCCGTGTCCGTGCCGGCCAGCAGGGTGATGTCCTCGGGGCTGTGTCCGGGAGTACGGATCAGCCGTAGGGACGGGGTGAGTTCATAGCCTTCCGCGTCCCGGTTCTTCCACTGGTCGCCCAGGTACTCCACCTTGTGGTCGTGGACCCGGGCCCGGCCGAAGAGGCCCACGTTCATGGTGTTGTCCGGGTGGTGGTGGCTGAGTACCACGTCGGTGATGTCGTCGGGCCCGAGCCCCAACTCCGCGAGCGGACCGAGGATGTGGTCGCGGCTGGCCACCATGCCCGGGTCGAAGATCACATGCCGGCCGCCGTCGGCGATGTAGGAGACGGTGGCGGCGACCCCGGGGCCGGTGGAGCCGACGTAGCCGGTGGTCAGGATCGTGTACACGGCGCTGCGGCCGAGCGGTGCGTCTGTCATGTCCCCTATCCTTCCGGGCCGTCCGACTGTTCACGAGTGGCACGTGTGCCACTGATCGCAGGTTTCGTGCCACACTGCTCGCATGCCGCCTTTCGTGACCGTCGCCGCGTACGTCCCGCCTGGTGTCGGCATGCTCGCCGTGGGCATCGTCACGGAGGTGTTCGGCGCGCACGGGGAGGGTCTGCCCGGCTTCGACTTCGCCTTGTGCACCGACCGGCCCGGGCCGGTCCCCACCGACCTCGGCGTGCCGCTCACCATCGCGCACGGCTTGGACCGGCTGGCCGCCGCCGATCTGGCGATCGCCCTGCCAGGGGCGGGTTTCCGCACCCCGCCCGGTCCCGCCGTGCTCGACGCGCTGTCGGCCGCACACGAGCGCGGTTCGCTGGTCGCCGCCCACTGCGTCGGCACGTTCGCGCTCGCCGCCGCCGGGCTGCTCGACGGCCGACGCGCCACCACCCACTGGCGGTTCACCGAACTGCTGGCCCGCCGCCACCCGGACGTCACCGTCGAAGCCGACGCCCTCTACATCGACGAAGGGCGGATCACCACCGGTGCGGGAGCCGCCGCGGGCTTCGATCTGTGCCTGCACCTGCTGAGGCGGGAGCACGGAGCCGCGATGGCCAACGCCGTCGCCCGCGACATGGTGCTGCCTGCCCACCGCGACGGCGGGCAGGCCCAGTACCTGGCAGCCCCTGCCATCGAGGACTGCCAGGACGAGCGACTTGCCGAGGTGCTCGCCTGGGCCCGCCGGCACCTCCACGAACCCCTTCCCGTCGAGGAACTCGCCCGGCGCGCCATGATGAGCAAACGCTCCTTCGCCCGCCGCTTCGCCGCCGCCACCGGTACCACCCCGCACGCCTGGCTCCGCGGCCTGCGCCTGAGCAGCGCCGAGGAGCTCCTGGAAACCACGGCCCTGCCGGTCGAGGAGATCGCCCGCCGGGTCGGCTACGGAAGCGCGGCCGTCCTGCGCGAACAGTTCGTACGCCGCCGGGGAGTGCCGCCCCGCTCCTACCGACGGTCCTTCACCAACACGCCGTAGCGAGCCGGACGAGCCGAAGCCGTTCCGATCAAGGCCGCCCTCCCACATCCACAAGCACCGGGTCTGCACGGTCAACGGTCGTCGGGTCGCGGGGCCTTACCCGGTTTCTGCTGCCGGCGGGTTGAAGCAAGGGGTGAGTCCGGAGTTGTAGTCCCAGAGGGCCTTGAGCGTGGGGTGGGTGGGTGGTGGGCCGCAGGGGCAGACGAGTCGGTGCGGGATTCGGCAGACGGCTTCGAGGGGTGGTTCGGTGTCTCCGGTGTTGACGGCCCGGCCGTCTGCCCGGACGATCCAGCGTTGGCCGACGGGCACTGTGTGGGCTGGTGGTTCGTATCCGGGCTCGAGGAGAACGTAGCGGTCGTACCCGGTCTTGTACCTGTCTTGGCGGAGTTCGCAGTCAGGGCAGTGCGGTAGCGCAGCGGTGGCACCCTCCTCGATGGCCTGTCGGTTGTCGGTCTCGTTGATCAGGCGGCTGTAGCAGAGGTCGCAGAGGCGGCCGAAGGGTTGTCCGCGGTCGCGTGCTGGGCCGTGGTCGGCGGGGCATGCGTCGGTCGGTGTGGTGCGGTAGTCCCCCATTCAGTGGAGATTGCCGGGTTGTGGCTCCGACGGTCAGGGGTTCGTTGGCCGTTTGTACCGACGGCTGGGTGTGCGGGTGGGTTGGTGGGTGCCGCGGGGGTTGTCAGCAGCCGCGCTGGTGTACAGAGGTGACGGCCGGGCTGGTGGTCTTGCGCAAGTCATGCCCGTGTCCCCTCTCTTGCGGCGAGTACCGGCCCGGCAGGCCGACTGGTGGGGCCGCGTACTGGCCCTGTGGCCGCGAAGAGGTCGATTCTCGACACCGTCGAGACGAGCGGCTACGCGGCCGGCGGCGGGACGGATGAGACGGTCAGTGGTCGACGGTGACGACGATCTTGCCCACCTGGGCGCCCGACTCCATGTAGCGGTGCGCTTCGACGATCTCGTCCAAGGTGAAGGTACGGTCCACGGCGGGCCGGAAGGCGCCGGTACGCAGGCCGGAGGAGACGAACGCCTCGGCCCGGCGGAGCCGTTCCGGGTCGGTGGTGACCTCGAAGAGGGTGTAGGTGCGCATGTTCAGCGCGGGCATGCCGAGTTCGAACCCCGGATACGGTGTCGGTTCGCCGCTCAGGGCCCCGTACACAAAGAGCGTGCCGCCGGGCGCGACCACCTTCGCCAGGTCCACCACACCGGGGCCGGCGACGGCGTCGAAGACGAACTCGGCGCCCCGCCCTCCGGTCAGCTCGCGCACACGGTCGACGACGTCTTCCTCGTCGGTGCTGATCACTTCGGCCGCCCCCGCTCGGAGCAGAGCATCCCTCTTGGCGGGGGTGCGGGTGGTGGCGACGGGGATGGCCCCGACGCGGTTGGCGATCTGGATCGCGGCCAGTCCCACGCTGCTGGAGGCAGCGGTCAGCACGACCGTGTCCCCGGCACGCATCCCGCCGACCTCCACCAGCGCCCCGTAGGCCGTCAGGTAGGGCATCCAGACCGCTGCGCCCGCGACCGGGTCGAGTCCGTCGGGGCGGTGCAGCAGCGCGGTGGCGGGGACGATCGCGCGCTCGGTGTAGACGCCGTAGTCGTTCATCGAGAACGCGGGCACCACGCTGACCGGCTGACCGACCCTGAGCCCCGCCACGTGCGTGCCGATGGCCTCGACCACTCCCGCGGCCTCGGCGCCGAGCCGGGCGGGGAACTGCTTGGCCGTCTCGATGTAGTTGCCGCTACGGAAGAGCACCTCGGCGCGGTTGAGGCCGATCGCGTCCACACGGATCAACACCTCACCGGGGCCGGGTTCGCCGACCTCCACGTCCTCCAGCCGCAGCACGTCCGGCCCGCCATGCTCATGGAACCGCACCGTCTTGGCCATCACACGTCCCCCTCCTGATCGGTGACGGCGCGAAGGCCGCGCCGCCGGGCCTCACTCAAGCGGAAGGTACGATGCATGTCAAACTTTGATGGGTGTCATACTTTGATGCGCGTCGTATGATGCTCGCGGGAGGTCAACACACGATGGCAGCACCACGACGCAGCGGGCGGGAACGCGTTCCGCCCCACCCGGACATCCAGACGATCAGCCTTCAGCAGGTGCTCGAGGCCCTGGTCGACCCGGTACGCCGCCGGATCGTCAGCGAGCTGTACGCCGCCCGCCAGGATCTCGCCTGCGGCACGATCGAGCTGCCGGTCAGCAAGTCCACTGCCACCCACCACTTCCACGTGCTGCGTGAGGCCGGCCTCATCCGCCAGTACTACCTCGGCACCTCCCGCATGAACGCACTGCGCCGCGATGAGTTCGACGAAGCCTTCCCCGGACTCCTCAGCGCGCTCGTAGCCGTGCGCGACCGCGGATGAACGGCCCACGCCGCCCCCTGGCATCCGCCCGACGATCAGCAGCCCGCGAAGGAAGCGACTCCTCAAACGCTGGGGCCGCATCACCGGCACCCTCTCCCTACACCGGCCGCTCCTCCCCTACGGCCGGATCTTTCGGCTTGAAAGTCGCTATCAGAAACTGATCAGCACGCCATAGGAATGGCTTCCCGGCCTGACCGGCCGTCCACGATCCAAAGGAGCCATCACCCCATGACTCGCTTTCGCACCATCGGTATGACCCTCGCCGGCGCCGCAGCGATGTTCGCCCTGACCACCGCGCCCGCCCACGCCGCCCCCGGTGACGTCACCACCTCCTGCGCGAGCGTGCTCACTCCGACCGGCTACGTCGACGTCAGCTGGGGCTACAGCAGCAGCTGCGGCACGCAGAACTTCAGCCCGAACATCAAGCAGATAAAGCAGCTCACCGGGCTGCCCGTCGGGACTGTGGTCCAGGCCTGCGCCTCCACCTACCAGCCTGCGGGCTGGGTCCAGACCAGCTCGTACTACAGCAGCAGCTGCCGCTACTCGGCCACCCCCAGCCTCAACCACAACGCATGGCAGCTGAAGCGCGTCTCCTGATCCAGGGTGCTGGCGTGGCTTCTCGCGACGTGATGGAAAACAGGCCGCGTATCTCCGGGTGAGGTGCGGCGGTCGGAGATGCCTCCTCCAGGGGAAAGGCCAGCCGGAGGGGGCCGCTGCCGCGGCCACCTCTGTGTCGTAGGGTCACGCGCATGCTGGACGGAATCGACGACATCGACTGGGCGGAGCTGGAGCACGCGTACGGGCCGGCGGACGACGTGCCCGGCCTGCTGCGGGCGGCCGGCTCGGTGGACGCAGGGGTTCGGGACGAGGCGTTGGAGGAGTTGTTCTCTTCCCTCTGCCACCAGGGGTCGATCTACTCGGCAACGGCCGCGGCCGTGCCGTTCGTCGCCGAGCTCGCCGTGGACGGGCCAGGCGACCGGCTGGCGCTGCTGTGGCTGCTGCACGGCGCGGCCGATGGAACGGGCCGCGAGTACCAGCAGGTGCGCCGGGCGGTGGCCGTAGCGCTTCCGGCTCTGCTGGGCCTGGCGGCGGACGAGGACCCGGACGTTCGGCGCACGATGGTATGGATCGTCACCGCCTGCGAAGAGGCGTCCCTGCCGCTGCTCCCGCTGCTGCGGGCACGGTTGGAGACGGAGGACGATGCCGAGGTACGCGCGGATCTCGTCACGGCGCTCGGCCTGCTCGACGTCTCGCCGGACACCAGGCAGGCGCGTAACCGGGCGCTGCTGTCCGCACCGGAGCCGCTGGTGCGCAGGGCCGCGGCGACAGATCTGCTGCGCACGGCCCCGCTGCCACTGCCGGCCGCTCTGGTGGAGTCGGCGCTCGACGCCCGGGAGGCGGCGCCTGCCGATGAGACACACCACCCGTGGCCCGGCTCCTACCGACCGCTCACGGACCGGCTGATGGACGACCCCGACGCGGCGCTGCGAGCTGTGGAGCGGGGTCTTCCGTTGGCCTGGGAGCTCACCGAGACATGGCGCGACCGCGAAGGAGACGTCCTGCCGTGGCTCGCGGAGGCAGCCAAGGACGCGGAGGACCTGTGCCAGGTGGCGCGAGTGGGTGCCGCATTGGATGGCGGGGAGCCCGCTCCGTGGTTGGACCCTCATCTGAGGTCCGAGGACCCTGCCCTACGGGTGGCAGCGACGCATGCCGCGGTGCGGCTGCGAGTACCCGGTGCGCTCGGCCTCGTCCTGCGCCTGATGGACGAACTACCGGAGGAAACGGCGACACTGCAGCTGACCCCGTTCATCGCGCCCGGCACGGTCGTGCCCGCGGCGGTGGAGGTGTTCGGCGCGGCGGCCGAACCGGTGGCACGGCGGGTCGCGGCCGGGCCGCGTGCCGAGTGGCTGGACGTACTGCTGCACTTCCCCGTGCTCGCAGCCGGCTGCATGGACGAACTGGTCCGTCTCCTGCCTGCTTCGGCCGGGGTCCTGGGAGCGCTGGGGCGGGCGGCGGGCCCCTCGGCGGCTCGAGCCCTGCGCGTACGGGCCGGGGCGGGCGACCTGACAGCAGCCATAGCACTGGCACGGGTCACGGGCGACACGGGGCCTGTAGTGGACGTCGTGCGGGCGCTGCCGGACGCGGTGGCGCGACGCGCGGCAGCCGTCCGGGTGGCGGGTGAACTCGGCCCACCTGCGGCGGCGCTGCTGCCCCTGGTGGAGGAACGGCTGAAGGCGCCGGACCGCGAGAGCCGAGCGGACGCGGCTGCCGCGATCTGGCGGGTCACGGGCCGCACGCACGACACTGCGCCAGTGATCGCGGACCAGCTCGCCCGCCACGGCGATCTGCACGATCCGCATCTCGGCGCGCTGCGCGCGCTGACGGCGATGCGACTCCTCCCTGCGGCGGCCCGCCCCGCCGTGGAGCACATCTCCACCTCCCCACGTCGCGTCGTCTCCGGCTTCCCTTGCGACGGAACCCCGCACCCGGACCTGGAGGCGAGGAAGCTGGCTCGGGGGCTGCTGGCGCTGACCGGGTGACGGCGTCGTCAATCGCCGCGTTCAGCGACCACCACCGGCCGCTCGGGGCGGAACTCCACCCACGGGCCGAGTGGCACCGCTACCACCGTGCCGTTCGCCGGCCCCACAGCCGCCAGCACCGACACCTCGGTCGTCCCGGCGTGCAGAACGAGGATCGCGATCAAGGGGAACGCGTCGAACGCGAGCCACGTGCCGAGTGTGCTGACCGTGTACGCCGCCCACAGCCAACCGAACCGCCGCCCCAGCGGTCTCCTGCCGACCATGCCCAGCGCACCCCTTGATGTCTCCCTGAACAACTTCGCGTTGACCAGTGAGATCAAAACGGGCAGCACAGCAGCAGGTCAACAACGGCTCTGCCAGCGCGATACGACCGCGCGTTGCGCACGGGGGCCGGTCGGCGTGGATCTCGATGCCGTACGCGCGTTCGTCGCCGTCGCGGACGCGAGCCGGGTTCCAGCAAGCCGCCGCCGACCTGCATGTTCCTCAACCCCTGTACCGGAACTGACGCCTCCTCAGTGGTGTGCGTCACCTGCGGGCCGGAGCCGTTGACCTCAAGCATGGTTGAGCTCATAGCGTCCTCCCCATGACGACGACAGCGACGACAGCCCCCGCGAACCCCGACAACACGGCCGTGGCCACGCAGCCCATCGGGTACTGGTCCACGGCGACCAGCAAGACGGTCCTCCAGTACATCCAGAGCGCGATGGCGCGGCTGGACATCACCCAGCCGCACTGGTGGGTGATCAACCACGTCAACGACTCCGACGAGGGCCTCACCCGCGACGAGCTCCGGGTCCGGCTGGGCGTCTTCGTCGACAACGGCCAGGAGATGGTCGGCCGCGCCGCCGACGGCCTCCTCGCCCGCGGCTGGCTCACCGCCGACGCCACCGGACGCCTCCGCCTCACGGACACCGGGCAGGAAGCGCGCGGTCTCATCAAGGAACGCGTCGACGGACTGCGGGCAGAGATCCACGAGGGCATCCCGGACGAGGAGTACGTGATCGCGCTGTCCGTCCTGCAGCGCATGATCCGCAACGTCGAGGCGAAGGCCGCACAGGCGTAGCGCGCCGGGCCGGGACGAGGACCCTTGGCCCGGCGACGGCGGCAAGGGGGCGAACTCCTGGGGCACGGCCCGAGCCGTGCCGGTACGGCTCGCAGGGAGAGTCGTCTCGCTGCACCACCCCGTCCAGGCCGCCCGGCGGGACGCCTACCGTCTCTCGGGTTGGGCACCGCCGCCCCAGCAGGTGCGTACTCAGTCCGGCTTGGGCCGGGATCGCAGGTGACGCATCTGGTCGTGGCTGAGATCGTGCGCCTGTCGCATGTGACGGGTGATCACTTCAAGCTCGTCCTCGGTGTGGCCGTCGAGGAGCGTCTGCCAGGCCTGGCCGAGGTCGTCCCACACGGCGGTGACGCGGGCGACGCGATCAGGCACCGGGGTGACCAGTACCCGGCGGCGGTCCTGCTGGTCGGGGGCGCGGACCACATAGCCCCCTCGTTCGAGCCGGTCCACCAGCCGCGTGGCGGAGCCCGTGGTCAGGCCCGTCATGTCGGCGATCTGCTTGACGGTGAGCGGCCCGGGTGCGGCCGTCAGCAAGCTCAGCGCCTGCACATCGGTCGGGTGCATCCCAAGGTGATCGGCGAGGGCCTGATTGAACAGCACGTAGGCCGCCAGGTAGCGGCGGGATTCGATCGACAGCTCCTCATAGAGCCGGGCCCGGCGAGCGTCTGTCATCCGGATCACTCTCCAAAATCACTGCGCGGCGCAGCGAATACAGTGCTAGTCTCCTGCGTGACGCAGTTAATGCATCACGCAGCGATACTACCGCTTGGAGGAACCATGCCCATCGTCGCCGTCACCGGAGCCACTGGAGCCCAGGGTGGGGCCACCGCCCGCGCTCTCCTGGACGTCGGCCATCAGGTCCGCGCGCTCACCCGCCACCCTGACTCGCCTGCCGCCGAAGCCCTACGAGCCCTTGGAGCCGAGGTACGCCACGCCGACTTCGACGACCGCGCCTCCCTCGATGCCGCCCTGGCCGGGGCTGACTCCCTGTTCGCGGTCACCACGCCGTTCGGCACCGACATCAGCGCCGAAGTCCGTCAGGGCAAGGCCCTCGTCGACGCCGCGGCAGCCGCCCGACTCGGGCACGTCGTGCTCACCTCCGCCGCCCATGCCGACCGCGGCACCGGTGTACCGCACTATGAGAGCAAGCATCTGGTCGAGCAGTACCTGCGCGCAGCCGGCGTGCCGTGGACGGTGATCGCCCCGGCAGCGTTCATGGACAACTACGCCAGCGGCTGGACCCTCGACGGGCTGCGCGAGGGCACTTTCGCCTGGCCCATGCCTGCCGATCGGCCGCTCACTCTCATCTCCGCCGCCGACATCGGCGCATTCGCCGCGCTGGTCCTCCGGCGCCGCGACGAGTTCACCGGCCGCCGCATCGACATCGCCTCCGACGAGCGCACCCCCGGCCAGATCGCGGAGATCCTCACGGCGGCCATCGGCCGCCCGATCGCCCACCAAGAGGTGCCTCTGCCCTACGTCCGGGCCCGATCCGCCGACCTGGCGGTCATGTTCGACTACTTCACCACCGTCGGCCTCGACGTGGACGTCGCCTGCCTGCGACACGACCACCCCGACGTCGGCTGGCACAGCTTCGCCGACTGGGCCGCCGGTCAGGACTGGCCCGCACTCCTCTCCCCCGTACCCGCACGTCAGTGACATCCCCCGCCCGGACGCCACCGCGCAACCCCCGGACCCGCCACTGGAGGAGCACCTGCATGAAACCCATCGGCTACTGGCTCAACCGCACCGACAAAGCCCTCACCCACTGCATGAACGACATGCTGGAGGGTTTCGGCCTCACCCGGACCGCTTGGCAGGTCCTCAACGTCATCCGCGACACCCCCGAGTCCACCGACGCCGACGTCCTGTCGGTTCTCGCCTCCAACGCGGACACCTCCACTCTGATCGCCGCCATCGACACCGTGCTGGCGGAGGGCTGGGTGGCCCGTCCCGCACCGGAGAGGCTCGCCCTCACCCCTGGTGGCCGTCAGCAGCTGGCCGACGTCGCCGGGCGCGTCGAAGCGTTCCGTTCGTTGTCCACAACGGGCATCTCCCCGGACGAGTACCGGACGGCTGTCTTCGTCCTGGAACGCATGACCCACAACCTCGAAACGCCGAGGCAGCATGAAACGGCAGTCCGGCCGACTCAGCAGAACGCTCCGGTAGAGGGACCCGCCGGCCTGATGGATCGATACCAGGGGCACCAGCAGATCCACCGAACGGCCTGAACGTAGGCTGCCTCCGTGCCCCTTCTCCGTTCCCGCGCCGCTCTCACCGTCGTGATCCTGACCGTAACCCTTGCCACGGCTTGCTCCACCACCGGATCACAACAGGGCGACAGTCCCCGGAAGCCCTCCGCCACCGACACCACCACAGGTCCCGGTGGCGGCGCTCGGACGGAAGTGCGGGCGCCCACCGCGAACGCAGCCTTCGACTACCAACTCGGCGGCGCGTACCCACCGCCCGGCAAGGTCCAGGCCGTCTCCCGCGACCGCGAGGCCAAGCCCGTCGACGGTCTCTACAACATTTGCTACGTCAACGCCTTCCAGACGCAGCCCGACAAAGCCGTCACATGGTGGAAGAAGCACCATCCGGATCTGCTCCTGAAGAGCGACGACGGAGACCTGGTCATCGATGAGGACTGGGCCGAGCCCTTGCTCGACATCTCCACCCCGGCCAAACGCGAGGCCCTCATGGACGTCGTCGGCCCCTGGATCGACGGCTGCGCCGCAGCGCATTACGACGCGGTGGAACCGGACAATCTCGATTCCTACGAGCGGTCCGAAGGACGACTCACCGCCGAGCACGCGGCCGCTTTCGCCCGGCTCCTGGCCGACCGCGCACACCAGCAGCACTTGGCGATTGCCCAGAAGAACACCGCCGACCTGCTCCCTCAGCGCACCCGCATCGGCTTCGATTTCGCCGTTGTCGAAGAATGCGGACGCTACAAGGAGTGCCCCGAATTCAGCGATGCTTACGGGTCCAGGGTCTTCGACATCGAGTATGCGAAGAAGGATTTCGCCACCGCCTGCAGTGCCTGGGGGAAGGAGCTGTCCATCACCCTGCGCGACCGCGACGTCCGCCCTGCCGGTACTGACGGCTACCTCTACCAGTCCTGCTGACCTCGTTCTTACGGCCGACGTCGAACACCGCTCGACGCCGAGCGGCCTTCCCGCAGTTCAGCGGACATGGAGGGCGGGGCCACGTTCGTCAGTACGCGGGACTCCTGGCCGAAACCGGGGCGCCCGGGTCCGGGTCGGGCTGGAGGCAGCGCGGGCCGACCTGCCCCGAGGTGAGAGCCGGCGGCCACCGGACGAGACGGCCCGGGCGGATCGCGTGATCACACCAGGTGAACTGTCTGCCTCCGCAATCGACCTCGTTGCACCGAGGCCTCACGTGCATGCGGCGTTCGCGCACAGCTGCCACGGCTCCCAGGACAGGAAGCGATCCCGCTCGGTGGTCTGCCAGTAACGATCGCGGTTCCACTCGCGGGCGACGATGTGCAGCCGCCCGTCGGCGAGCTGGGTGACCGAGGTCGGCGAGCTCAGCCCCACGTCCGCCTCGGGAACCTTCCCCATCCATCGCACATCGGCCCAGTGGCCGTCGGAAGAGCTGTACTGGCTGCGTACGTCCATCGAGGTGTAGGGGCTGCCGCTGGAGGCGAAGGCGTGCAGGCGCCCGTCTCGTTCCTTGAACAGCACGATGCCGCCGTGGTACGGAGCCGGCTGCAGGCCGAAGTCCTCCGCCGGACCCCACTGGCCATCGGGCTCGGGCAGCACGGTGTGGCAGAAGCGGCCGTACGAGGGGATGAACGCCTCCAGCCCGCCGATGCTGTTCTCGGCCGCGACCACCTGGTAGAGCTTCGGCCCGGCGGGCACGGCGCTGACCCGCTCCCAGTCGCCGTAGGAACCACCGGCCACGTCCTGGGCCCGGTGCCAGACGAACGGCAGACCACTCATCGAGGAGTTGTCGTAGAACTGCTGGAACTGCTCGACCCGCCCGTCGGCCCGTGTCACCGACACCAGGCTCCCCGAAGCGGGCCGGGAGGCGAGGCCTTGGGCGTTGCTGTCGCCCGCGCAGGCGGCCGCGGCATGCGCGGCGGGAGAGATCAGCACACTTCCGGTGCACGCGAACAGCATCGCGATCACACTGTGCAGCACGTTGCGTAACAGTCTTCGGTGCACGACCGGTCAACCTCCAGCGCTCGACTGCGGCTCCGGGTGGTCCCGGAGCCAGAGCCGCATCCTCGCGTGTCGAACGCCGATCGGCTAGGGCCTGTCCGGCGGATCTTGTGACCGTCTGAGTCCTGGCTCGTTGGCATGCTCATGGGGCGGGGAAATCTCACAAGCGAAGAATGGGCCCGGCTGAAGCCACATCTGCCGAAGTCCAGGCAGCGCGGGGGGCGTTGGGAGAGCCATCGCAGGGTGATCAACGGGATTCTGTTCCGGCAGCGTACCGGGATGCCATGGCGGGATCTACCTGCACGTTTCGGTAAGTGGAAGACCGTGTACGAGCGGCATCGGCGCTGGTCAGCGGATGGTACGTGGGACAGGCTCTACGCGGCTGTCTTGGCCGATGCTGACGCGAGTGGCCGCATCGACTGGTCGATGGTGAGCGTGGACTCCACCTCCTGCCGGGCTCACCAACATGCCGCAGGAGCACGCAAGGAGCCTCCGCGGTTGCGGGGAAAAGACGCACGCCCCGGCAGCACCGCGCCGACGAGGGTCTGGGACGCTCCCGGGGCGGCCCGACCTGCAAAATCCACCTCGCCGGTGAGGGTGGACGCCGCCCACTCGCCCTGCTGATCACCCCGGGTCAGTGGGGAGACGCCCCGCAGCTCATCCCGGTCATGGAACGTGTCCGCGTCGCCCGCCTGGATGGCGGGCGCCCCCGGACTCGACCTGATCATCTCGGCGGAGACAAAGCTCACTCCTCCCGCCGAAACCGCCGCTACCTGCGACGACGCCAGATCAAGCACACGATCCCCGAGCCGAAGAACCAGCGGGCCAACCGACAACGTAGAGGCAGCAAGGGCGGTCGGCCTGCCGGCTTCAACAAGACGATCTACAAGCGCAGAAACGAGGTAGAGCGGACGATCAATGCCCTCAAGAACTTCCGGGCTGTCGCGACGCGGTTCGACAAACGCGCCTACGTCTTCTACGGCACCGTCATCGTTGTCTCGATCCGGCTCTGGCTGCGGTCGTGATCCACCGGGGATCTAGTAATACCCCTTCGCCCCGTCGAGTAGCTCCCTCACGATGTCCGCATGCCCCGCGTGCCGTCCGGTCTCCTCGACGAGATGGATAAGCATCCAGCGGAGGTTGGCGTTGCCGGAGCGGTAGTCGGGGTGGCGGCCGACGTCGTCCAGGGAGGCCGCGGCCACGATCTCGTTACTTCGGGCGCACTGGGCCTCGTACTCCGCGAGCAGCTGCTTCAGCGAGATGCCGTCAGTACGCCAGTTCGCGTCCTCGTCCGTCTCGTCAAAGGATGGGTTCTGCGTCTTGTCGCCGCCCAGGAACAGCACCTCCAGCCAGGTGTGCTCGACCCACCGCATATGGCTGATGAGGCCAGCAATCGTCATCGCCGGCGAGGTCGGGATGACGGAGCGGTGCGCGTCCGCCTCGCTCAGGCCATCGCACTTCCATCTCAGGATCTGCCGTTGCAGATCCAGCCAGCCGATGAGCGCGGTGCGCTCGTCGGCCTGCAAGGGGGGACGCTCAAGTGAAGGTGCCATGCCTGCGGACGTTAGGGCGCCCGGTCTCCGGCTGTCGCCTGATTTTCGGCTCAAGATCCGCCGGACAGGCCCTAGAGCACAACGGCTGGTGATGCCACGTCAGTCCGATACGGGGTGCTCTCCAGCGCGGCGACATCCCGTAGAGACCCCCGGGGTTCCACCGGGCCTCCTTGGGTGAAGGCGGCCCTTTGCACCCGGCTTGGGCGCTGTGGGCTCAAGCTTGCCGGACCAGCCCGATCGCCTCGATCTCCACCATCCACCGCGGGTCGGCGAGCGAGGAGACCTCGACGAAGGTCTCAGCAAGGTGGGGCCTGTCCGGGAAGTACTCCGCGCGAAGCCGGGTGAAGACGTCCTGCTGCCGGATGTCGGTGACGAACACGGTCGCTTTGATGGTGTCCGCGAGGCTGGATCCCCCGTTCACCAGGACCGTCGACAAGTTGGCGAGCGCCTGACGGACCTGGGCTTCGAAGTCACCGGTGCCGACCGTGCGGCCCTGGCCGTCGACCGGCGCCTGTCCGGAGGTGAAGACCAGATTCCCTACCCGGACGCCGAGCGAAATACCTGCCGACTCGTACCAGTCGGGGTCCGCGGTGACACGGACACGCTCGGGCGGGGAATCAACACCGGCGTGGGCGGAATCGAGCCGGTCCGATGGCTCACCGGATTCTCCTTGCTCCACGAGTTGGGCCACGCCGTTACCCACCGACCAGTCGATGCGGTCGTTCTCGGTGAGCGTGATCACCACGTCCTCCGGGCGGATGCCGGCGTCCGCCGCGAGGTTGGCCGCAATCCGGCGGTACAGCTCCTTCTTACGGCCCGGAGTGCGTCCGCGCACCAGGGTGATCTGGACGAACACGACGTCGCGGCGTTCGACGCCCATGTAGTGCTGGTCGAAGATCAGCTCGTTCTCGGCGTGAGTGCTGACGATCTGGAAGCGATCGTCATCGGGAATACCGATGGTCGCTACCAGGGCGCGGTGCACGCCGTTCGCGATGGCTTCGAGTACTGCCGGCTCTTTGTCGGAACGGGTAGAGATGTGGACCAGTGGCATGCCGACCTCCCAGGGATTCCTGATCCTCGAATCTACATCATGTTCGACTGTAAGCGAACATGATGGCCGCACGGGGATCATGGGAGACTGGGCCCATGGCCAGCCGGAATGCCACTCCCCTCGTTCACCCCGACACCGACGCCCTTGTCTTCACGGACGTCCTCACCGCCTTGAGCGACCCGCTCCGTCTGGCGGTCGTCGCGGAACTCGCCGAAGGCGCAGAGAAGCCGTGCGGCTCCTTCCGGCTACCTGTAAGCAAATCCACCCAGAGTTGGCATTTCCGGGTACTGCGCGAGTCCGGCGTCATCCGGCAGCGCGACGACGGCAACCGTCGCCTGAACTCCCTCCGCCGGGACGACCTCGACGCACGCTTCCCAGGGCTCCTCGCACTGGCCTTGCGCGAAGCCCAAGCTCTCCGCGTACCCCCCGAGGACTCCCCCGACTCCAACGGCCCTCCGCCCCCTTGACGCTGCCGGCTGCCACGACAAGCACACCGCCACCGGCCCCGGCCGCACAGACGATGTCCCGCAGCACCCCTTCCCGCGTATCAGGGGCAAAAGGCATCGGCGTGCGCGACGGCCCATTGGGCGAGAGTCCGCGGCGGGCGGCCGACAACATTCTCGACCGCTGACGTCACCCTGGCCACCGTCTCGGGCACCGTCGCCCACAATGTGCATCATGAACTCGATGCCCTCCTCGGGCCGGCCCTCGGCCCGCCATTGCCGTCGCGCCTGATCATCGGTCAGCTTGGTGAAGTGGATCCGGCGGCCGGTCGCCGCCGCGATGGCGGACACCTTGTCGGCCGATCGACTGCCTGGCCTTGTCCGGCCGCCATAAATGCCGGCATCTTCGACGTGGCGCTTGCGGACGCCGAGGCCCACAACCGCAGGACGCACGCGTCATGTTGCGGGAGGTCGCGGGCTCTTCACGGTCGCGCGGGGGCGGTGGGTGGGAATGACGGCTCAGGCGACTGCGCGCCGGGGCCGCCGCCGGTGACCGGCCCATTCGTTTCGTCCTTCTTCCAGGGGCCCACACCGAGCTTCCCCGTCGTGCCCAGGTCGAGCTCCGGGCTCACCATCACGGGGGCGGCACCGGGCTTTTCCCACACCCTCACGTAGGGGGCGTTCACGGGATCACCGGCACCTCCTCCGACGGTGTTGCGCCAGACCAGGCCGGCGTAGGCACGCTCGCCTGGCTTCAGGTCCAGCTGCTGGGGCGCGCCGTCGGCTCCGGTGCCGGTGGCAATGGCGCTGCCGCCATGGAGGATCTTCACGCTGTCGACGGGCTTGTGACGCTCGTCGAGGAGCTGGAGCTGCGGGTAGCCGTTGAGCCGGTGGGTTCGGGCGCCGCAGTTCTCCAGGTGGAGACTCACGACGCGGAGTCCCATGGCGGCGTCGCCGTCGTCGGCGTACACGCGCACTCCCGAGGGCGGGCAGGTGCCCTTGTCGGAGGGGGCTTCGCCGGCGGGGACGCTCCTCACCTCGGCGATCCGCACGCGTGCCGCCCCGCGGGGGTGTGAGGGCAGTCCGCTCATGACGACGGTGCGCTTCACGGTCCGACCAGGCTTGACGGAAGGGACTGTCTGCTTCGTATTGGTCAGCGCCTCTCCGGAATCCGACAGGAACTCGAAGGTGATCATGTAGGTGAAGGGTTCGGTCCCGTGGTTGGTGACATCGAACTCGGCGCAGGCACGGGCGCCGCCGCTCGAGCCGGTGATCTTGACTCCGCCCTTCTCCAGCCCGGCGGGGTTTCCGGGCAAGGCCGAAGTACTGGGCGCGGTCGGCGTGTCGGAGGCCTGAGCCCCGCAGGAGGACCTGTCGGGAGAGTTCGGGGAGTCCGACCTCTGCCTCTGCGTCAGGCCGTCGTTCTGGGAGTCGGCCGTCTGCGATCCGCAAGCCGTGAGCAGCAGGACGCCGGCGAGGACGACGGGAGGGGTGAAGGAGGCTCTACGCATACACCGAGTCGATCAGGACCAGACCGTGCCAGGCCATGACGGAAGCCACGATTCCGGTAACAAGCCGGTCACAGGGTGAGTGAGCCGTGCGGACGGGAGCTTCCCGATGAGAATTCGACCGCACGCGCCCGGATTCCCGGCCCCAAGTCCCGGGCTGCGGGGGCCGACGAGATGCCACGGCCCTCCGGTCGGTGCCGTCTCGCCGCGTGTGCGCGCCCGAAGCGCATGGCGCTAGAGGGTCGACGTCCCGCTGGGTGGCCTTCTCGCGGTGGTGTTTTTACAGCGACTACCTAGCCGTTGTAAGGATGCGCGCCGGGTACCCCCATGCGATAAAGGGAATATGGCGGATGCGCTGAAGAACGCCGATGTCGAAGTCAAGACCATCGCGTCTGACGAGGCGGCCGAGTCCGCGTGCCGACTGCTCGGGCTGGAGGCCGACGAGGGCAAGGGCCTCACGGTGTACTTCTGGGACAAGCCGTGGGCGGACGGCGACGACATCCGTCTCCCCTTGTCGGAGGCGGGAGTTACCATCCGGCTTCGGAAGCCCGCGAAGGGCGATGCGGACGACCTGACCGTGAAACTGCGACCGTGCATCCCGGAAGCGCTGCCTGCCGACTGGCGGGCGAGTCGCGACGGGGAGGACTGGGAATTCAAGATCGAGGAAGACTGGAGCGGCCGCAACCGCGTCTGGGCAGCCTCGCTGAAGGTGGAAGACGACTTCGACCGGCCCACCGCCGATGGCGGAGGCGGGGACGGGGACTCGCACCGACCCCGGCTGACCAGGGACCAAAGGGATTTGCTCGCGAGCGTCGGCGTCACCGACGACGACCTGGAGGGCATCGTGCCACTCGGCCCGGTCCAGGCCACCAAGTGGAAGCCCTCACGTCGCGACCTGATCCACCCGCTCGCCGCGGAATTCTGGAGCGTCGGCCCCGACCTGCGTCTCTTGGAGCTGTCGCTCCGGGTGCGTCCCGCGGAAGCCTCCACCGCACAGGACCTGCTGGAACGCGCTCTGCTGGACTTGGGCCTGCAATCACCTCAGGCGTCCAAGACCCGCAGCGTCCTCACCGCCCTTGCCCGTGCGCACCTGAACCGGTAGCGGTATCGGTAACGGCTTGGGCAGAGGGGGCCACGAGGGTGCGACCGTCTCAGGGAGTACGCACCTTCAGCAGTTTGCCGTCGCACTGCAGGATCTCGAGCCGGCGGTCGGGCCGGCTCGTACCGGGAAAACTGATGGCGAGTGACTTTCCGTCCGCCGTCGACCAGTGGCCGGGGATGATGTCGGGGACGTCGGCAGCACCGATGGCGTGGTCGATGTAGGTTCCGTCCGCGACGATCTCCATGCCCCTGCGACCGCGAGCGGGTGGGAACGGGTAGTCGGTCGGGCGGTAGACGGTGACCCCCTCGGTGTCCTCTTCGTAGGAGTGGGTCCACCGCTGGAACAGTTCGGCGGGCAGCTCGCTCATCGTTCCGGCCTTCCCTTGAGGGCACCTTTTGCCCGGATTTGCAACAGATGATAACCTTTTAGTGGATTACTTTATTCGCATCACCATGGCTTATTCACCGGAATACGGAAATGCCTCGCCGCGGCCACAGCCGCGGCCCACGGCCGAACCTGGAGGTGTGATATGTCAGAGAACGATGCGACCACCGCTCCCGCCCGCCGAGGCTGCGGCACGATGCCGGTGCACCATCTGCTGATGGCCGAGAACCCGGCGTACGCCGAGGCCCGCGTCCGGATCGAGAACAAGGCCTTCGCCTATGAGACCGGCGACGAAGCAACGGCACGCGTCGGCGTGACCCGCATCCCGGTCGTCGTGCACGTGGTGTTCAACACCGCCGCACAGAACCTCAGCGAGGACCAGATCACCAGCCAGATCGACGTGCTGAACGAGGACTTCCGGGCACTCAATCCGGACATCGACCAGGTCCCGCCGGTATGGAAGCCGCTCGTGGCCGACAGTCGCATCGAATTCCATCTCGCCACGCAGGATCCGCAAGGACAGCCCACCGACGGCATCACCCGTACACAGACCCAGGCCGCGAAATTCAACATACGGACCAACACCGTCAAACACGCGTCGAGCGGTGGGCACGACGCCTGGCCCGCCGATCGCTACCTCAACCTGTGGGTCTGTCCGCGCATCTTCGACCCCGCGGACCCCAACGAGATACTCGGCTATGCCCAGTTCCCGGGTGGCCCCGCAGAGACGGACGGGGTGGTCATCGGCCACCGGTTCTTCGGCACGACGGGCACGGCCTCCGCTCCCTTCAACGGCGGTCGCACGGCGACCCACGAGGTGGGGCACTGGCTGAACCTGCTGCACATCTGGGGCGACGACGGCCAGGGCTGCAACGGCGGCGACCTCGTCGCGGACACTCCGAACTCCGGCGGCCCCAACTTCGGCACCCCGACCTTCCCCAAGCTGTCGTGCAGCAATGATCCTGACGGCGACATGTTCGTCAACTACATGGACTACACCGACGACCAGGGCATGTTCATGTTCACGAAGGGCCAGGTCGCCCGCATGGAGGCCGCCCTCGACAGCGCCCGGTCGTCCTTCAACGGCGCCTGACGGGCGAACGGCCCGGCCCGGTCAGGGGGCGCGGCGGGGGTCACCGCCGCGCCCGCTGACTGCGAGGCGCAGGACGAGGCGCGGATGCCGGACCCCGGGGTGTTCAGTCATCACCTGGGGTCAGCGTTGAGGCGAACCGTTCGAGCAGGTGGGCAAGCCGCGCCTGCTCGTCCGCGCCGAGACCGGACAGGAGCCGTCGCTGGTTGTCCAGGTGGACGGCGATGAGCTCGTCGGTCAGTGCGACGCCCTCGGCGGTGAGGGTGATGAGGCGTCCACGCGAATCGGTCTCGGCGACGGATCTGCCGACCAGGCCACGGGCTTCGAGCCGGTCGACCCGTTTGGTGATCGCGCCGCTGGTGACCAGGACGGTGCGACTGAGCTCGCCTGCGGACAGCGCATAAGGCTCCCCCGAACGCCGGAGCGCCGCCAGCACGTCGAAGTCGCCGCTCCCCAGGCCCGCGGCCTGGAAGGGCGGGCGCAGCTGCTGGTCCAGCGCGTCGGTGAGCCGGAAGAGCCGGCCGACGACGAGCATCGGCGCCGCGTCCAGGTCGGGGCGCTCGCGCTTCCACTGTTCGACGATGGCGGCGATGGTGTCGGTCTGCATGCCTTCACTATATCTTCCACAGATGATAATTTACCTTCCATGGAAGATATTGCTCCCTCTCGCGCCGCCGTACCGGTCGTCTGTTACTTCGATCCCACCTGCCCCTTCGCCTGGGCCACTTCCCGATGGCTGCTCGAAGTCGAACGGCTCCAGCCGATCGACCTGCGCTTCCAGATCATGAGCCTGTCCGTGCTCAACGAGCACCGTGAACTGGAGCCCTGGTACCGCGAGTTCAACGACCGGGCCTGGGGCCCGGCCCGAGTGTGCGCGGCCGCCGAAGTCCTCCACGGCAACACCGTCCTGCGTGAGCTCTACACCGCGCTCGGCGGTCGCATACACGTGGGGCGCAACAAGGACTACGACGCGGTCATCACCGAGTCCCTCGACGAACTGGGACTGCCCGCGTCCCTGGCCAAGGCCGCACACACCGACGAGTTCGACGCGGCTCTGCGCGCCAGCCACCGGGCCGGACAGGAAGCGGTCGGCGAGGAGGCCGGGACGCCCGTCGTCGCCGTGGACGGCACCGGCTTCTTCGGCCCCGTCCTCACCTCCGTCCCGAGAGGCGAGGAGGCAGTCCGACTGTTCCAGGCCACGCGGACCCTGGCCGGGACGGGAGCGTTCGCCGAGCTGAAGCGGGGCCGTGGTGCGCTCGACTTCCGCTGAACCCGACGTTCGCACCCGGCGCCGACTCATCGCCGCGAGCCTGGTCGGCTCGATCGGCGACGGCATATACGTGCCATTGACGATGCTGTTCGTCCACTCGCTCACCGGCCTGTCGCTGACGTCGATCGGCGCGGGCCTGACCGTCGCCGGGCTCTGTGCCCTGGCGTTCATGCCGGTCGCGGGTGTCCTCATCGACCGTTTCAGCGGCCGACGGGTGCTCATCGGCGTGCTCGCGTTGCGCGCGGCCGGTTTCGCCGCCTACCCGCTCGCCGACTCCTACCCCGCTTTCCTGGCGATCGCCCTGGTGGTCGCGGTGGGGATGTGGGCCTCGTCGCCCAGCCAGCACGCCCTCATCGGCGAAATCGCCCAAGGCGCCGAGCGTGACCGACTACTCGCATGGGACCGGAGCCTACGCAACGCCGGTATGGGATTCGGCAGCCTGGCGGCGGCAGGCATGCTGGCGTGGAACGGCAGTGCCGGTTTCGTCGGCGCCGCCGTGGTGCTGGCCACGGTCTTCGCCATTGCCGCGGTGCTGGTGTCCCGGATCCCGGCCGTCCACGGCGGGGCCGGGCAGCCGGAGGGCACCCGGGGCGGATACCGGCAGGTACTCGCCGACCGGCCCTACCTGCTCATCACAACTGCCAACTTCCTGATCGCCTTCGGCTACACCGCCCAGGCCATCGCCCTACCGATCTTCCTCACTCGTGACATCGGCATCCCCAACGCCCTGGCCGGGGTCGTGTTCGCGCTCAACACCGCCCTGGTCGCCGCGCTCGGTGTCCCGGTCGCCCGCCTGACCCTGCGCGGCAGGCGCACCCGCACGGCTGCGCTCGGCGCGTTCGTCTTCGCGCTCTCCTTCGCCGCCTTCGCGGCCCTTCCCCACCTCTTCAGCGGCGCCGACGCCGTCGTCGCCGTCCTGGCGGTCGCGGTGCTCTACACCGCCGGTGAGCTCGTCCACTCCGCACCGTCGCAGGGCCTGTCGGTCCAGGCCGCCCCTGATCACCTGCGGGGACGGTACCTGGCGACCTATCAACTGTCCTGGTCGGTCTGCCGCACCATCGCGCCCGTACTGTTGGGATTCCTGCTCGACGCCGGGCGGTGGCACCTGTGGACGGTTCTGGCCCTGATGGTGCTGACCGGCGCGGCGATCCTCCTGCACGCCGAGCGCGTGCTGCCGGCACACGTCGTGAGCAACACTCGCGAAGCCACCACCACCGCACAGGAAGTCATGACCTGACGCACGGGGCCCAGACGACCCGGCCACGTTCGGCGCTCCCGGCGAAGCGGGGTATTTTCCTCCTACTTATCGAAGCTTGGGGGTCGATGATGTCCGGATACCGGAGGAAGTCCCGTGCCGCGCGGCCTCCCTTCCCCATGCCGAAGGGCATCCTCCTGTTCAGAACGCCGGACGGCTGGCGCCACAGCATCCTCACCGCGGCAAGCGGAACAGTCTGCGGACGCCTGCCCCAAGTTCCCATCGACGCCGCCCCGCGAGCAGCACAGGCCGCTGCCGTCACGATGCTGACGGAGCTCACACGCGACCACCACGGCGTCAGCATCGAGGTCCGATGGGACCCCGCGCCGTCGGCGGATACATGGACCGGCAGTGTTCACCCCGCAGCCCCCGGCTCCTAGCCGACAGGCGGTGCAAGAACAACCGGCGGCCGGCCCCGGCAATGTCACGCACCGAGCCCGCCGACCACCTTCGGTGGGAGAACTCCGCTGTCCGGACGGGGTGGGTGCTGTCCGGGACACTCTTCCGACCTGCCCGGACAGCGGGTCGGTGTCCGGGACGGGCGTAGCGCCTTGCGGCAGCGGCACGAGAGCAGCACCTTGAGCGAACGGCGCTGCCGCGCGGACCATCGGTCGCGCCGACCCCAGTCGGATCCATCCCTTCCAGGAGGAACCTTGCGCATTCGGGGAGCCGTAGCAGCTTTTGTCCTGACGGCCGGCCTGGCCGCCGGGGCAGGGCCCGCCCATGCGGGGACGACAGAAGCCGCGGCGTTCACACAGTTCGTCGGCGAGAGCACCAACAGGGCAAGCTCGGGGAGTGTTTGGTACGAGTACAGGAAGCGCAGTGACGGCTGGTACGACATCTCCGTCGATGACCCGCGGTCGGCCGACGAGTGGCCACACGACGGCTACGGCAGCATTCTCATGGTCATCTACGACACGCCAACGTCCAGTGGCGGTGGATACGTGCTCGCGCAGAACCAGGACATGGGAGACGACGCCGGCCCTGGCTTCACCAAGTCCAAGGTGAAGAACGCGTACTTCCAGATCTGCAACCGCAGCGACAACCTGGGAACCTGGTACAGCTGCGGGCGGCTGCACAAGAAATAGCGGCAGGGCAGGAACACGGCCGAGGGCGTGCTCCGCGCCGCCCTCGGCGCGCACGTCATCGAGTCGCCGACGGGCGCGGCGCCCCGCGCCCGACCGGCTCCCCTCGCGGCGAGCAAAAGTCCCCGGGGCCTGCTCGAACCACTTCGTGGCGGCTCCGAGCAGCCCCGCCCTGATGTCATCGTGATCCTGACCGACGGCCAGACGCCCTGGCCCGAGGGGCGACCATCGTGCCGGACGGTAGTGGGCCTGTTCCCTCGGCAGCATGCGATCCGGTCCTGGGACGAGAACGATCCCGACTACGTTCCGGACTCGCCACCCGCGTGGGCACGAGTGGTTGACATCGGGTCCTCTCCTGCCGCTCGGTAGTCCGAGGGAGGACGTCAGCGCTTGTGGCGCTGCCCCTTGGCGAGCTGTTCCGTGGTCTTGTCGCCGCCGACGCGGCGTTGGACGGCGGCGGACACGTTGGGGGCGACGCCGGCGACCAAGGTGACCAGGCGCAGGCTCAGCGGGGCCACATCCACCTCGGCGAGATTCTTCTCGATGGCTCGTACGGTCGCGCGCGCCACGTCCCGCGGCGAACGGGTGCCGACCCCCCGGGGCAGGGTCGCGCCGGAGTCGGCGAACATGCCCGCGTCCCTGATGACGCCGGGGAAGACGGTCGAGACGCCGACGTTGTGGGGCCGCATGTCCTCGCGGAGCGCGAGGGCGAAGCCGCGCATTCCGAACTTGGTGGCGTTGTAGAGGGAGGCTTGACCGGACGCGGCCTTCCCGGAGAGCGAAGAGATGAAGACCAGGTGACCGCGGCGGCGGGCGGCCATGCGTTCCCCGGCCAGCTTCGCCATCACGATGGGCGCGCGAAGGTTGACGTCGAGCGCGCGGTCGATCTCGCCGATGGAGTAGTCGGCCAGCAGACCTGTCGCCGGCAGCGCGGCGTTGGCCACGAGCACGTCGATCTCGCCTGCCTGATCCAGCAGTTCCTCGATCGCCTCGCGGTCGGCCAGGTCGGCAGGGATGGCCCGGCCGCCCAGTCTCTCGGCCAACGGCTTGAGCATGTCCGCGCGGCGCCCGGTGAGCACCACGTCGCTACCGCGGGCGGCCAGGCCCACCGCCAGCACTTGCCCGATGCCGCCGGTGGCGCCTGTCACCAACACCTTCGCGTTGCGCAGATCCATGTCAGGAGGATCCCACTGCCACCACGATCAGGCCAGGACGACCTGCGCCATGTTCGCCGGGCGGATCCAGGTCACCGCACCGTGGACTTCGTGTCGGCTCTATCAGTCCGTCAGTCCGTCCCCGACTCGATGGCCGCATGGTCGAGCGTGTCGGAAGCCGCTGCAACGGCTTCTGCCTCGTCGCTGGCCGCGGCGATGGCCACCGCACCGCCGGGGGCGAGCTCGCCGATGAGGCCGCTCCAGGGCCGGAGCTGACCGTGCTTGGCGTATTCCTCCAGCATCTTCCGCGTGTCGGCGATATCGAGGTTCCGCATGGTCAGCTGACCGATGCGGTCATCCGGGACGAACGCCGGGTCCTGACTGCGCTCCATGGACAGCTTCTCGGGGTGGTAGCTGAGGTTCGGGCCCTGCGTGTCGATCACGGAGTAGTCCTGTCCGCGGCGGAGTCGTACCGTGACACTGCCGGTGATCGGGTAGCCGACCCAGCGCTGCAGGCTGTCGCGGAGCATGAGCGCCTGCGGGTCGAACCAGCGGCCCTCGTAGAGCAACCGCCCGAGCCGACGCCCCTCGTTGTGGTACATCGCGACGGTGTCCTCGTTGTGGATGGCGTTGAGCAGCCGCTCATAGCACACGTGCAGCAGCGCCATACCGGGAGCCTCGTACACACCGCGGCTCTTGGCCTCGATGATGCGATTCTCGATCTGGTCCGACATCCCGAGCCCGTGGCGACCGCCGATGCGATTGGCCTCCCCCACCAGCTCCACCGCATCGGCGAACTCGCGCCCGTTGATCCGCACGGGCCGTCCGTGTTCGAACTCCACGGTGACGTCCTCGGTCTGGATGTCGACCTTGGGGTCCCAGAAGGCAACGCCCATGATCGGTTTCACGGTCTCAAGGGAGGTGTCGAGGTACTCCAGGCGCTTGGCCTCGTGCGTGGCACCCCAGATGTTCGCGTCGGTGGAGTACGCCTTCTCGGCGGAGTCCCGGTAGGGCAGGTCGCGCTCCGCGAGCCAGGCAGACATCTCGTGCCGGCCACCGAGCTCCGCCACGAACCCCCGGTCGAGCCAGGGCTTGTAGATACGCAGGTTGGGGTTGGCCAGCAGGCCGTAGCGGTAGAACCGCTCGATGTCGTTGCCCTTGTAGGTGGACCCGTCGCCCCAGATGGAGGTGTCGTCCTCGTGCATCGCCCGCACCAGGAGGGTGCCCACCACGGCACGGCCGAGCGGAGTGGTGTTGAAGTACGCCTGCGCGGCCGACCGGATGTGGAAGGCACCGCACACCAGCGCGGCCAGGCCCTCCTCGACCAGCGCGGCACGGCAGTCGATGAGCCGCGCCCGCTCGGCCCCGTAGGTGAGACCGCGCTCCGGTACCTCGGCGAGATCCGGCTCGTCGTACTGGCCGATGTCAGCCGTGTACGCGTACGGAAACGCGCCGCGCTCACGCATCCACGCCACCGCGACCGAGGTGTCCAGCCCCCCGGAGAACGCGATACCGATCCGTTCGCCGACCGGCAGCTTGCTCAAGACCTTCGACATGCTTGCACCTTAGACCCGCATGACGCGGGGCCCCTGATTCGCAACGTACGAGCGGCTCGGGAAAACCCCGAGAACTCAAGGGTGGCATATTCTTGCATTACAGCACAAGAATATGCCACCCTTGTACGCTGCAGCCTGCGGGCTTGTGCGAGAAGAAATCGAATACGCCAAGGAATCCCCGTCGGCATCTACGGCTGCTTACCTACCCGTTCGGCACGGATATAGCCCTTCTCCGACCCTGGGCACCGACGCGTGACGCCCGGACGGCGCAGCGCGCGGGACCGGCGAGCAGCTGCACTGGGCGGAAACACGCCGGGTGGCCCAGCGACCAAGCCGGTCACGCCGACGATCCCCCCATCTCCAAGCCCCCAGCCGGGCATCATTCTGACGAGGGGTCCGGCCCGGATGTCCGCACAAGGGAGCGTCCGGTCGGCGCCGTTGCCATGTGAGGCCATCGCGGTACCGAGCACAGCGATCTGTTCGCCTCCTTCGCAGCCCCTGCGTCCTGGGCACAAGGGTGAACGACGTCTCCGGCGTCCGAGGGCGCGATGGCCCGGGCCGAGTTACGATGCTTGTGGGTGGATTGCGACGTCATGGGCAGCTTCCCAGAGGAAGTCATTCGTCCCGGCCAGCGCCAGGAGTGACTCCGGTTGCGCTCATCGCCAGGACCGACCCCACCGTGCTCATGGAGCGAATCTCCCCTCCACGCCGGTTGAGGAGCGCATCTCATGACCCAGGATTACGGCGAATCGCAACGGAACGAGCCAGGCCCCGAAGAGGGGAAGCCTCTGAGGATGGTTCCTGGTGTGGGGGAACATACCGATGCCGAGGGTGTGCTGCGGAAGTACATCGACCCGGGGGCGACGCTGACACAGGCGCCGACCGCCCGGAAAGCCATTGAGCAGTTCATGAAAGCGCGCAGGGGCGACCTGAAGTCCGGGAACATCGATCTGCGCGAGATGGAAGCGAGCGAAGGCGCGGCAACGCTGAGAATCCGCTACCAGCAGTTCCACAACGACGTCCCCGTATCCGGCGCCACCGTGCAGGCCGTGGCCGACGTCAAACAAGGCAGCGTCATTCAGGTCGATCACGGCGGAGAGCTCGACATGACGGGTGCGCCCGGTCCGGGTGCCGCTCAGACCCCCGACGCCCTCAAGGGGGTTGCCCTCGCGCCCTTCGAAGGGGAATTCGAAGCCGCAGAGGTGGTCAAGGACGAACTCGCCTACATCCGCGACACGTCCAGGCCCACCCTGCCGAGGACCGACTACCCCAGCGCCTCGACCGTGCTGCTGGGGAAGGGCAAGAAGCCCGACGACGCACTGCATCTCATTCGTGATTTCCTCGTGGAGACCACCGGCCCCTTCGAGCACTTCCGCGTCGTCGTGGACGCCGTATCCGGCGAACTTCTGTGGATCGCGCTCGCAGGCAAGTACGTGGCGGCTTCCCTGAAGGTCTTTTCACCGGACCCCGTGACCGAGTCGGACGACAGCACGCTGCACGGAGGGGCCAGCGCGGCAACGCTCGACGTGTTCCGTCACGACGTCCAAGCCGAGATCGCTCCTGCCGCCGGCGGAAAGTTCCGACTCGACGGTGAGTGGTTCCAGTGCAAGGACTGGGACACCCCCGTCTTCGCCCAGCCGCAGGAAGCATCACCCAGCTTCTCCTACCAGACGTTTCCGAGTAATCGCGCCTTTCTGAGCGCGAACGCCTACTACTGGCTCGACTCGGCCGCACGCTACCTCCGCAGCCTGGGAAACCCGACGTTGAACGCCAACATGACGAAGGTGGAGGTCGATGCCCAGGCGTTCAACGGTGGCGACAACAGCGAGTGGATCGGGACGACTCCCCCGCGGATCCGCTTCGGTGAGGGCGGCACACCGGATGCCGCCGACTTCGGTGTCATCGTCCATGAGTACACCCACGGTGTCTTCCAGTGGCTCGGTGCGGACCACGGCGGGTCGGGGTCGTACGAGCACAGCGTCTGCGACGCCCTGCCCGCCATCTACCGGGACAGGTTCAATCCCACCGGGAACCGGCGCGCCGAGACGTTCCCCTTCGACAACAACGCCACCAACCAGTGGAGCACGGAGCGTCGGCTCGACCGCACCGAGCGGTTCGACGATGCGCAGTTCAGCACCTACAGCCCCGACCTCCGCAATTCGATGCTCGGTACAGCGCTGTGGCAGTGCTACCTCAGCATGGGTGGTGACTCGTCCGGTTCCGCCGAGCGGATCGAAGCAGCCGATGCCGTGATCAAAACGATGATGGAGATGTTGCTCATCGTGCCGGACAGCGATTCCACGAGCGCGGCGCATGCCGTCAGCATGGCCCAGGGCTGTATCTCGGCCGACTCGATGCTCACCGGCGGCCTGTTCAGCAAAGTGATGGACGAGGCCTTCATCGGCCAGGGACTGTGGCAGCGGCGGCCCGTGGACGTCTACATCCCGGACAACCCGGCCGACACCGGGGCCCTGCCGAGCCCCCGCCCGAGCCTGGCCTCTCCCGACATCTGGGTCCGCAACAACGACATCAGTACGGGCGACAATCCCGATCTCGGACACCAGGCGCCCATCAACGACCAGCCGAACCATGTGTATGTGCGCGTACACAACAGGGGAACCCAGGCTGCCGTGGGCGGAGCGTTCCAGCTCGAAGTCTTCCGGTGTGGCCAAGGCTCCGGGATGATCTGGCCGACGCACTTCCAGTCGATCGGCACGCTGGCGATCAACGAGGCGATTCCGGCCGGCGGTGCGGTGCGCGTCGGCCCCTTGGCGTGGACGCCGCACGTCGTCGATCACGAATTCCTGGCGGCGGTCGTACACGGCGCCCCGGACCCGGCGCTCACCGCCACTCTCAACGGACCGGTGACCGCCGACCGGATTGTTCGCTGCGACAACAACATGGGGTTGCGCGATGTGGCCTCGTAGACGGACAGCCCGCAAGGGCGGTCAAGACAGCGATGGACAGTATGTGATGCGACCCGACACATTTGAGGGGCAGCCGTTCGCCGTCCCCGACAAGCGCCGACCGCCGAGCCCAGCCGCACGGGTCGAGCCGGTCAAACGCAAGTGGACCGGCACGCTGCCGGACAAGTTCATAGCGACACTTGTCGAATTGGTCTCGGTGGAGGCTCTCCGCAACACAGTGGAGGCACTCGCGGCCTTCCACACCAGGCACACGTTCTCGCCGCACCTCGGAGAGGCCGCCGCACGGATATCGGACCAGTTCACGGCGGTGGGGTACACAGATGTGGTCAGACGCCCCTGGTCCCATGCCGGTCACAGCGCGGGCAACGTCGTCTGCACCAAGCCGGGGACGGGAAGCGGCGGCCCCGTCATCATCGTGTGCGCCCACTACGACAGCCGAATGGAAGACTTGGGCAACGCGACCGCACGGGCTCCAGGAGCCGACGACAACGCCAGTGGTGTGGCGGCGGTCCTTGAAATCGCGCGCCTGCTCGCGCCGGTCGCCCTCTCCGCCACCGTCCGCTTCGTGGCGTTCTCCGGAGAGGAACAGGGACTGTGGGGTTCGACCGCGTACGCCGCGGAGCTCCACGCCGCGGGTGCCGACATCTACCGGGTCATCAATCTGGACATGATCGGGAGGCCACCGGAGGACGGTTCCGTGACGGTGGAGCGGGACGAGGGAAACGCCGTACCGGGCAATGACGCCGCTTCGCAGGCCCTCGGTGCGGTGATGGCGCAGGCCGCCGCGTCCTACACGGCGCTGCCGGTCAAACTCGGCCCCATCTATGCCAGCGACTACATGCCGTTCGAAGCGCACAGCGACGTCACGGTCGGCGCCTACGAAGGAGAGGGGAACCCGCACTACCACCGGACGTCCGACAAGCCGGCCACGCTCGACTACGGCTACCTCGCCGCTGTCACCAGGACAGTACTGGCGACCCTGCTCTCCGAAGCGCTGGATGTCGCCGACGAAGCGAGTTCGGCCGTGGACCTCTACATCCGGGACAACCAAGCCGACACCGGATCCCAACCGAGCAGTTCCCCGAACGGAGCCTCTCCCGACCTGTGGGTCCGCAACAACGACATCAGAGACGGCGACGACCCCGAACTCGGCCATCAGACACCCGTCAACGGCATTCCCAACTACGTGTACGTGCGCGTGCACAACCGGGGCACGATCGCTCTGGGAGGCGGCGTCGCCCAGGTCCGCACCTATCGGTGCGACGCGGGCGACGGAGTGGGTTGGCCGACGCGCTTCCAGCCGATCGGGACGCTGGTGATCGACCAGGCGATTCCGGCCGGTGGCTCGATGCGCGTCGGTCCGTTCGCATGGACACCTCACATCGTGGACCGCGACCGCCTTCTCGCGATCGCGTCCGCTCCTTCCGACCACTCCGTTCCCGATGTCTACACAGGCGAGCTCGATACCGACCTCTTGGTCCGGTTCGACAACAACGTGGGTCGGCGCGATGTGGCTCCGCAGCCGGCCGGGCCGGAGGGGTAGACCCCCGGGCGATGGGCGCCGTCGGGAAGTCCGGTCGGCGCGGGCCACCGGCCCCGTCCGGCGCCGACCGAGCTGCCGCGTGCGGCCGGCGAGGAGCGCCCTGCGACGTGCCGGCTCGCGCATCATTCCCAGCGTTGCCCCTACGGTGCTGTCGTGGCCTCGATGTACTGCTTGATGAGTTCGTACGAGCGAATGCGGTCGTGGAGGTCGTAGACGGGCGTAGTCAGCATGAGTTCGTCTGCTCCGGTCTCACGAGCCAGTTGCGTGAGCCGGTGCACGACGGTCTTGGGTGTCCCGACGGCTTGCCGTGCACGGAAGTCGTCCAGCGCCTGTCGTTCTTCCGCTGTGAAGGGGTGGGCGGCCGCCGCCGCCGGCGTGGGGAAGGGGATCTCACTCTGGCCCTTGAGGAGCCCTGCCTTGACGACTTCCATCGGTCCGACTCGCCACGCGGCCTCTTCTTCCGTCTCGGCACACGCTGCCTCCACGCACACCAGCACCCGGGGTTGCTCGCACCAACGGGACGGGGTGAACGCCGCCCGGTAACGTTCCAGGGTCGCGAGGGTGTTGTGCGGCCGGATGTGGTGCGCGACGGCGATCGGCAGGCCGAGTTCCGCGGCCAGAGCGGCACCTGCGGTACTGGAAGCCAGCAGCCACGGTTCCGGCAGCGGGCCGAGCGCGACCTCGTCGACCAGAAGGGACAGGATCGCGGCTACGTCGCCCTGGTACTCCCCATCCGTCGCCGGTCCGGCTCCGCGGCGCAGCGCCCGTGCGGTGACCTCGTCGAAGGTCCCAGGGCCACGGCCGATCCCCAGGTCGATGCGGCCCTGATGCAGAGCGGCCAGCGTTCCGAACTGCTCCGCCAGCGTGATCGGTGCGTGGTTGGGGGCCAGCACTCCACCCGAACCAAGCCGGATGGAGGAGGTCAAGGCAGCGGAGTGCGCGGTCAGCACGACTGGCGGGAACGCGCCGATTGCGGGCGAGTGGTGATGCTCGGCGTACCAGATCCGGTGGTAACCCAGCCGTTCCAGTCCCTGCGCGAAGGCCGCGGTGTCGCGCAGAGTGTCCACGGCTCGGGTGCCCGTTTGGACCATCGCGACTTCCAAGGCCGAAAGAGGTATGTCGATCATGTCGTCAGCATAGAGAGGCGGCGGTATCCAGTGAGCCGGGACGTGCTGCGCCCGGGCGCCGAGCGGCTCGGCGCCCTACCGTCCTCCAACTGCCCTGCTCAGCCGCGCCGGCCGGAAGGGAACGGCTAAATTTCGCCTTGTGCTCAGCTGCCCAGGCCTGTCTCAGCACGCCCTAAGGTTAGGCTAACCTTCGCAGCGTGAAAGTTGCTGAAGAGACCTCCGGCGCCAGGCGTCCCCACGGTCATGAGCTGTCGGCCATGGGCGTCACCGTGGCGTACGAGGGCGTCGACGTCGTGCACGACGCGTCCTTGACGCTACGGCCCGGCGAGGTGACCGTCCTCGTGGGTCCGAACGGCAGCGGGAAATCGACGCTTCTGCGCACGCTCGCGCGGCTGCAGCGGCCCCGGACCGCGACGATCGTCATCGACGCCGACACCGACGGCCTCGCGCTGTCCCCTCGCGAGTTCTCGCGCCGCGTCGCCCTGCTGACCCAAGGGCGCCCCACCCCCAGTGGGCTGACCGTGCGCGACGTCGTCGAGTTCGGCCGCTACCCGTACCAGGGTCGCTGGGGCAAGGCAGACCCGGAGGGCCGGGCCGCCGTGGACCGTGCGCTCGCCATGACGGGCATCGAGGAACTCGCCGAACGCGGCGCCGAGCACCTCTCCGGAGGGCAGCTCCAGCGCGTGTGGCTCGCCGGCTGCCTCGCGCAGGAGACCGGCGTGCTGCTCCTCGACGAGCCGACGACCTACCTCGACCTGCGGTACCAGGTCGAGCTCCTCGACCTCATCCGCGACCTGGCGGACGACCACGGGATCGCCGTCGGTGTCGTCCTGCACGACCTCGACCAGGCCGCGGCCGTGGCCAACCGGATCGTGCTGCTCCACAAGGGACGGATCATCGCCGACGGCCTTCCCGAGGACGTACTGACACCCCAGCAACTGACCGACACGTACGGCATCCGCATCGAGGTCGACCACGACCCCCTCACGGGCCGGCTGCGCACCCGCGCGATCGGCCGGCACCACACACGGAACGAAAGGCTCAGCACCACCTCATGAGACGCCTCCTCCTGGCCGCGGCGGCCGCTACCACCGCGGTGCTCACCCTCACCGCCTGCGGAACGACCGAGCCCGCCACCGACGACGCGAAGAAGACCGCCGAGCCCATCACCCTCACCGACGCGAAGGGCGCAAAGGTGGAGCTCGACGGCCCGGCCAAGAAGGTCGTCGGCACCGAGTGGAACGTCGTCGAGAGCCTGGTCTCGCTGGGCGTCGCCCCCGCCGGCGTCGCCGACGTCAAGGGCTACAAGACCTGGAACACCGCGGCCCCGCTCAAGAACGACCCCAAGGACATCGGCACCCGCGGCGAGCCGAGCACGGACACCATCGCCTCCCTGTCGCCTGACCTCATCGTCGCCACCGACGACCTCAAGCCGGCCGTCGTGAAGCAGCTGCGCAAGGTCGCCCCGGTCCTGGAGGTGCGCGCCGCCGACGCCTCCGACCCGATCGGGCAGATGACCAAGAACCTCGACCTCATAGCCAAGGCCACCGGCACCACGCAGCAGGCCGAGAAGCTCAAGAAGGACTTCCAGGCGAAGCTGGGCGAGGGCAAGAAGGCGCTCGCCGACGCCGGCCACGCCGGGGCGAAGTACGCCTTCGCCGACGGCTACGTCGTCTCCAACCAGGTCACGATCAGGCCGTACACCAGCGGCTCGCTCATCGGGGCGGTCAACGAGAAGCTCGGCCTGAAGAACGCCTGGAGCGTCGAGGGCGACAAGAGCTACGGGCTCGGCTCCACCGACGTCGAGGGCCTCACCAAGCTCGACGAAGACGTGCAGTTCGCCTACATCGGCAGCGACGGCGACAAGAACAGCACGCCGTTCGCCGGCGTCCTGGCGAAGGACTCCGCCTGGACGTCGCTGCCGTTCGTGGAGAAGGGCAACGTCCACCGGCTGCCCGACGGCATCTGGATGTTCGGCGGCCCCCAGTCGATGGGCAAGTACGTCGACTCCGTCGTCGAGGCCCTGAAGAAGAAGTAGCACCATGACCGTCACCGCCTCACCTCCCGCCACCCGTCCGCCGGCGGCCGCCTCCCGGACGGGCGCGGCCACGGCGGTGGCCGTTCTGGTCCTGCTCCTCGCGGGCCTCGCGCTCGCCGACATCACGCAGGGCACCGCCGCGGTGGGCGCCCCCGAAGTCTGGAAGGCGCTCACCGGCCGGGCGGACCCGGGCGACGCGTCCGTCGTCATCTCCTCCCGGCTGCCGAGGATGGCCGCGGGGCTGCTCGTCGGCGTCGTACTCGGCATGGCGGGCGCCGCCCTCCAGGCAGTCAGCCGCAACGTCCTCGCCTCACCCGACACCCTCGCGGTCAACGCCGGCTCCTACCTGGCCCTCGGGCTGGTCTCGGTCACCGGCGTCTCGCTCCCGCTCTTCGCCCACTCCGGCGTCGCGTTCGTCGGCGGCCTCGCCGCGGCGGCCGTCGTGCTCGGCCTGTCCGGCCTGGGCACGGGCGCCGTACGGCTCGTCCTCGCCGGCAGTTCCCTCACCCTCGGTCTGACCGCCGTCACCGAGGGGCTGCTCCTGTTGTTCCCCCAGCAGACCGAGGGCCTCTTCCAGTGGAACCAGGGCAGCATCGCCCAGCACGGGTTCGACGCCGTGCTCCAGATGGCACCGGTCGGCCTCATCGGCTTGGTCGGGCTGTTGCTCGTCGCCCGTCGCGTCGACGCCCTGGCGCTCGGCGACGACGCCGCCCGGGGCCTGGGCGTCCCCGTCCGCGGCACCCGGATCACGGTGGTGGTGCTGGCGACCCTGCTCTCCGCAGCGGCCGTCACGCTCGCCGGACCGATCGGCTTCGTCGGCCTGTGCGCCCCCGCCCTCGTCCGCCCCCTGGCCCGCAGGGTCCGCGCGTTCACCCGCGCGCGTTCGGGCATTCCGGTCGCGGGCCTGGCCGGTGCGGTGCTGGTCCTCGGCTCGGACGTGCTCCTGCGCGCCCTCGTGCCGGCGGACGTGGCCGTCGCCGTGCCGACGGGCGTCGCCACCAGCGTCGCCGGCGCCGTGCTCCTGATCGTGATGGCCACCCGGGTCAAGGACACCGCCGGGGCCACCGCGACCGAGCGGCTGCGCATCAGGAGCAGGGCCGTCTTCCTGACCACCACGGCCGTACTGGTGGTGGCGCTCGTCGGCGTGGCGATCGCCGCCGTACTACTGGGCGACAGCAAACTGCTGCTGGGCGACGTGGTGAACTGGGCCCAGGGCAGGGCGGGCCGGACCGTCGGCTTCGTCCTCGACACCCGCGTGCCCCGGGTCCTCGCGGCGCTCCTCGCGGGCGCGGCCCTCGCCCTGGCCGGAACGCTCATCCAGGCCGTGACCCGCAATCCGCTGGCGGAGCCCTCCACCCTGGGCGTCTCCGGCGGGGCCTCCCTCGGCGCCGTGCTCGTCGTGACGACGGTGCCGTCGGTCGGCTCTTGGGGAATCGCCGGAGCCGCGTTCGCGGGCGCCGCAGTCATGTCCGTCGTCGTCTTCGGACTCGCGGCGCGGGGCGGATTCCAGCAGAACCGGCTCGTCCTCGTCGGGTTCGGCGCCGCCACCGGGACCTCCGCCCTGATCAGCCTGATCATTGTCCTCACCGACCCGTTCAACGCGACGAAGGCCCTCACCTGGCTGTCGGGCTCCACCTACGGGCGGACCCTGCCGGACGTGGCGCCGCTCGCCGCCGTGCTCGCCGTGGGCGTGCTCGTCGCGGTACTGCGGCGCACCGAGCTCGACCTCGTCTCGCTCGACGAGGACGCCCCCAGGCTCCTGGGGCTCGATCTGGCACGGGGACGCCTGGCCTTCCTCGTGCTGAGCGTCCTACTGGCCGCGACCGCCGTGGCGGCCGCAGGCCTGATCGGCTTCGTGGGTCTCGTGGCGCCACACGCGGCCCGGGCCCTGGTGGGCCGCCGGCACGTCCGGGTGGTTCCCGTCTCGGTGCTCCTGGGCGCCGTGCTCGTGTGCACCGCAGACCTGTTGGGCCGAACCGTGATCGCGCCGGCCCAGCTGGGCGCCGGACTGATGACTGCGGTGATCGGCACGCCGTATTTCCTCCATCTGCTCATGCGCGGCCGCCGGTAATACCGCGTACGCCATCGCCCACTCCAACGACGCCGGGGAACCCGAAGAGGGCTCCCCGGCGTCCGTCTGCTCGTCGGGCGGGAAGCGCTCTCCCCTTCTGGGAGAAGGCGCGAGAGAGGAGACGGCAGCGGGCAGTGGGACATCCGGAAGTACTCGCCGGCCGCGTTGATCAGCCCCGCGGTGCCTTTTCGGTGTCTCTCCCCACCGCTCTTCCTCCCTGGGAGAGACACGGTCACGGACGGTTGGCGAGGAGGACGGTGAAGGTGTTGTTCTCGGTGAGCAGCCCGGTGCCTGCGTCGCAGTGCTCGACCAGCAGCCGCAGCGCCTGCCGTTCGAAGGCGTGCCACGTGTCCCCGAAGACGGCCCGGGAGGCGAACGAGGTCGAGGAGAGGTAGCCGATGACCTGAGTGGGAGTCCACTCCCGCTGGTCCTCGAACCGGTACTCCTGCACGTCGCTGAAGGCCGATTCGGCAAGGACGTCGACGTAGGGGCGGTCGTGCGGATGAAAGATGTCGCCGGGGCCGGCGCGCCGGTCGTCGCCGAGGAACGACTGGATCAGCAGGCGCAGGGCCTTGGCCCAGCCGTTGTCGAGGGTCCACAGGCTCTTGTCGCCCATGACCGCGACCGTGGCCTGAGGCGCGGTCCAAGCCTCCAACTGCCGCAGGACCGTGTCCTGACCGACCCAGTGGAAGGCCCTGCAGATCGTCACCAGATCCGCGCGCCAGGTAGCGGACGGCGGGGTGAAGTCCGCTGCCTTCACCTGGTGCAGGCGCACGGTCTGCCCTGGTCCTTGCAGATAGGGAAGGAGGCGTTCGGCCTCGGCGACCATGCCGGCATCGGGCTCGACCATGTCGACCTGCCCGAACACCGCGTGCAGCGCCAGCGGCACCTGACCGGTACCGGAACCGAGGTCCAGCAGCGTCGGCGCGTCGACGTCGGCGACCGAGCGGGCCAGTAGAGCGGCGGCCGGGGCCGGCAGCCCGGAGCGGTATCGGCGGTAGAAGGGAGCGGCCCCCGCGAACGGCGACGGAGAAGGCGCCGGGACCGGTCGGCTCCTGTCTCCGATATCACGTTCGACGATTCGGGCCAGATGCCGGGCGAAGACGTCGGCGGCGTCGGGGGCGAGCCGGTTGAGGGCGACCATCCCGGTGATGATCACGTCGCACACTTCGGCCTGCACGTCGTCCCAGGTGTGGGAGAAGCCCTTGCGCGGGTTCTGCCCCATCGCGCCGATCACCGCCTCGGCGGCTTCGCCGGCCTCCTCGCTGATCTTGAGGATCTGGAGGATGCGCCGCTGCTCGGCTGGCAGCGTGCTGTGGTCGTCCAGGCGCTCGGTCAGTCGCCGGACCAACTCCCACGCGTGTTCCATCACAAGGTTCCTCCGATGCTCTGGCGGTGGTCCGGGAGCTCGGAGGGCCCCCTCGGTCAGACTCTTCCGGGCTGCGCAAGCCGGTCCCGCAGCACGCTCCCGGGCCCTGCCGAGAGTAGTGAGGAGACCGCCGCCAGGTTCGAGGATTCGACACCATCAATCCAAGGAGGGACAGCGTCGCGCCTCGCGCCCGGGGCGGGCGGAGCCACTCTCGCCGTGTCCGCCGACTGCGGAGGGCGCCGATAACGCCACGCCGGCCTGCGGTCGAAAGGGCTGGACCTGTCACGCCCCAGGCGGCTAGGGGCAAGGGGCGTAGCCTGCCTGCTCTCGCCAGCGGATGACCGTGCTCCAGCTCATCGGCCTCCGTCCTGCGGCATCCCCCTTCACCACCACCCGCAAAGGAATGTGCCGGGGTAATTCCTCACCAACGAGGCCTGGCCCGAACTGATCGAAGACCGCGGGCGGACTTGTTGTACTGCGCGGATGGCAGATCAGAAGCAGTGCTCGGTGGTCCGCACCGGGCAGTACGAAGGAATCCAGGGCGGCACGTTCGGGGCGGGCATCAGCGCCCAGTCGGCGGGAGCGGAGCGGCTGTGTCTTCACCGGCTGGTGATGCCCGCAGGCACCCGGGGTCGCCCGCACCTGCACGAGGGCCACGAATCGGCCATCTTCATCCAGTCCGGCCAGGTCGAGGTATGGCATGGAGAGGGCTTGGCCGAACATGTGGTGCTGCACGCGGGCGACTACCTCCACATCCCCGCCGATACCCCGCACATGCCGGTGAACAGCGGCACCGAGGACATGGTGTGCCTGGTCGCGCGGACCGACCCGGACGAGCAGGAGAGAGTACGGCTACTGGACCTACCGGCCTGGCTGGGCACTCGACTTGGTTCGCTGTCCGTCGGCGTCGGCTGACCCCGTAGAAGACAGGATCACGCGCACCGGATGAGACCCGGTGCCGCCGAGGAGCCGGGCGCGTCGAGCCCGGCTCCTCGGCGGTACAGACACCGAAGCACCCAGCGGCCGAGTGCCCGCTCGGGCGTGGCGATCCCCGGTTCCCGGCCGGGTACCGCCTCTGCGGACCCCGGCACCCATATACGATCTTGGTCTCATACATGCGACAAAACCGGGACTATCCACAAGTCGCCGGGGGACAGAGGTATTTATGGTGAGAACCGGGCTCACGCGTTCGGTGACCACGCTCGCGGCCGCCGTGGCGCTGGTCGCCGGAGGCGCGGTGAGCGCGTCCGCCGAGCAGACCCCTGCCGCGCCGGACACTGGCGCGGTGCGGGCCGCGCTGCAACGCGTCGTGGACTCAGGCGCACCGGGCGCGTTCGCGGTGATCCGCGACCATGGCACCCCCGGACTCGACCGGTCGCTGGCCATCGGCAAGGCCGACCTCGACGGCACGCCCATGGACACCGACCGGCGGTTCAGGGTCGGCAGCAACAACAAGATGTTCACCTCCGTCCTCGTGATGCGCCTCGTTGAACAAGGCCGCATCGACCTGGACAAGCCGCTACGCGACTACCTGCCGGAGGGGACACTCCCGCAGGACTGGCCCATCACCGCACGCCAGGTGATGGAGCACCGCGCCGGGGTGTACGACCACACCAACGACCTCCTCGAACAGAGCGGTGAAGAGACCACCGACGCCTTCGAAAAGCGCATCCGCAACAACGTCTACGCGCCCAAGGACCTCGTGGCCATGTCGGTCAAGCACGGTCTGCAGTACACCCCGGGAGGCGCGTATTCGTACTCGAACACGGGTTACGTGCTGATGGGCATGGCCGCCGAGCATCTCACCGGGCGCCCCTACGCCGAGCTACTGCGCGAGCAGATCTTCAAGCCGCTCAAACTGCGCCAGACCTCCTTCACCGTGCCGAAGAAGAGCATCACCGGCCCGCACATCACCGGCTACCTGACCAATGACGACCGCAGCAAACCGCTGCTCGACTCGACCGAGCAGACCGCGTCCTGGATCTGGAGCGCGGGAGGCGTCGTCTCCTCGGCCTCCGACCTGGACCGCTTTGTGACCGCTCTGCTCGCCGGAAGCTCCGGAGGGCTGGTCTCCGACGACTCACTGCGGCAGATGGCGAGCGTCATCCCCACAAGCACCGCAAAGATCAGCTACGGGCTGGGCCTGCGGGAGATCACGCTCTCCTGCGGCAAGGTCCTGGGCCACGGCGGAATCGTCCAGGGCTACCAGACACAGACCTTCTCCACCCCCGACGGCAAACGCACAGTCGTCCTCTTCGCCAACGCGTCCAACAACGGCGCTGTCACCCAGAGCCTGACGAACACACTCGAGCCCGCGTTCTGCAGCAAGACAACCGCGTCCCCCGCGCCGCGCCGCTCACTGACCGGGAACAAGAAGAGCAGCCACTCCGTCCCCGCCGTCGAGGACACGCGCATCTGACAACGTGTAAACGCAGGGCCCAAAGCTCAGCGCTGACGGCCGAGAGTTGAGAGCCGGCATGTCCAGGCGCGCGGCAACCCAAGGGGCGGCCGCGCGCCACCGCTCAGGCCGCTGCCCGTTCCACGGGGATCCACAGTTCCGCGAAAGAGTGCTCGCCCAACCGTCCGGCCGAACGGGATCGGTCGGCATCAGCGGCTCGATCCGGTTCCCAACCGCATCGGCGATCCCCCTGTCGGACGGGCCCGCGATCGATCGACCGACCCGTCAACCAGGCACGCTCCAACCATGGAAAACACGATCAACCCCCTGTAGTCTCGCCACCGTTGATCATGACCAACGACCAGGGGGAACAACCACATGAGCCGCAAGATCGCGCTGACTGTCGCCGCATGCATAGCAGCCGGCACCTCGCTCATCGCCGCACCCGCCCACGCATCCGTGCGTGACGCGTCGACTCAGGCGTCAGCGCCGGCGTCGGCCCCGGCCGCGGCATCGGGGAGCGACAGGGTCAAGTGCACCAGCATGAGCAACGGACAGCTCTGCATTTCGCTGAACACAAGCCCTTCGCGCATCGAGGTCTTCTACACCAAGAAGGCCGGCTCGACCATCCAGGCACGCCTCGGATTCCGTACCAACACTGCGGATTGGGGCCCGTGGAAGACCATCAGCACCGGCGAGCGAGCCAACACGACCTGGAACATGAGCTACCCCTGCAACAAGAAGTACGTGGGACTGCTCCAGGCCAACGGGCAGACGTTCGAGACCCCGGCAGCCGGCCCCACCTGCTGAAGGACCTCTCCGGGCGCACCGGCGGCAATGAGATGACCGGGAAGCCCTGACCGAGAGTCAGGAATACAGACCTCGAGGTGGGGTGCGGCAGCCGGAATCGCCTGCCGCACCCCACCTCGGACGTCGTCCTGACGAACTCTCCCAGAGCCTCTCGGTACCACGGCAGACGCGCTCGTGCGAACGCCGCCACCAGCTCCGGGCGGAGCAGCCGGTCCCGCCGCAGCACATCCGCGAGGGGGCTGCGCGCCAAGAGCTCGCCGCGGGCCGCCGCCCGCAGTTCCAACCTCCCGGTAAGTCAGGCCGGACCGCTCCTTCACCTGGAGGGGCGTACGTCACCCCCTCGACGGGGTGCGTCGCCTACTGACAGCGCGTAGCGTGCCGCCCGCCCCCGCGCGTCTTCTTCACACCCCCGGCGCCCTTACCACTACTGTCCGTGCTCATGGCGACCTCTCGGCGTTCGCTCCTCGCCGCTGCGGCAACAGCCGGCACATCCGTGCTGCTGACGTCCGGTAGCGGGCCCGCTGCCGCTTTCGGCACAGACGATGCCGCGGGCAGAACGGCTCCCGTACGGCCCGGCTTCGACAATCTGGCCGCCGACGGCTACCGGGTGCTGGAAGGGCAGCAGGTCGGGGTACTGACGAACATGGCCGGCATCACCCGAGACTGCCGATCGATCGTAGACGTCATGCACGCCGACGACCGGGTGCGGGTGACGGCCATCTTCACCGGGGAGCACGGCTACCGTGGCACCCCGCAGGCCGGCAAGTCCGAGGGCGACACCATCGACCGGTCCTCAGGGCTGCCCGTCTTCGACACCCATCTCAGGAGTGGCAAGGCCCTGGCGGAGGTGATCGACCGCTCGAAGGTGGACACCCTCGTCTACGACTTCCAGGACTGCGGGGCCCGTTTCTACACCTGCAACTGGACCCTCTACGACGCGATGGTCGCAGCCGCCACGGCTCGTCGGCGGTTCGTCGTCCTGGACCGGCCCAACCCCGTCACCGGGCGCCAGGCCCTCGGCCCGGTCCTGGACAAGAAGTACGCCAGCTTCGTCGGGCGCGAGCCGATCGCCCAGGCCCACGGGATGACCCCCGGCGAGCTCGCGCTCCTCTTCAACGACCGCTTCCTCCCCGCTGCGGCCGGCCGTCGGGTCGACCTGGAGGTCGTCCCCCTCTACGGCTGACGCCGTCGGCGCCCGCCCCGCTCACGTCGCGCCGACAGCGGTCGGTCATCGCGACGCAGACGGCATGCGGAAAGTCGACCAAGGCCGAAATTCAGCTGCGCAAACCCGCACCCCATTGATGAGCTGCCGCATCACCGCTTGCATTGCCCCGACCAAAGATGTTCCTGCTGTCAGGCGTGTGCCACCGGGCACACCGCGGAGGGGGATACCGTGCGCAAGCCGAGAGCACGTTCGGCGAGACCGAGAGCATCCAGGGCGCAGGGTGGCATAGCCGGTGCGGCGGCGCTGATCAGCGCCGCCGCACTTGTCGTTTCGGCGGCTCCGGCCCCTGCTGCCGCGACGCCTCCACCGCCTCCCGGCCCGGGCGGGGTGGTCCCGGGGCAGAGGACGGCAACGCCCGCGCTGGTGGAGGGACTCCGGGATCCGGTGAAGGCCACGGGGAGTGCGGCCGACGCGGCACGGGGGCACCTCGTGGGCAAGAAGGGCCGCTACCGGATCGCCAACCCGGAGCGCGACCTGAAGCCCCTGCAGACCACAGCCGTCGGTGCGTCGGAGACCGTGCGGCTTCAGCAGCGGCACCGCGGTGTGGACGTCCTGGGTGGCCAGTACCTCGTCCGGATGGACAAGAAGGGCGGCAAGAGAGTCGTCACCGGTACCTCCGGCAAGTACTTCACCGGGCTGTCCATCGACGTCAAGGCCGCAGTCGGGGAGGACCTGGCCGTCGAGCGGGCGGTGGAAGCGGTCGAGGAACAGCTCGGTACGGACAAGTTCGGCAGGGACGACGCCACCGAGGACGGGCAGAGCGCGGCGGCACCGCCGCTGACCGGCACCGCCCGCGGTCCGGTCGTCCTGCCCCGCGGGGCAGGCGTGCTCACCCATCACGTCACCGTGCGCGGCGCCGATCCGGCCACCGGCGAACCGGTGCTTCGCGAGGTGTACATCGACGCGCAGGCCGGCCATCCGGTCCTCCAGTACAGCGGGATCAAGACGTTCGGCACCCCGGGGCGGGGCGCCGGAGCGGGCGGCCGCGCCGGGAGCGACACGGCGGCAGCACGTGCCGCGGACGACCCCGCTCCGGCGGAGGAGCCGGGCGTCAGGGGATCCGGGGTCAAGTTCGACGGAAAGCCGGTCGAACTGCAATTGGCCGAGGACGTGTCGCGCAAGGAATACGTGATGCGTGATCACTCCCGGATGCGGGACAGCAGCAAGAACCTGCTCGCCACCTGGGACGCGCGCGGAAAGAGCGTCGGCGACGTGTCCGGCGCCTGGCCCGCCGACATCAAGGAGTTCGGCTCGCCCAGCCCCTCCTTCGGCAAGGAGGCGACCGACGCGGGCGCGGTCGACGCGCATTGGGCGGCGGGCAAGGTCTACGACTACTACAAGAAGGCGCACGGCCGGAACAGCCTGAACGGTCGTGGCATGACCGTCAACTCCCTGGTCGGCGTCACGTACTTCGGCATGCCGTACGTGAACGCCTTCTGGGACGGCACCAAGATGGTGTACGGCAGCGGCGACGCCGAGTACCGTCCGCTGTCCGCCGGCCTGGACGTCGTCGGCCACGAGATGACGCACGGGGTCGTGGAGAACAGCGCCGACCTCGTCTACGCGGGCCAGTCCGGCGCCATGAACGAGGCGATTGCCGACTACTTCGGCAATGCGATCAAGACGGACGCCTCCGGTGTCTCCATGGACAGCCCCGACTCGGGTCTGATGGGCGACACCCTGTGCCGCACGAAGTCACCGCGCGAGTGTGCGGTGCGCGACCTGAACGACGGCAGGACCACCTCCAAGTCCTTCCTCGGCATGGGCTTCGGCACGGACAACGGCGGTGTTCACCTGAACTCCACCATCTTCTCGGGCGCCCTCTGGGACATGCGCAAGGACGTCGGACGGACGCTCGCCGACAAGATCGTCTACAAGGCGCTCACCGAGTACCTCACCCCGCTGGACGGCTTCACCGAGGGCCGGGCCGCGGTACTCGCCGCCGCCAGGGCCCTGAACGTCTCCGCCAAGGACCTCGACACCGTCACCCGCTCCTTCAACGCCCACGGCATCGTCCCCCACTGGGAGCAGGCGATCGGCGTGGATACCGATCAGCTGCTGGGCAGGCTCAACGTCACCGACTCGGACACCGGTGCCGGCGGTGGCTGGTGGGCCGTGTCCAAGTCCGACGACAGCGGCTCCGAGCCGTACTCGATCCGGGCCGGGCGTACCGACGGCAGCGGATCGCCGAAGCTGATCAGCCCCAACGACGGCCGCTACCACGTCAATCCCGCCACGGACGGCAAAACCGTGGTGTGGGCGGCGCGCGGGCCGCGTGGTGTGGACCTCCTGTCGCGGCCGCTGACGGGCGGCCCCATCAAGAAACTGTGGTCCAACCGCAAGAGCATCTACGACGTGCGGGTCGAGGGCGGTGTCGTGGTCTTCTCGGCGTCCGTGCGTACCGGCGTGCCCATCAGGGTGGCCTATCTGCGCCCGGGCGACGAGGAGCCGACGTGGGTGGACACCGGCGGTCGGCGCAACGCGACCGCCATGCCGTCCCTCCACGGCGGGAAGATCGCCTACGGCCGACGTACTTATTCGCGTCCCGGCGGCTACCTCTACTCCGTCGAGGTCCTGGATCTCGCGAGCGGCACGACGACCGTGATGCCGCAGCTCGGCAAGCCGATCAACGTCGGGCAGACCGGCATCACCGGCAAGCACGTCTTCTGGCTGGCGGACGAGGTCACCGACCAGGGCCAGCGGGCCGTGCGACGCGCGAACCTCGACGGAACGGGTGTGGTGGACCTCAGCAAGGAGCAGGGCGCGGATGCGCTGCACCCGACCGGTCTGACGACCTCGGAGGAGGCGGTGACGGTCACCTCCGAGGCTGCCTCGGCCCCCGGCGCGCCGTACCGCAACGAGATGCTGTCCAAGCTGTGGCAGTTCTCCGCGGACGGTGCGAACAGGGGACGGGTCTCCTGCAACCGCGGTGAGCAGTCCGCCGCCGTCTCCGCGGGTGGCAAGCAGCTGATCTGGATCGACGCCACCACCGGTCACGGCGATCTGGTCACCCGTAGCCGGCCGGCCGGCAACTGCGGCTGACCGGGAGCCGCACCACTCCCCCGGACCATCCAGGCGCCGGTGCGACTCCGTCGCGGCGCAGGGGATGTCGTCTGCGGCCCGCCGGACCTCGGTCCGGCGGGCCGTACCTCGTGGCGGGTCGTGGAAGGCAGTCTGTTCCGTCCTGGAAGCGCACTCCCTTGGCCGGTTGCCTTCGGCCTGAAATGATCTTCGTGAACGAGCAGACGGCCTTCGCTCCGATGAGGTTGCGAGATGAGAGGAATTCAGGGATGTTCGCTGTGATCTATCGGTGGCGGCTCCAGCCGGGCAAGGAGGAGCAGTTCGTCGCCGGGTGGCACCGGGTGACGGCGGCGATCCACACCCGGTGCGGCAGCTACGGGTCGAGGCTGCACCAGGCGGACGACGGTACCTGGGTGGCTTACGCACGCTGGCCCGACGCGGAGACCCGCGAGCAGTGCGCGGCAGCCGATCCGGAAGGGGTTGCCATGATGCGCGACGCGATCGCGGAGCGCTTTCCCGAAACCCGGCTCCGGATCGTCGACGACATGCTCGCGGAGCCGGAGCCGGGTGCGGAGCCCGAGCCGAACGCCGTGTCCCAGCCCGTCGGCGGGAGCTGAAAGCAGCACAACAGACCGCTAGGACGTGTCCGGTGAGTCACCCATCCCCCACCGGGCGCGCCAGGCGTGACTGCCCAGGCCGGGGTCAGGGCGCTGCGTAGCGCTTCGCCAGGACAGCGACGGCCTCGGCGACGGCTTGTCGGAGGTCGGGAGGGCCGAGTACCTCTGCCTCGGTGCCGAGCCTGAGCAGGTCACTGACGGCGACGGCCTGTGCCTCGATCGGCATCTCCACCCGAACCCAGCCTTCCTCGTCAGGTGGCCCGGCGCTCTCAAGGGCTCGTACGCCCGCCGTGCCGAACTGCACGGGCAACAGTCGCTGGGCTCGGGGGGAGATCCTCAGTTGCGCGGTTCCCTGGTGAAGCGCGGCCTCCAGACGTCGGGAGGATTCCTCCCAGTAGGCAGCCAGATCGAATGCGGCCGGTCGTTCGAAGGCCTCTCCCGTCGTGTCGACGGCCAAGAACCGCGATATCCGATAGGTCCGCACGGCCTCGTCCGCCAGCGCCGCCAGGTACCAGATTCCGCCTTTGAGGACGATGCCGAGCGGGCGCAGCTCCCTATGGACCTCGCCGCCCCAACGCCGGTAGTGCGCACGCAGCACCCGCTGGTCCCACACCGCCCGTGCGACCTGTGCCAGATGCGGAACCGGGTCCGGGTCCCTGAACCATGCCGGCGCGTCCAGGTGGAAGCGGCCCTGAACGTGCCGGACCCGTTCCGCGAGTCCGGCCGGGAGGGCGGCCTGAAGTTTCAGCTGAGCGGTGGCCAGCACCGCGCCGAGGCCCAGATCACGCGCCGGCCCCGGCGCTCCGGCGAGGAAGAGCGAGCCGGCCTCGGCGTCGGTGAGCCCGGTCAGCCGCGTGCGGTACCCCTCCATCAAGCGGTAGCCGCCGGCGGGCCCGCGCTCGGCACGGACCGGGACACCCGACGCGCTGAGCGCTTCGATGTCCCGGTAGACGGTACGGGTCGTCACCTCGAGCTCTGCGGCGAGCTCAGGGGCGGTCATCCGCCCACGGTTCTGGAGCAGCAGGAGCAGGGAAAGAAGCCGGTCGGCACGCATGGAGACATTGTCCTGCCATACCTGACAGGAGGTGTCAGGTACGGCGTTCAGTCTGATCACACGCCGTGCGGAAAACCGTGCGGCTGATCGAGAGGACATCCATGCCCGCGCAGACCACCGGCCACTTCACCTTCGCCAACTGGGAGGAGCGCCCCGTCAGCCCGAGCGAGGCAAGCCCGAAACTCGCCCACGCCTCCGTCACCAACACCTTCACCGGCGGCATCGAGGTCGCCGACACCACCTGCGAGTACACCATCGTCTACGTCACGGAGAAGACCGGGACGTTCACCGGAATGGAGATGCTGATCGGCAGTCTCGACGGACGCGAGGGCAGCTTCGTCGTCGAGGAACGCGGTTCGTTCGACGCCGACGGCACGGTGCGCTGCGTCTTCGAGGTCGTGCCGGATTCAGGCACCGGCGAGCTGACCGGGCTGCGGGGAACCGGCCGCTTCACTGCCGAGCACGGTGAGCCATCCGTCCCGTACACCTTTGACTACGACCTGAGGTGATCACCGGGCACCGGCCAGAGGGGCCCGCACGGATCGCCGTCTCGGCCTCCTTGAGGTGATGGACGGCGCCCGGCATGGGCGCCGTCCACCGGACAGCGCGAGGGGATGCGTGTCAGCTGATCGGGAACTTGTCACGCTTCCTCCAAGGTTCAATCGTGTGTCCGGCCCCTGTTGCGGCCCTTGACGTGCTCAGATGTGCAACTCGGGTGGGAAGCCGGTCCAGCGCAGCTCGGCAGGCAGATGTCGCATGTCGTTGTAGACGAGGACGGAGGAGGGCCGCCCAGGCGCGTATCGGATGACCGTCAGGGCGGCGTTGCCATGGTTGAGGCCGATCCAGCGCCACTTCGGTGCGTCCATGGCGTGCCGGACGAGCCAGCCGACGAGGAAGTTATGGGTGACGACCAGTTCGTGACGCGGCTCGTCGCCGTCCACCGGCCCGGTGAACCGCTCCAGTGCCTGGCGGGCCAGCACCGGTCCGCGCTCCCGCTCCTCGGGCGTGAACTGGTCGAGGAAACCAAGCAGGAAGTCGGCGGAGTCCGCCGGCAGTTCGTCCCTGTTCGGCACGTCGGGGACGTAGTCCCCAGCAGTCTCCGTGACGCGCAGGGGGACATCGCTCAACTGTTCACCGATCAGGCGCGCGGTCTGCGCTGCCCGGGGCAGTGGGCTGTGGTGAACGGCCGAGAAGGGGATGCCCCGGAGCCGCCGGCCGAGCAGCACCGCCTGCTGTCGGCCGTGCTCCGTCAGTCCGCTCTCGTCCGGCAACGCCTCGCCGTGCCGGACGAGATAGAGGTAACGAGTGACTGTTCCCGTCATTCCGAACTCCTTAGTGCCTGCTCACGATCTTATGCAGCGTCCCGAGGCCGAGCAGGTCGACGCAGTGGTGCCCCGGCGCCTCCCCCTCGCGCCGGGGCCCCTGCGTCAGTCCGGTCAGACGGGCGTGATCCGCCAGGTCTGCCAGTTGGCGCGGGTGCAGTTGCGCATGTTGATCCCTGCCCCGTCCCTGCGCTCACCCTCGTTCTGGATGCTGAGGCACTGGGGGTTGACGTCCGAGATCAGCTCACGGGTGTTGGGGTTGTGGCTCCAGCGCTGATTGGCGTTGCCGTGACAGTCACCGACCGCCTGAGCAGGGGCGTTGATCTCGCCGTTGCGCACGTCGAGGCAGTGGTTCTCTGCCGCGTTGACGAGTTTACGGCCGTCCCAGAACCAGAACTGGTTGCCGTGCTGGCGGCAGGTCTGCATCTCGACGTTGTCGCCGTTGGACGACAGGCACTTGTCGTGCATGTCGCTGCGGATCTCGATGAAGTCCCGTGCCGACGCGGAAGTCGTGGTGGTCAGCGGCAGTGCCGCCGTGCCCAGGGCGAGGGCGAGCGCGGTGAGTCGACGTCGCATCACTGTGTCCGTTCTCTCGTGGCGTCTCCGTTGCGGATCCGCTTGCCTCTGAGGATCACCTGGACGCCTGAGAGTGAACATCCCGCGATCTGGGGGGTTGACCTGAGGGCCACCTCGATACTCGCTTCATGTTCACGGAGGCGATGGCCGAGGCCCGTACCGTGCCCGAGCTGGGGCTCGAGCTCTCGCAGCGCATCGGGCGGCTCGTACCGCACGAGGGGTACGTCCTCACCGGGAACGACCCGGTCACCGGCGCGGGGTGCTTCGTGTGCAGGAAGCACGGCTACTGCGGCGAGACGTTCCGTCGCACGCTGATCGACGACGTCCGGGGGCAGGACCTGTTTCCGTTCTCGGAACTCATCCGTGGCCCGTCGAGGGTCGGGGTACTCGGCTCGGGCGCGCCCGGGGAGCAATCGAGCCGTCGATTGCACGAGGTACTGATTCCCCAGGGATTCGGCAGTGAGATGCGGGTGGCACTGGTCGCCGGCGGCGTGGTCTGGGGAACGATGGCCTTGCTGCGTGAACGGGGAAGGCGCCCGTTCACGTCCGCCGACGCCGACGCGGTCCAGCAGCTCCTGCCTGACTTGTGCACGATTCTGAGAAGGTTCGTCACCGGTCTGACGACGCCGCGACCGCTCCCCGGCGTCCGGCCCCCCGGAGTGATCGTGGTCGGCAGGGACGACAGGATCAAGGCAGCCTCCCCGACCGGTCGCGACTGGCTGCGCGCGTGCGTACCCGACATGGAGCTCACCACCGAGGACGAACTCGCCCTCACGACGTGGAATATCGCATTCTTCGCCCGTCGCGCGGCAGGGAGCGCGCTGAGCCGTATCCCGACCGCCGACGGCTGGATCGGGCTGCACGCGCAACGGCTGGTCGGCGGCGCAGTGGACGATGTCGTCATCACCGTCCAGCCCGCCTCGGCCGGGCTCCTCCTTCCGGCGGTCGCGGCCTGGTACGGCATCACCCGCAGGGAGCTCGCGGTGGTCGAACAGGCGCTGGACGGCCTGTCCGGCAAACAGATCGCCCGCCGCCTGGACGTGTCACCACACACCGTCAACGACCACTTCAAGGCCGTGTACCGGAAGACGGGCATGTCCTGTCGCGAGGAACTCATCGCGGCGTTGTCGTGACAGGGACCGTGCGCACCCGGGCCGGGAGGCTCGGCCTGGAGGAGCCACGAGGCGACATCCTGACGCGGTGAGGATCTGGACCCACGACAGGTGAACGCTTGTTCGAGTTTCCCTCAAGTGGCTGTCGATCCACGTGGCTGCACGGCGGGGCAGACCGGTTTGCCGATGTTGTGCCCGGCGCGTTTGATGGAAGGAGAGCCTTGGGCGGGCGGCAGGCCGGAAGGAGATGCCATCGTGGATCTCGTACTGCGCCCGGGAAGGGCGGATGATGCCTCGGAGTGCGGAAGGATCTGCTTCGAGGCCTTCTCCGGGATCGCCCGCGAGCACGGATTCACCTCCGACGTTCCCAGTGCGGAAGAGGGCGCGGGAATGTGCGGAACGCTGCTGAACCACCCAGGCTTCTACAGCGTCGTCGCCGAACTCGACGGCCGGGTCGTGGGCAGCAACTTCCTCGACGAGCGGTCGCCCGTAACCGGCGTCGGGCCGGTCACCGTGGACCCGGCCACGCAGAACGGCGGCATCGGACGTCGGCTCATGCAGGACGTCATGCGACGGTCAGCCGAGCGGCAGGCACCCGGCATCCGACTGCTGCAGAGCGGCTACCACACACGGTCGTTCGCGCTGTACGCCGGCCTCGGGTTCGAGTTCCGCGAAACGATGGCCTGCCTGCAGGGACAGCCGATCGGAGGAACCGTGCCCGGGTACGGGGTGCGGGCGGCGACGGACGCGGACCTGGCGGCGTGCAACGAGGTGTGCCGGAAGGTCCACGGGACCGATCGCGGCGGCGAGGTCGCCGACGCGATCGAGATGGGCACGGCCCGCGTGTGCGAACACGACGGACGCATCACCGGCTACGCCACGGACCTGTCGTTCTTCGCGCACGCGGTCGGCGAGAGCACCGAGGACATCAGGGCCCTCATCGCCGCGGCTCCCGCCTTCGGCGGCCCCGGCATCCTCGTCCCCGCGCGCGACACCCCCCTGCTCCAGTGGTGTCTGCGACACGGTCTCAAGGTCAAGCAGCTCATGAGCCTGATGACCATCGGGTTCTACAACGAACCCGCCGGAGCGTATCTCCCCTCCATCCTCTACTGAGACCCGCTGCCGCCGCGAGGCCCACCCGGGGCCACCGGTACTCCTCCGAACTCCTACTTCGTGCCCAGGGTCGCCCGGAGCAGCTTCTTGTCGGGCTTGCCGGCGGCAGTGAGGGGGATGCGGTCCACGATGTGAACGGCGCTCGGCACGTACATCGTCCCCATGCGCTCCCTGACGAACTCCCGTACCAGCTCACGCCCCGCACCGCGCCCCGCCGCGGGGACGATCGCGACGTGGACCTCCTCGCTCTGGTCCGCGCGGCGCACCCCGAACGCCGTGCACTGCGCGACGGCGGGGTGGGTGAGCAGCAACTGTTCCAGCTCCGTCGGATAGACGTGGCCGCCCACCACGACGACCACGTCCTTGAGCCGGTCGACGAGATAGAGATACCCCTCGGCATCGAGGTAGCCGAGGTCGCCCGTCCGGACCCAGCCGTCGCGCAGTACCTCGGCGGTCAGCTCGGGCTGCCGCCAGTAGCCGCTCATCATCATGGGGGTACGGACGTGGATCTCCCCGGTGTCCCCGGGAGCCAGCACGGCTCCGCCCTCGTCGCGTATCTCGATGTCGACGCCGGGGCAGGCGCGCCCGGCCGTGGCCTGGCCGGACCGGCCCGTCATCGCGTGCTCCTGCGGCAGTACCTCGGTGATGCTTCCCGCCTCGGTCTGGCCGTACGAGCCGTACAGCACGGGGCCGAACGCGTCGGCTGCCTGTCGCATCCGCTGCGCCGACACGGCGGTCCCGCCGTAGATGATCCGTTGGAGGCTGGACACCTCGGTCGTAGCCAGTTCCGGGTGGTCCAGGAGCGTGTACAGCAAGGGAGGCAGCAGCCACATGTCGGTGATGCGTTCCTGCTGGACGGTGGCGAGCACGTCGTGCGGGTCGAAGGCGTGCCGCAGCACCACGGTGCCCCCGGCGAGCAGCGCGACATCGGCGAGGATCCCGGCCATGTGCGCGAGCGGGGTGCAGGCGAGGAAGCGGGGCCGTGCGCCGGACGGGACGCTCCGGGCGCGTTGGGTCAGCATCTGCCGGTAGGGGCCGTGCGCCATCCGGATGCCTTTGGGAATCCCGGTGGTGCCCCCGGTGTACCGAATGCACCAGTCGTCCCCGGCGAGTGCGGCACCCACCACGGGGTGGGGCGCGCGGGCTGCCGCATGAGCCGACAGGTCCACACCGAAGGAGGCGGGGCCGAGAGTGAACACGGCGGGGACCCGGGCCTCGGCGAGGAGTGCCTCGGCGGCCGTCCGCGCGGTGGGAGCGACGAGGAGCATCGCCGTCCCGACGCTGTTCACGACCTCCGCCTGTCCTCCCGGGCTCATGCCCTCGTTGAGGAAGACGACGCGGGCGCCGAGCAGGTTCGCCGCGTACCGCGCGACGAGCGCCTCGGGCTGGTTGCCTGTGAGGAAGGAGACGGTGCTGCCGCGGCCGATGCCGCGTTCCGCCAGCTCCGCCGCCATCTGGTGGACGCTGTCGCGCACTTCCCCGGCCAGGACCGTACGGCCCTCCTCCGTGATCAGCGCGGGCCGCTCGGGGCGGAGCGAGAGGACGCCGAGGATGTCCTCGACGTAACACTCGTACGGCTGGTGCGGGTTGTCGGCCATGGGGCCGTGCCTCCTTCGGTGGGGAGTGAAGCCGGGACTCCGGCGTATTCGGAGGCTAGGAGCGCATGGTGCAGGAGGTCCAAGACCAGTTCAGGCATGTAAGGATGTTTCTGGGGTTATGAAGGGGGAAGCGCGGATGGATCTGCTGTCGCTGCGCTGCTTCCAGGTCGTCGCGCGCCACGAGCACATCAGCAGGGCTGCCGACGAATTGCGCGTGGCCCAGCCCTCGGTGAGCCGGACCATCGCTCGCCTGGAATCAGAATTGGGGGTACCGCTCTTCGACCGCCGAGGTCGCCGGATCCGGCTCAACCAGCACGGCGCCGCGTTCCTGCGCCGCGTGGACCGGGCCTTGGGCGAGCTCGAGGACGGGCGCCGCGAGCTCGCGGACGCGGCCGGTGCCGAGGGCGGCAGCGTGACGGTGGCCGCCGAGACCCTGCTGACCCTCACCGAGCTCCTCTCGCGCTTCCGGGCGACCCACCCCGACGTGGACGTCCGGCTGCACCAATCGCCTCCCGATTCGATGGCACGCCGGCTCCGCACCCGTGACGTGGACCTCTGCCTCGCCTCCCAGCCACTCACAGGGCCCGCGCTGGCGTCGGTGGAACTGTTGCGGGAGGACGTGCTGCTCGCCGTGCCGAGCGGACACCGGCTGGCCGACCGGCAGGGGGTGGACGTGGCCGCACTGGACGGCGAGCCGTTCGTCACGCCGAGCCGGGGACACTGGCAGCGCGCACTCACCGACCAGTTGTTCGCCCAGGCCGGGGCTCGGCCCACGATCATCTGTGAGGGCAACGAACCGGGCGCGATCATGGACCTGGTCGCCGCGGGCCTGGGGATCGCCCTGCTCCCCGCCATGGCCCGTGACTCCCGCCCCCACGAAGGCGTCGCCTGGATCCGGTTGCAGGCCCCCGGCTGCCATCGGGTGCTCACACTCGTACGGCACAAGGACGTCTACCTGTCCGCCGCCGCCCGGCGCTTCGCCGACTTCACCGTTGAGCACTTCCGCCGTGCCGCCCCGTCGTCGGACGGACCGCTCGGCGGGTGACGGGTCGGCGAACGTCCCGGCCCCTCCTGCTGGTGGCAACGGTCGGTCCACGACCCGACGGGCGCCGGCCAGGCGAGTGCCGTCACCATGCGGCCGCCGGAGGGTGGGTGAGGAAGGCGAGTGCTTCCTCCTGAGTGCCCAGGTGTACGGGCAGGTCGGCGACCGACGCGCAGACAGCCCTGACGTGCTCGGGCGATACGGGCCGGACGACCCAGTTGACGATCTGGGTCAGCAGCCTTGCCCGGATGGGCCGCCCCGGCATCGGGACTGTCGGCCGTGGTGCCAGCACTCCCACCACGGGCGTGCGCTGCGGCGACCCGGACGCCCGTGACGGGTGGCTGAGCAAGGGCGCGCCGTCCGGGCCGGGCTCCAGGCGGGCGAAAGGGTCAGGGCAGAGTCGCCAACCGGCTCGCGCCAGGGAAGAGTTGCGTTCCACCAGATACGACATCCAGTTTCTGGGAAAGAGCAGAGCTCGCCCTCCCTCGCCCTGCACGAGTGCCCCGCACATCAGCCGCACCTGTTGCGCTCCGGGCGGCTCGAATCCGGCGACGATCCGTCTCAGCGTATCCAGGGTCTCGTTCGCGCTGCGGGAGCGGGCCACCAGCTCACCACCGCGGAACACGAGCCACAGATTTCGCGGACGTTCCACGAGCAGGGTGACCGGTACGTATCCCCGTACGGCGTTCGTTCCGGTGCCACTCGCCGCGAGAGTGGCCACCCGTACAGCCCCCTCTCCGCGCGCGGCGATCCCCACTGCCCTCCCATCGGCCTGCGCGATGACCAACGCGTCCACGGGCGTGCCGTTCACTCCGACCGAGCAGGATGTCGGCACTTCACAGACCACCCGACCCGGTTGCGAACCGCAGAGCTCGACCAAGGCCGCGGTCACCGCTTCGAATCCGCGCACGACCCGGTGGGCGCCGCCGGGTGACAGCCGCACCGCCGAAGGGGTGCCCAGCCGCCCCGGATTCGCGTAGGTCACGGTCAGCTCTTCGACCTGGGCTGGTTCCAGTGCGGCACCCCACACCGTGGGACTGCCCTCGCCCACGACGAGCACCGACGCCCCTCGGTGGGTGAGAGTTTGCCGGTTGGCGGCCAGATCCGTCTGCAATTGCCGGCAGTAGCCGCAGTCGGGAGACGACGCCACCACCAGGACCGGGTGAGAGGCGCTCACACCGGCGGGGTGTCCCGCCCACTCCCGTTCCGCGGGTTCCTCCGCGGGAGCCGGCTCACCCTGAAGATGCGGGCCCCTTACGAGGCCTGCCGACCGCCATGACTCCAGACACCGCGCATAGTCGGCCGCGTGCTCAGGCGGGACGGGGACGCCTCGTGCCCAGTTCAGCGCGGCAGGAGATACCCAGGCTGCCGCGGGAACGACGCAGTGCAGCAATATCGCGCCACCGTCGACTTCCACCAGCCGGGCGTCAGGACTCAGCTGAACCGTCACAGCCGTTCCTCCCGTGCCGGTCACCCGTGGCAGTGTGCCCTGGTCTCACCCGCGGCGGTGAAGCAGAATCCCGAGCAACAGACGTCGATACCGGGTAGGCATTCGGCCCCTTCCGGCAAGCAGATCGCCACAGGCGCAGTCGCCGTACAGGCGGACGGGGCGATGTACAGGTCCGTGAACGCCTCCTCGATCTCGGCGGCGGTGTCGGCGCTCAGCTCTGCACACGCGTCGATCTGGCTCTGGGAAGCCCGGTCGCGGCGGGCTGGAATCGTGTCCACGCCACCATTGAGCCTGCCGTGTCGCACCACGTCACCGGCGCGAACAGCGCAGTGCCACCGCGTACGGAAGCACTTCGTCCGGAAAAGTCATGTCGTCTGCTTGGCCACCTGGCCCGCGGGGTGCCAGGCCGCGGTTCTCACTTCAGGACCAGCAGGGCCGCGAGCGCGGGGCCCAGGGCTCCGCCCAGTTGGTAGCAGAGCACGAACAGACCGATTGCCGTGGGGCGTTGGTGGTCGGGCGCGTCCTTGGTGGCACGGATGGACAGAACGGCGTTGCTGCCGGTGGAGACGAGGACGGCTGCTGTGGCAGTGAGGAGGAGCAGTGGTCCCCAGGTGGCGAAGGTCGCGGTGAGGGGGGCGAGGGCGCCGAGGGTGATCAGGGTGGTGAGGACGGTGCGGTGTGCCAGGCGCCCGGAGGTCGCGGAGAGGAGCCAGGACAGGGCCGAACCGATGAGCAGGGCGATGAGCTGGCCGGTGCCGATGGCGTCCGTGCTCCACGGTGTGCGCTGCGCGATCAGCCGCGGAATGCTGAAGAGGAGGGCGAAGTACGAGGTCGAGAACGCACAGGCAAGGAGCGCGGACCCGATGAAGGCGGGTGAGCGCAGGAGGACGGCGGGGACGAATCCGTCCGGTCGGCGCCTCGCGTGGACCGCGAGGGGGACGGCGACGACCAGGGCGGCGAGTGCGGCGGCGAGCGGCGCGGTGGGGATGAGCACGAGTGCCGACGCCAGAGCCACCACGAGACCGGCTCCCGTGGCGTCGAAGGAGGTGGTGGCGGGTGGGGTCCGATGTGTGTGGCGCCAGACTGCGGGGATCGCGAGGAGCGAGACGGCGGACAGCGCGAGGGCCAGGCGCCAGGACACCGCGCTCGCGAGAACCGAACCGAGCAGCGGCCCCGAGGCGCCCAGTATCCCGAATCCCGCGGTGATGACGCCCATGCGCCGGGTGGAGCCGGTGAGGTTCATGGCCACGGCCACGAGGCCCGCGCCTCCGATGGCCTGGACGGCGCGCCCGGTGAGGGCGAGGGGCAGCCAGGGTGCGGTCGTGACGAGGGTGGTCCCGACGGCGACGGCCACCCCGCCCGCGAGGAGGGCCGGTCGCAGCCCACGCTGTCTGATCAGCCCCGCGCACAGCGGGGTTCCGATGGTCATCGCCCAGGCGAAGACGGTGACGAGCCAGGTCGCGGTGGCTGTGGGGACTCCGAGGGAGCGGGCCATGGTGGGCAGGATCAGCACGGGTGCGTTGGCGCCCATGGCCATGGGCGCCGCGAGCAGGGCCAGCCAGAGGGCCGGCACTCGCCCGGACGACACCTTGCCGATGAGGGGAGAGGCGGAGGCGGGCTCGGCCACCAACTGGTCGGACATGGGAACTCCTGAGGAAAGGGGGGTGACGGCGGACGTCAGACGGTGGTGACGGCCTGGTCGTAGGCCAGGCGCGGGGAGCGCGGGAACCAGGGGTTCTCGCCGGGCTTGCCGATATTGATCACCATCAGCGGGGTGTGGTCGTCGTCCAGGAGTTCCTTCTGGAGGCCGTCGGAGTCGAAGCCGGTCATGGGGCCCGCACCGAGGCCGGCGGCGCGGATGCCGATGATGAAGTACGCCGCCTGCAGGGTGGCGTTGAGGAGCGCGGACTGCTCGCGGACCGGGCGCTCGCCGAAGAAGTCGTCCTTGACCTGCGGGTAGTGAGGAACCAGCTGCGGGAGCTCCTCGTGGAACTCGTTGTCCGCGGACAGGACCGCGACCAGCGGGGCGGCGGCGGTCTTGGCCCGGTTGCCCTCGGCCATGTGCTTCAGCAGACGTTCGCGGGCTTCGGGCGAGCGGACCAGAGTGACGCGCAGCGGGCTCTGGTTGAAGGCGGTGGGACCGTACTTGACCAGGTCGTAGATCGCCTGGATCTGTTCGTCCGTCACCGGCTCGGCGGAGAAGGCATTCGCGGTGCGGGCCTCGCGGAAGAGCAGGCGCTGGGCGGCGGCGTCGAGGGCGAGGGGGTGTATGGACATGGCGGGCTCCGTTTGCTCAAGGTTGATAATTTCAACGTTGAGATAAAAACATCGCGATCGCTCAACGTCAAGTGTTTCAACGTTGAGATATCATCGCCGGTGCGACGTGCGATACGACACCGGACCGGCTTGAGGGAGAGCGATGAGCGGCGACGCAGTGGACGAGATCATCGAGCAGTGGGTCGCCGAGCGCCCCGAACTGGCCGACGACCTGTGGCCGGTGGAGGTGTTCGGCCGGCTGCAGCGGCTCGGCTCGGCACTGGAGAAGAAGTTCCGGAAGTTCGCCGCGGAACGCGACCTGGAGCTCGGCGAGTTCGACGTCCTCACCACACTGCAGCGGTCGGGCCCTCCGTACGAGCTGACCGCCGGCGCCTTCCGCAAGGCCTCCATGGTGACCTCGGGCGCCATCACCAACCGCATCGATCGCATGGAGGCCAAGGGACTGGTCGAACGGGTGCGGGACACCACGGACCGGCGCTCGGTGAAGATCAGGCTCACCGAGCGGGGACATGAGATCACCCACGCCTACATGACCGACCATCTCGCGCACGAGGCCGACATGCTGGAGCTCTTCGAACGCGCGGAATGCGAAGAACTCGCGGGCATGCTGCGCCGGCTCCTCGTCTCCTTCGGGGACACCACCATCACGTGACCCCCTCCCCCGGTCACCGCCGTGCCCCCTCCGACACGGCCGTCGAGGTTCACCGCGGGCCCGTTCGCCGCGTTGTCAGTGGCCACGGCTAGGTTCGATCGCATGAGTTCCTCACTGAGCCTTCACCTCCTCGACCTGACCGCGACGCGCGCCCTGGTCGGATCCGGCGATGACCAGCTGCTCCGGACGATCCGCGACAACTTCGGGGACGACCTGGCCCGTGACGACGAATGGTTCCAGCACTCGATCGACAACGGCGCCCCCACCGCGTACGAGGCGCTGCACGCGGTCGTACACGGAGGGCCCTTCTCCAAGGACCCGGACCACGCCTTCCAGTACGGCTACGCCTAAGCGACTGTGCTCCCTGACCGGGTCGTTCCTCGACAACTCCTGCTTCTGCCCGTACCGGGGCGAGTGGCCGGCGGTCGTCGATGTCGGCTACGCCCGCGTCTCCACCAAAGGCCAAAACCTCGACCGGCAGATCGCCGCGCTCACCGCATGCGGCTGCGCGAAGATCTTCGCTGACAAGAAGTCCGGCAAAAACGCCGAGCGCGAAGAACTATGGAAGGCCCTCGAGTACGCCCGGCCCGGCGACACCATTACCGTGCCCTCCCTCGACCGCCTCGGCCGCTCCATCCAAGACCTGATCTCCATCGTCGCCGGACTCCGCAAACGAGGCATCGGCTTCCGCTCCCTGCACGAAGCCCTCGACACCACCACCCCCGGCGGCCGGCTCGTCTTCCACGTCTTCGCCGCCCTCGCCGAGTTCATCCGCGAACTCATCGTCCAGGGCACCCACGAGGGGCTGGCCGCTGCACGGGCCCGCGGCGAGCGCATCGGTCGACCGCCAGCCATGACCGAGGAGCAGATCCTGCACGCCCGTTCCATGCTCGCCAAACCCGAAGCGTCGATCAGCTCAATCGCGAAGCTGCTCGGCATCTCCCGCACCACGCTGTACAAGTACGTGCCCGAGCTTAAGGCCGGCCATCGGCCGAGGGTTGGCGTGCAGGACGCGCCGCGACTTGAGGAGGCTCGTTCATGAGGGCGCCTGCTTGTGATCGCTAGGCGGTGTCCGGCGGGTCTCGCGCCCTTCCTGGGAGGGGCCGGGCGCTCGGTGGCGACCGTACTCCCTTGCCCCCTATACCTCTTTGACCCCTTTTCTGCGTGTTCCGGTTGTCCTCCTTGTGCGCTGGGTAAGGCGAGACGGTGCCGTTCCGTCTCAGGCAGCGGTGGGACCCGCCACGAAGTCGGCGAACGGCCCGCACGCGGACCCGATGCGTTCACGAAAACCTTCGGCGTGGAAAGGCGCGCACCGTTCCGGGGCCCTCCCTGATCACGTCGAAGGTCCCGATGACAGGGAGTACTCATGAGCACCGATGCGCGGCCCGAACCCGGGCTCTCACCTGAGAGGCTAGCCTTCTTCACCGATGCGATCTTCGCGATCGCGATGACGCTGCTGGCGGTGGAACTGGAGCACCCGGACGACAAGCAGATCCACTCCGGTGGCGCACTGTGGGAATTCCTGGTCGACCAGTGGGGCTCCTACCTCGCGTTCGCGCTGGCGTTCGTTCTTCTCTGGTCGGTATGGCGCCGCCACCACCAGCTGATGGACCGCGTCCGCCGACTGTCCAGGGCGTTCGCGTTCTGGCACGCGCCGTTCCTGCTCCTGGTCGCCTTCCTGCCGTTCCCGACGGCGGTCATGGGCGCCTCGATCACCAATCCGATGGCGCAGACCCTGTTCGCCGGCACGATGGCCGCCATGGTCTGCTGCGAGGCGACCCTCAAAGAGCTTTCCGTCGCTGCCGGTCTGGCCACCGACGACCCGGCCGCCATCCGCCACCACGCCGGCGCGTCCTGGTCCGTCGGCCTCTGGTTCGCTCTCAGCGCCGCCCTCGCCTGGCTCCTCCCCTACGCCTACGTCATGTGGTTCCTCGCCCCCCTCGCCGCCGCCTGCGGCGCACGTCTCCTGACCCGCCTCCGGGGACGCAGGGCGGCAACGGTTTCCGTGCCGTGAAAGTGCAGCGCACCGCCCCCGGTCGCCGTATCCGTCGGACACCGCCTAGGCCGCCTGGCCGTGCCGGTCCCGTCGTACCGTCGCCACCCACTCTGCCCGCAGCTCCTGGTACCGCCGACGCTCCGCCGCGGTCAGCACCCGCCCCCGGCGGGCGTGCAGGAACGCCCGGATCGCGGCGTTCACCGTCGCAGCATCCGGGCACACCGCGCCTGCAGGAGGGGGAGTTGGGGCCATAAGGCCGAGGGTACGACGAGGTACTGACAGCGGCCTCACGATCCCTGGGTCAGCCGTACCAGCAGGTCCGTGTCCGTGAGATCGGGGAGGACGACGTTTGCGCCGGCCGCACTCAGTTCGGCCTCGCTGCTGCGGCCCGTCGCCACGCCGATCACCCGAACCCTGTTGGCGAGGCCCGCCTCGACGCCCGCCGGGGTATCGTCGAGCAGCACCGCCTCCGCCGCGGCAAGGCCAGCGCGCTCCAGGGCGATGCGGACCAGCTCGGGCCGCTCGTCCGCGTCCTCCCCGTAGGCGCCCATCTCCCACCGGATATGCCGGTCGAGCCCGAACGTCTGCAACTTGATCTCCGACACGGCGCGGACGTTACCGGACACCACGGTCTGCTCTACGCCGTCCACCTCCGCCAGGGCGTCCAGAGCTGCCGCAGCACCGGGCAAGGCGTGGCCCCGCTCCCGAAGCTCAGCCGCCCGCTGCACATGCGCCTCCGCCAGCGCCTCAGCAAACCGCTCGAAATCACCGCGGCCCGTCTCCAGGCCGTGGAGCTTCGCGGTCTCCCGGAAAATCACCGGCTCCGTGATCCCATCGATCCGCGCCTGCCGCTCCATCCGCCGGCCCGTCACCCGCTCGAACGCCAACCCGGACAGCTCCCTGCCCACACCGCGCGTATCGACCAGCGTGTGGTCGATGTCCCACAGCACGATCCGCCGCATCCGACTCCTCCCCAGGGTCCGCCGCCAGGGACAGGCTGTCACACGAACGAGCTGGCGAAACCACTCTCAGCCACCAGACGCCGCTACGGTGAACCCCATTGCGGGCACACCCAGTTCATGGAGCACCAATGACCAGCGAACTCCCCGTCGGCGCACGCATCCGCTACTGGCGCAGACGCAACGGCAGCCGATCCCAAGCGGCCATCGCCGGCCTCTGCGGCATCACCGAGGACTACCTCGGCCAAATCGAACGAGGCCGCAAAGCACCGTCCCTAGACGTTCTCGTAGCCCTAGCCCGGGAAATCGGCGTCCCCGTCTCAGCCCTCCTCGACCACCAGGCACCGACCGACGAGCCCGCCCCCCCAGCACACGGCCCCCGACGTCGCCCGCGTCCTCATGGGCTACCGCGCCGCCTCCCATGCACCGGCCTTTCCCCCACCTGCGATCCTCCGCGAACGAGTCGAAGCCGCCTGGCGCACCTGGCAGACGTCCCAAAACCGGTTCACCGAGTCCGCCCGCATCCTCCCCGACCTCCTGACCGACGTCGAGCACGCCGTCCGCAGCTACCGGGCTGGCACCGACCCGGTAGCCCGCCGCGAAACCCTCCGGACAGCAGCCGACCTCTACGGCCTCCTCCGCTCCTATTGCCGCCGCACCGGACGCATCGACCTCTCCCTCCTCGTCGCCGACCGCGCCCTCCGCGCCGCTGAGGACGCCGACGACCCACTCCGAATCGCCGGAGCCCAATGGAACCTCGGCCACGTCCTCCTCGCCCAAAACGAATCCGAAGGCGCCGAGCAAGTCGCCACCCTCGCCGCCGAGCAGATCCAAACCCCGAAAACCCCGGACGAGCACGCCATGGCCGGAGCCGTCGAACTAGTCGCTGTCACGGCCCACGCACGCCGCCGCAACTGGTGGGCCGCCCGCACCCGCCTCGAACGCAAAGCTCTGCCCAAAGCCAAAGCGGCCGGCGAGGGCAACGTCGGCTGGACCGTATTCGGGCCCACCAACGTAGATCTCCACGCCCTGAGCATCGAAATGCTCGCTGGCGAGGCGGTCGAAGGGCTCCGCTGTGCGGACCGCGTCGACATCTCCTGCCTTCCCTCCCTCGAGCGGCAGTTCACGTTCCTGCTCGACATCGCACGCTGCTACGACCTGCGAAGAGAAGACGCCGCCGTCCTCGTCCACCTCCTCGACCTCGAACAACTCGCTCCCGAAGACGTCGCACGCAGCCCCCTCGCCCGCCAGATGCTGACCGATCTACGACGTCGCGTCCGCCCCACCTACCGCCGACAGGTCGAGGTCCTCATCGACCGCATCGGACTCGACGAAGCACCCGGACTCCCCGACAACCCGGCCTGACAGACCGGGTCCCACCGGCGCATCGCCCCTACAGTCGTCGCACCATCAGCCCCACGACGACAGGACCGCGATGACCACCATTACCGCAGTTGGGACGGACTGGGACGCCATCCGCATGCCCCGCTACCTCGGCCTCGCAGCCGCCGCCCACCTCGGCGACGCCCTCGGCACCGTCATCGTCGAGCCCGGCGAGCGCCGCATGTACGTCCTCGTCCCACCGGGCACCGCAGGTCGCTGGGATTTCCCCGACACCCACGCCCTGGGCGAGGACTCCTACCTGCCGCTCCCGCCAGCCTCGCGGAGCGAGCCTCCCGGACCGTACTGGCTCACCCCGCCCGGGTACCGGTGGAAGCTCACCGACCCCGACGACCTGAGGTCCGCGCTCACCGCAGCCAGTCAGCCACCCCTATGAGCCACCACGCAGTCGACACCGCCGCCATTCAGCGAACCCTCGACCGCGCCCTGGCCATCAGATCCAGCCCCCTCGAGCTGGACGAGCTGGCCAAGCTGGAGACGCTTCTCCTTGGCCACATCGCGGACCTGCTCCCTGTTGCCAGGGCCCGGATCGGCCGACTATGGGTCGGCAGCCTCGAATGGGACCGGGAGCGGGCCGTTCTCGACCGCATCGCCGCCCAGGCCCAACGTGGGCTCGGCCACGGCGCCCTAGCCGACATCTCCCACGTCACCCAGCTCGCCCGCGACTGCAGACGACTCCTCGGACGGCAACACTCAGCCGAGCGGCACCGGCCTGACACTCCTGGAGCCAGGCCTTCCCAGGTCAGCGAGTTGTGATCGTTTAGTTCACGGGCTCGATCGGCTCGTGCATATGCCTACTACACACGCCGAAGCCGTGGCAGAGTAGGCGAGCAGGCGGTTGATGCTTCACCCACCTCTGCCGCGTGCTGATGCATGTTGAGACTGAGGGCTCAGGTCACACGTTGAAGCGCAGGAGCCATAGGTCCAGGGGGAGGATCAGATCAGCAGTCTCCAGAGGCATTCGCGACACATCCAGCCGAGTGCGGACCAACCGGTACGCCAGCGTGTCAACCGCCAAGCCCAGGGCGTGCGCCTGCGACTCGCTCAGTGGCGCCAGCCCGGAGACTCTGCCGACGAGAACTGTCGCCCACCCCTGGGTAGCCGCCCGTCCGCCGCCGCACCCCTGTAGGGGAGACAGGCGACCATCTACCCCCGTCGAGAGCCTCGAGCGGACACCCTGATCGGGGATCTGTTCCTGCGGCATCCCTGCCCGCCGCTCTCGTTGGGCAAATCGCCGGGCCCGGATCGCGTCCCACCTCCCAAGTGGCGAGCCGGGCCCGGTCCTACGTCCTACTCATCAGGTGGGAGTGGGAGACGAATGGGAAATGATCAAGGCAGAAATCTGAGAGAAGGTGCGAGTTTCTCCGCAAAGTTGCGCGAATCGCGTTTCCGTAGCGGATGTCAGGCCGTGGTACCGAGTCGGTCCGATGCGGCGTCAAGAGACGAGCGGGGGTGCGGGATCACGGCCTCGGCGCTCTGCTCCAGGGAGACCGTTCGTGCCGGAGCGGGGATCCGAATGCCCTCGGTGCGGTACCGCTGGTGCAGGCGCTTGATGAACTCGTGCTTGATGCGGTACTTGTCGCTGTACTCGCCGACCCCGAGGACTACGGTGAAGCCGATGCGGGAGTCCCCGAAGGTGTGGAACCGGACGGCCGCCTCGTGGTCGGGTACGGCACCGGTGATGTCCTTCATCACGCTCTCGACGACCTCGTTGGTGATCCGTTCGACGTGTTCCAGGTCGCTGTCGTAGCCGACGCCCACCTGCACCGTGACGGTCAGCTGCTGTTCGGGCCGGCTGAAGTTGGTCATGTTCGTGCCGGCGAGCTGGGCGTTCGGGATGATGACCAGGTTGTTCGAGAGCTCCTCCACCACCGTGTTGCGCCAGTTGATGTCGCGGACGTAGCCCTCCTCGCCACTGCTGAGCCGGATGTAGTCGCCGGGCTGAACCGTCTTCGAGACAAGGATGTGCACACCCGCGAAGAGGTTGGCCAGCGTGTCCCGCAGCGCGAGGGCGATCGCCAGACCGCCCACACCGAGGGCGGTGAGCAGGGGGGCGATGGATACACCGAGGGTTTCCAGGACGATGAGGAAGCCCATCGCCAGCACCACGATGCGCGTGATGTTGACGAATATCGTGGCCGATCCGGCCACGCCGGATCTGGACTGGGCCACGGACCGCACCAGCCCACTGATCACCCGGGCGGCGGTGAGCGTCGCGGTCAGCATGATGAGGGTCGTCAGTGTCTGGCTGACGATGTGTCCGACCTGCCGGGTCAGCGGGAGGGCCGCTGCTGCCGCCGCCACGCCGGCTGCCACCGCGGACCACGGGACCAGCGTGCGCAGCACATCGACAATGAGGTCGTCCCCGCTCCACCGGGTCCTGCGGGCCCGTTCACCGAGCCAGCGCAGGATGACCCGCAGTACGAGGGCCATGGCCAGGCCGGCGGCCACCGCGATGCCTGCGGCGATGACGTCGTGCAGTGTCAGAGTCCGGTTCATCGGCGTGCGCCCTCCGTACCGTGGAGCGGAGCGACGGCGTCGCGCGCTGCCGTGATCCCGGAGTGATGATTGGTCACCTTGTATTCCCTGCCTGTCCCGACGGTTCGACATCGCGCCGGGCCGTGCGGTGATCCAGCGCGAGAAGTCATCCTGCACCACCTCCGCTTCCCCCTTGCACGCCCGGGTACCTGAAGGAGGATCAGCGTCGGGGCGGGCGGCCGCCCGGCAAGACAAGCGGGCCATCGGCCCTCAGCGCCGGACCAGGGGCTCCGAGGCCTTCACAGGGCACGCATTCCGCTTTGGCGGGCGGCATTCCCGTGATCCCGCGTTGTCAGTGGCGGGTGGCAGAGTACGGCCATGACTGAAACCGTGAAGGGTCCCGCCAGCTACTTCCCGTCGATCGAGAAGAAGTACGGCAGGCCGATAGCCGAGTGGAAGAATCTCATCCGCACTTCGCCCCTGACCAAGCACATGGAGCTGGTCAGCTGGCTCAAGTCCGAGCACGGCCTGGGGCACGGCCACGCCAACGCCCTCGTCGCCCACACTCTCGCGGAGGCCGGTGGCAAGTAGCACAGCCCCGCTGCCGCAACGATCGCCTCGGGGCACGTTCCTCGGCGACTCGTTCAGGGGGGCGCACCCAGAGTCCCCCGGCGCCGGGGGACCCGGTCGTGTCGCGCGGCGCCACGAATCGCGGGCGGCGGCTCTGTACTACGTCAGGTAGCCGGCGAGGGTGCTGCGGCTGCGTCGGAGGTCGTCGATACGTTCGTCCGTGGCCGCCAGCTCCCGGCCCAGGATGGCTCGAAGGTCCACGCACATGTCGAGCTCCGGCCGCTCGCCCCGGGCGCACGGCAGCACCGAACGAATCACCTCGGTGGTCAGACCCGCGTTCAACAGGGCGCGAACCTGCCGCACGGTGACCACCGAGTCCTCGTCGTAGTCGCGGTATCCGTTCGGACCACGCCTGGCTTCGAGCAGTCCCTGCGCTTCGTAGTAGCGCAGCATCCGAGCCCTGACCCCGGTTCGCCGGGACAACTCCCCGATCAGCATGAAACCCCGCCTCATCTGAGGTTGACCTTCTCATTGGTGTGAAGCCTTAACGTCGCCCCATGAGCGAACATTCCGCGTTTGTTGTTCAACGCAACGGTCGGGCGGCGACCGCCGAGCAGTTGGCGCCGCTCGCCTTCGCGGGCTACGCCCACTTCACTGCCATGCAGGTGCGTGGGGGCCTGGTCCGCGGTCTCGATCTCCATCTGGAGCGGCTGCGGTCGGCCTCGGTGGAGTTGTTCGGTCGGGCATTGCCCGACGATCGGGTGCGGTCCTGTCTGCGTGCCGCTCTGGAGGCCGGTCCGGCCGACCTCTCGCTGACAGCCACGGTGTACTCGCCGACAGGCGAGTTCACCGCGGGCGAGGCCGATACGGAGCCCAAGATGCTGGTCCGCACCGGACCGGCCGCGTCCGGCCCGGAGGGCCCGCTGACGCTCGCGACGGTCGAGTACGAACGGGTGCTCCCGGCCATGAAGCACGTCGGCGAAGTGGCCAAGACGTATTTCCTCCGCCAGGCCGTAGGACAAGGCTTCGACGACGCCGCCTTCGTCGACCGTCGGGGTCGGCTCAGCGAGGGCTCGATATGGAATCTGGCTTTCTGGGACGGTGCCGCGGTGGTGTGGCCCGACGCCGACATGCTGGGCGGGACGACGATGGGCATCGTCCGCCGGCAGCTGGATCGTCTCGGTGTCCCCCAACGCGTCCAGGAAGTCACGCTCACCGACCTGCCGGCCTTGGCCGGGGCTGTGGTCATGAACTCGTGGACGCCGGGTGTGGCGGTACACCGGATCGGCTCTGTGCCCATTCCTGAGGCACCGTCCTTCTTGGAGTTGCTTCACTGGGCCTACCAGGCCGAACCACTCACCTCACCGTGAAGGCCGGTCGGGCCGCGTCCCCGGGCTGAACGCGTGCTGGGCCCCTCCCGGCAGGAGGGGCCCAGCCGCGGTCAAGGCTGCTCAAACAGCGCCCTCAGAACGCAGGCGGGCAATGTCCGCCGTGGTGAGTCCCATTTCCTCCAGGATCTCGACCGTGTGCTCACCGAATCCGGGAGCCGGCCGGTCCCGGCTCGGTCCGTCGTGGGCATAGCCGAAGGCGGCGACCGGTACCACCGGGTCACCGTCTTGTGCCGAGTGCAGGAACGGCCGGTGTTTCAGCTGTTCTTCGCCCAGCGCCTCCGCGACGGTCCGTACCCGTTCGCCCGGAAGTCCGTGGCCGTGGATCCACTCCTCCCACCGGACCGCGCTGCGCGTGAGGAAGATGCGGCGCAGCGCCTCTCGCATCGCTCCGCTCGTGGACCGGAGCTCTTCCAAGGTGTTCAGCCCCTCGAAATGAGGATGCGGGTGTCCCTCCGCCGCAAGCGCCGACCAGAGTCGTCTGTTCTGGTCCGGCGTCGGTGTTCCCAGGACGAACACGCCGTCGGACGTCTCGTACGCGCCCAGACCGCTCTCCTCGACAGGCTCCCGGTCGACGGGGTGGAGCAGCGCCGACACTTCGGGGGCCATCAGCATCAGGGCTGTGTCGAACATGGCGCAGTCGATCCTTTGCCCGCGACCGTCGCGGGTGCGGGCGTACAGGGCTGCCGCTACCGCGAACGCGGCGTTGTAGCCGCTCGCGTAGTCGATGAAGGCCAGGTTGGGCTTGTGGCCGCCGCATCGCGCGATGACGCCGGAGGCTGCCTGGATCACGTTGTCGTAGGCGTTGACCTCGGCTCGGGGGCCGCTCTGTCCGTATCCGGTCATCGAGCAGTACACGAGCCCGGGATTGGCCGCAGACAGCTCCTCGTACCCCACACCGAGCCGGTCCAGGGCGCCGGTGCGGTAGTTCTCGATGACGACGTCCGCTGTTCCCGCCAGGGATCTGAAGATCTCGCGGCCGCCGGCCGTCCTGAGGTCGAGCGTCATCGCGCGTTTGTTACCGCCCTGGACCTGGTAGTTGACTCCGCGCAGCTGCCCGTTGAGTGCGGCGTCGGGTCCACGTTCCCGGACGAAGTCGGGCCGGTCCGGCGGCTCGATCTTGATCACGTCCGCGCCGAGGACCGCCAGCTGGTAAGCGGCGAACGGACCGGCCAGGACATGCGTCAGATCAAGGACGCGGACACCGGCGAACGCACGTGTCACAGGGGCCTCCTTGAGGTCGGTCGGACCGGGTCCCGGTAGGCCTTTCCCGGGCAGGGATACCGCACGGCTTGCGGGGATCCACGCGGAGCCAGCGCGTGGCGGGGGCGGCCGCCCACCAGGCTCCTCGGCCCCTCGGCCGGTGGCAAGAGCACTTCCCGGTCACGGGACGCGGCCCGCGCGAACCTCCGGGCGGCCACCGACGCGATGGACCGCAGTCGGCTGTGGTGCCCCGAGCCGGCAGTCGTCGGACGATGTTTTCGTCACGGCGCACCAAGTACCCTTGCAAACATGACGATGCGCAAGGCCGTCGACGTGAGTGTTGACGCGATGATCGAGGACCTCAGGACACTCGTCGAGATCGAGTCCCCATCGCGCAATCCCGACGCCTTGACGGCATCGGCCCAAGCTGTCGCGGCTGTCATCGAGAGCCGCCTCGGCGGGCAGGCCGTCCTCGTCGAGAGCGAAGCCGGGCCGCACGTCCACTGGGCAGCCGGTGGTGACCCGAAGGTACTGATCCTCGGTCACCATGACACGGTGTTCCCTCTCGGCACCCTTGAACGCCGCCCGTTCATGGTCGAAGACGGGCATGCGACCGGCCCCGGGGTCTTCGACATGCTCGGCGGTTTGGTACAGGCGGTTCATGGCCTGGCGACGCTCGAAGACCGGTCGGGCGTCGAGATCCTGGTGACCGCCGACGAAGAGGTGGGGTCCCGCTCCTCTCGAGCTCTCATCGAAGAACGCGCCATTGCCTGCGGCGCTGTACTCGTGGTGGAGGGCGCCGCTGACGGTGGAGCCCTGAAGACCGGGCGTAAAGGCTGCGGCACGTTCCACGTCTCCATCGCGGGCCGGGCGTCGCACGCAGGCCTTGAGCCCGCGGCCGGGGTCAACGCCCTGATCGAGGCATCACACCAGGTACTGGACATCGCAGCGCTCGGTCGACCCGGTATCGGCACGACGGTGACCCCGACCGTCGCGTCCGCCGGAACGCTGGACAACGTCGTTCCCGCGGAGGCGACCGTCATCGTCGACGTCCGGGTCGAGTCGGCCGGCGAGAAGGAGCGAATCGAGTCCGCGTTCGCAGCACTGGCTCCGCATCTCGATGAGGCGAAGATCGCGGTTCGGGGAGCCGTCAGCCGGCCCCCCATGCCTGAGTCGGCATCGGCCGGTCTCTTTGCGGTGGCAAAGCGGCTGCTTCCCGGCCTGGAGGGCAAGGCAGTCGGCGGCGGCAGCGACGGCAACTTCACGGCCGCACTGGGGGTGCCGACACTCGATGGCCTCGGCGCAGTCGGTGGCGGTGCCCACGCCGACCACGAGTATCTGGTGGTCGACGCCATGGCCGAGCGGGCGACGCTTGTTGCCGGACTGGTGGACGCGATGCAGAACGCCCAGGAGGACGAGAACATGCGCGTCCTGTGACGCGACGCGTACGGGCGCGAGGTGCCGACCGCGGCGTGGGCCCGTGCCTTCGCGGTATCGCAGGCTGCTCGTTGGTGCGACCCGTGCCAGGACCGGCCACCACCTCCACCTCCGCCGCCGCGCAAGAGCGCTCACGGCCTCCTGATCCGGCTCGTCAGTCCCATCGCGGGGGCGTCCAATCGGCATGCCGGAGGATCGTGCGAACGGTGGCGCGGGACGGTGCCATGCGGAGCGCCGTGTTGCGCAGGGCGATCGCCATCGGATGTGACAACTGCTGACCCATGCGGCCGGCCTGGCGGGCTGCCCGGGCGACCGACTGGGCGCGGGGGCGGCGCGCCGCGTCATAGCGGGTCAGCGCCGACTCGACGGTGGGCTCGGTGGAGAGTGCGGCGGCCAGCGTCGCCGCGTCCTCCAAAGCCTGGCAGGCGCCTTGCCCGAGGTTCGGCGTCATGGCGTGGGCCGCGTCGCCGAGGAGGGCGACACGGCCTACGGCGTAGGAAGGCAGCGGGGTGACCAGCTCGTTCACGTCATGGTGCAGGACGGCTTCGGGCCGGGAGGCTGCCAGCAGAGCGGGGATGGGGGCGTGCCAGTCACCGAACCGGCGGCGCACCTCGGCGAGAGGGTCCGGATAGCGCACACCGGCGGGTGCGTTGAGTACCGCGTGCCACTCGGCCCGGCCGTCGGCGAACGCGATATGGCCGAACTCGGCCCCCGGCCCCCAGGTCAGTTCGAAGTCGGTGCGCAGGTCGACCGGACGCTCAGTGATGGCGCGCAGTACGGTCGACCCGCTGTAGGACGGGCCGGGGTGGCCGGGGAAGAGCCGGGTGCGTAACCGGCTGCCGATGCCGTCGGCAGCCACGACCAGATCCGCGTCCAAGGGGCTGTCCCCGAAGGTCGTCCGCACCCGCGGGGGTCGGGACAGGTCGACGGACGTCACCTCGGCTCCGATGACCAGGGACTCGGGCGGCAGGGCCTCGCGCAGCAGCCGGTGCAGCGTGGCACGGGGGATGCCGAGGATCGGGGTGCCCAGCTCGCGCTCCAGCGCGGCTCCGTCCATGCGCGCCAGCCGGCGGCCGTCCGGGGTGCGGGTACCACCGGTGTACTGGGGCCGCGCGGCCGCGCGCACCGCCTCGCCGACACCGAGGGACTCCAGGGCGCGGATGCCGTTCGCGTGCAGCGAGATGCCCGCGCCCGCGTCGTCGAGGACGGGGGCACGTTCGATGACCGTCGTCTCCCAGCCGATGAGACGCAGACCGATCGCAGCGGCCAACCCACCGATTCCTCCGCCGACAACCACCGCACTGCTGCCCATGCCGAGCCCCCCTCTTCCGCCTTGCCCTGTTCTTCTACAGATATAGAAGAACAGTACTCCCCTGGCTCTACAGGTGTAGAAAGGGGTGGTGACCGGAGATCGACGAACCGTCCTAGCCGACGCGGCCATCGGCGTGCTCGCCGAGACCGGCATGCGAGGCCTGACCCACCGCGCCGTGGACCGGGCGGCAGACATGCCGCCGGGCACCACCTCGGCGTACTTCCGTACCCGCCACGCGCTGCTCACCGCCTTGGTCCGACGCCTCGTCGAACGCGACCAGGCAGAACTCCAGACGGCAGGGGAAGGGGTACCGGCGCCTCGGAACGCCGACGAGCTGACGGACTCCATCGCCGTGTTCGCCGAGCGGCGGCTCGCCGGAGAGGGGCGGCAGCGGTCACTCGCGCGCTATGCGTGCGCCGTCGAGAGCGTGCACCATCCGGAGCTGCGCGAGATTCTCGTGCCACGCGAGAACGCAGCGCGTGATTCGGTGCGGGACTTCCTGAGCACACACGGCGTAACGGACGCCGAGGGCCGCACCCTCACGCTGCTGGCATGTGTGGACGGGCTGGTCTTCGACCGGCTGGTGAGTGGCGGGGGCGTACCCCGGGAGGAGATCCAAGGCCTGGTCGCAGCGGCGCTGCGGGAATCCGACGAGGGCTAGCCACCCTGGGCCGCGCCTGAGGTGCTCCGGCAGTGGCGCCTTCCACCGGGAACCGCGCACGGTCACGTCATACGCGTCGCTGCCGTGCCGCTCGGCTAGGGTCTGATGCGGAAATGGGCCTTGACGGTGGATCGGCCGGTAGTGCCGGTGGCGGGACCGAGTGGGCGCGATGTTTTCGAGATGGCGCGACGATCCCCATTGCCGTACCCCCGGACGAGGATGAGGAGCGAGTCCCGTGCGCATCGTTGTCACTGAGTTCATGAGCTTGGACGGCGTCGTGCAGGCGCCGGGCGGACCCCAGGAGGACACCGACGGTGGCTTCGCCCACGGCGGTTGGTCGCACCCGTTCTTCGATCCGGAGGTGATGGGCGGTACCTTCGACGACGCGCTGACCAAGGCCGGGGCGCTGCTGTTCGGGCGCCGCACGTGGCAGACGATGGCCGCGGCGTGGCCCGAGCGTGCCGGTGACCCGTTCGCCGACCGGATGAACGCCATCGCGAAGTACGTCGTGTCCGGGACGCTGGGCGATGACGAGCTGACATGGGACAACACCACACGCATCCCCGGCGACGAGGCGGTCGGCCGCGTTCGGGAGCTGCACGCGAGGGACGGCGACGACCTGTTGGTCATGGGAAGCCCCACGCTCGTACGCACCCTCCTGCGCGAGGGCCTGGTCGACGAGCTCCGGCTCATGATCGAGCCGGTGATCCTCGGCGGCGGAAAGACCATCTTTCCTGACGACGGTGTGCTGCGCACGCTCGAGCTGGTCTCCACGGTCACCAGCGGCACGGGCGTGAACGTGTGCACCTATCGGCCGGTCTCCGAGCGGTAGGCCGTTTCGTCGGCGTCACGCGGCATGCACCCGGCTGCGCTCAGCGAGGCAAGCGGCCCCACGCTCTCACCGGGGCCGGCCGAGGGCGCGGGTCCCACAGCCCGGCTCGCCGCCCGTGCCCTGCCGGGCGACCATGAGTACGGGACCGGTTCGGGGGCCAGGCACTGGGAGGCACCCGTGGCGCACACCCGAACGCTTGACGTACTGATCGTGGGCGCCGGTCCGGTCGGATTGAGCACGGCCGCCGAACTCCGCCGGTGCGGGGTGCGCTGCCGTCTCGTCGACCGGCTGCCGGCCCGCCTCCCGTACGCCAAGGCGGTCGGCGTCCAACCACGCACCCTGGAGATCTGGGACCGGATGGGCCTGGCCCGCACCGTCCTGGAGGCCGCCGTACCGCTACGCGGACAGCTGATCTACGTCAATGGCCGGGAGCAGGGGCGGATCGATCTCGAGCTGCCGCCCGAGGTGCCCTACGGATTCGCCGCGCTGCCGCAGTACGAGACCGAGCGCCTCCTCGAGGAGTACGTCGCCGGTCTGGGTACGGTCATCGAACGCGGCACCGAGCTGCTGTCGTTCACCCAGGGCCGGGACGGGGTCACCGCCCGGCTGCGCACCGCCTCCGGCGACGAGGAGGAGCTGCGTGCCCGCTATCTGGTCGGCTGCGACGGCGCGCACAGCGTCGTCCGCAAGGGCCTGGGCCTCGCCTTCGAGGGCGGGGCCTTCTCCGAGGAGTACATGCTGGGCGACGTCGAGGCCGACTGGGACCTGCCGCACGGATACGGCGTACGGTCCAGCCACCGCGCGGACGACGGCTCGACCGACGACCTGCTGGTCTGCATCCCGCTGCCCGGCACGGGCCGCTACCGCATGTCGATGCTGGTCCCGCCCGAGCTCTCCACACAGGCGACCGGAAAGGGGCCCGCGCGGGGCGACGGCGTCGGACACGGCCTCGATGGCGACCGCACCCCGGAGCTGTCCCACCTCCAGGCCGTCGTCGACCGTCTGGCCCCCCGCCCCGCCCGCCTCTCCCGGATGCGCTGGTCCTCCGTCTTCCGCATCAGTCACCGCATCGTCGACCGCTACGCCGACGGACGTGTCTTCGTCGCGGGCGACGCCGCCCACATCCACCCGCCCACCGGCGCCCAAGGCATGAACACCGGCATCCAGGACGCCTGCAACCTGGCCTGGAAGATCGCCCTCGTCGTCCGTGGGAAGGCCGGACCCGCCCTGCTCACCAGCTACGACGCCGAACGCCGCCCGGTCGGCGAAGAGGTCGTCGGCCGGACCGTCCGTCACGCGACCCAAGGCATCGAGGCCGGCCCCGACGACCCTCGAACCCTGATGCTCCGCGAGGCCCAACTGCTCGTCGGCTACCGGGGCGGCCCGCTCGTCGGCAGCCCGTACGGGCCGTTGGACGCGCCCCAGCCCGGCGACCGGGCCCCTGACTGTTCCGGCCTGACCACGCCCCTGGCCGCGTACCCGCTGCGCCTGCTCGACGTCCTGCGGGACCGCACCGGCCACGTGCTGCTGCTGTACGCGGCAGACCTTGCCGACTTGGCCGGGGCCGCCGACGCCGTTGCGGCTACCAGGGGGTCGCTGACGGCCGACGGCGGCCCGGGGACCCCCGACCGCCCGGCCACGGCGGCCGGCCCGCAGACCGTCGCCGTACTCGCCCGCGAAGCCGCGCCGGCCGCCCCCGGCACCCTGACCGTCCCCGAATACCGCGACGCCGCCGGTGAGTTCGCCCGGCTCTACCGCCCCGACGGCCCGACCGGCTTCGTCGTCCGCCCGGACGGGCAGCTCGGCGCCCGCTTCCCCCTCGACGGCACAGCGGCAGCCCTGTCCGGCTACCTCGCTGCCCTGTCCGCTCCGGCGTGATCGGAGGCGATCGGAGTCCGATCACCTCCGCGCCGTCGGCCGGTGGCCCGCCGCGCAGCGGCACGATCTCCCCTCATGGTGGAGGGGAAGCGGCGGCTGGACCACATCATCCGGAGGCGTCAAGGCCGTCGATCAGGCGGTCGAGGAACCGGGTGAAGGTGGCATCGGGGGTCAGGGAGCGCCCGGGTGCGGAGAGGACTTCGGCGAGCTCCGGGTGGTGGCCGTCGGCGGCGACGGTGGCGAGGTAGCGGGCTTCGGCGGCGGCCCGGTCGGGCTGGTCCGCGGCCGCGGACTGAGCGATCTCGTGGCCGACGTGTCCGGTGACGAAGCCGGTGAGCTGGCTGAAGATCTCCAGCTTCGTGGTGCCGTCCAGTCGGGTGGGCCGCAGGGCGGCGAGTGCGCGCTCCAGGAACGCCAGCGTATTGGGGCCGAGTGTGCGGCGGGTGGACAGCGCGGCGGGGAGCCAGGGATGCCGGAGCATGAGGGCGCGCTGGAGGTGACCGATGGCCTTCAGGTCGGTGCGCCAGTCACCGGTGAGGGGATCCGTCACCGGGAGTTCGCCACTGACGTGGTCGACCATCAGCTCCAGCAGCGTCTCCTTGTCGGGGGCGTAGCTGTAGAGCGACATGACGCCGGCCCCGACCTCGGAGGCGACGCGGCGCATGGTGACCGCCTCCAGCCCCTCGGCATCCGCCAGGGCGACGGCCGCTGCCGTGATCGCCTCACGGCTGAACGTGGGCTTTCGCCCCCTGCCGGGCCGGCCGGTGCTCAGCCAGAGCTGCTGGGGATCGACGCCTGTGGCGCCGGTCCCGTCACGACGGGTCATCTTCTTCTCGTTCCTCTCCTGGTCGCCGCGGGTTGCGGAGGACATCCAAGCATCCGCTATTCTCGTACAACGTACGGGAATGACGGAGGGGAATCCACATGCCCACACACGCGCACGACGTCGTGTCGAAGCCCGCCTGGACCGCACCGACGGGGAAGCCGCCGTTGAGCTCGCGGATGATGAGGGCGACATGGCGCGGTCTGCCGGCGAAACAGCACGACGTCGGGTGGGAGCCCGGGCTCGTGGTACCGGCCGCCGACGGCAGTCCCTTGGTCACGGACCACTACTTCCCCCGCACCGAGGGCGACTTCCCCACCCTTGTCGTGCGCTCCCCTTACGGCAGGGGCCTGCCGTGGTCACCCCTGTACGGGGTTCTCTTCGCCGAACAGGGCTTCCACGTGATCCTGCAGAGCTGCCGCGGCACCGGCGGCTCGGGCGGTGAGTTCAGCCTGTGGCGCGACCAGGCCGCCGACGGCCGGGCCACGGTGTCCTGGCTGCGTGAGCAGCCTTGGTTCAACGGAACCCTGGGCACCATCGGCGCCAGCTACCTGGGCTACGCGCAGTGGGCCCTCGCCCAGGACCCGCCACCGGAGCTCAAGGCGATGGTGGTACAGGTCGGTATGCACGACCCCCATGCCTATTTCCACGCGGGTGGTGCGCTCAACCTGGAGAACGTCCTTGTCTCCGGCGCCGGTATGATGTTCCAGCACCAGGGGCTGGCACCCATGCTGAAGGCGACCCTGCGCCTGCAACGCCGCCTGCGCGAGATCACCACCGCGCAGCCGCTGCGCGGTGCCTACGCGTCCGCCCTCGGTGAAGTGCCCTGGCTGGACGACGCGATGACCCAAACCGACGCCGACGATCCGTACTGGCGCGGCACATCCATGGGAGAGGCGGCCGAGCGGCTGGCCGTGCCCACCGCTTTGATCACCGGGTGGCACGACGTGCTGCTCGACCAGACCCTCGAGCAGTACGGCCGACTGCGTCGGGCCGGCTGTGGGACGGCCCTGCTCGTCGGCCCCTGGACCCACACCTCCGCGCTCCAGCAGGGCTGGCCCGAGGTGTTCGCCGAGAGCCTGGCATGGCTGCGCGCGCACTTGTGCGACGACCCTTCCGGCCTGCGCCCCACCGACGTGCGGGTGCACGTCGGCGGCGAAGGGGCGTGGCGGGACCTCGCCGACTGGCCGCCGTCCACGGGCACGGCTTCCTGGTTCCCCGCCCCGGACGGGTATCTCACCCAGCAGCCCCCGACGGACTCCACACCTCTGGCGACCTTCCGCTACGACCCGGCCGACCCCACCCCTTCCGTGGGCGGTCCCCTGCTCTCCCGCGGCGCCGGGGCCCGCGACAACAGGACCCTGGAGGCACGAAAGGACGTCCTGACGTTCACCGGCCCACCGCTGACCGAGCCGTTGGACGTCCTCGGCCCGGTCTCCGCGCGGCTGCGGATCTCGACGGACACCGGATACACCGACGTCTTCGCCCGCCTTTGCGACGTCGACGCACAAGGCCGTTCCACCAACGTCTGCGACGGGCTGACCCGGCTGCGGACCACCGGACAGGCGCCCTCGGAGGTCACCGTGGCGATGAGCTCCACCGCATACCGCTTCGCCGCCGGTCACCGCATTCGGCTGCAGATCAGCGGGGGCGCCCATCCGCGCTTCGCCCGTAATCCCGGCACCGGGGAGCCGTCGGCCGAGGCCACCAGCTTCCTGCCGGTACACATCACACTGCATACGGACTCGGCGTTGAATCTTCCCCAGGATGCCTAGGGGTCTCGGCCCGTACCAAGGGCCGCTCACCGGGACGCGCAGCGCTGGGCGATAATGCGGCCATGAGTTCCACCGCCCACGACCCGCTCCCCTCCGGGACGCCGGCCCCGCATCCCGTGCCGGATGCGGTGGTCTATCTGGGCGGGCGGTGGGCGGTCGACCGCACTCTCCTCGATCTGGCCACCGGTACCGAGGGAGCGTTCCACGGCACGGCCGAATTCCGGGCGTCCGGCGACCCCGCGCACGTCCTGCACGTCGAGGACGGCGAACTGACCTGGAACGGCACCGTCAACAGGGCGGGCCGGACGCTCCGGCTGTACCCAGGACCGGACGGCACCGCCGAGGTGACCTTCGCCGACGGCCGGGCCTTTCACGCCCTGGACCTGCGCACGGGCCGCTGGAACGTCCGTCACCCCTGCGCCAGTGACCTCTACGACGGGACGTTCACCATCGTCTCCCGGGACGAATGGCATCTGCGCTGGCGCACCACCGGGCCGGCCAAGGACCAGCTCCACCGCTCGGTGTACCGACGGCGGTAGTCCACGGGAGGCGGCCAAGAAAGGCGTTGCTCCAGCGCGGCCGGCTGCGTTACGGTCACCGCACTCTAAGAATCACGCTCTCTGGATCCACGCCGCAGAACGGGAGCAAGCCCGCGCACAGCCGCGCGGAGCCACGGAGGGGCGGCAACCTGTTTCGGCATGCCCTCCGGAGGATTCATCCCATGAAGATCGGTCTCGGCCTTCCCATCGACGACCCCGCCCTGCTGCTGAGCTGGGCCCGACGGGCCGACACGGGCCCGTTCAGCACGCTCGGCCTGCTCGACCGGCTCGTCTTCGACAATCCCGAACCCCTCATCACCCTCGCGGCCCTCGCCGGCGCCACGTCGCGCATCCGCCTCCAGACCGAGGTGCTGATCGCCCCCGTCCACAACACCGCGATGCTCGCCAAGCAGACAGCGACCCTCGATCGCCTGTCGGGCGGCCGTTTCACCCTCGGCATCGGCGTCGGCGGCCGCGAGGACGACTGCCTGGCCGCAGGCATCGACATGCACCGCCGGGGCCGCCGCCTCGACGAGCAGATGCCCCTGCTGCGTCGGACGTGGTCCGGCGAGCCGTACGGTGAAGGTATCGGGTCCATCGGGCCCGTGCCCGCGACGTCCGGCGGCCCGGAGGTGCTGTTCGGTGGCTTCGCCCCGGCGGCGATCGAGCGGGTCGGCCGGTTCGGCGACGGCTTCCTGGGCGCCGCGCTGCCACCGCAGTTCATGGCCGGACTGTTCCGCGACGTCGAGGCGGTCTGGGAGAAGTACGACCGTCCTGGCCGGCCCCGCCTGGTCGCCCAAGTGAACGTCGCCCTCGGCCCGGCGAGCACCGTGGAGCAGGCCCGGCACAACATCCGCGACTACTACGACTTCAGCGGTCGCGCCGACCACGTCGCGAACGGCCTTCTCACCACGCCTAAGGGGATCCGCGAGGCGGTCCGTGCCTTCCAGGACATCGGTGCCGACGAAGTCATGCTGTACTGCTGGTCCTCGGACATCGACCAGGTCGGCCTTCTCGCCGACCTAGCCGAATAGCGCGTCGAGAAGTTCTCGCTCGCGCCGGCTGCTGAGGCCCGCACGCCTTGTTCGGTCCAGGCCCTGCTCGCGTTCCCAGAGCAGGGTGTCGGCCAGCAGTTCCGCCCGGGGGCGATTCCGCAGCCCCGTGGCGCGCGCCGCGGAGCCGTTGCGGGCCGACCACCCTTCCCAGCCGGGCGCGAGCACCCACATCGGCAGCGACTCGGGGCCCATGTACTCGGCCACGCCGTTCGCGAGCAGCCATGCCCCGTCGACGGTGGCCACCGGCCCGGTATGCCCGCCGATGGTGCGGGACAGCGCGATCCAGTCCTCGAAGGGGACGACCGGACCGACCGCGTCGTACGTGCCGGTGGTCCCCGCCTCCGCGGCGTCGAGCAGCCAGGCGGCGAGGTCCCTCACGTCGACCACCTGTGTCGGCATGGTCGGTGAATCCGGCACCAGCATCCGCCCCTGCGGATCCCGTGCGGCACGAGCCACCCAGTAGCCTGAGCGGCCGCTGTGATCGCCGGGGCCGCCGATGAGGCCGGCGCGCGCGATGACGAGCCGGTCGCCGACGGCGTCCGTCGACGCCTGCTCGCAGGCGACCTTCGCCTCGCCGTACAGCTCGCGGCCGACCTCGCTTCGATCGGTCGGGGCGAGGAGCACCGCGGACTCGTCCGCGCCCGGTACGGCGTGGGAGGCGTAGGCACTGACCGAAGAGATGTAGGACCAGTGCCTTGCCTTGTCACCCAGCGCGTCAAGGGCCTCACGAACGAAGCCGGGCTGCCACGACACCTCGAAGACCGCATCCCATACGCGGTCGAGCAGCGGCTCGTAGGCGGAGGGATCGCGCCGGTCAGCGGTCACCAGCACCGCTCCGTCCGCCACTTCTCCGCTTTCGCCGCGCGCGAGGCACGTCACCCGGTGACCACGCTCGACTGCCTGACGCGACAGCTCCCGGCCCACCCATGCGGTGCCACCCAGAACAAGGATTTCCATCCCCGTACTCAAGCACCGCACACACCGAGCACCAACGTGGTTCGCCGAGAGCGGATCCCGGCCCCCGGAGCTGTACGGGTGCCTCAACGGGCCTGGTAGCGAGGTGAGTACACGGTCTGCTCGGTCCGGAAAAGTGTTTGACGCCCGCCGACAAACGGCGGTCGGATGGCGGCCCATGAGCGCACGACAGATGCATCCCGACCTGCACCCCATCGACGACGACCTCGTACGGCGGCTGATCGCCGGGCAGTTCCCGCAGTGGGCGGGGCTGGCGGTGGAACGGTTTCCGTCCGGCGGCACGGTCAACGGCATGTACCGGCTGGGCGACGGCATGGCCGTACGGCTGCCGCTGGTGAAGGGCGGGGCCAAGGACCTGTCGACGGAGCGGGATTGGCTGCCCCGCCTCGCGCCCTTCATGCCCACGGCCATTCCCGAGGCGCTCGGGGCCGGGGAGCCCGCCGAGGGGTATCCGTGGCCGTGGTCGGTGTACCGGTGGCTGCCGGGGGAGAACCCCGAGGCGGGGGCGCTGAGCGAGCCCGTGCCGCTGGCCGAGGATCTGGCCGGGTTCGTGGCGGCGATGCGGAGCATCACCCTGCCGGGGGCGCCGGAAGCCCACCGCGGCGGGCCGGTCGCCTCGCTCGACGCGTCGACCCGGGCGGCGATCGAGGAACTGCGCGGCATCCCGCAGGAGGGCGTCGACTGCGACGCCGTGGCCGCCGTGTGGGAGGACGCGCTGCGGGCCCCGCGCTGGGACCGGCCGCCGGTGTGGCTGCACGCCGATCTGATGCCGGGCAATCTGCTGGTGGACGGCGGCAGGCTGACCGCGGTGATCGACTTCGGGTGCATGGGCGTGGGCGATCCGGCCTGCGATCTGTTCCCGGCCTGGAATCTGCTGCCCGCCGGTGCACGGGAGGTCTTCCGCGAGGCGCTCGGCGTGGACGACGCGACCTGGAGCCGCGGCCGGGGGCGGACGCTCTCGCAGGCACTGATCGCGCTGCCGTACTACCGCAGGACGAACCCGGTGATGGCGCGCAACGCCCGGCACGTGATCCGGGCGGTGCTGGCAGAAGCCGAGGCCTCCTGACACCGCAGCCGCGGTGACGGGGGCAGTGGCTGCCGGCACCGCGGCCGCGGTGCCGGTCGGGCGGCGGGGTCAGACGCCGACGGCTTCTTCCATCTCTTCCTCGGTGTCGGCGGAGGCCGTGGTCGCGGTCCCGGTCCGCCGCCGGGTTTCGGCTGTCCACGCGAGGGCGGTCACGGCCAGACCGACGATCAGCCACAGGGCCAGTGTCCCTACGTGCCGGCCCAAGCCGGCGTCGTTGAAGTAGGCGAGGCCGCGGGTGCCTTCGACGAAGGCGGCACCGTTCCAGAAGCCGTGCAGGGAGGCGAAGAAGCCGTTTTGCAGCTCGGGCCGGAAAATGCCCCCGGAGCTGGTGAAGTTCAGCATCACGAACAGCACCATCATCGCCAGTGTCGTCCATCGCTTGAGGAAGGTGTGCAGCCCGGTGCCGATCAGCAGCACGCCGGCGGAGTAGAGCCATGCCATTCCCCACAGTCCGCCCAGCCCGTGGTCGACGAGGTGGAAGACGGGCCCGGCCAGGACCACGCCGATCACGCTGACCGCCACGGAGGTCGCCACGGCCAGCAGCGCCCGTATCCGCACGGGCAGGACCGCACCGGCTCCGCCGATCACCGCGACGGAGGCGTAGGAGCCGATGCTGACGGCGACCAGCAGGAAGAAGATGCCCTGCCCGGTCGGGTCGTCCTGGGCGGGCGGTGCGATGTCGGTGACCTTCAGCGGGGTGCCTTGACGGGCGGCCACGGGCGTGAAGACCTTCTGCACGACGGTGGCTGTGGTGTCCGATCCGGCCGAGGCGACCAGGAGCTCGGGGCTCTTCGCGTCGGGGACGAACGCGCCGAAGATGTCCTGGTGGCGCAGCTGCTCCTCCGCTTGCGCCCGGTCGTTGACGGTGCGGACGGCGAGGGCGTCGCCCGCCTTGTCGGCGATAGTCCGCGCCAGGTCCCGGGCGCCGGGGCCGGACCCCACCACGGCGACCGGCAGGTCGTGCGGCGCGGGATCGGCGAATGCGCCGAGGTAGGCCAAGCCCATGCCGATACACATGAGCAGCGGGGTGAGCAGGTGGGTGAGGACATGGCGCAGCGCGCCGCCCGTCGCGGATTTCATGGCGTTTCCTCGACTCCCCCGAAGGGGATGGTTGGCATCTACAACTACTTAATCTAGTTGTACTCTACAGCTAGATAGGGAAGAGAGGCCATCCCGTGTCCGACCGCGACGATTCCGTCGAGACCATCCAGCGCGAGCTGACGGCTTTCGCCCGGCGCTCCCGGGCCGCTGCCGCCCGCATGCATCCCGAGCTGTCCCTGGTCTCCTTCGCGCTTCTCGCCCACCTGGAGGACCAGCGCGGATGCCGGGCCACCGACCTCGCGGACCGGTTCCTGCTCAACAAGTCCACCGTCAGCCGACAGGTCGCCGATCTCGAACGCCTCGGCCTCGTGGAACGCCGCCCCGACCCGCACGACCAGCGGGCCCGGATCCTGCACCTGACCGCCCGCGGTGCCGCCGCCCTGACGCAGGTCAGCGGCCATCGCCGCGCAGCCTTCCGGGAGCGCCTCGCCGACTGGGACGAGGCCGACCTCGCCCGCTTCGCCGCCTACCTGCTGCGCTACAACACGTCCTGGCCGTCGGCCGACGGAAGCTCCCGCGTTTGACGACAACGCCGAGCGGCGCCCGCGGCGGGCCGCGTCGCTCCGCTCCCGGCCGGCAGGCCCGTCCCGCGCGTCACGACCAGACGCCGGGGCCCCCGCCCTGCCAGTCGATCAGCGCCGGATCATCGAGTCGCGCGTCCTCCATCGACACGCCGGTCCGGCGCAGGAACTCATAGAGGTCGATCACCCCGTACGCCATGCCCAGAACCTCTCGGCCGACCGTCACCTGCCGGCCACCCGACGGAGACGGCGGGTGGACGACGATCCGGGCATGTTCTGGCATGGTTCCAGCCTCCGTCCGCAGTGGCCCGGACGCATCCCAAGAGCGCTTGCACGGGTCCGGCGCGACGGGCGGGTCATGGGCCCGTCGGGGTCCGAACAAGGTTCAATGCATAAACCGCAAGAGACGGCCCATGAGTACATGAACGTCCCAGGAGCCCCAACACCTGGGCTCCCGACCCACCGGCAGGTGACCGTGAGCGCCGATCGCAAGAAGACCCCGAAACCCGGGCGCACCGCCCCCTCCCGCGGTGGGGCGGTGGCCACCGACCGCATGCTCCGCACACTGCTGCGGCGCCGCAAGAAGTCGCTGAACATCGAGGACGTCACGGTCACCGACCGTCCCGAGGTCCGCCGCGCGGTACTGGCCGCCGCCCTGGGCAACATGATGGAGTGGTTCGACTTCGGGGTGTACGCCTATATGGCGGTCACCCTGGGCAAGGTCTTCTTCCCTTCCAGCTCGTCCGGCGCGCAGGTCATCTCCACCTTCGCCACCTTCGCGGCCGCCTTCCTCGTCCGGCCCCTCGGTGGTCTCGTCTTCGGTCCGCTGGGTGACCGCATCGGACGCCAGCGGGTGCTCGCCGCCACGATGATCATGATGGCGGTGAGCACCTTCGCCGTCGGGTTCCTGCCGGGCTACGCGACGGCCGGGTTCGTCGCGCCCGTGCTGCTGCTCGTCTGCCGTCTGGTGCAGGGCTTCTCCACGGGCGGTGAGTACGCCGGAGCCACCACGTACATCGCCGAGTACGCGCCCGACACCCGCCGTGGATTCCTGGGCAGCTGGCTCGACTTCGGGACGTTCGTCGGCTACGCGCTCGGGTCGGGGCTGGTGACGGCACTCACCGCGGTTCTCGGTACCGACGGCATGACCGACTGGGGATGGCGCCTGCCCTTCCTGGTCGCCGGGCCCCTCGGGCTGATCGGTCTGTACATGCGGATGCGGCTCGAGGAGACGCCCGCTTTCCGCGCGGAGACCGAAGCGGCCCAGGCACGGACGCCGGGCACCACCGGCTCCCAGGACGACGAGGTCGAGCAGGCACGCCAGTCCGGCCGCGGGCGGCTGAAGGAGATCTTCACCGGGCACTGGCACGCGGTGCTGATCTGCATGGGGCTGGTGGTCGTCTACAACGTCACCAGCTACATGGTCACCTCGTACCTGCCGACGTACATGACCGAAACGCTCGGCAAGGACGCCACGACCGCCCAGTTGCTGATCCTCGGCACCATGGTCCTGGTGGCCCTGACCATCACCGTCGTGGGCCACTCCTCCGACCTCTGGGGGCGGAGGCCGATGTTCATGGCGGGCAGTGCCGCCCTGATCGCGCTCGCCGTCCCCTCGATGCTCCTGATCCGCGCCGACGGGGCGCTGCTCCCGGCGTTCGGCTGCTTGGTCCTCGGGCTGCTGCTGGTGTGTTTCGCGGGCACCGCCGCCGCGACGCTGCCGGCGCTCTTCCCGACCCGGCTGCGCTACGGGGCGCTGTCCGTCTCGTACAACATCTCGGTGTCGCTCTTCGGCGGCACCACTCCCCTGGCGGTGTCCGCTCTCCTCGAAACGACCGACGACGCCATGATCCCCGCGTATTACCTGATGGCCGCGGGTGCGATCGGGCTCGTCTCGGCGTTCTTCCTCCACGAGACGGCGGGCAAGCCGCTGCGCGGCTCCGGGCCGATGGTGGAGACGCCGGAACAGGCCCGGCTCCTGGTCGCCGACAGCCGGACCGAGGCCGGCCGTCGCGCCAGGGACATCTGGATGCGCCTGCGGCACCCGGGTCACAGCCATGACGAGGAGCGCTGAGCGTGGGCGGCGTTCTGCCACACCCGCGTTGGGGGGGGCAAAGCCCGCACCGGACGGCTCCTGGTCAGGCCTGCCGCTCGAAAGTGACCACGCATCCGTCCGGGGCGGTGATGGTGAACCGGCCGTCGACGACCTCGACCCGGTAGCTGACGAGTTCGTCGCTGGAGGTACTCATCACCAGCGTCGACCCGTCCGGCATCCGGGCCGTGCCCACGTCCCACACCGGCAGCCCCTGGTCAGGGCTGCGCGTCCCGAGGTACCGGGACCCCGGACCGATGGTGAGCTCGGCCGGGTACCTCCGAGCACACTCGGAGTCGGAGACACGCCGCCAGCGGCCCGAGACGAGCTGCGGTTCGGAAGCTCCCAAATCCGTCATGATGAGGTCGATCATAGGCGGCCTTGTTCACGCGAGGCTCCCCGAAGGCCTCTCTGACCGCCACTGTCCATGTTGCCGCGGCCCCGCTCGGGGCGCAGGCTGAGTTGGGAAACGTCGCTGTCGTGTCCAGCCCGCGCACCTGGGGCTGAGGGGGTCGGGGATCGGTGAGGACAGGGACTGTGTCCACCCCGCGTATCGACCCCAGGAGGACTTCATGTGTGACTGCGCACCGCAGACTTCCGACGTCGACGAGCACGTGCTGCCCAACAGCGCGGACGTGGTTCCACCCGGGGTCCCGGTCGCCGTCCCGATGGCGGTCGAGGACGGTTCGCCGGGAGCACAGGGCACATCCGGCACGAACGCCGACGCGCCCGGCCCGCAGCCGCTGAGGCCGTGCCGCCCGGACTTTCGCGACGGCTGCTACCAGATCACGATCCGCCCGACCCTGGGCTCCTTCCAGAGCACCGTCGGTACGCTGCGTGTCGACCGCGAGGCACCGTCCGCCGGCGCGGACGGAGTGATCATCAGCGGCGACCTGTACCGCGAGCCGACACCCGTGGCACAGCCGGTCGCAGACACCCCGGCGATCCCCGGCGCCGCCGGCGAGTCCGTCGCCGCCGCGGCCAGTCGAGCGGACGGGCCTTCCCCCTTCCTGCGACGGCGTATCCCGATCTTCCCGCGGGACCAGTACCGTTCCTACCTCAAGGGCACGCGCCTGGTGGTACCGGGCTCCACCGCGCCCGGACAACCGTGTCAGGTCACCCTCGACGTGGACGAGTTCGGCTACACGCAGCCGTCGGCGGGTTCGTTCCAGGGGTCGTTCCCGACCACGCCCAGCCGGTCGCTGAGATTCGTCCTCAAGCAGGTGCCGGGCACCGTGCCCACTCCGTTTTCCTCCGGGCCGAGGTTCGAAGGCCGCGTTCTGGAGGGCGGCATCGACCGCGGTTCCGTGACCCTGAGCTGGGTGTCGAGCTTCCTGCGCCGCGCCGTGCTCGAGATCGACACGCTCAAGGGAGCCGTCGCGCCCGCACCGGTCCCCAACGCCGCAGGCACCGGGACGGAGTTCTTCGACACCGTCTACGCGACGGCCCGCTGGCAGCTGACCATCGACCGCGTCGAAGGGCAGACCGAGGTCCCGGTGCCCACGGGCGTCGACCCAGGCGCCTGCTGGTCGCCTGCCGACCTGCACGCACTCATGTCGAGCGTGCGCAAGCCCGGGACCGACCTGGACGCCGAGTGGCGCACGCACCTCGTGGTCGTCCCGGCGACCATGGGCTGCTCCCGCGGAGTGATGTACGACCAGATCGGGGTCCCGCGCGAGGGATCCGCCAGCTTCAGCGACGACGGCTACCCGAGCAGCAACTCCCCTAACTTCGGAACCGCGGCCAATCAGCAACAGCGCAACGTGCCGCGCGCCTACCTCCGGTCGGCGACCCACGAGGTGACCCACGCCTTCAACCAGATCCACCAGGAGACCGAAACCGCCCCCGACAACTCGATCATGACCACCACGCCGAGCGTGGCCGACGTCCTGGGCGGACCCACGACCGGTGCGCCCGGGGTGTTCCCGGACCAGATCAACCTCGGCTTCAACACCACCGTGCGCAACCACCTGGCCCACATGCCCGACCCGGTGGTGCGCCCCGGCGGCTGGCCGTTCGGCGGCTGGTTCCCCGCCGGTGCCCCACAGGCATCCGACCGCAACCTCTTCTACCCGAGCGAGCTGGAGTTCGAGGTCAGCGCCGAGACCGAGCGCGCGCCCCTGGGCGCACCCGTCACGGTCTCGTGGAAGCTGACCAACACCTCCGGAGCCGACCTGGTGGTTCCCGACGACCTCCGCATGGAGGCGCTGTACACGACCATGTCGAGCCGCGACGAGAGCGGCGAGGAGAGGCCGGTCCGCCCCTTCGTCATCACCTGTGAAGGAGCGAAGCTGGCCCCGCTGGAGCCGGGCGGCTCCCTGGAAGCCGACTACCGCGTGTTCTGGAGCTCCGACGGGTTCCCGCTCGAACGACCGGGCCGGCACACGGTGACGGTGACGGTCGCGTGGTCGGCCGGCGGCGTGCCCGTCGGGGTGACCGGAAGCTGCGAGATCTGGGTGGACCGTCCCACGTCCGACGCCGAGAACCGGGACGCCGCCCTGGCCATGCACCCGGACGTCGGCAAGTGGGTCGTGCTCGGAGGCGGGGCCTACCACCTGGAGGAGGCTGTCGCCCGGCTGCGCACGCTGGACGGCGGCGGCAGCCGGAGCACGGACGCGGATGCGGGCGAGCGGTCCCGGGTCGCGGACACGTTCAGCGAGCTCGAACTGATGCCGGACGGCCGGACGGCATGACCGGGCCGGGTACGCGCGGCACGGGCGTACCCGGCGACTCGCGGTCCCGGGGGCCCGGGTTGCCTATTCGTACCGGTACTTGAGGGTCTCCTCCTCTGCTCGCCGCACATCCTCGATGGTGATGCCGGGCATCCGCAGCTGGGCGAGCGTCACTTCCGCGGAAGTCGGCTGCGCATCGGGGGCGAGCCACTCGTCGGGCTTCCAGGCCGAGCCGCGCAGCAGGGCCTTGGGGCAGTGCGGGTACACCTCGTCGACCTCCACCACCAGCGCGCTGACCGGCCGCTTGCCCACCGCGGTGAGCCGGTCGAGAAGTCCGGGCCGTGCGGAGACACAGGCCCGACCGTTCACACGGAGCGTGCTGGTGCGGCCGGGGATGACGAAGAGCAGGCCGACCTGGCCGTTCTCCAGCACGTTCAGCATGCTGTCGAGGCGCTTGTTGCCGGTGGCGTCGGGGATGACGAGGGTCCGCTCGTCGAGCACGGTCACAAAGCCGGCCGGACCGCCGCGCGGGGTCGAGTCGCAGCGGCCGTCCGCATCGGCGGTCGCGACGAAGACGAGGGAAGAGAGTCCCACCAACTCCCGTGCCTTGTCGGTGAGATGTCCCGTCTCCTTGCGGACCGCGGCGGTGCCCGGCAGCTCGTACAGCGAACGCAGCCCCGCGACGTCCCGTACGGAATCCTTGCGCAGCTCGTCGAACAAGCTGGTGGTGACGGCGTCAGTCATGCATCGCACCCTAGAACAATGTCTTCGGGGCCTCCCGCGAGGGGGCCGTGGCCTCGGCCGGCGGAAGGTTGCCGTGCGGGGCGGGGCCGGACACCGGCCGCGGTCCGGCCCCGCAGCCGGCGCCAGGCTCACCGACGCTGCGGGGCGTCCCCGCTCAGCGCGTCGCGAGGTCCACGATGCGCTGGATCAGGTCGGGGTAGGTCCAGTCGGCCCCTGCCGCTGCGAGCGGCAGGAGGCTCGCCGCCGTCAGGCCCGGGAGCGTGTTCACTTCCAGGCACATCGGCTCGCCGTCGGCGTCGCAGCGGAAGTCGGTGCGCGAGTACGCATCACCGCCGAACCCCAGAGCACCGTGCGCGCGCAGCGCCAACTCCTGCAGTCGGGACGCGAAGTCGGCCGGGACGCGCGCCGGACACACTTCACTGACCGCCCCCGGCTGGTACTTGGCCGTGTAGTCGAACATCGGCGTCGTCAGCTCGATCTCGATCACGGGGAGCACCTGGTCGCCGACCACGGCCACGGTGAATTCCCGCCCCGGAAGGAACGGCTCCACCAGCAGCTCGACATCACCGGAGTGCACCTCGGCCGCAACCTGTGCCAGCTGCGACGGCGAGTCGACCCGGTAGACCGACACGCTCGAACCGTCCGCAACCGGCTTGGCCACCACCGGCCCGGCCGCCACCAGTCGCTTCACGTCCTGCGGCACCTCACTCACCCCAGGCCGCCACAGCACCCGCTCGGCCACCGGCAGACCTGCCGCACCCAGCACCGCCTGCGCCCGCCCCTTGTGCCACGCCGCCGCGCAGACCGCGCTGTCCGCACCCGTGAACCGCACACCGGCCATCTCCAGCAGCGCCTGCACGTGCCCGTCCTCGCCCCAGCCGCCGTGCAACGCCAGGAACACCAACTCCGCGCCGCGGAGGAGCTCCAGGACCGGACCGCCGGTCAGGGCGGCGTGCATGCGCCCCCGCAACTGATGCCGGTCCGCCAGGGACGGCGGCTCCTTCCCGACCGCGACCCCGTCGACCACATCACCGGGGTGCAGCGGCCCGGCCAGGACGGGTACCGCGGCGGCCGGGTCGACCAGCACCACCTCGTGCCCCCTCTCGAGCAGAGCCCGGGCAACCGACCAGCCCGAGGCCAGGGAAACGTCCCGCTCCGAGCTCTCTCCACCGCACAAGATCACAATTCGCATACCGGGATTCTGCCGCACTCCCCCTGCACGATCTCGACGCCGGTCGCGAGCATCCTGGTGATGATCCGATCTGCCGGCGTTCCGTGTGGGCCGGGCTGGGATCGTCCGGCGCGGGTGCGGGCCGTACCGTGGCGGGGTGACTGACACCGTCGAGGCCGTCGAGGCCGCTCTGCGCCAGCGGGAATGGGTCCCGACCGAGGACGAACAGGCACTGGGCGGGGAATTCCTCTTCCGCCGTGGTGAACTGCAGAAGGACCCGCGCCCGGTGATGCCCGTGCGACCGGAACCGTGGGGCCCCTGGACGACGCAGTACCTGGCATGGCTCACCGATCTCGTGACCATGGCGGACGTACTCGTCGACCAGTGGCGGACCCGGCCGGCCGCCGGGAGCCCCATGGTGACCCTCATACGGGCCTACGTCGCCCCGGCGCGACCCTTCGGCCCGCTCGCCCACCATATGGAGCAGGCATGGGTGACCGACCCGCCGGCCCTGCCCACGCCGGACGAGGTCACGCACCACGCCGAGCAGCACGGATGCTCCCGGGAGGAGGCCGAGCGGAACCTGAGCGACCGCGCGGTCAAGGCATGGGAGGACGGCTGCCTGCCGGTCGCCGCGCGCAGACAGATCGACGACGTCACACGCAGCATGATCGGCACCGGCTCCGTGCTCGCCACAGCCGTCATCGGCGACGCGGGCCACTGAAGGGGCCCGGTGGCCGCGGCGGCGTGAGCAGGGCGTGCCCCGAGACCGGGTCGGCCAAGGCGCTCACATCCGCTGCCGGTACCGCGCCAGGCGCGGAGGAGGCCGCACGCGGGCGCGTGCGGCCTCAGGGGCGCGGTTACGCCGCGTACCGGGACCAGATCTGGCCGGCGCTGCCGAGGCAGACCACCTGGCGCACCTCGCGGCGGCTGCCGGACGGCATACCACCGTCGTCCAGGCACAGACCTGAGGCGACGTTCTTGATGGAGACGGCGTTGTTGCCGAGGTCGACGATCTCCCAGCGCTGGCTGAGGGTGTTGTTGCAGGTCCGCTGGATGATCCCGGCCCCGGGCTGACCGTTCAGCGTGTCGACGCACTTGCCGGAGTGGTTGGGTCTGATCACGGTGGTCGGGTCACCCACGAAGAACTGCGTCGCGAACTTCTGCTGTTCGCCGCTCTTGCAGTTGAACTGCTGGACGACGGCGCCGTCGTCGCGGGAGGCGGCGCGGACGTCCAGGCACTTGCCGGTGGCGCCATTGGTGTACTTGTGCACCCCCACGGGCTGGGCCGGACCGTCCGGAGCGCCGGCCGCCTGCGCGGACGTGACGGCACCCACGAGGCTCGCCGAGGCGGCGAAGGCAACAACGGCCGCGTGTAAGCGGAAGGAAGACATGCGGGACATGACGACTCCTTGACGTTGGATAGCTCTATGTCACGTGAAACACGCACAATTCATGACGTAGCAGCCGGACGACCGCGGCCCGGAGACGGGCCGGGCCCGGAGACGCGGTGCCGGCCCGCTCAGTGTCACCGCGGGTCACAGCGATATTCAAAGCCTTTCGATGTGCCTTGAATCCGGACAGCGCGTCTCCTCGCACGGTGCCTTCCGGCCAGATCTCCCGGGGCCGGCCGCCCGCCGTCGAACGGTCCGGCTACCTTCGTCCGCAAGTGCCGCTGTCATCTGCCGTCCCGCCCGTTCGGACCGGCAGGACGCGGCCTTGCTCGTCGCACCGCGAAGTCGACCCCTGGAGAGGTGACCTTGCTGCGTATCCACTTCGCTCCCGACGACTTGGCACGCGTGCGCATAGCGCCCTCGCCCGACCCGCTCGCGGAAACGATCCTGAGCCTGCCGGTCCTCCAGACCGACCGGCTGGGCGGCGCCGCTCTGGCCGGATGGCGCGAGCGCACCCGCAGGAGCCTGCGGCCCGGGATGCGCCCACTGCTGGACCTCGCGCCGGCCGGCGCGGGAGAGTACGTCCCCGAAGCGTTCACCCATGCGACCACCGCCACGCTCGCCGGCAGCCTCGACCACACCTGGTCCCTGCCCCGCCGCCAGTGGGCGGCGGACTTCCATGCCACTGAGCGGTTACGGCCGCGCGTACCGCGCTGGATCCATGAACTCCACCGGGGAGAGCGGAAGTGGAGCAATCTCCTCCACCGAACCCTCCACGACTACCACGCCGTGGCCGTCGCCCCCTACTGGGCCCAGCTCCTGGCCGCAGCGCACACCGACCGCACTCAACGGGCGCTGACCGCGGCCGATGCCGGTGTCGGCGCGCTCCTCGCGACGCTGCATCCCGAGATCCGCTGGGCCTCGCCCGTCCTGTCCGTCCCGTGCGACACCACCGCGGATGTGTGGCTGGAAGGCCGCGGTCTCCTGCTCGTCCCGACGTTCTTCTGGCCCAAGCCCCTCGCACTGCTCGACAACGCGGAGCCCGAGCGGCCTCTCGTCCTGCGCTACCCCCTCGCCCGCGACCTCGCCACCTACCGGTCCGTCTGGGCGGCAGCCGCTCCGGCGGGACCGGACGGCGCCCTCGCCTCGCTGGTGGGCACCACCCGGGCACGGGTGCTCCAGGCGGTGGCGACCCCGGCGAGCACCACCGAGCTGGCCCGGCGCACCCACACGTCCCCCGCCACGGCCAGCCACCACACCACCGTCCTTCGCACCGCGGGCCTGCTCACCACGGAACGGGACGGGACCGGTGTCCGTCATGCGCTGACGCCGATGGGACGGGCGCTGTTGCACGGAACGGGCATGTCTCCGCCGGCATCGTGAGCGTGGCGTCGTGAGAGCCGTTGGCGCGGCCGGCCCGGCTGATGCCGTACTGTTGACCCTACCGACGCGGGGTGGAGCAGCTCGGTAGCTCGCTGGGCTCATAACCCAGAGGTCGCAGGTTCAAATCCTGTCCCCGCTACTGACACGTGAAGGGCCCGGCATTCCGTCGGGCCCTTCACTGTGTTCATGCCCGCCGCGACGTGTTTTCCGTCGGGCCACGCGCCCGGATCACGGCGGCCGTCAGCCGCGGAGGGGGCCTTCGCAGGTGAAGTCGGCCGAGCCCGCGGGACGGTCGGTCCAGATGTCGACCTTGCCGAAGGAGCAGTTCATGTCGGCGAAGTTGTTGGTGCCCTTCTTCGTCCGCTCGAGTATGAAGTAGTCGACCGTATCGGACATGTCCTTGAAGACCAGGTCGGCGTTGCCCGGGCCGCTCAGGTTGGCGGTGATCCGGCCCGTGCAGGTGAAGCGGGGGCGCTGCGGGTCGCCGTTGCTGCGGCAGTCGGGCGTGTTGCCGGTCGTGGCGGTGAAGGACGCGCGAACCGTGGCCGGGTGACCGGCGTCCAGCCCACCGACGGGCGTGAACGTGGTGTTCGGCACGTACAGGTCCTTCACCTTGGCGATCTGCTTGTCCAGGAACGTGTCGTACGCGCGCTGAAGGTTCGAGTCCCTGCCGAGACGGTTGCGCCAGGCGTCGAAGCCGGCCGGGTCGTCGGCCCGTGTGTATCCGTACATCTCCTTGAGCAGTGACGGGCGTTCGGCCCAGAGGAACTCGAAGAACGTTCCGGCGTAGGAGTAGAAGCGGAAGCCGTCCCTGTCGTACTCCGCGTGCAGCAGCTGGTCGACGCTCATGCGCGGCTTGCCGCCGGCCGTGTCGTTGATGATGCTCTGCACCAGCGACTTGCGGACCTTGATGCCGCCGTCGCGGGTGGCGCCGTCGAAGAACTCCGCCGTGCCCTCGTCCATCGCGGTGGTGCGGTCGCCCTGGTACCACGGCCCCTCGCCGAAGAGGCCGGGCACCGCCCAGCGGCCGTTGAGGTAGTGCGTGTACTCGTGGCGGAACAGCTCCTCCAGCGTGAGGGTCGAGTCCTGCGGGACCCGGCGCTCGTAGGTGTAGAAGGTGGCGCCGTTCTCGATGTAGATGCCGCCGTTGTTGGTGCCCATGCCCGTCAGCAGCGGGTGGTAGATCTCGTAGTCGGAGCGCGAGGCGTACAGCACGATGTTCAGGCTGGTGTTGGTGTCGCCCGCCAACGGCCGCTCGGTGCCCAGGACCCGATGGAACTGCGCTTTGACCTGCTTGCTCGCGTAGTAGAGGCGGTCGACGGTGGACCGTGGCAGGGCCGTGCGGACCTTGATGCCGCCGTTGTCGTACGTGTAGGTGGAGGGGAAGATGCGGCGCTCGATGTCGGCCTTGCACACCCCGTACTGCTTGCATGCGCCGAACTCGTTGAGCCAGGTGACGACCTTGGCCCAGGGTTCGCTGCCCTCTCCGAAGTTGCCGGCCGTGGTGGTCAGCAGCCCGCCGAGGTCGGAGGCGATCTCGCCCTTGAGCGCGTCGATCTGGCCCATCCGCCCGTACTCCCCGACGGCGTCGCGCGCCACCCAGGCGTTGGACGTGCCCTTGAGGTGGGTGTAGCCCGCGAAGGCCTTGAAGGCAGCGCGATAGGAGCGGTCGGCGGTGACGGCGGCGTGGAAGGCGCTGTCGTGGTTGCCCGGGTAGACGCCCAGGTAGTTGAGGGAGAGGGCGGCGAGCGCGGCGCCGGCCCAGGAGGCGTCCTTGGCGGTGTCGGGGTGGGCCGCGTCCATGGTGGCCAGGACGCGCTTCATCAACGGGAGCTGGTGCTGACGCAGACCGGGTGAGCTCGCCGCGTAGAGGGCCTCGCGCAGGGACTCGGCGTTGGTGCGGGTGACGTCGAAGGTGCGGGCGGCCGAGCCGAAGGAGTGCACCGCGCGGCGCATGGCCTCCACGGTCGGTGCGTCGGTGATGTCGATCTCGCTGCGCGAGAAGTCGTGGTAGGCGACCGCGTGGAGGTAGGTGAACATCTCCAGCAGGTGACTGCCGTTCTTCCCGTCGTGCGCGGAGGCCAGGCCCTCGATCCGGCGGGAGACGGCCTGCACGTGTGCCCTCGACATGACCGGGACCAGCCGCTGGTCCCAGGTCCACAGAATGTCGCGCAGGCAGCCGTCGGCGGTGACGGCCCGGTCGGCGAGGAAGTCGGCGAACTGCTCGGGACCGAGCCTGGTGACGCCGTCGAGCGTGCAGGGAACGGCGGTGTTCCCGACGGTGATGGTGGGAGCGGGGGACTTGGACTTCCCCTTCCCCTGGTCGGCCTTGCCGTTGCCGGTCTTCGGTCTGTCGGCGCGCAGGCCCGGCACGCGCCCGTCGGTGAGGCCGCCCGGCGCGGACGGGGACTGGATGGCGGGCCGCGGGGCCTTGGCCAGTCGGGTGACCTCGTCGAAGGGGTTGGGCGTGAGGGCGTCCGGGCGCGCGGTCGTCGCGGGAACCGCCGTGGACGAGGACGCGGGCGAAGGAGAGTCCGCGTAGCCGGGCTGGACGGCGGTGGCGCAGAGCGTTGCCGCTATCGCGGCGGTGAGCAGGGATCTGCGCAGGGTTCTGGACTGGTACACCGATGACTCCTGTGTGGGAGGTGTGAAGTGAGCCGCACGCGAAGAAGGACGACGGCGTGCGTGCTGATGGCGGCGCAACGGTGCTTCAGCCGCCTTCCGACAAGCGGTACGTGGGGGACTGCTGCGGCGCCATGTGATGTGTAACGTAGTAATGTGAAATGTTACTGACAAGCCCTCAGCGACCCTGAGTTCGGTAAAACGCCAAGCGGATGACTGGATTCCGAATTCCCGTCAGTCCGTCAACTGTGCCGCCAACGACGGGAGTTTCACGCAGCCATGAGAAGAGTGCATCCTTCGAGGCCGGTGCTGCCGACCCTGCTGTCGACGGTGCTCACCGTCGCACTGTTGCTCTGTACGCCGCCCGCCTGGGCGGGAACCGGCGCGGGGGTACGCGACAGGGCGCTCGCGTGCGCCCTGCCCGGCACCACCGGCTGGACCGACGTCGGCCACGACACCGACTACTCCGTCTTCAAACGCCCCACCGGGGTCATCAAGGTCGCCATGATCTTCGTGGACTTCCCCGACGCGCCCGCCACCGAGTCCCCGGCCGCCGACAGTGCCCGCATCACCCCCGGCGCGGACTGGGTGAGGAAGGCCTCCTACGGCAAGACGTGGCTGTCCATCACCCAGCACCGGCAATGGGTGCGCATGCCGCACCGCTCCACGGACTACGGCTTCGCCCGCGGACTCAGCCACGAGACGCACGAGGCGTACCTCAAGGACGCCGTGACCGCGGCCGATCCGTACGTGGACTTCTCCCGCTACGACATGGTCCATGTGGTCCCCACCCGCAACGCGTCGGCCATCTCCTTCACCCCGACCTACATCTACGAGCCGGGCACAGCGGGCGTGGTCGCCGACGGCAGGCGCGTCACCTGGGCGGTGACCTTCGGTCAGGACATGTGGCACTGGGACCACCGGCTGGTGGGCCACGAGACCGCGCACGCCTTCGGCCTGCCCGACCTCTACGCCTTCGACGCGGGCGGCGACACCCACCGCTTCACCGGAGGCTGGGACGTGATGGGTCTGATCGGCGGAGCCGGCTCGCAGTACCTGGCCTGGCAGTCGTGGAAGCTCGGCTGGACGCACGACAGCCAGGTCGTCTGCCGGGCGTCGAGGGGCAGTGACACCGTCCGCATGACCGCCGTGGAGTACGGCGGCGGCACCAAGATGGCCGTGATCCGCACCGGCCCGACGACCGCCTACGTCGTCGAGTCACGACGAGCGGTGCGGGCGGACGCGCGGGCCTGCTCGACCGGCGCCCTGGTCTACGCGGTGGACTCGTCCGTGCCGACCGGCAAGGGGCCGGTCCGGGTGATGGACGCCGAGCCCGACACCACCCCCGCGAGCGGCTGCCGGCCGCTGGACGACGCCCCCTACCGGGCGGGCCGGTCGTTCACCGACCCCGCCGCCGGCGTCCGCATCGACGTACTGCGGTCCGGGGGCTACGGCGAGACCGTCCGCGTCACCAAGTCATGACCCCATGAGCGCCTCCTCACGCCCTGGGTCCCCTGGACCCAGGGCGTGAGGAGCGCCCGGTCAGGGCTCCTCGGGGAAGTGGCAGGCCACCTGCCGCGCCTCCCCCGGTACCGCGATCCTCAAGCGCGGGGCCTCGCTCCGGCAGATCTCCCGCGCCTTGGGGCAGCGCGGATGAAAGGTGCAGCCGGGCGGGGGCGCGGCCGGGCTCGGCGGGTCGCCGAGCAGGGTGATCCGCTCCCGCTGCCGTTCCGCGGCCGGGTCCGGGAGCGGGACGGCGGAGAGCAGGGCCCGTGTGTACGGATGGGCCGGGGCCGTGTACACCCGCTCCTTGTCGCCGACTTCGACGATCCGCCCCAGGTACATCACGGCCACCCGGTCGCACACCCGCTTCACCACCGACAGGTCGTGGGCGATGAAGAGATAGGCGAGGCCGAGCTCCCGCTGCAGCCGTTCCATCAGGTTGACGATCTGGGCCTGTACGGAGACGTCGAGGGCCGAGACCGGCTCGTCGGCGACGATCAGGCGGGGGCCGGTGGCGAGGGAGCGGGCGATGCCGATGCGCTGCGCCTGCCCGCCGGAGAACTCGTGCGGGTAGCGGTCGATGTGCTCGGGGATGAGGCCCACGAGTGCCATCAGCTCCGCCGCCCGCTTGCGCGCCTCCGCCGCCGAATGCCCCTGCACCAGCAGCGGGTCGGCGATGATCCGGGCTACGGTCTGGCGCGGGTTGAGGGAGGAGTGCGGGTCCTGGAAGACCATCTGCAGGTCCCGGCGGAGCGGTTTGAGTTCGCGCTGCCGGAGATGGCTGATGTCGCGGCCGTCGTAGGTGATCGATCCGGCGGTCGGTTCCAGGAGCCGTACGATCATGCGGCCGGTGGTGGACTTCCCGCAGCCGGACTCGCCGACCAGCCCCAGGGTCTCGCCCGCCGCCACCTCGAAGGAGATGCCGTCGACGGCCCGTACGGGAGCCGCACGGCCCCGCTTGCCCGGGAAGGTCATGGTCACATCCCGGACGGAGAGCAGGGGTTCGGCCGTCGCGGTCATCGGGTGCCTCCGCACGTGTGGGCAGCGGTGTGCAGGGACAGGTGGCAGGCGACCAGATGGCCGTGGGACGGGGTGAGCTCGGGCCTGGTCCCCGTGCAGCGGGCGCGGTCGGCCGGCGTCGCGGCCGCCGCGCGCGGACAGCGCGGCGCGAAGGCACACCCGGGGGCAGGGGTGAGCAGGGAGGGCGGGCTGCCCGGGATGGCCCGCAGCGGCTGGTCGTCGCCGTCGTCGAGGCGGGGCAGGGAGTCGAGCAGGCCCCGGGTGTAAGGGTGGGCCGGTTCGGCGAACAGGGAGTCCACCGGGGCCTGTTCGGCCACTCGGCCGCCGTACATCACCAGCACGTCCTGGGCGACGCGGGCGACGACGCCCAGGTCGTGCGTGATCATGACGACGGCGAGTCCGCGCTCCTCCTGCAGCCGGGCGATCAGCTCCAGGATCTGCGCTTGGACGGTGACGTCGAGGGCGGTGGTCGGCTCGTCGGCGATGAGCAGCTCGGGTTCGCAGGCGAGCGCCATGGCGATCATGACGCGCTGTCGCATGCCGCCGGAGAACTGGTGCGGGTACTCCCCCGCCCGGCGTGCGGGCTCCGGGATGCCGACTTCGCCGAGCATCTCGACGGCCCGTCTGCGGGCGGCCGCGCGGCGGGAGCCGAAGTGGACGCGGTGGTGTTCGGCGATCTGCTCGCCGACGGTGTAGTAGGGGTGAAGGCTGGAGAGCGGGTCCTGGAAGATCATCGCCATCCGGCGGCCGCGCAGCCGGCGCAGTTCACGTTCGGGGAGGCCCACGAGTTCCCGGCCGTCGAGGGTGATGGAGCCGGTGACCTCGGCGTCGGTGTGCAGGCCCATGACCGCCATGGAGGTGACGGACTTGCCGGACCCGGATTCGCCGACGATGCCCAGGGTCCGGCCGCGGTGCACCGTCAGGGCGAGGGAGTCCACGACGCGTGCGGGGCCGTGCTTCGTGGGGAAGGTGACGTTGAGGTCCTTCACGTGGAGCAGGGGCGGCTGTGGGGCGGCCATCAGTACCTCACTCGCGGGTCGACGACGGCGTAGAGCAGGTCGACGGCCAGGTTGGCGACGACGATGAAGGCGGCGGCCAGCAGGGTGACGCCGAGGATGACCGGCTGGTCGCCGGTGGACAGTGCGCCGTAGAAGAGCCGCCCGATGCCGGGGAGTCCGAAGATGGACTCGGTGATGACCGCACCGGCGAGCAGTCCGCCGAGGTCCATACCGAAGAGGGTGAGGATCGGGGTCATGCCCGCCCGCAGCCCGTGTTTGACGACGACGGTGCGGCGCGGCAGGCCCTTGGCGCGGGCGGTGCGGATGTAGGGCTCCGCCATGGTCTCGATCATCGAATTGCGGCTCTGGCGCGCGTACATCGCGGCGTACAGCACGGCCAGCGCCAGCCAGGGCAGGAGCAGGTTCGACGCCCAGTCCAGGGGGTCGTGGCCGAACGGGACGTACTGCGGGTAGGGCAGCAGTCCGGCCACCCGGATGAGGCCGTAGATGAGCATCATCGAGGTGAAGTAGACGGGCAGGGAGGCGGCGGCGACGGCGCCGACCATCAGGGCGCGGTCGGTGAGGGTGTCCTTGTGCAGCGCCGCGGTGACCCCTGCCGTGAGTCCGAGCAGCAGCCAGAGCACGGCCGCACCCAGGGCGAGGGACGCCGAGACCGGCAGGCGGTCCATGAGCAGGTCCCAGACGGCCTGGGAGTTCTCGTAGGAGTAGCCGAGGCAGGGGAAGTCGCAGTGCAGGGCGTACTGACCGCTGCCCACGGTCCGGCCGGTGAAGATGCCGGTGACGAAGTCCGCGAACTGCCGCCACAGTGGCTGGTCGAGGCCCATGTGGGCGCGGATCGCGGTCAGTCGTTCCGTGCTGCACGACTTGCCGCAGGCGGCGGCCGCGGGGTCGGAGGGCAGCACGTAGAAGATGGTGAAGGTGACGGCGGCGATGGCGATGAGCACCCCGATGACGCCGAGGAGCCGGCGGCCGATGTAGAGGATCATGCGCGGCCGCTCCTGGGGTCGAGGACGTCGCGCAGCGCGTCGCCGAGCAGGGTGAAGGCGAGCACCGTCAGGAACAGGCAGGTGCTCGGGATGACGAAGTACATGGGGTCGGTGTCGTAGAAGGCGACGCTCTCGGCGATCATCTGCCCCCACGAGGGGGTGGGCGGTCGGACGCCGACGCCCAGGTAGCTCAACGCCGCCTCGGTGGCGATCATGCCGGGGATGATGAGGGTGGTGTACGCGATGACGGGCCCGAGGACGCCGGGGAGGATGTCGCGGGTGAGGATGCGCCAGGGCCCCGAGCCGCTGACGCGGGCGGCGTCGACGTACTCGCGGTGTTTGAGCGAGAGGGTCTGGCCGCGGACGACGCGGGCGATGCCGGGCCAGCCGAACAGCCCGATGACGGCGGTCATCAGCACGATCCGGTTGACGTCCTTCGCCACCGACATCATCGCGATCATGAAGATGAGGGAGGGGAAGGACATGGTGAGGTCCATCAGGCGGGAGAGGACGGTGTCGGTGCGGCCGCCGAAGTAGCCGGCCGCGATACCGGCCGCCGTTCCGGCGACGACGACGATCGCGGTGGCGGTCAGGGCGATGAGGAGCGATACCTGGGCTCCGTGGACGACCCGGGCGAAGAGGTCGCGGCCGGTGACGGGTTCCACGCCGAGCCAGTGGTCGGCGGAGATGCCGCCGAGCGGGCCGAGGGGCTGGCCGCCGAGGTAGGGGTCGACGGCGCTCTTGTCGAACTCCTCGGGTGTCCAGCCGGCGAGTGAGCTCAGCAGCGGGGCTCCCGCGGCCATGAGCAGGAAGAGCGCGACGACGAGGAGCGAGATCCGCACGGAGGCGCGCCGGCCCAGTTCGGTGCGGGCGAGCCGCCAGGGGCCGCTGCCCGAGGGGACGCCGGCCGCCGGGGGTGTGATGGTGGTCATGGGGGTACCGGTCCTCAGCCCTGGCTCTTGGCGGGGTCCTTGAGGCCGACCGTGGCGTAGTCGATCTGGCCGCCGAAGGAGGTGTGCCCGTACGCGCCCGCGATGTTGGTGCCCAGGACCAGCGGCCAGCGGCGGATCAGCACCGGCACGGCCGGGGCTTTGGCGAGGATGTCGCCGTCCAGCCGCTGCCAGGCCCGGCCGGCCTGCTTGGCGTCGGTCATGGCGGCGATCTCGTCCATGCGCTTCATCGTCGCTGTGTCGCGGAAGAGGGAGTGGTTGCCGGAGTTGCCCTTCTCCTTGATGAAGCGACCGTCGAAGACGAAGGGCAGGAAGGTGGAGCCGGAGGGGTAGTCGGGGCACCAGCCGGTGTAGACCATGTCGGTACGGTTCTTGGTGTCGCCGATGGTGGCGTAGAAGGCGGACGGGTCCACGGTCTCGATGGTGACCTTGATGCCGGCCTTGGCGAGGGACTGCTGTATCGCCTCGGCCCGGCCCTTGTCGCCGGACGAGACCGTGATCTTGGTGGAGAAGCCGTCCTGCTTGCCGGCCTCCTTCAGCAGCTGCTTGGCCTTCTCGACGTCGCCGGTGGCGGGGATCTTCAGGGTGTCGGGCTGCCTGCCGCCGAAGAGCGCGGCCGGCATGTAGGCGGTGGAGGGGTCGTTGAAGGCGGGGCCGCCGGAGGCCGTCAGGACGGCGTCCCGGTCGAGGGCGTACTGCACGGCCCTGCGGACCTTGACGTTGTCGAAGGGGGCCCGGCCGGTGTGCATCTGGACCATGTCCGTGCAGTTCTGGGACTCGGCGAGCAGTCGCTTCCGTACCTCGGCCCTGGGCAGCACCTTGGCCGCGCTCTCCGGCCGCAGGGCGTACCAGGGGACGGCGGAGGCGTCGGCGCCCTGGCTCGCGATCATCCGGTCGTCGATCTGGTTCGCCTTGAGCCCCATAAGGACGACCAGCTTGTCCGGGTGCGCCTTGCGCACCTCGTCGGTCTTCGGGTCCCACTTGTCGTTGCGTACGAGGACGAGCTTCTTGCCCCGGTCGTAGGAGTCGATCTTGTAGGGCCCGGAGGAGAAGGGCCGGTTGTCGTACCGCGGGCCCTTGTCCTGCCCCTGGGGTACGGGCGCGAAGGTCGGCATCACCGTGGCGCTGGGGAACTCCGCGAAGGGCTTGTTCAGTTCGAAGACGATGGTGTGGTCGTCCGGGGTCCTGACGGAGTCCAGGTGCTTGCCCTGGGCGGGGCCGCGGTAGCCCTCGACGCCGGAGAGATAGCGGGCCGCGTAGTCGGCGCCGCCGGGGAGGTCGGGAGAGAAGGACCGCTCCACGTTGTATTTCACGTCCCGCGCGGTGACGGGCGAGCCGTCCTCGTACTGCACCCCCTTCTTGAGGTGGAACGTCCACGTCCTGGCGCCGTTGGAGGAGGTGCCGAGGTCGGTGGCGAGGTCGGGCACCAGCTGATTGCCCGGTGTGCCGGGGGCCGACTTGTAGGTCACCAGCGTCCGGTAGAGCAGCCGGGTCCCGAAGTCCATTTCGCTCATGACCCAGTTGCGAGCCGGGTCGAGGTGGGTGAAGTCCTGGTTGGACAGCACGGTGAGCGTGCCGCCCTTCTGCGGGGTGCCGCCGATCACGGAGCCCTCGCCGGCGACGGCGGGGTTCTTGCCGTTCCTGCCGTCGCCTCCTGCCTGCTTCCCGCCGGAACATCCGGCCGCGCCGAGCGCGAGGGGGGCCGCCAGTACGGCGGCGAGGGCGGTACAGGTGCGCTTGTTCATCAGTGGTCACTCCGTGAACAGTCGAACAGTCAGCTGACTGAAATGTGACCCGTAACATAGTAATGTGAAATTGCACTGACAAGGTGTCAGTCACTCCGTTATCCACCTGTGTCCGAGGAGGAGTCCCCATGAACGAACCAGCGGTCGCCGCGCTCCGCACGGTAAGTCACGACCTGCCCGTTTCACCGGAGTTCGAGACCTTCATGGCCGGCGACTGGGCGGCGACCCCGCTGCCCGCCGACATCCGGCTACCCGTGGCGGACATCACCGCCGCACGCCGGAAGAGGCTCTCCGCGCTCTTTCCGGGCGAGCGGCTGATCGTGCCGGCGGGGGAACTGAAGGTCCGCTCCAACGACTGCGACCACCGCTTCCGGCCGCACAGCGCCTACGCGTGGCTGACCGGGCTGACCGGCGAGGACCAGGCCGGTCACGTACTGGTCCTGGAGCCGGACGGCCCGCACCGGCACGAGGCGGTGCTCTACGTGCGGCCGCGCTCTCCGCGCGACGGCGCGGAGTTCTACCGCGACCGGCGCTACGGCGAGTTCTGGGTCGGCGCGCGCCCCGACCTCGGCGAGAGCGAGCGCATGACCGGCATCCGCTGCGCCCACCGGGACACCTACGACCAACTGCCGCCCGGGCGCGACGCGTCCCGCGACACCGACCTGGCCGCCGCCCTGAGCGAACTGCGGCTGGTCAAGGACGCGTGGGAGGTCGAGCAGCTGCAACTGGCCGTGGACCACACCGCCGCCGGCTTCACGGACGTCGTGCGGGCGCTGCCCCGCGCGCTGGCACACCCGCGCGGCGAGCGGTGGATCGAGGGCGTCTTCGCCCTGCGCGCCCGCACGGAGGGCAACGGCACCGGCTACGAGACCATCGCCGCGTCGGGCGCGCACGCGTGCGTGCTGCACTGGATACGCAACGACGGGCGGCTGAACCCCCGCGAACTGCTGCTTCTGGACGCCGGCGTGGAGACCGACACCCTCTACACCTCCGACATCACCCGCACCCTGCCGTTGTCCGGGCGCTTCTCGCCCGTCCAGCGGCAGGTCTACGAACTCGTCCTCGCCGCCCAGGAGGCGGGCATCGCCGCGCTCAAGCCGGGTGCGAGCTTCCGCGACTTCCACCGGGCCGGCATGCGGGTGATCGCGGAGGGCCTCGCCGAGTGGGGCGTGCTGCGGAGCGCCGAAGGTGACCTCCACCGCCGCTACACCCTGTGCAGCAGCGGGCACATGCTCGGCCTCGACGTCCACGACTGCGCCCAGGCGCGGGCGGACGCCTACCTCGACGGCGTCCTGGAGGAGGGGCAGGTGCTCACCGTCGAACCCGGGCTCTACCTCCAGCCCGACGACGAGACGCTGCCGGCCGCGCTGCGCGGGATCGGGGTGCGCATCGAGGACGACCTGGTGATCACCGCCGACGGGGCGCGGTTGATGTCGGGGGCACTGCCGCGGACCCCGGACGCGATCGAGGCGTGGATGGGCGAACTGATGGAAGGGTGAGAAGAGTTATCCGGGGACGACCCTTGGCAGCGGTAGTGCAATGTGAAATATTACTGCTGTGCCCACGAGAAACTCCTCGGACGTCATCGTCGTCGGAGCGGGCGTGATCGGCGCCGCCTGCGCCTATTACGCCGCCCGTTCCGGCCTCTCCGTCACCGTGATCGACCGTGGTCCCGTCGCGGGCGGGACCACGGGGGCCGGCGAAGGCAACCTGCTGGTCTCGGACAAGGAGCCCGGCCCCGAACTCGATCTGGCCCTGCTCTCCACACGCTTGTGGCGGGAGCTGTCCGAACGGCTCCCGGCGGGCATCGAGTTCGAGGCGAAGGGCGGACTGGTCGTCGCCTCAGGCGATCCGGGGATGAATGCCCTGCGGGACTTCGCCGCGGCGCAGACGAAGGCGGGCGTGCAGGCCGACGAGGTCCCGGCTCCCCTGCTGCGCGATCTGGAACCGCACCTCTCCCCCGCCCTCACGGGCGGTTTCCACTACCCCCAGGACGCCCAGGTCCAACCCGCCCTCGCTGCCGCCCACCTGCTGCGCGCCTCGGGCGCCCGCATCCGCACCGGCGAGGAGGTCACCGCGGTCCTCACCGGCGCGGGCGGCGAAGTGCGGGGCGTACGGACACCGGCCGGCGATCTCCACGCGCCGTACGTGGTGAACGCGGCAGGCACCTGGGGCGGCGAACTGGCCCGGCTCGCGGGGGCCTTCCTGCCGGTGATGCCGCGCCGGGGCTTCGTGCTCGTCACCGAACCGCTGCCGCGCGTCGTGCGGCACAAGGTGTACGCGGCCGACTACGTCGCCGATGTGGCGAGCGGCTCGGCGGCCCTGCAGACCTCGGCCGTGGTCGAGGGCACCCCGGCGGGGCCGGTCCTGATCGGCGCCAGCCGTGAACGGGTCGGCTTCGACCGCACCCTGTCGGTGGAGGTGCTCCGACGCCTCGCCGACGGGGCCACCGCCCTGTTCCCGATGCTGGCCAAGGTGCGGGCGATACGGACCTACACGGGGTTCCGCCCGTATCTGCCGGACCATCTGCCCGCGATCGGAGCCGATCCCGGCGTGCCCGGACTGCTGCACGCCTGTGGCCACGAAGGCGCGGGGATCGGCCTCGCCCCGGCCACCGGTCTGCTCGTCGCCCGACTGCTGACGGGCGACGAACCGCCCTTGGACGTACGGCCGTTCCTTCCCGGCCGGTTCGCGCCCGCCGCCTGACTCCTTGACCGTCCCCTTCTGCCCCTGTCTCATCGCGTCTGTTCCCGTCCCGTCCCCGAGAGGAGGCCCGCAGTGACCCGTACCCCCGCCGACCTGGTCAGGGCGGAGCCCGGTCCGCCGTTCGAGATCACCTTCGACGGCCGTACGGTCACCGCCCTGCCCGGCCAGTCCATCGCCGCCGCACTGTGGGGGGCCGGCATCCTCGCCTGGCGCACCACACGCGAAGGCGGCCGCCCGCGCGGGGCGTTCTGCGGCATCGGGCAGTGCTACGACTGCCTCGCCACCGTCAACGGGGAACCCAACCGACGGGCATGCCTGGTGCCCGCCCGGCCCGGCGACGCGATCACCACCCAGGAAGGCCACGGCCATGCCGAGCTCAGCGTCTGAGCCGTACGACCTCACGGTGATCGGTGCGGGCGCGGCCGGTCTCGCGGGTGCCGGGGCAGCTGCCCGCCTCGGACTGTCCGTCGCGCTCCTGGACGCTTCCGGGCAGCCCGGCGGCCAGTACTTCCGGCACCCCGCCCCTGCCCTGGGCGCCCGGCGACCACAGGCCCTGCACCACGACTGGTCCGCCTTCACCCACTTGCGCCGGGGCCTCGCGAGCGGGGGCATCGACCACCGCACGTTCCACCACGTCTGGACCGTGACCCGGGACAGCGACGGCCTGTGGAGCGCGCACGCCCTCACCGGAGCCGACGGCGACGGCGACCGCCCGGCCCGCGTGCGAGCCCGCGCGATCCTGCTCGCGACCGGCGCCTACGAACGGCAACTGCCCTTCCCCGGCTGGACACTGCCCGGCGTCGTGGGCGCCGGCGGCGCCCAGGCGATGCTCAAGTCCGGGCTCGTCCTGCCCGGGAAGCGGATCGTCGTCGCGGGCAGCGGCCCCCTGCTGCTCGCCGTCGCCTCCTCGCTCGCGGGCGCGGGCGCGGACGTCCCCGTCGTCGTCGAGGCCTCCGGCTACCTCGGCTACGCCCGGCATCCGCGGGCACTGGCCACCAACCCGCACAAGCTCCTCGAGGCCGCCGTGCACGGCTCGGCGCTGCTGCGCCACCGGGTCTCTCTGCGCACCCGCAGCGCGGTCACCGAGGCACACGGCACCGACCGTGTGGAGGCCGTCACGGTCTCCCGCATCGACCGCCACTGGCGGCCGGTGCCGGGCACGGACCGCCGCATCGCCTGCGACGCGCTGGCCGTGGGGCACGGACTGATACCGCAGACCGAGCTCGTCACCGGGCTCGGCTGCGCGACCCGGCGCACACCGGACGGAACACAGGCCCTCTCCCTGGACGACTTTCAGGAGACCTCGGTCGCGGGCCTGTGGGCCGCCGGGGAGACCGGGGGGACCGGCGGCTGGCAGCTGGCCCGCACCGAAGGCGAGTTGGCGGGCATCGCCGTGGCCGCCCGGCTGCGCGGCGAGCCGACGCTCACCGGCAGTGCGCGCGTGCGGAAACTGCGCCGCCGCCGCGACCGCATGCGCGCCTTCGCCGACGCCATGGCCGCCGCCCACTCCCCCGGCCCCGGCTGGAGCGACTGGCTCACGGACGACACGGACGTCTGCCGGTGCGAAGAGGTGACCGCGGGCCGGATCCACGAAGCGGTCACCTGCTTCGGCGCCCATGACGCGCGCACCGTCAAGCTCCTCACCCGTGCGGGCATGGGGTGGTGCCAGGGACGGATGTGCGCGACGGCCGTGGCCTGCCTCGCCGCGTCGGGTACGGCGGAGGGGACCGTACCGCCGTCGGCCGAGCGCAGGCCGCTCGCCGTGCCCGTCCCCCTCGGGGTGCTCGGCGCGCTCGAAGAGCCACCATCCACCGCCGAGAGCGCCGACTAGCCTCTGCGGCACCTCTTTTGACCGTATCCACTTTGACCGTATTCACGTCAAGGAAACGTCACCCATCGGAAGGGTTACCGGCATGACCGCCACCTCCTGGAACACCGACCGCCCCTGGCGCGGCATCATGGTCGCCACCGCGCTCCCGCTGCGCGAGGACCTCTCCGTCGACCACGACGCCTACGCCGAGCACGTCCGGTGGCTCCTGGAAAGCGGCTGCGACGGCGTCGTCCCCAACGGCTCCCTCGGCGAGTACCAGACCCTCACCGACGAGGAGCGCGTCCGCGTGGTCCGCACCGCCGTCGAGGCGGCGGGCGACGGCGCGCGAGTGATGCCCGGCGTCGCCGCCTACGGCAGCTCCGAGGCGCGCCGCTGGGCGGACCAGGCCGCTGAGGCGGGCTGTGGCTCCGTCCTGCTGCTGCCGCCGAACGCCTACCGCGCCGACGAACGCGCCGTACGCGCACACTACGCCGAGGTCGCGGCGGCAGGAGTGCCGGTCGTGGCGTACAACAACCCCATCGACACCAAGACCGATCTGACCCCCGCCCTCCTGGCCCGGCTGCATCTCGACGGCAGCATCGTGGCGGTCAAGGAGTTCAGCGGCGACGTCCGGCGCGCCTACGAGATAGCCGAACTCGCCCCGGAACTCGATCTGCTCATCGGCGCGGACGACGTCCTGCACGAGCTCGCCACCGCCGGAGCCGTCGGCTGGATCGCCGGCTACCCCAACGCCTTCCCCACCACCTGCGCCGAGCTCTACCACGCCGCCGTCGCCGGAGACCTGGAGACGGCCCTGCCGCTCTACAGGTCGCTGCACCCGCTGCTGCGCTGGGACTCCAAGACCGAGTTCGTGCAGTCGATCAAGCTCTCGATGGACATCGTCGGCCGCCACGGCGGCCCCACCCGCCCGCCGCGCTTCCCGCTCACCGGGGAGGCCGAGGCCCAGGTCCGCGCCGCCACCGAGAAGGCCGTCGCCGACGGCCACCGCTGACCGCCGCCGACCGCCGAAAGGCCCACTGCCGAAAGGACGCTCGTGCGTACCCGTCATGTCTTCCATGCCGTCGACTCGCACACCGAGGGCATGCCCACCCGCGTCATCACCGGCGGCGTCGGGGTGATACCCGGCACCACCATGGCCGAGCGCCGGCTCCACTTCATCGAGCACCTGGACCACCTTCGTACGCTCCTGATGTACGAACCACGCGGTCACGCCGCCATGAGCGGCGCGATCCTCCAGCCGGCCACCCGGCCCGACGCCGACTACGGGGTCCTGTTCATCGAGGTGTCCGGGCTGTTGCCGATGTGCGGACACGGCACCATCGGGGTCGCCACCGTGCTGGTCGAGACCGGGATGGTGCCGGTCACCGAGCCCGTCACCACCGTGCGGCTGGACGCGCCGGCCGGACTGATCACGGTGGAGGTGCGGGTCGAGGACGGCGCGGCGAAGTCCGCCACACTCACCAACGTGCCGGCCTTCTGCGTCGGCCTGGACCGGAAGGTGACCGTACCCGGGTACGGGACGGTGACGTACGACCTGGCCTTCGGGGGCAACTTCTACGCCTTCGTCGAACTCGAAGCGCTGGGCCTGCCCCTCGACCGGGACCGCAAGGACGAGCTCCTCGCCGCCGGGCTCGCCGTCATGGACGCCGTCAACGCCTCCGCGGACCGGCCCGTCCACCCCGAGCGCCCCGAGATCAACGGCCTCAAGCACGTCTACCTCGCCGCGCCCGGCTCGGACGCCTATCGCTCGCGGCACGCCATGGCCATTCACCCGGGCTGGTTCGACCGTTCCCCCTGTGGCACCGGAACGTCCGCCCGGATGGCCCAGCTGCATGCCCGTGGCGCCCTCCCGCTCGACCGTGACTTCGTCAACGAGTCCTTCATCGGCACGGAGTTCACCGGCCGCCTGGTGGGAGAGACGGAGGTCGGCGGGCTGCCCGCGGTCGTGCCGACCATCACCGGCCGCGCCTGGATCACCGGCACCGCCCAGTACTTCCTCGACCCGGACGACCCCTTCCCCGGAGGCTTCCTCCTATGACCACCCAGCAGAAACCGGCCGACGCGACCTCCTTCGTCTCCCGCAATCCGGCCGACCCCTCGGACGTCCTCGCCGAGTTCACCGCACCCGGCGCCCTCGCCACCGCCGATGCCACAGACCGGGCCCGCGCCGCCCAGCCGGGCTGGCTGCACGGCGGAGCGGCCGCACGCTCCTCGGCCCTTTCGGCGATCGCCGGGGCGGTCGAGGCCGCCGCCGACGAGCTGGCCGCGCTCGCCGTGCGGGAGGTGGGCAAGCCGATCGCCGAGGCACGGGCCGAGGTGGCCCGCACCGCCGCGATCTGGCGGTACTACGCCCAGGCCCCCTACGAGCCCACCGGCGCCGTCCACGAGACGGCGGCCGGCCCCGGACTCCTACTGACCCGCCGCCGCCCGCACGGCGTCGCGGGCCTGATCACCCCCTGGAACTTCCCCTTCGCCATTCCGAGCTGGAAGGCCGCGCCCGCCCTGGCGGCCGGCAACACGGTCGTCCTCAAGCCCGCGCCCGAGGCCACGGCCTGCGCCCTTCGCCTCACCGAGATCGCCCAACAGATCCTGCCGAGCGGGGTGTTCACGCTCGTGCCCGGCGGGCCGGCCGAGGGGGGCGCCCTGCTCTCCACCGCCGATGTCGTCTCGTTCACCGGCTCGACGGCCGTGGGCGCCACGGTGGTCCGCGCGGCCACCGCCCGGGGCATCCCGGTCCAGGCCGAAATGGGCGGACTCAACGCGGCGATCGTGCTGCCCGACGCCGACATCGAACGGGCCGCCGCCCACATCGCCTCGGCCATCGCCGGATACGCGGGGCAGAAGTGCACCGCCACCAGCCGGGTGATCGCCGTCGGCGCTGCCCTGGAACCCCTGCGCGAGGCGCTGGCCGAGGCGGTGCGCGCACTCCCCGTCGGCGACCCGGCCGATCCGGCCACGGTGTGCGGACCGCTCATCTCGGCGTGGGCGCGCGACCGGGTCGGTGCGGTCCACGGCGACGTCGCCGTTCTCGCCGCCGGCGCCACCCCCGACGGGCCCGGCTGGTACGCCGCCCCGACGCTGGTCGAGAAGGTGCCGCAGGGCCACCGGCTGCTCGGCGAGGAGGTCTTCGGCCCGATCGCTGCCCTGCTGCCGGCCGACGACCTGGCCGATGCCGTACGGATCAGCAACTCCGTCCCCTACGGCCTGGTCACCTCCGTCCACACCGCCGACCTCGGCGCGGCGCTGCACGGTCTCGACGGGCTCGACACCGGCATGGTCCGCGTCAACGCCCCGTCCACCGGCGTCGACTTCCATCTGCCCTTCGGCGGCGCCAAGGCGTCCGCGCACGGACCGCGCGAACAGGGCCACGCGGCAACGGAGTTCTTCACGTCGAGCCGGACCTACACCCTGACGCCCTAAAAGCAATGTGACATTGTACGCTGGTGGTCCAGTCCATCGGGGCACGAAAGGGACACCATGGGGCACCTCAAGCAGCGCAACCTCATCACCGCCACGGAGCGGCTGCGCGATCAGGTCGCCCACGCCCTGAGGGCCGCCCTGATCTCCGGTGAACTCCGCCCGGGCCAGGTCTATTCGGCACCGGGTCTCGCGGAGGACTTCGGCATCTCCGCGACACCCGTGCGCGAGGCCATGCTCGACCTGGCCCGGGAGGGCCTGGTCGAGCCGGTCCGCAACAAGGGCTTCCGGGTGACCGAGGTCAACGAGCGTGACCTCGACCAGTACACCGAGATCCGCACGCTGATCGAGGTGCCGATGGCGGGCCGGATCACCCGCACCGCGGCCCGCGAGGACCTCGAGGCCCTCCGCCCCGTCGCCGAGGAGATCGTGCGCGCCGCGCGCGACCACGATCTCATCGGCTATCTGGAAGCCGACCGTCAGTTCCACCTCTCCCTGTTGGCCCTCTCCGGCAACGAACGCCTCGTCGAAACCGTCAGCGACCTGCGCAAGCGCTCGCGTCTGTACGGGCTGACCGGCTTGGACGAGCGCGGCGAGCTGATCCACTCGGCCGAGGAGCACCTGGAACTCCTCGATCTGATGCTGGCCGGCGACGCCAAGGGATCCGAGAAGTGCATGGCCCGGCACCTCGGGCATGTGCGCTCGCTGTGGGCGAAGGGCGCAGGCCGCGCGTAGGAGCCGCCGCAGGCCGCGCGTAGGAGCCGATCCAACTTTTGACGCGTTCCGGCAGGACTGTGTCGGTTATGGCCACGGCGGCCTGTTCGGGCGAGGGTTTTCGACAGGGTGAGACACGCCCTCGGCGACCGAAGTGCGGAGTCGCGGAGGAATGTTCACGATGGAAGTAGGCCCGGGCACACGGAATCAGGGGGGATCGAAGCAGGCCGAAGACCGGGAGACGAGATGGCTGAGCAACGGTTCACGATCGGGCTCGAGCACGCCACCAGAGGCGCGGAGGACTCCGAGCTCGTCAAGGTCCAAGAGTATCTGTCACGTTACGGCTACCTTCGCGACAGCGGGGAGCGCGGTCGGCTCGACAATGCGACGAGCGACGCGGTGGCCACGTTCCAGCGTTTCTATGGGCTCGAGGAGACGGGTGAGGTTGACCGGGCAACCATAGAGGCGATGGAGAAGTTCCGCTGCGGAGTGCCCGACACACGGAGCGTCGAACGGGTGCTGGACGGCGCCAGTGCCGAATTCGTACTGAGAGGCTGCAAGTATGAGCAACAAAATCTGACGTACCGGTTCTTCAACGGCACTCAGGACATCACTGCGGAAGACGAGCGGGGCTCGGTCGGGAACGCCTTCGAGACCTGGGCCCATGCGCTGTTCGGCATGAGCTTCGAGGCGACCACCTCGTCCGACGCGGACTTCGCGGTCGGATGGGCCAGTGGATCACATGGCGACGGCTCCAGCTTCGACGGCATCGGCAATACGCTCGCCCACGCGTTCTTCCCTCCGCCGTGCGGTGGACCCAATGCCGGAGCTCTGCACTTCGACGACGCCGAGAAGTGGAGCATGACGGGCAACATTCCGACCTTTGACACGGAGACCGTCGCGCTGCACGAGATCGGGCACCTTCTGGGGCTGGATCATTCCCAGGTGGCCACAGCGGTCATGGCGCCTACGTACAGCGGAGTCCACCGGACTCTTTCCCAGGACGACATCGACGGAATCCGCACGCTCTACCCGGCGTGACGCGGCGGCGGGATCTCCGGGGGGCCAGGACCCCAGGGCCTGGGGCCATCGGCCGGAGTCGTCTCCGGCCGATGGCCCCGAGAACCCACTTGATGAGGCGGTGTTACTCGCCCACGACGCCCGACGCGGAGATGACGACCTTGGCCCGGGGGGTGCCGGACTGGCTGCCCAGGGACTCGATCTTCGTCACGAGCTCCTGGCCCTCGACGACCTCGCCGAACACCACGTGCTTGCCGTCCAGCCACGACGTCACCACCGTGGTGATGAAGAACTGGGAGCCGTTGGTGTTCTTGCCGGCGTTGGCCATGGACAGCAGGAACGGCCGGTCGTGCTTGAGCTTGAAGTTCTCGTCGGCGAACTTCTCGCCGTAGATGCTCTTGCCACCGGTGCCGTCGCCGCGGGTGAAGTCACCGCCCTGGAGCATGAAGTCCGGGATGACCCGGTGGAAGCCCGAGCCCTCGTAGCCGAAGCCGTGCTGGCCGGTGGCCAGCTCGCGGAAGTTCTGCGCCGTCTTGGGAACGACGTCGTCGTACAGCTTGAAGACGATCCGCCCGGCGGCGTCGCCGTCAATGGTGATGTCGAAGAAAACGTTGGTAGACATACGGACATCCTGTCATGGCTCCGACCCTGCACTGGGCACCCCATGGGCGGGTCGCCCATGACCCGGGTGGTGTATTGCTCCATACGGCCCGCACCCGGCGCCGACATGCGGGGTTCCGGCGGCCCGGCGGTGGGCCGCGCGGATGAGGACGGCGAGCAGGACGACGAGGTCCACGGCGCCGGCGGAATCGTCCGCGTAACGCGCGGTCTGCAAAGGGCCGACCCGATCGAGCCGCACTCCGTCCCTCTCCAGGACGTAAGCGAGGGCCAGCAGCGCCAGGCGGGCGTTGCCGTCCGAAAAGGGATGGAAGAAGGCAACGTCGAGGTAGGCCCTGGCCGCGCGAGCGGCCAGGGGGACCTCCCGGTCGCCGCTCTGGCGCAGACATCCGGCAAAGTCCTGCCGCGTACGAGGCGTCAGTGCGTAGCGTTCCCGGCCGCCCTTGGCGAAGGCGTCGCCCTGACGGAAGGGAGTCCCGGGCACGCCGAGGACAAGCCGCTGCCATTCAGCCAGAAGGGTGAAGGCGAGGGGGCGCTTGCGGGCGGCACCGGCGCGGGACCGGGCCGGCGACCGGCTGCGGACCGCGGTAGACAGGTCGGGGCAAGCTCGGAGTCGAGGGCCGTGGTGTTCCTCCGGAACGGGCTGGGACAGGACAACTGATCAATCATGCCGAACCGCACACGATCTTGTCATGCCGCACCCGGTGGAACCACACTCCATGGCGGGGCCAACTAGCAGTTCTCGGTGATGACATCCTGCAGCGTGGACAGAGAGCTCTGGTCTTCCTCCCGCTTCTTCTGGAGCTGTTCCACGATCTTTTCGAGGGCCTGGATCTCCTTCAGGTCCGGATTTGCTTGCGCCTTGAGAGCTGCGATTTTCTCTTCGAGCTCATTGATCCGTTTACCAGTGCGGTCGATTTCCTTCTCGAGATCCTTCGCGATGCGCTTCATCATCTCGCAGCCGGATTCGTTTGGTGGGGCCAACTCGATCACTCCCTGTACGGTCCTCACGAGCCGCGTCGACACACGGCTCGATCAGTCTTCGGCACTCCTGCGCACCCCGCATGCCCGGAGGCCGGCCGTTCAGCCGTTCGGGGCCTGGGCAGGGCAGCGGTGACTGTCACCTTCGGCTCTCCGCCGCCACGGCTTCCACAAAACGCTCCAGCGCTCGCGGGTTGCCTTGAAGGAACAGATTCGGCTCGATGAGTTCCAGTTCCATGACCACGGGTTCCCTGGCCTCGTTCAACGCCAGGTCCACACGGGCGAACATCAGGGTGCGCGACGACGGAATCGCTGCCAGCGCCCCCAGCGCTGTACGGATCTCCGCCTCGGTCGGCTGATACGGGGCGACACCAGGGTGCACCTCCCTGAAATTGTCGATCACTCCGGGTTCGGTCAGCACGGGGTCCTTCCGGATCGCATGGCTGAAGCAGCCGGAGAAGAAGACCAGAGCGCGTTCCCCCTCCTCCACGAGAGGCAGATACGGCTGGATCACCACGACGCGACCTTGGTCCAGCAGTACCCGGGCATGGCGCATGGCGTCCGCGTGCCGGCCGGGCTCGTAGCGGGCGGTGTCACACGCGCCCGCGGAAACCGCGGGCTTGACCACCACTCCATCAGCCCGGTCGAAGTCCCCTTCGCTGCACCGCCCGCCCGGTTCGATGATGTGCGTGGGCACGACGGGCACCCCGCGCTCGGCGAGTTGCAGCAGATAGCGCTTGTCGATGTTCCACCGCACCACCGGCGCCGGATTCCACAGCCGGGTGACGCGGGCCGTCGCGTCGACCCATGCCAGGAACTCGCCGGGGCGTTCGGCGTAGTCCCAGGTCGACCGGATGACCGCCAGATCAAAGCCGGCCCACGCCGCACGGTCCGCATCCCAGGCCACCGCTTCCGCTGCCGAGCCGTCGGCTCGCAGCGCGTCCACGATCAGCGGGAGATCCACGTCCTCGTCGAGGCCGAAGCCGCTCGTCACGACCGCGATCCTGGCAGCGCTCATGCGCTCTCCCGTCGTCACACGCCAGACCCGCCCCTTGTGAGACGGCAACGTCTTGGCCAGGGCGAGACCTCCGGTCAAGCACTCTTCCACGGCTCCAGGGCGGGCACCCCTTGTGCCGGAGAGGAGGGGGCCGCCGCCGGGGAACGGCAGCCGACGCTGCCCGCCGGGGTCAGGGATCGATACGTGGGCGGCCGGGGACGCCTACGAGCGGTACATGGGCCGGTGGAGCCGTCTGGTCGCGGACGAGTTCATGACGTGGCTCGGCTGCGCGGACGGTGGGCGGTGGCTGGATGTGGGCTGCGGTACGGGGGCACTGACCGCGACGGTTACTGACCGCTGCCGGCCCCGGTGCGTGGTGGGGCTGGAGCGGTCCGCCGGGTTCGCGGTCTCGGCCCGCGCCGCCGTTCCCCCACCGGCGCGCTTCGTGGTGGGCGACGCGCTGTCACTGCCGGTGGGTGACGAAACGTGCGACGTGGCCGTCAGCGGACTGGTGCTCAACTTCCTGCCCACGCCGGGCGCGGCGGTGGCCGAGGCGGCGCGGGTGGTCCGGCCAGGCGGGCTGGTCGCCGCGTACGTGTGGGACTACGCGGAGGGCATGGCGTTCCTGCGCCGCTTCTGGGACGCCGCGGTCACGGTGGACCCGTCCGCCGCCTCGCTGGACGAGGGCCACCGGTTCCCGGTGTGCCGCCCGGATCCCCTCCGCGCGCTGTGGACGGAGGCGGGGCTGGTCGACGTGGCCGTCGCCCCGATCGAGGTGTCCACCGTCTTCGCCGGGTTCGCGGATCTGTGGGAGCCCTTCCTGGCGGGTCAGGGGCCCGCCCCCGGCTACGTCGCGGCCCTCGCACCCGCTACCCGGGGCCGCTTGCGTGACACGCTGCGCGGGGCATTGCCGACGCGACCGGACGGGGCGATCGCGCTCACCGCCCGCGCATGGGCGATCCGGGGCCGAACGCCGGTCCTCCCGGGCCCCTGACGGAAAGGACGATCTTCCCCGTGGTGCGGCCGGCCTCGCCGAGCGCGTGCGCCTCGGCGGCGTTCTCCAGCGGGAAGACCGCGTCGACTGCGACGCGCAGCCGGCCGCCGTCCACCAGCGCGGCGATCTGGCGCAGCCCCGCCTGGTCGGGCTCCACGAGCATGAACACCGCATGGACCCCTGCGGCGTCGGCCTGTTCGGCGGGGAAGGTCTCGTCCAGCGGCAGGATGGAGATCAGCGAGCCGCCGCGGCGCAGGGTGCGCAGCGAGCGCTCCCAGTAGGAGCCGCCGATGGTGTCCAGGACGACATCGACGTCACGCACGGCCTCGGCGAAGTCCACCTCGGTGTAGTCGACGAGTTCATCGGCGCCCAGCGTGCGCAGGAAGGCGTGTTTGGCCCGGCGGGCGGTGCCGATGACGTGCGCGCCGCGGGCCTTGGCGATCTGTACGGCCAGGTGGCCGACCCCTCCGGCGGCGGCGTGGATCAGAACGCGTTGGCCGGGCTGAATGTCGGCGGTGTCCACCAGGGCCTGCCAGGCGGTCAGCGCGGCCAGCGGGAGGGCGGCCGCCTGGGTGTGGTCGAGTGCCTTGGGCCCGTGGGCGAAGTGGCGGGCGGGGGCGGTGACGTACTCGGCATAGGCGCCGGCGGGGTGGGGGAAGCGCGGCATCCCGAACACCTCGTCACCCGGCTTGAAGATCGTGACACCGGGGCCGGTCGCCTCGACGACGCCGGAGACGTCGAAACCCAGGATGAAGGGGGGCTCGGCTCCGGTGGCGAACCGGCCTCGGGCACGGGTCTTCCAGTCGGCCGGGTTGACTCCGGCCGACTGTACGCGCACCAGGATCTCCGTCCGGTCCGGGACGGGCCGCGCGGTCTCGACGACCTTGAGGACCTCCGGACCGCCGGGGGCGTCCTGGGTGACGGCCCGCATCGTGGTGGGGGTGGTGGCCTGGGACATGTTCGTCTCTTTCAGGAAGTTCATTCGTGCGGTGTGCCCGTTCGCTTGGGCACGTGCCAAGACTGTTCGGCCGGCAGGTCCCCCAGTAGCGGCTTGACGGCCAAGGTCTGAAAGGATCGGGTCATGCATCGCGTTGGCGTCCTGGCCTTGGACGGCGTCCTCCCCTTCGAGCTGGGCATTCCCGCGCGAATCTTCGGCGCCGCCCGCGACGCGGCAGGCAAGTCGCTGTACACCGTGACCACATGCAGCCTGGACGGCCGCCCCGTACGTGCCGAGGCCGACTACGACCTCACCGTCTCCCACGACGCATCGCTGCTGGCCACCGTCGACACCGTGGTGATCCCGCCCTCCCACGCGTTGGGTCCCATCCGTGCGGAAGGCCGCCTGCCGGACGGCCTCCGTGACGCGCTGGCCGCCGTACGGCCCGGCACACGGATGGTGGCGATCTGTACCGGCACCTATGTCCTGGCCGCCGCCGGGCTGCTCGAAGGCCGCCCGGCCACCACCCACTGGCGCGAAGCCGACCGCTTGCAACGCATGTTCACCACGGCGCGCGTCGACCCCGACGTGCTCTTCGTCGACGACGGCGACATCCTCACCTCGGCCGGGGTGGCCGCCGGCATCGATCTGTGCCTGCACATCGTCCGCCGCGACCACGGCAGTCGGATCGCCAACGAGGTCGCCCGCTCCTGCGTCGTGCCACCCTGGCGCGACGGCGGGCAGGCCCAGTACATCCAGCGCCCCGTCCCCGACCCGGCCGGCAACGGCACCGCGCCCACACGCGCCTGGGCCATGGAGCGCCTCGCCGCACCCCTCACGCTCGCCGACCTGGCCGCCCACGCCAAGGTCAGCGTGCGCACCCTGACCCGCCGCTTCCGCGAGGAAGTCGGCCTCAGCCCCGGCCAGTGGCTCACCCGGCAGCGCGTCGACCTCGCCCGTCATCTGCTGGAGACCACCGACTGGCCCGTCGACCTCGTCGCGCATCGGGCCGGCTTCGGCACGGGCACCTCAATGCGCCAGCACCTCCATGCCGCGATCGGTGTCTCACCCCAGGCGTACCGCCGCACCTTCCGCCCCACGCGCACAGCCGCCTGACGCCCGCTTCCGCGCCGCTCCGGCGATGCCGGGGCAGGAGAAGGTGTGCGGGAAAAAGCCCAAGCCCGAATACTCCGCGTCTCGCTGCTCCCAACCCCTGCTCCCCCTCCCCCCCGGGCCCGCTTCGGGTGGGCAATAGCCTGAGTCGTATGGATGAGATCGACGGGGTGGAGGTCATCACCTTCTTGGACGCCGAGGCGTTCGAGAACTGGCTGGCCGAGCACTGCACACGCCACGAGGGTGTGTGGATCAAAATGGCCAAGAAGAAGTCAGGCATTCCGACGGTCACCGACGACGAGGTGGTCGACATCGGGCTGTGCTACGGCTGGATCTCCGGGCAACGGCGGTCCTTCGACGAGCAGTACTACCTGCAGAAGTACGTGCCCCGTCGGCCCAAAAGCCTGTGGTCACAGGTGAATGTGGACAAGGTCGCGATGCTGACGGCATCGGGGCGGATGCGCGAACCCGGGCTGGCGGAAGTGCGCAAGGCACAGGAGGACGTGCAGGGGCGGGGGCCTACGAATCGCAGAAGACGGCGACGGTCCCGTCCGATCTCGCGGCGGCGCTCGACGCGAACCCCGAGGCCATGAAGGCGTTCGAGGCACTCGACACGACCGGGCGCTACCTGATGATCCTGCCGTTGCTCCAGGCTCGCACCCCGAAGTCCCGGAAGATTCGGCTCGAGAAGGCACTGAAGGCACTGACGATCGGTGAAGTACCCGGATAGTCCGGCCATTTGCGAGCTCGGCGATGTCCGAAGGCAGGCCGGGCAGCTCCTCGCTCGCACAGGCATCAGGCAGACATCGGGTGTCGGCCTGACAAGAGCGTGGCCTCACCGGAACCAGAGACCTCCAGGCCCCTCGCCGCTCATCTGAGCGCACGCGGGGGAATCCGTTGCCGTGGGACCAAACGCGGCACATAGTGGAACTGAGCTTGCACTCGCGAGATCGGAGGATACCGTGATCGTCCTCGGAGTCATTCTGCTCATCATCGGCTTCCTCGCCGGCATCGCCATCCTGTGGACCATCGGGATCGTCCTGGTCGTCATCGGTGTGATCCTGTGGATCCTCGGCGCGGTCGGACATGCCGTCGGCGGGCGGCGGCACTACTGGTAGCGGCACTACCGGTGGAGGACCGCTACCTGCGGGCCGGAGAGCGCTGACGCGCAGCCTCCGGTGGCCTCACGTATTGCTGCCTGTGGACTGAGTGCACGGCGGCGTGAAAAAGCCCTGCCCCCGTGCACTCCAGCAGGAAATTAACCCCGAACCAGTAACATATCTATCTCAGGTGCGGTAGCTTTCAGGGAGGTCGCGGGGGAGCTTTACTGTGCCCTTCGGCTCTGACCCCACGGCTGGGCAGCTGAAGAGCGCTGTGCTGTGGGGAACAGGGCTGTGGGGAACAAGGACACCCCGCAGCCGCCGCGATCGCGTCGGACGAGGAGGCAGGAGCAGTGAACGCCAGGCTGGTGGCCCTCCCCGCGAGCCGGGAGCAGGAGGAGCAGGTCGTGCTCCAGCTGACGGGTGAGCTCGACCTGGACAGTGAGGCCGTATTGGCTGCGGCCATGACAGAGGTTCTGGAGAGCGGGCGACGGTGGATCGTTCTGGACTGCTCTCGTCTCGCCTTCTGCGACTCGCGCGGGATGAACGCCCTCCTCGGCGCACAGCAGCGCGCCCGGGCATCCGGCGGCGGAATCGCCCTGGCCGCGGTCGGTGGACACGTACGGCACGTACTCGCCCTGACCGGCATGGACCAGGCCGTCACCACGGCGGCCTCGGTGGACGCGTGCTTCGACCTCATCGCCCCCTCACCGGCCGGCACCACACCGGAGCAGCCGGACGCCACCGCCTGACGGCATGCGCCGCCACAGCACCTGGGCGGGGCGACGCGTCATGCCGGAGGTCGGTCCGCTGCCACATGCGGTGGGGCCCGGCCTTGAAGGCCGGGCCCCACCAACTCCCATGACGAGTGCGCTGCGTCAGTCCTTGAAGGCATCCTTGGCCTTTTCCTTGGCCTCGCGCAGATCGCCCTTGGACTTCTCGGCCCGGCCTTCGGCGGTCTTGCTCTCGTTGCCGACCGCACGGCCCGCTTCCTTCTTGACCGTGCCCTTGACCTGCTCGCCCTTGGCCTTGGCCTTCTCGTTGGCGCTCATGATGCGATCACTTCCTTCTCGTCGCCCCCGCTGCTGCCACCCTCCGGCTGCCCTCGCATCGTGCACGCAAACACTGTCGGGCAGCCGGCGGCGTGCGGTCTCGGCGACCGGCTCCACGACGAGCACCTCGATCCGGCCGTCAAACAGTCGCCGCTGTGGCGGCCGCCGTGGCGGCTCGAAGCCGCGGTGGCACAGCCGGTGGCAGGATGAGGCACCGGGCGACAGGACCGCACGACATCGTGACCTAGGACGGGACGGGCAGGGTGAACATCACCTCGAAACCCGCAGGCCGCCGGGGCGCGGCACGGAACGCTCCGCCGTACATGTTGACCCGCTCCCGCATCCCGATCAGCCCCTGACCGCCTCCTGTCACCTGCCGGGGAGCCGCACCCGGATCCCCGCCGTCGTCGACCACCCGGACGGTGAGCTGCTCCGGGGTGTAGTCCAAGGACACGGTCACGTGAGCCGGTCCGGCATGCTTGAGCACATTGGTCAGCGCCTCTTGGACCATCCGGTACGCGCACAGATCGGGGCCCGGTGCCAGTGGCCGCTCGACCCCGTTTGCCATGACCTCGACGGTGACACCCGCGGCCCTCATGCGTTCGACGAGCTCGGGCAGGCTGCCCAGGCCGGGTGTCGGCCCGCTGGGCGAACCGGCGATGACGTCGGTGCCGTCGGGCGGGATCCGCAGCACCTTCAGCAGGCCCCGCATCTCCTCCAGTGTCCGGCCGGCGGTGGTGTTGATGGTGTCCAACGCGGCTCGGGCGGTCTGCGGGGCGGAGTCGAAAACGTACTGGGCCAGCCCGCTCTGCACGGACAGCACGGACACGTGGTGCGCCACCACGTCATGCAGCTCCCGGGCGATGCGGAGGCGTTCCTCGGTCACCGCGTGGCGCGCCCTCGCCTCCTGCTCCCGTTGGAGCTGACGGCTCAGCTCGGCCAACTCCACGTTACGGAGGCCGAGTTGGCGCAGACTCGCACCGAAGGCCCAGGCGATGCCCAGGACGATGACCGTCTGCGCGACGGAGACTCCGACCGACAGGACCCCCGTGGCCAAGGAGCCGTAGGTCCACACGACGGCCGTCGGGATCGCCGCAGCCGTCACCGCCCGGGCCGGCCGGAGGGTGGCGACGGTGAAGAAGGCGAGTACGGGTCCCCAGACGTTGACCGATGGCTGGTACCCCGAAGCCGAGTAGGCGAGGAACCCCGTAGGAGCGCCGTTCACCGATGCCGGCCCGCCCGTGCTCCACACACCGTGGGCTGGGGTCCGTGAGCTCTGCGGCGATTCGCGAACTCCCCGGATCGGCCTCATCGTTCACCTTTTCGGACTACGTCAGCCGACACACTTGAGGGCTCCATTCGGGCGGAATCAGATGAAACCGATCCGTTGAGGTCCGCGGCCGGGGCATGCTCTCCCCCGACAGGGTCCCGCTCCGGCTCGGCCCCTGTAAGGGTCCGCCGGGACCCGGCATGAGTGTCATGCCGGTATGCGAGGGAGCGTGCCATGCACCACAACGGTTCGACGTCGTTCTCTTTGCCGCGTGCGGCCGCGAGGACCGTCGTCACAGGTCTGGCTGTGTTCGCACTTGCCGTCGGCCCTGGTCCCGCGTCTGCTGAGAGCAGAAGCGTCTCTTCCATCACGGACCCCAGCATGGTCTGCGATTGGGTCGCCACTGCGTCCGCCACGATCCAGACCGATGCCCAGCGCCCCATCCCCGAGCCGATGATCTGGCATTCCTTCGTCTCCACCGCCATGTACAACGCCGTCGTCGGCATTCAGGGCCGATACGCCCCCTACAAGTGGACGGCGCGTGGGCCCCGCTCCGCCTCTCCCGCCGCTGCCGCGGCGGCTGCCGCTCACCGCGTGCTCCTGACGTACTTCCCGGCCTCGAAATCCCGTCTGCAAGCCGCCTACGCCGCCTCGCTCGCCAAGATCCCCGACGGGCGGGCCAAGGATCAGGGAGTGGCGTTCGGGCAACGCGCCGCCGACCACATCATCACGACCCGGAAGGGCGACGGCCGCTCCGCGCGCGTGGTCTTCGCCGCCCGTCCCGCCCCCGGGGTCTGGCGACCGACCCCGACCGCCCATGAGCCCTTCAGCAGCGCTTGGATGGGCAAGCTGCGGCCGATGCTGCTCACTTCTCCGGGGCAGTTCCGCCCCGGCGGGCCCCCGAAGCTCACCTCCGCCCGCTACGCCAAGGACGTCACCGAGGTGAAGGCGTTCGGGTCGAAGAGCGGGTCGAAGAGAAGCCCGGAGCAGACGGATACCGCCCGGTTCTTCTCCGGCGCCCTGAGCACTCAGGAAGCCTTGTGCGACTACGCGGCGCGGCACCGCTTCGGCATCGCCGCGACGGCGCGGCTGCTCGCCGCCGCGAACACCACCACAGCCGATGCGGTCATCACCGCCTGGGACTCCAAGATCCACTACCGGTCGTGGCGGCCCATCACCGCCATCCGTTTGGCCGACACCGACGGCAACCCGAAGACCGTGCCCGATCGGGCGTGGGAGCCCCTGCTCCGCACGCCCGCGCATCCGGAATATCTGAGCGGACACGCGACGACAGCCGGTGCCTTCATGCGGGCGCTGACCGAGATCCTCGGCACCTCCCGAGTCGACCTCTCCATCACGTCACAAGCCACGGGCTCCACCCGGCACTACACGTACGCGGACCAGTACAACCGCGACGTGATCAATGCCCGTGTCTGGGGAGGCATCCACTTCCGGTCCGCCGACACCGTCGGCAACGACACCGGCCAACGCCTCGCGTCCTGGGCGCTCGCCCGCTACTTCCGACCGCTCCGCTAGGTGTCGATCGCGCCCATGCCTCAGAACCGCCCGCCCGGGAACGAGGATGGGCTCCAGGGCCGTGGCGGCCTCCAGATAGTCGTCGAGCGGCATGCCGCCCAGTCAACAGTGCCCCTCTCCGGAGGGTCGGTGACGCGCGGAGCGCCTGGACCGCGGGAAGCACCGTGGCTTCCCGCGGTCCAGGGCAGCTACCGGCCGGGCCAGGCCGGACGGACCGGTCGCCGCGTTCTCACGGCTTCATCTCGTACGCGCCGGACAGTGCCTCCACGCGCTCCCAGACCCGCGCCGAGCGGGCGTCGTCGATGACCGGGCGCCGGACCGCGCCCAGTGCCCAGCGCTGCTGCTCCTCCGTGGCGGAGTCCTTGCCGTGCAGCTCGACGGCGTGCGAGGAGAAGTCGCGGACCAGGACGGCGAACAGTTCGTCCAGCACGTCTTCGTCGAGGCCGGTCAGGCGGGCCTGCTCCAGGATCAGCTGGCCGTGCACGACGAGCGCGAACAGCTGGCCGACGGCGAGGAGGAGGTCGAGGTCACGGCTCTGCTCTTCGTCGGGGGCGGCGGTGGTGACGAACTCGCACAGCGCGTCCGCCTGCTCGCGGAAGCGCGCGACGTTGGACACGCCGGCGTACGCGTCGTAGGCGGTGCGCCAGTCGTGGAAGCGGATGGCGCCGAGGCCGCGGGCCGGGCCCTGACCGAAGAGGAACGCGTCGTCGGCCGCGTCGAGGCGGGTCGGCACGGGCGCGTACTCGGCGGGGTTCAGCAGGTGGTTGCCCATGAACTTGAGGATCAGCGCGAGGTTGACGTGAACCGTGCCCTCCAGCTTGGGCAGCCCGCGTATCTCGGTGGCGGCCTGGGCGAAGTAGGTGTCCTTCTCGAAGCCCTTGGCCGCGATGACGTCCCACATCAGGTCGATGACCTTTTCGCCCTCGGTGGTCACCTTCATCTTCGTCATGGGGTTGAAGAGCAAGTAGCGGCGGTCGTCGGGCCCGGCCGAGCGGAAGTAGTCGACGGCGCGGTCGCTGAACAGCTTCATTCCGACGAGGCGGACGTAGGCGTCGGTCAGCTCGCGGCGCACGTGCGGGAAGGCGGTGACGGGGCGGCCGTAGAGGATGCGGTTGTGTGCGTGGGTGACGGCCTCGTACATCGCGTGCTCGCAGATGCCGATCGAGGCGGTGCAGAGGTTGAACTTGCCGACGTTGACGGTGTTGAGGGCGGCGTCGAACGCGGCGCGGCCGGTGTGCAGCACGTCCTCGGCGGCCACCGGGTAGTTCTCCAGGCGGAACTCGCTGACGTACTTCGAGGAGTCGACGACGTTCTTCACCAGGTGGTACGCCTCGTGGCGGCTGTCGGCGGCGAAGAAGACGTAGCCGTCGGGGCCCTCGACGTCGGTGCGGCGGCCGAAGACGGAGACGAGCCCGGCGGCGTTGCCGTTGCCGATGTAGTACTTGGAGCCGCTGGCCCGGAAGCCACCGTCGCCGTCGGGCTCCAGCAGCATGTCGGTGGAGTAGATGTCCGCGCCGTGGGACTTCTCGGACAGTCCGAAGGCGAACACCTCACCCTGGGTGAGGAGTTCCGCGGCGCGGGTCCGGGCGGCGGCGTTGTCGCTCTGCCAGACCGGGCCGAGACCGAGGATGGTCACCTGCCAGGCGTACCAGTAGTCGAGACCGTAGAAGCCGAAGATCTCGTTGAGGGCGGCGATCCGGGCGGTGTCCCAGCGCTTGTCCTGCTGCCCGTCGGCGGCGGAGGCCGGGGTGAGGAAGGTCGCGAACAGCCCCTCCTTGGCGGAGAACGCCAGGAAGTCCGCCAGCCAGGCACGGGAACGGTAGTCCTCGATCAGCTTGCGCTTGCCGCGCTCCTCGAACCAGTCGACGGTGGCGCGCAGCAGCCTGCGGGTCTCGGGGTCGAAGTGCGCGGGGTCGTAGGTGCGCGGGTTGAACAGAAGCGGGTCAGCCATGGGTGTTCGCCTTTCCTGCTGGGCAGTTGACGGGTGACGCATGCGGTGGGGAGGGCGTTGCGGGGGCCGGACCGGTGGCTCGCCGGTACCGGTCCAGCGCTCAGGGCCGGAGCCGGTGGAGGGTGGCGAGTACGTCGTCGAGCCAGGCGAGCATCATCCGCTCGTAGGCGATACCGCCGCGCAGCACGGCGTGCTGCAGCTCCCGTCCGGCGTCGGGCGTTCGGGGAGCGTCGGGTCCGGTGAAGTCGCGCAGCTCCCCCGCGAGGTAGTGCGCGAGCCGGTCGGCGTGCTCCTGGTGGTGCCGCTCGACCTCGCGGATCAGCGCGGCCGGGTCGTCGAAGGCCGCGCCGCGGATCTTCACGGCGAGGTCGTGCCGGACGCTCTCGGGTTCGATCGGCTCGTGGAGCCATCCGGAGAGGGCGGCCCGGCCGACGGCGGCGACGGAGTACTCCTTCTTGTCCGGCCGGCCCTGTTGCGGCACCTCGCGGACGTCGATCCAGCCGTCGCCCTCCATGCGCTTGAGGACGCGGTAGATCTGCTGGTGGGTGGCGGTCCAGAAGTAGCCGATGGACCGCTCGAAGCGCCGGGCCAGCTCATAGCCGGAGCCGGGCTTCTCCAGCAGGGAGACGAGGATCGCGTGCTCGAGCGCCATAGCCCGGATCTTCCTATGCAACTCGTTGCATATACAAGACCGCCTGGATGAGACACGGCTCACCCCCGCAGGGCGGAGCGACAGCCCGCACAGGGGGCAGCGGGAAGGGGCCCTCGGTGCTGTGTCGTCAGTCGATGGAGAGCCCGGCCGCCGATTCGGCCAGCGCGTCCAGAACCGGCCTGATCAGCGGGTGGTGCTCGGCCCCCCGGCGCACGGCGGCGAAGACCCGGCGGGTCGCGGCCGGGCCCGTCACGGGGAGCACCACCGTGTCCTTGAGCTCCATGCCGCGCAGCGCGGAGCGCGGGACGAGCGCCACCCCGGCACCTGCTCCCGCCAGCGCCACGACGGCGCGGAAATCGTCCGAGGAGTGCACGAGGCGTGGCTGGAATCCCGCGAGCTCGCAGGCCAGCAGCATCACGTCGTGGCAGGGGTTGCCGGGGTAGGGGCCGATCCAGTCGTTGTCGGCCAGCTCGGCGAGCGCGACGTGCGCGCCCCGTCCGAGGGGGTGCGAGGTGTGCAGGACCGCGTCGAACGGCTCCGCGTAGAGGGGTACGCGCGCCAAGCGCCGGTCGTCCTCGCCCGGCGAGCCCCGGTACTCGACGGCCAGGACGACGTCGGCTTCCCCGTCGAGCACCAGCCGCAGGCTCTCCGCACCCTCGGCGTCCCGCACCCGTACCCGGATGTCGGGGTGCCGGTCGGCGAGCCGCCCGATGGCCGGGGCCAGTACCTCCGCGATGCCCGTCGCGAAGGCCACCACCCGCACCTCGCCGGCCGCCCCGCCCGCGTACGCCGCGAGCTCGGCCTCGGCCCGCTCCAGCTGGGCGAGGACGGCGTTGGCATGGGCCAGCAGGATGTCGCCGGCCGCCGTCAGCCGTACGCCCTTGCCACTGCGGGTCAGCAGGGTGTGGCCGGTCTCCTGCTCCAGCGCGGCGAGCTGCTGGGACACGGCGGACGGGGTCAGATACAGCGCTGCGGCCGCGGCGGTCACCGTCCGGTGGTCCGCCACGGCTCGCAGGATGCGCAGCCTTCGGGGGTCGATCACCCAGCCATTGTCGCCCGGGCGTCGATGAAGGCCGCCACGGCCCGCTCCACGTCGGCGGTGGAGTGCGCGGCGGAGAGCTGCACACGGATCCGGGCCGCGCCCATGGGGACGACGGGGTAGGAGAAGCCGATCACGTACACACCGCGCTCGAGCAGCAGCTCGGCCATCCGGCCGGCCTCGGCCGCGTCGCCGATCATCACGGGGGCGATGGCGTGGTCGCCGGGCAGGATCTCGAAGCCCGCCTCGGTCATCTTCGTACGGAAGAGCTCGGTGTTGGCGTTGAGGCGCTCTCGCAGCTCACCGGCCGACTCCAGCAGGTCGAGGACCTTGATCGACGCGGCGGCGATCACCGGGGCGAGGGAGTTGGAGAAGAGGTACGGGCGCGAGCGCTGGCGCAGCAGCTCGACGATCTCGGCGCGGGCCGCGACGTAGCCGCCCGAGGCGCCGCCGAGGGCCTTGCCGAGGGTGCCGGTGATGATGTCGACGCGGTCCATGACGCCGTGCAGCTCGGGGGTGCCGCGGCCACCGGGGCCGACGAAGCCGACGGCGTGCGAGTCGTCGACCATGACCATGGCGTCGTACCGGTCGGCCAGGTCGCAGATCTCGGCGAGCGGGGCGATGTACCCGTCCATCGAGAAGACGCCGTCGGTGACGATGAGCCTGCGGCGGGCGTCCTGGGTGTCCTTGAGCTGCTGCTCCAGGTCCGCGAGGTCACGGTTGGCGTAGCGGTGCCGGCGGGCCTTGGAGAGGCGGATGCCGTCGATGATCGAGGCGTGGTTGAGGGCGTCGGAGATGACCGCGTCCTCGGGGCCGAGGAGGGTCTCGAAGACACCGCCGTTGGCGTCGAAGCAGGAGGAGTAGAGGATCGTGTCCTCCTGGCCCAGGAAGGCGGAGAGCCGCTGCTCCAGCTCCTTGTGGATCTCCTGGGTGCCGCAGATGAAGCGCACGGAGGCCATGCCGTAGCCCCAGCGGTCGAGCGCGTCCTTGGCGGCGGCGACGACGTCGGGGTGGTCGGCGAGGCCGAGGTAGTTGTTGGCGCAGAAGTTGAGCACGTCGCCGGACGCGACGGCGACGGAGGCGCTCTGCGGGGTGCCGATGACGCGCTCGGGCTTGTAGAGACCGGCGGTGCGGATCTCGTCGAGGGTGGCGCGGAGGTCGTCGCGGACGGATGCGTACATGCGGGGGTTCTCCTGGCGGTGGTTCTGCGGGGCCGGGGCGCGGCCCGGTTCGGGAGGGCGGAACGGGGCGGGGCCCGTCGGTGGCTCAGGTCGTCCAGTCGAGGATGATCTTGCCGCTGCGGGCGGTGGCGGCCTCGTCGAAGGCCGCGCCGAAGTCCTGGTAGCCGTACTTGCCGGTGATCACGGGGCTGAGGTCGAGGCCGGCCTCCAGCAGGACGGTCATCGCGTACCACGTCTCGTACATTTCCCGGCCGTAGATGCCCTTGATCGTGATCATCGAGGTGACGATCTTCGACCAGTCGACCGCGAACTCCTCGGCGGGCAGGCCGAGCATGGCGATCCGGCCGCCGTGCGTCATGTTCGCGACCATGTCGCGCATCGCCTCGGGTCGGCCCGACATCTCCAGACCGATGTCGAAGCCCTCCTTGAGGCCCAACTGCCGCTGCGCGTCGGCGATGTCCGACTGCGCGACGTTGAGCGCCAGGTTCGCGCCGGCCTTGCGGGCGATCGCCAGGCGGGACTCGCTGACGTCGGTGATCACGACATTGCGCGCGCCGGCGTGCCGGGCGACGGCCGCCGCCATGATGCCGATCGGGCCCGCGCCGGTGATCAGTACGTCCTCGCCGACGAGCGGGAAGGAGAGCGCGGTGTGCACGGCGTTGCCGAACGGGTCGAAGATCGCGGCCACGTCCAGATCCACCTTGGTGCGGTGCACCCAGACATTGGACGCGGGCAGGGCCACGTACTCGGCGAAGGCGCCGTTGCGGCCGACGCCGAGTCCGACGGTGGAGCGGCAGAGGTGGCGACGGCCGGCCAGACAGTTGCGGCACTTCCCGCACACCAGGTGGCCCTCGCCGCTCACCAGGTCACCGACCGCGATGTCCGGGACGTCCGCGCCGACGGCCGCGACCTCCCCCACGAACTCGTGACCGAGCACGAGCGGTGTGGCGACGGCCTGCTGCGCCCAGCCGTCCCAGGACCGGATGTGCAGGTCGGTGCCGCAGATGCCGGTACGGAGCACCTTGATCAGCACATCGCCCGGGCCCACCTCCGGCTCCGGCACGTCCATCAGCCACAGCCCGGGCTCGGCGTACTGCTTGACAAGTGCCTTCATGGCTGTGGCTCCAGGCGAAGTGAAAGAACTGACGACGAACGCGTACCAATCTGACGGGCCGGAGGGACGCCGTCCATCGAGGATTTCTTAACCGGGCCAACAGCGGAGCTTCACGCGCGCGGGGTCGGTTCCCGAGGTGAAGGCTCGCGCTCCGTGGTGACGGCCGCAGCCACGGCCCTGGGGGCGACGAAGAGGGTGACCGCGAGCGCCAGCAGGAGCAGCCCCGCGCAGGTGTAAGCACAGACCTCCAGCCCGGTGGTCATCGCCTCGCGCGCGGCGTCCGCGACCGCCGCGGTCTCCGGATCGGCCGAGAGCGAGGGGATCACCGCTCCCGCGCTCTCGGTCACGACCGTGCCGAGCCGTTCGGCGTCCTGGCCCGGAAGACCCGTGCGGGCGAGACGGTCGTGCAGGCTGGAGGCGAGCGTGCTGAAGAACAGGGTGGTGAGTACGGCGATGCCGAGCGCGGAGCCCAGTTCGCGTGCCGTGCTCTGGATGCCCGACCCCTGTCCGGCGCTCTCGACGGGTACGTCCGCGAGGGCGACGTTGGTGACCTGCGCGGTGGCGAACCCGACGCCGACGCCGTAGACGAACAACGCGATCACGATCAGCCACCAGGCGCTGTCGGTGGCGGCGATCAGCCCCAGCATCACCAGACCGGCGGCCTCCAGGAGCAGACCGGTCCGTACGTGCACCAGCGGCGGTGCGGGCATCGAGAAGCTCGCACCGCTGGCGCAGAAACTGCCCACGGCGAGGGCGGCGAGCGCGAGCCCCGCCTGGAACACGCTGTAGTCCAGAGCGAACTGCAACCACAACGGCAGCACCGCGATGATGCCGAACTCTCCGACGCCGACCATCAGCGTCACGACATTGCCGTTGCGGAACGAGGGGACGGAGAACAGCCGGACGTCCATCAGCGGCTCACCGTTCTTGCGGCCGAGCGCCGTCTGCCGGCGCCAGAAGGCGAACAGCGCCAGCGCCGACACGAGGAAGGCGACGAGGGCCGGAGAGGGGCCGTCGCGCCATGTGAGACCGCCCACGGTCAGCGGCTCGGTGGTCATCAGCCAGCCGTAGGTGCGTCCTTCGATGAGCGCGAACGCGAGCAGGCCGAGCCCGATCGTCGACAGGGCGCCGCCGAGGACGTCGATACGCCCCGGGGTGCGGGGCGACGCGGGCAGGTGGAACAGAACGCCCGCGGTGATCAGCGCCACGAGGGGGACGTTGACGCCGAAGGCCCAGCGCCAGGAGAAGTCGGCGAGCCAGCCGCCCAGCAGCGGGCCGACGGCCGCCGCGGCGCCGATCGTCGATCCCCAGACCGCGAACGCCTGCCCTCGGGCCTTGCCGGTGAACGACGCGTTCACCAGGGCCAACGACGTCGGAAGGATCATCGCACCACCGATGCCCTGCAAGAACCGGGCCAGGATCAGCAGGCCGACGTTCGGCGCGAACGCGGCCACCACACTGGTCGCGCCGAACACGCCGAGACCGATGAGGAAGATCCTGCGGGCGCCGTGCAGATCGGAGAGGCGTCCGGTGAGCAGGAGCAACGCGGCGAAGACGATCGCGTAGGACTCCTGGATCCACTGGGCCTCGACCGCGCCGATCGAGAGGTCCTCGATGATCGGGGCGAGGATCACGTTGACGATGGTGATGTCCACGACGATGAGGGCCACACCCAGAGATACGGCGATGAGGCCTAACCACCGGCTCATGAGAGGGGATTGCGCTGTGCCGTCCACGATGACTCCGCCCTGAGATGCCTTTACGGCAAAGGTAGATAGCTTTGCGGCAAAGCTAGTTTGGGCAGGGTAGGTTGTCAACCGAGCGGTGGAGCGCGCCACCCGCGCAGATCGAAAGTGGAGATGTCCATGGAGAATCCGGAGTCCGGCCACCTTGAGGTGCAGCGCGATCGCCTCATGGAGGGGCTGCGAGCGTTCGGCGCCAACTACACCGAGTTCACCCAGCGCTTCGCGACCTGGCTGGGGCTGCACTCCACGGACGCCGCGGCACTGGCCGAGATCCTGTACGCCGAGGACAAGGGCTCTCCCCTGTCCCCCGCCCGGCTGGGCGAGCGCATTTCCCTGTCCTCCGGCGCGACGACCATCCTGCTGAACCGCCTCGAGCGGGCAGGGCACATCGTCCGCACCCGCGAGCACACCGACCGCAGGGTCGTGACCCTTCGCAGCAGCCCCGAAATCAAGCCCCGGGCGGTGGAGTTCTTCGGTCCGTACGCCGAGCGCATGGCCGGGGAGATGGCGCAGTACCCCCCCGAGCAGCTCCGACAGTTCGAGGACTTCATCGGCCACCTCCGCGGGACCATGGATTCGCTGCTGACGAACGAATACCGGGAGTGCCGCCCGGGCAGCCGTCCCTCATCGGAGACCGCCTGAGCCGTGCGCGGAGGCGACCGCCGACAGGCCCCGCCGGCGCTACCGGCCGGGCCCGCCGGAGTCGACGACGAAGTCGAAGGTCGCCTGCTTCGCCGGTCCGGCCTGGCGGACGTTCATCAGCAGGGCGGCGTTGAAGAGCGGGTCGGTGTGGTTGCGGGGCTCGCCGGGGAAGTAGAGCTGCGTGGTGAGAACGGGCCGGCCGGGCGCCTGCACCTTGACGTGAAGGTGACGGGTGCGCCCTGGGTAGAGTCCGGGAACGATCGTCGTGAGCGTGAAGGCCCCCCGCGCGTCGGTGTACTGGTGCCCCCTCAGCCTGAATCCCCGGTTGTCGTACGCGCCCGCGTCGTCCGCCTGCCAGAAGTCCAGCAGGGCGTGCGCGACCGGCTGACAGGTGAGCCCGAAGACGTAGCCGCCGACCGTGAGCCGGGTTCCCCGCGTCCCGGGCTCCAGCAGGGAGACGCGCTCGGGTGAGCGTGGCTTGAAGTAGGGGCCCTCGGTCTGCGGCGGCGTGGGATCGTCCCCGTCGTCGCAGAACGGCGTCGGCGCCAAGGGCGCGTCCGAGGGCCGACGGTCACGGGCGAGGGCCGCGCCGCCACCGAGCAGCGCGGGCAGGGATACGGCGACGAGGGTCGCCTTGAGCAGGGTCTTACGACTGACCGGCCGTCCCTCGGCCTCCGTGTCGTGGGTGTGGATGTGCTCGTCCGCCATGGTCTGCCTCCAGGGGGGTGAGTTCCTCACTCACGAAGCTAGGGCGGCGGACCGTGCGGATCGATGTACTCCGTTCGGTGAACGTGGTGATTCCCACCCCCCGTGCGGCGGAACTCCCCGGGACTCGCGCCGGTCTCCCGTCGGAAGAAGCGGCAGAAGTACGCGGGGTCGGAGAACCCCATACGCCGGGCGACCTGGCCGACACCGAGGTCGGAGCCGGTCAGCAGCCGCTTCGCCTCGAGTGTCCGGGCCGCGCGGACCAGCTCGCCGGGTGTCCGGCCCGTGGTCCGTTTGACGGCCTCGTTCAGATAGCCGACCGAGACCCCGAGCCGCGCGGCGTACGCCCCGACCGACCACTCGGCGGCCCCGCCGGTCCCGGTGAGCAGCAGGCCGAACTCCCGGGAGACCCCCGCGGCCCGGCCCGTGGCCGTGTCGGGTCTGCGGGCACCGGGCAGCCGCAGCGCGTGGACGAGCAGGATGTGCAGATACGCCTCGAGCACGGAGGCGCAGCCGTCCGCCCGGGCGGCGAACTCCCGCTCCATCGCCCGGATCAGCGCACCGAGCCCGGCGGCGTCGCTGCCGGCCGGTCCGGGAGGCAGGTGCAGCCATGACCGCTCGCCGAGAACCCGCAGGAGTTGCCGGTCGCCGGGGCGGGCCAGCAGGAAGTCCTCGGTGAACAGCATCAGCACACCCCGCAGACCGGAGACCCGGTCCCAGTAGTGCACCTGTCCCGGCAGCAGAACGCACAGGTGCGGAGGGCGCAGCGGCCGGCGGACGAGGTCGATGACGTGGGCGCCGGAGCCCGCGGTCACGTAGACGATCTCGTAGAAGGAGTGCCGGTGCGGATAGCCCGCGCGGGAGTCGGGGCCGAACGCGTCGAAGGACCCGATGGTGAAGGGCGCGACCTCCGGTGGCGAGGGCGTCAGCCGGTGCAGGGGTACGGGGTGGTCGGCGGGTGGCGTCCCGTCGTGCGCTCGTGTGTTCACGGCCCGGTCTCAGCGGCCTTGCAGGGCCTTGACGTTGTTGCCGAACGTCCACCCTTTCGAGCCGTCCCAGTTGAGTGACCAGGTCATCAGTCCCTTGAGTTGGTTGTTGTAGGTGTTCCAGGCCTGCGCCACGAGGTTCGGCGTCATGTGGCCGCCTCCGGCGCCGGGCTGTGCCGGCAGCCCCGGGACCTGCTTGTCGTACGGGACCCTGATCGTGGTGCCCTGGATCACCAGGCCCTTGTTGAGGCAGTCCGTCTGTGCGGTGAACCCCTTGACCGTTCCGGCGGAGTAGGAGTCCCCGGAGCAGCCGTACATGTTGCCGTTGTAGTACTGCATGTTCAGCCACCACAGACGGCCGTTGTCCGCGTACTTCTTCACTATCGGCAGGTAGGCGCCCCAGATCGAGCCGTACGTCACGCTGCCTCCGGTGACGTAGGCGGTTTCGGGCGCCATCGTGAGGCCGAAGTCCGAGGGCATCCGGGCGAGCACGCCGTCGATGATGCGCACGAGGTTGGCCTGCGAGGCCGACAGCCTGTTGATGTCGCCGCTGCCGGTGAGGCCCGTCTCGATGTCGATGTCGATGCCGTCGAAGTTGAACGTCTTCAGGATCGGCACCACCGTCTCGACGAACCGGTCGGCAACGGTGCTGGAGCTGAGGTCGATACCGGCCGTCGCGCCGCCGATGGACATCAGGATCGTGACACCGGCCGCCTTGGCCTGGCACATCTCGGCGGGGGCCGCGACCTTCACCGTCGCGTCCATCGCGTTCTCCCACAGGACGGTGCCGTCCGGGCGGATCACCGGGAACGCCGCATTGACGACGTTGTAACCGTGTTCGCGGATGCGGGAGTCCGTGATCGGAGTCCATCCGAAGGGCGGGTGGACACCGTTCGCCGCGCCGTCCCAGTTCTCCCAGTACCCCTGGAGCACCTTGCCCGTGGGCCTCGACTTGATCGCGCAGGTGTCCTCGCCGGCCGCGCTCGCCTTCGCAGCGAGCGGCACTTGAGCGACGAGGGCCAAGGCCAGGCCGACCCCCAGCAGCGGTGACATCCGACCGACCATTGCTTCTCTCCCTTCCACCCGGAGAGGCAGCCGATGGCGGGACGAGCGGTGCGCGCCCGGATTTCTTCGAACGTAAGACGGCCCTGACATGTCGTCAATAGGTCTGTACCAACTCGGGAAATCCTTCGGTGCCGTCACCCGGCGTCCGTCCGTTCAGGACAGTTCCACCGGTGGCACACCAGGCGGGTCGAAGCCGAGGGTCCTGCCGTAGAAGGCCAGCTCCGTCTCCAGGGCCCGGGCGATCGTTTCGGCCGCGCGGAAGCCGTGGGACTCGCCGGCGAAGGCCAGGTGGAGATGGCCGACACCGTGGGACGCCAGCTCCCGGACCAGGGCCTCCGCCTGCGCGGGCGGCACGACGGGGTCGTCCGTGCCGTGCAGCAGCAGCACCGGGCAGGTGTCGTCGGTGACATGGCCGAGGGGCGACCGCTCCCGGTAGCTTTCGGCACGGGCGGGCAGCGGGCCGATGAGCCCGTCCAGGTAGCGGGACTCGAAGTCGTGCAACTGCGCGACGAGAAGCCGGGGGTCCGCGACACCGAAGTAGGAGGTGGCGGCCCGGAACACCGGGCCGTGGGTCGCGATGCCCGTGGTGACGGCGGCGAGGGCCGTCCAGCCGCCGGCCGACGGGCCCCGTACGGCCAGGCGCCGGCCGTCCGCCTCACCGCGTGCGGCGAGATGGCGGGCCGCCATGACGACATCGGCGACGTCCACCACTCCCCACCGCCCCTTGAGCCGTTCGCGGTAGGCACGGCCGTAGCCGCTCGAACCGCTGTAGTCCACGGCGAGGACACCGATGCCCCGGCTGGTGAAGTAGGCCTTGGAGAGGTCCACCACCCCGGACTCGCTGCCGGTCGGCCCGCCGTGGACCCACACCACGTACGGCGGCGGCTCACCCTCGGGCGCGCGGGCCGTGGGGTGGGACGGTGGGTAGACGGACGCGTGCACCACCTGACCGGACGCATCGCGGAACTCGGCCGGTCGGGGGGCCGGCAGATACGCCGGGTCGGGGAGGACGTCGAGTTCGCGGCGCAGTTCCTCGACCGCGCCGGTGGTGGTGTCGACCCGCACGACGCAGGGCGGCTTCGCGGGGCCTCCGGCCAGTCCGACGACGTAGGCCCGGTCGGTGGACAGCGCCGGGGAGAACACGGGGTATCCGCAGTCGAGGTCGGTCAGGGTGCCGGTCTTCGGGTCCAGCACGGCGAGCCGTTGATCACCCCGGCCGTGGACGACGGCGAGGCGCCCGTCGGCCAGCGGCGCGAAGGGTCGGCCGCCCAGGTCCCAGAGCGGGTGAGCGTACTCCTCCTCCGCCGGGTGCAGGGCCCGGGGCCGCGCGTGCCCTGCGAGGTCCACCTCGTAGAGGTTCCACCACCCCGAGCGGTCGGAGGCCGCGTAGAGGGTGTCCGTGTCGCGCCAGCACGGTGCGAGCACGGCCTCCCGGACGGGGCCGGCACCCATGACCGGTCGGCCTGTGGTCGCCGCCGCCCGGTCGGCCGGGCCGATCCGTAACTCGGTGGCGTCCCAGGGCATGTCGGGGTGGTTCCAGCAGATCCACGCCAGGCGCCGGCCGTCCGGCGAGGGGGTGGGGTAGGCGAAGAAGTCCGCTCCTACGGCCAGTTCGCGCAGGGCGTCCGGCGCCCCGGCGGCGGACCCGTCGAGCGGAACCGCCACGATGGAGCGGGTGATCCGCCCCGTGCCGCCGTGCCGTTCGTGTACGCACCACACCTCTCGGCCGTCGGGAGAGAGCGCGAAGTCGGCGTAGCGCAGCGCGGCGGGCGCAGCCGGTTCGGGCGTGAGGGGCACCGGCGGCCGCCCGTGTGGTGCGGTGAGGTAGAGCCGCTGGTCGGGGAAGTGGGCGAACACGATCTGCCGACTGCCGTCCCGTGGTGACCGCACGGGCAGGTAGGACAGCCCGCCGTACTCGTGGACGCGGCTGCGGGCGTCCCAGGGCGCCTGGAGCAGCTGCCGGTTTCCGTCGCCGGGGGTGTGCTCGACGACCGTCGTCCGACCGCCTTCCTCCGGCCGGGCCTCCTGCCACCACACGCGGCCGTGGGCCGTCAGGGGGTAGTCCAGGCGCAGTCGGGCTCGGGCCACGGTCCCGGCGGTGATGGGAGAGGGCCAGGCACCGTAGGGAATGGGGTCGGGGGTCGGGACGTCGGCCACGGCTTCTCCTGTGGGGAGGCACATGGAATAATCCACGCTGTTGACAGCAGGTCATGTGCACCGCGCTCGCCGGGGATCGCCCCGGTTCGCCAAGATCCTCTTTTGAGGGAGAGTCCCGTGCACCTGAGCCCCAAACAGGAACAGATCCTCTCTTTGATCGTGTCAGGCTGTTGCAACAAGGAAATAGCCCGGCAGCTGGATATGTCCACACGCACGGTCGAATCGCATCTTCAGCGTCTCTACGACCGACACAATGTGCACAATCGGGCCGCTCTGGTGGCCAAATGGCTCATCGAAGGCGGAATTCCGCGCAGCGTGCCGGACGCCCGCGAGGGCTGAGCCGGCACGCCGCCATGAGCAGCGGGAGAGACGGTCGGTGGGTCCGCTGCCGCTCCCGCGATCCCGTCAGCAGAGGACCATCACCGTGGCCCGGACGAACTTGTCGTGCTTGAAGTCCTGGACCAGCGGGGTGAACGCCTCGGCCGTGGACTTGGGGGCGGGCGCCGGGGCGCCGACGTGGATCTCGCGCTTGCTCTCGAGAGTGGCCTTGACCTGTTCACCGGGACAGTGCACGCCGCGGTTGGCGACGAGCACTTCGGTGATCTGGCTGACCAGGCCGTGCATGTCGTCCTCGGCCCAGCTCGAGACCGTGCCCTCGGTGTCCTCGAGGTTGAAGCGCTCGAAGATCCGGGCCTCGGCGTGGCTGTCGCCCTGGATGAGGAGCATGTACACCCGCCGGCCCACGAGCTCGTCGGGCAGGCCGGCCAGATTCTCGATCACCGTCTCCGGCGAGCCCATGAAGACGTGCGACTGGCAGTCCCATGCCGCCGTCTTGCACGCCTGGGCCGTCGCGGCGGTGATGTGCTGGGATACGCGTGCTGATTGGGTGGTCATTGCGGCGGTACCTCCGTGGTCCGGATCTTTCCGGATGCGTTTCCGGGTGGACGTTGCGGGTCGATGTTCCGGCTGAGCTTTCCGGATGGGCCGCTTGAGGGGCGCCACGCTAGTCCCCGACCGGGAGGCAGGCGATGCCCGGCATTTCCCTGTCCGTGAGACACCGGTCCGTGAATTCACCGAGACCTTCCCGCCGCGTACGCCACATCGCGTACGCCCCTTCGCGTACATGCCGCGGGGGCGAATTCCGTCGGGGTTCTCCGCCTCACTTCCCGGATCACCGCTCGCCGGGTAGCGTCCGACCGTCGGCAGGACACCGGCTCGGTGGAGGTGGCCCGGGATGGCAGTCATGGCACGGTACCGAACGGCGCTCGCCCACCCGGGTATCGCACGTGTGGTGGCGGCCGCCTTCGTCTGCCGCATGCTGTCCGGCATGGTCAGCCTGGCGCTGCTGCTCGTCGCCAAGGACGCCAGCGGGAGCTACGCCAACGCCGGTTCCGTTTCCGGTGCCTACGCCGTGGCCCTCGCCTTCACCTCACCCCTGTGGGGGCGGATCGCGGACCGGCATGGCGCCCGGACCGCACTGGCCTGGGCGGCCTCTCTGCAGTCCCTCTCCTTCGGCCTGTTCGTGGCGCTCGTCGCCGCGTCGGCGTGGCCGGCCCTGCTGGTGCCGGCCGCCTTCCTGGCCGGTGCCGCCACTCCCCCGGCGGCCGCGGTCTCCAACGCCGTCTACATGGCGGTGGTTCCCGGGGAGGAGGACCGCAAGACCCTCTTCGCCTTGTGCGGACTCCTGACCGAGAGCGTCTTCGTCTGCGGCCCGCTGCTGGTGGCCGCCATCGTCATGGCCCTGCCCACGTTGTACGCCGTCGTGGTCACGGCCGCCGTGTCCGGCATCGGGGTGCTGTGGCTACGGGCGGCACCGGCCGTACGGCTCGTGGACCGGGAACGGCCGCCGCTGACGGGGCCGGGGATGCGCATCGACTGGAACCGGCGGCAGGTGCACATCCAACTCGTGGTGGCGGCCGCCGCGTTCGCGATCGGCGGGGTGCAGGTGTCGGTGACTGCACACGCGGGCGAGCTCGGCACCAACGCCGGGCTGTTTCTCGCCGCGCTCGCCTGCGGCGGCGTACTGGGCAGCTTCCTGTACGGCGGCCTGCGGCTGCCCGGCACCGGCCCGGCACAGCTCACGGTTGCCCTCGCCCTGTACGGCGGATGCATCCTGGCCCTGGGGCCGGGCCCGGCCACCCTCCTCACCCTTGCCCTGCTGGTGGCCATCGGTTTCGTCAACGGGCCGGCCGACGCCATCGAGACGGTCCTGGTCGGCGAGTACGCTTCGCCGGCCACCCGAGCGCAGGCCTTCGCGGTCCTGGTCGCGTCCAACTGGGTGGGCTTCGCGGCCGGGAGCTTCGTCACCGGCGTGGTCGTCCAGCATGTGTCCACCGGGTTCGGCGCGCTGACCGCCGCCGCGGCGGCGCTGCTCGCGGCGGCTTCCATGGCCCTGACCGTCGTGAGGAAACATCCGCGGCCCCGACCGTCGGCCGCTGCGGAGTCGGTGGAATCCCCCACCGGCCGCCCATGACCGGCCCACCCGACCGGACGAGCAAGGCGGATGACCATGACCGTCACACAACCTTCTTCGACCACCGGGACCCCGGCCCCTCCGGCCGCGGCCGAGTTCCACGCCTTCTCCGGCTCCGACGACGCCCTGGCACGACACCTGTTCGCCCTCCCTCGCGACGTCGTGGAACGCACCCTGTGGGCCCTCCTCCTGCAGAGCCACGACGGCGCGGGCATCCTGGTGCAGGAAAGGGCCGAGCCGGGCGACTCCGTGGCCCGGGTGCAGTCGTGGACGGGTGAGGACCTCGGCTCCCTCCCCGCCCGCCTCCTGGCCCTCCTGCCCGCCGCCTCCCACCAGGAGCTCCGCACCTCCCTCCTCGGTCACGGGGACTACGTGGACCTGGGCATCGTCCTGTGTCCGCCGACCCCGCGCGGCGCCTTCGGACATCCGCTCAAGCTGCACACGGGGTCCGGAGTACGGGCCTACGTCGTGGCTCGGTGACCGAGCAGCACGCTGCGCCCGAATCGCCGGTACCCGATTCCCGGCCCACGGGAACTCCGGAGCCTCCGCGAAGGTTGTGCCGTTGTTACGTACACGGCGTGGAGGGGCAAGATGTTCGCGATATCACTGGGAGACGACGGTGCCGAGCTGCGGCCTCTGGAGCCGTGGAACGCCGAGGAGTACCTGGCCCACATCGACCGGTCCCGCGAGCACATCGGCCGCCATATCGCGCTGGCCGACCGTGCCGTCGACCTCGCGTCCGCCACAGCGTTCCTCCAGTTGTACGCGGAGAAGAAGGCCAGTGACAGCGGGCGTATCTACGGCATCTGGGCGGACGGCACGCTCGTCGGAGGTGTCCTCTTCCGGACCTTCGACGCCGGGGCCGGCACCTGCGAGGTCGGCTGCTGGCTGGAGGAGTCGGCCGTCGGTCGCGGGCTGGTCACGCGCGCGATCAGGGTGCTCATCGACTGGGCGGTCGACGGACGCGGGATCCACCGCGTGGAGTGGATGGCTGCCTCCGCCAATACCGCGAGCATCAATGTCGCCAAGAGGCTCGGGATGGTGCGGGACGCGGTGCTGCGGGAGAGCGTTCTGTACCGAGGCGTACGCCACGACATGGAGCTCTGGTCGGTGCTGGCCCCGGCGTGGCGCGAGCGACGCGAAGCGGCGCGGTAGCCGTTCGGGCTGTGGGTCCCGGTTCAGGCGGCTGGACGGGTGGTCTGGGTGTCGAGGGCGGTGCGGAGCCAGTCGTGTACGGCACCGGGGGTCGGTTCCGACGGGCTCCGCTGGCAAGGCTGGCCCGTCCGCTGATCCACGAGGCGGACATTGCTGCGGTCGCCGTTCAGGCCCTGACGACCGACGCCCTGCTCGGCGCCCGCCCCCTGCTCACCGGCCCCGAACTGATCCCCCAGGAACAGCAGGTGGCCCTGATCAGCGAGGCGATCAGGCGACCGGTGCGGTTCGAGGAGATCGCGCTGGACGAGGCCGCCGAGCAGATGAAGGCCGCAGGCTACCCGGCAGAGCTGGTGGAGGCCGTGTTGCCGGCCCAGGCCGAGATGATCGACAATCCGGAGCCGGTCAACGATGAAGTGGAGCGCATCACGGGCACCCCGGCCCGATCCTTCCAGGAGTGGGCGGTGGACCACGCGGCGGACTTCCGCTGAGAGGGACGTCAATACACGTTGACATAACCGACCGAAGCACCGGATCTCGGCTCCGTCGCCCCCACGCATGACGCCGAGGTCGAGCCCCCTGCGCAGGGAAGCCCCGAGCGGTTGAATCGTGCAGGTCGGGAGGCCATCTCGTGGCTATGGTGTGCCGTCACTCAGAAGGATCCGCACCCATCCCAGAAAGCCATCTCTGCAAGAGTTCTTGAGCAATTCCGACACACGCCCTAGCGCAGGTCGACCTGGTCGACGTCAACGAGGGAATGCTCGCGCAGGCGGTGGCCGAGCTTGAAGCGCTGCTCGGAGCGTGCACGGCCTCCGGCCGGGCGCTGGTGGGCTACAGGTGCGCGTCGGGGGCGGTCAGCGGCACCGGTTCGAGACGCACCCGTCCCTGAGTGAGATAGCGAGTGAGTTCGGGGGCGTCCCCGTCGTGGTGGTCCTTGGCGGTCTCCGAGAGGTATTCGCACCCGTCGAGACGGCCCTGGTCGTCTGCGGCCTGTCCGATGGGCCGGTGCCACGGTCGGGCCAGTCGGTACGGGCCCCTGCGTGAGTTGTGCACTGTGCCCATGGGGTCGGGCCGCACCTCGAAGTCGATGCCCCGGTCCGGGGTCATGTCGCATGGGCCTGCCTCGCTGAGGGCCTCGGTGTCGAACTCCAGCCCGTATCTGTGGGCCTGGGCAACCATCCACAGAAGGGTGATGTCTGACAGCGCCGTCTCCTTGTCGCCGCCGCCGACCTGGCTGTGCGATCCGGTGAACCATACCTGCTTCAGTTCCTGGCCGTTCTCGGCCGCACCGGGCTTCTGGTGCCACAGCGTCGGCCGGAACGGTGTTCGCTGTTCGTCGACGGCCAGCGCGTGGAAGGCTCCCTTCACCCAGCTGCTCAGCTCTGTGTCATGGAACCCCCACCGACGGTTGGCCAGATCGACCGGCTTGCGCCACCAGGGACCATTGTTCGGCGTGCCACCGGCACCTGGAAGCGGGATACCGAGGGCACCGACCGTGTCCCACACGCCGATGAACTGGATCTCCGTCTCGTGTGCGTACGTCCGGCGGAACAGCGTTGAGGCCGTGCCGGACGGCTTCTCGAGCCGGTCGCGGTACAGGGCCCACGCATCCATGATCCGGTCTACGTTCTCCCGGCGCAGGATGCCGCTGTTGCGTACCAGGCCGGCCAGGCTGCGGGCGGTGAACGCGCCCCGGCTGAAGCCGAACAGGAACAGCTCGTCACCAGGTTCATAGTCGCCGACGAGGAACCGGTAGGCGTCCATGACGTTTCCGGACAGTCCCATGCCGAACGCGCCGCCGCGCAGGCGCTCCCATCGGCGTGTGCCGACACCGCTGTGGTAGTACACGCGCTGCTCCACCCCAGCGGCTCGCGGCCGGACCGCCAGGGCGACCTTGGTGACGTTCGTCTTGCTGAGCTGGTCGGCGAGGTTCCACGTACCGTCACAGCAGACGATCAGACGTTTGGCCATGACCTACTCCTCCGGGGAGAGATTCCAGCCCGCACATCATCGATGTCATCGCCCACCCCGGCCGGTCTCGCGGCGCCTCACCTTCGCGCGCCGAGGCCTACCCGCCGACAACACTGATTCGATGATCGCACCGCTCCGCCCGCCTTGCCATTCGCCGCAGCCGAGCGGCGCCGACCACCCCGGCCCCAGCGGCCTGTTTGAGGGGACAGCAGCCAGCAACCGGGCGAGGGCGAGGGTTCGTTCGCCTGGAAAACGATGAAGAGCGCTGCTCGGGTCAGCGCCGGTCCGGCAGCCGGGCCACGCCCGAGGCGTCCACAAGGTCGGCCTTGGCTTGCTCCAGTTCGAGGGAGAGCTCCGCGATGATCATTTCGCATGGTCTTGGTCCGTGCCCGCTCCTGGCGGAACTCGCCCCTCAAGTCGTCGGCCTCGGCCTTGAGCTGCCGGTTCGTGTCAGCGAGTTCCTGCATCGCGATCGGGTTGAAGTCCTGGGCCATCGCGCGGGACCGGGCGCGCGCTGGACAGCACAGTTGGAGGCTGCGGCAAGCCGGGTTCTCGGCGCATGGCGTAAGGACGGGCCCGGCGACAAGCCCGTCTCGCCGGGTTTCGCGGTCACGGTTGGACCGGATGGCAGACGCTACTCCACGCTGCACGGGTGCGGGGGGCAGGCCAAAAGGGAGGACTGTGTGACCGTCTCCATGACGACGGGCCAGCTGAACGGCGTCCCTACGGCCGTCCCAGCGAGGCGCCCTCCCGCGCTCCGTCCTCCCTCCGCCCACGAGGAGTGCGGGCCTTCCCGGCCTCTATCGCAGGGTGGCGGGGGTGGGGGCGCTCACCTCGGCGGATGAGGCGTTCCTGCGGATGTTCCTGCGTTCCCAGACGGTCCTCGGCTCCGCAGTGCAGGGCGTCTTGACGACGACCTCGGCGTTGACTCCGGCTGTCCACCTGGGGTCACGTCCCGTCACATTGACGGTGACGCTGTTCCCTTCGTCATCAGCGAGGGCGATGAGCTCCCTCGGAGGGTTGTCACCCATACGGGGCGGTGTCGGCATGCCCTCGTCGACGGCTTGGCCAGCTGGACTGCTGGCGCCGTGGCCCAGTAACAGCTGGTCATCGTGCTCGTTGCGGACCCGCCGCTGTCCCACGCAGGCTTCCAGGCTTCAGGTCAGGCCTGGCCGCTGAGACTCAGGCAGCTCCTCACCCAGTCGACCTCGTCCACGCCGTCTTGATCGTTCACCTCGTGGAAGATTGCTGCGGCCTGATCCAGTGCCTCACCCGCCTCGCGGAGTTGCTGGTCTTCATGGAGTAGGCGGCTGAAATTGACCAGCGCCCAGGCTTCACATCTGCGGTCGCCGTGCTCGCGGAAGATAGCCAGAGCCCTGGCCTGGGCGTCGACAGCAGAAGCCAGTAGGTCGTGCTTTTCATGGCTGCCGTGGTGCTCAAGCTCGCGGCCGAGGGCCGCCAGAACCTTTGCGACCAGGACATTCGAACCGTTCGGGAGGTGTGATATAGCCAGCACGGTTTCGGTAACGGCGACCAAGTCGTTGAAGAGCCACCTGGAGCTGAGGTACAGGCCAACGAACCAGGCGAGCGCCACGCTCCGGCCATGACGGCCCTGCGCCTTCAGAGCGGTGACCGCGGCTATCAGGTTCGGACGTTCGTCATCGAGCCATGCTTTAGCGTCCTCGTAGCTGCTGAACTGCATGTCGGTCAATCTGGGCGGGGAGAACGCTTTGGAAAGATGCCAGGGTTTCGCGGCCGTTTTGGTAAAAGAACGTCACATCCTGCGAAAGATGCTGACGGGCGTGCCCGCAGCCTCCGAAGGTCACGACGATGAGTCGTCAACTGGCGCCAGGATGGATGCGGATGCTTCCTCACTTGTCATGAAACGCTCTCGACGCCCAGCCACGAGGAATGTCATAGCCCCATCATGAAGCAGATCGCAGCGTTAACAGCAGCGACCATTGCGACAGCCGCCCTCGTTGCCGGCACAGCAGCACCCGCACAGGCGGCGGCACCCTTAGAAGGTGCCGAAGAGACGGTGCCACCAGCTGGGCCGCTGAACGTGCTGAGGCAGCTGGCTGGCCCGTTGTAGTCGCTCGCCAGCAGTTCCTCGGGAGCCACCGTATACCCGAGGTCGACCAGCGCTCGATTGACCTTAGTGAGATCGGCGGAGTCCAGCTCGGCTTGGGCGTCCTGCGTACTGAAGAAGGCTCCTGGGTTCTTAGCACAGACCAAAGCCAGGGAGCCGAACTTGCTTACGCAGACGACGATCGGGGTCCCGCACATGGTTGCTTTCGCGGGTATAGCGGCGCGTCCGTACTCGCTGGAGTCCTGGGAGTCTTTCTCAGCTGTGCAGTGAGCTGTGAAGTCATCTTCGAGCCGAGCGACCAGTCCGCTGAACAGGGCGGCGGTCTTGGTGTGGTTGTAGCGCCGCGGCCACTCCAGCCGCTCCGGGCCATCGAGCTCACGTAGCAATGTCAGCAGGTCTGCTTCGCGCTTTTCCATTCGCCCCATCTTGGTACGAGAGCTGTACTTGGATCTACACGGTTTGTCGCCCGGCAGCCCCGTCGGCCCCACTATCACCCGAACGCTCATTCACATTCGGTGGTCGCGTTCGGCGCTAGATGTACTGAGGGGATTGGTCCCGTCCACTGGGTGCAATCCCCTCACGCGTTGTAGCTCATGTCGGTCCGACGATCCCCGGAAGGGGCCGGGAGCCCGGGTAAAGCGGGAGCACAGCGCCCCAGGTTCAAGCTCGTTGCGCTCCGCAAAACGCTACGGTAGCGAACAGTGCAGCACCTGGACCGGCTCGTAGCCCGGGTCGGAGGGTATGGGCGGCGGTGTTGGGGCTCCCCAGGTCGCTCGCCTTGTCAGGCGGACCTGCTCCGGGCCTTTGCGTTGCTTGTGGCAGTTAGGTGGCCGGGGAATGTAGAGAGCCCGCGAATGCGGTGAGTGCTGTGAAGTCGTCGTCGAGCAGCCCTCGTCGCGGGTCAACGTAGTGGAGCAGTGCTGGGCTGTCGTGGTGCGTTGCCACGTAGGCTCGGTCTGCGGCGCCGAGATCGTCATCGATCCAGGCGAATGGCCTGCCGGCAGCGTGCGCGATGAGATAGCGGGTCTTCCAGAACGTGCCGTCCGGCCCCGCGTCGTGCATCGTGGGCCAGTCCACCACGGGCAGTTCCGGAAAGCCGAGGACAGGCGCGATGAAAGAGTTCGCTTCTGTCCCCCAGGTGGTCGCCCACACCAGGTCGTACAGGACGCTCAGATCCAGGAGCCGGCGGCCGTGGCCGACGTTGAGCCAGACCCGGAGCGGCTTCACGTATGCCCTCGGCTTGCCGGGGTGTTGGGCGATCCAGCCCTCGGGCTTCATCCGGTGGGTTGAATAGCCCTCGGGCCGGCGCTCAGGCTTCGCAGCGTATGGGTTCAGCGGCCCGTCCACATCGAGGTAGAGAAGAGGGCGACACACCAGTTACTCCCTCTCCTCGCCCGGCGATTCAGGATGTGGCGAGCGTAGCTTCGCCGCATGCCGGCGCGCCTTTGCTTTTTTACGGGCAACCAGCCGGGGCCAAGAAGCGCCCACGGGGTCCCAAGGAACCCGGGCTGTCCTGCCTTGACGTATGCCGACGGCCCGGGTGGGGCAGAGAGGACGTTGAGGGGGCTTCTGGTCAAGCTCCTATCAGGTCATGCCCACCTGGCCGGAACCGTGAAGAACGGGCCCTGGCAGCCGGACGGTACGCCTCGAGGACCGCCCAGCAGGGTGTCAGTCAGTGGGAGCCACGACCACCGGAACCCGCTACGAGTCTCAATGTCAGTGGCCCCGCGTACGGTCTGCGCATGGATGATCAGCGGCACCCCATTCCCCTGATACACGACTTCGCGATCTGGGAGCCCGTGCTGCGGCTCCTGCGGGCCGCCAATACGGACGGCGTCGTCGGCAGGAAGGCCCGCGTGGCGGGACGTATCGGCCGATATGGCTGGAGTCTGGCTCTGCAGCGACGGCTGCCGCCGCTTGGTCGAGCAGCCCAGGTTGAGGACATGCAGGACGAGTTCGACGCGGTGGAGCGGGTGCAGAGCGCGCTCGCGGTCGCCGGCGTCGACGACATTTCATTCACAGCGGAGATCTCGCCGACCGGGAAGACCGCGCTCCACCTGCTCGGGCCCAGCCCGGCCGTGGAGCCTGGCATCGGCAATCCGCACCCGGGGTCGCTCATCCTGGTCGAGGGCTCCCTTCCTGGTCCCTGGCAGCGCCTACCCGACCCGGTGCCCGGGGCGGTGCCAGCCTCTTCGGCGAATCCGGAGCTGCTGGAGCAGACGCTGAGCGAGCGGCTCCCGGATGCCATCGGCGCGACGGAGGCGGAGATCGCTGCGACGGAAGCACGCATGGGCGTCGCGCTGCCCGAAGAACTCAAGGCGCTCTACCGGGTGACACGAGCGCGTTGGGAGGACTGGGGCAACGACTACGCGGCAGCAACACGCGCGGCCGAGGCGGTCGGCTGCGAGCTCTTCGGGTTGGACGACCTGTACATCGCTGACGCGTCGTCCCGTGAATGCCTCTGGGAGTTCGCGGCGATGGAGGCGGTCGTCACCCCGCCTGACGCCGCTGTGCAGGGCCTAGTCGGCTCACCCGGCTGGATCGTTTTCGGGGACAACGGCGGCGGCGACCGGCTGGCGATCGACCTCATACCCGGCCCCCGCGGACACATCGGGCAGATCATCCTGCTCAGCCACGAGGAGAACGTCGGCGCCGACCTGCTAGCCGACTCCCTCACCGACCTGGTGTTGAACCGGAGCAGCAAAGAGGACCGTGCTCGTCGCGGGGATCAGCCGCCGGTCGTGGCCAGGGTCAACATCGCGAGCCTGAAGAGCATCCAGGCCGCCGCCCACCCGGGCCTGGAAGTCCTGTCCATTGGTGTATGGGAGGGTGCGCCGCTCAGTCTCGGTCCCGTCGCCGGGCTGCCCTTGCTGCGGACCCTCACTGCTTACCCCGGCACTCTGGCCGACCCACTGGAGATTGCCGAACTCACCGGGCTGGAATTCTTGGAGCTTGGGCCCGAGGAATGGCGCGTCCTCCTCGATGCGGGAGCCGTCCCGCGCAGCCTGTCGGCCGCTGCGATCACGGTGCACGGCACCCAGGGCCCCCTGCCTATCGTGGCCATCGCCAACGAGCTCCTCGCTCTCTGGGGACGGCCCCAGATCATCCAGACCGTCCTCGAAGGCGACCTGGGCGCCGCAGCATAGCCAGCGGGGTAAGCGGGCGGGGCGCAGGACGACGCCATCCCCGGCGGGCGGTGAGACGATCACCGCCCGCGTTCTGCCCTATCGGCGCCATTACAGATCTTCTCGCTGTGCGCCGCAGTTGGTCGGACGGGCCAACTACGGTGCATGGTCGCAGCCATCGACCGGTACAAGAGCCCCCTGCATTGACGCCGTCAGCATCGCCGACGGCGCCCAGGAGGCCGCGCGGTGAGCAACGACCTGCAGGAACTCGTCCGGTTCGAAGTGTCCTGGCCCCGGCCCGTGGCTGCCTTCCCGCGTTCGTGTCCCGCGGGGTGAAGTGGCGCGTAGGTTGACAGCATGGGTGGTCCCGCACGAGGGCAACATGAGGGGCTCTGTGCCGGTACAAGCGAGACGTCCAACTCGGTTGAAATCCGCGAGATCGCACCAGACAGCTAGCGACGGCGCAGGTCGCGCAGTCCGCTCCCCGCACGTGTGGGGATGGTCCCGCGCGCCGGACGCCGGTGCCGTTCACGTCGTCCTGCTCCCCGCACGTGTGGGGATGGTCCCGTGCCCACGACCATGGAGCCCCGGAACTTGGCCTGCTCCCCGCGCGCGTGTGTGGATGGCCTGGCCCCCTCCTCCTGCTCCCCGCGTGCGGGGGCAGTGGTGACCGCCGTTCAGGGGTCGCCAGCGGCGGCCGGAAGGTACGGGAGAACCCTCAGTCTGTTCATGGACTCGATTGCTTCTCTGCCAGGGACTGCCGGCAGCTGCGGGCCGGGGGCCGGCCGTGAGGCGTCAGCCTCTGAGCCAGGTCTCCCAGACGTACTGATCTCCGGGAAGCGCGATAACCACTGCTGCGACGTCGGCTGCGATGAGGACGATGAAGGCCGTAGCCAGGGCCCAAGTACGGGTCCGGACAGGTTTCCGGCGCCCGCCCGCTTGGTCCGTGCCGTGCTGTGTGGTCATCCGGTTTCGTGCAAGCGCTCTTACGCCGACTCCCAGTAAGGTTGCGGGAATTGCAGCCAGCAACCCGCGCAGAGCCATTGTCCGGAGGTCCTCCGCGAGGACCTCCGGGGCGAACGGGAGGGAACACCGGCGGGCAGGTGCGCCGAAGAGGCGGGTGCAGCCGACCGCCGCGAAGGCGAGCGCGCGGCCGAGATCCGCCGCCAGCGCGGTCAGCGATATGCCGGCCAGGACGAGGGCGGGCCGATGTCTTTGGACAGTGATGGAGATCAACACGGCCACGACACCCTGGGCGATGCATGCGAGAGCGATGTAGGTGTGCCAGTAGACGCCGGGGAACCCCGTGTCCTGCTGCGTTCCGGGATAGTGCAGAACAGCCGGTGGCAGTGCGGTCCGCGCCAGGAACGGCAACGCTATGCCCGCAGTGATCACTGAGGCGCCTCCGGCCAGGCCTATGAGCAGAGCCGTCCTGATCTGTGGCCGGATGTCCATATTGGTGCCTCTTGCCTTGTCCAAGACCAGGAGCAACGTGAGTGGTACAAGCCAGAGCAGCATCAGGCCCACCAGGGTGGACGGGAGCCTCCCTTGCACGGTGAGCGGCTGCCATGTGAAGCCTGTCCACCGGCTGAGTACTGTGTACCAGCCGATCGTGGAGCCGATGTCCGGGGCGTCCCCCAGGGCGGGCTGGAATCCGTTGCTCTGGCCGATGCGCCGGACGGAGTACCAGACGGCGAACCACGGGGCGAAGGAGACGACGGACGTGGCCACCACGGCGTACAGGGCTGTGCGACCGCGGGCCCGGGGAAGCAGGCCGCGCGCCGCAGAGACGATCCAGACCGTGGCGCACACGGCCCCGGCAAGCAGCACTGGCCCCGCCCTCAGCAGCCATGCGAAGCCCTGATCTTCGAGCGTGGTGGCAGGCAGCTCGGTTCCGTCCGTGATGAGAGGGAGGCTGGCTCCGGCGAGGTATCCCCCGACGAGCCCAGCGGGGAGCGCCAGCCATGCGGCCCTGGGGGGACGGGGTTCCAGGTCGGACGCTGCGACGGTGCGCCACACGGCTGCGGCCAGCACCCCCGCGAGGCCGGCGCCGATGACACAGCCGACCGTCAGATCGCCCATGCGGGTGTTGAGTTTGCCCCACAGCAGGCGGAACAGAGTGTCCACGAGGTCATCGGCACTGGCGGTGAAGACGCCTACCACGACTCCGGCACCCAGCGTCTCCCACACCGTCGGGCGGGTGAGCAGGGCCGGTTCACGCAGGACGCGCCGCCGCTTCTCGGGCGTCGGCCAGTACCCCAGCCGGTGTGTGAGCCGGCCGAAGGCGGCACGTGCGGAACCCTGGCCTGCGGCAGGGTCCAGCAGCGCCCGAGGGATCGCCGCTGCCCCCTCGTACCCGCTCTGCGCCGCAGCCGTGGCGTCGGCGTGCAACTCGCGAGCCCGCAGGACCGAGTTCCGGATGAGGTGGACGAGCACGGTGAGGGCGGCCATCAGCCCCAGGGCATGCGGGACGTCCACCAGGTACTGCACGACGCCTGGAGGGATCACGGGTGGCTCACCGGACCATGCACGGTGCAGGGTCAGCACTCCGAAGGGCATCACCGCGACGGTCAGGAAGGCCCACCAGATCCCGAAGGCCAGATAGGTCTTGTCCACGTCGCGATTGCGCAGGTGCGCCAGCTCGTGCGCGATGACGACGCGGAACAGGTCGCGATCGGTGTGGAAACACCTCACCAGCGGGGCGTCGATGATGACGCGCCGCCGCCAGGGCACGCCGAAGGCGAGCCCATTGGACGAACGTGCCAAAGCGTCCAGCATCCAGACGGGCGAGGGTTGCACGCCGGCCGCGCGGCACTGCTGGTCGAGGTACTCCGCGATCTCCCGCCCGTCGGGGTCCTCCTTCGACGGAAACCGCGACAGCGGGCGCGATCTCAGGCTCGGCAGTGCCGGGAATCTCCGGCAGCTGTTGCGGGTCACCCACCAGGGGTGCGAAAGGTACCAGGCCAAGGACACGCCGCACAGGAGCACGAACCCGATGCCGACCCACTGCGCCTGGTCGACGAAGGCGGGCTGCTGACAGGTCGCCATCAGACGCCGCGCCTCCTCGAAGGCATGGCCACTCTGCTCAGGGAGCCCGATCCGAGGATCCCGGAAGCACCGGCTGAACGTGCCGAAGAAGAAGTCTGCGTTCCGTGGAACGAGGAAGTATGCCTGAAGGAACACATACAGCCCGCCGGCACCCACTGCCGCGATCAGGAGGACGAGCCGGCTGGTCGTGCCGCCGGGCAGACCACGTGATGCCCACGGTCCGCTACGCCGCCCGGTGAATGTCTCCCTGGTCACGGTCATCGCGGTGCCGCGACGCTAGCTGGTCGGCCGTGGCGTCCGGCACCGGCCTATGATCGCGTCGGCTATCAGACGGGAACTCTCCGGAGCGGTCCCACAGTCGTGGAGGGTGGCTTCCACCACGTGCCTGAGCCGTTCGATGTCTTCCTGCCGCAATTCGACGGCGACGGCTCCGGAGGGTGTGCTCTGAGCAGCATCATCCGGTACAGGGGGGCCGGGGGAACGATGCCCGACACGGAAGATCCGTCGCAGGGCCGCGTTGGTGCCTTCCCCCGGGGCGCGCTTGAGGATGGTTTCGGCCAGGCACTCGACGGCCTTGGCTGTGGCGGCCAAGACGATGGGCGTCAAGATGAGTTCGACCATCCCGGATCCGAACCCGAGCGGCGCCTGCCGTGACCCCCTCCCGGACATCGCCCGTTGTGGATCGGCGAAGTATGCCCGGCTGACCGCCGAGAACGTCGGCAGTTCTTCCCTGGCTATCTCCTCGATCACGTCCCTGGCAATCTCCGTGATCAATGCTCGATCGGGAGCGTCTTCGCGTGTCCGCTTGCGTGCCACAGTTCCTCCCCCGTCCGTGCCCACCCATGGCGTTACGTCAGTATCAAGGCCGGCGCCGCCGACCGAAACAGATCGCCTCACATCTCTGGGCGCACGGCGGCACTGTGGGGCGCACTACGCGCACGAGGGGGCGCAAGAGAGGTGGTGAATTCGCATGATCGTCGAATCGTTGCCGGGTGCGGCGACAGAAGGGGTTGACCCTGACCTTGCGTCAGGGTTGGAGCCTGGTCACATGACGAACAACAGCACCTCCTCGGCTCGGCCCGCTCCGCCGGTCGGAGGATTCCAGGAGATCGACGGCCGCGGCATTTTCGTGCATCGGTCGGGCAGCGGCGGACCGGCCGTGGTGTTCCTACCGGGCGCCAGCGCGGTCGGCCTGGACTATTTCGGTGTCCAGCAGGGGGTTTCGCAGTTCACCACCGCCGTCGTGTACGACCGCGGTGGCACGGGCTACAGCGATCCCCTCCCACTGCCGCGCACCGCCGCCGCGGTCGCCACGGAACTGCGCGAGCTGCTGCGCGCCCAGAACATCGCCGCCCCCTACATTCTGGTGCCGCACTCCCTCGGCGGCTTCTACGCGCATCGGTTCGCGCAGCTGTACCCGCAGGACGTGGCCGGCCTGGTCTGGTTGGACGCCTTCCACCGCGACTGGGACGACTTCATGCCGCCCGCGGCGAGCCTGGCCGCGGTCGAGCAGATGGCACCTGATCGGGAGCAGCTGGAACAGATGCGCCCGGCCCTGCGCGAGATGTTCGCCGAGTTGCTCGCGGACTACCCGGAGCACATGCGGCAGGCACTGATCGAGTCCAAGATGAGTGAGGAATGGACCGGCGTCGGCATCGCCGAGCGCACCAAGTTGGCCGAACTCGCCACCGAACTGCGGGCCGGGCCGAACATTCCCGACGTCCCGGTGGTCGCTCTCACCGTGGTGGGCACCGACCCCGCCCAGCAGGTACTGACGTCGGAGCGGACGTTGCAAGAGATGCATGACGGCCATACGAGAATGGACGCGGCCCTGGTGAGCGCGGTCTCGCACGGGGAACAACGCATCATCTCCGACACCAGCCACCACCGGCTCTGCTTCGACCGGCCCGATGCCGTGGTCCAGGCGATCCGCGACGTCGTCGACCGGGCGGCTCGCCCCTAGACTCGGCACGACCACGTTGCACGAAGACCCGAGGAGGACGGTGCTCACGATCAGCCGGCTCGCGGCAACCGCCGGCGTGACCGTGCGCACCGTTCGCCACTACCACCACGTCGGCCTGTTGCCCGAGCCCGAGCGCGATGCCTCCGGCTACCGCCGCTACGGCGCGCAAGCGGCAGTGGATCTCATCCGGATCCGGACCCTCGCCGATGCCGGGGTGCCACTGGCCCGTATCGACGCGCTGCTGCATGCGCAACCAGCCGAATTCGCCGCGGCCGTCACCGACATCGATGCCGAATTGCAGCGCAAGATCGACCAGCTCACCGACTACCGCCGCCGAATCACCGAACTGGCCGGCGGTGAAAGGCTTGTCCTGCCCCCCGAGGTGGTCGACATCCTGAACCGGATGCGCGGTCTCGGGGTCAGCGAACAGAGGGTACGACTCGAGCGCGACTCGTGGATCCTGATGCAGGCACTGGACCCGCACGCCATGCCGCAGCGGATACGGGACAAGAACGCCGGCTTCGACGACCCCGAGACGACGCGCCTGTATCTCGCCTGTGATCAATCAGTCGACTGGGATCCGCACGATCCACGCCTGGACCCGCTCATCGACGACCTGGACGCTTGGGAGATCAAACACGAACGGGACAGCAGCCAGCCAGGGTTGCTGAAGCTGGTCTCTTCCCAGATCTCCGAGGCATCACCGGCATGGCAACGCATCCTCGACGCGCTCGCCCACCGCGCCAAGCAGCGCCAACCCTCCGGGCACGACAGCTGACGCCAGCACCCCGGTCCGCCATTGCGGCGGTGCCAGCAGAAACCCAGGTGCCAGGGCGTGCAGGCCTGCTGGTCCCGCACCGCGGCGACAGTCTTGACAAGGTCGCGCCGCCAGGTGACTACCGCCGGATCCTCTCGATCGTTAGGGCTGCCAGCGGGGCGCGGCGATCCCCACGACGGGCGATCTGGCAGCCATACATCAAAAGGGTGGAATCTCGGCTCGACGACAGTGCTCGAGATCGCACCAGACGGCCGGTGAACCCGCAGGTCGCGCAACCTGCTCCCCGCACCCGCGGGGATAGCACCATCTCAGCCGTCTCACCCCTGTTCTGCCGCCAGGGCGAGGAGGAGTTCACCAGAGCGCCCACCGAGGTAGTGGTCGCCACGTCATCGCTCACGGGAACGATGTGCCGCGGATCGGCCAGCCATTCAGTCAGCTGCTGTCAATCTCGCTGCGCAAGGGCGTTGATCCCTACCTCTGCCCGGCGCACGCCCGTACCACCGCCGTGCGGTCCCGCGAGTGCGTCCCCTCCATCGCCAGTGCCACCCGCCGCGTGTGCTCGGCCTCACGGTCGGTGCTTTCCCGGAAGCGGAGCCACTTCCTGCCGATCTCGCACACCGTCATGCCCAGCCAGGAGTCACCCGCAAAGCCCCCGACGTGATGATGAGAGTCAGAAGAGTGCGGCCGATCCACCTTGAACAGCCCTCCCGCGGGGCGGTGTGTCGTACCTGGCCACAACCTCAGGGGGTACGGGCTCTATTCCGCTCCCCGCCATTCGGGCCCTGAGAGCTGGGACCGGATCCGAGCGGCGAGGAGCTGCGTCATGACGGCCCGGCTCCGTGGCGCTGTCCGCCGCCGCGGGCGCCGAGCACGTTCGTCGCCGGCAGCTCGATCGCAATTCGCCGAACAGATTCCCGAAAACAGCGGGTTGGTGAACTTCCTATGGCGAAAAGGCCGATGGTGCCAGACTTCCGGGCACAGTTCCGGCCGACGGGGGCCGCGACCAGGCGGAAAGCAGGGCCGAATCATGGCATCTCGATTCGCGAAACGAGCGGCGGCACAGAAGAGCGCCTACCTCCAGGCCCGCTTCAAGAGGATTCCGGCCCTCTGGAAGGCAGTCGTCGTCGCGGTGCTCGCGATCTTCGCCTTCTTCGCGGGGAAGTTCATCCTGGCTCTGGTCGTCGGTCTCATCATGACGGCCTTCGCCATCGTCGCGATCCTGCTCATGCCGGTCATGCTCATCGGGGCTCTCGCCGGCGGCGGCAAGAAGCGAGGGCGGCACAGCGATGACGGGTGGTACGAGGAGAACGACGGCCGCGGCCGTTACCACTCCGACAGCGGAGTGCCTTTCTAGCCGTGACCCCAATGGTCACGGGCTCACCGGGCGTACCGGACGTCGCCCTCGGCCGAGGGGCCCTGAGGTGTCGGCACCCGCCGCCGCGGCAGGGCCTTGAGCGAGGACGGGACGGCGGTTGGTAGGCACCCCTGAGCCGGCCGCGGAGGTATGCGGTACGGCCAGGACGGGTCTGGGCCCGGTACGGGGTGGCGGCCCCTGCCCTGTGCCCTGTGGCGAGGCCGGGCAAGGGATGGTAGCTGTTGAAGGAAAGGGGATTTTTCGACATCCCGCATCGGAGCGTCGGTGTACGGCCGGGCAAGGGCACGCCAGGGGGAATACCGGTCGATCCCTCGGCCCGTCCTGCGCGCGCCCGCTCCTCACCGCAGCGACCACCGCAGCGTACGGAGCTGGTGTCCATGGCGAACGCATTCCACCGGCCCAAGGTCAGGATCGTCACCGGCCCACCGGAGGGTGGGTTCTTCCGGGAGGTGATCGCGCACCTGCGGCGGCCGTTCGACGCCGCTGTCAGGGCGCTGCGGACATGGTGGTTGCTGCATCGGGGTATCACCCACGCGAGACGGTGGCGGAATCCGTTCGTGACGACCGTGGGGATCCTGGTCTTCGGTGTCCTCGCCGCGGTGTTCGTCATCTGGGCGCTCCGGGGTCTTGTGGTCGCGGTCTTCTTCAACGACACCGGTGCGAAGGATCACGGGTGGTGGTGGGGGGCGTTCAACCCGGACAAGGCCTGTTCAAAGATCGGGACCTCCTGCGGAGCGGCCAACGGAGTGGTGATGCCGGTGCTCTTGCTGGCCATTTCGACCCTGCTGTTCCTGGCCTGGCGGCTCGGGCGGGTCCGCAGATTCTGCACGCGCAAGGCGAGGAAGGAAGCCAGCAGTTTTGTACAGACGGCGGGCAGCCTCATGGACGAGGTGGTCGGGCGCGACCAGCTCTGCAACGCAATCATGAATAACCTTCGGGACCGGAAGGCCCGCCGCCCCCATATCGTCGTCGCCAATGTCGGGGCGGGCAAAACCGCGCTGCTGGTGCGTCTCGCCGAGAAACTCGCGGCCAAGGGCGCCGTCCCCATTCCGGTACGGCTGCGCGACGCCCAGGGGGACACCCTGGACTTCTGCGAACTGGCCCGTCAGCGTTTCCAGGAGATCGTGCAGCCGGTGGTGCGGTCGGACGGTGAGGTCGACCGGATCTGGCGGTGGCTACGGCAGCGGGCCGACCGGATCGTGGTGCTCGGGGACGGCCTGGAGGAGACGCTCAGCCGGAACCACGCGAGCGGTCAGCGCGACAACCTGATCCGCAAGGCGATACGCAAGGCCGGCGAGGAAGGACTGCCGCTGGTCATCGCCTCCCGGCCGCACGAACCACTGCGCGCGATGCAGGCCGCCATGACGGAACTGGAGCCGCTGAGCGCGGAGGCGGCGTTGCAGTACATCGCCCGCAGCGGCAGCTGGCGCTCGGACTCCCTCCTCCTCGACCGGGTCGTGGAAGTCGCGAGGATGTCGGAGTCGCCCATCTATCTGCAGATCGCCAAGGATCTGCACCGCAGGGACCTCCTGGAGCCACTGTGGGCGGAAGGCGGAACGACGGATCCGACGCTCCACGACACCTGGGAGCTGCGGGGCGACCTCATGGAGACGTGGCTGGACGCGCTCGTCGACGGGGACGTCCACCCGGAGCTGCCCATAGACCGTGACACCAGGTCGGCGGTGGTGGCCCACATCTCCGCGCTGGCCTGTATCGGACTGGCGTCGGACCGCGCGGAAGTGGGGCTGTGGGAACTCGACCCCCGCATCGGCGGAGACCAGGACAGCGACTCGGAGACCGGCAGCGGACACACGCGGGTGCCGTGCAACGACGAATGGAACAGACGCGTCACCGAGGAATTGGACCACCAGCTGGACGGCCTGAGACGGGCCCGGCGTTCGCAGGAGCCCGATGGCGCGTCGGTGTGCCAGGACCCCTCCCCGGACGGCTCGGCGGACGCCGGGAAGCAATGCCTGGAAGGTCTCCGGACCGATCTCCGGCTCGCCGCGACATGGGGTGCCCGGATGGGGCTGGTGCACGAGTACGGACGGAAGGCCCGTTTCCAGCTTTCCAGCACAGCGTCATGCAGGCGTACCTCGGGTCCCGCTTCCTGGCGAGGGTGCTCGGCAGCCCGGTGAGACAGTCACCGGCCTTCGGTTTGTGCGTGGATCCGGTGCCGCTCCTGGCCCGGCTCACCAAGGACCACATCCGCCGGGCGCTGCGGCAGGGCGGACGAGAACTCCTCATCGCCTGCACCCTGCACTCCCGTTCGCTCGACGGCCGGTGCAGATGCGGCTACCGGCGGACGGATCCGGCCGGGTCCTGTTCGGTCTCCGTCATGCGTGACCTCTTGCGGGAGGAGGCCGGTCACCTGCTGGACGAGGCGATGCGGGCCGAGAAACTCTCCCGGCGGAGCCGTGCGACCGGCCTCGACGGCCAAAGTCACGACGACCGGGGCAGTGCGCGGCTGAGGGCGCTCAGGATCTACGGAGCCGCCGTGGAGATCGACAGCGTCGACGCCGAGCCGCGGCAGAACGAACTCTTCGACGAGATCAAGAAGCACTGGGCGGAGTTCGGATGGGGCCAGGACCCCGAGGCGCTGCGCGAGGCGAAGGTCGCCCTGGTGGGTCAGTGCGGGGCGGCGGCCCGGCGCGTCGCCGTCACCGGGGGCAACACATGGGCGTACGAGAAGCTCTTCGAGATCGGCAGGTGCGAGCCGGACTACCGCGTACGGGCCGCGATCGCGCAGGAAGCGGGAAGCGGTGGCGAGCAGGCCTACAAGGCGCTCGCTGTGTACGAGCATCTGGAGTGCCCCCAGCACGTGGTCAGCGACGGCCGCCCCCCGAAGCCACCCGGCGAGGAACCCGCCCGGCAACCCTTCCTCGACTGGGTGGAGGGACAGGGAGACCGGGAGCGGCGCGCGGTGGTGCGGTTGCTGGCAAGGCGGAAGGAACGGTACGAACGCATGGCCGCCGATTCGGAGGCCCTGGTCGAGAGGGAGAAGTGGTACGCCAACACCATGTGCGCCTGGGCGCTGCCCATGCTCGTCGACAGCACCATGATGTCGCGTCACCTCGGCAGTCCCCGCGATGACCTGGAGCGATGGATAGCCAAGGCGACCGGCACGGCGGTCGCGCCGGACGGGACGATGGGCCAGGGCAACAGACTGGCTCTGGGGGTCTCGCTCGCGCAGGGGTTCAAGTTCGCCGCCAATCGGCGGCTCTGCCCCCATTCCGACAAGGAGGCCAGGCAGTTCCTCGTCAAGCAGGCCCAGGACATGCTCAGGCGGAGCACCTTCTGGTACACCCGGATGACGCTCCTGCACGCCCTGACCCTGTGGAGCCTGCCCGACGACGTGCACGCGGACCAGCCGCTCCGCGGGCACGGAGCCGACCCCAGGGGGCAGGTGCGGGAGTGGCTGGCGCTCGCCGAGGGGCAGCGGGAGCACCCCTTGGTCGTGGCGGCCGGCAAGCTGGCGGTCCGCGCGCTGCAGACCCGTCGCCCCGAGCGGTTCCTGTGGATCGACGAGGCCGGTGTGGCCTGCGAGGTGGGCACCGAGGTGAGCAGCCCCGGAGAGCAACGGGTCCACAACCTCTGGATCCCGCCGTCCACCGGGTGGAGCACCCTGGACCCCGCGGCGCAGCAGCTTCTCGCGGACGTCCTGGTGCTGGCCGTGCTCGGCGAGCGTGGCTACCGCCCCAAGGACCTCTTCCGTCTCCTTGAGCTCTGCTGCCCGGAGAACGGCAGGCTCCCCTCGTGCCTCAGCAGGGACCGCACGCTGCTGGACCCGGTACGCGCGGTGGAGCGCACCTCACAACCGGACAGCAACTGCACGGGCGAGTGCGGGATGAACATGTGCCCCTACCCGGCCAAGGTGGAGAACCTGCGCGTGGAGTTCAGTGAGGTCTTCTGCCTGCACCAGCAGGACCTGTTGAGGGCGTGGCAGCCCGGGTCGTGGCTCTTCCTGCGGTTCCGCCGGGAGGCGCCGTGGCAGCGCAGGGTACCGGTCGCCGGCCTGCGCCGGTTCTGGGGCCAGATGGGCGACCGGGCCCGCGACGTCAACCCCGAGGACACGGACGCCCCTGGGCGCTGAAGCGGCTGGCCGGTGCGCGGTCCTCCGCGGGCTGGGCGTCTTCCGGGCCCCCATCGGGTGCATGGTGTTGCGTACAGGGCCACTCCGGCTCGGAGGTCACGAGCCAAGGCACACATCGGCAGGGCACCTTCTGGCGCACCGGCAGGCCGTTGACCCCAGCGCACTCGGGGCAGCTTTGTGACGACGCTCCCGCCCTCCGGGTCCGGTCCCCTCACACGCTGAGCCTCACGCCGGTCCGACGATCCCCTTGACGCGGGCGGAGCACGGCAGCACGGGCAAAGCGGGAGTGCAGCAGCAGAACATGACTGTTGCGCTCCAACCGTCACGCTACGACAGCAAACCGGGATTCCCGCCCGCAAGGGCCGGACCCATTGAAGGAGGGCGCGGGGGGGGATCCAGGGGGTCTGCTCATGGGCCGTCCCAACCGCGCCACACGGGCCGCCATCGCCCAGCGCCGTCATGGAGTCGGCCAGGCCGAGGTCGAGGCGGCTGTCCGGCCGCAGGGGTTCACGTGCGTCCAGAACAGCGGGGGATAGCGCCCGCCGGTCCGCGCCGATGGGCCTCTCGGCCCACTTCTCATCGACCAGGACCTGCTGCATCAGCAGCGTGTTGACGTGGACCAGGGCGGACTGGAACAGAGCCGAGCCCCTGCTCGTGACGCGAGCACGGATGCCGGCAGCCACCCGAACCGCGACACACCCGCATCATGCTTACGCACAACGATCATTTGGAACCGCATCCTCCGCCCCGCCCGGGCCGTCCGAGGCCACACCGGTGCCTCGTCGCATGATGCGGCGCATCTCGCCGAGCTGGCCCCAGAGCCCAGCGACGTTCCCCGGGCGAAGTAGGCCCACCTAAACTAGCTTGGACATATGACGACAAACACGGCAAACATCACGCACTACACGGTCAAGTCCGGTGACACGCTCACGGCCATAGCCGCCAGGTTCGGAACGACAGTCGAGCAGCTCGTCAAGTGGAACAACATTCCCAACCCAGACCTCATCAAGGTCGGACAACAACTGATCGTCGCCCGAGCGGACTCACCTCAGGAGACCCGCTACACGGGTCCAGTCCGGTGACACACTCACGGCCATAGCCGCCAGGTTCGGAACGACAGTCGAGCAGCTCGTCAAGTGGAACAACATTCCCAACCCAGACCTCATCAAGGTCGGACAACAAC
>NZ_JACHJG010000008.1:239933-366522 GCF_014203545.1 Streptomyces netropsis
ACTGATCGTCGCCAAATCGGCGCCGATGGCAGCCTGACGAGAATGCTTCGGCGGCGGTTGCGGCCCAATCGCTGCCGTCTGCTCACGCGTTCGTAGCGCGCAGACGCTCTCAGCAGACGAAGTCGGGCGAGTTGGCCCAGAAGGTAAGGAACGACCACGTCTGTGCGGCGACGATGCCGTCGACCGTAATCTCGGCGCACTTCTGGAATCTCTTGGTTGCCGCTTCGGTGACCGGACCGAAGGATCCGTCCTCGAGCAGCTTGTCCCCTTGCATCGACAGGTTGAGGTAGCACTGCGCCTGCTTGACCGCCTCCCCCGACGAACCAAGCTTGAGCGTCGGGCGGTTGATGGTGAAGTTGCACGGTTGACTGTCCGTGGTGGTCACGACGAGTTCCCCTTCTGTGTGTGCGTGAACGCAGTCATGCAACGATGAACTTGACGACGGGTATAGCCATGACGTGCGCCATGGCAGGTCATGAGCTTGCCGCCGCAAGCAATCGCTCTGACCCCTCTCAGAGAAGCACGGGACCGTACACGCCGCGCGACAAGGAGTTCCGTCGGGGTGATGGCCTGTGAGTGCCCACGCTCTGGCCGGCCGAACTGTGTGCAGGTATCACCCGGCCGGGGCTTGTGGATCGTGGTGGGGTTCTCCCCGGCCGGGGTTCGGCCCTCCAACGGAGTTCAGTACGGCCTGGGCCTGCTTGTCGACGAATCTGGTGAAGAGTTGCTGGGCGTAGCCGAAAATGACCGCCCAGGCGAGACCTGAGCCGACGAGTCGAGAGCTCTCAGGCCGGGAACGCACTCCCCGCGCATGAGGAGCAGCCCGAGCAGGGCGGTGAGCGCGCCAGTCGGAAGCTTCAGCAACGCGACTGCGACGGGAACGTTGTGCGAGGTGAGGTGCCCCGGATTCGCCGCTGTCGACGCGACCGCGGCGAAAGCGGCGGCCACGAGCCCGATGAACTCGACGACGAGGTAGTCCCACCGGGATGCCACCTTGGCGTACAGCTCATCGACATCGCCACGGGTCTCACGGCTCTGGTCGGACGTGTCGCTCGCCGTGGGGCAGACGACTCCGATCCCTTCGGGCTGGAAACACAAGGTCGCCGTATTCGGCCACAGACTGCCGAATACGGCGACCAGAACGACAGTGACCGCCAGGGCGATGGATACCCCGTAGACGATGTACATGAAGCTGCGGACCCGCAGGTTCTCTCTCAGATGCGCTTGCCGGGCGATGGCCATCGCGTCAACGAGCACTTCGCGCTGTCCCTGGTCGAGATCACCGCCCTTCCGGGCCGCCAGCGTGATCTCCTCACCGTGGACTCTCCGCTCATCACTGACGGGGAGGTGCTCCCGGATGAAGGCCACCAGGCCGGTGAACGGAGCGCGCACCATGACCGGCGTGTACCCGGACCTGACCTGCTGGGGAAAAGGCATCGGCGGCGGCCTACCTGTCTCCGCGCTGTCCGGCCACCGCTCGCTGATGGAGCTCGGCGATCACGCCCGGCCACTTCGCGGCCGACCCCCGCTGTTCCTGCTCTCGACTACCCACGGAAGCAACGGTGCAGGTCCCGCCGCCATGGTCGCCACCGCTACCGAGATCGCTGCGTGGAGACGAAGCCTCTGTGCCCCGCCGACCCCACCGGCCTGACCGGCATCGGTCGCCGTCTCCACGATGTCGCACTCGCCGACGGTCAGGAAGAGGTCGCCAGCGTGTTGACCTACGTCTTCGGCGATGCGACCTGCCCGGACTGTGAAACGGGACTTCTCAGTGGCTGCTCAGATCAGTCCCAGCCGGCCTGCCACACTGGGATGATCCGGCCGCTGCTTCGATGAGCATGGCAGTATGGCAACCGTCGATTGAACTCGGCTTTGAAGCGTTCGAACTTCGCGTTTCGGCGAGTGCGAGCTTTCGCCAGTGCGGGGAGGCGTAGAGCGGGATCGTCTCGATGTTTCTGGATGGACGGCGACATACCGGCGCGGGTCGAAGGGTTGGACTCGGGCCGTTGACCGGAGACGGCTCATCGGGGACAAGCCTCAGCGGGACGGCCAAACGATCACCCTGAAATTCGCCGCATCAGGATCCACGCATCGCAACGTGAGTTGCTTGCCACGCCGCCGAGGTGTCCAGCCATGGTGGAGCAACGCCTCGCGGATGACAGCCGAAACCAATCCCGGCGCGATCACAACTCCGTGCTCGACCCACGTCACCATGCGCTGCCCGTCCGCTTCTCCGTGCACGACGACGATAGCCAGACCGGGCTCGTCGTTGGGCGCAACCACCCAGCGATAGCTGTCCCCGTCGACAACAATCATCCGCGTGCCCTGTTTCGCTATGCCCATACAGCGCAGAATTCCACAACTCGCACGGTTGAGGACACGGGTCTCCTGCTCCGCGCCGGAGCCCAGCCACCCGGCACGTACGGAGAACACCTGCCTGCCGGGCGCCTGTCCCCGTCGGGCGAGGGCGAGGTGCAGCTGGTGTGGCCTGAGCCGGAGCTGCCACCACCGTCCCGGCAATCAGCGCGGTAGCCGCTAAGGCTGAAGCGAAGCTCCCGGCGAACAGCTTCTTTGTCCTGACCACGAGGACTCCCCCTGGTATCTCCAGTAGTTGGTGGAAATTCAGCCTCTTATCCAGGGCAGCAGACACACCAGGACGCTTATCGGCCACATCAGACCGACCCCGAGATTTCGATAGATCTGAGTGGGTCTTCTGTGAGTGCTTAGTGGAGTCGTAGTGCTTGAGGGCGGTTATCCGGTTCCTGGGCTTCCGAACTGGCCGGGGATGCCGTGCCCTGAGTCCTCCGCCAACTTGAAGTCGCAGGTCAAGGCTGGTGTGACCGGCTCTTGGGGTGCTCACACTGGCCGTGGGGCGGCAGTCTGCGGAGTGGATCGTCTGTCAGCACGGTTGGCTCGACTAACTCCGCTACGACACCGCGCTCGCCCGAGGCTGGTCGATTGCCACCGGCGCCGTCAAGGGCGCCTGTTGCCACCCGTTCGGCGGCGACCGCCTCGACATTCCTGGCGCGCGCTGGGGACTGACCGGCGTCGAGGCCGTGCTCAGGCTCCGCCCTCTGATCGGCAACGGCGACTTTGACGCTTGATGGCGTTACCACCTCGTTCACGAGCACCGCCGTGTCCACCCGGATCCCGGTGCGCTGAGATCCGCCGTCGCTGCCTGATTGTCACCAGCGCCCCTCACGCGGTGGACAGTTGGGACAGGAAGGTGCGCACAGTGGCGGCGAACTGGTCGGGAGCGTCGCGATGCACGACGTGGCCGGCTGGGAGTTCGGCCAGCTGAGCCTGTCCGGCCCGACGGGCGATCATTTCCCGGGCATGGTCCTGCGCCAGTACAACGCTGCCCGTTCCCCGGATCAGCAGGGTCGGGCAGATCACCGACTCCCAGTCGCTCCAGTGGTCGCCGGTGAGGGCTTTGTGGGACAGCACTGTGTGATCGATGTCGAACGAGTATCCCCAGCCGTCATCGAACTGACGGAAGGAACACTCGAGATAGGGTGCCGTCGAGCCGAGAGCCGAGGCCAATGCCTGGCGGGACTGTGCATTGCGAGGCAGCCGCGTAGTCAACGACCAGTCGGCGTTCACTACGGCGCCGATGTCCTCGACGATCAGGGCTGTGACCTGGCCTGCGTGCCGGGCGGTGTATTGATAGGCGTTCACGCCGCCCAAGGAGTGACCGAGAACCGCCACCGGGCCGAGTCCCAGATGGCGATGGAAAGCCGCGATGTCAGCGACGTAGTCGGCCCGGTGATAGCTCTGGGCCCGGTCGGACTCACCATGCCCACGCTGGTCCAGAGCAATCACTCGCCACCGCGGCGCCAGCGCCTGAGCCAGCGGGGCGAACACCGACGCCTCGTTGTAATGCCCGTGAAACGCCAGCATCGGGAGACCAGAACCACCGAAGTCCAGAAACGACAACCGCTGCTGATCGACTGTGAAGAACTCACGCATGACGCGCATGCTAGCCCCGACACTCAGCTTTCCGTTGACGGTCCGGCATCGAACGCGACTCGAACGCGCAGTGCTGAAAGGACCACGTCGACGGCAAGGACGTCGTCGTGACCAGATGATCGCGGCGCAAGCCCCGCTCTCCAGGACTCCGTTGGAGAATCCTTTAAGGAGGAGAGCGCGCCAATGCGTTTTCGTGACATCCCCGCTCGACGGCGTAGTAGGCAGTCGGCGAGACGCCTGGCGAACGGTCAGGCGGCGCGGCAGAGCTCTGCGGGGCCGGTCGGGGCCGAGGTGCGGGCCACGGTCGCGTGCACGGGGTGGGCGGTGCGGACGGTGGTCGCGGCGTGCGCGTGGTTCCGCGCGAAGACGACGAGGCGCAGCACCACGAATCGCGCGATGCCGGCGAGTGCGGAGGCGGAGAGGTAGATGACCTGCTCGAGCGCCGCACCGGGTGCCGCCACCAGCTGTTGCAGGACGAGCATCGCCGTGCAGGTCACCGCGTACGCGGCTGCCGCGGAGCCGGCCGACTGTGCGTGCTGGCGCCGGGTCGCGCGTCCGCCGGCGCCGAAGGTGAAGCGGGCGTGCAGCTCGGTGGCGAGGAGTGTGGAAACCACGGTGATCAGGGCGTTGGCCAGGACCCAGGGAATCCAGGAGGCGACGGCCGTCACGGCGAAGCTGGAGGCGATCCCCACCCCGCCGCCGCAGAGCACGAAGCGGGCGAAGGCGCTGAAGGCGCCGGCCGCCACCTGCTCCTGGCTCTGTACTGTCTCCATGATCCGACCCCTTTGATGGCTCACCCCGCAAAACGCGCGCCCCTCGGCCTGCAAGGCCGAGGGGCGCGCTGCCCATGACACCATCATGGTGCACACATGGCGCCACGGCGAGCCATTTATGGCGCCATAGGCCCACGATCTGACCATGCCCCATAAAGCCCGCAGGTCAGAAGCCGCCCCCCTCCAGTTCCAACGCGACCAAATTGTTTGCGAACTCCATGGGTGGTCAGTAGCTCCCGAGCCCTCCGCACCCATTCAGCCCCTGCCGGTGATCGATGCGGCTGCAGTCGGGGCGCGTCAGGGGTGCGCAGCAGACGCAGGCCGACCTCGACCGCCGCCCGGCGAAGCACTCAAGATCCCGGTCGACCCGGAACATCTCGAAGTGGGCCAGGAAATCAAATGCATGCGCTAATGCGGCCATGGGGCCCGCCACCTTCCCCCACGACCTGGTGCAGGCCCAGCGAGACTGGTTTGCCGTCTGTGAAGCACTCGCCGCACCGCGTCCGCACGCCACTGCGGCGCTGCGCCGCCGCTTGATGCGGCTGTCCGCCCGGGTCTGGGGCCACCCCTTCTGGTCCTCCGGCCGGGGCCGTTCGCCGGCGGCCCGGGTGGAGCTGCGCCGTCTCGTCCGCTCACAGCAGCGGGAAGGGGCGGGAACGCCGTGAGGGATTGCCCGACCGAGCGCCAGCACCAGGTCCTGACTGTGATCCGGGAGTGGATCGCGGAGTATGGAGAGGGCCAGACCGTGAGGAGATCGGCGACCGGGCCGGCCTGTCGAGCACAGGGTCGGTTGCCTACCACCTCGACCGGCTGGAGGAGCACGGACCGATCCGCCGCGACCGGCGTTGGCGTTCGCTCCGCCTGGGAAACTGACACACCATGACGCCTCCGCAGCCGCCCGTTAAGGGCGACTCAAATACGGTGAGAGAGCCGGCGGGGCACCTGTACCAGTACGGTGGTTGCCCGGCCGCCGCGCGGCTCGGCCCGCCGGAGGTGCGCCGGCGAGGAGGACTGTTCCGATGTCCCATTGGCTGGGAATCTCGCGGAGTGGGCGCCTTCGCAACCGTCGCCGTTTCGTCAACCGGTGAGGACGCCGCCGGAGGAGGGCACGGGGGTGACCTTGTCGGGGGCCGGGGCCACCGCCTCCACGGGCTTGCCGAAGTCCGCGAGGTTCATCGTCACTGTGACACTGACCGGACCCATGGCGCAGGAGAGCAGGGTGCGGGCCACCCGTCCGTTCCGGTCCACCCAGACGTCCGCGAAGACGGGAATCTCACCGATCTGCTTCTTTCCGGCGGCCCACTTCGCCCGCATGTCCTGCGCCAGCCGGAGCGTGACCATGTCGTCCTCGAGGATGCCGCGGTAATGGACGGCGGGCGTGCCGTTCATCTTCTCCTCGCCGACCTTCGAGATCTTGCGCATGCCGGCTGCCTGGCGCAGGACGTGCTCGGGGTCGTTCAGCGGTGCGCGAAGCAAGTAGTGGGCCTCGGCCTCGTCCCGGGCGATCGAGCCCCAGGAGTCCCCCACCCCCAGGAACCCGCCCACGTAGACGGTGCCGTCGGTGAATACCTCGTCCACGTGCCGGGGGCCCGGTGCATCCAGCATGTCCACCGCCAGGCGGCCCTTGTCGCCCGCCAGGTCGAAGGCGCCCTTGACGGCGAGGGTGTAGGTGCGGGTGCCATCACCTATCTTGATCTGTTCGTCGATCCGGGCACTGGTCTTACCCGTGGCAGCCACGGCGGCCCGCACCGTCGGCCCGTGGTCCACGGCCGGAGCGGAGGCGGCTGCCTTCGCGGGCCGCTTCGGCTCATCGGCCACGCGGCCCCAGGAACACCCCGCGCACAGCAGGACAACGGCGCTGAGGGGGATGACGGAACGCCGCATTCATTTCTCCGGGAGGCTATGTGGTGACATGTCACAGACATCGAACACATGATCATACTTTCAGGATCCGGCGTGAAGTCGGGTGGGGGTGCGCCGCTTCCGCCGGCACCGGCCGCAGACCGACGGGCTCAGGCAGGCGGCACCTGCTCCTCGACTGCTCCTACAGGTCAAAGGGCCACTGGGCGGACACGCCCCGAACCACTCATGAGGACCGGACCTCTGGAACGAATCCCCCACACGGTATTGAATGACGTACGGGCTCGCTTTGAACACGAAGGCTCACCGCCCGCCAAGGTCGACCCCCGCGTGACCGCCTGCTGGTTGCGCATACCGCGACACGCCAATGCATGCGGTGCACCCCTACTACGCGGTGACCTGACCGTCCCCGTCCTCGGGGGCGCAGACCTGCCTGGCGAGATCGTTTTCCTGCGCAAAGTCGCTAAGGCAGACACATCCCCCAGATCCGCGAACTCGCCGTCCGCCTGGCCCGCCCAATAGCGACACCATGAGATCGGAGACCCTTTTCAACATGGAAATTCAAGGCAGCTGCAGCGACCAGTTCAGCGCAGTACGGGAGGTATTCGCCGACTCCCTGCGCAGCGGGGCGGACGTCGGTGCCTCGGTGGCGGTCTACCTCGACGGCGAACCCGTCGTTGACCTGTGGGGAGGGTATGCCGACCCGGCCCGCACCCAGCCGTGGCAGCGCGACACCATTACCAACGTGTGGTCCATCACGAAGACGATGACTGCACTGTGTGCCCTCCTCCTCGTCGACCGCGGCGAACTCGACCTCTGTGCGCCGGTCGCGAAGTACTGGCCCGAGTTCGGTACCGCAGGAAAGGACCGTGTCGAGGTCCGGCACCTGCTCAGTCACACCGCCGGCCTCCCCGACTGGGACCAGCCCATGACACTCGACGACCTGTGCGACTGGGAGAAGGCCACCACCCTGCTGGGCCGCCAGACGCCCCGCTGGTTACCCGGCACGGCGTCCGGCTACCACCGGTTCACCCATGGCTTCCTGATCGGCGAAGTCGTCCGCCGCATCTCCCAGCAGTCAACCGGCGCATTCTTCGCCGACCAGATCGCTGCCCCACTGGACGCCGATTTCCACATCGGCCTCCCCTCGGAAGACGACCACCGGGTCTCCGAGGTCATCCCCGCACCCGGCCCCGCACCCGCAGCCAACCCCCGCGTAACCATCCCGGTCGGCGCCTACGTGACCACCCAGGACACCTGGACCCCCCAGTGGCACCGCGCCGAAATCCCTGCCGCAGCAGGCTACGGCAACGCACGATCCGTAGCCGCAATCCAATCCGTACTCGCCTCCGGAGGCCAGACACCCTCCACCCGCCTCCTGTCCGAAGCCACCTGCCACACGGTATTCGACGAACAATCCCACGGCATCGACCTCGTGCTCGGCATCCCCCTACGCTTCGGCACCGGCTACGCCCTGAGCAGCGCCGACGCCCCCGTCAGCACACCCAACCCCAACACCGCCTACTGGGGCGGAAGAGGCGGATCACTGATCGTCAACGACCTCGACGCACGCATGACCATCACCTACGTAATGAACCAGATGACCCACCTCGGCCTCACCGACCCACGCGGCCAAAAGCTCCTCCAAGCCGCCTACAAAGCACTGCCACACTGACCCTGTCGGTTCATTCACACGCAGCGCTGACAACGAGCAAGCGTCAGTTGTTCATCTGCGCCCGGGGAGTCGAGGTCTGCGGCGAGGAGTACTGTCGCCTCCTCCCGCGACTTCTCCCGCAACCGCGTCCTGCCATGGGCGGGCCGTCGACCCAAGTGGCCGATGGTGACCAAGTTGTCCCGGGACCGCAACGGGCGGATAGTGCCCGGCAGTACCCGACTCGAAGGCCATAGCACCGTCCACGGTGCGCCTTCTGATACGGCCTGAGGGTGCAGACCGCCTCTGCCCGCCCCCGAGCCGACGCCGGCCACCTCCACCGCACCCGCCCCGCGCAACATGCCGGAGACCGGCGAGGTCCAGATTCCGGAGAAGGTCCCGGGCGGAGCCCCCCTGCTAACCGCACGCGCGTGGGGATGTTCCCGCCATCCCGGGTCGGCGTCGACCTCTCCAACTGCTCCCCGCCTACGTGGGGGGGGGACCCGGGATCGCGTTCGGCATGGACCTGGGGTCTTTCCTGCTGTCGTTGCTGGGCTGATGGCGGTGATTCAACCCGTCGGGTGAACGGACCGGCCGTTGCCTGGCCACCGGGTGCTGAACAGCGGGGCGGTTCTCAAGCGATCGCCCGGCCTTCGTGCGTTAGAAGACGGGCGGCCTGCCGGCGAGGGTCAGCCGTGCCACGGTGCGCCAGCTCATCGGCGTCCTGGTACCGCAATTGGTGCGCACTCCTTCTCGGAAGCCAGCCAGGGAGGTGCGCAGGACTTTGAGGTCACGGAAGCGCCACAAGGTCAGCAGGGTCCAGACGGCGAGGTTGACGGGTACCAGGACGCGCGGGAGGTTTCGGCGAGCCAGCCAGACCCGGTTGCGGGCGTTCATCCGGTAGAACATCGCGTGCCGTGCTGGGTTGGTGGCCGGGTGGTGCACGGTCACGTCCGGCAGGTAGTAGCCGGTGTATCCGTGGTCCCAGCATCGCCAGGCGAGGTCGATGCCCTCGTGGAAGAGGAAGAAGTGCCCCGGCCAGCCGCCGACGCGCTCGAACGCCTCGCGGCGCATCAGCATGATGCCTTCGGCCATAACGGTCACGGTGCCCGGGCGTGTGGCGTCGGCACGCAGGCGGGGCACCCAGCGGCGCAAAGTGACGCCGGTGTCCGGGTCGGCGATGCGCGGCTGTACGTACGCCAGGCTGGGGTCCTGCTGCAGGCGGGCGGCGAGCCGGGCAATACTGTCCGGCTCGGGGAGGATGGCGTCGTTGTCGAAGAACAGCAGCAGGTCGCCCTTGACCCTCTCGGCTCCGACGTTGCGGCCTCCGGGGATGCCCACGTTCTCCGGCAGCGCCACGGTGCGGACGCCGGGCGGTACAAGTTCTGGTTCGACGCCGTTGCCCACCACGACGACGTCGAGGTCCACCCCTTCCTGGGCCAGGAGCGAGTCCATAGCCCGGGTGAACTCCTCTTTGCGGTCGTTCATGGTCAGGACGACGGCGCCGATCGTCGGGGGCGGTGTACTCAACGGTCGCTTCCTCTCCCGGGGTCCTGTCGCGGCAGCGTACACACCAGAGGGCCGCCGACGGCGCCGCCGTTCACTCCCGCGTCGCCTGGACGCCGATAGCCCGGCGTCTGCCGGACACCGGCAGGCGTACGTGGCCTGCGGCCTTTCCGGTGCCGTGGCAGGCAACGTTTGCCCTGTCGATGGCCGTGTGTAGGCGCCGGTCGTCGGCGTGGCGGTTTCGCCAGATGATGTAGCGGCGGATCATGCTGCCCTGCTCCTTGTTGGTCGGCATGGTCGGGTGCCGTCGAGGGTGACGTAGCGCAGGGCGGTGAACTGGGCCTCGATCCGGTTCAGCCAGGAGGAGTTGGTCAGGGGGTAGACGATCTCGGTTTGCTGGCCCGCAGCAGTCGTCGCCCCTCGTCGTCATCACAACACGGTGACGGAGAAGTGGGACGCCAGCGCGGCCGGCCATCAGGCTTTCTGCAGCTTGACATCAGTAATGCGGCCTTCGTTGACTCCGGAGTTGTAAGGGGTACTGATTCCCTGGTCGACGGCATGCCGGTCTTCGCGCAGAGCTCCGGCAAGGCCGGCGAGAGGGGCCAGTCCGTTGTTTGCAAGGTCGTTCAACCAGCCTGGCAAGGGCGTCGCGTCACGGTTGTCGAGCATGGTGGCGAACCGGCGGACAAGGTCGTGGGTGTGCCTGAGTTCAGGGCACTGGTCGAGGAGCCGGGGCAGGCGACGCTGCTGTGTGGGCCGCTGCGGTCCGGATGGGTGGTGATCCAGCGGGCGGCTTCACACGGGGAGGGCGGTCGTCGTGTGGCCCGTCCAGGGGCAGGTCCCGTCTCAGGGGTACGACGTGGGCGGCGCATCACCTGGTTCCAAGGTCGCTGTCGAGATGGGTCCATTGGCCGATGCCCGCATCGACCACCGAAGTGATCATGAGGGTTGTTCGCTCGAGGGGCGGCAGTTCCGCGCTCGTACACGTGCAACTCGAAGCAAGAGGACCAGAAATGACCAAGGCAGACGACGGAAACCTGAAGCTCTCCTACACCGACGGGCGGCGTGCCACGATCGGCATCGATGCCGTCAACCAGGTCCTGCGCGCCGTGGGTGTTCACGTCAGCCAGACCCCGATTCCGGCGGAAGCGCACCCGATTCTGAACGCGTCCAGGACCCGGGCGCTCACGGAAGACGAGAACGCGAAACTGATCTCGCTGTTCAGCCTGCACCGCGGGGACCTGCTGGCACACGTCCAGCTGGCGGGGCGCGAGCCGGATGCGCACCGCGGCGGCTTCCTGAACCCCTCCGAGTACGGGGTCGCCCCCTACCCGAAGGTCTACGACATGAAGACCATGGATACCGACGCGCGGCACGCCGTGCAGGAGCGGTTCGGACGGCTCCACGTCAACAGCTCCGATCACGGTGTCGGCATCGACGAAGTGATGACGGTCGTCTCCGGCGGCCCGTGGACGTGGTTCTACCGGCTGCCCGACGGCGTGGTCGCCAAGCTGTCGGTGCCCGCCGTGGAGATCGGCGACGCGGCCTGGCGTGTCAGCTACCCCGGCATCCGCCCCCACGGCGCCTTCCTCGACGCCGAGCACGGCCTCATCGTGGCGTACGCCCACGGCCCCGAGAAGTTCGTCATGCGCTACGAGGAGCCGAGCGTGGAAGGAGCGGAGGCACTGGGCACGAACCCGTGGATCGACTTCAGCGGCGACGCCCCGCGGCTGCTGACCGAAATGACGTCCCATTGACCCGTACCCGAGGTGAACAGCCTGGCTGGTAGGGCTTGGTCAGGTCGATGTGCGTGTGGGTTTGTCGCGGTGGCTGGTGGGGCAGGTGCCGGTCCGGTTGCGAGGAGTGTCTGCAGGGGGCAGCCGCCTCCGCCCTCTCCAAGCCTCCTGTCCTGAGGCCGCTGGAAAGCCCGGACCGCTTTGGTCGGGATGGCAAGCTGGGCCAGCACCCTCTGCTTGCGCCGATTCGCGCCGCCGACAACGCCTCGCATCTCGGTCAGGCACGCGCGGCTGCCTGGCAGTTGGCCGACCGTCTTCGGCACGATGAGGGCCCGCATCACCCTCACACCGTTTCGGCTGACGAGCTACAGTCCCACTCCGCGCCGACCAGCAGCGGTGGGCGCTGGGAGCGGTCCGCCGCCCGATCGTCGACGACAGCCGCGCGGCCCGCGTCGGGGAGCGCGTCGGCACTGTCCGGGACGTACGAGATTTCGCCGTAGCGGAAGAGGTGACGCGCCAGCCGCCCGCTCCCGGGCCGCTGGCCGCGCACGTGCCCATCAGCGCTCATCAGCGGGCCGTCAGGACGCCCGCTTGCCCAGGGGCCCGGCAGACTGATGCCGCCACGGGGTACGAGCGTTCCCACCCGCACGATCCACTCCCGCGCGTGTGGCGGCAGACCGATCACACGGGCGGCAGCCTGCGGGCGAAGACGTTGCCGTTCGCGCCGAAGAGCACGGTCGTGCCGGTCCCGTCCACGAACGGGGAGGAGGAGGGCCAGGAGGTCTGCGAGCCGTCCCCGGCCACGCCGACCCGCTCGATCCCGCCGGTCCGCAGATCGCGCCGGAAGATGTCCGAGACGCCGTTGGTGTCACCGGGAACCAGACTGTCGGCGCCCGAGGCGAAGAACACCGAACGGTTGTCGGCCGTCATGGTGGCGCGGAAGGAGTCGAGGACGGTTTTGGTGCCGGGCAGCGGAGTGGCCACCTTCGTGACCGTCCCCAGCCGCAGATCGCGGACGTAGAGCTCCTTGTGCACCGCGTCCGGGTCCGTCCCGTAGCCGGGTTCGAAGATCCTGTACATGGCGTACCGCCCGTCAGGACTCAGGGTTCCGTCCGGGGCCGCGTCGCGCAGCACGCCGGCGGGGTCGACGCTGGCGCCCTGGATCCGGCCGGTGCGCGCGTCGTACACGTAGAAGGGGAACATGTGGCGTGCCGGAGGAGGCTTCGAACCGGCGAGGGCCGCGGGGGTGGGCCGTGCGTCGGCCGCCTCGGGCGGCCGTGCGGCGGGGGTCCGGCCTCTGGACAGCAGGTTGGTCGCTTTCGAACGGAAGCCGATGGTGGTGCCGTCCGCGCTGATCACCGGCTCGTAGGACGTGTTGTCGGCAGGGGAGCCGTCGGCGCCGGCTGTGACCAGTCGGGTGGTCCCCTTCCAGCGGTCGGTGACGTAGATGTTCCGGCCCGGCCCGGGCTTCTCGGCGGGCACCAGGTCGCTCCGGTCGGAGGAGTACGCCACGTACCGGCCGTCCCCGCTGATGGCGGGGCTGTGGGAGCTCCCGCTCCTGTCGCTGCCGGTCGGGCTTCCGCCGGCGACGAGCTCGGTGTGTCCGGTCCGGCGGTCGCGGACGAAGATGTTCGAGCCGCCGTTCGCGGGCTGTCCCGCCACGACGTCCTTGGCATCGGAGCTGAACGCCACGTACCTGCCGTCGCCGCTGATTGCCGCCTGACTCGTGGACCCGTTCAACTGCGAGCCGTCGTCGGTGACACTGACCCGCTCGGTACGCCGGGTCCGTAAGTCCCGGACGAACACGTCGTACAGGCGGTTGGTGTCGCCGGGCACCAGATTGGACGCCAGGGATGAGAAGAGGCCGTATCTGCCGTCCGCGCTCAGCCCGAGCGGTTCCGACCAGTCGTCGGGCTGCGCGCCGCCGAGGCCGAGGCTCACCTGGACGGTGCCGTCCCCCTCCGTGTCCGCCTGCACCGGTGCGGCTGCCCCCGCCAGGACGAGAGTCGCGAGAAAGCAGCTCCCGCGCCTCAGCCGACGCCCTCTGGCCCCGCCGTTCGTCCGTCTCGCCAGTCTCGTCCGTCTCACGATGATCTGTCCTCCCCTGTGGCCGGGCCGGCTCGCGTTTGCGCCCCGGACGGCTCCGGCGAAAATGATCCAGTCCGTGCGCGATTCGCACATATGATCTTTCCACTCATATCCTTCTTCATACGGGGGACTCTGCTCTGTGACCGCATCTCCGCGCGCGCTGCGCGCGTTGGTCTTGCTGGCCTGCTTCTATCTGGTCATCCTCGTCGTACTCGGCGCGCTCGTCGGGACCGATGTCGCGGCCTGGATCTGGGCGCCGCCCCCGGTCGCGATCAAGGTGACCCTCGTCTCCGCCTTGCTGGGATTCCCGGTCGTGCGGGGCGTCTTCGCGCTGGGCGCGAGCACCTGGGACGAGAGGGAAGCGCTGCCGGTCACCGAGACCGAGCAGCCCGAACTATGGGGCACCGTACGCTCGTTGGCCGAGCGCTCCGGGACCCGGCCGCCCGACGAGATCCTCCTCACCGGGGAGGTGAACGCGGCGGTATCCGAGGACGCCCGGTTGCTGGGCCTGTTGCCCGGGCGACGTCGCCTGTACCTCGGCGTGCCGCTGCTGAGCGGCCTGAGCGAGCCGCAGCTCCACTCGGTGATCGCCCATGAGCTGGGCCACTACGGCAACGCGGACACCCGCTTCTCGGGCATCACCCGGCGCGGCCGCGACTGCGTGCTGCGGACCGTTGCGGCATTCCAGGAGCAGGAGCGGAAGCGGATCGGCAAGGAGCGTTCCCGGCAGGAGAAGGCGAACGCAAAGCGTCGGCGCATGGGCAAGAAGGCTAAGGGCGTCGACACCGGACGCACCGGGCTCCGGTACCGGCTCATGGCCAAGCCGTTCCAGGCGTACGCGCGGTTCTACCTGCGGGTCACCAGCGGCGTGGGCCGGCAGCAGGAGCTCGCCGCCGACCGGATGGCGATCCGCGTCGCGGGCCGGGACGCGACGGCCTCGGCGCTGCGGGAGATCGCGGCGCTCGACGCCGCCCACGACTTCTACCAGAGCCGGTACGCCCTGCTGGGCATCGAGGCGGGCCTCCTCCCGCCGCGCGGTGAGGTCTTCGGCGGTCTGCGCCATCTGCTCGCCGACCCCCGGTGCCGGTCCACCCTGGCGGAGCTGCGCGGCGAACTGCCGGCCGAAGAGGAGTCCCCGTACGACTCGCACCCCCCGGTGGCCGAGCGGGTGCGGCTGATCGAGGCGCAGCCCGACGACGGCCGTGGGACGGGCCCGCAGCGGCCCGCACTGGCGCTGCTTCGCGACGCCGAGCGGGTGCTGATGCAGCTGGAGGACGTCCTCCTCACACCGGAGGCCCTGGCCATGGAGCGGGCGGAATGGCCGGAACTGGCGCACAGAGCGATGCACGCGCGGGCGACGGCGGCCGCCGGGTCGCTGCGGACGGCACTGGCCGCCGCGGGGATCGCCGCGGGCAGCGCGTCGGGCGCCCTCGCGGCCCTGCTGGACTCCGCCGACGCGGGACGACTGTGGCTGGTCGCGGGGCACTTGCCCAAGTCGTCGGAGGCGGCACAGGCGACAGGCCGGGCGGCGCGGGAGTTCCTGCGGCCGGCGCTGGAGGCCGGGACGTACGGGCTGGCGGAGCTGGCACTGGTGGAGAGGGCCGGGGCGTACTGGGAGCTCTCCTGGTCCGAGCAGGTGCGGCTACGGCTGCCGGGGACCGCATACACCGGTGACACGCAGGAGGCGCCTGAGGTGGAGGAGGCGCTGACGGCCGCGGTGCGGGCGGCCACCGCGGACACTCCGGACACCACGCCGCTACGCACGCTCCTCGCCCACTGAGCTCGCGGACCCGCCAATCCGCACCTCTGCACCTCTGCACCTCTATTGAACTCACGACTGATCGGACCGTAGAACCCATGTCAGGGAAGATCCTCCCGTTCGTCATCGTCACCGTCATGCTCTGCTTCTGGCTGCGGTCCAAGAGGCTCGCCAAGCGCGCGGAGAGACTCGCCGCCGAAATCGGCGCGGACCTGCTGCCGCCGGAGCGCCAGAACACGGACCGGGCGTACCCGGACCCCGAGGCGGAAGCCGTGCTGGCAGCCCTCTCCCAGGGCGATTGGCAGCCCGCCGCCCAGGCGCTCACCGCCACGGGCACCGACTGGGAACGCCGCTCCTACCTCGTCGGCGTCATCGCGAGGCGGGCGGCCGACGACGACACCTGGCTGCGGGCCTGGCAGGCCGCGCGCCCCGACGACCCGGACGCGGCCGTGGTCCACGCGGACGCCAAGGTGTCGCTGGCCTGGCAGATCCGTGGCGGGGCCTGGGCCAAGGACACCTCCGCCGAGCAGTTCGCCGGCTTCCACCGGGTGCTGAAGGAAGCCAGGGAGGACTTCGACCGTGCCACGTCCCTGGCCCACCCCGACGACCCGACGCCGTACGTCCTTCAGATCCCGCTGTACATGGGCCTGAGCGCCCCGCACGAGGCGCTGCACCAGCTGTGGGCCGAGGTCACCGCCCGCGCCCCGTACCACTACCAGGCTCATTGGCGCGCGCTCCAGTACTGGAGCGCGAAGTGGTGCGGCTCCGCGGACCTCGCCCGCAACTTCGCCGCGCAGGCCGCGGCGACGGCTCCGCGCGGTAGCCTGCTGACGATGTTCCCGCTGGTCAGCTGGTACGCACACAACGACGACGAGGCCCCGGACGAGGCCTACGGCTGGCCGGAGATGATGGCGCTGACCGAGGCCGCCCTGGCGGATGTCGCCGCGGCTCGGCCGGACCACCCCAGGGCCGCGGAGGTCCGGCACCTGCTGGCCTACTGCCTGACCAAGCAGGGCCGCCATGAGGCCGCCCTGGAACAGTTCCGGCTGGTGGACGGCTATGTGGAGGCCGTTCCGTGGCGCTATTACGACAACCCGGCCGAGGCCTACTGCCGCGTCAGGGACGTAGCGCTGAAGGGCGCGGCAGCGTCGAGGCTCGCCGGCTGAGTCGTCTCGGGATAACCGGCGGCAATTCACTCACGTCCAGGCGCGTCACCGAACCGCCGGTGGATTCCACGGCTGTGGTGATCGGGCCGACCGAGGTCCCGCTCGCCGGAGCCCTCCGGCCGGACCGTCATCGAGTATGACGGCACACGATCACCAGGTCTCCACGTGGTGCGTCGGCCGGACGCGGCGCGTGGACACCAGACTGCTCCGGCCGCGTCTGTGCTGGTAGTGAGAGGTGCCCGCCCCTCACGGGCGGCACCGTCGCCCGCTGCGGGCGGTCGGACCGCCCGCAGCGGAAGGGTTGGCCAAGCAATCGGCGGTGCATGCGGGACCTTGGTACGCGCGCTTGGCGGGGAGGCCAACGTGACAGGCACCATCGCGACACACTCGGCCGGGCCGGTTCGCCCGGAGCGGTGCCGCCCGAGCTGGTCGCGGTTCTTGCTCTGCAGCAACTCCCGTCAAGGAGTGTCACCGACCAGTCCCAACGACGCCGGTCGCCGGGGAGCGGGTCGCACCGGTGTCGATCTCGTCCCGTGCCCAGCCGGTGATGTCGAACAGCGGTAGTCCAGCGGGCCCCGACCAACTCGGCGTTTACGGCGTAGAACAGATCACGTGGGACTCGGCTTGTTTGAAGATGTTGCTGGGGTTGTTGACCACAACTGTCCAATTGTCGGGCTGCGCAAATGAGGACAGTACGTCGACCCCCGGAGAGTTGTTGAACCCTCCGCCCGTCGGCACGGTGCCTGGGTCGCACGGCACCCTGATGATTGCCGTCTCCCCTGGGCCCACGTTCCTTTGGACGGAATGTCGGATGAACGGCGCCTTCACGGCGGCGCCGGAATCTGCCTGCGCGACCGCAAGACCCAGCCCTCCAGCGAGAATTGCAGTCGCCAGGGCGATCGAGGTTCGTCTCATCTCAGCCTCCGGGCCCACGAATGGAGATGCCTGTACCTCTGAACTGCCCGTGCTCCACCAGACGGATGCAAGCCGTCACCCCAAAGGAGCAACAGCAGACTCGTCCAGTGCCACTCTCCGCCGCCACCTCGCACCTTGGCGAAGAAGAACTGCCCTTTCAGGGCCGGGTCAAGTTGACTGCGTGGTCCGTGCCTCGGCTTCGGGCTGTGGCTGGCTGAGGCTGGCGAGGAGCCGCAGAGTGATGCCGGCGTCCGAGCCGGGCGGTGCGCTGTAGATCATCATGGTCATGTCGGGGTCGTCCGGGGCGCGCATGGCCACGTAGTCGAGGGTGAGGTCGCCGAGCTGGGGGTGGGCGAAGCGCTTCTTGCCGCGGGTCTTGCCGTGGACGTTGTGGTCGGCCCAGAGGCGGCGGAAGCGTTCACTGCCCAGGGAGAGCTCGCCGATGAGGCCGGCCAGCCGGGGGTCGTCCGGGTGGCGGCCGGCGTCGAGGCGGAGGTTGGAGACGGTGTCGCGGGCCTTGAGCTCCCAGTCCGGGTAGAGGTCCTTGGAGGCGTCGTCGAGGAAGACCATCCGGGCCATGTTGCGCTCGGCGGCCGGCATCGCGGGGAAGTCGGCTATCAAAGCCCGGGCCATGTCGTTCCAGGCCAGGATGTCCAGGCGGCGGCCGATGATGTAGGCGGGGGCGGCGGTGAGCGCGTCCAGGGCCTGGCGCATCTCGGCGCCGACCTGCTGCGGGCGGCTGGGGCGCTTGCGGCTGGTGGTGGGGCGGGCGAGGTTGCGCAGGTGGGCACGTTCGTCACCGTCGAGGCGCAGTGCGCGGGCGACGGCGTCCAGGACGTCGGAGGAGACGTTGCGGGCCCGGCCCTGTTCCAGGCGGGTGTAGTAATCGACGCTGACGCCGGCCAGCAGGGCGAGCTCTTCGCGGCGCAGGCCAGGCACTCGGCGCTGACGGCCGAAATCAGGGACGCCGACGTCTTCCGGGCGCAGGCGGCCCCGCCGGGTCTGCAGGAACTCGCTGAGCTGCTGTGCACGATCCATGGTCGCAGTGTTGCGGATGTCCGGATCCTTCTGCCTGGTCCTGGCAGACCCAGGCAGGCAGGACCGCGGTTGATCGCAGCCCTGGGTGGATACGGGGCGGGCGCGCAGCATGGATGTCGTCCGCCCGACGAACAGAATCGCAAGACCCGAATCAACTGGAGTTGCCTCATGTCGAACACCCTCACCCTCGTCGCCGGCTTCATCGCCAAGCCGGGCCAGGAGCAGCGGCTGCGGGATGAGCTCAACGCGATGATCGCGCCTTCGGTCGCCGAGGAAGGCTGCCTGGGATATCAGCCCTTCGCCGACCCCGATCGGCCCGAGCGCATGATCATCCTTGAGGAGTGGGTCAGCAGCGAAGCGCTGGAGTACCACTTCGCACTGCCGCACTTCCAGCACGTCGCAAGGGTCCTGGACGAGATCCTCGCCGAGCCCTTCACCCTCCGGCGACTGACCGACATCCCCACCTGACCACCCGGCCCTGCCGTCCTGCCGCCCTGCCGCCCTGCCGTCCTGCTGCACGAGCCTGCTTGGGACCCGGGCCTGGCCCTTCACCCGTCGTTGTCGCTCTCCTTGTAGAGCAGCCAGGTGAAGTCGTCGAAGTAGGGCGAGAGGATCGAGGGGGCATTCTTGTCGGGCGGCCCGCTGATCACTCCGTTCACGGTGCCCTTCTGGGTAGCGGCATCGTAGCCGTCGTACCAGGGGCCACCGCTCGAGGTGGGCTCGAATCGGCAATCGACCTGTATTCGGGATTCAGGCGGGAACAGGAACGGCCGCGTCTGGCCGAAGCACTCGGCGGGGCTGTCGTGGTACAGGTACGACCACAGGGTGCGCGAGGCGACGAAGGGCGCGTTGACCATGAAGTCGTTCTCTCCGACCACCTCTCCGGCCTGTCGCCCGTCCTTGCCCGGATGGAGGATGAGGAACCCGTAGTCGTAGCGGAGGTCTCCCTTGGCGGCGTAGGCGTAGTTGACCATCGGCTGCTTGCCGGCGAACACCCCGTACGGGGGCGCCTGCCCCTTTCGGTGGCCTGGCACGAAGGTGAAGTCCTTGTAGTACTTCTCCTTGCCGCCTCCGCCCGCGTGCAAGCAGTGTGCCGCCGTGATGACCAGGTTGTGGTGCTTGCTCGGCACCAAGGCGGCCGCACACGCCTCGAGTTCGGGCGTGTGCATGTACAACCGGCCCATCCTCATGTTGGGACCCGGATTGACGCTGGCCTTGGGAGCGGCGTCCGCCCTGGCAGTGACCGGCTCCTGGCCCAGGGCCACCCTCAGCCCCGGCTGTGGCATCGCCCCAGGTACGGACAGCTCGTAGCCGACCGGAAACGCAGCCCTGTTCACACCTCCCCGGTCGGCGGCGGGAGCCGGGACCTGTTGCACCGCTCCGACAACGAGGGCGCCGGCGATGAACGCACTGACGAGTCCTCTCATGGCGGGGAGTGTGGCGTATGACAGGGCAGATGAGAATCCCTGGCATGGTCGAGACCCAACGACCAGAGGGTTCGAGCCATTCATGGCCCACCAGGGGTTTCCCGGACAGACCCACCGTGGAGTGAGGCGCTCGCGCACGCCGGACCAGAAGCGGAATTATCGCCACCACGGAATCCGGCATCATTACCGACGCCACCCCTTCCACCGCTTCAGCCAAGTGGGGTTTGCGGCCCAGGGCGCCAGGACCGCAGGCGGTCAGCGATGGCCGACAGGCAGTGCCATCGGCTGGCTCAGGCTCAACCGCAAATAGCCGCTGAGTAGCTTTCGTATCGTCAAGGAAAGGTGCCGCTGCTGGGGGCAGGATGGACCGTCATGGAACGTGGAGGGCCTGGCCGGGGACCGCGACGTGTGCGGCGCTGACGCTGGTTCGGTACTCCGGTGGAGAGACAGTCGCGACGGGGTGGCGGTGCTGCTGGGCCTGCCAGCGGCCTATCTCGCCTGGGCGGCGTTCCGGACCAGGGAGGCGATGTCGCACAGGCTCGTCTCTTGGTTGCGCAGGTGGAGGGCCATGGAGAGCATTGCGTCGTCGGCGACGTCGGCCCCGCCGATGGTCTTGCCCCGCTTGCGGGCGCTCTCGTGGCCTTCGAGGGTGCGGTCGCAGATGCACTCGCACCTCCGCCCATGCGGCGAGGGGACCCCTTCGCCCCGCCGGACGATCCGGCTCCGGGCGGCCCACCTCCGCTCGCGCGAGGGCATGCCCAAGGCCGGGATAGAGACCCGCTGCCAGAGACGGGTCCCGGGTATTACTTCCGCAAGGCCGCCAGCCCAGCCATCACCCCTGTACACCAACGCGGCACCTGACAACCCCCGCGCCACCCACCACCCCACCCGCAGCCCACACCAGCACAAACGCCGCCGGCCACACCCCAAGCACATGGACCCCATCTTCACCGCCATCTGGCTCCGCAACCGCGCCCGCGACGGGCTCGCCATCGACTGAGCAGCGCCAGCGGCTGACCTGTGCCTGCGCGGAGCGGACCGAGCTCCCCCGTCCCGTCCAGGCCCCGCTACTTCCTTCGGTAGCGGGGCTGTTGGCTGTTATGCCTGCCGGGTGTGCGCCGTTCGGGCCACTCCGCGTACAGGTCACCCAACTGACCCCACAGAGCAGTGTCGGGGTCGCGTGGCCGCGCTGAGCGCGGTTACCAGGGATCAGGCAGCGTCTAGTGCTCCCGAAGTCCACTGGAAGACGTACGCGAGAACGGCCACGCGCGCACTTTGCGGACACGCCCCAGCGCTGTGACCGCATAGGTTCGCCGAGTTGCTCGTTGATCTCACTCAAGGGCAAGTGCCGGTGCCTGTTTCAGGGGCGTGTCACGTTCTCCGACGAGCTGCCGAGGCCTGCCACTCCCGCCGGAGCATGGCGTACACCAGGTCGTCGCGCCATGCCCCCTTGAAGAACTCCGTTCCGATGAAACGGGCCTCCCGGCGCATGCCCAGCCGTTCGAGGAGTCCGGCGGAAGCGGCGTTGTCCGCGTGGCAGCGGCCGATCACCCGGTGCAGCCCCAGCGCGTCGAATCCCAGGCCCAGGACGGCGAACGCGGCCTCGGTGGCGAAACCCTTGCCCTGGTGGGCGGGGTGGAAGACATAGCCAAGCTCACCCTGGCGGTGTTCCGCGCTGAGCAGGACCAGTTCGACCTGACCGACGACCGTCCCCGTGCCCGGCTCGACGACCGCCAGGCTGAGACAGTCGCCGTCCGAGGCCAGTTCGGTCTCCCGGGCCATCTGCTCCACCGCCACCCGGACGTCCTCCGGTCCTCGCGGCTCCCACCGCATGAAGCGGGCGACGTCGGGCCGGCGCTGGTAATCACAAACGGCCTCGGCATCCTCGGGCCGGAACGGACGGAGTATCAGCCGGGCGGTGGCAATAGGGAAGTCGATGCGCAGCATCGGGCGACTGTACCTGGGCCACTCCGCCGACCGATCGCCGGTGGCCGGTCGCCGTGCCACCGGACCGGTGGTGCGCGCGGCTGTTTCCGCCGCGTCCGGAGCGTGGGCACTCCTCGCTCGCCCATACCCCGTCCCCTGATCACCCAGTGGCCCCGACGATGGGACGCACGCCCGACCAGCCCCGCGCTGTTCGTTCGATCGCGCGCAAAGCCGGGGAGGCGCCCGGCGGGGAGGCGGGCAAGCCCGCGCGGGATTGCTCGTGGGGGTGGTGCGCCTGCCGACGGCGAACCGCCCCAGTGATCGGCACCAGCTGGATGTCACGACGGCGTCCTTGCCCGTCGACGTGGTCCTTGCACCACTCTGCGCGTGCGAGTTGCGTTCGACGCAGGCCCAAGCGACAAGCTAAGGCGTGGCGGAAAATCGCACGGGGAGTGCCTGCAACTCCCGGAACATGGTTCCGCGCCAGCGGAGATCGCCCTCGTCGCAGGCGAGGTGGATCTCGGGGAATCGGTCGAGCAGTGCGGTGAAGGCGATGCGTCCCTCCAGGCGGGCCAGTGGTGCGCCGACGCAGTAGTGGATGCCGTGGCCGAAGGCGAGGTGGCCGGTGGGGGTGCGGGTGACGTCGAGGCGGGTGGCGTCGGGAAAGTGGGCGTCGTCCCTGTTGGCGGAGGCGAGGGCCACAGAGACCAGGTCGTGCCGGGGGATGGTGACTCCACCGATGTCGATGGGCTCGGTGGTGTAGCGCAGGCTGGCCGTGTTGAGCGGGCCCTCGTAGCGGAGGAACTCCTCGATGGCCGAGGGCATCAAGGACGGGTCGGCGCGCAGGGCGGCGAGTTGGTCTGGGTGGCGCAGGAGTGCGAGGGTGCCGTTGCCGATGAGGTTGACGGTCGTCTCATGGCCGGCGACCAGGAGGAGGAAGGTCATGGCGACCAGTTCCTGGGGGCTGAGCCGGCCGTCGTCGTCGCTGGCGTGGACCAGGTCGGTGAGGAGGTCTGCCGCGGGTGTGCGGCGCTTGGCTTCGACGAGCTGGTGGAGGTAGCCGAGGAGACTGGGCGCGGCGGCCATCATGCGCGCCGGGTCGTCGGACATCCGGGCCTGGACCCAGCCGTGGAAGTGGTCGCGATCGGGAACAGGGACGCCCAGCAGTTCGCACAGGACGGACATGGGCAGGGGGTAGGCGAAGTCGCGCATGAGATCTGCGGGCTGCTGCCGGGCCATGGCGTCCAGCGTCTCGTGGGTGATCGCTTCGATCCCGGGACGCAGGCGTTCGACGGCGCGGGGGGGTGAAGACCTTGTTCACGAGGCCGCGGAGGCGAGTGTGGTCGGGCGGGTCGGAGTTAAGCATGTGGGAAACCAGCTCCATGGCGAACGTCATGAGGCCGGCCTTCGCCGTGGTGTTGCGCATGATGGCCTGTCGGCCGATTTCGACGTCCTTGGAGATCCGGGGGTCCGCCAGCACCGCACGCGCGTCGTCGTACCGGCTGATGAGCCACACCTTGAGGCCGCCGGGCACGACGACCTGACGGACCGCCGCTTCGGCGCGCATGGTCGCGTAGAAGGTGTGTGGATCTTCACCGTAGGTTGATTCGTCGATGTGCATCAGCTCTACGCCATCGCATTCGGCCGCCATGATTCGCGCCTCCAAGGCACACGGGTCGGGTAGGTCTCCGCGCACGGTGACGCGGCACCACAAGGTCTGAAGCGGTCAGGCGCAAGCGTTCCCCAATACCGGACGGGTGGAAATCAAACGGCTCACGGCCGCATACATCCAGCGCCAGAACAAGAATTCTGGTGCCCGCTCGTGCCCGCTCGTTCGATGGTCGCACTTTCGTTGCATGGTAAACGCGATCCGCCCGAAGGAATCCCCGACTCCTTTGACGTGCACTTAATGTGTGAAATACAGTGGCGCACGATTGACGTACGATCGCAGGCTTCCTGTCGATCCGGGGGATTCGTATGGCCAGTTCCGCTTCCGTGGTGGCCGGTGTCGGTTCTCACCTCCCTCCGCGCGTGATCCGTAACGACGACCCCGCGCTTGCGAATCTCGGTTCGAGTGACGAGTGGATTCGCAGCAGGACAGGGATCGAATGCCGACGGTGGGTGGAGCCGGGGATCAGCACCGGAGACCTCGCGGTCGAAGCGGGCCGTGCGGCCTTGCAGAGTGCCGGCGATCCGGTCGTGGATCTCGTCGTACTGGCGACCACGACGCCTGACCACCACTCACCGGCGACGGCTCCGTGGGTTGCCGCCCAGCTGGGGCTGGGCACCTTGCCGGCGTTCGATGTCGCAGCCGCCTGTTCGGGGTTCACCTACGGGCTGGCCGTGGGCGACGCGTGGATCCGGTCGGGGATGGCGGAGGGTGTACTGGTCCTGGCCGCGGAGACACTTTCGACGATCACCGATCCCTCGGACCGCGGCACCGCCGTGGTCTTCGCCGACGGTGCCGGGGCCGTGGTGTTGCGCAGCGGCGAACAGGGCGAGCCCGGCGCCGTTCAGGCGACCTGCCTGGGCAGCGACGGCACGCAGAAGGACCTTGCCGTGGTCGAAGCCGGCGGCTCCCGCCGACCCGACCACGGCGGTGTCGCGTCGGAGGCGGAGCGCTGTCTGCGGATGCAGGGCCCGCACATGTTCGCCCACGCGGTGCGCCGGATGACCGAAGTGTCCCGGGAATTGCTGGAGAGGGCGGGGTGGCCGGTGGATTCCATCGGCGCATTCATCGGACATCAGGCCAACCAGCGGATCCTGGACAAGGTGGCCGACTTGGTGGGTGTGCCCGACGCCAGCCGCTTCGGGAACATTCACCGAGTCGGCAATACCTCGTCGGCATCGATTCCTCTGGTCATGGACGACTTGGTCAAGGCCCAGGCCGTCGCCCCCGGTACGCGGACGCTGCTGACCGCGTTCGGAGGCGGTGCCGTGTGGGGGGCGGTCGCGTTGTCCTGGCCCGATCTCAAACCCGCACGACGGTAGGGAGTTTTCATGGGGGAGCCGGTTCAGCGGCCGTTCGACTTCATTCGCAACTACCTGGCGACCACCTACGACCTGAATCCCGAGGAACTGACCGGTGGCCGTTCGTTCGACAGTCTCGAACTGGACTCCATCGCGCAGGTGGAAATGTTCGTGACCGTTTCCGACCACTACAGGATCCAGCTGAACGACTCGCTGGCCTCCGGGAACACCACTCTCCAGGAGACGGCCGATCTCGTTCAGCAGGCCCTGGACGCGGCCTGCGTCCGGCGGCCGGACGCGTCTGCGATCGGCGGTCTCCGAACGACCCGACCCTGCGATGGAGAGCTGTGACCAGGGCGATCACCCACACCCTGCAACTGGACGGGCTCTCGTTTTCCTACCAGGTGGTGAACAGTGAGGCCCCCGTCATCGAGCCCGTGCTCGTCCTCGGAGGCGTTCTGCAAGGCATGCACGGCTGGTCCATCATGGAGCGTCACGTCCTACCCCACGCCGGCCTGATCTCGGTGGACCTCCCCGGCGCCGGCGAATCCACGCCGCTGCGGCCCGAGCAGGACATGGAGACCATGTGCCGGGCCACCGAGATCATCATCGACGACCTCGGTCTGGAGCGCGTCAATTTCCTCGGCTACTCCTTCGGATCAGCGGTCGCCTTCCGCTGCGCCCAAAGACGCCCGGACCGGTACGCCAGGCTGGCATTGGGCGGCGTGCCCGTCCGCATCAGCGACAAACTCATCGACCTGTGGATGCGCGGCGCCCAGCGGATGCTGTCCGGGGATGCGAACGGGTTCGTCGACGTCCTGGCGGAGATGTTCCTGTGCTCCAACACCGAGGTGACCGTCAGAAACCGGGATGTGGTGCGTCAACTGGTCAAGCGGATGACCCTGCGGGCCGTCACCAACAGCGCGCACGGGTTCCGGACGATGGAGCGTTCGGTCCTGGAGAACCTGGATCCCCAGGGCGGTCTGAACGGTGTTCCCACGCTGGTGTTCTGCGGCGAGCACGACACCATCAGCTCCCTGCAGGAGCAGAAGGAGTTCGCAGCCACGATCGAGGACTGCACGTTCGCGGCGATCGGTGAAGCCGATCACTGGGTGTTCCTGCAGCGGCGCTACGAAGCGAGTGACTTGGTGATGCGGTTCTTCACCGGTCGGCCACTCACCGATCTCGACTACCTGATCGAACCGTCCATGGCTGTCGGGTGACGACCACCCACCACCCCGCCTCAACGGAAAGAATCGTGGCAGAAGAGCAGAAGATGAACACCGTGCTGGTGGGACTGGGGTGCTGGCTGCCGCCGACCGTGGTGACCAACGCAGATCTCATGAGCCCCGTGATGGACGACTTCGTACGGCGGCGGATCGGCATCGCCCGCCGGCACCGCGTCAGCGACGGCGAGGCCACCGTTCACCTGGCCACGGAGGCAGGCGCCCGCGCTCTGGCCTCGGCAGGCGCGTCGCGCGTCGATGCGCTCATCCTGGCCACCACGACCCCGGACCGGCTCTGCCCCGCCGGAGCTCCCGAAGTCGCCAGCCGTCTGGGCATGACCGGCGCCCCCGCCTTCGACCTGAACGCCGGCTGCTCCGGGTTCCTCTACGGCTGCGAGCTCGCCCGCGGGCTGATCGCCGCCGGCACCGCGAGAACGGTTCTGGTGATCGGCGCCGAAAGCTCCTCCACCATGATCAATCCTCAGGACTCCAGCACCGCCCCGATCTTCGGCGACGGCGCTGGCGCAGCCGTGCTGCGACGGGCCGAACCGGGTGAGTTCCCTACCTTCGGCCCGTCGGTTTGGGGCAGTGACGGCACCTTCGCCGACGCCATCGCCATCCCGGCCGGCGGCTCCCGGCGGCGCACGCCCGCACCGGACCTCGGCGGAGCCGATGCGTACCTGCATCTGCGCGGCGCCGAAGTGGTGCGCAACGCGGTCAAGCGCATGAGCGCCGCCGCGATCGCCGCCGCCGAGGCCGCGCGCTGGAGTCTGGAGGACGTCGACGTGCTCGTGGCCCACCAGGCGAACGCGGCGATCACTCAGGCCGTGGCCGCGACCCTGTCCTTCCCGGCCGCCCGCATGCCGACCAACATCGAGCACGTCGGCAACACCGCCGCAGCGTCCGTTCCGATCCTGCTCGCACACGCCGCCTCCGACGGCGCGATCAAATCGGACCAGCGGGTGCTGATGGTGGCCTTCGGCAGCGGCCTGTCATGGGCCGCCGCCACCGCCACGTGGCCGCACGCTCTCACTCCCCATCTGTGACTCATGCACGCACCCCCCGCCTGTGACCCACGGTCTCAACTCCCCACCTGTGACCCACGGTTCGCAACCCTCATCCGTCACTTCCGGAAGGTCAGGCGCATGGACGACACGCAGAAGACGGTCATCGGCATTCTGACCCGGAAGGCCGGACTGCCGCCCGGGCCGGTCACCCCGGAGGCCACATTGACGGAAGCCGGCGTGGATTCCATGGCCGTCGCCGTACTCGCCATGGTCATCGAGGACGAGTACGGCCTGGTGATCACCGAAGCCGACCTGTCGGCCAACTCCACCGTCGCCGACCTCGCGGCACTCATCGGAAGGCACCTGGCGGCAAAGGCGTGACCCGACAAGGCTCCCCATTCCTCTCCGCCCATGCCGGCGCGCACGACCACCGCATCCCCTGGAGGGCCGCGGATTACCCGTGCAGGACCGTCGTCGCGCACGGCCCGGCGAGCGCCGAACCGCTCCTCGTCCTCAGCGGCGGCCTGCAGACCAGGCACTCGTGGGGACGCTTCGAGCGCCACGTGGCCTCCCGGTTCCCCCTCGTCATCCCCGACCTGCCGCCCGCCCGCACGCCCGGGCAGGCAGCGCAGAGCCTGAGCTGGGACGACCTCACCGACGCCGCCCTGCACGCCACGCACCGGCTCCGCATCAGCCGCTTCGCCGTACTCGGTGTCTCCTCCGGCTATCCCATCGGATACCGACTCGCCCAGCGCCACCCCGACCGGGTCACGCGGTTGATGCTCTTCGGCGCTGCGCCCCGGCCCGCCCCTCGCCTGGCGGAACTGATCAGCAAAGGGCTGCACCGGGAGGCCGACTCCCGGAGCCCGTGCTCCGCCGAAGGCCCGCCCGATCGGCTGCGAGCCGCCCGAGAGCTGGTCAGCGTCCTGACCAACACCGAGGCGGCAGAACGACACCTGCTGATCAAAGCCGCAGGGCGCGTCGTGCTCGACCAGCTCGCCGCATCCGCCGACGACCCCCTCATCCGCTACGTCCACGACCGCGGGTTCCTTCTGCTGCGCAATCCGCTGCCCCCGGGCGGCGTCCGCGGCGTTCCCTCGCTCGTCGGAGTGGGCGAGTTCGACACCGCCACCACCGTCGCCGACAACCGGGCCGTCGCAGCCACCATCAGCGGCGCGACCTTCATCGTCATGAAGAACGCCGACCACCTGCTGCACATGGAGCGCGACGCCGACTTCGCCACTCTCGTTGCTCTCTTCCTCGACGGCAGGCCGCTCAGCACCCTGCAGCACTGCACGATCGAGACGATGCCGTGAGCCCCTGGCGCTCCGCCGCGCCCCACCCCTCAGGAGCCTGCAGCCGTGGAATCCGCCGTGAAGCCTCGCGTCCTCCTGGCCACCTGGGGTACCACCGGCGACATCGCCCCCTACACCGGCCTCGCAACCGGCCTGAGCAGGGCCGGCCACCAGGTGACCGTGGTGACCTCACGACGGTACGCGGCGCTCTTCCGCGAACACGGGCTCCGGGTACGGGCCATGCCCCTGGACGAACAGGAAGCGGCGGTCGGAGCGCACAAGGCGCGCCGCGCACGCATCGGCAACGGCCGGGACATGGCGCTCACCGCAGGCAAAGTGCTTCTGGAAGCCGCCGGTGAAGGCACCGACGTTCTGCTCGCCCATCCCCTGCTGCACCCGCAGGCGGCCGTCATCGGCGAGGGGCTCGGGCTGCCGTGCCACGGCGTCTACACCGTCTCGCACGCCATGATGCTCCCCCGCCTGATCGCCGGGACCCCACGCCTGCGCTACACAGTCGCCGACGCGCTGGTCAAAGGCATCCTCAGCCCGCTGTACGCACCGGTGATCAGCGCCCTACGGCGCGAACTCGGCCTGCGTCACCGCTTCACCGGCGACGCCCTGATCTCTTCCGCCCGTCGCCACACCGTCTACTACGGCTTCAGCAGCGCTCTGCTGCCCGACCGCATGCCCCTGCCTGCCACACACAAGATGGTCGGCAGCTGGCAGCCCGCTCAGCCGCCGAACTGGCACCCTGATGACCGTCTCACCGATTTCCTCGCTTCCGGGCCCGTGCCTGTGTATTTCGGCTTCGGCAGCATGGGCCGAGACCAGGCGGAACGGTTGTCCCGAATCATCACCCGCACCGTCCGCCGGCTCAGGATCCGCGCCGTCGTCCAAGGCGGCTGGGCCGGTCTGACAGGCGACGGCGGCGACGACATCCTCACCATCGGGGAATGCCCGCACGCCTGGCTCTTCCCGCGCATGGCCGCCGCCGTCCACCACGCGGGGCCGGGAACCACTCACGCCTCCCTGCAAGCCGCTCTTCCCACCCTCCCCGTTCCCTTCAAGCTCGACCAGCCCTTCTGGGCCGCCCGGCTCCGCTCCCTCGGTCTCTCCCCCGCCGCCATCCCGATGCCCCGCCTCGACAGCGGCAGCCTCAGCCTCGCCCTCACACGGCTCCTCGCCGACAGCCGCTACCGCGAACGGACCCGCCGCATCGGGGCGGTGATCAAACGGCAGGACGGCACTGCGGGGGTCGTCCGCGCACTCGGCCTCACCGGGTAGCCCCGGCACCTGCCTGATGAAGATCCGCCGATCACACGCAGCACCGGTGACGGCACCCGCGACGGCGCGGGGCCTCCCCCGGTCCTGGCCGCGGCGGACAGGCGGCCCGTCGGCACCGCCGGCGCGCACTCCTTCGAGCTCACCCTGCCCGGTGAGACCCTCGTCCCGGCCGCCGGGGTGACCGCCGTCGGCGTCCTGCCCTCGCACCGGCGCCAGGGCGTGCTCAGCGCGATGATGCGGCATCAGCTCGCCGAGTTACGGGCCCGCGGGGAGTTCCTCTCCGTGCTGCTGGCCTCTGAGTCCCCGATCTACGGCCGGTTCGGCTACGGACCGGCGACCTACACGGCGCAGCTGACGGTGCCGCACCACCAGGCCGCCCTCGCCGCTCCCCGGGCGAGCGGAACGGCCGACGCACCAGCAACCGGCTCGGACACCGGCTCGGTCGAGGTGCTGCGTCGTGCCGAGTGCGGAGAGATCCTGGAAGAGGTCTACGACCGGTACCGCCGCGCCCAGCCCGGCGCTGTCCCGGCCGCACCGCTGGTGGGCCTTGCGCGCGGGGCAGCCCCCGATCTCGCGGGCGCCGCGCTACGTCGCCGTCCACCGGGACGCCGACGGCGTCCCGGACGGGTACGCCAGCTACTCGATCGGCGACCTGCTGACCGTCCGTGACGGCAAGGCCGACTGCGTCCCGACGGATCGGGAGCCCGACCTGTCCCTGCACGTGCGCGACCTGGGCTCGGTCTACCTCGGCGGCACCGCCCCGAGCACGCTCGTGCGTGCCGGACACGTCCGGGCCCACCGCCCGGGCGCGGCCGCCCTCGCTGACGCCCTCTTCCGCGCCGAGCGCTCCCCGCACTGCCTGCACTGGTTCTGACCGCGCGCTCGCCGACGGGCTGGGCGCGAAGCAACGGGCCCTACTACTACCGCGTCCGGAACGGCGGCAGTAGGCGCGTCCTCGACAACCACGGAGCCGACTTCCCCCGTCGAACTGTGCCAGTGGGACACAACAAAGCCGCTTCCCGGAACTGGCTCCTCGGACGTGGTCACACGGACGCACACGCCGGGACGGGAACGGGAAAGGCTGTCATGGTCGCCACCAGGTGGTCGCCACAACCGGCCCATCAGCGCCATGTCCTGCCGGGCTCCCCGGTCCGACTCCCGGGAGCGTTGCAGGCGAACTGTATGCGCCGGGGCTGGTGGGCCAGGCGCAGACCGGTCAGGCTTCGGTGTCCGGTCCGGGGGCGTTGTCGAGGAGCTGGGGGCCGTTGTTACGGACGTTGTTCACCGCGGTGGTCACCGCGCGTGCGTCGAGGTCGCCGTGCGCGGGGGTGCCGAGGAGGGCGCGGAGTTCGTCGGGGTCCTGGTGTGCGGGGTCGAGCCAGGCTTCGTAGTCCGCCGGGGAGATGGCCAGGGGCATGCGGGAGTGGATGCGACCAGCGGAGTCGGTGGCTTCGGTGGTGATGACGGTGCACGTGGTCCACCACGCCGCCGGGTCCTCGTCTCCGGCCACCGCGGGGTCGCGCCAGAACTCGTACAGCCCCGCCATCGCCATCACCTGCCCGTCGGCGGGGCTGATGAAGTACGGCTGCTTACGGGCCTTCGCCGTCGCGGTCGCCGGGACGGTCTGCCATTCGTAGAAGCCGTCCGCAGGGAGCAGGCAGCGGCGCTTGGCGAACGCACGACGGTAGGCCGGCTTCTCGTGCACCGTCTCCACCCGCGCATTGATCATCTTCGCGCCGGTGTTCAGGCTCTTCGCCCAGGACGGCACCAGCCCCCACCGCAACGCCCGCAGCTGCCGCTCCAGCACACCACTCTCACGGCCGGGGCGCTCCAGCACCGCCCACACATCGTCGGTCGGGGCGACGTTCCAGCTCGGCTCCACGAGCTGCTCCGGGTTCCAGCCCGCGACCTGGAACAGACCGGCCAGATCCTGGGGGCTACGGGTGGAGACGTATCGACCACACATGACACCCACCCTGCCACCCCAACCCTCCCCCAGCCGAGCGGCAGGCGGAGCCCGCCGCCGACGGCACCACGGCTCGCCGGGAAGTCACCGCCCTCGGCCGTGCTCGCGGCTTGGGAATGCCCCGCGGTGGTTCTGCCGTGGGGGTGTCAGCTCGCGGTGGGCCAGGAGCGCAGGAGCGTTGCGATCTGGGGTGCGGTGCAGTTGGGGTTGAGGAGCAGGTCGCGAAGGGCGGCAGCGTCGGTATGGGTGGGTTTGACGGAGATGCCGGAGGCTTCGAGGTACATCACGCCACTGGCCGCGGCGACGGTGAGGTTCGAGCGCTCCAGCCAGCGGCAACGGCCCAGCGTGTGGATCAGGGCGGCAGCGCGAGCGTAAGGGCCGTCATAGACGGGGCGGTCGAGAAGCTCGGCCTGGTGGCGGGCGCATGCGGCAACCGGCACTCCGTAATCGTCGGGTGAGGGGTCCCGGACGCCGGCGATCTGGGCGACCTGCAGGATCCAGGCCACATCGATATGCAGCTCCATCAGGCGGCGCGCGTCCCTGGCCCGGCTTGCTGGGCCTCTTCGGCCTCGTCGAAAACAGCACCGTGATCCTCGATGAACCGCGCGGCCGCGGCCATGGCACGCTCACGGATCCCGCTCGCGTCCTCCATCACCAGCTGCGCCAGATAGTCGCCGAGAGACAGGTTGCGGTCCGCTGCCCGCCGACGGGCCAGTTCCGCGACCTCTTCATCGACCCGCGCTCCGAGTTGTGTCTTCGCCATCCTCGTACGGTAACAGCTGTTACCACCCCCGGAGGGGCGGATTCGCGGATCTCACTGACCAGCCGCAGACCCTTGCGTACCGGGCATCGACGCAGCGGCCTGGTCGACGGGGCCGCGGGACAACGCACGGCTACTTGGCCCGCGGGGTCAGCAGGAGTCCGGGGCCTGATCGACAGGCTCCCGCGGGGCCTGTCATCGAAAGCCCGCCGTCCGTGTGGGAGCCAGCTGTCCGTGTGGGAGCCAGCTGGCGATCGGGCGAGTAGCCGGGACGGCTCATCTGGGGACAAAGGTGACTTGGAACATGTGGGGCCAGAGTTTGCCGGTGATCAGAAAACCGTCGGTTCCCGGTACGGCGGCGATGCCGTTCAGTCGTTGGGCTCCGCGGCTTTCGGATGCGGTCAGGAGTCCGGCTGCGTCGATGTGCGCAGTGACGGTACCGGTGTGCGGGTCGATGCGCAGGATCGTGTCCGTCGCGTACACGTTGGCGTAGACGAAGCCGTCGGACGTGCACTCCAGTTCGTTGAGCCCAGTCGCGGGCGCGCCGTCCTGGCGCACGTTGACGCCGCCCGTCGCCGTGAACGTGTCGGGGTCACGGAAGGTGAGCCGGTCGGTGCCGTCGCTCATCACCAGCCGTTCCCGCCCGGCGACGCGCTGGTGGCACAGACCCCAGCCTTCGCCCCGGTAGCTGACTCGGCGACGCTCCGCGAGCGTGGTGGGGTCGCGCTCGATCGCGATGCCGTTACGCCAGGTGAGCTGCCACAGCTTGGCACCGGACAGCGTGATGCCCTCGCCGAACAATGGCGCCGGCAGTTCGACGTACCGGGTGGACGGCTTGCCGGGGGGTCCGGCGCGCAGGGAGGACTGGCCGACCACCCCCGTGCTCTCGTAGAGGGTGGCGCCGCGGAACTCCAGACCTTGGGTGAACGCTCGGGGATCGTGGGGAAGCGTGTCGCGCACCACCGCCCGCAGTGACTGGATCCGAGGGCCGGCGGCATTGCCGGGCGCGGTTGCCATCGTCCGTCCGCGGATCGGCATGCGGCCATGGTCGGCAGAGGCGGAGGCCAACAGCAGCACGATGCCCAACCCCATGATGGTGAGGAGGGAGGACCTACGCCGCTTGAACCCTTGAGTACGCATGGTGTTCTCCGGTCCTGTGGGCCGCCGCCGTGTTGCTGCTGCATACGCGAAGGAAACGGCAGCGCGGATGTGATTCGTGAATGCCGAACGGAAAACGTCTCGAGGTGTGGCTGGACACGCGGAGACCCCCTGCCTCACCTGATCGCCACGGCGGTAGCCCCTGGCGCCAGATCACCACCACCGCGCCGGACACCGCCGCCCGCAGCACGGCCTCCTCCACCGCGGCCCGCAGCACGGCCTCCTCCACCGCGGCCCACAACGCGGCCACATCCAGGTCCGCGTCGTGCTCGGCCACGCGATCCAGCTCCTCCACCAGGATCTTCGACGCCCGCGTCCCGGCGTCCGCGCCGCCTTCTCCAGTTGCGGCAGCACCGCAAGGCGTTCTGTGGGTCCCGGTTCAGGCGGCCGGACGGGTGGTCTGGGTGTCGAGGGCGGTGCGGAGCCAGTCGTGTGCGGCGCCGGGGGTCGGTTCCGACGGGCCCGACACCTCGGCGACGAGTCGCCAGTAGCCGTCGATACGGGGGTCCGCGGCGAGCTGGCCGCTGAGCCCCTGGCGGAAGGCAGGAGTGTCGCGCGCACCACAGGCGTGGGCATAGGCGGAGACGAAGCAGTCAAGCGCCTCGCCCTGGTGCGGTGCCCGCTGTGCCCGCAGCTCCGGCGAAGCCAACGCGAACGCCTCGACGAGACCGTCGTAGAGCACGGCCGGGCGGTAGCCCTTGCCGGACCGGTGCGCCGCGGGCTGTCCCTGATCGGTGCCGCGGCAGTCGCCGGAGACGAAGGCGTGCAACCGGGCGAAGGCCAGCACCTGGGGAGGGGTCGGGTCCGCCGGCGGTTGCGGAACCGCCTGTTCGACGATGGCGGAGACCAGCCGGGCCGGGAGCCGCGGGGGCAGCCACCGCCGCCAGAAGCGCGCCAGCGGGGCCGTGCTGGGCGGTGTGGTCATCGCCCCGATCAGGCGCAACCGATCGACGCGTTCCTCGGGGGCGCAGTCCCGGAGCAGTTGGAGGGCGGCCTCCCGCCAGCGCAGGGCGGCCATCCGTGAGCCGATCTCCCGCAGCTGCCCGGCGATGGCGTCCTCCAGCGTGTCCTCTTGGTCGAGGATCCGGCCCACTTCCGGGACGGGGAGGTCGAGGGTGCGCAGGGAACGGATCAGGCGCAGCCGGTCGAGCGCCTCGGGCCCGTACCGCCGGTGACCCCCGGCGCTGCGGCCGGCTTCCGGCAGCAGACCCCGGTCCGAGTAGAAGCGGACGGTCTTGACGGTGACGCCCGCGTGCTCGGCGAGCTCTCCGATGCTCCACGTGCGGTCGGCGCTCCGCATGCTGTCGGACGACACGACTTGAACCTCCCCCAACTGGAGTTCTTACCGTACCGGTGAGCGCGGACGGCCTGGTCGGCCGGCCGTGCGGGCCAACGCGTACGAGGAGATGTTCATGACGGCATTCATCCTGGTGTCCGGCGCCTACACCGGCGGCTGGGTATGGCGGGAAGTGGCGGCTCGGCTGCGGGAGTCGGGGGCCGAGGTGCATCCGGTGACGCTCACCGGCATGGGTGACCGCCGCCATCCGGCGGGACCCGAGACGGACCTGGAGACGCATATCCAGGATCTGGTGCGGTTGATCGACCATGTGGATGCGCCGGAGGTGGTGATCGTCGGCCACTGTTACGGCATCCACCCGGTGCTCGGCGCCGCCGACCGGCGCCCGGAGCGGATCGCCCGGATCGTCTACCTGGACGCGGGCATGCCCCGGGACGGCGATCCGGCCCTTGAGCTGGTGCCCGACCGGGCGGTCCGTGACCGGCTGCTGCACCGGGCGGAGCAGACCGAGGACGACGGGTTGATCGCCCCGCCGTCCCTCGACGAGTGGCAGCGCTGGGGCAGCACCGCCGGCATACCCGCGGACGCGCTGGAACGGCTGGTCCGTCGTGCCGCACCGCAGCCGCTGGGCACGCTCACCCAGCCGCTCCGGCTGTCGGAGGCGGTTTCCGGGCTGCCGATGACCGGCGTCCTGTGCACCGACAATGGTTCGGGCATCGCCATGGTCGAGTCGCTGGTGGGATTGGGGGACCCCCGCTTCCAAGCGCTCATCGACCCGCAGGTGAGCTTCTTCGAACTCGACACCGGACACTGGCCGATGCTGTCCACCCCCGACGAACTGGCCGAGGTGCTGCTCCGCGCCGCCGCGGGGGAAGGGCACCGACTGGCCGCGCCGAGCGGACATCCCGCGCACCTTCGCCGTTTCCTCATGGAGGTACCGGAGCGGCCCCGCGAGCGGGTGGGGCGGGTCGACCTCTACCTGCCGGATGCCGACCGGCCTCGTCCGGCGGTGGTGTTCGTCCATGGCGGCCCGGTTCCGGCCGGCGTGCGGCCGACGCCGCGCGACTGGCCGACCTATGTCGGCTACGGCCGGTACGTGGCGAGTCTGGGGGCGGTCGGGGTGACGCTGGACCACCGGCTGCACGATCTCGCCGATTTCGAACGTGCCGCCGAGGACGTCGCCGAAGCGGTCGAGCTCGTACGAGCTGATCCGCGCGTCGACGGGGAACGCGTCGCGCTGTGGTACTTCTCCAGCGGCGGGCTGCTGTCGGCGGACTGGCTCGCGGCACCCCCGCCGTGGTTGCGGTGTGTGGCGGCGACGTATCCGATTCTCGCGCCGCCGCCGAACTGGGGGCTGGCCCATCCCCGGTTCCGTCCTGCGGCCGCGGTGCGTGCCGCCGGGCGATTGCCGATCGTGCTGACGCGGGTGGGCCTGGAGAATGCGGGGATCGCGATGACGGTCGAGGAGTTCCTGACCGCGGCCAAGGAGTGCGAAGCCGATGTCGAGGTGATCGACGTACCGCTCGGTCACCACGGGTTCGAGACGGTCGACCACACCGAGCAGGCGCGCGAGGCCGTGGAGCGCGCGGTGCGATCCGTGCTGGGGCACCTGCGGAACTGAGGCGTCGCCGGACTGGGCGGCCCCGGGGCCGCCCGGTCCGGGTGGAACCGGCCCACATGGCTATGGCGGGGGCGGGTGCCGGTGTCTAGCCCAACTCCAGCTCCCCCACCGTCTGGTCCCCGCTCATCTCCCCTGTCGTCCTGAAACCGAGCCCCAGGTAGAAGCCTTCGGGCCCGTCCTCGCCCGGGTGCCAGGTGGCGGTGAGGCGGGTGCCGCCACGGCGGCGGATCTCAGCGGCCACGGACTCGACCGCGAAGCGGCCGTAGCCACGCCCCTGTTCCCCGGCCGCGATGTTGAGGCGCCACAGGCCCGATCGGATGTCGGTGCCCGTACCGTCGCCGGCGAAGTCGATGTCGAGGAAGGCCATGAGGAAGCCGACGGGCCTGTCGCCGTCGAGGATGAGGCGAGGCCAGGCAGTATCGGGGTGCACGTACGCCTCGGCGAGGGACTTCAGGACAGGCGCGACCAGGTGCTCCTGGTCGGGGCGGACCGTGAGTCCGATCGCCGCGTCGAAGTTGTCGGCAGTGATCTTCTCCAGGCGGAGTGCGGTCGTCATACGGGAACCCTATGACGCCTGATCAAGTGATTTATGAGGAGCCGGCCGTCCCCTCAAGCGGTGGGGGCACCGGCCACGCGGCGCTCGCCGCCGTTGCGCTCCTGCCAGAACTTGTACACCTCGACCGCGGCGTCGTGGGCCTCGTGGCGCATGGGCAGGCGCCGCTCGGTGTGGTCCTTGGTGAACTCGCCGTAGAAGGTGTCGAGCTCGAAGTACTTGCGGTCGTCCACGTAGTGCGGCTCGTAGGCGTCGCGGGTGGTGAGGAAGACGACCTCGTCCGGGGAGCAGTAGTACAGCGACCCCAGGCACATCGGGCAGGGGTGGGCGAGCACGTAGATGGTGGTGCCGGTCAGGTGCTCGGTGCCCAGCTTCACGCAGGCCTCGCGGATAGCGAGGATTTCGGCGTGGGCGGTCGGGTCGTCGGTCTGGGCGACCAGGTTGGGGCTCTCGGCCAGGATCTTCCCGTCCTTGACGATGACGGTCGCGAACGGGCGGCCGCCCTCTTCGACGTTGCGGCGGGCGATGTCGATCGTGCGCTGTGCGAAGTTCATGAGGGTTCCTTCCGGGCGGGGGCGGGCCGGCGGCCTCGTCGCCACGGGCCCGCCCCGGGGGGTCTGTCGGATCAGCCGGATCAGAAGGGCTTGGTCGGCAGGTACTTGCCGTCCAGGGTGATCACCGCGCGCTCGCCGCCCTCGGGGTCGGCGACCTTCTTCACGTCCAGCTTGAAGTTGATCGCGCTGATGATGCCGTCGCCGAACTGCTCGTGGACCAGGGCCTTGAGCGTGGTGCCGTAGACCTGCAGCATCTCGTAGAAGCGGTAGATGGTCGGGTCGGTCGGAACGGCGCCGGGGATGGAACCGCGCGTCGGGATGGTCTGCAGCAGCATCGCCGCGTCGTCGTCCAGGTCCAGGAGCTCGGCGACGGCCTTGGCCGAGGTCTCCGGCAGGGGGTGCTGGCCGAGCACGGCGGCGGTGACGAAGGCGACCGACAGGCCCGCGGCGTCGGCGATCTGCTGCCAGGAAAGGTCCTTGCGCACCTTGGACTCGACGGCCTTGACGGCGAGGGCCTGACGGGCGGTGGGGTCGAACTGGGCGTGCACCATGAGAAGGGTTTCCTTTCGGGGTGTGCCGCTCCCGAGGAGAAAGAGGGAACGGCAGGTTCTGGGGTGGAGAGGGGTGATCCCGGGCCGTCGGGAGGGCTCCAGGGGATCGGGATGGGGGGCCTGGGTCAGGCTGCGCGGGCAGCCTGACGACCGGGGGCGGCGACGTCCTCGACCGAGCCGGTGGGGATGTCGTAGACCCAGCCGTGCAGGGTGACCGTGTGCTCCGCCAGGGCGCGGGCCACCGAGGGGTGGGTGGCCAGGTTCGCCAGCTGGGCGAGCACGTTCTCGCGCACCAGGGCGTCCACCTTCCGCGCGCCGGTTTCGGCGGTGGCACGGGCCCGGGAGGCGTCCGCGTGGCGCAGCCAGTCGGCGATCGCGGGCGCACCGCTCAGGTCGTGGTTCTCGGCGAGGGCGGTCATCGCGCCGCAGGCGGAGTGCCCGCACACCACGATGTCGCGCACGCCCAGGACGGCCACGGCGTATTCGATGCTGGCCGCCACCCCGTCCGAGCCGGGGGTGTAGGCGGGGACGAGGTTTCCGGCGGTGCGGATGACGAAGAGCTCTCCCGGCTCGCTCTGGGTGAGCAGCTCCGGCACCACACGGGCGTCGGAGCAGCTGATGAACAGCGTCGTCGGCCGGTGCGTCGCGGCCAGGTGGGCGAAGAGCTCCGCCTTGGCCGGGTAGATGTCCCGCTGGAACCGCGCGACACCCTCGGTGAGGTCTTGCATGGTCACTCCCTTCGGTGGCTGTCTGCCCCGTGGGGCTGACGAGATCCACCATGCATGACCTGCTCCTATAGCGTCCAATACCCAATACACATGACAGTCATCGATGACATCTATAGTTGTGGTCATGGCTCTGGAACTCCGTCACCTGCGCTATCTGCTCGCCGTCGCCGAGCACGCCAACTTCACCCGTGCCGCCGAGGACCTGCACATCTCCCAGCCCACGCTTTCCCAACAGATCAAACAGCTCGAGCGCACCGTCGGCGCCCAGCTTCTCGACCGCACCGGCCGTACCGTCCGCCTCACGGACGTCGGCGAAACGTATGTGCACTACGCCCGCCGCGCCCTGCGCGACCTCGCCGCCGCCGAGCGTGCCGTGGTGGACGTGGCCGACCTCTCCCGCGGCCATCTCCGTCTGGCCTTCACCCCCACCTTCACCGCCTACCTCATCGGCCCCCTCGCCGCTGAGCTGCACGCCCGTCATCCCGGCATCACCCTGGACCTCAAGGAGCTGCCCCAGGACCGCATGGAGGCGGGCCTGCTGGCCGACGAACTGGACCTCGGCATCGCGTTCCACGGCTCCCACTTGCCCGGCATCACGGCAACCGCGCTGTTCACCGAGACTCTCGGCCTCGTCACCGGCACCCGACGGTCCGGCACCGACGGGCGGGATCCACTGCCGGTACGGGACCTCTCCGGCCGCCATCTCGCCCTGCTCAGCGGCGACTTCGCCACCCGCGGGCACATCGACGCCTACTTCGCGACCCACCACGTCACGCCGCGCATCGTGGTGGAGGCCAACTCCATCCAGGCCCTGACCGAAATCGTCCAGCGCACCACCCTCGCCACGGTCCTGCCCGACGCCATCACCCACGACCACGCCCGCCTCACCCCCGTCCCCCTCGAACCCGCCCTCCCCGCACGTACCGTCACCCTTCTGCGCCGCGAAAGCGCCTACCAAAGCGCTGCCGCCCGGGCCTTCACCCAGCTCACGCAGGACCATGTACACGCCCGCGGCTACACCCCCGCCTGAAGGCACCGTGAGTTGACCTTCAAGCTGGATGAACGTCGATCATCGTGGTCATGGACAGCACCACGGAAATGTTGAGCATCAGCGCCTTCGCACGACGGGTCGGTCTCGCCCCGAGCGCTCTGCGCTTCTACGACGACTGCCGCGTTCTGCGGCCCGCGTACGTCGATGGGGCGACCGGCTACCGCTATTACCGCCCGGACCAGGAAAACCGTGCCCGTCTGTTGCGGAGTCTGCGGGAGGCGGACCTGCCGCTGGCCGATGTCGCCGCGGTACTCGACGGGCCCGGCGAAGAGGCCCGCGCCGTGCTGGAGCGGCACCGCGACAGGGTGCGGGACCAGACACACGCCGCTGTCGCCACGATCGCGGAGGTGCTGCGCGACCTCGCCGGACCAGGGGCCCCCACCCGGGTGCGACTCGGCGGCGTCGAGCTGGCCAGTGCTGTCCGCCAGGTGGCGCCGGCCGTCGGCCGCGACGAGCAACACCCTGTGCTCGGGTGTGTCCTCGTCGAGGTCGATGACTGCGAGGTCCGGCTGGTGGCCACCGATCGCTATCGCTTCTCGATGCGCACCCTGAAAGCGGCAGCGGTGGAGGGGCCGTCCTGCCGATTCCTGGTGGATGCGGCTGCCCTGATCGGGACCGGGGCGTGGGCCGCGCGTTCCTCCGAGGTGACCATCGAGGTCGGGCCGGAAGGGGTCAGCGCACACGGCACGTCCGAGTCCCGCACGCTTCCCGTGGTGGACGGCCGGTTCCCCGCCTACCGCGACATGTTGTCGGACCTGGCTCCCCCCGAAAGCCGGGCGATCGTGGACCGGCTGGCCCTGCTCGAAGCGGTCAATGACTGCGGCGAGACGCCAGGCATCGCCCTGCGTCTCGGCGAGGACGAGATCGTCGTCTCACGCCCTGATCACTCCGGCGCGACGGTTCTGCCTGCCGTCCGCCAGGAGGCCCTGCCGTTCCGGATCGGCTTCGACCCCGCCGTCCTGGCGCCGGCCCTGGAAGCCGGTGTCGGACCGGACGTCCTGCTCGAGATCTCCGCCGTGACGCAACCGGTCGTGGTGCGTTCCGCGGACCAGGGCACCTTCACCACCTTGGTCATGCCGATCGGTCTCGACGCCCACGTCTGACCTGCCCCCGACACCTCACACCCGATCCCCGAGGAGCCGAGATGGACCCCCACAACGCTGTCGTGCGACTGTGCGCACAGGGCATGAGCGCCGAGGCCGAAGGCCGGGAGGCCGACGCACGCGATCTGTTCCTGCGAGCGTGGGAAGCCGCGGAGAACGACTACGGCGCCTGCGTCGCCGCGCATTACGTCGCCCGGCACCAACCGACGCCGCAGGAGACGCTGCGCTGGAACCAGGAATGCCTGACCCGCGCCGACCGGGTCGGCGACGACCGCGTCCGCGGCTTCTACGCCTCGCTCCATGCCAACATGGGCCGCGCCCATCTGGACCTCGGACAGCCCGAAAAGGCCCGTGAGCACTTCGAGTCCGCGGCCGAAGGCCTGGCCGACGTTCCGGCGGGCCAGTACGGAGAGTGGCTCCGTCTCCGCATTGCCAGAGGGCTGCGGGTCACGGCTGCGGCGGGGGCAGCGCAGGAAGACCCGATTCGGGGCCTCCTGATGCGGTTCTGCGAACGCGCCGACCTCGAATCGCTGAGTCTGCTGCTCCCCGCCTACCTGGGCGGGCTCGGCCGGCCCGAGGACGAGGAACGCATCACCACCGCCCTGCGCATGCTCCACGCCGAGCGCCGCCTCCCCGAACCGGAGCAAGCCGCTCTCGGCCACGCGATCACCCTCCGGTCCGCCGCCTAGGACGCCCGCGGTCACGCTCACGACGGCCGGCGGGCAGCCCCTTTTCGTTCATCGGCCGGGGTCCGCTCATTCGGCCCGGTAGCCCGGGACGGACGGCCAGCGGACCGTCAGCACGACGGATTCCTCCTCGGCACACCAGGAGTGGTCGACACCCCTGCCCCAGACGACGTAGTCGCCCTGCCGCACCAACAGCACACTGCGCCCGGGAAGTTCCACGCGGAAGCGGCCGCTGATGAGGACCAGCAGGGCGGTACGTTCCTCGCCGTTCACCCATCGTGTGCGTTTGTCGCCCCGCGGATGAACACCCCACTTGATCTCGACGTCCTCGCTGTGCCGGGGGTCCGCGGTGTCCTTGAAGTGTCCGAGCAGCCATCCTCGGTCCAGCGCCGCGTCCCGCCCCGCGTTGCCCACATACACGCTGTCGTCCATCGCACGGAAGGTAGCAGCGGCAACCCACCGCTCGTGTGCCGGGCCCGTCCACCCGCCGCCTTCAGCGTGACGGCGTGGTCGGCGTCGTCGGCGTCGTCGAATTCGGCTCGTATGTACGTAATGAGCGCGTCGTTGGCGATCCCGCTCCAGCAGGCGATCGGCCGACAAAAGTGGTGTCGGTGTACTCCACTGTGTCCCCTGCACATCAAAGGTGATTTTTGATCAGTTGTCCGCGGCCTAAATCCTCAAGTCGGCTCGTTATCCAATCCATTCGCTTTCGTACGAATGCCTCAAGAGGCCTCGGCTCGGCATCAATACCGCGCATCAACAGCCCGGAACCGGGCACGCCTCTGGTGTGTCAATAATGGGTGCGCCCCGCGAAGGCGAGGCGCACCGAACCACGAGAGCACCGTTACAGGGGGCACACGAATGAAGAGCGATCAGCCACACCAGGGAAGGCGACGACGACGCCTGGCCCGTAGGGTTTCCATGCTCATCGCCCTTACGCTGGGCGCCGCCCTGCTGGCAACGCCCGCATCGGCCGCCGGCGTGCACACCCCGGCCGAAATCGGGCACCACTCCCCCCTCAGCAGCACGGACGCCCGTCCGGTGACCGCCGGCGCGGTGGGCACCACAGCATCGCTGCACGGATCCGTCTCCTCGACGCACCACAAGACGGCCGATCACAAGAAGCTGGCCAAGGACAAGGACAAGGACAAGAAGAAAAAGAAAAAGAAGAAGGGCTTCTTCCGTAAGCTGGGTGCTGCCCTGCTGGTGGTCCTGATCCTCGGCGTCCTCTTCGTCGTGGCGCTGATCGTGCTGGTGATCTTCCTGATTCGCCGGGCCTCCCGGCGTCGCCGTTCCTGATAGCGGATCACGAAATGGCCCGCGGTGAAATCGCGGGCCCTTTCACATACCCGATTGCCCTGGCGACGGGGGAAAGCCGCGCCCGTGGACACAAAAAGGCGGGCCCCTGCTCCCTCCACGGCAGGCCACCGGCCAGAGGCCGGCCACCGCCGCAGTCCGGCGTCCGCACCGCGCCTGACCTCCCGCCCCGCGGCAACGGTTCGATGGCGATCTCCCCCGCGGTCGCCTCTTGCCCAGCTGACGGATACGCGACAAGATGCCGGTGAACGCGCAGCCCGCTCACCGTGCACAGCAGCCTCGCCATCGAACCGGAATTATTTTCTCCGCTCCGTCACGCATTCCCGTTCCGATACTCCGACCTCCGTTTACTCATGAGTAAGAATCCCGCATTCCCTCGGAGAGGCCGAGTAAGGGCCCATCCCTGCTGTGCCGACAGGTGTTCGCGGCCATCGAGAGATATCCAGTGAGCATGTCGATAGGACTGGTGTGAATTGAACAGCCAATTACGTCAGCTGTGGGGCAACCGTACGGCGATCGCGGCCGTCCGAAGACGGATCTCCGCGATGGTGGGAGCAGTCGCACTGATCGCGGCCGTCCTCACCGGCGCCGCCACCGGCACAGCCGCCGCCACGACCGGCACAGCCGCGGTTGCGGCCGGCGAGTCCAAGGCCGCCGCGGGCGGGTGGTCCTGCTCCGGGGCGCCCGTTCCGGCCGGGTACGTCATCACCATGTACGACCGCAACGGCTGCAAGGGCGCAGGTGCCTGGTTCCAGCAGCCCGCCCGCGATGGGATCTGGACCTGCTCCGGCTCGCCGATCGTCTCCGGGTACGTCATCAGCATGTACGACCGCAACGGCTGCAGCGGCATCGGTGCCTGGTACCACCAGCTGGCCCGTGACGGCATCTGGACCTGCTCCGGCTCGCCCATCGTCTCCGGGTACGTGACCACCATGTACGACCGCAACGGCTGCAGCGGCATCGGCGCCTGGTACCACCAGCTGGTCCGCAACGGCATCTGGACCTGCCCGGGCTCGCCCATCCCGGCCGGCTACCGCAGCACCACCTACAACGCGACCGGGTGCAGCGGCCTCGGCGCGTGGTACACCGTACGCGCCTGACGTCGAACGCACTTGACGTCTGACGCACCTGACTTCTCGCGTGCCTGACTTCTGGCGCGCACACCGAAGGCACCGCGCACCCCGCGGTGCCTTCGGCACGCACGCCGAGGCTTCTCGTCAGCCGAGGACCGTCGACGCCTGCTCCTTCGCCCGGCGGCGGGCGGCGGCGGCCTGGGCCGTGTCGCCGAGGTGATCCGCGAGTCGCGCCCGGGCCACCCAGTTGTAGGGACTCACCGGGCGCAGGCCGGTGCGCTCGCTCAGCAGCGTACGGGCCACGTCGTCCCGTCCGGCGCGAAGAGCCGCTTCCACCAAGGTCCGCTGCACGGCGTCCCGCTGGGCGTGACTGCCCCCGAAGGCGTGCAGGCGGTACCGCAGCGGGAGCAGGAGTTCGACCACCTCGTCGTACCGCTGCCGCCCGTACGCGAGCAGCGCCCGGCTCACCGGCAGTCCGACCTCGGCGGTCATCGCCACGTTGGAGACGTCCGGACCCGTGGAGCGGACCCAGGCCTCCCGGTCACGGATGAGGCGTTCGGCCTCGGAGGTGCGGTCCGCGCCGACGTAGGCCATGACGGCGTGCATGTCGTTGAAGACGTAGTAGGCGCCGTCCTGGCGTCCGGCCCAGGCGTCGGCGAGCGCCGCCCAGCGGCCGCCGGTGTCGATGTCGGCCAGATACAGCCGCCACAGCAAGGACGCCGCGTCCAGCAGCTCCATCGCCGCCCCTGCCGATCCCTCGTGGTGAACGGCGTCGTCGTAGACCTCCAGCACCTGGTCCGTGCGCCCCGTCTCGAGTACGTAGAGGGCGTAGTGCCACCAGTTGTGGACTTTGAGGTAGTTGCCGTCCGTCCAGTCTCCGGCGCGGTCGTCCAGGTAGCGGATGCCCTCGGTGAACCGGCCCTGCATCTCGTAGGCGTGGACCACGGCGTGGATGCCCCACACGTCGCGCGCATTGCGTTCGACGGCCGCCAGCCCCACCTGTTCCGAACGGCTGTAGTGGCCTGCCTCCTCCAGGCCGAACGCGTACATGCCGAGCAACAGCCCGAAGTGCGGGTCGTCCTCGTCCCAGGCGGACAGCGCCCCGCCGACGCGGTCACGCAGCAGTGCGGCGCTGCCGGTGAAGAAGTCGATCTGGTGGCCCACCGCCAGGGCCAGTGCGTCCCGCGGGTTCGCCACGCTGATCTCGCCGAGGATGCGGCCGGCCCGGTGGATGTCGCCGTCCAGCCAGGAGGACGCGGCCGCGAGGTGCATACGCTCCCGAGGCGTCACGTCCGTCAGGCGTACGCCCCGGCGGAACGCGTCGAAGGACGTCCGGGCCTCGGCCGCGTCCTTCTCCTCCGTCCCGAGCAGGCCGAGGTAGGCCGTGAGGACGTTCCCCATGACCGAGTGCGGGGAGGCACGGACCGCCGCCCGGGCCTCGGTGGTCACCTCTTCCCGGAAGAAGAGCAGATGCTCCAGCGCCTTCTCGTAGTGCCGCACCGCATCGGCACTGGTGTGCGTCATCGCCTGAGCGTGCCGGTCCGTTCCCACTCCGGTTCCTCCCGTGCGACCGCCGCGTCACCGCGGCAGCCCTCTTGACGTGTGCTCGGCCGCCTGCCGGACATCGCGGCGGCCTTTCATGCCTGCCCCCTCGCACGGGTCCGGAAGCGGCCGGAGGGCATGGACGCCGTCCGCCCGGCGGCGGGTGAACGTACGGGCGTACGGAGCACACCGCGCCCGGGCCCCGCAATCTGGGCGCCCCGTTTCACGCTCTGCCGAAAACCCGGTCTACGCGACACTCTGGCACAATCTGGACTGGAGTTCTGGAAGGGCCTGTTGATGCCACGAGGTTCGCCGCAGACCACCGCGAGCACCACGAGCCACGCCGTCCGCCCGGCCGGACCGGTGCGGTGATCCCGGCGCAGGGCACCCGGCCCGACCGGGACGCGCACGTCGTGGTCGTCGGAGCGGGCTTCTCCGGAATCGGCGCCGCCGTCCGACTGCGCCGGGCGGGGTTCCGCGACGTGCTCGTCCTGGAGAAGGGGCCACAACTCGGCGGCACCTGGAGGGACAACACCTACCCGGGCTGCGCCTGCGACGTGCCCTCGACGCTCTACAGCTACTCCTTCACCCCGGACACCGCCTGGACGAGGGTGTTCGCCGGGCAGCAGGAGATACACGCCTATCTGCGGTCGACGGCCGAGCGGTACGGGCTCGGCGACGTGCTGCGCTGCGGGGTGCGGGTCCTGGGAGCCCGGTGGGACCCGGCCCTCGGGCGCTGGCGGCTGGAGACCAGCGACGGGCCCCGTACCGCCGCGATACTGGTCCTGGCCACCGGGCCGTGGCACGTCCCGCGCCACCTCGACGTGCCCGGCGTCGAGGAATTCCCCGGGCCCGTACTCCACACCGCCCGGTGGGACCACGACGTCGATCTGGCCGGCCGCCGCGTGGCCGTGGTGGGGAGCGGCGCCTCCGCGATCCAGCTCGTCCCGGCCATCCAGTCCCGCGCTTCGGCGGTGCATCTCTTCCAGCGGACCGCCCCATGGGTGCTACCCAAACCGGACCTGCCGGTCCCCGCCGCGTTCAACCGGTGCCTGGACCGTGTGCCCAAGGCCCGGCGGGCCTTGCGCGCCGGGCAGTACGGGCTGCAGGAGAGCCTCGGCTGCGCCTTCCGCCACCCGGAGCTCGCGCGCCTCGTCGAGGCCGGCGCCCGCGCGCACCTGCGGCTCACGGTCCGTGACCGGCGGCTGCGCCGGGCGCTCACACCGGACTACCGGCTGGGCTGCAAGCGCCTCCTGACGTCCAGTACCTACTACCCGGCCCTGGCCCGGCCGCACGTTCACCTTCACCCCACGGCCGTGGCGGCTGTCCGTGGCCGCGAGATCGTCGGCGCCGACGGCACCGCGGTCCCGGCCGACGTGCTCGTCACGGCCACGGGCTTCCGTGTCGGTGAGCTGCCACTGGCCCGGAGCCTGCACGGCGCGGACGGCCGTACCCTCCACGAGGCCTGGGGCGGGGAGCCGCGGGCCTACCTGGGTACCAGCGTCAGCGGATTCCCCAACCTCTTCGTGCTCCTGGGACCCAATCTGCTCGGCGGCTCCACCTCCGCGATCACCGTCCTCGAAGCGCAACTGACATACCTCACCTCGGCCCTGACCCATCTCGACCGCAGCGGCCACGCCGCCCTGGACGTCCGGCCGGGCGCGCAGGCCGCGTACAACACGGCGGTACAGGAGGCGCTGCGGACCACCGTGTACAACTCCGGCGGCTGCACCAGCTACTACCTCGCCCCCAGCGGGCGGAACACCTTCGCCTGGCCCTGGTCGACCGGGCGGCTCGTCCACCGGCTGAGCCGCTTCGATCCCGGCGCCTACACCTGGTACACGCCGACCGGGCCGGCCCTCCTGCCCGCTCCCGCGGCGCCGCGGGACGGCCACCACGCGACGCCCACGCCAGGAGAGCAGCGAGGAGAGCGGCCATGACACGGCGTCCACACCTGCGGCCCTATGACCGGGAGGTCCACGGCCACCTGCCCCCGGGCGTCGTTCCCGAGCCGGTCGCAAGCCCCACCGGCTGGTACTTCGCGCGGTTCAGCAAGCACCTGCGACGTGGCCAGGTGGTACCGGTCACTTATATGTCGCACGAGTACGCCCTGTTCCGAACGGCCAGTGGGCAGGTCGGCATGATCGAGAGTCAGTGCTGCCACATGGGCGCGCATCTGGCCCGGGGCGGATACGTCCGCGAGGAGAGCCTGACCTGCGGATTCCACGCCTGGGAATTCGACGTCGCAGGCCGCTGCGTGAAGATCCCCGGCGGTTGCCGCATCCCGTCCCGGGCGGCGCAGCGCAGTCTCACGGTGAGGGAACACAGCGGATGCGTCTGGTTCTGGCACGGACCCGGTCCCGCGGAGCCGTTCACCGACCTCGACCACGCGCGGGACCGCCGGCGGTACCTGTACCTGCCCGGTGAGGTGCACGTCTGCCACTCGGACCTGCTGACCGTCAGCGAGCACGTCACCGATGTCGCGCACTGGCCCTGTGCGCACGGCGCGCCGGGGCCGATGACGTACGTTCCCCTGCGTGACGAAGGCCGTCACTTCTCCTTCGTGATCCGGCCGGTCGACATGAACGTCACCCGGGTGCAGCGCTTCCGCCCGTATGCCCGGGTCACGATGGCGAGCCCGACCCTGGCTCTGGTCAGCGCCCAGTCCCGGCCGGAGCCGGACACCAGGCCGCCGATGCTCACGGTGATCGCCGCCGTGAGCCCTGTGCGTCCCGATCTGACGATCGCGATCTGGGCCGTCGTCGTACGCAAGCTCGGCCCGGACTGGCTGCTGTGGCCGGTCAACCGGCTGTGGGCGGCATTCCTTCGGCGTGTGGTGCGGCGCAACGCGGCGTCCGATGTGGACGTCCTGCGGTGGCGACGCCCCGTGGCCAAGGACCTGTGGTCGGCGGCGGACGGCGACTCGGTTCGCGCGTACCGGCGCTTCTACCGGCGCAACCTCCCTCCGGGCCCGTAGGGCCGCGGATCAGTTCACGTCGACGTCGTCGAAGAGTTCCAGCATCCGGCCGAGGACCTGTACGCAGGTCGTGACGTCGGCGTCGGTGAGGTCGCCGCCGACCTGGCGCAGCAGAGCGTGTTCGTGGTGGAGCACGGCATTGATGGCCGCCCGCCCGTCGTCGGTCAACGAGATGAGCGAGGACCGCTGGTGGGCCGGGTTCGGGAGGATGTCGACGAGGTGCCGTGCCGCGGCGTCGTTGACCATGCGCTGCACGAACTGGCGGCTCAGCGCTTGGGCGCGGCCCATCTGCGGGACGGTCATGGGTCCGTGCTCGCGGAGCAGCTCCAGGACGCCCCGCACTCCGACGGAGATCCCCTGGATCGGCGCGTCCTGCTCGACCTTGCGCTGGACGCGCCGGTACAGCGGCCCCACCAGGGCGAAGACCTCCATGAGTCGGGGAGCGAGGTCGTCGGGCGGGAGGGGCGGGTCAGTGTCGGTCATCCGACCATGATGACACCTGGGGTGCCGTCTTTCGGAAAAGAACATGACACCTGAGTTGTCGAATCCCTCGGAGTATGGCACCTTGGTTGTCATGAACGACGCCTCCGACATCCGCACGTTCGAGAGCCACGACGGCTCCCTCGCCTACCGCGACACCGGCAGCGGTCAGCCCCTGGTGCTGCTGCACGCGGGCTTCATGGACCACACCCTGTGGGACGACCAGATACCGGCCCTCGCGCGCCACCACCGGGTGATCGCCCCGGATGCCCGCGGACACGGCTGGTCCTCCAACGCGAGCGGCCCGTTCCGCCAGGCCGACGACGTCGCCGCGCTGTTGCGTCACCTCGCCGTCGGCCCCGCGGTCCTCGTCGGGGTGTCGATGGGGGCGAACATCGCGGTCGACACCGCTCTGGAACACCCCGGCCTGGTGCGGGCCCTGGTCCTCAGCGGTGGCGGCACCCCCGGCCCCGGTGCCCCCTGGATCGAGGAGCTGCGAGCCGCCCAGTTCGGCGCGCTGGGCGCGGGGGACATCGGGGGCTGGCTCGACACCTTCGCGCGCAGCGCGGCCGGCCCGCACCGCACACCCGACGCCGTCCACCCCGACGTCGTACGACGGCTGCGGGAGATGGCCGGGCGGACCATCGCCAAGCACACCGCCGCCGAACCGGACTTCAACGTCCCCGTGACCGACACCCGGACGCGCGCGAAGGAGATCTCCGTTCCCGTCCTGGCGCTCAACGGCGCACTCGACGCGCCCGACCTCATCGGCATGGCCGAACACGTCGCGCACGCCGTCGCCGACGGCCGCGTCACGGCCGTCGAGAACACCGGCCACTTCCCCAACATGGAGGAGCCGGACGCCTTCAACCGGACTCTCGAGGAGTTCCTGCACACGCTGTAGCAGCTCATCGGTGAGCCCGGCGACCGCCTGTCGCGGCGGGCGTCCGGCGCCCGGGAGGACGTGACCCATCGGCAGACGCGAGACGCCCGGTGGCTCGGTGCTCCCGGGCACCGAGCCACCACAGGGCGTGCGGGGCGGGACTCACACCTTGGGCACGCGCAGCTTCGTCCAGCTCGCCCTGCCGGGGGTGCCGTCCGCGTCCGAACCGGAGTAGCCGAGTTTGCGCTGCCACGCCGCGTACGACTTGCGGTCGGCCTCGGTCCACTCGGGACCGGGGCCTTCCTCGTAGCGGCCGCATCCCTCCGCCACCAGCCGTCTGCCCATCGCGGTGACGACGCGGCTGTTGCGGCCCGCGCGGAAGAAGTCCCCGCCGGGGAAGGGCTCGTACTGCGGTGGCTTCGGCTGGGGCCCCGGCCCGCCCGGCTTCCCCTTGAGGCAGCCGGCTATCCGGGTGCGCATCGAGCTCATCGTGAAGCCCTTGGGATCGATCTTGTTGTTGGTCCACTCCTTGTGGCCGATCACCGAGCGCTCGGTCCAGCCATGGGCCCGGCAGATCGCCGCCGACACCTTCTCGATGGCTTCCAACTGTGCGGCGGGCCACGGGTCCTCCCCGTCGCCGAGATTGATGCACTCGAACCCGTAGAAGCGCGCATTGCCGTCGGTGTCGTTCTCGTTGGGCGCGGGCAGCGACCGCTCCTCGATCACCGCGCTGAGGACGTCGCCGTCGCCCAGTCCCGCGTGGTTGGCTCTGCCGTTGCCCACGAGGTGGACCGTGCCGTCCTTGGCGATGACGCCGTGGCACAACGGCCCGGGCAGCTCCGAGTAACCGTCGTAGCAGAGATCGACCGACTCGTCCGTCCCCGAGGTGACGGTGTGGTGGATGACCACCCCGTGCACGGGACCCCACGCCCCCTTGCCGTTACGGTTGTGGGTACGCCAACTGCGGTGCTCCTGGACCTTCACACCCTCCTGACGGAGAGCCTCGACCAGTCGGTCGGCGGACAGGGGCTGTGCCATGACTTCCTCCTTGACTACGTACAAAGTCGTACTCGCGTGCGGAACAGCGGACCGTCCGGGACGTCAGTCCCGGGAGGCGCCCTCGATGTGCTCGATCGGCGCGGCCAACGGCCGGAACGTGTACCGCAAGTCGGTCACCGCGCTCTCGCCGCCCACCACCCAGGCCAGCGGGGCGTAGTGCGCGTCGACGCCCGCCGGGGGCTGGAGCAGTGGCCGCCCGTCCGCCGCCGCGGGCCACTCCACCGTGCCGGTGGCGGTGCGGGCGGGTGCGGCCCAGTAGTCCCCCGGCCGGTACCGGCCACCGGGTTCGAACCAGAGCTGTATGCCGTCCTCCAGGTCGATCCACGTGCCTTCGACGAGCTTCAGGGCGCCGTTGCGGTGGTGTCTGGCCGTGCCGCGGCCGCCGGGGGCGCGGTGGTCCCAGCGGCGCAGGAAGGGGTGCAGGCCGGGCAGCCTGCCGGTGCCCGGGCCGGGCTCGGCGTTCAACCGCACCCGGCGGCCCGGCAGGTCGACCTCCTCGACCCGCAGCAGATCGGCGGGCTCACCGCGGCTGGTGTAGGCGGAGTCGGCGAGTTCCACCCGGTCCCCGGCACCCAGGTCGAGCTTGTCGTCGTTGCCGAGCGTGGCCAGTTCCACCCAGGTGCCGTCGAGGGCGGCCACGGGGAAGACGACGGACCCGTTCTCCCTGGACCATTTGAAGGTGGCGGTCTCGGCCGTGCCGCCGGTGTGGATCTCCACGCGGTACAGCTGGTTCTCCGGGCCCCGGTAGCGGTGGTCGGGCCGGGTGAGGCAGGGCTCGTCGTCGGAGCGCTCCGGGCGTTCGGTGCGGAACGCGGCCGTCGCGGTCGGGGTGCGGTGTGCGTCGGCCCAGGTGCGGAAGGCCGTACGCACCTGGTCGGCCGTCGGATTGGCCGGGGCGCCCAGGTCGGTGCCGGCCAGGGGCAGGACCTGCCAGACGGTCTTGATCCTGGCCGCCGTGTCCGGCAGTGCGGCCCCGAGAGCCACCTCCCGGATCTCGGGGTCCTCGGCGGCGGTGACCGTCCGCTCCCACACCTTGAGGTAGACCAGGTAGGGGAATTGCGCGGGCAGCCGGTCGGCGGGCTTCTCCGGGTCCCGGTAGGCGTCGGGCTGGTCCCAGTACGTCCAGACGGTTCCGTCGGTGCACGGGTGGTGTTCGCCGCCCGTGTCGCCGTCGGAGCCGGTGGAACCCTCGGATCCCGCCGGGGCGTCGGCACCGGCCGGAGCGTCGTGCGGCGTCGTGGTGGGCGCCTGCCCGGCCGGTGTCCCCGCCGGCGGCCGGTCGGCGTCGCACAGGATGCCGTCGACGTAGTAACGCCCGCCGTGGACGGCCAGGTTGTCGAGCTTGTTCTCACCCGGGCAGTAGTCGATGCGGAAGCCGGTGGCGCCGTGCGGGCCCCCGTGCTGCCCGATCAGGTCGGCGGCCAGGGCGCGCGCCTGGTGTTGCGTGATCGCCGTCTGCTCGTTGGCGTCGGCGTCGAGCTGGACCCGGCCCTGCTGGGCGAGCACACCGGAGTAGTGCTTGGCGGGCCGGAAGGTGACGCGGGAGAGGTCTGCGTGCATGAGTTCGTTCCCCTTGTGTTCGTTCCCCTGGATCCGTCGGGCGGGGTCAGGTGACGTGGATGATCCCGGCGTCCGTGCCGGCCGGTGAGAACTCCTCCAGGCGGGCCCGCAGACTGTCCTCGCGCTGGGGCTGGAAGAGATCGTGGAACGCGCCGAGTTCGGAGCCGTCCTCGGCCCCGCGGGTGACCTCCGGCGCGCAGCCGTCGGCCAGTTGGCCGTAGGCCGGGCCGCCGTAGCGGACGCCGGTGAACACCGGCCGGACGCGGGCGGCCTCGGCGTCCTGCAGTGCGGGGAGGTCGGCCGGGTCGATGCCGCCCTGCTCGGCCCGTTCCCGCACGGCGGCGCGCACCCCGTCCGGCTGGCAGTGGTAGCGGCGGGGTGTGCGCGAGCCCGGCGGCACGTAGCAGAACCGCATGCAGCCGATGCCGCGCCGGGCCGCGTTGACGCGGCCGGTGAACATGCTGTCCTCGGCGATCTCGACGGCGTGGACGTGGACTTCCCCGATCACCGTGGTGCGGTGGGCGTGCAGCACGGCGTGGGCGTGTCGGCATTCGGGCCCGGAGAGGGCCTCGCGGTCGGAGCCGGTGGCGTCCAGGACGCTGTCGGCGATGTGGATCTCCAGCGGGTCGGTGCCGGCCTCGTCGCCGACGACCTCGATCGTGCCGAGGACGCTGCGTTCGATCTGCACACAGGCCGTGGTGCACTCCAGGACCAGGCTGGGCTCCTGCGGCGAGTGCGGCTCACATCGCGGCTCCAGCGACCAGCCGGGCACCAGCGTGCAGTGCCGGACGACGACGGAGCCGACGGGGCCGGTCACGTTGATGCCCCGTCCGGTGACGAGCAGTCCGTCCAGGACGACGCGCGGCCCCGGCCCGTCGCCGGGATTGCCGTGGATGTTGAGCGCGTCAGGCCGGTTGCTGTACCAGTCGAGCAGACGGATCACCGGCCGGGCGCCCTCGGCGGCGCGCAGCTCCAGCCGCTCCCCCGGGGACAGGTCGAAGTCCAGCTGCTCCTGGTGGGCGCCGCTGTGGGTGAGCTCGATGACGGCTTCGGCGCCGCCGTCGGAGCGCCATTGCTCGTAGGCGTCCATGATGCGCTCGTGGGGGCGGCCCGGTCCGACCTGGTAGACGGTGGACCGGGGCGGTGTGTCGCGTTCGCGCGGGTACTCCCCGCCGCCGGTGTCGTCGCTGAACGCGTAGTGGTAGCTGACCCATGCCCCGTGGCGGGGCGCGCAGCGGGTGCCGAAGGCGATCCGGCCGAGTTCGGGGTCGACGACGACCTGGCCGCGCCGGGCCCGGTAGGTCCAGTCGGACAGGTCGGCGACGACGATGTCGGCGGGCGGCACCGGCTCCTCGTCGTCGTCGCGCCAGACGGTGAACGAGCGGCCGGGTCCGTACGTGTCGGTGAGCCGGTCGGCGAGCTGTCGGCGGCGGATGAGGACGGGGACGTTGTCCATGGTCGCCAGGTGCGAGGCCGAGGGCTCGGGTTCGGGCTTGGCCACCAGTGGGCTGTCGTTGCCGAGGATGGAGAAGGTGTAGAGGTTGCGGGCCCGGTCGATGCAGTACGCGGGGGCGCGGGTCACCGAGTAGGGCTTCAGGCGCCATACGAACAGGCCGACGCCCGCCGGGGTGTACCCGCTCTGTCGGCGGGCGGATCCGGCCCGTCGTACGTCGGCGCTGTGTGCGGCCGCGTCGAAGGCGCCGCCGAGCAGGTCCAGCGTGGCCCCCTCACGAACGTCGAGCAGCCGTCCCCGGGTCAGCCGGGTCGCGGTGGCCGCTTCCTGGCCCGCCCCGAACAGGCGCACCGGCTGGTGGGCGCCGAGCAGTCGGGAGAACTCCACCGCTCTGGCGGGCCAGTCGGCCACCGACGCCGACAGTTGTTCCAGCAGTGCCAGGGTGCCTTTGCGCCGCCGGTTGGCGACGGTGTCCGCCACGTCGCGGCGGGGGGCGAGGCGGGCGGCGAGGCGCCGCCGGGACTCGGCCCGTCCCCCGCCGGGGCCGCCCGGGGACAGGCCGGTGGTCAGCACTTCTTCGTAGCCGGGCAGGATGCGGTAGCCGACGAGGTCGCCGAGGTAGGGCACGGCCCAGTCGGCGCAGGTCTCGACGAACCAGTCCTCGTAGCCCTGCTCCACGCCCGAGCGCACCAGATCGACCTGCTCGGCGATCACGGCCAGCAGGGCCCGCAGCGGCTCCCCGGCCTCGGCGTCGCGCAGTTGGTGCCACTGCGGGAGCAGTTCCAGCAGGCCGTCGGGCTCACGGTTCACGCCCGTGCCTCCTTAAGGATCAGTGTGTCCGGCACGTCCGGGGAGAGCAGTGCGAACTGCGCCGGGCGGATGCCGCGGAAGACGAACACCGTGCGGCCCTTGGGCAGTGGCCTGGTGTCGGTGATGTCGGGGTTGAGCCGCAGCAGTTCGGCGACGGTGATGCCGTTCTTCGCGGCCACCGCGGTGAGCGTCTCGGTGGTCTCCTGGCCCGGGGGCGACACCCGGTAGCGGTCCTCGTCGTACGCGGCGAGCCGGGACCCGACCACCGCCTGAGGGCGCTTCAGTCTCTCGGGCAGTTTCTCCAGGCCTTCGGGGGTCAGGCTGCCGGGCACCCCGGTGAAGGCGTCCACGTCCACGTAGTCCACGCCCGGTACCGACTGGGCGGTCGCCAGCACCTCCGACAGGTACGCGGGCCGGCCGAGTTCGCGTGCCGGGTAGCCGAGCCGGGCCAGCAGGGCGCGGCGCAGCGCCGGTTCGACCAGGTCCCACGTGTGGTCGGGGTGCACCCGGACGTTGGCCGCGACGATGAGCAGCACCAGTTCCCGTACGGCCACGGTGACCGGTACCCGGGGGTCGCCGTGGGCGGCGAGGGAGGACCGCAGGGTGCGGACGATGTCGGAGTCGTCGCCGAGTTCGATGTCGTCGACGCCGGCGACGGTCAGGTGCACGCTGCGCCGGGTGCCGTCGAAGATCTCCCGGGCGCTGGCGCGGCCGATGCCGGCCCGCGAGCGGGCGAAGTCCTCGTAGTCGGCCACGGAGACGAGGCGGTCGAGCGCGGTGACGGACAGGGGGATGTTGCGGCGGGCGAGCCCGGGGCCGTCCGGGTCGGCGCCGCCGGTGGCGGGCAGCGGGTTGACGACGGCGGTGACCCCGAGGGGGCGGGTGGTGGGCTGGGTGATGCGGCCGGCCTTGACGTTGGCGGATCTGCCGACGCCGATGCGGTACCGGGCGCGGACGTTCTCGTGTCCGGTGGGCAGGCGCGAGCCGTGCACGCCGTCGCCGAAGGTGATGGTGGTCCGCCCGGCGGCGGCATCGGAGGGATCGGCCGCACCGGTGGTGCCGGTGACGAATACGCGTTCCTGCGGGCCGCGTCCGGCGAGGCTGTCGACCTCCCGCCAGCGCACCCCGTCCACCCGGACCTCGAGGGTGCTCTGCGCGCCCAGCGCGTTCTCGGCGGCGAGCCAGGTCAGCGGGGACTGCCAGAGGGTGAACGTCTGGTTGGCCCGGCCCGCGTCGCCGCTGCCGATCGGTTCGTCGCGGGTGGCGCCGTGGGTGGCCCGTGCGACGTTGCCGTGGATGCGCAGGGTCTCGCGCCGGTAGCGGTGGGCCAGGTCCGCGGTGAGCACGAGCGTGGTGTGCACCGCGTCGCCCGGCAGCGCGGGGTCGACGCTCTGCCGGGCGCCGGCGACCATGGCGAGCTCCGTGCCGCGCACCCCGGTGGTGCCGGGGATGTCGGTGCGCTCGCCGCTGAAGACCAGCCAGCGGCCGGGTGCCAGCCCGTCGTACAGCCCGGCCAGCTCGATCTCGTTGCCGTGGACGTCCTCGGTCACCGTCTCCTCGGCGAGGCGGAGGGCGTCGCCGCGGGCGTGGACGGTGGCGTCCCTGATGTGGGCCAGGGAGACGTCGTCGGCGTCGAGCCAGTCGTCCTGGAGGGTGAGTTCGGTGACCTTGCCGGTGATGCCGAAGGCGGCACGGGAGAGGACCCGCACGCCGGTGACCCGGGTGACGACCAGGGCGAACTCCTTGCTGCCGGGGATCTGGCCGGGGCTGCCCTTGCGGGGGCGTTCGACGGCGACCCAGCTGCCGGGGCCGATGCCGTCGTAGACGGCGTCGAGGGCCAGCTTGTTCCGGTCGGTGACCTCCAGTTGCGTGCCGATGGTCACGCTGACGGTGGAGGGCTTCCCGGTGGGCGTCCTGCGGGCCACGTTGATCGTGAGCCGGCCGAGCGTCCGCTGCTGGGCCGACTCGTCGGGCCCCAGGGGGTATTCCACGGTGGCGGCACCGTCGGTGACGGTGACCAGCACCCTGTTGTCGCTGTTGGGCCGGGAGACGAACACGGTGGCCTTGGGCAGTTTGGGCAGCAGCTCCGCACGGACACCGAGCTTGTGCGGGTCCGGGGGCGGCGGGGGTGCAGCCTCGCCCGCCGGGTCGGGATCCCGCTCGGGGGGCGGCAGCTGGGTGCTGACCTGTACCTCACCGGGGCCGACGTCCTCGACCTTCTCGTTCATCTCCTCGTCGCTGCGGAGCTTGAGCTCCTTGGTCGGCGAGGAGGAGTCGGCGACCGAGTGGGTGAACGCGATCTTCGCCGGGACGGTGCCCGCGGTGTCGTAGGTGACCGTGGTGTCGAGCGAGGTGCTGCCGCTGAGCGGCCAGTCCTCGTAGTAGTCGATCTCGTTGTTGTTCTTGTAGTGGGGCTTCATGGGCGCGGTCGCGCCGAACGGCGTCGCGGTGGCCCTCATCACCTGGACCGTGGCCAGCGCCAGCGGCGCGGTCAGGTCCGCCTGCCGCCAGGCGTCGTGCAGACCGTCGCGGATCCTGGTGTCGAGCGCGGCCAGCAGTTGGGCACCGATGTCGGAGCCGGGCGCGTAGATGTGCTCGGGGTCCCGGGCGAGGTGGCGGGCGTTGGCCGGGGGCCGTACGGGCGCGGTCCGCAGGGCGGGCAGCAGGGCGCCCAGGCCACGGAAGGCCGGGGCGGCCGGTTCCGCCGCTGCGGACCGCTGCCCGCCGCGCTCCGCTCCGGGGGCGGTCCCGAGGCGCAGCCCGGCGAAGAGGGTTTCGCCCTTCCCGCCGGCGCCCGGCGGCTTCGAGGGCTGCGGCGGCTCCAGCGCACGGGCCTGCCCGATCAGTTCGGCGAACTTCGCGGCCAGCGCCTCGAACCAGCCGGCGATCTCCTGGTACCGGCGGGCGAGTTCGGCGGCCTCGTGGACCCGTTCCACGTCACGTGCCAGGCGGTCGGCGAGCGCGGTGGCGGTCTTGAGCGTGTCCAGGTCGCCCCGCAGCGGGGCGAGGACGTCCTTGTCGAACCGCTCGACGAGGCGGCTGCTCTTGGGCCGGGGGTGGGGCGAGTCCTTCGCCGCCGGCGTGATCCATTTCTCGAGCTCTTCGCGCAGCCTCTTCAGCGACGGCTGTGCGGCGACGGGAAGACCGATGGCGGTCACGTCGTTCTCACGGTCGAGGCGCACGTGGGGAACGGTGCGCAGAAACCTTTTGTCCCGGGCGGACTCCTCGGCGCTGAAGACGAACAGGAGCTGATCGCCGGGCTTCACGTTGTTCGCCGTACCCGCGACGAACAGCTCCGTGCGCTTCTCCAGCCGGTCGGGCGTCACCTGGTAGGGGCGGCGGCGCAGCACGGCGAGCTCGTTCCACGACCAGCGGGCGGACAGCTCCTCCGAGGTCTCGAAGGACTGCGGCTCCTCCCCCGGTCCCGGCACGCTCTGGCTGCGGGCGCCGCGCGGGATCAGCACGGGCGTCTCCTGGCCGGGGCGCGGGTCCCGGTCGAGGGTGTAGGCGAGGAAGGTGTCCGCGGCCACACCGGGGCGGGGCCGGTGCCCGACGAGCCTGCCGAGCAGGGTGAGGGAGCCCTCCTCGGTGGCGGTGCGCAGGTACCCCTCGTTGGCGATCCGTTCGGAGTAGAAGGTGAGCAGGTCGCCCAGGACGGCCCAGGTGTCCAGCAGGCCGATCGCCGGGTCGTCGGGGGTGCGTACGGTCAGGTCGCGCAGCGCCGGGTAGGCGGGTCCGGACAGCCGGGCGAGCATGGAGGACAGGAACTCCCGGTGGGTGCCCACCCGGTAGCGGATGGCGCCCTGGCCGGGCGGGTTCACCACCTCGGTGGGCGTGGCCGCCGAGGTGCCCCGGCAGCCGCAGTCGCATCGGCCGCTCATCGGCCGCCTCCGATCTCGATCGCGAGCCGGCCGTTCTCCGGCCGGTCCGGGTCGTTGTCGCATTGGGCGATCTCCAGCGGGCCCAGCCGCAGCACCCCGGCCTCCAGCTCACCGTCGTCGTGGTGGTGGAGCCGGCGCAGCCGGGTCGCGTGGACGCTCAGCACACCGGGAACCGCGGCGGCCGCGGCGACCAGACGGCTGACGCGGACGGGTTCACCGAAGGTGAGGGCGTCCGGATGGAAGAAGCCGAACCGTCCGTCGGGCAGGACCCCGGTGCCCAGGACCCGGCGCAGCTCGGCGAGGACGTGCCCGCGCTGGTGGCCGGGGGCGGCGCACACGGCGAGGGAGATGTCGAGCGGGACCGGGCGGGCCGGGTGGACCACCACGTCGTGGCCGATGCGCCGGTAGCCGTCGAGGACATGGCCGACGGCCTCCAGCAGGACGGGGCCGGGCGCGGCGGTGCCGAGCGGGTCGACGGCCACGTGGACCTCCTGGGCGGCGCCGGTCCAGCGGATGTCGGCGGCTGCGCGCTGCACCCCGGGGACGCGGGCGGCCAGTTCGGCGTAGTCGCCGGCGGTGACGGCGCGCAGCAGCGACCGTTTCGGAGCCAGGGGGGCGAGCTGGCGGACCTCGTCCAGGGACTCGGGTCCGGTACCCCCGGCGGCGGGCAGCGGGTTGCGTACCCGGGTGACCTCGCAGGAGCCGGAGCCGCACAGGAGAAGGTGGTTGACGGCCTCGGCACCGACATTGCCCGCCGGGCCGTTGCCGACCCGGTAGGCGATCTCCAGCCGGGAGCCGGGCGGCGGCGCGGCGCCGTGCCGGCCGTCGCCGAACCTCAGGGCGAGCCTGCCGTCGTCCTCCAGCTCGCCGACGAAGTGGCGGTCCCTGCGGCCGCTGGAGAGCAGGTCGCGGCGGGGCAGCCACCTCGCCCGGCGCCCGGTCCGGGTTCCGTCGGTCCGCTCGCCGACGGCGCTGACGGCCGGCAGGGCGGAGCGGGGATCCTGACCGGTCGCGGCGGCGGGGCCCGCGAGCCGGGGGTCTGCCGGGTCGAGGCCGTCGGCGTACTCCTCGCCCCAGCTGTGCCGCACCTCCCAGACGGTGCGCCGGTCGAGCACGCCGCCGGCGCGGGCCAGGGCCACGAGCACCGAGAGGCGGCGCAGCTTGCCCGCGAGCAGCCGCTTGCGGCGGGCGATCAGCTCGCGCAGGGCCTGGGCGGGCCGTTGGCCCAGCTGGAGCCGGTCGAGGGTGCGGGCGCCGAAGAGGACCGTCAGCTCGGCCGTCTGCTCCTGTGTCAGGTCTTCGCCCTCATGGACCTGGTGCCACAGTTCCTCCAGCCGTACGCGCATCCGCTCGGGAAGGGTGGCGAGGAGGTCGGCCTGGCCCGCGGCGACATGCGCGGGGGCGGGATAGGGGGTGGCCTGGGTGACGGGCGCGTACGGCAGTACGGGACGGAACCGTACGGGTGGGCGCGGATAGCCGGTCTGGGCGAGCAGGGTCTCCAGAGCGGCGGCCTGTGCGTCGGCGCCGGGCGGTACGACCTGCTCCTCGCCGTCGAGGCCGGGGACCAGGTGGATGTCGAGTCCGGCCCGGGCCACGGCCGCCTCGCCCACCAGTTGGTGCAGTTCACGGACGTGGTCGGGCTCCAGTTGGTGCCCCGAGCGGGTCAGGTCGAGAAGGTCGTGGAGGGCCGCGGCGGGGCCGGTGGTCTCCGCGCGGTCGCCGCAGCCGAAGTCGGGCGGCTCGCACCCGGCGACGACGACGGGGGCGGGCGGCACGCGAACGCACTCCGGGTCGCCGTCGCAGTGGGTCAGCGAACGGCCGTGGTCGACCAGGACGACGTTCGCCCGGGCGAGGCTGACATCGGTCAGGAGCGCGCAGTCGGTGCCGCCGCGGCTGGACAGGCACACCGGGAAGGTGAGGGCGTCTGCCGGGGCCCAGGTCACCTCCACGACGGGCTGGTCGTAGAGCTCGTCCACGGCAGGGGTGACCGAGGTGAGCCGGACGGCCTGGCGGTGGGCCGGGTCGGCGTCGGCGGGGGCGCCGGTGCGCGGACCGAGCACCTCCTCGATCAGCAGGACGTCGCCGGGGCTCAGTGCGAGGGCCCGTTCCCGGTCCTCGCCGTCTTCCCCGCCCTCTCCCGTGTCGCCCCCGCCTTGCCACTCGTCGCGCAGGGTCGCCGCGGTCGCTCCGGCGGGCAGGTAGCACTCCTCGTCGCCCCAGGTCCACAGGCGCACGGCGTTGTGTTCCGGGCGCAGGTCGAGGTCGCACCGGCCGAGCGGCTCGAAGACCTCCACCAGGGCGTTCTCGGCGATCGTGTCGAGTTCCCCGTCGGGGATCACGGTGCCCAGGTCCGGTCGTTCCTGCGGCTCGAGTCCGCTGACGTCCACGGCGGCGAACCGGAAGGTGCCGGCCTCCAGCGTCAGACAGCCGTCCACTTCCAGGGCCACGAACGCGCGGGCGTTGCAGCCATCGTGCATCGGGTAGTCGACGAGCCGGACGTGACGGCGTACGGAGACCCTGCGCCGGGCGGTGTCCAGGTACGCCTCCGTGGCCACCGCGTCCTGTTGGTAGCTGATCTGGTCGGCGGTGTGGGCGAGCAGTTCGACGAGCGTCACCCCGAGGTCCGGGACGTGTCGCTCGGCCCAGTCGGGGGTGGTGAGCGTCATCCGGTCCAGGGCCAGGCGCCGCAGGCTCTCGTAGTCGCGGGCGGTGTAGTCGATGACCGGGCGCGCCCCCGGCTCCGGCGGGCAGGGCTCCTGGGGGCGGCAGTCGAACGGGGTGGGACAGGAGCCTTCGAAGCCGAACTCGGCCTGGTGGTAGCGCGGGTCGAATCCCCGGTACGGCTGCTCGCCCGGCCGCCCGTAGGCGTCGGCCTCGACCACGCCCAGCCGGTAGCGGGAGGTGTCCCCCTTCCTGTCGACGGTGACCAGCATGCGGTCGTCGAGCTCAGGGTCCTCCTCCACCTCCACCGTGACCTCGACGGCGCGGATGCCCGTGACACGACGCCCGCCGTCGATGCGTATGTTCTGCGGGCCGATGTGGCACGGCGAGGGCGCCTTGCCGAGGAAGGTGACGGTGAGGGTACGGCCGTCGTCGCTCACCTCGATCCCGTCGACGCCGTTGAGTTCCGCCCGCCGGACGTCGTCCCGTCTGCGTTCCGTGGCGCAGTTCCGCGCCGTTGCCCCGCCCATCACGCCGCTCCCCGTCCTTCGAACTCCTCGACGCGGTGCGAACCGGTCCGGCGCACCACGTAGACCAGGTGCACCCGCACCACGTTCTCCTCGCTCACCACCTCGAGGGACTCCACCTCGATCACGTCACCGAGCCAGCGCTGCAGGGCCGCCTGCACGGTCAGCTGGAGCGCGGAGCCCAGCTCGGGGCTGTTCGGCGCGAAGACCAGGTCGAGCAGCCCGCAGCCGAAGTCGGGGCGCATCACGCGCTCGCCGGGGCTGGTGAACAGCAGTTGCTCGACGAGGTCGCGCACGTGGTCGTCGTATCCGGTGTCCGCGGTACGCCCCCGGCTGCCGATCCGGAACGGGAACGCGATGTCGGTCCGGCGCGGCCCCGCCTCGGGCGCCCGCATACCCACCGCCCCGCGCTGCTCGTTCATCGCCCCACCGCCCGCTGCTGGACCACGGAGACGTTGGGCGGGCCTTGCGGCGCCTGGTCGGCGGCCAGGCACAGGCCCGTGGAGGAGCGCAGTACGGCCGGCGAGCCGTTGATCCTGATCCGGGTGGAGGGCGCCACCCAGCGGATCGTCACGCACGGATGCGGCACGTTGGCCACGGTGAACGGGCAGCCGCTGACGGTGTAGAGGTCGGCCACCGAGCCGGCGACATTGCCACTGACCACGACCCGCGTCTGCGCGGGCAGGATCGTGGCCCGTGCGCCGTGCGGACAGGTCACCGTGGCGTTGACGTGTAAGAGATTCCCGGACAAAAGAACCCTCCCCTCTCAGGTCACGCTCAGGGCGTCCTGGTTGATGGTCACGGTCGGGCCGATGAGCGTGATCTTCGCTCCCTGGCCGTTGTCGATGTGGATCCCGGAGTCGTTGATCACGATGGAGGCGCCGTTCGCGGACTTGAGCGTGATCCCGGTGACCGGGTCGTCGGAGAGCACGAAAGTCCGCCGGCCCAGCGTCGTCTGCATGACGTGGTTGGGAGCGCCGGGAAGTCCGGTGAGCGCCTGGGCCGGCAGTTCGCTCTCGTGTCCGTACCAGCAGCCGGACCAGATGGGGTCGCTGGGGTTGCCCTGCTCGAACTCCATCCACACCCCGGACCCGACCGGGGGCACCGCGTAGTGCCCCATCCCCCGGCCGGCCACCGGGAAGCAGGGCATGGCCCAGTTGGACGGCGTCTCACCGAGGACGTCCGTCACCAGAGCCGTGATGCGGCCTCTCCGCTCCGGATCGGTGTTGTTCACCACGGTGCCCCGGTACTTGCCGAGGTAGCGGGTGGGTTCAGTGGCCATGCGTCTGCTCCTGTGCTCCTGCTCTGTCGGGCTCTGACAACTCTTGTGGCCCCTTGCGCTTACGGGCGCACGACGGGCGTGCGGGAGATCAGTCCCTCGCGGGCGAGGGTGAAGTTCTGTGTGTAGGAGCCTCGTTGGAGGTTGTGGGTGACGCTCTTGACGAAGTAGAGGCCGTCGTAGGTGATCCCGGCGCCGCGTACGCCGACGAGTTCGCGGGGGCGCAGCACATGGCCGTAGCGGACGACGTCGAGCTGCCCGGACCCCGACACCGCGTCGGCCGACTCCATGGCCTTGGCGAGGGTCTCGGCCAGGGCCGAACCGGTTTCCTTCTTGGCGGCGTCGTTGACCGTCGTCTTCTTCAGCGCGGGCGCGGGCTTGAGGGCCAGCGGGGGCCGCAGGATGCTCACTTCGGGGATGGGCAGCAGTGTCGAGATCTTGGTGGCGGGGATCTGCACCCGCGCCCTCGGCTCCTCGCGGGCGGTGCCGTCGAAGGCGAAGGTGAGCTGGTCGACGTTGGACAGGGCGTCCATGTTCACGTTGAGCGCGTGCTGGGGGATGCCGAGCCGCACTTCCGGCCCCCAGTAGGCCCGGCTCATACCGGGAACGGGCCCCGGGTCGAGGTAGAACACATAGCCGTTGGCCTTCGCCAGTTCGCTGATGTAGGCGAGGTCGGTCCCGTTCTGGGCCTCCACGCGGTGTGTCGGCACCGACATCTGCGGGATCAGTTCGGGGACGACCAGCGGGGTGATGCCGTACTGGGCGTACCGGGTCAGCATCACGGCGACCCGCCCGGCGGGCGACATCGCCGGATAGTCCGTACCGGTCCGGTCCTCCAGGTCCATCAGCACCGTCAGGTCCTCGCCGGTGACGGTGAGGGTGGACTGGCCGGGCTGGTTGCTGACCCCGACCTCCTGGCGGATGAGGACACCGTCCATGAGGACGGTCGGCGTGCCCTGGACGGTGACGACGAGCACGACCCTGATCTCGGGGTCGAAGAACCCACCCGGGAGCAGGGCGGTGTTGATCAGCCCGTTCTTCGACAGGTCGAACGCCAGCTGGAACCCGCTGCGCTGCCCGCTGGCCACGGTGACCTGGGCGGACAGCAGCGCGTCGGTGACGGGCTGCGGCACGGGCACGGGGATCCGCGGCCCCATCATCAGGGTCAGCCGGATCGGTCCGGTGGTGACCGGGGCGTCAGCCATTCGCGGCTCCGGGCACGCCCGCCGGAAGCGCGATCTTGAGCCTGCGCCCCGGCGTCCGGGTCAGCTCCCTGGGGTCGACGACGGGATTGGCGTCGGCGATCTGCCACCACTGCTCGGCACTGCCGAGGTAGCGGTACGCGAGCAGGTCCGCCCGGTCGCCGACGCTGACGGTGTGCTCGGTGAGAGCGCTCAGCCGGGCGGGATCGGGCAGCAGGCGCCGCCTCAGGTACGGGGTCTGCCGCCCGTCGTCCTCGGTGTGCACGGCGACGGGTATGCCGTGATAGCGGCTGGAGCGGGGATAGGCCGAGGGCGCGGGTATCGCGTCCGGTGTGCGGCCGTTCCCGGTCTCATAGGTCATCAGAAACCCCCTGCGTTCCCGAGCCCGAGAGCACTGCGGTTCCCGCCGGCCGCGGGCCCGACGAGCTGCTCCTTCTGCGCGAGATGCGCGAGGTAGAGCTCCGCACCGCGATGCCCGGTGGGCAGATCGTTGACGGTCAGCACCCGCAGCCCGATCCCGACCGAGGCCCGAATCGGATTGAGCTCGACGTCGAAGGCCTCCTCGGTGATGGTGAGCTCGGTGAGCCGGACGGGCAGCACGCGGCTGCGCCCCCAGGTGAACAGGGTCAGCGGCGCCTCGATCGGGGTGATCTCCAACGTCCCCAAGGAGGCGAGGTTCTGATTGCGCCGCAGCAGCGCGCTCGCCGGGTGCAGCAACGTCTCCAGCGCGGCCAGCTGAGGCTGGATCCCCTGCGGGACGGGCAGCTCCATCTGATCGGTGGCGTCGATCTCCGCCGTGAACTTCCACGTCTCGGCGGCGGGCCCCTTGAGCCGTAACGCCTCGGTCCGGTCACCGGCACCTTCGGCGCCGGCGCCTTGGGGGGCGAGGGAGCGCTCCAGGGAGTCGGGGTTGAACTGGAGGACGATGATGCCGCGGGGGGTGCCGCGTTGGGGGTCGACTATGACGATGCCGGAGCGGATGGGTTTGGGGAGGTCGGCGTAGCGGGTCATTGGCTCCCCTCCGCCTCGAATGCCTTCACAATGCTCAGCGCTCTCGACCGCACGTAGTCCTCTGGGTCTTCGAGCGAGACTCTGCGGATCACCGGTACGAACCGCTGGTACCCGGTGTAAGTCGTGGCCCACAGACCTGCGTAGCGCACTTTTGGCTCGCTGTTCGCGACGGTCTCACTGATTCTCCGGAACACACCCTCGTCGAACTCCGGCGGGGCGGCGAGCCCCATCCGTAGCACGTGCTGAGCACGCGTACGCGCGTCTTCCGCCTCATCGAACGCCCGGAACAGTTCATCGAGCCCCCATAGGGGGACCTGATCGAGAAACTGTTGCTCGAAGGGCTCCACACTGCTCCGACCGTCCCCGGTGAACACCACGTAGGCGACGCCGGACGTCGCGTCGACGATGAAGTGCAGCGCGACATCGGGCAGCCCTTGCCAGATCAGCTGACCGTCGACCTGCTCGTCCCGGTCACGATGGGTTTCATGAACAAGCGGCCAGCCCCACGCAAGAGCGAAATCATCGATATCGTCTGCCGAAACTTCCGAACGAAGCACATAGCGTCGCGACTGGTGTAGGTAATCTTTCACATCCGACCCCTTTACAGCAAAGGTGAGCTACTTCCGATGAGCGGCCGTGTACATCTCTATCACCGCTACCCGAACCTCTTGGAAGATCAGCTCCTTGACCTTCGCCTCGTACTCCTGACCGCTTTGAATATTCATGGCCCTCACCATAGCTTCGACCTTTCCCTCGACGCCGAAGTCCTTGATCCAGGCCGATACGGAATTAACGTGCCGGTCCGCAAGGGTACCGGCATTGCGAATGGGGCGCATGTCCCTTGCGTATTTATTGTCCAGCTTCTTGCGCTCTTCCGCCAAGTCCTCCGGCTTCGCGTTGGGGTCCGCCGCCTTCTGCCTCAACCGCTCCAGATCCCGGTCGCGTCGCTCCCGGATACTCGCCTTCTCCTCCTCTATGGGCCGAGCGCCGGTCAGATCCTCGCCAAGCCGCTCCCCTCCGGACTCGGATCCCGAAAAAGCCGCCGGCAGAGACTCAAATATCTTCTCCATCTCCCCGCTTCCACGACCTCCCTCGTTCGCCTTGACCAACCTTTGCACCGTCAGGGCATTCGTCACCATGGCCAGCGGATCACGCTCCACCTCCTGACCGCCCAGAAGCCACGCCGCCTTGAGCATGTCGGTCCGCTCCTTCCTGGGAATATCCTTGGCCTGCGGCTTCCCCCGGAAGAAGTTGTCGGCGTACTTCACGAAACCATTCCATTGATTTTTTTCAGTCAATTCCTCCGCGATGCCGACCTTCTTCTCTCCCTTGACCTCTTTGGTGAGGTAGATATGGCTGAGCTGTTCAGCCGATTTGAACCCCTCACCCACCACCACCTTTTTGGCAGACTTATTCCCCTTTTGGGTCCGACGCAGAGAGGCTTCCCCTCCAGCATCCGAAAAGTCCAGGGCGTCCTGCTCCCTCTGCTTAATCATGTCCATTCCCCGCGTCTTACGCGTAATGGCAGGAGGCGGAACAGGCTTGCTGACAGTATGCCGAGGGACGACACCCGGCTCCTTTGGGGAGATATTTACGTGCTCACCTGCCTTGACGATAACAGGATTGTTCTCTATTTCTATGGCAAGCTTGTGCAGGAACTCCAGGACCTCACGCTGAGGGATCGTTACCTTCAGCCCTTCGAGGACTAGGTCCTCTGGGTTGAGTACTGCCTGGATCCCGAACTTTTCCGCACCTCGGATTGCGAGGGCGGAGAGCCGATACCAGGTCCGCATCCCCGCGAGAACAGCACTCAGCACAGGTCTGGGAACGCCACGGGCGAACAGCTTCCGAATCTTGGGCCGGATACGGGCAACGATGCGAGCAAGCCGCTTTTCCTTCGCCTCCGGCGAGTTCTCGCGTTTCCTGCGCTCATCGCGCTGCTGCTTGCGCTTGTTCCACCGCTCGCGCAAACGGTCCCGCTGCCGCTTGAACGCCTCGCGAATCCTCTTCGCACTATTCGTCAGCGACTTCCCGAGCTTGCTGTTCTTGAGCCTGCGGCCCAGCGCCCGGGCGGCGTTGCCCACCTTCTTCAAGGCACCCTTCACCGCCGCCTTGGCGCCGTTCAGCGCACGGCCGGCCAACGACGGACGGCCCGCACGGGCCGGGGCCTTGGCGGGGGTCGCCTTGCCCGAGGGCGTGCGTTCACGCCGGGTCGGCCGCTTCTTGGGGGACGGCCGGGACCCCGTCCGGCGGGGGCCCTTCAACGCCTGGCCGGCTCGTTTCAGGCTCGCCTTCGCCCGGTTCACCGCGGCCCCCGCCGCCTTCCGTGGCCCCTTCGTCGCCTTCGCCAGGCCCTTCATGATCTTCTGGGCCATCGCCTTGAGCCGCCCGCCGACCCCCTTCGCCGCCAGCTTCAAGCGGCTCAGCAGGAAGTTGGTGATGAATTCGAAGAGCGCGACCACACCCGCCGCGACCGCCTGGGCGAACAGGCAAGCCGCTCCCACACCGCCCTTGACCGCCTTGAGGAAGCCGAAGAACTTGCCGAACGCGGCGATGATCTTGCTGATCGTGCCCCAGGCCGCCATCAGGCCCTGAATGATCGTCATGATCGCCCCGGCAGCCGGCACGATCATCGAGACGACCTTCTCGACCACGATCGAGATGATGATGGCGGGCAATGACTGGACCAGTGCCTGCCAGGCCATCCGTCCGATCTGGGCCATCGAGACGCAGCCCTTGACCAGGACGTTGATGATGGTCTTGCCCAGGCCGAGGACCGACTCGACCTTCTCGTTGAACCACGACTTCACCGCCGTCTTCACGGCGCCCCACAGGTGGTTCTGGATGCCCTCCTTGGCCGCGCTGCCCAGCTTCGACAGCCAACCGCCCGGGTCCGGGGCGATGTCCGCGACCAGCGCCGCGAACTGGCCCAGCATCGCGATCGCCTTCTGCGCGAAGTCGATGGCGGCCACCACGGCATCGCGGACCATGTTGACCGCGGCCTTGAGGCCCTTCTCCAGCAGGTTCAGCAGTTTGTTCAGGCCGGCGGCCAGCAGGTCGAGGAGCTTGTTGACCGCGGCCTTGAGCTTGTCGGCCCACTCGTTGACCTTGGCTATCGCCTGGTCACGCCATTGCCGGATCTTGTTCCGGAACTTCTCCCGCAGCCCGGGGAACGCCGCCAGCAGGACGTCGCCGATGGCGATCAGCGCGTCCGCGAGCTTCTTGATCAGCTCGACCGCGAACTTCCTGGCCTGCTCGATCGCCCAGTTCGCGAACTCCCGGAATTTGTCGATGATCCCGTTGACGATCTTGCGGAAGAAGTCGAAGATCCCGGTGATCACGTTCAGCAGCGCGTCGAACGCCGCCTTCACCTTGGACTTGACCCAGCCCCACGCTCCGGAGGACTCCTCCTTCTTGCGTTCCTTCTCCTTGCGGGCCTTCTCCTCCGCCTCCTTCCGGTTGTCCTGGATCTTCTTGTTGTCCTCGTCCTGGCGCTTGCCGACGTCCTTGTCCGTGTCGGTGCGCTTGGTGTCGATCTCCTTGTTCTTCTCGCCGTGTTCCTTCACCGCGTCGGTGTCGGCGCTGGCGATCTCCTCGTCCTGCTCCGTCTGCCACTGCGTCCGCTCGGCCCGCACCTGCTCGGCGGCCTGGCCGCGCTCGCCCGCCTGGGCTTCGGCGTTCTCGGCGACGGCCTGGTCCTGGGCCTCCTGGCTCTCGCGGCGCTCCTCGGCCTCGGCCTGCTTCTGCTGGGACTGTTCCTGGCCCATGCGGCCCTGACCCTGGCCGACCGCGGCCTGGATCTGCGGGCCGCGCTCCTGCTGGGCGACGACCGCCACGCCCGGCTTGGCGCCGGCGGCCGCACCGGCCCGGCGCCGACTGCCCGTGCCGCCGACGCCCCCGGGCACGTCGCCCCGGAGCGTCTCCCCGGGCACGTCCGGGTAGATCTGGTCCTCGCCCATAGGCTTGGCCGCGTCCTCGCGGCCGACGCCCAGGATCTTCGCCGAGGAGGTCTTGAGGTTCTCGGCCTGCTGGTCGGTGCGCCTGGGGTCGCTCTCCCCGCTCAACTGCACCTTCGGCGCCTTGACCGTGCGGTTCAGGGCGGCGTCGGTGACGGGCACCTCCCCCACCGCCTTCTGCATGTTCTGGACGTCCTGGGCACTCACCTGGTTCGCCGGATCGTCCGAGACCGCCGGACGGGGCACGTCGGCCGCCGGGTTCGGCCCCCCGGCCTTCTCGCCCTCGGCCTTCTTCTGCTCCTTGCCGCTCTCCGCGCCCTCCCGCTCCACGTGCTCGGTGACCTGCTGGGCGGGGGCCGCCTCCTCCGGCGTACCGGAGAGCGTGCGCGGGGCGCCCGAAGGACGTTGCGCGGTAGGGGCGTCGGCCTCCAGAGCGGCGTGCTGCTCGCCGACGGAGCGGTCCACCGCCCCGTCGACGCCGTCGAGCGTGGGCTCCATCTGGTCGGGCGGCAGGGTGCCCGCCGTGGCGAGGGCGCTCTGGGGGTCCTGGCCGGAGACGTCGGGAGGTGCCGGTTTCTCCGCCTCCTTCTCCTTGCCGCCCGCGCCACCGCCACCGCCGCCACAGCCGCCCTCGCCGCCACCGGCCTCCTCGGTGGTGGGCTGCGGGGCGCCGGCGCAGGCGCCACCGCCCTCCTCCATGGAGGCATCCGGACCGGCCTGCGCACCGGGGGCACCCAAGGCGCCGGGTGCCTCGGCCTGCTCCGCGGCGGGACCCATGGCCCCGAGACCGGGGCCGGGATCCTCGGTCTCCGCCATGGCGCCGGAGGCTCCGGCAGGGTCCGAGGGCCCTGGGCCGCCCGGTCCCGGGCGGGCCCGCTCGGCGCGGCCGCGCCCGTCCGTCGGCGTGGCCTCGGCGGCGGCCGGTTCGGCGTCCTGCCGCCCGGGGTCGTCGCCGTACGAGGACTCGGGCGCCGCCTCCTGTTCCGCCTCCGGGCCCTGCCGGCCTGCCTCGGGCCTCCCTGCCTCGGGGTCGGGTCCGACTTCCTGCTCGACCGGCTGGTCCGGCTGGAGGTCCCGCGCCGTGCGGCTCTCCGACTCCCGGTCGGTCTCCCGCTGGGCAGAGACATCGGCCTCGGGTGCCGGTGCGGGCCGGTCGGCCGCGGCTTGTTGGGGAGCGGGCGGTTCGGGTGCCTCCTCGGCTTCCTCCCCCGCCTCGTTCTCCCGGTCCTGCTGGATCTCGTCGGCCTTGGTGCTCGGTGGCTCGGGGAACGAGGGTGCTTCCTGCGCCGCCGATCCACCGGCGGAGACGTCGAGCCGGTCGGCAGTCGGCACGGACGAGACATCGAGATCGGTGCTCGGGACGAAGTCCTCCGGACGCAGCTCCGGACCGGCCGGCTTGGCGGCCTCCGGCTCCTCGTCCTTCGGGGTCTCGACGTCCTTCTCGGCCTCCGCCTCCACGCCCAGCGGCTCGTCCTCCGCCTTGCCCTTCTCGTCGTCGAGCAGGCCGTGCCGGGCCAGCGGACTGTCCTTGGCCCCGGCAAGCTTGTCCACCTGTTCAGGGCGCGCCGGACCCGGCTGCTGGTCCTGGCGCCGGTCGACGGCCTTGGGCCTGGAACCCTCGGCAGGGCGGTGCGGCCCGGCCATGCGCTGCTGCTCGGGTGCACCGGGGGCCTGCGCGGCGGCACCTGCCCGGGGTGGCTCGGCACCCACCAAAGCCCTGGCGGCGCCGACAGCGGCTTCTTGCGGACGCTTCTCTCCAGCCGGGTCCGTCTCCCCGGCCTGGGGCTTGGACTCCTTGTCCTTGGCGGGCTCCTCCTCCTTTGCCTCCTCCTCGGACTTCTCGTCCTTGCCCTTGTCTTTCTGCTTGTCCTTCTGCTTGCCTTCCTTTCCCTCCTCCTCCTTCTCCTCCTCCTTCTCCCTCTCCTCTTCCTCGCCCTTCTCCCCCGCCGGGTCCTTCGGCGGATCCTTCGGCGGGACTTCGGGCTCCTCGGCCGGTTCGTGCGTCGGTTCCGTGACCGGCCCCGGGATCACTCCCGCGTCCGTCTCCGCCGGGCCGCGTTCGCTCCGCTCCACCAACTCAAGCAGCCGCTCGTGGTCCGACGACGGCAAGCGGAGAGCGAGCCTCTCCAGCACCGACGCCTTCAACTCCGGTGCGAATCGCGTCAGTTGCTGCCTCACCCGGCCGGTCGTGTCCGTCGGGTCGCCACGCAGCGAGCGGAGGATCCCCGCGGTGAGGCGGTCCACCAGCGTCGCCGGGTCCAGCAGCTCGGTGCGGAACCGGTCGGCGCTCACCCGTGCGTACCGCAGCCAGCCCGGTGTGGCGTTCCGCGTCACCTCCGGGCGCGGGAGCTCCGAGCGGGCGCCGCCCTCGGCCTGCTGTTCCACCGCGTCCTGCGGCATGCTCACCGCGCCCAGGTCGCGGCCCGCCTTCAACGCGCCCAGGGGGTGCGGCGCCTGGACGGTGTGCAGCAGTTCGTGGGCGACCAGCCGCCGGCCGTCCTCCGTTCCCGGGCGGAATCTGCCCTCGGCGAAGAAGACGTCCTCGCCCACGGTGACGGCGTCCGCGCCCAGCAGATCGGTCAGCAGTGCCGCGTCGCGGTCGGTGTGGACACGGACGCGGCTGAAGTCGTGGCCGAGCCGCTCCTCCAGCTCGCGGCGCAGTCCGAGGTCGAGCGGCTGACCGGCCCCGGTGATGATCTCTTTGGGTTCCGGGGTGCGGGCCTTGGGCGCGCGAGCCTTGCGCTTGCGCTGCTGCGAGGCCTCGTTCGTCTGCTGTTGAGCGGCGGACACCTGGACCCGGCTCATGCGCCCCGCCCCCTGATGTCCGTACGGCTCGCGCCCGTGTCTCCCCGGCCCGTCAGCCCCGCGTGCACCGCGCGCGCCAGCGCCGCGCCCAGCCGGTGCGGGGAGGCGGTGGCCGGCAGCGGTGGCAGACCGCGGACGAGGTCCAGGCAGACGCCGGTGTCCTCGGCGATCGGAACACCGCGGTCCCGGACCAGCCGGTGGAGTTCGTGCCGGAAGGCGTCGGCAAGGAGTTCGTGGTCGACGTGCTCGAAGCCGTGCAGGGCCAACTCGCCGATCTCGACGTGGACGCGCCCCGGATCGCGCGCCGGATCCGTCACACCCATCCGCGTACCTCCGACGGGGTCAGCGAGCGTTCCAGCTTCACGTACTCGGTGCGCGCGGCGGCCAGCATGTGCCGCATCCGCAGCGGGCTGCCCTCGTCGGCGGCGAGGAACGCCGCCGACAGTGCGATGTTCCTGATGGAGCCGCCCGCCACGGTCAGCTGGGCCAGCCGCTCCGGATCCAGGGCCTCGCTCGGTGTCTGTTCGGGGATGACACGGCGCCAGATCTCGGCCCGTTCCGGCACCCCGGGGAAGGGGAAGTCGACGATGAAACGGATCCGGCGCATGAACGCCTGGTCGAGTGCCTGCTTCATGTTGGTGGTCAGGATGGCGAGTCCCCGGTACGCCTCCATGCGCATCAGCAGGTAGCTGACCTCGAGGTTGGCGTAGCGGTCGTGGCTGTCCTTGACCTCGCTGCGCTTGCCGAACAGCGCGTCGGCCTCGTCGAAAAGCAGCAGGGCACCACCGCGCTCGGCGGCGTCGAAGACCCTCCGCAGGTTCTTCTCGGTCTCGCCGATGTACTTGCTGACGATCTGGGAGAGGTCGATGACGAACAGGTCGACGCCCAGTTCGCCCGCGACGACCTCGGCGGCGAGTGTCTTGCCCGTTCCCGAGCCCCCGGCGAACAGGGCGGTCACGCCGAGGCCGCGCCGCAGCACCGCCTCGAAGCCCCATTCCTGGTAGACGGTGGCGCGTCGGCGCACGTGGGCCACGGCTTCTCTCAGCGCCTCGCGCTGGCGGTCGGCGAGGACGAGGTCCTCCCATCCGGCGCGGGGTTCGATCCGGCGGCCGAGTTCGTCCAGGGACATGCGCGCCTCGGTCAGGCCCGCTCGCCACGCCAGCTTCTTGACATCGCCCTCGGGGGCGCGACGCACCGCCGCGCCCGCCGAGCGGATGACATGGGCGGGCAGCGAGAACTGGGCGACGAGGTCACGCACGTCCTGTTCGCGGATGCCGACGACGCCTTCGAGTGCGCCTGTCCACAGCCGCAGTTGCTCGTCGGGGGTGAGGGGGTGGGCGGTGACGCGTTCGCGGCGGGCCGTGCCGCCCGGCTGGGGTTCGTCGCTGGAGACGATCACGGGTACGGGCAGCTCGGCGAGGAACGCCTCGGCCGTGCCGCGGCGTTCGCCCGCCCGGTCGCCGCCCTCGACGAGGAGGGCGGCCGGCAGGAGGATGGCCTCGCGCTGCCAGAGCCGGGCGAGCCGGTCCCGTTCGGCGGGCTCGGTGGGCAGGTCGTCCGCGGCGGCGGTGTACAGGGCCAGGCCCGCTCGGTCGGCGGCGGTGGCGGCGATGTCCCAGCGGGTGGCGCGGTCCGCGCCGACGAGTTCGGTGTGCGGCGGCCCGTCGAAATCGGCACCGGACCAGGCGCGGGCGATGCTCTCGGCGGCGTCCTGGTGGCCGGGGGGCAGCTCCTCCTGGCCGGGAGCCCGGTGTCTGAGCAGTCCGTGCAGGCGTACGTCCAGGTAGGGCACGCCGACCAGGAAGTGCAGGATGCGCTCGTCCAGGCGTAATCGTGACGTCGTCGGGGAGGTTTCGTCGTCGAGCTCGATCAGCCGCCAGCGGCGGAGCGGCCCGACGGGGGTCAGCGCGCTCCAGTGCGGGTCGTCGAGGGCGGCGAGCGCGAGGGCGAAGGTGGGGTGGGGGCGGGCCGGGTCGCCGCAGGCGGCGGCGCAGCGGGGGCCGGTGGTCGGGGCGGTCTCGGCCGCGGCGGCGAGGACCAGCACATCGCGTTCGAAGGGGGACAGGCCGAGGCAGGAGACAACGACCGTCAGGGCGTCGAAGGACGGGACGCCGCTCGCCGGGGCGGGCGGGGAGACGGATCCCCCTGCGTGCTCGGTGGCGGGTTCGCCGGTCGGTGCGTCCGGGGCGGTGCGGGTCCCGGCGCGCGGGCGCGCGGAGGCGTGCGCGTCCAGGCGTCGTAGCACCGCCTCCACGGCGGCGGCGAGCGCCCGCTGGTGTGCGCCGTGCCGCTCGTTCATGTCCGCCCCCGACGTGTCGCGGTGCGCCGCCCGGTCCCGGTCCCCCGTCTCGTCACCGTCCGGCCCCCGTCAGCGCGTCTCGCCGAGGTCGACCGCCGGTCCGTCGAAGGTCCCCTCGTCCGAGAACGTGAGGGTGCTCGGCACCCCGTCGACCTGGACCCGGACCAGGTAGGCGACCGGGCGTACGCGGGCGATCGCGATCCTCAGGCGTTTCGGGTCGGGCCGCTCGCCGAGCGGGAAGGGCGCACGGAACTGGTATCCGGCGGCGCGCCTGCCCGGGGGTGGCTGCTTCTCGTCGAGCAGGAGCAGCACCCGCTGGTCGGCGCGGAGCGGCATGTCGAGGTCGAGGACGAGGACGGCCGAGACCTCGTCGTCGCCGGCGCGGCCCTCGACGCCGATGGGGCCGGTGATGCCGGGGCGGCGGGCGAACGTGGCGGCGTTGGATTCCAGGCCCCAGTGCGGTGTCGCCGGGATGCCCAGGTTGACGGCGTGCAGCAGCTGCACCGGGTGGACTCCGGGCGGCAGGTCGTCCGGCACCCGGATGACGGCCTGGTCGTCGCGTACCTTGTCGGCGTCGAGCGGTAGCTCGCGGCCGCCCACCCGGGCGGAGACGCGGTCGGCGCGCAGCCCCGTGCCGCGGGCGACCAGTTCGTGGCCCGCCGGCACCGGTCCCTCCACCGGTTCGGTGCCCGGGGGTGATCCGGCGGGGCGGGACAGCAGCCGGTCGATGAGCGGCTGTCGGGTCGGGATGGCTCGCACGGTGCGGCGCAGGACCGGCTTCCCGGCCATGGGTTCCTGCCTGCCCTCGATGAAGACGGCGGTGCCCTGGTAGGTCAGGGACAGCGCGTAGGGGGTCTGGAAGAGCATCGACCAGAGCTTCGAGGCGTCGTCCACGTCCATCTGCGAGGGGGTGAACCGCACCCGCTGGGGTGCCGCCGCGAGGTCGCTGCCCACGAGGAACGGCGAGGCCACGGCCTCGTCGATCAACTCCTTGGGCAGGGTGGGGAGTTCGTGCAGGGTACGGACGACCGAGCCGAGCAGTCGCTGGGCGACGAGTTCACGCTCGTCGCCGTAGAAGCTGACCAGGTAGTGCAGGTCGAGGGCGGCGGCGGGTCTGGTGAGCAGGGTGCCGTCGCCGGTACGGGTCGGTGTGTCGCGGTTGCGCAGCGTCCCGTTGGGCGTGACCTGGTACAGGAAGACCGTGACCGTGGGCTGGGCCGGGGGCTGGGCGGGCGGTTTGATGGCGGCGACGTCGACGGCGAAGGGGACGTCGAGGGCGACGGAGTTCGCGATGAGCAGGCGCAGCGCTTCGGTGACGGTGGCGATGGCCAGCGAGTTGCTCATGACTCCCCGCCCCTTCCCGCTCCCAGGTACTGGTCGAGTGTCATGGCGGGCTTCGGTCGTCCGCCGTCTTCGGTTCCGGTGCGCCTGTCCGGCTTCGCCGGGCTCTGCCGGTGCCCGGCGGTGACCTCCAGGCGGCCGATGCTGACGTGGACGACCCGCTCGGGTGGCTTCTGACGCCGGCGCCGGTCTCCGACGGTCGTGGTGTCGGCGGGCCGCTGCGGCGGCTTGGGGCGGGCGGCCGAGACGGCGGGGGTGCCGGGTTTCGGCGTGGAGGGCCGGGAGGCCGGTGGGGTGGGATTCCGGGTGGTTCTTCCCAAGGGCCTGCCGGTGGCGGCCGGGTGTGCGGCGCCGGTGTGCCCGCCCGGCGTCCGTTCGCCGTTCGGTGCGGCGGTGGCGGCCGGTGGCAGGGGCGGGGCGACGAGCAGGGGCCGCGCGGGAACGAGGCGTACCGCGGGGGCGGGGCGCTGCGGGGCCGGCGTCGTCGCGCAGGGCGCGGGCGGAGCGGCTGGTGGGGCCGGTCGTGACGGGGCGGGTACGGGTGAGGGCCCGGCGGCCCGGGCGGCGCCGGGAGCGGGCGGGGGGCCGGCGGTCGGCCCGGGTGCGTCGGTCCCGGCCGTCTCGATCCGTTCGAACGGTCCTGGCAGGCGCGGGCGCAGCCTCGCCACGGCGGTCGGCGTGCCCTGCCGGCCGGGCACGTGGCGCGCCAGCAGGCGGTCGAAGAAGTCAGGCATCCGCACACAGCTCCAGGTAGTAGCGGCGCCGCAGCGGGCTGAGCGCCAGGATCTCCGGTTCGCTCCAGCCGTACGCGGTGGCGAGCAGATGGACGTCCAGGAGGGTGTCGCGGGCCCAGGCGTCCAGCTCGGCCCACAGGTAGGAGGCGATGTCGAGTTCGGCCTGGGTCGTCTTCCCGCACGCCGGGCAGGCGACGTTGAGTGTCACGTCGGCGAACGGGTCGGACTCCTCGGAGACCGCGGCGATCCGCCGCTGCACGTGTTCGGGCAGGGGCCGGTCCGTCGCGTCCTGTCCGCCGCGCTCGGACCGGAGGGTGCACCGGGCCAGCAGCGCGGCTCTGGCCCGGTCGTCCGGTACGGCCTCGACCGCGGCGAGGTCGGCGGGGGTGGGCAGTCTGAACTCGACCACCCACTCCCCCACTTCGACGCGGATCGGCTCGGCGGGCACGTCGCCGGCGGTGCCCGGACCGCCCGCGTCGAACTCGAACTCCATCTCCTCCCCGCACTCGGCGCAGTCGGTGCGCACCTCCAGTCGCGCCCCGAACAGCGCCCGCCGGACGGCGAACAGCTCGGCGTCACGCTGTCCCACCGGCACCGAGAGCAGTTCCCCGGCCTCGGAACCCGGGCGGGCGAGCCCGTGCAGGAGCAGGGCGCGCCCGCCGTCGTCGGACGCGAGTCCCGCCTCCCACGCGGCGAGCAGCGCCCCGGCCTCCAGGTGTTCCATCCGTGACCGGCCTAGGCCGGCTGCTGGTACGAGGGCTCTTCCGGCTCGGGGACCTCGTAGTCACGCTCCCAGCCCTCGCATTCGAGCTTGAGGCTCTGGATCGCGACCGCGTTGGCGTTCGCGTCCAGTTCACCGACGATCTGGTACTCGCTGATCCAGGCGCGGTAGAGCTTGTGGGAGACCGCGACCTGACCCGCCTCGTTGAGCACCTGGATGACGATGTCCTTGCGGAAGTCGGCCAGGGACACCTCGGAGCCGCGGCCCGCGCCGACCATCCACACCTTGTTCGCCCAGCGGTCGAACTCGGTGTCGTGGGTGACGCCGCGTTCCAATGTGACGGCTTCGAACTCGGTGCGCCCCGGTGACTTGCGCGGAGAGCTGGCGTCGCCTCCGTTGCGGTGCTTGACCACCTCGGTGGTGCGCTTGAGTGGACTGATCTTGCTGACGCCTGCGACGACGCGCCCGTCCCAGACGACCAGGAACTTGAAGTTCTTGTACGGGTCGAACCGCTGCGCGTTGACCGTGAACTCGGCCATGGAGCTCCTATACCTCGATCTGTCCGGCCATCTGCTCGATCTTGACGATCACGAACTCCGCGGGCTTGAGCGGAGCGAATCCGACCACGACGTTCACCACGCCGCGGTTGATGTCGTCCTGCGTGGTGGTGTCCTTGTCGCACTTGACGAAGTACGCCTCGCGCGCGGCCGTGCCCTGGAACGCTCCCTGCTGGAAGAGCGTGTGCAGGAACGCGCCGATGTTGAGCCGGATCTGCGACCACAGGCGCTCGTCGTTGGGCTCGAATACGACCCACTTGGTGCCGCGGTACAGGCTCTCCTCGAGCATCAGCGCCAAGCGTCTGACCGGTACGTACTTCCACTGGGAGGCGAGGACGTCCGCCCCCGCCAGGGTCCGCGCGCCCCAGATCACCGGGCCGACGACGGGGAAGGAACGGAGGCAGTTGAGCGCCACGGGGTTGAGCAGCCCGTTCTCCCGGTCGGTCATCGGCACGGTGAGCGCCCGTACCCCGGCGAGCCGGGCCTCAGTGCCGGCCGGTGCCTTCCACACCCCGCGCTCGCTGTCCGTGCGGGCCATGACCCCGGCGACGGCGCCCGACGGCGGGAAGGCACGGAGCCGCCCGGTGACGAGGTCGACCATCTCCAGGTGCGGGAAGTACAGGGCCGCGTGCGGGCCGGGAACGGACTCGAACATGGGCAGGCCGGCCCGTGCGGCGTCGATGCTCCGCCAGGAAGCGGGCGCGTCGGCCACCAGGAACATCCGCTTCTCCTGGCACAGGGCCACGGCGGCGGACAGGACGGTCGCGGCGTCGTCGACGTTGGTGTAGGCCGCCACCTCGGGCAGGATGAGGAGGTTGACGTCCTGGACCTCGCGGAGGGCGTTGATACCGGTCTTCCCGGCCTCGCTGCCGATCAGGTCGGTCGGTCCCGGCGGGCTCGCGTCCTGACCGCCGTCGAGGACGAAGGCGGGCGGCCGGGCGAAGTCCTCGAGGCCGAGCGGTCCCGCGGCGTCGCCGCTGAAGTGGACCACGTCGTCCTTGTCGAGGGAGCCCGCGACGACCTGGAGCCGCTGCCCGAACGCGGTGACCCGGGTGCCCGCGAAGGCCCGCTTGCCCGGGGCGTCGGGAAGGGCCCGCAGTTTGCGTTCCAGTAAGAGGGCGAGTTGCGGCACGGATTTCGGTGGCGCGTCGCCGTCGGCCTGCGGATCGTAGATCTTGAATGTGTGCTTGACCGCACCGATTTTCATGTCGATCGCCGAGGTCAAATCCGGAAGCCGCTCCCCGAACGGCTTGGAAACCGTTCCCACGGGGTCGGGGCGGCCGCCCCGGGCCAAAGTCACCTGGACCAGGGAAGAAGCGGAATCCACCAGGGCTTTCACGTAACGAGGGTGGGCCGGATCCATGGAGATTCCGGTGAAGGATTCCCGCGAACCGCCCGCACTGTCGAAAACGTGCAGGTTGAAGGTCTCTTTCGGCTTCGGCGTGTCGTAGTCGATCGCGACGCGCAGCCCGGAGCCCCATACGCCCGGCTCCTTGGCGGTCAGCCCCAGCGCGTCGGCGGCCGCCTCGGTCTCGCTCGACGTCAGCGTCACACCGGCGGACTTGCCGGTCCCGGCGGCGCCCACCCGTACGACGACCGCGACCGATCCCCCGTTGAGGAAGAACTGCTGGACGGCATAGCTGACCGCGCTGTCCGAGGCGAGACCGCCGAACCGGCGCTCGTAGTCCGCGAAGCTGGTGATGGTCACCGGCCGGTTGACCGGGCCCCGGCGGGTGTGCCCGAGGAAAGCCGCCACGGACGTGCTGACGGCCGTGATGGTGCGGACGCTGCTGGGAAGTTCTTCGATGTAGACGCCGGGATAGGTCGGTTGCACCGGCATTGACCCTCCATTTCCTCCGGACGCCAAGAGATATGAAGGGGAGCTGATCGTTTTTCAGCGTTCGGCGCGCCGTGCAGCGTCGCGCATGCGAATGCAAAATAGGACGTTCCCCGCCATAAACCTCGCGACTCCATGTCGCGAGGGACTCAAGCACCCGCTTGGGACTCCTGGTGCCTCTGCGCGTGCCCATCATGAGCGGAACTCGAAGCATGCGTCAAGATCTGAAAAGAATCTGCATTTTCTTCAAGTGCGCTTCCCCATAGATCAGTTGGGAAATGATCTACACCCCTGCAAGCCTGATCCACGGATGCGGAGAATTGAATTCCGATCCGGGGCGCGCCGCGCCGCGCATAAAGCGGCCGAGTCCGGTGGAAAGCAGCCGGTCAGCCGACGCGAGCGGGGCGGGTGGCGCGAGCGGGGTGCGGGTGACCGATGCCCACCGCGTCGAGCCGACCGTTCCCGCCCACACCGCGACGTACACTGCAGTGGTGTCGGGCAGGTCCCTGCTCCGCCCGGCCACCTGTTCGCCCCCTCCCCAGCCGGACCGGATGATCCGGCCACTCGGGTTTCAGCCGCCCCGGGAATCGGGGGCCGGTCCCGTCGACGGGTCGCATGCCGCAGCCCGTGCGGCAGTGGACAGGTAGCGAAGCCCTGCCGGTCCGGCCCAAGGCTCGCACGCAGATATCCCCCCTGCGGGGCCCGCTCTCCTTCACCCGTAGCACCGCCGGCGCCCGGCTCCCTCCGCACGTGCCCCGCACGTGCGCCGAGAGGCCGCATCCGGCGGTCAGTACGTTTCCCGGCGTCGCCGGGCCACGGCCACCCATGCGGTTTCCGGATCACCGTCAGCCCTGCCATCAGGCCGGGCCCCGCGCGCGGTGCGCCGTCGGCCGCCTCCAAGGGGACAGTCATGAAACTGAGCGCACTGCTCGACGGACACCACCACCACGTACTCCAGGGAGACCCGGGAACGCCGATCAGCGCGGGGATGACCTTCGATGCCGCCCAGGTCGCGCCCGGGTCGCTCTACATCGCGGTCCCCGGCCACGAGGGCGGCGGCCCGGGCCTCGTCGAACGAGCGCTGCGACAGGGAGCGGTGGCCGTCCTGACCGAAGACGACACTCCGTTGCCTGCTCCGGGGCCACCCGCGCGGGTGTGCGTGGTGCGGGTGGCGGACATCCGGGCGGCCACCGCGGTCGCCGCCTCCCGCTATCACGGCGACCCCGGCCGGGCCATGGACGTCGTGGCTATCACGGGAACGAACGGCAAGACGTCCGTCTCGTTCATGGTGGAGTCGGTTCTGCGGATCGCCGAAGGCGCGGAGGTGGGCGTCATCGGCACTTCGGGCAGCCGGATCGGCGGGCAGGACATTCCGATGCCACGAACGGTGCTGACCACGCCGCAGTCGCCGGACCTCCAGTATCTCCTGGGCCACATGCGCGACCGGCACGCGAGCAGCGTGGTTCTGGAAGCCACGTCCATGGGTCTGCTGGAGCGGCGGCTGGACCAGGCGTTCATCGACGTCGGTGTCTTCACCAACCTGACCCAGGACCACCTCGACGACCACGGAACCATGGAGAACTACAAGAACGCGAAACTCAGCCTCTTCAAGGGGCTGTGCGACCGGGCGGTCGTCAACGCCGACGACCCCGTCGGCTCCGGGATCCACGCCCTCATGCCCGGCGCCGTGACCACGTACGGCCTGGACACTCCGGCCGACTACCGGGCGACCGACCTCTTCGTGGACGCCGCCGGCAGCCGGTTCACGCTCCACCACGACGGCCGCAAATACCCGGCGGCCATCCCCGTACCCGGCCGCTTCTCGATCGCCAACGCACTGGCGGCCCTGGCTGCCTGCCATCTGCTCGGCCACGACCTCCCGGCCCTCGTCGGCGCCCTGGACCGGATGCCGACCGCCCCCGGCCGGTTCGAGCGCTACACCACCCCACGCGGCATCCGCGTGATCGTCGATTACGCACACTCGCCGGACTCCCTGGAGAAGGTCCTCACCACCGTCCGCGGCTTCGCCACCGGCCGGGTGATCACCGTCTTCGGCTGCGGCGGGGACCGCGACGCCACCAAGCGGGCCCCCATGGGCAAGATCGCCGGTGACCACTCGGACCTCTGCGTCCTCACGTCGGACAACCCGCGCGGCGAAGACCCCGAAGCCGTCCTGGACCAGATCGCCCCCGGCCTCGCCGCCACCGGAACGCCCTTCCACCGGGTGGCCGACCGCCGCACGGCGATCCACTGCGCGCTGTCCGCCGCACAACCCGGCGACATCGTGCTCGTCGCGGGAAAGGGCAGTGAGCCGTACCAGATCACCGGCGACCGGCTGCTGCCCTTCCACGACATGACGGTGGTCCGCGAGCTCGCCGAGCGGTGACAACCGTCCCGGTGGAGGCCCGCCCACCATGGCGGCTGCCTGCTATCGGCAGATCCGCTCGGCGAGTTCCGTCGGGCGGCTCAGGGCGAGGAGATGCCCACCGGGCATCTCCTCGACGGCGATGCCCAGTCGCTCCTGGGCGATGCGCCGTTGGAAGTCGAGGGGGAAGAACCGGTCCTCGCGCCCCTGGAGGAAGCGGGTGGGAACGTCCGGCCACCCGCCCAGAGGCCAGGGCTGGCCGAAGAGGGCCTCCGACGGCCCGGCCTCGCCCTGCGCCAGGGCCTCTTCGGTCACGTCCTGCGGTACGTCGTGGAAGAAGTCGGCCAGCAGGTCGAAGTCCGCGTCCGGGTCCCGGCCCTGCCGGGCCGCGAAAGCCGCGCGGGCCCCGGCCTGGCCGGTGTTCGCCCACCACTCCCCCGCGGTCTCCCCGGGGGCCGGCACCATCGCGTTGACGAGGACCAGTCCGTCGACGGGAGTGCTGTCGCAGACGAGCGGAGCGATGAATCCGGCCAGCGACTGCGCTACGAGGACGAGGTCGTCGGCGCGCTCGCGGCCGTCGCCGATCGCCCGCACCACGGCGTCGGTGTACTCGGCGAGGCCGGCGGAGTTGTCCTGCGGCAGATCGACGGCCACCACCTCATGGCCCCGCCCACGCAGCTCGGGCACGACCAAGTGCCAGTACCACGCGCGGCCGTCGGCGCCGGGGATGAGTACGTATGTCGCCATGCGGCTCTCCTCACGAGCTCGGAAGCCCATCGTCGCCCCGGCCCCCGGAAGCCGCACGCTTGCCACGGCCTCCGCGGCCACGCGTCAGGGGCTGACCGCGAGCACGATGTAAGCCGCCAGCAAGGAGAGGTGCACGCCGCCCTGCAGCGGAGTCGCGCGGCCCGGGATCACTGTCAGGGTGCCGACGGCGACCGTCAGGGCCAGCAGCACCATGTGGGTCGCGCCCAGGCCGAGCACGAGCGGACCCTCCAGCCAGATCGAGGCCACCGCGACGGCGGGAATGGTCAGGCCGATGCTGGCCATGGCCGAACCGAGACCGAGGTTGAGACTGGTCTGGACGCGGTCGCGGCGGGCCGCGCGCAGGGCCGCGATCGTCTCGGGGAGCAGGACCAGCAACGCGATGACGACCCCGACGACCGAGGCGGGCAGCCCGGCGGCGGCCACCCCGGACTCGATCGTCGGGGACACGCCCTTGGCCAGGCCGACCACCGCGAGCAAGGCGACGGCGAGCAGCCCGAGGCTGGTGAGGGCGACCTTGGCCGAGGGCGGATCGGCATGGTCGTCGGCATCGATGACCACGCCTTCGGCCGTCACCGGCAGGAAGTAGTCGCGGTGCCGCACGGTCTGGGTCGCCACGAACAGTCCGTACAGGATCAGCGCGGCGAGCGCGGCGAAGACCAGCTGGGCCGAGGAGAACCGCGGCCCCGGGGTGCTCGTCGTGAAGGTCGGCAGGACCAGGCTCAGCCCCGCCAGTGTCGCCACGGTCCCGAAGGCGGCGCCGGTGCCCTCGGCGTTGAACACCGCCACCCGGCGTCTGAGCGCACACACCAGCAGCGACAGGCCCACGATGCCGTTGCATGTGATCATGACGGCGGCGAAGACGGTGTCGCGGGCGAGGGAGCTGCTCTTCTCGCCGCCGTCGGCCATCAGGGTCACGATGAGGGCCACTTCGATGATGGTCACCGCGACGGCCAGGACCAGCGATCCGAAGGGTTCGCCGACTCGGTGCGCGATCACCTCCGCATGGTGCACCGCGGAGAGCACCGCACCGGCCAGACAGCAGCTCACCAGCGCCACCATCCCGGCGGACAGTGACCGCCCCCAGGTCAGGGCGAGTACGAGGGCGGCCAGGGCAGGCACGACGAAGGGCCAGCGCACAGCGAGCAAGCGGAGCTGATGGTTCATACGTCAAGCTTCGCAGATGGCCAGGAAAATCCGTTTCACCCGTGTTGCCGCAATAGGTCAGACACTCCGGCGCCTTGCCCGGCCACCGGGCGACCGTCAGGCCGCCTCGGCCTCCCGGGCGGTCTTGGTCCAGCCCGTCTGACCGCGGATCATGCGGAACAAGGCACTCCAGGCACAGAGGAACGACATGTAGTTCATGACGACGAAGGAGTGCCCGAGCACCAGGGCCCGCCCCACACCCACGGCCCTGTCCCGGCGCAGATACGTCCAGGACGTGGCGAGCGCGGGCGCGAAGGTGAGCAGGTACCAGGCAGTCAGGTTGGCCGGCCACTTCAGCCAGGTCGCGTTGACGGCGGCGACCCGCCGACCGTGCAGCACCAGCACATTGGGGCTGCGGATGAACCAGATCAGGCAGTACTGGAAGAGGATCGACCAGGGCAGGTCCAGCACCCAGGGGACCAGCAGGTAGGAGAACATCTCCAGGGCGGCCAGGTGCCGCATCCGGGGCGCCCGCCATATCTCGCCCATCCGCCGGATCGCCGTCATGTGGCCCTGGTACCAGCGAGTCCGCTGCCGGACGAGCCGTCGCAGATCGCTGACACCCTGCTGGTCCACGGAGGCATGGGCGGTGGTGCGCAGTCGCCACCCCCGTGCGGCGAGGCTGATGGCCAGGTCCAGATCCTCGGTCAGCGATCGTGACCAGGGGCGGTCCCCCAGGCCGTCCAGGGCGGAGAGCCGGGTGAACTGTCCATTGCCGCCGAGGCTGACGGTCGACGTGAGGTTGCGGCCGAACTGGGTGACCGCGGCCATCGCCCAGAACTGGTAGTCCTGAAACCACGTCAGGAAGTTTCCGCGGCGGTTACGGATGCGCACACCGAGCTGCACGCCGCCGACGCGGGGGTCGTCGAAGAGCGGCAGGACGTGGCTCAGCGCCCGGTCCGACAGACGGCCGTCCGCGTCCATCACGCACACGACCACCTCGCCGGGGTCCTGGCCGCGCGCCGCGACGCTCTCGCGGATCCGCCGGATCCCGTGGTTGAGGGCTTCGCCCTTGCCTTGCCGGGCGTTCGGCAGCTCCCGGCGCAGCACGACCGCCTCGCCCGGCCGCCCCGCCGCCCGCGCCTCCTCGCCGGCCCGCTCGGCCTCCTGCCCGGTGGCGTCGTCCGAGCCGTCGTCGATGACCACGACCGTGGTACGCGGGCCGAGCAGCCCGGTGACCGTCGTGCCGATCACGGACTCCTCGTTGAGGCACGGGATGAGGGCGTACAGATGCCGGCGGTCACGGCGGCCCAGATGCGGACTGCCGTAGACGGTGTCGCCCTGGACCCGTAACGCGGCTTTCTGACGGCGCAGTTCGATGAGCCCCGCACCCATGGCGAGGGCGAGGTAGCCCGCGGACATGCCGATGACGGCAAGGCCGATCGTGTCAACGGCCTTCAGCAGCCTGTGTCTCACCGGCGGGCCTCCCACTTCTGACGTCGCCATGAGGGCGGCCCTACAGGGACTGCGGGAGCCGAGTACGGGGGCGCGGGTACCACAGAAAGGTCGTTGCCCTTCTCCGGGGCGGGTTCAGCCATCCAGACGCTCCCGGTGATGCGACGCTGTATCTCCCGCCCCAGGACGAAGCCCAAGGGCAGCGCTGCCGCACCGATCGCCGCCAGGAGTGCGCCGCGACCGGGCGCGCCGCCTCCCCCGACACGGGTGGCCGCCATGCCGCCGACCAGCGGCCAGGTGAATCCCGTGTACATAGTGCGGCGGCACCTCCGGGCACCAATGGGCGCATCCTCTGCGCAGGGGGGAAGAGAGTCCGACCACTCTCGCCCAGGAAAGGGCCGGTGACCAGACCCCACCACAACGCCTATAGGGCACCGGAGGGCAGTTTCGCGCCGACCCCGGAGGTATCCGGATTCCCCGCCCGCCAGGCACACCAAGGGGTTTCCGCCCGGTAAATACGGACACGGTGCGGATCCGGCCAATCACGCCGAATCGAGCCCGTTGCACGCCGCGCGCGCGAGCAGTTAACTTCATCGGCGGACCGCACTCCACACCATGAGTGACAGGTATCCATTTCAACTTCCCTGCCTTTGCCCGGCCTTCAGCACTGCTAAGCGAGGGCGGTGGATTCTGTGCGCCATCCTTCCTTCGGGCTGCCATCCTGACGGGCCGCTCTTTTTCACGCCGCGACGGACGGAGAGCTTGGGACGTTGAACGGCCGACAGCACACCACAAAGGTCGTGGGCACCCGGCCGGAGGCCATCGCCCCCCTGCCGGCCTCCCCGGAATCGAATCGGCAGACGTGGAGGGATCCGGCTCTCCTCAAGACCGGCCGACATGGTGAGGCGATCCGGAATGCACTCTCCTGCTTCCGGCTGCGTGTGTCGGTGGCCCACGTGGTCGTCGCCCAGGGCGTGACGGGCCGGCGGATACCGGCGACCGGCACCGTGATCGGACCGGTCGGTAGCATGAGTCGGCGACCGCCCGATACGATTCCGATTCACATTAAATCGAACGGAATTCCGCCCGCGCTCGTTCCGGTGGCCGCGCACCGACGAAACCGGATGGTTTCGATCCGGCGCACCGTCCGGACGACGGCAGGACTTGGCCGTCAGCGCCCGGAATTCACCTTTGCGGTGGCAAGTCACCCGAGCTCGTTGGTCCGCACCACGAGCGAGGAGGCCTCGCACGGACACCCCCCGAGCTCACCTCCCGAATCCTATTCCGCACGGCGCCTTCGCTCCGGTGCCCGCCCGCTCCATTTCAGCCATCACGAACCCGGGCGGAATTCAGGAGGAGGCTGCCGTCCTCGGCGTACTGGTCCTGGTGCCCCACTGCCGACACCGAACGGACGGATCACGTCCAATTCGACCTCACCCGACTCGTGGGTACCCGTGGTCCGAAGATCTCCGCTGCCGCTCAAAAGGAATTCGCGGACACGGGAGGGATATCGGGTGCGACGAATCAACCCCACTCGCAGTGCAATCCCCGCAGGGGCGGACGGGCGGCCCATGCCCGTAGCCGCACCCGGCACGGTAGGCCGACGACCCAAGCCATCGGCCGTCGGTCCGTCTCCCTGCCGCTGAGCGCTCAAGTCACCGACCAGAGACAGGAGCACCGACTCATGGCAACCACGAGCAGCGCCGGAACCGGCCCGCAACCCGCGGGTATAGCCGAAGGCGCCATCGCCACGGTGGCGGGCAACGGCGCGGCCGGGTACGTCTCCGACGGCGGGCCGGGCGCACTGACCAGGCTCAACTATCCCGAAGGCGTGGCCGTCGACAAGAACGGCAACCTGTACTTCGCCGACCGGCTCAACAACCGGGTCCGCAAGGTCGCACCCAGCGGCATCATCACCACGGTCGCGGGCAACGGCGAGGCCGGGTACGTCTCCGACGGCGGACCCGCCATCGCCACCCGGCTCCACCAGCCCGTGGACGTGGCGGTCGACGACGCGGGCAACGTCTACTTCCCGGACATCTACAACCAGCGGGTGCGCAAGGTGTCGCCGAGCGGCATCATCACCACGGTCGCGGGCAACGGCGAGGCCGGGTACGTCTCCGACGGCGGACCCGCCATCGCCACCCGGCTCCACCACCCGCACGGGGTGGCCCTGGACCGCGAGGGCAACCTCTACATCAGTGAGTGGGACGGTCACCGCGTCCGGAAGGTGAACCGGAGCGGCATCATCACCACCGTCGCAGGCAATGGCACCGCCGGGTACGTCTCCGACGGCGGACCCGCCATCGCCACCCGGCTCCACTACCCCGACGGGCTGGCCTTCGACCGCGAGGGCAACCTCTACATCGCGGAGCACGGCAACCACCGGGTCCGCAAGGTCACCCCCAGCGGCATCATCACCACGGTCGCGGGCAACGGCACCGCCGGGTTCGTCTCGGACGGCGGTCCGGCCATCGCCACCCAGCTCAACTCGCCCCGGAAGGTGGCGGTGGACGAGGCCGGAAACCTCTACATCGCCGACGCGAACAACCACCGCATCCGGCGGGTCGGCCCGGACGGCATCATCACGACCGTCGCGGGCAACGGCACGGCCGGGTACGTGGACGACGGCGGGCCCGCCGCGGGCACTCGGATCTACTTCCCCCAGGGCGTGGCGCTGGACCGTGCCGGGAACCTGTACATCGCCGACTACAACAACCATCGCGTTCGCGGCGTCACGGGTGTGGCGCAGCTGACCCCGCCGCTGCCACCGGCCGCCGACCTGCACGGAGACGTGGTCAGCCCGTACCGGGTGCAACGCGGTGAGGAGTTCGACGTCGGCGCCCGCGTCGGGAACCGCGGGCCGAACCCGGCCGACGGCCGGTACGTCACCGTGGTCCTGACTCTGGCCGACGGCCTGCTCGGCGGACCCGGCACCACGGGCCGACGTCTCACCCGCACCTTCACCGGACAGCAACTCGTTCCCCACCAGGGCACGTTGGACGGTGTCTTCCGGGTCAGTGCACCGGACTCCACACCTCCGGGCCTGTACACCTGCACGCTGGAGATCCAGTACAGCGGCGACCTCAACCTCAAGGACAACACTTACACGCTCCCGATCACGGTCACGGTGCCCGCACCGGTCGCGGACGAGACGGCGCTGACGATCTACCAGGACACCGTCCCCGAGGTCGCGCCCGGCCAACGGACCAGCTTCGACGTGCGCTACACCTCACCCACCGGGCAGCCGGTCAACCCCGGTACGATCACCCAGCGCTTCACGGCCCCGACAGGTTTCGCCTTCACCGGGCAGCCCACATACGCCTACTACGAAACCGTTCACGGCATCGTCTCGGGGAATCTCGGTCACCGGATCGAGGACGGCGGCCGGACCCTGATCATCACAGCGAACCCGCACGTCAACACCACGACCAGTGACGCCGGCTCGATGATCTACACCATCCCGGTCCAAGCCCTGCCCGACGCCGCTCCCGGACAGTACGACAACGGCTCGGCCAGCGTCGGCAGGCATACCCCGGTCCAGATCTCCGGCAAGGTCACCGGTGGCTCGCAGGACGAGAGCGCACTGCGCGTGGTCCAGGCGTCGGTGCCCGCGGCGGCACCGGGCCAGACCACGAAGTTCAACCTCGAGATCCGCTCGCTCAACAACCAGCCGGTCAACCCCGGCACCATCGAACAACGCATCACCGCGCCCACCGGGTTCGCATTCACCGGGGGCGCCTCCTACGGCTACTACAACACCAAGCCGTACGTCACCGGCAACCTCGACACCCGGCTCGAGGACAGCGGCAGGACGCTCGTCATCCGCTCCAACCCCCATCTGAACACCGGGACCACCGACAAGTCCTCCCTCATCCACACCCTCGCCGTCAGGGCACTGCCCACCGCGACACCGGGCACCCAGCCCGACGACGGCAAGGCCGTCATCGGCCGCCTCGCACCCGTACCGCTCTCCGCCCGCGTCCTCTGACCAGACAGGAGTGCACACATGACCACCTCACCCAGCACCGGAACCGGCCCGCAGCCTGTGGGCCTGGCCGACGGTGCCATCGCGACAGTCGCAGGAAACGGCGTGGCCGGATTCATCTCCGACGGCGGACCGGGCGCACTGACCAGGGTCTATCACCCCCTCGGCGTCACGGTGGACAAGAACGGCGTCCTCTACATCGCCGACCAGCACAACCACCGGGTCCGCAAAGTGACCCCGAACGGCATCATCACCACCGCCGCAGGCGACGGCACCGGCGGTTACATCTCCGACGGCGGACCCGCGGTCGCCACCCGGCTCCACTACCCCGGGGGCGTGGCGGTGGACGACGCAGGCAATCTTTACATCGCGGACACCCACAACCACCGGGTCCGCAAGGTGACCCCGAACGGCATCATCACCACGGTCGCGGGCAACGGCGAGGCCGGCTACGTCTCCGACGGCGGACCCGCCATGGCCACCAGGCTCCACTACCCGTACGGGGTGGCCGTGGACGGCGGCGGAAACCTGTACATCGCCGACCACCAGAACCACCGCGTCCGCAAAGTCACTCCCAACGGCAACATCACCACCGTCGCGGGCAACGGCGAGGCCGGCTACGTCTCCGACGGCGGACCGGCGATCTCGACCCGGCTGCATTACCCCGTGGCGGTGGCCGTGGACGGCGAAGGAAATCTGTACATCGCCGACCGCCACAACCACCGCATCCGCAAGGTCACTCCCAACGGCATCATCACGACCGTCGCGGGCAACGGCACCGCCGGATACGTCTCCGACGGCGGGCCCGCGATCGGGACCCGGCTCCACTACCCGTGGGGGGTGGCGCTGGACGAGGCCGGCAGCCTGTACATCGGGGACCAGCACAACCACCGGATCCGCAAGGTCACTTCGGACGGCATCATCACCACCGTCGCCGGCAACGGAACTGCCGGCTACGTGGACGACGGCGGCCCCGCAGCGGGCACCCGCGTCTACTACCCCGCGGGGGTGGCCCTGGACCGGGCCGGCAACCTGTACACCGCCGACCAGTACAACCACCGGGTGCGCGGCGTGACGGCCGTGGCGCAGATGACCCCGCCGCTCCCGCCGGCCGCCGACCTGTACGGAGAGGTCGTCAGCCCGCTCCGGGTGCAGCGCGGCCAGGAGTTCGACCTCGGCGCCCGGATCAGGAACCGCGGCCCGAACCCGGCCGACGGCCAGCACGTGACCGTGGTGCTGAACCTTGCCGAAGGCCTGGTGGGCGGTCCCGGCACCACAGGCCGACGACTCACCCGCACCTTCACCGGGCAACAGCTCATCCCCAACCAGGCCACCTTGGACGGCGTCTTCCGGGTCAGCGCGCCCGACACCACCCCGCCCGGTACGTACGAGTCCACGCTGGAGATCCAGTACGGCGGCGACCTGAACCTGAAGGACAACACGTACGCCCTGCCCGTCACGGTCGTCGTGCCCGCCCCCGTCGAGGACGAGACGGCACTGACGATCTACCAGGACACCGTCCCGGAGGTCGCGCCGGGCCAGCGGACCGCCTTCAACATGCGGTACGCCTCGCCCACCGGGCAGCCCGTCAACCCGGGCACCATCACCCAGCGCTTCACCGCGCCGTCGGGCTTCCTCTTCGTCGGCCAGCCCACATACGCGTACTACGAGGCCGTCGACGGCGTCGTCACCGGGAACCTCGACCACCGGATCGAGGACGGCGGCCGGACCCTGATCATCACAGCCAACCCGCACGTCAACACCACGGCCAGTGACGCCGGTTCGGTGATCTACACCATCCCCGTCCAGGCCCGTCCCGACGCCGTGCCCGGACAGTACGACAACGGCTCCGCCAGCATCGGCCGTCACGTACCCGTCCAGATCTCCGGCAAGGTCACCGGCAGCGCCCAGGACGAGACGGCGCTGCGCGTCGCCCAGGCAACGGTGCCCGCGGCGGCACCGGGCCAGACCACGAAGTTCAACCTCGAGATCCGCTCGCTCAACAACCAGCCCGTCAACCCCGGCACCATCGAACAACGCATCACCGCGCCCACCGGCTTCGAATTCACCGGCGCCGCCTCCTACGGCTACTACAACACCAAGCCGTACGTCACGGGCAACCTCGACACCCGGCTCGAGGACGGCGGCAAGACGCTCGTCATCCGCTCCAACCCGCACCTCAACACCGGGACCACCGACAAGACGTCGTTGATCCACACCCTTGTCATCCGCGCCCTGCCGACCGCGACACCGGGTACGCAGTCCAACGACGGCAAGGTCGCCATCGGCCGCCTCGCACCCGTACCGCTGATCGGCCGCGTCCTCTGACAAGAAGGCAATTCCGCCACGGCGTTGTTGCCGCCGCCGTTCACCCGCGCGCCGGCTCGGCGTGGGTGAACGGCGGCCTGGTCCCCTTCCTTCCGCGACTTCTCTCACAGGCGGCCATGCACCCGGATTCCATCGACGAAGACCGTGAAGAACAGAACGGCCGACACCGCATAGCACTCGTCGTCGGCACCCGGCCCGAGGCCGTGAAACTCGCCCCCGTGGCCCTGGCACTGAGCCGGAGCGGTTGGGCCGAACCCGTCGTGATCACCACCGGCCAGCACGGCGAGGTCGTCCGGGAGACGCTCTCCTGCTTCGGGCTGCGGCCGGACATCGAACTGACGGTGCGTCGCGGCAGCGGCTCGGTCGCCGAACTGACGGGCAGCCTGCTCTCCGGGCTCGACACCACTTTCCGTTCCCACCCCGTCGGCGCGGTCGTCGTGCAAGGCGACACGTCGTCCGCTCTTGCCGGGGCCATGGCGGGCTTCTTCTCATCGATCCCCGTGGCGCACGTGGAGGCGGGCCTGCGCTCGGGTGACCTGCGCAGCCCCTTCCCCGAGGAAGCCCACCGCAGGATGATCGCCCAGGTCACCGAGTTGCACCTGGCTCCCACCCGCGCCGCCCGTGACAACCTGCTGACCGAAGGCGTCGCAGCCGAACGGATCCGGATCACCGGCAACACAGTGATCGACGCGGTGGTGGAAGCGAGCCGACGGCCCTCGGCGAGCGGCGACCCGGTCCTGCGGGGCATCGCGGAGTCGGGGACTCCCCTGGTGCTCGTCACCGCACACCGGCGGGAGAACTGGGGCGAGCCGATCCGGCGCATCAGCGGAGCCGTGGCCGATCTCAGCCGCCGGTATCCCGACATCACCTTCGTCGTCGCGGCGCACATGAATCCGTCGGTCCGGGCCGCCACCGAGCAGTCATTGCACGGGATACCCAACGTTCGGCTCACCGGCCCGATCCCCTATGGCCCGTTCGCGCGCATTCTGGCCAGGTCCATGCTGACGATCACCGACTCCGGAGGGATCCAGGAGGAGGCGGCCGCGTTCGGCGTACCGGTCCTCGTGACCCGGGACAACACCGAACGGATCGAAGGGATCGCATCCGGTCTCGCCCGACTCGTCGGAACTGAGGAATCGGAGATCGTGGCCGCCGTCGAGAAGGAATTCGCACGCGAGGACGCGTTTCCTCCCACCGGAATCCGCCCGGTCGTGCCCACCAATCCGTACGGCGACGGGCGGGCGGGGGAACGCTGCGCGGCGGCCTGCGGCCGGCTGCTCGGCATCCGGCCCTTCCACACCTCGTAGGGCCCCTCCGCCCTCTCATGCCCTGCAGAAAGGGACATCGCATTGACCACTGCAAGCACGCCTACAAGGTCACGTCCGACAACTTCATCAGCGCGCGGAACGACTCCGAGCGCGGCACGTACCAGGGCAGCGCCACCATCGGCTCCACCAGCATCCCGGTGACCGCACGCGTGCTCTGACACACGGCGGCCGCGCGCCGGAGTCCCGATCCCGCACCCACCCCGAAGGAGGAAAGATGCCGGTCGAAACGAACCCGAACCTCTTGAAGAACGGCACACTGACGGACCTTCCGGACCCCCGGTTCCGGGGCGAGAGAGACGGCCTCTACTGGGACTCCCCCGTCAAACGCCCCGGCGTCGACGGCAGCTCCCTGCCCGGCTGGACCGTCTGGACGAAGCCCGGCTGCGACTACGGCGGGGCACAGATCCTGGACGTCATGGAACGGACCGGGCCCAAGGGCAACGACGTCGCCATGTTCCCCCTGGACTTCAAGGAGGAGTTCCCCGACTGGCGCCGGGCGAACTTCCTGGAAGCCAACGGGGAGCGGGTCTACGGGGGCATCCAGCAGACGATCGACACGGAGAACGGAGCCGAGTACGAGGTCTCGTACTGGGCCGGGAAATCCCCCTGGGTCGGCGAGAGCAAGCACTGGGCCAACGGCCGTGTGCACGTCCTCGACGGCTACGACGAACTGATCACCCAGCAGGAGTGGCGCGCCACCACCAAGTCGAAGGACTCCTTCGGCGTCTGGGACCCGTCGTGGGAGCGCCATTCCTTCACCTTCACGGCCAAAGGGGCGTCCAGCACCGTCGTCTTCGCGGAGGACGGGTCGCACGAGCCGGGGCTCGGCACGTGCGACCCCGGGTACCACGGCGGGGCCTCCTACGCGGGCATGGCCGTGCGACGGAAGTCCCGTCCGGTGCCGGTGTCCGACGAGACGGCGCTGGAGATCCGCCAGGAGAGCGTGCCGAAGGCCGCCCCGGGCGGCAGCGTGAAGCTGAACCTCGCTCTCGACTCCCGCGACGGGAAGCCCGTGAACCCGGGAGTCGTCACCCAGCGCTTCAAGGCTCCCACCGGCTTCGTCTTCACCGGCATGCCCACCTACGGCTACTACACGGTGCGCCCCAAGCCCCACCTGGGCAACCTGAGCGACTACCGCATCGAGGACGGCGGCCGGACCCTGATCGTTCACTCCAACCCGCGGGTCAACACGGACGCCTACGACAAGGGTCCGCTCGTCTACACCCTGCCCCTGCGGGCCAACCTGTCGGCATCCGCCGGGCGCTACGCGGACGGTTCCGCGGAGATCGGCCGGCACGCCCCCGTCCGGCTCTCCGCGGAGATCACCGGCGGAAGCGGGAAGGAAGGCGCGCTGCTCGTCGCCCAGGAGAAGATTCCCGAGGCGGCGCCCGGCCGGACCGCCAATCTCAATGTGGAGATCCGATCGCTGGACAACCAGCCGGTCGACCCCGGGCCCATCGAACACCGCTTCACGGCACCCGGCGGCTTCGCCTTCACCGGCGGCGCCACCTACGGCTATCACTACTACGGGAAGGTCACCGGGAACCTCGACACCCGCGTCGAGGACGGCGGCAAGACCCTGGTCGTGGTGGCCAACCCGCACGTCAACACCGGCTCCACCGACCGGATCGCCCTCCTCTACACCCTCACGGTCCGGGCCCTGGCCGGCGCCGAGCGAGGCGCCCACGACGACGGCCGGGCGGTCATCGGACGGCTCGCACCTGTGCCGTTGAGCGGCCGCATCGTCTGAACGGTGTGAACAGCGCCCCGCCCGGCCCATCCGGCCCGGGCGGGGTTCGCACGCCGACCGTCATCCCCCCAGCGAGAAGGTGCTTCATGGATGTGGCAGTGACCAGGAACGGAATCGCGGCGCCACCGGCCGCGCTGTCCGGGAGCACCATCACCACGGTGGCGGGCGACGGTACAGCCGGGTTCAGCGGTGACGACGGGCCCGCCACCGCGGCCCGGCTGCGCTGCCCTTTCGGTGTGGCGCCCGCTGCCGACGGCTCTCTGTACATCGCCGACTACCAGAACCACCGGGTGCGCGTGGTGGGGCCGGACGGCGTCATCACCACTGTCGCCGGTGACGGGACCAAGGCGTACGGGGGTGACGGCGGGCCGGCACGCGCGGCCCACCTCATGGATCCGGCCGGGGTGGCACTGGACGGCAGGGGCAACGTCTACATCGCGGACCGCTCCAACCAGCGGGTGCGCAGGGTGGGCCCGGACGGCGTCATCACCACCGTCGCCGGTGACGGCACCCCCGGATTCGGCGGTGACGGCGGTCCGGCCACCGCCGCCTCACTGAACTTCCCCCACGCCATGGCGGTCGACGGCGCAGGCAACCTCTACATCGCCGACGACTACAACCACCGGGTGCGGAAGGTGGGCCCGGACGGCATCATCACCACCGTGGCCGGCAACGGTGCGGACGGGTTCGGTGGTGACGGCGGGCCCGCCACCGATGCCTCGCTCCATTTTCCTCACGCCGTGGCCTTCGACGGCGGCGGCAATCTCTACATCGCGGACCGGTACAACTACCGGGTGCGGAAGGTGGGTCCGGACGGCATCATCACCACCGTGGCCGGCAACGGAACCATCGGGTTCAGCGGTGACGGGGGGCCTGCCGTCACGGCCGCCCTGAACCTGCCGCAATGTGTGGTGGTCGACGGCATCGGCAACCTCTACATCACCGACTACGGGAATGAGCGGGTGCGGAGGGTCGATACGGACGGGATCATCACCACGGTGGCAGGCGGAGGGGCCAAGGGCTACGGCGGTGACGGCGGACCCGCTCCGCTGGCCATGCTCGATCAGCCCCTCGGCATCGCGGTCGATGTCACCGGCGAGCTGTACATCGCCGACTTCGGAAACCATCGGGTGCGGAAGGTGAGCGGTGGGGCGGTGCGGGCGCCGCGTTCTCAGGCCGGCTGAACGATCAGCGTGCCGTCCGGCGCGGAGTCGACGCGCGTACCGAAGCCACGGCCGATCCGCTCGAAGAGGCCGTGGAGCCATCGGCAGTCCTCCTCCGAGGCGTGCCGCAGCCGCATCCGCCAGGACTGCAAGGGGGTGATGCGCACCTCCCGGAGCCGACCGGTGCCGGGCTCGACCGAGACCAGGTACAGCAGCCGCAGGTCGTCCCGGTACGCCTCGTAGCCGGTGATGCCCTCGTAGTCGTTGACCAGGTCACCGCAGCCGTAGGCGATGAGCTTGCCCCGGTGTACCTCCAGCGGACGGGGATGGTGCGAGGAGTGCCCGTGCACGACATCCACGCCGCCGTCGATGAGGGCGTGCGCGAAGCGGATCTGGTCGCGTGAGACGTCGTAGCCCCAGTTGGAGCCCCAATGGATCGACGCGACGGTGATGTCGCCGGGGCGCTTCGACTGCCGTGTCCGGGCGACCACCTCGGCTGCCGCGGCGTCCGACGGCCCGGCCACGAAGTGGACGCCGTTCCGGGCTGCCGTGGCGGCCCATTCCTTCGGGATGCCGCTGGACGCCATCCCGAAGGAGAGGACCTGGACCCGTCGGTCCCCGGCGACGGGGACGATCGCGGGCCTTCGGGCCTCGTCCGCGTCGTGTCCGGCCCCTGCTGTGCGCAGACCCGCGCCGACGAGGGCGTCGAGGGTTTCTTCGAGCCCGCGACGGCCGTAGTCCAGGACATGATTGTTGGCCAGCACACAGACGTCGGGACGGGCAGCTGCCAGGCAGGGCAGGTTGGCGGGGTGCATGCGGTAGTGCACCTCTTTGCCGGGCGCGACGTCGCCGTTCCGCGTGACGCTGGTTTCCAGGTTGAGGATCCGTGCGTCGGGCGCGGCTTCCTCGAGCACCGCCAACGCGTCACCCCACGGCCAGCGGAAGTCGACCGGGCGGGGAATGAGGCCGTTCGTCTCCTCCGCCAGCTCGACATAGGCGCGGGCGTCCCTGATGTACGCCTCCCGCAGTGCCGGGTCACCGGGGTGCGGAAGGATCTGGTCGACACCGCGGCCGAGCATCACGTCACCGCTGAGGAACAGGGTGACGGGGTCACCACCCATTCCCCCAGGCTATGCCCATTCGTCACGGTTTTCACGTCACGGGTGACCGGCGCGATCCCGGGGCTGTTCACGGACTATGCCGAACGGCAGAGGCCCCGGCCCGGCACGCTCGAGGATCTCCCCAACGGCCCATGGTCGTGCCCCCGCTCCACCGCCGATGCTGGCCAGGCAGCCGGGCAACGCCCGGAAAGCACGGCCGACTCAGGAAGAGGCAGCGAACCATGACCATGCCCCTCACCTCCGCTACCACGGCTCACCATCACGGGCAGAGGACAACGCCACCCCGTTGGGCCGTGCGTACCGCCAAGGCGGCGGCGCTCACCACGGTGCCGAGCGGTCTGTGGCGAGTGGCCGCTGCCTTCGGCGTCCCGGTCGGTTTCTCCGGCGACAACGCGATGGCCGATGTGAGTTTCGGCAGCTGGTTCTCCCTGTACATGATCGCGCTCAGCGTGTTCGCCGAGTGCCTCGGTTTGTTGTCTCTGGGGCTCGTCCAGCGATGGGGCGAGGTCTTCCCGCGTTGGCTTCCCTTCATCGGCGGCAGAAGAGTCCCGGTCTGGTTCGCCGTGACGTCGGCGGGACTCGGCTCGCTGGCCCTCATGTGTCTGACCGTCAACGGCGCCTTCCACTGGAACGCCCCGGACACCATGGGCGCCCCCGAGTCCCCGAAGGGGACGGCGGCCCTGGTCATGGGCGTCTGCTACGCCCCTCTGCTGCTCTGGGGCCCGCTCCTCGCCGTGGTCACCGTCGCCTATGCCATACGTCGCCGCCCTCGGGCTTGAACGTCGAACGGGGAGCGTGGGCGGGGCGCCGCGCGACGCCGGCGTCGGTACTTCCATGATGACACCGGCGAGTTCGCCCCCCCGCATATCGATGTCTGATGACCGCCAGCAACGGCCGGCTCCGAGCATCACGCTGGTGGGTATGACGAATTCATCCACGACGGACTCGGTGGCCGTCCTCACCGGCATGTACGAAGCCGAGGCGAAGTACCTGGCAGCCGGCGGCCCCGGCGAGGCGCCCTTCGATCTCCTCGCGCCCTTCTTCGCGTCCGATGTCGTACTGCATCAAGCCGATGCGCTTCCCTACGGCGGGACCTGGCGTGGGCACGCGGGTCTGACGCGGTTCTTCCTCGCGATGAGCGACGTGTGGGAGTCGTTCGAGATGGCGGATCAGGAGTTCCTCGCCACCGGCGAGACCGCGGTGGTACTCACCCGGGTACGGGCTCGCGCTCGCGCGACCGGCCGCGAGCTCTCCTTCCCCATCCTGCAGACGATCACGGTCAGGGACGGCCGGATCGTCGAGGTCCGCCCCTTCTACTGGGACACCGCCGCGATTGCCGATGCCTGCGCGGTACCGGCACGGCCGGCGTGAGGTAGTCAGCGGCCGGATGCCGTGGGCTCGGCCCGGAAGGCTCGGCGGTAGGCGCCGGGCGTCGTGCCCAGGGCGCCGAGAAAGCGTCTGCGCAGATTGGTGGCCGAGGAGAGACCGACACGGCGGGCGACCGCGTCCAACGGGAGGTCTGAGCATTCCAGCAGTTCGCGGGCCGCGGCTATGCGCCGACTGAGCAGCCACTGCCCCGGGCTGGCACCGAGCTGCTCGGCGAACCGGCGGGCGAGGGTGCGCGCCGAGACGCCGACGTACGCGGCCAGGTCCTCGACCGTCAGGGGTTCGCCGAGGCGCCCGGCGATCCACTCCAGTACCGGCGCGAGCGAACCGTCGACGTGTGCGGGGCGCGGTGGCGCCGAGTACTGCAATTGCCCGCCCTCGCGGTGGGGCGGCATGACCATGTGCCGGGCGACGTGCGCGGCGTATCCGGCGCCCTGGTCGGTTCGCAGGAGATGCAGGCAGAGGTCGATCCCGGCTGCGGCGCCCGCGCTGGTGGCCACGTCTCCGTGGTCGATGTACAGCACGTCCGGGTCGACCAGGACACCCGGGAACCGGCCGGCGAACTCGTCCGCCAGCGCCCAATGAATGGTCGCCCGGCGACCCTCCAGCAGCCCGGCATGCGCCAGTACGAAGGCGCCGGAGCAGATGCTGACCACCCGCGCTCCGCGCTCATGCGCGCGGCGCAGGGCTTGGACGACGGCGGGCGAGGGCGGCTCCTCAGTGGGCAGCCAGCCGGGGACGACCACGGTATCCGCCCGGTCGAATGCGTCCAGGCCTTCGGTGACGAGCATGTCGTACCCGGCGCGGGTCGTGACCGGTCCGGGGTGCTCCGCGCACACGCCGAACGTGTACCGCGGCGGAATGCCTCGCCGTTCGGTGCCGAACACCTCGGCCGCGCAGGCGAGTTCGAATGTCGATTGCGGTGGGTGGACGAGCGCCACGACTCGATGCATGGCAGGAAAGTACCGCAGGATGTCATTCCTGACACTCGGCGGGGCAGCGGAGGCCTGCCAGGCTGATGCCCATGACGACACAACGAGACATATCCGCCTACACCTGGGCCGCCGTGCAGGACGCCCCGGTCCACGAGCTCTTCCCCGGCATCCGTCTGCGCCCGCTGTGGAGCGGAGAGAACGGCGCGAAGGCCGTTGTGGTAGAGCTGGATCCGAACTCCCGCTGGCAGGGCATCGACGTCCACGAACCGGGGCCCGAGGAGCTGTTCGTGGTGTCCGGCGTCTTCAACGACGGCGACCGGGACTACCCGGCCGGCTCCTTCATCCACGCCCCCGCGGGATCCTCGCACATCCCCCAGACGACGACGGGTTGCACGCTGTTCGTCTTCTATCCGGAAGGGTAGGCGGCTTCTGTCCGGAAGGGCAGGCGGCCGGCCGATGCCCGATCGCTACCCCCGCTCCGGCCGGGTGAGCAGGCCGCGTTCGAGGGCTGTGACCACCGCGTGCGTACGGTCGCTCACATCGAGCTTCGCGAAGACGCGCAGCAGGTGTGTCTTCACCGTGGCTTCCGCGATGACCAGCCGCTTGCCGATGTCGGCGTTGGACAGGCCGTCGGCGACCGCGTTCAGCACGTCCCGCTCCCGTGAGGTCAGGGCCACCGGGGCGGGTTGCCGCATCCTGGCCATGAGCCGTTGTGCGACGCGGGGGGCCAGGACGGTCTCGCCCCGCGCGGCGGAGCGGATGGCGTCGACGAGTTGCTCTCGGGTCGTGTCCTTGAGGAGGTAGCCGATGGCGCCCGCCTCGACCGCGCGCTCGATCTCGACGTCGGTGTCGTAGGTCGTCAGGATCAGCACACGGGTCCCGGTCCGGCCCGCCACGATCTGCGTGGTGGCGGCCACCCCGTCGAGGACCGGCATCCGCAGGTCGATCAGCGCCACATCGGGTTCGAGTCGCTCGACGAGCTCGACGGCCTCCCGGCCGTTGCCCGCCTCGCCGACGATGTCGATGGCGGGCTCCGAGGCCAGCAGGGCGACGACTCCGGCGCGCATCACCGTGTGGTCGTCCACCACGATGATGCGGAGCTTGCCCTCTGTCGCTGTCACAGCCGTCATGTCACACCTGACCGTTCGTGGGAACCATGGCGAGGACGCGGGTGCCGTCGCCGACCGAGCTGGTGACCGTGAGTTCGCCGCCGAGTTCGGCCAGCCGCTTGCGCATGCCGTCGAGGCCGAAGCCGCGGGAGTCACCGACGACGAAGCCGCGGCCGTCGTCGGTGATCTCCAGTTCCAGGCCGTGGCCGTGGTCGGCGAGGACGACGCCCACCGTGGAGGCGGCCGCGTGTTTGCGTACGTTGGCCAGCGACTCCTGGGTGCAGCGCAGGAGTGCGATCCGGGTCTGCTGGTCGCATTCGACGTCCGGCAGCTCCGCGTCGACCGCGAGCCCGGTGTCTTCGGCGAACCGGTCCAGGGTGCGGCGCAGGGTGCGGGCGACCGAGCCGGGGGCGACGCCGCTCTGGGGGGCGGAGCCGACCAGGACGCGCGCCTCGGCGAGGTTCTCGCGTGCGGTGTGCTCGATCGAGAGCAACTGCTGGGCGCTCTTCCCCGGATCGGTGCCGAGACCGGAGCGGGCCGCCTCGGCGAGCACGATGATGGACGCGAAGCCCTGGGCGAGGGTGTCGTGGATGTCCCGTGCGAGGCGTTCGCGCTCCTCCGCGGCGCCTTGGCGCTGGTGCGCCTCGGCCAACTGCAGTTGGGCGTTCTCCAGCTCGGTGTTCAGGCGGCGGGCGCGTTCGTCGCTCTGCTGCACGATGCGGTGCACCAGCAGCCCCACGAGCACACCGGCCGCGTAGCCGATGACGGTGAAGGCGACGTTGCCCGTGAAGAGTTCCGCGTGCCGCACGGCCCGGGCGGTCACGGTCGCCACCACGGCGGCGCCGCTGAAGGCAATGGCGGACCTCGGACCGGGGGCAAAGATCCAGAACTGCGGGAGCGACACGATGAACAGCGCGGCGCCTCCGCCGGGCAGACCGGCCATCGCCCCCACGCCGAGGGCGAGGACACACAGATGGACGTGCGGACGCAGCACGGGGTTGTCCGGGAAGAGGCGCAGGGTCGCGTAGCCGAGGGAGATCACGGCCAGCAGCGCCAGCGACCAGTACTTCGCCGCTCCGGAATCGTTCTGCACGCCGATGACGGAGGGCGCCAGACCGAGGAGCACCCAGGAGACGGTGTACCACCGGTGGAGCGTCTGTCTCCAGAACTGGTCGTCGGGCTGTGGCCGTTGGTTCATGCCGGTTAGCCTACGTTTTGGAAGGGCCGGTCGGCCGGGACGGTGTTCTGTGCTCCTCGGCCGTTCCGCGACGGCCACCAGCACCTGTCGCCGAGCAGCAGCATGAGCGCGGGCAGGATCACGATCCGGATGACGAAGGCGTCGATCAGTACAGCCACCGCCAGGCTGAACCCGATCTGCTTCATCTCCATGAAGTGCAGCGGTACGAAGCTGGCGAACACCGTCACCATCACGAAGGCGGCGCTGGTCACCACACTCGCCGAGCTGCCGATGCCCTCGAGTACGGCCTGCCGGGTCGGCACACCGCGGAGCACGGCTTCCCTGATCCGGCTGATGACGAAGACCTGATAGTCCATCGACAGGCCGAAGAGGATCACGAACAGGAACAGCGGTACCCGGGAGCCGATCGATCCGGTGGAGGTGAAGTCGAGCAGGCTCTCGGCCCGATCGCCCTGGAAGACCAGCACCAGCAGACCGAGCGAGGCGGCGGCCGAGAGCAGGTTCAGTGCCACGCCGACGAGGCCGAGGACCACGGAGCGGAACGCCCACACCGTCATGGCGAAGGTCACCAGGAGCAGGGATCCGATGATCAGTGGCAGCTTCTGCTTCTGGTGCTCGGGATAGTCGGCGTAGCGGGCGACGTCCCCGGTCACCGCGCTGTGGGCGCCGGGCACGTCGCCGACGGTGGCCGGGACGTATGTCCCGCGGAGGCGCTCGAGGGACGCCTGCGCCGCGTCGGAGCTCACGTAGTGCGGTACGGGCAGTTCCAGCAGGCTGACGCGCCGGTCGGGTGAGGTGCGCAGGTGCGCCGTGCCGGCGAGGGCCGGGTCGGCTTCGGCGCGGCGGGCGAGTTCGCGCAGCGCGTCGGTCACTTCGTCGGCGAGGGCGGGCTCGGCGCGTACGACGACTTGGTGCATGGACTTCAGTTCCGGGAAGGCGTGGTTCAGCCGGTCGTACGCCTGCATGGCGGGGATGGAACGGGAGTGGGTCTCGCGGCCCATGTCGGTCAGGTTGAGGCCCAGCAGCGGGATGGCCAGGGCGAGTGTCGCGAGGACGGCGACCGTCAGTGTGGCGGCCGGGTGCCTGCTCGTGGCGCGCAGTACGGCCCCGGTGATCCGACCGGCGCCGGTCTTCGGCTGCTGGGGCGGCGCCGGCTGTGCGGTCCCGCTCCCGGCCGCGCGGGCGGCCTTGCGGAGTGCGCGGCGCTCCGCCCGTTCGCCGAGGGTGGCCAGCAGCGCGGGGAGCACGGTGAGCGAGCTGACCACGGCGACCAGGGTGACGACGATCGCACCCGTGGCGATCGAGGAGAAGATGACGTCGTCCACGAGATACAGCGTCGCGCTGGAGACGGCGACGGCGAGCCCGGAGAGCACGACGGCCCGTCCGGACGTCGCCGCGGCGAGTTCCACCACGGCCTGCGGGCTGAGCCGGCCGCCCGCCCGGGCTCGTTCCTCCCGTTCGCGCTTGAGGTAGAAGAGGGTGTAGTCGACGCCGACGGCCAGACCGATCAGCAGGATGACGTTGGTGCCGACGCCTGCGTCGGGGAAGGCGTGCGAGGCCAGCATCGACAGGCCGATGGCGGCGGCGATCGAGGAGAGCGCCAGCAGCAGCGGCACGGTGGCCATCGCCACGGAGCGGAAGACGAACAGCAGGGTGATCAGTGTGACGGGCAGCGCGATGATCTCCGTGCGGGAGAGGTCGTCTCCCCGCAGTTTCTCGACGCCCTTGCTGATGGAGGGGCTTCCGGTCTCCTCCACGCGCAGTCCGGGGTGCGCGGCCTGCACCGCGGCGGTCTGCGCCCGCAGGGGGTCGACGTGCTTCTTTCCGTCGAGCTCGGGGCCCTTCATGGTCACGTCGACCCGGACCGCCTTGCCGTCGGCGGAACGCACGGGCGTGGCCACGGAGCCGACTTCGGGGAGTTTCCGCATCCGGGCGGTGACGTCCCGGGCGGCGGCTTCTGCCGCGGCCCGGTCGAGCGTGCCCGTGCCGGGCTTCGCGGAGATCAGTACCCGCTCCAGGGGCCGCTGCTCCAGACCGCCCCCGGCCGCCATGGCCTCCGCCCGACCCGCTTCACCGACGCGGAAGTCCTCGCTGGTGGCCGCATTGCTGCCGGCCGAGATCCCGGCGCCGAGACACAGCACGACGAAGAGGAACCAGCCGGCTGTCGCGCGCCACGGGTGCCCGGCACTCCAACGGGCCATACGTACAGGGAAAGTCGTCATGGCGTACATGCTGGTCGCCGGGGTGCCGCTGCCGTCAGCCTCGACCGGTTGAACCTCGTGTCCACCGGTCGGTGGACACGAGGGGATGCCGATCGCCTCAGCGGATGCGGAAGAGCGGCCCGGTGGGCGCCGAAGTCACCCACCCCCCACCCCAAGTCGTCTTCCCCGCAACCCCGGTGGGGCCGCCGTCAGCCCCCTGTCGCACGCGCGTCCGCCGCTTTAGTCTGGGGCGCAGTCGGTTCGCGCTGTCCGCCTGGCAGCCGCGTCGTAAGAGGGAACCCGGTGGGAGTCCGGGACTGCCCCGCAGCGGTGAGTGGGAACGAACGTCGCCATCGGCACCGGGCCGGGAAGCCGGCCCCGGGAAGCGACGGCCAGTAGGCGCGAGGTCGCGTGAGACCTCGTGGGCCCACGAGTCCGAAACCTGCCCACTGCGCGCGTGCGGCCCGCACGCGCTGATCACGGTGGCCTCGAGGGTGGGCCGGCGGTACAGGCGGGCACCGCGCTCTTGCCGGGCGGCGTCCGCCGTTCCTTCGTGTGCCCTCAGCGGTCCCGAGATCTCGGCGACGCGCGAAGGAGTATCCGGTGACCGATGGCCCTCGCCGCCCTCCCCTTGGACCGCTTCGGTGACGTCATCCGGGCAAGGGTGTGCGGCGACCTCGTCCTCCAGTGCTGCGGCCGACGAGGCGTCGCAGACCGATCAGGCCGTCGTCAGCGGGCGGCCCACGCTCCGAGTGCCGTGTGTGCGGGGTGAGCGGACCTGCTCGGGGGTGTGCCACGGCACCCTCGGGGAGCTGTTCCAGGGGCCGCTCAGGCACGAGGGCGAGCAGCGCATCGCGCTCGTCTCCTTCCCCGTCGACCGGCATTCCTGGGTGCATTTCACCCGGGGTGCCGGCCCCCCGGGCCCCGTCCCGACCGGTGAGAAGACGGCGAGGGCCGCCGGGCTGTTCCTGGAGCATTACGGCCTGGCCTTGCCGCCGGGCCGGTGGAGTGCCCATTCCGACCTCCGTGTCGGTGTGGGCATGGCCAGTTCCACCGCCGACATCGTGGCGACGCTGCGCTGTCTGTTCCGGATCTTCTCTCTGCCGTACGACCTGCGGGTGGTGATCGAGGTACTGTCCGCGATCGAACGCGCGGACAGTGTCTTCCTCGACGAGTTCGCGCTGTATCTCAGCGACCGGCACCGCGTCGTCCGCCGCATGGGAACCTCCATCGGCTTCCACACCGTGTTCATCACGGAGGCCGGTGCCGTCGACACCGCCGCGGTGACCCCGTTGCTGCTGCGGCACTACCGGCGGCGGTCGACGGACTACGAACGCTGTCTGACCGATCTTCTCAAGGGGTTCTCGGCAGCCGATCCGGCGGCCGTCGCCCGTTCGGCGACGGCCAGCGCCGGTCTTTCCCAGGAGGTACTGCCCAAAGCCACGTTCGAGACCGTGCTGGCACACCGCGAGGAGTTCGGGGCGGACGGTGTGTTCGTCGCGCACACCGGCTGTCTCGTCGGCTACCTCTTCGCCCGCCGCCCCTCTCTCACCCTCAAGGACGAACTGTCCGGCTTCTTCCACACGCTCGGCCACCAGTGCTCATTCGCCCAAGGAGGCTACGGGTGATACACACCCATATCGCCGACGCTCTCAAGTCCCCGCACCTGATCAGACTGTCCGACGGCATGGTCCTGGCTCGCTTCGAATCGATGAAGATCTACTCCGCGCTCGCCGCGGTGCGCCGATTGCTCGACCGGGGCACGGTCCGGCCCGGGCAGACCCTGGTCGACAGCTCCAGCGGAATCTACGCCCAGGCGCCGGCCTGCCCACGGGCGCCGCCTACCTCGCCGCCTCCTGGGAGGCGCGCCGGTTCCCCGGCCAACTCCACCTGGTGATCGGGGACTCCCCCGACCGCATGCGCGCGAACAGGAACAGGAACACGGTCGCGGTGACCCCCAGCGCGGCGCAGACATCGGGCACGGCGGACCGCGCGTCGGTCTTCAGCGCGGCCCGGCCGCGACGGTGCGCGCCGTCGGGTTCGCCCACGCCCTCTTCGCTGCCGGAGGCAGATGCCGCATCAGGACTCATACGGCGATCCTTCCGCGCAGGGGCGGGCGGTGTCCCTGGATCCTCAATTCCGTTCGTGGCGGCTTGCGTTGGGAAGGGAACAATGCGGGGAACCTCCCGCGCCCGACCGGAACGCCTTACCGACAGGGGTCACTGGCCGTTCGTGCTGCGGAGTCGGGCCTCCAGACCGTCGAGGACGCGCTGGAGCCCGTAGTCGAAGTTGTCCTCACGGATCTGCCGCGGGTCCTTGCCGTGCTGCACGGCCTGCCCCTCCGGCAACCGCAGGCGCTCCTGCGAGGTCCGCAGGCTCTTCACGAACTCCTGCTCGCTCTTGCCGCTGCGGGCGATCAGTGACAGATACGCGGCCTCGCTGGTCGCCATCCCGATGACGTACGCGATGAGCGTGCTCATGGCCTGGTCGGCCTCGTCCGGGGCGAAGCCCGCGGACTTGAAGACGGCGAGCATGCGCTCCGACATCCGCATCACGTTCGGCCCCAGATGGGCGAGGCCGACCTGCCCAAGCACGGAGGCGACCCAGGGGTGCCGCAGGGCCATCGACCGCAGACTGGCACCGCTGCGGCCCGCGGCCGAACGCCAGCCCGCCGCTTCATCGGCGGCCGGCACCTCGAGCTCGCCGTACACCTCGTCCACGACCAGCTCGATCAGCTCGTCCTTGTTGGCCACGTGCCGGTAGAGCGACGTGGCCCCGGCGCCCAGCCGGGTGCCCAGGCGCCGCATGCTCAGGGCCTCGAGCCCCTCGGCGTCCAGCAGTGCCACGGCCTCGGAGACGATCTGCTCCCGGCTCAGCTGCTCCCGCTGACGGCGCGGACGGGTCCACACCGAAGCGATCGGCTGCTCATCGGCTGACATACGGCTTCCTCTTCCCTGTCGGTCCCGCTCCCCGCCGACCCTAGCGCACAGCGTGCGCATTATGCGTACGCCAGCCCCATGGAACCCTTGCGCACACCGTTCCTTGCTGCGCACAGTGCGCGTATCGGACGGAACCCGGGCGAGCCCGGGGCAGGATCCTCAGGCGGCGCCGGCGTGGGATCTCATGCCCCGCTCGGCGGGTCCGTACGGCAGGATCTGCGCCACCGCCGCCGACGTGGCCCGGTTGGCGTGGATGCGCCACGACGGCAGTACGGCGCCGGACGGAACCCGCGCGCCGGCCGCCCAGACCGTCCGGCGATGCGGCACCGCGAGATCGACGTCCCCGACGGCACCGGCTGCTGCTGCATCGGCATGCGCGCCGCGCCGAAGGTCGCGTAGCCGAACAGCCGTCCGGCGTCTCCCCGTTCCCACGCCGACGGCCGGACGCCCCAGGAGCCGGCCGGGCGCCGCACCCCTACCCGTAGTACTCCAGAGCTACGCCGAAGGTGCACTCCCCGGCGGGACGCCGACCACTCGGCGCGATCCATAACTTCGGTACCGGAAACACACAGGACATCCGGTACGGAAGGACCCACTCCATGGCGTTCCGCCCGCGCGGCAGCCGCCCGCGCCGCACCCTGCTCGCCGTGCTCGTCGCCGCCTCGGTGGCGGTGCCGGTGGCGGGGGCGGCCCGCCCCGCGGCCGTCCCGGCCCCCGCCCCGGCCCTCCTCGCCCCGATGACGGCCGCGACGCCCGCCGCACTCGACGAGCGGTACGCCGTCAACCGCGACGGCATCCGGGCGGCCGAGCGGATGGCCGCGGACCACGGCGACCGGAAACGGGCCGCGGTGCTGCGCGCCATGACGGAACCGACGCGTCACTTCCTCTCCTTCGACGGCCGCGACGGCGGCCGCACCACCGAGGTCCTCGGCGACCTGTCCCGGGCCGAGCGGATAGCCGTGCTGGTACCGGGCTCGGACACCAACCTCGACACGTACGGGCGCTTGCGGGCCGGCGCCGTCGCGCTGCGGCAGCAGTTGGGCGACGGGTCCGCCGTCATCGCCTGGCTCGGCTACGAGACACCGGGCACGGTGAGTCCCGAGGCGATGACGCCGGGGCGGGCCGACGAGGCGGTCCCTCACCTTCGGCGCTTCATCGTCGAGTTGCGTGCGGCGAAGCCCACGGCCCGGACTTCGCTGCTCTGCCACTCCTACGGTTCGGTCGTCTGTGCCCGCGGCGCGTCGGGCCTGCGGGTCGACGACATCGTCCTGTACGGCAGCCCCGGCACCGGCACGGACCACGTCGGCCGACTGCACAGCCGGGCCACCGTCTGGGCGGGCCGGGGCTCCGACGACTGGATCGCCGCCGTGCCCCATGCCCGGCTCCGACTGCCCTTCGTCACCGTCGGCTTCGGAACCGACCCGGTCACGAAGGAATTCGGTGCCCGCACCTTCGACGCGGGGACCGGCGGCCACAGCGACTATCTGAAGCCCGGTTCCGTCCCCCTGAAGAACATCGCCCGGATCGTCTCCGGACAGACACGTTCCGTGGAGGGCCGTCATGCGTGATCTCGTCCGGCGGATCGAGGCCGCCACCCCGCCCGACCGCGACCGCGGCGTCGACGCCCTGCGTGCCCTGGCCATCCTCGGCGTGGTGCTCGGTCACTGGCTGGTGACCGCCCTGGTCTCCGACAGCGGGACGGTACGCGGCATCAGCCCCCTGCACTACATTCCCCACCTCACCCCCGTCTCCTGGGTGTTCCAGACGCTCGCCGTCTTCTTCCTGGTGGGCGGGTACGTAGGGGCCCGGAGTCATGCCCGCGCCCGCGCCCGGGGGGCGACGTACCGGCAGTGGATCGGCGCGCGGATGGGCCGGCTGTTCAGGCCGGTCGCCGCCGTACTGACGCTGTGGGCGGTGGTGGCGGGCACCATGCTGACGTCGGGGGCCGGTTTCGGGACCGTGCACGCCCTCTGCAAACTGGTCGTGTCGCCCCTCTGGTTCCTGTTGGTCTTCGCGGTGCTGACGGCGACGACCCCCGTAACCGCCCGGCTTCACCCGTTGTGGCCCCTGGCCGTCGTGCTGGCCGTCGACGTGTTCCGGTTCGGCTTCGACGGTCCCGAACCGCTCGGCTGGTTCAACGTGGCGGCAGGCTGGATGGTCCCGTACTGCCTGGGGGCGCTCTGGGCACGGCGCGGGCTGCCGCGGCGGCCCGCGACCGGTCGGTGGCTGCTCGTCGGCGGTGCGGCAACGACCTGCGGTCTCGTCCTCTTCGCCGGTTACCCGGCTTCGATGGTCGGCGTGCCCGGCGCCCGGATCTCCAACCTCAACCCGCCCACCCTCGCCGCCGTCACCTTCGGCCTCGCCCAGAGCGGGGCGGCCCTGCTGCTGCTCGGCCCGCTGCGCCGGGTGTTGCGGCGGCCGGCGGTGTGGGCGGCCGTGGCGCTGGCGAACCTCTCCGCGATGACGGTCTTCCTGTGGCACCAGACCGCGATGATCGCGGTCACCGCCCTCGGTCTGCTCACCGGCAGCGCCCTGCCCGGCCTGCACACCGTCCCCGACGGGACCGGCTGGGTCTTCGCCCGGCTCGCCTGGCTGCCGGTGTTCGCGGTGGCGCTGCTGGTGTGCTGGGCGGCGTTCCGTACCTACGAGCAAGGGCGGCCGCGAAGAGACAGCCGGGTCGTGCGCGAAGGGCGCCCCGCGCGGGAGACGGTGGTGCGCGGTGCCTAAAGTGGATCTTGTACAGGGGGAGAACATGACGAAGTGGCCGAAGGGCATACGGGCGGCGGCGCGCGCCCTGCGCGAGGACCTGTGGACGGCGGCCCCCGACCCGCTGTCCCACCCGCGACGGCCGGGCTGGCTGGAATGGCGGCCCGCGCTCGCCGTGCCCTTGGTGCTGGCGGCGGGCATGCTGATGATCCTCAACACGAACGACTACGCCTTCGACTACCAGTTGGGTACGGACTTCGGCCTTCTTCTCGCCGGCGTCCAGTCGGTGGCCCTCGTCGTCGCGATGTACCGGCCGATCCCGGCCTGGTGGGCCACGACGCTCGTCACGTTCGTGGCCGCCCGGTCCCTGACCGACAGCAGATTTCCCACTCCTTTCCCGTGGACCGCCGGCGGGCTCGGTGTGCAGGCCGGGGTGTTGTTCCTGGTGGCGTTGCGGGTCCGCCTCCGGGCCTCGGTCACGGTACTGGTGATCAGTTCACTGTCGGGGCTGGTCTGCCTGATGCACGCCCCACAGACGAGCTACTACCAGAACGCCGACGTGGCCATCCCGGTCTTCGTCGCCGCGACGGCGATCGGCGCCGCGCTGCGCGGCCGCGCGGTGGCCCGTACGCGCCTGGTCGAGCAGGAGGAGCTCACCGCGGAGGAGCGGGCCCGGCGCACCCTCCTGGAGGAACGCAACCGGATCGCCCGTGAGCTGCACGACGTCGTCGCGCACCACATGTCGGTCATCTCCATCCAGGCGCAGGTCGCCCCGCACCTGGTCGAGAACCCGTCCGAGGAACTGAAGGAGAATCTCGCGGGCATCCGCGAGAACGCCGTCGAGGCACTCACCGAACTGCGGCAGGTGCTCGGTGTGCTGCGCTCCGAGGACCCGCTCTCGGGGACCGTGCGACACGCCCCGCAGCCCACCCTGGACCGGCTGGACGACCTGTTCGGCAACGTACGCGGCGCCGGGCTCACGGTCACCCGCCGCACCAGCGGAGAGCCGCTTCCGCTGTCGCCGGGCGTCGAGCTGTCGGCGTTCCGCATCGTGCAGGAGGCGCTCAGCAACGCGATACGGCACGCGCCCGGAGCCGAGGTGCGGGTGGAGATCGGGTACCGCCCCGCCGGGGTCACCGTGCGGATCACCAACACCGCGCCGGACCGGCCCGCACCGGCCTCGCCGGGCGCGGGCCACGGCCTGCTCGGCATGCGCGAGCGCACTGCCATGCTGGGCGGCGAACTGGCCACCGGCCCCACCCCGGACGGCGGCTGGGAAGTGACCGCTCTCCTGCCCGCGCAGCCCCCTGCCGCACCCACCGACCCTGCTGAGGACACCCCATGACGACCATCCGCGTGCTGATCGCCGACGACCAGATGATGGTCCGCCAGGGCTTCACAGTGCTGCTCAATGCCGAGCCCGGCATCGAGGTCGTCGGGCAGGCCGTGGACGGTCTCGACGCCGTGGCCAAAGTCGCCGAACTGGATCCGGACGTCGTCCTGATGGACATACGGATGCCCGGGCTCGGCGGCATCGAGGCGACGCGCCTCATCACCGAACCGGCCGGCGCCACCGTGAAGGTCCTCGTCCTGACCACCTTCGACCTCGACGAGTACGTGTACGAGGCGCTGCGCGCGGGCGCGTCCGGGTTCCTTCTGAAGGACGCCTCCGCCGCCGAACTCGCCCAGGCGGTACGGGTGGTGGCGGACGGCGACGCCCTGCTCGCCCCGAACATCACCAAGCGTCTCATCGCCGAGTTCTCCCGGATGAGCGGCGCTCCCCGCGCCCCGCTCAAGGAGCGCGTCGGCGACCTGACGGAACGCGAGACGGAGGTCCTGTCCCTGATCGCGCAGGGCCTGTCGAACGCGGAGATCGCCAAGCGGCTGGTGGTGGCGGAGCAGACCGTGAAGACGCATGTCAGCCGGATCCTGCTCAAGCTGGGCCTGCGCGACCGTACCCAGGCGGCCGTCTTCGCCTACGAGACGGGGCTGGTGCGCCCGGCCGGGTATTGAGCGCTACGGCGTGTGGCAGACGGCTTCGACGTTGTTGCCGTCGGGATCGCGGACGAAGGCTCCGTAGTAGGACGCGTGGTACCGGGGCCAAAGCTGCGGGGCGTGCAGGGACTCGGCTCCGGCGGAGACGGCGGCGGCGTGGAACGCGTCGACCGCCGCGCGATCGGCCGCGGCGAAGGCGAGATGCACCTCACGGGCCGGTCCGTCCTCGGTGGCGGGGACGAGCCAGAGGGAGTGGCCGGTCGTTCCGAAACTGACGAATGCGCCGAACTCCTTGGTCCGCTTGCCACCGAGGGGCGCGAGGGCAGCGTCGTAGAAGCTCGCGCTGGCGGCGACGTCCTGTACCTGGATCGCGATGTGATCAAGCATGCCCTCACCCTTGCACGGCATCCGCGTGCCTGTCTCCCCGATATCCGGCGGCAGTTGGTGGTGTCGGGCACCGCGATGACGTGCCGACCGAGGCCGGTTGGGGAAGGCCGACCGGACGGTTCACGCGGTGCCGCGGTCGTACGCGTCGAGAAAGTCCAGCACGAGTGGCCCCGCGGTGGCGCGGAACTCCTCGAAGTAGGCATGCCGGGCACCGGGGATCAGCTCCAGGCGGGCGCCCGGGATGCGGCTCGCGAGCCGGGCGGCGTTCGCGGTGGGGTTGAGAAGGTCGTCGCTCCCGTGCACCACCAGTGTGGGTGCGCAGATGTCGGGCAGTGCGTCCCACGCGTCGTGCTGGTGACTTGCGGCCAGATGCCGGCGTCGGGCGTGCGGCGGCATGGAGGGGTCGCCGAGGGTGGCGTAGGGGCCGGGGTGGGTGGCCAGCCATGCCGGGGTGTACATCAGCTCGAGCAGGGCCTGACGGGCCTCGGGCCCGGGCCGGGCCAGGGACCTGCGCACCTCCTCGCCGCGTTCGATGCCGTGCGGGCCACCGGGTGACGTGCAGCCGAGTATCAGGGCGCGGATCCGCCGCGGGTGGCGGGCGGCGAGCCACTGGGCGACTCGTCCGCCCATGGAGGTGCCGTAGACGTGCGCCCGGTCGACTCCCAGATCGTCGAGCACCGCGATCACGTCCCGCGCGAAGCCTTCGGTGCTGTAGGGCTCGTCGGGTTTGTCGCTCTCGCCGGTGCCCCGGTAGTCGAAGGTGATGGTCCGGTGGGCGACGTGGAAGTCGGCACGGACGCGATCCCACCAGTGGTGGGAGTTCGCCTGACCCGCCAGCAGAACGACGGGGGTGCCGTCACCGTGGGATTGGTAGGCGATGCGGATCCCGTCAGCGCTCTTGGCGTGCGGCACGACCTGTCCTTTCGACGCGGGCTGCTGCGACGAGTATCCCCGGCCTGTGCCGGGTGTTTCGCGGCGAAACACCCACGGTGGCACGGGGACATGGCTAAGGTGAACGAGAGTCTCAAGTGACGGGGGTGGTCACGGATGTTCAGCAAGTCCTGGCTTCGGGGTGTGGTGGCAGCGCTCGTCGTGCTGGTCGCGGCACCGGGCACCGCCGACGCGTCACCGCCGGACAGAGCCCCGGTCGTGCTCTTTCCCGCGTTCCACCTCACCAAGCTCAAGGTGACCGTCGACCAGCAGACCGGGGCGCCGGAGTGTCCCCGATCGGGCAGTTTCGAGGACTGGTACGGCAACGACCACCCGAGCACCGGGTTCGACCAGGTCTGCCAGGACCGGCTGCTCACCCTTCGGTACGACGCGCATCCGTCGAAGCCGATGTCCTCGCGCTTCTCGAACCCGGCCGGGGTCGACGTCCGGATCATCGACTACGGCAAGACCGGCAGCGCGCCATTCTACGAGCCGCTCTACCGCCGGCTCGAGGCCGAGGGTTACCGACGGAACACCGACATCCGGGTCGCCGGATACGACAGCCGGCTCACCCCGGACATCGGCGGCTTCCTCGAACGGACCCGGCAGCTCGTCGAGACCACCTACCGGGACAACGGCAACCGCCGTGTACATCTCGTGGGCCACTCGAACGGGCCCGTCTACGCGCAATACCTGCTCACGCACACCACACGCGCCTGGCGGGACAAGTACATCCAGGGGTTCACCCCGATCGCGGGAAACCTCCCCGGGCAGGGGCTGACCTACTCGCTGCCCTTCACCGGGCTCAACACCCGGGACTTCAGCTATCCGACGACCGGGGAGAACGCCGCGAGCAGCGCACGCATGCACGCGAGCGCCCCGTCGACGTACATGAGTGCCGCCGACCCCGAGATCTTCGGTGATCGCGAGGTCGTCGTCCAGGACACGTCGACCGGCGTCTCCTACACGCCGAGGGACTACGCGAAGCTGTTCACCGACGCGAAGCTGCCGGTGGCCAAGGAGATCGCCGACCACTACATCGGCTTCGTCGAATTCGCCGAGGCCGGATCGTTCCCCGACGTCGACGTGTACGCCGAGAAGGGCTCCGGTCTCCCGACCGTCGTCGGAGCACGGCTGGCGGACCTGACTTCCGGACAGATCCTGGGCGGAGACCGGTTCCTGACCCGCGACGGCGACGGCAACCAGGAGGACATCACCAACGAGGCGGTGCTCGCCTGGCGGGCGATGCCTTGCCACGACTTCAGCCTCACCGACAACCCGGGCGTGGACCACTTGTCCCTGGCGAGCCACCGGAACGTGCTCGACCGGCTGGTCACCCACCTCAGGCGTTCGCCCTGACACCCGGGGGCCGCCCCCGGCCCCCGGTGTCCTCAGCTGCGGGCGGCTGCCGTGACGGCGGTCAGCAGGAGCAGCACCGGGACCAGCGCCGCCACCGTGCCGGCGCCGAGATAGAGGGCAGCGCCGCACAGGGCTCCGGTGAACATCGCGGCGAAGGAGACGACACGGCGTACGGTGGCCGGCCCGGGCGCGTCGGCGGCGAGGCCCGTGACGGTGAGGGTGAGCACGGTGGTCGTCAGATCGGGTACCGCGAGCCTGCGGACGACGGCGTTCTGCAAGCCCATGCCGCAGCCGAGGAGCGCGATGAGCACCGCTTGCGCGGCGGTCGACCTCTGGCCGGCCAACAGGGCCACCGGCAGGGCGGCCACGACGAGGACCGTGTGAGCGGCGGTGACGAGGACGAACAGCCGCCCGGCACGCGGAACACGCCGGGCGAGCCGGCCGACCGACCACGCCCCGGCCATGAACGTGCCGAGAGCCAGCAGCGACGCCCAGGCCGACAGGTTCGCACCGCCCACCAGGGCGAAGCCGAGGAAGACGACGTTGCCGGTCATGTTGGCGACGAAGACGTGGTTCAGGCCGAGGTAGCTGACGGCGTCCACCACGCCGGTGACGAACGTCAGCAGGACGAGCAGGGCCGGCAGGAGGCCGTGTTCGTTGGTGCCACCGGGGAAGAGGCCGTCGGCAGCGCGGCGCAGCACGCCTCTCATACGGTTCATACGGTCTCCTCGGCAGGGTCCCGGTACGGCACGAGCCGGGCGAGCGTACCTCCGCCGGGGCAGGAATCACCTCAGCGTCACCCCGGCCGGCGTCGCGATCCGCGTCGGGAGACACCGACGCACGCCGGTGCGATCGTTCAGCGAGCGGTGCAGTTGTCCGAGCGGGGTCGTCATGCGGTGCCGCCGTCGTGCGTGCGGTCGGCCTCCGCCCGCCATCGGGCCAGGTCGGCGCGGGCATTGGCGGTTTCGGCGTGGTCGGGTCCCAGCACTCTCAGGTAGTCGGCCATCAGCTCCTCGATGACGACGGCCGCACCGGCGGCGTCACCGGCCGTTCCCTGACACCGGGCCAGGCCACGGCGGGCGTGGAGGGTGTTGGGGTGGTCGGGGCCCAGCACCCGAAGGCTGTCGGCGAGCAGTGCCCGGTACGCGGCTGCGGCATGGGCGGCGTCGCCCGCTTCGGCCCGCCAGTGGGCGAGGTCCGAGCGGGCGGTCAGGACGGTGGGATGGTCGGGGCCCAGGACCCGTAGGTAGTCGGCCAGCAGTTCCTCGAAGCCGGTGGCGGCACCGGCCGCGTCTCCTGCCGTCCCCCGCCACCATGCCCGGCCATGACGCACGTTCAGGGTGTCGGGGTGGTCGGGGCCCAACACCCGTAGGTGGTCGGCCAACAGGTCGTCGAAGGCGGTGGCGGCACCGGCGGCGTCGCCCGCTTCGCCCCGCCAGTGGATCAGGTTGCCGCGTGTGACCAGACAGTGGAGGTGGTCGGGGCCCAGCAGTCGTAGGTAATCGGTCAGCAGTTCCTCGAAGCCGGTGGCGGCACCGGCGGCGTCGCCCGCCATGCCCCGCCACCAGGCCAGAGCGTGCCGGGTGTCCAGGGTGTCGGCGTGGTCGGGGCCCAGCAGCCGCAGTTCGTCGACCGACAGCTCCCGGTACGCGCGGGCGGCACCCGCCGCGTCCCCGGCCATGCCCCGCCACCAGGCCAGACGCCGCCGGGCCCGGAAGGCTTCGGCGTGGTCCGGGCCCCGGTGCCGGCGGGCGGTGGCGTGGAGGTCCTGGAAGTGGGTGACGGCGGCGGTGACGAGGCCGGCGTGACCGAGGCTGTCTCCGGCGCGGAAGAGCACCGTGTGCGCCTGGGGCTCCCACAGCGCGCTGGGGGCGTGGGACGTGAGGGCGGCGGCGTTGGCGCGCAGGGCCCGGGCGAGGGCGGTGTCGCGTTCGGTGTCGGGCCAGGCGACGTCCAGGGCGTCGGCGCAGGTGCGTGCCAGTGCGTCGCATGCGGCATCCGGCAAGCTCTCGCGGGTGGCGCGTTGGACGAGGGCGTGGACGCGCACCGCCTGGTGAGGTGTGCCGGGGGTGTGGTCGGCCAGGCTGAGCCGGTGCAGGCACCGCAGGGCGTCCGCCGCGTCCTCCGTGCCGATGTGGTGCCCCGGCCGGTGTCCGCCCTGGGCGGGGGTGCGTCGCGCGGCGAGGTAGGCCAGGGCCGGCGGCGAGGTCAATACGGTGGTGGGGATGCCGTTGGGGTCGAGCAGGGCGATCAGGTGCAGCATGGGGCGTGCCAGGCCGCGTGGGCGGAGCCGGTCGGCGTGCTCGACGGACAGGGCCCAGGTGGCGGCCACGGTGGCGCGGTGGGCGTCGGGCAGACCGCTGTCCTCGGGAACCAGGTCCGGTAGGGACCGGGACCGGTCGGCCAGCCGGGTGCGGTAGTCGGCGCAGCTCAGGTGGAGGTCGACCAGGTAGGTGGCCGCCTGGGCCAGTGCGAGCGGCAGACGGCCGAGGTCACGGGCGAGCGCCGTGATGTCTTCGGGGTGGTCCTGGCGGTCCTGGGCGGCGAGCTTCGCGGTGAGGTAGGCGACGGCCTCGGTGGGGGTGAACAGGCCGACGTCGATGCGGTGGCCGGGCAGCGCGGCGTCGCGGCGTCGGGTGGTGACCACCGTCCGGCCCTGTGGGTTCGCGGGGGGCCACAGCGCGAGCCGGCCGCCGAGGCCGCTCAGATCCAGGGGGTCGGCCACGTCGTCCAGCACGATCAGCCATCGGCGGTCGGTGGACTGTGCCCAGTTCAGAAAGCGGGCGGCGGCGCGCTCGGGGTCGTCGGTGCACAGGCGCCGGTCGTCGTCGGTGCCGGTCACCGCGACGGCGGCCTCGGCATAGGCGCTCAGGATCGCGGCTCTGTCGGTCGCGGTGACCCAGACCAGCAGGTCCGCGGTCCCGGTCTCCCAGGTGGTGCGGGCGTGGTGGGCGGCGAGCTGGGTCTTGCCGACTCCGCCGGTCCCGGAGAGGACGTGGCACAGCACCTCGGCGCCGCCCGTGGCGACCGTCCCGCTCAGGGCGTCGGCGGCGTCCCGGTGCTGGAAGCAGTCCGCCTGACGGGGGATGATCCCCACCGATCGCGGCCAGACGATCGGCGCCCGTGGCGGGGCGTGGTAGTCGAGGCGACCGATGGTCAGGGCCGCGATGCTGTGGTCCCGGGCGGTGATCGAGGTGGCTGCGGGGACGTTCGGGGCCGTGTTCGCGCCGGGTGCGGTCAGCCCTGTTCCGGGCCCGGCTGCGGAGGGTTTCCCAGCGTGACGTCTCCCATCACCCCGGCGGCCGCCGATCCGTGTGCGGCCCGGATGTCCACGTTCCCGCCGACGGCGAGCCCGCCGTCCCCCGCCGAGGCGGCGTTCGCCGCCCGCCCGGCCGACGCCACCAGGTCGCGCAGCCGACCGGCCACGTCGGCGCGTTCCGCGTCGCCCAGGTCCTCCAGCAGGTCCTCGAACCGGGTCTGCCAGGACGCCCCCAGAAGGACGCGCAACCGCTCGGCCTCCCGGGGGTCGGCGCCTTCGAGTTCGGCGGCCGTCCGGTCGAGACGCCCGGCGACCACCCCGCTCCCCGGCGTGCCGCCACGGTGGAAGACACCGACCACCCGCTCGCGGAACGCCGTCCAGGCGTCCGTCCCCGCCGCCGAGGCCACCGCTGCCCCGGCCGCCGAGGCCAACGCGATCAACGACTGATCCAACATGTCCCCTCCCCCGTTGTCCCCTGCTGTCCCCCCGCTGTCTCCCCGCAAGGCGACTCGGTCCTTGGAAACGAGCGTATCGGCGCGGCCGTGTCACGCACCCGTAGATGCGGGCATCGGACTTCCACCGTTCAGGGGACAGGCCTATCGTGGTCGGCAGGTAGAGCGAGGGGGACTCATTGGGTACGGGAGAAGGCTGATACCCGGTGTTCCACCACTGGGGGGGACATGTCCGACCTACTGCGTTTCGACTTGGCCGACCACGGCTCGATCATGGTGGAGGTCGACGCGGACGAGCCGGGGATAGCCAGAGCCTCGCGTGTGGGGAATCTGATCACCTCCACCACGGAGTCGTTCGAGACCGCGCTCGATCACGTACGAAGAGCGGCCGACGCCGCCCTGAACGGCTTCCGGAACATGGAGGCGCGGCCGGACGAGGTGCGGATCGACTTCGGTGTCCGTCTCAATGCCGAAGCAGGGGCGGTCATCGCGAAGACCGGCGCTGACGGGCATCTTCAGGTCTCCCTGACCTGGCGCCGGGAGGCGGCGCCCGCCGAACCGCCCGCCGGGCCGGACGGCCAGGGCTTCGACGGCCGGCAGCCGGAAAACTGACGACCCGGCGATCCGGCGTCGCGGATGCGTGAGCAAGCGGGCAACGCCATCGAACGGGCCATCGCCGTGGTCGAAGCCGGGGGCTCTTCCTCCGGTCTCGCCTTCCTCGTCGGTCCGCGCGAAGTGATCACCTGTGCGCATGTGTTGGAAACGGTGGTCCATCCGCACCCCGCCTCCTGGGTCGGGCACCGTCTCACCTTGGTCTTCCCTCTCGTGGCACCGGGCGAGCCCGTCCTCGCCGAAGTCGTCACCTGGCATCCGGTGGCCGACGACGAGTCGGGGGACGTGGCGGGACTGCGGGTGCTGAGTCCCCTGCCCCCGTCCGTACGGGCCGTGCGTCTCAGCCCCGTGACGGAGTTGTGGGACCACCCCTACCTGACCTTCGGGCTGCCCGAGGGCAGGTCCATGGGCGTGTGGAGCCGCGGCAGGCTGCTCGCCCGACAGGCGGGCGGGTGGATCCAGTTGGAGGACACCCGCACGGCGGGATTCCCCGTGGCGCGCGGGTTCAGCGGCGCGCCGGTCCACGACGTGCGGCTCGAAGCGGTCGTCGGCATGGTCGTCGCCGTCGAGACACGCGCCGAACGCCGCACCGGGTACGCCCTCCCCACGTCGGCCCTCCTCGACGCCTGGCCGGACCTGCGTTCCGCCGTCGATCCGCCCAGTCCCTATCGCGGGCTCGAGGCGTTCCGGCCGGAGGACGCCGATGTCTTCCACGGCCGGGAACGGGACGTCGACCGTCTGCACGCGTTGACGAGGTCCCACCGGGTGGTCCCGGTGGTGGGGGGATCGGGCAGCGGGAAGACCTCGCTCCTGCACGCGGGGCTGGTGCCGCGGCTCGCGCGCTCGGACACTCCGTGGGCGGTGCTCCGGCCCCGGGCGGGAACGACGGTCGGCGCGGCCCTGGCCCGTTCCCTGGCAGGACTGCTGGCACCGCCCTCCCCCAACGGCGCGCCCGACCACCGACTGGTGAGTTCCCTCGAGGAGGACATCGCCCGGGGCAGGCTGCCCGGCATCGTCGTCGGCGCCGCGGAATCACGCCAACGGGAACTGGTCCTGATCGTCGACCAGTTCGAAGAGCTCGTCATCGCCTCCACCGAGGAGGACGACCGCGTCCTCGAACAGCTCCTGTCACTGGCTGTCGGCGGGCCCTCGGCGCGTCCGGCGGTACTGCGCCTGGTGGTCGCCCTCCGCGCGGACTTCTTCGACGCCGCGCTGCGCCACCCCCTCCTGAGCCGGATGGTCACCGAACACCCGCTGCTGCTGCACCGGCTGTCCCGCGAGGACCTGCGACGGGTCATCGAGGGGCCGATCGAGCGCTGGTGGGGCATCGGTTTCGAGGCAGGGCTGGTCAGCCGCATCCTCGACGAGGTGAGCTCGGCGGTCGAGCCCTTGCCGCTGGTGCAGTTCACGTTGAGCCTGCTGTGGGAGCAGCGCAGCGCCGGCCTCATGACGCACCGGGTCTACGAGGGCTTCGGCGGCGTCACCGGGGCGCTCGCCCATGACGCGGAACGCGTCTGGTGCGACGGTCTGGAACCCGCCGAGCAGGAGGACGCACGGTGGTTGTTCACCCAATTGGTGAGACCGGACGCCTCCGGTCGGCACACGGGACGGGCGGTGGCGCTGGACGACCTCACAGCACGGCGCCAATCCGTGGCCGACCGGCTCTCGACGGCCCGCCTCCTCGTCTCGGACAAGGATCCGCAAGGCCGCTGGACCGCGAGTCTCGCCCATGACGCGCTGATCGGCGCCTGGCCCCGGCTGGCCGGCTGGGTCGCCGAGGACAGGACGTTCCGGGTGTGGCAGGAGGAGCTGAGAGGCCATATCGCCCTCTGGGAGCGCGGCGGTCGCGAACGCGGCGCGCTGCTCACCCGACGGTCCCTGCAAGCCGCTCTGCGGTGGCTCGACGAGCGGAAACCGGACCTGACCGAGCCGGAACGCTCCTACATACTGGCCGGTCGTCGTGCCAGGCGCCGCCGCGTGCTGCTACGGACATGCGGTGTCGCCCTTGCCGTCTGCCTGGTCCTGGCGCTCGTCGCCGCGGTCGTCGTGGTCGATGTGAGAGGCCGTCAGGCTGCCGATGCCCGCAGGGCCAGCGCGTCCAAGCAACTTGCCGCACGGGCGAAGGACGGTGCGACCGCACCCGATGCCGCGGGGCTGGCCGCCGTGGCCGCCTACCGGACGGAGGCGACTCCCGAGGCCTGGGAGAGTCTGCTGCTGCAGTTCTTCCGCACCCGGCACCACCGGGCTCTCCTCCCCTCTCCGGACGGGGAGGAGATGACCTACACCACGGGCTCGCGCGGACGGCTCGTCGCCGCGAGGACCAGCGAGGGGCGCGTCCTGACCTGGCGCCCGGGGAGCGGGGAGAGCGCCCGGGTGCTCGTGGACGGACGCGCCCGTGCCTTCGCCGTGTCGAAGGACGAGAGTCACCTGGCCACCGCCGTGCCCGGCGGCGAGGTCGCCCTGTGGGACGCGGGAACGCATCGGCGGGTCCGCGCGCTCCCGGTTCCCCCGGTCCAGGAGGGTGCGGGGCGCAGCATCGTCAGTCTGGCGTTCGACGCATCAGGCCGACGGTTGGTGGGCATGGCGGCCGGGGGGCTGGGCGCCGTCGTCTGGGACCTGCGCCGGGCGGACGGGGCTCCGGCGCTCATCTTGCCCGACGCCGCGGGACAGGAAAAGTTCTCCCGCGTCTGGCCGGGGACCGGAGAACGCGTGCTCACCGAGGGGAGGGCCACCGCCTCGCGCGCCTCCGGAGCCGGCGCCAATGAGGTGACCGTCTGGTCGGGCCGCCCGCCCCGCCCTGTCCACAGCACTGCTCTCACACCGGCCGACGACATGAACGACCGGGTCATGTCCTCGTCGGGAGAGCAGGCCCTCGCCTGCGAATTCGCCGACAACGTGGGGACGTGGCAGCTCACCGACCTCGTCTCCGGGCGTCACCGCACCCCGGGGTACGCATCCGAACTCGCCCCCTGCAGCCTTGAGGGGACCCAGATGCTCGAGCTCGGTGACGGTTCCCACGCCGCGGTCCTCGGAACCCAGGCAGCCGTGAGCGTACGGCCCGCTTCCGCAGCCCTCGCGGACGGACGCGACGACACCTACGAGAAGGTGGCCGAGTACGGGCTGATGTCCGCGCAGGACCGGCTGCCGCTGCCACTCGGCGGACCGCGCAACGGCATGGTCGTCACCACCACCGCCAACACCCTCGTCTCGCTCGGTGCAGACGACCGGCTGATTCCGGTGGGCCTCGACGGGTCGGCGTCGAGCCTCGTGTTGCGGGGTGACGGCCGCTACGCCGCGCTGGTCGACAAGGAGTCCCGGCTTCGGCTGTACGACCTCGGTACCGGTCGGCAGGTCGCCACCGAGTCGGCGCCGCGCGAGGCACACCTCGCCTTCGTGGGGACGTTCCTGGCCCAGAGCCGCACCGACGGCGTCGTGCTGCGCTCGCTCCCGTCCCTGCGGGAAGTGAGGCTCGTCGCCCCGTCCCGGTCGGCGGACGAGCGCGGGCGGCCACCGGCCATCGGCGCGGACTCGGCAGGTCGCCTGCTGGTGTTGCACGACGGCATGCTCACTCGGTGGGACGTCGGCAACGGCAGGAGCATCGGCCGGCCCCTGCCGGTGACGGCCTCGCGGGCGGGCGCGGGTGGGGCCCGGCCGGAGGCGGAGCTGGTTCCCCGTCCCGGCACCGGGCAGCTCGCCGTGGTCGTGCACGGCACCTCCGACGTCGGCGTCTGGGACCTCGACCGGCAGGAACGGACGAGAACGTTCGGTACAGCGGCCGGCACGACCGCGGAAAGCGCCGTCTTCAGCCCGGACGGCGACCGCCTCGCCCTCATCGATTCCCACGGTCAGACCGCGGTGCACCGGTTCGCCGACGGCGGTACGACGGGGCTCCTCCCGGGCACCGACAACAGCGACCGGCTCATCGGCTTCAGTGGCGGATATCTGGCGGCCTTCGACCGCAGGGCACGCCTCCGCGCTCTCGGCCCCGACGGCCGTCTGGCCCAAGTCGACCTGGTGGGCCCGGAGTTGCGGCAGGCGACGACGAACCTGCGGATGGGGGTCACGCGATCCGGCGAGGCCCTTCTGATCACATCCGGAAGGCAGGTCCGGTCCGTGCCCTTCGGTCCCGAGCGATGGATCAGGCATCTGTGCGCTCTGGTGGGCCGCGAGCCCACCGGAGCCGAGCGCCGGTCGTTCCCGAAGGGGAGTGACGCAGGCACGCTGTGCCCGGCACCCGACCAGAGGTGAAGCGATGAACTTGCCCCGAGCGGTCCCCGCTCTCACGCTGCTCGCCCTGTACGCCGCCACGGGGTGCGCCCCGTCCCCGGACGGGGTACGCACCCACCCGTCCTCCGCCCCGACCGGATCCCCCGAATCGGCGCCTTCCGGCTCCCGCACACCCTCCTCCGCCTCGCCGAGCGGCGAGGCGGACGACTTCGAGGCCCGGACGGTCCGCCGGCTGATGGCGGAAGCGGGGGTGAGTGACATGTTCAACGACCCGGCCGACCAGCCCGGCCCCCTGCGGGCCGTGGCCGGCAGCTGCCCCCACGTCGTGACCGACTGTCAGGTCCTCTACTTCTTCCACGGCTCCAGGAAGGTCGGTGACCTGACCACGGAGCTGGTATCGGTCAGGTCCTCGGACGGTACGACCGTCACCGTGCGCTTCCCCCAGTTCACAACAGGCGACCCCCAGTGCTGCCCGTCCGGGCGGCCGAAGGACGTCCGCTGGAGATGGGAGGGCTCGTCACTCGAGGCAGACTTCACCCTTCCGCCCGGCACGAAGTGGAACCAGCTGGACGGGAAGCCCCGTTGGTGAGGCAGCCGTCGCCGGGAGCCGGGCCACCTGCCGGTGTCGGCAGGTGCCCGGGACGGGCGCGCGGCACGCTCGCGCGGCCCGACCGGCCTCACGCCGGTGCCCCTGGCCGGCTGCCGTGGTGGGCGAGGGCCGCGTGCGGGTCACCGCCGGTGGGAGGGTGGTCGGTGTGGACCGTCGCGGCGGTCAGCCGGGGAACCGCGTGGATCAGGGCGTGTTCGGCCGCGACGGCCAGCTCGTGTGCCTGGACGACGGTCAGGTGCGACGCGACGATGATGTCGGCCTCGGCCCGCAGGGCGTGACCGATCCACCGCATCCGTACCTGCCCGGTGTCCAGCACACCGTCCACACCGCGCAGCGCGGTCTCCGCGGTGTCGACGAGGGCGGGGTCGACGGAGTCCATCAGACGCCGGTAGACCTCACGGGCCGCGTCCTTGAGGACCAGCAGGATGGCGACGGTGATCAGCAGGCCGACGATCGGATCGGCCGTCTGTCGGCCGAGCGCAGCACCACCGGCCCCCAGGAGGACGGCCAGCGAGGTGAAGCCGTCGGTCCGGGCGTGCAGACCGTCGGCCACCAGCGCGGCGGAGCCGATCCGCCGGCCGGTGCGGATGCGGTAGCGGGCGACCCACTCGTTGCCGGCGAACCCGACGAGGGCGGCCGCGGAGACCGCCCAGAGGTGGGTGAGGCCACGGGGGTTCAGCAGCCGGTCCACGGCCACATAGGCGGCCAGGCCCGCGGAAGCCGCGATGGTCGCCACGATGACGATGCCCGCCAGATCCTCGGCACGGCCGTAGCCGTAGGTGTAGCGCCGGTTCGCCGCACGCCGCCCCAGCACGAACGCGATCCCCAGCGGGACGGCGGTCAGGGCGTCGGCGGCGTTGTGGATCGTGTCGCCGAGCAGCGCCACGGATCCCGACAGGGCGACGATCACGGCCTGGACGACGGTCGTCACCCCCAGGACGGCCAGGGAGATCCACAGGGTGCGCATCCCCTCGCGGGAGGTCTCCATCGCCGCGTCGACCTTGTCGCCGGCCTCATGACGGTGCGGCGTGGCCAGGTGGGCGAGCCGGTGCCGTAGGCGGGACGCGCGGGACGGCTCCCCCTCGTGCCGGTGCCCGGAGCCGCCGCGGTCGTGGTGGTGGTCGTGGGTGCGCGTGTGCCGAAGCCCCTCCATGACATCCCACACTGGCACACCGATCCGATTGCGGCTACAGCTATCATACACCCTGTGACCAGGTGCGATTCCCTCGCAAAAGCACCACGTCGCCGCGGGCGAGGGCGACCTTGCCGAGCCCCACATGCGCGGCGGTCTGACCCGCGACGTCGCCGGAGGCCCTGGTGTGGTCCAGGATCTCCGTGAAGCCCCGGTGTGCCTCGTCGTGGCGGCCGAGCGTCAATTGAGCGTCCGCGACCCAGCGCAGCATGCACATCCGGGGCCAGGCCGCGCCGCCCGCCTCCGCGACGGACAGAGCACGTTCGAGGAAGGTCAGGGCCTGTGCGTGCGCGCCGTCCTGCAGGAGGATCTGGCCGATGCCGCGCAGCGCGTGGGCCTGTCCGTACCGGTCTCCGGCCGACTCGAAGACGGTGGCGTTGCGGTGGCAGCGCACGAGCGCGTCGTCGCGGCGGCCCTGCAGCCGGTCGAGGTACGACAGCACCCAGTCGGCGTGTGCGGCCCCGTGGTCGTCCCGGAGGGAGCGGAACATGCTCCGGGCGGAGTCCAGCATGGACCGTGCCGGGCCCCATTCCTCCTGGGTGGCGCGGTGCCGTCCCAGTCCGACCAGGAGGACCGCTTCGCCCTGGCGGTCCGCGGCGGCGCGGGCGGCGGCCAGCCCCGCCTCCTGCACCGTCCGCCAGCCGCGGTACGCCCACCGCGATGCGGATCCGTCCGGTGAACCCGGGCCTGTCCGGCAGGTCTTCGTGGATCGGCGAGCGGCGTCCGGTGCAGCCGAGCGGGAACGGACGGATCCACGACCGGGGCCTGGCGCGGTGAGGGGCGTTTTCCTACACTCCAGGCCGCCGGCCGAACGACGGACGCGCATGCAAGGACATGCGCAAGCGCACCGGATCCGACGCCACAAGGAGCCGACATGGCCTTCTCCCGCTCTCCTCGTCGCACCCTCGCCGCCGGCCTGTTCGCGGCGACCGTCATCTTCGCCTCCTGCCTCCAGACCGGCCCCGCAGGCGCCCGGCCCGCCGGTGACGCAGCCGTCGGCTTCGGCTGTGCCACCGGCGCGGGAGGCGTCAAGCTGGACACCGCGTACAACCCCGACACCAAGCGGTACGAGCTCAACGACCCCAAGCGGGGCAACCACAAGACCTACGACATGAACGGCAGCACGACGGGCACCGGCACCCTGGTCACCGACGACGACAACGTCTGGTGCGACAACGGCCCTCACCAGCGACAGGCGGACGCCGTGGCCGCCCACTACATCCACTCCGTGTTCTGGGACTACTTCCTCGACACGCACGGCCGGAAAGGCGTGCGGAACGACGGGCGGGCCGGTTGCAGCCGCGTCCACTACGGCACCGAATCCGCCTTCTACAACCTCGCCACGTCCTGCATGACCTACGGCACCGGAACCTCGACGATCCGGCACCTCACACGCGTCGACGTCGGTGCGCACGAGATGACCCACGGCGTCATCGCGGCGACCGCCAACCTCGGCTACTTCGGGGAGACCGCCGGGCTGGGCGAGGCGATCGGCGACATCTTCGCCGTGGCCGCGGAATTCCACGCCGCCAACCGTGCCGACCCCGGCGACTACCTCATCGGCGAAGACATCGACCTCTCGGGCGACGGGCTTCCCCTGCGTTACCTGGACAAGCCGTCGAGAGACGGCGCCTCCAAGGACTACTGGTACTCCGGCATCAGCCGGATACACCCGCACCATGCCTCCGGCCCCGCGAACCACTTCTTCTACCTGCTCGCCGAGGGCAGCGGGCAGAAGGTGATCAACGGCGTCTCCTACAACAGCCCGACCTACGACGGCCGCCCGGTCACCGGCATAGGACGATCCGCCGCCGAGAAGATCCTCTACAAGGCACTCAGCGAACGCATGACGTCGAACATCGACTACCACGGCGCCCGCCTGGCGACGCTGTCCGCCGCCGCCGATCTCTACGGGCAGGACAGCGCCCCGTACCGGGCGGTGGGGGCCGCGTGGACCGCGGTCAACGTCAAGTGATCCCTTCGTGCCACGAGGACGGTCACTGATGTCTGTGTATGCCGGAGGGCGGCGGCACCGGTGTGGTGCTGCCGCCCTTCGGCGTGTGTGGGGGTCGACTCCTTAGTAGGCGGAGTTGA
>NZ_JACHJG010000009.1 GCF_014203545.1 Streptomyces netropsis
CTGAAGCGTCGCACCGATGTCCGACGTCCGCGTCGTCGTCATCGACTGGACCGACACCGGCGCATCACCACCGACAGCCACCGACCCGACCTGGACCCGCCGCGAGGGGCGGCGGGTCGCGAGCGGCCGGGCCGGCACGCCGGGGAGCCCGAGCGGTACCCGTTGCGCCGGGGCCACAGGACTCAGCCCCGGTTCGAGGCGATGGTCTCGCGGGCGGCGCGCAGCGACTCCTTCAAGGAGCCCATGGTGGCCAGCACGGCCGTGGGTTCGTAGCCGCAGTGCGCCATGCAGTTGGCGCACCGCGGGTCCTTGCCCCGCCCGTACTTGTCCCAGTCGGTGTCCTCGATCAGCTCCCGGTAGGTGGGCACGTACCCGTCGCTCATCAGATAGCAGGGGCGCTGCCAGCCGAAGAGGGAGTAGTTGGGGATGGCCCACGCGGTGCACGGGAAGTCCGCCTTGCCCTCCAGGAAGTCGAGGAAGAGCGGGCTGTGGTTGAGCCGCCAGCGGCGCCGGTTGCCGCCCGAGAAGGCCTTCTTGAACAGCTCGCGGGTCTGCTCGACGCCGAGGAAGTGCTCCTGGTCGGGGGCCTTCTCGTAGGCGTAGGCGGGCGAGATCATCATCTCGTCGACCTGGAGGTCGTCGTTGAGGTAGTTGAGCACCTCGATGATGGTCTGGGGGGTGTCGGTGTTGAAGAAGGTCGAATTGGTGGTGACGCGGAAGCCGCGGCGCTTGGCCTCCTTGATCGCCTCCACCGCCTCGTCGAAGACGCCTTCCTTCGCGACGGACTCGTCGTGCCGCTCGCGCAGCCCGTCGATGTGCACCGCGAACGCGAAATACGGCGAGGGCGTGAAGTTCTCCATCTTCTTGCGCATCAGCATGGCGTTGGTGCAGAGGAAAACGTATTTCCTCCGCTCCACCAGCTGCCGCACGATTTCGTGGATCTGCGGGTGCATCAGGGGCTCGCCGCCCGCGATGGACACCATGGGCGCACCGGACTCCAGCACCGCACCCACGGCCTGGGCGACCGGCATACGCTGCTTGAGCACCCCGGCCGGATGCTGGATCTTCCCACAGCCCTCGCACTTGAGGTTGCAGGCGAAAAGCGGCTCGAGTTCCACGATCAGTGGAAACTTCTCCCGCTTCCGGAGCTTCTGTTCAAAAAGGTACGTCCCGACCCGGATGGTCTGGCGGAGCGGCATGGCCATCTAGCTCACCTCCTGGGGAGCAGCAAAGAACGGTGCCATTCGAAAAAAGCCGGAAGAACAGTGCGTAGTACGCGGAAGGCTGATATTCCACCCCGCAAGGTCCCGATTCGGACGAGTTCGTGTTCTGGAGCGTCCACGACCACCCGGACGGCCGCAACCGGGCGCGCGCCGGCGCGCACCGCGCTTCGCAGCGTGGCGGCGGACTCCATGTCCACCGCGAGTGCCCCCGCGGCGTGCAGGGCCGTCCGTTCGGCGCCGCGCACGACGTGGTCCGAGCCGACCAGCGGGCCGGTGTGGATGACACGCCGGGGCACGGCCCGGGCCAGCTCCTTGGCCAGCAGCTCCACGCCGACGCACTCGGTGCGCCCGGCGTCGTCACGGGTCTCGTCGGCGACGACCAGGTCCCCGGGGTGCATCCCCGGGGCGAGGCCGGCGCAGAAGCCGGTGGCGATCACGGCGGCGTCGCACAGCGCCGGGTCGTCCCCGAGCGCGAGGGCCACGGCGCGGTCCGCGGCCTGCGGTCCCATGCCGGTGCGCAGTACGGTCACGGGCCCGGCGGCTCCACCGAAGCCGCCGCCCAGGGCCAGCCGCTCGATGCCGAGCGCGCAGGCGATCAGCAGCGGTGCGGAGCCGGGGGTGCCCGTGCCGGGGGTCATCAGCCCTCCCGCCGGTCGGGGGTGAAGGGCTCGCCGTGCAGATAGCGGCCGAGGGCCGTGACGGGGAAGACCTGCCGGTACAGGTGGTAGTTGATGGAGAAGTCCCAGGGGAAGCCGGTCCCGGTGAAGTGCGGCTCGTCCCAGGAGCCGTCCGGGCGCTGGTTCTCCACCAGCCAGGCCACGCCGCGCTCGACGGCCTTGCTCTCCCGCTCCCCCGCGGCCAGCAGCGCCATCAGCGCCCAGGCGGTCTGCGAGGGGGTCGTCGCACCGCGCCCGATCCACTCGGGGTCGCGGTAGGAGCGCTGGTCCTCGCCCCAGCCGCCGTCGGCGTTCTGCACGCTTTCCAGCCAGGCCACGGCCCGGCGGACGGCCGGGTGCGAGACGGGCAGCCCGGCGGCGACGAGGGCGGGCAGCACCGACCCGGTGCCGTAGACGTAGTTGGTGCCCCAGCGGCCGAACCAGGCTCCGGACGGCTCCTGTTCGGCGAGCAGCCAGTCGATGCCGCGCCGGGTGCGCGGGTCGTGCTGCCTGCCGAGGACCGCCAGCATCTCGACCACGTGCGCGGTGACGTCGGCGGACGGCGGGTCGATGACCTCGCCGAAGTCGCAGAACGGCAGCCGGTTGGGGAAGGGGCTGGTGTTGTCGGCGTCGAAGGCTCCCCAGGCGCCGTTCCTGGACTGCATGCCCAGGTTCCAGCGGGTGGCCCGCCGGACGGCCGTCTCGACGCGCCCGGGGTCGGGGTGGCGTACCCGCTCGAGGGCGAGGACGACTTCGGCGGTGTCGTCGATGTCGGGGTAGTTGTCGTTGTGGAACTCGAACGCCCAGCCGCCCGGGGGCAGATCGGGCCGGCGGACGGTCCAGTCGCCGGGCCGGGTGATCTGCTCGTCCAGCATCCAGTCGGCGGCCTTGACGAGTGCCGGGTGGTCGGCGGCGACGCCCGCGTCGGCGAGCGCGATGACGGCGAGGCAGGTGTCCCAGACGGGCGACTGGCACGCCTCGATCATGCGAGCGCCGTCCTCGCGCCAGACGGCGAAACGGTCCAGCGACTCGAGCCCCGCGCGCAGCACCGGGTGCCGGAGGTCGTAGCCGAGGAGGTGGAGGGCGATGACGGAGTAGACGGCGGGGGGCTGGATGCCGCCCCAGCAGCCGTCGTTCTCCTGGCGCTCGATGATCCAGCGCTCGGCCGCCCTGAGCGCGGTGCGGCGCAGCGGGGCGAGCGCGAACCTGCGGTAGACGTGCAGCGCCTTGTCCAGGCGCTGGAAGAGGCCGTCCCAGCTGGCGGCCGGGGCCGCCGGGCGCGGGGGGTTGGGGCGCCGCGGGTCGGTGTGCAGCTCGTCGAGGGGGAACGGCGCGGGCCGTACCGGGCGCTCGGCGGAGACGACGGTCAGCGGCACGATGGTCTGCCGGGCCCAGCAGCCGAAGTCGTAGATGTTGAGCGGGAACCACTTCGGCAAGTACATGATCTCGGGCGGCAGTTCGGGGAGGTCGTCCCACTTCCACCAGCCGAAGAGGGCCAGCCAGATCCGGGTGAAGACCCGGGCGGCGGCGATGCCGCCCTGCTCGCGGATCCAGAGCGCCGCGGCGGCCATGTGCGGGGCTTCGGGGGCGTCCCCGGCGAGCCGCAGCGCGACATAGGCCTCGATGGTGGCGGAGAGCTCGGCGGGCCCGCCGTGGAAGGTGGACCAGGTGCCGTCCGGGCGCTGCTCGGTGCGGATGAAGAGGGCCGCCGCCCGGGTGGTCCGCTCGTCCTGGATGCCGAGGAACTGGCGGAGCATCAGGTCCTCGGCGTCCATGGTGACGTTGGTCTCCAGGTCGCCCTTCCACCATCCCGCCGTGTCCTGCCGGGCGAGCAGGTGCTCGACCGCGCGGGCGGTGGCCCGCTCCGCGGCCGCGTGCGGCTCCGCCTGCCCGGCGCGCGCGGCCGGGGGCAGGACGGTGGTGCTCTCGTTGGCCGCGGCCGCAGGGGGCGAGCCCGCCCCGGTGCCTCCGTCGGTCGTCGCTGTCATGGCTTCCCCTTTTGCAGTGAGTTTCTTCTCTGCCGTACTGCCGTACTTGGGGGTTCCGTCGGCGGCGCCCCGAGCGAGGGGCGCCTACCGGCGACTGCGAGGTCTAGATCGGGTGAATGGGAATCATCTCTTTCGTACGACGACGAAGTCGGCGAGCGCGACGAGCTGCGCTCGGACCTCTGCGGGCATGTCGACGCCGTCCAGCGCCTCGATCGCGGTGGCGTGCTGGCGGCGGGCCTCCTGGGAGGTCCACTCCCGGCCGCCCGCCTCCTCGATCAGCGCCGCGCGGCTGGCGAACTCCTCCTCGTCGAAGTCGGCGGCCTGGGCGTCGCTGAGCTTGGCGTCGGCGGCGAGGATCCGGGCGAGCCGCTCGGAGGCGGGGCCGCCGGCGGCGAGGGCGGCGACGACGGGGAGGGACTTCTTGCGCTGGCGCAGGTCGCTCCAGGTCTGCTTGCCGGTGGCCTCCGGGTCGCCCCAGATGCCGAGCAGGTCGTCGACGGCCTGGAAGGCGAGGCCGAGGTGGTAGCCGTAGGCCTCCAGGGTGTCGGCCGTACGGTCGTCGGCACCGCCGAGGACCGCGCCGATGGAGACGGCACAGGCGAGCAGGGCGCCCGTCTTGTTGCCCTCCATCTCCAGGCACTCCTCGACGGTCACGCGCTCGCGGTGCTCGTAGGAGATGTCCTGGGCCTGGCCGTCGATGAGCTTGCGGGTGGCGGTGGTCAGCCGCCGGGTGGCGCGGCCGGCCTCGACCGTGCCGAGCTCCAGCAGGACCTCGTTGGCGAGGGCGAAGAGGGCGTCGCCGACCAGGATGGCCTGGGCCGGGCCGTGCACCTTCCACACCGTGTCGCGGTGGCGGCGCTGCTCGTCGCCGTCCATCAGGTCGTCGTGGAGCAGCGAGAAGTTGTGCACGAGCTCCACGGCCACCGCGCCGGGGATGCCCACCTCGGGGGCGACCCCGGCCGCCTCGGCCGAGAGCAGGGCGAGGGCGGGGCGGATCGCCTTGCCACTGTCGCCGTGCGAGGGCCGGCCCTCGGCGTCGATCCAGCCGAAGTGGTAGGCGGCGACGGTGTCCATGGGCGGCGCGAGCCGGTCCACGGCGGCACGCAGCACCGGCGTGGCAAGCGTCCGTCCGCGCTCCAGCAGGGCGGTCACGCCTGCGGTGTCGACAGCTGGGATCGCCGAAGTCACGGTCTCTCCTCTGGTGTTCATGCTCATGCGTCCCCCGTGCCGGGGGTGCACGCCTTGGGTGGCTCGCTCGTTCATGCCGGCTCCCGGAGGGGGCTCTGATGCGGACGCCCGAGCTCGGAGAGTGCCGCGCCGGCGGCGGACAGACCGCTGCGCACCGCGCCCTCCATGGTCGCGGGCCAGCCGGTGGCGGTCCACGCGCCGGCCAGGTACAGGCCGGGCGCGTTCGTGGGGGCGTGCGGCCGGAGCCGGCCGACGCCCGGGGTGGGGGCGAACGTCGCTGTCCGCTCCCGGGTCACGAAGAAGTCCCGGACGCCGGCGCCGCGTGCCGCGGGCAGCAGCCGCTCCAGCTCGGGAAGATAGCGCTCGCGCAGCTCGGCGACCGGCAGGTCGATCTCGTCCTGCACGGCCGACTGGGAGACGGCCAGGTACTGGCCGCCGCCGGCGAGGCCGGAGGAGTCCGTGCGGTCGAAGACCCACTGCACGGGGGAACCGAGGGCCGCGAAGAACGGCTGTCGCAGGACCTTGCGGTCGTAGACGACGTGGACGTTGAGGATCGGGGCGGTGTCGATGCCGAGCAGCCGGTCGGCGTCGTCCAGGGCGCCCTCGGGCAGCAGGGCGTGGGTCTCGCGCTGCGGGACGGCGAGCACGACGGTGCCCGCGTCCAGCCGCTCGGCCGAGCCCGGCCCGGACTCGATGTCCACGTGCCAGGTGCCGTCGGTGCCCCGTGTGAGGCCGGTGGCGCGGGTGCGCAGGCAGGTGCGGACGCCCGCCGCGTCGAGGGCCGCGCGGGCGCGGACGTCGTGCAGCTCGCCCAGCGGGGCGCGCGCCCAGCCGATGTCGGCGGCGCCGGGCTCCGAGAGCAGGCCGGTCTTGAAGACCATGGCGGCCAGGCCCAGGGAGGCCTGGTCGGCGGTGGCGTTGAGGGTGGCGACGCCGACGAGGTCCCACAGCGCCTCGACCGCGCGGGGGGACTGGCCGTGGCGGTGCAGCCAGCTCGCGAAGTCCTCCCCGTCCAGCGCCGGATCCATGGGGTCGAGGCCGCGCAGCGCCAGCGCGGCGCGGCCGACCTTGGCCCGCTCGGCGAGCGAGAGGTGCGGGTAGGTGGCGAGGCTGGCCGCCAGGTGCAGCGGTACGGGCAGCGCGGTGCGGCGCAGCCGGCCCAGGACGGGCCGCCCCGAGGGGTGGCCGACGTCGAGGACGGGGACGTCCAGCCGGCTCTGCAGCGGGGCGAGCGCCAGGGCGTCGACCCGGTCGAGGAACCACTGGTAGGCGGTGCAGCAGCGCAGGTAGACGTGCTGGCCGTTGTCGACGGTCAGCTCGCCGCGGCGGAAGGAGAAGGCCAGCCCGCCCAGCCGGGGCCGCCCCTCGACCAGGGTGACGCGCAGCCCCGCGTCGGCGAGTTCGAGCGCCGCCGTGGTGCCTGCGAGGCCGCCCCCGATCACCACCGCGGCCGCCCCGACGGGGCGGCCTGCCTCCTGCGCGCGATGCCGGTCGGGCCGGGTCGTCGTCCGTGCTGTCATGCGCCCTCTCCCTCGGCTGCTGTCAGGGACGCGTCCGCGGGGCGGAGGGTTGCACACCGATCCTCGGTGTGAGTTCGGGCCATCAAGCGCGCCCCTTGACGGTCTGCCGGTGGACGCTGCGGGCGTCGAAGCCGGACAGGCCGCGCACGGCGACATAGGCCTTCTCGCGCCCGGGCAGGGAGACCCGGCCGCGCAGCACGGCCCGCGGGTCCTGGGCGATGCGGTCCAGGAGTCTGCGGTAGATGCCGGACATGGCGGCGACGCAGGCGCCGCTGCGCCGGTCCAGCATGGGCAGCAGCTTCATACCCTCGGCGAACAGCGCGCGGGCGCGCCGGACCTCGTACTGCACGAGGCCGGTGAAGTCGGCGCCGGGCGGGGGCGTGGCGGAGTGGAAGCCCGCGGAGCAGCCGAACTTGGCGAGGTCCTCGGCGGGGAGGTACGTACGGCCGTTGGCCGCGTCCTCGCGGACGTCGCGCAGGATGTTGGTGAGCTGCAGGGCGAGGCCGAGCGTATCGGCGTACTCCGAGGCGCGCGCGGCGTCCCGGGCGCCGGGGACGGTGCCGAACACGCCGAGCGAGAGCCTGCCGATGGCGCCGGCGACGCAGCGGCAGTACAGGGCCAGGTCGTCCCAGGTCTCGTAGGTCTCGCCGCGCACGTCCATCTGAACGCCGTCGATGAGCTCGTCGAGGCCGCCGAGGGGGATGGGGAAGCGGCGGGCGGCGTGCGTCAGCGCGACGGCCACCGGGTCGGTGTCGTCCTCGTCGACGGTGCCTTCTCTGATCCGGTCGAGCAGCGCGCGCGTCTCCTCCAGCCGCAGCGTCTTGGACGCCGCGTCCAGAGTGCCGTCGCCGATGTCGTCGACCCGCCGCGAGAAGGCGTACAACGCGGACATGGCCCGGCGCTTCGCGGTCGGGAGCAGTCTGATGCCGTAGCTGAAGTTACCTGCCTGCTGTGCGGTGACGGCCTCGCAGTAGCTGTACGCGGCGAGCACCGGTGCGGACGCGGTCGGCGTTCCGTTCACGGTCCCGCTCACCCCTCTCTTCGCAGTGTCGCCCCCACCTCGCGCAGCAGGCTGAGCTTGGTGGGCTTGGGCGGTCCGGGGAGTACGTCGTGGCCCGCGGCGGCGACCGCCTTGAGTGCGGCCTTCCCGCCGCCCACGAACCCCGCGAGCAACAGCTTCAGCCTGCCGTGGACGCTACCCACCAGGGGGGTGCCTTCATTCAGCAGGTCCCCGGCGCGTTCCGCCTCGTACGCGACCAGTGCGCGCATCGACGCGCCACTGGTCGCAAGGGCGAGATCGCTCTCGCTCACGCGGAAGCGTTTCATGTCCTCGGCGGGCAGGTAGATGCGGTCGCGCGCGAGGTCCTCGGCGACGTCCTGGAGATGTTCGACGATCTGCAGAGCCGTGCAGATCGCGTCCGAGCGGCGGATCCGCTCGGGGCTCAGAGTGCCGGTGATACCGAGTACCAGGTGGCCGACGGGGTTGGCGGACAGCTCGCAGTAGGCGAGCAGGTCCTCGTAGGTGGCGTAGCGGCGCACCCGCTGGTCCTGGCGGTTGGCCTCGATCAGCCCGAGGAAGGGCTCGGGGGTCAGACCGCACCGGCGGACGGTCGGCCGGAGGCGGAGCAGCAGGGGGTGGCGCGGGCCGGTGCCGGAGCGCGCGGACACATCGAAAACACGCAGCAGGTCGGCCTCGAGGGCGTCGAGCATGGCGAGCCGGTCGTCACTCTGCTCGCGGTCGAGGCCGAGCAGCTCGGCGTCCCGGCCGCCGGGGGCCAGGTCGCCGTCGCCGATGTCGTCGACGAGACGGGCGTAGCCGTAGACCGCCATGAGGTCGGCGCGCCAGGAGCGGGGCACGAAGAAGGGAGCCACGGGGAAGTTCTCGTGCGCGGCCTTGTCGAGCACGGCGCGCGCGTGCGCGTCCGTCCCTGCGGTCATCGCGGGCTGCCAGGACCGGGGACGGCGTGCGCGCCGCGGAGCTGGAGAGTTCCCGTAGCCATTGCCGTCACATCTCCCGTTCTACACTGCAATCCCAGAACATCCTATTTCGGACACGCCGCAGGTCCCCCCACCCTTGACCCACCTCTGACCCGCCCCCTGGCGCCGGGGATACCCAGGTAACGTCACGCTTCGGCACAAATCAGCACGGTACAGCGTACGCCGCACAAATGTCCGACGCGCGCCGGGGTATGTGCTTGATCCATACAATGCCACGCAGGACGTGAATCAACCCTGCCAATAAGCGAGTTGATCGTTACAGGTCGGTCAAGTCCGCCCGCCGGACGGCGGCGGGCGGACCCGGCCGACCGGTGACGGCTAGCGGGCCGTCTCCTTCTCGTACGCCCGGACGACCTCGTCGGTCGGCCCGTCCATCAGCAGCTCGCCGCGCTCCAGCCACAGCACCCGGTCACAGGTGTCGCGGATGGACTTGTTGTTGTGGCTGACGAGGAAGACGGTGCCGGCTTCCTTGCGCAGCTCGCGGATGCGGGCCTCGGAGCGCTTCTGGAAGGAACGGTCGCCGGTGGCCAGCGCCTCGTCGATCATCAGCACGTCGTGGTCCTTGGCCGCGGCGATGGAGAAGCGCAGCCGGGCCGCCATGCCGGAGGAGTACGTCCGCATGGGCAGCGTGATGAAGTCGCCCTTCTCGTTGATGCCCGAGAAGTCGACGATGGACTGGTAGCGCTCGCGGATCTGCTCCCGGGTCATGCCCATCGCCAGCCCGCCGAGCATCACGTTCTTCTCGCCCGTGAGGTCGTTCATCAGCGCGGCGTTGACGCCCAGCAGCGAGGGCTGGCCGTCGGTGTAGACCTTGCCCCGCTCGGCGGGCAGCAGCCCCGCGATGGCCTTGAGCAGGGTGGACTTGCCGGAGCCGTTGGAGCCGATGAGGCCGATGGCCTGGCCCCGGTAGGCGGTGAAGCTGACGCCCTTGACGGCGTGCACCTCACGGACACCGGCGTCCGGCTTGCGCTTGATGATCCGGTTCAGGGCGGCGGTCGCGCTGCCCCGGCCGGTGTTGCCCCCGTAGACGCGATAGACGATGTGGACGTCGTCCGCGATCACGGTGGGGACGCGGCTCGACGCCGCCGTCTTGTCGACGCTGTTCTGATCAGCCACGGCCGTACTGCTCCTCAGCCTTCCAGAAGTACACGAAGCCCCCGAGACCGAGCAGCAGCGCCCAGCCGAGCGCCAGCGCCCAGACGTGCGGCGGCAGCTTGTCCGCGCCGTAGCCGTCGATCAGCGCGAAGCGCATGAGGTCGATGTAGACGGCCGCCGGGTTGGCCCCGAGGACGTCGATCACCCACTCCGGGGCATGGGCCCGCTTGAGCTGGTCGGTCATGCTGTACATCACGCCGGACGCGTACATCCACGTACGGGTGATGAACGGCAGCAGCTGCGCCAGGTCCGGCGTCTTGCTGCCCGCACGGGCCATGATCAGCGCCAGGCCCGTGTTGAACGCGAACTGCAGCACCAGCGTCGGGAAGATCAACAGCCAGGAGAGCTTCGGGAAGTGTCCGAAGCCGACCAGGATGACGATCAGCACACCCATCGAGTAGAGCAGCTGCTGGAGCTGCTGCAGCGCGAAGGAGATCGGCAGCGCCGCCCGCGGGAAGTGCAGGGCCCGCACCAGGCCCAGGTTCCCCGAGATCGCACGGACCCCCGCCATCGCCGAGGTCTGGGTGAAGGTGAAGACGAAGACACCCGTGACCAGGAAGGGGATGTAGGTGTCCGGGCCCATGTCCCGCTTGGCGTCCATCAGCACGCCGAAGATGAGGAAGTACACGAACGCGTTGAGCAGGGGCGTGGCCACCTGCCAGACCTGTCCGAGCTTCGCCTTGCTGTACTGCGCCGTCAGCTTCGCCCGGGAGAACGCCACGATGAAGTGACGCCGGTCCCACAGCTGCCGCGCGTACTCCCCCAGCCCGGGGCGGGCACCGCTGACCGCCAGGCCGTACTTCTTGGCCAGCTCGGCGGCGGGGAGTCCGTCGTCGGGTGACGGGGGGGCACTCAGGGCGACCGCACTGTCGTGCGTTGTCTCGCTCACAGTTGACACTTTCGTCCTCAAGGTGCGCTGCCGGGGCGGTGCCCCGGGCAGCGCCCGATGCTCTCAGACACGAGCTTGTCAGATCACGGGAGGGCGACCCAGTCGGGTCAGGCGCCAAACGGTACGCCACTTCATGGGGCGCCGTGGACCGCAGGGCGTCGTCCACCCCTCCTTGAAGCCGCCGAGCCAGGCGCGCAGCGCGGGCGGCGACGGCCGCCGGGCCAGCGTCAGCAGCAGCCACACCCCGAGGTAGACGGGGACGAGGGGGGCCGGGAGGTTGCGCCGGGCCAGCCAGACCCGGTTGCGGGCCACCATGCGGTGGTAGACCGCATGCCGGCTGGGGGCCGTGGTCGGGTGGTGCAGCACCATGTCCGACCGGTAGTCGATCATCCAGCCCGCGTCCAGGGCCCGCCACGCGAGGTCGGTCTCCTCGTGCGCGTAGAAGAAGTCGTCCGGCAGACCGCCGACCTCGGCGAAGACCTTCGTGCGGACCGCGTTGGCGCCGCCGAGGAAGGTCGTCACCCGCGAGGACCGCATCGGGTCGGCCGCCCGCAGCCGCGGTACGTGGCGGCGGGCGGTGACCCCGGTGTCGGGGTCGGCGATCCGGAAGCTGATGATGCCCAGCTTCGGATCGGCGGCGAACGCCTCGCGGCACAGCTCGGCGGTGTCCTGGCCGGGCAGGTGCCCGTCGTCGTCGAGGAAGAGCAGGACGTCGACCTCGCGGCCGCCGGGCCCGAACGCCTCGATGCCGACGTTGCGGCCCGCCGGGATGCCCACGTTCTCGGGCAGCTCGACGGTCCGTACGGTCAGCCCCGGCACGGACAGCTCCGGCAGCGGGGAGCCGTTGCCGACGACGACGACCTCGATGGCCTCGCCCTGCTGCTTGGCGACGGAGTCGAGCAGCGCGCGCAGTTCCTCGGGGCGGTTGCCCATGGTCAGGACGACCGCGCCGAGCTTCGCCGGGGCACTCACTTGAGCCTGCTCGAAGCGAGGATGGACACGAGGTGGAGCACGGTCTGCACGATCGCGATGCCCGCGAGGACGGCCACGCCGAGCCGCGAGAAGAACAGGTCGCCCCGGACCGTGTCCAGGACCGCGAGGACCAGGATCAGCAGGGACGCCTCGATCCCGAGGATCAGGCGGTGGAACTTCAGCGCGGCGGCGGCCTTGCGGGCCAGCGCCATGCCGGACGACCGCGGCTCGGACGCCGCCTCCTTGACCGGCGGCAGCCCGCCCTGGTGCCGGGCGACGCCGACGAGGTCGGTCTCGGCCTTGATCAGGATGGCGCCGAGGGCGGCGAGGGTCCCGAGGAAGGCCCACAGCCAGTCGATCCGGCCGGAGCCCCACAGATCGGCGGCGCGCAGACCGAAGCCGACCAGGACCGCGGCGTCGCACAGGTAGGCGCCGACCCGGTCCAGGTACACGCCGCCGAGCGAGAACTGCTTCTTCCAGCGGGCGACCTCGCCGTCGACGCAGTCGAGCAGCAGGTAGAGCTGGACCATCAGCACGCCGAGCACGGCGCCCGCGATCCCCGGCACCAGCAGGGCCGGAGCGGCGAGGACGCCGAAGACGGTCATCAGGTAGGTGAGCTGGTTGGGCGTGATCCTGGTGTTCACCAGATGCCGGTCGCAGCGCAGCGAGATCTCTCGCATGTACAGGCGACCGGCCCAGTGCTCACCGCTGCGCCGGTCCTTGACCCCTTCGGGGTGGACGACCGGGCGGAGTTCAGCGACTGACGGTTTTTGCATAGTCGGCGTATGCGTCCCTGATCTGGTCGGTGGAGAGGTCGAGGTGTTCCAGGATCGTGTAGCGCCCGGGGCGGGTCTGCGGGGCGTACTCGACGGCCTGGACGAACTCCTCCGTGGTGAAGCCGATCTCCTGGGGCGTGACCGGCAGCCCGTGCCTGCGCAGCACCTGGACCATCAGCGCGGACTCCTCGCGGGCACCGCGCAGGTGCATGGCGAAGGCCGCACCGAGGCCGCACTGCTCGCCGTGGCTGGCGGCGCGCTTGGGGAAGAGCAGGTCGAAGGCGTGGTTGATCTCGTGGCAGGCACCGGAGGCCGGGCGGCTGTCGCCCGCGACCGACATCGAGATGCCGGTGAGCACCAGGCCCTCGGCGAGCACCTGGAGGAAGCCGTCGTCGCCGACGCCGCCGGGGTGGCGGAGCACGGCCTCGCCGGCCTGCCGGGCGATGGCGGCGGCCAGGCCGTCGATGTCCTCGCCGCGCTCGCGGTGGGCGAGCTCCCAGTCCGCGACGGCGGAGATGTTGGAGATCGCGTCACCGATGCCGGAGCGCACGAAGCGGACCGGGGCCTCACGGATGACGTCAAGGTCGATGACGACGGCGATCGGGTTCGGCACCCCGTAGGAGCCGCGGCCCGCGTCGTTGTCGAGGGTCGCGACGGGCGAGCAGAGACCGTCGTGCGAGAGGTTCGTCGCGACGGCGACCAGCGGCAGGCCGATCCGCGCCGCGGCGTACTTCGCGCAGTCGATGATCTTTCCGCCGCCGAGGCCCACGACCGCGTCGTAGCGCCCGGACTTCATCGCGTCGCCGAGCTTGATGGCGTCGTCGAGCGTGCCGCCGCCGACCTCGTACCAGGAGGCGCCGGGCAGCGCCGGGGCGAGCCGCTCGCGCAGCTTCGCCCCGGAGCCACCGCTGATGGCGATGGCCAGCTTGCCGGAGCTGGAGATCCGCTGATCGGCGAGGATCTTCGCCAGATCGTCCAGCGCTCCGGCACGGATGTCGACGACGACCGGCGAGGGGATGAGCCTCGTCAGTACTGGCACGCGATCTCCCGGCCCTTGGCGAGGTCCTCGTGGTTGTCGATCTCGACCCACTTGACGTCGCCGATCGGCGCGATGTCGATCTTGAAGCCGCCGTTGACGAGCTCCTGGTAGCCGTCCTCGTAGTAGAGGTCGGGGTCGCGCTCGAAGGTGGTCTTCAGCGCGGCGGCGAGCTCGGCGCCGGCCTCGGCCTCGATGAGGGTGACACCGATGTACTCACCGGTGGCCTCGGTGGGCTCCATGAGCTTGGTGATCTTCTGAACGCCCTTCTCGGGGTCCACGACGACCTTCATCTCCTCGTCGGCGAGCTGCTTCACCGTGTCGAGGGCGAGGATGATCTTCTGGCCCTGGCCGCGGGCGGCGAGCAGGGTCTTCTCGACGGAGACGGGGTGGACGGTGTCGCCGTTGGCGAGGATCACACCGCGGCCCAGGACCTCACGCGCGCACCACAGGGAGTAGGCGTTGTTCCACTCCTCGGCCTTGTCGTTGTCGATCAGGGTGAGCTTGAGGTTGTACTTCGCCTCCAGCGCCTCCTTGCGCGCGTACACGGCCTCCTTGCGGTAGCCGACGACGATCGCGACCTCGGTCAGGCCGACCTCGGCGAAGTTGCCGAGGGTGAGGTCGAGGACGGTGATCGACTCCTCTTCCCCCTCGGGGCCGACCGGCACCAGAGCCTTGGGCAGGGTGTCGGTGTAGGGGCGCAGACGCCGTCCAGCGCCGGCTGCCAGCACGAGGCCGATCATGCGGGTTCTCCTGTTTCGTCGTGTACTGCGGGGGCCCCGGAGGACACCCAGAAACGGATGCTCTCGCTGAGCACCGCGAGCGCGAGGGCGACCGCGAGGGCCGTCAGCGCGATGGTGAAACCTTGGTTGTGCCACAGGGCGGCGGCGATCGTAACCGCCAGGACGCGTCCCTCGTGACCGCCGATCGCCCGCACCAGCCAGTGCGGGGGCGCGCCACTGCCGCCACGGATGCGGTACACCGTGTCGTAGTGATGGTAGGCGACCGCGGCCACCAGGCCGAAAGCCGCGGGCAGCGCACCGCTCCCGCCCGAGTGGGCGGCCAGCACCAGGATCGTCAGGTACTCCGCGGCGCGGAAGACGGGGGGGACCAGCCAGTCCAGGGGGCCCTTGAGGGGCCTCGCGACGGCCGCGCCCGCGAAGAGGGCGTAGAGGCCCGCGCCGAGGACCGGCCACCAGCCCGGCTCGGGGTGCCACCACAGCTGGACCAGGAGCAGCCCGGCACCGGCGAGCGCGAGGACCGGGGCCGTGGCCCCGCCGCCGGGCCGGCGGGCAGCCGCCTTGGCGGCCAGCTCCGCGATCGGGCCGGAGTCGGCGAGGTCGGCCAGCGCCCGGGCCGCGCGGTCCGTGCGGTGCGCCTTGCGGGTCAGCGAGCGCAGTACCCGGCCGGCCGTGGTGTAGCAGGCGGCCAGCGCGCAGCCGACGAGCAGCACGGAGAAGACGATACGGGGCGTGGTGAGCGCGGTCAGGACCGCGATCAGGGCCCAGCGCTCACCGATGGGCAGCACGATCATGCGGCGCGCCCAGACCGTCCAGCCGACGCTGTCGAGCTTGTCGGAGAGGGCGGCGGTGGGGCTCGTATTGGCCGTGGCGTCGTGGTTCGCCTCGTTGAAGGAGAAGTCGACGACGTGCCGGCAGGTCTGCAGGACCATGGCGCCGAGCGCGAGGGCCCAGACGTCGTCGCTGCCGCCGCCGTGGGCCGCGCCGACGGCGAGACCCGCGTAGTAGGCGTATTCCTTGGCGCGGTCGAAGGTCGCGTCGAGCCAGGCGCCGAGCGTGGAGTACTGCAGGGAGTAGCGGGCGAGCTGGCCGTCGGTGCAGTCGAGCACGAACGAGAGGATCAGCAGCACGCCGGCGGCGACGAAGCCGGGCCGGGTGCCGGTCGCCGCGCAGCCGGCCGCGATGAGCGCGGTGAGCAGTGAGGCGGTCGTCACCTGGTTGGGGGTGAGTCCGCGCCGGGCGCACCAGCGGGCGAGGTAGCGGGAGTACGGGCTGACGCAGTAGGTGGTGAAGAACCCGTCCCGGGACTTCACGGCGGCGCGCAGCCGTACGGCCTCGTCGTCAACCGCGGCGACGTCCCCCTCGGCCTTCGCACGGACGTCGGCGTCGGCGGGGACGGTGGCGACGAGCACCCCGAGGTCGGGGCGGTGCACGCCGACGCCGTCGGCTTCCAGCCGGGGCGCGAGGACGTCGGGCAGTCCCTCCCCCGGGTCCGCGTCCGTGACCGTGGCGAGCGCGCGGGTGAGGGCGCCGCGTGCCTCGGGCTGCGCGGTGAGCGCGCCCTCCACCGCCGCCGCGGGGAAGCGCGGGTCGGTCAGGGCCAGGCGCAGGGCGTGGAGGTGGCCGACGAAGCGGGCGTCGACGAGGGCGACCCGCTCGGCCGCCGGGACGGCGGCCAGCGCCGCCGCGGTGCCGGCGGCGTCGGCCGCCGCGCGCACATCGAAGCCCAGGGACCGCAGGTCGTCCTCGAGGGAGGAGCCGACGGGCGGCAAACCGGTGAGGATGGCGGTCGACAGACGAACTCACTCCTTGGAAACGGACGTGGCCGCTCTTTGCGTCCGCGGGGGCGGCCGAGCAGCGGTGTGGCGCGCCAGGGCCCCGTCGGGGGCGGCGTGCGGCACGTCGGCAGAGGCTATCGGATCACCGGAGGCGGTCGTTCACCGCCGTTCGCCTGGCCGGCGAATCCTCGACTGACGGCCCGTTGCGCCGCCCGCGGCGGCGAGCGCCCTGCGGGCGCGTCCTCAAACGCCGGACAGGCTTGATGGGGCCGGCCTCAGCCACAACCAGCCCGTCCGGCGCTTGAGGACGACCGCCGCGCAGCGGTGGTGCGAACGACACAGGCCGCGAGGCCGGCTCGCATGACCCGCCGGACACGGCCTAGGGTGCCCGTCATGACGTGGCTGATCACAGGCGGAGCCGGATATATCGGGGCGCACGTTGCGCGGGCGATGGTGGAGGCCGGAGAGAAGGTGGCCGTGCTGGACGACCTGTCCAGCGGCGTGGCCACCCGGTTGCCGGAGGAGTGCACGCTGATCCGGGGGTCGGTCCTGGACCGCGCGGCGCTGGACCAGGCGTTCGGGGACCTGGACGTGACGGGGGTGGTGCACCTCGCGGCGAAGAAACAGGTCGGGGAGTCGGTCGAGAAGCCGCTGCTGTACTACCGCGAGAACGTGCACGGCCTGACCCGGCTGCTGGAGGCCGCGGTCGACGCACAGGTCGCCAGCTTCGTCTTCTCCTCCTCCGCGGCCGTCTACGGCATGCCGGACGTGGACCTCGTCACGGAGGAGACGCCCTGTCTGCCGATGAACCCGTACGGGGAGACGAAGCTGGCCGGCGAGTGGCTTGTACGGGCCACCGGCGCGGCGCACGGGATCTCCACGGCCTGTCTGCGGTACTTCAACGTCGCGGGCGCGGCCGAGCCGGAACTCGCCGACACGGGGGTCTACAACATCATTCCGATGATGTTCGACCGGATCACCCGGGGCGAGAGCCCCCGGATCTTCGGTGACGACTACGACACCCCCGACGGCACGTGTGTCCGTGACTACATCCACATCGAGGACCTCGCCACGGCCCACCTGGCCGCGGCCCGCAGGCTCGCCGAGCGGCCGGGCGCGGGCGATCTGACGCTGAACGTCGGCACCGGGCAGGGGGTGTCGGTGCGCGAGATGGCCGATCTGATCGCCGAGGTCACCGGCTACGCCGAGCCCGCGCCCGTCGTCGAGCCTCGCCGTCCGGGTGATCCGGCGCGTGTCGTGGCCTCGGGCGAGCGGATCGCGAAGGAGCTCGGCTGGAGCGCCGCGCACGACGTGCGCGCCATGGTCGCCTCGGCCTGGGAAGGGTGGTGTCTGCACCACCCGGAGGCACGTCTTCGCTGATCAGCCGTTTGGAGCATCGCCGCAGGTCAGAGGCAATGACAACGGTGTTCAGTGCCGCGTTGCCAATACCCCCCTCCCGTAGTTCACTGAGGGCTCGGCCGATGTCCGTCGGCCGTGCGTGCGACGGTTTCGGGAGGCGGCATTCATGGGCGCAGGGCACGACCACGGCCACTCGCACGGAGCACCGCCGCCGGGTACGAGCGGCACCGCGGCCGCCGCGTACCGGGGGCGGCTGCGGATCGCGCTCGGCATCACGCTCACGGTGCTCGTCGCGGAGATCATCGGTAGTGCCCTGACCGGTTCGCTGGCGCTGCTCGCGGACGCCGGGCACATGGCGACGGACGCGGTGGGCGTCTCGATGGCGCTGGTGGCGATCCACTTCGCCAACCGGCCGGCCAGCGCGCGCCGCACCTACGGCTACGCCCGCGCCGAGATCCTCGCGGCGCTGCTGAACTGTCTGCTGCTGCTGGGCGTGGGCGGCTACATCCTCTTCGAGGCCGTGGACCGGCTGATCAACCCGACGGACGTGCCGGGCGGCATGACGGTCGTCTTCGGCCTCATCGGCATGGTCGCCAATGTGATCTCGCTGGCGCTGCTGATGCGCGGCCAGAAGGAGAGCCTCAACGTCCGCGGGGCGTTCCTGGAGGTGCTCTCGGATGCCCTGGGGTCGCTGGCCGTGGTCGTCTCGGCCCTGGTGATCATGGCCACCGGCTGGACGCAGGCGGACCCGATCGCCTCGCTGGTCATCGGTCTGATGATCGTGCCGCGCACGCTCAAGCTGCTGCGCGAGGCCTTGGACATCCTGCTGGAGGCCGCGCCGAAGGACGTCGACATGGACGAGGTCCGGGCGCACATCATGGGGCTGCCGGGGGTGATGGACCTGCACGACCTCCATGTGTGGACGATCACATCCGGAATGCCGGTGCTCTCGGCGCACGTGGTGGTGGACCAGTCGGCGCTGGAGGCCGGTGGTCACGAGAAGATGCTGCACGACCTGCAGGGCTGCCTCGGCGAGCACTTCGACGTGGAGCACTGCACGTTCCAGCTGGAGCCCAGCGGACATGCCGAGCACGAAGCCAAACTCTGTCACTGACGGCGGGGGCGCGTACGGCAGACTTGTGAACCGAAGACCGACAACGAGGATGGTCAATGCCGATCACATCAGCCGAGGGCTCCGCCGACTCCGCATCCACCGCTGAACCGATCATGCTGGAGCTGGTCGACGAGGACGGCAGAACCATCGGCACCGCCGAGAAGCTCTCCGCCCATGTCGCGCCCGGCAGACTGCACCGCGCGTTCTCGGTCTTCCTCTTCGACGACCGCGGCCGGCTGCTGCTGCAGCGCCGGGCGCTGGGGAAGTACCACTCCCCCGGTGTCTGGTCGAACACCTGCTGCGGCCACCCGTATCCCGACGAGCCTCCGTTCGTCGCCGCCGCCCGCCGTACCGGCGAGGAGCTGGGTCTCGCCCCCTCGCTGATGCGGGAGGCCGGCACCGTGCGCTACAACCACCCCGACCCGGCCTCGGGCCTGGTCGAGCAGGAGTACAACCACCTCTTCGTCGGGACCGTGACCGCCGAGCCGGACCCGGATCCGGAGGAGATCGGCGAGACGGCGTTCGTCACCCCGGCCGAGCTGGCCGCGCTGATGGCGGAGGGTCCCTTCTCCGCGTGGTTCATGACCGTGCTGGACGCCGCCCGGCCGGTGGTGCGGGAGATCACCGGGGACGCGGCGGGCTGGTAGCCGTCGCGAGGAGCGGCAGGGCGGCCCAGACCACCTTGCCGCCGCTCGCGGTGTGCTCGACGTCGCACCGGCCGCCCGCCTCCTCCGAGATGGCCTTGACCAGCAGCAGCCCCCGGCCGCCGGTGCGGCGGTCGTCCGCCTCCAGGGGTTTGGGCCGGTAGGGGTGGTTGTCCTCGACGGCCACCCGCACCCAGTCGGGGCCGAGGGAGACCTCCACGGCCACCTCCGGGGAGAGCAGCGCCGCGTGCTGTACGGCGTTGGTGACCAGCTCGGAGACGATCAGCAGCAGTCCGTGCAGCAGGTCGCCCGGGAGCCGTACGCCCTGGTGCCGGAGCAGATCGCGGACCGCGTGTCTGGCCTGGGGCACGGAGGAATCGAGCGCGGGGGCGGTGAACCGCCAGGTGCCGTCGTACTCCATCGGTCTCCGGAGCGGGGCGACCTGCCCCGGTTCGGGCGGGACGCTCCCGAGGATTTCCATGTCCGATACCAACCCCTCACCGTGGCTGTGCCGCACCCACGAGTGTTGGGGAATGTAAAGGTCCGCACCTGCGGACTGTGTAGAAATCGGCACTTATCGACAGCATTTGATCGGGGACGCGGCAATTGGGTGCCCAGGTGACCGATTCCGGTCGCCGTGTTCCGCGTTCCATGAACGATGCGGAATATCAGACTCCCCGAGTCAGGCCGGGGGCGTAGTGGCCGCCGGGCCCGCTCCCCCTCCTCCCTGTCCTCTCCCTTGCCCCTCTTCTTCCACCAGGCTCACCACGCGGCGCCCGCCCACCCCGATCGCGATCAGCCCGAGCCCGTCGAAGAGCAGCGCGAGGGAGAAGAAGGTGCCGATCACATAGAGGCTGCTGTGCGGCCAGTCGGCGAGCACCAGAACGCCCAGCAGCACACCGAACGCGCCCTGCACCAGCGTCCAGCCGAACTGGGGGCCGCGCACCACCAGACCACCCGCCAGCCGGAACACCCCGCCGGCCAGGAAGAGCAGCGCCGCGAACATCGTCAGGGTCTCGGCGGCGCCCTCGGGCCGCCGGAGCACCACCACGCCCGCGGCGAGGTTCAGCGCGGCGACCACCACGGCCAGCCAGAAGAAGTTGCTCTGCCGCGACTGGAAGGCGTGCAGCAGCCCGACCACACCGCCCACGAGCAGCAGCCAGCCGAAGAGGATCATGGTGGTGAGGGTCGCGAATCCGACGTAGCACAGGCCCACCAGCCCGGCGACGACGAGCACCGCGCCCAGCAGCGCGAGCCGGCCGAAGCTGCGGCTCAGCTCGCCGTGGGGGCCGGGCCGCCCGTCCTTGCGCCTGCGGGCTCCGGGCATCAGCGCCTCCTCGTAGCGCCCCCTGTCCGGATCATAGGTCGGATCGCATGATCACGCCCGGATAGCATCCGGCGCATGGAGCCCGCACTGCATCTGGACACCGAAGACGGCATCGCGACCGTCCGCATCGCCAACCCCGCCAAGCGGAACGCCATGACCACGGACATGTGGCGGGCGCTGCCCGGGCTGCTGGCGGGGTGCGCGGCCGACCCGGCCGTCCGCGTCCTCGTCCTGACCGGCGAGGGGGACACCTTCTGCGCGGGCGCGGACATCTCCACGCTGACCGAGGGCGCCGAGGCGTCGCGGGATCTGGCGGTCGCGGCCGAGGAGGCCCTCGCCGCGTTCCCCAAGCCGACGGTCGCGGCCGTGCGCGGCCACTGCGTGGGCGGCGGCTGCCAGCTCGCGGCCGCCTGCGACCTGCGGTTCGCGGCGGAGGGGGCGAGCTTCGGCATCACCCCGGCGCGGCTGGGGATCGTCTACGCGGCGTCCTCCACCCGGCGGCTGGTGGAGCTGGTCGGCCCGGCGACGGCGAAGTACCTGCTCTTCTCCGCCGAGCTGATCGACACCGAGCGCGCGCTGCGTACCGGTCTGGTGGACGAGGTGTGGCCGCGGGACGCGCTGGACAAGCGGGTGGCGGAGTTCGCCCGGGTGCTGGCCTCGCGGTCACAACTGACCCAGGCGGCGGCGAAGGAGTTCGCGGCGGGGCCGGCGAACGCCGAGCGGCTCGCGTACTGGACGGAGCAGGCGCGCGGCAGCGGCGACACCGCCGAGGGGGTCGCCGCCTTCCTGGAGCGCAGGGCACCGCGGTTCGGATGGACCGTGGGACGGCCCAGCTAGGGCCTGCCCGGCGGATCCTCGCGGGCTCCCGACGCCTGGCACCGGGGCCACCTCCCAGCGGCAACCGGGGGACTCGCCGCGTTGGTCGGGCCCGCCCGAGGAGGCCCGGCGCAAGGGCGGGACTCCGCCTTGCCGACCCGCGCACCAAAGGCCCCGATCCACGAAGATCCACCGCACAGGCCCTACCGCAGGGTCCCGGCCGCGGCGCGCGCCGCGGCGACGACGTCGGCGGGGGCCGTCAGCGGCGAGCCCGCGTCGTAGGGCGGCCGCGGGTCGTACTCGATGAACAGCTGGACGGTCTGCGCGGCGCGGTCGCCCGCGATGCGGCCCACGAGTGTGAGCCCCATGTCGATGCCGGCGGAGACCCCGGCGGCGGTGACGTACTTGCCGTCCAGGACGACCCGCTCGCCCGCCGGCTCGGCACCGTAGGCGGCCAGTTGCTCCAGCATGAGCCAGTGCGAGGTGGCGCGCCGGCCCCTCAGCAGCCCGGCGGCGCCCAGGATCAGCGATCCGGTGCACACCGACGTCGTCCACGTCGTCCCCCGGTCCACGGCGGTCAGCCAGTCCCGCACCGGGCCGGGGCGTCGGTGCGGCTCGGTGCGGACGGGCGGTCCGCCGGGGACGACCACGACGTCGGGGGAGGTCACCTCGGCGAGGCCCGCGTCGGCGCGGAGCGTGAGGTTGCCGCTCTCGTTGGGCAGGGGCCCGGGGCGCTCCGCGACGAAGACGGTCTCGGCGCCGGCGATACGGCTCAGGGTGTCGTACGGGCCGACGGCGTCGAGGGCGGTGAAGCCCGGATAGAGCAGGATGGCGATCTGCACGGCAGCTCCTCGGGAAGGGGTCTCGCGGAGGGTCACCCCGCCCTACCACCCCTACCAACTAGTAGGTAACGTGCGGGACATGACCACTCTGCCCGAGCGCGCCGGTCGGCGCTGCCACAACGTTGTCAACACCGTGCACTCCGCCCTGTACTTCTCGCCGGACCTGCGGGAGGAGCTGGGCCGGCTCGGTCTCCAGGAGGGCGCCTACTTCGCCGGACGGGGCGCCGCCCTCGGCCGGGTCGGGGCGGGCACGATCACGGCGACCTTCTACAACTTCAAGCACGACATGGTGGCCGGGTTCATCCCGCGGCTGTGGGACGTCGCCTCGCCGCAGGACGTCCTCCAGGCGCGGCTGCGGGCCTGTGACTCCATGATGCGGCGGCTGCTCGGCGACGACGTCGTCGCCTCCCCGGAGATGGCCGAGGCGGCCGAACTCGCGCTGCGCGCCACGGAGGGCTGCAGCCGCTCGGCCCGCCCGCTGTACTCCGCGCACGCCGACCTGCCGGTGCCGGACGCCCCGCACCTCGCCTACTGGCACGCCGCCACGCTGCTGCGCGAGCACCGCGGCGACGGGCATCTGATGGCGCTGGCCGCGGCGGGCGTCGGACCGGTGGAGGCGATCGTCAGCCACGCCGCGAGCGGCAAGGGCATGTCCGAGAAGTGGCTGCTCACCACGCGCGGCTGGAGCAAGGAGGAGCTGGCCGCGGGGCGGGAGCGGCTGCGGGAGCGCGGACTGCTGGACGCGGACGGGAAGTTGACGGAGGCGGGCGTCAAGCACCGCGAGGACCTGGAGGACGAGACGGACCGGCTGGACGCGGGGCCGTACGAGCACCTGGGCGCGGCGGGCGTGGAGCGGCTCACCGAGTTGGGGACGGTCTTCGAGACGGCCGTCGTGAAGGCGGGCGCGTTCCCGCCGGACCTGCGCGGCTGAGGCTCCGGGTCTTCGCAAGGCCCGGAGGCCGCCGCCCGCCGCCGCGCGCGAAGGAACGCGCGGCGGCGGGCGGCGCTGTCGGCGGTACCTGCCACAATGCAGATCGCAGCTCGAAGAGAAAGCGGAGCGTGATCGTGACGGCAGCTGGTACGTCGACCGAAGGCAGGATCGCAGGCAGGATCGCCGAGGAGCTCGGCGTGCGGGAGCGGCAGGTGAAGGCGGCCGTCGACTTGCTCGACGGCGGGTCGACCGTGCCGTTCATCGCCCGTTACCGCAAGGAAGCGACCGAGATGCTCGACGACGCGCAGCTGCGCGCCCTCGAGGAGCGGCTGCGGTACCTGCGGGAGCTGGAGGACCGGCGGACGGCGGTCCTGGAGTCCGTGCGGTCGCAGGGCAAGCTGGACGAGTCGCTGGAGGCGCGGATCCGCGAGGCGGACTCCAAGGCGCGGCTGGAGGACATCTATCTGCCCTTCAAGCCCAAGCGGCGCACCAAGGCGCAGATCGCGCGGGAGGCCGGGCTGGAGCCGCTGGCGGACGGACTGCTGCGGGACCCCGGCGTCGAACCGCTCGCGGCGGCCGCGGCCTTCGTGGACCCCGACAAGGGCGTGGCCGACGCGGCCACCGCGCTGGAGGGCGCGCGGGCCGTCCTGACCGAGCGGTTCGGGGAGGACGCGGACCTCATCGGCGAGCTGCGCGAGCGCATGTGGTCGCGCGGGCGCGTGGCGGCGAAGGTGCGGGCCGGCAAGGAGGAGGCGGGCGCGAAGTTCGCCGACTACTTCGACTTCGCCGAGCCCTTCACCGAGCTGCCCTCGCACCGGGTGCTGGCGATGCTGCGGGGTGAGAAGGAGGAGGTCCTCGACCTCAACCTGGAGCCGGAGGAGCCGCGCGAGGACGGCGGCCCGAGCTCGTACGAGCAGGCGATCTCACGGCGGTTCGGCATCGCCGACCGGGCCCGGCCCGGGGACAAGTGGCTGGCCGACACCGTGCGCTGGGCCTGGCGCACCCGTGTCCTGGTCCACCTCGGCATCGATCTGCGGCTGCGGCTGCGGCAGGCCGCCGAGGACGAGGCGGTCCGGGTCTTCGCGGCGAACCTGCGGGACCTGCTGCTCGCCGCGCCCGCGGGCACCCGCGCCACGATGGGGCTCGACCCCGGTTTCCGTACGGGCGTGAAGGTCGCCGTCGTGGACGCCACCGGCAAGGTCGCCGCGACCGAGACGATCTACCCGCACGTCCCGCAGCAGAAGTGGGACGCGTCGCTGGCGACGCTGGCCCGGCTCGCCCGCGAGCACGACGTGGAGCTGATCGCGATCGGCAACGGCACGGCGTCGCGCGAGACCGACAAGCTCGCGACGGATCTCATCGCCCGGCAGCCGGAGTTGAAGCTGACGAAGGTGATGGTGTCGGAGGCGGGCGCGTCGGTGTACTCCGCGTCGGCCTTCGCCTCGCAGGAGCTGCCGGACCTGGACGTGTCGCTGCGCGGCGCGGTGTCGATCGCCCGGCGGCTGCAGGACCCGCTGGCCGAGCTGGTCAAGATCGACCCCAAGTCGATCGGCGTCGGGCAGTACCAGCACGATCTGTCCGAGGTGAAGCTCTCCCGCTCCCTCGACGCGGTCGTCGAGGACTGCGTCAACGGTGTGGGCGTCGACGTCAACACCGCCTCCGCGCCGCTGCTCTCGCGCGTCTCCGGCATCAGCGCGGGCCTCGCGGAGAACATCGTCGCCCACCGCGACTCCAACGGCCCCTTCCGGTCCCGTCGGGCGCTGAAGGACGTGGCCCGGCTCGGCCCGAAGGCGTACGAGCAGTGCGCCGGCTTCCTCCGCATCCGCGGCGGCGACGACCCGCTGGACGCGTCCAGCGTGCACCCCGAGGCGTACCCCGTGGTGCGGGCGATGATCAAGTCGACGGGTGGCGAGGTCGCCTCCCTCATCGGCAACACGACGACGCTGCGCTCGCTGCGCCCGGCGGACTTCGTGAGCGACTCCTTCGGCCTGCCGACGGTCACGGACATCCTGCGGGAGCTGGAGAAGCCGGGCCGGGACCCGCGTCCGGCGTTCAAGACGGCGACGTTCAAGGACGGCGTCGAAAAGATCGGTGATCTGACGCCGGGGATGCTGCTGGAGGGCGTCGTCACCAATGTGGCCGCGTTCGGTGCCTTCGTGGACGTGGGTGTGCACCAGGACGGTCTGGTGCACGTGTCGGCCATGTCGAAGACGTTCGTGAAGGACCCGCGGGATGTGGTCAAGCCGGGCGACATCGTGCGGGTGAAGGTCATGGACGTCGACATTCCGCGCAAGCGGATTTCGCTGACGCTCAGGTTGGACGACGAGTCGCCGTCCGGCGGGGGTGCGGGTGGCTCGGCCGCCCGCGAGCCGCGCGGCGCCCGCGGTGGCGCCCGGAGCGGCGACCGCCGTGCCGCCCCGCAGCAGCGCCGCGGCGGCACGACACCCCGCGAGGCGGCGGCCCCGGCGAACGACGCGATGGCGGACGCACTGCGCCGCGCGGGGCTGTTGAACCCGAAGCGGTAGCCCTGGCCGGGCGGGCGGACATCGACGGTGCCGCCCGCCGTCCCGGCCGGGCGGAGCCACGGCGCCCGCTGTCGCGGCGGTAGGCGATCCGCCGGGCCGCACCGTTTCCGGCGCAGCGGCGAGAACCCCCACACGATCGCCTCGGCGCTGGTGTTCAGCCGGCCCCGGCGGGGCGAGAACTTCCCGCCGCGACAGCGGCAGACACCGACGGTGCGCACCCGCCCCGGCCGGATCGGCACCGCCGGGCCGCACCGTGGGGGTCCTCGCCGCGGCGGAAACAATCACCACGACGCTGGTGGTCAGCCGGCCCCCTGTCCCGGCGGGGCGAGAACCTGCCGCCGCGACGGCGCACAGCCACCACGGCTGGGTTCGGCACCGCCGAAACACAACGTGGAGGTCCTCACCACCGCGGCGGAAACGATCACCACGACGCTGGTGGTCAGCCGGCCCCATGGTGTGGCGGGGGCAAGAACTTCCCGCCGCGACGGCGTCCGGCCCCGGCGGTGGAGACCGGCGGGGCCTTCCCGGGCCGGGGGCCGGCGTTCGGGCTCCGACGCGGGCCCGCCGGGCGGCCGCTTCGGGACGGGCCGCGCTGAGCGCGTCAGCGCTCCGCGATGCGGCCCGCCGTTACCTCGATGCGGCGCGTCGTGTGGACCGCTTCGAGCATGCGGCGGTCGTGGGTGACCAGGAGCAGCGTGCCGTTGTACGAGGCGAGCGCGGACTCCAACTGCTCGATGGCCGGCAGGTCGAGGTGGTTGGTGGGCTCGTCGAGGACGAGGAGGTTGACTCCGCGGGCCTGGAGGAGCGCCAGCGCGGCGCGGGTGCGCTCGCCCGGGGAGAGCGTCGCGGCCGGGCGGAGCACATGCGCGGCCTTGAGGCCGAACTTGGCGAGCAGGGTGCGGACGTCGGCCGGCTCCAGCTCCGGTACGGCGGCTTCGAACGCGGCCAGCAGTGCCTCGTCGCCGAAGAACAGGGCGCGCGCCTGGTCCACCTCGCCCACCACCACGCCCGGGCCCAGCGTAGCGCCGCCCGCGTCCAGCGGCAGCCGGCCGAGCAGCGCCGCGAGCAGCGTGGACTTGCCGGAGCCGTTGGCGCCGGTGATGGCGACCCGGTCCGCCCAGTCGATCTGGAGGTCGGCGGGGCCGAAGGTGAAGGAGCCGCGTCGTACCTCGGCGCCGCGCAGGGTGGCCACGACCGCGCCCGAGCGGGGCGCGGCGGCGATCTCCATCCGCAGCTCCCACTCCTTGCGCGGCTCCTCGACCACGTCGAGCCGCTCGATGAGCCGCTCGGTCTGCCGGGCCTTGGCGGCCTGCTTCTCCGTCGACTCGGCGCGGAGCTTGCGCCCGAACTTGTCGTTGTCGGTGGACTTGCGCCGGGCGTTGCGGACGCCCTTCTCCATCCAGTTCCGCTGGGTGCGGGCGCGGTCCTCCAGCCCGGCGCGGGTGTCGGCGTACTCCTCGTACGCCTCGCGGGCGTGCCGGCGGGCCGTCTCGCGCTCCTCCAGGTACGCGGTGTAGCCGCCGCCGTAGAGGGTGACCTGCTGCTGGGCGAGGTCGAGTTCGAGGACCTTGTTCACCGTGCGGGAGAGGAACTCGCGGTCGTGGCTGACCAGGACCGTGCCGGCGCGCAGCCCGGTGACGAAGTTCTCCAGGCGGGCCAGGCCGTCCAGGTCGAGGTCGTTGGTGGGCTCGTCGAGGAGGAAGACGTCGTAGCGGCTGAGCAGCAGCGAGGCGAGCCCGGCGCGGGCCGCCTGGCCGCCGGAGAGGCTGGTCATGGGCCGGTCCAGATCGACCGTGAGGCCGAGGGAGCCCGCGATCTCCGCCGCGCGCTCGTCCAGGTCCGCGCCGCCGAGGTCGAGCCAGCGGTCCAGGCCCACGGCGTACGCGTCGTCCGCGCCCGGTGCGCCGTCGACGAGTGCCTGGGTGGCGGCGTCGAGCGTGGCCTGGGCCTCGGCGACCCCGGTGCGGCGGGCGAGGAAGGCCCGTACCGTCTCGCCGTCCCGTCGCTCGGGCTCCTGCGGCAGGTGGCCGACGTTCGCGGTCGGCGGGCTGAGCCGCAGGCCGCCCGCCTCGGGGGTGTCGAGGCCCGCGAGCAGGCGCAGCAGCGTCGACTTCCCGGCGCCGTTGGCCCCGACGAGACCGATGACGTCGCCGGGCGCGACGACGAGGTCGAGCCCGGAGAAGAGGGTGCGGTCGCCGTGTCCGGCGGCGAGGTCCTTGGCGACGAGAGTGGCACTCATAAGACCTTCGACTTTAGCCGCTGAGCCGGTCCCTCCCGAACCGGATTTCCCGGGGCCCCGCCGCTCACCCGCCCACCCTTGCCACCCGCACGTCCCCGAAGGTGCGCGCCACCACGAATGTCCCGCCCCTCCCTCGCTTCCCCAGGCGTCCGTCGAGCGGCACCGTGTGCCGGCCCGGTTCCAGGCGGGCGTCGAGGAGGTCGTGGGCGCGGACCCGGTGCAGGCGGTCCAGGCGGTAGCCGGTCAGGCGGACCCGGCAGGCGGCGGACACCTCGACATGGGCCTCGGCCGTGGTGGCGGTCAGGGCGGTCAGCGGGCGCCGGTCGTCGGGGGTGCGCTGGAGGGCCTCTTCGATACGGGCGACGAGGAGCGGGACGATGGGCGCGAGGGGCTCGACGACGACGGCGTCGGATCCCGCGGCCGCGAACGCGGCGCGGACGGCGGCCCGCTCGTCCTCGCCGACCGTCGGGTCGAAGGCCACCGCCGCGTACGTGCGCAGCTCCTCGCCGGCCGCGCCCGCCGCGTCACGGGTGATCTCCGCGCCGACGCCGATGGACCGCAGGGCCGCCGCGAGCCGGGCGAGCACGGCGACGCGGCCGCCGACCAGCAGGACCCGGCGGGCGGCCGTCTCGGGGATGCCGTCGGCGAGCAGCCGTTCCAGCGTGGCGCGGTACTCGCCGGCGCGGAAGCGGAAGGGGCCTACGCCGTGGTAGCCGTCGCGGGCGAGGTCGGGGGTCTCGTCGGTCTGCCAGGCGAAGTCCCGCCAGACGATGTCGGGGCCGTCCCGCTCGATCACGGCGGTGACCGCGCCGCATGCCAGGCCCTCGCACTCGGGGCAGCCGTAGAGCACGTACCGCCCGTCGGCGAGCGGGGGTTCGGCGTCCAGCAGCAGTCGGCGGACGTGTGCGGTGAAGATCGACGGGCCGAGGTCGGCGGCGAGCGGGGAGACCGCGTCGAGGTCGGCGAGGCGGGCCAGCAGGGCCCGGCCGTCGACGATGAAGTCCAGGAAGTCCCGGTGCGCCTGGTACCCGCCGTCCGGCAGCACACCGCCGGCGCGCGTCGCCGGCGCCAGCCCGAAGGTCGCGTACTCCGCCATGCCCGCAGTATTCCCCCGCGTGTGCCGCTTCGAGCCCGCCGCCGGGGATTTCGCGGGTACCGTCGCCGCATGGCGAGTGACGTGATCGTGATCGGTGCCGGGGTCATAGGTCTGACCAGCGCGGTCGTGCTGGCTGAGCGCGGGCGGCGGGTCGAGGTGTGGAGCCGGGAACCGGCCGTCGACACCACGTCGGCGGTGGCCGGGGGGCTGTGGTGGCCGTACCGCATCGAGCCCGAGGCCGCGGCCGGGGAGTGGGCGCTGCAGTCGCTGCGGGAGATGTCCGAGCTGGCCGCGCGGCCCGCGGACACCGGGGTGCGCATGGTCGCCGGCACCCATGCGGAGATCGGTCCGGCGGATCTCGGCCCGTGGGCGGCGCGGGTGCCGGGGCTGCGGGCGGCCGGTGCGGGCGAGTTGCCCGCGGGGTACGGGCACGGGCTGCGCGCCCGTATCCCGTTGCTGGACATGCCGACCCATCTCGGCTATCTGCACCGGCGGTTGGCCGCCGCGGGCGGCACGGTCACCGCCTGTACGGTCGCCTCCCTCGCGGAGGCGGGCCGCGCGGCGGGGACCGTCGTGAACTGCACCGGGCTCGGCGCCCGCGATCTGGTGCCCGACCCGGACGTGCACCCCGTGCGGGGGCAGATCGTCGTCGTCGGGAATCCGGGGGTGACCGAGTGGTTCGCGGCCGCCGCCCACGACGCCGCCGACATCCTCTACGTCCTCCCCCAGCCCTACGGCGTGGTGCTCGGCGGCACCGCCCTGGACCACGTCTGGGACCGTACGCCCACGCCCGCCGTCGCCGAGGCGATCGTCGCCCGCTGTGCCCGGGTGTACCCCGCTCTCGCGCACGCGCCCGTCCTGGCGCACAAGGTGGGGCTGCGCCCGGCCCGGTCCCGGGTGCGGCTGGAGGCCGCCCGGCTGCCGGGCGGGGCGCGGCTGATCCACAACTACGGCCACGGCGGGGCCGGGGTCACCGTCTCCTGGGGCTGCGCCCTGGCGGCGGCGGAGCTCTCCGAGGGCTGACCGTGCCGTTTGACGCGCCGGGTCCCCGACTGCGGGCCGTCTTGCCGCCTGCGGCGGCGGGCGCCCTGCGGGCACGTCCTCAAACGCCGGACGGGCTGCTGTGCTGTGTCCTCAACGCCGGACGGGCTTGGCGGCTGAGCTCAGCCAAGACCAAGCCCGTCCGGGGGTTGCGGACACCACACGCCAAGACCGGCCGGCCAGGCCTACGGCAGGTGGTCGAGGGCCGGGATGCCCAGGCCGCGTGCCGGGGCGATCGGCATCGGCGGCCGACGGTCGTTTGACCCCGCCGTCGCCCGGGCGAAGGCCGCGTAGCCGCCGACGAGCGGGAGCCGGGCGGTGGTGCGGCGCAGGTCCACCGTCAGCCGCGGGGTGGTGGAGGCGGGTTGGAGGAGGCCCCGGTCCGTGCCCGCGACGATCAGCGCCAGGCGGTGGCCCGCCGGGACGACGTGGTCGCTCGCGGCCAGGTCGAGGGTGATGGTGTACGGCTTGCCGGGGGTCAGCGGGCTGCCCTGGGTGAGGTCCGCGTGGTGGCCGAGGTCGGCCCAGCCGCGGCTGAAGACCGTGTGGCCGACCTGCGCCGTATTGGCCTCCGTCCGCTTGTAGCAGGCGCTGTCGCCCGTGCCGGTGCTGCCCCAGCAGGTGCGGTCGGTGAGGGTGCGGATGCCCTCCCCGGCGGCCGCGTAGTCGCGGACGGTGGCCGGGCCCAGGTCGACGAGGACGGCCGAGAGGTGGGCGGAGGTGGTGGACGGGGTGACCGTGAGGCTCACCCGGGAGGAACCGGACAGTCGCAGATCGCGGGTGAGCGGTTTCGTGATGAACCCGGCCTTGTCGGGTGTGGCGGTGTCGATGTGGGCCGACCAGTCGCGCTCGCTCTTCGCGGGGTCGTCCGTGAATTCCGCGATGGCGCCGCGCGGCGCCGGTGCGAGGCCGAGGGTGCCGACGCCCGGGGTGGTTCCGGGGGCGGGGTGCAGCGTGGTCGTGGCCGTGGCGCGCGGCGGCCAGACGCGGTCGGTGCGCCACTGGTCGGGGGCGTCCTCGATGTCGGCCATCGGCTCGCGCTCGACGCCGTTGTCGTAGCCGAGGAGGTAGTGGTCGAACCAGCGGTGCAGGGTGGAGACCCAGGCCTCGCGGCGGAAGTCGAACGGGTCGACGTGTCCGGCCTGGGAGAGCCAGAGTTTGCGTTCGACGCCGTTGGCGGCGAGGGCGTCCCACCACTGGCCGAAGTGCTTGGTGCGGACGTTGAGGTCCTGCATGCCGTGGACGGCGAGGACGCTGGCCCGGACCTTGTGCGCGTCGGGGACGTAGTCGCGCTCGCTCCACAGCGGCGTCCAGTCGCCGTTGCGCGGTGCGCCCTCGACGAGCTTGCGCTGGACGGCCTGGCAGCGGCCGCGTGCCTCGGGGCTCTCGACGCCGTTCGCGAGCCCGTCGGGGCCGCTGCCGAAGAGCGCGGCGCCCTTGGCGAAGTAGTAGTCGTACCAGGAGCTGATGGCGCCGATCGGGACGATCGTCTCCAGGCCCTCGACGCCGGTGGCGGCGACGCCGTTGGCGATCGTGCCGTCGTAGCTCTTGCCGATCATGCCGACGGCGCCGGTGGTCCAGTCGGCGTCGACGGCGTCGTTGCCGGTGCGGGTGCGGTAGCCGTGCGCACGGCCGCCCAGCCAGTCGACGACGGCCTTGGCGGACTGGACGTCGGAGCGGCCGCCGATGTCGACACAGCCCTCGGAACGGTTGGTTCCGGCGAGGTCGACGAGGGCGACGGCGTAGCCGCGCGGCACGAAGTAGTTGTCGTAGTACAGCGGGAACCCGACGGGCCTCCCCTGGGCGTCGTAGGTCTTCTTCTGGCTCTCGTTGCCGCGGCCGCAGCAGGAGTAGTAGGGACTGGCGTCCATGATCACCGGCACCCGGCGGCCGCGCTCGGCGGCTTCGCCGGGGCGGATGACGTCGACGGCGACCCGGTCGGTGCGACCGTCCCCGTCGCCGTCGAGGCCGATGTCGACCCACACGGACTCGCGCACCGCGCGGTCGTAGGAGTAGACGGGTCTGCTCTGTCCGCCCCGGGGTCCGCTCTCCGGCACGGGCGCGGCGTGCGCGGCCGTCGGCAGCGGGACGAGTACGGCGAGCAGGGCGGCCAGGGCCGCGACGACGAACGTTGTCAAAGGTATGCGGGTGTCCCGCGCGCGTTTGGGCACGGCCGGACCGTAGCGTGAGTCAACTCCCGTACAGAAGGGGCGGGAGCGCTCGGACCGGGACTCACGAGGTGGCCGGGATCGCACTGATGACAGCCGCGTGTCGATCACATGTCGGGATAAGCCATGGACATGGCCTCATCCACAGTGAGTACATAGGGTGCGAGTGATTGATCGTTCTCCCTTACGAGTTGGAGGATTCGTGCGTCACAGACTCATCGTTCCGAGCGCGGCCGCCGCCTGCCTGCTGCTGGCGATCCCGGCGTCGGCAGCCGATGCCACGCCGGGGGCGCCGGGCGTCGGAGACTCCTATTACCCGGCCTCCGGCAACGGCGGCTACGACGTCTCCCACTACGACCTGCGGCTGAAGTACCAGCCGAAGACGGACAAGCTGGAGGGCACGGCGACGCTGATCGCCACCCCCACCCAGACGCTGTCCCGCTTCAACCTCGACTTCGCGCTCGATGTGAGCGAGGTGCTGGTCAACGGCAAGAAGGCCGCGTTCGCCAAGTCCGGCTCCCACGAGGTGGAGGTCACCCCCGCCGCCCCGCTGGAGAAGGACAAGCAGATCAGCGTGGTCGTCCGCTACAGCGGCGTGCCGTCCCAGGTGAAGGTCGACGGATCCACGGCCTGGCTGCGCACGCCGGACGGCGCGGCCATCGCGGGCGAGCCGGAGGGCTCCGTCTGGTGGTTCCCCAGCAACGACCACCCGACGGACAAGGCCACGTACGACATCTCCGTGTCGGTGCCGGACGACGTCCAGGCGATCAGCAACGGCGTCCTCGCGTCGAAGAGTTCGAAGCTCGGATGGACGCGCTACAACTGGCGCGCCACCAAGCCGCAGGCCACGTATCTGACCACCCTCGCGGTCGGCAAGTTCGACATCACGACGGACACCACGACCAATGGTCTGCCGGTCGTGAACGCCTACAGCAAGGACCTGGGCGACAACGCGGCGTCGGCGAAGGCCAGCGTCGAGCGCACCACCGAGGTCCTCGACTGGGAGAGCAAGGTCTTCGGCCCGTACCCGTTCAACGCGGCCGGCGGCTATGTGCCGAACGTGCAGACGGGATACGCGCTGGAGACCCAGACCCGGCCGTTCTACAGCCCCAAGCAGTTCGCGAACGGCGCGAACACCTCGGTGGTCGTGCACGAGCTGGCGCACCAGTGGTTCGGTGACAGCGTCTCGGTGAAGAACTGGCGCGACATCTGGGTCAACGAGGGCTTCGCGACGTACTCGCAGTGGCTGTGGTCGGAGAAGGAGGGCGAGGGCACCGCCCAGGAGCTGGCCGACTACATCTACACGTCGATCCCGGCCGACAACGCCTTCTGGAAGGTCAAGCCGGGCGACCCGGGTGCGGAGAACCAGTTCCACACCGCCGTCTACAACCGTGGTGCGGTCGCCCTCCAGGCGCTGCGCAACACGGTGGGCGACAAGGCGTTCTTCGCGATCCTCAAGGACTGGCCGACGGCGAACAAGTTCGGCAACGCCTCGGTCCAGGACTTCGTGAAGTTCGCGGAGAAGGCGTCGGGCAAGCCGCTCCAGAAGCTCTTCGACACCTGGCTGTTCACCACGTCGAAGCCCTCGCAGGCGAGCGCCGCGAAGGCGGGCATCGGCAAGGCCGCCGCCACGGGCAAGGCCGGCAAGGGCGTGTCGGCCGACCGGTCCGGCAAGGTCGCCGAGCCCAAGTCGTGGAAGAAGATCCAGTCCGCGCAGAGCGCGCACAAGCACTGATCCACCGGTCGGTTGCCGATGGGCGGCCCGTCACCCCGCGGGTGCGGGGTGACGGGCCGCCGTCGCGCTCACGGGGCGTACAGCTCCTCGATCTCCTCGGCGTACTTCTCCCGCACGACCCGCCGCCGCAGCTTGAGCGAGGGCGTCAGCTCGCCCGTCTCCGGGCCCCACTCGCGGGTGAGCAGCCGGTAGCGCTTGATCTGCTCGGTGCGGTTCAGCCGCGCGTTGGCCGCCGCCACGGCCCGGTCGATCTCCGCCCGTACGGCCGGGTGGCCGGCCAGCGCGGCCGGGTCGGCGTCGATGCCGTGCCGGGCGGCCCAGGAGGGGGTCAGCTCGGCGTCGAGGACGAGCAGGGCGACGAGGTAGGACCGCCCGTCGCCGTGGACGAACGCCTGGCCGACGAGCGGGTGTTCCTTGAGGGCGTTCTCGACGAGCGCGGGCGAGACGTTCTTGCCCGTCGAGGTCACGATGATCTCCTTCTTGCGGTCGACGACCCAGACGTAGCCGTCCTCGTCGATCCGCCCGATGTCGCCGGTGGCGAACCATCCCTCGGCGTCGGTCGCGCTCTCCACCGACCCGTCCGCCCGCAGATATCCGGCGCAGACGATCTCGCCGCGCACCTCGAGCTCGCCGTCGGCGGCCGTCCGCACCTCCACCCCGTCGAGCGGGCGGCCCACGGAACCGAGGCGGAAGCGCGTCGGCGCGTTGAGAGTCACCACGCCCGAGGTCTCGGTCAGCCCCCACCCGTCCATGATCACGATGCCGAACCCGGTCCAGAAGTCGACGACTTCCCCGGGCATCGGCGCGGTGGCGCTGCCGGCCCACACCAGCCGGTCCAGGCCCGCCAGGGCCAGCAGCGGAACGATCACCTGCTGCCGGGCCGCCTCGTACGCGGCCGCCAGCGCGGCCGGCGGCTCCTCGCCCCGCGCCCGGTGCGCGACGTACGCGCGGGCCGTCCCGCCCGCCGCCTCGATCACCCGCCGCCGCTCCTCCGGCAGGCTCTCCAGCGCGGCCCGTACGGACGCGGTCAGCTTCTCCCACACCCGTGGCACCCCGAAGAACTCCGCCGGGCGCAGCTCGCGCGCCCGGGCGGCGACGGTGGCCGGGTCGTCGCAGAGGTGGACGTGCCCGGCCCGCAGGAGGGGGAGGTAGATGCCGAGCACCCGTTCGGCGATGTGCGCGAAGGGCAGGTAGCAGAGGTGCTCGACGTGCTCGGGGAGGTCGACCGCGCGGTCGATGCCGACGCAGTCGAGCAGGACACCGCGATGGGTGATCACCACGCCCTTGGGGTCGCCGGTGGTCCCCGAGGTGTAGACGACGGTCACCGGGTCGGTGGGGCGCACCTCCCGCCAGGCCTTGTCGAAGGCCGCGCCGTCGTGCGGCGCCGCCTGCCGCGCGGTGAGCGTCGCGTACGGGGTGTGCCGCCCGACCGCCGTGGGGTCGACGACCAGCAGCTTCTCCAAGGGGACCGTGTCGTCGTCGGTCAGCGGCTCCCAGCGGGCCAGCTCGCCCGCCCCTTCGAGCACGGCCAGCCGGGCCCGGCTGTGCCGGGCGATATGGGCGATCTGCTCGGGCGAGGAGGTGCCGTAGACCGAGACGGGGACGGCGCCGAGGTGGACGAGGGCGAGGTCGCTGAGCCAGTGTTCGGGCCGGTTGCCCATCATCATCAGCACATGGTCGCCGCGCCCGACGCCGAGCGCGGCGTAGCCCGCGGCGAGGTCGGCGACCTGGGCGCGGGCGCGGGCCCAGGTGAGCGTGCGCGGTTCGGCACCGCCGGGATCGCGCCAGGTCAGGGCGGGGAGTTCGGGGTAGTCCGTGGCGTTGCGCAGCAGCAGCGCGGGGAGGGTGAGTTCGTCCGGTGCGGCGGGGAGTCGACGGCGCGGGGGCGTGGTCAATGCGGCCTCCAGGTGAAGGTGTCCGTGGGCCTTGGGCTGACGACCGGTCGAGAGGGAAGGTTTCACAGTGGTGGTGGCACAGCAATACTGTTGAACTCGATTGAGCCGGACGGATACCGCATCAGAGCCGGAAGAGAGAGCGAGGCGCCGCCGATGGCCACGGATACCGGGGATCCCACCCTCACCGTCGACGAGTTGGCCGCCCGCGCCGGGGTCACCGTCCGGACGGTCCGCTTCTACAGCACCCGCGGTCTGCTGCCCCCGCCGGAGATCGGGCCCCGCCGGGTCGGGCACTACGGCCCGGACCATCTGTCCCGGCTGGCGCTGATCGAGGAGTTGCAGCACCAGGGGCTGACGCTCGCCGCCATCGAACGCTACGTGCGGCAGCTCCCGCCGGACCTGAGCGCGCACGACCTGGCCATCCACCGGGCGCTGGTGGCGTCCTGGCTGCCGGACAAGGCGGAGGAGGCCACCCGCGCCCAGCTGGAGCGACGGGCCGGGCGGGCGCTGGCCGAGGAGGACATCGACCGGCTGACCGCGCTGAACGTCCTGGAGCGTCCGGCCGCGCGTGAAGGTGGCAGCGGCGACGAGGACACGTTCCGGGTGGACCCGGGGCTGCTGCAGCTGGGGGTGCGGCTGCTGGACGTGCCGATCGCGCTGGAGACGATCCTCGCGGCCCGCACGGTGCTGCTGGAGCACGCCCGCTCCACGGCCAGGGAGCTGACGCGGCTCTTCCAGGGCGAGGTGGACCCGGAGAACATCGAGGCGATGAAGTCGCTGTCGGCCCATATGCAGCCGCTGGTGGTCCAGGCCCTGGTGACGGCGTTCCAGCGGTCGCTCAAGCAGGAGCTGCGGGCGATGTACGCCGCCGGGGAGCCGGGCCGTACGGGTTAGGGCCCCTCCGGCCGGATGAGCGGTGGCCCGGCGCGGACCCGGGACCGCGCCGGCAGCCGGCCCCGGATGGCCGGATGTCGCCGCCGCACGGCCTGCCGGGCGCGGTGCCCCGGCAGGGGACCCGGGGTGGCCCCCGGCCGGCAGATCTTCGGCTGCGGGCCGTCGTTGCCGCCTGCGGCGGCGAGCGCCCTGCGGGCGCGTCCTCGAACGCCGGACGGGCTGATATCAGCTGAGCCCAGCCAATAGCGGTCCGTCCGGCGTTTGAGGACACCGCCGCGCAGCGGTGGTGCGCGCCCATGATCCGCCGGAGAGGCTCTAGCGGAACGTGCCGCCCTGCTCCGCCTTCTCCACGAGCAGCGCGGGCGGCTCGAAGCGGTCGCCGTAAGCGGCCTGGAGCTCCCGGGCACGGGCTACGAAGCCGGGCAGCCCGCCCTCGTAGCCGTTGATGAACTGGAGCACCCCGCCCGTCCAGCCGGGGAAGCCGATGCCCAGCAGGGAGCCGATGTTGGCGTCGGCGACGGAGGTGAGGACGTTCTCCTCCAGGCAGCGGACGGTGTCCAGCGCCTCGGAGAAGAGCATCCGGTCCTTCATGTCCTCGAAGGGCACGGGCGGGACCGCGGCACCCTGCTCGCCATCCCGGCCGAAGTGCTCGCGCAGGCCCGCCCACAGACCGGTCCGCTTGCCGTCGGCGTAGTCGTAGAAGCCGGCGCCGCCGGAGCGGCCCGTGCGGCCGAACTCGTCGACCATCCGGTCGATGACGGCGTCGGCGGGGTGCGGCGCCCAGACGCCGCCCGCGGCTTCGACCGCGCGCCGCGTCTCGTCGCGGATCCGGCGCGGCAGGGTGAGGGTCAGCTCGTCCATCAGGGAGAGCACCTTGGCGGGGTAACCGGCCTGGGCGGCGGCCTGCTCGACGGAGACGGGGTCGACGCCCTCCCCGACCATGGCCACGCCCTCGTTGATGAACCGGCCGATGACCCGTGAGGTGAAGAAGCCGCGCGAGTCGTTGACCACGATGGGCGTCTTGCGGATCTGCCGGACGAGGTCGAAGGCGCGGGCGAGGGCCTCGTCGCCGGTCCGCGCGCCCTTGATGATCTCCACCAGGGGCATCTTGTCGACGGGCGAGAAGAAGTGCAGGCCCACGAAGTCCATCGGGCGCTCGACGCCTTCGGCCAGGACGGTGATGGGCAGGGTGGAGGTGTTGGAGCACAGCAGCGCGTCGGGCTCGACGATGTGCTGGATCTCCTGGAAGACCTTGTGCTTGAGGGCCGGGTCCTCGAAGACCGCCTCGATGACGGCGTCACAGCCGGCGAGGTCCTGCGGGTCGGCGGTCGGGGTGATCCGGGCGAGCAGTTCGTCGCGCTCGGCCTCGGTGGTGCGGCCGCGGGAGAGCGCCTTGGCGAGCAGGCCCTCGGAGTAGGCCTTGCCCTTGGCGGCCGCCTCGGGCGAGACGTCCTTGAGGACCACGTCGATGCCGGCCCGGGCGCAGGAGTACGCGATGCCCGCGCCCATCATCCCGGCGCCGAGGACGGCGACCTTGCGGACCTTGCGGGGGGCTGCTGTGCCCTGCGGGCGGCTGCGGCCCGCGTTGACGGCCTGGAGGTCGAAGAAGAAGGCCTGGATCATGTTCTTGGAGATCTGCCCGGTGACCAGCTCCGTGAAGTAGCGGGCCTCGATGAGCTGGGCGGTCTCGAAGTCGACCTGGGAGCCCTCGACGGCGGCGGCCAGGATGTTGCGCGGGGCGGGGTAGGGGGCGCCCGCGAGCTGCTTCTTCAGGCTCGCCGGGAAGGCGGGCAGGTCGGCGGCGAAGCGGGGGTTCGCGGGGGTGCCGCCGGGGATCCTGTAGCCCTTGACGTCCCAGGGCTGCCGGGACTCGGGGTGCGCGTCGATGAACGCCCGTGCCTTGGAGAGGAGCTCGTCGCGGTCGGCGGCCAGCTCGTGGACGAGTCCGGCTTCCAGGGCCCGGCGCGGATCGTACTGCTTGCCCTGCAGCAGCACCTTCAGCAGGGCGTCGGTGATGCCGAGGAGCCGTACGGTGCGGGTGACGCCGCCGCCTCCGGGCAGCAGGCCGAGGGTGACCTCGGGGAGGCCGATCTTCGAGCCGGGGGCGTCGAGGGCGATGCGGTGGTGGCAGGCGAGCGCGATCTCGTAGCCGCCGCCGAGGGCCGCGCCGTTGACGGCGGCGACGACGGGGACGCCGAGGGTCTCGATCCGGCGCAGGTCGCGCTTGACCGTCATGCTCGCGTCGAGGACGGACCCGGCGTCGGCGGGGGTCGCGGCGATGAGCTCGCGCAGGTCGCCGCCGGCGAAGAAGGTCTTCTTCGCGGAGGTGAGGACGACGCCGCGGACCGACCCCGGCTCCGCCCGGCGCTCCGCCTCCAGGCGGTCGGCGACCGCCGTGAGGGACGCCTTGAAGGCGTTGTTCATGGTGTTGGCGGACTGGTCGGGGTCGTCCAGGACGAGGGTGACGATGCCGTCGTCGCTCCGCTCCCAGCGGATGGTGTTGCGCTCGCTCATGTCGGTGCTCTCCATGGGGAATTGTCCTCGATCGCCGGACAGAAGGAAGGGGGCCGGCCCGGGGCCCGTGGCGGTGCCTCGCCGTTGGCGGACCGACGGTGCCACACCGCGCCGCAGCACGGGTGGAGGTCCGCCGGAGGCTAGAGGCGCTCGACGACGGTCGCGCTGCCCATGCCGCCGCCGACGCAGAGGGTGATCAGGCCGTAGCGCTTGTCCTGTCGCTCCAGCTCGTCGACGACCGTGCCGAGAAGCATCGCGCCGGTCGCGCCGAGGGGGTGACCGAGGGCGATGGCGCCGCCGTTGACGTTGATCTTCTCCAGGCCGATGCCCATGTCCCGGGCGAAGCGCAGCACCACGGCGGCGAACGCCTCGTTGATCTCGATCAGATCGATGTCGTCGATGGTCAGGCCCGCCTTGGCGAGGGCCTTGCGGGTGGCGGGGGCGGGTCCGGTGAGCATGATGGTGGGGTCGGCGCCGGAGACGGCGGCGGAGACGATGCGGGCGCGGGGTGCCATGCCGTAGCGCTCGCCGACCTCGCGGTTGCCGATGGCGACGAGGGCCGCGCCGTCCACGATGCCGGAGGAGTTGCCCGCGTGGTGGACGTGGTCGATCTTCTCCACCCAGTGGTACTTCTGGAGCGCCACCGCGTCGAAGCCGCCCGCTTCGCCGATGCCCGCGAAGGAGGGCTTGAGGGCGCTCAGGGAGTCGGCGGTGGTGCCGGGGCGCAGGTGTTCGTCCCGGTCGAGGACGACGAGGCCGTTGCGGTCCCGTACGGGGACGACGGAGCGGTCGAAGCGGCCGGCCTTCCAGGCCTCGGCGGCGCGCTCCTGGGAGCGGGCGGCGAAGGTGTCGACGTCGCGGCGGGTGAACCCGCCGAGGGTGGCGATGAGGTCGGCGCCGATGCCCTGGGGCACGAAGTTGACGTCGAAGTTCGTCATCGGGTCGGCGAACCAGGCGCCCCCGTCGGAGGCCATGGGGACGCGGGACATCGACTCGACGCCGCCCGCGAGGACCAGGTCCTCCCAGCCGGAGCGGACCTTGGCCGCGGCGAGGTTGACGGCCTCCAGACCCGAGGCGCAGAAGCGGTTCTCCTGGACGCCGGCGACGGTGTCGGGGAGCCCGGCGGCGATGGCCGCGACCTTGGCGATGTCGGAGCCCTGGTCGCCGACGGGGCTGACGACGCCGAGCACGATGTCGTCGACGGCGGCGGGGTCCAGGTCCGGGAAGCGACGGCGCATCTCGTGGATCAGGCCGACGACGAGGTCGATCGGCTTGGTGCCGTGCAGCGACCCATTGGCCTTGCCGCGGCCGCGCGGGGTGCGGATCGCGTCGTACACAAACGCTTCGGTGCTCAAGGTCGGCAGCCTTTCGGGGAAAAAAGGGGGGCGGTGGAGAGCTGTGGGGCGAGGGCGGATCAGGAGAGCAGGGACCGGCCGATGATCTCCTTCATGATCTCGGTGGTCCCGCCGTAGATCGTCTGGATCCTGCCGTCGGTGAAGGCCTTGGCGACCCGGTACTCGGTCATGTAGCCGTATCCCCCGTGCAGTTGCAGACAGCGGTCGGCGACCCGCTTCTGCAGCTCGGTCGCCCACCATTTGGCCATCGAGGCGTGCACGGCGTCGAGCTCGCCCCGGGCGTGGTCCTCGATGCAGCGGTCCAGGAACGTGCGGGTGACGGCGCACTCGGTGGCCATCTCGGCGATCTCGAAGCGGATGTGCTGGAGCTTGGCCAGCGGACGGCCGAACGCCTCGCGCTCCTTGACGTACGCCGTGGTGATCTCCAGCAGGTGCTCGGCCGCCGCGATCCCGGCGACGGCTATGTTCATCCGCTCCTGGGCCAGGTTGGTCATCAGATGCCCGAACGCGCCGTGGAGTTCGCCGAGGAGGTTCTCCTTGGGGACGCGGACGTCGCGGAAGAACAGCTCGGCGGTGTCCTGGGCCTTCTGGCCGATCTTGTCGAGGTTGCGGCCGCGCTCGAAGCCCTCGGCCCCGCGCTCGACGACGAACAGACTGAGGCCCTTCGCCCCGCCCTCGGGCGTGGTCTTCGCGACGACGATGACGAGGTCGGCGAGGATGCCGTTGGAGATGAAGGTCTTGGAGCCGTTCAGCACCCAGTGGTCGCCCCGGTCCTCGGCCGCGGTGCGGATGCCCTGGAGGTCGGAGCCGGCCCCCGGCTCGGTCATGGCGATGGCCGTGATGGTCTCGCCCGTGCAGAAGCCGGGCAGCCAGCGGCGCTTCTGCTCGTCCGTGGCCAGCGAGGTCAGATACGGGCCGATGATGTCGTTGTGCAGCCCGATCGCCAGCCCGGAGGCGCCCGCGCGGGTGAACTCCTCGGTGAGCACGGCGCTGTAGCGGAAGTCGGTCGCTCCCCCGCCGCCGTACTCCTCGGGCACCGCGAGGCCGAGCAGCCCCTGCCGCCCGGCCGCGAGCCAGGCGTCGCGGGAGACGACGCCGTCCTCCTCCCACCGCGCGTGGTGCGGCGTCACTTCCTTGGCGAGGAACGTCCGCACGGTCTCGCGGAACGCCTCGTGGTCGGCGGTGAAGATCCGGCGCTGCATCGTCACGGTCCCTCCTGGGGCTTGTCGAGGCCGCGGACGTCCCAGTCGCGGGCGACCTCGGCGGTGTCGGCGCCGGGCCGCGCGGGCGGTCTGCGGACGGATCCGGGGGTGGCGGAGAAGCGCGGGGCGGGGGCAGGCTGGACGAGGCCGCCGTGTTCGACGAACGTGCCGCGCGCGGCGAGGTGCGGGTGCTCGGGGGCTTCGCGCAGCGACAGCACCGGCGCGACGCAGGCATCGGAGTCCTCGAAGACGGCCGTCCACTCGGCGCGGGTGCGCTGCCGGAAGCGGTCGGCGATGGCGGTGCGCAGCTCGCCCCAGCGGGCCAGGTCGTCGCGGGCGGGCGCGGTCTGCTCGATGCCGAGCAGACGGACGAATTCGGCGTAGAAGCGGGGCTCCAGCGCGCCGACCGCCATGTGGCCGCCGTCGGCCGTCTCGTACGTGCCGTAGAAGGGCGCGCCCCCGTCGAGGAGGTTGACCCCGCGCCGGTCCTGCCAGCCGCCGGCCGCCAGCATGCCGTGGATCATGGCGGTGAGGTGCGCGGTGCCGTCGACGATGGCGGCGTCGACGACCTGTCCGGTGCCGGTGGCCCGGGCGTGCTGGAGGGCGGCGAGGACGCCGATGACGAGGTAGAGGGAGCCGCCCGCGTAGTCGCCGAGGAGGTTGGCGGGCGGGTACGGCGGGCCGTCGGCCGGGCCGGTCATGCCCAGGGCGCCGGTGACGGCGATGTAGCCGATGTCGTGCCCGGCCGTGTGTGCGAGCGGGCCCTCCTGGCCCCAGCCGGTCATCCGTCCGTAGACGAGCCGGGGATTGCGGGCGAGGCAGGTGTCGGGGCCGACGCCGAGCCGCTCGGCGACGCCGGGGCGGTAGCCCTCCAGCAGCACGTCGGCCCGTTCGACGAGGTCGAGCACCGTCGCCGGGCCGTGCTCCGCCTTGAGGTCGACGACGACGGAGCGTTTGTTGCGGTTGGCGATGTCGTGGTCGGGGTCGATGGCGAGTCCCGGACCGCCGGGGCGGTCGACGCGGACGACGTCGGCGCCGAGGTCGGCGAGGAGCATGGCCGCGAACGGACCCGGCCCGATCCCCGCGAGCTCGACGACGCGCACCCCGGTGAGCGGGCCGTTCCCCGACGCTGCCATCCAGACCCCAGTCCCGTGACGACCTCTTGTGACACAACTGCTGTAACACTCGCGATGTTAAGAACGTGTTCCACTTTCCACAAGCCCCCGGGGGTGTTCCGGGGACGGCAAAATCCCGCTGCCGCGGCGGCACTTGGCCAGGGCGTCGGCGGGATCGGGCGGGGGCGGGGCGCGGGCTCAGTCCGCGTCGAGCCGGGCGACGAGTCTCTTGGGGGCGATCGTCCGGTAGCTCTCCTCCACCCAGTCGCAGAGCAGGTCGACCGGCGTCCCGCCGGTCAGCGGCACGGACACCCAGCCCGACCGCCCCAGCCCGTACCCGGTGGGCGCGGCTCCGGGCACGGCGAGGGCGTGCCCGTGGGTCTCCTCGTCCTTGAGCTTGACGCTGATGCCGGGGCTCTCGACGTTCCCCTCCGCCCCCAGGAAGACGAAGATCTTCTTGTTGACCTTGATGACGGCGTCGTCCTCCCACGGGAACTCCTCAACGGTCCCGGGGAGTCCGAGCGCGAAGTCACGGACCTTCGCCCGCGCGGTGAGGGGAGCTGGGGATGCCGGCATGGGGTCCTCCGGTCGGGAGCTGTCCGTACGCGTCGCGGCACGCGCCGCTGCCCGTCACACGCTAGTGCGCGGGCGACGGCGCGGCACGTTCGTCGGTGGCGCGTCCGGTGTGTGCGGGCGTGGGTGTCCGCACCGGCACCACCGGGCCCGCGCTCACAGAAGGCCGCCCTCCTCCAGGTAGCGGCGTACGGACCGCACGGCGGAGTCGGGCAGCGGGGTCTGGGGGGCGGCGGTGGCGGGGCAGTCGATGACGCCGAGCAGGTGGAGGGCGGCCTTGAAGCCGCCGAGTGCGGAGGAGCTGCCGCCCATGGCCGCCGGATCGCCCGTCTCGGTGAGCGCGAACAGCGCGGCGAGCCGGTCCTGTTCGGCGGCCGCTTCGGTCCAGCGGCCCGCGCGCGCGTGTCCGTACAGCCGTACGTAGGCGGCCGGGTCCACGTTGCCGAGGCCGGGGACGACGCCGTGGGCGCCCGCCAGCAGGGCGGCGTCGACGGTGAGTTCGGAGCCGGTCAGCACGGAGAACGTGTCGGCGAGGCCGCGGCCGCGCAGGGCGACCAGCAGACGGCGCAGCGCCCCGCCGTCGCCGCTGCTGTCCTTGAGCCCGGCGAGCGTGCCGTCCTCGGCGAGCGCCAGGACCGTGGCGGCGGCGAGCTTGGTGTGGACGGCGGACGGGATGTCGTAGGCGAGGAGCGGCAGGTCCACCCCGTCGCGGACGCGGCGGAAGTGGGTGGCGGCCTCGGTCGGGTGGGGGTGCGAGTAGAAGGGCACGGTGGCGACGAGGGCGTCCGCGCCGAGTGCCGCGGCGGCGCGGGCCTGGTCGAGCACGCGCGCGGTGGTCATGTCGATGACCCCGGCCAGCACGGGGACCCGGCCGGCGACGGTGTCGACGGTGGCCCGCAGCGCGGTGCGGCGCTGCGCGTCACTCAGATAGGCGGTCTCCCCGCTGGAACCGAGCGCGAAGACGGCGGTGGCGCCGGCGGTGAGGACGTGTTCGACGAGCGCGGCGAGGGAGCGGGTGTCGATGTCGCCCGATGGAGTGAGCGGAGTGCACAGCGGAGGGACGACGCCGGAGAGGGGGCTGGGCAGAGCCATCGCGGGACCGGCCTTCGGCAGGAGGGGAACGGGCGAGCGATCCGGACACGGTAGATCCGCTTCCGCGCCCGCGGCCGAATCTGGCCCAGCGCCCGGTGGGTGTCAAGACCGCGGTGGCGCTGCGCGCGGCCGGGCCGGAAGCCGTGCCGCCTGACGGCGGGTCGTCACGATGCACCTCGGCGAGGCCGCTGCCCGGATCCCGTCCGCGCGTCGGCCGCCCGCGCCGCTCCGCTCACCCTCGGACCGGCCGGACTCGGCCGCCCGCGTCAGCCCTGCGCCCACCCGCAGGCGAAGCCCTGTGCCGAGCACCGAGGACACCGCGCCCGGCAGACCGCCCGCACCGCTCCCCCTGGGACCGACCGAACTCACCACCCGCGTCAGCCCTGCGCCGAGCACCGAAGACGCCGCACCCGGCAGACCACCCGCCCCCGGGGACCGGGCGCCAACCTCCGGGCGCCGGGCGCCCGACCCCGTCGCCTCCGCCGGCGCCGGCGCACCGGTACGCGTCGGCGGCCGTCACCCCGGGGCCGTGGCCCGGATCCGTTCCACCGGCCGGGGAGTTCGGCCACTCCCCCGGGACCGGCCCGACTCCGCCACCCGCGGTTCGCGGGGCTACGCCCCCGCCGCCGCGTTCGACAGCGCCCGGCGGCAGAGGGAATCCGCCGCGCGGGTGGTTTCGGGGAGGCGGAAGTCGCGGGCCAGGCGCAGGGCGTGGGCGCAGGCGTGGTCGAGGCTCACGCGGTGGCCGACGGAGACGAAGACGGGCTTGACGCCGTCCTGGGTGCGCAGGGCGCGGCCCACCTCCTCGTCGCCGTCCAGGAGCGGGGAGGTGTCGCCGCGCCGCGGCCCGGGTGGGGCGTAGGTGAAGGTGAAGGGGTTCTTGGCGACGCCGATCGTGGGCAGGCCGGTGAGGACGCCGAGGTGGGCCGCGAGGCCGAAGCGGCGGGGGTGGGCGAGTCCGTAGCCGTCGCAGACGATCAGGCCGGGGGTGACGGTGAGAGCGCCGAGGGCAGCGAGCACGGTGGGGATCTCGCGGAAGGCCAGCAGGCCCGGGACGTAGGGGAAGGCCACGCGGCCGACCGCCGTGGCCTCCTCGACGACGTCGAACGTCTGCGCGTCGAGCGCGACGGCCGCCGCCGCGACGACGTCCCGCTCGTCGTCGTAGGCCACGTCCACACCGACGACCACGAGCGGCTCGCCGGGCGGCGGCCCCGCCTCGTCCGTCACGACCCGCCCGCGCAACTCGTCCTGGACGGCGATCGCTTCCGCCTCCGTCGTCGGCCAGTCGCCCGGCAGGTTCTCGCGGCCGCCGTGGTCAAGGTGCGCAGTGGTCATAGTGCGGCTCACGTTAATCGAGGGGCGGGCGCGCCGGACTCCCGGGGCGGGCCCCGGCCGCCCCGGGCGCGTAGCCTGTTGATCATGTTTGTACTGGAGCTGACCTACATCGCCCCCGTCGAGCGCGTCGAGGCCGCCCTCGCCGAGCACATCGCCTGGCTGGACGCGCACTACGCGTCCGGTGTCTTCATCGCCTCCGGCCGCAAGGTGCCGCGCGACGGCGGGATCATCATCGCCATCGGCGACGACCGGTCGAAGATCGAGGAGATCGTGGAGAGCGACCCGTTCAGCGTGGCGGGGGTGTGCGAGTACTCGGTCACGGAGTTCGTCGCGACGAAGACGTCCCCGCCGCTGGAGCACTACCGGCAGGAACTGCCTTCCTGAGCCCCGCCGGTCCCGGTCACCGGCCCGGCCGGGCGAGGCGGGCGATCCGTCCCTTCTCCCCGGCCGCCCAGCAGCCGCGGTCGGGTGCGCAGTCGACCGTGTCGTACGAGCCGGCGTCGAAGGCGCGCCAGGTGCGGCCCGCGTCCGCGCTGAACTCGCTGCCGGTCGGTCCGACGGCGAGGGCGGCGGACCGGCTGTGCGGCAGCCAGGCCACGCCGGAGCGGTAGGCGGCCGGTGGCCGGCCCGAGGGTGCCCAGGTGGTGCCGCCGTCGCCGCTGACGGCCGCGGCGCGTGCCGACGGCTGCCCGGCGCGGTAGTCGCCGCCGACGGCCAGCCCGTGCGCGCGGTCGCGGAAGGCGAGCCCGAAGACGCCGCGGGCCGGGTCGCCGGCCGGTACGGGCGCCTCGGTGACCGTCCAGGTGCGGCCGCGGTCGGCCGAGTGGAAGACGCGGGACGTCGCGCCTCCGCCGGTGGCGAACCACGCGTGGGATCCGGCGCGCGCGTCCGCGCCGACCACGCACTGGCCGCTCGCGGCGAACGCCGCCTCGCCGGGGAGCGCCGCGGGCATGCCGGCCGTGGGCAGCACCCGCCAGCTGCGCCCGCCGTCGCCGGTCGCGAGGATCCGGAACTTCCCGTCCACGGGGTCCCCGAGGGCGATGCCGTGGCGGGTGTCGAAGAACGTGAGGCAGTCGTAGAAGGCCTTCGGGTCGGTGTTGCGGAAGCTCTCCGTCCAGGTGGTTCCGCCGTCGTCCGTGCGGAAGACCCGCGAAGCCTCGCCCTCGCCGATCACCAGGACGACCGCGCGGCGCGCGTCGAAGGCCTCCACGTCCCGGAACTCCAGCCCGCCCGCGCCGGGCGGCGACACGTCGCGCCAGCGGCGTCCCCCGTCACGGGTGAGCAGCACGGTCCCCTTGGTGCCCGCCACCCACGCGGTGCTCCGGCTCACGGCCGCGAGCCCGCGGAACCGCGCGTCGGAACCGCTGGTCTTCGTCTCCCAGGCCGGCTGCCGTGGTCCGTCGCCGTGCGGGGCGGGTGCGGCGCCCCGGGCGGGCGCGGTGCCCACGACGGCGAGCGCCACCCCACAGATCCCGGCGAGTAATCCTCGTAACGACTTCCCCATCCGCCTCATAGGGCGGGAAGCTAGCCGACCGGGGGCGGCCCGTCCATGGTGCCGTCGGCGAAGAAACAGTCCAAGTTTCATCCTTTTGACCGATCGGATGTGGCTGTACGGGTGATCCGAGGGCCCGGCGGGCGCACCTAGCGTGAAACGCATGACCCCCATCCCCTTGCCGTCCTCCTTCGGCACTCCCTCCGGGCCCCCGCGTCGACGGCTGCGGTGGCCGGCGGCGGCCCTGTGCGGCCTGTGGCTGATCGAGGGGCGACTGCTGAGCCGGGAGGCCGCGGACTGTCCGGGCGTGCACCACGCGCACCTGGTGGTGTGGGCCGCGGGGCTGCTGGTCGCCTTGTGCGTGCTGCCGTGGGCGGAGCTCCCCGTACGGGCCCTGGCGGCCGCCGGGGTGTCGTGGTCGGCGACCGGCTATCTGCTGGCCGTCGGGGTGCACGTGCCGGTCTGGGGGTTCACCGAGAGCGCGGCGCTGCTGACGCTGCTGGCACTCGTCGCCTGGCGCGCTCCGGTACGAGCCGCCGTGCCGCTGGGCGTCGCGCTGGCCGCCGGGGTGCTCGCCGCGCCCGTGCGGGACTCGGACGTGCTCAGCACCACCGTCGTCGCCTACGCCCTCGTCGTGGCCGGGGTCACCGCGCTGGGCCTGTGTCTGCGCTACCGGGACGCCGAGCGTGCCAAGGCGGTGGCCGCCGCGCGCGACGCCGAACGACTGGAGCTGGCCGGCGAGTTGCACGACTTCGTCTCCCATCACGTCGCCGCGATGACCCTGCTGGCGCGCGCCACCGGCTCGCTGGCGAAGGACGAGCGCGTCGCCGCGTCCCTGCGTGACATCGAGGAGGCCGGCGACGAGGCGATGACATCGGCCAGGCGGCTGCTGCGCGTCCTGCACCAGGACCAGCCCCACCGCGAGCCGCTGCCGGGAGTGGGCGGACTCACGGAGCTGGTCGACGGCTTCCACCGGACGAACCCGGGCGCCCCGCGGGTCACCCTGCACGTCGACCCCTGCTTCGACGCGGGCCTCGCCCCCGAACTGGCGGCGTCCGTGCACCGCATCGTCGGCGAGGCCCTGGCGAACGTGGCCAAGCACAGCCCCGACGCCTCGGCCGTCCGCGTCACGCTCCGCCGGGCCGGCCACCGCCTCTTCGTGTCCGTGCACGACGACGGCGCCGCCCCGCGGCAGCAGCCGCACCGCACGCCCGAGGACAGCGGCGGCCTCGGCCTCGTCGGCCTCACCGAGCGGGCCGACGCGATCGGCGGCACGTTGACGGCGGGGCCGGTTCCGGGCGGTGGCTGGGAGGTCCTGGCCGCGCTGCCCGTACGCCCGTAGGGCGGTGTGTCCTGCCGACCGCGGGGCCGTCTTGCCGCCTGCGGCGGCGAGCGCCCTGCGGGCGCGTCCTCAAACGCCGGACGGGCTCGGGTGGCGATCGAGGACACCGCCGCGCAGCGGAGGTGCACCCGGCACGGCCCGCACGAGCGGCTCAGCCGTACCAGCAGATCGTCCAGTGCCCGGCGCCCCACTCCAGGCAGTGGCGGGTGGGCGTCGCCGACGGGGTGGGCACCCGGGTGGGGCTCGGGATCGGCGGCGGGGTGGTCGACGGGACGGACGTCGGGGCCGGGGGCCGGGTGGGCGCCGGGGCCGAGGTCGTGGGCGCGGACGTGGCCGTGGGGGACGGGGCGGGCGGCCGGACGGGCGAGGGCGCCGTCGTGGCGGTGGGCGGGGTCGCCACCGCACCCGGACGCGGCCCGGCCGTCGGCGAGCCGTCGGCCTTGTCCGTGGCGGAGGGCGCGGGAACACCCCGCGTCTGTCGGCCCGTCGCCCCGGGAGCCGGTGCACCCGGCCCCGTCGGCGCTGCCGACCCCTCCGAACCCGCCGGCCCCGTCGCCTCCGCGGAATCCTTCGGCGCCGGCGAACCGGTACGGGCCGGCGCCGTCACCCCCGGGGCCGCGGCCTCCTGCCGCGGCCCGGATCCGTTCCCTGCGGCCAGCGCGAAACCCGCGGCGACCGCGCCCGCCACCGCCAGCACGCCCACACCGGCCGCGCCCGCCGCGACCGGGCCGGCCTGCCCGCTTCCGCCGCGCAGCAGCCGCCCCACGGACGTGAGCGCGCCCGATCCCGCGCCGCCCGAACCGCCGTGTGCGGCACCGGTCGCACCCGCCGCGCCCAGCACCGGGATCAGGAACTTCCCCGCGCCCCCGGCGAACAGCACCAGCAGCGCCGGGCCGACGAGGGCGGGCAGGCGGTGGTTGGCCTGGGTGAGCAGGGCCATCCGGGCCCGGCAGTCGGGGCAGTCGGCGACGTGCGCGTCGAGCCCGTCGGACTGCCGGGCCGAGGCCACGCCCCGCACGCGCGCCGGCATGCGCTCCCAGTGCCTCCCGCACGCCGCCCGTGCCGGGGCGCCCGGCAGGGCGCGCAGGAACGCCTGGCGCATGCCCTCGCGGGCCCGGTGCAGCAGGACGGCCGTGGCGCCGCGCCCGGTGCCGATGCGCCGGCCGACCGCCTCGAGCGGCTGCCCCTCGGCCTCCGCCAGCCAGAGCGCGGTGACCCAGCGGCGGGGCAGCTGCCCGAGGACATTCGCGAGCAGTTCGACGTAGGCGACGCGCTGGAAGGGGTCGGAGCCGGTCGTGGCCGGGACGTCCGGCCAGGCGGGCCCGTCCACCGGGTCCTGCGGGATCTCCCGCGTCGCCCGCCCCACGGTGGTGGCGAGGTTCCGCACGGTGGTGGTGAGGTAGGCGGACACGTTGTCGATGTCGTGCCCGTCCCGCAGTCGGCGCCAGACCCGGAAGTGGGCCTCGGCCACGAGGTCCTCGGCGGCCCAGGAGTCCGCGGTGAGGGTGCGCGCGTACGCCACGAGCCGCGGGTGTTCGCGCTCGTAGAGCCGCGTGTAGTCGGCCGCTCCCGGCGCTGTCGAACGGTCGGTCATCGTGGTGCGCACTCCTGTCGGTGCCTCGCCGCGGGCGGCGGGCTTCTCGGCAGGTCCGCCCGCCCTTGGAGGCATTACTTAGAGTTCGCAAGCGTAGATGGCAAATGTCTCCCCCATCCAAGGGCAGTGACGCAGCTCACGCTCGATTCATGTGCACGAGGGCGATCGATAACCCGTCTCTCCAGCCGAAGAGGCAAGGACCCGCACCACCCGGAATCAAGCGCAAGGGAGCAGGCGTTGTCCACTCTCATCGACCAGGCCGTCCAGGCCCGGCTCATCGTCTCGGCCCCGCCGGCCCGCGCCGTTCCCGCGCGGCTGCGTTACGAGCGCTCCGATCCCTTCGCCGTGCACATCGCGTTCCCGCCCGCCGCCTCCCTCGACGGCGCGGAGGTCGAGTGGACCTTCGCCCGCGAGCTGCTGGCGACCGGCCTCAACACGTCGACGGGCTGCGGGGACGTACAGGTGTGGCCGTGCGGGGCGGACCGCACGGTGCTGGAGTTCCACGCGCGGGAGGGGGTGGCCATGGTCCAGCTCGACACCGCCGAACTCCGCCGGTTCCTGGGGCGCTCGTACGAACTGGTGCCCGCGGGCACCGAGGCGGGTCATCTCGACGTGGACAGCGACCTCGCCGCGCTGCTGCGGGAGGCCTGACCGGGCGGTCCCGGCGGCGCCCACGGGACGTACGCGACCCAGTCGGTGCCCGGCAGCGGCCGCGGCAGCCAGTCGCGGGCGTAGGACGGCAGGTAACCGTCGCGGGGATCGAAGAGGACGGCCGTCGGCTCGTACCCCGAGGTGCGCACGATGTCGGCGGTGGTGGCCGAGCGGTTGTTGCCCGCGGTCTGGGCGGAGGCGCACCCCGCCGCGTAGGCGATGGGCTGCGCGCGCGGGCCGGTCACGAGGCAGGGCGGTTCGATGCCGAGGCGGCGCAGCGCCTCGGCCGCGCGACGGTAACGGACGGCGGTGTCGCGGGCGTCGGCCGTGTTCACCCGCAACTCCTCCAGTTGCACGGAGAGATGGGCGACGAGCACCGCGCACAGCAAGGCGGTCACGGCGTGCCGCCGCCCCGCGGTGCGGACGGATCGCACGGCCCGGGCCGCGAGACCGGCCACGGGCAGGGCGAGCAGGGCGTAGGCGGGGAGCAGGAAGCGGGGGGCGGAGTAGTCGAGGAGCAGCAGATAGGGCGCGGCGAGGCCGAGCGCGCAGGCGACGGGCAACAGGGTGACGGCCGCCCCCTCCCCTGAGCGGCGGCGGGCCCGCAGAGCGAGCGCGCAGGCGGTGGCGGTGACGGCGGGGAGCAGCAGCCACCACAGCGAGTGGGTGAGCGGCGGTCCCGCGATCCGGCAGGGCCGGCACAGCTGGGGGCCGTTGAGAGCGCGGTGGGCGGCCCGGAATCCGGCGCCGAGGTGCGCGCCCATGCCCCCTTCGGTGTCGCTGGACAGGGCCAGCCGGTGCGCGATGCCGCCGAAGCGTACGTACGCCTCGACGGCCCACTGCGCACCGCCGAGCGCGAGCCCGCCGAGGACGGCGGCCACGGTGCCCGGCCGGCGCCAGGCCCGTACGGCCGCGCAGCCGGCCAGCAGGGGCAGGGCCAGCCAGACCCCGTCGTGGGCGCGGAAGAGGGTGGCAGCGGCGAGGGTGACGACGACGCCGGCCAGGGCGGTGCCCCGGTCGGTGACGCCGTGGTGGGCGCGCAGGAACCAGCCCACGGCGGCGACGGCCGCGAGCGCGACCCAGAGGTTCGGCATGACCTCCGGGCCGCTGAGCACGGTGATCCACAACCCGGCGAAGAGCAGCGCCGCGAGCGCCGGCCGTCCCCGCCCGAGCAGCGGCTCCCACAGCTTGAACGCCGCGTACAGCGTGGCCGAGGAGAGCAGCACCAGCACCAGGCGCAGGGCGAGGGTGGAGGAGGTGACGACGAGGACGGGCGCGACGAGGAAGCTGACGCCGCGTGAGCGTGGGGCGCTGAAGTAGGCGGCCGGGTTGTGGGGGTCGACCTGCGAGAGGTAGACGCTCTCGTCCCAGCCGAGCTCCATGTGCGCCACGGCGTAGCACAGTTGCAGCACCGCGTAGCCGAGCGCGACGGCCGCCAGGCGCGGATCGCGGCGGACCGGGCGGACCGGCCGGATGGGGACGGGCTCGGTGACCCGCTCGGTGGTGGCCATGGTCCTCTTCTACCCCATCCACGCCCGGTGGCGGCCCGTTCGTACGGCGGGGCGGTGTCAGGACCGTTCGGCTCTGAGCCGGGAGGCGGCGATCTCGGCCTCGGCGGCGGTGCGGTCGGCCCAGCAGGCGCCGTCGACGGACTTGCCGGGTTCGAGCTCCTTGTAGACCTCGAAGAAGTGCTGGATCTCCAGCCGGTCGAACTCCGACAGGTGCCGCAGGTCCCGCAGGTGCTCGTGCCGGGGGTCCCGGGCGGGCACGCACAGGACCTTGTCGTCCTCGCCCTGTTCGTCGCGCATCCGGAACATCCCGATCGCGCGACAGCGGATGACGACACCGGGGAAGGTGGGCTCGCCCGCGAGGACCAGCGCGTCCAGCGGGTCCCCGTCGGCGCCCAGGGTCCCTTCGATGTATCCGTAGTCCGCGGGATAGCGCGTCGAGGTGAACAGCAGCCGGTCCAGCCGGATACGCCCCCACTCGTGGTCCATCTCGTACTTGTTCCGGCTGCCTTGCGGGATCTCCACGATGACGTCGAAGTCCACGGATGCTCCTCGGTAGGTGTCGGAGCACCATGGTGGCGCGGTCTGCCCGTGGGGCACCATGGCGCGGTGGCGCTACGGGTTCGTTTCGGAGCTCGGCGCCCCGTGAGCCTCGCCCCTGCGCGGGGGGCGGCGTTGCGCCTGCGCCACCGGCCGCGGGCGCGGCCCGCCTGTCGGCCCGGCGCGATGGCCGGGCGTCGGCGCGCGGCTCGCCGCGTCCGGGGACCCGCGGCCGACCGCCGTTTCCGTCCGCGAGCGTGACGCCCCGTGCGCGTCGCCCCAGTGCGGGACCGGTCGGCGTTGCGCCTGCGCCACCGGCTGCGGGGCGCGGCCCGCCTGTCGGCCCGGCGCGATGGCCGGGCGTCGGCGCGCGGCTCGCCGTGTCCGGGGGTTCCGAGGCCGACCGCCGTTTCCGTCCGCGGCCCCGTGCCTGGAGCTTGCCGCTCCGTGAGCCTCGCCCCTGCGCGGGGGGCGGCGTTGCGCCTGCGCCACCGGCTGCGGGGCGCGGCCCGCCTGTCGGCCCGGCGCGATGGCCGGGCGTCGGCGCGCGGCTCGCCGTGTCCGGGGACCCGCGGCCGACCGCCGTTTCCGTCCGCGGGCCCGCGCCCGGAGGTTGCCGCTCGGTACGCGCCTCGCCCCTGCGCGGGGCCGGTCGGCGTGGCGCCTGCGGCCCGGCCGCAGGGCGCGCCGTGGCGGCGGCACCGTCCTCCTGCGACGGGAGGCGCCGGGACGCGCAGGGCGGTTGCGGCACGGGGCCGCGGGTGACCACGGCGACCGGCCTAGGACGGCAGCAGACGGCAGCAGACGGCTCAGTCGTCCTCCGGCGCGGAGCGCGCCGGAACGAGGCAGCGGCCGTCCGGCCGCGCGCCGGGGAGCCGGGGCTCGGGTGCCGGCTCGGCCCCGGGCGCCGAAGCCGACGCGGCCCGCCGCGGGCCGGCGGGCCCGGCAGTCGGCACGGGCCCAGAAGTACAGCCCTCGGCAGGAGACACCGCCCGGCGCGGCCGGCCGGACTCGGCAGTCGGCACCGGACCGGAAGCAGCACCGCCCTCGGCACGAGGCACCGCAGGGGCCCCGCGGTCCACGTCCCGCACCGTCAGCATGACCACCCCGGTCGTGGCGACCGCGCCCGCCACGAAGGCCAGCACCCCGCCGGTCACCCCGTAGCGGAAGCCCTCGCCGAGGACGGTGATGCCGACCGCCGCCGCGACGACGGGGTTGACGACGGTCACCGTCGCGAGCGGTGCCGCGAGCCCCGCCCCGCGGTAGGCGGCCTGCGACAGCAGCAGGCCCGCCGTGGCGAGGACCGCGATGACGCCGAGGGTGGGCAGCAGCGAGCCCGTCGCGCGGTCGGTCCAGTCCTCGGCCGCCGCCTTGGTGAAGACGGACGCCATTCCGAAGGCGGCACCCGCCGCGGACGCCAGCATCACGCCCCGTACGACGGGCCGCCGCATCCGGTGCGCGGCGAGCACGAGCGCGGCCACGGCGCCCAGGACGACCGCCGCGAGCACCGGCCGCTCGGCGCCCCCGAGGGTCTCGGGGTGCGGGGTCCCGGTCAGTGAGAGCAGCCCCGCGAGGCCGACGGTCGCGAGGATGGCCCCGCGCCACCCCGCGGCCCCGACCGGCCGGTGCACGAGCAGGGCGGCCATCGGCAGGGCGAACACCAAGGTCAGCGCGCCCAGCGGCTGCACCAGGCTCAGCGGTCCGAACGCCAGGGCCACCACGTGCAGCGTCGCGCCCACGCCGGTGAGCGCGACGGCGCCCCACCAGCCCGGGCGGCGCAGGGGCGCGTAGGTGACGCCGTCGCTGGTGGCCGCGACGCGCTCCTGTGCGATGGCCGCGGCCGCGTAGGCGGCGGCGGATATCAGGCACAGCAGCACCGACACCATGAGTGAACTCACGCCACGCCTCGCCTGTCCGTTCCATCGCGGTTCATACCCTCAACAATGCCTCGCGCGGGGAGCCGCCGTCGTCGTACCTGAGTACGGGCTTGGTCCTACCACCGATGGAGTACGGGGGGAGTACGGAGAGTGACGCCGTCACCCTCCTCGAGGGCGTCCGGCACGGGTGGTCACGGTGGCCAATTCTCCCCATCCCCTCAACCGGAATATCCGGAATCGACGTCATACGTACGCCGTCTGCTCTTCATGAATTTCCACCGGCGGGGGCGGCGCCGGGGCCGAGGGTGTCCGGAAAACTCATTGCCAATCCTCACCTCGGACATATGGACTCGACGCGAGCGCCCGCACGGGAATTGGTTGTACATCACGGGGGGAACCACCATGTGCAGCACTTCACGAATTTGGCATGCCCCTGCCGTCGGGGAAGCCGGGGGGCAAAAGGGCCGCCGCGTCACGGTCATCGGTGCCGGGATTGCCGGACTGGTGGCGGCCTACGAGCTGGAGCGGCTGAATTACCGGGTCCGGATACTGGAAGGCAACACCCGCATCGGCGGTCGCATCCACACCCACCGGTTCGGCCCCGACCCCGGCGCACCGTCCGTGGAACTCGGAGCCATGCGCATTCCGACCCATCACCGACGCACCCTGGAATACATCGAACATTTGCGCCTCGGTGAGAATGTTCGGGAATTCAGGACCCTCCTGTCGGACGAGAACGCATTCCTGCACACGGCCGACGGGTTCGTGCGGATACGGGACGCGTCCGGTCCGCTGCACCGCAGCTTCCGGCGCGAGCTCGCGCGGGACCGCCACCCCGGCTCGTACGACGACGCCACCGTCGCCTTCGGCGCCTGGCTCACGGCCGTCGTCGGGGCCATCGCCCCGCCGGACCTGCGGGACGCGCTGCGCGCGGACCTGCGCCGACAACTGCTCGACCTGGTCGCCCGTATCGATCCGGCCCCGTACCTGACCGGGGCGGCCGGGGGCCGGGTGGACCTCCACGCGCTCTTCGCGGCGCACCCGGGGATCCGGGCCGGTTGCAGCGGCCGGCTCAACGGCTTCCTCGACGACATCCTCACCGAGACCAGCCCCGCGCTGCTGCGGATCGAGGGCGGTATGGACCAGCTGCCCCGCCGGCTCGCCGAGCGGCTGCGGGGCCCGGTGTCGTGCGGCCGCAAGGTGGTGGGCGTGGAGGTGCGGGAGCACGACGTGCTGGTCCACTCCCGCACGGCCGCCCGCACGGTCGTCGAGCCCAGCGACTTCGTCGTCTGCGCGGCGCCCTTCCCGGCGCTCCGGCGCATGCGGCTGACCGGCCTGGACGCCGACAAGCTGGCCGTGCTGCGCGAGGTGGACTACTGCCCGGCCACCAAGGTGGCCTTCCATTGCCGGGAGCCCTTCTGGCAGGCGGACGGCATCGACGGCGGGGCCTCGTTCACGGGCGGCAGCATCCGCCAGACGTACTACCCGCCCGCGGACGGCGGCCGGGGGCGTGGGGCGGCGCTGCTGGCCAGCTACACGATCGGCCGCGAGGCCGAGCGGCTCGGGCGGATGTCGCCCCGCCGCCGGCACCGTCTCGTCCTGGAGGAGCTGAGCGCGGTCCATCCCGAACTGCTGCGGCCCGGCATGGTCCTGGAGGCGGTGAGCACGGCGTGGGGGCACACGCCGTGGACCGTGGGCTGTGCGATGCGCTGGGGCAAGGACGCGGCCGAGGTCGAGGAGGAGCGGGTCCGCGCGGCCCGCCCGGTGCACCGGCTGTTCTTCGCGGGCGAGCACACCTCGACGACCCCGGCGTGGATCGAGGGGGCCGTCGAATCGGCGCTGCGGGCCGTCGAGGAGATCGACGGGTACGCGCCGAGCCGCCGTCCCGCCGCCGCCTTGGGGATCCACGACCCCGCGGGAGCGTGGTGATGAGCGTCTTCGACCTGCCGAGGCTGCACTTCGCCGGAGTCGCGACGACGAAACTGCCGACCGGGCCGCGCTGCGGACGCGTCGACCTGTCCGCGAACCGGGTGCTGACCGACGAGGGGCCCTTCCCCGCCGACCGGCCCGCGCGCGACTTCCACGCCTATCTCGACGAGCGCGGCCCGCGCTTCGACCGGGACGGGCGGCCCGCGCCGCGCGGGGAGTTCAGCCTGGCCAAGGGCTGGAACTTCGACGGCAACGGCCACTTCCTGATGGACTCCCGCATCGTCGCCGCCGAGGGCGCGGACGGGGTTCTGGACGTCGCCGACCCGGTGGTCGGCCGCAACGTGGACGTCTGGGGCCACTACAACGACTATCTGCGCACCACCGTCAACCGGGCCCGCGTCTTCGACCTCGACCCCGCGTCACGGTGGACCACGGCCCTGATGGTGGGCCGGTTCGGCTTCGGCCGCGTCGGCCGCTCGCACGACCAGGGCTATCTGTTCACCGGTGGGGTGAGCGGTCTCCAGCCGCCGCGCTGGGTCGACTTCGGCCACGTCCTGGACGTCGGCGAGCACGTGCTGGCCCCGCAGTTGCGCTACTGCGCGGTGCACCAGTTCGTGGTGGCGGACGACGGGGACGCCGACTGGCTCCCCGACGCCGGCTCCTCCCCCGTGGTGGGTGCGCTGCGCGAGGCCGTCGAGAGCGGTGCGGACGGTCTCGTCGTGCAGTTCGCGCTGGACGGCATGTCGTCGCCCGTGGCCCCGGACGCGCCGAGTCACTGGCGGGTCCGGGGGACGATCGCGCCGTGGCACGCAGACGAGTTGCGCACCTACCCGGCGGGGCGGCTGCTCGTGCCCGGCCCCCCGAACGCGGGCAGGACGGCCTTGCACCACCTCACGGTCGAGGTCGCGGACGGGCGGGCCGCGTTCAACATGGTCTCCGCCGTCCCGCTCACCGGCCGGGCCGAACAGGCGGGCCCCGGCCCGCTGCACCGGCTCGGCCCGCCGCTGGACCTCGGCGACCTGGAGCTGCGGACGGCCGGTACCGACCGGCTCGTCGCCCGGCTGCCGTCGGCGGCCTACCGCGACGGCCTCACCTCGGGCATCGTCACCACGCCCGCCGAACCCGGCTGGGAAGCGGCCGGGGACGCGGCGCTGTATCTGACCGGCGTCCTGCCCGGCGGCCGGCGGGCGACGCTGCTGACCGAGCGGGAGACGGTCGTCCAGAGCGACGAGGCGCTGACGGCCCTGCACCACCGCGACCTCGCCCACGGCCGCGACCACGCCGTGGCGGTGCCGCTGCGCAGCTACGTGCGCGGCCGCCCCGCGAGCGCGGGCCCGGTGTCCGTGCGGCAGTACTTCAACCCCCGCGCGCTGCCCGGCCACCGGCCGGCCGGGACACCCGGCGCCCGCTGCGGCGACGCGGTGCTGCTGGGGCTGCGCGCGGGCCCGCCGGAGGGGCCCGGCGACTACGCCCCCGAGTGCGTCGTCGAGACGGACGAGCACGGCCACGGCCTGCTCACCCTGCGCGGCGAACGGGCGGGCACCTGCCGGATCCTGCTGTCCACCGGCCCCGGCGACCTGCCGGACACGGCCCCCGGCGCACCGGGATCGGCCTGGGCGGCCTACGACGACGAGGACGCGCTCGGCTTCTGGGCGGGGGCCGGCGCACTGGCCGTACGGGTCCTGCCCGACGACTGGCACCTGGACGACGTGCCCCGCCAGGACGTGGACTTCGCGCTGTTGCACCGGGAGGTGTTCGCCTACTACGAGCAGGTCTCCTCCTTCATGACGTCGGAGGTGTTCAGCCTCGCCGACCGGTGCAAGGTGGAGACGTACGCGGAGCTGGCCTGGCAGATGTGCGACCCGGGCAACAAGGCCAAGACGTACTACATGCCGCCCACCCGCGATCTGACGGATCCCAAGGCGCGGCTGCTGCTGGCGTATCTGCGCAACCAGCAGGCGCGGGTGCGGCCGCCCGTCCCGGCGCCCGCCGCGCTCGGCACGGAGCCGGGCATCACCACGCGCGGCCAGTTGTGGACCGCGCTGAAGCAGGCGGCCGCACTGGAGCTGGCGGTGATGCTGCAGTACCTGTACGCGGCCTTCTCGCTGCCGACCCACGGGGCCGGGAGCCAGTACGTACGGCGCGGGCTGTGGACGCCCGGGCAGTTGGAGCTCGCGTGCGGCCAGGGCGGTGCCACGACGGACGACGGGATGCGCGGGGCGCTGCTGAACGTGGCCCGTGAGGAGATGATCCATTTCCTGGTGGTCAACAACATCATCATGGCCATCGGCGAACCGTTCCACGTCCCGGCCGTCGACTTCGCCACCATCAACTCCGTGCTGCCGGTCCCGCTGGACTTCGCGCTGGAGCCCTTGAGCGTCGGCAGCGTGCAGCGGTTCATCGCGATCGAGCAGCCCGCCGGGCTCGTCCCGGAGATCCGTCGGGAGGGTGCCGCACGCCCGGAGGCGGACGGCTCTCCGGAGCGGCGGCGGGCCTTCGCGTGGGGCTCGGTGAGCGAGCTGTACGCGGGGATCCGGGAGGGGCTTCAGCGGGTGCCCGACCTGTTCCTGGTGGAGCAGGGCCGGGGCGGCGGCGAGCACCACCTGTTCATGCGGGAGTCGCTCAACGCCACGCACCCCGACTACCAGTTGGAGGTCGACGACCTGTCGAGCGCGCTGTTCGCGGTGGACTTCATCACCGAACAGGGCGAGGGCGGGGCCCTCGGCCACGGCCCCGGCCGGCCCTCGGACGTGTCGCACTTCCAGACGTTCCTGCGGATCGGCGAGGCGCTGACGACCGAGCGGGTCGAGGGCCCGTACGGGCGGCTGGCACCGTGGAACCCGGCCTACCCGGTGCTGCGCAATCCGACGGTGGAGCCGGGCGACGGCGCGAAGGACCCGATCACCGACCCGGAAGCGCGCACCGTGGCGCGGCTGTTCAACCGCTCCTACTACCTGATGCTCCAACTCATGGCGCAGCACTTCGGGGAGAGCCCCGACGAGAGCCTGCGCCGCTCGAAGCTGATGAACACGTCCATCGACGTCATGACCGGCATGATGCGCCCGCTGGCGGAGCTGCTGGTCACCATGGAGTCGGGGCGGCGCGGCCGGACGGCGGGCCCGACGTTCGAACTCGACGTCGCGCCCGTCGCGGGCCCCCGGCCCGACGTGGCGCGCCGTGCGCTCGCGCTGCGCTTCGAGCACCTGTCGGCCGCGGCCCTCAAGTGCGCGTCGGTGCCGACGCAGGTCCCCGAAATGATGGCGTTCTACGCCGACTTCTTCCGCAGGAGGGAGGGAAGGTCATGAGTCGAATCCCTTGCACGACGGACGTATTGATCGTCGGCGGCGGCCCGGTGGGTCTGGCGCTGGCGCTGGACCTGAAGTACCGGGGCGTCCGCTTCATGGTGCTGGAGTCCTCCGACGGCACGCTCTCGCACCCGAGGGTGGGCACGGTCGGCCCCCGGTCGATGGAGCTGTTCCGGCGCTGGGGCGTCGCCGACCGGATCCGGGCCACGGGCTGGCCCGGGGACCACCCGCTGGACATCGCGTGGGTCACGGCGGTCGGCGGCCACGAGATCCACCGCCTGGACTTCGGTACGGCCGACAACCGCCCGCCGCTGGCGTACACCCCCGAACCGGAGCAGGTGTGCCCGCAGCACTGGCTCGGCCCGCTGCTCGCGCGGGAAGTGGGCGTGCACCCCGACGGCCCGCTGCGGCGGCGCTGCCGCCTCGACCGCTTCACCCGCTACGACGACCAGGTCGTCGCGACGGCCACCGACCTCGACGACGGCTCGCGGCTGACGATCCGCGCGCGTTATCTCGTCGGCTGCGACGGGGCGGCGTCGCCGGTCCGCAAGGCCGCGGGCATCGCGGCACCGGCCCGCTACGAGACACGGGTCTTCCGCAACATCCTCTTCCGCGCGCCGGGGCTGCGCGAGCGGCTCGGTGCGCGCGGCGCCCTGGTGTACTTCCTCACCCAGCCGCCGACGTTGCGCTATCCGCTGCGGTCGATGGACGGCCGGGACCTGTACCGGCTGACGGTGGGCGGCCCCGGCCCGGTCGGCCCCGAGCCGGAGGCGGCCGGGCAGGACGCCCTGACGACGGTCCGCGACGCCATCCGCTACGACACCCCGCTGGAGGTCCTCTCCGAGAACGTCTGGCATCTGACCCACCGCGTCGCCGAGCGCTACCGCCACGGCCGTGTCCTGCTCGCGGGCGACGCCGCGCACACCCTCTCGCCGTCCGGTGGTTTCGGCATGAACACCGGCATCTGCGACGCCGCCGACCTGGGGTGGAAGCTCGCCGCGGAGCTGGCGGGCTGGGCCGGCCCCAAGCTGCTCGACTCCTACGACACCGAGCGCCGCCCGGTCGCCGAGCGCAGCCTGGAGGAGGCCAACGCCCATCTGCTGCGGACGATGCGCCGCGAGCTGCCCAAGGAGATCCTGCTCGACTCCACCGAGGGCGCCCGCGCACGGGCGAAGCTGTCGGAGGGGATGGAACGGAGCGGGGTGCGGCGCGAATTCGAGTCGCCGGACGTGCACTTCGGCTTCCGGTACGTGTCCCCCGTCGTGATCGGCGACGGCAGGAGGGAGCGGGACTGGCGCACCGACGCCCTGCCCGGGGCCCGTGCCCCGCACGCGTGGCTGGGGGCGGACACCTCGACGCTGGACCTGTTCGGCCGCGGCTTCCGGCTGCTGTGCTTCGCCGACTCCGACCGGCTGGCCGCGTTCGAGGCGGCCTTCGCGCACCGGGGTGTCCCGTTGAGGGCGACGCGGTGCCACGACGCGTCGGTGGCGGGGCTCTACCGCAGCGCGTTCGTCCTGGTGCGCCCGGACGGCCATGTCGCCTGGCGCGGCGCGACACTGCCGAGGGACGTGGTGCGGGTCGCGGACACCGTTCGGGGTGCGCGATGACCGGGCCCGCGCCGGGCCCGTTCCGTACGGCCGACGTCGACGTCGCGGACCCGTACCCCTGCTACCGCCGCTACCGGGAGGAGGACCCGGTCCATCGGGGGGAGGGCGGGTGGTACCTCTTCCGTCACGCCGATGTGGCGCGGGTGCTGTCGAGCCGCCGCTACGGCCGGGGCGCGCCGCCCGCCCACCTTCCCGAGGCCTGCCCTCATCTGCGCAGGACCGTCGCGAACTGGATGGTCTTCATGGACCCGCCGCGTCACACCCACGTGCGGGCGCTGGTGGCGAAGGCCTTCACGGCGCGGATCGTGGAGGGGCTGCGCCCGCGCATCGGTGAGCTCGCGGCCGGTCTGGTCGCGGAGTTGGGCGACAGGGTGGCCTCGGAGGGGGAGGCCGACCTGATGGACGGCTTCGCGGCGCCCTTCCCTCTTCTCGTCATCAGCGAGCTGCTGGGCGTGCCGAAGGAGGACCGGCCGTGGTTCCGCGCCCGCGCGGTGGACCTCCAGCAGGCGACCAGCGCGCGCGTCACCCGCGGGCCCGACGCGTTCGCGGTGGCGGAGTCGGCGGCGCGGGAGTTCGGGGCGTACTTCCGTGCCGAGTTCGCGCGGCGCCGCGCGGAGAAGGCGGGTGCCGGGACGGATCTGATCGGGGCGATGCTGGCGGAGCCGGAGCGGACCGGGCTCGACGAGGACCTGCTGGCGGCCACCTGCGTGCACCTCCTCACGGCGGGGCACGAGACGACGACGAACCTGCTCGCCAAGGGCCTCCTGGCGCTGCTCGCCCACCCCGCGCAGTCGAACCGGCTGCGTGCCCGGCCGGGTTTGCTGCCGGGCGCGGTGGAGGAGCTGCTCCGCTACGACTCCCCCGTCCAGATGATCAGCCGGTGGGCCCAGGAGGACGACCGGGTCGGCGGGCGCGTCGTCCGGCGGGGCGACAAGGTCACCCTCGTCCTCGGCTCGGCCAACCGCGACCCCGAACGCTTCCCCGACCCCGACCGGCTGGACATCCACCGCGACGCGCGCCGCCACACCGGATTCGGCCTCGGCATCCACTACTGCGTCGGCGCCCCGCTGGCCCGGGCCGAGGCCGAGATCGGGCTCACCGCGCTGCTGGACGGCCTGCCGGGGCTCGCCCTGGCGGACGAGCCGGTGCGGTGGGCGGACGACCTGGTCTTCCACGGCCCGGCGCGCATGATGGTGCGCGCGGACGGGCGGCCTACCCGCGGCGCGTGAACCACCGCCGGAGATAGGCCTCCAGCCCCTCCACCGTGTCGGTGGAGATCCCGATGTGCCGGTCGGGCCGCACGAGGATCAGCGACCCGGCCCCGGCCAGCCGTCGCCGCGCGCTCCGCGCCGGGTACGGGCGGACGTGCTCGACCGGCATGGCGTAGCCGTCGGTGAGCCGCCGCAGACGGGCTTCATCGAAGGGGGCGCCGCGGGCACCGGGGGCGGTCAGCAGGGTCCAGCGCTCGTAGGAGAGCAGCTCGTGGAGGCGGCACCGACGCCCGTCGAGGAGGACGGGGAGGTCGGGCAGCCGGTCCCCGGCGCGAAGGGACCCGTACCGGCTCCGGTTGTTGCTCTGGTCGTCCTGGCCGCCTTGGGAGAGCCGACTCTCCCGATGATGCATGGCCAGGTCGCTGAGGACCGTCCGGATCCGCCCGGCGAACCACTCCCCGCGCATGAGGTGCGGCCCGGCGAGGCGCATGCCGAGCAGGGTGAGCCGGGTGGGCGGCAGCTCCAGGACGTCGTGCCGCATCTCGCGCATCACCTTCCGGGCCGTGAGCCGCTGCTCGGTGGCGTACGTGTCGAGCAGCGCGTCGACCGCCCAGCCCCGGTGGACGGCGGCGAGCTTCCACCCGAGGTTGTGCGCGCCGCGCAGCCCGGTGTTGAGCCCGTGCCCGCCGATGGGCGCCCACAGATGCGCGCTGTCCCCCGCGAGCAGTGCCCGCCCGACCCGCAGCGACCCCGCGAACCGGTCCTGGAAGCGGGCCCGGTTGGCCCACGGCGGATCGGTCGGCACGAGGGTGGTGCCGGGGTCGTGGGCGGCGTCGGCGACGAGTGCGCGCATCTCCTCGACGGTCGGGGCGTGGTCGATCGTGGGGTCGGGGTCGGCGCTGAAGCAGAAGAAGCGGTAGCCGCCGCCGGGCCGGGGCGAGACCCCGAGGGAAGCGCCGCGCACGAGGAAGAAGTAGCTGCGGTCGGGGGCGTAGGGGTGCTTCCAGTCGGCCTCGGCGTTGATCTGCACGCACTGCAGATTCGGCCGGCGCGCGCCCTCGAACGGTATGCCGAGCGCCTTGCGCACCACGCTGTGCGACCCCTCGCACCCGACGACCCAACGACACCGGAGGCTCGTGCCGAGCCCGTCGGCCCCCCGCACTTCGACGACGGCCCCGTCGTCGGAGGTCCGTACGCCGACCGCCTCCGTCGACCACCGGACCTCCCCGCCCACCTCCCGCAGCCGCTCCCCGAGCAACCGCTCCACGGCGTCCTGCTCGATCGACAACGGCCGCGGATACGCGGTCTCACCGGCCCCGAGGTCGATCCCCCCGACCTCCCGCCCCTCGGCGACCACCTCGACCCGCCGCAACGCCAGCCCCTCGGCCAAGAACGCTTCCGCGCACCCCAGATCCCGCAGCACCTCGAGCGCCCGCTGCCACACCACCCCCGCCCGGGCCTCCCGCTTCCCCCGCGCCTCCTTCTCGACGACGACGACGTCGATCCCGTACTGACGCAGGGCGATGGCGAGCGCGAGCCCGGTGGGCCCGGCTCCGACGACGACGACATCCCGGAACTCGCTCACTGACGTCTCCCCCTCGTTCCGCCTGTGGCGCGGCGGCCACGCCGCTGTCCACTCATCGTGGCGGGAAGCGGACCCGGGCCTCAACGGGGCGCATTCGGGGGGGCGGTCGTTCCGAACCGAATCGGTGGGGACGCTCCGCGTACAAACAGCGCGTACAAACAGGCGGACCGAGGTGCGGCGCGCGGGAGGCAGGTCAGCGCAGGTCGAGCAGCATCACGTCGTGCAGGTCCGCGCCGACCCAAGGGCGCGCGTCGCCGACCTTCCGGTATCCCCATGCCCGGTACGCGGCCACGGCCGCCTTGCTGTCCGGGTGGACGTTGAGCAGGACCCGCTCGGCGCGCGCCGCGTCCGGCGCCGCTCCAGCCAACGTGCCCTAGAAACCGACGGGGCAGACATTAAGCCCTAGGGCGCGAGCCTTCTCTACAGCCACGTCTGCCTTACCGTTGAACTCGTCCAAATATTTGTTCGCCGTGTCCGTGTCTCCCTTTTCCGCCCAGGAGACCCCTGTGCGGAAATATTGGGCTGCCGATTGGGCGGCGGCGAATGTCTCTCGGATTTCACCCCCGACAATCGGGGGGACATCCACCTTTCGCCACTCCTCCAGAGCTGCGTCCATAATGGCGCTCAGCCCCTTCTCGTACGCGTGATAGGCCGCGCGCTGCTCCGGTGGGGGCTGCTTCCCCAAAGCCTGTAGCTGCGGAACGTAGCGACTACAGGCTTCGTCCGCCTCCTGTACGTAGCCGCTCTTAAGCCACGCCGGCACTGCGTAACCCACAATGGGCACCAAAATGCCTAGCGCTGCCAAGACGATCGGCCACATGATCACCGGCTTCCGGTACCACGGTGGCTCAGGTGGCGGTCCGGGATCTGGGGTGGGGCCAGGGTCCGGCGTGCCCGCATTGCCCCCCGTGCCATTGCCCATGGCAGTCCTTCCTTAGTTCGCACGCACATGACGCACCCTCACGAATGGCAGTTGCGCCATCGAGCCATCGGCCCCTACGCATCAGATGCGATCACCCACATGGTCTAACCTGATGTGCCCGGCATCGCGTAGCCGAAAACGCCTCCCGCGACAGACTCCCGTCCAGCCACCGCGAAACACTTCGCGATATCGAACCTTTTTGCACCCATCACACATTCGTCCAGCACTGCTCAAGAGCTTGCAACAACTGCTCCATTCCTGGCCACCAGGACCAAGGCAGCTTCCTCGGGAATGGTTACGTAGGAGCGCTCTCCTTATCTTGAGCATGAAAAATCCCGCCAAAGCGGGCCATCAAGCTGGATTGTTATTTGTCGAGCCGGTGAGGGCGGGGGACCTCGACGGTCTGCGAATTACCCCCCCTCGAAGATCCACCGCCCGAAAGCCCCTGCGTGCACATGAAGCACTACGGCAAGCAGCGTGCAGACAACGCCAAGCGGTTGGCTTCCTCGACAGCTAGCCGGATCGACCTCGCCCCGAGTGGCTGCCTGAAGCAAGATCCCTGCCCGGTCGGTCACGTGGTTGGTCACGCCGCCGGTCACAGAAAGTCCCGATCCTACTGGTCACTCAGAGGAGCGGGAAAACAGAAAAACCCCAGCTGAGCTGGGGTTTCTTCTGATCTAACCGGTGTCCGAGGGGGGACTTGAACCCCCACGCCCGATAAAGGGCACTAGCACCTCAAGCTAGCGCGTCTGCCATTCCGCCACCCGGACCAGGTGTTGTCTCCGCGAGGTGTTTCCCCCGCAGCGGCACGGCTAACAATACCAAGGTTTCGGAGTGCCTTTCAGCAGGTGAAGGGGGGGCGGGCCGCCCCGAGGAGTCGATGCCTCGGGACGGCCCACCCTCTACTCAGTCCTGCGCTTCCGCCGACACCGGCTTCGGGATCAGGAACGACGTCGCGAGGGCGGCGCCCAGGATGGCGACGCCCGCGATCATGCCGGACGTGTAGCCCGTGGACGAGGTCGCGTCCGCGGGCATGGCCGCCGTCTTGACCGCGTAGAGGAGGGCGAAGCTGAGGCCCGCGCCGAGGTTGAACGCGCCCGCGTTGAGGCCCGGCAGGAAGCCCGGGTTGTCGGTCGGGGAGTGGACGATGCCGAGGCCGTTGAGGACGATGTTCGCCACGCCCGCGTAGGTGATGCCCACGAGGATCGAGGCGGCCAGCAGCAGGACGCGCGAGTGGGCCGGGATCGTGAGGATCATCAGGACGACGGAGGCCGCGGCGCCGACGAGGCCGAGGCGCAGGACGCGGCCGTAGCCGAAGGTGGCGGCGAGGCGGCCGGCGATCGGGCCCATGGCCAGGCCCGCGAGGGCGTAGGGCGTCAGGGTCCACCACGCGGACTGCTCGGCGGTCATGCCGAGGCCGGCCTCGGCGTCCTGGGCGAACGACGGGATCAGCCCGTTCATGACGGCGAACACACCCGTCATGGTGAGCACGGTGGTCAGCAGGGTCGCCCAGGTGGCGCGCCGGCGCAGGTGCCCGGTGGCGACCAGCGGGTGGCTCGTGCGGTCCTCGGTCCGCCAGAACAGGGCGAAGGCGACGGCGGCGACGGCCACGAGCGCGCCGACCAGGAGCCAGTTCGCGGCGCCGAGCTTGCCGGCCTCGTTCAGGGCGATGAGCAGCGAGCCGACGGAGACGACGAGGAGTGCGACGCCCGGCCAGTCCATCCGGCTCGCGGCGGGCACCTTGGACTCGGGGGTCAGGGTGGCGACGAGGACGGTGGCGACGACCGCCACGACGGCCATCGACCAGAAGACCGCCTCGAAGCCGTGGTTGTCGGCGAGGAAGCCGCCCGCCAGGGAGTCGACGCCGGCGATGCCGCCGTTGACCGCGGTGATCACGCCCAGCAGGGTGCCGTACCGCTTCGGCTCGGTGATCTCGACCCGCAGCATGATCAGGCAGAGCGGGACGGTCGGGCCGGACACGCCCTGGATGACGCGGCCGACGAAGAGCATCGGCACGCTCGTCGCCAGCGCGGCGACCACGCAGCCGACCGCCATGAGCACCAGCATTCCGGCCAGGACCTTGCGGCGGCCGATGACGTCGCCGAGGCGCGGCAGGAAGAGCGAGAACAGGGCGGCGGAGGTGAAGAACGCCGTCTGGGTGAGCCCGATCTCCGCGGAGCTGGCACCGAGGCTGTCCTCGATGCTCTTCAGCGCGGGGCTGAGCATGCTCGCGTTGAGCTGGAAGGCGATGCAGGCCGTGAGGAGCGCGGTGACCAGTACGGCCACCCGGGTGGAGCGCCCGCCCGCCGAACCGGTGGGCTGATCGTCGGTGATGCGGTCAGTGAGGGAAACGTTCATGCCTCGGGGATCTCTGGGAGCGCAGCACGGCGGCTGCTGCCGGGGCGGGGCCTTGGGCACCGCGTCCGGTCGAACGGCAATATCTCTGGGCTGCCGGCCGACCCTCGGGCACGCCTCGGGTCACACCGCCTCCCAAACACAGAAAAACCCCAGCAAAAGCTGGGGTTTCCACTGGTGTCCGAGGGGGGACTTGAACCCCCACGCCCGATAAAGGGCACTAGCACCTCAAGCTAGCGCGTCTGCCATTCCGCCACCCGGACCGGGTGTGCGTCCCGCAGGTGTTCCCCGCGGCGACATGGATAACAATACCAAGGTTTCGGAGTGCCTTTCACCTGGGTATTCGCGAGGGGCATAAGGTCCTTTTATGGGCAAAGAGGGACACTTCGCCTCGCCGAGGAGGGCCCCGCGGCGGCCGCGGGCCCTGTCTCCGTTGCGGGAGCACCTGCGGGACACGTTCTGGTTCACGCCGACCGTGGGACTGGTGGCGGCGGGGCTGCTGGCCTTCGGGGTGCTGGAGCTGGACCGGCTGCTGATCGAGGTCCTCCAGGAGGAGCAGGACTACGACACCGTCGAATCGCTGATCGGCATCGCCGACGACACCAAGACGATCGTCACGACGGTGGGCTCGGCGATGCTGACCTTCATCGGTGTCGTGTTCTCGATCTCACTGGTCGCGCTCCAGATGGCCAGCGGGCAGTTCTCACCGCGCGTCGTGCGGCTGTACGTCCGCAGCAGGATCACCAAGAGCACGTTCGCGGTGTTCCTGGCGACGTTCCTGTTCGCGCTGCTGGTGCAGACGTCGTACGAGGGGGAAACCGATCCCCGCGCGGTGCAGACGGTGCCGATCATCTCCAGCCTCGCCTGCGTATGCATGGTGCTGGTGAGCCTGGGCTTGTTCATCGCGTACGTGAACTCCACGCTGCGGCTGATGCAGGTCAGCCATGTCGTCGACCGGATCACCCGGGAGTCGTTCCGGGTGCTGGCCCGGCTCGGGACGGTGGACACCGGGGCCGTCGCGCTGCCGGAGGTCACGGCCGAGATCGCGTATCTGGGGCGGGCGGGGGTGCTGCGGGACGTGAACATCGCCCGCCTGGTGCGGGTGGCGCGACGGCACGGGGTGGTGTTGCGGCTGATCCCGCGGATCGGGGACTTCGTGGTGCCGGGCACACCCTTGCTGGCCGTGCACGGCGGGACCGGGGCGCCCCCGCAGCGGCTGCTGCGGTACAGCGTCTCCGTCGGGGTCGAGCGGACCTTCCACCAGGATCCGGCGTTCGGGCTTCGACAGCTGTCGGACATCGCGCTACGGGCCCTGTCCTCCGCGGTCAACGATCCGACGACCGCCGTGCAGTGCCTGGACCGGATCACCCAGTTCCTGGCCGCGCTGGCGGGCCGGCCGCTGGGGGCGCTGCACCACGGTGACGGCAAGGGGGTCGTACGGCTCGTGCAGGACCTGCCCGACTGGACGGGCCTCGTCGACCTCGGCTTCACCGAGATCCGCGGCTGCGCGATCGGCGATCCGCAGGTCACCCGAAGGCTGATGGCCGCGCTGGACGATCTGTGGTGGCTGGCCCCCGAGGAGCGGCGGCCGCCGCTCGAGCGGCACCGCGCGCTCCTGGAACAGGCCGTGGAGCGCACGGTCCCGGAGGCCGCCGACCGGGAATTCTCACTGCTGCCGGACCGTCAGGGCATCGGGTGACCCTGCCCGTCCGCCCACCGGGCCGGCGTCACGTCGGCATCAGGTGGTACTCCGGGAAGTTCCCCGGCAGCCGCTCCTCCGCCGCGCGCGGGCCGTCCGTCACCGCCCGGACCAGCAGTTCGCCGCCCACGAACGCCCCGCGCCACGAGGCCCCGAAGCCGCCGAACAGCTCGTCGCGGTCGCCGCGCGAGCGCGGCTTGCCCCGGCCGACCTTGAAGGCGCGGATCTGCGGGGCCAGCCGCTCGTACGCCGCCGCGTCGTCCGTCGAGAGCGAGGCGACGAGGGCGCCGTTGCTGGCGTTCATGGCGGCGAGGAGCTCGGCCTCGGTGTCCACGAGGACGATCGTGTCGACCGGGCCGAACGGCTCGGCGTGGTGCAGGGGCGAGGACGGGGGCGGGTTGAGGAGGGTCACGGGGGCCACGTAGGCGGAGAGGTCCTGGCCGGGCAGGAAGTGGCCGTCGGCCAGGTCGCCCCGGTGCAGGGGTATCGCGCCCCGGTCGATGGCCTCCGCCACGTGGTCGGTCAGTTCCTTGGCCTTGGCGGCGTTGATGAGGGGGCCGAAGTCCAGCTCCGGCAGGTCGTCCGCGGGGTCGGCGACCGCCAGCGGATGGCCGGGGGTGACCGACCGCACCGCCGGGAGGTACACCGCGAGGAAGTCCGCGAACGCCGACCGCTGGACCACGAAGCGCGGGTACGCCGTGCAGCGCTGCTTGGCGTAGTCGAAGGTCTTGCGGATCTGCGGGGCCAGCGCGTCCCAGCCGGTGAAGTTCCAGACGCCCCAGGTGTTGAGGCCCTCCTGCTCCAGGATGTGGCGCTTGCCCAGGTCCGCGACCGCCGTGGCGACCCGCGCGCCGGTGTCGCGGCCGCCCACGAACGAGACGCAGCCGATCTCCGGCGACCGCACCAGCGCCTCCGACAGCTCGGCGCCGCTGCCGCTGACCAGGGTCACCGGAAGTCCTTCGCGGGCCGCGAGGGCACAGGCGAGGGTCAGACAGGCCAGCCCGCCGTCCGTCGGGGTCTTCGCGATGACCGCGTTGCCCGCGAGGGCCTGGACGAGCATGGCGTGGACGAGCACGCTCATCGGGTAGTTCCAGCTGGCGATGTTGCTGACCGGGCCGGGCAGCGGCACCCGGCCGGCGACCATGGGGTCGATGCCGTCCACGTACCAGCGGACGCCGTCGATGGCCCGGTCCACGTCGGCCCGGGCCAGCCGCCACGGCTTGCCGATCTCCCAGACGAGGAGGAGGGCGAGGAGGTCACGGTGCTCGGTGAGCGCGTCGAGGGTGGCGGCCACCCGGGCCTTGCGCTCGGCGAGCGGCACCTCGCGCCAGGCGCGGTGCTGGTCGAGGGAGGCCCGTACGGCGTGCCGGGCGGTGTCCCGGTCGAGGCGGGGCGGGCCGGCGACGGGGGTGCCGTCGACGGGGGTCGTGGCGGGGAGCGGGCGGCCGTCCGCCTGCCAGGTGCCGTTCCACAGGTTCAGGACGCGCTCACCGCGGAACGCCTCCGGGGCGAGCGCCAGGCAGCGCTGCCAGGCGGTGGCCCATTCGGTGCCGGGCTTCAACCGGAGGGGGCGGCGGCCGTCTCCCCCGGGGGTTTCGGGGGAGGTGCCAGAGATGACTGCCATCGGTGTCTCCGCTCTCGGTGCACGGGGGCTCCCCTGCCGGAGGCAAGGGGAGTGCGGGGCGGGGAAGTGGCGCGGTCGTGCCGTACTACGGGCGGTTCTCCTTGCCGTAACCGGGCATTACCGAACGGTAGCCACGTGGCGGGCCGTCCGCCGGGCGCCCGCCGAGGATGAGGCCCACGTCACTCCCCCGGCAGCCGGCCGGGGCTCGGCCCACCCGGGCCGGGGCGACCGGGGACAATGAGCCGTCCACCGCCGCCACCAGCACCGGGACTGATCGACATGGGACGGGTCACCGAACGACGCCGCGTCATCCGCATCCGCGAGGGGGCCGTCAGCACCCGGCCCGACACCCTCGTGGCCGAGGAGCCGCTGGAGATCCGGCTGAACGGCAAGCCGCTCGCGATCACCATGCGCACCCCCGGCGACGACTTCGCGCTCGCCGCGGGCTTCCTGGTCAGCGAGGGCGTCCTCGGCAGCGCCGAGGAGCTGGCGAACATCGTCTACTGCGCCGGCGCGACGGAGGACGGTTCGAACACCTACAACGTCGTGGACGTCCGGCTCGCGCCCGGTGTGCCCGTCCCCGACATCACCCTGGAACGGAACGTCTACACCACGTCCTCCTGCGGCCTGTGCGGCAAGGCCAGCCTGGACGCCGTACGGACCACCGCCCGCTGGAGCATCACCGACGGGCCGACGCCGATCCGCCTCGAGCCCTCCCTCCTGTCGGTCCTCCCCGACCGGCTGCGGGAGGCGCAGCGGGTCTTCGACCGCACCGGCGGGCTGCACGCCGCGGCGCTCTTCTCCCCGGACGGCGAACTCCTGGACGTCCGTGAGGACGTGGGCCGGCACAACGCGGTCGACAAGCTCGTCGGCCGCGCCCTCCAGCAGGGGCTGCTGCCGCTCTCCGGCGTGATCCTCCTCGTCTCCGGCCGGGCCTCCTTCGAACTGGTCCAGAAGGCCGCCATGGCAGGGATCCCCGTTCTCGCCGCCGTGTCGGCGCCGTCCTCGCTCGCCGTCGACCTGGCGGCGGAGACCGGCATGACCCTGGTCGGCTTTCTCCGCGGCTCCTCGATGAATGTCTACGCCGGGGAGCAGCGCGTTGCCCTAGGGTGAAACCCGCCTGACGCAAGGGGCCGGATCGGGGGGAATGACACATGGCAGCACGGCAGTTACCGCCGTTGCCGCAGTACCGCGTGGACGCGGTGACGCGTCGGATGTGCGCCACGACCCATATCGACGAGGACTTCACCGACGAGGTGTTGTTCGAGTTCACGGCGGACCGGCTCAAGGCCGTGGGGCTGCCGCTGGGCATCAACCTCGTCGCCCTCGTACGGCACGCGCTGGCGGCCCGTGGGCGGGCCGCGGCCCGGGACCGCACGCTGTCGCTGCTGCTGGCCGGGGCGGGGGTCTCGGTCGTGGGGACGTCCGTCTCGCTGGGCAACGGCTCCACGGCGGCCGCCGTGGGTTTCCTCCTCGCCCTGTTCGCGGTCGTGGTGGCCGCGTGGGTGGTGGCGTGCCGGGCCGTCTTCCAGGCGCGGCGCGCCGCGTTGGACGTGTACCGCGGCACCGCCGAGCCGGAGAAGCTGGCGCCGCCCGCGCCGCCGGAGACGGAGGCCTATCTCAAGGCGCTGCGCCGGGCCAACGTCGTGCCGTACGACGCGGAGGCCGAGTCGGCCAATCCCTTCGTCGGCAGTGGCCGGAAGATCAAAGAGGTGGTGTGGGCGCCGATCGACGTGGGACGGCCCGCCGATTCGCCCACGGGCGGGAAGCTGACCATCAAGCCGTTCGACGCCGTCAGCCTCCACACGTACGTGGCGAAGGAGATGGCGAACATCGTCGGTCTGGAGCGGTTGCGCGCCCAGAACCGGCTCTACATCCGTGGGTTGAACGTCCCGCACCTCGGTGCGGATCTGCTGCCCGATCCCCTCAAGCGCCCCCTCCCCCGCATCCCTCCGGCGCTGGTGCAGTCCGCCGTGGTGCGGTCCGGGGCGGGGATGCGCGCGTATCTGAGCCTGGAGATGGTGGGCGAGGGCGGCAACGTGGTGGTGTCGATGCATCTGCGGGCGCGGCTGCTGGACCCGAGGCTGTCGTGGGAGGTGGCCGCGTATGTGCTGCCGCCGACGAAGCACCGGTTCCACGCGGTGGCGTATCTGCCGCTGGGCGGCTTCGAGCAGTGGTGGGTCGTCGTGCGGCAGCCGTCCTCCAACCCGTTGCGCGCCATGTGGGGCGCCCCCGGCCGGGCGCGGCACCGGCGGATGACCCGGCACCAGCACGAACGGGCCCTGGAGAAGGCGCGCCGGCAGATCACCAAGTACCACGCCGCCTACGACTACGGGGCGTTCGACAGCCTGCGGGAGCGGACCTCGGACTGGGACGCCATGGGTCACTCGGAGCGCACGGACGCGCAGGACATCTTCCAGCGGCTCCAGCAGGGCGTGCTGATCGCCACGGAGCGCTTCCTTCGCGACCACAACGTCGACACCGGTGACTTCGACCGCGCCCAGCAGGTCATCACCACCCAGACGTACAACATCTCGGGCGACATCACGGGCCCCAGCAATTTCGGCAACAACGGTCAGATCAACGCGTACGGGCAGCAGCAGGGCGCGGGCCATCAGCAGGGCGGCGGCTCGCACCCCTGACCGCCTCGATGACCGCTCGGACGACCATTCGGAGGGAACCGATGAGTACGTACAACTTCCACGGCAACATCTCGGGGCCGGGCAACTACGGGGACAACGGGAAGATCGAGGTGCACCACGGCCAGTCGCCCGCCGATGCCCTGCGGCTGGCCGGTGAGTTGGTGCTGCGGCTGCGCACCGAGAGCCCGGCGCTGGCCGGTGAGGCGGAACTGCTGCGGGGCGAGCTGGTGCGGGCGGACGAGGAGGGGCGGCCCGCCGACCGGGGGCGGCTGCGGCAGTGGCTGGAGCTGATCACGGTGGGGGCCGCGGCCGGGAGCGGCTCGTTCGCCCTGGCCCAGGAGCTGGGCCGCGCCCTGGGGATGTGACTCTCGCGGTTTGTCCTGCCGACGGCGGGCCTTCTTGCCGCCTGCGGCGGCGAGCGCCCTGCGGGCGCGTCCTCAGGTCGCCGGACGGGCTGAAATGAGCCCGTCCGGCGAAGGCCCGCCGGCCCCGCCCTAGTCGGCCCGTACGACCGCCTCCGCGCCCGCGAGGTTCACCGCGAGGCCGGAGCGCAGAGGGAGGGTCTGGCCGGGGGCGACCGTCTGCGAGGTGCCGTCGGAGCGGCGTGCGGTCCACGCCGCGTCCGAACGGTTCGCCAGCCCGAACTTCCCCGGCTTCTTGGGGTGTTCGACCAACTCGGCCACCAGCGTCGCGTCGGTGTAGTCGTGCCGGGGCGGCTCGGCCCGCACATGGTGGGCGTGGAGCCGGGCGGCGTGGCCGAGGCGGACGTGCCGTTCGGTGCGCGGTGGCGGCGTGGTGATGACCAGCCGCGGCGGCAGCAGGAGGGTCCGTCCGCAGGACCAGCAGGCGCGGGCGGTGGCCGAGCGCGGCTCGGTCATGTTCTGGCGGCCGCAGGACGCGCAGACGACGATCGTGTCGCGCACCTCGCTCAGGGCGTCCCGCCACTGGGACTCGCGGACCCGCCGGGAGGCGTCGCGCAGGCCCTCGGTGAAGTTCTGGATGAAGAGCTTCCGCAGGGCCGGGGGTGCGGTGGCCCAGGTGGCGAGGACGGTGCCCTGCTCGGTGGGGTCGGGGGCGTTGCGGCTGTCGTCGGGGTCGAAGATGAACAGCGGGCTCTTGCCGTAGAGCTTGCGCTCGGCGGCCTCGTCCAGGCAGCGGATGGCGAGCTCCGCCCTGCCCTTGAGCGGGTGGTGGTTCATCAGCAGCATGAAGAGCAGGACGGACAGGGAGTGCAGGTCCGTCTGGGTGCCGGGGATGGCTCCGACGTCGCCGCGGACCAGTTCGGGGGCCATGAACTCCATCGTGCCGGTGATGCCGCTCGCCTCGCCCTCGACCACCGCGTTGTCGTTGTCGCAGACGAGGACGTCGCCGGTGGCCGGGTCGAAGAAGATGTTGCCCCAGGAGATGTCGCGGTAGGCGATGCCCCGGGAGTGCAGCGCCTGGTACGCCTCGACCATGTGCAGCCCGGCGGTGACGAGTGCCTGGGGGGTGGTGCGCAGCCGGCGGCGGAAGAGCGCGGGCAGGCCCTTGAAGCGGTCGGGGCGTACGTCCATGAGGTAGCCGAAACCGTCGCCCCGGCCTGTGACGAACGCATGGGGCCACAGGAAGCGGTCGTCGTCGAAGTCCCGGCCGACGAGCTCCTCGACGATCTTGCGCTGTTCCGCGGTGGCGCAGGCCGGGTAGTACCACTTGAGCGCCTTCTCGCCCTGATCGGTCGAGACGCGGTAGACCTCGCCCTGGCCGCCGGCGCCCAGCATCCCGGTCACCACGGCTTCGTGGCCGTCGTCGATGGTGAGCCGGGCGCCGTTGTCGAGCATGCCGGACATCAATTCTCCGTTTCGTGAGGGTGCGGTGCGTCCTGCGGATGCGTGTTCTCCGGCGGTACGGCCTGGGGGTGCGCCGGGTCCCGCCGGAGCCGCTCGCGCGGGTCCCCGCTGTCGTCCTCGCTGCCCGCCGGGCGCCGCCAGGCGGCGACGGCGGTGGTGTCGTCGCCCGAGTACGTGCCGGCGTGGGCGAGCCAGCCCGGCAGGGCCTCGCGGATCCCGTCGGCCCCCACGGTGTCCAGCCGTTCGTTGAGCTCGCGGACGAACTGGATGAACCCCTCCTGTGCCGCGAAGCTCTTCGACAGCCCGTCGGTGGAGAGTGAGACACAGCGCGGCATCCGGTCGGGGTCCGCGACGGGCGCCCAGTGGACCCGCATCAGCTCCCACGCCCGGGGCGCGCAGAGCGACTCCGTCTCGTCCCCGAGCTCCGGCTCGGCCGGGGCGAGCGGCGCGCCGACCGAGCCGTCGGCCTCGACGACCATGAGGTCGCCGTCCCCGAGCTGCCAGGCTGCGAAGAGGCCGGGCACGAGGACGGCACCCAGCAGCGTCGTGCCGTACGGGCTGAAGGCCGCGGCGTCGTCGGACCCGTCGCCCAGTGGGTGGTCGCGCAGGTGCCGGCGGACCTCTTCCTGCCAGTCGCGCACGATCTCCCGGGGCAGCCAGTGGCCGGCCGCGTGCCGCAGCCGGCGGAGGTCCTCCGGTGCCCGCGCACGCTCGGCGAACGCCCGGCCGCACCGCATGAAGACGTCGACGGCGAACCGCGCGCCGAGGTGGCTGCGGGTGTAGGCGGCCGAGCCGTGTCCGTCGGCGACGGCGAGGACGAGGACGTCGTCAGCCGGGGCGTCGGTCTCGTACCAGTCCTGGTTGCGGACCTTGGCGGGGCCCTGGACGCTGTCCCCAAGGATTTCCCAGTGCGGCACGCTCACCACACGGTGTCGTCATCGTCGTCGAGCGTGGGCGGCGCGAACGCGGGTCCGGGCGCTTTGGTGAGGCCGCCGGCGACGGGCTGCGAGGCCGCCTTCACGGCGGCGGTCGAGGCCCAGCGGATCGCCGCCGCCAGCTGCTTGGGGCTGTTCGCGTCGAGAACGGGCAGCTCGGGGTTGCCGAGGAATTCCTGCAGGACGCCCCGGTCGGCGTCCTGGCCGATGGCGATGGCGACGCGTACGGCCTTCTTGCCCCAGGGCGTCGCGTCGATGGCCTTGAGACCGGTCCGCCACTCGTCGAGGGGCTGGCCGTCCGACACCAGGGCCAGCACGGGCTTGAGCGCCCGCTGCGGCATGGGCGGCGTCTCCAGCTCGCGGGCGGCGAGGCTGAGCGCCGCGCCCAGGTTGGTGCCGCCGTCGACCTGGACGTCCTGCCAGGTGAAGTCGTCGATGGAGACGGGGGTGGGCGTGTGCCACTGCGCCGTGGTGGAGAAGGTCATGACCCGCACCAGCAGCTGGGCCGCCGCGTTGTCGTGTGCCACCGACCGCATCTCCGGGATCGCTTCCCGGATCGCGTAGTTGAGCTGCCCGATCTTCTCCCCGGACATGGAGTACGAGCAGTCGAGGATCCAGATGAAGTGAACCGGGCGGTTCTCCATCGGGCCTCCGGGAATGTCGCTCACGTCGACATCACCCTCCGTTCAGCATGAGCAGGACGATAACCACGGCCGCGCCACCCACCATTGCGGACGCGGCGACGAACAAGCCCAGTACGACGCGGCGTTGTCGCGCCGTATGGGTGGGCACCCCGGTGGGTGCGTGGGTGGATGCGGGTGTCACCTGGGGTGGTCTCCCTCGTCGTTCGGGACAGCGTCGACCCTAACCGGGTCTGTGGGGCACGTCAGCGTTTTCCCGTGCCACGCGCCTCGGCGACCTCGGCCGCGAGCAACTTCCTTACGGGAAGTCCCGTTTGTGACAGCAGCCAGAGGACCGGTTCGGCCGCCCGGCGCTGTTCGCCGCTCTGCGCGTCCTCCCCCGTGGCGGCATGGGCACTGACCGCCCAGTAGCGGGTGCGGCCGAAGCTGTGGTCGAGCCCGCGCACCAGATTGCCCAGGCCGACGCTCTCCAGCCAGGAGTCGATCCGCGGGCCGGGCACGGGCAGGGAGACCAGTTGGTCGAGGACGTCCCGCTTGGTCACCACCGTGGCGACGGGGGTGCGCCGACGCCGGCCGGTCAGTGCCTGCATCTCCCCCGCCAGCCGGTCGTAGGTGGCGGTGGGGCCCTCCGGGGAGGGGCGGGCGGAGACCGCCCGTGGCGCGTCCTCGCCGCCCAGCCGGGCGCGCACATCGGGTTCGGCCAGCGCGTCCACGACCATGACGACCCCGTTGGCGTGCGCGAGGTACTGCTGTTCGCGGACCGTCTTCGCGTCCCGCAGGGTCTCGCCCATCGGGTCGTACAGATACAGGAGCCGGCGGCGCCGTCCGCGGGAGACCCGCAGCATGAAGGCCCGCGGCTGCCGGGCGGTGGTGGCGTGGGCGAAGCCGTCGCCGTCCAACTGCCGGTCGAGCGCGTCGAGCTCGCGCGCGTCCTCGACGGTCGCGAACTCCACCTCCAGCGACCCGCGCCGGTCCCAGGAACGCAGCCCGGCGACCATGGCCGCCAGCAGCATCGTCTTGCCCGACGAGGTGCCGCCGACGAGGGGCACGTGGACGATCCGCGCGGCCGCCAGCTTCCGGGGCAGCCGCTCGTCGCAGTGCGGGCAGTGCCCGGTCAGCGCGTCGCGGCCGGCCGGAAGGCTGGTGGCGAGTTTCCGGCCGCAGGCGCAGATCCGCCACAGCGCGCCGAAGCGGCCCGGGCGCAGGCGCCGGTGCGAGGCACCGCAGTCCGGGCAGTGGTAGACCGGCAGGGGGATCGGCCGGTAGCAGCCGGGGTAGGGGCACTTCATGCGGACGCCGCGGGCGAGCAGCCCGGCGCGTTCCACCGCCCGCACGGCGAGGGCGGTCGCGGCGAGGGCCGCGCACACCACGGCGACCAGCAGGGCGAGCGTCAGCAGTATGACCGCGAACAGTCCGGCGGTGCAGACGGCGGCCAGGGCCGCTCCCACGGCGACGCCCAGGCCGGTCAGCCACAGGACGCAGCGGGTGAAGCCGTTCACGCCCCGGGAGCCGCTCGGGCGGCGGCCGCGCAGCAGATTGCGTGTGATCCGGCCGAACCACTCCTTGGTCAGGGTGTGTTCGACGGCGTGGGCTCCGTTGCGCGCGGCGGAGCCGATGTCCTTCCACACCTGGCGGAACCAGTACGAGAAGTGGGCCGGCTCGCCCGCGGTGCCGGGCCGCTCGACGCGCGGGTCGGGGGCGCCGGGCTGCCACGGCCCCAGACAGCGGCCGGTCGTGCTGAGGGCGCGCCAGAGGAACTCCGGTGCCGTGCGCAGGAAGACGGCGAGGACGCACAGTTGGAACGGTCCGCCCAGTAAGTAGGTCATCGGCCGTGCTCCTCTCCGGGGCGTTCGATGTCTCCCGGTCCGTAGGCGGGTCCGGGTGTCCGGCCGCCCCGGCCGCGCCAGCGGCCGCCGAGCCTGCCGAGCACGCCGGGCCGGTGCCAGTCCCCGAACGCCTCGGCCCAGCCGCCGCCTCGCCGCCGCAGGCTCTCCAGGAGGGCGTCGACGTCTTCGGCGGGCATGCGGCGCACCACGGGCTTCAGCACGGAGGCCAGCAGTTCGGTGCGGGTCCGCTCCCAGAGCGGATCGGCTCCGGAGGCGGTGTGCCAGGCGACGAAGCAGGCGGCCGCGTACGAGGGGGAGCGGCGCAGCGCGCTGCCGACGCCGTCGCCGCGGGCTCGCTCGGCGTAGGCGCGCAGCAGGGTCTCGTCGCCGGAGTGGATGAGGGCCCGCAGTTCGCCGGGGGGCTGGTGTTCGGCGAGCAGCCGGTCGGCGAGGGCCTTGCCGAGGCGTTCCTCGATGCCGGATTCGAGCGGGGTCGCCTGGGGTCGTACGGCGAGCGCCCGTTCGGTGAAGCCCGGTTGGGCCTCGCCGGTGGTCAGCTCTCCGGCCAGTTCGAGGAGGAGCAGCGCGGCCCGCTGCCTGGGGGCGAGGTCGGTCGCGCAGCGGGCGAGCAGGGCCTTGGCGAGGTCGGGTGCCTCCCGGTCGTCGGGGGCGCTGTCCAGGGCGGCCCGGACGAACACCTCGTCGAGGCCCGCGGCGCGGTGCCAGGCCACGGGGAGCTGCGCGAGCAGGGTGCCCGCCTCGACGGGGCGCAGGGGGCGCTCGCCCTGGACGAGGCGGAAGGCGGCGCGCAGGACGGACGGTTCGGCCCGGTGCTCGGCGCCGGCGGCTTTCATGAGCGCGTCGAGCAGCGCGGGCCGGTCGGGTCGCAGCCGGCCGTCGGCCGTCAGGACGCCGAACTCGCGGGCCGTCCTGAGGTGGGGGTGACCGGTGAGATCCGCGTCGGGCAGCTCGGCGAGGGCGTGGGCGACGCGGCCCGGGTCTCCGGTCGCGGCGTGCTCGTCGAGTGCGTCGAGCACGGTGGCGGTGAGGGTGCCGTGCGGGGCGAGGGCGGTGCGCACGGTCCGGCGGTCCTCGGGGGTGCCGTCCAGCAGGACGGCGGTGAGGCGGGCGGTGAGTGCGGGCCCGGCGCCCCCGTAGGCGATGTCGCGGTCGGCGCGGAGCGCGTCGGCGAGGCCGAGCAGGGCGAGGAGCGGGCCGAGGGGGCCGTCGGGGTCGGCCGCCGCGCGGTCGAGTGCGGTGTGCAGGTCGCGCTCGAGGGGTGCGGTGGCCGTGTCGTCGGCCAGCCGGGAGAATTCCCCGGCGAGCCCGGCGAGTGCCGTCCATTCCTCGGGGGTGCGGTCCGTGCCGCCGGCGGCGAGGGTGGCGAGCAGCGCCGGCCAGTCGTCGGCCCCGGCGTGCTCATGGGCCGCACGGGCCGCGGCGGTTCGCCCGGCGGCGTCGAGGGCGATGCCCTCGCGGGCCGCGAGGACGGCCAGCCGCCCGGCCTCCGGGCCCGTGTCGTGGCCTGCGTCGTGACCTGCGTCGTGACCGGGGCGGGCCGCCTCGGCGAAGAGCTCGGGCCGGTCGGCCAGCCAGACGCGGGCGGCGACGGCCGCCCAGGGGTCCGGCTCCCGGCGGGCGGGGCTGGAGTTGCCTCCGGCGCAGTCGTGGACGCGGTAGCGGTGGTCGGCGGCGGCCCCTGCGAGGTCGAAGTCGGCGTCCGGGAGGGTGCCGACGATCTGCTGGCGGGCGAGCTGGGGCCGCCGGGTGTAGGTGGTGAAGGTGAGCCGGTCCGCCCGGTCGCGGGGCAGGACGGCGCTGGCGACGGCGATCCAGTGCGCGGTGTCGGCGCTGTCGCGTTCGACGACGAGGAGTTGGGGCGCGTCGGGGCTGCGCAGGAGGGCCCGTACGTCGGCGAGGAAGGGTTCGAGCCGGTCGGCGCGGGCGCGGCAGAAGCGGATCAGGCCGGCGCGGTCGACCCGCCTGGCAGGGGTCAGGTTGGTGAGCGGGCCGGGGTGGCGCTCCTCGGGGGTGCGGTCGGTCCACGACGGTGACTCCCACGCCTCGATGGGCAGCAGGCCGCCGGGCAGGGCGCCGTCCTCGGGCAGGCGGACGGCGTGGGCGTGGAAGTTTCCGTAGCGGCCGCTGTAGTCGGTGCCGGTGTAGACCGTCCGGCACAGCAGCCGGCTGCCGTCGGAGAGCGTGTTGTGGCTTAACGCGACGGGGAACACGGCGAGTTCGTCGCGGGTCGGGCGGCCGGGGGCGTCGCGCGGGGGTTCGTACCCCACCAGTTGCTCGACCTCCCCCAGCAGCGCCGCGGGGAGGGCGGCGCTGACGGCGGTGAAGCGGAAGCCGGAGCCGTCCGGGCCGGGGGCGGCGGAGGTGTAGTGCAGCTGCGGCAGGTTCACGCGGCTCCCTTCTTGGCCTTGCGGACGGGCAGCAGGCCGCGGCGGGCCAGCAACCACAGCAGGGGGTCCTCCACGCGGGTGGGCTGGGGGCCCGATTTGGGGGCGTCGGCGGGGGCGTCGGCCGGTGGCGGGGCGCCGAGCGCGGAGAGGCCGAACAGGGCGACGTCGGAGAAGTCGCTGTCGAGCTGTCGGCACAGCGCGCCGCCGTCCCAGCCCTCCAGCAGCGAGCGCACCTCCTCGTGGACGACGGGGCGCTCGGCGTCGTCCAGGGCGCCGCCGTGGTGCGGGGCGTTGTGGTGCAGCGGCGACCGGGGGGAGAGCAGCGGGCGCAGCATGTCCGTCTTGGTGAGCGCCACGGCGATGGGGGTGGACAGGCGGCCGCGGGAGCCGGAGCGGCCGTGGCCGCGCAGTTGGGCGGCCACGTCGGCGGCGATCTGCTGGGGCGCGGTCTCCACCGACGGCAGGGGCGGCCCGCCGGTGCCGCCCAGCTCTTCCCTGACGGGCGCCATCTGGAGGGGGTCGACCAGCAGGATGATGCCGTCGGCGGCGGCGAGGTAGGCGGTGTAGCGGTCCATGGCCTCGGCGTTGCGCAGGTCCTCGCCGGCGGCGTCGAAGAAGACGAGGGCGGTGTGCCGGCTGCCTTCGCCGAACCGGCCCCGGTGGGGCACGCTCAGCCGGTACAGCAGCGGGTCGTTGAAGCCCAGCGCGGCGGGTCTGGTGGCTTCGGGGAGCTGGAGCCGTTCGTAGAGTTCGGCGGCCATGTCCCGGTCGCGGCGCTGGGTGTCGCTTCCCATCGCGGCCAGCGACGCCCGGTAGGCGCCGCCGACGCGGTGTCTCAACTCGTTGACGAGCACGGCGACGTAGGTGCTCTTCCCGGTGGCCTTGGCGCCCACCAGGGCGATGATGCGGCTGTCCTGGTCGCAGTAGTCGCTGGGCAGGTCGCTGTGGCACTGCCGGCAGACCCGTACGGGGGTGGCGACGCCGCAGCCCGGGCAGTCGGCCCGCTTTCCGCCGATGCGGAAGGATCGCGGCGGGTCGAAGACGGGGCCGCGCATCCGGGCCTGGGGGGCGACGGAGGTGCCTTTGAACTGGGCCCAGACGTCGTCCCGTTCGGGGTCGCACTTGGTGCCGCCGCGGATGCCGGAGGCGGACATCAGGCAGCGGTAGCCGAGCCGGCCGGACTGGCCGCGGGCGAAGCAGTAGGGGCAGATGACGGTCGTCATGTCAGCGCACCACCAGGTCCTTGTGCGGGGGTTCTTCGAGTCGTACGGCGTGGGCGTGCGGCCCTGTCAGGAAGGCTCGCAGGGTATACGGGCGGCGGACCCCCGCGTCGGCCACGGCGGCGTCGATGTCGCGGCGTACGGGGCCGGCGAGCAACTCCGCACCGCTCAGGCGCAGTACGGGTATGCCGTCCCGCACGGTGCGCGGCGGGTCCGGTGCCCGGCGGGGGGCGTCTCCCGCGCGGGCGACGAGCACGAACTCGGGCATTTCCAGGGCACCTTCGTGGGATTCACCGACGGGTTCGGGGGTGGCGGCGCGTACGGTGACGCGGCGGCGCCGGCCGGTGAGGAACCCGGGGCGGTCGACCGCGTAGCTGACGGCCACGTCGGCGGGGAGCCCGGTCTCGGCGGAGGCGGGCGGGAGAACGACGTCCGCGTCGGCGACCGCGAGGGGTTCGACGCGAAAGTGTGCGGCCGCGCGGGTGATGTCGAGGTGGAGGCCCTCGCGGAGGTAGGTGCTGCGGGTCAGCCGCCGCTCGTGCGTCCCGTCCGCCTGCCACCAGCGGACGCGTACGCGGTCCGTGGCGCGCGGCCAGTCGAAGGTCAGCCGGGCGCGGGTGGGTTCCACGCGGCGGGCCGTGAGCTCCGGCACGCCTTCGGGCACGTCGACGCGCACGCTGGGGCCCGCGACGGCCCGGTCGCCGAGGACGGTGACGGCGGTGACACGGGTGGTGGCACCGGTCGGCGGGCGGTACTCGGCGCCCCCGGCCCGGGGCGCTCCGCAAGGGGGCCAGGCCAGCTCGGCCGGCAGGTCGGCGGCGGGGGTGCGCAGGTCCTCGCCGGGCGTGGGCGGCGTACCGGGCCAGTCGAGGAGCCGCACCTGTCCACGGGCTCCGCCGGTCCAGTCGACGCTCAGGACGCCGGGGGTTCCGCCCTGGCGTACGGTCAGGCCGGTCACGGGGTCGGGCCACGGGTGGACGGTGCGGTGGGCGGTCACCCCAGGGGAGCGGACCTCCCGGCCCGCGGCCGTGCGGTAGACGCAATGGATCCGGTAGCGGTGCTCGCCGGGCGGCAGGCCCTGGTCGGTGAACCCGTGCGGGCCGGCGGGCACGTCGGTGGCCGCGGGGGCCGGGCCGGTCCGTACGACGGTGACCCGTCGGGCGCCCGGCGGGGTCCGCCACCGGGCGTCGACGCGGGCCCTGCCGTCGGTCAGCGTCACGTCCGACACCTCGGGTGCGGCGAGGACTTCGGCGCTGACGAGCGGTCTGCCCGCGACGCGGTCACCGTCGAGCGGGAGGGCGGCGTAGCGTAAGCGCTCGCCGAGCGGCGCGGCAGCGTCGACGACATCGCCGCCGCTGGTGGGCGTGGGGGTGGCGGTGACTTCCGTCCACTCGTCCCGCCCGACCGTGCCGCGCAGGAGCCGCCAGGTGCGGTCCGCCGCACCGTCGGGGCTCGCAGGGTCGGCGGGGCCCACGGGGTCGGCGGGCCATCGCAGCCGTACGCCGTCCTGCCGGACCTCGGTGCGCAGGCCGGTGGGGCGGCAGGTGCGGAGGAGGCCGTGGAGGGCGTCGGTGTCGTCCTCGGCGGTGCGCACGGCGCGCAGGTAGTGGTCGGCCGCCGCGTCCGTGGCCATGCGGCGTTCCAGGGCGTGGGCTTCCCGGAGGAGGGCGTCGGTGCGGCGGGCCCGGGAGTCGATGCGGGCCACGAGGTGGGCGAGGCGCTGATCGCCCGCCGGGGCCGGTAACTGCCGGGTGAGGGTGTGGGCCCGCCGGGTGTTGCCGGCACGCCAGACGTCGACCAGGGTCTCGGCCGCCGCGCGGGCGGCGGGCGTGGTCCGCGCCGCGCGGCGGGCGGCGTGGGCGAGGGCCGCGGCTTCCGCGGGGTCGACGCCCAGGGCGGTCGCCGCGTCGGGGCCGGGGCCGCGCGGGGCGTCGCGCAGCAGTTGGAGGAGTTGGTACAGGACGACCCGGCGCAGCGCCATGGGGTGCTCGGCGAGGGCGGCGTCGTAGCGGGCGAAGAGGGAGCGCACCGGTTCCGGGGCGCCGGCGCGCAGCCGCGCGTCGCGGACCTCGGCCAGCAGGGCGCGGTCGACGTGTCTGCGGCGTCCGCCGCGGCCGGGGACGCGCAGCCCGTCCAGGACCAGGAAGTACCCGCCGGGTGTGCCGCCGGGCGGCAGCAGCGCGTCGGCGGCGTGCCGGAAGCCCGCAGCCCGTTCGGCGGCGCGGAGTTCGGCCCAGCCGGGGACGAGCGGGGAGAGCGGCATGCCCGGCAGGGCTTGTGGCAGCCCGAGGAGATCCCCGAAGTCCCGACCCATTTTTTTCTCTCGCCCCCGTGCCCGCGCCCCGTTCCGTGCGAAGTGACATCCCACCAGATCCCGGGGGCTCTCGCCCGCGCTTTCGAGGAAAGGGGGGCGGGAGGACGAGGAAGGTCAGGCCGGGTCCTCGGCCTCCACCACCCGGGTCAGCAGGGTGAGGAACTGTTCCCGCTCGGCGGGGGTGAGCGGGGCGAGCAGTGTCTCGTTCGCCTCGTCGCCCAGTTTCGCGAGCCGGGTGAGACGTCTGCGGCCCTCGGGGGTGATGGTGATGGCGTTCTTACGGCGGTCGCCCGGGTCGGGAGTGCGGGTGACGAGGTCGCCGGCCTGGAGGTCGTTGAGGATGCCGACCATGTCCTTGGGGTCGAAGCCGGTGGTGCGGCCGAGTTCGGCCTGGGCCACCGGCCCGAGGTCGGCGACGGCGGACAGCACCGCGTGGTGCGGCATGCGCATGCCCTCGCGGGCCAGCGCCTCGCCCACGAGGCGGCGGCCTCGTGCGGAGGCGCGGCCCAGCAGCCAGCTGGGCAGGGAGCGGATCCGGGTGAGGGCGGGCTCGTTCTCTGTCATGGCGGCACCCTATCCACAGAATCGTTGGAACCCCCCACGAAAAACCATTGGCCTCACCCATGAATTCTTGTATCGTTGGGGTCGCCAACGACATCCGTGGAGGTAGAGGAAACACATGCGTCGCGTCCGGTATCACGAGAACGGCGGCCCCGAGGTCCTGCGCGTCGAGGAGACCGACGTCCCGCGGCCGGGCCCCGGCGAACTGCTGCTGCGCACCGAGGCGATCGGCGTCACCCTGCCGGTGGTCCGCAAGGTCCGCGGCGGTGGCCTGCCGCTCCCCGCGAGCCTGGGCGGCGAGGTCGCCGGGGAGATCGTCGCCGTCGGCCCGGACGTGACCGGGTTCGCGGTCGGCGAGCGCGTCACGGGCCTGTGCTTCGGCGACGGCTACGCCGACTACTCCCTCCTCCACTCCTCGATGGCCTCACCCGTCCCCGAGGGCGCGAGCGCCACCGACGCGGTCGCGCTCGTGCGCTGCGGGCTGGTCGCCCTCGGCGCCTACGAGGCCGCCCGCCCGGCCGAGGGCGAGTCGGTGCTCGTGACGGCGGCCGCGAGCGGTGCCGGGCACCTCGCCGTGCAGCTCGCCAAGGCGCGCGGCGCGGGGCGGGTCGTGGCCGCCGTCGGCTCGGCCGCCAAGGCGGACTTCGTACGGTCGCTGGGGGCGGACGAGGTCGTGACCTACGACCGGCTCCCGGCCCGCGGTGAGTCCGGAGCGTCCGCGACCCCCTTCGAGCCCGTGGACATCGCCTTGGACGCGGTCGGCGGCGAACTGCTCTCCCCCGCCGTCACCTCGCTCGCACCGGGCGGCCGGCTGGTGGCGTACAGCTCGGGCGGCGGGACCATCGAGGCGTACGACCTGCTGGTGGGCGCCAAGTCCGCCATCGGCTTCCAGATGGCGATCGTCGCCCGCCACCGCCCCGCGCTGATGGAACAGTGGCGGCAGGAGCTGTGGGGACTGTTCACCGCCGGGCGGCTGCGGCCACACGTCCACGTCGAACTGCCGCTGGAGGAGGCGGCCACGGCGCACGCGATCATCGAGTCCCGCGCCAACCGGGGCAAGGTGGTCCTGCGACCCGTGTGAGCGCATTCGGCTCATGGCGCTTGTGGGGTGAGGAACCGCCACGTACGTTCGGCCCACCGGACATGGGATGTGTGGGACGTCCGGTCCACCGTGTCACGACATGTCATGACGTGCCTCGACGCGAAAGGGACGGGCCATGGCGCCGCTTCCTCCGGCACAGCCCCCGCGCACCCTCAGACCGGTCCCCCGGCAGGCCGTCCGCCGGGCCTTCGGGCGCACCGCCGTACGGCGTGTCACGGCCGCCGCGCTCGCGGGCGCCGTACTCGCCCTCCTCCCCCAGCCACCGCGGGCCACGGCGGCGGTGGACCCCGCCGCCGTGGCTCGTTCCGGTTTCGAGGAGCGTGTGCTGTTCAAGGCCGCGCAGGACCCCGGCTACGCCTGTTACCGCATTCCCGCGCTCGTCACCACCGTTCGCGGCACGCTCCTCGCCTTCGCCGAGGGCCGCAAGCACAACTGCGGGGACGCCACCGACATCGACGTCGTCCTCAAGCGCTCCACCGACGGCGGCCGCACCTGGGGCCCGCTGCTCGTCGTCGACGCCGGGCACGGCGACACGCACGGCAACCCGGCGCCCGTCGTCGACCGGCGCACCGGCCGGATCGTGCTGGCCACCACGTACAACAAGGGCCGCCCGGACGCCGGGAACTGCGACACGCCCTGCGAGCGCACCCCCCACCTCCAGCACAGCGACGACGACGGTCTGACCTGGTCACGGCCGCGCGACCTGAGCACGACGCTCCGGCCGCGCGGCTGGAACTCCTGGTACGCGACCGGGCCGGGGCACGGCATCCAGCTCGCGCACGGGCGGCACCGGGGCCGGCTGATCGTCGGGATCAACGCCGAGAGCCACGACGGGACGCGGCCCACCGCGAACCACGCGGCGCTCGCCTACAGCGACGACTCCGGTGCCCACTGGCGGCTCGGCGCGGTGGACACCCACCGGATCGGCACCGACGGCACGTACCGGCAGAAGCCCTCCGAACTGACCCTCGCCGAACGGACCGACGACCGGACCGACGACGGCTCCGGCTCCGGCTCCGGCTCCGGCTCCGGCGGCACCGTGTACGTGGGCGGGCGCGAACAGGACGGCACGGACCTCGGCAACCGCGACCACGCCGTCAGCCGTGACGGGGGCGGGCACTTCGCCGCGCCCTTCCGGGCCGTCCCCGACCTGTACACCCCCATGGTCCAGGGGTCCGTCCTGCCGCTGCCGTCCGGCCGCTGGCTGCTCTCCGCGCCCGCCGACCCCGACCGCCGCCGCACGATGACCATCCGCTCCTCGTACGACCAGGGCCGCACCTGGGAAGGCGTCGACCGCGGCAGGGCGGTCACCGCCGACTGGTCCGGCTACTCCGACATGACGGTCGTCGGCCGCGCCGACGCCGGGCTGCTCTACGAGGCGGGCAAGGCCGACGCCCGCGACGAGATGCGCTTCACCCGCTTCACCGAGGACTGGCTCGGCCCGCACCGCGGCCCCGGTCCGACGACCCCCGACCACGCCCCGGGCGCGCGGGGGGCGTATGTGCTCGGCGGGGCCCGGCCGGTCGGCGGCCGGTTCGGCGGGGCGCTCGCCTTCGACGGCACGGACGACGCGGTGCGGCTCCCCCACCGGGCCTCCCTGCCGCTGGGCGAGGGGGACTTCACGGCCTCGCTGTGGTTCCGCTACACCGCCACCCGGGGCGAGCAGCCGCTGCTGTGGATGGGCGGGGTCGGCGGGGCCCCGCAGGTGGCGCTGCGCGGGGAGCCGGGCGCGCGGCGGATCACCGGGCAGATCACCGGCATCGTCGGCAAGGGCCCGTCCAGGACGGCCACGGTCCGGTCGGCCGGCGCGTACAACGACGGACAGTGGCACCACGCGGCGCTGCGCCGCGCGGACGGACTCCTCACGCTCACCGTCGACGGCGTCGAGACGTCCGCACCCGATGTGCCGGGGACGGTCAGCCGGACATCGACCTTCGGGGTGCATCTGGGGCAGAAGCCCGACAGCCGGTCGCATCTGACCGGGGATCTGGACGAGGTACGGGTCTATCGGCGGGCGCTGTCCGACGGGGAGCTCACGGTGCTGGACAAGACGGACGCGGCGCTCGGTGACGCGGTTCTGCGGCTGCCGCTGGACTTCGCATAGTGCTTCGCCAGGACCGCGCAGACCATCAGTTGCATCTGGTGGAAGAGCATCAGCGGCAGGACCGCGAGGCTCGCGTGGGCGCCGAAGAGGACACCGGCCATCGGGAGCCCGCAGACGAGGCCCTTCTTCGAGCCGCAGAACACGATCGCTATCCGGTCCTCGCGACCGAAGCCGAGCCACCGTGAGCCGTAGCCGGTAAGGGTGAGCATCACGGCCAGCAGCACGGCCTCCACCCCGACGAGCGCGAGCAGCCGCAGGGGGGTCACCTGCTGCCACACCCCCCGCACCATCCCCGCGCTGAACGCCGCGTAGACGACGAGGAGGATCGAACCGCGGTCGACCTGGCCCAGCGCCTTGCCGTGGCGGGTGAGGAAGCCGCCCACCCGGCGCCGCAGCAGTTGCCCCGCCAGGAACGGGACGAGCAACTGGCCCACGATCGACACCAGCGAGCGCGGCGAGAACCCGCCGCCGCTGCCGCCCAGCAGCAGGGCCGCCAGCAGCGGGGTGAGGACGATGCCGACGACGCTGGAGAACGAGCCCGCGCAGACCGCGGCCGCCACATTGCCGCGCGCGAGGGAGGTGAAGGCGATCGAGGACTGGATGGTGGAGGGCACCAGGCACAGGAAGAGCAGCCCGGCCTGGAGTTCCGGCGTCAGTACGGACGGCACGAGGCCCCGGGAGGCCAGGCCGAGCAGCGGGAAGAGGACGAACGTGGCGGTGAGGACCGTCAGGTGCAGTCGCCAGTGCCGCATGCCGTCCATCGCCTCGCGGGTGGAGAGCCGGGCTCCGTAGAGGAAGAACAGCAGGGCGACCGCGCCCGTGGCCGCGCCGTCGGCGACGCCCGCGGCGGGGCCCCGGGCGGGCAGCAGCGCGGCGAGCGCGACCGTGCCGAGCAGGGCCGCGATGTACGGGTCCACGGGGATGCGGGAGAGGAAGGCGGGGCGTCGCATGACGTCCAGCCTGCCCCGGGCCCGGCTCATCGGGAACCCCGTTCACCGCACTGACTGTTATCACGATCGGCGATAGCCTCGGTCCATGTTCGATCCGACGCAGTTGCGCACCTTCCTGACCGTCGCCCAGACACTGAGCTTCACGCAGGCCGCCGACCGCCTCGGTCTGCGGCAGTCGACGGTCAGTCAGCAGATCCGCCGGCTGGAGGACACGGCCGGGCGGCAGCTGTTCGTCCGTGACACGCACAGCGTGCGGCTGACCGAGGACGGCGAGGCGATGCTCGGCTTCGCGGGCACGATCCTGGAGGCGAACGAGCGGGCCGCGAGCTGGTTCACGGGGACCCGGCTGCGCGGGCGGCTGCGGTTCGGGGCCTCGGAGGACTTCGTGTCGACCCGGCTGCCGGAGATCCTGGAAGGCTTCCGCCGCGAGCACCCGGAAGTCGATCTGGAGCTGACGGTGGAGCTGTCCGCCACGCTGCACGAGCTGCTCGCGGCCGGGCGGCTCGACCTCGTGCTCGCCAAGCGCGGTGCGGACGGGACGCGGGGGCGGCTGGTGTGGCGGGACAAGCTGGTGTGGATCGGCAGCGACCGGCTGCGCCTGGACCCCGGCCGGCCGCTGCCGCTGGTGGTCTACCCGCCGCCCGCCCTGACCCGGGCGCGGGCCCTGACGGTGCTGGAGCAGGGCGGCCGCGCCTGGCGGGTGACGTGCACGAGCCGCAGCCTCAACGGCCTGGTCGCGGCGGCCCGCGCCGGGCTGGGGGTGATGCCGTACGCGCGGGGCATGATCCCGCCGGGGCTGGTGCGGATCCCGGCCCGGGCGGGGCTGCCGGAGCTGGGCGCCGTCGACATGGTGCTGCTGCACGGCACCGCGCGCGGTGCGGCGCGGGAGCCCGCGGAGGCGCTCGCGGAGGCGATCCTCGCGGGCGGTGACCGGCTGCACGGCCCGGACGGCTTCACCCCGGGCCCGGCGTGAAGCCGTGGGCCCCGGCCCCGGTGGCAGGCCTGGTCCAGGCCTGCCACCGGGTGTGGTCCAGGCCTGACGTGAGCACAAGGAGCGCCGGTGCGCCCGTCGCGGAGATTCCGTGCGGATCCGCCCGGGCCCCGCACATCAAGCGGTACGAAAGGGGTTCGGGCCGGTACCCGACCGGGTACGGTCACGGCGCTGTGCGGAGCGTCACAAGGAGCGAGTAGTTGCGCGAGTTCACCGTCCCACCGCTGGCGACGACGCCCCACGTCGGAGGACTGGCGGACGTCGTGTTCTCCCACGCCGAGGAGGACCCGGAGCGGGTCGCCCTCGGCCGCAAGTCGGACGGCCGGTGGCACGACGTGACCGCGGCCGCCTTCCGCGACGAGGTCATGGCGCTGGCGAAGGGGCTGCTCGCGCGCGGGGTCCGGTTCGGCGACCGGGTCGCCATCATGTCCCGCACGCGGTACGAGTGGACCCTCTTCGACTTCGCGCTGTGGACGATCGGCGCCCAGCCCGTTCCGCTGTACGCCTCCTCCTCCGCCGAGCAGGTCTTCTGGATGCTGCACGACGCGGGCGTCACCGCCTGCGTCGTCGAGCACGAGGACCACGCGATGACCGTCGGCTCGGTCGTCGACCGGCTTCCGCACCTCACCCGGCTGTGGCAGCTGGACGCGGGGGCGGTCGAGGAGCTCGGCGCGGCCGGGGAGCGGGTCGACGACGAGGTGGTGCACCGGCACCGCATGGCGCTGACCCCCGCCACACCGGCGACGGTCATCTACACCTCGGGCACCACCGGGCGGCCGAAGGGCTGTGTCCTCACCCACGCCAACTTCATGGCCGAGTCCGACAACATCGTCCGGCGCTACGAGCGGGTCTTCCACTCCCGGCCGGGCGACGAGGCGGCCACGCTGCTGTTCCTGCCGCTCGCCCATGTCTTCGGGCGGATGGTGCAGGTCGCGGCGGTGCGCGGCCGGGTCAAGCTGGGCCACCAGCCCCAGGCGACGGCCGCCGCGCTGCTGCCCGATCTGCGGGCCTTCCGCCCGACGTTCGTCCTCGCCGTGCCGTACGTCTTCGAGAACGTCTTCGCCGCCGCCCGGCGCGCCGCGGAGAACGACGGCAAGGCCGTGCCGTTCGACAAGGCCGTCGACGTGGCGGTGCGGTACGCGGAGGCGCTGGAGCACAAGGCGTTCGGCACCGGTCCGGGGCCGTCCGCCGGGCTGCGCGTACAGCACCAGCTCTACGACCGGCTCGTCTACGCCAAGGTGCGCGACGCGCTGGGCGGCAGGGTGCGGCACGCCATGTCGGGCGGCTCAGCAATGGAGCGGCGGCTGGGGCTGTTCTTCGCGGGCGCGGGGATCACGGTCTTCGAGGGGTACGGGCTGACCGAGACGACCGGGGCCGCGACGGCCAACCCGCCCGAGCGGACCCGGTTCGGGACCGTGGGCCGGCCGGTGCCGGGGACGACCGTGCACATCGCGGAGGACGGGGAGATCTGGCTGCGCGGCGGGCAGGTCTTCTCCGGCTATCTGAGTGACCGCAAGGCCACCGACGCCGTGCTGCGCGGCGGCTGGCTCGCCACCGGTGACGTGGGCGAGCTGGACGCGGACGGCTATCTGACCATCACCGGGCGGAAGAAGGAGATCCTGGTGACGTCCAGTGGGCGCAGCGTGTCGCCGCTGCCACTGGAGGAGCGGGTACGGTCGCACCCGCTGGTCGACCGGTGCGTGGTCGTCGGCAACGACCGCCCCTATCTCGCCGCTCTCGTCACCCTCGATCCGGACGCGGTGGCGCACTGGCTGGCCATCCGCGGGAAGCCGGCCCCGCCGCCGGGCGACCTGGTGCGCGACCCGGAGCTGGAGGCCGAGGTCCGGCGGGCGGTGGTGGCCGCCAACACCCTGGTCTCGCAGTCCGAGTCGATCCGTACGTTCCGGATACTGGGGGCCCGGTTCACCGAGGAGCGCGGGCTGCTGACACCGTCGCTGAAGCTCAAACGGAAGGCCATCGAAAAGGCCTACGCACAGGAGGTCGAGGCGCTGTACCGCGCCTGACGAAGAAGGGGAAGGACGGGCGGAATGAAATGGGTGTAATGGGAATGCGATCGGGCAGGTGCCGGTTGACCATGAGGTAAGCACCCCCGACGTAAGGATCGATTGCTCGTGAGCAAGGTCCCTTCCATCACCCTCAACAACGGCGTCGAGATGCCCCAGCTGGGCTTCGGCGTGTGGCAGGTCCCCGACGACGAGGCCACCGCCGCCGTCTCCGAGGCCCTGGCCGCCGGCTACCGCAGCATCGACACCGCCGCGATCTACGAGAACGAGGTGGGTACGGGAAAGGCACTCGCCGCCTCGGGCATCGCGCGTGACGAGCTGTTCGTCACGACCAAGCTGTGGAACAGCGCGTCCGAGACGTGGACGCGCGAGAGTGTTCTGCGCGAGTTCGACGCCTCGCTGGCGAAGCTCGGCCTGGACTACGTGGACCTCTACCTCATCCACTGGCCGCGGGCCGTGCGCGAGGACTACCTGACGATCGTCCGCACCTTCGCGGAGATCGCCGAGAGCGGGCGTGCGAAGGCCGTCGGCGTCTCGAACTTCCAGCCCGCGCACCTCGAGCGGGTGATCGCCGAGACGTCCGTCGTCCCCGCGGTCAACCAGATCGAGCTGCACCCCAACTTCCAGCAGGCGGAGCTGCGCGCCCTCCACGCCCGGCACGGCATCGCCACCGAGGCCTGGTCGCCGCTCGGCCAGGGCAAGGACCTCCTCGCCGACCCGACCATCGGCCGGATCGCCGCCAAGCACGGCAGGACGGCCGCGCAGGTCGTGCTGCGCTGGCACGTCCAGACCGGCAACGTGGCCATTCCCAAGTCGGTGACCCCGTCCCGCATCCGGGAGAACTTCGACGTCTTCGGCTTCGAGCTGGACGACGAGGACCTCACCGCGATCGCCGGGCTCGACAACGGCACGCGCCTCGGCCCGGACCCGGACGAGTTCGACTTCAGCTGATCGAGGGTGGTGACGGCGCCGCGCGCCCTGCCGGACGGCGGGGCGCGCGGCGCCCACAATCGGGGGATGGACGTCTCCGTCGCCCTGTTCACCTCGGACCTACGGCTGCGTGACAACCCCGTGCTCGCCGGGGCGCTGCGCGCGGCGCGCGCTGTGGTGCCGTTGTTCGTCGTCGACTCCGGCGTCGCGGCCGCGGGCTTCGCCGTGCCCAACCGGGCCGCCTTCCTGGCGGACTGCCTCGCCGATCTGGACGAGGCGCTGCGCGAACGCGATGGCCGGCTGGTGGTCCGCCGGGGCGACGTGGTCGAGGAGACCTGCCGGGTGGCCGCGGAGACGGGCGCCGGGGAGGTCCATCTCGCGGGTGGTGCCAGTGGCTTCGCGCTGCGCCGCGAGGAGCGGCTGCGGGCGGCGCTGACGGCGGACGGGCGCGGGCTGCGGGTGCACGACGCGGTGGTCACGGCGGTGCCGCCGGGCGCGGTGCTGCCGACGGGCCGGGACCACTACGCGGTGTTCACCCCGTACTTCCGGCGCTGGTCGGCCGAGGCACTGCGGGACGTGGTCGCCGCGCCGCGCGCGGTCCCGGTGCCCGAGGTGCGCTCGGAGCCCTTGCCCCGGGCCGCGTCGCTCGCCCGGGGCGAGCCGTCCCCGGCGCTGCCGGAGGGTGGCGAGCGGGCGGGGCGCCGCCGCCTCGACGCGTGGCGGCGCACCGGTCTGACGGACTACGCCGACCGGCACGACGACCTGCCCGGGGACGCGACCTCGCGGCTCTCCCCCTATCTGCACTTCGGCTGTCTGTCGCCGGTCGAGCTGGTCACCCGGGCCCGGCAGGCGGGTGGAGCGGGCGCCGAGGCGTTCGTACGCCAGCTGGCGTGGCGGGACTTCCACCACCAGTTGCTCGCGGCCCGCCCCGACGCCGCCCGGCACGACTACCGCACCCGGCACGACCACTGGCGCCAGGACGCCGAGGAGCTGGCCGCGTGGCGGGAGGGCCGTACGGGGTACCCGGTGGTCGACGCGGCGATGCGGCAGCTCGCGCACGAGGGCTGGATGCACAACAGGGCCAGGCTGCTGTCGGCGAGCTTCCTCACCAAGACGCTGTACCTCGACTGGCGGGCGGGTGCCCGGCACTTCCTGGACCTGCTGGTGGACGGGGACATCGCGAACAACCAGCTGAACTGGCAGTGGGTGGCGGGCACCGGCAGCGACACCCGCCCCAACCGGGTCCTCAACCCCCTGGCCCAGGCGAAGCGGTTCGACCCGACCGGGGAGTACGTACGGCGCTGGGTGCCGGAGCTGGCAGGGCTGGAAGGCGCGGCGGTCCACCACCCCTGGCGCCTGCGCGCCGCGGAGCGGGCCCGGTACGCCTACCCCGAGCCGATCGTCGACCTCGACGACGGCCTGGCCCGCTTCCGCCGGGCGCGGGGTGTCGACTGACGGTCAGCCGGCCCGCCCCGCCTCGGGCCGACGGTCGGGGCGCCACCCGGGGCGCCCCGTCAGCCGTCGACGGTCGACACGGCCTCGCCGGGCGAGACGGGCCCGGCGGCCCGTTCGGCACCGGTCGCGGTCAGCGGCAGCGACCGCGCGCCGCCCGCGAGGCGAAGGTAAGGACCGAGCGACCCCGCGTCAGCGGGCCCCGTGGAGCGGGGCCACCGCCTCGACGCGGCGGGCCAGTTCGACGTCGAGGCCGGTGACCTTGCCTCCCGCGCTGTGTGTGTTCACCGTCAGGGAGACCGTGTTGTAGCCGAGCGTCAGATCGGAGTGATGACCCAACTCCTCCTGGATCTGGGCGATGTGAATGACCATCGCCGCCGCCGCGAAGTGCCCCTCGAAGGAGTACGTACGGCTGATCCGATCGCCGTCGGTGGTCCAGCCGGGCAGCTCCTGGAGGCGGTCCTCCACGTCCTTCTGCGAGAGCGGTTCGACTGCCATGGGCGCATCCCCTTCATCGCGAGTACCGGTGGTCCAAGCGTCCCACGCGACGGGGGCGCTTTCGCGTCAATGTGCCGGGCGGCGTACGGCGAGTCGGATGTGCCCTTCCGGGAGGGGGGTGGCGCTTCTATGCTCCTGCGCCGGACGGGACACGTTACCGGCGGTAGGGGGTAGGGGCATGGGCGGTAGGGGCAGCACACGCAGAGGCTTCATCGGCGGGGCGGCGGCCGTTGCCGCGGGCGCCGGTCCGGCCGCGCTGGGCACCCGCGCGGTGGCCGCCCCACGGCGCGGGCCGGGGCGCGCGGCCGGCGGGCGGAGCGTCGCCGTGCTGGGCGGCGGCGTGGCCGGGCTGACGGCCGCGCACGAACTCGCCGAGCGGGGCTTCCAGGTGACCGTGTACGAGAAGAAGGCCCCCGGCGGCAAGGCGCGCAGCATGGACGTGCCGGGCAGTGCGAAGGGCGGCCGCAAGCCGCTGCCCGGCGAGCACGGCTTCCGGTTCTTTCCCGGCTTCTACCAGAACCTCCCCGACACCATGCGGCGCATTCCCTTCCCCGGCAACGCGAACGGCTGTCACGGCAACCTCGTGGCCTCCAGCGAGGTGATGCTGGCCCGGATCGGCCACGAGGACGTCCGCATACCGTTCGGCGTGCTCGGCACCCCTCCCCCGCTGCTCACCCCGGACGCCCTGCGCCGCGCGCTGACCGGTTTCTTCGACGCCTTCGGGAACATCCCGCCGCAGGAGGTGCTGTACTTCGTCGGCCGGCTGCTCGTCTGGTTCACCAGCTGCGACCGGCGGCGGGTCGGCGCCTGGGAGAAGGTGCCGTGGTGGGAGTTCATCCGGGCCGCCCGGATGTCGCCCAACTACCAGCGGCTGCTGGCCATCGGCATCACCCGCAACATCGTGGCGACGAAGGCGGAGGTGGCCAGCACCAAGACGGTCTCGACCTGCATGGAGGCGTTCCTCTTCAACGCGCTGGGCCGCGGCGCGGACGGCCAGCCGGACCGGGTCCTCGACGCGCCCACCAACGAGGCCTGGATCGACCCGTGGGTGAGGCATCTGCGGTCGCTGGGCGTGACCTTCCGCGTCGGCTGGTCGGTCCGGGACCTGCGCATCGCCGGCGGCCGGATCACCGAGGCCGTCGTCCAGGACCCGTCCGGCGCCCGGCAGTCGGTGACCGCCGACCACTTCGTCTCGGCGATGCCGGTCGAGCACGCTCGTGCCACCTGGAACGCGGCGGTGCGGGCCGCCGACCCGAAGCTGGCACGCTGCGACGAGCTCCGGACGGACTGGATGACGGGCATTCAGTTCTATCTGACCGAGCCGACGCCCGTCGTCCACGGTCACGTCAACCACATCGACTCCCCCTGGTCGATCACCTCCGTGGGGCAGGCGCAGTACTGGTCCGGGCGGGACTTCGGGGCCGACTACGGCGACGGAGCGGCCGTGGACTGTCTGTCGGTGGACGTCTCCGAGTGGGACAAGCCCGGCATCCTCTACGGCAGGACGGCCAAGCAGTGCAGCCGCGAGGAGGTCGCCCGCGAGGTGTGGGCGCAGATGAAGGCGGGGCTGAACGACACCGGGCGCACGGTCCTCAGCGACGCCAAGCTCCACTCGTGGTTCCTCGACCCGGCCGTGGAGATCGGCGGCCCCCGGCCGACCAACGACGAGCAGCTCCTCATCCACCCCACCGGCACCTGGTACAACCGCCCGGACGCCCGGACGGCGATCCCCAATCTCTTCCTCTGCGGCGACTACGTGGCCACCGACATCGATCTGGCGACCATGGAGGGCGCCAACGCCGCGGCCCGTGCCGCCGTCAACGCCCTGCTGGAGGAGGTGGGATCGAAGGCCGAGCGGTGTTCGATCACGCCGCTGTACCGGGCACCGGAGCTGGAGCTCCTCAAGGCGCAGGACGAGGTGCGCTACCGCCTGGGGCTGCGCAACGCCCTCGACCTGGGGTAGCCGCCGGGGGCGGGCGGGCACCGGTTACGGTCGGGCCATGACGACTGTCGCAGAGACCACGGGGGTGGGCGCGCTGCTGCGCGAGTGGCGGGACCGGCGGCGGATCAGCCAGCTGGACCTGGCGCTGCGCGCGGGCTCCTCGGCGCGCCACATCAGCTTCATCGAGACGGGCCGTGCCCGGCCGAGCCAGGAGATGGTGCTGCGCCTCGCGGACCATCTGGAAGTGCCCGTCCGGGAGCGGAACGCCCTGTTGGTCGCGGCCGGTTACGCCCCGTACTTCCCCGAACGGCCCTTGGACGACCCGGCGCTCGCGGGGCTGCGGGAGGGGATGGAACGGCTGCTGCGCTCGTACGAGCCGTTCCCGGCGCTGGTGGTGGACGGCACGTATCAGGTGCTGGCCGCCAACCGCGGCATCGCGATGCTGCTGGCGGGCGTCGCGGAGCCGCTGCTGGCCCCGCCGCTGAACGCCATGCGGATCACCATGCACCCGGGCGGTCTGGCACCGCGCATCCGCAACTACCGCGAGTGGCGCGGCCATCTGCTGCACCAGATGGAACGGCAGCTGGCCTTGATGCGGTCGGCGCCGCTGCGCGCCCTCTACGACGAGGTCAGCGGGTATCCCCTGCCGGAGGGCGGCACGGAGCGCGCGGCGTCCGGGGAGGGCGGGGTGCCGTTCGCGCTGCCGATGGTGATCGAGCACGAAGGGCGGGTGCTGTCGTTCATCTCGACGATCGCGACGTTCAACACCCCCATGGACGTGACCGTCTCCGAGCTGGCGATGGAGACGTTCCTGCCCGCCGACCGGGAGACGGCCGCGCACCTTCAGGAGTGGCACCGGCGGCTGCCGTAGACGTCGTCGGCCCCCCCGTACGGACGGGGGCGGCCGACGACGTCGATCCGGGAATCAGGTGTTCAGCAGGCGCAGACCGGCCTCGGGGTACCGGCCGCCGGACACCTCGGTGGCGGGCAGCGCCGCTTCCAGGGCACGCAACTGGTCCTCGGTGAGGGCCAGGTCGGCGGCCTTGGCGTTCTCCTCCAGGTAGGTGACGCGCCGGGTGCCGGGGATCGGGGCGACGTGCTCACCGCGGGAGAGCAGCCAGGCCAGGGCCAGCTGGACGGGGGTGCAGCCGATCTCGGTGGCGAGGGCGCGGACCCGCTCGACCAGGGCCAGGTTGCGGGTGAGGTTCTCGCCCTGGAAGCGGGGGTCGGTGGTGCGACGGTAGTCGTCCTTGTCGAGCTGGTCGAGCGAGGTGACGGCCCCGGTGAGGAAGCCCCGGCCGACCGGCGAGTACGGGACGAGGCCGATGCCCAGCTCCGCGGCCGTGGGCGCGATGTCGTCCTCCAGGTCCCGCTCCCACAGCGAGTACTCGCTCTGCAGGGCGGTGATGGGGTGGACGGCGTGGGCGCGGCGCAGGGTGTCGGCGCTCACCTCGGAGAGTCCGAGGTGGCGGACCTTGCCCGCGGCGACGAGTTCGGCCATGGCGCCGACGGTCTCCTCGATGGGGACCTCGGGGTTGCGGCGGTGCAGGTAGTACAGGTCGATGTGGTCGACGCCGAGGCGGGCGAGCGAGGCGTCGCAGGCCTCCTTGGCGTACTCGGGGCGGGAGTCGATGGTCGCCCCGCCGGAGGTGCCCCCGGGCCCGACGCCCCGGATGCCGAACTTCGTGGCCAGGAAGGCCTCGTCGCGGCGGCCCTTGAGGGCCCGGCCGACCAACTCCTCGTTGTGACCGTTGCCGTAGCAGTCGGCGGTGTCGAGGAAGTTCACGCCGATGTCGAGGGCGTGGTGGATGGTGGCGACGGAGGCCGCCTCGTCGCTCGCGCCGTAGTAGACCGACATTCCCATGCAGCCGAGGCCGATCGCGGAGACCTGAGGGCCAGAGGCGCCGAGGGTGCGCTGGTACATGAATTCCTGTCCTTGTCGATGCTTGTTGATGCTGGTCGGTGTTACCGGTCGTATCGGTGGTGCCGGGGGCGGCGGGTGTCAGGCGTTCTCGGTGCTGCGGGTACCGCGGCCGGCGAGGACCAGGGTGAGCAGGGCGCAGGCGGCCAGGGCGGCGCCGATGGCCGTGACGGCGCGGGGGCCGGCGGAGGAGTCGACGATCAGGCCGCCGACCAGGGAGCCGATGGCGATGGCGCCGTTGAAGGCCGCCACGTAGAGGGACGACGCGGCGTCGGACTCCTCCTTGGCCAGCTCCAGCACCCAGGTCTGGAGGCCGACCGGCAGGGCGGCGAAGGCGAGGCCCCACACGATGAGCAGGGTGACCGCCGCGGCCTTGCTGTCGCCGAAGGCCCACAGCAGGACGAGGGAGGCGGTCATCACGGCGAGCGCGCCGAGCAGGGTGGCCCGCACCGAGCGGCCGACGACGGCGCCGGCGATGAAGTTCCCGGCGAATCCGGCGACGCCGAAGACGAGCAGCAGGACGCCGACCATGCCCTCGCTGATGCCGGTGATGTCCTCCAGGTAGGGGGCGATGTAGGTGAAGGCGAGGAAGTGGCCGATCATGACGAGCGCGGTGACGGCGACGGCGGTGCGCAGACGGCCGTTGCGGAGCACGCGGGGCAGCGCGGCGAGGCTTCCGCTGCCCTGGGCGGGCAGGCCCGGCAGCAGGAACAGCACGGCGACCAGGACGACGAAGCCGACGGCGGCGACGGCGGCGAACGCGGTGTGCCAGCCGGAGTGCTGGCCGATCATCGTGCCCAGCGGGACACCGAGCACCGAGGCGAGGGAGATGCCGCCGAGGACGATGGCGGTGGACCGGACGGCGTGCCGCTCGGGGACGAGCCGGACGGCGATGGCGGCGGCGATGGACCAGAAGACACCGTGGGCGAGGGCGACCACGATGCGGGCGACGAGCAGCATGGCGTAGCTGGAGGCGACGGTGGCCAGCAGGTTGCCGATGACGTAGGCGACGAGCAGCGCGGCCAGCAGCCACTTGCGGTCGACGCGTCCGCACAGGGTGGTCAGCGGTGCCGCGGTGATGGCGGCGACGGCGGCGAAGCCGGTGACGAGGAAGCCCGCGGTGCCGACGGAGACGTCGACGCCGGCGCCGATGGACGGCAGCAGGCCGATCGGCAGGGTCTCGGTGGTGACGAAGGAGAAGGTGCCCAGGGCCAGGGCGAAGACCGCCAGCCAGGCGCGCAGCGGCGAGTAGCCGACGGGGTCGGTGGCGACGCTCGCCGCGCGCTTGACGCCCGAGTCCGTTTCCGGTGCGTGCGAGAGGGTGGACTGAGTCATGACTGGTGGTCTCCCAGGGACGGGACGGGGGTGGAGGCGACGGCCGCGGGGCGCGAGGCCCAGCCGTGCGGGCAAGGGGTGGTGTCCGGGGCGTCGAGCCCCATCGACCAGCAGGCCACGGCGCAGCCGGGGACCGCGCAGAGGTCGGCGGTCGCGGGGGCGGGCCGGCGGCGGGCGTACACCGGGTAGCCGGGGTAGCCGTGGTCGGGGAAGTGGTCCGGAGCGAGATGGTCCGGGGCGAGGTGTGCCGGGGCGGTCGCGAGTGCGGTCATCGGGCCACGCTCCCGGCGAGTTCCCGCGCCGCGTGCCGCGCGTGACGGCAGGGCGGTTCGGCGTCCCAGCGGAGCAGGGCCGTGCCGACGCCCATGCCGCCGCCGAAGCCGGCGAGGAGCATCAGCTCGCCGTCCGCCAGGGCCCCGGCGCGGCGGGCGTGGTCGAGGGCGAGCGGTATGGAGGCGGCGCCGGTGTTGGCGTGCAGGTCGACGGGCAGGTGGGCGTGCGCGTTGGGCAGCCCGAGCCGGGGGATGACCTCGCCGACCATGACGCCGTTGGCCTGGTGCGGGATGAAGTGCTTGACCTGGGCGGGGTCGACGCCGTGGGCGTCGAGGACGCCCTGGACGGCGAGCGGCAGCCGCTCGTTGACGAATGCGCGGACCTCCCGGCCCCGCATCTTGAAGAAGTGCTGACCGTCGGCGAGGGTGCCGGCCGAGGCGGGGTGGCGGCTGCCGCCCGCCTGCACGCCGATCAGACCGTGCAGGCTGCCGTCGGTGCTGGTGCCGGTGCCGAGGATGCCGTAGCCGGGGCGGGCCGGGCCGAGGACGACGGCTCCGGCGCCGTCGCCGAAGAGCACCGCGGTGCGGCGGTCGGTGTGGTCGAGGATGCGGGAGTAGACGTCCGCGCCGATGACGAGCGCGTATTTGGCCGTGGTCCGCTCGCCGACGCCGGCCAGCAGCTGGGCGCCGGTCTGGAGCGCGAAGACGAAGCCCGCGCAGACGGCGTTGATGTCGAAGGCCGCGGCCTGGGTGGCGCCGAGCCGGTCCTGTACCAGGCAGGCGGTGGCGGGCTGGGGGTGATCGGGGGTGGACGTGGCCACGATCACCCAGGCGATGTCCCGTTCGGTGATGCCGGCGTCGTCCATCGCGGCCCGGGCCGCGGCGTAGGCCAGGTCGGAGGTGGCCTCGTGGGGTGCGGCGTGGCGCCGTTCGAGGATGCCGGTCTTCTGGACGATCCAGTCCGCGGTGACGCCGGCCCGGTCGGCCACCACGGCGTTGGGCACGATCTCTGCGGGGAGGTACGAGCCGGTGCCGGTGATCCCGGTGGCGGTGGTGGCGGGTGAGTAGACGGTCATCGCTGTGGCTCCAGGGGGGTGAAAAAGTTCTGGTGGCTCATGCGGGCCCGGTCGTCGAGGTGGGCTTGGACGACCGGGTCGTCGCCGACCGCGACGGGGTGGCCGACGGAGTCGAGCATCGGCAGGTCGGACGGGTGGTCGCCGTACGCGTAGCAGTCGCGCGGGTCGATGTCCGGCCGGGTGGCGAGCAGGTCCCGTACGGCGTCCGCCTTGTGCGCGCCGATCATCGGCGTCCCGATCCGGCCCGTGTAGCGGCCCCGTTCGACGAGGGGGCGGGTGCACAGCACGTGGGCGGCGCCGACCGTCCGGGCGATGGGGTCGAGGCACGCGGGGAACGACCCGGAGACCAGGACGATCTCGGCGCCTTCCGCGCGGTGGTCCGCCAGCGCCAGGCGGGTCTCCTCGATGAAGAGCCCGGCCGTGTCCCGGTCGGTGAACCAGCGCTCGCCCAGGGCGGCGATGGTGGCCGCCGAGTCGCCCTCGTAGGCCGCGTAGTAGGCGCGGTTGATGTCCTCGCGGGCGGCGCCCTCGCGGGCGGCCCGCTGGAACCCCTCGTGGAGCCGTTCGTAGTCGGCGACACCGTCGGCGCCGTACCGGATGGTCAGTTGGTACCGCAAGAAGTCGAACATGCTCTTGCAGTTGATGAGGGTCTCGTCCACGTCGGCGAAGACGAGGTAGGGACGAGAAGCCATGGGGCTCTCCTTCCGGGTGGCGGTGAACGGCGGTGACGCCTGCGGAGTGGCGGTGGACGGTCGGGCAGCGGGTCAGGCAGGCTGCCGGGCGGCCGTCCGGTAGACGTCGCGGACGGCGTTGAGGCCGTTGACCGCGGTCGGGATGCCGGCGTACACGGCCATCTGGAGGACCGTCTCGATGGCTTCTTCCTCGGTGCCGCCGGCTTCGAGCAGGGCGCGCAGGTGCGTCTCCAGCCGCGGTCGCAGCGGGGTGCCCAGGGCGGTGCAGGCGGCGATGGAGACGATCTCCCGGGTGCGGGCGTCGAGGCCGCCGCGCCCGGAGATGTCGCCGAGGGCGAACTCGATGAGGCAGCGGGCGAGGTCGGTGACCGACCCCTGGGAGCCGGCAGGCTCCGCGGCCGTGAGGCCGTCGAGGGCCTTCAGCATCTGCAGACCCCGCTCGTAGCTGTCGTCGGCCGCGGCGGATCCGGTGGTCTCGTCGCCGGCCTGCTCGGGTTCGGCTTCGAAGACAGCGGCGACGACCTTCAGGGCCTCGACGGTCGCGGGGAACCCGGCGTACGGGCAGAGGTGCATGACCGTCTCGACGATGTCCTGCCGGGTGCAGCCGACATTGCGCGCCCCCCGCACGTGGAAGGAGAGCTGTGGGGCGGCGTTGCCCAGGGTCGTCAGCGCGGCGACGGTGACGAGCTGACGGGTGGGCGTCTCCAGGCCGGGCCGGGAGCAGATGTCGCCGAAGGCGTAGCCGACGATGATCTCGCCGAAGCCGGGGGCCACGTCGCTGAATCCGTCGAGGACTCCGGGCCGTTCGGCGCGCTCGATGCGGCGGATCGTCTCCAGACCGCGCTCCATGCGGTCGTCTGCGGCGGGGCCTGTGGAGTTCGTGGACATGGCCGTCAACTTTCGGTGTCGGAGTTCGGGGCTTCGGTGGTACGGGTTCAGGGGGTGTGGGTTCAGGGGGGGTGCGGGGGGGCGGGGGCCGGGCGCTCGGCCCGGCCCCGTGGCCCCGTTCACGGCCCGGTCAGCCGGTGCGCCGGCTGAGCTTGGCGAATTCCGGGTTCGACCCCAGCACGCCGCCTTCGGACCAGCGCTCGCGCGGGACCTCCCGGACATAAACCGTGATCTTGTCGAGGGGGGCGCCGGTGATCCGGTGCACGGTCGCGGTCAGCTCCTCCATCAGCTCGCGGCACTGCTCGTCGTTGTCGGTCGGCCAGGTCGTCACGGAGACGATGGGCATGGTGGTTCCTCTCGATGGGTGGGTGGTTGCCACTCGGCCGTGGTGGTCACTTGGCGGTGGTGGTCACTTGGCGGTGGTGACGAATTCCATGAAGCTCGGCCCCTGGAGCTTCAGTTGGGCGTGGATGTCCCCGCCGAGGCCGAACCAGCCGATGGCGCCGCCGTAGTTCTGCTGGTAGCTCATCCACAGCACGATGACGTTCACGATGCGGTTGCCGCCGGTGCCGGGCGCCGGGAAGGGGTCCGGCAGTACGGCCCGGTAGCGGCCCTTGCCGTCCTGGTCGGTGACGAAGGCGTTGGGCACGCCCAGCGGGCCGGGCCGGGTGGGCCCGTCGGGGTCGAGGTCGTGCTCCCGCAGGGACATCACCGTGTACAGGCTGTTGGGCAGCATTCCGGAGAAGTCGCAGGTGAACTCCGCGGCCGTGCCGCCGTCCACCAGCCGCACCTCCAGCTCCCCGCGGGCCTCCGCCCACTTGCCCAGGGTGACCGGCTCGGTGACCTTGGGGCCGTCCTGGGCCCGCAGGTCCGGCACGGCGACCTCGTGGAAGGGGTAGCTGGGGCGGTTGACCAGGTGCGCGTCCGGGCACTGCTCGGGGGCGAACACCATGGGGTAGTTGTTGCAGGGCAGCGGGAGCGGCAGCGTGTGCAGCACGATCTCGTTGTCCGCCGGGCTGAACTGCGCCGGGTGGTCGGGGAGTTCCCGAACGATCTCGTACGGCTGGTGCTCGCCGAACTTCGGCAGCGGGCTGTCGGCGGAGACGATCGCCGATCCCCAGGTCTGGGAGACCCCGCCCGCGCCGTTGTCGCGATTGATACGGCCGATGACGACGAAGTCACCGTTTCCGTCCATCACTTCGCTGGGCGGGTAGGCCGGTCCCTGGGTGGTGAGACTCAGTTGGAAGGTGCGTGACTGGGTCACCGTCTTCTCCTTCTCGGTTTCCAGGAGAGGTGTCAGGACAGTGGTCAGGAGACGCGGGCGTAGATCTCGGTGTAGAGACCGCGCTCGCCGCCCGCGATGTAGCGGTCGCCGGCCTGGCGGACGATCTCCTGGTAGCGGGGCGAGGTGAAGACCGCGTTGTACTCGGCGGGGTCGCAGCTGAATCCGGAGACGAACATGACGCCGGGCTCGGTGCTCACGACGGAGTGGTAGGCGACGAACGCCTCGACCTCGTCGGAGGTGCGGACCACGTCGTAGATGGTCTCCTCGCGCCAGGCGCGGTACGCGGTGTAGACGCCGGGCGGCACCTCGATGTGGCGCATCTGCACGTAGGGCGTCAGCGGCAGCGGGGTGTCGATGTCCTTGGGCGCGTCGACGATGCCCAGCACCTGGCGGCGGAAGTCGCCCTCGGCCAGCGGGCCGACGGTGTCCCAGAGCTTCGCCCAGTCCTCGCGCAGGGCGGGGAACTCCTCCCAGCCGGCGACCGGGGCGAGCTCGAGCAGGGTCGAGCCCTCCAGGCTGCGGAAGAGGGCGCGGCCGGTGACGGCCGAGGCGGCGTGGTGGGCCTTCCAGGCCTCGGCGGCGGCGTCGATCCGGTCGGGCTTGACGGACAGCTCGACGGCGGTGATCAGCGATGCGGACATGGTGGTGCTCCTCATGGTGAACAAAGGGGTGAACGAACGGGAAAGGAAGGAAAGTCGATGGGTGACCTGCGGGGCCGGCGGGACGGCCGGGGCGGTCAGACGCCGCTGAGGGCCGCCATCGGGGACCGGAGCATGTGCTCGACGGCCTGGCGCGCCCGGCGGTCTTCCTTGGCCTCGATGAGCTCGGCGTCGAAGGCGGTGAACGCCACCTGCGTGAGGGAGGCCCGGCGGCCCGCCTGGTGGATGGCGATGTCGGCGGCGAAGGACAGCCGCGCGGGGTCCTGGACCTGCGCCTTGGTGACGCGGTATTCGATGGTGGAGCAGAGCGGGAAGAGGAAGTTCTCGAAGTCCGTGTTCATGGATTCGATGACGTAGTAGTAGCGGCGCTGCGGCCACTGGGCCGCGTAATAGCGCTCGGTGACGGCCAGGAACATCTGCCGGGACGCCTCGACGGCGACCATGCCCTGCACGTGCTGGCCGGTCTGGTGGTCGAGCAGCAGCTCGTTGTCGTTGTGCAGCCGCAGCCCGGCACCGTAGAGCACGTCGTTGACCTGGTAGAGGTCCGCTATCAGCGCGTTGGCCACCACGCGTTTGTGCACCTCGCCGGCCCCACTGAGGGTCGATGGCTGAAGCCTGATCTGCACCCGCTCCTGAAGGCCCTGGTGGCGCAGCTCCTCGACGATCATGACGACGTCCGACTCGGCCACACCCTGGGCGCTCTCGATCAGGACCGGCACCCCCTGGGGGGCGTAGAAGCCGCCGCGGATGCGGTCGAGTAACTGGGAGACGGTGAACACGTTCTCCTGCACGGCGAAACCGATGAAACGGTCCCCTACCAGGACGACGCTGTGAAGGGTCTGGCTCATGACGAACTCCTCGGTGGGTACCGCCCTGAGGCATGGCTGCGCCAAGGCGATGACGTGGAAGTGAGAGGTGCGCTAAGAGGTGCGAAAAGCGCGAAGAACGGCTACGGCGGCATGGGACCGCGAAGGTCGCGGCACGCCCCCCGTGCTTCGTCGTGCGGTGTTTCTGCAGTGCTACCGGCGGGTCAGCCGGGCCGATGTCGAAGACACTAGGACATGTCCGGGGGCCACGCAACCATCTAGTTGGTTTTCGCTAACCATCTAGTTGGTTGCCGACAACTATACGGTTGGTTGGAGTTCCTCTAGAGTGGCCGCATGAGCAAGGAAACGACCCCTGACACACCCACCCGTCTACTGGAGGCCGCCCGCGCGGAGTTCGCCCAGTACGGCATCTCCGGAGCCCGGGTGGACCGCATCGCCGAACAGGCGGCGGCCAACAAGCAGCGCATCTACGCCTACTTCGGCAACAAGGACCAGCTCTTCGCCGCCGTGCTCGCCCAGGCCTACCGGGACCTGAGCGAGCAGGTGCCGGTGCCGACCACGAGGGAGGGGATCGAGGAGTACGTGGGCCACGTCTTCGACTACCACCGGCGCGACAACAGCCTCATCCGCCTGCTGGCCTGGGAGGGCCTGCACTACGGCAACAAGGAGATCCCCGGCGAGGCCGAGCGGGAGGCGTACTACACGCTCAAGAGCGAGATCCTGAGCGAAACGCTTCAGATCGGCTCCGCACGGAAGGCCGGGACCCTGCTGATGACCCTCATCGGCATCGCGTCCTGGCCTTTCGTCGTGGAGCAGCAGCGCCGGCTGATGACCGGGCTGGCCCCGGACGACGAGGAGGGCTGGGACAAGCTGCGCACGGTCCTGGTCGCCCACGGCCGCGCCGTCATCGACACCGCCTCCCCCGCGGTCAGCCTGGACGCCCACTGAAGATCACGGCGGTCCACCGTACGTACGACACGGCGGCCCGCCGAGTGCGAGGCGTACTCGACGGGCCGCCCCTATTTTCTTGACTGATCGTTCTTGATTCCCCTAGGGTCACTCCCGTGGCAAGGACCAAGGAATTCGATCCGGACGCCGCCCTGCAGTCAGCCGTGGAGCTGTTCTGGCAGCGCGGCTACGAAGCGACGTCGATGGCGGACCTCGTGGCACACCTCGGCATCGCCCGGGCGAGCCTGTACGCCACCTTCGGCAGCAAGCGCGAGCTCTACACGAAGGCCATGGACCGCTACGCGGAGCAGCACAGCCCCCGCATCCTCGAGGAGCTGTCCCAGCCGGGGCCGGCCCTGCCGGCCGTGCGGGCGCTGATCGACCGTTTCGCGGAGGAAGCCGCCCACGACGAGCTGCGGCGCGGCTGTTTCGTCACCAATACGGCCGTGGAGCTCGGATCGCACGATCCGGACGCGGCCCGGCGGGTCGAGCAGAGCTGGCACAGCGTGGAGGCGGCGCTGACGTCGGCGCTGATGCGGGCCCGGGCGCAGGGGGAACTGCCCGCCGACCGGGACCCGGTCGCGCTCGCGCGGATGCTGTTGGTCCTCATGCAGGGCATGCGGGTGGTCGGCAAGGTCGACGCCGGCGCCGGCCTGCTGCGGGACGCCGCCGCCCAGGCGCTGTCCCTGCTGGACTGAGCCACTTCCACTGAGCCACTTCCACACACGGGGACACCCGGAGGCGCCCACCTGCCGTCGGGCGACTTGTCACACCTTGATTCAAGACCGATCGTTCTTTATTCAGCGCTTCGTTCCACGCAACTTCATTCCACGCAAGGAGTCGTCGTCATGACCGCACGCTTCACCGGAAAGACCGCCCTCGTCACCGGCGGCGGCACGGGAATCGGCCGGGCCATCGCCCTCGCCTTCGCCCGTGAGGGTGCCCGGGTCGTCGTCGCGGGCCGTCGGGCGGAGCCCTTGGAGGAGACCGTCTCCCTCATCGAGGCCGAGGGCGGCGAGGCCGCGGCGATCACCGCCGACGTCACCCGCTCCGAGGACGTCCAGGCCCTCGTCCGGCGGACCGTGGAGCGCTTCGGCGGCCTCGACGTGGCCGTCAACAACGTGGGGCTGTTCGTCCCGCCCGCCAAGCTCGCCGACATCCCCGAGGAGGACTGGCAGTCCGTCATCGCCACCAACCTCACCGGCGTCTATCTGTCGATGAAGTACGAGGTGGGGCACATGCGCGCCCACGGCGGCGGCGCCGTCGTGAACGTCTCTTCCAACCTCGGCGCCCATATGCGCAAGGCGAGCCTGGCCGCGTACGCGACCAGCAAGGCGGCCGTCTCGGCACTGACCCGCAACGCCGCCCTGGACCACATCGGCGACGGGGTGCGGATCAACGCGATCAGCCCCGGCCCCATCGAGACCCCGATGTCCTCCCGCCCGGGCGAGTCCGCGCCGGACAAGGCCGAGCGGATGAGCCGCGAGGTGCCCGTCGGCCGGGCGGGCACCCCCGAGGAGGTCGCCGCCGCCGTGCTCTACCTGGCCGGGGAGGAGGCCGGGTACACGGTCGGCGCCGAGCTCGTCCTCGACGGCGGCGTCACGGCGTAGCGCCTGTCCGGCGGACCTTCGCCGGTGTGCGCCGGCCCATGTGGACCGTGGCGTGTGCACCACCGCTGCGCGGCGGTGCACACAAGCGCCGGACGGGCCGGTTTTGCCGGGCCCAGCCCGGTCGAGCCCGCTGGGGGCACCTCCGGACGTCAGCTGGGGGAGCTCGAGGACGCGTCCTCAGGGCGCCCGCCGCCGCAGGCGGCAAGCGCGGGCTCCTCCGACACGGCGACCGCGCCGGAGGCGGCAGGGCGGCGGGCCACCATCCACACGTAGACGAGGATGCCGGCGAAGAGGAAGAGCACGCCCTGGTACACCGCCGCGTATCCGGCGCCCGCGACCAGCCAGAAGGAGAAGGCGAACGCGCCGAGGGCGAGCACCATGTCCCGCGTGAAGCGGGCCGGGCGGACCTTCTCGCGCTGCCCGGTCAGCAGGAAGTACACCTGCGCGGCCGCGGCCAGCAGATACGGGACCGTCGCGGAGAACGTCGTGATCAGCACCAGGATCTCGAAGACCCCGGCCACGCCCGACGTGTAGTTGATGACGGTGAGCAGCGAGGCCAGGACCGCGGCGGCCAGCACGCCCGCCGTGGGCACCCCGCGCCGCTTCTTCGCGAACACGGCGGGGAACAGCCCGTCCTTGGCCGCCGCGTACGGCGCCTGGGCGCTCATCAGCGTCCAGCCGTTGAGCGCGCCGACGATGGAGATCACGGCGCAGACCGCGATCGCCGTGCCGCCCCACTCGCCGCCGAACATCGCGTTGACCGCGTCGGAGAACGGGGCGGTGGAGGCGACCAGCTTGTCGTGCGGGACGCTGCCGAAGACGGCGAGCGTGCCCAGCAGGTAGACCACGGCGGCACCGATGGTGCCGAGGACGCTGGCGCGCCCCACGTTGCGCTCCGGATCACGGACCTCGCCCGCGCTCATCGCGGCGGACTCGACGCCGACGTAGCTGTAGAGCAGGATCGCGGCCGACGCGGTGAGGCCGCCGGTCCAGTTGCCGTCGCCCGTGTTGAAGGAGCCGAGGTTGTCCGGGTCGAAGAAGAACAGCCCGATGACGGCGACGAACAGCAGCGGCACGAACTTCAGCACCGTGGAGATCATTTGGACCGCGCCCACCCAGCGGGTGCCGGCGAGGTTCGCCAGCGCGGGCAGCCAGATCATGGCCAGCGCCAGCGCCAGGTCCCCGGCCTTGGAGCCGTCGCCGCCGGTCAGCACGTGGACGTAGCCGACGCCCGCGACCGCCAGCGCGGCGTTGCTGACCCAGGTCATCGTCCAGTACGACCAGGCGGAGAGGAATCCGGCGAAGTCGCCGAACGCCTCACGCGCGTAGACGTACGGGCCGCCGGTGCGCGGGAAGCGCTCGGTGAGCCGCCCGAAGACGAGCGCGAGCGCGATCGCACCGACCGTGAGGACGCCGAAGGCGAGCAGGCTGACCGTCCCGAACGGGGCGACCGAGGCGGGAAGCAGGAAAATGCCGCCGCCGATGATGTTCCCCATGACCAGAGCAGTGGCGGTGGGAAGGCCGAAACGGCGTGTCTTGCCGTCGGTTTCGTGCATGGGGTGGTGCGCCTCTCGTCCTGCTGGCGAAATCGCCGGTCGTGCGACAACACATGGTTCAACGAGGCGCGACACTCCGCCAAATCACTGAGTTTTGTCAAGCATTCCCGGGTCGCCGACCGCAAAAGGTGCAGGCAAATCGCCCATCGGCAGCGATTCGTCCACCACCCCCCGATGAACCGGAATCCGACCCACCGGTACCTGCGGTCCGCCGGCCTCCCGCAGCCAGCGCCGCAGCACCCGGTGCACCCGCTCCGCGCCGACCAGCTCCTCGCCCTCCCCCACGGGCGCGCTCAGCTCCTTCGGCCACAGCAGGAACGGCCGGCCCTGCTCGCCGCCCAGCCCGCCGTGCGAGCCGATCTGCTCCTCGAAGGCGTGCACCGCGCCGGTCGCCGGGTCGTAGGCGGAATTGACCATGATGTCCGCCGTGTGCGGGAAGCCCGCCGTGCGCCGCACGGCCTCCTCCGCGCCCGGGCCGAGCGCCCGCAGCGGGCTGTCCGCGGCGCCCTCGCCGGTGTCCAGCCGGTGCTCGGCCCCGCCGGGGCCGAGGACGACGGGCCCGTGCCGCTCGGACCGCACGAGCAGGAAGCCGATCCCCGGATGGTCGGCGAGCGTGCCCAGCAGCCCGGGGTGCCGCTCCTCGATCAGCTCCCGGCTCGCCCGGCCGGGCAGGTCGGGGAAGGACACCAGGCCGAGGTTGCCCGACGCCAGCACGACCGGCTCCCGCCCGGCGCCCGGCGCGCGGCCGGTCCGCACCAGCTCCTCCAGGGTCAGGCCGTAGCGGGCCGCGAAGGTCTCGCCGGGGCTCTGACCGTGATCGGAGAGGAGCACCAGGCGGTACGGGCGCGGTGCGTGCTCGGTGACCTTGGCGATCAGCTTGATCGCGCGGTCCAGGCCGCGCAGCACCTGGTGGGTGTCGCGGCCGCGCGGTCCGGAGTGGTGGGCGACCTCGTCGTAGCCGACGAGGTCGGCGTAGACGGCGGTGCGCCCGGAGAGGATGTCGCCGATGACGGCGGCGACGACCACGTCGCGCTCGACGACGGTCGCGAAGGCGCGGACGAAGGGGTAGAGGCCGCCGCGGCCGAGGCGCGGGTGCTCGCGGCGGAGCTTGGCACGGGTGGACTGGCCGATCTCCCGGAAGACCTCGGCGAGGTAGGAGACGGCGGTGCGGGTGGCGTTGGCGGGGTCGGAGAAGTAGGCGAAGTAGCCGGAGCGGGAGCGGTTGTGTCTGCCACGGCGGGCGGCGACGGACAGCACGAGGGCGAGCTGGTCGGCACCGCCGCTGAAGAGGTTGCCGCGGCTGGCACCGTCGGCGCTCAGCAGCCCGCCGTCCCGGGTACGGGCCACCGCCCGGCGCTGGAGCTCGGCCGCGCCGGCGGGCCGCCCGCTGACCAGCACCTCGCCGGTCTCCTTCTCGTACCAGCGGAAGGCGGGCACGTCCTCGTTCGAGCCGTGCAGGATGCCGAGCTGGCTGGCACCGGTCTGGCTGGACCAGTCGGTGCGCCACGGGGTGAGACGGTGGCTTTCGGCCGCCCACCCGGCGACGGTCTCCATCAGCGGCGGCCTGCGGCGGCCGCCCGCCCCGGTGCGCGGCCGCAGGGCCTCGCGCAGCACGTCGTGGCCGACGCCGTCGAGCTGGAGGAAGACCGTGCCGGGCGTGGTCCGGGGGCCGCCCTCCGCGCCCCGGCGGCGTCTTCTGCGGTCGGCGAGGCGGGCGAGGCGCCGCCGGTAGGCGCCGTCGTCGCGCACGGCGAGGAAGGTGCTGGTGGCGGAGGAGGCCGCGGACATCGCGGCGGCGACCACGACGGCGGTCTCCGGCTCGGCCGCGCCGTTGCCGACGGGCACCAGGCGCAGGGCTATCAGCAGCAGGGAGCCGTTGAGGAAGAACACCAGCAGTCCGAGCACGAAGGCGGGCACGAGCAGCAGGGCCCGTACGAGCACGGGCCAGACCAGCGCGCTGAGCAGGCCGAACGCCCCGGCCCCGAGGGCGGCGGCGATCGCGACGCGGGTGGTGCTCTCGCCGTCGGCGGACTGGAGCCGGAAGTCGGGCAGGACACCCGCGAGGAGCAGCATCGTGAGGGTGCTGACCGCCCACACGGCGACGACCCTGATCAGGGCTCCGCCCACGGTCCGCCATCGGGGCCTGCGCAACGCGTTTCACCTCACGATCGCCGCCCGCGCCGGGGGGATCCGGACTTCGGCGCCTTCAACGGGCTTTCCTCCAGCGTGGCACAGCGGTGGTGCGGGCGGCCGGGGCGCAGGGGCGGCCCGGGACGGCCGTGTCACCTCTGCCCCTCGCAATTCCCCAAGCCCCGTACTTCACAGATCATTCCCTTCTCACGTGGCATCGGTCCCGTCGCTGGGCAGGATGGCGGCATGACCTCCCTTCGCACCCCCCGACTGACGTTGCGCCGCTGGCGCGAGGACGATCTCGACGCGATGGCAGCCATCAACGCCGACCCGGAGGTGATGCGCTGGATCGGGGACGGTTCGGTGCGGGACCGGGCCGAGACGGCCGACGCGATCGCCGCGTGGGAGCGGGAGTGGGAGGAGCTGGGGCTCGGACTGTTCGCCGTCGAGGTGCGCCAGAGTCGCCAACTGGCCGGTTTCGTGGGCCTGTCGGTGCCGCGCTTCCTGCCGGAGATCCTGCCGGCGGTGGAGTTGGGCTGGCGGCTCGGCCGTTCCTTCTGGGGCAGCGGCCTGGCCACCGAAGCGGCGCGCGCGGCTTTGCACTTCGCGTTGCGCGATCGCGGTCTGGCCCGCGTCGTCAGTGTCCACACCGTGGGCAATGACGCATCCGAGCAGATCATGCGCAAGCTCGGCATGCGCCGCGAGCGGGAGACGACGCACCCCGCGTACGGGCTCCCGCTGTGCGTCCACGTCATCGAGGCGCGCTCCTGAAGACCCGTGCGGGGGTGACTGAACTACGCTCGGGACGCGTACGCGCGTGACGGAAGTGACGCGGGAAGCGATACGGGGAGGTGCCCGGGTGCCGGTGGAGATCACCTGGTGGGGGCATGCCACCGCGACGGTGGAGGACTCCGGGGTGCGGGTGCTGACCGACCCGCTCTTCGCCCGGCGGCTCGGGCATCTGCGCCGCCGCCGGGGCGCGCCGCCGCCCGCGGCGGCGGCCGTGGCGGACGTCGTGCTCGTCTCCCATCTGCACGCCGACCATCTGCACCTGGGCTCGCTGGTCCGGCTCGCCCCCGGCACCCGTCTGGTGGTGCCCCGGGGCGCGCCCGCCGCGGTGCCCGGGCTGCGCAAGGTGGCCACCGCCCGGGGCCTGCTGGTCAGCGAGGCCTCCCCCGGGGACGAGCTGACCGTCGGGGCGCTGCGGGTGCGGGCGGTGCACGCCGAGCACGACGGCCGGCGGCGCCCGTACGGGCCGCACCGGGCACCCGCGCTCGGCTACGTGGTGCGCGGCGAGGCCACGACGTACTTCGCCGGTGACACGGGGCTGTTCGAGACGATGGCCGACGAGGTGGGGCCGGTGGACGTGGCGCTGCTGCCGGTCGGCGGCTGGGGTCCGTTCCTCGGCCACGGGCATCTGGACGCCGGCCGCGCGGCGCGGGCGCTGGCCCTGCTCGACGCCGCGAGCGCGGTGCCGGTGCACTACGGCACGTACTGGCCGATCGGCATGGACGCGGTGCGGCCGCATGAATTCCACGCGCCCGGCGAGGAGTTCGTCCGGCTCGCGGCGCAGCTCGCGCCGAAGGCGGCGGTGCACCGGCTGGCCCACGGCGAGTCGGTGCGGCCGACGGAGGCGGTGTGATCGGGTCGCTGGCCGAGGCGGTGGCGCGGGCCGTGCCGCCGGAGTCGACGCAGCAGGCGGTCGGCTATCCGTCGCTGTTCCTGCTGGTGGTGCTGGGTGCGTTGGTGCCGGTGGTGCCGACAGGTGCGGTGGTGAGTTCGGCGGCGGTGGTGGCGTTCCACCAGAGTTCCCCGTTCTCCCTGCTGTGGGTCTTCCTGGTCGCGGCCTGCGCGGCCTTCCTCGGCGACATGACGCTGTACGGGCTCGGGCTGCGCGGGGTCGCCTCGCGGGGCGGCTCGCGCTGGCTGGCGCGGCTGCGCGAGCGGGCCGCGCCCGAGCGGCTGGCGCAGGCACGGGCGGGGCTGGACGAGCACGGGGTGACGGTGCTCGTCCTGTCCCGGCTGATGCCGGCCGGGCGGATCCCGGTGATGCTGGCCTGTCTGCTCGCGCGGGTACCCGCCCGCCGGTTCGCCCGGGGCGCGTTCCCCGCGGCTCTGGCGTGGGCGGCCACGTACCAGCTCATCGGCGTCCTGGGCGGCTCGCTGTTCGCCCAGCCGTGGCAGGGCGTGGTCGCCGCCGTCGCCCTGACGGTGGCCGTCGGCACGGCTCCCACGGTGTGGCGCCGGCTGCGTCGCGGCTCCGCCGGCTAGGCCGTGGCGGGTGCGCCTCCGCTGCGCGGCGGTGTCCTCAATCTCCGGACGGGCGGATCTCAGCCCGTCCGGCGCTTGAGGACAAGGCACAGCAGCCCGTCCGGCGATTGAGGACAAGGCACAGCAGCCCGTCCGGCGCCTGAGGACAAGGCACAGCAGCCCGTCCGGCGATTGAGGACGCGCCCGCAGGGCGCTCACCACCGCAGGCGGCACAGCCAGCCCACAGCGGGACGTCAGCCGCCTGCGAGTTCGTTGAAGGCCGAGCCCAGGACACTCAACGCCTCCCGCACCTCCGGCACTTCCAGCGGATCGCGCGCGTCGAAGGCCCGCTGCCGCTGTTCGTCGGTGGCGCCCAGCAGCGGCGGTGTGGACAGCCGGACCCGCAGGGCGTCGGGGCTGTCGCCGAAGCGGTGGCCGCCGGGGACGGGGCGGCCGAGCCGCGCGCTGAGATGGGTTTCCAGGTCGACGGAGTCGGTGATGGCGCGGGCGGCGAGGGACGCGCGCAGTTCGCCCAGGTCGGCGTAGAGGTAGGGGCCGGTCTGCGGGGGGCGGCAGAGCACCCCGGCGGCGGTGAGCCGCTCCCGGGCGGCGGCGGCGAGGGAGCCGTAGAGGTGGGACAGGGCGGCGGACCGGGTGCGGATGGGCTGGGGCTCGCCCAGTGCGTAGGCCGCGGCGGCGGCGATGGGGGGCGGCAACTCGGCCCGTACGGCGGTGAGGGCGGAGGTGACCCTGGCCCGCAGGATCGGCCCGCGCCCCTCCGAGGGGAAGCGGGCCACGGCGGCGGGCCAGGCGGTGGGGGTGAGGGAGCCCGCGAGGTCGGTGAGGACCACGACGTGACCGGGGATCATCTCGGCCGGCCCGACGAAGACGGTGCCGTGCGGGTCGTGCCGGGTGTCGCGCCACGTCTCGTCGCTGATGACGGTCAGTTCCTCGGCGACGGCGGCCTCGCAGACCTCGTGCAGGATCTCGGGCGGGGCGACGGTGCCGGTGGGGTCGTCGGCGACGGACAGCAGCAGCACCCGGGGCCTGCCGCCCTCGGCACGGATCCGCCGCACGGTCTCCAGCAGCGCGAACGGGTCGGGGACGCCACCGCTCTCGGCCGGTACGGGCACGTGGTACGCGGACCGCCCGGCGAGTCGGGCGAGCGGCCCGTACCCGGCGGCGCACGGCCGGGTCAGCAGCACGTCCCCGCCCGCCGCCGCGAGCAGCGCGAGCAGCAGGGGCTCGGCGCCCGGGGCCGCGATGACGTCACCGGGCTCGGTGGGCAGTCCGCGCCGCGCCCAGTACCCACAGGCGGCGGCGCGCAGCTCGCTCCCGCCCCCGACCGCCTCGGGCCCGGTCCGCCCGGCCGCCTCCGCGACCCGCGCGGCGAGCTCCGCCAGCACGGGCAGCCCGCGCTCCGGCGCGGTGAGAGCGGGGAGCGGCGGAAAGCTCGCCTGCATCTGGACCTCCGCCGGTTGCCCGTACCCGACCTCCACCTTCGCAGATCCCCCCGTCGCTTCACGGGTGCCCCGCCGGTGCCGCTGCGCGGCGGGCTTTGACCTCGGCTGGATGCGGCGCCGTTTCCCGCTGCGCGGGGCTGTTCCCGCTGCGCGGGGCTGTTGCCGCTGCGCGGGGCTGTGACAGGTCGGTGCCGGGCCTCCGGGGGCCTTGTGTGGGGCTGCTTCGCTATACGCCCCACACAAGGCCCCCTCCGACCCGCCCCCTCCTGCCGGTGGGGGAAGAAAAAACCAGTGGGCGCCCCGCACCCGACAGACACCCGGGACCACAGAGGGTTTCCTCCCACCCGCGGAGGCCCGACACCGCACCTGAACAGCCCCGCGCAGCGGACACCGCCCCGCGCAGCGGAAACGGAACGCGACGCGCAGTCACCCGGTATCGGAAACGAACTACCGGGTACACGTTTGCGCATGCGACGTGTGTTGAGTACGTGGGACCGGTCGGCGTTCAGGATGGTTGCCGTGCGGCATTGGCCCGGGGGTGACCGGGTGTTGCCGAAGCTGTCGCGCAGCGCCGATCACGGGGCGTTGTGGCTCGGGCTGGCGGCAGGGGCCGCGGTGGTGGGCGGGCGGCCCGTGCGGCGGGCGGCGCTGCGCGGGGTGGCGTCGCTGGCGGTCGCGTCCGCGACGGTCAACACGGTCGCCAAGGCGTCCGTGCGCCGTCACCGGCCGCTGCTGGACGCCGTGCCGGTGATACGGCAGCTGGCCCGGCAGCCGTTCACGACCTCTTTCCCCTCCGGGCACTCCGCCTCCGCGGTGGCCTTCGCGACCGGGGTCGCGCTGGAGAGGCCCGCGTGGGGCCTGGCCCTGGCGCCGATCGCCGCGTCGGTGTGCTTCTCCCGCGTCTACACCGGTGTGCACTATCCGGGGGACGTCCTGGCGGGCGCGCTGCTGGGCGCGGGCGCGGCGTTCGCGGTGCGCGGGCTGGTGCCCACGCGGGCGCAGCTCGCGCCCCCGGCCCGGCCGCGGGCGAGCGCCCCGGCGCTGCCCGGCGGCGAGGGCCTCGTCGTGGTCGCGAACGCGGGCTCCGGGCAGCGGGCGGCGGTGCGGACGGACGTGGCGGAGCAGGTGCGCGCCGTGCTCCCGCTCGCGGAGGTGGTCGAGTGCGGGTCGGAGGACGACGACGAGCCGCTGGAGGAGGTGCTGAAGGCGGCGGCCGGCCGCGCGGCGGAACTCGGCGGGGCGCTCGGTGTCTTCGGCGGTGACGGCACCGTCAACGCGGCGGCGGTCGTCGCCCGGCGGTACGGGCTGCCGCTGGCGGTGCTGCCGGGCGGTACCTACAACCACTTCGCGTACGACCTGGGCATCGAGTCCGTGGCCGACGCCTGCCGGGCCGTGGAGACCGGGGAGGCCGTGGCGGTCGACCTGGTGCGGTTCCGGCCGACGGACGACGGCGCGGACGCGGACACGACGAAGTATTTCCTCAACACCTTCAGCATCGGCGCCTACCCGGAGCTCGTGCGGGTGCGCGAGCGGTGGGCCCGCCGGATCGGGGCCTGGCCGGCCGGGGTGCTGGCGGCGGTGCACGTGCTGAACTCGGCGAAGCCGGTGCGGGTGTGGGTCGACGGCCGGGAGCGGCAGCTGTGGATGCTCTTCGTCGGCAACTGCACGTACCGGGGCGTGGGCCTGGCCCCCGTGCGGCGCCACGACCTCGCCGACGGGGTCCTGGACGTCCGCTTGGTCTACGGCGGCCGGCTGGCCCGCACCCGACTGCTCGTGGCCGCGCTGACGGGCGCGCTCAAGCACTCGCCGGTGCTCGGAACGGCCCGGGCGCGGCAATTGCGCATCAGCGGCATCCGGTCCGGTACGCACCTGGCGTACGACGGCGAAATCGCCCCGGCACCCCACGCGTTGACCATGGCGAAGGAGAACGAAGGACTGGTCGTCTACCGACTGCTGCTCGAATGACGAGACGGCACTCTCGCGATCCGAGACGACCGTTTACGGTGGCGGGACGGGACCACGGACACCGAGGGAGTCGCCATGCCGCACGAGACCGCCGTCTACACCCACGGGCACCACGAGTCCGTCCTGCGTTCGCACAGCTGGCGCACCGCGGCGAACTCCGCCGCCTATCTGCTCCCCGAACTGCGGCCGGACATGGCGGTCCTGGACATCGGCTGCGGTCCGGGCACCATCACGGCCGATCTGGCCGAGCGGGTGCCGCGGGGCGGTGTGACCGCTCTGGACGCGGCCGCGGACGTGCTGGAGCGGGCGCGCGCCGTCGCCCGCGAGCGTGGCCTGGACAACGTCCGCTTCACGACCGGTGACGTCCACGCGCTGGACTTCCCGGACGACTCCTTCGACGTCGTCCACGCCCACCAGGTGCTCCAGCACGTCGGCGACCCGGTGGCCGCGCTGCGTGAGATGCGCCGCGTCTGCCGCCCCGGCGGGATCGTCGCCGTCCGGGACGCGGACTACGCGGCCATGACGTGGCACCCGCGCGTGCCGGGTCTGGACGACTGGCAGGACCTGTACCAGCGCGTCGCCCGCGCGGGCGGCGGCGAACCCGACGCCGGGCGCCTGCTGCTGTCCTGGGCGCGGCGGGCGGGCCTCACCGACGTCACCGCCACCGCGAGCGCCTGGTGTTACGCCGGCGAGGACGAGCGTGCCTGGTGGAGCGAGATGTGGGCCGACCGCACGGTCGCCTCCACGTACGCGCGGCTGGCGGTGGACGGCGGTCACACGGACGAGGCGGGGCTCGCGGACATAGCGGCGGCCTGGCGGGAGTGGGGACGGCGGGAGGACGCGTGGTTCGCCGTCCTGAACGGCGAACTCCTGTGCAGGGTATGAGGTGTCGGTCAGGCGGGGGAGGGCGAAGCGGTCGCCCTCCCCCGTGATCTCCTCGCTCCAACTAGCCTTGTTCCATGAACATTCTGGGGACTTCGCTACGGGTCTGCGTCGGTGATCTCGACGCGGCGATCGGTGTCTACGAACGTCTGACCGGCGCCGAGGCGCTGCGCTTCCGGCGCGGCGGGGTCGACGTCGCGGCGGTCGGCTGCTTCTTCCTGATGAGCGGCCCGGAGAGAGAACTGTCGATCCTGCGGAAGATCACGGCCACCATCGCCGTCACGGACGTCGACGAGGCGCACACCGACCTCCGAAGCGTGGGTGCGGAGATCATCGCGGGGCCGGTGGCGACACCGATCGGCCGCAACCTCGTGGCCCGCCACCCGGACGGCTCGGTCTTCGAGTACGTCGACCGCAAGTCCGCCTGATCCCGCCCCGGACGCGGCCCCTCCGACGCGCCCCGGCCGCACGGAGGGGTCTCGGCCGGTGGTGACACGCAACCAACCGGGTGACGTGCCCTGTCCCCTCGGCACCGTCCGGTACTCCTGACACATGATCACCACGCGCGCACAGCGCCCGGTTGCCGTCGTCGCCCTCGCGCTGGCCGCCGTCCTCGGCCCGGGCACGGTCTCTCCGGCCGCCGCCGCACCCACCGGCATGCCCGAGCCGCCCTCGGTGGCCGTCGCCCGCGACGAGCTCGCGAAACTGACCGTCGAGGCGCCGCACTCGATGGACGGCTACTCGCGCGCGAAGTTCCCGCACTGGGCCCAGCAGGGCAACAAGTGCGACACCCGGGAGGTCGTGCTGCGGCGTGACGGCGAGGGCGTCACCCAGGACGACGAGTGCCGGGCGGTCTCCGGGACCTGGAAGAGCCTCTACGACGACAAGACCCTGACGGCGGCGTCACAGGTGGACATCGACCACATGGTGCCGCTGGCCAACGCCTGGCGGTCCGGGGCCGACGGCTGGACGACGGACCGGCGCAAGACGTTCGCCAACGACCTGGAGCACTCCCAGCTGATCGCCGTGTCCGCGGCCTCCAACCGGAGCAAGGGCGACCAGTCCCCCGACCAGTGGAGCCCGCCGAGCAGCGCCTACTGGTGCACGTACGCCCGGGCCTGGACGGACGTCAAGCACCTGTACCGGCTGTCGGTGACACAGCCGGAGAAGGACAAGCTCAACTCGATGCTGGACACCTGCGCCTGATGAGCGAGGAGGCTCAGCGGTACGCGGACGAGGTCACCGCCGGCCCCGGCGGGGCGATGACCGACGAGGTGGGCGTCGTCACCGGCGACCTCACCGTCGTCACCACCCGCCTGCCCGACGACCGGGCGACGGTGCGCGTCCAGTACACCGGCGCGGAGGAGTGGTACACCCTCACCGGCGGGCCCGTCGCCGTACCACCGGACGGCCTGGAAGCCCTGCACGCCGGGGTCCTGGAGGCCGTACGCCAGGGCGGCGAGGCGGTCGTACCGGGTCCGTGAGCGGTGACCGGGACCGGTCTCACCGCCCCGGGGGCTCGTCTCACGACGGACGCATCCGGTACTCGTACCGCTCCGGCAGCGGATGCCGGGCGCGGGCCGTCGCCCGTACGGCGTCGGTGACGGGGCCGTCGCCCGCGACGAGGCGTTCGGCGATGGCGTACCAGGTGTCGCCCAGCGTCTCGTCGCCCTCCCGCAGGTCGGCCACTTCGAAGCCGTCGTCGAAGAGTGCCCGCGCCGCGGGGGCGTCGCCCCGGGCGAGCAGGATCCGGGCTCTCAGCAGGATGAAGCGGCCGCGCTCGCGGACGGCGGGGCGCAACCCCGCCAGCACGTCGGCGGCGTCGTCCGCGCGGTCGGCGGCGAGCAGCGCGGTGATCGCCTCGCGGCCGAGCGCGGCCACCGCGGCGGCCCCTTCGGTGCCCGTGCCGCAGGCCGCGCCGGCCTGCCGGAAGGCGTCGAGGAAGCGGTCGGCCGCGCGTTCGCGGTGGCCGGACTCCTGGTCGGCGACCGCGAGGCAGCGCAGGGAAGGCCAGTGGCCGGCCGCGACGCGCTCCCAGCTGCGGACCGCCTGCGAGCGGTCGCCCGCGTGCCATTGGGCGACCCCCAGGTGGTAGCAGACGACCGGATCCGGTTCCGCGACCTCCAGATGGTCGCGCCACTGCGCGGAGACGAGCGAAGGGCCGGGCGGCCGTGTCCCCGGGGCCTGCGGGAAGGTGCCGGTCCGCAACAGCTCCAGCCACGGCGCTTGTTCCTCCCCCAGGGTCGTGGGGTCGAACGGCGTGCCGGGCAGTCCGTAGCCGCCGCGCTCGACTTCCAGCGCGCCCCAGCCGGAGCCGGTGGCCAGCCGCTCCTTGGGCTCGTGGTCGGCGTACGGCCGCCACGCGGCGTACGCGGCGTCCACGTCCGCGCGCGGCAGGGCCTCCTCCAGCCGGGTCTCGACCTCGCCGCGCGCGGCGGCCCAGTCGGTGCCGTGGACCCGGCCGGGGTCGGCGGCGAGCGGCCCGTACGCCTCCAGCCAGGCGAACTCCCCGCCCGCCTCCAGCCGTACGTGCTCCAGCTGGGTGCGGGCCAGCCCCGCCTGGATCTCGGCGTAGCCACCGGTGGCGGGCTCGGTGAGCCACCGCTGCCAGCGGCGGCCGCCCGCGCCCGAGCCCCACAGGAACAGCTTGCGGCCGCGCAGCAGATCGGTCGAGGTCTGGACGAGCCCGCGCCCGTCGCCGTCCAGCGAGGCGATCCAGCGGCGGGACCCCTCGGGCACCTCGTAGAAGTAGTCGGCGGGGAACTCGCTGTTCAGCGGGTAGGTGCGGTCGACGCCGTCCCGGCTGGGCACGGAGACGCGGCACAGCGCGCGCTCGTAGCCGAAGTGCCACGCCTCGTCGGCCGGGGCGAGGACGCGGGTGCCCGCCGCTTCCGGCACGGCGATGTTGGACCACCAGTAGACCGGCGCGGGGCGGTCGTGGGGGTTGCGGATCCGCACCCCCACGTAGAGGAAGTCGGAGCCGTCGGGCAGCCACAGGTCCACCTGGAAGGGCAGGTCCCGCAGTCGCTCCCATTCCCACAGGCGCAGCATCTCGCCGCCGCCGGGGGCGGGCACGCGGGCGGCGTGCAGCGGGGCGACGGAGAGCGTCGTGTGCCCGGTCGCGCCGATGTTCCACTCGATGCCGCCGGAGAACCAGGCGCCGTTGAGGGCGAAGTCGGCGGGCTGGAGGACGGGGTTGCGGTAGAGAAGGTGACGGCCGGTCGGCTTGTGCTCGATGGAGTGCACGCGGCCGCCGAGGCCGGGGAGGACGGTGACGCGCAGCCGGTCGTTCTCGATGACGACGGCGTCGAGGTCGGTGGGGACCCGCTTGCGGGTGTAGCCGTCACGCATCCGCACGGGCAGGACCGTGCGCAAGGGCGCGTGGCCGAGCTGCCGGGCCATGTCGGCGGGGAACCCGGCGCGCTGCCGGCTGTCGACGCGGTGGACCTCGTCGAGGGGCCGCAGCGCGGGCAGCGGGTTCTCGGGACCCGGTGACGCGGCGGGAAGGGACAGGACAGCTCGTCGGATGATCGTGGCCACGCCAACCTCGTTCCCTTCCGGGGATCGCCGTACGCCCGGCGCGCCCGTGATCTTCATGACCTTAGAGCGCGCGGGACCCGGCCGAACAGGGCCTTTCCGGCTGCGCCGCTCGTCCGCCGCGCGTCAGCTCCAGCGCGGGACGTCCGTCCCCCAACGCCCGGGCGGGCGTGCCCAGTCCCGTGGGCCGCCGTCGAAGGACACGGGCGGCAGCGCGTACCGCAGCCGACCCAGCGGGCTGTCCCTCTCGCTCAGCCACTCCCCCGTCTCATACGTCCGGGTGGCCCCGCCCCCGTCCCGGGTGATCGTTCCGCCCGTCAGCCACGCCGCCGTCTGCGTGAGGGCGAGGCGCGCCAAGTGGGTGCCGCCCGCGGTGCGCTGCTCGGTGACGGCGCGCAGGACGGCCGCCGCGAGGAGATAGCCGGTGCCGTGGTCCAGCGCCTGGGCGGGCAGCGCCCCGGGCCGCCCGTCGGGGCCCGCCTCGGTGACGGCGATGCCGCAGGCGGCCTGCACGAGGCTGTCGAATCCGCGCCGCCCGCCCCACGGCCCGTACCCGCCCCAGGCGCTCAACTGCCCGATCACCAGCCCCGGCCGCCGCTCGGCCAGCGCCTTCGGCGCGAGCCCGTAGCGGTCCAGCGTCCCCGGCCGGTAGCCGCTCAGGACGACGTCGGCGTCGGCCAGCAGCGCCTCGAACGTGGCCCGGTCCGCCGTGCGGGCGAGGTCGAGCGTCGTCGACCGCTTCCCGAACCCGGTGTCGGCGTGCGCGTCCTGGCTCTCCGGCAGTTGTGGCGGATCGACCCGCAGCACGTCCGCGCCGAGCAGCGCGAGGGTACGGCCGGCGACGGGCCCGGCGATGACACGGGTCAGATCGAGGACCCGCAGGCGGTCGATGCCGCTCAGGGCGCGCACCGGTCCGCCCGCGATCCGCTCCACGCTCAGCAGCGGCCGTCGTGCGGCGGCCGCGCCTTGCGGGTGGGCCGCCCACTCCCGTGGGGTACGGACGGCGACGGCGAGGCCGCCCGCCGCGTAGATCTCCTCCTCGGCCCGCTCGGAGGGGAGTTCGGCGAGTGCGGCGGCGACGCGCGCCTCGACGTCGGATTCGTCGGCGCCCTCATGGACGTCCCGCACGTCCAGCGCGGCGAGGAGGCGGGCACGGTGGTGGGGGTAGTTCGCGTGCGTGCGCACCCAGCCGTCGGCGGACCGCCAGAACCGCGACAGCGGCGCGAAGGTCGACGCGGCGCGGCCGTCCACGCGCAGGTGCCGTTCACTGACGAACGCGGTCGCCACGGCCCCGTCGTCCACCCGTACGGCCGGCAGCCGTCCTCCGCCGTCGCACGCGGTCCGCAGCTCGGCGGCGGCCAGGGCGCAGACGGCGACGGTCGCCCGTGCCAGTTCCCGTACGGGGAGCGCGGCCGCGAGCGTGTCGGCGGGGCCGGTGCAGTCGATGCCCGCGGGGAGGGCGGGGTCCCCGCCGAGGGCCGCCCAGGCCTGATCCGTCGCGTCGGTCGCTCGCTTGATCACCTGCCCAGTCTGGCACTCAGTGCCATGCCTCCGCCAGGAGTTGACGTGCTCTGGTGGTCCGGGGGCGCCCCGAGCAGACTTGGGCCATGGAACTCATGGTGTCGGTCAAGGACGGCGAGCTCTGGGCGGACGATTCGGGCGGCGACGGTCTGCCCCTGGTCCTGCTGCACCCCGGGATCGGTGACTCCACTATCTGGGACACGGTCATGCCGCGCCTGACGGAGCGCCATCGGGTGATCCGCTACGACGTGCGGGGGTTCGGTCGTTCACCGGCGGCGACGGCGAAGTACTCCCTGGTCGAGGACTTGGTGGCGGTCCTCGACCACTTCGGGCTGCGGCGGGTGGCGTTGGTCGGCAGCAGCATGGGTGGCGTCCCGGCGGTGAACCTCGCCCTCGACGACCCCGGGCGGATCGCCGCGCTCGCCCTGCTGTGCCCGGGCGTCACGGGGTATCCCGGAATGCTCACCACCGCGGAGTTCATGGCGGAGTTGGAGGCGCGGGCCGAGGCGGGCGACATGGACGGCATCCTCGCCCTGGCCATGCGCACCTGGGCGGCGGCCGGCGTGGGCGACGACGCGGAGGCCGCGGCCCGGATCCGGGCGTCGATCCCGGCCTGGTTCAGCAACCAGCCGTATCAGATGCAGGACCCGCCCACGTTCGGCAGGTTGGGGGAAATGGCCGTGCCGTGCGCGCTGGCGCTGGGCGAACAGGACCAGCCGGAGGTCGTGCGCTGCAACGAGGACATGGCCGCGAGCATCCCGGGCTGCCGCCTGGTACGGCTGCCGGGGTCCGACCATCTGCCGACGCTGCGCGAACCGGACGCGGTGGCGGATCTGGTGCTGGAGCTGTGCGACGGGGTGCGGTGAGGGCGGCGGCCTGCGGCAGGCACGCGGTCATGGCGCGAGGTAGGGCTGGAAGAGGTTGTCCGGGTCCCAGGCGGCCTTGAGTTCCTGCAGCCGGTCCCAGTCGGCGGGTGCGTACGCCCGCCGGGCCCGGGAGGCGTCGGCTTCCAGGTCCGTTTCGGCGATGTAGTGGCCGCCGAGCCCCGACGGATTCACCGCGGCCATCGCGTCCCGCAGCCATCGCTGGTTGGCCGCGTCCCCGGCCGGGTCGTCCCAGATCGCGTAACAGACGAGGTAGGAGGCGCCGAGCGGGGAGAAGGCCATGTTCCGCAGCAGGGCGGGGTCTTCGGAGACGGGCCGTACCGGCGCGAGGACGAGGGACTCGGCGGAGGGGGCGCGGGCCACGGCGTCGGCGATGCGGCCCAGTTGCGTCTCGTACGACTCCGGTGACCACAGGGTGTCCGCCGCGTACCGGTGCTGCGGCGGCCACGCCGAGCCGGCGCCCGCGTGCAGGTCGGCGAAGGAGGTCGGCGTGGGCGGCTTCCGGGAGACGGCGCTGTCGGCGAGGGGGCAGGCGTCCGCCGGTGCGAGGGCGGCGAGTGCCTCCTCGCGGGTGGTGGCGAACGCGGTCATGCCGACCGTGATGCGCGGGCCCGGCGGGGCGTGGGGGGTGGGTTCGCCGGAGGCGGTGAGGACGAGAGCCGTCTCGACGTTCGCCGGGAGTTCGCGCACGGTCGCCTCCGCCCAGGCCGCCACGCGCCCGGCTTCGGCCAGCGGGAAGGTGAGGCCGGTGGTCACGACGGCCCCCGGGTGGGGGTGGAGGGCGAGCCGGAAGCGGGTGACGACGGCGAAGAACCCGGGCCCCGCGCCCCGGGCGGCCCAGAACAGCTCGGGGTTCTCCGTCTCGCTGCACACGACGGTCTGGCCGTCGGCGGTGACGGCTCGGATCTCCTGGACGTTCGCACAGGCCGGTCCCCACGCGCCCGAGTTCCAGCCGAGCCCGCCGCTCAGCAGGTAGCCGCCCACCGCGACGGATGGGCAATGGCCCACGGGAAACGCGAGTGTGTGCGGGGTGAGTGCCGCGACCAGGTCCCCTCCGGTGGCGGCGGGCCCGACGGTGGCCGCCGCCGACGCGGGATCGACGTCGCACTGCCGAAGGCGTGAGAGGTCGAGCAGCAGACTTCCGTCGCGGAGCGGGGAGCCGGACCAGTTGTGACCACCGGAGCGGATGGAGACGCGGAGCCCCTCGGCGCGCGCACAGGCGAGGGCTTCGGGGACGTCCCGCTCGGACGCGGCCCGCACGACGACGTCGGGGAAGCGCTCCGGCTTGAGCCCGTTCCACACCGCCTCGGCCCTGGCGGCATCGTACGCGCGGTCGCCGCGCCGGACGACGGTCCCTTCGAAGCGTGCTTCCGGCGTCCGTCCGGGCATCACGAACTCCTCGTTGGGTGACGTCGGGTGAAGTCAGTGGGCCGTCAAGCCGAAGATCACGATGAAGAGCAGATAGCAGAGCACCACCAGGGCGGCACCCGCCACGTGGACGCGGCGACTTCGCGCACGGCTGGGCACGAGCCAGAAGGCGAACGCCTTGTTCACCAGGGGCATCAGCAGCCAAGTCAGCGCGCTGACGCTCAGCACGTTCCCGATGAACAGGCCGATGTAGCCGGGCACGCCGAGCTCGTCCAGCTCGAAGCCCACGGTCAGGTTCAGGACCATGACGGTGGGATAGAGCGCCAGGACGACGGACATGGCCTGCTTCCAGTTCGGCGGAGCGCCGTCCTGCGCGCCCTTGTCGAAGCGGAACCAGCCGCTGAACGCGGAACCGACCTTGCGGACGTCGTAGGACTCGAAGTAGGCGCGCCCCTCTTCGAGGAGGTCACGGCGGGCGTCCGACTCCAGCCAGTCTTCGAGGTGTTCGCGGGAGTCGAAGCGGAAGACGACGACCCAGTGCTCCTGGACGCCCTCGACCGGCTTGAACATCTCGGTTCCCATGAAGCCGGGCGAGGCCTCCTGCGCCTTGAGGACCTTCTCCTGCCACCGCAGAAAGCCCTCTTCGCGCCCGGGCTTCACCACATGGGAGATGACGGCGGTGACGGTCTCGGGGGCCTGCTCGGCCGGGGCACCGCCCCGGAGCACCTCTTGGGTCGGAGGCTCCTCGAAGAGCCCCTGCGCTTCGGCGAGCAGTTCCCGTCGGCGGTCCGATTCCAGCCAGGCGGTCAGATAGCCGATCCCGGAGAAGCGGAAGACCGCAACCCATTCGTTCTCGGCATCGGCGCCGGGCGGGTACACCTCGGAGCCCTCGAACCCCTCGAATTCGCGGGCCGCCTCGTTCGTCCTGGTCTGCCAGCGCTGATACTCGTCGACGCGCCCCGCGCGTACTTTCTGCGAGGTCACAACGGTGGCGTTCTCGGCCGCAGAGTCACGGCTTGCACGTGGACTCACGTTGAGTAGCCTATTACATACAGTACTTATAGGGCAAACGGGACACCGGTTGCCCGCTCCACGCCCCCTCACAGAGGGAGCCGATGCCGATCGGAGATTCCGCGATGGACCACAAGGAACTCATGACCGAGGCGGTCCGCCTGGCCACCGAATCCGTCGAGAACGGCTGGGGCGGCCCGTTCGGCGCGGTGATCACCCGGGACGGGGAAATCGTCGCGCGCGGGCAGAACCGTGTTCTGCTGACCGGCGACCCCACCGCCCACGCCGAAATCGAGACCATCCGCAAGGCCGTGCAGGTCATCAACCCCGAGGCGCCGTCGATTGCCGAAGAACACCAGAACGAGAGCCACCTGAAATACGTCCCCCGCCCGGAGGGATCGCCGGACCCGGTCGCCGAACGCGCCCGGATGCTCCAGGGCTGCTCCATCTACATCAGCGGCGCCCCGTGCCCGATGTGCATGAGCGCCATCTACTGGTCCCGGATCGGCGCGGTGTACTTCAGCCGCAGCCTGGAGGACACCCGTGCCATCGGCTTCGACGACTCCTTCCAGTACGAGGACTTCGGGAAGCCGCTCGAGGAACGCAGGATCGAGATCAAGCAGATCCACCCCGAGATCGGCGCCCGCGCGTACGACGCCTGGACGAACAAGCCGGACCGGCACGCGTACTGAGCGCCACGCGTACTGAGCGCCGCCGCTGCCGCCGGTTTGCCGTTCACGCATTCGGCCGTACAGCCGGGCGTCGTTTTCCGCCGGTGCCAGGAGCTGCCGCGCCGAGGGGCGCCGCGGGGACTCCCCGGGCCCCGGCGCCCGGACCGCATCGACGGACACGCCACGTGCTTCCCCTCCCCTGCACCGCATTGAGCGTCGGCCCCTCTCGAACACCAGGCTCCCCGACGAGTGCGGCTCCTGCCCGCTTGCCCGTCCGACGACGCGGGCCGGAGACGGGCGGGAGCCGCCGGCGGTCAGGCACGGGTGGCGGTCGAGGCGAGGTGCGCGACGAGCGCCTCCGCGAGGGGCTCGACGACCGGGGGCGTGATCATGTGGCCCATCCCCGGCACCATGAGCATCTGCGCGGAGGGAATCTCCCGCGCGATGAGCCTGCCGTGCCCCGGCTTGACCGGTTCGCCGGTGCCTTCCACGACGAGAGTCGGAGCCTTGACCCGCGCCAGCGCGCCGACCGGCTCGAACTCCGGGTCGGCCCCCCAGGCGAGCTGGTGGTTCGCCACCGTCCGCGGGTCGCGGGCGCGGTCGAAGAGCCGTTCCTCCAGCAGCCGCTGGGCGTCCTCGTCGAAGGGGAGTTCCGCGCCGCCCAGCATCCGGGCTACCTCGATCTGGAAGTCGATCACCTCGGCGCGGGTGGCGGGCGGCGGGCTCACGGCCGCCCGCCGGAACAGCTCGACGAACGCCGGGAGCGGCTCGGGAAGGCTGCCCTCCGGCTGCGGCTCCCCCATCAGGGTCCGCATGAGGACCTGCCCCTCCCGGCCGCCGAGCGGCGAGGAGCCGATCACGGTGAGGGTCTCGACCCGGTCGGGGAGGTCCGCCGCGATCCACTGGGCGAGCAGACCGCCCGCCGAGTGGCCGACGAGGTGCGCCCGCTCGATGCCCAGGGCGTCGAGCAGCCCCACGGCGTCGTCCTTGAGGGCGGCGCAGGTGTACGGGTGGGCTTCGAAGTCCCGGGCCGTCGAGCGGCCGACGTCCCGGTGGTCGTAGCGGATGACCCGGTGGCCGGAGGCCGCGAGGCGGCCGACGAACTCGTCGGGCCACAGGGGCGCCTGCGACATCGAGCCCATGATGAGCAGGACGGCCGGGTGGGCCGGGTCGCCGAACTGCTCCGTCCAGAGCTCGATGTCGCCGACGCGGATGAGCTGTGCTGCTGCGGTCATGTGGTGCCGTTCTCCTGCGCTGGTGGTGTGGTGTCCTGCTGACAAGGGAGGACTCTGCCGCGCGGCGGCTACGGGGGCCATCCGTAGGACTACTGGTGCCACTACGTAGGCGGCTGCGTGAGCAGTCGGGCCAGCTCGGTCCGCGAGGTGACGCCGAGCTTCGGATACACCTTGTACAGGTGGTACTCGACGGTGCGCGTGCTGAGGAACAGCCGGGCCGCGACGTCCCGGTTGGGCAGTCCCTCGGCGACGAGCCGGGCGATCCGCAGTTCCTGCGAGGTCAGGGTGGCGAGGGCGGCCGGCTCGGCCCGGTCGCCCGCCTCGCCCGCCGCGCGCAGTTCGCCCAGGGCCCGCCGCTCCCACGGCACGGCCCCCAAACGGCCGAACGCCTCCGCGGCGTGCCGCAGATGCGGGCGGGCCTCCCCGACGCGGCGTTCCCGGCGCAGCCGCTCGCCGAGCAGGAGGGCGGTACGGGCCCGGTCGTACGCGGCGGCGGAGTCGGTGGCCAGGAGGTCGAGCGACTGCCGGAGCAGGTCCGGGGCGGCGCCGTCCGCCGCCACGAGGGCCCGGCAGCGGGCGAGCAGCGCTTGCGACCGCGGTGACGTCGCGTTGGCCGACCAGCGCTCCAGGAAGCCGACGGCGGCGCGGGCGGCGTCGAGGTCCCCGGCGCCGACGGCGGCCTCCACCCGGTCCGCCGTCGACCCCCACACGGCGGCGGGGTGCCCGGCACCCGGGCCGGCGGTGGTCAGCGCGGTGAGCCGTTCGTGTGCCTGCTCGAACCGGCCGAGGCCGAGGTCCAGCAGCCCCAGCGCGTACGAGGCGACGCCCACGCGCAGGCCGAGGCGGTGCGGAATGGCGATGGCCAGCGCCTCGTGCGCGTACGCCCGCGCGTCGGTCTCGTCGCCGCGCACGGCGGCGCAGACGGCGAGGTTCGCCAGGTGCGCGGCGGCGGAGTTGGCGATGCCGGTCTCCCGCGCCAGCGCCAGGCCCTCCTCGGACAGTGCGGCGCTGAGCGCGAAGGCGCTGTTCATGCGCTCGGCGGTGGCGGTGCTCTCCAGGACGACGGGAAGCGTGCCGACCATGCCGGAGACCCGGGCGACCCGGCCCGCGCGGGCACCGAAGCGGGCCGCGGCGTCGCCCTCGCCGAGCAGGCTCGCGGCCGCCGCCGCCCACAGGAGGTGTACGGCGTCGAAGCCGTCGTCCGGAACGGCGTCGAGCGCGCGGCGCAGCCGCCGCGCTCCGCCACGGCTGTCGCCTCCTTGGAGGGCGCCCGTCCCGATCAGGACGTCGCGGAGGAACGCGTCGGCCGGGTCGCCGGGGTCGGGCAGCGCCTCGGCGCGTCGGCCGATGAGGACGGCGGCGTCGGTGTCCCCGACGTAGGAGGCGGCCTCGGCGGCGTCCGCCAGGATCGGCAGGATCGCTTCCGCTGTCTGTTCCGCTGTCTGTTCCGCTATCTGTCCCGCCGTCTGTTCCGCTATCTGTTCCGCCGCTTGTTCCGCTGCGGTCAGGAACGTTCGCAACGCCTCCGCCGCATCACCCGAGTGGAGCTCGAAGCGGCCGCCCAGCTGGGTGATGTCCGCCGATGGCCCGCCGTCCCCCGCGGCCTCCCGGGCCGCGGCCAGCGAGCTCCGTGCCTGCCCCGGCCGGCCGCCGAGCCAGGCCGCGACGGCCGCGTCCTTCAACCTGCGGGACCGCGTCCGCCGGTCCGGCGTCAGGTCCGCCGCCCGTACGAGCGTCCGTGCGGCGTCCGCGTAGCCGCCACGGGCACGGTCGAGGTCGGCGGCGGCCGCCAGTTCCGCGGCGATGTCCTCGTCCGGCCCCAGCGCCGCTTCCGCCCGGTGCCGGGCCCGGCGGCCGGTGTCGCCCGCCTCCTCCGACTCCGCCGCGAGCGCCCGGTGGACCGCCCGCCGGTCGGCGGCATTCGCCCCCGCGTGGACGGCCGACCGGATCAGCGGATGCCGGAACCGGATGCCCGTCGGCTCCACGTCAAGGAGCCCCGCGGCCTCGGCGCTCTCCAGCGCGTCCGCCGCCGCCCCGAGACGCGCGGCGGCGCGGAGCACCAACCGCAGGTCGCCCAGGCCCTCCAGCGCGGCGACGAGCAGGACGAGCCGGGTGTCCGCGGGCAGTCGCGCGATCTGCTCGCCGTAGACCGCGCCGATGCCGTCACCGACCGGCAGCGGGTCGGGCAGCGGGGCCCGGCCGGTCAGCTGCTCGGGCGTCAGCAGCCCCGCCGTCTCCCGCAGGGCGAGCGGGTTGCCGCCGGTGGCGGCCGCGACGAGCGCGGCGACGTCCGGTACGGGCGGCACGGCCGACCTCGCGGCCAGCACGCGCGCGGCGTCCGCCGCGGCCAACCCCGCGACGGTCAGGCCCGGTACGTCCTTGAGCGCGTGCCGGGCCTCCGCCGTGTCCCGCGCGGCGAACAGCAACCCCACCCCGTCCGCCCCGAGCCGCCGCGCCGCGAACAGCAGGGCGTCCGCGGACGCCCGGTCGACCCACTGGAAGTCGTCGACGACACAGACCAAGCCATCCGGAACAGCCGCTTCCGCGAGGAGTGACAGCACCCCGGCCGACACCAGGAACCGGTCCTGGCCGCCCGGCGGCGCGGCCAGCCCCAGCGCGCCCCGCACGGCCTCGCGCTGCGCCTCGGGCAGCGCGTCCACCAGGCCGCTGACGGGCCGGAGCAGTTGATGCAGCGCGGCGAACGCCATCTGGGACTCCGGCTCGGCCCCCGTCGCCCGCAGCACGCGGGCGGGAGCGGCCCGCTCGGCGGCGCGCAGCAGCAGCGCGGTCTTCCCGGCTCCCGGCTCGCCCCGCAGCGCGAGCGCCCGCCCGGTACCGGACCGCACGCCGGTCAGGAAATCGTCGATCGCCGCGAGTTCGCTCTCGCGTCCGGCGAGCCGGTCAACTGCTGTCATGCGTACGTACGTCCCTGGCGACCCGGGGGCGGCCCCCGTGCCGCGCCTGCTCCGGGGCCGACTGTACCCGGGCCGCGGTGGCGGTTCGCCGGGGGCGGGGCCCGTCACCGACCCGTCGAACAGGGCCGCCGCCGACCGGGTACCCCTACAACGCCTGGGTGAACTCGTACTGCAACTCGTAGAGGTGCCCGGACTCGACCGTGTCGTGGACTTCGACAGGGCGGTCGTGGTCGCTGTAGACCACGCGGAAGGTGCGCAGGACCGGCACGTTGGGTGGAAGTTTCAGGAGGGCGTGCTGTTCCTGGGTGGGGATCCGGGCGGACACGGAGTCCACGCACCGGAGCGGCGGATAGCCCAGCCGGGCCAGGAGGGTCGAGGTGCCTCCGCGGACCTTTCGGTGTTCCGTCATCGCGGTGCCGCGGACGATGTCCAGGGGGAAGTAGGCCTTGACCAGCCCGGCCGGCTCGTCGTCGAACGTCAGGATCTGGGACCGCAGGAGGACGGGGGCGGCCGCGTCCAGCCCGAGTGCCCGAGCCACATGGGCCGGAGGCCTGGGTACCTGCTTGACCTCCAGCAACGCGCAGTTGGCGCGTACCCCGCGCTTGCGTGCCTCGGTGACCCAACGGAAGGGCTGGCCCGGATCGGCGGGAGCGAGGCTCCGTGAGGGCCGCATGGTCCGCTGCCGGTGCTCCAGGACGACGGAGTCCGGCACTGCCTCCGCCGTGTCGGCGCACCTGGTGACCAGACCTTCCTCGCGCAGTACGTCCAGCGCCTGTTCCACGGTCGCGCTCGACGTGGCGAACCGCTGCTGAAGTTCCGCTGTGGGCAGGACGGCGCCCGGAAGGACGGCTCCTGACAGGATCTCGTCCCGCAGGTCCGCGGCGACGCGCTCGTGCAGGGGACGTCGGTCGGTGGTCTGCTCGCTTGTCGTTGACATGCCCCAGTTATGCGGGAGCCCGGCCGGGGGATGCCAGAGCGCCGTTCCGGTCAGACACGAATGCCGCCCGGACGGACGCCCCGGAACCGCCGGCCCTCTGATTCTCCCCACGCCCACACTTACATACGTGCATGCATGTATGTACGCTGCTCATGCGTGGACCACCCAAGGGAGGCATGCACGATGAAGACCCAACCGGCCCCACAGGTACGTCAGATCGAAGCGACCGACCCGATCGCCACGGCTCAGCGGTACGACTACGCCGATGCCTTCGAACTCCGTCTGCCCGAACCCGACCCGCACCGGCCCGAGGCCTGGGTCCGGGCCGGGATGGACTCCACCCCGAAGTGGGCGGAGCGCATCGTGGGACTGCTGGGAATGCGCAGGGCGCCCACGGAATCGGCAGACCGGATAGGTGGTTTGCGGGTCGTCGAGTCGAGCCCCGAGATGATCCATCTCGAGACGTCCCTGCCGCTGATGCGCGTCGTCCTCGTGGGGCGCCGGACCGAGCCGACCCGCCGAACGTTCACCACCGTTCTCCACTTCCGGCGGCCGGTGCTCGCCCGAATCGTCTGGGCGGTCGTCGGCATCGGTCACCGGCGGGTGGCACGGAAGCTGATCACGAGCAAGATTTCGAACGACTGAACCGACTGATCGGAGCGGGAGTTGCCTGACGAGACACGGGAGAGGCCGACCCAGGCCGATCGCAGCCTGCGCACCCGTACCGCGCTGCTCGAATCGGCCGCGCGGGGACTGTCCCGCTACGGCTACGGCAACCTCGTGCTCGCACAGGTGGCCAAGGAGGCCGGGTACACGCGCGGTGCCCTCTACCACCAGTTCAAGGACAAGCAGGACCTGACCCAGGCCGTCACCGAGTGGATCCAGGAGACCTGGGACCGGGAAGTGGGCCGGTTCGTCGAGCAGGAGCCGGATCCCGTAGCAGCGCTGCTCACCCTTGCCCGCGGTCACGCCGTCTTCTGCCGACGCGACATCGCACGGGTGGCGATCGCGCTACGGCTCGAGTTCTCCGGGCAGGACCATCCGGTGGGACGCTCGATCGAGGACGGCTACGAAGCACTCGTCACGCACTGCACGGGCCTGATCGAAGCCGGGCGCACGGCGGAAACCATCCCGCCCGGCCCCCCGGCCCGAGCCGTCGCGCTCGCTTTCGTCGGCGCACTGGAAGGGACCGTGATCGCGCTGGCCGGCCAGGTCGAGCACGACGAGCTGCTCACGGCCCGCACCGTCGCCGGCGTCCTCGGACTCGATCCCCTTGACGTCAGCCTTCCCTGAACGGGACCCGCACCGCGATTCCCCCGAGTGGCCGACGGCTTGGGCCCCGTCGGCCCTGGCGGGAGCGACGGGCGCCCCTCACCTTCCGTCCGCCGCCTCCACCTTCCCGATGCTGTACAGAGCCTCACCCACGGGAGAGTCCTCCCCACTGACGTGCGCGCGGACCGAGGCCAGATAGTCGTCACGGCCGACGAGCCCGTCGCCGTCGCCGTCCAGGGCGACAAAGGCCGACTCGATGTTGTCGACCGGGTTCCCCAGTGCCGTGCGCAGCTTCGTGAACTCCGGCAGGTTCAGGGCAGCGTCCCCGTCGGCGTCGACGAGGTCGAACAGTGCGCCGAGCACGGGCTCGCAGATGGTGTCGAACGCCTCGGCACCGGCCCAGGCCGCGTACTCCTCGAAGGTCACCCCTCCGTCGCCGTCCGCGTCCATCGCCGCCCACGCCCGCGCACCGGCCGTGCGCGCGGTGACGACCAGGGGGTCGTCCTCGGTGCGCCCCGAGACCCGTGCCACACGGTCGGCCCGCGCCGCGTACTCGTCCTTCGAGATGACCCCGTCCCCGTCCGCGTCCAGCATGGTGAAGACGAGCCGCTTCGCGGTGATGTCGTCCATTGAAGTCCCACCTGTCGTGTCTGTTCGTATATGAGAGCTGTGTTCCTGTTCGCCTGTCTCTACCCGGCGCCCCGGCGGTTCAAGGCGGCCCGGGCAGCTCGCGTTGCGGTGACGTGGTGCACGGGGCGTGTGCACCGCGCACGGGGCGGGGCGCGCGCGGTTGAGTGCTGCCGACAGCCAGGGGTGGCTGATGCGACCCGGGGTAGCCAGGGGCCGGTACCGGATCCGGAATCCCTGGAGGATGCATGATCGGCGGGCGTCGTGCGGCGGTGGCGTTGAGTTCCCTGGCCCTGGTGGGCTCGTCGTGGGCGGGGGCTCCGGCCGGTCAGGCCGACGAGGGCAGACACAGAGGCCCGGGGGGCGTGGTGTGCACGGGCCCCAGCACCAGCGTGTACGCCCCGCCCCTGACCCTCGAGTCACGCGCGACCCGCGTCCACACCGAGGCCCGGTACACGTGCACCGTCGCCCCCGGCCGGACCGTTCCGGCCACCGGTTCTCTGGACGGGGTGTCACCGTCGGCTTCCTGCAACGGTTTGACCAGCCCCCGCATCACGGAAATCGTGCGGTATGCCGACGGCGAACGGTCACTGATCGTCTACGACAGCGGCACAACGCTCCGTACCGTCGGCGTTCTCGATGTCCATCTGTCGGGCCGGGTCACCGAGGGGCGCGGCAAGGGACAGTCGGCGCAGCGGGACGTGCTCCTCGCACTGCCCCGTGAGCTGCCCACGGAATGTCTCTCCTCCGGTCTCCAGGGGAACAGTGGCCAGGCGCAGCTGGAGATCCGGCCATGACCGAATCCTTCGTGGGGATCCCCACCGAACCCATCGGCAGCATTCCCCGGCCCGCCGAGCTGCTCTCAGCCATGGCGGCCCACGCCGACGGCCGGATCGGCGACGACGAACTCGCCACCGCCCAGGACGACGCGGTCCGCGACACCGTCCGCCGTCTGGAGGAGATCGGCTCGCCGGTCGTCACCGACGGCGAACAGTCCAAGCCCAGCTTCGCCACGTATCCCCTCGCCGGGCTGGACCACCTGGCACCCGACGGCGCCGTCATCCCCTTCGCCGACGGACACCAGCGGCAGCTGCCCCGTCTGACAGCCGGACCGCTGCGCTACGGCGTGCACGCCGACCGCTACCTGCGAGCAGCCCGGCGGCACGCGACCGTCCCCGTCAAACAGGCCGTCATCGCTCCCTCGGCGCTCAGCCTGCTCTACCCGGCGGACGGCATCGACGGCTATCCCCGCGAGGCCTTCCTCGACGATCTGACCGCCGAAGCCGAGGCCGACATCCGCGGCTGTCTGGATGCCGGCGCCCACGTCGTCCAACTGGACTTCACCGAGGCCCGTCTCTCGTTGAAGCTGGACCCGAGCGGTGGGCTGTTGGAGCAGTTCATCACGCTCAACAACCGTGTCCTGGAACGCTTCTCCGCCGCCGAACAGGCCAGGATCGGCGTGCACACCTGCCCCGGCGGCGACCAGGACTCCACCCACAGCCTCGACGTGGACTACGTCGCCCTGCTGCCGGGGCTGCTGCGGCTCAAGGCGGGCGCCTTCTACGTCCAGTTGGCCAGCGAGCAGGAACCGGACAAGGTCCTCGGTGTCCTCGCGGACCATCTGCCCGGCCACGCCCGCGTGTTCATCGGCGTCACCGATCCGATCGACCCGCGCGTCGAGACCCCCGAACAGGTCCGCGACCGGGTCCTGACGGCCGCCCGCTACCTGCCCCTGGACCGCCTGGGCACGTGCGACGACTGCGGATTCTCCCCCTTCGCCGACGACACCTCCACCTCCCGCGACACGGCCTTCGCCAAGATCCGCGCCCGGATCGAGGGCACGTCCCTGGCCGCCCGCGAGCTGGCCGGCTGACCCGTCGTGCAGGGCGGGCCTAGAGGCCCGCCCTGCACGAGCACGGCATCGTGACCGACTGCGCCATGCGCAGCCGCGAAACGCCTCTCACGGAGACCGTCGGCTGAGTGCGGCCCTGGGGCCGGTCCCGGGCGGCCTGGGCGAGGGCCGTGTAGTCCGGGAACCGGCGCAGTCCGCAACGGTCGCAGGCCGCCGCGCCGTTCGTGGTGGTCCACGTGGGGTGAGGGCAGCGGGTGGTGGTGGCCGGCGTCATGAGTGGGCGGTCCGTTGGTGACGGCCCATGGCCATGGTCCATTCCTCGGCGAGTCGGCGGTTTCCCCCTGCCGTGGCGTCCCGGTGCCCGGCCTTGATCCGATCGCACTCCATGCAGTGCGGCTGGGTCACGGGCAGCAGGTTCTCGGCGGCCGCGTGCCACTCGATCCCGCCGCCGGGCGGACGCAGTTGGTAGCGCATCCACCGGGTGTCCATGACCTCGCCCACGCGCTTGGTGGTGGTGTCCCAGACGAGGTCCCCGGTGGCGGGTGCGTAGGTGGACGGGGTGCCCGTGACTGTCAAGGCTTCGCGCGGTTGTTCGGGGGTATGGGGCATGCGGCTACCTCTTGCGTTCCGTTCGCTCGTTCGGAGCGATGTTCACTGACCGTGTCACCAGCGTTGCGCTCCGCTCGTACGGTGAACAGGTAGGCCACTTGGACAGGCGCAACTGTCCAGCCCAGTCCGGGGAGTTCCTGTGAGCGTGGAGAACGAAACGGCCGATGCCGACCTACCGGTGACGCCGCTGGCGCACTTCGGGCGCGAGGTGCGGCTGGAACGTGAGCGGCTGCGCCTGTCACGTGAGGAGTTGGGCAAGAAGGCCCACTGCGGCTACTCGCTGGTCGCGAAGGTCGAAGGCGGGGAGCGCGTCCCGCGGCTCGAATTCGCAGAAGCCTGCGATCAGGTGTTTCCGCACGCCAACGGAAGGTTCGTTCGGCTCTGGCAGCTCGTGCTGAGGTCCGCCTTCCCGCCGTGGTTCCGCAAGTACGTCGAGCTCGAAGGCGTCGCTACCCACATCCGGATGTTCCAGTGCCAGCTCGTGCCGGGGTTGGTGCAGACGGAGGAATACGCCCGGGCCATCATGGAGACGGGCCGGTTGCCCAATCTTGACGACCTGGTGACCGCGCGGATGGAGCGTCAGCGCATCCTGGCTCGCGAGGAACCGCCCAAGCTCTGGGTCATCCTGGACGAGGGTGTACTCCGGCGAACGGTTGGCGGGGTCGGGGTCATGAAGGGGCAGTTGGAACGGCTCCGAGACCTGGCGGATACGGCACCACACGTTGTGCAAATCATCCCGGAGAACGGGAAGCCCTATCACGGATGGAGCGGTTCCTTCGCTCTCCTGTCGTTCAACGAAGGCGCGGACGTGGTGCATGTCGACGGCTTCCCAAGGGGCTACTTCCTGGCCGAGCAGGATGACGTGGCTTCGGCGACCCGCGCCTACGATCTGCTCATCGCGACGGCGCTACCGCCGAATGACTCGGCTCCCCTGATCAACTCAATCTTGAAGGAAAGCTACTCATGACCAACCGAGCACACATACCGGGTTCCGCGTGGCGCAAGTCCAGCTACAGCGGCAACAACGGAGGCGAATGCGTCGAGGTCGCTGACGGCATCCCCGACGCCGTCCCCGTTCGGGACAGCAAGAACCCTCAAGGCCCGGTGCTCGTATTCCCCGCCACCGCATGGACGAGGTTCATCGCCACGCTGCCGGCAGGACACGCGTAGACGCCCCGGACCGGCACGGCCCAGGGCGTTCCACAGCCACTGATCAGTTCGTCACAGGCCCCGGCTCCTGGTCGGAGACCACAGGGCGCGGGGTGACGATGGGGAACACCGGGTCCGGGAAGGTCAGGTAGCCGAAGACCGTGTCGGCGGCCGCCTGGTCGTCGACCTGGATGTCACCGTTGGCCACCGCCGCGTCGAAGTTCTTCTTGAACTGGATTCCGGCCAGAGCCAGTTGATCCAGTGCGGCGCGCGTCAGACTGATGGTCGCCTGCGGCTTTCCGGCAAGGGCGTCCTGGCCCTCGACGTAGATCAGCACACCGTTACGGAGTGTCGTGGTGCACTCCTGGCCGGTGCCCGTGAGGACCCAGCGCAGCACGATGGGTGAGCGTTGTTCCGTCGCGGCCTTGGGGCCGTCGATGCTCTTGGCCATGGCGGTGAAGAACTGCTCCAACGACATGCTCTTCACCAGGTCCGAGGCGCCGTGGGACGCCGGCTTCTGCGGGCCGGTGCGCAGTTCCTCGGCGCCGGTGAGGTAGAAGTTGCGCCAGGTGCCGTTCTCGGAGCCGTAGCCGAGCTGGGTCATGGCCTTGGCCTGGAGCTTCTTGGCGCTCTGTAGGACGTCGGCCGGGACGTCGAAGGCATCGCTGGCGGCGCCGGTGGCGAAGATGACGTGGTTGAGGAGCTCGACGACCCAGCGGTACTCCGGGGGCTCGGCGTCGTACGCCTGCTGCGCGATGCGGACGACTTCGGCCGGGCCACCCATCGCACGGACGTACTTCGCCCCGGCCTGGGCCGGCGGGAGGTTCCAGAGGTGGGCGGGGTTGCCGTCGAACCAGCCGATGTAGCGCTGGTAGACGGCCTTGAAGTTGTGGCTGAGCGATCCGTAGTAGCCCTGGTTGTACCAGTGCTCGGCGAGGCCCGGCGGCAGGTGCTGGAGCTTCTCCGCTATCTCGATGCCGGTGAAGCCCTGGTCGATCAGCCGCAGGGTCTGGTTGTTGAGGTAGGCGTACATGTCCCGCTGGTTGCTGAGGAATTCGATGATGCTGTCCTGACCCCAGCGCGGCCAGTGGTGGGACGCGAATTCGACCTCGGTGTGCTCGCCGAACGTACGGATCGCCTCGGTGAGGTACTTCGACCAGGCGTGCGCGTCACGGACCTGGGCGCCGCGCAGGCTCAGGATGTTGTGCAGGGTGTGGGTGGAGTTCTCCGCCATGCACAGGGTTCGCAGCTCGGGGAAGTAGAAGTTCATCTCCGCCGGGCACTCGGTGCCCGGGGTGAGCTGGAAGACCATGGGGATGCCGTCGACGGAGTGCTGGTACAGACCCGGCCGCCAGGGGATGACGCTGGAGGAAAGCCAATCCTTCTCCGGGGTGGGCTGAATCCGCGGTCCGCCGATGTAGTGGGTCGGCGGGACGAGCGTCACCTCGCCCGTCGAGATCGTCAGGCCGAGGCCGGAGCCGACCTGCCCGTAGGGGCTCTTGTCCAGCTTCGCGGCGTACATGTACTCCGCGCGCCGGGCCATGGCCGGGCCCGCGTAGACGTTCTCGCTGATGGCGTGCTCGAGGAACCCCTCGGGCGCGTACACCGCGAGACCTTCGGGTATCACGTCGCCGGTCTCGTGGAACAGCCCGCGCGAGCCGCCGAAGTGGTCGACGTGGCTGTGGGTGTAGATCACGGCGCTGATCGGCCGGCTGTCCCCGGTCGTGTCGCGGTACAGCTTCAGAGCGTGCTGCGCGGTCTCGTAGGAGGCCAGCGGGTCGATGACGACGAGGCCGGTGTCGCCGGAGGCGATCGTCATGTTGGACAGGTCGTAGCCGCGGACCTGGTGGATGGCACGGCGGGGGCCCGCCACGACCTGGAACAGGCCCGCCATGGCAGTGAGCTGGCCCTGCCGCCACAGACTGGCGTTGACGGACGGCGGGGCCTCCTCCTCGCCCGCCAGGAGGAAGTCGTATCCCGCGAAGTTCCACACCAGACTCTTGCCGTCACGCGACGGGATCGCCGGAGAGCCCGGCAGGGCCAGCAGCCCGCGCTGGGCGTCCTGGTAGTCCTCCGTGTTGGGCGGGACGGTGTTGATGATCCCGCGGTTCGCGTCCACGACGGACGGGGACGGCTCGACGGGTTCGGTGGGGTCCGTGGCGTCGGTCATGCAACTGCCTCCTTGCGACATGCGGACAGCGCGATGCGCGCTCCGCGGGTGGGGCGTTTGCGGTGCGATAGCCGTACAGGTGCGACAACGACGCTATGAAGCGACAGATCCACATACAAGGAACCGATCAAGCCACCGTTGCCCGGGCTCCCGGTGCGCCGAGACAGCGACGATCGGCGCCGGACGCCGACGGAACCAGCGGGGCCCGGGGTTCGGCATCCGTACCCGGTGAGGTGGCGAACCGCACCGGAACGCGTACGCTGACGATCATGGATGCGCTCTACCCACGCCTCCTCGTGGAGGACTTCGCCACCGCCGCCGACTTCTGGCAGGCCGCCTTGCGTGATCTGTTGGGAATCGAGCCCGCCCGGCTCATCCCCCAAGCGGGGTACGCCAGCTGGGACTTCGACGGGCAGACGCTCCTCGCGTTGTTCTCCCGTACCGCCATCGCCGAGGCCGTCGGCACGGACGGGCTCCCGTCGGCCTCGGCGTCGCAGGACACCTCGATGCTCGCCCTGCGCGTCACGGACGTGGACCACGCGACCGCCCGGCTCGGCGCGCACGGCGCGACGGTCGTGGCCGAGCCCCAGGCCCGCCCGGAGTGGGGACTGTCACGAGCCGCTCATCTCCGTGCCCCCGACGGCACGCTCATCGAGCTCCAGTCCTACTGAGGGATCGCCAAGGTAAGCCCGAAAGAGGCCACGGGATGATCTTGGTTTCTTGAGACCGCAACCCGTCACCTGTTCGACTCTCCCTCGTTGGCGTGATGTTGGGCTTGTCGTCTGGGGCCGGGCTGGAGTTGCCGGCGTTCTCCACCCTGGACGCGATGGCCTCGACCGTCCGCACTGATCGGGTCCCAGTTCCGGCACCTGATGCGGGTGGCCGTCTCCGTCCGCGAAAGCGTCGTCGGCTTGGACCAGGCCGCGTGATGCCGGGTGCGGCCACGAGCGGTGAGGCGGCGAGCAGCCCCGTGCGCGCGGGCCGGTGTCTGTACCGCGCCGGGTGCGCCCGCGGCGACGACGCGGGCGCCGAGTCGTCAGGCGGGCTGGGCGGTGATTGTGCAGAGGCGCTTGGTGGCCCGGGTCAGGGCTACGTACAAGTCCCTTTCCCCACCGGGGCGGGTCGTGATGATTTCCCCGGGGTTCATGACGACGACCCCGTCGAATTCCAGGCCGCGCGCTTCGGACGCCGGCACGATGCGTGCGTGGTGAGCGATGCCCTGGGCCGTCAGCTCGCTCACCCTGGTGTCCGCGCAGATCACACCCAGAAGCTCGCCCGGGTGCGCGGTGCTCTGGGCGCGGAGTTCCTGAACGACGGCGGTGACCAACCCGTCCGGAGGTGTGGTCACGGTGCGAGGGCTCTCACCGCTTCGCAGTGACCGTGTGGGCTTCTGGTCCGGAGCGATCCGCATGAGCAGGTCCCGGACGCTCTCCAGGATCTCCTGCGTGGTGCGGTAGCTGACGGTCAGGTTGTGCAGTTTGAACCGCGGTCCGACGTGGGGGCTCAGTGCTTCCTTCCAGTCGCGTGCTGTCGCGACCGGGCCTGCCTGGGCGAAGTCACCCACCAGCGTCATCGCCCTTGACGGGCAGCGGCGGACGATCATCCGCCACTGCATGGCGGTCAGTTCCTGCGCCTCGTCGACGACGACGTGCCCGTACGTCCGCTCGGGGGGACCGTCGACCAGGCTCGCCGCCTCGTCCAGCAACGGCACATCGGCATCGGTCCACGGGTCGTCCGGACCGCGCAGCAGGAGGGACCGCTCCTGCGCGGTCAGGCGGGGCAGGTGCTCGGCGAGAGCGCCGGCGTTCGTCAGGAGCGCCTTCACGAGGTCACCGGGTACCAGCCGCGGCCACAACACCTCGACCGCTCGGTCGACGCCGGCGTCGTCGAGGAGATCGGCTCGGATGGCGTCCAGGTCCAGCTCGTGGACCGGACCTGAGTCGGCCGCGCCTTCGGCACGGCGCTGGGCGACTCCCGTGAACCGGTCGAGGTTGATGCCCGTCATCTTTTCGGCATCGGCGTCGATCTGCTCCAGGAGGTCGCCCATGTCTCGTTGCATCGCGTCGGTGGCGGCGTCGACCAAGAGCTCTTTGAACACCTGGCGCGCGGGGTTGTGCCCCTGTGCGGCTGCCACGGCGGCGTCGCGTGCCGTGGCGACTTCCTCGCCGGAGAGGTGAACCAGTTCCTGTCCGACCCGCACGGTGAAGTCACCGGCGGGGGCTTGGTGGGCGCGCAGCAGGCCGGCCAAGGCGTCGGCGAGGTCGGAGCTGCCCTTGAGACGCGCCGTATCGAACGGGTCCACCGTGTCCGTGGACACTCCGGCCAGTTCCCGGCAGGTCGCCAGAACGACGTCGTTCTCTCCGAGCGAGGGAAGGACCTGGGAGATGTAGTCGATGAAGCGGGCGTTCGGGCCCACCACCAGGACACCCTCCTCCGCGGCGCGCGGGAACGCGTACAGGACATAGGCCGCCCGGTGCAGGGCGACCACCGTCTTGCCGGTGCCGGGCCCGCCCTGCACCACGGTCACCCCGCGGTGGGCGGAGCGGACGATCTCGTCCTGCTCGGCCTGCAGCGTCGCGACGGCCGCGTGCATCCTGCCCGTACGCCGTGCCGACAGAGCCTCGGTCAACGGGCCGTCCCCCACGACGTCCTCGTCGGTCGGGGCGGTCCCGTCCAGCAGTTCGTCGCTCACCGAGATGACCGTGCGCTCATCGAGGCGCAGGTGCCGGCGCCTCCGCAGGCCCATCGGGTGGACCGGTGTCGCCTCGTAGAAGGGCCGCGCCGCGTTCGCGCGCCAGTCCACGAGCAGAGGCAGGTCATCCTCCTCCGTATGCAGTCCGATCCGCCCGATGCGCAGGGCCGTGCCATCCGTCCAGTCGATGCGCCCGAAGACCAGCCCCTTTTCGGCGCCCTCCAGCCGGCCGATTTCCTTGGCCAGACGCTCGGCGGCGATTTCTCTCTCGTATGCCTCACCGGCGCTTTCCGCCGGGGCCTTCAGCACACTCGCTCGGTGCACTCGCGCCTCGGAAAGCCGCTCGGTGAGCAACTCATACAAGGAGGACACATAATCCCGCTCCGAGTCAACCGCACGCACAGCAGGATCATTCACTTTTGACAACAGGGGGCTCCTTCGATTCGAGCCACACCATACGGTCAAAGATCCCTAAAGGTAAGTCTTGACTTACTTGGCGAAGCCATGGCCCTACGACTGAATCCATGACGGCTGACCGTATGGCGCATCTGCATTCCGCCGTTCCGCATATCGCTAGTTGCGCTCCCGATGCCCGCCTGCCTTATGGGCGAGCCCGCCCTTGGATGCCGGCGATGTTTTGCCGCGCTCGGGAAAAGGGGGAAGACCCTGCGAGGCGAACGGCGCCCGTCAGACCGCCACCAAGACCCACCACGCCGAAGCCGCGTCCGCGCAGTCGGCCAACGACGTCCCGGCCACGCCGGTGGCCCCGGTCGTGCTGCCCACGCCCCGCCCGGCCGCCGTCGCCCCCGCCCCGGGGCCGGAGCCCACCGACATCGATGACACCTGGGGGCCGGCATGAGCGGCGGCGCGATGTCCGGCGTCGATCTGGCCCGCGTCGCGCTGCGGGCCGCGATGGAGGGCCTCGCGGGAGGCCTCGATCCCGTCCGCCGCGCGGGCAGGGCTTGATAGGCGCTCGTGATCCTGCACCGTCTGTCGTTCGGCGGGCCGATGCGGATGGGTGGCCGGAGGAATATCTGGCCCATGGTTGGCGCGATGCAGGGGTTACCACCTGCATACTCCGCATCGAATTAAGCCATACATCTCGCCGCCGACTGGAATAGGCATGAATAGCGTTGATCATGGATGGGAGGCAGGATACGTTGAGTGCCGATCATCGCAGAGCAAGCTAATTCCCAGGGGGGGAATTCCTTGAATCGCATGTTCACCGTGCTCGCTGGCGCTGCTGTTTTCAGCGCGCTGGCCGTTGGAACTGCCGCAGCGGCCCCTACAGTAAATCTTGGCGGACAGGATCCTGTTTCCGGTACAGTCGCTCCCGCCGGATTCATCGACCCGGCCCCAGGCATGATCGTGAAGCGCAGCGTCCCTGTTGACAGAGCACCTGCCGATGAGACGGTTGCCGACGCTACTGCGAACGCTATAGGCCCCAAGGTCACGGACAAGAAATACCAGGGCCAGCAGTGCGGCACGAATGTCATTCAGCAGACGAGCGGCCAGGGAAATCTGTGCGCGCTTCAACCAGTGGCTCGGCTAACGCATGATCCGGCCTGGCGGCCGAGTGGAGGTTTTTGCCGATGACGCGCACTATCCGATCATTGATCATTGGCATCACCCTCTCGTTAGGATGTGCCGCCTGCGCGGCAGGGGAGGGCGAAAGCGACGCATCTCCCCCGCCTTCGCCACAAGACGCCCCGCTGCAGAGGCTTGAGGAGATCACCCTTGAGGGCGACCCCCTGTCCGATATGGATTCCGGGCCGACACCCGAGAAGCGACAGCCCGTCGGAGAGATACATATGGGATCGCACCGCATCATCGCCTATGCCGAAGGACGCAAATGCGGACTCCTGGTCATCAATTCAGCGAAGGGCACGCCGATCAGCTTGAAGGCTGAGTGGCCGCAAAACGCCGATCAGGGAAGTTCACGCCTCCCTGCGGGCCCTTACCGCAGCTCCTCGGCTTCCGGCTCCTCCGCATCCGACCCCTGGGCCTCGCTGTCCTGCGGCAAGAACGCAATGATCGTCGAATATGCCCCTAAAGCCTCGGAGCGCCCATCGGCGCCGCGCGGATCCGTCACGGTAGCGAATTCACGGAAGAGTGATAATTCGTTCATTGTCGTCGGCCCCAAGGATGTCAGGGCTGACATCTTGAGTAAACTTCCAGCCGGCTCGAAATCCGGTTGACCATTCTCGCTTCCCGAAGCTGCTTCCGCAGCACCGCGATGTCGATATACGCCAGCTCGGCAGGGCTCTACTTCCTGACCTGCTGGGTCTGAGGGGCGTAGCAGACGAGCCCCATCGCTGCGGCGACAGCTGTGGCGCGAGCTGAGGCTTCATCGGCCATGATGTAGCGCATGGGGAGGTAGATCAGCGGGCCTCTCGCCTCGACGATCAATGGCCCGGTCGACCACGGAGAGATATCGTCCTCGTCTTCCGTAAGGTCGGGCCATTGCTCCAGCAAGGCGATCACGTACTGGGCTATGCGGGCCGTCGGTGGATGCGGCACGTCGGTGTCGACGTAGCGGCCGTGGGCGGAGGGGTTCGACTGCGGTGTGTTGCTGGGCCGGTGTCAGCCAACCCTCCAGTGACCGCCTTCCACAGCGGCCAGGGCTTCTCAGTGACGCCTGATCTGTGCGAGCTGAACGTCGACGTCCGTACGACGCCCGGCTTCGATGCGCACGATGCGGAGACGTTGGTGCGCAAGGCGGTGGCCGAGCTGGACGCGGAGCTGCCCGCTCCCCGGCCGACCGGGATCACCCCGGTGGCCAGCTGGCCACCGTTTCAGCTGGCGCCACATGAGCAGCCGGCTGCCGCTGTGCTGAACGCCGCTGCCGCCGAGGGCCTGGCGGTGCGGGCGAAGACGGCGGGCCCGTCGAACATCGGCAACCTGCTGGCCGGCGAAGGCATCCCGGCCACCGCCGGGTTCGGCCCGGCATATGAGGGGCTGCACGGCTTCGACGAGCGGGCCCGCCTCGCCGAGCTGCCGCAGGTCTATGCCGTCTATCACCGGGCCGTCCTTGACCTCCTCCAGGCGCTCTGACATCTCCTGGGCCCGCTCCATGAACGTCCCAGATCCCCTCCCCGGGGGCCGATGCCCCAGGTGCCCCTGGTGACGATTCCTCCCGTGTCGTGTCACGCGATCGTCGCAGCGACCACTGAGGAGAGCTTCGGCTACCCGGCCTACACCTGGATCGACACATCGCGTCCGGCCGCCTTAGCTGTTGCCGAAGATGGGAACTTTCGCCCACCTATGCACCGAAAGGTCTCCTCGCATGGTTCGCCGTTGGGTCACCGCCGCCCTGGGAGCGCTCCTGCTCCTCACACCCGGGTCACTCACTGCGACATCGGCCGCCGAGGGCCACGCCCCTTTGCGGGTCATAACCCGCAACCTCTACCTGGGTGCCGACCTCGCACCCGTCCTCGCCGCCGGTAACCCCCAAGCGCTCGTCGCCGCGGTGACCGCGGTATACGCGAACGTCCAGGTGACGAACTTTCCCGAGCGCGCCAAGGCATTGGCCGACGAGATCGCCGACAGCGACCCTCACCTCGTGGGCCTCCAGGAAGCCGTGCTGTGGCGCAGCCAGACCCCAGCCGGGCCGGGCAGTGCCACCCACGTCGAGTACGACTTCCTGCAGATCCTGCTCGACAAGCTTGCCTCCCGGGGCAGGCACTACGCGGTCGTGGCCAGCGTCACCGTCGGCAGCGACTTCGAGGCCCCGCGCTCCCTGCCCGGCGGTGGCCTGCAGGACATCCGGCTCACCGACCGCGACGTGCTCCTGGCCCGTACCGACCTGCCCGCGCGCGTCTTCTCCGTGGCGAACCCTCAGGCGGCCCGGTTCCAGGCCCACGTGCCCATCTGCCGCCCGACGTTCGGCTGCGTGCCACCCGGTAACGTCCCCATCAAGGTCGAGCGCGGCTGGGTCGCTGCCGACGCCACCGTGCGCGGTCACACCGCCCGGGTGGTCACCACCCATCTGGAGCCCGTCTCTCCCCCCGTCCAGGAAGCACAGGCCGACGAGCTGCTCGCCGGCCCGCTGAACACCACTCTTCCCACCGTGCTGCTCGGCGACCTCAACTCGGCCGCCGGCGGAGTCGGCGCAACACCGGGGACCGCCACCCAGACCTACAACCACCTGCTGGCCGCCGGCTTCACCGACGCCTGGACCGCCACCCGCCCCCGCAACCCCGGCTTCACCTGCTGCCAGGCCGCCCACCTGATCAACCCCACGTCCAGCCTCACCCAGCGCATCGACTACGTACTCTTCCGCGGCAACGGCGTCACCGCACTGGCGAGCGACCGGGTCGGCGACACGCAGGCCGACCGCACTCCGTCAGGCCTGTGGCCCTCCGACCACGCCGGGGTCAGGAGCGTGCTCCTGCTGCGCTGAGTGACACCCGCACAGAAGTAGAGCCCTACATGAGGGGTTGCCCCATCACCACGGTGACGAGATGGGCGAGCAGGCGAGGGCCATAACGATTGGTTCTAGTTGCCAATACAACCAGCTCTTGGACTTCTAGATCGTGCGCCGCCAGGCTGGAGGCACAGGACAGGCCGTCAGAGGCCGGGCCCGGGCCCCGAGGAACCGGGCCCGCACAAGGACCACGAGGAGCTGAGCCGCCATGAGCCCCACCCCCCGCACCCGCGCCACCGAACCCGAGGACCTGGCCCGGATGTTCGTGGAGCGCGCCAACGCCGGTGATGCCGAAGGGCTCGCCGAGCTCTACGAGGAGGACGCCGTCGTCGCCTACCCGCCGGGGTCACAGACGGTCGGCCGGGCGGCGATCCTCGCCCTGTACCGGCAGATGATGGCGCAGGCGCCGCGCTTCGAGGTGGAGGAGCCGCTGCCGACCGTGCGCAACGGCGACCTGGCCGTCACCTCGACGCGGCCCGCCGACGGTACCGGCGGTCGCGTCCAGGTCGCCCGGCGGCAGGTGGACGGCACCTGGCTGCGCATCATCGACCGTCCCGAGATCGCCGACTGATCGTGCGCGTCCTCTGCGGCAGGGATTCAGTCCCGGACAGGCCCTGGAGCTCTGTCCGTACGTACCGAAGGCGGCGCGCTCTCCGAGTGGAAGTGGAGAGCGCGCCGCCCGTCGCTGCGTCTGCGGAACGTCACCGTTCCCGGCGGAGGGGGAGCCGGGATCCGGGGAGCCGGTTCACGCGCCCTGGAGCTGCTTCCGCAGTTCCGCGATGTCGATCGACTCGGCCGGGGAAGGCGTCGTCGTCGGCACGGGCTTGTCGTAGTCGGTGATGATCGTCGTGGTGGTCTTGCCACCCTCGACCTGGACGACCTTCACCGGGTAAGGCGTGCCCTCGGAGGCGACGTACACCGTCGTCGCGTCGCCCTTGCCGCTCTTGCCCTCCAGCGGAACGACCTTCTTGCCCTCGACCGTGGTCGGCTTGCCCTTGGTCATGTCGTCGCCGGACGAGTCGGCGCCCTTGATCGCGGCCTGGAACTTCGTGAGGTCGCAGGTGTTGGCCATGCCGGCCAGCAGCGGGTCGCTCGTCGGGCCGTGGATGTAGCGGCCCTTGGTGACGCCCTCGATGGTCGCCGCCTTCGTGGCGCCGATCTGCTCCTCCCACGTCGCGTGGTCGGGCTTCATCCAGACCTTGTCACCGAGCTTGATGACGTCGGTGGAGCCGCCCTTCGCACCGCCGGCCTGACCGGCGCAGGAGCCCTGGCGGTCCAGGATGAGGTTCATCTTGACGGGCTGGCCCTGGGTGAAGCCGTCCTGCTTGAAGCGCAGCGACTTCGCGTCGCGCAGCGCCTGCATCGCCTTGTCCGATATCTGCTGGGCGGACATCGCGTCCAGCCCGCTCTTGCCGCCGCCCTTGCCGCCGCTCTCGCTGCCGCAGGCGGTGACGCCGATCAGCGCCGCCGCGCAGGCGGTCGCTGCCATCAGGCGCACCTTGTGGATCTTGTTCATTCGGGTGACGCTAACAAACTCGGGGCGCCCTGCGCTCGGCGAGGCGGGCTTTCGACGGCCGTCTGGCACCAACTCCCGTGCGGTGAACGGGCGTCAGGTCCGCCGGCGGTGCATGGAGCGGGCGAGCAGCCGGCCGATCACGAGCATTGCGGCGAGCGCCGGCACAGCCCACCACGCGGTGAGGTGCCACCGGTGAGGCCCGGCCGTTCACCCGATGGTGTCGGCGACCGCCAGTGCCGCCGCGTAGCCGGGGTCCACGGCGACGTCGGTCAGCGACCAGCCCGTGGGGGACGTCGGGGCCGGGCCGGAGCCGACATAGGTGACCGAGGGGTCCTCGGAGAGTCCCGTGCCGATGCCCTTGAGGTAGGCCTCCTTGCGGGTCCAGCAGCGGGCGAAGGCTCCGAGGCGCGCCGCTTCCGGGAGCGCGGTCAGCTCGGCGGTCTCCGTGGGGTGCAGCGAGGGCACCACCTCGGTGACGACGGCGGCGGGTTGTCGCTCCTCGACGTCCACGCCGACCGGGGTGCCGGCGAAGGCGAACAGGGCCAGGTCGCCCGCGTGCGAGAGGTTGAAGTGCAGGGGTGCCCCGGCGACGGCCGGCCGGCCGTGCGGGCCGCCGCAGCCGGGGCACGGCTCGCGCGTCAGCTCCACCGCCGCCGGGTCCAGGTCCAGATAGGCGCCGAGGAGCCGCCGCAGCCCGACGTGGGCCGCGGCGTAGCGCTCCCGGTGCAGGTCCCGGACGAACGCGGCGGCGCGGTCCCGTTCCCGGGCGTCGAGGATCCGCTCGTACGCGGCGGGCCGCTGCGGGGCGTGGTCGGGGACCCGCAGCAGCCAGACGTGCGGCCTGCCCGGGGTCCACGCGCCGGGCAGCGGGTCGCGGCCGAGGACCAGGGGCCGCGTCCCATGGGCCCGCTCACCGCCGTCCACGGACATCAGCCCTCCCCCAGGTAGCCGGCCACCGCCTCGGCGACCTCCGCGATCGGCCCCGGCCGGGTCATCTGCGGGTGCAGACAGTCGATATCGCGGTTGATCAGGCTACCGGTGACGTACGGGCGCCACGCGTCCCGCGACAGCCAGTGCTCGGCGCGGGGTGCGGCGGCGGTGAAGAAGAGGACGTCGCCGTCGAAGACGCGGTGCCGGTGGGTACGCATGAGGGTGACGTTGTTGACGACGACGTCGAGGACGGCGGCGAGCGTGTCGTCGTCGAGTGCGGCGAGCGCGCTGCCTTCGGCGCGCAGCCGGGCGGTGACCCGCTCGCGGGTGAGCGGTTCGCCTTCCGGCCCGTCCGGGCCGGCCTGTCCGTCCGGCCGGTCGTCCACGGCCATCCGCAGCAGAGCGGCGAGGGCGTCGGCCTCGCCGGGGGTGGGTGTCTCGCGCCATTGGTCGGCGGGGTAGGCGTCCATGACGGCGAGCAGCTCCACCTTCTCGCCCGCCTCCTGGAGGAGCACGGCGAGGGTGTGGGCGGCGACGCCGCCGACGGACCAGCCGAGCAGGCGGTAGGGGCCGTGCGGCTGGATCTCGCGGACGCGGGCCAGCCAGTCCTGGGCCAGCTCCTCCATCGTGGCGGGCAGTGTCTCCCCGGGGTTCAGGCCGCGCGCCTGGAGCCCGTACACCGGCTGGTCGGGGCTCAGCCCTTCGAGCAGACCGGAGTAGCACCAGCTGAGGCCGACCGCCGGGGGCAGGACGAACAGCGGTGTGCGGTCGCCGGTGCGGCGCAGGGGCAGCACGGCGCCGAGCGCGCCCTCCCCGCCGTCGCCGTGGAGCAGGTCGGCGAGCGAGGCGGGGGTGGGCGCCCGGAACAGCGCGCCCAGGGCGAGGTCCACGCCGAGGGTGGCCCGGATCCGGGCGACGAGCCGGGCGGCCAGCAGCGAATCGCCACCGAGGTCGAAGAACCCGTCGTCGACGCCCACACGCGGCAGCCCGAGCGCTTCCGCGAAGAGCCGGGCGAGGGTCTCCTCGCGGGGCCCGCGCGGCGGACGGCCGCCGGGGCGGGCCGCGGCCGACGGGGCGGGGAGCGCCGCGCGGTCCAGCTTGCCGTTGGGGGTGAGCGGGAAGGCGTCCAGGACGACGAGGGCGCTGGGCACCATGTGGTCGGGCAGCCGGGTGGCGAGCCGTGCGCGCAGGGCGTCGGGGTCCAGCGGGGCCGGTCCCCTCGTCGGGGCAGGGCCGGCCTCAGCGGCGGCATCCGCCGAGGCCGGAGTCACATGGGCGACCAGACGGCGGTCGCCGGGGCGGTCCTCGCGGACCGTCGCGCAGGCGGCGGCGACGTGCGGGTCGGCGGCCAGGGCCGCCTCCACCTCGCCGAGTTCGACGCGCAGGCCGCGCAGCTTCACCTGGTGGTCGGTGCGGCCGAGGTATTCGAGGGCACCGTCCTGCCGCCAGCGGGCCAGGTCGCCCGTGCGGTACATGCGCTCGCCGGGGCGCCCGGCGGCCTCGGCGAACGGGTCGCGGACGAAGCGCTCGGCCGTCAGGTCCGGGCGTCCGAGGTAGCCGGTGGCGAGCTGGGCGCCCGCCACGTACAGCTCGCCGGGGATGCCGGGCGGGCAGGGGCGGCGGTCGGGGTCGAGGACGTAGAGCCGGGTGTTCCAGACGGGCCGGCCGATCGGCACGGGCCCGTCCTCGCCCGGTGCGCAGGCGTGGTGGGTGACGTCGACGGCCGCCTCGGTGGGCCCGTACAGATTGTGCAGCGGGACGCCGGGGAGCGTGCGGTGGAAGGCCTCGGCGGCCTGGCGGGGCAGCACCTCACCGCTGCACAGCACCCGGCGCAGGCCGGTGCAGTGCGCGGCGGACGGCTCGTCGAGGAAGAGGCGGAGCATGGAGGGCACGAAGTGGGCCGTGGTGACGCCCTGTTCGCGGATCGTGCGGGCCAGCGCGGCGGGGTCCTGATGGGCGCCGGGCTCGGCGAGGACGAGGGTGGCGCCCACGCGCAGCGGCCAGAAGAACTCCCAGACGGACACGTCGAATCCGGACGGCGTCTTCTGCAGCACCCGGTCGTCGGGGGTGAGTCCGTACTGGCCCTGCGCCCAGCGCAGCCGGTTGTCGATCGCGGAGTGCGGGACGACGACGCCCTTGGGGCGGCCGGTGGAGCCGGAGGTGTAGATGACGTACGCGGGGTGCTGCGGGGTGAGCGGGCGGCCCGGGTCGGTGGGCAGGTGCGCGGCCAGCTCGGCGCGCAGCGCGGGGTCGTCGAGCGTGAGGACGGGCAGCTCGGTGTCCGGCAGGGACGGCCGGGTGGCGGTGTCGGTCAGGACGCAGACGGGCGCCGCGTCGCCGAGCATGTCGGCGAGCCGCTCGGCGGGGTATCCGGGGTCCAGCGGCAGATACGCGCCGCCCGCCTTGAGGACGGCGAGGAGGGCGACGACGAGGTCGACGGAGCGGGGGACGGCCACGGCGGCCAGGGCGCCGGGCCGGACGCCGAGGGCGGCGAGGTGGCGGGCGAGCCGGTTGGCGCGGGCGTTCAGCTCGCCGTAGGTGAGGGTCACTTCGCCGGCGACGAGCGCGGTCGCGCCGGGCCTGCGGGCGGCGCGGGCCTCGATCGGGCCGATGAGGGTGGTCGGCGGCACGGGCACGGCGGTGTCGTTGAACTCGACGAGGACGCGCTCGCGCTCCTCCTCGGTGCCCGGGGACAGTGCGGTGAGCGGCTGGTGGGGGTCGCTGTCGGCGATCCGGGTCAGGAGGTCGAGGAACCGCTCCTGGTGGGTGGCGACCTCGGCGGACTCGTAGAGCGCCGGGTTGGCGTCGTAGTCGATGTGGAGCCCGGTGCCGTCGGCGCGGTCGTAGATGTTGACGGTGAGGTCGTCCACGGGCCCGGCGGAGAGGTTGTACGCGTCGGACCGGGCGCCGGCGAAGGTGAGCCCGTAGTCGAACGGCATGACGTTGACGAGCGGGCCGACGAGCGCCCGGCCCTCGCCGAGCAGTCCGAGGTCGCGGCGGATGTCCGCGTAGCGGTAGCGGCGGTGGCGGCGGGCGTCGCGGATGCCGAGGTCGGCCTGGCGGGTCAGCTCGGCGAAGGTGGAGTCGGGGGTGACGGTGAAGCGCAGCGGCAGGACGTTCATGACCATGCCGGGGACGCGCAGCGCCACGGATCCCATGCGGCCCATCATGGGCAGCCCGAGGACGACGTCCTCGCTGCGGGTGGCGCGCGCGAGGTAGAGCGCCTGGGCGGCGAACAGGACGTCCGGCCAGGTGGCCCGGACCGACGTGGCCAGCTCGCGCAGCCGCTCGGTCGCCTCGGGGCCGAGGTGCGCGGAGTGCCGCAGGGCGATGGGGGTGCCTCCCATGCCGTTCAGGCCATGGGGGAGGGAGGGCAGGGCGCTGCGGCCGGCGAGGGTGGGGACGGCGGGCCGGTCGCGGAACCGGTCCTCCCAGTGGGCGCGGTCGCGTTCGTGCGTCGCCGAGTCGCGGTAGGCGGCGTCCTCGGCGACCAGCGCGGCGAGCCGTCCGAAGGGGCTCGGGCCGGGGGCGGTGCCGGCGGCGAGGGCGGTGTAGACCTCGGCGACGCGGCGGGCGATGAGGGAGTAGCCGTACCCGTCCATGACGGCGTGGTGGACGCGCTGGTACCACAGCCAGCGCCGGTCGCCGACGTGGAAGAGGGCGTGGGCGAACAGCGGGCCGGTGGCCAGGTCGAAGGGCACGGTGAGGTCGGCGCGCATCCAGGCCCGGGCGGTGGCGTCGGGGGCGCGCTCGCCGCGCAGGTCGGCCGTGTGCAGCGGGAAGCCCTGGCCGGGCGGCTCGATGGCGATGGGCAGTTGGCGGGGGCCGCTCTCGCCTTCGGCGGGGGCCACCAGCCGTACGCGCAGGGCGTCCGCCTCGCCGACGGTGCGGTGCAGGGCCTCGGCGAAGCGGACGGGGTCCACCTCGCCGTGGATCTCGATGCACTCGGCGGTGTTGAGCGCCGGGCTGCCGGGGTCGAGGGCCTGGGCGAACCACATGCCCGACTGTGCGGCGGTCAGGGGCAGCCCCTCCGGCGCCGCCGGGCGCGGTGCGCCGGTGGCGGGCCGGTCGAGGGTGCGCGCGGCTCTCACGCCCGGACCCCCAGCAGCGGTGCCCACTGCTCGATGGCCGGCTGCTCGGCGAGGTCCACGAAGGTGACCTCGGTGCCGTGGTCACGGCGCCAGCGCTCGACGAGGGTCATGATGCGCACGGAGTCGAGGCCGTAGTCGACGAGGTTCTCGTCGTCGGGGATGTCCGCGGGGTCCTCGCCGAGCACGTCGGCGACGTCGGCGCGGATCTGGTCCAGGGTGAGTGCCATGGGGGGTTCAGACCTTTTCGAAGAGGCGGTCGGTGGTCGTCACGACGGCGCACTTGGCGGCGGCGTAGCGCAGGGCCATCTCATGGTCGTCCGCGGAGAAGTCCGCGACGGCGTCGGCGACCAGAAAAGGCTGGATATCGCGCATCCATGCGTCGCAGGCGCTCATCAGGACGCCGATGTGGGCGTAGACGCCGACGATGATCAGCTGGTCGCGGCCCTGGGCCGCCATCCGCTCGGCGAGGTCGGTGCGGACGAAGGCGCTGTACTTCCACTTCGTCAGGACCGTGTCACGCTCGGTGGGGGCGACGGCGTCGGCGATGGCCTTGGCCCGCTCGTCGTCCGGCAGGCCGGGGCCCCAGAAGTCCTGCTGGAGGCCGCGCTCCTCGGCGCTCTGGCCACCGGGCTGGGCGGAGTAGACGACGGGCACGCCGAGGCGCTCGCACGCGCTCTTGACCCGGGCGGTGTTGGCGAGGAGCTCGGTGAGCGGGGAGGCGTCCGGGGTGAAGGCGCCGAGGAAGTAGTTCTGCAGGTCGTGCACCAGCAGCACGGCGCGGTCCGGGTCGACGGTCCAGTCGACCTTGTTCGCCGGGAGGGTGTCCGCGGTGGGCATGGCGTAGGGGGTGATGGCAGGGAGCGCCATGGTGGTGAGGGGCCTTTCGGAAAGCGTGTGGGGAGCCGGGGCCGCGGTGACGGGCGGGCTTCAGGGGGTGGCTTCAGGAAGTGGCTTCAAGAGGTGACTTCAGGAAGTGACGAGGCGGGCGGCTATCGCCGCGCGGAGGTCCTTCTTGGAGACCTTGCCGATGCCGGTCTGCGGGAACTCCTCGACGAACTCCACCCGGTCGGGGACCTTGTAGGCCGCGAGGCCGCGCTCGCGGACGAACTTCTTGACCGCGATCGACTTGACCGGCTCGGCGCCCTCGCGCAGCACGATGTACGCGCAGGTGCGCTCGCCCAGGTAGTCGTCGGGCATGGAGACGACGGCGACGTCGTGCACGGCGGGGTGGGCGAGGATGTGGTTCTCGATCTCCTCGGCGGCGACCTTCTCGCCGCCCCGGTTGATCTGGTCCTTCGCCCGGCCCTCGACGACGAGGTGGCCGGTCCCGGTGACCCGGACGACGTCGCCGGTGCGGTAGAAGCCGTCGGCGGTGAAGGACTTGGCGTTGTGCTCGGGGGCCCGCCAGTAGCCGCGGATGGTGTAGGGGCCGCGGGTGAGCAGATGGCCGGTGGCGCCGACGGGCAGGTCGTTGTCCTCGTCGTCCACGACGCGGATCTCGTCGTCCGGGGAGATCGGGCGGCCCTGCGTGGTGACGATGGTCTCCTCGGGGTCGTCGAGCCGTGTGTAGTTCACGAGGCCCTCCGCCATGCCGAAGACCTGCTGGAGGGTGCAGCCGAGCGCGGGGCGGACGCGCCGCGCGGCCTCCTCGCTGAACTTCGCGCCGCCGACCAGCAGGACCTCCAGGGTGCCGAGGTCGTGCGGGCTGTTCGGCGCGGCCTCGGTCCACACCAGGGCGAGCGGCGGCACGAGACCGGTGATGGTCACGCCCTCGCGCTCGATGAGCGGGAAGGCGACGTCCGGGCTGGGCTGCGGGGCGAGGACCACGCGGGCGCCGGCGTAGAGCGCGCCGAGGGTGCCGGGCGAGCTGAGGGGGAAGTTGTGGGCGGCGGGCAGCGCGCAGAGGTAGACGCTGTTCTCGTCGACCGCGCAGTGCTCGTTGGAGCCCCACAGCGAGTAGATGTAGTCGTCGTGGGTGCGCGGGATGAGCTTGGGCACACCGGTGGAGCCGCCGGAGAGCTGGAGGAAGGCCAGGTCACCGGGGGCCGGGCCGTCGGCGACGGCGACGGGCTCACGGGCCTCGCTTTCCAGGTCGGCGAGCGCGGTGTGCTCGCCGGGCTCCCCCACCACGAACACGTGGCGCAGGGTGGGCACCTCGGCCCGTACCTTCGTCGCCAGGTCGCGGTAGTCGAAGCCGCCGCTGGTGTCGGCGATGACGTAGGCGGCCGCCTCGGTGAACTCGCAGAAGTAGCGGATCTCCGTCTCGCGGTGCGCGGGCAGCGCGAAGACGGGGAGGGCACCGATGCGGAAGAGGCCGAAGATCACCTCGAAGAACTCGGCGACGTTGGGCAGCTGGACGACGACGCGGTCGCCCTTCGCGATGCCTCGCTCGAGGAACCCGGCGGCGAGACGGTCGGCGCGGTCGTCCAGCTCGCCGTACGTCCAGCGCCGCCCCGCACCCGCGGGGTCGACGATCGCGACGCGGTCGGGGTGGTTCAGCGCCCGCTCGCGCAGCATCTGCCCGAAGGTCTCGCCGCGCCACCAGCCGGCGGCGCGGTAGCGCTCGGCGAACTCGGCGGGGTAGCCCGGGGCGTCGGTGGTGTCGGTCGGCTGGGTGCTCATCGGCCGTTCTCCTGGAGGTCCGCGCCGACGGCGTCGAGGAATGTACGGAACTTGGCGCCGGTCTCGGCGGTCTCGGCTTCCGGGGTGGACTGGGCGACGACGCCCGCGCCCGCGTAGAGCCGCAGGGTGCGCTCCTCGGCCCGGGCCTCGGCGCAGCGGATGGTGACGACCCATTCGCCGTCGCCGCTCGCGTCGCCCCAGCCGACCATGCCGGTGAAGTTGCCCCGGTCGAAGGGCTCCAGCTCCTGGATGACGTCGCGCGCGGTGGTGGTGGGGGTACCGCAGACGGCCGGGGTGGGGTGCAGCGCGCAGGCCAGTTCCAGGGCGGAGACGGCGGGGTCGGCCGGCTCGCCGACGACGGTCGTGGACAGGTGCCACATGGCGGCGGTCCGGACGAGCGTGGGGCGCGCGGGGACGTCGAGGGTCCGGCAGTACGGGGCGAGCGCCGCACGGACCGCGTCGACGACGACGGCGTGCTCGTGCAGGTCCTTCTCCGACTCCAGGAGCGCCGCGGCCCGGCGCACATCCTCGGCGAGGTCGGCGCTGCGCGGGGTGGAGCCGGCGAGCGGGTTGGCGATCAGGACGCCGCCGCGCCGGGAGACGAGCAGCTCGGGGCTGGCGCCGAGGAGGGTGCGGCCGGGGCCGGTCGGCAGGGCGAAGGTGTATCCGGCCGGGTCGCGGCGGGCGAGGCGCTGGAGCAGGGCGGGGAGGTCGAGTTCGCGGGAGGAGCGCAGCTCCAGGGTCCGGGCGAGGACGACCTTGCTGAAGTCGCCGCGTCTCATGCGGCGGACGGCCTCGGCGACCGCGGCTCCGTAGACACCCGGCTCGGGTATCGGCCGGATGTCCCAGTCCGCGGCGGCGGGGGCGGCGGCGGGCAGGGCGATCAGCGGGTCCTCGGACAGCGCCGGCGCCCAGCGGACGGCCTGCGGCACGGCGAGGGAGGCGGGGGCGCTCTGGTCGAAGGGCACCGCGCCGACGACGATGGGCGCCGGGTTGCCCGCGAGCAGCTCGGCGTCGAGGGTCTCGGTGACGCGGCGCGCCAAGGGGGTGCCGCCGTGGGGCACTTCGGCCCGCGTCCCGTAGGCGAGGAGCGTGCGGGTGGGCGAGGCGAAGAAACGGGCCCGGGCGGGCTCGTAGGCGTCGAGCAGCGAGGTCGCGGCGCCGACGGTGTCCTCGGGCCGTTCGATCCGCTGACCGACGCCTCCCGGCACTGCGGTGAGGCGGCCGTCCGTGCGAGCTGCGGGCTCGCCCGGCCGGTCGGCGACGTGGTGAACCGTGGTCACCTGCTGCTCCGTTCCTCCGGTGGGTCGCACCGGTGTGGCGTGAAGTGGTTCGGGCGGGCCGGGCCTGGCCGGGTCCCGGCAGGGCGGGCCTCGCCCGGCGCTGGTGTGGTGCGGTGGGAGCCGCCCGGGTCGGGCGGGGTCCCTGGGTCGATCGGGCCGACCGGGTGGGGGTCGGTCGTGGGGCGGTGCGGGCCGACGGCGGGCGGTGTCGGCGCCGGGACGGCCTTTCGGTGAAAGGGGCGGCAGGCCGTCGGGCCGCGCGGTCGGTGGCGGGCGGGCCGTCAGGCGCGCAGGGTGGCCCCGCCGTCGACGTACAGGTCGTGCATGGTGATGTGCCGGGCCCGGTCCGAGACGAGGAAGGTGACGGCGTCGGCGATGTCGGCCGGTTCGGCGATGCGGCCGAGGGGGATCCCGACGCGGTAGGTCGCGGGGTCGCCGTCGATGACGCGCTGGGGGGCCTGCTCGTCGGCCCACAGGCCGCGCTGCATGGCGGTGTCCGTGGAGCCGGGCGAGACCACGTTGCAGCGGACTCCGCTGCGGGCGAGCTCCAGTCCGAGGCACTTGGTGAACATGGTGGCGGCGGCCTTGGAGGCGGCGTACGCGGCCATGCTGGTGCGGGGCACGCCCGCGGCGTTGGAGCCGACGGTGACGATGCATCCGTCGCGGCGCTCGCTCATCCTGCGGGCCACGGCACGGGAAGCGTTGAAGACGCCGGTGGAGTTGACGGCGAAGGTGCGGTCCCACACCTCGTCGGTGATGTCCACCACGGGGGACGTGCGCAGCACTCCGGCGACGTTGACGAGGATCGCGATCGGGCCGAGGGTGCGCTCCACCTCGTCGACGACGGCGTCGACGGCGAGGCTGTCGGCGACATCGGCGCTGTGGGCGACGACCCGGTCGGCACCGAATTCCGCTTCGAGCTCCTTGACGCCCTCCGTGGCCCAGTCCAGGGCCGCGACACGCGCTCCACATGCGACGAGGGCGCGGGTCACGGCCTCGCCTATGCCTTGTCCGGCACCGGTGACCAACGCGACACGGCCGGCGAGTTCTGGCTGCTGCACGACGGTTCCCCCCATTCCATTTGAATTAGGTAAGGCTTACCTTACATGACAGACATGCCCGAAGGGAATTGCCGTGCGGAATGCCGCACACCCGGCCGCGCGACACCGAGGCCGCTCACGCGGAACACCGAGTGAACATGCGGAACTCCAGGTTTCGGTAAACGACGGGCAATGCGAAAACGTCAAGAAAGGTGCCGGGGGGTCACACCATCGAACCCACCGGGGCTTAGGCCAGCCTAACCTCACCCTCGCCGAGGGTCGCACGGCGCCCCTCCCCACGCCGCGCCCCCGGACCCGACCCCACGCCCGGCCCCTCGCCCTCCGCCCGACGCACCGTCATTCGGCGAGTTGCAGAACGGGTATGCCGGGCGCGCCGATACCGAAGGTCTGCGCGTAAAGGGAGAGTTCCGCGTGCAACGCGCGGATCATCGTGTCGGCCCGGCGGAAACCGTGCCCCTCCCCCTCGAAGGTCAGATACGCGTACGGCACACCCCGCCCGGCCATCGCCTCGACGAACCGCGCGCTCTGCGCGGCCGGGCAGATGGGGTCGTCCAGGCCCTGGAGGAGGACGAAGGCCCCGGACACCCGGTCCGCGCGGTGCAGCGGCGAGCGGTCCCGATACCGGTCGGGCACCTCGGCCAACGGCCCGATCAGGCTCTCCAGATAGTGCGATTCGAAGTCGTGGGTGCCTCCCGACGCCCACGTCAGCAGGTCCAGCACCGGATAGCTGATGGTGCCGCAGGCGAAGAGACCGGTGGAGACGAGCGAGGCCGCGGTCGTCCAGCCGCCCGCGCTGCCGCCCCGGATGGCCAGCCGGGCGCGGTCGGCACTGCCCTCTTCGGCGAGCGCCTCGGCCACGGCCACGCAGTCCTCCACGTCGACGACGCCCCAGCGCTCCCGCAACCGGTCGCGGTACTCACGCCCGTAGCCCGTCGAACCGCCGTAGTTGACCTCGGCGACCCCGATGCCGCGCGAGGTGAAATAGGCGATCTCCAGGTCCAGCACGAGCGGTGCCCGGCTGGTGGGGCCGCCGTGCGCCCACACCACGAACGGGGGGAGTTCATCGGCGGGCGCGGTGTGGTCGGGGCTGTGCGGCGGATAGATGTGGGCGTGGATGTCCCGGCCGTCCGGCCCGACGAAGGTGCGGATCAGCGGCTCCGGGTAGTACGCGGGGTCCACGGGGTCGGCGTGTCTGGCGCCTATCGCCCGGGCCCGGCCGGTGCACGTGTCGAGCTCGACCACCTCGTAGGCCGTGCGGGGGCTCGCGGCGACGCCGACGACACGGGTGCCGGCGACCGCCAGCGTCGGGGCCCACTCCGTCCACGGCCCGGCCGCGTCGACCAGCTCACCGGTCTCGGTGTCGAGTATGCCGAGGGCGGTGGCGCCCCGGCCGTGGATCACGGCGACCAGACCGTGGGTCAGCGGCTGGAACCAGCGGTGGCCCACCCGCCACAGCGGGCCCGCGAACTCCTCCTCGCGCGGGCACAGATTGACGCTCTCGCCCGTCTCCGGGTCGAGGCGGTGCAGATTCCACCAGCCGGTGCGATCGGTCGCGGCGAGCAGGGAGCCGTCCTCGGCCCACTCCACCTGTGCGACGGACTCCCGGGGGCCGCCCATGACCGTGCGGGTGCCCGTGAGCCGACCGTCCGCCGTCACGTCGGCGAGCTTCAGCTCGGTGCCCTCCCAGGGCATGCGGGGATGGTCCCAGGCGAGCCACGCGGCCCGCAGGCCGTCCGGGGAGAGCCGCGGCCCGGTGACGAAGCGGTGCCGGTCGTCGGTCAGCTCGCGCACCGCCGTGCGGTCCTCGGCGGCGGAGCCGTCCAGGGGAACGGCGGCGAGCACCCGCCGCACCTCGCCCGCCCCGTCCCCGGTGAACTCCTCCAGGACGCACCACACTTCACCCAGCTCCGGCCGGAGCACCGGGTCCGCCCAGCGCAGCCCGCCGCCGACCGGCGAGAGCGGCGTCAGCGGCCTCGGCCCGCCGCCCGCCGGGCGGTCGGGCTCGCAGACGTGCAGTCGCTGGTCGGCGAAGTCGACGAAGACCAGCAGGGGCCCGCCGGTCTCCCGGGGGACCGCGGCCCAGGGCTGCCCCCCGTACTCCAGGAACCGGCTGCGGACGTTCCACGGGGCGGCCAGCGGGCTGACCTCGCTGCCGTCGGGGCGACGCCGCACCAGCGTCTGCCGGCCCTTCTCGGCCGGGCGCGGCTCGACCCACCACACCTCGTCGCCGACCGTGCCCACGTACTCCGGTTTGCCGTCGTGCGACGCGGCGAGCGCGGCGTCGATCGGGGACGGCCAAGCTCCGTAGGGCGCCGTGGACACCATGATTACCGCGCCTCCTTGCGGCCGTGATCGGCCGTCAGATCCTTTTCGCCCAACGGGCTTTCGATGGGGAATTCTTCACGTGCGGGCACTTCGTGTGCGGGCACTTCGTATGCCGGGGTTTCGCGCCCGGGGATTTCCCGCTCGGTGTTCTCTTCCATCAGGAAATGGTCGAGCACCCGCACACCGAAGTGCAGCGCCTCGACGGGAACCCGCTCGTCGACACCGTGGAAGAGCGCCTGATAGTCGAATCCCCGGGGCAACCGGAGCGGTGCGAAGCCGTAGCCGGTGATGCCGAGCCGGGCGAACTGCTTGGCGTCCGTGCCGCCGGACATGCAGAACGGCACCACGTGGCCGCGTGGATCGAAGCGCTCGATGGCCGCCCGCATCCGCGCGAACGTCGGGGAGTCGACGGGGGCTTGGAGACCGCTCTCCCGGTGGTAGTACTCCCAGGCCACTCCGGGCCCGGTGAGCCGGTCCAAGGTGGCGCGGAACTCCTCCTCGCCACCCGGCACCGTCCGCCCGTCGACGAAGCCGACGGCGGTGCCCGGGATGACGTTGACCTTGTACCCGGCGTCGAGCATCGTCGGGTTGGCGCTGTTGCGGATCGTCGGGGCGATCAGCGCGGCGGCGGCTCCGAGCTTGCCGAGCAGCCCGTCCGCGTCGAAGTCCGCGTCGTCCGGATCGGCTTCGATCCCGTACAGCGCGGCGATCTCGCGCAGTGCGGCCCGCACGGTCGGGGTGAGCCGGACCGGCCACCGGTGGTCGCCGATGCGGGTGACGGCGGCGGCGAGCGTGCTGACCGCGTTGTCCGTGTTGACCTTGGAGCCGTGCCCGGCGGTGCCCCGTGCGGTGAGCTTGAGCCAGGACGTGCCGCGCTCCCCCGCCGCCACGGGGTAGAGCCGCAGCCCGCCGTCGCCGTGGAAGGTGTACGCGCCGGACTCGCTGATGCCCTCCGTGCAGCCCTCGAAGAGCTCCGCGTGCTCGTCGGCGAGGAATCCGGAGCCGACGGCGGCGCTGTCCTCCTCGTCGGCGGTGAAGGCCAGCACGATGTCCCGCCGCGGGCGGACCCCGGCCCGGGCCCAGGCCCGGACCACGGACAGGACCATCGCGTCCATGTCCTTCATGTCGACCGCGCCCCGGCCCCACACCACCCCGTCGCGGACCTCTCCCGAGAACGGATGGACGCTCCACTCGGCGGGCTCGGCGGGGACGACGTCGAGATGTCCGTGGACCAGGAGCGCGTCCGCGCTTGGATCGCTGCCGGGAATCCGGGCGACCACGTTCGTACGGCCCGGCTCCTTCTCCAGCAGGGTCGGCTCGATGCCCACCTCGCTGAGCCGCTCCGCGACGTACTCCGCGGCCGGGCGCTCCCGGCAGTCGCCGCCACCGCGATTGGTGGTGTCGATGCGGATCAGCTCCGAAGTGAAGCGCACGGCCTCCTCCAGCGCCTGCCCGTCGACCCGCTCCGTCATGACGTCAGCCATATTGCTCCTCCACCGCGGCCGACACGACGGTTGTGACCGCCTTGAAGCAGCGGATGCCCTCGTACATGGTCGGCATGGTGTAGGAGACCCGGCGCTCGCCCGAATGCTCGACGCCCGGCACGGCCGTCGCGGCGCCGGCCAGGTGCGCGGCGTCGAACTCCAGCTCCACCGTGAACGGCCCGCCCCTGACCGGCTCGTGCCGCACCGCGAGCGCCGTCCCCCGGCTCGCCGCGGCCCTGATGTCCGAGGCCGTACGGGCCGGGGTGCGGCACACCGCCGCGTACCGCGAGACGTAGTCCTTGACGGCAACCGAAGGGGCCAGCGGCGCATAACCCTTGGCGTCCTCGCATGTGAGGTCGTCGCCGGTCACCAACACCACGGGAACACCGTATTCGGCGACGACCAGGGAGTTCAGCAGACCCTCGCTGGCGCGCTCGCCGCTCACCCATACGCCGGTGATGGAGTTGGCGAGATAGGTGTGCGCGAGGACCCCCTCCGCGCCCGCCGCCGCGTGGTACCCGACGAAGGCGATGCCGTCCACGTCACCGTGCTGGACGCCCTCGACCATGCTCAGGGTCTTGTGCTTGCCCGTGAGCATCTCCGCCCGCTCGTCCAGCTTCTCCAGCAGCAGATTGCGCATGCTCCAGTGCGCCTCATTGACGAGGACCTCATCGGCGCCGCCGTCGAAGAACCCGGCGATCGCCGCGTTCACATCCGACGTGAACATATGGCGGCACCGCTCCCACTGCGGCGTGCCGGGCAGCACATCGGCGGGCCACGTGACGCCGGTGGCGCCTTCCATGTCCGCGGAGATCAGGATCTTCATGCCCCGTCACGTTACGCGTCGGCGAACACCCGGACCAGGCCTGTGGATAACTCCGGAGGTCCAGACCACCGAAGGTCGACCCGGGTGGCTCAACGTCGGTCGACGACCTGGTGGTCCCGCTGTCCGTCAGCCGCCGACCGACGCCTCCCGCAGGCTGCGGGGCCGCATGTCCGTCCAGTGCTCTTCGACGAAAGCGACGGCCGATTGCCGGTCCGCGTCGCTCAGCGCCGGCGTCCAGCCCGCGGGTACCGGGCTGAAGGAGGGCCACAGGGAGTACTGGCCCTCGTCATTGACCAGGACGTGAAACGTGCCGTCGGCGTCGTCGAACGGGTTGTCACTCATGGGAGTTCCTTCCTTGGTCATCGGATATCAGGAGTGTGGCCGAGCAGTTCGGCGACCGGTTGCCCCGGGGCGGACGAAAACGCCTCCAGCAGCCGCTCCAGCTCGGCGGCGATCCGCCCGGCCCGCGTCCGGTCCACCGCGTCCGGGCGGTAGCCGAGCCGCAGGGCCAGTCGGGCGTCGTCGACGAACGCCGCCAGGGTCAAGGGATAGTGCGTGGCGTCGCGCCCCTCGCTGTGTACCAGCCGCAGGCCCGGAGCGGCTCGTTCCAGGGCCGTCCGGTCCAAGGGGTAGTTCTCGAAGACCAGATGTGTGTCGAACAGCTCGCGCCGTCCCACCAGTCGCTGGATCTCCCCCAGGCCCATGTGGTGGTGCGGCAGCAACCCCGCCTGCTCGTCCTGGAAACGCAGCAGGAGGTCCCGTACCGACTCCGCCGGGTCGATCGTCAGGCGCACCGGGACGGTGTTGATGAACAGGCCGATCATCGACTCCATGCCCGCGAGGTCGGGCTGGCGGCCGGAGACGGTCGTGCCGAACACCACGTCCCGCGTTCCGCCGGACCGGGCCAGCAGCAGCGCCCACGCGCCCTGCACCAAGGTGTTGAGCGTGAGTCCGTCGGCGCTCACCTCGCGCAGGGACCGGGTCAGTCCGGCGGTGAGCACGGTCTCCAGGTGCCGCGCGGGCTCCGCGCCGCGGCCGATGACCGCGGTGGTGAGCCGGGGCGGGGCGTCGGCTCCGGCGAGCGCGTCCCGCCAGGCCGTGCGTGCCGCGTCGTGGTCCCGGGCCGCCAGTGCCGCCAGGTGCTCCCGGTAGGGGGTCACCGCGGGCAGCGCGGCCGGATCGCCGCCGTGCGCGTACAACGTGAACAGCTCGCGGGCCAGCAACGACATCGACCAGCCGTCCAGCACCAGGTGATGGTGGGTGAGCACCAGCCGGTGCTCACCCGCCCCCAGGGTGAACAGGGTGAAGCGCAGCAGCGGCGGGCGGTCCAGGTCGAAGCGGCGGTGCAGATCGGCGTGGGCGAGCCGGTCGAAGACCCGGTCCCGGCGGTGGGCGGTCACCGGGGTGAGGTCGACGTTCCGCCACGTGGGCGCGGTCGTGCCCGGCACCACCTGGACCGGGTGGGGCACATCGTCGTGGACGAACGCGGCCCGGAGGTTGGGGTGCCGCTCCAGCAGTGCCGCGCCCGCGGCGCGCAGCGCGTCGGGGTCCAGTTCGCCCCGCAGGTGCAGGACGAGCTGGGCCTGGTACACGTCCGGGCTGTCCGGGGCGTACAGGGAGTGGAAGAGCAGCCCCTGTTGCAGGGCGGTCAGGGGAAGGACGTCGGCCAGGCCCGGGTAGGCCGATTCCAGGTGGTCGATCTCCGACTGGGCGAGCGGGACCAGGGGCAGGTCGGAGGGGCTGTGTCCGCCGGCGCCGGGGGTGCGGGCGTGCACCACCAGGGCGTCGAGCACGGTGAACCAGAGTTCCGCGAGCTCCCGGATGCCGTCCTCGGTGAACGCCCGGTCCGCCCAGGACCAGGCCGCGTGCAGCCGGGGCCCGGCCGGGCCGTCGATCGTCATCGCGTCGAGGCCCAGGAGGTGTGACCCCCGGGGCGTGTGGTCCGCCCCGGACTGACCCGCCCCGGAGGGATCCGGGCCCGGCAGAGCCGCGAATTCGTCGGTGATGCCCCAGTCGGTCTGTGTCTCCGCGGTGATCCGGCCGAGGTAGTTGAAGCCCACCTGGGGCGGGCGGCAGGCGTGCAGCTCCGGCGCCGTCCGCGGGTCGAGATGGCGCAGGACGCCGTAGCCGATGCCCCGGTCGGGGACGGCCCGCAGCTGCTCCTTGATCCGCTTCAGCGCCCGGCCCAGCGCCGGTCCCGCGGTCCACACGTCCGCCCAGGTGCACCCGGTGTCCTCCAACCGGACCGGGAACATGCTGGTGAACCACCCCACGGTGCGTGACACGTCCGCCTCCGGCGCGTCGGGGCGGCCGTGGGACTCCAGCTCGACGACCAGACCACCGGGGCCCGGAGCCCGCCCCCGGCGGCGCCGCCACTCCTCCATCGCGAGTGCCAGCCCGGTGAGCAGGACGGGTTCCACACCGCACCGGAAGACGGCCGCGACCTCCGTCAGGAGGGGCCGGGTGCGTTCCGGCGGCATCGACACCGACAGCTGCCCGGTGGCACCGCCCGCGACGGCGTCCGCGTCGTCGACCAGGGGTTCACCGGTGGACAGCACCTCCCTCCAGTACGGCGACTCCGCCTGTCGGGCGCCGCTTCGGCCCTGCTCGGCGAGGGACCGGGCCCACTCCCTGAAGGACGTCCCCGCACCGGGCAGGGCGGGCCTCCGGCCGCAGGCGACGGCCCGGTGGGCGGCGGCCAGGTCGGGCAGCAGGACGCGCCAGGACACCCCGTCGACGGCCAGGTGATGGACGACCAGCACCAGCCGTCCCGGCCGGGTCGGGCCGGGGTCGAGGAACACCGCCTCCAGCATCACGCCCGCGGCGGGGTCCAGCCTGCCGCGCGCGGCGGCGACGGCGTCGGGGAGCAGCTCGGGCAGCCGCCCCGGGCTGCCGGCGGCGTCGACGCGACGGACGTGGTCCTCCGCGCGGCACGTCCCGGCCGGCAGGGTCTCCGGCGTCCACTCCGGCGACGGCCCGTCGCAGCGCAGGCGCAGCGCCGCGTGGTGGTCGAGCAACGCCTGGACCGAGGCGACCAGCTGTTCCCGGGTCAGCCCGGGCGGAGTGCGGACGGTCACGCACTGGCTGAAGGAGGCACGGTCGGTGCTGTGTTGTTCCCGCCACCAGTGCATGATCGGCGTCAGGGGCAACGGCCCGACGGCCTCGCCGTCCACGGTCGGGGCCGCGTGGGCGGCCCCCGCGGCCGAACCGGCCGGATCGACCGACTCGGCCACCTCGGCCAGTCGTGCCGTCGTGGGGTGGCGGAAGACGTCGCGCACACTGATCCGCAGCCCCGCGTCATGGGCCCGGCTGACCAGTTGGATGGCCGTGATGCTGTCGCCCCCGAGAGCGAAGAAGCCGTCGTCGACACCGACCGACCGCTCCCCGAGCAGGTCCGCGACGATGCCGCACAGCAGGCGTTCGCGCGCGCTCCGCGGCGCCCCCGAGCGCGGTACGGCCCGGGGCGGGACGGGCAGGGCTGCTCGGTCGATCTTGTGGTTGCCGGTCAGCGGCAACCGGTCGAGCACGACGTAGGCACTGGGCACCATGTACGCGGGCAGTACGGCGGCGGCGTGCTCCCGCACCTCCTGCTCGTCCACCGCCGCGCCGGCTTCCGCGACCAGGTAGGCGACGAGCCTCCGCTCGCCGGGCCGGTCCTCCCGGACGACCACCGCGGCCTGGCCCGCTCCGCCGTGCCCGGACAGCGCGGAGGCGACCTCGTCGGTCTCGACGCGGAAGCCCCTCAGCTTCACCTGGCCGTCGGCGCGGCCGACGAACGTCAGCACACCGTCCGGCAGCCACCGGGCCAGGTCGCCGGTGCGGTACATCCGCGCACCCGGCGGGCCGAACGGGTCGGCCACGAACCGCTCGGCGGTGAGCCCCGGCCGGTTGAGGTAGCCCCGGGCGATGCCCGTGCCCGCGAGATACAGCTCTCCGGTCACCCCCGCGGGAACGGGCTGGAGGTGGGCGTCGAGCACGTAGGCGCGGCCGCCGTCGAGCGGCCGCCCGATCGGCACCGCGGGCGGGCCGTCCGAGGCCGCCGCATCTCGCGTCTCCGCGGTGTCGGTGTCCGTGACGAGGTGACGGGTGGCGAACGTCGTCGCTTCGGACGGGCCGTAGCCGTTGACGATCCGTGTGGTGGGGCAGTGCCGCCGCACGGCGCGCACGGCGCGTGGCGGGACGACGTCTCCGCCGGTCCACAGCGTGTCCAGGTCGCGCAGACAGCCGGGCTTCTCCTCGGCGACGAGCTGGAAGAGACCGGCGGTGAGCCACAGGGTGGTGACGCCCGTGCCGGTGACCAGCGACTCCAGGGTCGCGAGGTCGAGGTCGCCCGGCGGTGCCACCACGACCTCCCCGCCGGTCAGCAGCGGGACCCACAGCTCCATCGTCGAGGCGTCGAAGGAGTACGGGGAGTGCATCAGGACGCGCTGCGGCCGGTCGCTCCGCCAGCACCCGTCGAGGGCGAGGGCGAGGATGTCGCCGTGGGTGACCGCCACGCCCTTGGGGACGCCGGTCGAGCCGGAGGTATAGGTGACGTAGGCGAGGCGGGCCGGGTCGTCCACGGGCAGCGGCCGCCAAGGGGAAGGCGCGGCGGGGGCCGTGTCGCGCACGTCGACGACCCGGGGGCCGGCGGGGGACCAGGACTCGGGGGACGCGCCCGCCCCGACGACCAGTACCGGGGCTCCCGCCTCGGCCACCACCGTGGCCTGCCGGGCCTGTGGGGCCCGGGTGTCCAGGGGGACGTAGGCTCCGCCGCATTTGAGGATCGCCAGCACCGTCACGACGAAGTCCGCGCCCCGGTCCATGAGGACCGCGACCGGGGTCTCGGCGGTGACGCCGTACCCGGCCAGCCGTGCGGCCAGCCGGTCCGAGCGGGCGTCCAGTTGCGCGTAGGTCAGCACATGGCAGGCAGTGCGGACCGCCGGGGCGTCGGGTGTGCGGCGCACCTGCTCGGCGAACCGGCCCGGCAGGGTGCCGTGGGCATCGGCCAGGGGAGACGCGGGGGACGAGGTGGTGAGCAGGCGCCGACGCTCCTCGCTCGTCAGGACGTCCACGCGGTGGACGGGGACGTCCGGATCGGCGGTCACCCGCTCCAGCAGGCGCGTGAAGCGTTCCCCGATCGCCTCGGCCGTGGCCCGGCCGAACAGCCCGGTCCGGTATTCGAGTACGCCGTCCAGGCCGAGGCACGTGCCGTCCGGCCGGCGGTGCTCGTGGAGGCTGAAGGTCAGGTCGAACTTGGCGGCGCCGGTGGCGACGGTGCCGGTCGTCGCGGACAGCCCGGCGAGGTCGATGCGGTGCGGGGGCGCCGGGGTGACGACCAGCATCACCTGGAACAGCGCCTGGCCGCTCGCCGCGCGGTGGGGCCCCAGCGCCTCCACCACCAGGTCGAACGGCAGGTCCTGGTGGGCGAAGGCCGCGAGGTCGGCCTCGCGGACCCGGGCGATCAGCTCCCGGAAGGTCACGTCGCCGGAGGTGTCGGTGCGCAGCACCAGCGTGTTCACGAAGAACCCGACGATGTCGTCCAGTCGCGCGTCGGGGCGGTCCGACACCGCTGTGCCCACCGGGATGTCCGTGCCCGCGCCCAGGCGGGTGAGCAGTGCCGCCAGCCCCGCGTGCACCACCATGAACAGGCTCGCCCGCTCGGTCGCGGCCAGTTCCGCGAGCCGGCCGTGGGCTCCGGCGGGGATGCGGAAGGTCACGGTGTCGCCGCCGTCCTCCGTCGGCGTCGTCCGGTCGGCGGGCAGCGGGATCCGTTCCGGAAGTCCGTCGAGCGCGGCTGTCCAGTAGCCGAGACGGCGTTCCGCGACGTCGGTGGGCCGGTCGTCCGTACCGAGCGTCTCGCGTTGCCACAGCGTGAAGTCGGCGTACTGCGCCGGCAGCGGTGACCAGTCGGGCGGCGTGCCCCGGAGCCGGGCCGCGTAGGCCGTGCCGAGATCGGCCGCCAGCGGGTCGAGTGACGCGTGGTCGCAGGCGATGTGGTGCAGGAGCAGGAGCAGTACCTGCTCGTTCGGGCCGACGGTGAACAGCTCGGCCCGCAGGGGCGGTTCGGCGTCGAGGCGGAAGGCGTACCGGGCGCTCGCGGCGAGTGCGTCCGCCAGCTTCGCCGGTTCGACCGCCGTCACGGTGAGCCGGGGGCGGGCGTCGGCCGGTGACAGGATCCGTTGGAACGGCCGGCCGGCCGTCTCCCGGACGACGGTGCGCAGCGTTTCGTGGCGTGCCGTCAGGTCGGCGAGGGCCGCCCGCAGCGCCTCCTGGTCGGCTTCCCCGTCGAGCCGCAGCACCAGGGGCACGTTGTACGCGCTGTCCGGCCCGGTGAGCGCGTGCAGGAACCACAACCGTCGCTGGGCGAAGGAGAGCGGGATCTGCTCGGGGCGCGCGCCGGTCAGCGACGGGCGCGCGGCGGGCAGGTCCGGCCCCTGGCCGATCCGGTCGGCGAGGGCGGCCACGGTGGGGTGCTCGAAGACGTCCCGTACGTCCAGCTCCGTGTGGAAGGCGGCGCGCACCATGCCGACCAGCCGTGTCGCGCGGAGGCTGTCGCCGCCGAGATCGAAGAAGCCGTCGTGCGCCCCGACCGTGGTGACGCCGAGGAGTTCGGCGTACAGGGCGGCGAGCCGCCGCTCCCGCGGCGTGCGCGGTGGGCGGGACCGGGCGGGGGTCCGTGGGGTGGGGGCGGGCAGCGCCCGCCGGTCGAGCTTGCCGTTGGGGGTGAGCGGCAGCGTCTCCAGGAGCACGAACAGCGCGGGGACCAGGTGCTCGGGCAGGCGGGCCCGCAGATGGTCCCGCAGACGCGCGACGTAGCGGTCGTCGTCCGCCTCCGGCCCGGCCCCGCGTGCGGGGACCACATAGCCCACCAGCCGCGGTTCCCCGGTGTCACCGGCACGGACGCCGTCCGACGTCGCGGCCACGGCGGCCTGGGCCACGCCGGGGGCGGTCAGCAGCGCGGCCTCGATCTCGGCGGGCTCGATGCGGAAGCCGCGGACCTTGATCTGGTCGTCGGCCCGGCCGAGGTGGTCCAGGCCGCCGTCGTTCCGCCACCGGGCGAGGTCGCCCGAGCGGTACAGCCGCGCCCCCGGCGGGCCGAACGGGTCGGCCACGAAGCGCTGTGCGGTCAGGCCCGGCCGGCCCAGGTACTGCCCGGCCACGCCGGGTCCGCCGACGTACAGCTCCCCCGCCACCCCGGGCGGCACCGGACGCAACCGGTCGTCGAGGACGTAGAGGCGGGTCCCGGGGAGGGGGGTCCCCACCGGGCTGCCGGGGTCCTCGCAGTGGGCGGCGCCGAGGTCGAGCCTGGTCGTGTGGACCGTCGTCTCGGTGATCCCGTACATGTTGACGAGGGTGGGTGAGGCGTCGCCGTGCCGCCGGTACCAGGAGCGCAGCCGGGCGGGCCGCAGCGCCTCCCCGCCGAAGATCACCCAGCGCAGGGCGAGGCCCCGGCCCCGCTCCGGCTCCTCGGCGTCGGCGCGGTCCAGCGCCTGGAAGGCGGACGGCGTCTGGTTCAGGACCGTCACCCGTTCCCGGACGAGCAGGTCGAGGAACTCCCGGGGCGAGCGGGTCACCTCCTGGGGGACGACGACCAGCCGCCCGCCGTGCGCCAGTGCTCCCCACATCTCCCAGACGGAGAAGTCGAAGGCGCAGGAGTGGAACATCGTCCACACGTCACCGCTGTGGAACCCGAACCCGGCCGCCGCGCCGTCCAGCAGCGACACCAGGTTGCGGTGCGGGACCACCACTCCCTTGGGCAGGCCGGTGGAGCCCGAGGTGTAGATGACGTAGGCGGCGTGGGCGGGGGTCAGCGGGCCGGGGCGGTCGGTGTCCGTCAGGTCGGCGGAGGAGGACTCCTCGGGGAGCCCGCCCAGGGTGTCCGGGGTGAGCACGTGCACGGGCCGGGAATCCGCGAGGACCATGTCGACGCGGTCGGCGGGCCACCGCGGGTCGACGGGCAGATAGGCCGCGCCGGTCTTGGTGACGGCGAGGATCGCGGTGACCAGGTCGACGGAGCGGGGCAGCACGACGGCGACGGTGCGCCCGGGACCGGCACCGCGCCGGATCAGCGCCCTGGCCAGGCGGTTGGCGCGGGCGTTGAGTTCCCCGTAGCGCAGGACGTCCTCGCCGCAGGTGACCGCCGGTGCCTGTGGGGTGCGTGCGGCCCAGCGTTCGACCAGGGCGGGCAGGGTGGTGGACGGCTCGGGCCGTGGGCCCGTGACCCGTGGGACCGTCCGCCGCCGTTCCCCGGCCGAGAGCAGGTCGAACTGCCCGACGGGCCGGTCGGGTTCGGCGACGAGCCGGCCGAGGAGGCGGACGTAGCGACGGGCCTCGGCGGCGGCTTCGCGGGTGCCGTAGCGGGCGGGGTCCGCGTAGAGGTCGACGCGCAGGCCGGACCGCTGTGCCTCGGGGTGGACGGTGACGGACAGCTCCTCCACCGGGCCGACGGCGATGTGGTGCATCGCCATCGGCCGCCCGGCGAACCGCCGGCCGAAGCTGAACGGCATCACGTTCGCGGCCAGCGCGTAGAGCCCCTGTCCGGTGCCCGCCAGTTTGAGGTCGCGGTGCAGGTCCTCCTGCCGGTAGTGCTGGTGGGCGAGGGCCGCGGTCACCTCGGCGCCGACGGCCCGCACCAGCTCGGCGGCCGTCCGGTCCGCGCGGACCGGCACCCGCAACGGCACCACGTTCGACATCATGCCCGCGACGGCACGGGTCGCGGCGCCGGTGCGCCCGGCGACCGGCAGCCCCAGCACCACCTCGTCGCCGCCCGTGCCCGAGCGGGCGTGGGCCAGCAGGGCCGCCGCGGCCGTCGCCACCACCGGCCACTGGACCTCGAGCCGCCGCGCCAGGGGGCGCAGGGCGGCGAAGCCGGCGGCGGGCAGCCGGGCCGCGCCGCGGGCCGCGACCCCGTTCGTGGGGTCCGGGGCCGGGGCGGCCGCCCCGCGCCCGGTGGGCTCGGGGCGGCCGGCCATCCTGTCCAGCCAGAAGGCACGGTCGGCGGCGAAGGCCGGGGAGGACCGGTAGGCGGTGTCCTCGGCCAGCAGTGCGCCCGGCGAGACCCGCGGGCCGGGTTCGGGTGCCTCGCCCCGCTCCAGGGCCGCGTAGATCTCACCGAGGCGCCGGGCGAACAGGGCGCCGCCGAGGCCGTCCATGACCAGGTGGTGGCAGACCAGGTACCAGCAGACCCGGGCCTGCGACAGCCGGATGAAGGCGGTCCGGAACAGCGGGCCGGCGGCGAGGTCGAAGGGGCGCGCCACATCGGCCCGCATCCACTCCACCGCGGCGGCCAGGGGTACCGGTTCGTGCCGCAGGTCCACGAAGGTCACGCCCCAGTCCGGCAGCGGCCCGAGACGCTGGTACGGCTGCTCCCCGTCCGGTTCGGTGAACCGGGCCCGGAGCGGTTCCGCCTCGTCCACGGCGATCCGGAAGGCCGTCTCGAACAGCCCTTCGTCCAGGTCGCCGGAGACCTCGAAGCCCGCCGCCACGTGATAGCGGGCCGAGCCCGGGGTGAGCTGCTGTCCCAGCCACACCCCGTGTTGCGCGGTCGAGAGGGGAACCCCGCGGACACCGCCGTGGACCGGCTCGGGATCCTTCCTCATTCGACGCCCTCCGGCACCGCGGGAGTCGTCCCCAGCCGCCGGACGAGTTCCCGGCCGATCTCACCGAGCGGGCCGGGGCGTCCCAGCTCGCCGTGCGTGCAGTCGACGGGCACCACGTCCGCGTGGCCGTCGGCCATCAACGGCCGCCACAGGTCCCGCGCGACGTCGGGCGAGGTCTCCCGTGCGGCGAAGACCAGCAGGTCCCCGGCGAACGGGCGCGGCTCGTGCGCGTGGGAGAGGGTGGCGTTGTTGGCGAAGATCCGGGCGACCGCCGCGACCCGCTGCTCGTCGAACGAGGCCAGCAGCCCGCTCTGTTCACGGGCGATCTGCACGAACCGCGGATAGGTCAGCGACTCGTCCTCCCAGGCGGACCGGTCGTAGCCGAAGAACTCCAGCACCATCGCCAGCACGTCCCGGCCGGCGACCGACGATTCCGGCGGCGCCTCGCCGGTGGGCTCGCCGGCGGGGTAGGCGTCGAGGACGGCCAGCAGGGCGACCTTCTCCCCGCTCCGCTGGAGCTGCACCGCCATCTCCTGGGCGACCATGCCGCCGAAGGACCAGCCCAGCAGGTGGTACGGGCCGGTGGGCTGGACGGAGCGGACGTGTTCCAGGTAGTCCGCCGCCATGTCCCGGACGGACGCGGGCAGCACCTCGTCGCCGTCGAGACCCCTGGCCTGGAGGCCGTAGACGGGGTGGTCGGTGCCCAGCGGGCCGGTGAGCCCGGCGTAGGACCAGGCGATCCCCGCCGCCGGGTGCACGCAGAACAGCGGCGGCTCGCCGCCCGTCTCGCGCAGGGGCAGCAGCACTCCGATGCCGCTCTCCTGCGGCTTCCGGGTGGCGGGCACCACGTCCACCGGCCGCTCCGCGGTGTCGTCCGTGGCGTCGCCACCGGCCGCCAGCGCGCGGACGGTCCGGGTGGGCTCGTGGGCCGCCGTCGTCAGCAGGTGGACGAACCGGTCGGCGAGCGACTCGACCCGCTCGCGCTCCATCAGGTGCGGGCGGTAGTCGAACCGCAGCAGGAGCCGCTCGCCGCGGGCGGACACCACCAGGTTCAGCGGGAAGTGCGGAGCGTCGTCGCCGTAGGCGCGGGCCAGCTTCAGACCGGTCGCGGGCTCGGCGAGTTCGTCCGAGTCGAGGGGGTAGTTCTCGAACGCCATCACGGTGTCGAACGGGTTGCCGATGTCGGTGATCCGACGGATCTCGCCGAGGCTGATGTGGTGGTAGGGCATCAGTGCGGCCTGCTCGCGCTGGAGCCGGACGAGCAGCGAGCCCAGCCGCTCCGCCGGGTCCAGCCGGACCCGGGTCGGCACGGTGTTGATGAAGAGACCCACCATCGTTTCCACACCGGCGAGTTCGGCGGGCCGTCCGGACACCACCGAGCCGAAGACCACATCGGTGTTGCCCGTCTCCTGGCCGAGCAGGATGCCCCAGCCCGCCTGGAGCACGGTGTTGGCCGTCACCCCGTGGCGACGGGCCATGTCCACCAGGGCCACGGTCGCCTCCGCACTGAGTTCCACAGTCACGAACCGCGGCGTCAGGGGCTCCCCGTCACCCTCGCCCCGGGCGATCAGGGTCGAGGTGGTCAGCCCGGACAGCGCGTCACGCCACGCCGCTTCGGCCTTCGAGCCATCGGTCCGGTCCAGCCAGGACAGGTACTCGCGGAAGGGGGTGATGGCCGGCAGGGCCGCCGTGGCGCCGCCGTCCGCGCTGGGCGCGGTGTCCTCGTAGAGCGCGAACAGCTCCCGCAGCACGACGGGCAGCGACCAGCCGTCCAGAATGATGTGATGGGTCGTCAGCACGAAGCGGCGACGGTCGTCGCCCATGTCCACCAGCATCATGCGCAGCATCGGCGGCTTGGTGGGTTCGAAGCGGCGACCGCGCTCGTGGGACAGCAGCCGGTCGATCTCCTCCTCCTGCCGGTCCCCCGACAGCGTGCTCACGTCCTCCTCCCGCCAGGGCAGTTCGGCCCGGGAGCCGAAGACCTGCACCGGCTCGACGAGTCCTTCGTGGACGAAGGCGGCGCTCAGGTTGGTGTGCCGCTCCAGGAGCCGCTGACCGGCGTCACGCAGCCGCGCGGGGTCCAGGTCGCCGACGAGCTCCAGCCACACCTGCACGGTGTAGACGCTGTGCTCGCCGTCCAGCGCCGCCTGCTCGGCACTCAGCCCGCTGACCAGGACGTGGTACAGCAGGCCCTGTTGCAGCGGCGACAGGGGGAGGATCTCCTCCAGGCCGGGGTAGTCGTGCTCCAGCCGCTCGACGTCCTCCTGGCCGAGCTCGGCCAGCGGGAAGTCGGACGGGGTGCGGCCGCCCGCGCCGGGCTCCGCGGCGTGTGCCGCCAGCTCGTCCAGGATCTCGAACCAGGCCGTGCCCAGTTCGTCGACGAGCCGCTCGTCGAGGATCCCGTCGGCCCAGGTGAGGCTGACGCCCAGCTCGGGCCCCCGCTCGGTGTCCTGGGTCAGTGCGGTGATCTCCAGCGGGTGGGCCAGGGGCATGCCGGCGTCGGCCCCGGCGCTCATGCCCGTCTCGGGCGCGGGACCCCAGTCCCGCTCCCCCGACGCGGCGGGCAGGAGGAACCGCCCGAAGTAGTTGAACCCGATGTGCCGCGGTGGGGCGGCGGCCAGCGTGGCCGAGGTCTCCGGGTTCAGGTAGCGCAGCAGACCGAAGCCGATGCCCTTGTCGGGGATCGCCCGTAGCTGTTCCTTCACCCGCCGCAGCGCCCGCCCCAGTTCGCGGCGGGAACCGTGTCCGTTCGCCGGTGCGTCGCTCCCGGGGACCCCGGGGGCGAGACGCACCGGGTACATGCTGGTGAACCATCCGGCGGTGCGTGAGAGGTCCGCGCCGGGGACGACGGGCTCCCGCCCGTGTCCCTCCACGTCGATCACCACGTCCCGCTCGCTGCCGAGGGTGCGCTGCACGGCCAGTGCCAACGCGGTGAGCAGCACGTCGTTGATCTCGCAGTGGAAGGCCGCGGGAATGGTGCTGAACAGGTGCCGGGCCCGGTCCGCCCCGTAGGTCATCGCGCGGGAGCGCGCGTGGGCCGTGGTGTCCCGGGCGGGGTCCATGGGCCGCTTCGCCAACTGCGGTCCGGCGGTGGCGAGGATGTCGGTCCACAGCGGCAGTTCGGACGTCCGCCGCTCCTCGCGCGCCTGCTCGGACAGCGCGCGGCTCCAGTGCCGCAGCGGGGTCTCCACCGGGCGCAGGCGCGGAGCGCGGCCGGCCTCCAGGTCCTGGTACGCCCCGACCAGGTCGGGTACGAGGATGCGCCAGGACACCCCGTCGCAGGCGAGGTGGTGGGCCATGAACATCAGCCGGCCCGGCGCGTCGGGGCCGGCGTCCAGCCAGACGACGCGCACCATCGTGCCGGCCTGGACGTCCAGTTGTCCCTTGGCGCGCAGGGCCTCGTCCGCGAGGGTCTCCCCCAGGTCGCCGAGGCCGCGGACGTCGACCCGCCGGACGCAGGAGGAGGCGGGCACGGAGCCGGCCGGCCGTACCTCGAGCCGCCAGTCGGCCGACGACCGGTCGAGGCGCAGCCGGAGGGCGTCGTGGTGGTCCACGAGCTGCTGCACGGCCTTGACCAGCAGCTCCTCACGCAGCCCGCCGGGCACCTGGAGGAGTACGGCCTGGTGGAAACCGTCGACGGGGCCGTCGAGTTCACGGAGCCAGTGCATGATCGGGGTGAGGGGCACCTCGCCGACACCGGAGACGGTGTGCTCGCTCTCCGCGCGCGTGGTCTCGCGCGCGGCGGCCGCCAGCGCCCGGACGGTCTTGTACTCGAAGATGTCCTGCGGGGTGAGGACCAGTCCCGCCTGGCGCAGCCTGCTGACCAGTTGGATCGACATGATGCTGTCGCCGCCGAGGTCGAAGAAGCTGGCGTCCACGGGGACCTCGGGCCGGCGCAGCACCTCCGAGAAGACCCGCGCGACCTGCTGCTCGCGTGACGCGGCCGGGGACGTGTCGGGTACCTCGGGCTCGGGGGTCGGCTCGGGGGTCGGCTCGGGCACCTCGACCACGGCAGGGGCGACCGGCCGGGGCTCCGCGACCGGGGGTTCGGTGACGGCGGGTTCGGTGACGGCAGGCTCGATGACGGCAGGCCCGGTGACGACGGGCTCGATGACGGCGGGCCCGGTCACAACAGGCTCGGTGACGACCGCGAGGGCCGGTACCGTGTCGCGGTCGAGCTTTCCGCTGGGGGTGCGCGGCAGCGACCGCGCCAAGCTCACCTCGCCCGGGACGAGATGCGCCGGCAGCCGCTCGGCCGCCCACTCCCGCAGCCGTTCGACGGCGAGGGGAGCGGCTCCGGGCGCGGGCACCGCGTAGGCGACGAGGCGGGCGTCACCGGCCGTGTCCTTGACCACCGAGGCCATGGCCTCGGCAACCCCCGGGTGGCCGGCGAGCACCGTCTCCAGCTCGCCCAGCTCGATGCGGAATCCATTGATCTTGACCTGCCCGTCCACCCGGCCGAGGAACTCCAGGTGTCCGTCCTCGCGCCAGCGGACGAGGTCGCCGGTCCGGTACATCCGGCTGCCGGGCGGGCCGAACGGGTCGGCCACGAAGCGTTCGGCGCTGAGGCCCGGCCTGCGCAGATAGCCCCGCGCCAGCCCGTCGCCCGCCAGGTACAGCTCACCCCGCCGCCCGGGCGCGACCGGTTGGAGCGACCCGTCGAGCACATGGGCCCGTACGTGCCGCAGCGGGCGGCCGATGGGCGGCGTGTGCCCGGCCGGGGCGGCGTCCGAGGACCAGGCGGTGGCGTACACCGTGGCCTCGGTCGGCCCGTAGACGTTGAGCAGCCTGGTGCCGGGCATGGTCTCCCCGACCCGGGCGGCGAGCGCCGCGGGGAGCGCCTCGCCCGCCATCGACAGGGTCTTGGCGGACAGCCGGAGGTCGCTGAAGTCCATGAGCTTCGCGAAGACCGAGGGGATCGCGCACAGCAAACCGCCCGACCAGCGCGGCGGGTCGCCGTCCAGCAACGAGAGCAGATTGCCGACCACCTCGACGCTGCCGCCGGTCGCGAGCGCGGGGAAGATCTCGGCCACCGACACGTCGAAGCTGAACGACGTGGCGGCCAAGGTGTGGGCCAGCGCCTCGGCCCCGAACTCGGCGCTCGCCCAGGCGATCAGCGGGACCACGTTGTGGTGGGGGACGACGACGCCCTTGGGCGTCCCGCTGGAGCCGGAGGTGTAGATGACGTACGCGGGATGCGCGGGCAGCAGGGCCGCGGTGCGGTCCGCGTCGGTGGGGGCCTTCGGGGAGCACCGGCCCAGCTCCCGGACGGTGTCCGGGGCGTCCAGCGCGAGCAGCGGTGCCGGCAGGTCGCCGAGGTCCCGGCCCGTGTCGACGGTGTCGGTCAGCACGCAGCCGGGCCGCGCGTCGTCGATCATGTAGCGGAGCCGTTCGGCCGGGTAGGCGGGGTCGAGCGGCAGGTACGCGGCGCCGGTCTTGAGGACCGCGAGCATCGCGACGATCGTGTCGGCCGAACGGGGCAGCAGCAGACCGACGGTCCGCTCGGGCCCGGCGCCCCGGCCGATCAGCAGATGGGCGAGCCGGTTGGCCCGCTCGTGGAGTTCGCCGTAGGTGAGGCTCCGCGTCCGGTCCTTGACCGCGACCGCCTCGGGGTGGCGGGCCGCGGCGCTCTCGAGCAGCGCCGTGAGGGTTCCGGTGGTGGTCCGCTCATCGGCCCGCGTCCAGGAGCGCACGGCGGCCAGCTCGTCGGGGTCCAGGAGTTCGAAGGCGCTCACCGGCCGGCCGGGGGCGGCCACGGCGGCGGACAGCAGGCGCCGGAAACGCCGCCCGTGTGCCGCGAGTTCGGCAGGGTTGCAGCGGCCCGGGGCGCCGTGGAAGACGACGCGCAGGCGACGGTCCGCGGGGTCCTCGTCGATCACGATGCGCAGGTCCCGTACGGGTTCGGGTCCGACCCGGCGGACGACGGCCGTGAGGGCGCCGAAGCGGATGCGCGGCCCGGGGGCCCGGACGTCGACGACCGGCCCGTACAGGCGCGGGCCGTCTCCCGGCAGCCCGAGTTCCCGGCACAGCTCGCTGTGCCGCAGCCGCTGGTGGCTCCGGACGCGGCGGCTCTCCTCGGTCACCTGCCCCACGAGGGCCGCGAAGCAGGTGCCGGGCCGTACCGTCAGCCGCAGGGCCGCGATGTCCTCGGCGGCGCCGGGGGCGCGCCGGGCGGCGCCGCTCGGCCGCCCGTCCACGGGCAGGCCCAGCACCACGTCCGTGGCACCGGTCATCCGGTGCGTGTACGCGGCCACGGCGGCCAGCAGTACGGCTCCGGGCCGGGTGCCGCTGTAGCGGGCGGCCGCGTGCACCCGGTCGGTGTCGGCGGCGGTGAGGACGACCGGCCGGGAGGGCCCGTCGACGGCGTCGGTGGTGTCCTGGGCGAGTGTCACCGGCTCGGGCCGGTCGGCGAAGCGCTCCCGCCAGAACGCGAGGTCCCGGCCGTGGGCGTCCGACTCCCGGTACGCGGCCTCCTCCTCCGCCAGCCGGGTCGGCGGCGCCAGGGCCCCCTCCTGCGGTGACCGCCCCTCGACGCGCGCGGTGTACACCTCCGCGACGCGGCGGGTGATCAGCGAGCAGCTGTGGCCGTCGACGACCGCCCTGTGGTGCCGGTGGAACCAGTGGAAGCGGTCCGGCGAGAGGCGGAGCAGGGCCTGGGCGGACGCGGCGCCTTCGGGGCGGGGCGCACGGGCGAGTTCCGCCCGTACCCACTCCTCGGCCGCCGCCCCGGGGTCGGGCTCGGCACCGAGGTCCACGACGGTCAGCGGAAGGCCGTCGGCGGTCTCCAGGGCCGGGGGGTCCTCCGCCCGGGTGTTCGCGGCGAACCGCAGCCGCAGCGCGTCGGCCTCCCGGGCGACCTGGGCCGCCGCGTCCTCGAACACCGCGGAGTCCAGGGGGCCGTGGATCTCCACGACCTCGGCGACGTAACGGCCGGGGCCGCCCGGGGTGTCCCGCGACTCGCGCCACGCCTCCAGGCCGGCGGCGGACATCGTGACGTGCCTGCTCTGCTGGTCAGCCATGGCGGATCTCTCCTCGCTCGACGCGCTGGTGCTGTGCATAGGGGTAGAAGCCGCCACCGGCCTTGCGGCCGGTTCTGCCTTCCGCGACGAGGCGAGCGAGCAGGTCGCACGGCCGGAAGCGCTCGTCGCCGGTGTGCTCGCGCAGCACCTCCAGCGAGTCGAGGACCGTGTCGAGACCGATGAGGTCGGCGGTGCGCAACGGGCCCATGGGGTGGCCGAAGCAGTCCTGGAAGATGCGGTCCACGGTGCCGGCGTCGGCCGTGCCCTCGCCCAGCACCGTCGCGGCCTCGTTCAGCGTCAGCATCAGCACGCGGTTGGTCACGAAGCCGGGCGCGTCCCGGACGACGAGGGGCCGCTTCCCGATGCCCGCCAGGACGGCCGTGGTCAGTTCGAGGGTGTGGTCGCTGGTCTTCGGCGCGCGGACGACCTCCACGGCGTCCTTGAGGGGCGCCGGGTTCATGAAGTGGGTGCCGATCACCCGGTCGGGGCGCCCGGTGAAGGACCCGAGCCGGGTGATGGGGATGCACGAGGTGCAGGACGCGAAGACCGTGTCCGGTCCGCACACCTCGTCCAGCCGCCGCAGGATCTCCTCCTTGAGCGACTCCTTCTCCCGCGCGCACTCGACCACGAAGAGCGCGGGGGCCAGGTCGGCGAGGTCGGCGGACCACGTCACACGGTCCTCGGGGCGCGCCGCCCCGGCCGGGGCCCGCAGCCCGTCGCGCCGTCGCAGCAGGTGCGCCATCCGTATCCCGGCGCGCAGGCGCGCGGGCCCGGCGCCCAGCGCCTCGGGGACGGGATCGACGAGCACCACCGGGTGCCCTGCCTCCGCGAAGCACTGCGCGACGCCGATGCCCATGGTTCCGGCACCGACGACGCCGACGGTCGCGCCGGCCGCCATGGTTGACGCGGTGTTCTGGTGTTCACCCACGGTGGGGGATCTCCTTCGGTTCGGTCCGTGCCGTCAGTCGGCGTGCGAGGCGGTGGTGAGCGACTGCCCGGCGAGCGGCGCCCCGGGATCGTGGGCGGCGGCACGTACCGCCGCGACCAGGTCGTCGGCGAGCGCGGTGATCGTCGCGGCGTCGAACATGTCCGTGCGGTACGTGACCGACACGTGCAGTCCGGCCGGTTCGGGCCCCTCGACCACGGACCAGGCGAGGTCGTGGAGGGTCCGCCCGGTGGGCGGCGTGAGGCGTCCGGCGTCGGCCCCCGGCGACCGCACGGCACCGGCCTGCGCCGCCGGCAGCCGGTGGTGGGTGTAGGTGACGTCGAACAGCGGGGACCGGCCCGGCTCACGGCTCAGCCCCAGGGCCCGCTCGATGTCGGCGAGCGGCACGTCGCGATGGTTCTCCCCGGTGGCGATCCCCTCCCGCACCCGCTCGGTGAGGTCGTCGTAGGAGGGATCGTCGGCCAGGGATATCCGCAGCGGCAGTCGGCTCGTGACCGGGCCGGTCCGCTCCGGGGCCCGCGCGTCGACTCCGATGACCACCTCGTCCGTCTCGGCGCGCCGGCCGAGCAGAGCGGCGATGCCCGCGAGCAGCCGGTCCCGCGCACCGGTACGGATCAGGGTGGCGGCGAGGTCGTCGGGGAGCGTGAACGCGTGGCAGGCGCCGGGGCCACCCGGGCCGCTGCCCAGCGGCCGGGACCGGTCGGCGGGCAGCTCGAAGGCACGCAGCCCGGTCAGGGTGTTCGTCCAGTGGTCGAGGTGGTCACCGGTGGGCCGGGCGTGCTCCTCCGGGGCGGGTGGCACGACGCGGCGCGGGGGCCGGGCGGGAAGCTCCCCGTACCGGATGTCCGCGTCGGCCGCGGCGGCGCGCAGCAGCTCCAGCAGGGAGTCGGTCATGGCCGCGATCGTGTGGGCGTCGAAGAGCTGCGTGGCGTACTCCACGACGACGTCGAGGGAGTCCTCGCCCGACCGCTCGGCGACCACCACCGTGATGTCGAACTTGGCCGTGCCCGGGGGCAGTCCGGGGAAGTACGGTCCGGTCTCCTCGTCGCTGCTCGGCCCGAACAGGTTCTCGCCGAAGTTGACGTTGGGCGGCAGCGTCTGATGGACGTACATCACATCGAAGATCGGGTTCCGGCCCGGGTCGCGGTGGGTCGCAACCTCGCGCACGATCTTGTCGAACGGGATCTCCTGGTGGTCCAGCGCGCCGAGCACGACTCCGCGGACCTGGCGCAGCAGCTCACGGAAGGTCGGATCGCCGGAGAGGTCGCTGCGCAGCGCGACGGTGTTGTTGAAGAAGCCGAGCAGGTCCCACAGTTCGGGTCGGCTGCGACCGATGGTCGGGGTGCCGATCACGATGTCCCGCTGGCCGGACCAGCGGGAGAGCAGGACCTTGAGCCCGGTGAGCAGCACCATGAACAGCGTGGCGGTCTCCCGGCCGCCCACCGCCCGGAGCTCGCGCACGAGTTCGGCGGGGATGGTGAATCCGTGCGACGCCCCGGCGAAGTCCATGCGGGTGGGGCGCGGCCGGTCGGTGGGGAGTTGCAGGGCGGGGGGATCGGTCAGCCGCCCGCGCCAGTAGTCCCGTTCGCCGTCGAGCCGGGAGCCGTCCATCAGCTCCCGCTGCCAGCGGGCGTAGTCGTGGTACTGCACGGGCAGCGGCGCGGGCCGGTGCACCCGGCCCTCGGTGCGGGCGGTGTAGAACTCCAGGAGCTCAGTCCGCTGGATCTGGGGTGCCCAGCCGTCGTTCACCGCGTGGTGCATCACCCAGCACATGAGGTAGTCGTCGGGGGCGCAGCGCACGACGGTGACGCGGACCAGCGGGTCACGGGCCAGGTCGAGGACCCGGTCGGTGGCGGCCTTGGCGGCCGCCCGGGCGGCGGACACCGGGTCCGGTTCGGCACAGACGTCCTCGTAGCGGAAGAAGTCGCCCAGTTCGGGGCGGATGACCAGCCGCGGCCGACCGTCCTCCTCGACGAAGTTGGAGCGCAGGACCTCGTGCCGCCCGGCGAGGTCCTCCCAGGCGAGCCGTACGGCTTCGACGTCCAGCGGGCCGAGGTGCCGGGAGACGCCGGGGAGGTTGTAGAGGGTGGTGGTCGGGTCGAGCTGGTGGTGGAACCACATGCGTTCCTGCCCGTACGACAGCACGCGTTCCGCGCCGGGGCGGATCGGGGGCAGGTGGTGTCCGTCGTCGTCGGAGGGCGCGGCGGGGAGGGCCACGGGTTCGGGCACCGGAATCGGAGCTTCGGTTTGCGGCAGGCGGGCGGAGAGGGCGTCCGCGAGATCACCGACGACAGGGTGATCGTAAATGTCCACCAGTTTCAGGTGGACGTCGTAACGCTGTCGGGCGCGTTCGACGAATTGCAATCCGATGATGGAGTTTCCGCCGATGGCGAAGTAGTCGTCGTCGGCCGCGACGTCGTCGGCGTGGAGCAGTTCGGTCAGGGACTCCTGGAGCCAGCTCAGCACCGTCTGCGGTTCGGGCGACGCGCCGGGCACGGGAGCCGGCACCGGCACCGGCAAGGGCAAGGGTGCGGGGACGTGCCCGGGCTCCGGAGGCGGGGCGGTCCGGGTGGGCGGGGGTGCCACCGCGCTCGCCACCGTCTGCCGGGCGCCCTCGACGCCGTCGAAGGAGATGACCTCGCCGAGCGGCAGGGCCCAGCAGCGGACGCCGCGGAGCCGGTGGCCGGGCAGCGCCACCCGGCGGCCCGCTCCCCGGCCGGGGCCCGCGTCGGCGGCCAGCGCGGACCAGTCGGGGTCCCACCCCAGCTCGTAGAGCCGGGCGAGCACGTCGAGCACCCCGTCCGTGCCGGACTCCAGGGTGAGCACGGTGGCGTCGGGCCGGTCGGCGAGGTGGTCCTTCAGCAGTTCGCCGAGCTCTCCCCGGGCGGCGAGTTCGACGAAGACCACGGGACCGGCGGCGAGCTGTTCGTCCGCCGCGGCGCGCAGGCGCTCCGGCCGGACGGCCTGTCCGGCCACGGCGGGGTCCGCACCGCTCGTCGCCTGTTCCAACGCGGCCGTGTCGGCGGGCGTCAGGCCGTCCCCGAGGTGGCGGACGGTGTACCGGGAGATGCCGGAGCTGATCAGGCCGTCCGGCACCACTCCGGCGCGGGTGAGCCGGGTGTGGGCCGCGAGCTGGCCCTGGACCATCGCGGCGCGGTCGGCCGGCACGGGCAGCCGGTCCGGGAGCGCCTCCGTGCCCGGCCCCGGGACCGGTTCGGCGTCCCCGGAGAGCAGGAACACCACGCGGGGGGCCGCGTCCCGGGGCCCGGCCGTCGGCTCCCGGCGGGTGTCGAGCCGCTGCCAGGTGGCCTCGGCGGCCAGCGCGACCGCCAGCTCGGGGGTCCGGCGGGCCACCACGCCGACGCGGTACGGGTGGTGGTCCCGCCCCTCGTTCAGCGTCCGGGCGACGTCGGCCGGCGGCCGCTCGCTGTGCCGCAGTTCGAGCGAGAGCCGCTCGCAGAGGGCGACGAGGTCCGCCCGGGTGCGGGCGGAGACGCCGACCAGGCGGGCCGCGTCGTCCTCGGGACCGCCGTCCTCGCCGGGCCGCACGGCGGTCGGGGGCGCCTGTTCCACCACGCAGTGCGCATTGATGCCGCCGAGGCTGAACGAGCTGATCCCGGCCCGGCGGACGTCGTCGTCCCGCCACGGCCGGAGCGAGGTCACGACCTCCAGGCGGGCGCCGTCGAGATCGACCTCGTCCGCCGCCCGTTCGAAGTGCAGGGAGGGGTACAGCTCGCCGTCGCGCACACTGAGGATGGTCTTGACCAGACCGGTGATCCCCGCGGCGTGGTCCAGGTGCCCGACGTTGGTCTTCACCGAACCGACCGGGAGGCTCCGGCCGTTCCCGGGGCGGGCGAGGGCCAGGCCCTCCGCCTCGACGGCGTCGCCGAGCCGGGTGCCGGAGCCGTGCGCCTCGACGTAGCCGGCCGTTCCGATGTCCAGGCCGGCGCCGCGCCACGCCTTGCGGATCACCTCGGCCTGGGACCGGGCGCTGGGGGTGGCGATGGTCGCCGAGTGCGCGCCGTTGTGCAGCACGGCGCTGCCGCGGATGACCGCGTGGACGAACGCCCCGTCGGCCAGGGCCCGGTCGAGGGTGGTGAGCAGCAGGACGGCGCCTCCCTCGCCACCGCCGGCGCCGTCCGCCCGGTGGTCGAACGCCCGGGACCTGGCCGTCGGCGAGCTGATGCCGGGGAAGGCCGCCACACTGGGCGCCGGGGCCACGATCGAGCGGAGGCTGACGCCGCCGACCACGGCGTAGTCCGCGTCGCCGTCGCGCAGTTCGCGGCAGGCCTGGTGGACGGCCACGAGCGAGCCGTTGCAGCCGGAGTCCACGCCGTAGCAGGGGCCCGTGAACCCGAAGAGGTGGGAGATCCGGGCGGGCAGCCCGAAGGGGATGTTGCCCATCAGGCTGAGGGTTCCCTGCTCACGGACCAGGGGCGCGTAGCCGGTGCCGGGCGAGCTGAAGATGACGGCGGTCCGGCTGTCCCGCAGGCCGGCGGCGGCGTATCCGGCGCTCTCCAGGACCTCGTGGGTGAGGTGGAGGGCGAGCCGGTGCTGGGGGTCGGTCACTTCGGCCTCGCGCCGCGACAGACCGAAGTGCTCGTGGTCGAACAGGTCGATCCGGTCGAGGTATCCCAACTCCGGGTAGTCCACGGCGGGGTCGAGGCAGGTGGACTCCACCCGCTCGCGGGGGATCGGGCGTACCGAGTCGATGCCCTTGCGCAGGTTCTCGCGGAACTCCTCGAGGGTGTCCGCCTGGGGAAGCCGGGTGGCGATGCCGATCACCGCGACGGCCGGCCTGCCCTGCGTCGTACCGGTCTCGCTCATTTCACCGTTCCGTTCATGCTTCCTGCCTTCACAGCTCGTACGCAGTCGGGGGTGCGGGGGCCTTGCGCCCGGCGTCGACGCCCAGGCGGCTGTGGATCGCGGCCGCCTGGGCGGAGATCGTGATCAGGTCGAACAGCTCCCCCATGCGCAGCACTCCGGGCCACGCGTGGTTCAGCCGGGCGTGCAGGTCGATGACCTTGAGGGAACTCCCCCCGACGGCGAAGAAGTTGTCGTCGAGCCCGATGTCGGAGTGCCGCAGGACGGCCGCCCAGATCCTGCCGAGGGTGCGCTGGTCACCGGTCCAGTCCGGCTGCGCCGGGTCCGCGTCCGACGGAACGCCCGTGGGGACGAGGTCGCGCAGCGCCGCCCGGTCGGCCTTGCCGCTGGTGTTGAGCGGCATGCGGGCCACGGGGACGAACAGCTCGGGGACCGCCTGTTCCACGAGGGAGGCGAGGCAGTGCCGGCGCAGTTCCGCTCCGGCGGGTGACGGGGCCCCGGGGGGCCCGGGGGTGACGAAGGCGATCAGTCGCGGCTCGTCGCCGTCGGCCCTCTCGCAGTTCACCACGGCCTGTCCGACGTCCGGGTGGTTCTCCAGGACGCCTTCGATCTCGCCGAGTTCGATGCGGGTGCCCCGGATCTTCACCTGGAGATCCGTTCTGCCGCGGTAGTGCAGCGCTCCCCGCTCGTCGACGAGGGCGAGATCGCCGGTGCGGTACAGACGCGCCCCAGGGGGCCCGAACGGGTCCGCGACGAACCGCTCGGCCGTCCGGCCGGGCGCTCCCGCGTATCCGAGGGCCACGAACGCGCCCCCGATGTACAACTCGCCCGGTTCCCCGGCGGGCACCTCGCGCAGCCGCTCGTCCAGCACCCTCGCCGCCACGCCCGGCCAGGGCCGGCCGATGGGGATCCGGTCCCAGGAGGCGTCCAGGCCGGGCTGGACCACGCAGGAGATGGTGGTCTCGGTGGGGCCGTACTCGTTCACCAGCAACGCGCCGGGCAACCGCTCGTGGTGGGTGCGCACCAGATCCGGGGTGCACTCCTCGCCGGCGACCACCACCAGCCGCAGGGAGTCCGGCAGCGGCCGGCTCTGCGCCAGCAACGCCCGGTAGTAGGAGGGGACGACGACGAGGTGGGTCGCGTGGTGCTCGCCCGCCAACCGGGCCAGTTCCCCCACCTGTCTGAGCTGCCGCAGGTCGGGCAGCAGCAGGGTGTGGCCGTTGCAGAACGACCAGAACATGCCGCCGAGCATGCCGTCGAAGGACAGCCGCATGGCCATGAGGAAGGTCGACGGTCCGGTGCCGTAGACCTCGGCCCGGCAGCCGATGGACGCCGCGAGCTGGGCGCGGCTGACCATGACTCCCTTGGGGAGCCCGGTCGATCCGGAGGTGTAGACGAGGTAGGCGGGGGCGTCTTCGGGGACGGGCGGGAACCAGTCGTCCGGGGTGCGGGCGCCTGCCTCGACGAGCTCGCGCAGCGTCAGTCCGGCGGCGTCGAGCACGGCCGGCGGGTCGGTGACGTGGTCCGGGTCCGGCTCGGGCGCGTCCCCCAGGATCACGGCGCAGTCGGTGTCCCGCAGCAACTGTCGCAGTCTCGCGGGCGGCAGGTCCGGTTCGAGTGCCGCCCACGCCGCGCCGGTCCGCAGGGCGGCCAGGACCGCGACGACGGCGATGGCGCTCTGCTCGACGCGGATGCACACGACCCGGCCCGGCCGGGCGCCGAGCCGCCACAGCAGCCGGGCGAGCCCGGCCGAGGCCCGGTCGAGCTCGCGGTAGGTGAGGGTCTCTCCCCCGATGACCAGGGCGGTCGTCTCCGGTCCGCGGGCGGCCTGCCGCTGGAAGGCGGCCAGGACCGACCACGGCTCCTGGTCCGTTCCGTCGTGGTTTCGGGCACCCGTGTACACCGCCATGGTCTCCCCTCTCACTCCGGTCTCACTGCGCACTCGCTGATCACGCGGGTGTGACTGCGGTTCTCCGGAAGCGGACGGTCCGGGTTCACCCTGAGCACCATGCGGTCGCCCTCGGTGGCGACCGGCTCGTAGCCGGCGAACCGGAGCGTGACCAGCATGTTCCGGTTGACGTCGGTGGGGACGAAGTGCGCGACGGGCCGGAGGCCGTCCGCCAGCGCCTCCCGGATCAGATGGCCCAGCAGCACACTGCCCACGCCCCGCGAGGCGACCCGGCAGGACATGAGCATCAGCCGGAGCACCGAGTCACCGCCGTCGAGCTCGGTGACGGCCAGGCCGATGATCCCGTAGTCGCCGAACCGGTCGCGGAGCCGCGCCACCCGCACCCGGTGGGCCGGTGAGGCGCTCAGCCGTCGCAGTTCGTCCGCGTCGTAGAACAGCCCGGTGCTGTTGAGCTGATGGGTCCGCATGGTCAGCTCACTGGCCCGGGCCAGGTCGTCCTCGGTCGCCGGGCGCAGCTCCATGACGAGGTCGAGGGAGGCGAGGAAGGCCTGCCGGTCGGCTCCGAACTCCTCTTCCGCTTCGCGGCGTTGCCATTCGGTGCGGTAGAGCTCGCGGCGCCGGGAGGCCACCTCGGTGACGTGTTCCGGCTGGAACTCGGGGCGGTCCGGGATCCGGTCGACCTCCTCGGCGGGGTAGCACCGGACCATGGGCAGCGCGGCCTCGACCTCCGCCCGCTCCGCCGGGTCGTTGTCGATGAACGCGACGGTGTCCAGGCCGATGCCGAGCGTCTCGGCGATCCGGCGCACCGCGGCGGACTTGTCGCCCCAGCCCACCTGCACCGCGCAGAACCAGTCGTCGAGGCCGCGCTCGGTGAGGTGGCGGTGGATGACGGAGGGCTCGCTGCGGCTGGCGGCGGCGTGCAGGACGCCCCGCTCGTCCAGGGCGTTCAGGGTCTCCAGCGCCGCCGGAAAAGGCTCCGGGTCGTCGTTCTCCAGGACGACCCCGTCCCACAGCGTGTCGTCCAGGTCCCACACCAGGCACTTGACGACCGGGGCGGCGCCCGCCGCGGCCGTCATCCGGGCTCCCCGGGCTGCCGTGCTGCCGGTGGCGGGCCGTACCGGCGTAAGAGGCGGTCGGCTATGTGGAGTTCGGCCACTTGCGGTGCTCCTTCGATGATCTCCATGACCTTGGCGTCCCGGAAGTGCCGTCCCGCCCTGCTGTCGGGCTCGCAGCCGGCCGAGCCGAGGATCTGCACGGCGTCGCGGCTCGCCGAGGCGGCCGCGGCGGCGGCCGCGTATTTGGCGACGATGGTCTCGCTCACCCCGCGCCCGGGGCCCTTCGCCCGGAACTCCGCCGCGCGGCGGGCCAGTTCACGGGCGCCGGCGCTCTCCACGGCGGAGCGGGCCAGCAGGGACCGGACCAGCTGGTGGTCGGCGAGCAGCACGCCCGCCTGGGCGCGGGTCGCGGCGTGCGAGGCGGCGTCCGCCACGCAGGCCTCGGCCATGCCGACGCACCCCCACGCGACGGTGAAGCGCCCGTGGTCGATCGCGGTGGCGACGACGTGGGAGAGCCCCAGCCCCGGCGGGGCGACGAGATGGCTCCGGGGGACGCGCACGCCGTCGAAGGTGACATGGGCGATCTGTGCCGCGCGCATGCCGAGTTGACCGCTCACCGGCTCTCGGCCCACTCCCTCGCGGTCCGCCTCCACCAGCACGGCGGTCGGCTTGCCCCCGCACTCCCCGAGGACCAGGAACACGTCGGCGACCGCCCCGAAGGTGACCCATTTCTTACGGCCGCTCACGACGACGTCCGTGCCGGTCTCCTCGACGCGGGTCCGTACGGCCGCGAGGGTGCTGCCCGCGGCCTCCTCGGTGGCCGCGAAGCCGGCGGTGAGCTCACCGCTCGCCAGCCGTGGCAGCCAGTCGTCGCGCTGTTCCCGGGTGCCCCAACGGGAGAGTGCCGCCGCGACCATTCCCTGGACGGTCAGCAGACCGCGCAGCGCGCTGCACACCCCGCCCACATGCGCGGCCGCCTCCCCGAGCGCGGCCGGGGCGAGGTCCGCTCCCCCGTACCGGCGGGGCAGGTCCGGGGCGAGCAGGCCGGCCGCGGCCATGTCCTTGCGGGCGGACGCGGGCAGGACGCCGTCCCGGTCCCAGCCCGCCGCGTCACCGCGCACCTCGGCCGCCAGCTCCGCCGCGGCCCGCACCAAGGCTGATCCGTCCGGCCCCTCGTCCGGTCCGCCCGGCCCCGGCCACCCTCCGTCAGGCACTCTGGTCACGGCTCTCCGCCAACCCGGCCGGTGCGGTCTTGCGGCTGACGAACCGCGTGATGCGCTCGGCCGTGCGGAAGCTGTCCAGGTCGAGGTCCTCCACCTCCACCGCGATGGAGAAACGTTCCTCCACGAAGGTCACCAGCTCCAGCGCGAAGAGCGAGTCCGCGAGCCCCAGTTCGAAGTAGTCGTCGTCCGGAGCGACCGGCCGCCGGAGCGCCGCGGTCAGGAATTCCGTGATCTCCTCGGTGATGCTGTTCACGCCACACCCTCCTGTGGTCCTATCTCGACGAGCAGCAGGCTCCAGGCAGCCACCGGGCTCACACTGATCAGCACGACGCGGTCCCCCGTGGCGAGTTCCTTGCGCTCCAGGGCTGTGTAGAGGTTCAAGAAGACGTCGTTGGGGCCGAGGTGGCCGTAGACCCGGAGGTTCTCCCGGCAGACGGGCAGGATGCCGATGTCCAGGGCCTCCTCGGTGAAGGCCAGGCTGCCCGCCGACAAGTTGTGGCTGACGTAGCCGCGCACGTCCTCCCGGCGCAGTCCGTTGCGCCACAGCAGCCCGTCCAGCAGCGCCGACATCCTGTTGCGCGTCTCCACCGCGAGCCGGAAGGAGTAGGCGGTGACATCCGCGCACTCCTCGCGCCACTGCGCGGTGGGCCGGTCCCGGTACTTCACATGGAAGAGGTCCCAGTACCGGCCGTTGGTCTGCTGCGCGATGTCGAGGATCCGGACCGGACCGCGACGGGAGAGCAGCAGCGCCTGCCCGCTGTCGCCGTTCACCGTCACCGGGTGCCGGTATCGCGTGGCGGCGGCCGGTTTGCTGCCGTGGACGACCAGGATGTTGTCCATGTCCGGGTCCGCCGCCAGCAGCCCCCGGGCCGTCAGCAGCGCGGGGGTGACGGACACACAGCCCAGGCCGCCCACCGTGAAGGTCGTCGCCGCCTCGGCCCCGAGCAGGTGCTGCAACCGCGTCGACTCGGAGCTGAGGAAGGTCTCCGGCGCCCGCGACTCCACCATGATCAGGGCGCCCAGGTCCCGGGCGTCCACCCCGGCCCGGTCGAGCGCCTGCCGGGCGGCCCGCTCACAGAGGTCCACCGCGCCGATCCGGTCATCGGCCCGCACGGTGTCGATGCCCAGGCCCTCGCGGGTGCGCCGCTCGGTCTCGTCGCGCGCCGCCAAGCCGGCGACCGGCACCACCCGCTCCGGCAGATACGACGCTGCGCTGCGTACGGCGATGGACACGCGGTCGCTCCGCGCGACGTGATCGGTCACGAACTCTCCCTCAGGCTTCGTCGAGTTGCGTACGCGGCGGTCACCGGCCGATCGGGCGCATACCGGCGCCCGGCGAAAAACGGCACTTCCATCTACAGGACAACGATTCGGGTCACGCCCGTCGGCGCATGAGCGACGGGCCGGGAAAAGAGTCCGACACCATGCGAATTCCCCCTCCGGCACATTGCACGGACATGGGAAAGGAAACTCCCGTCGACCGCCCGCTCGACCGGCTTCCCCCCGTGCCGCGGATCACTATATGGACAGCTCACAGCCGAAGATCAAGCAGCGGCAACGTGATCCACATCACCGCCGGTCCGGGGATATGGAACCCGATACTCCCCGTGGGCGGCCATGCGACGGGACGCCCGGAATCCGGCACCGCCTTTTCGGCTCGCACTTTACGTTCATCAGCGGAAATGCGGGATCCGGAAGTATGAAATCCGGGGAAAGGGACGACCGGAGCGACCTTGCCCCCACAGGGCGTGGTTACCCTCGGTCAGTCCCCGCGGCAGCGCCCACGAAACGATCATGACTGGCCCGCAGCTCGCCACGAGCAGTTGAACAGGACGCGCCCCTCGGCCTTCGCGTGCGGACGACGGACGGAGATATTCGCCGACCGAGCGGCCATGAGCCTCGGGAAGGAGACCTCACACCCTTTGCGAACCCTTGACGTGCGGCAGGGCATTCAGGCCCCGCCGCAGCATTCCGGGAGGGAACGAACACCGACCGACGACAAAAAGTGACGGCGGCGGTCAATGACGCCCGGTCACGAACCAGCGCGCAGGCAATTCGATGCGCCTGCCGTCCGCGTGGAACTCCTCCATCGCCAGATCGATGTCGCCCTCGGCGAACAGCTCCAGTCCCGCCGCCCGCAGCAGCTCCCGCACCTCGTCGTCGGCGGCCTCCGCGGGCCGTAGCCCGTGGGCGAACACCCGCTGGAGTTTGCGCGTCGGCCCGCCCGGCTGCCGCGCCACCTCCTGGAGGACCTCCTTGGCGCGCCCCCGCAGCTCGACCACGAAGCCGCGCCCCCGGGTGCCGACCAGCTCGGCCACCGCCTCCGCCACGGCCGCCCGGTCCTGCGGGTCGCTCTGGTGGATCACGGCGCGCATATAGACGTTGCAGTCCCCGAGCCGCCCGTGGAGGGCGCGGACGTCCGCTGTGTCCACCAGGTCGAGCTGCTCGAACTCGGCGCCCCGGCCCCCGGCGGCCCCGCTCGAGCGCCGTGCGTGCTCCACCGCGGCCCGCGAGAGGTCCACACCGAGCGCGCGGGGGAAGCGGGTCGCCAGGAAGCGGGTCTGGGTGCCGTTGCCGCAGCCGAGGTCGACGATCGGCAGTGCGGGGTCCAGGTACGGTTCGAGCAGCGCCAGATGAGGCACGGCCGTCAGAGCGGGGTCCGCGTCCCAGATCGCCTCACCCGGGACGCCGGAGGTCTCCTCCCAGAAGCCTTCCCAGGCCTTGCTGTACCGGTCCGACACGCTCATGGGTGCTCCAGATGCCGAGGGCGACGACTCGTCACGATCTTGACTACCGCCGTCGCCGGGCCCCGGGCAAGGCCGCCCCGCCCACGTTCACCCGGCCGGGGTCCGCCGTGGCGGGCGCAGCAGCGACTGCTCGCACCAGACCGTCTTGCCCCGCCCCGAGTGGCTCGCGCCCCACGCCCGCGCGAGGCCGCCCACCACCCGCAGGCCCCGGCCGAACTCGTCGCCGGCGCCCGCGCTCAGCAGCGTGGGCAGCGTGTGGTCGTCGTCGGTGACCTCGCAGAGCAGTACGTCGGTCCGTACCAGCCGGAGCCCGATCCGGTCCGTGCGGGCGTGCCGTACGGCGTTGCCGACGATCTCGCCGACGAGGGTCTCGGCGGTGTCGACGGCTTCCCGCAGCCCCCACGTGGTCAGCCGGTCCCGGACGAGCCGCCGGGCCCGGGCCGCCTCGCGCGGGTCCGCCTCCAGCTCCCACTCGGCGACGTGCTCGGGCGGGATGCCGTTGAGCCGGGCCATCAGCAGAGCCACGTCGTCCTTGCGCCCGTCGCCCGTGTTGAGGGCGCGGATGATGGTGTCGCAGGCGTCGTCCATGGAGGCCGCCGGGTGGGCGGCGGACTCGCACAGGGCCGCGAGGCCGGTGCCGATGTCCTGGCCGCGCACCTCCACCAGGCCGTCCGTGCACAGCACGAGCCGGTCGCCGGGCGCCACCCGTACCGTCGCCGCCTCGAACGGCACTCCGCCCACGCCTATGGGGGCGCCCGTGGGCAGGTCCAGCAGCACGCTGCGGCCGTCCTCGGCCCGTACCAGGACGGGTGGGATGTGGCCGGCGTTGGCGATGGTCAGCTCCGAGCGGATGGGGTCGTAGACGGCGTAGAGGCAGGTGGCGAGGTAGTGCTCGCCGAGGCGTTGCGCGATGTCGTCCAGGTTGCGCAGGAGCTGCTCGGGCGGCAGGTCGAGGGCGGCCATGGTCTGGACGGCGGTGCGCAACTGCCCCATCATAGCGGCCGAGTTGAGCCCGTGGCCCATGACGTCGCCGACGACGAGGGCGGTGCGGGAGCCGGGCAGTTTGACGCTGTCGAACCAGTCGCCGCCGACCCGGCCGAGGCGGGTGCCCGGCAGATAGCGGGTGGCGGTGTCGCAGCCGGCCATGCGCGGGTCGAGCCGCGGCAGCATGCTGTCCTGGAGGGTGTCGGCGACGTTCTCCTGGTAGGTGTACATGCGGGCGTTGTCGAGGACGAGCCCGGCGCGGGCGGCGAGTTCGGCGCCGGTCGCGCGGTCCATGTCGTCGAAGGGCTCGCGCCCGCCGCGGCGCATCAGGACCATGAAGCCGAGCACCACGTCGCGGGCCTTGAGGGGCACGATGAGCATGGACCGGCCGTTGATCAGCGGGCGCAGGTCCCGCTTCTCGAACTGACCGGAGATGCGGTTGCCCATGTCCTCGCTGACGCGGGGGATCAGCACCGGCTCGCCGCTGACCATGCACCGGAAGAACGGGGTGTGCTCGGGGAAGGCGATGGCCTCGCCGACCGGCACCGTGTCGTCCCAGCGGCCGGGCTCGTCGTTGTGCTCGACCCAGACGCGGTGCCAGATGGTGGTGACGTCGGGCGGGCCGTCGGGGAAGCCTTCCCCCGCCAGCACGGCGGCGCGCAGGTGGGTACCGGCGAAGTCGGTGAAGCGCGGCACGGCGGCGCTGGTGACCTCACGGATCGTGCGTTCCAGGTCGAGGGAGGTGCCGATGCGGCCGCTGACCTCGTTGAGGAACTCCAGCCGCTCGCGCACGGCCGCGTATTCGAGGTCCTCGAAGCCGTCGGCCTCGTCGGCTCCGTCCGCCCCGTCGAGGTCGTCGCTCGCCCCGGCCGGGTCCATGCCCGCCCGCGGGTCCGGGATCCGGCCGTCCGCCGCCGCCGATAACGCGCGCCGGCGCCGGGCGCGCCGCTCCACGTACTTGGGTGTGCCCCAGTCGGGTGTCAGGGGGACCCGCTCGGACCGGATCGTCTCCAGGGCGGGGTAGCCCAGTTCGAGCATTTGGTCGACGATGCGGCCGCTCGTCGTGGGGCCCATGTTGGGCAGGATGTCCGGCAGTCGGTCGACGAGGGCGTCCGCGCCGGGGAAGTCGGTGTGCGGGGCGAAGCAGGGGGCCACCCGGTCCTCCTCGCCGCCGGGCAGTCGTGCGGCGTCCGCGGCGAGTACCAGGAGCCGCTCGGGCCCGGGTCCGGCCAGGGGGTACGCCCACCACAGCACGTCGAGCGGGCCGCGCTCGGGGTCGGCGAGGCGGGCCCGCCCGGCCCTCGGGTAGCCGGGGGCCGCGTCCGCGCCCGCCGACGGGGCCTCGTCCCAGTCGAGGGTGTCGTACGCGGCGTAGCCCTGGAAGCCGTCGGCGCCGGGCAGGGCGCCGTGCACGGGCAGCAGGTCGGTGGCGGGGCTGCCGACGGCCTCCTCACGGGTGTGTCCGAACAGCCTGCGGGCGCCGGTGCTCCAGTGGGTCACCGACCCCGCGGAGTCCACGACGACGACCGCGAGCGGCAGCCGCCCGAGGACGGCTTCCCGCTGTGCGAGGGCGGGCTCTGACGTGCCACGGTCCATGAGCGGTTGCTCCTTCGTACGCGTACGCAAGATCTGCGCCACCACTACCACGGTAGGCCCCGGGCGGGTCCGGGTGCGGTCCATTGCCGGAATCCGCCGTGCGCCGGGGCGAGTTCGCGCCCCCGCGCGCGGACCGAGCGCCCCGGCGGGCGCCCGGCCTGCGGCCGACGGGCTAGTCGGCGTAGCCGAGTTGCAGGTCGCGCTCGGTCCGCCCGCCACCGGCGATCTGGAGGACGGTGGCGACGGGCGGGTAGCCGGTGGCGACGACCGTGTACTCGCCCGCGGAGAGGTCGACGAAGCGGAATGCCCCGTCCGCGCCGGTGGTGGCGGTGTCCACCACATTGCCCCCGGCATCGAGGAGGGTCACCCGGGCGTCCTCGACGGGCCGCCCGGCCCCGGCCCGTACGGTCCCGCGCAGCACCGCGCCGCCCGCGAGTTCGATGTCCTGCCGGGTCTCGCGGGCGGACTGGACGGTGACCGGCAGCGCGGCGGGGCGGAAGGCCGGGGCGCTGGCGGCGAGGGTGTACTCGCCCGAGACCAACTCGCTGATGACGTAGCCGCCTTCGCGCCCGGTGCGGGTGGAGGCGACGACCTCGCCGTGCACGTTGGTCAGGGTGACCATGGCCTCGCGGACGGGGGTGCCGTCGCCGGTGCGCACGGTGCCGGCCAGCCGCCCGGCTCCGCCGAGGACGACGTCGAGCTCGACCGGCCGTTCGCCGACGGTGACCGTGACGGCCTGCGGCTGGTGGCCGCCGGCGGCGGCGATGAGGACGTAGGCGCCGGTGCCGGGGGTGCTCAGCGCGTACCGCCCGTCCTCGCCCGTCGCGCCGCGGCCGATCTGGCGGCCCTGGACGTCGATGAGGGTGAGGGCGGCGCGGGGCACCGTCGTGCCGTCGGGGTGCTGGACGGTCCCGGTGACGGGGATGCCCGCGGTGAGCGGCACTTCGCCGCCCGGGGGCAGGGCGGCAGCTCGGGGGGACGGGACGACGGGGGCCTCGGGGGCGTTGTGGGACACCAGTGGTTTCTCTTTCAGCAGGAAGGCGAGCAGGAAGCCCACGATGAGGACCGGCACGAGGTAGAGGAAGACCCGCGGCATGGCCTCGGCGTAGGCCCGGACGTAGCCGTCGCGCAGGACGGCCGGCAGGGCGTGCACCAGCTGCGGGGTGAGGGAGTCGGACGGCGGCAGGGCGGCGTCGCGGGGTAGTTCGTCCGCGAGGCGGTCGGCGAGCCGGCGGGCGAAGAGGGTGCCGAAGACGGCGGCGCCGACGGAACCGCCGATCTGCATGAAGTAGTTGTTGGCGCTGGTGGCCGCGCCGAGGTCGGCGGGGTGCGCGGAGTTCTGCACGGCGAGGACGAGGACCGGCAGGACGAGGCCGATGCCGAGGCCGAGGACGCCCATCCAGAGGCTGTAGGCCGGTCGGCCGGTGCCGGCGTCGAGGTGGGAGAGCAGATACATGCCCGCGGCACTGAGGGCGCAACCGAGGACGGGGAAGGGTTTGTAGCGTCCCGTGCGGCTGACGAGGTGGCTCGCCACCAGCGAGGCGAGGACGATGCCGCCCATCAGCGGCAGCATCAGCAGTCCGGACGCGGTGGCGCCGACGCCGTCGGCCATCTGGAGAAACGTCGGCAGGTAGCTGGCGGCGCCCACGAGGGCGGCGCCGACGACCGCGCCGAGGAGCGCGCTGACGGTGAAGACCCGGTCCCGGAAGAGATGCAATGGGATAATCGGTTCTGCTACATAGTGCTCGACCACGACGAAGAGCAGCGCGGTGCCCAGCGCGCCCGCCCCGAGGCCGAGGACGACGCGGGACGTCCACGCGTATTCGGTGCCGCCCCAGGTGGTCAGCAGCACCAGACAGGTCGAGGACGTCAGGAGCAGCAGTGCCCCGAGGGCGTCGAACCGTGCCCGGCGCGACGGCCGGGGCAGCTTGAGCGCGAACGCCACGACCACGAGCGTGAGCAGCCCGAAGGGAACGTTGCCGTAGAAGCACCAGCGCCAGGAGGCGTGATCGGTGAGGTAGCCGCCGAGCAGCGGTCCGGCGACGGCGGCGATTCCGTAGGCGGCGCTGATGACGCCCATGAAGCGGCCGCGCTCGCGGGGCGGGACGATGTCGGCGATGATCGCCTGGGCCCCGATCATCAACCCGCCGCCGCCGATCCCCTGGAGCGCGCGGAAGGCGATGAGCTGCTCCATCGTGCGGGAGGCGCCGGCGAGCGCGGAGCCGACGACGAAGACGACGATCGCGAAGAGGAAGACGCTCTTGCGCCCGAGGAGATCGCCGAGCTTGCCGTAGAGGGGCAGGACGACCGTGAAGGCCAGCAGATAGGACGTCACGGCCCAGGACATGCTGCCGAGGCCGTGCAGTTCGCCGACGATCTTCGGCAGGGCGGTGGCCACGATGGTCTGGTCGAGCGCCGCGAGCAGCAGCGTGAGCATCAGACCGGTGAAGACGAGGCGGACCCTCCGCTGGCCGGGGCGTGGTTCGGAGGCGGGCGGCGCGGGCTCGGCGGCGGGCAGGGCGAGCGGTTCCTCGCTCTTCACCACGATGGTCTCGAAGGTGGTCACGCCCACGTACCTCTCCCCTCGTCGCGCCTGCGTCGCCGCCCATTTCTCGCATTACGCGACAACGGCGAGCAAGCGCGACGATTGGCCGGAGAGGGCCCGAGAGGGGTGCCTGTGCGGCTTTCGTGCCGGTCGGAGGCGTACGGCACGTTGAGGCGCCGCTATGAAAACCACTCGAATCGGTGAGCCCGAACCGGGCGGGGTCCGGTCATTTCCGCAGACCGCCCGCCTCCGGGCACCCCCTTGCGCCTACTTCTTGACCTCGTCCGCGAGCTTGTCGAGGACGGCGTCGTAGATGCGGCCGAGCCCCTTGGGCGCGAAGGCCCGCTCGAAGAAGCCGCCGATGCCGCCCGCGCCCTGCCAGACCGTGCTGACCACGACGTTGGCCTTGCCCTCGCCGGCCGGGGTGACGGTCCAGGTGGTGACCATGGAGGAGTTGAGGTCCTTCTCGACCAGCTGTCCGGTGGTCGGCTCGGTGACCTCCAGCAGGCAGTCGCGCACGCGCTTGCTGGTGGCCTGGAGCTTCCAGTGCACCTGCGTGCCCTCGCCGTCGCCGCCCTTGCGCACCTCGTACTCGCTGAAGTGCTCGGGCAGCAGCTTGGCGCGGGTACCGCTGTAGTCCGCCAGCGCGTCGAACACCTCCTCCGGGTCCGCCGCGATGATCCGCTCCGTGGTGGCCTCGACCTGGCCCATGGCTTGTCCTCCCGGACGTCGTGCTTGGCATACCTGCCTGTGCGGCAAAGCCAACCATCATCGCCACACCCGCCCAAATCCGGGGCGGCCCGTCGATGGCGAACGTATGTGCCGCTCTCGCACGGGCTCGTTTTGCCGCCTGCGGCGGCGGGCGCCCTGCGGGCGCGTCCTCAATCGCCGGACGGACTCGAATCAAGCCCGTCCGGCGATTGAGGACACCGCCGCGCAGCGGAGGTGCACCCTAGCCCTCACCCCCGCGGAGGCGGGCCAGCGCCTCGTCGGCCGCGGGCCGCAGCCGATCGTGGGCCCGGGCGGCGAGGAGCGCGCGCGTGGCGCGGCCGTCGCCGAGGACGCCGAGCCCTTCGACGCAGGCCCTGGCCACCGGCCAGCAGTGGTCCGGGGCGGCCAGCAACCGCTCCAGGGTGGACAGCAGGGCGGGCACGGACTCGGGGGCGCGCAGCTCGGTGAGCAGCCGGACGGGGTGCAGGGCGTAGGCGGTGCGCAGCGGATTGGTGGCGAGGGCGGCGGCGGCCCGGGCGGTTCGGGGGTCGCGGAGCCGGCCGAGGGCGTGGGCGGCGGTCGCACAGCGCACGGGCTCGCGGTAGTTGAGGAGGAGGACGAGGGTCTCGAACGCGCGGCGGTCGCCCCGGACACCGAGGGTGAAGGCGGCGATCTCACGGGCCCACAGCGGCTGTTCGGTGGCCACCAGGATGTCGGCGAGCCGGTCGGCGCGCTCGGCGGCCGGCGGGCCGGGGACCGGGGCGCCGTCGACGGCGAGTTCGAGCAGCCGCTCGTAGGCCGAGAATTCGGCCGGGGAGACCAGTTCGGCCCGTACCCGCCTCAGCAGTGCGCGGAATTCCTCTTCCATGTACCGCTCTCCTCCCCGAGTGGCCCAGACCACATGGTAAGTGGCGCGCACGCCCTCTGGCGCTCATGGTTACCGGTGAGTTAATCTCCCGGACAAGAGCAGCACACCTGCTCGGCGGCCTGGTGACGCAGCCGCCGCAGCGGCTTCAGCACTCTTGTTCAGCACTCTCGATGGCGGTTCGTCGGTTCGGCGCTTCGAGTACGGCACGGCCCCGGGACAGGGCCGGCCGGTCGCACAACTCCCTTTCCGTGGGCGTTCCTTACCCGTGCCCGGAAAATCCTCAGTCGCCGCAGCCCGGCCAGGGGCCCCTCCTTCGACATCCCCCTGCGCACGGGAACACATCCTGGAGTCTCGCGATGGACCGTACGTCCAGCCCTGAGCCGTCCCCTCTGTCCCCCTCCTCCCCCCTGCCCGCGCCCGGGCTGGGGACCGTCGCCGTGATCGGCCTCGGCACCATGGGCACCGGCATCGCCGAGGTGCTGGTGCTGGCCGGCCGCGAGGTCGTCGGCATCGACATCCGCGAAGCCGCCGCCGCGCAGGCCACGGCCGCCCTCGACGCCGCCACCGCCCGCGCGGTGCGACGCGAGCGGATCACCGAGACGGAGCGGCGGGCCGCGCTGGCCCGCTTCCGCACCTCCCGCGAACTGACGGCCGCCGCCGACGCCGATCTGGTGATCGAGGTCGTGCCGGAGGACTACGCCCTCAAGCACGACGTCTTCACCGCGCTCGACGCGATCGTGCGGCCCGACACCATCCTGGCGACGGGCACCAACGCCCTGTCGGTGACCCGCCTCGCCGCCGACTCCGCCCGCCCCGAGCGCGTGCTCGGGCTGCACTTCTTCAACCCGGCGCCGGCGATGAAGCTGGTCGAGATCGTCTCCTCGGTGCTCACCGCGCCGGCCGCCGTCACCGCCGTCACCGATCTCGCCCGCGAGCTGGGCAAGGAGCCGGTCGCGGTCGGCGACCGGCCCGGATTCGTGGCCGACGGGCTGCTGTTCGGCTATCTCAACCAGGCGGCCGCGATGTACGAGGCGCGGTACGCCACCCGCGAGGACATCGACGCGGCGATGAAGCTGGGCTGCGGCCTGCCGATGGGGCCGCTCGCACTGCTGGACCTGATCGGCATCGACACCGCCCGCACCGTCCTGGAGGCGATGTACACCGCCTCCCGCGACCGGCTGCACGCCCCCGCGCCGATCCTCGGCCAGCTCGCCGAGGCGGGGCTGACCGGCCGCAAGTCGGGCCGCGGCTTCTACACGTACGAGACGCCCGGCTCGGCCACCGTCGTCACGGACGCACAGACCCCGGGCACCCGGCACGAGGCGGCGGGCGCGCAGGTGGTGACGTCGGTCGGCGTCGCCGGTTCCGGGACGATGGCGAGCGGCATCGCCGAGGTCTTCGCCAAGGCCGGGTACCAGGTGGTGCTCGCGGCGCGCTCGCCGGAGAAGGCCGAGGCGGCGAAGGCCCGGGTCGCGAAGTCCCTCGCCCGCTCGGTGGACAAGGGCCGGCTGACGGCACAGGCCCGGGACGCGGCGCTCGCGGCGATCACCCCGGCGGGCTCGCTCGACGCGTTCGCGGAGGTCGATCTGGCGGTCGAGGCGGTCGCCGAGGACCTGGCGGTCAAGCAGCAGCTCTTCGCCACGCTCGACAAGGTCTGCAAGCCGGGCGCGGTGCTGGCCACGACCACCTCGTCCCTGCCCGTCATCGCCTGCGCCCGCGCCACCTCGCGCCCGCAGGACGTCGTCGGCATGCACTTCTTCAACCCGGCACCGGCGATGAAGCTGGTCGAGGTGGTCCGTACGGTGCTGACCTCCGACGAGGCGCACGCCACCGTCCGCGCGGTGTGCGCGGCGGTCCGCAAGCACCCGGTGGACTGCGGCGACCGGGCCGGGTTCATCGTCAACGCGCTGTTGTTCCCCTACCTCAACAACGCGATCAAGATGGTGCAGGAGCACTACGCGACGCTGGACGACATCGACGCGGCGATGAAGCTCGGCGGCGGCTATCCGATGGGGCCCTTCGAACTGCTCGACGTCGTGGGCCTCGATGTCTCCCTGGCCATCGAGAAGGTGCTGCACCGCGAGTTCCGCGACCCGGGGCTCGCGCCCGCGCCGCTGTTGGAGCACCTGGTGGCGGCGGGCTGCCTGGGACGCAAGACGGGCCGCGGCTTCCGTGAGTACGCCCGGCGCTGATCCGGCCGTGCCCGATCAGGGGGTGGGGTGGGGCGGACTGCTCGAACCGGTCGGCAGTCCGCCCCGGCACAGCCATACGGACGCGTGTTACGTTCCCCACATGTCCCAGCCCGTAAAGCCCGCTAGACCGTCGCGCCCTACCAAGAAGGAGTCCGCGGAAGGCTCCGGGAGCACCGGCACCCGCCGTGCCGCCGCCCAGCGGCTCACCATGCGCCGCAAACTCGCGGCGGCCGCCATGGAGTTGTTCGCGACGAAGGGCTACGAGGCGACGACCGTCGACGAGATCGCGGCCGCGGCCGGTGTCGCCCGCCGCACCTTCTTCCGCCACTTCCGTTCCAAGGAAGAGGCCATCTTCCCCGACCACGACGACACGCTCGTCCGGGCCGCCGGGGTGCTGGACGCCGCTCCGCCGCAGGAGAACCCGCTGGACACCGTCTGCCGGGGCATCAAGGAGGTCATGCGGATGTACGCGGCCTCCCCCGCGGTCTCCGTCGAGCGCTACCGCCTGACGCGCGAGGTGCCCGCCCTGCGGGAGCGCGAGATCGCCTCGGTGGCCCGCTACGAGCGGCTGTTCACCCGGTACCTTCTCGGCCATTTCGACGAGAGCGCCCACCACGTGGGCGACGACGATCCGCTGCTCGCCGAGGTCGCCGCCTCGGCCGTGGTCACCGCGCACAACCACGTGCTGCGGCGCTGGCTGCGCGGTGGCGGGGAGGGCGATGTGGAGGCCCAGCTCGATCACGCCTTCGCCATCGTGCGGGACACCTTCGGCTCGGGCATCGGCGCAGGTCGCACCACCTCGGCCGGCACCCCGGCGAGCGGGCCGGCCGCCACGGCGCGGACCGCGGGCGCCGAGGGCGAGGTGCTGGTCACGGTGGCCCGTACGGACGCCCCGCTCGACGAGGTCATGCGCGCGATCGAGAAGGCGCTCAAGAAGAACTGACCGCGCGTTCCCGCACATCCACCCGGATACCCACAGCGCATATTTCCTACGGAACCACCACAAAGGCCGTCCTTCGGGGCGGCCTTTGTCGGTTGTCATGTTGCTCATACGTGCCCTGCGGATGACATCTGAGAGAAATTGTTGGCACCCAGTGTCTTGTCCAGTGGCACGCGGTGCCATACCTTGTGGGTGTCCGGGCGGCCGGCGCGTCTGACACAACCGTCGCGCGTCGGCTGTCCCCACAAGCACCTTGTGCGCCCGGACGCCTGCGTCACAGGCTCCCCAGTCACCGCTGGGCGATACCGCAAGCGCTCACCCGCGCAGCCGAGCACCACCCGCCGAACCGACGGCACCGCCTCTGCACCACCCCCGACGTTCCCTCAAGCCGTTCCCACAACGCGCTTCGCCGGAGGCCACACCGTGAACCACATCCTGGACGCGATTCTCGCGTCGACTGCGCCCGACAGCGGCTCCGCCGCGGTTTCGGCCGAAGACTTCGCCGCCCTGCCCCTCCCCGAGTCCTACCGCGCGGTGACCGTGCACAAGGACGAGGCCGAGATGTTCGCCGGCCTCTCCACGCGGGAGAAGGATCCCCGCAAGTCCCTGCACGTGGAGGAGGTGCCGGTGCCCGAACTGGGCCCCGGCGAGGCCCTGGTGGCCGTCATGGCCAGCTCGGTGAACTACAACTCCGTCTGGACCTCGATCTTCGAGCCCGTCTCGACCTTCGCCTTCCTCGAGCGCTACGGGAAGCTGTCCCCGCTCGCCAAGCGGCACGATCTGCCGTACCACGTCATCGGCTCCGACCTGGCGGGCGTGGTGCTGCGCACCGGCCCCGGCGTCAACGCCTGGCGGCCCGGGGACGAGGTCGTCGCGCACTGTCTGTCCGTCGAGCTGGAGTCCGCCGACGGGCACAACGACACGATGCTCGACCCCGAGCAGCGCATCTGGGGCTTCGAGACCAACTTCGGCGGCCTGGCCGAGATCGCGCTCGTGAAGTCCAACCAGCTGATGCCGAAGCCCCGCCACCTCAGCTGGGAGGAGGCCGCGGCCCCCGGGCTGGTCAACTCCACCGCGTACCGGCAGCTCGTCTCCCGTAACGGCGCCGGGATGAAGCAGGGCGACAACGTCCTGATCTGGGGCGCGAGCGGTGGACTCGGCAGCTACGCCACGCAGTTCGCGCTGGCCGGCGGGGCCAATCCGATCTGTGTGGTCTCCAGCCCGGAGAAGGCCGAGATCTGCCGGCGGATGGGCGCCGAGGCGGTCATCGACCGCAACGCCGAGGGCTACCGGTTCTGGAAGGACGAGCACCACCAGGACCAGCGCGAGTGGAAGCGCTTCGGCAAGCGCATCCGCGAGCTGACCGGCGGCGAGGACGTCGACATCGTCTTCGAGCACCCGGGCCGCGAGACCTTCGGCGCGTCGGTGTACGTCACCCGCAAGGGCGGCACGATCGTCACCTGCGCCTCGACGTCGGGCTACAACCACGAGTACGACAACCGCTATCTGTGGATGTCGCTGAAGAAGATCGTGGGCTCGCACTTCGCCAACTACCGCGAGGCGTGGGAGGCCAACCGCCTCATCGCCAAGGGGAAGATCCACCCCACCCTCTCCAAGACCTACACCCTGGCGGAGACCGGGCAGGCCGCGTACGACGTGCACCGCAACCTCCACCAGGGCAAGGTCGGCGTGCTCGCGCTGGCCCCCGAGGAGGGGATGGGCGTGCGCGACCCGGAGATGCGTGAGCAGCACATCGAAGCCATCAACCGCTTCAGGAATGTTTGACCCCCCGCACATCCGAATCCGCGCCGTCTGATCATCGAAAGCCGAAGACCACATGACTGAGCGTCAGAAGGATCGTCCGTGGCTGATGCGGACCTACGCCGGGCATTCCACGGCCGAGGCGTCCAATCAGCTCTACCGACGCAACCTCGCCAAGGGCCAGACCGGCCTCTCGGTCGCGTTCGACCTCCCGACGCAGACCGGTTACGACCCCGACCACATCCTCGCCCGCGGCGAGGTCGGGCGGGTCGGGGTGCCGGTCTCCCACCTCGGGGACATGCGGCGGCTGTTCCAGGACATCCCGCTGGAACAGATGAACACCTCCATGACCATCAACGCCACGGCCATGTGGCTGCTGGCGATGTATCAGGTGGTCGCGGAGGAGCAGGGCGCCGACATCACCCAGCTGTCCGGGACGACCCAGAACGACATCGTCAAGGAGTACCTCTCGCGCGGGACGCACGTCTTCCCGCCGGGTCCGAGCCTCCGGCTGACGACGGACATGATCACCTACACGGTGAACAACATCCCCAAGTGGAACCCGATCAACATCTGCAGCTACCACCTCCAGGAGGCGGGGGCCACACCGGTCCAGGAGATCTCGTACGCGATGTCCACGGCGATCGCCGTGCTCGACGCGGTGTTCGCCTCCGGCCAGGTGCCCGAGGAGCGCAAGGGCGATGTCGTCGCCCGGATCTCCTTCTTCGTCAACGCCGGGGTCCGGTTCGTCGAGGAGATGTGCAAGATGCGCGCCTTCGGCCGCATCTGGGACCAGGTCACCCGGGAGCGGTACGGCATCGAGAACCCCAAGCAGCGCCGCTTCCGCTACGGCGTCCAGGTCAACTCCCTCGGGCTGACCGAGGCGCAGCCGGAGAACAACGTCCAGCGCATCGTCCTGGAGATGCTGGCCGTCACCCTCTCCAAGGACGCCCGCGCCCGGGCCGTGCAGCTGCCCGCCTGGAACGAGGCGCTGGGGCTGCCGCGCCCCTGGGACCAGCAGTGGTCCCTGCGCATCCAGCAGGTCCTCGCGCACGAGAGCGACCTGCTGGAGTACGAGGACATCTTCGCCGGGTCGCACGTCATCGAGGCCAAGGTCGCGGCGCTGGTCACCGAGTGCCTGGCGGAGATGGCGCGGATCGAGGAGATGGGCGGCGCGATGGCGGCCGTCGAGTCCGGCTATCTGAAGTCCCGGCTGGTCTCCTCGCACGCCGAGCGGCGGGCCCGGATCGAGGCCGGCGAGGAGAAGATCGTCGGCGTCAACTGCTACGAGTCCACCGAGCCCAACCCGCTCACCGCCGACCTCGACGCCGCGATCATGACGGTCGACCCGGCGAACGAGGCGCGCGTGGTGGCGGCTCTGCACTCCTGGCGCGACAACCGCGACGAGGGCCGGGCCCAGGAGTCGCTGTCGGCGCTGAAGAAGGCGGCGGCGGGCTCGGAGAACCTGATGGCGGCCACGCTGGAGTGCGTGCGCGCCGGCGTGACGACCGGGGAGTGGTCCTGGGCCCTGCGGGACGTCTTCGGCGAGTTCCGGGCTCCCACGGGCGTCAGCAGCGCCCCGGTGGCGGTCACCGCCGAGGCGGGCACCCCGCTCGCCGTGGTCCGCGAGAAGGTCGCCCGGACCGCCGACGAGCTGGGCAGCGGCAAGCTGCGCCTGCTGGTGGGCAAGCCGGGCCTGGACGGGCACTCCAACGGCGCCGAGCAGATCGCCGTACGGGCCCGCGACGCCGGCTTCGAGGTGGTCTACCAGGGCATCCGGCTCACCCCGGAGCAGATCGTCTCGGCGGCCGTCGCCGAGGACGTGCACTGCGTCGGCCTGTCGATCCTCTCCGGCTCGCACGCCGAGCTGGTACCGGACGTACTGACCCGGCTGCGGGCCACCGGTGCCGACGACATGCCCGTGATCGTCGGTGGCATCATCCCCTCGGCCGACGCCACCGCCCTGCGGGCGGCCGGTGTCGCGGCCGTCTTCACACCCAAGGACTTCGGAATCACGGAGATCATCGGCCGTATCGTCGACGAGATCCGGAAAGCGAACAAGCTCGACCCTCTGGAGGTCTCCGCATGACTGGTATTGCCGCCGGCCCCGTCAACCGCCTGCGTCCGCGCCGCTCCTGCCTCGCCGTCCCCGGCAGTAACCCGCGCTTCCTGGAGAAGGCCCAGGGCCTCCCCGCCGACCAGGTCTTCCTGGACCTGGAGGACGCCTGCGCACCGCTGGCCAAGGAGGGCGCACGGCACACGATCGTCGACGCGCTGAACAACGGCGACTGGACGGGCAAGACCAGGGTCGTCCGGGTCAACGACTGGACCACGCACTGGACGTACCGGGACGTCATCACCGTCGTCGAGGGGGCCGGGCCGAACCTCGACTGCATCATGCTGCCGAAGGTGCAGGACGCCCAGCAGATCGTCTCCCTCGACCTGCTGCTGACGCAGATCGAGAAGACCATGGGCTTCGAGGTCGGCCGCATCGGCATCGAGGCGCAGATCGAGAACGCCAAGGGCCTGGTGAACGTCGACGACATCGCCGCCGCCTCGCCGCGCCTGGAGACCATCGTCTTCGGCCCGGCCGACTTCATGGCCTCCATCAACATGAAGTCCCTGGTCGTCGGCGAGCAGCCGCCCGGCTACTCCGCGGACGCCTACCACTACATCCTCATGCGGATCCTGATGGCGGCCCGCGCCAACGACCTCCAGGCGATCGACGGCCCGTACCTGCAGATCCGCAACGAGGACGGCTACCGCGAGGTCGCCGGGCGCGCGGCGGCGCTGGGCTTCGACGGCAAGTGGGTGCTGCACCCGGGCCAGGTCGAGCTGGCCAACGAGGTCTTCTCCCCCTCGCAGGAGGACTACGACCACGCCGAGCTGATCCTCGACGCGTACGACTACTGCACGTCCGAGGCCGGCGGCAAGAAGGGCTCGGCGATGCTCGGCGACGAGATGATCGACGAGGCCAGCCGGAAGATGGCGCTCGTCGTCGCGGGCAAGGGCCGCGCGGCCGGTATGACCCGTCACTCCAAGTTCGAGATCCCGGAGGCGTGAGCACCATGCAGTTCGGCCGCACCTTCGAGGAGTTCACCGTCGGCGATGTGTACAAGCACTGGCCCGGCAAGACGGTCACCGAATACGACGACCACCTCTTCTGTCTGCTCACGATGAATCATCACCCGCTGCACATGGATGCCAACTACGCGGAGAAGACGACCGATTTCGGCCGGAACGTCGTGGTGGGCAATTACATCTACTCGCTGCTGCTGGGCATGTCCGTCCCCGATGTCTCGGGCAAGGCGATCGCCAATCTGGAGGTCGAGTCGCTGAAGCACATCGCGCCGACCTTCCACGGCGACACGATCTACGGCGAGACGACCGTGCTGGACAAGACGCCGTCGAAGTCCAAGAGCGACCGCGGCATCGTCCACGTCGAGACCAAGGGCTACAAGCAGGACGGCACCGTCGTCTGCGTCTTCCGGCGCAAGGTGATGGTCCCCACCGCCACATACATCAAGGAGCGCGGCGGGGAACAGCCCGGCCGCCCCGAGCCGATCGTCCGGGAGAAGTGAGATGGGCCGCCTCGCGCAGACCGACGGGCTGACGGACGTCCAGCGGGAAATCCTCGCCACCGTCCGTGAATTCGTCGACAAAGAGATCATCCCGGTCGCGACCGAGCTGGAGCACCGTGACGAATACCCCACGCGGATAGTCGAGGGCCTCAAGGAACTCGGGCTGTTCGGTCTGATGATCCCGGAGGAGTACGGCGGCCTCGGTGAGTCCCTTCTCACATACGCGTTGTGCGTCGAGGAGATCGCCCGCGGCTGGATGAGTGTGTCCGGGATCATCAATACGCACTTCATCGTCGCGTACATGCTCAAGCAGCACGGGACCCAGGAGCAGCGGGAGTACTTCCTGCCGCGGATGGCCACGGGTGACGTCCGGGGCGCCTTCTCGATGTCGGAGCCGGGCCTGGGCTCGGATGTGTCCGCCATCACATCCAAGGGCGTGCGCGACGGGGACGACTACGTCCTGAACGGCCAGAAGATGTGGCTCACCAACGGTGGCTCCTCGACCCTGGTCGCGGTGCTGTGCCGGACGGACGAGGGCCACCCCGAGGGGACCGCCCCGCATAAGTCGATGACCACCTTCCTGATCGAGAAGGAGCCGGGATTCGGCCAGGTCAAGCCGGGGCTGACCATTCCCGGCAAGATCGACAAGATGGGCTACAAGGGTGTCGACACCACCGAGCTGATCATGGACGGACTGCGCGTTCCGGCCGATCGGGTGCTCGGCGGGGCCACCGGCCGGGGCTTCTACCAAATGATGGACGGCGTCGAGGTGGGGCGGGTGAACGTCGCGGCGCGTGGTTGCGGCGTCGCTCAGCGCGCTTTCGAGCTGGGCGTCTCGTACGCGCAGCAACGTCACACTTTCGGAAAACCGATCGCCCAACATCAGGCCATTCAATTCAAACTGGCCGAAATGGGGACAAAGGTCGAAGCGGCGCATGCGATGATGGTGAATGCGGCCCGGAAGAAGGACTCGGGCCAGCGCAACGACCTCGAAGCAGGAATGGCCAAGTACCTGGCCTCCGAGTACTGCAAGGAGGTAGTCGAGGACGCCTTCCGTATCCACGGGGGCTACGGCTTCTCCAAGGAGTACGAGATCGAGCGCCTCTACCGTGAGGCGCCGATGCTGCTGATCGGTGAAGGTACCGCTGAGATCCAGAAAATGATCATCGGCCGCCGGCTACTCGAGGAGTACCGAATCCAGGGATAAATGTCCGGTTAGGGGTGTTTTGATAGAGAAGAAGATCACACCCTGTCATCGGCGTTCGGCCACGGACTGGCCCTGGCGCTTGCCCAGTTGCCGCCCGCAACCGATACCATCCCCGGAAAGCCGCCGTCCCCCAATCGTTACGCGGCACCCTCCGCCACGAAGGTCATCCATGCCCCACAGCTCTTCCTCTGCACCACGCGGCCGCGTCCGCCTTGCGCGCGGAGCATCGCCGTGGCTCCTCCCGACCGTCGCCACCGCGGCGGTCAGCCTCACCCGCGCCCGGCGCTCCGGTCGCTGGGCGGCGCTGGCCGTGCCCACCACCGCGCTCGCGGCGGGCATGCTGTGGTTCTTCCGCGACCCCGAGCGCGAGATCACGCGCGGGCGAGTCATCTCCCCTGCCGACGGCGTGGTGCAGAGCATCATGCCGTGGAAGGACGGGCGCACCCGCGTCGCGATCTTCATGAGCCCGCTGAACGTCCACGTCAACCGCGCGCCGCTGGCCGGCACGGTGACGTCCGTGGAGCACATCCCCGGCGGGTTCATCCCGGCGTTCAACAAGGAGAGCGAGAACAACGAGCGCGTCGTCTGGCACTTCGACACCGAGCTCGGTGACATCGAGATGGTGCAGATCGCCGGCGCCGTCGCCCGTCGCATCGTCCCCTACGTGCCGCAGGACACGAAGGTGGAGCAGGGCGAACGGATCGGCCTGATCCGCTTCGGCTCGCGCGTCGACATCTACCTCCCGGAGGGTGTCGAGGTCGCGGTCGAGGTCGGCCAGGCCACCACGGCAGGGGTGACACGCCTTGACCGTGATTGATCCGGAGACACAGACCTCCTGGGTGCCCGAGGTGGAGGCCGACGACACGGACGACATGCCGCTGTCGACCCGGCTGTCAATAGCGGACACCCTCACGCTGGGTAACGCGATCTGTGGCTTCATGGCGGTGTACTTCACCACCACCGGCGTCCTCATCCCGCATCTGACGGGCAACGAGGACGGCGGCATGGCCCGCCACAGCGCGGCCACCGCGGTGATACTGATGCTCCTCGCATCGGTCTTCGACCTGTTCGACGGGCTCGTGGCGCGCAAGCTCCGCAGCTCGGCGATGGGCGCGGAGCTGGACAACCTCTCCGACCTGATCAGCTTCGGGCTGGCGCCCGCGTACTTCGTGGTCGTGTGGGGCATGGTCGCCGACGACGCGCACCAGCGGGTCTCGGCGGTGGCGGCGATCGTGGTGCTGCTCGCGGTCGTCCTGCGACTGGCGCGCTTCTCGTGCGTCCAGCTGCGGGACGGGATCTTCCAGGGGATGCCGAGTCCCTTCGGGGCGCTGACGGTGGTCTCGATCGTGCTCCTGGAGCTGCCCTTCGTCCCGACGCTGCTCGCGATCGTGGGCGTGGCGTGGCTGATGGTGAGCCGGGTCGAGTACCCCAAGCCGCGGGGCCGCCTGGCGGTGGCGATGCTCAGCTGGATCGTGCTCAGCATGGGCCTGCTGGCCGCGTGGGCCTTCGACGCCCCCGGCGGCGAGCTGCTCCTGCAGACCGGCTGTGCCCTCCAGGTCGTCCTCGGCGCGGTCATCCCGCTCTTCGCGACGGCCCGCCGGGTGAACACCTTCCGCGACAACCGCCGCGAGGCGCGAGCGGCTGCGCGGTAGGCGCGGTAGCGCCTGTAGTAACGGGACAACGACGTGGGGCCCGGGCGATGTGATCGCCCGGGCCCCACGTCGTTTGTCGTTGGCGGTAGGGGTTCCCTCGGCTACCTGCCCGTCTTGCCGCCTGCGGCGGCGGGCGCCTCTCGCCTGGCCGGCGGTATTTTCGGCTACCGGCCCGTCTTGCCGCCTGCGGCGGCGGGCGCCCTGCGGGCGCGTCCTCAATCGCCGGACGGGCTCGATTCCGGCTGGGCTCAGCCATACCAGCCCGTCCGGCGCTTGAGGACACAGCACAGCAGCCCGTCCGGCGCTTGAGGACACCGCCGCGCAGCGGTGGTGCGGACAGTCGGCGTAGCGGCCGGTGTGGCGGTGGGTTACGTCAGAAAATCGCCGGCCAGGCGCTGGGCCGTGCGTTCCAGGAGGGGGGCCGCCTCGGTCATGCAGCGGGCGGGGTCGGGTTCCAGGTCGGTCAGGGCGTAGGCGCGGCGGATGCCCGCGCGGCCCAGGGACTCCGGGGGGAGGGCCAGGCGGCCGCAGACCGCGATGACCTCCAGGCCACGGGCGCGGGCCGCCGTCGCCACGCCCGCCGGGGCCTTGCCGTGCAGGGTCTGCTCGTCCAGCGACCCCTCCCCCGTGATCACCAGGTCCGCCCGGTCCAGCGCCGCCGCGAAGCCCAGGACCTCGAGCATCACCTCGATGCCCGGCCGGAAGCGCGCGCCGAGTCCGACGAGCGCCCCGTACCCGAGGCCGCCCGCGGCCCCAGCGCCCGGGGCGCGCGCGTACGCGGCCGCCTGGGGGCCGGCGGCCCGTTCCAGGATCCACGCGTAGTGCGCGAGGGCCGTCTCCAGCTCGGCGACGTCGCCCTCGTCGGCGCCCTTCTGCGGCGCGTAGACCGCCGCCGCGCCCGTCGGACCCGTCAGCGGGTTGTCGACGTCGCTCGCGAGGGTGACGACTGTCTGTGCCAGGCGTGGGTCCAGCCCGGAGAAGTCCGCGGTCACCAGCCCGGCCAGCGGCCCGCCGCCCGGCGTGAGCGGCTGCCCGTCCGCGGCGAGGAAGCGGGCGCCGAGCGCTGCGAGCATCCCCGCTCCGCCATCCGTGGTGGCGGAGCCGCCGACGCCGAGGACGATGCGCCGGGCGCCCGCGTCCAGCGCCGCCCGCAGCAGCTCGCCGGTGCCGTACGTGGTGGCCGTGAGCGGGGCCCAAACGCCTTCCGGCAGGTGCCGCAGGCCCGAGGCCTCGGCCATCTCCACCACGGCCGTCTCACCGCGCAGCGCGTACGCGGCGTCGACCGGCGCCCCCAGCGGCCCGGTGACGTGCTTCTGGCGGCGCTCGAAGCCCGCCGCGAGGGCCGCCTCGACCGTGCCGTCCCCGCCGTCGGCGACCGGGAGCGACTCGACGGTCAGCCCCGGCACCGCACGCCGCAGTCCGGCCGCGATGTGATCGGCGACCTGTACGGCCGTGAGCGAGCCCTTGAACTTGTCCGCGGCGATCAGCACCCGTGGGAGCGCTCCCTCCGCGCCGCTCACCGCGGCATCCTCCGGGCCGGGCACCGCCCTGGCATCCGTGCCCGCCGGCCGGCCCACCGAGGCGGTCATCGTCGGTCCCGGCCGGTCGTTCGCGTCCGTGCCGGTCGTCCTCGCAGCGTCTGCCACCTTGCATCCCCTGTTCTCCGGGCCTGCTCGCGCACAGGCAGTCGCGCCGCAGCGACCCTACCCGGCGGCATATGGCGTTGCCCATGCCCTCGGGCGGCGTGCCAGGCCGCCCGATTGGGACTGTCCCGGCCATAGTGGGGCGTCATGAGCACCGACGCATCCGAGTCGCCCGGCTCGACCCCGCCGTCCGGCCCTTCCGAGCCGCCGCACGACGGGCCCCCCGACTTCGCCGTCGTCGCCATCGGGGGCGCCGCGGTACTGGCGGTGGTCGGATGGGCCGCGCTCGGCAAGCGCTCGTTCGACAGCGTGTCGTCGTCCGCCCTGGGCTGGGTGCTGTCGAACTTCGCCTGGCTGTTCGTGATCGCGGCCGATGTCTTCCTCGTGCTGTGCGTGGTCATCGCCGCGAGCCGGTTCGGCCGGATCCGGCTGGGCAAGGACGACGACCGGCCCGAATTCGGCAACCTCGCGTGGATCGCGATGATGTTCAGCGCCGGGATGGGCATCGGCCTGATGTTCTACGGGGTCGGCGAGCCGCTCCAGCACTTCGTCTCCCCGCCGCCCGGCAGCGGCATCCCCGCCGGCACCCCCGCCGCGGCCCGGACGGCCCTGGAGTACTCCTTCTTCCACTGGACCCTGCACCCGTGGGCCATCTACGGAATGGCCGGCCTCGCCCTCGCCTACGCCGGCTTCCGCAAGGGCCGCGGCAACCGGCTCAGCTCGGCGTTCGTACCGCTGATCGGGCAGCGGCGGGCGGACGGCTGGCCGGGCCGGGCCATCGACCTGCTGGCCGTCTTCGCGACCGTGTTCGGGACGGCGACCAGCCTGGGCCTGGGCGCGCTCCAGGTGTCGAAGGGCCTGAACATCACGACCGGCGTCGAGGACTCCACCACCCTGGAGCTGATCATCATCGCGGGGCTGTCGGGCGCCTTCGTGCTGTCCGCCTTCTCCGGGCTGCACAAGGGCGTGAAGTGGCTGAGCACGATCAACATCCTGCTCGCCGCGTGCCTGATGCTCTTCGTCTTCCTCCTCGGGCCGACGGTCAACATCCTCAACACCATCCCCGCGGCCACCGGCGGCTATCTGCACGACCTGCTGGTGCTGGCGACGCGCACGGGGGCGTTCACCGACTCGAAGTGGCTCGGCGCGTGGACGATCTTCTACTGGGCGTGGTGGCTGTCGTGGGCCCCGTTCGTGGGTACGTTCATCGCCCGCATCTCGCGCGGCCGTACGATCCGCGAGTTCCTCGTCGGCGTCCTGCTGGTGCCCAGCGGCGCGACGGTGGTGTGGTTCTGCGTCATGGGCGGCAGCGCGCTGCGCCTGGACATGACCGGCGCGGCGGACATGGCGGGGACGGTCGCGGAGGGCGCGGAGGCGTCGATGTTCGCGCTGCTGGACACCCTGCCGCTGGCCACGCTGGTGTCGTGGGTGGCGATGGTGCTGGTGATGACGTACTTCATCACCAGCGCGGACTCCGCGTCGCTGGTGATGGGCTCGCTCTCCAGCCGGGGCGCGCTGCACCCGCGCACCTGGCTCGTGGTGACCTGGGGGGTGCTCATGGCGGCGGTGGCCGCCGTGCTGCTGGTGGCCGGCGGGCTCGGCTCGCTCCAGTCGGCGACGATCCTGGTCGCGCTGCCGTTCGTGCTGGTGATGCTGGCGCTGTGCTGGTCCCTGCTGACGGAGCTGCGCACGGACCCGGGCGCGGGTCCCGCCCGCCATCACGCGGCGCACGGCCTGCGGGACGCGATGCGCACGATGATCGGCGAAGCGATCACCGAGCAGGGCCCGACGCGGCACCCCCGGCTGCGCCGGGTCGCGGAGAGCGTCCGCGGCCGCGACGACACCGAGGGCGGCCCCCGGACCTGAGCCGCCTCAGAACAGCTGGTCCTGCACGGACGGTTCGGCCGCGCCGCGCTCGAAGTCCAGCAGCCGGCGCTTGCGGTCCAGGCCGCCGCCGTAGCCGGTGAGGCTGCCGTTCGCACCGATGACGCGGTGACAGGGAACGATGATGCTGATGGGGTTCTTGCCGTTCGCGAGCCCGACCGCGCGGGAGGCGCCCGGCGCCGCCCCGATGAGCTCCGCGAGTTCTCCGTAGGAGAGCGTCTCGCCGAAGGCGATCCGCTGGAGCCCCTCCCAGACGCGGCGTTGGAACGGGGTGCCGTCCAGGTGCAGCGGGAGGTCGAAGGTGGTGGACGCGCCGGTGAAGTAGGCCTCCAGCTGGCGCACCACCTCGGGGAAGGGCGTGCCGTCCCGCTCGCCGAAGGTCTCCAGGGGCGGCAGGTGCCGTTGGTCGGTCATATAGACACCGGACAGGAGGCCGTCGGTCGCGACGAGCGTGAGCGGGCCGTAGGGGCTGTCGACGACGGTGTGGACGCGGGTCATGAGGTGCGTTTCCGTTCGGGTCGTGGCGGACGAGGGACGTGGTGGAGGCGGTCGGAGGCGGCGGTCACGGGGGGCGCGCCGGTCGGCCGGACGATCATGCCGGGTCAGCCGGTCCCGGCAGGCTCCTCAGGCCGACGGCATGCGGGCCGCCGCGTGATCGTCGGCCGACCACAGGTACTGGACGGCGTACGCGCGCCAGGGGCGCCACGCGGCGGCGTGCCGGGTGAGCGCACCGGGCGTGGCGGGCAGGCCCGCGGTGGCCGCGGCGCGCCGGACGCCGAGGTCCGTGGGGATGAAGGCGTCGGGGTCGCCGAGGGCCCGCATCGCGATGATCTCCGCCGTCCAGGGGCCGATGCCGGGGAGCGCGGTGAGGTGGGCGCGGGCCCGCTCCCAGTCGCTGCCGACGCCGAGGGCGAGCTCTCCGCTCGCGAGGGCGTGGGCGACGCGGACGACGGTGGCGCGGCGCCCGGTGGGCATGGCGAGGGCGGCGGGGTCCAGGCCGGCCAGCGCCTCGGCGGTGGGGAAGAGGTGGGTGAGGCCGCCGTGCGGGGTTTCGAGGGGCTCGCCGTGCGCGACGACGAGCCGGGCGGCGAGGGTGCGGGCGGCGGCGGTCGACACCTGCTGGCCGAGCACGGCCCGTACGGCGAACTCCTCGGCGTCCACCGTGCGGGGCACCCGCCGCCCCGGCGCCTTGTCGACCAGGGGGGCGAGCATCGGGTCGGTGCCCAGCAGGGTATCGACGGCCTCGGGGTCGGCGTCCAGGTCGAGGAGCCGACGGCAGCGGCTGATGGCGCCCGCCAGGTCGCGCTGGTCGGAGAGGGCGAGCCGGCAGTCGATGTGGTCGGGGCGCGGGCGCAGGGCGACGGTGCCGTGTCCGTAGGGCAGCCGCAGGGTGCGGTGGTAGGCGCCGTCGCGCCACTCCTCGACGCCGGGTACGGCCGTCGCGGCGAGGTGGCCGAAGAGGTTGTCGGGATTCAGGGGCGCCCGGAAGGGCAGACGGAGCGTCAGAACCCCCGGGGTGGCAGGGCGGTTGCCCCGGGCGGCGCGGGCGCGCAGCTCGGTCGGGGCGAGCGCGAAGACCTCGCGCACGGTCTCGTTGAAGGCCCTGATGGAGGCGAACCCTGCGGCGAACGCGACGTCCGCCATGGGCAGTTCACTGGTCTCGATGAGGATCCGCGCGGTCTGGGCGCGCTGGGCGCGGGCGAGGGCGAGGGGGCCCGCACCCAGCTCGGCGAGCAACTGCCGTTCGATCTGGCGGGTGCTGTAGCCGAGGCGGGCGGCGAGTCCGGGGACGCCCTCGCGGTCGACCGTGCCGTCGCCGATGAGCCGCATGGCGCGGGCGACGAGGTCGGCGCGTTCGTTCCAGCGCGGTGAGCCGGGGCTGGCGTCGGGCGCGCAGCGCTTGCAGGCCCGGAAGCCGGCCTGCTGGGCGGCGGCCGCGCTCGGATAGAAGGACATGTTCCGGTCCTTCGGCGGTACGGCGGGACAGCTCGGCCGGCAGTAGATCCGGGTGGTGAGAACGGCGGTGTAGAACCATCCGTCGAAGCGGGCGTCCTTGGACCGCACGGCCCGTACGCAACGGTCGAAGTCGGTGTGCATGAGTCAAGGATCGCCCTTCGGGACCGCTCTGGCTCGCGGAAATCCGACATGGATGCCGGGGCGACCACGGGGGTCGTCATTCACCCACCCTCCCTCTTGTCAACGGTGGTTGACGGCCGGGAGCTTGTCATCCTAGGTTGACAGCATGGCCGGAACGGATGCGAAGGACGCGGTCGGCACCACCGAGGCCGCCATGGACGGTGATCCCCATGTGGGACTGCGCGCCGTCGCCGCGCTGCGGCGGCTGGTCGAGCGCCTGGAGGCGCTCCAGGTCGACAGCGCACGGCGGCAGGGCTGGTCCTGGGAGGAGATCGGGGCCGCGCTGGGTGTCAGCAGGCAGGCAGTGCACAAGAAACACGCCAGGAGGTAGGCATGTTCGAACGGTTCACCAAAGAGGCCCGGTTCGCGGTGATCCAGGCACAGGAGGAGGCGCGCGACCTGGCCCACACCTGGATCGGCAGTGAGCACCTGCTGCTGGCCATCGCGACCCGGACCGGGGCTCCCGGGGCCACCACTCTGGCGCGGCTGGGCATCACGCACGCCGCCCTCCGTGCGACGCTCACACCGGCGGGCCCCCTCGACGGCGGCGACGCAGAGGCACTGCGCGCGCTCGGCATCGACCTCGACGCGGTACGGGCCCGCGCCGAGGAGAGGTTCGGGCCGGGCGCGCTGGGGCCCCGGCAGGAGGAGCCGCAGGCCAGGCGGGTGTTTCCGTTCGGCCGCCACAAGGGCGGCGCGAAGGGATCCAAGGGGCACATACCGTTCACGCCGCGCGCCAAGAAGGCACTGGAACGCTCGCTGCGCGAGGCGCTGGCGCGCAAGGACCACCACATCGGCGTCGAGCACGTGCTGCTGGGGGTCCTCGCCCCGGAGGACGCCGTGACGGCCGGCGTCCTGCGCAGGCTCGGCACCGACCCGGAGACCGTGCGCGCCGGCCTCATGGCCGATCTCGACGCGGCCGCTTAGGCCTGTCCGGTGCCGCGGTCACGGCCCGGCCCGCCCGGCCGCCAGCCGGCGGAGCCGCCCGTGAGGCGCCGCCACACGGCCTTCGCTGCGTGGTGCCCCGACATCCCGTGCACGCCCGGGCCCGGCGGGGTCGCGGACGAGCAGAGGAAGACGGCGGGGTGGGCCGTGGCGTAGGGGACGCGGGCGAGCTTCGGGCGGATCAGCAGGCGCAGACCCGCGACGGAGCCGGTCGCGATGTCGCCGCCGATGTAATTGGCGTTGCGGGCGGCGAGCTGCGGCGGCCCGGCGGTGGCGCGGGCGAGGACGAGATCGCGGAATCCGGGTGCGAACCGCTCGATCTGACGCTCGATCACCTCGGTGGCGTCGCCCTCCCAGCCGTTCGGTACGTGTCCGTACACCCAGAAGGTGTGCTTGCCCTCCGGGGCGCGGGACGGGTCGACGATGCTGGGCTGGGCGGTGATCAGGAAGGGGACGGCGGGGTCGTGGCCGTCGAGGGCAGCGTGCAGGGCGGCGGAGATCTCGCCGTACGTCGGGCCGACGTGGACGGTGCCGGCCCGCCGGGCCTCCTCGGCCGTCCACGGCACCGGCCCGTCCAGGGCGTAGTCGATCTTGAAGACGCTCGGTCCGTAGCGGAGGCGGCGGTAGGCGTCGCCCAGGCCGGCGATCCGGGCCAGGGCCGTCGGCGAGGTGTCGAAGACGTACGCGCGGGCGGGCGGCAGGTCGTCGAGCCGCTTGGCCTCGAAGTCCGTGTGGATGGCACCGCCCAGCGCCCGCAGGTACGAGCCGAGCGCGTCGGCGATCGACTGCGAGCCGCCGCGCGGCACCGGCCAGCCGCCCGCGTGCGCGGCGAGCGCGAACATCAGCGCCATGCCGCCGGTCCCGAGGCCGCTGAGCGGCGCGATGCCGTGCGCGGCGAGCCCGGCGAAGAGCCCGCGGGCCTTCTCGTCGTGGAAGCGGCGGGTGAGCAGCGCGGCGGACTGGGCGCCGACCAGGCCGAACCGGGCGTAGCCGACCGGGTCGCGCGGCAGACCGTCCCACTGGGTGCGCAGGAAGTCCGCGGCCAGCGTGTCCCACTTGCCGTGGAACGGCGCGACGAGCCTGCGGTAGGTGCCGGCGTCGCGTGGGCCGAAGGAGTGGGCGCTCTCGCCGATGCTGCGGGCGAGGACCGCGGCCGTGCCGTCGGGGAAGGGGTGCGCCATGGGCAGCTCGGGGTGCAGCCACTCCAGTCCGTGCCGGCCCAGCGGCATGGCGTTGAAGGCGGGCGAGCCCGCGCCGAGCGGGTGCACGGCGGAGCACGGGTCGTGGCGGAAGCCGGGGAGGGTCAGCTCCTCCGTGCGGGCTCCGCCGCCGATCGCGCCGGCCGCTTCGAACACCTCGACCCTCAGGCCCCGCCGGGCCAGTTCGACCGCGGCCGTCAGCCCATTGGGCCCGGCCCCTACGACGACCGCGTCGAGCATCGTGGGCACCTCACGCCACTCCCCTCGTCCCCTGCGCATCAGCCGGCGGACGCCAGCAGATCAAGGATATGCCGGGCCGTCGCGGCGTCCCTCGCCGCGGTGAAGGGAAGGGTGTTGCCGCCCGCTATCCGGAACGGCTCCCCGGTAAGGGTCGCGCTCGCCCCGCCGGCCTCGGCGACGAGCAGCAGCCCGGCCGCGTGGTCCCAGGCGTTCTCCCAGGAGAAGGCCACCGCGTCGAGGGAACCCTGCGCCACCCGCAGGTACTCGAGGCCGGCCGAGCCGCACGGGCGCGGCACGACGCCGTCCGTGAGCAGCTTCCCGAGGACGTGCTTCTCCTCGTCGGTGGTGAAGTCGTAGTGCGAGACAGCCACTTGGAGGTCCCGGCCGGGCTCGGGCGAACCGGAGCGCAGCGGCGAGCCGCCCAGCAGCGCTCCCCCGCCGCGCCGCGCGACGGCCATCAGGTCCAGCGCCGGGGCGTACGTCCACGAGGCGAGCAGCTCGCCGTGGTGCGCGAGGCAGACGAGCGTGGCGAAGGCGGGGTCGCCGTGCACGAACTGGCGGGTGCCGTCGACGGGGTCGACGATCCAGACGGGGTCCTCGCCGCGGAGCGCCTCGAGCAGCGTCAGGTCGGCGTGCACGGCTTCCTCGCCGACCACGACGGAGCCGGGCAGCAGGGCGGTGAGAGAGGCCGTCAGGTGCCGCTCGGCGAGCCGGTCCGCGACGGTCACCAGGTCGTGCGGGCCGTTCTTCTCGACGATCTCGTCCGCGGCGAGCTGCCGGAAGCGGGGCATGATCTCGGCGGCGGCCGCCTTGCGGACGGCCTCCTCGACATCGGTCAGGTCACCTGCGAGAAATTCATCGATCATACGTCCATCGAACCACGCCGCACCGACAATCGGTGGTGGTCCGGCGACGTCGCGGTGTCGTCCGGGTGAACGCTGCGGCACGGCGGTGGCGGACGTGGTGTCCGGTGTCGGAGTTACCGTTGATTCCGCTGTACCGGCCGGGGCGGCCGGTGGACAACAAGGTGGAGGATGCGCCGTGCACGGTGAATACAAGGTGCCGGGCGGCAAGCTCGTCGTCGTGGACCTGGAGGTCGAGTCCTCCCCGCAGGGGGACGTGCTGCGCGGCGTGCGGGTGGCCGGGGACTTCTTCCTGGAGCCCGACGAGGCGATCCTCGACATCGACCGAGCCCTGGAGGGCGCCCCCGCCGACACCCCCGCCCCGCAGCTCGCATCGCGCATCGACGCGGCGCTCCCCGAGGGCACGGTGATGTTCGGCTTCTCCTCGGAGGCCGTGGGCATCGCGGTGCGCCGGGCGCTGGCGCACGCCACCGACTGGCGGGACTACGACTGGGAGCTCATCCACGTCGGTCCGCAGCCCCCGGCCCTGCACATGGCTCTCGACGAGGTGCTGACGGCCGAGGTCGCGGCCGGTCGGCGGCCGCCGACGCTGCGGGTGTGGGAGTGGGGCTCCCCCGCCGTGGTCATCGGCAGCTTCCAGTCGCTGCGCAACGAGGTCGACGCGGAGGCGGCCGAGCGGCACGGCATCACGGTGGTGCGCCGGATCTCGGGCGGCGGCGCGATGTTCATCGAGCCCGGCAACACCATCACCTACTCGCTGTCCGTCCCCGACGCGCTCGTCCAGGGCCTCTCCTTCGCCGACAGCTACGCCTATCTCGACGACTGGGTGCTCGGCGCCCTGAACGACATGGGCGTCAAGGCGTGGTACCAGCCGCTCAACGACATCGCCACCGACGCCGGCAAGATCGCGGGCGCGGCGCAGAAGCGGCTCGTGGGCACGGACGGCGCGGTGCTGCACCACGTGACCATGGCGTACGACATCGACGCCGACAAGATGCTCGACGTGCTGCGCATCGGCAAGGAGAAGCTGTCCGACAAGGGCACCAGGAGCGCCAAGAAGCGCGTCGACCCGCTGCGCCGGCAGACCGGGCTGCCACGCTCCGCCGTGATCGAGAAGATGGTCGCGTCCTTCCGGGGCCGGTACGGGCTGGCGGAGGGCACGGTCACCCCCGAGGAGATGGCGCGGGCCGAGGAGCTGGCGGCGACGAAGTTCGCCTCGGCCGAGTGGACCGCGCGCGTGCCGTAACAGGGGCCCGGCCCCGGACCCCGGGATCGGTGACCACGGGCCCGACGGCGAGCCACTCGGGCCCCGTGCACCTGCAACTGACATGCCGTCACTCCTGACGACCCCCGCCGACACCCCCGCCGACACCCCCGGCGCATCGCGCGATTCGCGATACGCAACCCCGTCATTTACGCGATAGTGGACATGTCCGGCGCGTATGGGGAGGCTGCGCGGACGGTACGGGAGGAGTCCGGGGATGACAGTGAATCGAACAGCGGCCGTCGTAGCGCTGACCGGAGCGGCCGTGCTGCTGGCCGGTGCGGCCTCGCCCCACCCCGGTGCCGCGGCAGGTGACTCCCGGCACGTGGTGCGCACCGACGCGGGAAGCGTGAGGGGCGTCCGCTCGGGTGACCACCGGCTGTTCCGGGCCATCCCTTACGCGGCTCCCCCCACGGGGGAGCACCGCTGGGCGGCTCCACGGCCGGTGCGGCCGTGGAAGGGTGTCCGGGACGCCGTCGGACCCGGGCCGCTGTGCCCGCAGGTCGCCTCCGCGTATGCGAAGGTCACCAGCGTGGAGGAGGACTGTCTGGTCCTCAACGTGACCGCTCCCGCCGCCGCGCGGCGGGCTCCGGTGCTGGTCTGGATCCACGGCGACGGCACGGTGGGCGGGGGCCGCTTCTTCGATGCCCGGCGGCTCGCCGCTCGCGGCACCCTCGTCGTCACCGTCAACTACCGCCTGGGGGTCTTCGGCGGTTTCGCTCTGCCCGGCCTGAAGGACTCGGGAACGTTCGCGCTCCAGGACCAGCAGGCGGCCCTGCGGTGGGTGCGGCGCAACGCCCGGGCCTTCGGCGGCGATCCGGGCAACGTGACCGTCGCCGGTTCGTCCTTCGGTGCTGCGGCCATCACCGGGCACCTGACGTCCCCCGGGGCCCGGGGGCTGTTCCACCGGGCCGTCCTCTCCAGCGGCGAGGGGATGATGGACATGCCGGCCGGGGCCATGGGCCCGGGAGTGCCCGCCTACCCGTTCTACAACTGGCGTACCACGCGCGAGATGCAGGAGACCGGTGTCGCGATGGCGTCGTCGCTGGGCTGCGAGGGACAGGACAGGGCCCGTGTGCTGCGGTGTCTGCGGGCCTTGCCGGCCAAGAAGGTGCTGGCGGTCCCGTACATCATGAACGCCTTCCAGGCGTTCGCCTTCGGCAACGAGGTGTTGCCGGAGCTGCCGGAAAAGGCCTTGCGGGAGGGGCGCTTCCACCGGGTGCCGGTGTTGTCGGGTGCCACCCGTGACGAGCACCGGCTGTTCGTCGGCGCGCAGTACGACGCGGTCGGCAAGCGCTTCACCGCCGCGCAGTACGACCAGGCGCTCACCACCGCCTTCGGCAGGAACGCGGGCACCGTGCGCGCCGCGTATCCGCTCAAGGACTTCCCCTCCCCCGCCCTGGCCTGGGCCACCGTCGTCACCGACCGGATGTGGGCACGCGGCATCCACGCACAGCACACGGCGCTGGGCCGGCACGTGCCCACGTACGCCTATGAGTTCGCCGACCGCGACGCCCCGATGTACCTGCCGCTGCCGGGCCGCTTCGCCTTCGGTGCCTACCACGCGTCCGACACCCCGTACGTCTTCGAGGACGAGGCGGCACAGCCCCGCTTCAGCCCGGCTCAACTGCGGTTGTCCGACACCATCACCGACTACTGGGCGAACTTCGCCCGCACCGGCTCCCCGAACGGGCCGGGCCTTCCCCCCTGGCCGAGGTTCACGCCCACGGGGGGCGTACCGCACACGCAATCACTCGCCCCCCATCGCGTCTCCTTCGTCGACTACGCGAGGGAACACCGTCTCGGCTTCTGGCGCCGCCTGCCCTGAAGCGCCCGGCCGTTGCCGTGCTCCCGCCCCCGGCCGTGCGGGGGACGTGCCGAGGCGGTAGGTGATCCTGTGCGGCTTCGGTCCGGCCGGGACGTCGCACTCCAAGGGCATGCGCAGATGGGCTCTGGCATCGGCCAGTCGTTGTGGGGCGAGGCAGGCGATGAGGACCCGCTCCCGCGGCCTGGTTGCCTTCGTGATGACCTGGCCGACGGGACTGTAGACGGAACTGCCGCCGGTGAAGGCGTAGGCGCCGTGCCTGCCCACGGGGTTGGCCATGACGCTGAACATGGTGTTCTCCAGTGCGCGGGCACGGTGGTAGATCTCCGCACGGGTCTGCCGTCCGGCGGCGAACGCGCTGGGGCAGACATAGGCATGGGCGCCGTCCAGGGCGGCGGCACGTCCGTGTTCGGGGAACGAGGCGTCGTAGCAGATCCCCAGTCCGAGAATCCATCCGTCGAGGTCCAGGCTGACGCCGCGGTGGCCCGGGGTGAAGAACGCGGCCTCCTCGCCCCACAGATGCTGTTTGCAGTAGACGACGGACGTGTGACCCGTGGGGTCGGCCGCCAGCGTCGCGATCTTGGGGGAACGGCCGGGGTGGCCCACCGCGGCCCCGATCAGCACGAGAACCCCGGCGCCTGCCGCCGCTTCGCGCACCGGGTCCAGTCTGCCGTCCGGGACCGTCCCGCGCGGTGTCGTGGGGACCACGTGGCGGTCGGGTGCCGCGGCGATGGCCGGAAGGTCGTAGGAGGGCAGGAACAGCTCCGGCAGCACCACCAGGCTCGCGCCGCCTTCCGCGGCTCGGGTGATGTGCGCCGCGGCGGTACGGGCGTTGGCTGCCACGTCGCCGGGACTGCTGCGGGCCTGGACCACGGCGATCCACAGTGGTGCCGGAGGCAGGGGGAACGGTGGGCGGGGTACGGACCGGTTCATGGGCATGGCCGGGGTGCCTTCCTCGCGTGGAGCGTTCCGGCGACGGACAGCAGGGCGGCGCCACCCAGTACGAGGAACACGCCCCGGGCGCCGACGGCCAGGGCGAGGGCGGGCACGAGCAGCTGGCCGGCGAGCACGGGGGCGCCGTTCATGGCCGCGACGATGCCGCTCGCACGGCCGAGCGCGTGGGTCGGGAGGTAGGTGAAGACCGTCATCTGGGCCGCGGTCCCCAGGCCGCTGGAGCACGCGTTGAACAGGCACCAGGCCACGACGAACACGGGGAGCAGGGGCAGGCTCATGGAGAACAGGCTCACGGTCAGGCCCGCCACGGTGAGGGTGACGGTCCATCGCAGCCGGGGGTCGCGGCGTTGGGAGACCAGGACGGTACCCAGGACGGAACCGGTGCGGGTCACGGCGAGTGCGGTGCCGACCTGCTGGGCCGAGAGGTGCCAGTCGTCCTTGAGCAGGAAGAGTGCCAGGGACCCGATGCCGGCGGAGAACAGCAGGGGCACCCTGATCAAGGTCAGCTGGAAGACCGGGGGTGTGGCGCGCAGGACCTGCCAGCCCGCGGCGAGGTCCCGGAGGAAGCGCGGGTCGTGGGACGGGGGCGCGGGCCGGGCGGGCCGGATGCCGCACCACCAGACGATCATGGGTGCGAGCAGGGTGGCCGCATTGATCCACAGCAGTCCCAGGTAGCCGAGGCGGCCCACCGAGACGGCGACGAGGAGCGGTCCGCTCGTCTGGCTGACGAGGAACAGGCTCCCCAGGGTTCCGCGCGCTCGCGCGGGACCCCGCGGGAACATGGTGGCCACTCCGGTCATCCAGCCCGTCTGGTAGAAGCCCGCGGCGAGCTGGTTCAGGGCGGCGAGGGAGAAGAAGAGCCACAGCGGCGCGCCCTCGGCCATCGCGATCACGATCAAGGCGACCGCGGCTGCGAGCTGCACGGTCAGCCCGGGCATCACCAGCCTGCCGGGCCCCAGACGGTCGGCGACGACGCCCCGCAGCGGAGCCAGCAGCCAGTTGGCGGGGAACATCGCCATGAGGAGGGACATCAGCGTCAGCGAATGGGTCCGGTCGTAGACGACCAGGGGGAGCACGACGGAGTAGACGCCCTCGCCGAGGTTGTTGACGGTGTTCCCCGTGGCGAAGACGATGAACCGCCTGTCGCTCCAGGGCGAAGCCTCGGTCTTCCGCCCGGCCGGTACCGGGTCCGTCCGGTGCTGCCCGACCGTCATGGCCGGCCCTTCACGGTCCGGCTCTCTTCGGTACGCGGCACGTGGGTACGCGGCACGTCGGTACGGACTCCGGTACCGGCACGAGCCTCCGGCCGGGCGCTGTCGGCGCCGGTGAGGTACGGCTGCGTGGTGGGCGGGCTGGACGCCTGCCGGGGCAGGAAGTGCCGGCGAACCCGGGCGAGGGTGCCTTGGGCGGTTCCGCCGTCGAGGCGATACAGGTCGAGGTAACCGCCGCGTCCGCCCACCACCAGCAGCGGACGGCCGTCGTCGGTCTGCATGACGGTGACCGCCTTGGCAGCGCCGGGGAGGTCCTCGACCAGTCCCGTCAGCTCGCCGGTACGCCTGTCGTAAGCCGCGATCTGCCCGCCGTAGGAGACGGCACAGACGGTGTCACCGCACACCGCTCCGTTCTCCACCGTATTGTCGAGGAGTTCGACGAACCTGCGTCCGACGTAAGGGGTGCGGAGCGGAACCTCCTTCAGGCCGTTGGACCCGGTCAGGTAGAGGTGCTCCTCGTCGGCCCACATGCGCTTGACGTATTCCCCCAGGCTCAGCCGAAGGTTCCAGCACGGCCGTGGGGCGTCGGGGCCGAAGGCGCGGACCAGGCCGGTACGGGTCGCCAGGACCCTTTCGCCCGTGGGGAGGTAGGTGCTCGCCCATACCGGCAGACCGTCGACGTCGAGCGTGGCGATGACCTCGCCGGTCGTGGTGTCCAGCTCGATCCCGCCGCTGTCGGTGGCGATCAGGGCCCGGCCGGCGTCCGGTGAGAGGGCGATCGTGTGGGTGATCGCCGGCATGTCGGCGGTCCACAGGACCGTGTGGTCCCGGTCGGCGCGCAGCACCTTGCGGTCCCAGGTGACAGCGATCCAGCCGTGGGACATCGCGCGGAGCCGACGGGTGAAGCCGTGGCCGGTGACATGGCGTCCGACCGTCCGCAGCAGGGGGTGGGCGGAGGAGCGGTCGAGCTCCAGGACCGCCACACCGTCGTCCGTGGCCGCGTACAGCACATGCGGGCTGGCCGGGTCCGCCTGGAGGTCCCACACGCACTGGCGGCGGAAGGGCGCCCTCGCCCGTGCCCGGCCGTCCAAGGGGTCGGCCTTGACGACGTTGCCGTCCTGGGTCAGAACGAACAGGGAGCCGTCGTCACCGACCGCGCAGTCGCTCACCTGGTGACCGAACCCCTTGACGGCCGCCCGGTATCGCGGTGTCGGAGTGGTGTTGTCGAGAACGTGCAACACGGCGTCGAAGCCACCGACGTAGGCCGTGCTCTGGTCGGGCGAGAACGCGAACGCTTCCACGTCGTTGCGGGCGAACGGCAGCTCCCGTCGCACGCGTCCTCGGGGATCGACGATGGCCAGGCCGTGCTCGCGGTACCGGCTGTCGCCCGTACCGACGTCCTGGGTCGCCCAGAAACGGTCGTGCAGACGGTCGTAGAGCAGACGGTGGATGTTGCCGTGGTCGACGCGCACCACGGTGGGGAAGCTCAGCTCCTCCAACGAGCCGAAGTGGAGGTTGCCGAGCCGGTCTCCCACGACATGGACACCGGGCCGGTCGGTGCAGACCGACTCGATGGCCACCGGCCCGGTGAACGAGGGCAGCACCTGTTCCACCCGGAAGGAGGCGAGGTCGATGACGACCAGTTGGCGATAGCCGTTGTTGACGTACACCCGACCGCGCCAGAACGCGATACCCCTGCTGATCTCGGGTGACGGTTCCTCGCCCTCGACAAGGTGGTCGCGGGCCGCCGTCGTGCGGGCGTCGAGGACATCGGACACGTCAAGGGTGTCGAGCGAGAGCCTGGTGATGGTGCCGTACTTGTCCTTGGTGACGACCCACCCGTCGCACACCCCCATCGTGTAGACCGGCAGGCCGCAGGCAGGGCCGGAGGGGGGCAGCACCGGGGACGAGCGGACGGGCGTGAGCTCGTCGTCGAGGAGATGGACACGTCCCGCCGTGTCCGAGGCCAGGAGTCCCGCTCCGGGCACATGGAGGATGCGGGTGAGCCTGTTGGTCAGTTCCATGAGGGGTGCTCCTGGAGTTCGTGACTGCCGTGACCGTGGTGAGGGACGGGGGGAACGAGCCGTGCGAATCCCGGCTCGGCGCCCGCGCGGTCGACCCGGATCCGGGCGCCGTCGAGCGGGTGGGGCACCTCCGGCCCGTTCAGGGGGATCCGCGCGTGCAGATCGCCGTAGCGGGTGGAGGGGAAGTCGCCCAGCGGCACGTCACCGGCCGGTGCCATCAGGGTGACCCGCCACAGATCCGGCCCCCTGGCGGCCGGCCCGGAGGCGCACACCGTGAGCAGGCGGCCGGGCAGTGTCCGTACGGCCACGACGACGCGGCACCGATGTGCGGGCGCGCCGAGGCCGAACATCTCGCCGTGCTTGACCAACGGCCGGCGGGGAACGGGCGGCAGGTGCGCCGCGACGGCCTCGGCGATGAACAGCCGGTGCACCGGCAGAGCGATCGTCCGGCGCAGCCGGCACTCGAGCGCCAGTACGCCGCCCCGCACCCACGGGACGGTGGTGACGTCGGGCGGGCCCAGGTCGAGGAGAGCCGACGTGGTCTTGTCCACCTCCTCGACGGAGAAGCTGCCGACGAAGTCGGCGAGCGAGGCCTGCTCCTCGGAACACAGCGTGAGGGAGAATCCGCCGCTCGCCTCGATGAGCTCGCGCGTCACCGCACCGGGGCCGAGTGCGACAGCCACGTAGAGCGGGGCCTTGTTCACGAAGGAGGCCCACTCGGCGGCCATCACGTTCACGCCCCGCTCGCCGTTCGCCGTGGCGACCAGGCCGACCGTGCCGGTCAGCATCCTCCACAGGTCCGGCGGGAGTTCACTGGGCATCCGACGGTCCTTTCCGGTCGTCGGTGGTCGTCAGGGCCACCCGGAAGCCGATGGGGTAGAGCGGGCTGGGGAACGCGCCGTGGCGGCGCCGGGTGCGGGCCAGATCGCCGAAGCGCGCGAAACTGCCCCCGCGGGTCACTCGGTAGCGGCCGAGCGTCCGGCTCAGGTGATCGTCGACGACCACCCCGCCGGGGTAGGGGGCGTAGTCGTCGGAGGTGAGTTCCTCGACGTTGCCGGCCATGTCCCACACGCCGAACGGCGACCGGCCCCGGGGGTAGACCCCGACGGGTGTCGTGGTGTGCGGGCCCGACTCGCGGGTGTTGGCCAGCTCCGCCCTGAACTCCTCCCCCCAGGGGTACTCCCACCCCTGGGGGCCCTTGGCGGCGTATTCCCACTCGGCCTCGGTGGGCAGCCGGAACGCCCTGCCCGAGATCTCCCCGAGCCAGGACAGATACGCTTGCGCGTCCTCGGGCGTCACCCCGCACACGGGGTGGTTGCCCGACTGCCACGGGTAGGCCCCGAGCTGCCAGGTGGCCGGGCGGCGCGGGTAGCCGCGGTCGAGGAGGAAACACAGGTACTGGTGGTTCGTGACGGGGTAGGCCCCGATGGCGAAGTCCCCCAGTGTCACGGGGTGTTCGGGAGCCTCCTTGGCGATCCACGGTTCCTCGACACCGACATGCGCCCACGCCCGGGCCACGGCCGCCACGCGTTCCTCCGCCAGCCCGATGGTGGTCCGCCCGCCGCGGACCGTGAGAACGGCCGGGACGGGCGGCGTTCGGGGGTCGCCCACCACGCCCAGCAGCGTCGCCGCGATCAGCCGCTGCTCCAGGGACGAGCGGGGTCCTTCCACCGTTTCCAGCAGGCGCCGGGCGCAGACGCCGTCCTGCCGTGCGGCGTCGGCCAGGGCCGTGGGGAGGGTGGTGAGCGGTGCCTCGACCGTGAAGTGGGCGTCGTCCGTGGTACTCATGGCTGCCACCGCCTTGCCTTCTCCCGTCCCACCGACGAGGCGATGTCGAAGCCCGCCACCACCTCGGGCCGCCCCCCGGCCACGCTCACCAGCAGCAGTCGGCCGTCCCATCCGGCCACCGCCGCGGTGTCCCGGTCGATCCGGGTGATGCACGAGACGGCCTGGTCGAACTCGTGCAGCACGTCACCGGAGGTGAGGTCCCCACCACCCGGGCCGAGTCGCCACACGCGCAACGAGAAGTCGTAGGAGCCCGCGAGCACGACGGGGGCGGACGCCGGTCCCAGCAGGCCGACGGCCTTGACGGACTCGTCGGCGCCCAGCAGGGTCCACGAGCGCCGGACCCGCCAGGCGCCGGCGCGACGTTCGAGGGTGCCGACCCGTACGGTGTGGTCCCGCGAAGCGCTCGCGGCGACCGTTCCGTCCAGGCTCGCCACGGCGTTGACGAGGTTGCCGTGCCGCCACAGCCGGGTGCGTTCGGTGACCGTCCCGGCCATGACGGTGTGATCGGTCGCGGCGGACAGGAAAGCGGAGGGGTCCAGCGGCGCCAGGGACTTCACCGACCCGTCGTGAGCGCGCCGTCGCCGCCCGAGAACCGCGCGGGTGCCGTCGAGTTCGACGATGTCACCGTTGTAGGTGCCCGCCACGACCGATGTGCCGTGCGGTGCCAGGGAGGTCACCGGCCCGCCCAGGGCGAGGGAGGTCACCCGCTCCCCGGACCGGCACACCACGTGCCCGGAGTACGTGCCCGCGCAGAGGCCGTCCGGCCGTGCCGCGAGGGACAGCACCGGCCCTTCGCCGTACCTGACGGTGCGCATCGAGGGCAGGCCACCGGCCAGGGCGGGGGCGATGTCCATGTCCACCACGAGGCCCGAGTCGCAGCCCATGGCCAGCCGTTCACCGGTCACGGCGAGGGCGTTGACGCCGTGTGTGGGGGCCTCGGTGTCACCCAGCCCGCGTCGGCTGCCGGCGTCGAGGAGGAGGGGTGCTCCGGAGAACGACCCCACCGCCACCATCGCATGGCCGACGGCCACGGAACGGGGCCAGGCCCGTGCGTTCTCGTAGCGGCCCAGCCGTCCGCCGTCGGCGGCGCGCAGGAAGTGCACATGTCCGTCGTAGGCGCCGACGACGAGCGCCGCGCCGTCCTGGGCCCATGCCACGCTGCGGGTGGCGGACTCGCAGACCCGCACCGAGAGCACCACGTCCAGTGCTTCGTCGAGGACATCCACATACCCGTCGTCCCGGGCGACGGCGAGCGCGCTCCCCGAGGGGGACCACGCGCAGCCCTCGACGGACGTCTCGTACTGCCTGCGCGCGTCCCGCGCGCCCGAGTCCGGGGTGATCAGCGAGACCAGTCCGTCCTCGCCGACGGTGGCGATCGTTCCCCGGTGGCTCACGTCCACCGCCATGCAGTGGGCGGTGTGTGCCGTCAAGGTCGCCAGGAAGCGTCCCTCCTCGGCGTCCCACAGGGTCGCCCTGCCGTCCTCCGACACACAGGCCAGACGCGCCCCGTCGGGCAGCCACGCCACCGAGTTGACGTCATCGGTGTGCCGGGCGAGCAGCCGGGCCGGGGACGGTCCGTCGTCGGCCAGGTCCCACACCGCGACGGTCTTGTCGGCGGAGGCGGTGGCGAGGACGTCCCGGCGCAGTGGATTCCACGCCGCGCAGTTGACCAGGCGTCGGTGACGCAGCGCGCGGATCCGCCGCACGGTGCCGCCGGTGACGTCCCACACGCCCACGGTCCCGTCGTAGGAGGCCGTGGCGAGCCGGGGGTTCTCCCGGTGCCACGCCACGTGGGTGACGGGCGCCGCGTGGCCGGCACCCGGGGTGCCGAGATCGATACTGCGCATGGTGGTCGGCCCGCCTTTCGGTTCGTGGTCCAAGGGCGCAGTGCGGGGCGGCGGGGTGCCTGCCCCGGGTGGCTGTGAGGGCACCTGGCCGGTGCCCTCACAGCCAGGTGGATCACACCGGCGTGACGATGCCGGCCTTGACGTTGCGGCGAACGGGCTTGACGAACATGGGGGTCACCTCCTACCGGGCTCGGTGGTACGGCCGGCGACGGGTCGTCACTCGGCCGGGCTCATCAGCGGCGCTTCCGCGGGGAGGGAGAAGGGCGAGGTGGTGGAGGTGAACATGTGGCCACCGATCTCTCGCTTGGCCCGCAGGTAACGCGCGCTGTCGGGTGTGAGGTGAACCGCCGTGGGCTCCACGGCGGTCACGGTGATGCCGTGGGTGACGAGCTGGCCGACCTTGTCCGGGTTGTTGGTGAGCAGCCGGACGTGTGGCAGCCCCAGGGCGAGCAGCATCTGCGCCGCGACTTCGTAGTCACGCTCGTCGGCGCCTCTGCCGAGCATGCGGTTGGCTTCGTAGGTGTCGAAGTCCCGGTCCTGGAGGAGATAGGCGTCCAGCTTGTTGTAGAGCCCGATGCCTCGTCCCTCCTGACGCAGGTAGAGCAGGACGCCGCCCTCGTCCAGGAGTCGGCGGAGCGCTTCGTCGAGTTGTGACCCGCAGTCGCACCGGGTGGATCCGAGGACGTCTCCCGTGAAGCATTCGCTGTGTATCCGGACCAGCGGCTCGTCGCCCAGGGGCGGCACCACGTAGGCGGTGTGATCCCGCCCGTCGCGCAACCGCCGGAAGCTGACCAGCTCGGGGCCGCCGCCCGGGCCGGGCGCGGCGTTGGGCGGCGGCTTCCCCGCCCGTACCGCCGTCAGGGGAACGCGGGCCCGTACCGACGCCGTGCGCGGAATCGCAGAAGTCATGACCATCTCCTTCACCACCGGTGAGCGGGACGTGGGCTCGGCCCTACCCGGGCGTGCTCGAACAACGAATGCCGTACGGGCATGCGAGTCTCCTTGGGGGTCTCGGGCCCCGGCGCCGGGCTTCACCCGCGCACCGGGCCCGATGGGGTGCGACCGCCGGTCCGGGCGTCGGTGACGGTGGACCACGTTCGCGGCGGAGTGCGTGTCACTCCTTGAGGGACGTCTCACGCATACGGGACGTCACCGGCAAGGTGAGCCCGTAGCTTTGTGGCCACGTCGCCTGGCCTCAGCGTGCGGGCATCGAGGCCGCGGAGCCAAGGAGGTGACTGTCGCCTTGCGGGAGGGGAAACGGGAAACACCCGCTGACCAGCACGTACCGGCAGAGGGCGAGCCAGTGCCGGAGGAGGGCTTCGGGGAGTGCCTCAGGCGGCTGCGCGGGGAAGCGGGGATGTCGCTGGCGGCGCTGTCCCGCCTCGCGCACTACAGCAGGGGTTACCTGAGCAAGGTGGAGAACGGGCAGAAACCCCCCACGGCGGAACTGGCCCGCAGCTGCGACGACGCGCTGAACGCCGGTGGCGTGCTCGTGCGACTGGCCCTGGACCGCGACGGCCGGGGCGACGCGGCGGCCTGCCCCTACCCGGGGCTCGCCGCCTTCGGGCCGGGCGAGGCCCAGTGGTTCTTCGGGCGCGAACGCCTGATGGCGGCGCTCCTCGCCCGCGCCGACGAACACCTGCGCGGAGCGGTCCCGTTGGTGGTCGTGGGCCCCTCCGGGGCGGGCAAGTCCTCACTGCTGCACGCCGGGTTGCGGCCGGCCCTCACCCACGGCGCGCTCGCCTCGCCCGGCGGCAGTGCGCGGGGGTGGACGGTGGTGTCCTTCACCCCGACCGCCGCCCCCGTGCGCGCGCTGGCGGAGGCGCTGCGGTCCCTGACCGGCCGAGCACCGGAGGAACTGGCGGCGGCGCTCGCCGACGGCGCACAGGACGCCGCCGGTCTGGTGCGCGGCCTGCGCCGGGACGGTCCGGGCGGACTGGTCCTGGTGGTCGACCAGTTCGAGGAGGCCTTCACCGTCTGCGTGGACGAGCAGGTGCGACGGGAGTTCGTCGATGCCCTGTGCGACCTGGCCCGTGTCCCGTCCGTGCTGGTGGTGCTGGGGCTCAGGGCGGACTTCTACGGATACTGCCTGGACCATCCCGGGCTGCTGTCCGCCCTGCGCGACGGGGCCTTTCCCGTCGGGGCGATGTCCTCCGACGAACTGTACGAAGCGATCACCGGACCGGCCCGGGCAGCCGGCCTGGAGCCGGAGCCCGGGCTCGTCGAGCTGCTCCTGGCCGACCTGGGGTCCCGCGGGTCACACGGCGGCGCACTCCCGCTGCTGGCCCATGCCCTGCGGGCGACCTGGCAGCAGCACGGCAGCCTGACCGTCGCCGACTACCGCGTCACCGGCGGCATCCACGGGGCCGTCGCCGCCAGCGCCGAGCACATCTACCGGGGCCTGAGCGAAAGGGACCAGGACATCGCCCGGCACCTGCTGCTGCGCATGGTGCACCTGGCCGAGGGCGGCGAGGACACCCGGCGCCGTGTGGAGCGCGAAGGGCTGCTGGAGCAGTCGGCGGACCGGACCGCAGCGGCTGCCGTGCTCGACGCGTTCGCCCGGGCCCGCATGGTCACCTTCGACACGGACCATGCGCAGATCACCCACGAGGCGCTGCTGCGGGCCTGGCCCCGGCTGCGTGGCTGGATCGACGAGGACCGGGCCGGCCTGCTCATCCGCCAGCGGCTGCGGGAGGCCGCCGAAGCCTGGTCGCGGGCGGGCCGGGACCCCTCGCTGCTCTACCGGGGCAGCCAGTTGGCCACCGCCCGGGACTTCGCCGGGCCGCACCACCGGGACCCGCTCGACCTTGGGACGACGGAGTTCCTGACGGCCGCCCTCGCCCACGAACGCGGCCAACAGCGGGCCGAGGAGCGCCGCACCCGGCGGCTGCGGTTCCTGACCGTCGGCCTGACGCTGCTGCTGGTGTTGTCGGTGCTGGCGACCGGCGTGGCCTTCCACCTGGCCGGCGTCGCCGGCCAGCAGCGCCGGGTGGCGTCCTCCCGGGAGCTGGCGGCACGGGCAGACGCCCAGTCCTCCGGGCGCCCGGAGGCAGCCATGCTGCTCGCGGCGGAGGCCCTGCGGCGAGCCCGCACGGCCGAGGCCCGCTCCAGTCTGATCAGTGCCCACGCCCAGTACTCCGCCAGCCGGTACGCCGGTCACTCCGCCGCCGTCACGGCCGTCGCGTTCAGCCCCGACGGCCGCATGGCCGCGACAGGGGGCCTCGACCGGTGGGTGCGGGTGTGGGACGTCGAAAGCCGTCGGGTGCTCACCACGCTGGTCGGGCATACCGCTGTCGTCCGCGCCGTCGCCTTCAGCCCCGACGGACGCACGCTCGCCAGCGCGGGCGAGGACGGCACGGTGCGGCTGTACGGCATGAGCCGTGCGGGCCGCCTGCGCCACACGGCGACCCTCGGGAGGGGGCCGCACGCGGTGCACGGCCTGACATTCACCGCACGGGGCAGGCTCGTGGCCGCAGTCGGTGAGGACGGCGCGGTCCGGCTGTGGGACGTATCGACCGGCCGGCCCGAAGGAGTGCTGAAAGGACACGAGGGTGCGGTGCACTCCGTGGCGGCCACGGCGGACGGACGGCTGCTGGCCAGCGCGGGCCGGGACCGCACGGTCCGGCTGTGGGACGTGGCCGGCCGCAGCGCCGCCGGCGTCCTGAAGGGACACACCGACGCCCTGTGGAGCGTGGCGTTCAGCCCCGACGGCCGCACCCTCGCCAGCGCGGGTGAGGACCGGACCGTGCGCCTGTGGGACGCATCGGCGCGGAAAACGGTGCGGACACTGGAAGGGCATACCGACACCCTGCACGAGGTCGCCTTCAGCCCGGACGGAAAGGTACTGGCCAGCGCGGGCGAGGACCGTGCCGTCCGCCTCTGGAACGTGGACGACGGCCGCCCGGCCGGGTCGTTCTCCGCGAGCCAGGAGATCCTCACCGTGGCCTTCGCGCCCCGAGGGGCGGTGCTGGCCGTCGGTGACCATCGCGTCGTGCGGCTGTGGGACACCGATCGCTCCCGCCTCGCCGGTACGCTCTCGAGCCGGCAGGACACGCCCTCCTGGGCCGCCGTCAGCCCCGACGGCACGACACTCGCCACCGGCGGGGAGGACGGCCGGATCCTGCTGTCGGGGATGGAGGACCGCCGGACGCTCGGGGTGCTGCGGGGGCACCGGGGCCCTGTCGTCTGGGCCGGATTCTCTCCGGACGGTACGAGACTGGCCGGCCTCGGCCACGACCGCGCGATCCTGCTGTGGGATGTCCGCCGGCGCACCCTCGTCGGCCGGCTGACCGGCCACCACGACGATCCATGGGTGCTGGCCTTCAGTCCGGACGGCAAGACCCTGGCCGGAGCCTGTGACGACGGCCGGATCCTGCTGTGGGATCTCGGCGGCCGCCGGATGACGCGCACCATCTCCGGCCACGAGGGGAGCGTCTGGGGCCTGGCCTTCAGTCCCGACGGCAGAACACTGGCCAGTGCGGGAGCCGATCGCGTCGTGCGCCTTTGGGATCTGAGCGGGAACAGCCGCAGGACCGTCGAGCTGCGCGGCTACCCCGGCATCGTGATGACGGTGGCCTTCAGTCCGGACCGCCGGCACCTCGCGGCGGCGGGCTTCGGCGGCTCCGTGTGGCTGTGGGACGTACAAAGCCGCCGTCCGGTGACGGTACTGAAGGGCCACACCGACACGGTCTGGGCGATGGACTTCAGTCCCGACGGTCGTGCGCTGGTGACCGGAGGGGAGGACCGCGCGGTCAGGGTGTGGGACGTGGCCCGACGGTCCTCGATCACCCTGACCGGCCACACCGGGAGCGTCAAAAGCGTGGACTTCGGCCCCGACGGCCGGGCGCTCGCGTCCGCCGGAGACGACGGCACCACACGTCTGTGGCAGCTCGACGAGCAGCGGATCGCCGACAGCCTGTGCGACCTCCTCGGCACGGAACTCGTGACCGCGGAGTGGCGCCTGCTGTTCCCCGGCGCCGGGGCGCCGCGCTCACCTCGCTGCCCGTAACGGCGACGGCCGTGCCTGCGGGACCGGGCACTGCGGCAAGCCGACGCCCCGGCGCCCCGCCGGGCCGGTCAGGTGAGTACGGGGATGATCGCGGAGCCGTACGCGTCGATCGTGGCCTCCTTCGCGTCGTGCATGGCGTAGACCGCGAACTGGTCGACGCCCAGGGCCCGTAGCTCCTCCAGCCGCTCGCGGTGCGCCGCGACCGGGCCGAGCAGGCAGAAGCGGTCCACGATCTCGTCGGGCACGAAGTCCGTGGAGGGGTTCCCGGCCCGGCCGTGGTGGCTGTAGTCGTAGCCCTCGCGCTGCTTGATGTACGCGGTGAGGGCCTCGGGCACCATCCCGGAGCCCTCGCCGTAGCGGGCGACCAGGTCGGCGACGTGATTGCCGACCATGCCGCCGAACCAGCGGCACTGCTCCCGCGCGTGCGCCAGGTCGTCCCCCACGTAGGCGGGCGCGGCCACGCAGATGGTGACGGACGCCGGGTCGCGGCCGGCTTCGGCGGCGGCGGTGCGGACGGCCTGGACCATCCACGCGGTCAGCGTCGGGTCGGCGAGTTGGAGGATGAAGCCGTCGGCCTCCTGCCCGGCGAGGGCGAGGGCCTTCGGCCCGTAGGCGCCCATCCAGACGGGCAGCTTGCCGTCCCGCACCCAGGGCAGGCGCAGCGTCGTGCCGCCGACGTCGGCCTCGCGTCCCTCCGCGAGGTCGCGGATGACGTGGATCGATTCGCGGAGCGTGGCGAGCGTGTTGGGCTTGCGCCCGGCGACCCGCATCGCCGAGTCGCCGCGGCCGATACCGCAGACGGTGCGGTTGCCGTACATGTCGTTGAGCGTGGCGAAGGTGGAGGCGGTGACCTCCGGGGTGCGGGTGGTGGGGTTGGTGACCATGGGCCCGACGATGAGCCGTTCGGTGTGTTCCAGGATGCGGCTGTAGATGACGAAGGGCTCCTGCCACAGCACGGCGGAGTCGAAGGTCCAGCCGTAGCGGAAACCGGAGCGCTCGGCGCGGCGCATGAGGTCCACCACGGCGGTGGCGGGCGGGTCGGTCTGCAGGACGAGTCCGAAGTCCACGCGGGGATCTCCTAGTTCAGGTACTGGCAGGTGGAACGGGGGGTGAAACGGCCGTGGCCGGCCCGCCCGACGAACTCACGCTTGTCGATGACGGGTTCACCGCGCGAGAGGACCGTCTCGACCCGGCCGGACACGGTCTTTCCCTCGTACGCCGAGTAGTCGACGTTCATGTGGTGGGTCTCGGCGGAGAGCGTCTGCTGCGCGTTCGGGTCGTAGACGACGATGTCGGCGTCACCCCCGGGGGTGATGGTGCCCTTGTGGGGGGCGAGGCCGAACATCCGGGCCGGGGCGGCGCAGGCGATCTCGATCCAGCGGCGGCGGGAGATGTGCCCGTCGACGACGGCCTGGTGGAGGAGGTCCATGCGGTTCTCCACGCCGGGCAGCCCGTTGGGGATCTTGGAGAAGTCGCCGCGGCCCAGGTCCTTCTGGCCGGAGAAGCAGAAGGGGCAGTGGTCGGTGGAAACGACCTGGAGGTCGTCGGTGCGCAGTCCGCGCCAGAGCGCGGCCTGGTGCTCGCGGGGCCGCAGCGGTGTCGAGCAGACGTACTTCGCGCCCTCGAAGCCCGGCTCGGCGAGGTTGTCGGTGGACAGGAAGAGGTACTGCGGACACGTCTCACCGAAGACGGGCAGGTCCATGCCCCTGGCCCGGGCCAGCTCGGCGACGGCCTCCTCGGCCGAGACGTGCACCACGTACAGGGGGCTGCCGGCGACGCGGGCGAGCTGGATGGCGCGGTGCGTGGCCTCGGCCTCCAGCAGCGCCTTGCGGACCTCGCCGTGGTAGCGGGGGTCGGTCCGGCCGGCGGCGAGTGCCTGTTCGACCAGGACGTCGATGGCGATGCCGTTCTCGGCGTGCATCATGATCAGCCCGCCGTTGCCGGCGGCGTGCTGCATGGCCCGCAGGATCTGGCCGTCGTCGCTGTAGAACACGCCCGGGTAGGCCATGAAGAGCTTGAACGACGTCACGCCCTCCCCCACCAGGAGGTCCATCTCCTTCAGCGAGGCGTCGTTCACATCGGAGAGGATCATGTGGAAGGCGTAGTCGATCGCGCAGGTGCCCTGGGACTTGGCGTGCCAGGTGTCGAGCCCCTCGCGCAGCGCCCGGCCGCGGGACTGGACCGCGAAGTCGACGACGGTCGTGGTGCCGCCCCACGCCGCGGCGCGGGTCCCCGTCTCGAAGGTGTCGGAGGAGGCGGTGCCGCCGAAGGGGAGGTCGAAGTGGGTGTGGGCGTCGACGCCGCCCGGGATGACGTACTTGCCCGTGGCGTCGATCGTCCGGTCGGCGGTCCAGCCCCCGGCGAACGCGCTGTCGGGCGTGGCGAGGGCCGCGACCTTGCCGTCCTCGACGAGGACGTCCGCGTACCCCTCCTCCGCCGCGGTGATGACGAGCCCCCCGCGGATGACGGTCCTGGTCATGGCCGTTCCTTTCCGGCGATCGCGTGCTGGGCCCGGCGCAGCGCCTCTTCGAGGAGCGCGGCACCCTCCTCGGCCTCGGTGATGGTGAGCGTCATCGGCGGGGCGATGCGCAGGGTGTTGCCGTCGCGGCCGCCCTTGCCGACGAGCAGACCGAGCTCCCGGGCGGCTTCGAGGGTGAGCGCGGCGGCCTCCGGTGAGGGCGAGCCGTCCTCCCCGACCAGCTCCATGCCGATCATCAGGCCGCGGCCGCGTACCTCGCGGACGACCGGCAGGCCGGCGGCGACGGCCCGCAGCCGCTCGATGAGGAGGCCGCCGACGCGGCGGGCGTTGCCCTGGAGGTCGTGCTCCAGGAGGTAGGTGAGGTTGGCGAGGCCGGCCGCCATGGTGACGGGGCTGCCGCCGAAGGTGGAGATGGAGTTGGCGCCCAGGCAGTTCATGACCTCGGCCCGGGCGACGACGCCGCCCACCGACATGCCGTTGCCGATGCCCTTGGCGAAGGTGAGCACGTCGGGCGGGCCGCTGTGGGCGTGGGCCTGCCAGCCCCAGAAGTGGTCGCCGGTGCGGCCCCAGCCGGTCTGCACCTCGTCGGTGATCCACAGGATGCCGCGCGGGGCGAGGACCTCGCGGAAGGCCGCGTACAGCCCGTCGGGGGGTGCGGTGAACCCGCCGACGCCCTGGACGGGTTCGGCGATCAGCGCGGCGACGTTGCCGTGGGTCTGGGCGAGCACGTCCTCCAGGTCCGCGACACAGGCCTCGATGAACCGCGCGTCGGACAGGTGGGCGAAGGGGCCGCGGGTGCGGATGCCGCCGTGCACGTACAGCGTCTGGAACGGGGAGAGGCTGGTGGGCGACCAGTCGGCGTTGCCGGTGATGGCGACGGAGGCGAAGGACCGGCCGTGGTAGCTGTTGCGCATCGCCAGGACCTGGTTGGACCGGCGGTAGGAGGTGGCGAGCAGCAGGGCCGCGTCATTGGCCTCGGTGCCGGAGGTGGTGAAGAAGACCCGTGCGTCGGGGATGCCGGAGAGGGCGGCGATCCGCTCGGCCAACTCGACCATGTGCCGGTCGAGATAGAGCGTGGAGGTGTGCAGGATGCGCCCGGCCTGGTCGCCGACGGCCTTGGTGACCTCGGGCAGGGCGTGGGCGGTCATGGTGGTGAGGATGCCGCCGAAGAAGTCGAGGTAGCGTCTGCCCTCGGCGTCCCACACGTGGCGGCCCTCGCCGTGGGTGATCTCCAGCGGGTCGCGGTAGTAGAGCGCGAGCCACTCGGGCATGACGGCCCGGTGCCGGTCGCGCAGACCGGAGGGGGCCGGAGCAGGAGCCGGGACGGAGGTCGCACCGCCGGGGGCCCCCGCGCTCACGGCTGGACCAGCCCGTCGTACGCGTCGGGCCTGCGATCCCGGTAGAACGCCCACTGCTGACGCACTTCCTCGATCACGGAGAAGTCGAGGTCGCGGACGATCAGCTCCTCCTTGGTGTCGCTCGCGACGTCACCGACGAACTGGCCGCGCGGGTCGACGAAGTACGACGTGCCGTAGAAGTCGTTGTCGCCGTACTCCTCCTGGCCCACGCGGTTGATCGCGGCGACGAAGTACTCGTTGGCGACGGCCGCCGCGGGCTGTTCCAGCTTCCACAGGTGGGCGGAGAGTCCGCGCGAGGTGGCGGAGGGGTTGTAGACCAGCTGGGCTCCGGCGAGGCCCAGCGAGCGCCAGCCCTCGGGGAAGTGGCGGTCGTAGCAGATGTAGACGCCGACCTTGCCGACGGCCGTGTCGAAGACCGGCCAGCCGAGATTGCCGGGCTTGAAGTAGTACTTCTCCCAGAAGCCCTTGACCTGGGGGATGTGGTGCTTGCGGTACTTCCCCAGATAGCTGCCGTCGGCGTCGATGACGGCGGCGGTGTTGTAGTAGAAGCCGGACTGCTCGACCTCGAAGACGGGCACGACGATCACCATGCCGGTCTCGCGGGCGAGGTCGCGCATGCGGCTCACCGTGGGTCCGTCCGGGACCGGCTCGGCCCAGCGGTAGTGCTCGCTCTCCTGCACCTGGCAGAAATAGGGGGCGTTGAAGACTTCCTGGAAGCCGATCACCTTCGCGCCCTGCGCGGCGGCGGCACGGGCGTGTTCCTCGTGCTTGGCGATCATCGACTCGGTGTCACCGGTCCAGGAGGCCTGGACGAGTGCGGCGCGGACAACGTTGGCCATGAGCTGCTCCTTTGCCGGGGCGTCAGCCAGCCCGTCACGTAGATCACGTGTGGATGCGACCGTATGACCCGCCCCGACTCGTGGCAAGACCATCCGGCTTCCTGTGGACAACCCGTCGCGCGGACGGGCGCGTACGGCCGACGGGCGCGCCCGGACACCGCGACGGGCGGCGGGCCGGGAGGCCCGCCGCCCGCGAGCGCGGCGTACGCGCGACGTTCCGCCGTCCGGGAGGGCCGGCTACCGGCCGGACGGGTGGACGACCATCGCGGAGCCGCCGCCGCGCCTGACCCGTTCGGCGGCCGCCAGCCAGCGGCCGTCCGGCAGCCGCTGGACCCCGGTGGCCGCGCCGATCTCCGGGTTCTGCTTGAACACGTGGCCGAGGGCTTCGAGCCGCCCTCTGAGCCGGCTGTCCCACAGGCCCGGCTCCAGCTCGGTCGCCGCAGCGTTGCGCTGGCTGGCGCGCGGCGCGGCGATCGCGTCGACGAGCGGCATCCCGCGGTCCACGTGGTTGAGCAGCGTCTGCAGGACCGTGGTGATGATCGTGGCGCCGCCGGGCGAGCCGAGCGCGAAGGCGGGCCGCCCATCCTCGAGGACGATCGTCGGCGAGACGGACGAGCGCGGGCGCTTGCCGGGGCCGGGCAGGTTCGGGTCGTGGACGCCCGGGCTCACCGGCACGAAGGAGAAGTCGGTCAGTTCGTTGTTGAGCAGGAACCCACGCCCCGGCACGGTGATGCCGCTGCCGCCGGTCTGCTCGATGGTCAGGGTGTAGGCGACGACGTTGCCCCACTTGTCGGCGGTCGTCAGGTGCGTGGTGTGCTCACCCTCGTAGGGAGTGGGAGCGGCCTTGCCGTGGGTGCCGCAGGGCACCGGCCGGCGCGGGTCGCCCGGGGCGAGCGGGCTGGTCAGCACCGCGTCGTCCTTGACCAGGCACGCGCGCGCGTCGGCGAAGCGCTGGGAGGTCAGCCCCTTGGTGGGCACCTTCTCGTGCGCCGGGTCGCCGACCCAGCGGTTGCGGTCGGCGAACGCGACCCGGCTGGCCTCGATGTAGCGGTGCAGATAGGTCTTCTCGTCGAGCTTCGAGAGGTCGCCGCGCTCCAGGATGTTGAGCGCCTCGGCGACGGTGGTGCCGCCGGAGGACGAGGGGGCGACGCCGTAGACGTCGAGGCCCCGGTAGGACGTCCGGGTGGGCTCCTGCTTCTTCGCCGCGTACGCGCGCAGGTCCCGTGCCGTCAGGTCGCCGGGGCGCACGACGCGCTCGGCCTTGGGGTCGACGGGGGGCTTGCGTACGGTCCGTACGATGTCGCGGCCGACCTCGCCCCGGTAGACCGCTTCGACGCCCTCCTCGGCCAGCAGCTCGTAGGTGCGCGCGAGGTCGGGGTTCTTCAGGGTCGTGCCGACGGCCGGCGGCTGCCCGCCGGGCAGGAAGAGTTCGGCGCTGGCCGGGAAGTCCTTGAAGCGCGCCTGGTTGTCGGCGGTCTGCTTGCGGAAGGTGGCGTCGACGGTGAAGCCCTCGCGGGCGATGCGCTGGGCGGGGCGCAGTACCTGGGCGAGCGACCGGCTGCCCCAGGTGCGCAGGGCGGTGTCCCAGGTGGCAGGGGTGCCCGGGGTGCCGACGCTGCGGCCGCTGGTGACGGCGTCCGCGAACGGGATGGGCTTGCCGTTCTCCAGGAAGAGGGCCTTGGTGGCGCTGAGCGGGGCCCGCTCACGGCCGTCGATCATGGAGATCCGGTGCCGCTTCGCGTCGTAGTGGAGGAAGTAGCCGCCGCCGCCGACCCCGGCCGAGTAGGGCTCGGTGACGCCGAGCGCGGCGGCGGTGGCCACCGCCGCGTCGACGGCGTTGCCGCCCTTGCGCAGCACTTCGATGCCGGCGGCCGACGCGTCGGGGTCGACGCTGGCCACCGCGCCGCCGTAGCCGACGGCGACGGGCGTCTTCGCGGGTGTGCGGGCGGCGTTCGTGCGCTCCGTCGTGCCCGCCGCCGAGGCGGCGGGCACGACGGCCGTGGCGACCAGCGCGGCCGTCACGGCGAGTACGGGCAGACGTCGTTGGGCGGTCGATCTCGCGCGGGCCATCCTTACCTCCAAGCGGGGCGAACGAGCCCCGGAGCCTACTCGGAGGGCGGGCCGGAAGACAGGGTGCCGCGCACGGTGACCTCGCCCGGAACGTCAGGCCCGGTGCCGCTCCCTCAGCGCTTCTTGGCGACGCCGGACACCGCGCGCGCCATGGCCTCCTCGCCCTTGGCGTTGGGGTGGAACGGCGCGGCCGGGTTCTCCGGGCTCGCACCCTCGACCCAACGGTCGGCGGCGGGCACGCAGACGTCGTGGCCGACGGTCGGGCCGTAGGTGTCGGCGTAGCGGACACCGGCCTTGGCGGCCTGCTGCTTCAGCATCGTGTTGAGGTGCTTCTCGGTGTCCCGCAGGTAGCCGACGTCACCGGCGGCGATCGGGACGGCCGGGAAGCAGCCGACCCCGTTGTCCGGCATGATCGTGGGGTAGCCGACGATCACGACGCGGGCGTGCGGGGCGCGCTTGTGCACGTCCTTCAGCACCCGGGCGACCTTGGGCGCGGCGGCGGCGATCCGGTCGGTGAGCTGGTCCTTGCCGCCCTCGGTGTACTTCGTGCGGCAGGGCGCGCCGGCCGGGTCGGTCGCGGACAGCTGCGCGCAGGTGCCGATGATGTCGCCGAAGCCGATGTCGTTGCCGCCGATACCGAGGGTGACGAGCGTGGTGCGCTTGTCGAGGGCGTTCAGCTGGGGCGGGTTGGCGCCCTGCGTCCGCCACATGTCGTCGGTGGTCGCGCCGCTGCAGCTGACGTCCTTGAACGTCCGCGTGTGCAGCCACTTGGCGTTGAGCGAGGGGTAGTTGACGCTGGACCGCGCGCAGTCGCCGCCCGTCTGCTCGGGGACGCCCGGCGCGGAGGTGTACGAGTCGCCGAGGGCGACGTAACGCTCCCCGCCCGTGCCCGGGCCGGCCTCGGAGGCCCCCGCGGGAGCGGCGACGCCGACCGCCAGCGCCCCCACCGCGCCGAACGCCGCCAGCGCCTTCCCGTACCGCCCACCGCGTGCGTAAGCCTCTGCCACTACTGCCTCCGAAGGTGTGTCGGGTGACCGCCGATGATCACCGCGCGGGAGTCAGACTCGCTCCGTGGTGACTGTCTGTCAACGTGAGCCCTCACCCGCCCGGGCGGGCACGGGCGGGGAGAGCCTCCCCCGACGAATTCGGGGCCGCACGCCTTCGCGTGCGGCCCCGAGTGTCCTGCATGGTCAGCGCTGAGCGCCGCGCTCGAGCGGTTCGAGGTTCGACCACAGCGGCTCCTTGCCGATGCCACTCATGTACGGGTCGAGATCGGTGTACGCGTCCATGCTCACCGACTGCCCCTCCAGCCACACGGTGTCGCACTCCTCGCAGACCTCGATGACGTCGACCTGCTCGCGCACGCGACATCTGACGACCCACCCCTGATCACATCGGGGGCACCAGTCCATCTGGGCTCCTTCTCCGACCCGTGGAGAGGCCGGATTGTTTTTGCCGGCTCCCGGGCCGAAGACGACGCACAGGCTCTTCTCACCCGGCCGGATTGCCGGAATCCGTTTGATGATTCCTTCCCCCCTCGGACGTCGTCCCGGTACGCGCCCGCGGGACCCTCCCCCGAAATGCTCGCGACAACCTCCCTTCCCTTTACCCGCATTGCCTCAAGGACCCGGCGAGCATAACCGCCTCGACCGGCCTACCTGACGGCAAATTCGGAGGTCAGAATTCCGCTTCTCATGCACAAGTTCAAGCCATCCACGCCCCGTTGATAATGTCATGCTCACAACCAGCGCGTTACTGGCAGTACGCCTTTGAAGTGGGGCCGAATAGCACCTGACGAACCTTCAAGAACCAGCAAAGTCAAAGCAGGTGATAGGTTCCAGCCACCCGCCTTTATCCCACCATTACGTGCAACGGCATGCGCCGTGCTGCACGCATCCGGAAGGAATCCCTGGTGATATCTCGCGCGCGCAGAATGCTGCTTGCCGGCGTTATCGGTGGCGTCTCCGCCGTCACCGCTGCTTCCGCCTTCGCTTTCGCGGCCCCGGCCCCGGCCGCGGACGAAGCCACTCCGCCTTCGGCGATCGAGGACTTCGAGTACCCGGGTGCGGCGAAGATCCTCAAGGAGACCGGCATCACCCTTCGCAAGGGCGACGGCCGCATCCTGCTGGGCGACTGCGCCACGGACAGCGACATCATCGTGATGACGCGTCCCACCCCGCAGACCAAGGCGGACAAGTACTGCTTCCGCCTCACGGGCGACAAGAAGTCGGGCTACCTCACGCTGGAGATCCCGCGCGTGTTCGGCCTCCAGACCGAGGACCACCCGGTCCGGGCCACCGTCACCGCCAACGGCGCCTCGCAGACCGTCGACGTGCCCAAGAACGACCTCAAGGGCGTCGGCGAGGGCATCCCCGGCGGCGAGCCCACCGCGCTCGTCGAGCTCCGCGTCACCGGCTGACCCACGCCACCGCCCCGCCGGTCCTCCGGCGCGACGGGCACCGGCTGACCCACCCGGTCAGCGCTCCCAGGCCCGGGACGCACACCCGCGCCCCCGGCCGTGACGGCCCCACCGGCCCTCTCGCACATCCAGCCATCTCAGAAGGAACCGAACATGTCCGGCAGACGTTCACGCGCAGCGTGGGTCACCGCTCTTCTCACCACCACCGTCTCCGCAGGCCTGCTGACCGGCACCCCGGCCAACGCCGTCGTGGGTGACAACCCGGCCGACGGGACCTACGCGTTCACCGCGAAGCTCGACATCGGCGGCAAGCGCAGCTGCTCCGGCGCGCTCGTCGAGCAGGGCTGGGTCATCACCGCGGCCAGCTGCTTCGCCGACAGCCCCGCCCAGGGCTTCAAGATCGCCGCGGGTGCGCCCAAGCTGAAGACGACCGTGACGGTCGGCCGCACGAACCTCTCCTCGACGGCCGGCGTCGTGACCGAGGCCGTCGAGCTCGTCCCGCGCGACGACCGCGACCTCGTCATGGTCAAGCTCGCCCAGCCCGTCACCGGCGTCGCCCCCGTCGCCGTCTCCTCCACCGCCCCCAAGCAGGGTGACGAGGTGCGGGTCGCCGGCTACGGCCGCACCAAGACCGAGTGGATCCCCCAGCGTCTGCACAGCAACGCCTTCACCGTCGACTCGGTGAAGGACACCTCGGTCGGCCTCGCCGGCAAGGGTGCCGACGCGGTCGTCTGCAAGGGCGACACCGGTGGCCCGGCCTTCCGTGAGAACGCCGGTCGCGCCGAGCTGGCCTCGATCAACACCGCCTCCTGGCAGGGCGGCTGCTTCGGCACCGACGCGGCCGAGACCCGCAAGGGCGCCGTCAACACCCGCGTCGACGACGTCGCCGGCTGGGTGTCCTCGGTCTACTCCCGCGGTCTGCTGAACAAGGCGAACTGGAAGAACGCCGACCTTCTGGCCTCCGGCTACTTCACCGGCGGCTCGGCCGGTGGCAAGCGCCACATGGACATGATCGTCCGCTGGACCGACGGCTCCGTCACCCTGTACCAGGGTGCCGAGTTCAACGACCCGAAGTACCCCTTCTCCTCGGAGTACAAGCTCGCCGAGGCCGGCAGCACCTTCAAGTACGCGCGGGCCATCTCGGGCGGCCGCTTCACCGAGAACGGCTCGGACGGTCTCATCGTCCGCTGGTCCGACGGTGAGCTCACCGAGTACACCCACGTGGACCAGAACGGCTTCCACGACGAGAAGAAGCTCGCCGACCCCAACGCCGCCTGGAAGAACGCCAAGCTGGTGACCGCCGGCCGCTACACGGCCAACGCGCTCCGCGACGACATGTTCGTCGTCTGGGTCGACGGCTCGATCTCGATGTACTCCGACATCGACGCCAACGGCATCCGCAAGGCCACCCAGGTCCAGAAGGCCAACTCGACCTGGACGCACGCCGAGCAGATCGGCGCCGGCGAGTTCACCGGCAAGAAGACCAGCGACCTGATGGTCCGCTGGTCCGACGGTGAGGGCACCATCTACCCGGGCGTCGACACCGCGGGCCTGCACGGCGAGATCAAGATCCGTGACCCCAAGTCCGCCTGGACCGACGCCACGGTGATCACCGTCGGCGCGTTCGACGCGAACAAGGTCCCCAACGACGTCATCGTCCGCTGGGCCAACGGCAGCCTCACCATGTACCCGGGCGTCGACAGCGCCGGTACCCACAACGAGGTCCGTCTCGTCGGCTGACCCCTCTGACGGCGCCGGGCCGGCCGCCCCTTCCGACATGGCCGGCCCCGGTGTGCGGATCGACGCGGCCCTTCCGCCCGGACCGGGCGGAAGGGCCGCGTCGCCGTCTCGGGCCCGTATGACCCCACCCTCCTGATCGGAGTTCTGTTCTCTTGCGTACGTCACGCCTCCGTCGTCTCGCCGTCTCGGCGGCCTGCGGCACCCTCCTCACCGTCGTCGGTGGCACCACCGCGACGGCCGCCCCGGCGCCGACCCCCGGTACGGGCCCGAAGGCGACTCCCGGTGCGAGCCCCACGGCCCCCCGCGCCGAACCCACGCCGAAGCCCCGGACCGGCACCGACACCGCAGCCGTCGACAACGGCGAGTGGTCGGTGGAGGACGCCCTGCGGTTCTGGACCCCGCAGCGCATCACCTCCGCGACCGACCCCTCCGGCCGCGTCGCGAAGCCCCCGACGACCACCCCGCCCAAGGCCGCGCCGAAGGCCAGGGGTCTGGCGGGCGCCAAGCCGGACACCTCCGAGCACTTCCCCGGCATCAAGTCCGTCGGCATGCTCTTCGCCGTCGACAAGGACATGCGGGCGCACTACTGCTCGGCGAGCGCGGTGCAGAGCGGCACCCGCAGCCTCATGCTGACGGCGGGCCACTGCCAGAACTCCAAGGCGGTGTTCGTCCCGCAGTACGACCCGACGAAGTCGCTCCAGAACCAGCCGTACGGCATCTGGCCGGTCGAGGAGTGGTTCGCGGACAAGAGCTACGGGAAGAACGCCAAGGGCCCCGAGTCGGACCTGGACTTCGCGTTCGCGCGCGTCAAGGAGAACGACGGCAAGAAGCTCCAGGACGTCGTGGGCGGCAGCACCCTGGCCCGTACGCCGGGCTTCGAGAACACCACCACCGTGATCGGCTACCCCTCGGTCGGTCACAACCCGCAGGACCTCCCGGTCCAGTGCACCACGCCCACGGACGCGCTGCCGGGCTTCAACCAGATGCGCATCGACTGCGCGGGCATGTGGGGCGGCGTCTCCGGCGGCCCCTGGTTCTCCAAGATCGACCGGGCGACCGGCACCGGCGAGATCATCGGCAACGTGGGCGGCTACAACGGCGGCGGCCCCGCCGTGCCGAGCAGCGACCCGATGTACAACCGCATCAGCTACAGCCCGATGTACGGCGACCGGTTCTTCCAGCTGTACGACGACGCCGAGCACGGCCGGCACTCCGACCCCGGCCCGTACCGCCAGCCGCAGCTGCCGTTCTCCCTCGGTGGTGCGGAGAAGTGGCAGCAGGCCAAGTTCACGGCCGCCGGCGACTTCACCGGCAGCGGCCGCGGCGATCTGATCGCGGTGTGGGCCGACGGCTCGGCCAGCCTCTTCGAGGGCGCCGAGACCAAGGACGCCAAGCACCCGTTCTCCTCCGAGGTCAAGCTCGCCGGTCCGGGCAGCGTCTGGCAGTACGCGCGCACCATCAGCGCCGGTACCTTCACCGGCAGCGGCACCGACGGCCTCCTCGTGCGCTGGTCCGACGGTGAGCTCACCGAGTACACCCATGTGGACCGCGGCGGTTTCCACGACGAGAAGAAGCTCGCCGACCCCAACGCCGCCTGGAAGAACGCCAAGCTGATCACCTCCGGCCGCTACACGGCCAACGCGCTGCGCGACGACATGGTCGTCGTCTGGGCCAACGGCTCGGTCACGATGTACCCCGACGTCGACACCAACGCCATCCGCAAGGAGACCCAGCTGGTCGGCGCGAACTCGACGTGGCCCAACGCCACGCAGATCAGCGCCGGCGAGTTCACCGGCAAGGGCACCGGCGACCTGCTGGTCCGCTGGGGTGACGGCGAGGGCACCATCTACCCCGGCGTCGACGCCGCCGGTCTGCACGGCGAGATCAAGGTCAGGCCCGCCAAGTCCGCGTGGACCAAGGCCGAGGTGTTCACGGTGGGGTCCTTCTCCCCCGGCAGCCGTCTCAACGACATCCTCGTCCGGTGGACCAACGGCAACCTCAGCATGTACACCGGCGTCGACGCCGCCGGTACGCACGCAGAGGTCCAGCTCGTCGGCTGATCCGCCGCCCTGCCCTCGGGCCGGCTTCCCCCACCGGGGAGGCCGGCCCGTTGTCGTCCGGCCCCACCCCTAATTTGGATTCTAAAAGTCCAATTAGCTACGGTGGAGGCGTGCGATTGACCAAGAGCACCGACATCGCCCTGCGCATCGCCATGCGCCTGGCGGTGACGGGAGACGCCGCGGGCCCCGCGGACACGGCCGCACCGACCACCCGCGAGGTGGCGGGCGCGGTGGGCGTGCCGTACACCCATGCCGCCAAGGTGGTCAGCAGGCTGCAGCACCTCGGAGTCGTCGAGGCCCGCCGCGGCCGGGGCGGCGGACTCGCCCTGACCACCGCCGGACGCACGGGTTCGGTCGGCCGGCTGGTGCGCGAGCTGGAGGGGGCCGGCGACGTCGTCGGCTGCGAGGACGACCCGCCCTGCCCGCTGCGTTCCGCCTGCCGGCTGCGCGGCGCCCTGCGCGCGGCGCAGGAGGCGTTCTTCGCCGCGCTCGACCCGATCACCATCGAGGACCTGGTCGCCGAACCCACCGGCCCGGTCCTGCTGAGCCTCGGCACCCGCCCGGAGAGCTGAGGATCCCCACCCACGTCACGTCGCGCTTCCACACATCCTTAAATACGAGTCTGAGATGCCAATTAAGCGCTCGGACCTGAACGACAGGAGTCGCCGATGCTGTCCCCGAAGTCGACCGAGATCGTCCGCGCCACCCTGCCCGCCGTCGGCGGGGCGATCGGCGAGATCACCCCGCTCTTCTACGACAGGCTGTTCGCCGCCCATCCCGAGCTGCTGCGCGACCTGTTCAACCGGGGCAACCAGGCCAACGGCAGCCAGCGCCAGGCCCTCGCGGGCGCCATCGCCGCCTTCGCCACCGCCCTCGTCGAGCACCCCGAGGCCCGCCCCGACGCGATGCTCTCCCGCATCGCCCACAAGCACGCCTCGCTCGGCATCACGCCCGAGCAGTACCCGCTCGTCCAGAAGCACCTGTTCGCCGCCATCGCCGAGGTGCTCGGCGACGCGGTCACCGCCGAGGTCGCCGCGGCCTGGGACGAGGTGTACTGGCTGATGGCGAACGCCCTCATCGCCATCGAGGCCCGGCTGTACGAGCGGGCGGGCACCCCCGACGGCGACGTGTGGTTCCCCTGCCGCGTCGTCGCCCGTCTGACGGAGACCGCCGAGGTGGCCACCTTCCTCGTCCGCCCGCTGGACGGGCGCCCGATACCCGCCGCCCGCCCGGGCCAGTACGTCTCCGTCCAGGTCGAACTCCCCGACGGCGCACGACAGATCCGCCAGTACAGCCTTTCCGGCCACCCGGACGACGCCCTGAGCTTCTCCGTCAAGCGCGTCACCGGCACCCCGGACGGCGAGGTGTCCAACCACCTCCACGACCACGTCGGCGTGGGTGCGGTCCTGACCGTCAGCGCCCCCTTCGGCGACGTCACGCTCGCCGACGGCGACTCCCCCGTACTGCTCGCCTCCGCGGGCATCGGCTGCACCCCCATGACGGGGATGCTCTCCCACCTCGCCGCCACCGGCTCGACCCGTCGGGTCATCAGCGTGCACGCCGACCACAGCGAGGCCACCCACGCCTTCCGCGAGGACCTCGCCCAGCTCACCGGCAAGCTCCCGAACGCGGTCGCACACGTCTGGTACGAGCGGCCGGAGGGCTCCTGGCCCGCCGAGCGGACCGGCCGGGCGGACTTCTCCCGCCTCGACATCCCCGCCGGCACCACCGGCTACCTCTGCGGCCCGCTCCCCTTCCTCCGCTCGGCCCGCGCCCAGTTGCTGACGGCGGGCGTCGCCGCCGCCGACATCCACTACGAGGTCTTCGGCCCCGACCTGTGGCTGGGCGAGGCCGGGTGAACTCCCGCACCCGCCCCAAGGACCCCAACAATCAAGCCAGTCCGGGGCGATCAATCGTTACCCAGGCGTAACTCGCCCGTCTATTACCCCGGGTAAACAAACGAGGTTACCGTCGGGTCACTTTGCATCGGCGTGCCGTACCCCACCCCTCACGGCACCGACGTCAGGAGTGCCCGTGCGACACCCTCGACAGGCCCTGCGCACCACGGCCGTCGGCGCCGCCTGCGCCGCACTGCTCGCCGTCACGTCCCTCGGGCCCGCGCTCGCCGCCCCGCAGCGCGGGCCCGCCGCCGTGGCACGACAAGCGGCGGCGGCGAGCGTCCGGTTCACCGACATACCCGGCTCCGGCGGCATCACCCTCAAGGGCAACGTCTTCACCCCCCGCGACGCCGACGGCTCGCGCCGCTACCCGGTGATCGTGCTGCCCACCAGCTGGGCCATGCCGCAGCTCGAATACATCGCCCAGGCCAAGCAGCTCGCCGACTCCGGTTACGTCGTGGTCAGTTACACCTCGCGCGGCTTCTGGCTCTCGGGCGGGAAGATCGAGACGGCCGGGCCGCCGGACATCGCCGATGCCTCCAAGGTCATCGACTGGGCGCTCGCCAACACCCCGGCCGACCCGGCGCGGATCGGCATGGCCGGGATCTCCTACGGGGCGGGCATCAGCCTGCTGACCTCCGGCTTCGACAAGCGGATCAAGGCCGTGGTCGCGATGAGCGGCTGGGCCGATCTCATCGAGTCCATCTACGGCGACCGCACCCAGCACCGTCAGGCCGCCGAACTGCTCGGCGGCCTGGGCGCGCTGACCGGGCGGCCGGGCGAGGAGTTGCAGGGGATCCTGAAGGACTTCCTCGGCTCGGACCTGACCAAGGAGAAGGAGATGCTCGCGTGGGGCGCCAAGCGCTCCCCCGCCACCTACCTCAAGGACATCAACGCGAACGGCGCCGCCATCATGCTGGGCAACGCCTGGGGCGACACGGTCTTCCCGCCCGACCAGTACGCGAAGTTCTACGAGCGGCTCACCGGCCCCAAGCGGCTGGAACTCCGCCCCGGCGACCACGCCACCGCCGAGGGCACCGGGCTGTTCGGCCTGCCCAACGACGTCTGGGCCAACGCCCACCGCTGGTTCGACCACCACCTCAAGGGCGCGGCCAACGGCATCGACCGCGAGCAGCCCGTACAGCTGAAGTCCCGGACCGGCGGCGGCTACGAGTCCTATGCCGACTGGGCGGCCGTGGAGCGGACGCGGCGCACCCTGCCGCTGGAGGGCGCGAGAAACATCCGTGCGGGCGTCGACTCGGGCGCGAACGGCGGCACCGCCCTGCTGTCCAACGTCCTCGACCAGTTCCTGAAGCTGCCGCCGATGGTCTCGGTGCCGCTGCTGCCACGGTCGTTCGCCGCCGTGTGGCAGTCCGACCGCTACGCCGCGGTGCAGCGCGTGCGGGGCAGCGCGCGGCTGCACACCACGCTCACGAGCGACAAGGAGAGCGGCACGGTGGTCGCCTACCTCTACGACGTGGGGCCGCTGGGGGTGGGCAAGCTGGTCAGCCACGCCCCCTACACCTTCCACGGCAAGACCCCGGGCCGGCCCTTCGGCGTCGATCTGAAGCTGCTCGCGACCTCCTACGACGTCCCGGCCGGCCACCGGCTCGCGCTCGTGGTCGACACGGTGGACCCGCTCTACATCGAACACAACCCGGCCGGCGCGCGGCTCGGCTTCTCCTCCCCGAAGGAGGACCCGTCGGCGCTGTCGATCCCCGTCCGGGAGTAGGGCCGACCTCAGGCAGAAGAAGCCCGCTGGGGGCACCTCCCAGCGGTAGCTGGGGGAGATTGAGGACACCGCCGCGCAGCGGAGGTGCACACGACACGGCCCGCAGGGCCAAACACACGCCCGCCAAGACCGGCGGCCAGGATTAGACCTGCGGGCCGACGCCAGGCAACAACGTGCCGGGCTCGGCGTCGGCGACCTCGACCGCCTCCGTCTTGGGGTTGCGCTTCTGCCGCTTGGAGATCCAGTTGGCGAACCAGGACAGCAGCATGCACATCCCGATGTAGATCGGCGAGATGATCATGACGACGGGGATGAACGGCAGGTCGTAGTTGAGGTTGCCGGCGATGAGCTTGCCGGCGTGCAGGAACTCCTCGTAGGTGATGAGGAAGCCGAGCGAGGTGTCCTTCAGGGCGACGACGAGCTGGCTGATGATGGTCGGCAGCATCGCGCGCAGGGCCTGGGGCACCAGGACGTAGGACATCACCTGCGTCTTGTACATGCCCAGCGAGTACGCCGCCTCCCGCTGGCCGCGCTCGACGGAGTTCACGCCCGTGCGGAAGACCTCCGCGAGAACGGAGCCGTTGTAGAGGGTCAGCCCGGTGACGAGGGCGGGCAGCGGCTGGACCTTGAGCGCGACGAAGATGAAGAAGATCATCACCAGCACCGGCATGGCCCGGAAGAACTCCACGACGAGCGTGGCGACCCAGCGCAGCGGCCGGTGGACCGAGAGCCGGCCGCAGGCGAGCAGCCCGCCGAGGGCGAGGGAGAGCACCGCGGCGTAGGCGAAGGCCTTCAGGGTGTTCCCGAGACCGCGCAGCAGCAGTTCCTGGATGCCCTCGTACTCGAAGGGCCGCCATTTCGCGGCCGTGAACTGGTTGGTGTCGAAGAGGAGATAGAGGATCCAGCCGAGCAGAGCGAGGATCACGGCGGTCGAGACCAGGCCGTAGACGAAGTGCCGACGCCGGGTCAGGGGGCCGGGGACGTCGTACAACGCGGTACTGGTCATCGGGCCACTCCGTAGCGCTTCTCCAGCACGTTGAAGATCGCGCTGATGGTCAGGGTCACGATCAGATAGCCGACGGCGATCCAGATGAAGGACCAGATGATGCTGTAGCCCATCTCGTTGAGCGGTTTGTACACGCCGAGCAGCTCGGTGACGCTGAACGAACCGGCGATCGCCGAGTTCTTGGCGAGCGCGATCAGCGTCGAGCCGATCGGCGGGATGACGGACCGGAAGGCCTGCGGCAGGACGACGTCGCCGAGTGTCTGCGCGAAGGTCATGCCGAGGCTGCGGGCCGCCTCGCCCTGTCCGGTGGGCACGGTGTTGATGCCGGAGCGCACCGCCTCGCAGATGAACGCCGAGGTGTAGCAGCCGAGGGCGAGGACCGCGAAGAGCTGGAACGGCAGCACGACGCCGAAGCGCGGCAGGCCGAGCAGCACGGCGAAGAAGAGCAGGGTGAGCGGGGTGTTGCGCAGCACGTCCACCCATACCGTGCCGAAGACGCGCAGCGAGCCGACGGGCGCGACCCGGAAGGAGGCCATCACGAAGCCGAGGACCAGGGCGAGCAGGGAGGCGTAGACGGTCAGCTCGACGGTGCCGAGCAGACCTTCGCCGTAGAGGGAGAAGTTGTCAATGAGTACGTTCATCGAGGGGACCTACCGGTGTCGTGCCGAGCAAGCCGTGTGTACTGCATCCAGGAGTCCTCACCCGGCGGGGTAGCGGTCGACGGGCGGCGGCGGTGGGGCGGGCACCCCGGACAGGCCGAGGGTCGCGTCGTACGCCTTCTTCCAGTCGCCGTTCTTCTCGTGCGCCACGAGTGCGTCGTCGAGGGCGAAGCGCAGGGCGTTGTCGCCGCGGGGGACGCCGATGCCGTAGGGCTCCTTGGAGAACGGCTTTCCGACGACCTTGAGCTCGGTGGGCACCTTGGCGGCGTAGCCCATGAGGATGGTGTCGTCGGTGGTGACGGCGTCCACCTGGAGGCTGAGCAGGTTGTCCACGCAGATCGAGTACGTGTCGTAGGCGACGGCGACGGCCTTGGGGTACTCGCGCTCGATGCGCTGGAGCGGGGTGGAGCCGGCGGCCGAGCAGACCTTCTTGCCGTCCAGGTCCTGCGGTCCGTCGATGTCGGTGTCCTTGGCCCGGACGAGCAGCGACTGACCGGCGATGTAGTACGGCCCGGCGAAGCCGACCTGACGTTTGCGCAGGTCGTTGATGGTGTAGGTGCCGACGTAGTAGTCGATCTGGCCGTTCTGGAGCGCGGTCTCGCGGTTGGCCGAGGCGACCGTGCGGAAGACGATGGTCTTGGGGTCGAAGCCCAGGGAGGCGGACATCATCCTGGCGATCTCGATGTCGAAGCCGGAGTAGAGCCCGCTCGCGGGGTCCTTCTCGCCCAGGTAGGGCTGGTCCTCCTTGACGCCGACGACGAGGTGTCCGCGGTTCTTCGCCTTCCGCCAGGTGGGAGAGTCGGGCAGCTGGAAGCCGGTGTCGACCTGATAGACGGGGAGCTGGTCGGGCTGCGGGCCCTTGACGGGCGGGCTGCCCTCCTTGCCGCAGGCGGTGGCCAGCAGGGCCAGGGCGGCGAGCGCCAGGGCCGCGGCGCACCGGCGGGTGCGCCCGAAGTCGCGTCGCCGCGTGTCGTTGCGTCTCATGAGCACGGTACCCCCGCTCAGTGCTTGAGGATCTTGGAGAGGAAGTCCTTGGCCCGCTCGCTCTCGGGGGCCGTGAAGAACTCCTCGGGGGTGCGGTCCTCCACGATGCGGCCGTCGGCCATGAAGACGACCCGGTTGGCGGCGGACCGGGCGAAGCCCATCTCGTGGGTGACGACGACCATCGTCATGCCGTCCCGGGCGAGCTGACGCATGACCTCCAGCACCTCGTTGATCATCTCCGGGTCCAGGGCCGAGGTCGGCTCGTCGAAGAGGAGCGCCTTGGGGTCCATGGCGAGCGCGCGGGCGATCGCCACGCGCTGCTGCTGACCGCCGGAGAGCTGGGCGGGGTATTTGTCGGCCTGGTCGAGCAGGCCGACCCGCTCCAGGAGTTCGCGCGAGCGCTTGTTGGCCTCGTCCTTGCCGCGCTTGCGGACCTTGAGCGGGGCGAGGGAGACGTTGGCGAGCACGGTCTTGTGCGCGAAGAGGTTGAAGGACTGGAAGACCATGCCGACCTCGGCGCGGAGCTTGGCGAGCGCCCGCCCCTCCTCGGGCAGCGGCTGTCCGTCGAGCAGGATGGTGCCGGACTCGACGGGCTCCAGCCGGTTGATGGCGCGGCACAGCGTGGACTTGCCGGAGCCGGAGGGGCCGATGACCACCACCACCTCCCCCCGGCCGACCGTGAGGTTGATGTCCCGCAAGACATGCAGTTTTCCGTAGTGCTTATTGACGTCACGCAGTTCGATCAACGGATCGACGGCCATACCCAGCCCTACCCACTCTCAGCTGTCTCGCAGTCGACGCAAACTATCCATCTCAATACGGGACTTCACTGGAGACACGCACACATACGGGTATTCACACTGCATAAACCGCCATTTGCCCTAGGTACACAGATGGAGCCTGGGTACCTAGCCTGTGGGGGCCGACTGGGGGAACAGTGGGGGAAGGAGCCCGGTGTGGGCGACAGCAGGCCCGTCTACCAGCGCATCGCGGACGATCTGCGGCAGCGCATCGACGAGGGCTCCCTCGCCGTGGGCGATCGCATACCCTCCCGCTCCGAGCTCAAGCGGACCTACGCGGCCAGCGATCAGACCGTGGACCGCGCGGTGCGGGTGCTGAAGGCCGCCGGGTACGCGGAAGGGCAGTTCGGGCGGGGCGTGTTCGTCACCGACCGGGCGCCGCTGGGCTCCCTGCTCCGCTCGACCGGCGCGGTCGACTCGCCCTTCGCCGCCCGCATCACCGCCCGGGACACCGCACTGACCTGGCTGACCTGGGAAGCCTCCTCCAGCGAGACCGCCGCCCCGGAGCCGATCGCCGAGCGGCTGGGCATCGGGCCGGGTGAGCCGGTGCTGTGCACCCAGTACGAGTACCTGGCCAACCGGCACCCGGTCCAGCTCGCCACCAGCTGGGAGCCCCTCACCATCACCGAGGGCACCGACGTCGCCCACCCCGAGCGGGGGCCGTACGCGCGGCGTGGGGTGCGCGGCCGGCTCGCGGCCATCGGCGTCCGGGTCGTCCGGGCGCGGGAGCTCGTCGGCTCACGACCGGCGACCACGCCCGAGGCCGAGGCGCTCGGCTGCGCGGCCGGCAGTTGCGTCACCGTCGTCGAGCGCACCCACTTCGACGGCGACGACCGGGCCGTGGAGACCTCCGACATCGTGGTGCGCGCCGACCGCTGGCGGCTGGAGTACGACATTCCGTTCATTAGCTGAAGCAGAGGCGCCCCGTGGGCCCCGTGGCACGGGCGGCCGCGTCAGTGCTCCGACAGCTCGGCGTAGAGCTGCGAGAGCTCCGGCGCGCCGTCCGCCGCCCACGCCTGGCCCGCCTCGACCACGTCGATCTCCCGGCCGTTGGCGAGCCGCACGACCGGCTGCCCGTTGGGCCAGATCCGCCACCCCGCGCCCGTGACCGTACGGACGATGACCGTCCCCAGATACAGCCCCGCGTCATTGCCCAGCCAGGGCAGCAGCTCCGGGTCGTCGCGCCAACGCGGCTGCAACTGGTCGAGTTCCTCCAGGGACGACGGCGCGTCGTCGAGCGCGACCCCCGCCGACTGCGCGTGCGCGCGCAGCAGTTCGCACTCCGACAGCAGCCCGGCCAGCCCCTCCGGGTCCCGGTCGGCCTCGCCCGACAGCGCCACGCCGTGCGCGGGCCCGTGCCGCTTGCGCCAGCTGTCCAAGAAGGGAATGTTCATACCGGCCAGGATCGCATTCGTTCGGATGGCCGCACCACCGGCGCGCGGTGCGCGACGTGGCCGGTTGGCCTCCTTGACGTTGCCCATACGTCTCCTTAGCTTCATCCCGCCACATACAGTGCGGGGAACGCTGGGAGGCATGACACGCATGCTCCGATCATCGCGGCTCGGCGGGGACGTTCGCAGCGGCCATCGACACGGCAGACGGCGCGACCGGCACAGACGGTGGACGATGTCCGGGATCGTCGCGATGGGAGCGGCCTGTGCCGTGGCCGCCGCGACCACCCCCGCTCTCGCCGACACCGCGCGGGAAGCACGGGAGCCGCTCCCCCTGGAGCGGCTCTTCGACAACACGGCCATCAGCGACAACTCCCGCCCGGACAGGGCGGACTTCGACGGGGCGGGCAACTCCCTCTCCGCCCAGGACCTGCGCGCCGCCGGGTGGACGCCCGGGCGCGCGCTCACGATCGACACGGCCCGGCTGCGCTGGCCCGCCTCCGCCGCCGGGCGGCCGGACAACGTACGGGCCGCCGGGCAGAGCCTGAAGCTGAGCGGCCGGGGCGACGCCCTCACCTTCCTCGTCGCGGGCAGCGCCAAGGCCGGCCCGGGCGGCGACACCACCGGCACCGGCACGGTGCGCTACCGCGACGGCTCCAGCAGCACGTACACGCTCACCGCGCCGGACTGGCGCGGCGGCCCGCTCACCACCAAGGCCGTCGGACTGCCCCACGTCAACGCCCCGGGCGGCCAACGCGCCGAGACCGCCCGGCTGTACGCGGTGACCGTGCCCGTCGCCCGCGACCGGGAGATCACCTCCGTGGTCCTGCCGAGGGACCCCGGGCCCGCCGCCGATCTGCACGTCTTCTCGGCGGCGCTGCGCACCGCCACGAACGGGTGGACCGGCAGTTGGTCGGCGTCCACCTCCGGGTACATCGCGGTGGGGCCGTGGACCGACCGGACGCTACGGCTCATCGTGCACAGCAGCGCGGGCGGGCCCCGGACCCGGATCCGGCTGGAGAACACCTTCGCGTCGACGCCGGTGCGGATCGGGCACGCGAGCGTAGCCGTCCAAGGCAGCGGCGCGGCAGCGGCCGACAGGCCGCGGGCGCTGACCTTCGGGGGCCGGGCGGGGGCCGAAGTACCGGCGGGGGCCCACCAGTTCAGCGACCCCTTGGGCTTCCGGGTGCCGCCGGGTACGAACCTGCTGGTGAGCATCCATCTGCCGGGGACGGTACGGGCCGTGCCCGTGCACAGCTACAGCAACCAGGTCTCGTATCTGAGCGGTGAGGGCAGCGGCGACCGCACGGGCGACCGCGGCGCGGGCGCGTACGGTCAGAAGCTCAACGGCTGGCCGCTGCTGACCGGCGTGGACGTCGCCGGCGGACCGGGCTCGGTGGTGGCCTTCGGCGACTCGATCACCGACGGCGGCAACTCCACGGCGGACGCCAACAGGCGCTGGCCCGACCAGCTCGCGCAACGGCTCCGGGAGCAGCGGGAGGTGCCCCGGTTCGGGATGCTCAACCACGGCATCTCCGGCAACCGCGTGGTGGGCGACCGCTACCCGGGCAACGGGACCAGCACCGTCAGCAGCGGGGTCAGCGCCGTGCACCGGCTGGAGCGCGACGTACTGTCGCAGACGGCCGCCCGGACGGTCATCGTCTTCGAGGGCGTCAACGACATCCGCGCCGGCACGTCCGCCGATCAGGTGATCGCCGGGCTGCGGTCCATCGCGCAGCGCGCCCACGCGCGCGGGATGCGGGTGGTGGTGTCGACCATCGCGCCCTGCGGCGGCTTCCACGACTGCACCCCGGCGGCGGAGGCCCGGCGCGCCGCCATCAACGCGCACGTGCGGTCCAACGGCGGCGGCTACGACGCGGTCCTCGACTTCGACGCCGCGATCCGCGACCCGCGGCAGCAGGACCGGATGCTGGCGGCCTACGACAGCGGCGACCATCTACACCCCAACGACGCGGGGATGAAGGCGTTCGCCGACTCCGTCGACCTGCGCGCGCTGGTCTGACGGTCCGGCCCGGCGGGGCGCGGGGCGAGGGCGCCCGGACTCACACGTCCAGGTCGACGACGACCGGGGCGTGGTCCGAGGCGCCCTTGCCCTTGCGCTCCTCACGGTCGACGTAGGAGTCCTTGACGGCGCCCGCGAACGGGGCGTTGCCGTAGACCAGGTCGATGCGCATGCCCCTGTTCTTCGGGAAGCACAGCTGGCGGTAGTCCCAGTAGGTGTAGGGGCGGTCGTACTTCAGCGGGCGGGGCACGACGTCCGACAGGCCGGTGTCGCGCAGGGCCGCGAGCGCGGCGCGCTCGGCCGGGGTGACGTGCGTGGCGCCCTCGAAGACGGCCGGGTCGAAGACGTCCTCGTCGGTCGGGGCGATGTTGTAGTCACCGAGCACGGCGAACGGCCGCTCCGCCGCCGCGTCGGCCGCGACCGCGTTCCGCAGCGCCTCGAGCCAGAGGAGCTTGTAGGAGTAGTGGTCGTGGCCGACCTCGCGGCCGTTGGGCACGTAGACCGACCAGACACGGACGCCCCCGCAGGTCGCCGCGATCGCGCGGGGCTCCTGGACGCCTTCGTAGTCGGGGCCGCCCGGCAGGCCCGTCACCACGTCCTCCAGGCCCACGCGCGACAGCAGGGCGACCCCGTTCCACCGGCCGGTGGCGTTGACCGCCGCCTCGTAGCCCAGCTCGCGCAGCTCGTCCGCCGGGAACTGCTCGGCGGTGCACTTGGTCTCCTGCACGCACAGCACGTCCGTGCCGCTGCTCTCCAGCCAGGCCAGCAGCCTCGGGAGACGGGCGGTGATCGAGTTCACGTTCCAGGTGGCGATGCGCATGGGCCAACCCTAACGGCCGGGTGTGACAGTCACCGGTCGGTGGCGGTGGTGGCCGGCGGGCCTCAGAGTTCCACGGTCTCGCCGGGCGCCAGCCGGGAGTGGTCCGTCCCCGCGACACCGGGCCCGGCCGGGCCCAGCATCCGGTCGTAGACGGGCCGGGCGAGATCGGTGAGCAGGGCGTCGTGGATGTCGATCGCGCGCCGCGGCTTGACCTCCCGTACGTAGTCGATGACCTCGGAGACCTTGTTCCAGGGGGCCATGACCGGCAGCATCAGCGTGTCCACCGGCCGGCCGGGCAGGGTCAGCGCGTCGCCGGGGTGGAAGACCGAACCGTCCACGAGATAGCCGACGTTGGTGATCCGCGGGATGTCCGGGTGGATCACGGCGTGCAGCTGGCCGTGGACCTCGATGTCGAAGCCGGCGGCGGTGAAGGCGTCCCCCTCGCCGACGGTGTGCACCCGGCCGGGGAAGGCCGCCGAGATCTGGTCCGCGACGCTGCGCAGCGTCCACAGCTCGGCGGCCGGATTGGCCTCCAGGCCCGCCCGCAGCCGGTTCTCGTCGAAGTGGTCGGGGTGCTCGTGGGTGATGAGGATCGCGTCCGCGCCGAGGGCCGCGTCCTCCTCGCTGAAGGCACCCGGGTCGATGACGAGCGTGCGGCCGTCCTTCTCCAGCCGAACGCATGCGTGACTGTTCTTGGTCAGCTTCATGGAACCCATCTTGCTCCTACCGCCCCGCCCCGCTACGCCTCGGGGCCGGACTCCCCGGGCTTCTCCCCCTCTTCGGCTCCCGCTTCGGCTCCGGCTCCGGCTCCCGCTTCGGCGACGACGCGCTCGGCCACCGCGAAGGCGGCGTTGGCCGCCGGCAGACCGCAGTAGAGGGCGGTGTGCAGGAACGTTTCCTTGATCTCGGCCACGGTGACGCCGTCGCGCAGCGCGGCCCGCAGGTACAGGGCCAGCTCGTCGAGGTGGCCGCCCGTGGTGAGGGCGGTCAGGGTGACGAGGAAGCGGGTGCGCCGGTCGAGCCCGGGGCGCGCCCAGGTCCCGCCCCACGCCACACGGGTGACGAAGTCGTCGTACTCGGCGCCGAAGCCCTCCGGGTCCCTCCGGTTCTCCTCGCCGAGCACCTCACGGCGGACGCGGACGCCCGTCGCGTGCACGTCGTCGGCCGGGACGGGAGCGGAAGCCGCGGCGGGGACGGAGACCGGGTCGGGGACGGAGACCGGGGCGGCGGTGACGGCGGGGGCCGGGGCCGGAACCGGGACCGGGGCCGCGTAGGGGTTGGGGTCCGCCGGGGTGGCGTACGGATTGTCGCCCGCGGTGGCCGGCATATGGCCGACCGCGGGGGCCGGGACGGACGGCGGGCCGGAGACGGCGGGTGCGGCGACGGCGGGTGCGGCGACGGCGGGCGCGGCGACGGCGGGCGCGGCGGCCACGGGCGCGGCGAAGGGGCTCGCGCCCCGGGCCGGTTCCGGGGAGGCGGCCTCCGGGGCCGGAGCCGGAGTGGGGGCCGGCGTGGGCCGCGGCTCGGTGGCGGCCACGGGTTGCGGCGCCGCGAGCGGCCCGCCCGGCGCGGGCACCTGGGGACCGGTCGGTGCGCTGCCCGTGGCGGGGACGGAGGCGGTCTGCCAGGCCGTCGTGAAGTGGCGGACCAGCAGGTCGGTGACGGCCGCGGGCTGCTCGACCGGCGCGAGGTGGGAGGCGGCCGGTACGACGGCGAGCCGCGCGTCGTGGATGCCGGCGACCAGCACCCGGGCGTCGGCGGGCGGGGCGACCTGGTCCTCGGCCCCGACGAGGACCAGCGCGGGAACGCCCGTACGGCCCAGGTCGTCCCGGATGTCGAAGGCGGCCAGTGCCTGGCACGCGGCGATGTAGCAGAGCGGGTCGGTGGTGCGGACCATCTGGACGGCCCACTCCACGATGGCGGGCTGGGCGGCCAGGAAGGCGGGGGTGAACCACGCCTCGGGCGCGGACCGGGCGATGGGGTCGAGTCCGCTCGTGCGGACCACGTCACCGCGCTGCCGCCAGGACTCGGCGGTGCCGAACCGGGCGGAGGTGCCGACGAGGGCGAGCGAGGCGAGGCGCCCCGGGTGGCGCAGGGCGAGATCGGCGCCCACCGCGCCGCCGATGGAGCAGCCCGCGAAGCCGAAGCGCTCGATGCCGAGCCCGTCGAGGGTGGCCAGCAGCCGGTCGGTCAGATCGCCGACGGAGCCGAGCGGCCGGGCGGGGGCGCCGCCGTGGCCCGGGAGATCGAAGCGCAGCACCCGCCAGTGCCGGGTCAGCTCCGGGACCTGCCGGTCCCACATGTGCCAGGTGGTACCCAGCGAGGGCCCCAAAACCAGGACAGGGGCGTCTTCTGGCCCGTCAAAGCGGTATTGCAGGGTTGCGGTCGTCGTCTCGCTCACCCGCTCACGCTCCCACATCTCACGTCGCTGTCACGGTCGGGGGTGGGGACACCTGCCGGACCTCCCCAGGTATCCGCCGCCGGGCGAAGGTCCTCCACACGGAAGGGTGACGGGTCAGATCTTGATCACAGCTGCGCGTCCACCGCACAGGGCAGTGAGGTCTTCGGGATCCGAGGTGAGGATGGTGACCGGGCCGGGAGCAGCGAGCGCGGTGGCGCTGAGTATGGCGTCGATGGCGTACTTGTGGCCATGCAAGCCGGCGTCGCCGAGAAGGGCCGCGGCGTGGCGGGCGATCGGCTCCGTGACCGGTTCGACGACGAGACGAGAGAGGGTCCATTCCAAGGCCGGCCGGTTGATCCGGGGGTGGACCACCTCGACGAGGGTGGCCGCGGAGGTGACCACGCGCATGTCGTCGGCGCGGGCCAGGGCGAGCCAGCCGGTGACCGTGCGGTCGCGCAGGACGGCCTTGGCCAGCCCCTCGCTGTCGAGAACCAGGGTGCCGCCGGGGACAGCGGACGAACGGGTCACGCGGCGTCCGCGCCACTGTGCGTCTGCTCGCGGCGGACCTGTTGAAGCTGCTCCCGCAGAGCCTGGATCTCCTCATCGGGGATAGGTCCGTGTTCGGCCTCGGCAACCGCGATGAGTTCGTTGAGGTTGTCACGTTCGATCTGGCGGGCGACGGCGGCAGCGACGTAGGCAGACAGCCCGGAGGGGCCGCTGCGGGCACGGGCTGCTTCCGCGATGTCGCGTGGCATAGTGATCGAGTACTTGCCAGTAGGCTCACTCATACTACCTATCCTACCTGCAATCCTCCTGGCCGCGCCGCCGCGCCCGGCGGAGACGGTCACCGATGCCCTCGTCCCCATGCCGGGTCCCGCCCTCCGCGTGCGCGCGCTCGGAGAAGAGCGCGAACCAGGCGGCGCCTGTACATATTTCGGCCAGGTCCCGGCCGCCTCCGTCGGTGGCGGTCAGTGGTCCTTCGGGGCAGTGACCGGAACCAACCCACCGACAGCGTAAGGAGTTACCTCAAGGGTGCGACCGCGCCCGTGTTGGTGTCGAAGTTCAGCGGGTCGCACGCGTGGCAGCCCCGGCGTTCGGCGTTGTGGTCGGCGGCGAGGGCTTGACGGCGGCGTTCCAGGACGGTGCGCGGCGAATCCTCGTGCAGGTTTCCGAAACCGATCGTGCGGCGCTCTTCCCAGGCGATGGAGTTGCACGGCAGCACGTGGCCGGAGGCGTCGATGTAGAGCTGTGCCCGTTCGACGGCGCAGGTGCGGTCGCGCACCGAATCCTCTGTGGGCCGGGAGCTGCGGATATGCAGCAGGGGTGCGTCGGCGAAGCCCGAGGGGACCGGGCCGACGATCCGTGGGCCGGGCTGCGGCGCGGCGGCAAGCGCCGCGGCCTGCGCGGCGAACCGGGCGCGCAGCTCCTCGTTCCAGCCCTTCGCCATCGCGCCCTTGACCGGGATGAGGTGCCACAGGTCGATGCTGGGCCAGAACGGCATGCGGGGGAACTCGTCGAGGAGGTCGGCGTTGGTCGGCATCAGCACGGTGTTGACCTGGCAGAAGACACCACGGGCGGAGAGCCGGGCGAAGGCGTCGGCGATGGCCTCGTCGGAGAAGACGGGCAGCTTGCGCCAGTGGGCGTGCCGTTCGGGGTCGCCGAAGTCGCGGGAGAGTACGACCTTGGTCAGCCGCGGGGAGTCGAGCAGGTCGTCACGGGCCGGGTCGAGCACCGTGCCGTTGGTGATGAACCCGAAGTCCAGGCCGAGCCGGTCGGTCAGGTCGAGCAGCTCGTCGAAGTCCGGGTAGGTGACGAACTCCCCTCCGGTGAAGATGACCCGGCGCCAGCCGTCGTCGGCCAGGGCGCGCAGGGTCCCGCGCACCGCGTCCGGCGGGAGGGCGCTGTCGTCGCGCCAGCTCAGGCACATCGGGCAGCTCGCGTTGCAGGGATTCTGCAGGGACAGGTATGCGGTGCCTTCCAGCCCCGCGGGATCGACAGGATTCAACGGCTCGGTCCTTCGCCAGAGGTGGTGCCGACCGCTCGTCCGGGGTGGGGGACGGCGGTCAGCCGGTCGTCGAGCTGATCCAGCAGGCCGGTCAGCGACAGGGTGGTGTCCTGGCCGCACAGGCGCCGGGTGGCCAGTTCCAGGTAGTCCCGGTACCCGATGAGGCGCGTGTCGAACAGCCATGCGGCCAGGCAGAGTTGGTCGTACGCGCCCGGCCCGAGCACTTGCGCGCTGCCGGCGGCCGTGTCGTGGAAGAGCGCGGCCAGCGCGGCACTGTCGAGGTGGACCCTGCGCAGGAAGGGTTCCTCGGCGTTGAGGGAAGCGCCGGTGTCGTCGTTGCGCTGCCAGTACCACTGGTCGTGCTCGTCGAGGAAGGCGCACCACACCATCGCGAGCAGGTACTCGCACAGCAGTGGCTCGCCGCGCTGGGCGCGGTGCGTGTCCTCGTGCGAGGTGAGCAGGAAGACGTACAGGCCCATGATGCCCCGGGTCCCGCGAGAGGCCAGGATCTCCTCCCGCTGGCGGGCGCCGACCCGTTCCATGAACGTCGGCCCGAGGATCGCCGGGGGATAGAAGGGGTAGAGGACGGAATCGCGGTAGAGGTCCAGCCAACTGCGGCCGGCGGGCGGTTGGAAGAGCCCGCTGTCGTGGCGTATTCCCCGGTCCGCGAGGTGGCCGCGCCAGCGGGACAGCAGGTCGTGGACCAGTGGTGTGTCGGTGGCCTGGTCGTCCGGGCGCACCGGCGGGATGCCCACGCCGGGGGCGCCGCGGAGCCGGGTCCTGGTCAGTGCCTCCCAGTCGACGGCCCGGGGGGCGAGCGGGCGCGAGAAGCGGTCCGCCGTGCGCACCCCGTACCGCCGGCGCATGAACGCGCGGAAGGCGTAGCGGTCCAGCAGGTATCCGGGGATCACGGGCGATACGGGTGAGGTCCCGGGCGGACCGCACAGCTCGCGCCAGTCGTCGGCCGCGCGGGCCCGCCAGGCGGCCAGGTCGTCGGCGAACGGCGCCCCGGCAGCCTCCCGCAGGAGACGGCCGCGCGGGGGCGGCCCGTCCCGGCGGGCCCGCAGCGCGGGCACGGACATCACAGTCCCCCGTTCGCCGCGAGCACCTGGCCGGTGACGAACCCGGCGGCGGGCGACAGCAGGAACATGATCGCCGCGGCGATCTCGTCCGCCTGCCCCAGGCGCCCGAGGGGGATCCGTCCGGCCAGCCCGGCCTCGTCCAGGGAGTGTCCTCGCTCCACGGCCCTGCGCAGCCCCGGTGTGCCGGTCGGGCCGGGAGCGAGCGTGTTCACCCGCACTCCACGGGCCGCGAGTTCCCTGCCGAGCACGGCGGAGGCCGCCTCCAGCGCCGCCTGCGAGGCGGCGTACGCGGCGGTGCCGGGGCTGAGATGGCGGGCGGCGCCGGAGGTGACGTTGACGATCGCGCCGCCTTCGGGCAGCCGGGCGCCGATCCTGCGGCAGATCTCCATCGGTGCGAAGAGGTTCACCTCGAAGGTCTCCCGCCAATGGTGGCGGTCGGCGTCCGCGAGCGCCTGGGGTGCTCGCAACGAGGCGTTGTTGACGACGTAGCGGACGGGGGTGCCGGAGCACTCGAGGTCGTCCAGCACGGCGTCCAGAGCGTCCGGGTCACCGAGGTCGACGTGATGGCTGCGCACGGTGGGGACACCGTTCGCGCTGCCTTTGTCGCCGCCGGGGAGAGCGGCCGGGGTGCGGCCGAGGCTGATCACCTGGCCGCCCGCCGCGGTGAACGCCCGGCACAGGGCCGCCCCGATGCCCGCTCCCCCGCCGGTCACCAGCAACGTCGTCCCGTCTGCCCACAGCGGTCCGGCCGGACCGGTGGGCGGGCCGCTCGGTTCAGACATGGCGGCCCCCCGCACCGGACGCCCGTTCGACGAGCTCGTCGAAGTCCTGCATGGGCCACAGGGTGACGCCGACGACCCGGCGCCACAGGTCCCGGCAGCGGTCCGCGATGGCGTCGGTGAAGACGGCGTGCCGGGCGATCACCGGCTCGTCCACGAGGGCCGCGATGTAGAAGCGTTCCATCCACGGGTGTTCGGACAGGGCCGTCTCGGCACGTTCGGGGGTGTCCATGGCGACCGCGACCCGCTGCCAGGCGCTGACGGCATCGTCGTCGAGGTGCTGGAGGGCCCCGTGCGGGAAGAGCTCGGCCAGTCGTGCGCGCAGGGCGAGCGCGGCGTCGGCGCGCATCCGGGTCAGCTCCCCGAACACGTCCAGCTGCGGCTCCAGCACGGCGGCCTGGAACTCGGTCATGAGCGTCTTGCCGCCGATTTCGTGGGCCAGGAAACGACCGTCGGGCACTTCGCGCAGCCCGGCGTGCCGAATGGCCTTGGCCCGTTCGTAGACCTGCGGGTCCGTCGTGCTGAACATGCCGCCGTCGCCGCAGCTGAGCGGCTTGGAGGTGTTGAAGCTGAAGGCCGTACCGCTGCCGAGGGAGCCGACCGGCCGGTCGCCCAGCCGCGCGCCGAACGCCTGGGCGGCGTCCTCCAGCAGCGTCAGGCCCCGCCGCGCGCAGAAGTCGGCGACGCGGCCCGCGCCCGAGGGGTTGCCGAAGGCGTGGACGAAGATCACCGCCCGTGTCGCGGGCGTGAGGACCGCCTCGACGTGGTGCGGCTCCGGGTTGTACGTGGTGTCGTCCACGTCGCACAGCACCGGGCGGGCCCCGGTGAGTAGCACGGCCTGGGCGGTCGCCACGAAGGTGGAGCTCGGGAGGACCACGTCGTCGCCCGGGCCGATGCCGTGGGCGCGCAGCGCCAGTTCGATCGCCGCCGTGCCCGCGTTGGTGGTGAGGCAGCGCGCGCCGACCAGGGCCGCGGCCCGGGATTCGACGGCGTTGACGAAGCGCCCCCGGTAGATGTTCCACTGCTTGCTCTCGATCAGGCCCACGAGGTTGTCGCGGACCCGGTCGTCAACGGCGTCGCGGAGCCGTTGGTGGGTCGTCGTCACGGACGTCATCCTCAGAACTCGGTGGAGTCGGAGTCGGCCCAGATCGCGCCGAGGCCCTCCAGGTAGGCGGGGCGGGACTCCGCGGCCCGGCGGCGCACCACGGTGACGCCCGCGCCGAAGGGCAGGTCCAGCATCTGCCACTGCGGGTCCTGCTCCTCGATCTCCAGCAGGAGCCGGCGGGGGCCCGACCACTTGGGGTTGGCACTGCGGCTGACGGTGTCGTGGAAGACGATGGTGCCGCCGGGCGCGAGCCGGGGCGACATCAGCCGGAAGTCGGCCTCCACCGGCTCGTAGAAGTGGCCGCCGTCGATGAAGAGCAGGTCGATGGGCGGGAGTTCGGCGCAGGCGGCCGTGCCGGAGAACTCCTCGGTGGTCACTTGGTGGTGGACGATGTGGTCCTCCACCCCGAACGAGGCGAACCACTCGCGCACGCGGTCCGGTTCGGTCCAGAAGTCGTCGTCGAACGACGGGTCGACGAAGGTGATCGGCGGTGCGTCACGGTCCTGCTGTGCCTTGGCGAGCAGGATCGGCACGTAGCCGCGGCCGGAGCCGATGCTCAGCACGGTGCGCGGCTGGAGCGCACGGGCGAGGCCGTAGTAGAGCCAACCCAGGCCGAGCTCGTGCCGGTGCTCCGCGCGGACGGCCTCGGAAGCGAACCGGCCGCCCCACAGCGGCGGTCCGGCGGGCAGGGCCGCGTGGCCGGTACGGTTCGGCTCCATCTCCTCGTGAGCGAGGAAAGCGGAGATCCAGTTCTCGTCCATGTGTGTCCTTAGGTTGTTGGTGGGTTGATTGCGGTCACTCACATCACCGCGGCGCCCGGCCGGGCCGCACTGGGCTGACGCGCCCACGGCACGTCACCAGCCGGGCACGGCCACTCCGCGGGGAGTTTTCTCTAACGCTCGACCTTGTTGAACGTGGACTTGCCCAGCAGCATCCGGCCCACCGCGTTGGCGGCGCCGAGTGATTTGAAGGCCACGGCCAACGGCAGGACGCCCGGCCCCGTGTTCGCCGCAGCCGCCGTCCGGGGCGGGCTGGTGCGGCGCACCGCCTCGGCCCCGAGCTCGTAGTACGTCTGGACCAGCGTGACCAGCGCGACACTGCCCCGCCACCCGTACCGGCGGTGCGCCCCGGCCAGTGCCGCCGCGAACACCACCGGCCGGCACAGCCACTTGGCGGACAGCGCGGTGTGGGTGAGGACGGGCAGGAGGTTCCGTGCGTCGGAGGAGCGCGGGGTGTACCAGCGCACGAACTGGAGGTTGCCGGAGAACCAGAAGGTGTGCTGGCGGACGATCTCCGCACGGGTGGTGGGCGACTGGCAGGCGTCGTCGAAGGGCACCGGGTGGACGGCGATGCCCGCGCGGGACAGCGCGAAGCCGATCTGGATGCCGTCGCACGGCCCGGTGCGCGGGAACCCGCCCACCGCTTCCAGGGCCGACAGGTCGAAGAACTCGCCGTGGCCCATGCAGTACGGCGGGTAGGGCAACGGGCGCCCGGCGGCGATCCGGTCCCGCGAGGCGAGCAGCCGGGGTATCTCGAAGGCGTGGTTCCACAGGCTCTGGTAGACGGCGTTGGCGTATGCCGTTCGACGCCCGGTCAGTGCACGGTCGTTGTCGAGGTAGGTGACGGTCTGCTGGCAGGCCATCGCGTCGGGCTGTTCGCGCAGCAGGGAGTCGACATAGGCGAGGGACTCCGGTTCGGGGCGCGAGTCGGAGTCGTAGACCCCGACGACCACCCGACCGTCGAACGGCTCCTCGGCCACACGCTCGCGCACGTGGTCGAGGGCGGCGTTGAGCTGGAGGCTGCGGCGCTGTTCGGGGCCCCGGTGGGTGACCACGCTGACCGGTGCGCCGTCGGGGTTGTGCTTGGCGTACTCCTCCACCACGCGTGCGGTGGTGTGCGGGCCCGTCTCCTTCTCGTCGACGGCCACGATGATCTCGTAGCGGTCGTCGGGGTAGTCGAGGGAGCGCAGGTGGTCCAGGGTGCCCTCGATGACCCCCTGCTCGCGCAGAGCGGGCACGAGCAGGAACATGTACGCCCCGCCGGTCTCGCGGCCGGTGTGCCGGGCGGCGAAGTCCGCCCTCGCGAGGCTCTTCCACCGGGCCGAGCGCGCGATGTTGCGCAGGCCGACCGCCGTGTAGGCCACCACGGTGGCGAGCGCGGCCTGTCCCACGGTGTCGAGGGCGGAGCGGCCGCCCCGTCCGGAAGCGGCGCTCACCGGGCACCGGCCCATGCGCTCAGCTCGGCCGTCGCGTCGGCCGCGGCCCGCGCGAGCCCCTCGGCGAACTCCGCGGGGTAGGCCGCTTCGACGTACTCGACGAAGACGGTGCCCCCGTCGGGGCCGGACCTGATGCTGGCGCAGAGCACCGGGTCGCGGCGGGCCCCGGGGCGGGGTGCCGGACGCAGTGCCGTGAGCCGTAGGTGGGGGGAGAGGTGGGTCACGGGGGTCTCCATGTGGTGGAAGAGCAGGTACGGCCGGTCACGCAGCTTCGCCACCTCCTCGGCGCGGCCGTCGGCGCGCAGGCGGCCCAGCGCGGCGGCCAGCGCGGGGGGCTGGGTGACCAGGCGCACGAGGGCGCGTCTGGTGTTCTCGAACAGGTCGGCCGGGTCGGCCTGTCCGGCCGTGTCGAAGTGGACGAAGGCCAGTTCGGTGAGACAGCCGACGGTGCCCTCGGTGCCGGGCAGGTGGCGGCCCGACTGGGAGATCTGGAAGCCGAACGGCTGGTCGCCGGTGAAGCGCGAGACGGCCCGGGCCATGACGCACAGGTGGAAGCCGTACGGGGTGATGCCCCGCGCGGCGAGCCGGCGGACCGTGTCGGGCGGAACGGGCGGCAGCGCGTGCTCGACCGTGCGGGTGGCTCCGGTGGCCGCGGGGTCGTGGCCCGGGCAGACGGGCAGCGGGAGCGGCGGGCGGAAGCCCGTGGCGTAGAGCTCCTCGACGGCACGGTCGACCGCGTCCCGGCCGCTCGGGGACGCGTACCACTCGGCTTGCATGCGCGCGTAGTCCTGGTACTGGACGGCGGGTTCGAGTCCGGCCGGCGGGCCGCCGTCGAATTCGCCGTACAGCGCCGCGAGTTCGCCCAGCACGACCTCCATCGACATCTCGTCGAAGGCGAGGTGGTCGACCATCAATGCCAGCACGTGGTCCCGGTCGCCGTCGGTGACCAGGAGCGCGCGGGCCACGTCCCCCCGGTCCAGGTCGAGGGGGCGCCGCCCGAAGTCGGCTACGGCGTCCAGGGCGTCGGCGCCGTCCAGGGCGCCCGGCGGCGTCCGCCGGACCTCCAGGGGCCAGTGCCGCCCGGCGGCGGGCGCCACGAGGCCGATCGGTTCGGGTCCCTCGGGGTAGCGGGTGGCCAGGACGTCGTGCCGGACCGTGAGGGCGTCGAGGGCACGTCCCAGGGCCGGCTCGGACAGCGGGCCCTCCAGCCGGTGGATCGTGAGCACGGGCTGGGTGCGTCCGTCGGCGGCGGCCCGGTTGGTGCTCAGCCGCGCCCGCTGCTGAAGCGACAGCGGTACGGGAACCTCCTGGACGTGGGCCGTGGCGGGCGGGCCGGCCGGGCGGGCCGGGACCTCGGCGGGGCAGTGGGCGAGGCGGTCGGTGGCCGTCGCCCGCGCATCCGACCCCGCCGGGTCCGGCCGCGCGCCGTCCGGGACCGCGGAGCCTGGCGCACCGCTGGGGGCGAGAGGGGCGTCGCCCCGGGCGGGACCGGTCGCCGTGCGGGCCGCGGACTCGCGCGAGCGGTCCGCCGCCATGGCGATGGCGGCCAGGGTCGGTGTGTCGAAGACGACCGCGAGCGGCACTTCGACGCCCATGCGGGTGCGTATGCGGGAGACCAGCCGGGAGGCGGCGATCGAGGTGCCGCCGCAGATGAAGAAGTCGTCCTGCGGGCCGACCGCGTCCTGGGACAGCAGTTCCCGCCAGATCTCGCCCACCGCGTGTTCGGTCGGCGTCAGGCGTGTCGCGCGGACCGGGGCGCCGGGCGGGGGCGGCAGCAGGTCCCGGTCCACCTTGCCGTTGTCCTTCAGCGGCAGCCGGTCGAGCACGACGTACTGGGCCGGGATCATGTAGCCGGGCAGCAGTGCCACGAGGTGGGTGCGGACGACGGACGGGTCCGGCCTGTCGGCGCCCGGCCGGAGCACCAGGTGGGCGACGAGCCGTCGGTCGCCGTCCGGCCCGGCCCACAGGTGTACTCGGGCGTCGACGACCGGGGGGCAGCGCCTCAGGGCGTGTTCCACCTCGCCGGGCTCGACGCGGTGACCCTCGACCTTGATCTGCTCGTCGGCGCGTCCCTCGTAGACGAGGGCGCCGTCGGGGCGGCGGTGGCCGAGGTCGCCGCTGCGGTAGAGGCGGTGGCCCGGAACGCCGTCCGGGTGGGGCACGAACCGGGCCTCCGTCAGCCCGGCGTTGCCCAGGTAGCCGAGGGCCAGTCCGGGCCCGCCGAGCCACAGTTCACCGGTGGTTCCGTCCGGCACGGGCTGTCCGCCCTCGTCCATGACGTGGACCTCGTCGTCGTCGACCGGCATGCCGATGGGCACCGGCGAGGGGACCGGGCGGTCCGGGTCGACCGGGAACATGGTGGTGGCGACGGAGTTCTCGGTGGGTCCGTAGAGATTGACCAGCCGGCGGTCCGGGAGCTCGCGGCGGAGGCGCTCCAGGTGGTCGGCGGAGGCGGCCTCGCCTCCGGTGAACAGCAGTCGTACGCCGGCCAGCGCGTCCGGCGTCTCGTCCACGATGAGGCGCAGCAGGGAGGCCGTGAGGTAGAGCGTGGTCACCCCGTGCCGGCGCAGGACCTCGCCCGTCTCGGCCGGGGAGAGGCGGCCGGGCGGTGCGATGACGAGCTCACCGCCGTTGAGCAGGGCGGAGAAGATCTCGAACACGGAGGCGTCGAAGGACAGCGGGGAGTGGAGCAGCACCGTGTCGTGCGGGCCGAAGCGGGCGTATCCCTGGTCGCGGACGAGCCGTACGACCCCGGCGTGCGGGACGGGCACCGCCTTGGGCCGCCCGGTCGTGCCGGAGGTGCACATCACGTAGGCGGCGCGACTGGGGTCCGTGGGGCCGCTCGGTGCGGCTTCCTCGGCGGACCGACGGCCGAGGAGGGCCGCGAGGGGCAGCGGCGTCGGGCCGGGGGCGCCCGGGGTGGGGGCCTCGCCCTCCACGATCACGCGTTCGGCACCGGCGTCGGCCAGCAGCCCGGCGGCGCGGCCCGCGGGTTCGGCGGGATCCAGCGGGAGGTAGGCGGCACCGGCTTCCAGCACGCCGAGCAGGGCCACCACGGCGGAGGTGCTGCGGGAGACCTGGAGTCCCACCACGTCGCCGGGGCGCACCCCGGCGGCACGCAGTAACTCGGCGGCGTAGGCGACCCGCTCGTGCAGCTCGCGGTAGGTCAGCACGCCCTCGGCATCGCGGATCGCCGTCTGGTCGGGGGTGCGCAGGATCTGCTCGGACAACGCCTCGGGTAGGGAGAGTGGGACAGCGGGCATCTGGTGATTTCCCTGGTTCGGTTACCGCACTGACGAAGTACCGGGGGTCACGGCCAACTGGTCCGTGGAGTCCCGGCGGTGGGGGTGTTGTGTGCGCCGGCGGAGCCGGTCTCCATCGGATGCACGCACGATGAAGGCCGGCCGCGAGCATGGTGAACGAACGTTTCGAGACGGCTTCAGCACGTCCCGATTCGAAGATCCTATTGATTCCCACATCCTGTCAAGCCACGCGATCTTGGCATTCAGTCATCTCTTGACGGTGCTTCACATATCGTGTGAGAGTTACGAAGATCCTTTCGCCGAGGCGCTCAACGGCATCGATGAGCAGCATCGATGTGCAGCATCGTTGAGCGGCAGTGAACGGATCCGGGCGTTCCGCTTGACTGACTCCATGGCTGTGCGAACGGTCCGGCATTCCGCTGATGCGGAAGTCGATTCAGCAGCCACCCACCCCCCTCCACCCCGTCACGCGAATTGCCCGGAACCCTTGGCACATTCTTGACAACGGCCCTCCGCATTCCCCCGTGGAGGAGTTCGTATCGGTTCCCGGACACCCCTTTGTGGCCCCGTGGTGCCCGCTCTCCCCGTGGCACCCGCTCGCACGTCGAAACCATCGCGCTGGAAGGTGAACATGACGACCGAAGAGGCAGGCATCGTCTCCGGCGGCCACCGCGTGCCGTTGTCGCCCGGGCAGCAGGCCATGTGGGTCGCCTGGCAGGTGAACCCGCAGCAGTGGACGCACATCATTCCCCTGGCCTTCGACGTACAGGGCGACCTCGACACCGACGAGCTGCGCTCGGCACTCGGCGCACTGAACCGGCGCTACCCGCAGCTGCGCGGCCGGATCGTGGTCGACGCCGACGGCCTGCCGGCCCTGGACTGGTCGGCCGAACTGCCCTTCACCGTGACCGAGTCGTACACCGACGAGCCGGTGGAACAGGCCGCGCGCACCGCCTGGCAGCGGCCGTTCGAGCTGGAGCGCGGGCCGCTGCTGCGCGCGGACGTCATCAGGCACCGGGGCGGCACCCTGCTCCTGATCGCGGTCCACCATCTGATCTGCGACGGCACGTCCGTGCTGACCGTGTTGGAGGCGCTGACGCGGGCCTGGGCGGGTGAAGAGCTGGGCAGCGGCTCCGAGGCGGCCGAGCTGGGCGCCTCGGCCGAGCACACCCAGGCCCTCGCCGAAGGGCCGCAGGGCGAGGACCACCGGCGGTACTGGGAACGCGTCTTCAGCGAGCGACCGCCGTCCTTCGAACTGCCTCCCGCCGTAGAGACCACGGGATACCAGGTCCTGGGGAGCCGGCTGGACCCTGCCTTGCTCGCCCGGATCGACGACCTGGCAGGACAGTTGGACGTCCGGCGGTTCGCCGTCATGTTCGCCGCCTTCTTCGTGCTGCTGCGCCGATACGGCGGCCAGGACCATCTGCTGGCGTCCACCCCCTTCCACGGGCGCGTACTGCCCGGCACCCGGCACACCGTCGGCTACTTCGTCAACGCCCTGCCGGTCGTCCAGACGGTCACGGCGCACGACGAGTACGCCACGGTGATCACCCGCCTGGACCGCGACATGCGCGACACCCTCCGACACGGTGCGCTGCCGCTGCCCGCGATCATGCGGGCCGCCGGGCTGACCGGCCCGGACGCCCATTCCCGCACCCACCAGGCCCTCTTCCAGTGGTGGGACGCCGGACGCCACTCCACGGTGGACGTGCGCGCCCTGCGGCTGACCGGCCCGGACGGCACGACCCGCACCCTGAGCATGCGTGACCTGGAGAGCACCGCCGACTACCGCATGGCGCTGATGCTCCGGGGCGACAAGGGCGGCGTGTCCGTGCTGTGGAAGGACCCGAACGGCACCATGGGCCCGACGCTGCTCACCGCGATGTCCGCGGACTACGTCGCGCTGCTCCGGGACATCTGCGCCCACCCCGGGCGCCGGATCCAGGACGTGGCCGCGGTGCTGGACCCGGCCGCCGGGCAAGGCGGCGACGACACGGCGGAGGCCCACACGGGGCCCGCCGCCGACGGCCACGACCGGCCCGGGCGACCGCACCCGGACGACCGCCTCTTCAGCATCGAGGAGTTGAGCGGTACCGCGCCCGCTCCCCGGCCGGACGCGACCGGCCGGGTCATCGGCACCCCTCCCCCGGGCACCCGGGCCCGGGTCCTCGACCAGGACGGCAACCCGGCCGCTACCGGCGTACCGGGGCGGCTCTCGGCGGGCTCCACGGAAGCCGACGCGGAGCGGACCGGGCCGTGGGCCAGGAGGCTGCCCGGAGGCCGTCTGGAACTCCTCGGGAACGCCGGCGCGGAGCCGCACGCCGAGGCGGCGCGGCAGCCCGCGGCAGCCGCCTGCCTGGACGAGATGGGCCGCGTCTGGGGCGAGGTGCTGCGCATCGATCCCCCCGGCGCCGACGCGTCGTTCTTCGAACTGGGCGGGCACTCGCTGCTGGTCGGCGTCCTCACCGCGCACGTACGGCAAAAGCTGGACGTCACCATCACCTTGCGCGACGTGTTCGACCACCCCCGGCTGGGTGAGCTGGCCGCCCTGGTCGACGAGCGCCGCGGTGCCGCACCCGAGCGGCCACGGCAGTCCGACGGGATACCCACGCCCACCGGCCCCCTCCCCGCGTCGGGGTTCCAGGAACGCATCTGGCTCGCCGAACGCGCGGCACCGGACCGCGCGGTGTACAACGTCGTGCTGGCCTGGCGGATCCGTGGACCGCTGTCCCCGGAGGCACTGCGCGAGTCCCTGGCCGTGCTGGTCGAACGGCACGAGATCCTGCGCACCCGGTTCCTCGACGACGACGGCCGCCTGGTACAGCGCGTCGAAGGCCCCTGGCGTCCCGAACCGGAGCTCCTCGACCTCACGGGGCTGCCCTCCCCCGCGCGGCCCGAGGCCGTCGAGGGCTGGCTGCGCGCCGCCGCCCTGGACCCGTTCGACCCGGCCGGCGGACGACTGATCCGATTCGCCCTCGCCACTTTGGACGACGAGGAGCGGGCCCTGCTGGTGTGTGCCCACCACCTGGTACTGGACGGCGAATCGGTCCACGTGCTGGCGTCCGAACTGGCCGCGGCCTACCCGGTGGACGGGAACGGCCCGGCTGGGGACGGGGCCGTCGCTCCGCCGCACCAGTACCGCGAGTTCGTCGCGGCGTGCGAGCTCCCGGAGGTACGGGACCGGGCCACGGCCGCCGTCGACTTCTGGAGCACACGGCTCGCGGGCGCCCCGGCGCGCCTGCCGCTGCCCGCTCCGCCCCGGCCGGAGCCGGACGGCGCCGTCGTCCTGGACCTGCCGGACGACCTGCTGCCCCGGCTACGGGCCGTCCGCACGGACCGCGGGACCTCGTGGTCCATGACGGTCACGACGGCGCTGGCCGCCGCGCTGCACCGGGTCACCGGCAGCGGTGACATCACGTTCGGCATGCCGGTGGCGCACCTGTCCGGTGGGACGCTCCCGGGGCTGATCGGTCCGCGCCTGGGCACCGCCATCGTGCGGTCCACGTGCCGCGACGGGCAGAGCCTCGGTGAACTCCTGGACGCGGTGCGGGAGTCGGTCCTGCTGCTGGACGACCATCCGGGCGCCCCGCTGGAGGAGCTCGTCGCCCGGCTGCGACCGCCTCGCAGCTCCGGGTCCACCCCCTTCGCCGACGTCCTGCTCAACATGAGCTCGCGGTCCACCGCACCGGTGCCGATCGGCCCGGCGGTGATGACCCCGTTCCTCTCCGACGAACGCTTCGACTACGACACGAAGTTCGGGCTCACCGTCACCGTCATCCAGGACGGGGACCTGCTGCGCGCCGGGCTGTCCTACCGCGGGGACCGCTTCTCGTCCGAGGACGTCCGGCTGCTCGGCAGCTTCCTCACCGCGCTGCTCGACGACTTCGCCGGCCGACTCGACACCCCCGTCGACGACTTGGCGCTGCCGGTGCCGTCCACGACCACCCTGGCCGCCGCGGACGGCACGGTCTGAACACCCTCCCAGGGCCCTTTGACGAGAGGCGACAGCATGTCCGGGATCGCCGGATGGATCGACCGTGACCGCGACCTGACCCGAGGAGGGCCGGTCACGGCGGCCGTGACGGCCATGGCGGAGCGGCTCCGCCGGGGCGGCCACGGGGTGCGGCACTGGAGCGTGCCGTCGGCCGTCCTGTGCCACAGCGCCGACGCCCTCGACCGGGCCGGCGCCCAGCCCGCCGTCACCACGGCCGACGGCCGCCCGCCGGCCGCCGTCGTGTTCGACGGGACGCTCGACAACGCCGCCCGGCTGCGGTCCGAGCTGGGCCTGCGAGGTGGCCCCACGGGCGGGGCCGACGCCGAGGTCGTCCTGCACGGCTACCTGCGCTGGGGCGGGGAGGTCGCCCGACGGCTGGACGGCCTGTTCGCCTTCGCCCTCTGGGACGAGCGGACCCGTGAACTCGTGCTGTGCCGGGACCGGTTCGGGGTCAAACCCCTGAGTTACCTCCCGCTGCCGGGAGGCGGCGCGCTGTTCTCCTCCGAAGTGGCGGCGCTGGCCGGCCACCCGCTGGCCGATCCGGTACTGGACGCCGAGGGGCTGTGCTCGGTGCTCGCCCAGGTGCGCCCGCCCGGCCGCGCCGCGCTGCGGGGACTGCGGGAGGTGCGCCCGGGACACCTCGTGCGCTGCTCCCCCACCGGCCTGGTCGAGCAGCGGTACTGGGGCCTGGAGGCACGCCCGCACACCGAGGACTTGGCCACGACCATCGAGACGGCGCGCGGGCTGCTCGAGGAAGCCGTGGCCCGCCAGACCGGCCCGGCCGGCGGCACCCCCTCCGTACTGCTCTCCGGCGGCCTGGACTCCAGCACGCTGAGCGCCGTGACGGCGGCCCGCACGGGCACGGGTCCGCGCACCTTCACCGTCTCCTTCGGCAGCGCCGCGACCGTACCCGACGCGCCCTACGCGCAGGCGGTGGTGGACCACCTCGGCAGCGACCATCAGGACGTGCTGGTCGATCCGGCGTCCCTGACCGACCCCGTCACCCTCGGCGCGGCGCTGGACGCCAAGGACTTCCCGTCCCCGTTCGGCGACAAGAACCTGACCCCGTACCTGTTCTACCGCAGCGTCGCCCAGCACACACCGGTGGCTCTGAGCGGCGAGGCGGCCGATGCCGTCTTCGGCGGTCTGATCAGCGAGGACGAGCGCGCCGCCACCGAGCACCGGACGTTCCCGTGGATCGAGCGCGCCCGGGCCTTCGGCCTGGAGAACGGCATCGGCAACGGCCTGTTCGACCAGAGGATGATGCGCGACATCGACCTGGCCGGGTTCTGCGCCGAGCGCTACCGGGAGGCGCGGGACGAGGTGTCGCACCTGCCGGGCGCGCCGGCCGAGGACCGCCGGGCCCGCGAGATCGACTACTTCCATATGACGCGCCTGTACGAACAGGCCGTGAACCATTCCGAACGGCTGGCCGCGGCCGCCGGGCTGCACGTCCGTTTCCCCTTCTCCGATCACCGGCTGTTCTCCTACCTGTACAACGTCCCGTGGCGCATGAAGTCCTTCGACGGTCACGACAAGAGCCTGTTGCGGGCCGTCGCCCGTGATCTCCTGCCGTCCATCGTGCTGGACCGGCCGAAGGTGCCGTTCCCGATCACCTACCACCCCGGCTACAAACAGTCGCTGGCAGACCGGCTGCGCCGGGTCCTCGACGACCGGGACGCACCCGTACGGCCCTTGCTCGACCTGGCCGCGGCACGGCGCGTGACCGACGACCCCCGCATGCTCGACCGCGGCGGCTGGCTGGGCCGGGCGGACACCGAGATGGTGCTTCAGCTCGACGCCTGGCTGCGCGCCCGTTCGGTCCGGCTGGCGCTGTGACCCGCACGGGCATCCGCCGTACCGGCGCGGGGGCGCCCGTCCGGCCGGGCGTCCGTACCGCTCCCCACTGACCGTCCGCACAGACAAGGACCGGCCCCCGTGCCCGAGACCACCCGCCCCGCCCCGGCCACCGGGGACGGCGCCTCCTCCGCCCACGACCAGGACCTGCCCATCCACCTGCTCTTCGACCGGCAGTGCGCCGCTGGTCCCCAGCGGGTCGCGGTCCGCGACCCGCACCGCGAGCTGACCTATGCCCAGCTCTCCACCCGGGCGGACCGGCTGGCAGCGGTGCTGCGCCACGCGTGCCCGGTCCCCGGCCGGCGGATCGGACTGCACCTGGAGCGCGGCACCGAGGTCGTCGTCGCCATGCTCGCCGTGCTGCGCGCCGGGCACACCTACGTGCCGCTCGACCCCGGCTACCCGGCGGAGCGGCTGCTGTTCACCGCGCGGGACACGGATCTGTCCCTGGTCGTCTCCGACCAGCCCGTGCCCGAGGCGCTGCGCGGGATCCAGGTCGTCCGCGTGGATGCCGGCGCGTGGGCGGACGGGCCGACGCCTGCCGACCACGCGTCCGTGGACGACCCCGGCCTGCCCGCGTACATCATCCACACCTCGGGCTCGACCGGTGTGCCCAAGGGCGTGGTGGTGCCGCACCGCAACGTGGTCGCCCTCGTCCGGGCCTGCCGACGACGCTTCGCACTGGACCGGGACGACGTGTGGACGCTGTTCCACTCCTACGCGTTCGACTTCTCCGTCTGGGAGATCTGGGGCGCCCTGCTGACCGGCGGCACGCTGGTCGTGGTCCCGAAGGACGTCGCGTCCTCGCCGCTGGAAACCCTGGACCTGCTCGCCCGGGAGCGCGTCACGGTCTTCAACGTGGTCCCCTCGGTGTTTCGCTACCTCGCCCGGCTCGCCGCCCTGCGTCCGGACACCGCTTTCACGCTGCGGTACGTGGTCTTCGGCGGCGAGTCGGTCGACGTGCGCGACATGCGCGCCTGGCGGTCGGCGTACGGGCGGTCGACCCGGTTCGTCAACACCTACGGGATCACCGAGACCACCGTCTTCGTCACCACCCGGCCCTTCACCGACGAGGAGTTGGACCGCCCAGCCGACGCGCCGGGCGAGGCGGGCTTCGCCCTCGACCTCGGAACACCACTGGACGGCTGGCGGATGCGGGTGGTCGGTGACGACGGTGCGGACATCCGGCCGGGCGAGACGGGCGAGATCCTCGTGTCGGGCGCGGGCGTGGCCACCGGCTACCACGACCGCCCGCAGGCCACGGCGGAGCGCTTCCCCCTGCTACCGGCGTCCGACGGCCGTGAGCGGCGCCACTATCGCAGCGGTGACCTGGCCCGGATGCTGTCCGACGGGACGCTGTGCTACGCGGGCAGGGCCGACGACCAGGTGAAGATCAACGGCTTCCGTATCGAACTGGGCGAGGTCGAGGCGCAGTTGCGCGGTACGCCCGGGGTACGCGACCTGGTCGTCGTGCGGACCTTCAGCCAGCTCGACGAGCCCGTGCTCACCGCGTTCTACACCGTGGCTCACGACGCGCACACCTCACTGGCACCGGAAGGCACAGAGGGTGCACGGGAAGGGCAGCCGGTGGAGAACACCGGCGGCTCACCGCACGATCTCGCCGCGCACGCCCGGCGCGTACTGCCCGCCCATCTGGTCCCGTCCCGTTTCGTCCCGCTCACCGCACTGCCGGTCAACCAATCCGGCAAGACGGACCGCCGTGCGCTGTCCCAGTGGTCCCCGCAAGGGCGCTGACCGCGCCTCGGCCACCGAGGTTGGCCGACGAGCTCTTGACCTCGGACGCGCCCCGGGTCGACCGGTTGTGCCAGGGGGCGCCTCAGGGGGTCGTCGTCGAGACGACGTACACCTTGGGCCGCTCCGGATCGTCCAGATTCGCGGTGATGTCGAGGGTCGGCTGGGGCTTGTCCTGCTCGCGGACCGTGCCCGTCCAGTGGTGGCCGTCGCCGAACTTCCAGTCGACCTCGGCCGCGTCGTCCTCGTCGATGGTGACGTCGCCGTCCTTGAGGGCGTCGGGGCTGGAGCCGACCTTCGTGAGGAAGGTCTCGAAGCCCTCGCGCGTGGTGGTGAACTGGAGGTACAGCGAGCTGGACTTCCACGCGTTGGTCTCGAAGTGGGAGACGTCCTCGGAGTAGGGCGGGACCCACACGCCGTAGATCCGGCGCTGCAGCCGGGACGGCCAGCCCTCCTCCAGCCCGGTGGCGGCGGCCTGTTCCTGCTTGTCGCCGTTGCCGCCGCGGCTCTGCATCGCGGAGATGTACAGATAGCCGGCCGGGATGGCGATGAGCAGGAAGACGATGACGGGCTTGAGCCAGCGGTGCCGGGGGCGGGGCCGGCCCGGCTCCTCCGGCTCCGCCGCCGTGCGCTCGGGGTCCATCGTGATCACCCGCGGCCCGCCTGGGCGTACCGCTCGTAGCGCTCGACCCGGCGCCGGTTGGCGCGCCGGAAGCGACGGGCGACGAGCCGGGCCAGGTCCGCGGCGCCGACCATGCCCGCCTCGGGGCCGAGCTGCGCCTTGACGATCCGGGCCTCCGGGCGGTAGCCGCGGCCGGTGAGGTGGCGGCGGAAGGCGTCCCGGGCGGGGCCGATCAGCAGGTCGTCGGCGGCGCTGACGCCACCGCCGATGACGAAGCAGGACGGGTCGAGGGCGGCGGCGAGATTGGCGATGCCCACGCCGAGCCACTGGCCGATGTCCTGGAGCAGCTCCACGCACATGGCGTCGCCGGAGCGTGCCAGCTCGGTGATGAGCGGGCCGGTGATCTCGGTGATGTTGCCGCCGACGCGGTCGATGATGCCGTACGCGACGGGGGACTCGGCGGCGGCCAGCTCACGGGCCTCGCGGACGAGGGCGTTGCCGGAGCTGTACTGCTCCCAGCAGCCGCGGTTGCCGCACGGGCAGCGGTGGCCGCCGGGGACGACCTGCATATGGCCGAACTCGCCCGCGACCCCGTACTTACCGCGCTTGACCTGGCCGTCCTCCAGGATCGCCCCGCCGATGCCGGTACCGAGAGTGATCATCACGAGGTGGTCCTCGCCCCGGCCGGCGCCGAAGCGCCACTCGGCCCAGGCGGCGGTGTTGGCGTCGTTGTCCACCATGACGGGGACGGCGAGCCGGCCCGCGAGCCGGTCCCGCAGGGGTTCGTTGCGCCAGGACAGGTGCGGGGCGAACAGGACGCGGTTGCGGTCGGCGTCCACCCAGCCGGCGGCGCCGATGCCCACGGCGTGCACGTCGTGCCGGTCGGAGAGGTCCAGCACCAGCTCGGTGATGGTGTCCTCGACGACCTTGGGGCTCTTGGACTTGTCCGGCGTCTCGGTGCGGATCTTCTCCAGGATGTTGCCGTCGGCGTCGACGACGCCCGCCATCACCTTGGTGCCGCCGATGTCGATGCCGACCGTGGGGACGCGGGGCGCCGTCAGGTGCGAGCGCCGCTCGCGGGTGCCCACCGTGCGGAGCACGGTCGCTCTCGCCGTACCCCGGTGGAGGTCGCGGTACATGCTCATGGCTGTACCTCCGCCACGGCGTGGCCTCCGGCGGGTGTACGGGGGCGTGCTCGCACGAGTCGTCGTCCCTGCGGGGTCTCGGAGAGGCGGGTGCCTCTGTGGATTACGGTCGGTGCGATTGTGCCTCACCGGAGCGTTCCTTACCGCATCGCGTGCGGCTGGGCCGCGCCCGTGGGGGCCGCTGCGGCGGGCCGTTTCCCTCCCGCCCGCCCGTCACCCGGCACGTGCGGGGCGCGAGCGGGCCCGCCCGTACGGGGCCGGGCCCGTCGTCAGCCGTCCTCGCCGGAGGCGACCGGCTTGCCGCCGATCACGTCCGGGCCCGGGGCCCGCTCCAGCTCGTGGCTGAGCTGCTCGAGCTCGCTGCCGCCCGCCATCTGGCGGGTGAGCTCGTCGAGGGCGATCTCGGACTTGGCGTGGCTGCCGGCCATCGCACCGCGCTTGAGCAGCACGAAGCGGTCGCCGACGAGGTAGGCGTGGTGCGGGTTGTGGGTGATCAGGACCACGCCGAGGCCCGCGTCCCGGGCCGCCGCCACGTACTTGAGGACCACACCGGACTGCTTGACGCCGAGCGCCGCCGTCGGCTCGTCGAGGACGAGCACCTTGGCGCCGAAGTAGACGGCGCGGGCGATGGCCACGCACTGCCGCTCACCGCCGGAGAGCGTGCCGATGGGCTGGTCGACGTCGCGCAGGTCGATGCCCATGCGCAGCAGCTCGGCGCGGGTGGTCTCGCGCATCCGCGCGGCGTCGAGGCGCTTGAAGGGGCCGACGCCCTTCGTCGGCTCGGAGCCGAGGAAGAAGTTCCGCCAGACGGGCATCAGGGGCACGACCGCGAGGTCCTGGTAGACCGTGGCGATGCCGCGGTCCAGGGCCTCGCGGGGCGAGCCGAGCCGGGTCTCCTCGCCCTCGATCTCGAAGGTGCCGGCGTCGTGCTGGTGCAGCCCCGCGATGATCTTGATGAGGGTGGACTTGCCTGCGCCGTTGTCGCCGAGCACGCAGGTGATCTCACCCGCGTGCACCTCCAGGGAGACCCCTTCGAGGGCACGGATGTTCCCGTAGAACTTGCTGACGTCCGTCAGCTCGACCAGCGCGCTCTGTGTGTCGCTCACTTCGTCGCCTCCGCCCGCTTACGGACCCACGCGTTCAGCAGCGTCGCCAGCAGCAGCATCGCGCCCAGGAAGAACTTGAACCAGTCCGGGTCCCACTGGGCGTAGACGATGCCCTTGCTGGTCATGCCGAAGATGAACGCCCCGACCGCGGAGCCGATGGCCGAGCCGTAGCCGCCGGTCATCAGGCAGCCGCCGATGACGGCCGCGATGATGTAGAGGAGTTCGTTGCCGACGCCCTCGCCGGACTGCACCACGTCGTAGGACATCAGCAGGTGCTGACCGGAGACCCAGGCGCAGAAGGCGACGGCCATGTACAGGCCGATCTTGGTGCCCTTGACGGGGACGCCCACGGCGCGGGCGGCTTCGGAGTTGCCGCCGACCGCGAAGATCCAGTTGCCGACGCGGGTGCGCAGCAGCACCCAGGTGGCCAGGGCCACCAGACCGAGCCACCAGAGGATGGTGACCTGGAGGTCGACGCCGCCGATCGTCAGGTGCGAGGCGAAGACCGCGCGGGCGGAGTCGAAGCCCTCCATGTCACCGATGGTCTTGGTGGAGACGGTGCCGCTGATGAGCTTGGTGAAGCCCAGGTTCAGACCGGTCAGCATCAGGAACGTGGCCAGCGTGATGATGAAGCTGGGCAGCTTGGTGCGGGTGAGCACGAAGCCGTTGAAGAAGCCGACGGCCAGCATCGTGAGCAGCGAGACACCGGCGCCGACCCAGACGTTGGCCGTCATCTGGTAGCTGAACATCGAGGAGACCAGCGCGGCGCTGGTCACCATCACACCGGCCGACAGGTCGAACTCGCCGCCGATCATCAGCAGCGCCACCGGGACGGCCATGATGCCGATGGTCGAGGACGCGTACAGCACCGTCGACAGGCTGGACGCCTGGAGGAAGCTGTCGGCGACGGTCGAGAAGAAGACGAAGACGGCCACCGCGCCGACGACCGCGCCGAGCTCGGGGCGGCCGAGCAGCCGGCGCAGGTGGGAGCGGTGCGCCAGCCGCTCGTCGGGCGCGTCCTGGACGGGCGCGGTCGCGGGCGCGCTCATCGCGTACCCCGCTTCGTGTACTCGGCGAGGGTCTTGGCGTCGTCCTTGGTGACGATCTGCGGACCGGTCAGGACGGGGCGGCCGCCGCCGAGCATGTCGCGGTTGTAGCGGTAGAGCCAGAGCAGGTCGACGGCCTCGTAGCCCTGGAGGTAGGGGTCCTGGTCGACGGCGAAGCCGAGCTTGCCGGACTGCAGGGCGTCGGCGACCTTGGCGTTGAGGTCGAAGGTGTCGACCTCGGCCTTGCTGCCGGCCTGCTCGGCGGCCTTGACGGCGGTCGGCGCGAAGGGGGCGCCGAGGGTGACGACCGCGTCGATGTCCTTGTCGGACTGGAGCTTCGCCTCGATGGACGACTGCACGTTGGGCATGTTGGTGCCCTCGACGTAGAGGTTCTGCAGGTCGCCCTTGAAGGTCTTCTTCACGCCGTCGCAGCGCTGCTCGTGGCCGACGTTGCCCTGCTCGTGCAGGACGCAGACGGCCTTCTTCTTCCCGCGCTCGTTGAGCTGCTCGCCGACGGCCTCGCCCGCGATCACCTCGTCCTGGCCGATGTGGGTGAGCGCGCCGAACTCCTTGGACTTCTCGGAGCCCGAGTTCACGGTGATCACCGGGATGCCGGCCTTCTTCGCCTTCGCGATGACGTCCTTCATGGCGTCGGGCTTGGCGAGGGTGACGATCAGGCCGTCGACCTTCTGGTCGATCATGGCCTGCACGTTCTGGGCCTGCTTGTTCCCCTCCACGTCGTGGGAGTAGAGGAACTTGATGTTGTCCTTGACCGCCGCCTGCTTGGCACCGTTCTGGACGATGTCCCAGAAGGTGTCGCCATCACCCGAGTGGGTGACCATCGCGAAGGTCCAGCGGGGCGTGTCGACCGCGGCGCGCCCCTGGGCGGCCTTGGCGGCCCGCTCCTCCGCGCGCTTGCCGCCCGTAGCGCTGCACCCCGCCAAGGTGGCGCCGAGCACCGCTGCCAGCACGGCGCTCACCGCACGTACGCCTGTCCGAACCCTTGCCACGAGGACTTGCCCCTTCTCACTGTCTGTCACGGTGCGGCCGGACCCCGTTCCCGCGAGCCCAACCGCCCAAGTATCCGTCACCATCCGTCACCGCTGACCGCCGGGGCTTCGCCGGGGTCCTCCGCGGGGCTGTTTGCGTGTGGCAGGAGTTCTAGTGGCGGGCGACACACCACGTCAAGACTTTGTCAGAACATTCTTACGAACTGACCCATCGGCGGAGCCATGACCTCCGCTTTTACGGACGGAGCCCGGAAGGCACCGCACGGCACGCCCTAGGGACGGACGAGAAGCTGGAAGTCGAAGGCGTAGCGCGAGGCACGGTAGAGATGTGAGCCGAATTCCACCGCACGACCCGTGTCATCGAAGGTGGTCCGCTCCATCGTCAGCAGCGGCGCACCGGTCGGCTCGGCGAGCCGCTCACCCTCCTCGGCGGTCGCGGCGCGCGCGCCGACCGTCTGCCGGGCGCTGTGCAGCGTGATGCCGGCCGAGCGCATCAGGCGGTAGAGCCCGGTCTCCTCCAGCACGTCACCGCCGAGGTCGAGCAGCCCGACGGGGAGGTGGTTGCGCAGATGGGCCATGGGCTCGCCGTGTGCGAGGCGCAGCCGCTCGATGTACACGACGTCGGCACCCTCGGCCACCCCGAGCGCGGCGGCGACCCGGGCGGTGGCGGGCTCGACGGAGTTGCGCAGCACCCGGGTGGCGGGCTGCTGGCCCGCGGCCTCGAGGTCGTCGTAGAGGCTGCTGAGCTCCAGCGGCCGCTTGACCTGGCTGTGCACGACCTGGGTGCCCACGCCGCGGCGGCGCACGAGCAGGCCCTTGTCCACGAGCGTCTGGATCGCCTGCCGGACGGTGGGCCGGGACAGCCCGAGCCGCGCGGCCAGCTCGATCTCGTTGCCGAGGAGGCTGCCGGGGGCCAGCCCGCCCTGTTCGATCGCGGCTTCGAGCTGCTGGGACAGCTGGAAGTAGAGCGGGACCGGGCTGCCGCGGTCGAGGGTGAACTGGAGAGGTTGCTGCTTCGCCACGAAGGGAGCGTAGCCGTAGGACCGGATGACGGATAGTCCGGAGATCCGGTTGTCCGGACATGCACGGAGGCCCGATACGCAGGGTGATCACGACGGGCCGGCCTCACACGTGCGGGTGAGGGTCCCGGGGCAGCCGGAGAACGTCGCCGTCCGGGAGAACCGGGGCGGGCGCACGGAGGGCGGCGAAACCCGCCGTGACGAGGCGGCCGGAGAGGTGGCGGCGGCCTCCTCCACCGAGGAGCGCGCCCGGGCGCAGCCGGACCGCGCCCGGGACGAGCTCGAAGGATCCGTCGTCGGACCGACGGCACACCAGAGGTCAGAAGCTGACGGGCAGTCGGTGCGGGCCGCGGATGAGGAGGCCTTCACGCCAGGTCAGCGCGGCGGGGTGGGCGTCCAGCGCCAGGTCCGGGCAGCGCTCCAGGAGGGACCGGACGGCGATCCTGGCCTCCAGGCGGGCCAGCGGCGCCCCCAGGCAGTAATGGATGCCGTGTCCGAAGGCGACGTGACCGCGTGCGTCACGGCGGATGTCGAAGCGGTCCGGCTCCGGGAACCGGGCGGGGTCCCGGTCGGCGTCGGCGAGGGCGGGGAGCACGAGTTCACCGGCGGGGATGAGGGTGCCACCGATCTCCAGGGGTTCGGTGGTGAAGCGGAACGTGGGCGTCTCGACCGGCCCGTCGTAGCGCAGCATCTCCTCGACGGCGTTGTCCAGCAGCCCGAAGTCGGCCCGCAGGTCCGCCAGCTGGTCGGGGTGGGTGAGCAGCGCGAGGACACCGTTGGAGATGAGGTTGACGGTCGTCTCGTGGCCGGCGACGAGCAGTATCCAGGCCATGCCGAGGAGTTCCTCGGGGGAGAGCCGGTCGCCGTCCTCGTCCGTGGTGCGGATCAGCGCGCTCATCAGGTCGTCGCCGGGCTCCTGGCGCTTGGCGGCCACCAGCTCGGCGAGATAGGCCGCGACCTCCGCCGCCGCCTCGCGCTTCTCCTGCGGCGGTGCGGAGCCCACCACCGTGTTCGACCAGCCGCGGAAGGCGTCCCGGTCGAGGGACGGCACGCCGAGCAGTTCACAGATGACGCCCATGGGGAGCGGGAAGGACAGCGCGTCGACCAGGTCGGCACGGCGGTCCGGGGCCACGAGCATCGCGTCGATCAGCTCGTCGGTCATCTCCTGCACCCGTGGGGCCATCGCCTGGACCCGCCGCGGGGTGAACTCCTTGGTGACGAGCTTGCGCAGCCGGGAATGGTGCGGCGGGTCGAGGTTCAGCATGTGCGGGCCCGCGGCGACGAACGGCAGGGAGAAGCTCTCGGAGGCGTGCCGGATCTCCTTGGACAGCCGGGGGTCGTTGAGCATGGCGCGCACCTCGTCGTGGCCGACGACGACCCAGGCGTCCGCGCCCTCCGGCATCCGCACCCGATGCACCGGCCCTAACGCGCGCAGCTCCGCGTAGACCCGGTACGGATCGCGGGCGAACTCCCCGCCCATCCCCGCCAGATCGACTATGTCGCCCGTACTTGTACCCATGGGTGGACCCTCCTCGGTTGACCGGGTCCTCACATTAACGGGCGCACCCTCGTCGGATCATCGTCGATACGCGGCCTCCGGTCGGGCGTCGGGGCCGGTGCCGAAGGTGTCGTCGGGGTCGAAGGGGTCGGGGGAGACGGGGTGTTCGAGGTCGGCGCCGGGATCGGCCGCGTCGGCGAGGCGGCCGAGGAGGTCGGCGGCGCGCTTGGCGACGGTGTCCCGGTCGCCTTCGGAGAGCACGGAGCCCATGGCGCAGGCGACGGCCCCGGCGGCGATCCACTCGGGAGCGCTGTCGATGGTGATGCCGCCGGTGGGCAGCAGCGCCGACTGCGGCAGGGCGGCCCGGATGTCCTCGATCCAGCCCGGGTGATGGGCGGAGGCGGGGAAGAGCTTGAGGGCGTCGGCGCCCAGCTCCAGGGCCCGGACGATCTCGGTGGGGGTGGAGACGCCGGGGAAGACGGGGACGCCGTAGCGGTGTCCGGTGCGGATGACCTCGGCGTCGAGGCTGGGCGAGACGAGGAAGCGGGCACCGGCCTCGACCGCCATCCGCGCGGAGGGGGCGTCCAGCACGCCGCCCGCCCCGATGAGGGCCTCGTCGCCGACCTCGCGGGCCAGGGTGGTGACGACCTCCAGGGCGAACGGCGTGGCCAGCGATATCTCCAGGCTGGTGATTCCGGCGGAGAGCAAGGTGCCGGCCGTCGCCGTGGCCCGGTCGTAGCTGTCGCCGCGGACGACGGCGAGGACGCGCTGTGCGAGCGCGGCTCCGGTGATCTCCCAGCGGTACACGGCAGTTCGCCGCCCTTCTCGATGTGCGTACGGTGTCGATGCGATGGGTGCGAGGTACGGGTCCGAGCGGGGTCCGAGCGGGTCAGGGTACGGCCCATCGGGCCCAACGGGGTGGTCCGGACGTGGTGTTCGACGGATCCGAGGGCCGTTCCGGGCTTCGGCGAGGCCCGTCGGCGGCCCGCGGAGGCCGGTGCGGGAACGCCCGGGGGTCAGCCGCCTGTGCGGCGCGTGCCGCCCGAACTCCCGTCCCGAGCGGGGAGGACGGCGGTCCCGGCGGGTATGCGGAGCACGACCTCGCGAGTCATCGCTTCCAGGTCCCTCATCACCGATGCCACGAGCGCCTCCCCGAACGTCGTCCCCTATCAAAACGTTAACGGGAGGCGCTGACAATCGGACCCCGAGTGCCGCCGGCGCCGGGACGGGTCAGCGGGGGGAAGCAGGAGAGTCCCGCCACCGTGGGCGGTGGCGGGACTCTCGTGTCGATCGTTCACGGGACCACCGTGGGTCCGCGCTTTCAGCAGGTGCGGTCGACCAGGTCGAAGGTGGCGTAGTGGTCGCCGGTGTAGTAGTCCTCCTGGCTCTTCTGCCCGGCGACGATGCGGCGGGCGCCACGGTCCGGGGAGCCGGGGGTCTTCACCGTGTACTCGTGGTAGTAGCCGCTGGACTGCTTCGGCAGGACACTCTCGCGGTTGGAGAAGACGGTCCCGTCCTTCGGGTACGGGAAGGGGCCCCCGGCCTCGATCAGGCGCAGGGTGTCGTGGGCCTGCGAGGGCAGGTCGGAGTAACAGATGTCGCCGACGATCTTCATGGCGACCGTCGAGTGGACCGTCGGGGCGGCGGTCGCGGCCGGGGCGGCGACGGCGGTGCCGAACAGGAACGTCGAGGCCAGAACGGCGAGAGCGGCGGTACGCGCGATGCGGTGGGGGGTTCTCATGACGCCAGCATGGCGCGACGGGTACATGTCACGTCAACGCTGATGATCAACTGTTTCCCAGGTGTTCACGGCATCCCCCGGGTGTTCACTACATCCGGAAGGCGGCCTTTCGTTCCGTGCGGGAATTGCAGGCGATTTACCCCTGAGGCAAAACTTTTGCCCCATAGGCAAGAGAGGGCTATACCGGAGCCATGAGCCAGTTGCCCGACCAGCCCGACGCGCCGCCCGACGGCCACGCCGACCAGCTGCCCGACGTCGCCCCGCGACTGCGGGCCCTGCGCAAGCGCAGCGCGCTGACGCTGGAGGCCGCCGCGGCCCGGGTCGGCCTCTCCCCCGCCCACCTGTCGCGGCTGGAGACCGGCCGTCGGACGCCGTCGCTGCCGATGCTGCTGGCGCTGGCCCGCACCTATGGAACGACGGTATCCGACTTGCTGGGCGAGGTGCCCGCGGAGCGGGACCCGATCGTGCGGGCGGACCGGATGGAACCGCAGGAGGCGGGCGGCTGGACGTACTGGCGGGCCGGCGGCTCGGGCCGGGCCATGCAGGCGCTCCGGCTGCACGTGCCGGCGGTCGGCGGCCAGGACGAGCTGGTGCGGGTGCACGCGGGCGAGGAATGGCTGTACGTCACGAAGGGTCGGCTCAGGCTGACGCTCGGCGAAACCGTGCATCTGCTCGGCCCGGGCGACTCCGCCCACTTCGACTCCCTCACCCCGCACCGCATCGCCGCCGCCTCGCACGGCGGGGTGGACCTGCTCTTCATGCACACGCTGATGCAGAGCGGTGTGGCCGAGCTGTGCCTCGGCCACGCCGCACCGACCCGAAGGGGAATGCCATGAGCGACGCCGACCTCACGCGCGCCACCACCGACGACACAACGACCCACAGCCCGCGCGGCGCCACGGAACGCAAGCGGAACGAGGAGGACCGGGCCCCGATGGGCATGACCATCCGGGTCTTCATCTACCTGGTGGCCGTCCACTTCATCGTCGCGTTCTTCTTCCTGATCTTCTGGCTCGCCGGGGCGGAGTGACACGCGCGGCCCTCGCGCCGCACGGCACGATCTTCTGGGAGCCTGGTCGTCGGTACCGGTCGGCCACACCCGGGAGGCGGAGCCATGGCGCGTACGGCTGAGGACGTTCTGGCGGACGCCGTGCGCCGGTCGGCGCCGGGTGACGACGCGAACAGGCTCGTGCCGCTGATCGAGGCGGGCGCGGCGCCACGGGAGACCATCGCCGCCTTCGCACTGGAGCAGCACCACATCATCACCGGCGACCGGGGCAGTTTCCGGCGGCTCGCCGAGCGGGCCGCCGGCACCCATCCCGCCGTGGCCGACTTCTTCACGTCCCTGGTCCGGGGCGAGGACGTCGCGCTGGACCGGCTCGGCGCCCTGGCGGGCGCCTGCGGGCTGGACGGGACGGCGGTGCGGGCGTACGAACCGCTGGCCGGATGCCAGGCGTATCCCGCGTACACGGCCTGGCTGGCGCTGCACGCCGAACCCGCCGACGTGGTCGTGGCACTGACCGCCAACTTCGCGGCGTGGGGCGGCTATTGCGCCACCGTCGGCCGGGCGCTGCGCCGTCACTACGGGTTCGACGACGCCGCGTGCGGCTTCTTCGACTTCTTCGCCGAGCCCGCGCCGGAGGGCGTGGAGCGGTCGGCGGCGGCCGTCCGGGCGGGCCTCGCGGCCGGGCTGGTCTCGGAACGGCTGGCGCATCGCTACGGACGTCTGCTGCGGGACTACGAGCTGATGTTCTGGAACACCCTCGCCGGCCCCTGATCCGGTCCGCGAGGCGTCATGGGCCGCTATACGGTGGCGACATGACGAGTATCGAACACACCTCCGTCGTCTACCGGGTGGCCCGTGCCGAGGAGTCGGACGCCGCCCTGGCGCTCGACAACTCCTTCACCACGGACTCCGTCATCGAGGTGACGTCCACGGACGACGGCTTCCGGCTCCGCGAGGTGGCCGTGGACCCGCCGCTGCGCAAGGTCTTCCCCGACGACGAGGAAGACGAGGAGGACGGCGGGGTGGACGGAGGCGGGGAGGAAGGCGGCCCGGACGACGGGACCTCGACCACCCGTGTCGTCGTCGCGCTCGACGGCGACGGCGCGCTGTGCGGCGCGATCACCACCGAGTTCACGGCCTGGAACAGCCGTCTCGTCATCGCCGACGTCCGGGTCGCGCCCGGCCACCGGGGCCGGGGCGTCGGGCGCGGCCTCATGGACCGCGCCCTCGACCACGGCCGGGAACTGGGCGCGCGCACCGCGTGGTTGGAGGTCACCAATGTGAACGCCCCGGCGGTGCGGGCGTACCGCCGGATGGGCTTCACGCTGTGCGGCGTGGACGTCACCCTCTACACGGGCACCGCGTCGGAGGGCGAGCAGGCCCTGTTCATGAGCCGTCCGCTCACGACGTGAGGCGGCGCGCCCCTTCCTCCGTGAGCGATCCGTGGACGCGCAGCCGGGCGATGCCGCCGTCGGGGTAGATGTCGATCCGCAGGTGCGTGGCCGTGGTGGCCTTCTCCAGCGGGAAGCGGTGGACGGTGTCGGGCTGGAGGCGGGTGCGGGGCAGGATCTCGGTCCAGCCGGTGGTGTGGTCGGCCGGGTCGGCGCCGGTGGTGGCGTCGAGTACGGACAGGGCGGCCCAGCCCGCCGCGTTGCCCTTGTAGCAGCCCGTGTCGATCTCGACGGCGCGCGGCACGGACTGCTCGGTGAGGCGGTAGCGGACCCAGTCGTGACCCTTGTCGCGTCGACGGCGGGTCTCCCAGCCGTCGTCCATCTTGCGGGACCGGCCGGGCTGGATGGTGTGGACGGGCGGGGAGTAGAAGCGGTCGGAGGCGTCCTCGGCCCGGCCGCCGTTCTCCAGGGCGACGAGGTCGAAGGTGCCGAGGACCGCGAGCCACGCGGGGTCGGGGACGACCTCGCCGTGGACGCGCAGCCGGGCGATGCCGCCGTCGGGGTGCTGGTTGAGCCGGAGGTGGGTGAAGCGCCGGGGGTCGCGGACCGCGAAGCCGTTGGCGGCGTGGCCCCCGACGGGGGTGCGCGGGACGAGGACGGTCCACCGGACGTCGGCGGCGAGCAGGTCCTCGGCGGAGGGCGTACCGGCGACGGAGGCGGCCTCGACGCTGACGGCCTGCGGGTAATTGCCGCGGAAGTGGGCGGTGTCGACGACGATGCCGCGCACGACGCCGGGCGCGCCGAGCCGGATCAGGGCCCAGTCGTGGTCCTCGTCCGTGGGGTGCGGCGTGTCGGCGGCGGCACCCCGGCGGCGGCGGGTCTCCCAGCCGTCCATGATTTTGCCCTTGTGGCCGAAGCGCTCCGGGTCGAAGTGGGCGGCCTCGGGGTTCAGCAGGTTCTCGCGCTCGGCGAAGAACTCGTCGTTGGCGGCGAGCACGCCCGCGCCCAGCCGGCGGTCGGCCAGGTCGGGCAGGTGGGTGAAGTCGAAGGTGGCCGAACGGTAGTCGGCGTAGGGGTCGCCGCCCGCGTACGGGTTCGCGTCACCGGCGAAGGCGGAAGAGGGGGGTGTACCGGGGGTGCCGCTCATGCGCTGCGCTGCCTCTCCAGAAGTCGGCCGGTGGGTTCGCCGGGCGTGCCGTGGTCGGCGATGCGGTGGCCGCGCAGCCACGTCGACCGTACGACCCCGCTCAGTGTCCTCCCGGCGTAGGCGGTGGTGGGGTTGCGGTGGTGGAGTCCGGCCGGGTCGACCGTGAAGGTGTCGTCGGGGGCGAGGACGGCGAAGTCGGCGTCGCGGCCCGCCTCGATGGCGCCCTTGTGCGCGAGTCCCGCCAGGGCGGCGGGTGCGGTGGCCGTCCAGCGGGCCACGTCGGTGAGCGAATGGCCGCGTCGGCGGGCCTCGGTCCACAGCGCGGGCAGGCCGAGCTGCAAGGAGGAGATGCCGCCCCACGCCTTGGCGAAGTCGGGGACCTTGAGGTCGGTGGTGCAGGGCGAGTGGTCGGAGACGACGCAGTCGATGGTTCCGTCGGCGAGGCCCTGCCACAGGGCGTCCTGGTTGGCCGCCTCGCGGATGGGCGGGCAGCACTTGAACTCGGTGGCCCCGTCGGGCACTTCCTCGGCGGTGAGGGTCAGGAAGTGCGGGCAGGTCTCGACGGTGATCCGTACGCCCGCCGCCTTGGCGGCGGCGATCACCGGCAGCGCGTCGGCGGACGACAGGTGCAGGATGTGCACCCGTGCGTCGAGCCTCCGGGCGACGTCGACGAGCGCGGCGATCGCGTCGTTCTCGGCGGCGCGCGGGCGGGAGGCGAGGAAGTCGGCGTAGCGCGGTCCGCCGTGCTGTGGGGCGCGCTCCAGATGGGCGGGGTCCTCGGCGTGCACGATCAGCAGGCCGTCGAAGGAGGCGATCTCTTCGGCCACGGCGGCCAGGTCGGCGCGGCTCAGATGGGGGAACTCCTCGACCCCGGAGGGCGAGAGGAAGGCCTTGAAGCCGAGGACGCCGGCGTCGTGCAGGGGCCGCAGATCGGTGAGGTTGGCGGGCAGCGCGCCGCCCCAGAAGCCGACGTCGACATGGGCCGCGGGGCGCGCCACGTCCTGTTTGATCCGCAGGTTCGCGACGGTGGTGGTGGGCGGGACGCTGTTGAGCGGCATGTCCACGAGGGTGGTGACGCCTCCGGCGGCGGCCGCCCGGGTGGCGGTGGCGAACCCCTCCCACGCGGTGCGGCCGGGGTCGTTCACATGCACATGGGTGTCGACGAGCCCGGGGAGCAGGGCGTCGTCGCCGAGGTCCAGGGCGACGGCTCCCGCCGGGGGTTCGCCCGGGTACGGCAGGACGGCCGTGATCCGGCCGTCGGCGACGGCGACGGAGGCGGCGCGGGTGCCCTCCGGCGTGACGACGCGTGTCGAGCGCAGTACCAACTCCACCTCGGACACGGCATCTCCTCGATTCCCGGCCTCAGACGAGCACGAACTTTCAACGTTCTGTTGAACTCGGTGGACGCAGTCTTCATTCACCGCACACCCCCGTCAAGACCCGTCCGGCGTTCGCCTGAGGACAGTCACCCCGGCAACACCTTCCGTTGCGCGGAAGAATCCTTCCGTCACGCAGAACGACGCGTAGTGCGGCCGGGGGCCTGCCGGTAGGCTGCTCCCACCCACTTCCGGAAGGACCGCGCCGTGCCCTCGTCCGCCGAGCCCAAAGCCTCGCCCACCGGAGGCGTCCAGTCGCTGGAGCGCGCCTTCGACCTGCTCGAGCGGATGGCCGACGCCGGGGGCGAGGTCGGACTGAGCGAGCTGTCCGCGAGCAGCGGACTGCCGCTGCCCACGATCCACCGGCTGATGCGCACGCTGGTCGCCTGCGGATACGTCCGCCAGCAGCCCAACCGCCGCTACGCGCTCGGCCCCCGGCTGATCCGGCTCGGCGAGAGCGCCTCCCGGCTGCTCGGCACCTGGGCGCGCCCCTACCTCGCCCGGCTGGTCGAGGAGACCGGCGAGACCGCGAACATGGCGCTGCTCGACGGCGACGAGGTCGTCTACGTCGCGCAGGTGCCCTCGCGGCACTCGATGCGGATGTTCACCGAGGTCGGCCGTCGAGTGCTGCCTCACTCCACGGGTGTCGGCAAGGCGCTGCTCGCCCAGGCCACCGACGAGGAGGTCCGCGCGCTGCTCGCCCGTACGGGCATGCCGGCGGCGACCGAGAAGACCATCACGACGCCCGAGGGCTTCCTGGAGGCCCTGTTCCGGGTGCGCGAGACGGGCTACGCGGTCGACGACAACGAGCAGGAGATCGGGGTGCGCTGTCTCGCGGTCCCGGTGCCCGACTCCCCCACGGCCGCGGCCATCTCCATCTCGGGCCCGGCGGGCCGGGTCACGGAGGCCGCCGTGGAGAAGATCGTGCCCGTCCTCCAGGAGGTGGCGGCCGAACTGTCGGTGGCCCTCGCCAACACGACGGGCTCCGGCTGAGGCCATGACGTGTACACCTCCGCTGCGCGGCGGTGTCCTCAATCGCCGGACGGGCCGGATGTGCAGCCCGTCCGGCGATTGAGGACGCGCCCGCAGGGCGCTCGCCGCCGCAGGCGGCACTGGCGGCACAGGCGGCGCAGACGGTTCGGTCACACCCCGTCAGGGGCCTCACGCGGGCGCGGGACTTCCGCCGTGGCGCGCGGCTGTTCCGGTGTCGTCGGCGCCGGCACCGGCTCCGGCATCGCGCGCGCCTGCCGGGGCACCGTGCCCGGCTGCTCGCCGAAGCTGTCGACCGCCGCGCGGACCTCGCCGAGGGCCTGGGCGAGGGCGCTGACCGAGCCCACCGCGCCCGCCACCAGCAGCAGCGAGCGGCGCAGCCGGGGCACTTCCGGTTCACCGGCGCGCGCCATGGCGTCCAGGGCGGCCAGCTCGTCCTCGGCGGCGTCCCGGTCGGGTAACTGCGCGGGGTGCGCGGCGAGCGCCCGGCGCAGCCGGGACACCGCGGCACGCAGCTCGCTCACCCTCGGGTCGTCGCCGGTACGGCCCGCTCGCTCCTCTTCCACCACAACGGCGCCTTCCGCCACAATTCTCCCCCTCCCACCCGCTCGCGCGGATCAGTTAACGCCACTTTCCGTGCGGAGCGCCACACTCACAGCGAAATTCAGGCCGCGCGCTCACGTACGGGTGACAAACGGCTGTCCACCGCACATCGGACCGCGGTCGTGTGGACTCCGGCACGCATCCGGTAAGCAAGGGCCATGGCACAGACGACAGATGCGACAGACGCGACGGACGGCCCGGTCCTCGTCGCCGGATTGCTGCTGGCGGCGGGCGGTGGCCGGCGGCTCGGCGGGCGGCCCAAGGCGCTGCTCGCCCACCGGGGCCGTCCGTTGGTGGAGCACGCGGCGCGGGTGCTGCGCGAGGGAGGCTGCGGACCGCTGTGCGTGGTGCTGGGGGCGGGGGCGGCGGAGGTCCGGGCGCGCGAGGGGCTGACGTGGCCGCCCGGGGCGGACGTGGCCGTGGTGGACAACCCCGACTGGGCGTCGGGCATGGGCTCGTCGCTGCGGACCGGGCTCGCGGCCCTCGCGGGCACGGGGGCGTCGGCGGCGCTGGTGACGCTGGTGGACCAGCCCAGGATCGGACCGGCCGCGGTGGCCCGCGTGCTGGCCGCGCACCGGGCGGGCGCGGGGCTGGTGGCCGCCTCGTACGACGGCGAACGGGGCCACCCGGTGCTGTTCGCGCGGCGGCACTGGGAGGGCGTCGCGCGCTCGGCCGCCGGCGACCGGGGGGCGCGCGCGTATCTACGGGAACACGCCGGGGCGGTCACGCTCGTCGAGTGCGGGGACGTCGCGGCCCCGGACGACATCGACACGCCGGACGACCTCTCCCTGCTCGACTGAGGGCCGAGCGAGGGGGTGAGGTGGCACCCAGCGCCACCTGGGCAACTCGGGTTCCGGATACCGACGTGGCGGAAAATCTCTCGACGCCGACAGACCATTGAACTTCCACCATGAGGAAACTATTCTCCACTGGCACCGCGTGCCGTCACCGCAGATCCGTATGACCGAGCGCCCCGGCGGCCGCCGGACGTCCGCCCGCTGAAGGAGTGACAGCCCATGTCCGCACCAGCGCCGTCCCCGCTGGCCACCGTCGTCGCCGACCCCGCCCACGCCCCGGCCCGCCAGGACGAGGTCCTGACCGACGCGGCGCTGGCGTTCATCGCCGCCCTGCACCGCCGGTTCACCCCCCGCCGGGACGAGCTGCTCGCCCGCCGCGCCGAACGCCGTGCCGAGATCGCCCGCACCGGCACGCTCGACTTCCTCCCCCGAACCGCGGCCGTCCGCGAGGACCCCGACTGGCGCGTCGCGCCCGCCCCGGCCGCGCTGAACGACCGCCGGGTGGAGATCACCGGGCCGACGGACCGGAAGATGACCATCAACGCCCTCAACTCGGGGGCACGCGTCTGGCTCGCCGACTTCGAGGACGCCTCCTCCCCCACCTGGGAGAACGTCGTCGGCGGCCAGCTCAATCTGATCGACGCCTACGAGCGCCGCATCGACTTCACCAGCGAGCAGGGCAAGTCGTACGCCCTGAAGCCCGCCGACGAGCTCGCGACCGTCGTCATGCGCCCGCGCGGCTGGCACCTCGACGAGCGCCACCTCACCGTCGACGGCCGCCCCGTCCCCGGCGCCCTGGTCGACTTCGGCCTCTACTTCTTCCACAACGCCCGACGGTTGATCGACCTCGGCAAGGGCCCGTACTTCTATCTGCCCAAGACCGAGTCGCACCTGGAGGCCCGCCTCTGGAACGACGTCTTCGTCTTCGCCCAGGACCACCTCGGCATCCCCCAGGGGTCCGTGCGTGCGACCGTCCTGATCGAGACGATCACGGCGGCGTACGAGATGGAGGAGATCCTCTACGAGCTGCGCGAGCACGCCTCGGGGCTGAACGCCGGGCGCTGGGACTATCTCTTCTCCATCGTCAAGAACTTCCGTGACGGCGGGGCGAAGTTCGTCCTCCCCGACCGCAACGCCGTGACGATGACCGCGCCGTTCATGCGCGCGTACACCGAACTGCTGGTGCGCACGTGCCACAAGCGCGGCGCGCACGCCATCGGCGGCATGGCGGCCTTCATCCCCTCCCGCAAGGACCCGGAGGTCAACGAGGTCGCCTTCCAGAAGGTCAAGGCCGACAAGGACCGTGAGGCGAACGACGGCTTCGACGGCTCCTGGGTCGCCCACCCCGACCTCGTGCCCGTCGCCCGCGCCTCCTTCGACGCGGTCCTCGGCGACCGGCCGCACCAGAAGGACCGACTGCGCGAGGACGTGCACGTGAGGGCCGAGGAGCTCATCGCCGTCGACTCGCTGGAGGCGAAGCCGACCTACGAGGGCCTGCGCAACGCCGTCCAGGTGGGCACCCGTTACATCGAGGCGTGGCTGCGCGGCCTGGGCGCCGTCGCCATCTTCAACCTCATGGAGGACGCGGCCACCGCCGAGATCTCCCGCTCCCAGATCTGGCAGTGGATCAACGCGGGTGTCGTCTTCGACAACGGCCGCAAGGCCACCGCCGAGCTGGTCCGCGAGGTCGCGGCCGAGGAACTCGCCGCCGTCCGCGCCGAGACCGGCCCGGACGGCTTCGCCGCCGGGCGCTGGGAGGAGGCCCACGACCTGCTGCTGAAGGTCGCCCTCGACGAGGACTACGCGGACTTCCTCACCCTGCCGGCCTACGAACTGCTGGGGTAGCACCTCGCTGGGAGCGGCCGTCACGTCACGGCCGCGCCCAGCGCCACGAAGCCGCAGATGAGGACGGCCAGGATCGCCAACAGCGGCCACACGAACCGTAGGTACTTGTCGTAGCCGACCTTCGCCAGCGCCACCCCGCCCATGACGACGGCGGTCGTCGGCACCCACAGGTTCATCCAGCCGCTCGCCGCCTGCCAGGCCGTGACGACCACGGCCCGTGAGACGCCGGCGAAGTCCGCGAGCGGCGCGAGGATGGGCATCGCGAGGGTGGCGTGGCCGGATGTCGAGGGGATCAGGAAGGCCAGCGGCAGGTTCACGACGTAGACCATGACCCCGAACAGTGCCGCCGGGGTGCCGGACACCGCACCCTCGATGGAGTGCAGAACCGTGTCGATGATCTTCGAGTTGTTCATGATCACGGTGATGCCCCGCGCAAGGACGATCACGAGCGCGGGCGCGATGAAGTCCGCCGCGCCCTGCACGATCGTCGCACTGAGCCGCTGCTCGCCCAGCCGGGCGACGAGCCCGACCAGCACCGCCGCCGCGATGAAGAGCGCCGCCAACTGCGCGAAGGACCAGCCCAGTTCCCACGCGTACGGCGTCGCGTCGGCGTCGCCCGTGAGCGCGCTCGCCCAGGGGATCACCGAGAAGATCATGAACGCGAAGACCAGCACGACGACGGCGAGCACCGCCTTGTGCAGACCCGTGAGCTCGGGTGGCTCCACGGCCGCGGCCGCCAGTTCGCGGTCGCCCGGGCGGAAGCCGACCAGTGAGCGGCCCGGGTCGGCGCGCACCCGGTGCGCGTACCGCACGACGTAGCCGATGGTCACCGCGGTGAGGACCACCCACATCGCGAAGCGCAGCGCGATCCCGTCACCCAGCGAGACGTCGGCGGCGGAGGAGGCCACCCCGGTGGCGAAGGGGTTGACGGTGGAGGCGAGCACGCCGACGCCCGCGCCGAGGATGATCGTGCCGGTGGCGACCATGCGGTCGTAGCCGAGGGCCAGCATCAGCGGGACGATCAGCCCGTAGAAGCCGAGGGTCTCCTCGGCGAAGCCCTCCACCGTGCCCAGCAGCGAGAAGACGGTCATGACGGCCGCGATGAGCAGGGCGCCGCGGGCGCGCAGCCGGTGGGCGAGCCGTTCGATGCCCCGGTCCAGGGCGCCGGCGGCGAAGACGACGGTGATGAACGCGCCGATGGCCAGGACGAAGAGGAAGACACCGGCGCTGCCGTACAGCGCGCCGGAGGCGTCCGGGGTGACCTGGCCGGTGGCGGCGTCGCGCACGCCGTAGAGGCCGTTGACCGGGGACAGGAACAGCTCCCCGAGCCGGTGGGTGAAGTCGCCGGGCGCCGACTCCCGGTGGTAGGTGCCCTGGATCGGGTTGCCGTCGGCGTTGCGCCTGTACACGCCGGAGGGGACGACGAAGGCGAGGATCCAGACGGCGACCGTCACGACCGCGAGGACGGTCAGGGCGCTGGGGAAGACGAAGCCGCGTTTCTCCTCCGGCTCCCCCTCGGCATCGTGGTCCACGCCGGGAACCCCTCTCCGCACTGACGGGTGGTCACTTTGCCCCGATTGTGGCGTAACGCGGCGGCTCTCCCTAGCCGCCACGCACGGACCGGCCCGTCCCCGGCGGGGGATCAGCGCACGACCGGCACCGGCTGCTCCGGCACCCCCGCCACTGGGGCGGGGCTCGCCCGCCGGCGGCCGAGGTGGTTGAAGGCGAGGTTGAGGACGACCGCCGTGAGACAGCCGGCGCTGACCCCCGAATCCAGGATGATCTTCAGGGTCTCGGGGATGGCCGTGTTGTCGTAGAAGGTCTTGGAGACCACCGGGATCAGCCCCATACCCAGCGAGGTGGCGGCGATCAGCAGATTGTCGCCCTGCTCCAGGCCCGCCTTGCGCAGGACGTTGACGCCGCTGGCCGCGACCGTGCCGAAGAGCACGATGCCCGCGCCGCCGAGGACCGGCTGCGGCACGACGGCGATGAGCGAGGCGAAGACGGGGCTCAGTCCCAGCAGGACGAACATCAGGCCGCAGGCGGCGACGGTGTAGCGGCTGCGCACCTTGGTGATGGCGACCAGGCCGACGTTCTGGGCGAAGGCGCTGTTGGCGAAGCCGTTGAAGAGGGGGCTGAGCGCGGTGCCGAGCGTGTCCGCGCGCAGCCCGCCCGCGATGACCTTCTCGTCCGCCTCACGGCCGACGATCTCACCGAGCGCGAGCATGTCGGCGGTGCTCTCGGTCATGCAGACCAGCATGAGGATGCACATGGAGACGATGGCGGCGGCCTCGAAGACGGGGCTCCCGAAGTGGAACGGCGTGGGGAAGCCGACGACGGCGGCGTGCCGGGTGGCGGTGAAGTCGACCACCCCGGCCGGGATCGCGACGAGGGTGCCGGCGATCAGACCGAGCAGGATCGCGATCTGTTGCAGGAAGCCCCGCAGCAGCCGCCGCAGGACCAGCACGATCAGCAAAGTGACCCCGGCCAGGCCGAGGTTGGTCAGGGAGGTGGGTTTCTCCGGGTGGCCGCCCTGGATCCAGCCGAAGGAGACCGGCAGCAGGGTGACGCCGATCAGGGTGATGACGGTCCCGCTGACGATGGGCGGGAAGAAACGGACGAGTTTGCAGAAGTAGGGGGCGAGGAGGAAGCCGAGCGCACCGGCCACGATGACGGCCCCGAAGATGATCGGGAGGGCGTCCTTCTTGTCGGTCTGGGTGTCGGCGATGGCGAGCATCGGGGCGACGCCCGCGAAGGAGACGCCGTTGACGAACGGCATCCTGGCCCCGACCTTCCAGAACCCGATCGTCTGGAGGAGCGTCGCGATGCCCGCCGTGAAGAGGGAGGCGCCCACCAGGAAGGTGATCTCCAGCGGGGAGAGCCCGATGTAGGCGCCGAGCACGAGAGGGGGCGCGACCACGCCCGCGTAGCTGGCGGCGACGTGCTGAAAGCCGGTGGCGATCAGCCGGCCCGGGCGGGGCAGCCGGTCCACGGGGTGGACGTCGCCGGTGTCGGCTGCCGGTTCGGGGCTTGGCTCGGTGAACCTGGGCGCTGCGGCCACGGGTGCCTCCTGTCGGGGTTTCGTGTCACCGGTTGCCTGGCCGGCGGATCTTCGGGCTGCGGTTTGTCCTGCCGACGGCGGCGGATCCTCGGGCTGCGGTTTGTCCTGCCGACAGCGGCGGATCTTCGGGCTGCGGGCCGGCTCTGCCGCCTGCGGCGCCGGGCGCCTCTCGCCTGGCCGGCGAATCTTCGGCTGCGGGCCGTCTGTGCCGCCTGCGGCGGCAAGCGCCCTGCGGGCGCGTCCTCAAACGCCGGACGGGCTGAATTGACCGCTGCCCGTGGGTCCCGGCGGGACCCACGGGCCCCGGCTGAGGGCCGTCCCCCTCAGCCGAGTCTTCGGGCGATCCGGGCGAGGCGCCGGGCCTCCCGCCGGGCGTCCCGCGCGATGGTGTCCTCGTCGGCGGTGACGAGCCGGCCGGCCTCGACGACCGGCTTGCCGTTGATCAGGGAGAGGGTGACCGGTGCGGCGGCGCCGAGGACGAGGGCGGCGACCGGGTCGGCGATGGTGGAGTGGCCGAGGCCGTCGAGCTTCCACAGCACGAGGTCGGCGAGCTTGCCGGGCTCCAGCGAGCCCGTTTCGTCCGCCCGCCCGAGCACCCGCGCACCGCCGTGGGTGCCCAGCCTCAGGGCCTGCCGGACGTTCAACGCGCCTTCGCCGCCCGCCAGTCGGTGGACGAGGAGGGCGTTGCGCAGCTCGGTGTGCAGTTCGCCGGACTCGTTGGAGGCGGTGCCGTCGACGCCGAGGCCGACGGGGACGCCCGCCTTCAGCATGTCGGGGACGCGGGCGGTGCCGGCCGCGAGCCGGGCGTTGGAGGAGGGACAGTGGGCCACGCCGGTGCCGGTGCGGGCGAAGGCCTCGATGTCGGTGTCGTTCATATGGACGCAGTGGGCCATCCACACGTCCTCGCCGAGCCAGCCGGTGGACTCGAAGTAGTCGGTCGGGCCCATGCCGAACAGCTCCTTGCAGAACTGCTCCTCCTCGACCGTCTCCGAGCCGTGCGTGTGCAGCCGCACGCCCTTGCGCCGGGCCAGCGCGGCGGCCTCCCGCAGGAGTTCGGTGGAGACGGAGAACGGCGAGCAGGGCGCGACCCCGACGCGCAGCATCGAGTCGAAGCCCGCGTCGTGGTGGGTGTCGATGGCCTCCTCGGTCGCCAGGAGCGCCGCCTCGGTGGTCTCCACCGCGAAGTCCGGCGGCAGCCCGCCGGCCGACTTCCCGCGGTCCATCGAGCCGCGGGTGGGGCTGAACCGTACGCCCATCTCCCGGGCGGCGCGGATCTCGGCGCCGAGGAGGTCGCCCGCACCGCGGGGGAAGACGTAGTGGTGGTCCATGGCGGTGGTGACGCCACCGCGGACCATCATGGCGAGGGAGCCCCGGGCCGCCGCGTAGACCATGTCCTCGTCGATGCGCGACCAGGTGGGGTAGAGGGCGACGAGCCAGTCGAAGAGGTTGGCGTCCTGGGCGAGGCCGCGGGTGAGCCACTGGTAGAAGTGGTGGTGGGTGTTGACGAGTCCGGGGGTGAGCAGATGGCCGGTGCCGTCGACGCGTCGGACGACGTTGGTGAGGCCCTCGGGGGCGGCCCCCGGGCCCACCGATTCGATTCTGTTGCCGGCGACGACGACATGGCCCGAGGCGTACTCGGTGTCGTGCGCGTCCACGGTGGCGACGGCGCAGTTCTCGATGACGACGCGCGTCGGCGCGCCGCCGGGGGCCGGGGATGCTGCCATGGTGGTCCTCGTTCTGTCGGGGGTGCGCTCAGAGGTTCGTCAGATCGACCGGGATGCGCTGTTCGGCGCCGTCGCGCAGGACGGTCGCCTCGATGAGGCCGTAGGGCCGGTCGGCGGCGAAGTACACGGCGCCGTCGGCGGTGTCGTTCTTGATGCCGAACGGCGAGAGGTCCGCGAGGAAGTGGTGCTTGTTGGGGAGCGAGAGCCGGATCTCCTCGATCTCCGGGCCCCGCTCGACGACCCGTGAGCCCATCGCGTAGAGGGTCTGCTGGAGGGAAAGGGAGTAGGTCTCCGCGAAGGCGCCCAGCAGGTCCCGGCGCGCCTGTCCGTAGGAGCGGTCCCAGTCCGGCTCGGGCCGCGCGTCGTCGCTCCAGGCGTGTCGCCAGCGGGCGTGCACCTCGGTGGCGAGGATCCGGTCGCCGGTCTCCTGGAGCGTGGTGTAGCGGTCCTTGACGTAACCGCGGAACTCGGAGTCGGTGGTGTTCATCACCACGAGGTCCTTGAGCCCCGAGACGATCTGCCAGGCCGAGCCGTCGAAGGTGATCTGCGCGGTGCGCGTCTCCTGGTTCGCGCGGACGAAGGAGTGCTCGCCCGGGCCGGGGGTCGCGATCCGCTCCCAGGCGTACTCCTCGATGCGGATGCGCGCGCCGGTGACCGGCTCCTGGCTGGTGACGAAGTGGCGGGCCAGGTGGATGCCGAACTGCTCGGCCGTTTCGATGCCGTGTTCCTTGGCGAAGGCGAACACGGTGTTCTTGGTGGCGTCGGTCGTCAGGACGTTGGTGTTGGATCCGGAGAGGTGGACCTCGTCCATGTCTCCGGAGAGCGCCACCGAGACGTTGAGGTCCTTGACGTGGTGGACGGCCCCGTCGCGGGTGACCTTGAGGACGCGGTTCTCGGCTTTGCCGTACTGGTTCTGGCCAAGGATGGGCATGGGCGTGCTAGCTCCCTCGGTATACGGAGTAGCCGAACGGGTTGAGCAGCAGCGGTAGGTGGTAGTGCTCGCCCGGTGTGACGGCGAAGGCGACCGTCACCTCGGGGAAGAAGGCTGCGCCCGCGGCTTGGCTGCGTGCGAGATACGGCTCGACGGAGAAGGTGAGCCGTGCGTGGGTCGTGCCCTCCGGCAGTGCCGGGAGGTCCTTGCAGCGCCCGTCCGCGTCCGTCTTCGCGTGGCCGACCACGCGGTACTGATCGCTGTCGCCGCGGGCGGACAGCTCGACGGCGACGCTCCCGGCGGGGCTGCCGGTGCTGGTGTCCAGGATGTGGGTGGACACCGAGGCGGTCTCCTCGCTGCTCATGGTGGGGCTCCTTCGCCGTCGGGTGCTGCCGCGAGCCGGGCCAGCCGGATGCGGTTGATCTTGCCCAGTTCCCCTCGCACGATCTCGCGTTCGTGTTCCGGCGCGTTGTCGATCCGATGACGTACGGCGTCGCGCATCTGTTCGCCGGTGAGTCCGGTGGCGCAGATCAGGAAGACGTGCCCGAACTTCTCCTGGTAGGCCAGGCCGAGTTCGAGCATCTCGGCCCGGAGCGCGTCGGGGGCGTCCGTCATCCCCCGCTGTTCGCGGGCGGACGCCGGATCGCCCGGCTCCGGGCGTCCGATCGGCGGATGTCCGGCCATCGCCTCGGCCAGGTCCGCCGCCGTGAGATGGGCCGTGGCGGTGTCGCCCGCGGCGAGCAGGGACGCGGTGTCGGGATACGGGCGCCGGGCGAGGATCTCGTCGCCCCAGGCCGCGCTGGCGCAGACTTCGCGCAGGGCGGCCCGGGCGGCGCGGTCCTCGGCGGCGTTGAACCGGGTGAGCCCCGGCGTCGGACTCGAAGTCACGGCAGCCTCCGCGGCGCTTGCGTGCTGTGCTCGGACGGGCTGCGCATAGCTAACGCCCTCGGCAACACCGCGTCAACACTTTGTTGAAATTCCCGTGGAGTGGCGGGTGAACGCGGGAACCGACGTCCGGATACCGGATGCCCGAGGGGGGGTGATGGTCCGATCGAGGCGTCTTGTCCGATTGATGATTACGCCGACGAAGGCCACGGCACCCATACCGCGAACCACGGAGATGCCGCGGACGAGCGCCGTCCGCACGGAGGGAACACCATGCCCACTGGCCTGTCGATCCACATCGGTCTGAACAAAGTCGACCCCGACAAGTACGACGGCTGGGACGGCGAACTCAACGCCTGCGAGAACGACGCCCGGGACATGGCCGAGCTCGCCAAGGGCTTGGACTACCGGAACCGGACGATGCTGCTGACGGCGGACGCGACCGTCGAGAACGTCACCGCGGTGCTGAAGAAGGCCGCGAAGGAGCTCAAGAGCGGCGACATCCTCTTCCTCACCTACTCCGGACACGGCGGCCAGGTCCCCGACCTCAACGGCGACGAGGAGGACCGGCAGGACGAGACCTGGGTCCTCTTCGACCGGCAGTTCGTCGACGACGAACTGTACGAGCTGTACGGGGCCTTCGAGGACGGTGTGCGCATCGTCGTGCTGTCGGACAGCTGCCACAGCGGAAGCGTCGCCGAGCAGGTGACCGGGATGCTCGCGCCCGAGGCGCTGGAGAGCGTCTTCGGCACCCGGGAGCCGAAGGAGGCGGAGAAGAAGATCAAGGCTCTGCCGCTCTACCTGAACAACAAGCTGTACAAGCGCGACAAGACGCTCTACGACCGAATCCAGCAGGAGCTGCCCGCCAAGGACGTCCGGGAGATCGGGGCCAGCATCCTGCTGATCTCCGGCTGCCAGGACGACCAGACCTCCATGGACGGCCCCGTCAACGGCGCGTTCACCGGTGCGCTGCTGAGCGTCTGGGACGGCGGGACGGGATTCTCCGGCGACTACCAGGCACTGCACCGCGGGATCAAGCAGGAGCTGCGCGGCGAGTACCTCCAGAGCCCCAATCTCTTCCTGGCCGGCCGGCCCGACCCGGAGTTCGTCGAGCAGCGGCCGTTCTCCATCTGACCGGCTCCGCCGCGCCCTTATCCCGCGTCCCCTCCCGAGCCACCCCGGGCGGCGTTCTCCCTGTTCAGGTAGTTGTAGACGGTGAAGCGGCTGACGCCGAGCGCGCCGGCCACCGTCTCCACGCCGTGCCGTACCGAGAAGGCGCCGCGCTGCTCGAGGACCCGTACGACCGACTGCTTGGTCCGGCGGTCCAGCTCCGCGAGCGGCATGCCGTGGCGGCGTTCCAGCTCGGCGAGGATGTGGTCCAGCGAGTCGGACAGATGGGGCAGTCGCACGGCCACGACCGGGCGGCCCTCCCAGGACAGCACCACGTCGTCGCCCTCGGCCCGGTCCGGGTCGACCATCTCCCCGCCCATGGCCTCGACGAGCGGTCTGACCGCGTCGCGGAAGGGACCCGCCGCCGACTCCGTCACGACCCGTCCTCCGGAACCACGTTGATCTGCAGCGACACCCGGGTGGCGCCCGCCCGGAGCGACTCGCGCACCAGCTCGTCCACCGCCGCCAGCACGGCTTCGGCCCCGCCCTCGGCGGTGTTGCCGAACGGGCCGACGTCGACGGCGTCCAGCGGGGCGCCCTGGACCACCTCACGGGCCACCACCGCGTGGGGCGGGGCCTCGTCGAGATCGAACGGCTCGGTCGTGAATTCCACTCTCAATCGCACGCGGCCCAACCTACTGCGCGCGTCCGTCGTCGGCGCGGCCCCTCTTGACAGCCTTCCCGCAGCGCGGGCAGGCTTCCGTCAAGCAGAAGTGAACTTCCGCAATACGGAAGGATTTCCTGGCCGATGAGCCTCCGCGATCAGCGCTTCGATGTGAACCTCTCGATCCTCTTCACCGAACTCCCGCTCCTGGAGCGCCCGGCGGCCGCCGCCGCGGCCGGCTTCACGGCGGTCGAGCTGTGGTGGCCCTGGCCCACGACCCCCACCCCCGACCCTGCCGAACTCGACGCCCTGCGCGCCGCGTTGAGCGGGGCGGGCACCCAGTTGGTGGGGCTGAACCTCTACGCCGGCGAGCTGCCCGGGCCGGACCGGGGCGCGCTGTCCGTACCGGGCGCGGAATCCGACCGCTTCCGCGCCAACGTCGACGTCGCGGCCGACTTCGCCCGGTCGGTGGGGTGCACGGCGCTCAACGCCCTGTACGGCAACCGCGTCGACGGCGCGGACCCGTGGGAGCAGGACGCCCTCGCGCTGGAGAACCTGACGCTCGCGGCCCACGCCGCCGACCGGGTGGGGGCGACCCTGCTGATCGAGGCGCTGAACGCACCCGAGTCCCCGCGGTACCCGCTCGTCACCGCCGCCTCGGCGGTCGAGGTCGTGGACCGGGTCAACGCGGCCACCGGGCTCGGCAACGCCCGGTTCCTGATGGACCTGTACCACCTGTCGAGGAACGGCGAGGACCTGCGCGAGGCCATCGACCGCTACGCCGACCGGACCGGCCACGTACAGATCGCGGACGACCCGGGCCGCGGCGCGCCCGGCACCGGCGGGCTCGACTTCACCGAGCTGCTCGACCGGCTGGGGAAGGCCGGCTACGACGGGTGGATCGGCCTCGAGTACAAGCCGGACGGGCCGAGCGCGGACGCGTTCGGCTGGCTGCCCCGCACGGGCTGACCTCGCCGCGGCGCGCACCCCGAAGGCGCACGGCCCCGCCGCACCTCACCGCACGTCACCGAGAGGACGCCATGAGCAACACCCCGCTGCCCGCCGTCGCCTGGATAGGCCTCGGCATCATGGGCTCGCCCATGTCCGAGAACCTGATCAAGGCCGGTTACCGCGTCACGGGCTTCACCCTCGAACAGGACAAGCTCGACCGCCTCGCCGCGGCGGGCGGCACCGCCGCCGCCTCCGTCGCCGAGGCCGTCCGGGGCGCCGACGTCGTCATCACCATGGTTCCCGCCTCCCCCCAGGTCGAGGCCGTCGCCTACGGCGAGGACGGCATCCTCGCCCACGCCCGGGACGGGGCGCTGCTGATCGACATGTCGTCCATCACGCCGCGGACCTCCGTGGAGCTGGCCGCGGCGGCCGCCGCGGCCGGCCGGGGCCTGCGGGTCCTGGACGCCCCGGTCTCCGGCGGCGAGGCGGGGGCCGTCGAGGCCGTCCTGTCGATCATGGTCGGTGGCGACCGGGCCGACTTCGACGCCGCCCGGCCCGTCCTCGACGCCCTCGGCACCACCGTCGTGCACTGCGGGCCGCACGGCGCCGGACAGACCGTCAAGGCCGCCAATCAACTGATCGTCGCGGTCAACATCCAGGCCTGCGCCGAGGCCGTGGTCTTCCTGGAGAAGTCCGGGGTCGACCTCGCCGCCGCGCTGGACGTGCTGAACGGCGGACTCGCCGGATCGGCCGTGCTGACCCGCAAGAAGCACAACTTCCTGGGCCGCGACTTCGTGCCGGGCTTCCGGATCGAGCTGCACCACAAGGACATGGGCATCGTCACCGACGCGGCCCGTGCCGTCGGCGCGGCCCTGCCGGTCGGCGGGGTGGTCGCCGGGCTGGTCGGCGCGGCACGCGCGCAGGGCGACGGCGGCCTCGACCACTCGGCGCTGCTGCGCGGTGTCGAGCGGCTGTCGGGGACCGCGTCGTGAGCGCCGTGCGGATGCCCGCCATGGAGGCGGCGGTGCACATCATGAAGGACGAGGGCGTCGACATCGCCTTCGGCTGTCCCGGCGCCGCGATCCTGCCGCTGTACAAGGCGATGGAGGTGGTCGGCGGGATCGAGCACCTCACCGTCCGGCACGAGGAGGGCGCGACGCACATGGCCGACGGCTGGGCCCGCACCAACGGCCGGGTCGGCGTGGCCCTCGCCACCTCCGGCCCCGGCGGCACCAATCTCGTCACCGGCCTGTACACCGCGCTCGCCGACTCCGTCCCGATGCTCTGCGTCACCGGCCAGGCGGTCTCCACCAAGCTGCACCAGGAGGCGTTCCAGGCGGTCGACATCGTGGAGATCGCACGGCCCGTCACCAAGTGGGCCGTGCAGATCAAGGAGGCCGCGCAGATCCCGTGGGCCTTCCGGGAGGCGTTCCGGATCGCCCGGGAGGGCCGCCCGGGGCCGGTCCTGATCGACGTCCCCGTCGACATCGCCCGCCGCGAGATCCGCTACGACCCCGCCCTCGACACCCGGCTGCCGGTGCCGGCCGTCGTGCCGCACGCGCCCCGCGTCGAGGCCGCCCTCGATCTGCTGCTCGCCGCGCAGCGGCCGCTGGTCCTCGCCGGCGGCGGGGTGATCCTCGCCGAGGCGTCGGCCGAGCTGCGCGCGCTGGTGGAGCATCTGCGGGTGCCCTTCCAGGTCACCCTCATGGGCAAGGGCGTCATCGAGGACGACCACGAGCTGAACCTCGGCACCACCGGCATCCAGACCTCGCAGCGCTACGCCAACGCCTCCTTCCTGGAGTCGGACTTCGTGCTCGCCGTCGGCGCCCGCTTCGGCGACCGCCACACGGGGGCGAACCTCGCGACGTACAAGGGCGACCGGACGTTCGTGCACGTCGACATCGAGCCCACCCAGCTCGGCCGGGTCATCGAGCCGGATCTCGGCATCGTCTCGGACGCGAGGCTCTTCCTCGCGGCCCTGCTGGAGGCCGCCAGGGCCCGAGGTGTCCGCGCCGACGTCGGCGCGTGGGTCGAGCGCTGCCGGGAGCTCAAGCGCACCCTGGTCCGGCGCGAGGACTTCGACACGGTCCCGGTCAAGGCCCCCCGGGTCTACAAGGAGATCAACGCCGCCTTCGGTGAGGACACCTACTTCGTCACCGCCATCGGCCTCTACCAGATCTGGGGCGGCCAGCACCAGAAGGCCCACCAGCCTCGTCACTATCAGGTGTGCGGCCAGGCCGGTCCACTCGGCTGGGAGGTCCCGGCCGCGATCGGGGTGAAGAAGGCACTGGAGGGGATGGGCCGGGGCGACACCGAAGTCGTCGGCATCGTCGGCGACTACGGCTTCCAGTACATGGTCGAGGAACTGGCGGTCGCGGCGCAGTACGACGTGCCGTATGTGCTGATCATGCTGAACAACGAGTACCTGGGCCTCATCCGGCAGGCCTCGATCGGCTACGACATGAACTACCAGGTCGACATCCACTACGACGAGACCGGCACGGACAACGTCAAGCTCATGGAGGCGTACGGCTGTTCCGGCCGCCGGGTGGTGGACCCCGCCGACATCCGTCCGGCCATCGAATGGGCCCGCAAGGAGGCCGTGTCGACGTCACGGCCGGTGCTGGTCGAGATCCTGATCGAGCGGGAGGCGAACACCCCGCACGGCCCGGACATCGACGCCGTCAAGGAGTTCGAGCCCGCGCCTCAGGGGTGAGCCCGCGACCCTTCAGTCCCCGGGCGGCGGTGGCGCCGACAACTGTCCTGTCGCGCCCAGGCGCCGCCGCCGTCCGGATCCCCCTCCGCTTGTCCTCGCCCGGTCCGCAGCGGGCCGTCTTCGCACCGCCGCGCGGGTCGCGGGCCGCGCGCGCTCCGGCGCGTGGAGTCCTCCGGTGGGCGCCGGGCGGACGCACCCTTCACGAATCGCTCCCCGGCCGCGCCCGCATCGTGGACGATGGGCCCGTACCCACACCCCTACGGACCCCGTTGCTGGAGCCGATGATGGCCAAGAGCGTGCCGGTGCACTGCCCGACGTGCCGCCGGGAGCACTCCTTCACCCCGCCGACCTTTCCCTGCGCGTGCGGAGCGCCGCTGACCCTGCCCGTACTGCCGGGCGCGACCCCCGAGTTATTGGCGCAGCGCACCTGGCGCGACTCCTGGGTCGCGGTGCGCTGCCCGGCCTGTGACCGCCAGGACCAATGGCCCCGGCCCGAGTTCGGCTGCTCCTGCGGCACGGTCGTCCGGCTGCCCGTGCAGCCGGTGCGCGGCCCGGCCCCGGCGGCCGACGACGCGTCCGAACCGGTGGCGCCGCGGCGGCCCGACTTCCGCCCGCTGGCGATCCGTACCGAGCGCGACGCGGTCGCGGCGGCCGAGCGGTATCTGCGCTGGCTCGGCTTCACGGACGTGCGCCGCACCGGGTGCGGAGCGGCCCCCAGCGCCACCGGCGTCGACCTGCGGGCCACCGGCGCCGTCGCGCGGGTCGATCCGACCACGCTGCCCACGACGCTGCGCGACATCGAGTGCCTGTGGCTGCACGGCCTCCTCGACTCCGCGACCGGTGTCTGCTTCTCCCTCGCGGGTTACGCCCAGGGCGCCCGCGCCCGCGCCGACGACCTGCGGCTTCCGCTGTTCGTCGTGGATCTCACGGGCGCCCCGCAGGCACTCAACGACGCCGCGGACGAGCTGGTCCGGCGCGGTGCCGGCTGAGTCCGGTAACTCACGGGCCACCGCCCGAAGCTCAAGTCTTCCTCTGAACTCGCGCCGGACCATGGCGAGTTGGTCACACCGGGCGGAGACTTCTTCTGGGCCCGCGAGAGACACACGGGGGATCGCGGGCCCGTCCACGGGGGTTGCGGGGCGGGCCGGGAAACGGCCCTCCCCGCTTACTCGTGCGCCCCGGCCGGGCCCGGCCTCAGGCCCGCGCCTGCGCCGCGCCCCCCGGTACCGGCTCCGCGGCGGCCTGCTCGCGCAGCTCCACCTTGCGGATCTTGCCGCTGACCGTCATGGGGAACGATTCGAGGATCCGCAGGTGCCGCGGGACCTTGAAGTGGGCGAGCCGCCCCCGGCAGAAGCGGGCCAGCTCGTCGCGGCCGAGGGTGTCGGCGGGGTCGCGCAGGATGACGCAGGCCATGATCTCCTCGCCGTACTTCTCGTCGGGCACCCCGATGACCTGGACATCGGCGATCTTGGGGTGGGAATAGAGGAACTCCTCGATCTCGCGCGGGTAGACGTTCTCCCCGCCCCTGATGATCATGTCCTTGATGCGGCCGACGATCCGTACGTAGCCGTCCTCGTCCATCACCGCGAGGTCGCCGGTGTGCATCCAGCGGTCGTCGTCGACGACCTCGGCGGTGCGCTCCGGATCGTTCCAGTAGCCGAGCATCACCGAATAGCCGCGGGTGCACAGCTCGCCCGGCTCACCACGGGCGACGGTGGCCCCGGTGTCCGGGTCCGTGACCTTCACCTCGATGTGCGGCAGCACCCTGCCGACCGTCCCGGTGCGGCGGCCGAGGTCGTCGTCGCGCCGGGTCTGGGTGGAGACCGGGGAGGTCTCGGTCATGCCGTAGCAGATGGCGACCTCGGCCATGTGCATCTCGGAGACGACCCGCTTCATCACCTCGGCGGGGCACGGCGAGCCGGCCATGATGCCGGTGCGCAGCGAGGAGAGGTCGTAGGTGGCGAAGTCGGGGAGGTTCAGCTCGGCGATGAACATGGTGGGGACGCCGTAGAGCGACGTACAGCGCTCGCGCTCGACGGCGTGCAGGGTGGCGACGGGGTCGAAGGTGGGGGCCGGGATGACGACGCAGGCGCCGTGGCTGGTGGCGGCGAGATTGCCCATCACCATGCCGAAGCAGTGGTAGAAGGGCACGGGCAGCGCGACCCGGTCGTTCTCGGTGTAGCCGAGCGTCTCCCCCACGAAGTAGCCGTTGTTGAGGATGTTGCGGTGGGAGAGGGTGGCGCCCTTCGCGAAGCCCGTGGTGCCCGAGGTGTACTGGATGTTGACCGGGTCGTCGCAGCCGAGCCGGGACTCGCGCTCGGTGAGCCGCTCGCGCGCGACGCCCTGCCCCAGCCGGATCAGCCCGGTCCAGGTCGCGTCGGCGATGTAGACGACGTCGCGCAGCGCCGGGCAGGTGGCCCGCACCTGCTCGACCATGCGCCGGTAGTCGCTGGTCTTGTGCTCGACGGAGGAGACGAGCACGCTGATCTCCGCCTGCCGCAGGACGTAGGCCAGTTCGTGCACGCGGTAGGACGGGTTGATGTTGACCATGATCGCGCCGATGCGGGCGGTGGCGTACTGGATCATCACCCATTCGGGGCAGTTGATCGCCCAGATCCCGACCCGGTCGCCCTTCGCCACGCCCTTGGCGAGCAGCCCGAGGGCCACCTCCTCGACGGCCCGCCCGAACTCGGTGTAGGTCCAGCGGCGTCCGCCGGGGACGTCGACGAGCGCCTCGCGGTCGCCGAAGCGCTGGACCGTGCGGGCCAGGTCGGCGCCGATGGTGTCGTCGAGCAGCGGGCTCCCCGTCGGGCCCGCCGCGTAGGAGGGTGTGCTCACCGGTGGTCTTCCTCTCGGTACTCGGTGCCGCCGCCCTGCGCGGTGTGCTCGCGCAGGACGATGCGGCGGATCTTGCCGGACACGGTCTTGGGCAGTGCGGCGAACTCCAGCCGGCGGACGCGCTTGTAGGGCGCGAGCGTGGCCCGGGAGTGGGCGAAGAGGGCCTTCGCCGTCTCCGGTCCCGGCTCCCACCCCTCGGCGAGGACGACGTACGCCTTGGGCACGGCCAGCCGCAGCGGGTCGGGGGCGGGGACGACGGCCGCCTCGGCCACGGCCTCGTGCTCGAGGAGCGCGCTCTCCAGCTCGAAGGGCGACACCTTGTAGTCACTGGATTTGAAAACGTCGTCCTGCCGGCCGACGTAGGTCACGTAGCCGTCGGCGTCGCGCGCACCGATGTCCCCGGTGCGGTAGTAGCCGCCCGCCATGGCCTCGGCCGTGCGCTCCGGATCGCCCGCGTAGCCCGTCATCAGGCCGACGGGCAGCCGGCCGGTGTCCCTCAGGTCGAGGGCGATCTCGCCCTCGTCGGCGGGCTCGCCGGTGACGGGGTCGAGGAGGAGGACGGTGAAGCCGGGGCTGGGCCGGCCCATGGAACCGGTCTTGAGGGTCTGCCCGGGCGGGTTGGCGATCTGCACGGAGGTCTCGGTCTGGCCGAACCCGTCGCGGATGTCGACCCCCCAGGCACGCCGGACGGTCTCGATGACCTCGGGGTTGAGGGGCTCCCCCGCGGCGACGACCTCGCGCGGCGGGGTGCGCAGCGCGCCCAGGTCGGCCTGGATGAGCATCCGCCACACGGTGGGCGGGGCACAGAAGCTCGTGACGCCGCAGCGGTCCATCTCGGCCATGAGACGGGCGGCGTCGAAGCGGGTGTAGTTGAAGACGAAGACGGTGGCTTCGGCGTTCCAGGGGGCGAAGAGATTGGACCAGGCGTGCTTGGCCCAGCCGGGCGAGGAGATATTGAGGTGGACGTCGCCGGGCCGCAGCCCGATCCAGTACATGGTCGTCAAATGGCCGATGGGATACGACACATGGGTGTGTTCGACGAGCTTGGGGCGAGCGGTGGTGCCGGAGGTGAAATAGAGCAACAGGGGTTCGTCGGCACGGGTGGGGCCGTCCGGTGCGCAGCTGTCGGCGGCGCGGGTGGCGTCCTCGTAGGCGAGCCAGCCGGTGCCTTCGCGCGTGCGCGGCGCCGCCGGGGACGGCGGGGACGGCGGGGCGTCGGCGGTGCCGGGCGGGGCGCCGACCGCGATCCGGGTGTAGTCGCCGGGTACGGCGTCGAACTTCCCGGTGTCCTCGGCACGGACGATCACGTGCCGGGCCCGGCCGCGCTCGATGCGGTCGGCGAGGTCCGCGGGGCCCAGCAGCGGGGTGGCGGGGATGACGACGGCCCGCAGCCGCATCGCGGCGAGCGCGGTCTCCCACAGCTCGGTCTGGTTGCCGAGCATGACGACGATCCGGTCCCCGGCCCGTACGCCCTGCTCGCGCAGCCAGTTGGCGACCTGGTGGGAGCGCCGCCGCAGGGCGTCGAAGGTCAGCCGCGTCTCACCGCCGTCCTCCTCGACGATCCAGAGGGCGGTCCGGTCGTTGCCCTCGGCGATCCGGTCGAACCAGTCGTAGGCCCAGTTGAACTCCGCCGGGCGGGGCCAGCGGAAGCCGTCGTAGGCCGCCCGGTAGTCCTCGCGGTGCGCGAGCAGGAAATCGCGGGCGGCCCGGAATTCCGCGGTCGCGTCGGTGGGTCTGGTCGCCGTCACATGTCCTCCAGTTCGCCGGGCGTCGCCTGCCCTCCCTCAGCTGCCGCTGGGAGGTGCCCTCAAGAGCATCGTGCGACGGTGTCCTGAGTCTCACTACCCCCGGACGGGGGCGGACACGTTTCGGGGACGGGGCTTTACGAAAAGCGGGGTTCTCGGCGGTTTCGTGGTGCGCGGGACCCGGGAGGGGCGAGGCCGCTCGCTGCTGGGCGCCCACCCGGGGATCGGCACGCGATTCGAAGGCGTCATCGGCGGTTGAACATGAAGTTGAAAGGCCGACGGGCGGGGTGACCGACGGGAAGACGCGGCATACGGGGACGCGGGGGATCCTTGTCGGCCACCCGGCGTCAATAACCCGTCAAGGGACGGCGCCCTGGGGTCAACAGCATGTCAAGGAGACGCTCGGTGAGGCGTGGGCCGGGCATAGCGTGAGCGACGCACTTCCCGACACCTCACGAGGATCGTCATGCACCTGAGCCGAACCCCCGCCGAAGCCGCCGCCGTCGCCGCCGTCGACAGCCCGCAGGCCGACGACGGAGAGCCTTCCGAACCAGTCCATAGCAGCCAGGCAGCGCCCCTGTACGTGCCCGTACGGCTCTGCCCCAGCGGCTACGCCCTGCGGGTCTTCCGCACCCCCCTGGGCACCCGCACAGCCGTCGCCTTCACCACCCGGCGACGGCTGTCCGACATTCTGGGCGCGGATCACCCGTCCATCCGTCTCGCGCTGCCGGCCGTACGCGCCCTGGCGGCACCCCTCGGCGTCGAGCTGGTCTCCGTCGACCCGCTGCTGACGGCCCCCGCCGTACGGCCCGCTCCCCCGGACGCCGGCGCCCTTCTCCCGACCTTCCCCGGCTGACGGCCGCGACCGGCGACGACGCCGGTCCCGCAGGCCCACCGGTTCTCGCTCTTCCCTCGAAGGAGGCCGTCCGTGTCCCTTCCGCTCGCCCCGATATCCCTGCCGCCGCTCCCCGAGGGGCCGACGCCCGCGCCCGTGTGGCCCGCGTCGACGCAGACCCTGCCGTCGGGCGACCTCGCCGTCGGCGGGGTCGCCCTCGCCGAACTCGCCGACCGCTTCGGCACCCCCTCCTACGTCATCGACGAGGACGAGGTGCGCACCCGGGCCCGCGCCTGGCGCACCGCGCTCCCGCACGCCGACGTCGCCTACGCCGGCAAGGCGTTCCTCACCCGCGCCATGATCCGCTGGATCCGGGAGGAGGGCCTGTGCCTGGACGTCTGCTCCGCCGGTGAGCTGGAGCTGGCCGCGCACACCGGCTTCCCCGCCGAGCGCATCGTGCTGCACGGCAACGCCAAGAGCCCCGACGACCTGCGGGCCGCGCTGCGCCTGGGCGTGGGCCGCCTCGTCATCGACAGCACGGGCGAGATCGCGAGGCTCGCCGCCCTCATCCCGCCGGGCACCCGGCAGAAAGTGCTGGTGCGGGTCGTACCGGGAGTGGCGGCCGGGGCGCACTCGGCCGTCCGGACCGGGGTGGAGGGCCAGAAGTTCGGACTGCCGGTCGCGGGCGGCGAGGCCGAGGACGCGGTGGCGCGGATCCTCGGCCAGCCCCGGCTCGAACTGACGGGGCTGCACTGCCACCTCGGGTCACAGATCGCCGAACTCGGCCCGTACGTCACGGCGGTTCAGCGGCTCGTCCCGCTGCTCGCCCGGATCCGGGACCGGCACGGGGTGACGTTCCCGGAGCTCGACCTCGGCGGCGGCTTCGCCATCGCCTACCGCGACGGCGACCCGGCTCTGGACCCGCGCGCGTACGCCAACCGGGTCGGCGGGGAACTCGCGCTGCAGTGCGCCCGGTTCGACCTCCCGGTACCCCGGCTGACCGTGGAGCCGGGCCGCTGGATCGCGGGGCCCGCGGGCGTGGCGCTCTACCGGGTGCTCGCCGTGAAGTCCACGGGCGACACGACGTTCGTGGCGGTGGACGGCGGTATGAGCGACAACCCGCGCCCCGCGCTGTACGGCGTGCGCTACACGGTCCGGCTCGTGGGCCGCGCCTCGCCCGCGCCGGCCCGCGCGATGACCGTGGTGGGACGGCACTGCGAGGCGGGAGACGTCCTCGCCGAGGGGGTGCAGCTGCCCGGCGACATCCGCCCCGGCGACGTCCTGGCCGTTCCGGCGTCCGGTGCGTACCACCTGTCGATGGCGTCCGCGTACAACCTCGTCGGCCGGCCGCCCGTGGCGGCGGTCTCCGGCGGGCGGGCGCGGCTGCTCGTACGCCGCGAGACGCTGGAGGACCTGCGCAGCCGCGACGTGGGCGAATGAGTGCCCCTGTCGCGGGCCGGTGCGTGTCTCAGGCGACGTCCCCGAAGCGCACCTCGTGGTGCGCTTCGGGTGCCGCCAGCGCGAGGACGCCCGCGGCCTCGGTCTCCAGGGCGGCCCGGTCCGCCTTCGACAGCCGCCCGAACGGCTCGATGACCAGCGTCGCGTCCTGGCGTGCCCGGTCCAGGCGCCACAGACCGCCGACGAATCCGTCCAGCAGGAATGAGCGGTAGGCGCGGTTGGTGCGCCACAGGCGGCGGATGTCGGCGGGGTCGATGACGCGCGAGCGGTCCGCGTGGGAGAGGAGGAGGTTGTCGAACTCCGGCAGGAAGCGCACGGGCGCGGGGGTGTCCGCGTCGGGCAGCGGGGCGTCCGGCAGGTCGAACAGCTCCACGCCCTGCTCGTCGCGGAACGTCCGCAGCCGGGGCCGCAGCCGCTCGACGACCTCGCGCAGCCGGGTCAGCCCGCTCCACGTCTGCATGTCCTTGACCGAGGCGGGCCCGAACGCCGCGAGGTAGCGCTCCAGCAGGCCGTCGAGGTCGGGCTCGGCGTCGAGCCCCCGGCCGAGCCAGGTCTCCACGGTCGTGTGCGCGGCCTGCCCGCTGCGCCCCCACAGGGCACGGGGGGTGACCTGGACGAGCGGCAGCACCGTCCGCGCCGCCATGGCCAGGGCCTGCGGCTCGTGCTCGGGCCACTCCTCGGCCAGCGCCCGGCCGAGGTCGTGGAAGGTGTACGGCCGGTCGGCGACGAGCTCGCGGGCGCGGCCGGCCAGCCGGTCCAGGTCCACACCGACGAGCCGCTTGGCGAAGGAACCCTGGAGGGCACGGTCCTGCATGGGCTGGACCACCGGCCGCAGCGCGCGGCAGTCCCGGGCGCTGACCAGGTGGATCGTGGAGCGCATCAGCGAGATCCGGACGGCCTCGCGGGAGGCGAGCAGGTCGGAGAGCGCTTCGGGCCGGAAGCCCTCGACGCGGGCCGCGAGCGTGTAATAGGGGTCCATCGGAGACTGGGCCTGGAGGCCGACGAGGCGCTCCACGGCGTCGAGCACGGGCATCGGGGCACGGCGCAGCAGCAGCTGGCGCTCCAGGAAGGCACGGTTGAGGGCGCGGGTGGAGAGCACGGGCGGTGCGGCGTTCGTCATGCGTTCACGCTAGACGCGACTGCGGACAGATACGGTCCGCATGCCTGTAGGTGTCAGGGATCGGCTCAAGGGTCACACCTGCCCCAGACGTTTATTTTGATCCGTATATCCTGTTCGCGGTCCAGTGCTGAGCAAGAGGGAGCCCCCATGCCCGAGAACCCTCCGCGCCGCCAGCGACCCACCCCGAAGAAACACTCCTGGCTGCGGCCGACGACCGCCCGCCCGGGGGGCACGCCCCCGGCGAACCGCCCGTCGCCGGACGCCCCGGGCCCGACGGCCGGCGAGGGCAGCGTCGTCCACGCCGCCGTCTACCGCGACGGCCACCGCGTCAGCACCCCGACGTCCCTGGCCGACACCTACCGCCGGCTGCGCGAGCAGCCCGACGCCATGGCCTGGATCGGGCTGCACCGGCCGACGGAGAGCGAGCTGGTCTCGCTGGCCGAGGAATTCGATCTGCACCAGCTCGCGGTGGAGGACGCCCTCGAAGCCCACCAGCGCCCCAAGCTGGAACGTTACGGCGACACCCTCTTCGTCGTCCTGCGCGCCGCCCGCTATCTCGACGCCCCGGAAGAGGTCGACTTCGGCGAGCTGCACATCTTCGTCGGCCCCGACTTCGTGATCACCGTCCGGCACGGCGCGGCCCCGGACCTGTCGGCGGTCCGCCGCCGCATGGAAGCCACCCCGGAGCTGCTGGCCCTGGGCCCGGAGGCGGTGCTCTACGCGATCCTCGACGCGGTCGTCGACGGCTACGCCCCGGTCGTGGCCGGCGTGCAGAACGATATCGACGAGATCGAGACCGAGGTCTTCGGCGGCGACCCCGCGGTGTCCCGCCGCATCTACGAACTCGCACGCGAAATGGTGGAGTTCCAGCGCGCGACCCGCCCCCTGGTCGGCATGCTCCACGGCCTGATGGCCGGCTTCGCCAAGTACGGCACCGACGACGAACTCCAGCGCTACCTCCGCGACGTCGCCGACCACGTCACCCACACCAGCGAGCGCGTCGACGGCTTCCGCTCGGCCCTGGCGGACATCCTCGCGGTGAACGCCACCCTCGTCACCCAGCAGCAGAACGCCGAAATGCGGGCGCTGGCGGAGGCGGGCTTCGAGCAGAACGAGGAGATCAAGAAGATCTCGTCGTGGGCGGCGATCCTGTTCGCACCGACGCTGGTGGGGACGATCTACGGCATGAACTTCACGCACATGCCGGAGCTGACGTGGGTGTTCGGGTATCCGTTCGCGATCGCGCTGATGGCGATCGTCTGCGTGAGCCTGTACTTCGTCTTCAAGCGGCGGGACTGGCTGTAGCGACGAAGGCTGAGCATCTTGATTGACTTCGCGTACGCGAATGACACCCGAGGGCGACTCCCAACCCCCGTGGGAGAATGCGCACCGTTGGGGAGCGAAGCATGATCCGCGCCACCAGCCGTTCCACGCGCCTCGCTCCCCCAGTTCCGCCCTTTTCCCTCCGCAGGGCATCACTAAGAGTGTTGACTGGGCAGCCGCGAGGAGACTCACACCAGGAGGGCCGGTTGGAACCGAGGAGTGCCGCGGCAACAGGGAAGGACTTCCCCTACACCGCCCGTACGACGTGCTACATCGAGGTCCACAAGGACGGCACGGTGACGCACGGGAACGACCCCGCCGCCTACGAGCGGGCCGTGGCCGGCAAATCCCGTCTCTTCGCGGTCTGGCCCGGAGAGTGGTCGAGCCACTTGTTCGTGATCGACGACCTGGACGAGTACGCGAAGGCGCACGGCATCAAGCACGACGAGGAGCGAACCGGCCTCAAGGAGCACATCCACGACGTGCGGTGGGAGCCGAACCCCTACGCCAAGGACAGCCCCCGGAGCCCGTACATCGGCGTCAGCATCACGCTGAACTGCGGCTGCTCGATCCAAGACTTGCGCGCGTTCGCCGCCCACATGCAGGAACAGCGCGGGTGGACCGTAGCGACGAGCGGCGGCTGGGGCAGCAGCAGCGGCCCAGGAGGAACGAGGTACTCATTGCGGGTACGCCGCAAGAGCCTCGCCGACTGACTCGTGCGACCACGGAGCCGCACGGCACGAACGGGTGGCACAGCATGTGCTGTGCCACCCGTCGCTCAGGCCGCGGCCAGGTTCTCTGGGACGTACTCGGGGATCGGGCCGAGCAGTGCATCGACCGCGGACGCCCCTTACGCCGGCCCCCGGCATGAAGTGGGCGTAGTGGTCGAGGGTGATGGTCCGGCTGGAGTGGCCCAGTCATCGGGCCAGGGTGACGACGGACTCGCCCGCTTCGAGGATGATCAAGGTGTAGGTGTGCTTCTCGCGCTCCGGCTGTCGACGTCCTCCGGAGAGAGGCCAAAGACCTCCCCCTGCCGCAGCCCGCAACCAAGTGCTACCACGACCGCGATGCGGTAGCGCGTATTGATCTCGTCCCGCACACGCTGCGCGATCTTCAGCGGCCACGCCTCCCGCTGGCCCTCCGGCACCTTGGGCCATCGCGCGGACTTGGCGCCATCGGGTGGCGCACTAGGCGCTTGTCGCCGATGGCCGTCTCGAAGATGTTCGAGACGGAGGCGAGGATCTTACGGGCATACCGCGGTGCACACTCGCCTTCGAGCGTGGCGATGTAGCCGTGCAGGACAGCCGCTGATCGGCGCACCGAGTGCGTGGCACCCAATCGGCTTGGCGGCCCCGTCACGCCAGGGGCGACAACGGCCGACTTGGTGATCACAGAGCGGAACGTCAACGGGTGCTCCAGAATGGCGAGATGGAGATGTCCGAGTCTTACGCAACGACGGTCGCGGCCGTAGCGCCCGTGATCTGGGCGATCGGAACCGTGGAGGTTCATCAGGTGTTGAAGCGCGTATGGGCCATACGCGATGAACGGGACCGACGTCTTGCAGAGGCTCAAATAGCCATGGCTGCCGTTGACGATGCAGCAGGCCTGGCTCGGGTTCGCAATGACTTGGCAGCCGTTGACAAGCAGAGTTGGCGTGCACTGCCCGCGATCTCTCTCTACGTGGTGTGGGTTTGTCTAGGCATGGCTATGGCTCTATGTACGATCAATGCTCTGAATTGGTTGTCTGAGGCAGGTGGACCGGGAAAGGTCAGCGGGACGGATCCGAGAACGGCAGAGTTTTGCCTATTGGCACTTGCAGCTGGACTCAGTTTCATCACCCTCCTTCCCGTAGGAACGGCAACGACGGAGGCGACACGTTCCCTTCGGCGAGTGCGCGCCAAGCAGAAGGAGCTCACCGCGCTTGAGGCCGCAGCTGTTTCTCGTATTGAAGCCCGGCGGCCTTCGGCATCGAGGACTTCCGCTGGCACCTCACCTCCTCCGTGAGGGCTCCGCGGACCGTCCCCATGTCCGACGTCCTCAGACCGGGCCGGGACCGTCAGTTCGCCGCGTCGGAGGGCGTCCCCAGCCACTGACTGTGGGGACCGTAGCGGGACCGGACCCCACACCAACGCCTCCGGGGAACGGGCACCTCCGGAACATGGACCGCCCTTGCTAGATCCCCGAACAGCACCGGCATCGCGCGTCACAAGCGAGTGATCCCCACCCGCGTCGACCACACCCACCGGCCTTCATATGCCCAGCCTCTGCCCCTCAAGGGCACGCCTACGCAACCCTCCGCACGGCAACCCCATCCTCCACGAGTACACACCTTCACCTCCAGCCCCAGGCGGGCGAATTGTCGCGTGAGTATTGCTCCCGTATCCGGCCAGGGCCGAGCAAGCTGAAGCTTGGGACACTCCCCCCGGTGGGGTGTCCCAAGCTGTCTCCGCCCCGGGAGTGGCGGAGATGGGCCAGCGTCAGCAGCGTCAGGGAGGCGCCAAGGCATCCCTCAGGCACCAGCTTCCTTGCGTCTCACCCGAAGCAATTGCCACTCTGCGCTTGGACTCCGGCGGTTACCTCCGCCAGGTAAGCAGCGAATGTATCGCGCTGGCTCCGCGTAAAAAGAACGGTACGAGAGTTGTTCGCCCTGGCCTTCTGCGCCTCACCGCTCGCGATCCGGAGCGGTCCCCGGTCCTGCGCGGTGGCGACCTGTACATACCCGTTCGTGAGGAGAGTGGGCTCTTTGGAGTCAACCCTGACAACATCAGCGAAGGGGATCACGCAGTCTCGGGCGCCGCCGACCTTCCCCATGAAACTGCGCTTGATATCGACCCGATCTGCATAGACCGTCACAGTTGAGGTGTAACCCTTGAAGGTGATTGGCCCGGGCCGATGCGCAGGACGACCTTGCGATCCGCCGTCTCGTCCTACCGCTCCGTCTAAAGGCTCTGTCTCGCCGCTGATTCCCTCCGGACAGCTGGAGGCCGCACTGGCCGCTCTCCGTGCGAGGATGACCTGTGCGGTGCAATGAGCAACTACAGCGGCAATTTCCCCTTGGGTCACGAAGGCGCCCTGCAGACGGATCGGCTTGTCCGCCCCTTTCGGTAGGAAAAGCCCATCCCCCTTGCCGATCAGCTTCTCCGCACCAGGCTGGTCGAGGATGACCCGCGAGTCGGCGAGCGAGGGGGTGACGAAGGCAAGTCGCGAGGGAACGCTCGCCTTGATCAGGCCGGTGACGACATCGGCCGACGGCCGCTGCGTGGCGAGCACCAAATGGATACCCACCGTGTGCGCAAGCCGTGCGATGGGCACGATCACATCCTCGATGTCCCTCGGTGCGGCCATCATCAGGTCGGCGAGCTCGTTGACTACCACCAGTAGGTACGGGTGCGGCTCCATCTGCCGCTGATTGCCCACAGGCGTAGTCACAGTCCCATCGCGCACGGCCCGGTTGAAGGCGTCGATGTGCCGGTAGCCATAGGCCGCCAGGTCTTCGTAGCGAAGATCCATCTCGCGGACGATCCACTGGAGTGCCTCGACTGCCCTGTTCGTATCGGTGATGATCGGCGTGATCAGGTGCGGGATGTCTTTGTACGCCATCAACTCCACGCGCCGGGGGTCGACAAGCACCATACGGACGTCCTCAGGTGTCGCACGCATCATGATCGATGTGATCAAGCAGTCGATCAATGACGTCATACCCGACCCCATCGCACCGGCAACGAGCAGGTGCGGCAACTTCGCGAGGTTGGCCATCGCATAGCCGCCTTCAACATCTTTGCCCAGCGCGACCACCATGGGGTTGCCCTCCCCGGCGGCCGCGGCCAGACGGAGCACGTCCCCGAGGGGGACCAATTCCCGCTCAGTATTCGGGACTTCGATACCGACCACCATACTGCCGGGTATCGGGAAGGTGATCCGTACGTCGGGGCTGGCGACCGCGTACGCGATGTTCTTCGTCAACGCAGTGATCTGCTCTGCCTGAACGGAGCGGCCGAGTTCGACCTCGTACCGCGTGATCGTCGGCCCGAGCCTGAAGCCGGTGACTGCGGCGTCGACCTTGAAGTCGGCGAAGACTTTTGTGAGCGCCGCAATCGCTGCGTTGTTGGCCGCGCTGCGTGCCTTCGCTGGGCCTCCTCGCGCGAGGAGGCCCAGCGAAGGCAGTGAATACGTGATGGCATCAGAGGGATCTGTCTGCTCGGTGTGCGACCGCAGGTCGCGGGCCTCGCCGAGCGGGGCCTCGACGGGGCCGGTGATGACCAGCGAGGAGGACGCGCGGGGCAGTGCGGTGCAGTCGGAGGCCGTATCGGCGGCTACAGCGATCCCCATTACGCCTGTTCCCAGCCCCGCAGCAGGTTGCCGTACGTGAAGGGGCGGTGAGACTTTGACTATCTGTTCATCACCGGCCGTCGGCTGCGCGGTCCTCGTCTTCCGGTCGGTACTGCCGCGATTACCAGCGAGGGGCACAGGCTCCAGCGCAGCGGCAGGGGGTGTGGGCTCGCCTGCCCGCTGCGATCTGCCGTTGGCGGCTCGGGCGATGGTTACCCGATACTCGAGCGCAGTCCACATCTGCGGTCTCTGCTTCACGCCGGCAGCAAGGATGCGTTCGTAGACGTACTCGTAAAGATCATGGACGCTGACGATTCCATCCTGATCCCGGTCCGCCTCGCCGGTCCGAAGGCCGTCAATGATGGCTCCGGTGAAGCGCGAGGATTCGGGCACCATCTCCGTGAGGTGATCACCTTCCCACGCATACTCGGTGCGGTTGGTCGCCGTGAGAATGGCCCGGCCGTGGCCTGCCAGTTCTTCCGTCACGTGCACGGCCGTGTCGCCCTTGACACCGGGCAGAAAGGCTCCGCTGTAGCAGCAGTCGAGGAGCACGACAATCGACTTTGCCCGGCAGCGGCGCATCTGATCATGCACGAATGCCGCGGATACCGCCGTGGAAGCGAGGAGCCTCCGGTCGGTGTCTTTCGCGGCGAAGTAGAGCAGCCCGTTGTCGTCCTTGATGCCGTGGCAAGACAGGTGAAGGAGCAGCACATCGTTCCGGCTTCGGTCCAGGAAGAAGGTCTCCAAGCAGCGATTGACTTCGTGCTGGGGCCGATCGATCACATGAGTGACGCCGAATGCACCGATGTGTGGATCATGAAGCACTTCCGCAAGCCCTTCGGCATCCCGGGCCGGTGAACGGAGCCGGTTCAGCTCGGGGTTCTCATATTCGCCTGTGGCGATAAGCAGCGCGTTGCGGCTACCAGACACAGCCGCCAGCCATGTGTCTCTCCTGGACAGAGCAGGCCGCATCAGGCACCGGAGGTACCCGTTTCGCCTTCCCGCTCCACGGGTGAAACGGGCTCGTGAGTCCCGATGAAGGCGTCGACAAGTCGCCGCTGGTCTTCCGCGGATGCCTGTTCAAGTTCGATACTGTCGTCGCCGAACACAACCCGTACCTTGCGAACGGGACGGTTGGTCATCCACGTTTCGAGCAACCGGAATACCCCTCGCAAGGCGATGGGCGATAGCGTTACGGCGAGCACCCCAAGGGCGATCGCGTCGCCGGGCTTGGACCCTACTGGGGTCTCCTCGATGCGCACCGGCTCTACACGGTCAACATCGAGTTCGAGCAGTTCCTCCCGCAACTGGACAGTGAGTTCGTCGAGCTCCACCAGGTCGCTGTCAGGTGCGCCCTCAAGCGTGACGGTCATCAAGTCTGCGTTGGCCACTACACCTCCAGAGAGCTACCTGTGCAGGCGAGCATATCGTCAGCCTCCCCCAACTTCAGCGGCATTGAACTGTTCAAGCGACGCGCCACACGACGTGCCGCTGATGCTGGCCTCAACGGTGAGCAACGACACCCAGGTCACGTCCTGACGCCGTCTCATTGATCGTCCGCAGCCACGGGGAGCACGGCGAAAAGGCCGGAAAGGCGGATCACTACAGGTCAGAGTCCCCCTCCAGGCAGTTTCCGCAAGGTCAACGCAGCGAGGATGGCATGGCATGGCGATCATGTCTTCAAGCGGCGGGACTGGCTTTAGGTCGCAGCCCGCGGCAGCCGCTTCCCCTGCCCACTGTTCACGGGGTGCTCTACCAGTGGGCGGTACGGGGCTTGGTGAAGTAGTCCGAGTCCTGGGGGCGGGCCGCGTCGCGGCCGGTGGGGCGGGGGGCCGGTACCAGGTGGGGGATGTACTTGGAGCAGTGGATGTAGGCCTCCTCCACGGTGAGATGGACCCATAGTTCCGGGCTGCGCCCGGGCACCGTGTCAGTGGGCAGGCCGGGATGGATGCTGCGTAGGTCCTGGTCGCGGTAGAGATGGGCCACGCCGTTGACGTGAAGTCCCACGTGATGGTGGGTGAAGTCCACGAAAAGCATGCCGAGATGAGGGTTCTCGATCATGTTGCCGGCGCTGGCGAGCACACCGTTCCCGCGGAACTCGGGGTAGGCGAGCGTGCGGTCGTCGATCACGTGGACGAACCCCGGCGGTCCGGCCCGGAAGCTGGCGTCGCATTCTCCATGGGAGTCCGCGGTGGCCAGGAAGACCATTGCCTGGCGGCCGATGAACTCCTGCATCTCAGCCGTGAGATGGGGACGCACCTGTTGGTCGTAGAACCGCGCGGCGCGGTCGGCGGTGCCCAGTTGCTGCTGCAGCTGGTGTTCACCCGCCGACCCGAATGGCGGCTGGGGCAAGGTCACGAGGGGGTTCTCCTGGCAGAACGGGTAGGGGCGCGGCTCAGGGGGTGAACAGGACGGGAGTCTCGAACGGGTCGTGATGGATGCGGTTCGGCGGGGTGCCCGTGAGGGTGAGGGTTTCCCTGGCGGAGACGATCATCTGAGCCGGGCCGCTGAGAAAGACGTCGTGCTGGTGCCACGGCCCGTACGCGGCGAGTACTTCCGGCAGGGATCCACGGATTCCGGGGAGGTCCTCGTGGGAGACCGCGCCCTTGATGGACAGCCAGTGGTGCCGTTGAGCCATCCGGAGCATGTCGTCGACCCCGTACAGTTCGGCTCCCGTTCGGGCGCCGAGGAACAGATCCACTTGATCACATCCCCCTCGGCGGGCGACTTCTTCGATGAGAGCGCGGACCGGGGCGAGGCCGGTGCCGCCGGCCACGAGGAGCAGTTCGCTGTGGTCGGCCGCGTCCAGGACCATGTCGCCCATCGGGGGCCCCAACTGGATGACGTCGCCCACCGCTGCTCGGTGCACGAGTGCGTGGCTGACGGAGCCGCCGGGTACCGCGCGCACGTGAAAGGTGAGCGTGCCGTCCTGGCGGGGTGCGTTGGCGACGGAGTAGTAGCGCCACCGCTTCGGCCACCAAGGAGTCTCGACGCTCACGTACTGACCTGCGGCGTACTCGTAGGACATATGGGGACGTACGGTGATCTCGGCGATGCCGTTGCCGCGCGGGACGCGGTGCACCACGGTGGCGGGCCATACGGCGGGCCGTACCACCTCGTCCTCCTCGGCCGCGCTGATCATGACCTGGGCGACGGTGCCGTACGCCTTCGTCCAGGCGGCGGCGATCTCCGGGGTCCACGCGGGGCCCGCGAACCGGGCCAGGGAAGCGAGGAGGCACTCGCCCACCGCCGGGAAGTGCGCGGCGACGGTGCCGAACTTACGGTGATCGCGGCCGAGGTGTCCGCAGAAGCGGACGAGGTTTTCCGGGTCGTCGACGAGGTCCACGATGCGCAACAGCGCGCGCAGGAGGCGATCGCGCTGGGCGTCCATCCCTTGCGGGAACATCGGACGGACCTCGGGATACCGGGCGAAGAGGATGGCGTAGAAATAGACCGTTACCTCCCCCGCGAGGGGCTCGACCACCGACAGCGAAGTCCTTATGAGGCCTATCTCGTGGTCCGACAAAGGCGCTTCGGCGGCCTCAGGCTGTCCGGCGTGGGCGGCGGCCCGGACATGCGCCGGGGCCTCCGGAGACGGGCGCACGGATGTGCTGCTTGGACGACCGAACCGGAACCTCAAGGGATCAGCACTCCCCCGTCCACCGTTGGACACGGTTTCCGCCGGGCACCCCGCCCTCGATGCGCACAGCGGGCGGGACCTTCACCGGATCCTCGCCTCAAGGGAGCGGCATGGGAGTCGCATGGAGCCAACATGAGTCCTCATTGGAGTGCGGAGACGATGAGCGGACGGGGCGCTTCCGGATGCCACACGATCCTCGATGAGGATCAGGAAGGGGGGAAGGGCTGTACCCACTAGAACTCTTGGCTGGAACTTGTTGCATTGCCTTGGCCGGATATAGCCGGTGTGAGGATTTGGGGCATATATCGAGCCACTGCCGCCGCCGCGGTTCCAGTGGTCGTCGGAGCCCCTGGGGCAGGCCGGGGCCTCCGAGAGCGGCACCTGTACGTCGTCGCCGGGGGGCCGTTCCCGCCTCGCGGCACACGTCTCCCTCGGCCTCGGCCACGATCACGGCACGACCGCCGAGGCTGCGGGGCGAAATCCTTGCCTAGGTGGTCCGGCCCGCATCCGCCTCTCGTTGCATGCCCGCACACAGCGCCCAGATGACGAGAATGTTGACGGCGATCAGCACCAGGGCCCACAAGGGGTAGTACGGCAGCCACAGGAAGTTGGCGACCGCTCCCAGCCCGGCGACGGTGACCCCCAAGAAGCGCGCCCACAGGGCTCCGCGGATCACGGCGCCGCCGGCGACGAGGAGCACGACGCCAAGGATGAGGTGCACCCAGCCCCAGCCCGCCAGGCTGAACTCGAACACGTAGTGGCGCGTCACGACGAACAGGTTGTCCTTGGCGACGGCCGAGATCCCTTCGAAGATCGCCATCACACCCCCGAAGATCATCAGGGCTGCCGCCAGGTTGGTGGTACCGGACGTGGACGCATGCCAGGGGCTCGGGTGCTCGTGGCTTGCGCGGGGTCCGGTGGCGTCACTGGCCATGTCGGCCTCCATGGGTTGCGGAGCCGGTTCCGGCCTCCCGAAACCGGCGGAGTACCCCGTTTCAGCCTGGCACGGCGGGCTCCCATCGGCACTCCGGGCGATCGGGGGCCGTCGTAGCGCCGTCGAGGTGCGCCCGGGGAGGATCGACCGTATGAACAGGCAGCACGGCGAAAGGTGCGGAAAGACGGATCGCCGCAGCTCACGGGGGATCCCCAGCCGTTTTCCGCAGGCCAGCGGCGCGAGCGGAGCGCTGCGCGTCATCATGACCGCATGACATCGTGGTTCCGCAGCTACTGGGACGAGGAGGACATCTGGTTCTACTTCGAGGTCGGCGACGACGGCTGGGTCAGCCGGCAAGCCGAACTCCACGGGGCCGGACTGCGGCCGGTCGCCGCTGCTCGGGACACGGACTCCGATGCGCGGTACGGGATCACCGCCGAGTCGCCCGTGTCCGAGTGGGAGGGCCATGTGCCGGAACCGTTGGCAGCCGAGCAGTTCGAGAGGGTCTGGGCCACCGCACGACGTCAGCTGGCGGCACGCTTCACCTGAGGTGCCTTATCCCCCCTCTTCAGCGCGAACCGGCACCCCGTCCACCCCCCTCAGCACCAGCGGGTGTGGCGGCAGATGCTCCGGCCGCCGCCGTGGGAGCCTCCCGAACCTCCCGACGAACCGCTCGAGGCACCCGAATCGCCCAAGTGCGGAACCCCGTTCGGGAACGTGGTGTTGCGGTCGCGGTCGTCGGGGAAGGGGTCGCGGTAGTCGGGGTCGTTGTCGTCGTCCCGGTCCGGGAGGTCCGCGGTGGTGCCGGTGCCCCGGTGCGGTTCCGGGCAGCCGTTGTCGCGGGACGACACGTAGAGGGTCACCCTCGTGCCGCTCGTGACCTTCTCGTCCTTGGCCGGGTCGTGCGCGCACACCCGCCAGTCGTCGTACTCCCCCTCGTCGGGCAGCGTGTCGTTGCGGTACGCCTTCCGCGCCTCGATGTGGTCGGCGGGCACGCCCAGGGCGACGACCTCCGCGCGAGCCGTCCGCCATGTCTTCCACACCAACTCGGGCATCGTGGGCCACGGGATGGGCTCGCCGTCCTTCTTCGGGCACGGGGCGCCCTTGGGTACGACGCCGAAGTCGAGCGTCGGCCGTGTGCCAGTCCGGCCCGTCTCCTGGAAGCAGATCGTCCACAGCGAGCGGCCCCGGACGAACTTGTCCTTCTCGGACGCGTCGTGGGACGTGACGAGGAACCCGGCCTTCCTGGCCTTTCCGTACGCCACGTCCAGGTTCTGACTGCGGTAGTCGGCGGCCGGTGGTCTCATCGCGGCCGGGGTGGCCGTCGCGTCGGGTCTCACGCCGGGGGACCGTCTCGGGTCGGCTGCCTTCGCGTCCGCCACGGTGTTGCGCGCGGGTTCCTTGGGCGGGTCGGGCAGGACCGCGCCCAGCAGGCCCATGGCGGCGACCGTCGCCGCGATCCTCCCGGCCTTCGGCCAGGGGTTGCCCCACCACAGCACGACCAGCGCGACGATCAGCACGGCGCCGCCCAGCCGGGGCTCCACCAGGCCGAGCACCGGCACGGCGGCGACGAAACCGACCCGCGCTCGGTTCGTCCGCCACCAGCGTCGCGGGGACGCGCCGTCCGGGGTGCGGGGTGGGTCAAACGGGTGCGGGGCGGGCATGGCGGTGGCCTTCGGTTCGTACGGCGGTGCCGGCGCATCGTACCCAGCCCCTTCGCCCCCGGGCCTGCCTGCCGGGCGGGGTCAGCTCAGCTGGCGCCGCACCAGTTCGTGGAACAGGCCGCCCGTATCGGCGAGCAGTTCCGCCGGCGGGCCCTGTTGGACGACTCGGCCTTCCGACATCGCGATCACCCGGTCCGCGCCCATGACCGTGGACAGCCGGTGGGCTATCACGACGCGGGTGGCGCGCAGGGTGCGGGTGGATTCGATGACGACGCGCTGGGCTTCGTTGTCCAGCGCGCTGGTGGCCTCGTCGAAGAAGAGGACGCGCGGCTTGCGGATGAGGGCCTGGGCGATCATCAGGCGTTGGCGCTGGCCGCCCGAGACGGTGCCGCCGCCGTCGGAGAGCATGGTGTGCATGCCCATGGGCATGGCCTTGATGTCCTCGGCCAGGCCCGCCATCGCGGCCGCCTCCCACGCCTCGTCGAGCGGGTACGTCTCGGCGCCGCAGATGCAGTCGAGGATCGAGCCGGAGAAGGGCTGGGCGTTCTGCAGGACGACGCCGCACTGGCGGCGGACGGCCGACCGGTCGAGGGCCGCCAGGTCCTGGCCGTCGTAGAGCACGCTGCCGGAGAGGGGCTTGTCGAAGCCGATGAGCAGGCGCAGCAGGGTCGACTTGCCGCAGCCGCTGGCGCCGACGATCGCGACGAACTCTCCCGGCCGCACCTGGAACGACACGTCGTCGAGGACCAGCGGGCCGTCGTCGGTGTACCGGTAGGAGACGTTCTTGGTCTCGACGGCGCCGCTCAGTTCGCCCGGTGGGGTGCTGGAGGCGCGTACTTCCGGGGTTTCCGCGAGGAGTGGTTTGATCTGCTCGAACATCGGCTGTACGGCGGCGGCCGAGAGGAGCGCGCCGGTGAGCTGGGTGACGGAGGAGAGCATCATCGTCACGGCGGTGCTGAAGGTGAGGAACTCGCCGGCGGTCATGGTGCCCCGGGCCGGGCCGGCCAGCAGCATGAACATCACGAGCGTGCACAGCGGCAGATAGACCGCGTTGAGCACCGTGATGACGTTCTTGATCCGGCCGATGCGCTGTTGCAGTTCGCGGGTGCGGGCGAACTCCCGGGCCCAGGCGGCGTAGGCGAAGCTCTCGGCCGCGGCGACGCGCAGCTTGGGCAGTCCGCGCAGGGTCTGGAACGCCTGGTTGTTGAGCTTGTTGCCGAGTCTGATCAGCTGTCGTTGGTAGCGCAGCTGCCACAGTCCGAGGCCGAGGAAGACCGCGGCGATGACGAGCAGCATGGCGACCGCTGCCATCGCCAGCGGCACGCTGTAGACGAGCAGCAGCACGAGGTTCATCGTGCCGACGGTGCCCGCTTGTACGGACACGGAGCCGATGCCGGACAGCACGCGGCGGATGGCGCTGATGCCCATGGCCGCGCCGGCCAGTTCGCCCGTGGAGCGTTCGGCGAAGAACTTCGTCGGCAGCCGCAGCAGCCGGTCCCATACGGCCGGCTGCAGGGTGGCCTCGATACGGCCCTCCATGCGGAGGATGGACATGTTCTGCAGCAGCATGAACGCGGCGGAGACGACGCTGGTCGCGATGAGCGCCAGGGTGGTCGCCACGATGAGGTCGTTCTCGGCGTTGGGCACGTACTCGCCGAGCACCCTGCCGGTGGCGACGGGGACGAGCGCGCCCAGGCCGACGGCGACCAGCCCGCCCAGAACGAGGCCGCGCAGCTCACCGCGGGTGCCGCGCACGCTGAAGCGCAGCAGCCTCAGCATGGTCGGTTTCCCGTCGGGCAACGGGCGGTAGAGCATGACGGCGCGGGGGGCGAAGTCCTCCGCGTTGGCCTTGCCGATCCTCGTCGGCTCGCCGAGGGCGGGGTCCACCGCCTCGTACGCGCCTCGGCGCCACAGGAGCGCGACCGGATCCCCGGTGTCGGCCCGCTGCCCCACCAGGGGGCCGCTGTCCTCCCGCCACCAGCGCCCGTCGAGCTTGACGGCGCGGGTGCGGATACGTGAGGCGAGGGCGATGCGTTCGACGGGGTCCAGCCGCTGGGCCGGGAGGGACGTCCCGGCCGGTTCGGACAGGGTGATGCCCGCGTCGTCGGCGACCAGGCGGCACACGGCGAAGGTCGCGTCGTCGCTCCCGCCGCGGCGGGTCGTCCTGCCGGAGCGGTCGATCGAGGCCAGCAGCGCCTGGTCCGCCTGGGTGCGGGCGGCCTCGCCCGCCTCGATGCCGGCGGCCGTGCGGTCCTCGTGGGCGCGCTCGAGCTGCTCGATCCAGTCGTCCAGGGCGTACAGCAGCCGGTACTGCTGGTCGACCATGCCCTGCCACATCGCCGGGTCGACCAGGAGGGTACCGATCGCCTCCGCCGCGTACGCGGCGCCGTACTGCACGCTGCCCGGGGTGATCCGCATCCACAGGATGTCGTCGTCGGCCCCGCCGTGTCCGGTGGTGGCGCGGCCGTCCAGCGGTGCCTGGTAGAGCACCCGCAGGCCGCGGCCGATGCCGCGTGCGAAGGCGTCCTCCAGGGGGCTCGGCGGCGCGTCGGCGTATCCGTACCACTGGTCGGCGTACTCAGGCCGGTACAGCTCGCGCAGCTCGATGCGGCGGAGCAGGCAGCCTTGCAGGGGCCGGCCGACCAGGGTGTGTTCGGGGCCCTCGGCCGGGCCCAGCAGCAGGGTGCCCGCCTCCAGCCGGCCCAGGAAGTGCCAGTGCCCGGCCTGCGCGGCGTCGACCGCGAACAGGTCCAGCGCGCCGTCCACGACGAGCCACAGCACGAGCGGGCCCTCCAGGGACAGGCTGCGGACGCCGGTGCAGTCCACCGCCGAGCCGAGTCCGCCGAGGGCCGCCACGACCGGGTCGGGGGTGCCGGCGGGATGAGGGACCGTGGCGTGGTGCGGGGTCGTCACCTCACGTCTCCTTGATCAGTTCGGCGTACGCGCCCTGCGCGGCCGCCAGGTGCTCGTGCCGTCCGCGTTCCACGACCGTGCCGCGGTCGAGGACGACGATCTCGTCGCTGTCGCGCACCGTGCTCAGCCGGTGGGCGATGACGACGCAGGCGCAGCCGCGGCGGCGCAGGTTGTCGATGACGATCCGTTCGGTCGCCGCGTCCAGGGCGCTGGTCACTTCGTCGAGGACCATGACGCTGGGTCGGCGCACCAAGGCGCGGGCGATCTCCAGGCGTTGGCGCTGGCCTCCGGAGAAGTTGCGGCCGTCCTGCTCGACGCGGCTGTGGATGCCGCCGGGGCGCCGGGCCACCACGTCGTGGACGGCGGCGTCCTCGAGGGCGGCGACGACGGCCTCGTCGGTGATGGAGGGGTCCCACAGCGCGATGTTGTCGCGGACGGTGCCCTCGAAGAGGAAGACGTCCTGGTCGACGAAGGAGACGGAGGCGGCCAGCGCGCCGCGCGGGATGTCCGCAAGGCGCATCCCGTCGATGCGGATGGCGCCCTCCCAGGGGGCGTAGAGGCCGGATATCAGCCGGGAGACGGTGGACTTGCCGCTGCCGGAGCCGCCGACGAGGGCGACCTGCTGCCCGGGGCCGACCGTGAGCGAGAAGTCCTTCAGCAGCGGGGCGTCCAGGGGGCTGTAGCCGAAGGTGATGTGGTCCAGCTCCACATGGCCCTTCAGGCGCCGGGTGGCGGCGGCGGGCTCGCGCCGTGAGTAGAGCGGGTCGACGGGGAAGTTCTCGACGTCCTTGAGGCGGGCGACGTCGGCCGCGAAGTCCTGGATCCGTCCGGCCACGCCGTTGAGGCGGGTGATGGGCGCGGTGAAGCTGGTCACCAGGGCCTGGAAGGCGACGAGCAGTCCGACCGAGAGGTGCCCCTCCACCGCCCGCAGGCCGCCGATCATCAGGATCAGCGCGCTGTTGAGGGCGGCCAGGGTGGGTGCGACGACGGCCAGCCATGCGCTGGGCACGCCGAGGCGCTGCTGTACGTCGAGGGTGATCGCGTGTTGTCCGGCCCAGCGGCGGAAGAAGCCGTCCTCGCCGCCGGTGGCCTTCATCGTCTCGATGAGCGTCAGGCCGCTGTAGGAGGTGTTGGTGAGCCGGGCGCTCTCGGCGCGCAGTTTCTGGGTGCCGGTGGCCCTCAGCCGGATCACGATCCGCATGGCCGCGACGTTGAGCAGCGCGATGCCGATGCCGACGACGGTGAGCTGCGGGTCGTACGTCCACAGCAGCAGCGCGTAGAGCACCACGACCACGGCGTCCACGCCCGCGGCGGCCAGGTCCCGGGCGAGGGTCTCGGCGACCGCGTCGTTGGACTGCAGGCGTTGGACCAGGTCGGCCGGGTTGCGTTGGGAGAAGAAGGTGACCGGAAGCCTGAGCAGATGCCGCAGGAAGCGGGCGCTGCCGAGGGTGGAGGAGATGATGCGCCCGCGCAGCAGATTGGCCTGCTGCAGGGCGGTGAGCGTCGCGGTGAGCACCAGGGTGGCCGCCATCGACGCGAAGAGCACGCCCAGCAGGGACGTCTGCTCACCGATCAGGAACATGTCGATGTAGGTACGGCTCAGTGCGGGCACCGCCGCGCCGACGACCACCAGCAGGAGGCTGGCGAGCACGGCGGCGAGCATGGTGCCCGACGTGCCGCGCAGCCGGGCGGGCATGGCGCCCATCACGCCGGGCTTGCGGCCGGCGCGGCGGAAGCCCTCGTCGGGCTCGAAGGTGAGCACGACGCCGGTGAAGCTGGTGTCGAACTCGTCCATGGGGACGAACCGGCGGCCCTTGCCCGGGTCGTTGACGTACACGCCCCGGCGCCCGAGGTGGCGGCCCATGCCGTCGTGGACGACGTAGTGGTTGAACTCCCAGAAGAGGATGGCCGGGGGGCTCACCTCGGCGAGCGCGGCCAGGTCCATCTGCATGCCCTTGGCCTTCAGCCCGTAACCGCGGGCGGCCTTGAGGAGGTTGCCGGCACGGGAGCCGTCGCGGGAGACGCCGCAGGCGATGCGCAGCTCTTCGAGGGGGACGAAACGGCCGTAGTGGCCGAGCACCATGGCCAGCGCGGCGGCGCCGCACTCCACCGCCTCCATCTGGAGCACGGTGGGGGTGCGTACGGCCTTGGCGGTTCTGCCCCGGGGGACGGGCGTGGGCCTGCGGCGCCTGGTGTTCCCGCGAGCCGGTTCGAGGCGGCGGCGTCGCGCGCCGTGGGAGACGGTCACGGGAGCAGCCAGTCGACGGGGCGGCGTGCGGAGAGGTGGACGGCGCCGGTGACCGGTGTCGCGGAGTCGACGGCGTACGGGGGTCCGTCCGTGGAGGACCAGCGGTAGCCGGACCTGGTGGTGGAGGAGCGCTCCAATTCCACGAGGACCGCGACGGGCTTTCCCTGCCGGGAGAGTTCGGCGGCGAGCCGGCTGTCGCCGAGGAAGCCGCCGATCTGCGCCTGGGTCTGGGGCGCGCGGCCGACCGCCTTGACGTGGCCGCGCAGCACACCGAACTGCCGCTGGGGGGCGGAGGGGACGGTCAGATCGACCGGGGCGCCCACGGGAATCGTCCCGGCGCTCCCGTCGGAGACGTACAGCATGGCCACCAGTGGGTCGTCCGGATCCTTCACGCGTTCCACGGTCGCGACGTCCGCGCCGGTCGTGAGGACCGCACCCGTCTTGGCGACGAGGGTCGTCACCCGTCCCCCGGCCACCGCGCGCACGGTGCGGTCTCCCCGGTCCGTACTGACCTTGAGCAGAGGGGCGCCCGGGGGCAGCGTTCGGCCCTCTTCCGCGAAGACCGCGGTGACCTGTCCCGCGTAGGGGCTCTGCAGCAGGTAACTGCCCTCGGCATGGGTGAGGACGCCGGGTGCGCTCTGCTTGGAGGACACGGATCCGGTGAATGCCCAGAAGCTCGCCGCGGCCATGACGACGACCGTGACGGCCAGGACGAGTCGGCCCTGCGGGCGCGCGAAGCGTACGGGCAGATCGAGCTCTTCGGGCGATTGCAGCTTGGAAAGCGCCTTTTGGCGGAACTGCACGGACTATTCCTTCGGCTGCATTCGTGACACGGGTGCTGAATTACAACGGCCGAGCCCGCCGCCCGGGCGGCGGACAGGCCTGAACCCCGGAATGACGGAATTCCGGGGTTCGTGGCGCCAGCTATCGCACTCAGAGACCGGCGACACCGACGCGCACGCCGGCGATGCCCTCGACCTGGCCGGGCACGGCAAGGGCGCCCTGGACCGTCTGCAGGGAGGTGACGGTGCCGAGCACGTTGGTGACGTCGCCGGTCACGGCGCCGAGGAGGCCGCCGGAGATGGCCACACCGCCGGAAACGGCGTCCAGCTCGGCGTCGGCGATCTCACGGGTCTCGATGTTGTTACGCATGATGTGCGCACCCTTCCTTCATTTGTCCGGCTGTTTATCGATGACATGGACGGGCCGCGACAAAACGGTCCGACCACTACCGCGACGGCCCGGTCGAAATCGACCGCCGTTCTGAGAACCGCTGCGGTGCGCAGATAAAAGCACGTGAACGGGTGACGCGGCCAACCCGGTTGGCGACTTCAAGCGCAGGGAACGCCCCGTCAGGCGTCAGGCTTTCAGATTCCTTCGCCGAATAATTACAAGTCCTTCACAGGATCGAGTAACAGATACGGGCACCCCGGCGTCCTCGCGGAACATAAATGGACACACGCCCATCAAGCGCCATGGGCATAACCGGCATATCGAGGGGCGCCACACGGGAGTTACCGGCGGTCTCCACGCGATGTGGAGATTTACCGAAACGGCGTTCGGTGACGGGTGGATCACGCCGGGTCGCGGTCGAACCGCATGGGTGACCCGTTCAGCCGCCTCAGACCGTGACCGCCACCGCCGGCACCGGCCGGGTGTGCAGCCGGTGCAGGTACTCGTGGGCTCCCGGCAGGGTTTCCAGCAGGATCCGCTGCTGCCGTGCGATCCGGGAGAACTCGGCGTCCGCCGCGCGGCGGGCGGCCGGCCGGTGGGCGAGGGCGGCGGGCGGGGCGGCCCGGCCGGGGGCGAGCGCAGCCAGCAGGGCGTCGTACGGGGCCTCTGCGGTGTCCGGGGACAGGCCCGCGCGGTGGCCGACGAGGTATTCCGCCAGCGTGTCCGACAGCGGCAGTTCGCGCTGGGCGCGCCAGAACGGCGTGTCCGCGCGGGGCGCCGCGAAGTACAGCAACTGCGCGAAGTCACGGGACCGTTCGTGACGGGTCCGTGCGGCGCGGTTGAAGCGGGTTGCCGGTGCCTCCGCGTCGTCCCGCGTCGGGAAGTCGCGCACCAGCCGGTCCATCATGTGCAGGACGTCCGCGAGGCCCTCGTCGGCGAGGGGTTCCACGAACGACGCGGCAGACCCCAGCGCGACGCAGTTCTTCACCCAGGCACGGCGTCTGCGCCCGGTGCGGTAGGCGATGTGACGCACGGTCGCGTGGCCCGGGCGCAGGCCCCAGAGCGCGCAGAGCCGGTCGGCGGCCTCCTGGGGATCCGTACGGTCGCGCGCGTGGACGAGCCCCGCCCCGAACCGGTCGGGGAGCGGCATCCGCCAGGCCCAGCCGTCGGGCATGGCCGTGGCCGTGGTGAAGGGGTCGATGCCGTGCGCGGCGTCGTCGTGCGGGACGGTGACGGTGACCGCGCTGTCGCACAGCAGCCGGTCCCGGGCGTCGAGGAAGGGCTCCCGGAGGACACCGGCCAGCAGGAGGCTCTCGGCCCCGGTGCAGTCGAGGAAGAGGTCACCGGCGACGGAGGCGCCCTCCACGGTGTGCAGGACGGTCAGCATTCCGCGCTCGTCCCGTTCGGCGTGGAGGAGTTCACCGTGGACGGACCGTACGCCGAACCGGCGCATCGCGGTCTTCCGCAAGTACTGCGTGAACATGCGGACGTCCGCGTGCCAGCCGTACGGGACGGCCGTCCGGCCGTCCAGCCAGCGCGGTGACTTCCTCGCGTCCATCAGCGGCGGCTCGCGGAAGCACGCGTAGTCGTAGGCCTCGGCGGTCTCGCCGCCGTGCCTGCGGTGCCGCCAGAAGTCCGACAGGGGGAGTTCCGCGCACCTCGGCATGTCCGCGCAGGGGCGGTAGAAGTGGTCCACGCCGCCGTTCCCGGTGATCCGCACCGCGCTTTCGGCCGCGCCTTCGGTACGCCAATTCACATAGCGGACAGCTGTTCTGAAGGATGCGCAGCAGGCCCGCATCCATTCTTCCTCCGAAACGCCGATGCGGTCGAACAGGCCGCGCTGCAATTCGGGCGCGAGGGCGCCCACCTGCCCGGTCGCCGATACCGCGGCGGCTCGCTGCGGCGTTTCGAGTACGGCGACGGAAACCGTGCCGTGGAAGGCGGACGCGAGCCGGGCAGCGGCGATCCAGCCGGAGGCCGTTCCGCCCACGACAACGACGCGCCTGACGTGACTATCCATACGGGCCAGCGTGACCGGGTTTTCTGTACGCGACCTGTAGCCGGTCTGTATTCCTCTGGATCGCCGGCCGGGGACGGCGCGGAGAATTCCCATACGAGTGCGGCCGAATCTGTTGGTGCGGGGCCTGAGCGGGACCCGACTCACTGACAGGAGCAGACGTGTTGAACGATCAGACTTCCCCGTCCCAGGTCCAGCACCCTCTGGAGGTTCTCGCGGAGATCGAATGGGCGGGAACGGTGAATCAGGAAGTGGCGCCGCTGTCGGAGCCCGAGAGTTCCTGGGCGGGAATGGCCGCCTTCGGCCTGGACGAGGGGCACGCGGGCGGCTGCGGCTGACGGACCGGGAACGGCCTGGTGGGCCGGCCGCGGGACGGCCGGCCCACCAGGCCCGGGAAGAAGTACGAAGAAGAGGAGGGCTCAGGAGACGAGCGCGGGTGCGCGTTGCTCCTGGGCGAACAGCTGGACCAGCGGCATGAAGCGGTACCGCAGCCACGCGTCGCCGTCCGCCCCGCACACCTCCAGGAGCCGTGCGTCGGCCAGCCGTTCCAGGAGCTCCTCGGCGTCGTCGGGGCCGGTGTCGAGCAGCGCGGCCGCGTCGGCCGCGGTCAGCCCGCGCATGCCGGCCGCCGCCAGGGTCGTGAAGCCGTCCCGCGCGGCAGGGTCCAGTTGGGCGAGTGCCGCGCTCAGCCCGGTCCGTATGTCGAGGCTGCCGAAGCGCAGTTCGTCGAGCCGGCGTCCGGCGGGTGCCAGCCGGTCCGCGAACCGGGCCGCCGACCAGTGCGGGCGCGCCGACAGCCGGGCCGCCGCGATCCGCAGGGCGAGGGGCAGCCGGTCGCAGAGCTCCGCGATGCGCGCATACGCTGCGGGCGCCGGCCGGTCTGACCCCCCGGGTCCCGCGATCGCGGTGAGCAGGCCGACGGCCTCCGCCGGTGGCAGGGGGCCGAGCCGCACCAGCCGGGTGCCTTCCAGCGAGGCCAGGGGGGAACGGACCCCGGTGACGACGGTCCGGCTCTCGCCGCCGCCCGGCAGCAGGGGCCGTACCTGGCTGTCGTCGTGGGCGTTGTCGAGGACGACGAGCGCGCGACGCCCGGCCAGCAGCGTCCGGTAGAGCTGGACGCGCTCGTCGAGGGTGGCGGGCAGTTGGTCCGGTGCGGTGCCGAGGGCGCGCAGGAACCAGCCGAGCACTTCCGCCGGGTCGCGCGGCCTCCCGTTGTCGGCCGTCCGCAGATCGGCGTAGAGCCCGCCGTGGGGGAAGTCGGCCCGGCAGTCTTCGGCCGCCCACAGGGCGAGTGCGGACTTCCCGGTGCCGGGGGCGCCGGTGATCACGACGTCCTGGTGCTCGCGCAGGGCGGTCAGCACCTCCTCGGTCTCGGCCCTCCGGCCGGTGAAGTCGCCGGGGGCGGCGGGCAGCATCGCGGGAACGAGCCCCTGCCAGCCGCCGCCGGCCGCGGGCTCCGGGTGCGGGGTGGGGGCGACCGTCGCCGCCGGGGGCCGGGCGGGTGCGGCCGGTGTGACGCGCTCGCGTTCCGCTGCCGGTGGCGGGGCCAGTGTCCCGGTCAGGACGTCCTGGTGGAGGGCGCGCAGCTCCGGCCCCGGGTCTATGCCGAGGTCGTCGGCGAGGACCCGGCGCCCGGCCTCGTACACGGCGAGCGCGTCGGCCTGGCGGCCGCAGCGGAACAGCGCGGTCATGAGCTGGCCGCGCAGCCGCTCGCGTACCGGATGCAGTGTCACCTGCCGGGTCAGGGCGGAGACCATGTCGTTGTGGCGGCCGAGGGCGAGTGCGGCCTCGGTGTGGTTCTCCAGTGCGGACAGCCGGGCCTCTTCCATGCGGGGGCCCTCGGCCCGGGCGAGGTGCTCGGTGACGTCGGTGAGGGCCGGACCCCACCACAGCGCGAGGGCCCGGCCGAGCCGGTGCTCGGCGTCGGCGTAGCGGGCCGCGAGGAGGTGGGTGCGGCCCTCGTCGGCGAGGGAGCGGAAGGCGTCCCAGTCGAAACCCGCGTCGCCGATGTCCATGCGGTAGCCGGCGCCGCGGCGCTGAAGGCCGTGCCGGGGGCCGAGGCGGGTGCGCAGCCTGGATACGTAGGTGTAGAGCTGGTTGGTGCTGGTGGCCGGCGGGTCCCAGCCCCACAGCAGGGTGGTCAGCCGTTCGTCGGTGACGACCTGGCCGTGGGCGAGCAGCAGGGTCGCGAGCGCGGTGCGCTGCTTGCCGCCGTCGAGTGCGACCGGCTGGCCGTCCCGCTCGGCCGACACCGGGCCGAGGATCTTGAAGTCCATGAGGTCCTCCCCCGTTGGCGGGCCCGCTCCGGTCCCCGGGCCGTCTGCCGCGAAGGCTACGGAGCCGGCGTTCTCCCCCGGCATCGGCTCGGTTTCGCGGCCGGGAAAGCGATACGAAAGAGCCTTGAAAAGAGCTTCGCCTAGCGTGGGCGGCGTGCTGCGGGGAAGCGCCCCACGGCGCGGTCACGGGCGCGGTGGAAGGCAGTTCAAGTTTTCCTATGGCCGCGCTCTTCGGCCTGTTTGTGCGGAACTGGACGACACCCGGACCGAAGGCAGGAGGAAGACATCAAAAATCATCCGCAGGAAACCAGCCAGGTGGAAGACCCACTGGACTTATTGGACCGGGTCGCGGACATGTCGGCGGCCGATCAGGAACTGATGCTGCGGCAGTCCGGAATCCCTTGGTCGGATTTGCTGGTCGCCTACGTGGACCGCTTGACGGGACAGGTTGCGCGCGGCCCGGAAAGCGCCGGGTCGGCACCGTAGCAGGACGTCGTCCGGCATCGGTCCGGCGGGCCGGTTTCCCGGGCTCCATCGGGTCGATGTCGGGTCGATTTCGTGGCCGCGAAACAGATTCGAAAGGGCGCGAAAAGCAGGCGTCCCTAATGTTCTCGGCATACCGCAGGAAGCGGGCCGCACCGGCGCCGGGCACGATGTCCGCCGACCCGGCCCCGAGAAGTCCGGGAGGACACCATGAACCGTGCCAAGCGCACCGCCTACACCGCCGTCGCCCTCGCTCCGCTCAGCCGGCTGGCGGTCGGCGGGACGATGGCCCTCGCGGCGCTCGGTGTCTTCGGGGCGGCGGCGCAGGCCCAGGGCGACGACCCGTGGGTCAAGATCGACGCCGTGGCCGCCCAGGGCGACGACCCGTGGGTCAAGGCGGACGCGGCGCCCACGGCCGGCGCCCGGACGGTCGCGGCGTCGGGTGCGGTCACGATGGACGACCCGTGGGTGTGACGGCGGCCGGGCACGGGGCGCGGCCGGGCGTCAGTGCTGGAAGAGCGCGAACAGCTTCCGCGGGAGCAGCTCCTCGCCACTGTCGAGCACCGTCAGCAGGCGGCTGGTCCGCTCCTGCCAGGGCACCGCTCCCACCTCGGTGAACTGCCGGGCCGCGTCGGCGATCAGGCCGGACGCCCCGGCCCGGTCGGACCGGAGGGCGAGCAGGCATCCGAGGGCGAGACCCGCCCTGCCTTCGAGGAACCGGTCCTGGATCTTGCCGGCGGTCGCCCGGGCGTCGCGCAGGACCGCCTCGGCGTCCTCCCACTGCTCCCGGCACCACAGTGCCTCGCCCAGCGCGCGCAGCGCGTGGGCCTCACCGCGGCGGTCACCACTGGTCCGCACGAGTTCGAGGGCGCGCCGACACACCTCCTCGGCGCCCGCCCCGTCCCCTTGGTGGACGAGGGCCCCGGCGAGCCGGACCATGCCTTGTGCCTCTCCTCTGACGCTTCCCAGTTCGCGGGTCCTGGCGATCGCCTCGTGCGAGAGCTCGATACACGTGCGGGCGTCGCCCCGCTCCAGCTCGATCTGCGCCATCAGGCCCAGCATGTGGGCCTCCGCGTAGGGGTCACCGGCGCTGCGGAATCCCGCCAGCGACTGGTGGCCGAGCTCCCTGGCCCGCTCCAGATCACCTCGGTGCCGTTCGCACAGCGCCAGGTTCCGGAGCACCAGGGCGCACCCCTCGACCTGGTGCTGCTCCTCGAACAGGCGCAGCGCCAGGCCGAGACGGGTGAAGGCCTCGTCGTACTTCCACTGGATGATCTCCAGGGTGCCGAGCGAGTGCAGCATCGCCGCCTCCCCCAGCCTGTCGCCGGCGCGGCGGACGGCGGCGAGGGCCCGCTCACCGCAGTGCCGCCAGTCCTCCAGGTAGTTGCGGTTCTGGAAGAGGGTGACGCTGGTCATCGTGAGGTCCCAGGCGTACGCGGCTTCGCCGTCCTGGGCGGCCTGGTCGACGATCCTGGTGATCGGGACGCGTTCGCTCTCGAACCATTCCATGGGGTTCTCCAGCAGATGGCCCACCAGGTGGGCCGGGAGCCGGTGCGGCGGCGCCTGGCTGTGGACGAGGGTGTAGTCGCCGCCGTAGAGCCGGTGGTGGGCCTCGACGGCCAGTGCCAGCCAGGCGCCGTAGGCCCGGCGGGTGGCCTCGCGGCGGTCCTGTGCGTCCTCCTCGGCCAGGGCGCATTCGTGGGCGAAGAGCCGCAGGAGGTTCTGGAAGCGGTAGCGGACCGGGCCGAGGGTGGCGCTGAGCGGCTCCAGCAGCTGGGCGTCGACGAGTTGCTCGATCAGGTCCTCGGCGTCGAGCGGGTCGATGTCGAGGAGGGCGGCGCCGGCCCAGGCGGCGAAGTCCGGTGCGTCGACCATGGCGAGCAGCCGGAACATCCGGGCGGCGGCGGGTGACAGGTCGCGGTAGCTGAGCCGCAGTCCGGCCCGTACTCCGCGTTCGTCGAGGCTCAGTTCGTCGAGCCTGCGGTGCTGGTCCTCGAGCCGGGCCACCAGGGTCCGTACCGACCAGTGGGGTTTGGCGGCGAGCCGGGCGGCGGCGATGCGCAGGGCGAGCGGCAGCCGGTCGCACAGTTCGCCGAGCCGGGCGGCGCCGACGGGGTCGGCGGCGATCCGGTCGTCGCCGGCGACCCTGGACAGCAGCGCGGTGGCCTCGTCCTGCGGGAGCGCGCCGAGCACCAGCGGTACGTAGACGTAGTCTCCGGCGAGGGCTCCGCCCATGGGATCGCGGCTGGTGACGAGGACGCAGCAGCGGCCGTCGCCGGGCAGCAGCGGCCGGATCTGCTGGAAGGACCGGGCGTTGTCCAGCACGATGAGGGCCCGGCGGCCCTGCAGGACGCCGCGGAAGAGGGCCGTGCGCTCGTGCAGGTCGGCGGGGATCTGGGGGCCCTTGATGCCGAGGGCCCGCAGCAAATGGTCGAGGACGGCGCCGGGGCGGCGGGGTGCCTCCTCGTCGTATCCGCGCATGTCGGCGAAGAACAGGCCGTCCGGGAAGCGGCCCGCGACCTGGCGGGCCCAGTGGACGGCGAGGGCGGTCTTGCCGACCCCTCCGATGCCGGTGATGGAGCCCACGGGCAGCACGTCGCCGTCCCCGTGCTCCAGCAGCCGGTCGAGGACGGCGAGTTCCTTCTCGCGGCCGGTGAAGGAGGCGACGTCCGGCGGGAACTGTTCCGGTACGGCCGTCGATGTGGCGGGGGCTTCGCCGCCCTGGTGCGGGTTGAGCTCGGGGAGGTCGTTGAGCACGGCCTTGTGGAGCTCCCGCAGCACCGGGCCGGGGGCGATGCCGAGTTCGTCGGCGAGGATGCGGTGTCCCTCGCGGTAGGTCTCCAGGGCCTCGGCGCGCCGGCCCGAGCGGTAGTGGGCCAGCATGAGGTGGGCGATGGACTGCTCGCGCAGCGGGTTCTCCCGGATGAACGCGCTGAGTTCGCCGATCAGGTCCTGGTGGCGGCCCAGCTCCAGCCGCAGTCCCACGAACTCCTCGTACACGTCGAGGCGCGTCTCCGTGAGCCGGGCGGCGTCCATCTCGACGCGCTCGGCCGAGATGCCTTCCAGGGCCGGGCCGCGCCACATGGCCAGGGCTTCCTCGAAGCGGGCGCTGGCTTCCTCCAGCCGGCCGCTGCGGGCGGCCTCGCGGCCCTTGGCGACCTGTTCCTCGAACTCGACGGCGTCGATGCGGTGTTCACCGGAGGCCAGCAGGTATCCCGGGTGGCTGGTGACGAGCAGGTCCTCGGCGCCGGCCGCCTTGAAGGTCTTGCGCAGCGCGGAGACGCAGATGGCGATCTGGTTGCGGGCGGTGGCCGGGGGACGGCCGTCCCAGACGGCGTCGGCGAGCGTGTCGACGGACACCACGTGGTTCGGGGTGAGCAACAGCAGCGACATGATCGTGCGCTGGCGGGCGCCCTGAAGGGAGACGGGGCGGCCGTCCACGCTGATGTCCAACGGCCCCAGGATTCGGAACACTACCTGAAGCACGCTGCCTCCTGACGTCGGCCGCGGCCGCGTCTGCGGGCGGCCGGGCTTGTGCTGTTCTGTTCGTGGGTGGCGGGAACCTCCCGCCACCCGGGACGAAGGTGGCAGGAAGCTGCCGGACTCAGCTCCGGGCGGCCCGGGCCCCGGGCGGGCGGCCGCGGGCCCCGGCGCGCTGCCACCGGGCGGCGGCGGGTGCGCCCGCCGCGACCGGCTGACGCTCCTGGCGCGCGGACAGCGCGACGAGGACGGCGGTGACCGCCGCGAGCTCCTCCTGGGTGGGGTTTCCGCCGATGACCTTCAGCAGAGAGGGCCCCAAGGGGCCTCGCAGTGCGGTCGGTGCCTTCTCCTGTGTCACAGGGGTGCTCCTTCTCGCTTCTCGCGTCGGGGGGCCGTACTCACAGCACTCACAGCGGGGGCCGGCAGCCGGGTCCGGCATCGGGGGGTGGCTCACATGGGGGGGCTCACATCGGGGGGTTGCCGTGTTTGCGGTCGGGCAGCGAGGCGTGCTTCGCGCGCAGCATCGCCAGCGAGCCGATCAGCAGGGAGCGGGTGTCGGCGGGGTCGATGACGTCGTCGACGAGGCCCCGTTCGGCCGCGTAGTACGGGTGCATCAGCTCCGCCTTGTACTCCTTGACCATCTGGGCGCGCATCGCGTCGGGGTCGTCGGCCGCCGCGATCTGCCGTCGGAAGACGACGTTCGCGGCGCCCTCGGCGCCCATGACCGCGATCTCGTTGGCGGGCCAGGCGAAGGAGAGGTCCGCGCCGATGGAGCGGGAGTCCATGACGATGTAGGCGCCGCCGTAGGCCTTGCGCAGGATCAGGGAGATGCGGGGGACGGTGGCGTTGCAGTACGCGTACAGCAGCTTCGCGCCGTGCCGGATGATGCCGCCGTGCTCCTGGTCCACGCCGGGCAGGAAGCCCGGCACGTCGACCAGGGTCACGATGGGGATGTTGAAGGCGTCGCAGAGCTGGACGAAGCGCGCCGCCTTCTCCGAGGAGTGGATGTCGAGGACGCCGGCCAGCGACTGGGGCTGGTTGGCGACGATGCCCACCACCTCGCCGCCGATCCGGGCGAGGGTGCAGATGACACTGGTGGCCCAGCGTTCGTGCACCTCCATGTGCTCTCCGTCGTCGACGATCTCGGTGATGACCTCGTGCATGTCGTAGGGCCGGGTCCCGTCCGCGGGGACCATGTCGCGCAGCGTCTCGCAGGCGCGGTCGGCCGGATCGTCGGTGGCCGCGCGGGGTGGCATCTCGCGGTTGTTCTGCGGGAGGAGCGAGAGGAGGTAGCGGACCTCTTCGAGGCAGGTCTCCTCGTCGTCGTAGGCGAAGTGGGCGACACCGGAG
>NZ_JACHJG010000010.1 GCF_014203545.1 Streptomyces netropsis
CGCCCGGTTACATTCCGAACCCGGAAGCTAAGCCTTTCAGCGCCGATGGTACTGCATGGGGGACCGTGTGGGAGAGTAGGACGCCGCCGAACAATTTTTAAGAGTAGCCCCTGTGGGAACCTTCTGGTTCCTGCGGGGGCTATTCTGCGTTTCCGGGCCGTTTTCGGCGCCGGATCATTGAATCGGTTGAATTACCGGTTCGATCGCGTCCACATCAGGCCAGCCGGCTCAGCTCTTCTTCCCTGACCCGACCGCGCAGCGGTTCCCCGCGGACCAACCGTCCGATTTCCTCGACGGCGTATGCGCCGAGGCGGCGGACCTCGCTGCCCTGAGCCCCCGCGATATGCGGGGTGAGCAGGACATTCGGCAGCTTGCGCAGCGGGTGTCCGACAGGCAGTGGCTCCGGTTGGGTGACATCGAGAATGGCGTCCAGACGGCCCGCGAGACATTCCCGGGTGAGGGCGTCCGTATCGACGAGGGCCCCACGTGCCGTATTGACGACCGTGCCGCCGTCCGGGATGAGGGCGAGGCGCTCCGCATCCAGCAGGCGGTGCGTTTCCGGCAGGAGCGGGGCGTGGACCGTGACGATGGAACTGGCCCGGCACAGTTCGTCCAGCCCCGAAAGCTCGACCCCCAGTCCGGCCGCTTCTCGAGCGGTCACACAGGGGTCGTACAGAAGAATGCGGAATTTCGCGTCCGAGGCGCGCAGCCTGGCGAGGACCCGGCGGCCGATGCGTGAGGCACCGATCACCCCGACCGTGCGGCCGTCAGCGCCCTCACGGTCGAGGAAGGCCGGCTTGGGGTTCGTGGCGTAGGCGGCGGCTGCGGGGATCGCCTTCTTCGCCGCGAGGACGATGGCGGCGTACGTGTAGTCCGCCACTGGGCCGGCGTTCGCCTCGGCGGCCGAGGAAACGACGATGCCGCGATGCCAGACGGTGGAGGTGACCAGTTCCCTGACGGACCCTGCGGCATGGACCACCGCGCGCAGTCGAGGGGCGGACGCCAGAACGCCCTCGGTGAGTGCCGGGGTCCCCCAACCGGTGATCAGCACATCGGCGGCGGCAAGAGCCCTACGTTCTTCCGGTGCGGTGAGGTCTCCGGTCAGTACCCCGGGCGTCAGTCTCGCGATCGTGTCGAGCTCGGTGCGAAGGTCGGCGGGCAGAGACGCCGCGGCCTCGTCCGCCCCCATGGCGACGACGACGGTCGGTCGTGCCGGGAACGGCAGTGGATTCCCTGGACGGTCGTTCATGGCATGCAACCCCGCATTCCGTTCGCACGGACGCTAGAACCGGCCTTCCGGCGCGTCAACGCGTACACCGATTCGGGCGAAAGTTCGTTGACCGTGTCGTTCGTACGGGCGAACATCGGCGGATGGAGCACCTCATCAGAACCGTACGGGCCGGTGAATGGGCGAAGGTCAAGGAACTGCGGCTGGCCGCACTCGCCGACCCCGTCGCCCCGATCGCCTTCCTCGACACCTACGACAACGCTGTCGCCCAGCCCGACGCGTACTGGAAGGACCGTGCGGACACCGCGGCCGAAGGGACTTCCGTGTGCGGCTTCGTCGCCGAGGGCCCGGACGGCGAGTGGGCGGGGACGGTGACGGTCCTGGTCGAGATCCCCGGTGAGGACGGCGTCTTCGGCGGGGGAGCCACCGTGCCGCAGACCCACATCGTCGGTGTCTTCGTACGGCCCGAACACCGGGGCACCGGTCTCACGCAGGCGCTCTTCGGTGCCGCGCTCGACTGGTCGTGGGCGCTGTCCGAGCCCCGGACGGAGCGTGTGCGGCTGTACGTGCACGAGGGGAACGCCCGCGCCCAGGCGCTCTACCGCAAGCTGGGCTTCGAGCCGACCGGGGTGGTCGTGCCCATGCCCGGCGACCCCTCGGCGAAGGAGTACGAGCTGGCGATGGCCCGTCCGGCGTGCTGAGACGCGCTCCGGGGCGCCGGCTGAGCGGGGCGAGCCCGTGGCTCGTCGACGCCGTGATCACCGCCGTCGTCCAGGCGGCGGTGACGATCCCCTTCATCGTGCCGCGCCCGGCGGACCTGCCGCCCGCCACCTGGCCCATGTACGGGCTGACGTCGCTCCAGGTACTGCCGCTGCTGTGGCGCACCCGGGCGCCGCTCACGTCGCTGCTCGTCATCACCGCCGCGGGCTTCGGGTACCTGATCGTGGACGGGCCCGGCCAGCCGCTGCCCTACAGCCCGATCGTCGCGATCTTCACCGTCGCCGCGCAGGCGGGGCTGTGGCAGCGCCGGGTCACGATCGTCCTGGGCCTGCCGTTGGTCGCCCTCGGTGTGGCCCTGCGGGACAACACGGCCCGCGAGCATCTCTTCGCCTTCTTCCTGTTCAGCATGGTGTACCTGCTCGGAGTGCTGGCGCGTACCCGGCAGGCCTACACCGAGGCGGTGGAGGCGCGGGCCGCCGAACTGGAACGGGCGCGGGTGGTGGAGGCCGAGCGGGCTGCCGAGCGGGAACGCGCCAGGATCGCGCGGGAGATGCACGACATCCTGTCCCACGCCGTGAGTTTGATGATCGTTCAGGCGGAGGCCGGTCCCCTCGTCGTACGGTCCGACCCCGACCGCGCGGAGGCGGCCTTCGACGCGATCTCGGAAGCCGGGCGGGACGCCATGACACAGCTGCGCAGGATGCTCGGGGTGCTGAAGGACGACCCGGAGGCCGGGCGCAGCCCGCAGCCGACGCTGGCGGGGCTCGGCGCGCTCGTGGACGAGGTGCGGCGGACGGGGCTGGAGGTGAGCCTGATGGTTTCGGGTGAGCCTCAGGAGCCCGCGTCGGACGTGCAGGTGACGGTGTATCGGGTGGTGCAGGAGGCGCTGACCAATGTCCTCAAGCACGCCGACGCCCGGTCCGTGGCCGTGCGGCTGGTGTGGGAGCCCGGCGCCCTCGCCGTGACGGTGGAGAACGACGGTGCGGGTGTGGCGGTGCCGCGTCCCTACGGGGGCAGCGGGCGCGGACTGATCGGCATCCGGGAGCGGGCCGCCGCACACGGCGGAACGGCGGCTTCCGGGCCCGGGGCGCACGGGCGGGGGTTCCGCGTTGCCGTACGGCTGCCGCTCATGATCTCCTCCGGTGCGGAGGTGGGGAAGTGACGATCCGTGTGGTGGTGGCCGACGACCAGGAACTGGTGCGCAGCGGCTTCGCGATGATCCTGCAGGCTCAGCCGGACATCGAGGTGGTCGCCGAGGCCGGGGACGGGGCGGAGGCGGTCGAGGCCGTGCGGCGGCACGCCCCCGATGTGGTGCTGCTCGACATCCGGATGCCGCGCGTGGACGGCATCGAGGCGGCGCGGACGGTCTGTGCGGAGACCGACTGCAAGGTCGTCATGCTCACCACCTTCGACCAGGACGACTACGTGTACGAGGCGTTGCACGCGGGCGCGAGCGGGTTCCTGCTCAAGGACGTACGCCGCGACGATCTGGTGCACGCGGTGCGGGTGGTGGTCGCCGGTGACTCGCTGCTGGCGCCGTCGGTCGCCCGTCGGCTGGTCGCCGACTTCACGCGGCGGGCCGTGGCGGTGCCGGCCGCCGATCCGTCGGAGGAACTGGGGGCGCTCACGGCGCGGGAGCGGGAGACGCTCGTCCTGCTGGGGCGGGGGTTGTCGAACGCGGAGATCGCGGCCGCGTTGGTGGTGAGCGAGCACACGGTGAAGACGCATGTGAGCAATGTGCTGTCGAAGCTGGGGCTGCGGGACCGGATCCAGGCGGTCATCTGCGCGTACGAGACGGGGCTGATCGCCCGCGGGGGCTGACGGTCGGGGGCGGCGGGGCGGCGTTCCCTCCCTCGCGCGGGGGAGGGAGCGGGGGCACAAGACCGCTCGCGTCGGCGATTCGCGGGGGCGCGCCGATCTCCAGGATGGGACGCATCCGATGCGGCACCCGTCGCCTGTCGATCACCTGGGGAAGTTCCATCATGCGCCGTAAGGGAATTGCCGTCCTCGCGACCGCGGTCGCCGCCATGAGCGTCGCCGCCACGATCTCGCCCGCCGTCGCCTCCTCGTCCTCCCCGGCTCGGTCGGCCGCGGTGGTCGCCGAGCGGGTGCCGCCGAATGCCGAGGCGATGCGTCGGGCGATAGCCGGGCTGCCGTCGGCGGACGCCACTGCCGCGCAGGTCCGGCTGGGCGGCAAGGACGGGCGGTGGCTGGGGACGTCGGGGGAGGCCGACATCCGTACGCACCGGGCGCCGAAGGGCGACGAGCGCTTCCGGGCCGGAAGCATCACCAAGACGTTCACGGCCGCGGTCGTGCTTCAGCTGGTGCACGAGGGCAAGGTGAGGCTGGACGGGACCGTTCAGCACTATCTGCCCGGCCTGCTGCCCGCCGGCTACCCGGAGATCCGGGTCAGCCAGTTGCTGAACTACACCAGCGGCCTGCCGAGCGCCGACTTCCCGGCCGACTTCGACTGGCAGTACGCCCACCGCTTCACCTCGTGGGACCACAAGGAGCTGGTCAGCAGAGCCGTCGGCCGGCCCATGGAGTTCGCGCCGGGTACGAAGCAGCACTACTCCAACATCGGCTACAACGTGTTGGGCCTGATCGTCGAGAAGGTGACCGGCCGGTCCTACGAGCGTGAGGTCCGGGACCGGGTGATCGTCCCGGCGGGCCTCAAGGACACGTACAGCGCCGCCAACGACCCCCGGATCCAGGGGCGGCACACGCGGGGATACCAGGCGGTGAAGGCGGAGGACGGCACGTCCCGGCTGGTCGACGTGACCGAATGGAACCAGTCCATCACCTGGGCCTCCGGTGATCTGGTGACCACCACGGCCGACCTGGAGCGGTTCTCGTCGGCCCTGTTCCAGGGCCGCGTGGTGCCGAAGCCCGAGCTGAAGCTGATGTTCACCGTCCCCGACGTCCTCGCATACAACCCGAGCGGGGACCCGGCCAAGGACAGGAAGGCCACGTACACGAGCGGTCTGACCCGCGTCGAGGTCGGCAAGACCGTCGTCTACGGCAAGACCGGCGGGCGGTACGGCTATCTGAACGGGTTCGGCGCCACCCTCGACCGGTCCCGCACGCTCGTCTACTCGGTCAACTCCACGGACGCGAAGGGCGAGACCCCGCCCATCGTCGGCCAGATCATCGAGGCGGGGTTCGGCAAGTAGCGCAACGGGTGCGGTCGGTCTGGCCCAGGGTCGGTCTAGCCCACGAGTGTGCGGTGGGGCCAGCGGGCGCGGGCCTGCTCCTCGGAGCGCATCAGCGCGAGGGTGGGCAGGCCGCACCGCTCGCCGTCCGCGAGCAGATCCGGCAGGGCGGGGAGGGGCGCGACGGCGGCCACGTCGTCCAGCACCAGGGTCAGTGGTGGGTCGAGCCGACCGGAAGATGACCGTTCGGCCATGCCCCGGCCGCGCTCGACCACGTTCGCGAGGAGTGCGGTCAGGAGCGGCATCGCACCCGGGCGGGTGCGGGGATCCTCGATCGCCTCACCCACCACGTACAGCGTTCCCCCCTCGGCGACGAATGATTCCAACGCGAGCGAATCGGCTCGATTGGGGTTACAGGCGTCACGCATGTGGATGGAGGACAGCGCCTCCAGGGCACGGGCCGTCAGTTCCTGGGCCATGTCGCGCCGTTCGGGATGGCCGGTCAGCGCCGACTCCAGCTCGCCCGCCGTGCCGCCGACCGCCTTGGTGTTCGTGCGCAGGATCCGCACGGGCTCGTGCGCCGAGGCGCCCTGGGCCCAGCGGTGCACCTGGCGGAACGGTCGCCCGTCCACGGCGGCGGCATGCAGCCAGCAGCGCAGCAGCGTTTCCGCGGTGTCGGCGGTGGCCGAGTCGAGCGCGCTCACGGGCCGTACGGGCGCGAGGAGCGCGGTGGCGCGGGAGGCGGCGGTGTCGCGGGTCTCGCAGCCCGCGGTGGGGTTCCAGCGCAGGCGGGCGGGGGTGTCGAGGAGATGGCCCGGGTCGAAGACGTGGACGGGCCCGAGCTTGGCGCGGGAGTCCTTGGTGTCGGCCCACAGGCCGGGGTCGCTGGTGGTGACGAGCGCGGGCCCGGCGGCCTCCAGGAGGACGCGGGCCGCGGTGTCCCGTCGGTCGGCGCCGTAGTGGACGCGCTGGCGGGTGGGGGAGCGTGGGGCGGGGACGGCCGGGACGGGGGCGGTGGCGGGCTGTGCCGTGATGTGTTCCACGGTCGGTGCCGGTGCCGGTGCCGGTGCCGGTGCCGGGGTCGCCTGGGCCGGGATCGGGCCGGTGGAAGCGGCAGGGGCAGGGGCGGTCGCCGGGGGGACGGGTGTGTCCGTGTCCGTGCCCGTACGGCTCTGCTCCCTGCGCTGCGCCCGCACCGCGCGCCAGCGGGCGAGCGTGCCGAGGACGAAGACGGTGAGGACGATGAGGACCAGGAGCTGGCTGACCAGGATGCCCCAGAAGAGCCCGTAGCCCGAGAGGGCGTCCGGCGGGGTCTCGGGCCAGGCGGCGGGCAGGTCCTGCGGCCGGCTCAGCAGGTGCCGCAGGGCCAGGGGCGTCCGCAGGAACGTCACGCCTTCCGGCCAGGCGCCGTGGGTGAAGAGGGCCGCGAGACCGGTCGCCGACCACACCAGCCCGGCGAACCCCAGCAGAAAGGCGAGGACGCCGACCAGCAGGCCATCCGGAATGCCGCGTTCCGGAAGCCTGCCGTCCGGTCGTTCGCCCCGCATGGGTCTCGCACCGCCCGTCACGTCAGGCCACCGTCGACTCGGAGGAACCGTAGGCCTCGTCGGCGAGGTGGGCCTCCATCGCCGCGGCGGCCCGCTTCGCGGCCGCCGCCTCCGCTGCCAGCTCGCGGGCCACGTCCCCGTCCTCGGTCATGGCGCGGTCGGTGTAGACCAGCGGCCGCTCGGCCTCCGTGATGAGGTGCTTGACGACCTGCACGTTGCCGTTGACGTCCCAGACGGCGATGCCCGGGGTGAGGGTCGGGATGATCTCGACCGCCCACCGGGGCAGGCCCAGGACCAGCCCCGTGGCCCGCGCCTCGTCGGACTTCTGCGCGTAGATCGTCCGGGTGGAGGCCATCTTGAGGATCGCGGCGGCCTCCCGGGCCGCCGCGCCGTCGACCACGTCGGACAGGTGGTGGACCACCGCCACGAACGACAGACCGAGCCGGCGCCCGAACTTCAGCAGCCGCTGGAAGAGCTGGGCCACGAAAGGCGAATTGATGATGTGCCAGGCCTCTTCCACCAGGAAGATCCGCTTCTTGCGGTCCGGGCGGATCCAGGTGTGTTCGAGCCAGACCCCGACGATGGCCATCAGGATGGGCATGGCGATGGAGTTGCGGTCGATGTGGGAGAGGTCGAAGACGATCAGCGGGGCGTCGAGGTCGATCCCGGCCGTCGTCGGCCCGTCGAACATGCCCCGCAGGTCACCGTCGACCAGCCGGTCCAGCACCAGCGCGACGTCCAGGCCCCAGGCCCGTACATCGTCTATGTCGACGTTCATCGACTCCGCGGACTCGGCCTCCGGGTGGCGCAGCTGCTCGACGATGTCGGTCAGTACCGGCTGCCGGTCGAGGATGGTCTCGTTGACGTACGCGTGCGCGACCTTGAGCGCGAAGCCCGCCCGCTCGTCCAGGCCGCGCCCCATCGCGACCTCGATGATCGTGCGCAGCAGGGCGAGCTGCCCGGTCGTCGTGATCGACGGGTCGAGCGGATTGAGCCGGATGCCGCCGTTCATGGCGGCGGTCGGGTCGAGCCGGATGGGGGTTATCCCCAGCTGCTGCGCGATGAGGTTCCACTCGCCGACCCCGTCCTCGCCCTGGGCGTCCAGGACGACGACCTGGCGGTCGCGGAAGCGCAGCTGGCGCAGGACGTAGGTCTTCTCCAGCGCCGACTTGCCGTTGCCGGACTCGCCGAGGACGAGCCAGTGCGGGGCCGGCAGCTGCTGCCCGTAGAGCTGGAAGGGGTCGTAGATGTAGCCCTTGCCGGAGTACACCTCGCGCCCGATGATCACGCCCGAGTCGCCGAGGCCGGGCGCGGCGGTGGGGAGGTAGACGGCCTGCGCCTGGCCGGTGGAGGTCCGTACGGGCAGCCGGGTGGTCTCCACCTTCCCGAAGACGAAGCTGGTGAAGGCATCGGTCACTGCGGCGAGCGGGTCGAGCACGGCACTGCCCCTATCGTCGAATGCCGGTCGCGAACGGCAGTGTGTTGACGAAGGCCCGGTGGTGCTCGCGGTCGCACCACTCCAGTTTCAGGTAGCTCTTGCCGGCCGAGGCTCTTATCGTCCGCTTGTCGCGCGCCAGCGCCTCGGGGGAGCGCGAGGACACGGTGATGTACCCGACGAGGTTCACGCCCGCCGCGCCGCTGGCCAGGTCCTCGCCGCGCTGGTCGACCCGGGAGTGGTGGGCGACGTCGCGCGGGTCGACGACCCGGTTCATCTTGGCGGCGCGGGAGGCGTCCGCGTCGTCGTTGGTCTTCTCGGTCAGCATCCGCTCGATGGCCACGTCGGTGGGCTCGAGGTCCATGCAGACGGCGACCGTGCGGATCACGTCCGGGGTGTGGACGAGCAGCGGGGCGAGGAAGTTGACGCCGACGGGCGTCATCGGCCATTCCTTCACCCACGCGGTGGAGTGGCACCAGGGCTCGCGGGTGCTCGACTCGCGGGTCTTGGCCTGGAGGTAGGTCGGCTCCATCGCGTCCAGCTCGGCCGGCCAGGCGTTCCGCTTCGTCATCGCCTGGAGGTGGTCGATGGGGTGGTCCGGGTCGTACATGGAGTGCACGAGCGAGGCCAGCCGGCCCTGCCCGAGCGGCTGCCGGACCCGGATGTCGGCCTCGGCGAGCCGCGCGCAGATGTCGGTCAGCTCACGTGCCATGACGACGGCCAGCCCGGCATCCCGGTCCAGCCTCCGCTTGCCGGCCTCGTGGCGCGAAGCGCGGGCGATGGCCTGCGCTTCGGCCGCCAGCTCGCGGGTGTAGTGCATACAGGCGACGAGATACGCCCGGTGCTGCTCGGACGAGGTCGACACCATCGACTGGAGCTGCTCGTAGGACTCCTTGAGCCAGGCGGGCGACTTCTCGTCACCGCGCCGCTCGACGTCCTTGGCGTGCGCGTCGGGGTCGGCGGGGAGCGTACGGGCCAGCATCTGGATGCGGGTGACGTAGCCGTCGCCGTTGGCCACGTGCTTGAGCAGCGTCCCGAACCGGTCGACCAGGGCCTCCTGGTCCTCCGAGTCGCGCAGACCGACGCCCGGCCCCTCGATCTCGATCGCGGCGGTGACGGTACGGCGGTCGGCGTGCAGCAGGACGGCGATCTCATCGGGCCCGAAGGGCGCGGCCAGCCAGTTGATCCGCCCGATGCCCGGCGGCGGCCCGACCTCGACCTCCCGCCCGTCCAGGCGGGTACCGGCCTCGACGACGGACGAGCGGTAGGTGGTGCCGCGACGGAGCGTCCTCTTGTACGAGCGATTGATTTCAAACCACTTGTAGAACGTGCGGTGCTTGTACGGCACGTACACGGCGGCCAGCGCGAGCACGGGGAACCCGGCGAGGGTGAGGATCCGCAGCGGCAGGTTCGGCACCAGGAGGCCGCACATCATGCCGAGGAACGCGCCCGCGATGATCAGCGCGATCTCGCCGGTCTCCCGGTTCTTGCCGACGACCGCGTTGGGACGAGCACGGCCGATCAGATACGTACGGCGGGCCGCGATCGGCTGGGACTGGGCATGGATCGTCAACTCCGCTCACCTCCTCGGGTATTGCTGCGGTTCTGTGCGCGGGACGCCGAGGAGCCGGGGGAGCCGCCCGGGCCGGAGTGACCGGAGAAGCCTCCGCCGCCGCCCTTGCCGCCGCCGTTGCGGTCGGCGGGCCGGGAACTGTGGGCGGCGACCCCGCCCGACACGGCGCTGGCGGGCCTGGACTGCTGCCCGCCACCACCGTCGGAACCGCGGGCGCTGTGCGTGTTGATGCCCTGCTTGACGAGCGCGGCGGGCGAGGAGATCACGGCGGCGGCCTGGCGGGACGCCGCGTCCTTGCTGGCATTGCGGGTGCTGACGATCTCGTCGCCGAAGCCGGGAACGAACCGGTAGATCATCGCACTGGCGAAAATGGCAAGAATGATGATGGCGAGGCCCGACACGACCGCCGAGAACGCGTTCGGCCCCTTGCCGGACGACAGCGCTCCGGCGAGGCCGAGGACGACCACGATGATCGGTTTGATCAGGATCACCGCGATCATGATCCCCGCCCAGCGCCGGACGTGCCCCCACATGTTCTTGTCGACCAGCCCCGCGTAGACGGCCGTGCCGAGCAGGGCGCCCACGTAGAGCAGCGCGGCCCGGATCACCAGCTCCAGCCACAGCACGCCTGCGGCGAGCACGGAGACGAGCGACACCACGATCAGCATGATCGGCCCGCCGCCGATGCCGTCACCCTTCTTGAGCGCGTCCGCGAAACCGCCGAAGAAGGCATCGTTGTTCGAATTCGTACCGGAGGCGATGGCTTCGGTGACGGCGTCGGTGGCCGAGACGACCGTATAGAGGATCAACGGCGTGAACGCGGACGCCAGCACGGTCAGCCACAGGAACCCCACGGCCTCGGTGAACGCCTCCGTGAACGGCACCCCCCGCACGGCCCGCTTGGCGACGGCCAGCAGCCACAGGACGAGGGTGAGGACGGTCGAGGCGGCGAAGACGACGGCGTACTGGTGGAGGAAGGTGGAGTTGGTGAAGTCGACGGTGCCGGTGGCTTCGACGGCTTCGGAGAGCTTGCCGACGATCCAGGAGGCGGCGTCGGCACAGCCCTTGGAGAGGGACGCGAGGGGGTCGAGGGCGGTTTGGGGGTCGTTGGGGGACGGTGCGGAGGCGCCCTTGTCACCTGGCGACTTGCAGTATTGCTTCGCCGGGCCAATCAGGAGGTCGCATGGGTTGTTGCTCTGACCGGGTGATGGCGTAGCAGTCGGGGTAGGCGTCGACGATAGTGACGGCGTCGGCGTCGGCGTCGGCGTCGGTGTCGGCGCCGGTGACGGCGTCGGTGTGGGGGCAGAAGCTGCACGCGTTGCGAACGTCAGAGCAAGGGCCTGCAACCCGACCACTGCAGTGGTGATCGAGGCTGCGCAGCGCCGACGGCTACCTGGCATAAGTGAAGCCTCCGAACTCCTGGACAGCCTTAGTGATCTCGTCGGAACCGGAGACGGGCACGTCCCCTGAGACTGGTGCAGGGCCGTCCTTCTGGGAGTCGGCTTCGGCCTTCCAATCGTTGTCGACCCACTTCAGATCGAACGTCCAGGTCTTCCAAGCTGTACGAACCGGATCAGTGGAGCCGGTTCCTGCCATCCCAATGAGCCCGGTGTACCAGACAGAGACCTTTGCGCTGTCGGGTCCGTAGGCCTCTACCTTGGTGCCCACGGGGATTGTGCGAGAGACGAACGTCTTGTCCTTCGGCGGGTTACCGGACGCGTCGAGGCCGAGCTTCTTGAGGAAGTCGCCTGAGTAGGCCTGGTCCTGCGGTCCCGTGAGCTTGGCTGCCGCTTCAGCGGTGTAGACGGACGCGACGATCGCGTGACGGCTGTCCGCCTTGAACATCCCGTCACCACCCAGCGCGACAGCGAAATTCGCCGCCGCCGACTGCGCCCCCTGCTCCGAATGCGCGAACCCGGAAGCGATACCACCGGTCTTCCCGGTCACGGGCTTCGTTCCGGACGCCGCCGTGGGCCCGCTGCTCGCCGCCTTGTCGGTACTCGTGTCCGAGCCGTCCGACGACGAGTCGTCACCCCCCCTGTTGGCGAAGGCGATCGCGGCGAGGAGGAGCACCACGACACCGACGACCGTCATCAGGTTCCGGCTGGACATGCCCGGTCTGCCGCCGCCCGGGCGGCCGCCGCGGCGGGGCTGGCCGTAGGGGCCGTACGAGTCGCCCTCGCCCTCCGGCAGGCGGGTGCGGGTCAGGTGACGGTCGTCGTAGCCGCCGGGGTCCCCGGCCGAGCGGCCCGAGTCCTGCCCGTTGCCGTAGCCGTCGTCGCCGAGGCTCATCGCGCGTCCGTCCCCTCATCCGTCTCATGCGTCGTCGCTGGCTTGCCGCCCGTATATGACGGTAGCGGTGTGAACGGTTTCAGGGGGGAGGACAAGGGGGTGTGAGGGGGCATCAGGTGGCAGCCTCGGTGCGGGGGGACTCGGGGACGAGAGGGTCTGCGCGGGTCGATGCGCGGCGGAACGGGTGACGGGAGGGGGGCGGCTGGGGGGCGCGCAGTCGTCCGGCGTGACCGAACGGTTCAGACGGCCATGCCGTAGACGATGGTGAAGAGGGTGCCCAGCGAGCCGATGATGAACACGCCGGTGAGGCCGGCGACGATCAATCCCTTGCCCTGCTCCGCGCTGAAGGTGTCCCGCAGGGCCGTGGCGCCGATCCGCTGCTTCGCCGCGCCCCAGATCGCGATGGCGAGGCACAGGAGAATGGCCACGGCCATGATGACCTCGACCATCACTCGAGCTTCCGTGCCCAGGCTACCGAACGGCCCCCATTTCGGGGCGATTCCGCCAATGATGGTGTTGATATCACCCTTGTCGCCGGCTGCCAAAAACATTTGTAACTCACCGCCCCTTATGGGTAGTTGCGTCACCCCTGCCGCATGGCAAAGGTCAGGACCTATCTTCGCTGACGTTGCCGCTCAGCATGTCGACTTGGCGGCATTTTTTGCCGGAACCCGTATGCGCCGTCGGTGGTGCTGCCCTGACCTGCGGCGCGGACCGTTGTCAGTGGGGGGACCTATGGTGACTCTGTGTATCACGCGTATGGACGCCGAGCAATGATTGGCGAGGGCGGGGGGCCCGAGGATGCTCAAACGACAATGTGTTCGGTCGGTACGCTGGGGCGGCCGCCCTCGCGTTCGCCGCACTTCGTGGCCGCCGGGTCGGTTCATCGCTTTCATCGCGTTCATTGCACGCATCGCACTCGTCACCTGCTTCGGGTGCGTCGAAAACAAGGGTGGTACGGGTGCTGGTTGCCGATCGGTACCGGCTGGGGGATCTGCTCGGCCGTGGCGGGATGGGCGAAGTCTGGCGTGCACACGACGAGGTGCTGGGGCGTCAGGTCGCGGTGAAGCTGCTGCTGGGCGACGACGGCGACGAGTCGTCGGCGGCCCGGTTCCGGATGGAGGCCCAGACCGCGGCGCGTCTGAATCACCCTCAGGTCGTCGCGGTGTACGACTTCGGCGCCTGGGAGGGGCGCTTCTATCTGGTCATGGAGCTGGTCCAGGGACCGAGCCTGGCGGACCTCTCCGCGCGGGGCGCGTTCGCCCCGGAGCGCGTCGCCGACATCGCCGCGCAGGCGGCCTCGGGGCTGGCCGCCGCCCACCGGCAGGGAGTGGTCCACCGGGACGTGAAGCCCGGCAACCTGATGCTGGACGCCGACGGCACCTTGAAGATCGGCGACTTCGGCATCGCCCGCTTCGTGGACGAGACCTCGGCCGCCCTGACCCGGGCGGGCCAGATCGTCGGCACGAGCACGTACCTCGCGCCCGAGCGGGCCCTGGGCCGGATGGCGGGCCCGGGTTCGGATGTGTACGCGCTGGGATGCGTTCTCTACCAGCTGCTCGTCGGCCAGCCACCGTTCTGGGCGGACAGCCCGACCGCACTGCTCTATCTGCACGTGGACGCGGAGCCGGTGCCGCCGCGTCGGCACGGCGTCGACATGCCGTACGCCTTCGAGGCGTATCTGCTGCGCATGCTGGCCAAGGAGCCGGAGGAGCGGCCCTCGGCGGAGGAGGCGGCGGACTGGTTCGGCAGCGACTCCTGGCGGGACGTCGCGCAGCCGATGCCGATGCCCGCGCCGACGGCCGCGCCGGGGCTGCCCCCGGAGCCGATGCGCGCTCCGGCGGCTGCCCCCGGGCCCGCGCCGACTGCGGCGTACGCGCCGGTGCCGTCGCCGGCTCAGCCCGCGGCGCCGGGCGGCAGGCGGCGGAGCGGGGGCGGCCGGAGCAGCAGAGGCGGGCGCAGCCCGAAGGTGCTGATCGGTGTGGTCGCCGGGGCGGCGGCCTTCGTGGTGGCCGCCCTGGTCGGGTCGTCGGTGTTCGGCCCGTCGGGCGGTGGCCAGGACTCCCAGAAGCCCGAGGCGCAGCCGTCCGAGTCGGCGCAGCAGGAGCCGGGCGGCCCGGACCCCGGTCCCGCTCGCGACGCGCCGAACGTGGTCCCGGCGGAGGCGACCCCGGCGGCACCCTCACCGGTGCAGCCGACGGCGCCGTCGAAGCAGGCCAAGCCGAAGAAGTCCGAGGACCCGAAGCCGAGCGCGTCGGCCGGGACGCCCAAGGAGCAGCCCAAGACGGAGAAGCCGAAGCGGCAGTCGGGGCACGACGATCACGACATCGTCGAGGTCGGCGACGAGCGCGACGACGACTGAGCGGCCCCATGGAACGTCGGCGGGCTCCCCGGCTCCGGCCGTGCCCGCCGACGCTCGTCGCCCGATGCGGACGACCATGTCCGGCTGTCTGCCTCCCCTCGTTTCCGATGTCCCACTCGATCGAATTGCCGTTCGGGATATCGGTGGCGTGATGCGTTTCCCGATCCAATGCCGGCGGCGCTGTTGGTGATCTCGTCCTGGCGCGGGAAGAGGTTCGTCGTCCGGGGCTCTCCGGGGCGCGGTCCACGGGGCGAAACCTTCTCGGCCGAGTGGTGATTCGTCGAGAATTTCCGCGCGTTGGTTCCGCGTGCTCGGGGACTGCACACAGTTGATGGGCCGACAGCGGCAGGTAACTGCCGAGCGAGGGCGCTTCGTTCGCGAGTGGGCCACTCTCTGGGGCGCATCGCCGCCGATATCGCGGGCCAGTACCGTCGAGCCGGACGACGGCTACCGCTTCCTCCGGGCCGTGGTCGGCCGTGTGCCAGGCTTGGTGAACTCCTGGCGAAGGCCTGGAGGGGCAGTGGTTCGGGGATTGTCCGGCGGGCGTCGGCAACGAACGGGTACGCGAATTCCTTACCGATATGTAGCCCGCCCGAGCGAATGCTCGCGAAACGCCCGAGCGATACCCAAGCCTTGAGTGCGTCAATGCTCCCGTTGTGCCATGGAGTTCGGGCGGCCCATGATTCGCTGCCCGTGAAGGGGGATGGGGAGTGGCGGGAAGACATATCTCCTCTCTGCGACTGGCTGCGGCCGTGGGGCTGCCGGTATCGGCGGTGGGGCTGGTGACCGGGGCCCGGTGGCTCAATGCCTACGGGGCCGGTGGCGTGGTCGTGGGCGGGCTGGGCGTGGTGATGGTCCTCGCCGCGATGGCCATCTGGGTGTTCTCGCCCTCGCTGTCCGAGAGCGGGGTGGTGTTCTTCGTGTCGGCCGTCACGCTCGCCGTCGCCCTCGGCGGCGCGTACACAGGCGTCGACAAGTGGGTGCTGTACTCGCGGGGCGTGAGGGCCCAGTGCGCGGTTCTCGACGTCGACAAGCGCGTGGAGACGCACACGACGACCGATGCCCAAGGGTTTTCGAACACGACGACCACGACGTCCTACGACCACCGTCTGCGCTGCGCCGGCGGCCGACCCCGGGACATGACCACGAGCCGGCGCATCGCGGACAAGGGCGAGCGGCTCACCGTCGCCTACGACCCCGACGGACGGGTGGGACCGAGCCCGGCCGGGGAGGTCTCCGACGGTCGTGCGGCCAGGTGGGTTTGCGGGATCGGCCTCGCCGTGACGATCGCCCTCCGCGTCGGTGACGTCCTCGTCCACCGGCGGCGAAAGCCCAGTTGGTACCGGACGAGTGGCTCCGATGCGCCTGGTCGTGTCTGATGCCTCGGCCGAGCGGGGCGCACGAGGGGCGATCCCGGCAGGCGTCGTAGAGCTCGGACGTGAAGGAGTGCTTTCCGTGAGCTGGTATGCGAACTCGCGTACGGCAATGTGGATCTCGGAGCGTCGTTGGAAGAACGCACCGCCTGGCATATGTGGTGGCCGGGGGGGGGGGAGGAGGGTTGCTCAGCCCTACCTCTCTACCTCCGACCTTGGGAGCTAAAGTTCCAATCCGTGGAGACACTACGCCCCCAGGACCCCACGCACATCGGTGCGCACACCGTTCTCGCCCGGCTCGGAGCCGGTGGCATGGGACAGGTCTACCTGGGGAGGTCACCCGGTGGACGGCAGCTCGCGATCAAGGTGATCCGCGAGGACTTCGCCGAGTCCGCCGAGGCTCTGTCGCGGTTCCGACGCGAGGTCGAGACGGTACGAGCGGTACGGAGCGCGTATACCGCCAATCTCATCGACGCCTCGCTGGAGGCTACCCCGTACTGGCTTGCGACCGAGTACGTGCCCGGGCCCACCCTGGTCCAGGCGATAGCCGAGGCTGGCCCGTTCCCGTCCGATACGTGCTTCCGGCTGTTCGCGGCGCTCGCTGAAGCCTTGGCCCACGTGCACCTCCATGGGGTGACGCACCGTGACCTGAAGCCCCATAACGTCATTCTCTCCTCTGTCGGGCCCAAGCTCATCGACTTCGGGATCGCGCGCGGGACCGGGCAGGCCGCCTTCACCCAGGCCGGGACGGCACCCGGCACGCCCGGGTTCACAGCGCCCGAGGTCATCACGCGGAACGATGTCAGCACCGCCGCAGACGTATTCGCGCTGGGCGCGACGATGGCGGCCGTGGCGACGGGACGGCCGCCGTACGGCGAGGGCGCGATGGAGTCCGTCACCTACCGGGTGGTCCACGGCGAGATCGATGTGGAGGGGGTCGAACCGAGACTGGCGGCGCTCATCCGGGAATGCGTGGCCGGCGATCCAGGGCGGCGGCCCGATCCTGCCGGGATCATTGCTCGGTGCGCCGTGACCTCTTCGCTGGCGGACGACCCGGTCTATAGGCCCCTCGCGGGGCTGAGGGCGGAGAGCGTGCCTCCGGTGCGAGGGTATGTGCCTACGCTGGCGCCCGGCGCGCCACAGGCCCAGCCGCAGGGGCACCGATCCCGGCGAACGGTCTGGATCGCGGTCGCCGTTGCCGTGGCGTCCGTCGCGGCCGGGGCCGGGATCGCGACCCAAGTGGTGGGCGACCAGGGGCGGGGAAACGGCGCCTCGCCCAAGGGCACGGGGGAGGCCAGGCCGGCGTCGGCATCGCCGTCCGCAGCCACTGCCGCTGCGCCTCCCAGTGGCTTTGGCAAGGAGCCCGGCTACATCGAGACCACTGCTCCCGTCCGTGACTTCTGGACACCCAAGGAAGGGGCTGGTCATGGTGAGGGTTCGTGCGCTCTGCCAGCCGAGGAGCGCGCCGAGCAATTCCAGTTCTCGATCGCGGACGCGGCGGATCCGGCTGTCACAGAGATGTCCGGCAAAGTGAAGATCTCATTCCGCTTCAAGTACGCAAACGCCGCCACGGGGAAGCCGTACTACCTTGCGGTGGCCGTCAAGCCGCCGCATGAGATCGACCGGGAGACAGGCAAGCCGTTCGAGGGGCTGGTCCAAGGCAACCTCGGCTTGGGCTACACGAGCAAGCCGGTGAACATCATCCCGAAGGACCCGGGCGGCTACGGCTCGGATTTTGTGGAGCTCACCTATCCTGACGACTTCCAGCAGATGTTCCGGGGCAAGCCGTACTCGGCGGCCATCCCCCTCTCGAACGACCCCGGAAACTGGACCGTGCTCTTTCAGCACGTCAAGAGCGCGAAGGAGTACACGAGCATCGCGTGCCACGGATTTGTCGCAAAGTAGCCTGGGCGCGAAACCGAAACCGAGGATGAACCACGGCTGGATGGGGCAAGGTTGACGGGTGCGCAAGCTTTGGGTGGGCGTGGGTGTTGGAATCGGGATGTGCCTGAGCTTCATCGGGCTGCTCGTTCTCGGGGTGTATTCGGCTGCCTGGAAGCTCGGCGGCCCGGGTTCGGGAGCGATTGGGCTGGCCGAAGGCTCGGTCCCGGCCGCCTATCGGTCAATTGTGCAGAAATGGGGCAACTTGTGCCCCGCCCTCAACCCTGCGATCCTCGCCGCCCAGCTCTACACCGAGAGCAACTGGGACCCGACGGCGGAAAGTCACGCCGCGGCTCAGGGCATTGCGCAATTCATCCCCGAGACATGGGCGACGCAGGGGATTGACGGTAACGGGGACGGTAAGCGGAACGTATGGGACCCAGCCGATGCGATCCCTTCGGCCGCCAAGTACGACTGCGAGCTGTCAGGTGACGTGAAGGGCGTGCCGGGGAACGTCACGGACAACATGCTCGCCGCCTACAACGCGGGCCCGTACCGCGTCATCAAGGCGGGCGGTGTGCCGTCGATCAGCGAGACCCAGGGTTATGTGAAATCCATCCGCGATCTCGAGAAGAGCTTCGCGCGCCCCGTCGGGCGGGTGGCGCCCTCGCAGCGGGCGGCCGGGGCGATCTACTTCGCGCAGGAGAAGCTCGGGACGCCCTATCTGTGGGGCGGCGACGGCACCAAGGAGGACAACGGGCGTTTCGACTGCTCGGGGCTGACGAAGGCTGCCTACGAGTCGGTGGGGATCGAGCTGCCGCGTGTGGCGAACGACCAGTGGAACGCGGGAGCCCATCCCAAGCGGGACGAGCTGCTCCCCGGTGACCTGGTGTTCTTCGCGCACAACCTGCAGGATCCGCGCAGCATCCACCACGTGGGGCTGTATGTGGGCGGCGGGTACATGATCAACGCGCCGTACACGGGGGCCGTGATCCGGTTCGACAAAATCGACACACCGGATTACATCGGTGCGACGAGAGTGACCGAAGACGGCGCGAAGGCGTTGCCTCGTACGAACAACGCATGAACGCCGCGCCCTGGGCTGCGACGATGGGTCACCCTTCGATAACGTCCTGGTGATCTTTGGGTTGAGGGTGGAACGCCTGGCCGGATCGAGGCGTTCCATTGGGAGTGGGGAAGCAGCGCCGGGGCTGGGCGCACGGACCACGGGGGTCGGCAGCTGGACGTAGAAACAGGCGACAGATAGGGGCCGTGGGACATGGCTGGACTCGTGATGGGGCATCCCATGCCAGAGGCCAGGGGTGGATCGAACCCCGACGTCAGCCTGCTCTACGACATCAACGGCATCGCGAAGGACGCGCCCAACTGGCTCGACCGGACCATGGAGTTCATCGGCGAGTTCGGCATCGTCCTCGGTCTCGGTGTGCTCATGCTCTTCGCCTGGTGGAGCGTCCGCAAGAGCGAGGACGCGCCCGCCGGGGTCGCCGCGCTGGTGTGGGCTCCGCTCGCCGCCGGGATCGCGCTGCTCGTGAACATCCCGATCCGAGGGTTCGTCAAAAGGCCGCGCCCGTTCGTCGATCACGGCGGGCTGGACGTCCTGGTCAAGGGCAAGACCGACTTCTCCTTCGTCAGCGACCATGCCACGCTGACCATGGCGCTGGGCGTCGGCCTCTTCGTCGCCCACCGGAAGTACGGGCTCGTCGGGATCGGCCTCGCGCTCCTCGAAGGCTTCTGCCGCGTCTACATGGGCGTGCACTATCCGACCGACGTCGTCGGCGGCCTCGCCCTCGGCACGGCCGTCGCCCTGCTGCTCGCCCCGCTCGCGATGATGCTGCTCACGCCGCTGGCCAGGACGGTCGCCGGTTCGCGGGCCGGTTGGCTCGTGCGGTCGGCCAAGGCGCCCCGGCCCGTGATGGCACGGGCCGGGAGCGGTGCCGAGGCCGACGCGGGATTCCCCGAGCACCCCCGGCACCGGGACAACGACCTCGCGGCCTGAGCCCCTTCCGAAGCCGGTGTCACCGTGCCTGTGACGTCACGGTCCCTGTGACGTCACAGCGACTGCGGCGTCACAGTGCCTGCGGGAAGGTGAACAGCCTTCCCGCGTCGTACTTCCCCTTGATCTTCGCCAGCCGGTCCGCCGCGTCCCCGTAGTACGCCTTGCGCCAGTCCTTCAGGCTCGCGTCCGCGTAGTTCTGGTACGCGGCGCCCGAGGCGAAGCGGCGCATCGCCGCGTGCGTGCCGTCCAGCCACGCGGTCTGCTTCGTCCCCGAGCCGCCCGCCGCCCACGAGGTCAGGTACTGCGCGAGGAAGCGCGACCGGCGGTGCACGAAGGCCGTCGACAGCGGCTGCACACGGTTGACCGCCCCGCCCAGCGCCGTCAGCTGGATCGAGCCGCCGCCGCTGCCACCGCTCTTGCCGAATCGTTCCACCTGGTCGAGCAGCGCGCGGATGCCCGCCGCCGGGAGCGAGCGGTCGTAGAAGTCGGAGCGGGCCGCGTACGTCTCCCGCTCCAGTGCACCGGAGGACTCGCGTCCGGGGGTCTTGCCCGGCAGATGGCACTGCGTCTGGGTCTTGTCGCCGCAGCCCGCGTAGGCGCGCATCGAGTCGAGGTAGCCGCGGCGGCGCAGCCCGAGGCCCTTCTTCGGGGCGCTGCCCACCTTGCGCACCAGCTCGTCCAGGGCGTTCTCCAGATCGCCGTACGTGCCCAGGGAGTACGCGACGACGGAGACGCGGGGGGTGCCGCCCGCCGCCACGGCCAGGTCGCACGCGGACCAGATCTCGTCCGGCTGTGTCGGGCCCCACTCCTGCCAGGCGCGGATCACGTCGGCGGCCTTCGCCCAGGGCCAGGAGACGTAGCCGGTCACGCAGTCCGACGCCTTCCGGGTGCGGAAGCGCAGCTCGGTCACGACGCCGAAGTTGCCGTTGCCCGCGCCGCGCAGCGCCCAGAAGAGGTCGGTGTTGCGGGAGGAGTCGCAGTCGACGGTCTTGCCGTCGGCGGTGACGAGGGTGGCGCCGGTGAGGCTGTCGCAGGTCAGGCCGTACGCCCGGGAGAGCACGCCGTGACCGCCGCCGAGGGTGAGACCGGAGACGCCGACGGTGGGGCAGGAGCCGGCCGGGATGGTGGCGCCGTGCGCGGCGAGGCCGGTGTAGACGTCGATGAGCTTGGCGCCCGCGCCGATCACTGCGGTGGAGGCGGTGGGGGTGCGGACCGACTTCAGCCGGGAGACGTCGATGACGAGGCGGTCCGTGCCGCTGGACCAACCCGCGTAGCTGTGGCCGCCGTTGCGTATGGAGACGGGTATGGAGTGGCGGCGGGCGAACGCGAGGCACTGCGCTATGTCGCCGGTGCCGGCGACATAGGCGACCCCGGCGGGGCGCTGGTTGTCGAAGCGGGTGTTGTAGAGCTGGCGGGCGGCCGCGTAGTCGGCGTCGCCGGGACGGACGACACCGCCGGACAGGCCCTTGCCGAGGGCGGTCCAGTCGGCCGGCTTGGCCTTGGAGGCGGCGGTGACCGAGGTGGACCGGCTCGCGTTGGTCATCCGGCCCGGGGTCGCCTGGGTGGTGTCGTCGGCGCACGCCGCCGCCCACACGCCGGCGGCCGCCAGCCCCGTCCCCGTCGCCAACAGCCTGCGCCTGTCCATGGCCATGTCGCCCGCCCCTTGTCGCCCTGTACGTGATGCGCCGCACGTGATGCGCGGTGTACCTGCCTGGACAGATGACGCACGTGGGCGGGCGGTTCCCTGTACGCGGCAGCTATTGGTTTCCCGCCGCCGCGAGGTGGCCGGCGCCGTCCTCGCGGGCGAGGGAGCGGGCGCGGCGGGCGGGTCCGAACCAGCCGCAGCTGCAGCGGGCCGTGCAGAACGACCCTCTCTCGCTCGTGCTGATGTGGTGCTCGGCGGGGTGCTGCGCCGCTCGCCGTGCGGGCGGGGGCGCGGGCTGGTTCGCGGGGGCTGCGTCGGACACGTGACCACGCTACCCGGCCGTGACGGTGACACCCACGCGGTCGTTGAACGGATCGGGGTCCACAGCGTTTTCGGTAGGGGGCTGGCGGTCATGGTGGTGCGAGGGCAAAGACGCAGGGGCGCGGTCGTCGCCACCGCGGTCGCGGGCGGCGTCGCCGTCGTTCTGCTGGCGTCCGGCTGCTCCCCGATGACCGCGGCCTACGAGCCGCAGGGCGGCCGGGGCGGCCGTCCCCACTCCGCCCGGCCGGTCCACGGGACGGGGTCCCTGGCCGACCCGCGCCGGGCGCTCGGCGCCGTGCGCCGGGCCGCCGCCGTCCTCGCCCGGGAGGGCGGCGCGAAGGTCGCGACGTCCATGGAGACCGTCAGCGGCGGCACCCGGCTGACGATCCAGGGCTCGGGCGTCTACGACTTCGCCCGGCCCGTCGGCGAGTTGACGGTGCTGCTGCCCGAGGACGCGGCCGGGGCCGCCGAACACCGGCCGATCACCGAGGTCTTCACCCCGGGCGGGCTGTACATGAAGAACCGCGGGGCGGGGGTGCCCGCCGACAAGTGGGTGCGGCTGGACACGGCCGCGCTCCCCGACGGCAACCTCCTCACGAGCGGGGCCACCGACCCCCTCGCCGCGGCCGAACTGCTCGGAGGCGCCCGCGAGGTGACGTACATGCGGGACGAGCGGGTAGGCGGGGTCCGTGTGGGTCACTACTGGGGGACGATCGATCTCGGACGGGCCGCGCGCGCGGCACCGGCGCGCGACCGGGGGCCGCTCGCCGCGGCGGCGAAAGGGTTCTCCAGCGGCACGGTGGCCTTCGACGTCCTCATCGACGAGCAGGGCAGACCGCGCGAGCTGCGCTACCGGTTCAGCGTCGAGGGCGGAAGGGGCGATACCGGAGACGCCGGCGCGGGCGGCGATCCGGCGGCCGACGGGAGCGGCGCCACGACGGCCACGGCGGTCGCCGCCGCCACGGCTACGGCGGTGCGGCCCTCGCCTTCCGCGGTCCCGATGACCGTCGTCTCGACCGTCCGGCTCTCCGCCTTCGGTACGGGGGTCAGGGTGGGCCTGCCGGCGCCCGGCGATATCTATGCGGGGAAGGTCGGTTCGCCGCAGAAATAGTGCGGCAGGGCGTAGTTGGCCATGGAAATGGTCCATCTGTGCCATGCGCGGAGTGTGTACCGATCACTACGCTGGTAAACCGAGTGCCGGGGGTTCCGGGGCGCGTACCGGGAACGCGCGGCGGGGGCGCGATCGCGGAATCCGTCGGAGGGCAAGCAAAGAATATGTAAAGACCAAAGCGAAGAGCAGAGCGGAAGACCGACGACCCGAGGAGGTGAATCACGTGGCTTCACGACCCGGTTCGTCCGGCGGGCCGGATCCCGTGGCCCTCATCGAGATCGATCTCTACGGTGAGCTGATGATCGCCGCGTCGAGCGTCGACGAGGAGCGGCTCAGTCCGGACCGGATCGACGAGGTGCTCCGCGTCGTTCCTCGCGGGCCGCAGGGGGATGCCGACGGGGGCTGAGCGCGGTGCCCGGCCCCGGGCGCGTGATCACGGGGCTCCGCCCGGTCCGCCCCGGCGTGCGGGTTACGTACGCAGCAGGCGTGCGATGGCCGCGCTGGCCTCGGCGACCTTGGCGTCGATCTCCGCGCCGCCCTTGAGGGCCGCGTCGGCGACGCAGTGGCGCAGGTGCTCCTCCAGCAGCTGCAGGGCGAACGACTGCAGGGCCTTGGTGCTCGCCGAGACCTGCGTGAGTATGTCGATGCAGTAGACGTCTTCCTCGACCATGCGCTGGAGGCCGCGGATCTGGCCCTCGATCCGGCGCAGGCGCTTGAGGTGCTGGTCCTTCTGCTTGCTGTAGCCGTGGGGGCCGGGGTGCTGCTCGGACGCCGCGGCGGGGGCGTCGGCGGCGGGGGCGCCGTGGCAGGGCGCCGCGCCCGACGGGTCGGTGGTGCCGGTCGCTGCGGCTTCCGTGGTCGTCATGGCGTCCTCCGTCGTTCTGCCCGTCGCGGATGTACGTGTCGTGGTGTCGCGGATAGCTGTGCGGCGCTTACTCACGGTGCATGCGCTCGGTATGCGGCGCCTATGCGGTGCGTATAACGGTTCGTATACCCCAAGGCATACCCCCGACGGGTATATGGTACCGAAATTTATTGCCCAAGACGGCCGGAAGGTGGCCTGGAGGCGGTACCGCCTTGGTGAGCACTCTGCCCGATGGGCGACACTGAGGGAATGCCAGTTAGCTGTGGCCGGATGATGCGCCTAGCATCAACGAGACCGAATCCGCTGCACCCCGAGGATCCCACGTGCGCTTTCGTCTGACCCCCAGGGAGACGAGCTTCTACGACATGTTCGCCGCGTCCGCGGACAACATCGTCACGGGCTCCAAGCTCCTCATGGAACTGCTCGGAGCGGACACCTCCGCCCGGGCCGAGATCGCCGAGCGGATGCGGGCAGCGGAGCACGCGGGTGACGACGCGACACACGCGATCTTCCACCAGCTGAACTCCTCCTTCATCACGCCGTTCGACCGCGAGGACATCTACAACCTCGCCTCGTCGCTCGACGACATCATGGACTTCATGGAAGAGGCGGTCGACCTGGTCGTCCTCTACCAGGTCGAGGAATTGCCGAAGGGCGTCGAGCAGCAGATCGAGGTCCTCGCGCGGGCCGCGGAGCTGACCGCCGAGGCGATGCCGAACCTGCGGACCATGACCAACCTCACGGAGTACTGGATCGAGGTGAACCGGCTGGAGAACCAGGCGGACCAGATTCACCGCAAGCTCCTCGCCCAGCTCTTCAACGGCAAGTACGACGCCATCGAGGTTCTGAAGCTCAAGCAGATCGTCGATGTGCTGGAGGAGGCGGCCGACGCGTTCGAGCACGTCGCCAACACCGTCGAGACCATCGCGGTCAAGGAGTCCTGACCCCCGGTGGACACGTTCGCACTCGTCGTGACCATCGCGGTCGCGCTCGGCTTCACGTATACCAACGGCTTTCACGACTCCGCGAACGCCATCGCGACCTCGGTCTCCACGCGGGCGCTGACCCCGCGCGCGGCCCTCGCGATGGCGGCGGTGATGAACCTCGCCGGTGCCTTCCTGGGCAGCGGGGTCGCCAAGACCGTCAGTAAGGGCCTGATCGAGACGCCGGTGGGCGACAAGGGGATGGGCATCCTCTTCGCGGCCCTGATCGGCGCGATCGTCTGGAACATGGTCACCTGGTACTTCGGGCTGCCCTCGTCGTCCTCGCACGCGCTGTTCGGCGGCATGGTCGGCGCGGCTCTCGCGGGAGGCACGACCGTCATCTGGTCGGGCGTCCTCGAGAAGGTCGTCATCCCGATGTTCCTGTCGCCCTTCGTCGGGCTGATCCTCGGCTATCTGGTGATGGTCGTGATCATGTGGATGTTCCGGAAGTCCAACCCGCACAAGGCCAAGCGCGGCTTCCGGATCGCGCAGACGGTCTCGGCGGCGGGCATGGCGCTCGGCCACGGTCTCCAGGACGCGCAGAAGACCATGGGCATCGTGGTGATGGCGCTGGTCATCGCCGATGTGCAGGACGCGGGCGCCGCGATTCCGGTCTGGGTCAAGATCGCGTGTGCGCTGACGCTGTCGCTCGGCACGTACGCGGGTGGCTGGCGGATCATGCGGACGCTGGGGCGCCGCATCATCGAGCTGGACCCGCCGCAGGGCTTCGCGGCCGAGACGACGGCGGCGTCGGTCATGTACACGGCGTCGTTCATGTTCCACGCGCCGATCTCGACCACGCACGTCATCACCTCCGCGATCATGGGCGTGGGCTCGACCAAGGGCCCCCGCGCGGTGCGCTGGGGCGTCGCGAAGAACATCGTGATGGGCTGGTTCATCACCATGCCGGCCGCCGCGCTGGTCGCCGCGTTCAGCTACTGGATCGTGTACCTCGCGTTCGGCTGACCGCAGCCCCCCCCCGCGTGAGCGGAGCAGAAAACGAACGGGCCCGCCCCCTGGTAGTCACAGGGGGCGGGCCCTTCGCCTTGCGGCGGCACCGCCATGCAGCGCCGCAAGGCGGCTCGGAGGGGGACCGGCTATCCGAAGCGGCCCGAGATGTAGTCCTCCGTGGCCTGCACCGAGGGGTTGGAGAATATGCGCTCGGTGTCGTCGATCTCGACGAGCTTGCCCGGCTGGCCGACTCCCGCGAGGTTGAAGAACGCCGTACGGTCCGAGACACGGGCCGCCTGCTGCATGTTGTGCGTCACGATGACGATCGTGAAGCGCTCCTTCAGCTCCCCGATCAGGTCCTCGATGGCGAGGGTGGAGATCGGGTCCAGCGCCGAGCAGGGCTCGTCCATGAGCAGGACCTGCGGCTCGACGGCGATCGCGCGGGCGATGCACAGACGCTGCTGCTGGCCGCCGGAGAGGCCCGCTCCCGGCTTGTTCAGCCGGTCCTTGACCTCCTTCCAGAGGTTGGCGCCCTGGAGGGACTTCTCGACGATGCCGTCCAGCTCGGCCTTGCGGACGCGGCCGCCGTTGAGGCGGACCCCCGCGGCGACGTTGTCGTAGATCGACATGGTCGGGAAGGGGTTCGGCCGCTGGAAGACCATGCCGACCGTGCGGCGCACGGAGACCGGGTCCACGCCGGGGCCGTAGAGGTTCTCGTCGTCCAGCATCACCTTGCCCTCGACGCGGCCGCCGGGGGTGACCTCGTGCATGCGGTTCAGGGTGCGCAGGAAGGTGGACTTGCCGCAGCCGGAGGGGCCGATGAAGGCCGTCACGGAGCGGGGTTCGACGGTCATCGAGATGTCCTCGATGGCCTTGTGGTTGCCGTAGTAGGCGTTCAGGCCGCCGACGTCGATGCGCTTGGCCATGTGAATCAACTTCTTTCGTAACCGCGTCAGCGGCCGGTTTTCGGGGCCTTCCAGCGGGCGATGCCGCGGGCCACCAGGTTCAGGATCATGACGAAGGCGATGAGGACCAGGGCCGCTGCCCAGGCGCGGTCGTAGCTGGCCTCGTTGCCGGCCGCCCACTGCTCGTAGATGTAGTACGGCAGGGAGGACTGGGCTCCGTCGAAGGGGTTGTTGTTGATCACCTGGGAGCCGAACACCAGGAGCACGATCGGGGCGGTCTCACCGGCGATGCGGGCGACCGCGAGCATCACACCGGTGGCGATGCCGCCGATGGCGGTGGGCAGGACGACCTTGAGGATCGTGCGCCACTTGGGCACGCCCAGGGCGAGGGAGGCCTCGCGCAGCTCGTTGGGGACGAGCTTGAGCATCTCCTCGGTGGAGCGGACGACCACGGGCATCATCAGGATCGACAGGGCCATCGAACCGGCGAAGCCGGAGTAGCCGAAGTCGAGCATGATGATCCAGAAGCTGAGGATGAACAGACCCGCGACGATCGACGGGATGCCCGTCATGACGTCCACGAAGAACGTGACGGCCTTCGCGAGCCGGCCGCGCCCGTACTCCACCAGGTAGATGGCGGTCAGCAGGCCGATCGGGGCCGAGATGGCGGTGGCGATGCCGACCTGCTCCAGGGTGCCGATGATCGCGTGGTAGACGCCGCCACCGGGCTGGATGGTCAGGACACCGGACATCGAGTGGGAGAGGAAGCCGCCGTCGAGGACCTTGGAGCCCCGGGCGACGGTCTCCCAGACCAGGGAGATCAGCGGGACGACGGCGAGCAGGAAGCAGACCCACACCAGGCTGGTGGCGAGGCGGTCCTTGGCCTGCCGGCGGCCCTCGACACGGGCGGCGAGGGCGTACATCCCGACGACGAAGAGCAGCCCGGCGATCAGGCCCCACTGGATCCGGCTGCCGAGCCCGGCGCCGATGCCGATGCCGACGGCCACGGCGGCCGCGCCGAGCGCGAGGGCCGGCGGGGTCCAGCGCGGCAGGCGGGGCTGGCGCAGGGTGTACGGGCGCGGGGCGCCGTCGGCGACCGGCGGCTTGTCCATGGTCACGCTCATGCCGTGTACTCCTTGCGGCGCGCGATGATCATCCGGGCGGCGCCGTTGACCAGCAGGGTCAGCACGAACAGCACCAGACCCGAGGCGATCAGGGCGTCCTTGCCGATCTCACCGGACTCCTTGAAGCTGCTCGCGATGTTCTGAGCGAACGTTCCGCCACCCGGGTCGAGCAGGCTCGTGTTGATCAGGAAGCTCGGGGACAGGACGGTCGCGACCGCCATCGTCTCGCCGAGGGCGCGGCCGAGGCCGAGCATCGAGGCGCTGATGACGCCCGAGCGGCCGAAGGGAAGGACCGACATCCGGATGACCTCCCAGCGCGTCGCGCCGAGCGCGAGCGCGGCCTCCTCGTTCATCCTCGGGGTCTGCAGGAAGACCTCGCGGCTGACGCTGGTGACGATCGGCAGGATCATGATCGCCAGCAGGATGCCGATGGTGAAGAGGGAGCGGGCGGCACCGTCGTGGTACGCGAAGATGCCGGTCCAGCCGAGGTAGTCGTTCAGCCAGCTGTAGAGGCCGCCGAGGTGCGGGACCAGGAACAGGGCGCCCCACAGGCCGTAGACGATGGACGGGACGGCGGCGAGCAGGTCGATGACGTAGCTCAGCGGCGTCGCGAGCTTGCGCGGCGCGTAGTGCGAGACGAAGAGCGCGACCCCGATGGCGACGGGCACGGCGATCAGCATCGCGATCAGCGAGCTGACGACGGTGCCGAAGGCCAGCACCGCGATGCCGAAGACCGGCGGGGTGGAGTTGGCGCTCCACTCGAAGGTGGTGAAGAAGTTGCCCTCGTTGTGCGAGAGGGCGTTCACGGCCCGCACGGCGAGGAAGGCGGCGATCGCGGCCATGATCACCAGGAGCAGGATGCCGGAGCCGCGGGAGAACCCGAGGAAGATCCGGTCACCGGGGCGGGTGGCCGACTTCGCCTGCTCGGCCGGGGCCGGGGCGCCTGACAAGGGCGGCGGGGCTGCTGAAGTTGCGGGAGTTATGTCCATTTTGTATCCACGGGTTCTCCGGTCTGCGGAGCCGGCTTCGGCTCCTGGCGCGGCGGTGCACCGGATGATGCGGCCGGCCCCCGGGAGCGAGGGCCGGCCGCACCTGGTCAGGAGAGGCTCGCGACGTTCTCGCGGACCTTCGTCGCGATCTCGGCGGGGAGCGGGGCGTAGCCCATCTCCTTGAGGACGGCCTGGCCGTCCTCGCTCGCGATGTAGGTCAGGAAGGACTTGGTGGCGGGCAGGGTCTCGGCCTTGTTGCCCTTGTCACCGACGACCTCGTACGTCACCAGGGTGATCGGGTAGGCGCCGTCGGCCTTGGTGGCGTAGTTGAGCTTGAGCGCGAGGTCCTTGCCGGTGCCGACGATCTTCGCCTCGGCGATGGCCTTCGACGCGTTGTCGGAGCTGGCCTCGACCGGGGCGGAGGCTCCGGTGTTGAGCTTCACCGTCTTGATCGAGTTGGCGGTGGCGTAGGAGAGCTCGAAGTACGAGATCGCGCCCGCGGTCTGCTTGACCTGCGAGGACACACCGGCCGAGCCGTCGGCGGACTGGCCGCCCTTGGCCTTCCACGCCTTGGCGGGCTCGTACGGCCACGACTTGTCGGCGGTGGCCTTGAGGTACTTGGTGAAGTTGTCCGTGGTGCCCGACTCGTCCGAGCGGTGGAACGCCTGGATCTTGAGGTCGGGGAGCTTGGCGCCCGGGTTGAGCTTCTTGATCGCCTCGTCGTTCCACTTCTCGATCTTCGAGTCGAAGATCTTGGCGAGGGTGTCCGCGTCCAGGACCAGGTTGTCCACGCCGGGGACGTGGTAGCCGATGGCGATCGGGCCGCCGAGCAGCGGGAGGTTGATGCCCTGGCCACCCTTGACGACCTGCTTGGACTTCGTGACCTCCTCCGGCTTGAGCGCCGAGTCGGAGCCCGCGAAGGCGGTCTTGCCCTGGAGGAACTCCTGGATGCCCGCGCCCGAGCCGGTGGGCTTGTAGTTGATCTGCACGTCCTTGCAGGCCGCCATGTAGTTCTTGACCCACAGGTCCATGGCGTTCTTCTGCGCGGACGAGCCCGAGGCCAGCAGCTGGCCCTTGCCCTCGCACTTGATCTTGCCGGCACCCTGCGTGTTGCCCCCGCCGGTGGAGCCGCCGCCGCTGTTGTCGTCCGAGCCGCACGCGGTGAGTACCAGGGCACCGGAAACGGCGATGGCGCCGAGGGCGACTGCGCGGAGTCGGTTCTTACGCTGAAGCTTCACTTTCGGGTGTTCCTTTCGGGAGCCGCCGCGAGGCGGCGTGCGAGAGGTCGGTGGTGCTGTTCCGCTGAGCGGCCAGCCGGCCTGCCCCGTAGCTGATTCTGGGGTCTGACCTGCTGATTCATCGTGTTCGGCGGTACGGGGGCGGCCCTTGTTCGGCCGTTCGGCTCGCACCTTCCACGGTCGAAATTAGGCAGAACAGGTGAAGCGGTCGATGGGGAAGAGTGAACGGGAGGTGAACCTCGGCCGTCAGTGTGGTGGCCCTGACCGGGGGGCCGGTTTCCGGCCGAGTCCGTGAGAGATCTCTATCGGTTTTCGATCCTCCGTGGCACCATCCGTTCCTCGTGTGACGGCATGTCAGGCGTGGGGGCGGAAGTCGCGGAGGTGTCCTGTGAGGCGGAACGGCGGCGTGGTCGCGGGGGCGACGGTTGGTCGTACGGGCTCGGTGGCGGTTTTCGGCCACACCCGAGGCAGACGTACGGCCGTGGCGACCGCGCTCGTGTGCGCGGTCGTGACGGGCATGATCGTCACGCCGGGCGTGGCGTACGCGGACCCCAGCCCCCCGCAACGGAGCCTGGAGGACGTCCACAGGGAAGTGGAAGACCTCTACCGCAAGGCGGAGGCGGCCACGGACGCCTACAACGCGGCGAGCGAGGCGCAGTCCCGCCAGGAGAAGTCGATCGTCGAGATCGCCCGCTCGGTGACCGCGGCCCAGGAACGCATGGCCCGCCTCAAGAACCAGGCCGGAGCCCTGGCCCGCTCCCAGTACCGCGCCGGCGGCATGCCGGACGGCGCCCGGCTCTTCTTCGACGCCTCACCCGACTCCTTCCTCGACGGCGTCTCCCTCGCCCACAAGGGCGAGCAGGCCACCCGCGGACTCCTCGCCCAGGTCGCGGTCACCCAGAAGAAGCTCGACGGCTACGCGAAGGCCGCCGACGAGCGCTGGAAGAAGCTCGACGGCGAGCGGAAGAAGAAAGAGGACGCGAAGAAGGAGGTCGAGACCCGCCTCAAGGACGCCAAGCGGCTCGAGGAGCGGCTGGAGGAGAAGGAACGGGAGCGGCTGCGCCGGATCGAGGAGGAGCGCGCCCGGGAGGCCCAGCGCCAGTGGCTCGCCTCCGAGCCCGTGAAGAGCGTCACTCTCAAGGAGGCGGGCGCGGGTACGAGCGCCTCGACCACGGAGGGTGGCCGAGCGGTCGCCTTCGCGACGGCGCAGATCGGCAAGAACTACGTCTGGGGCGCGGTGGGCCCGGACACGTTCGACTGCTCCGGCCTGACCCTCAGGGCCTGGGAGGCCGCCGGGCGGGCGATCCCCCGCACGTCACAGGAGCAGTGGCGCCTGCTCCCGAAGGTCGACATCAAGGACATGCGCCCCGGCGACCTGGTCATTTACTTCAAGGACGCCAGCCATGTGGCCATGTACGTGGGCGACGGCACGATGGTGCACGCGCCGCGGCCCGGCCGGCAGGTGACGTTGGCCGGAGCGGGGTCCATGCCGATCCTGGGCGTGGTGCGGCCGGGGTAGTGGGGGGGGACCCACGGGTCTTTTCTTTCCCCCCCACCGGCAGGAGGGGGCGGGTCGGAGGGGGCCTTGTGCGGGGCGTAAGGCGAAGCGGCCCCACACAAGGCCCCTGGAGGCCCGACACCGACCTGTCACGGCCCCGCGCAGCGGACACGGCCCCGCGCCAGCGGAAACGGCCCCGCGCCAGCGGAAACGGTGCCGCGCCAGCGGAAACGGTGCCGCACCCGGCAACGGTCAAAGCCCCCGCGCAGCGGAAACGGTGCCGCACCCGGCAACGGTCAAAGCTCCCGCGCCAGCGGAAACGGTGCCGCACCCGGCAACCGTCAAAGCCCCCGCGCAGCGGACCCGGCAAAGGTCAAAGCCCCGCGCAGCGGAAACGTGACCGGGGCCACGTCCACCTGACGGACGGCAAGTCCCCCCGCCGCGTGATGTTTGTCATTGGTCGTTTCGCCCCCCGCACGCCAAATGCCATGCGGGGCAAGGCATATGACAGCGGTCATTGGCTCCGTGCCATTCCGTTGGCCCAAGCCTTGCCGCTAGGGTCGCGTTCGGCGCCCGCCGGTCGGTGGGCGCTGTGCCCTCGGGGGGTGGGAAGGAAGCCGAAACGATGCCCGTACCCGCGCCGAGCCCGGCGGAGCAGCCCGCCGTGCTGCCCGACGGCGGGCTGACCCTGCTCGTGATCGAGGACGACCCCGGCGGGTCGCTGTCGTTCACCGAGCTGCAGGGCACGGCGGGCAAGCCGGTCCGGGTCCGTACGGCCCGTAATCTCACCGAGGCCGAGCGGCTGCTCACCGACGACGTGCAGTGCATCCTGCTCGATCTGGACCTGGCGGGCGTGGAGTGCCTGCCGGGGGAGACCGACGACGGGTTCGAGACGCTGCGCGCGGTGCTGGGGCTCGCGCCGCGCCAGGCCGTGCTCGCGCTCATTCCCGAAGGGGACGCCGAGCGTGCGGCGGAGGCCGTGCGGGTCGGGGCGCAGGACTATCTCTTCCGCGACGAACTCGACGCGCGGGTGCTCAGCCGGGCCATTCGCTACGCGGTGGAGCGCAAGCGCGCGGATCTCGCGCAGTGGCAGCTCACCGAGTCGCGGCTGACCGCGCAGGAGAACGCCCGGCTCGAGCGCGGCCTGCTGCCGACGCCGCTGCTGGCGGGTTCCGATCTGCGGTTCGCCGCCCGCTACCGGCCGGGCCGCAGCCGGGCGCTGCTCGGTGGTGACTTCTACGACACGGTCCGTACCCCCGACGGCACGGTGCACGCGATGATCGGCGACGTCTGCGGCCACGGCCCGGACGAGGCGGCGCTCGGTGTGGAACTCCGCATCGCGTGGCGCGCGTTGACGCTGGCCGGGCTGTCGGGCGACGAACTGCTGTCCACGCTCCAGCAGGTGCTGGAGTACGAGCGCGCGGACGAGGAGATCTTCGCGACGCTGTGCACGGTCGACATAGCGCCGGACGGCCGACGGGCCGGGCTGTGCCTGGCCGGACACCCGGCCCCGCTGGTGGTCCGCTCCGGGCACGCACCGCATCTGCTTCCGCAGGAGGACGGCGGTCCGGCGCTGGGTCTGCTGCCGCGCGCCCGCTGGCCCCGCCGACAGGTCGAACTCGGCGGCGCCTGGAGCCTGATGATGTACACCGACGGCCTGATCGAGGGCCGGGTCGGCGAGGGGACGCAGCGGCTCGGCCAGGAGGGCGTGGTGGAGTTGATCACCCGCCAGGTCAAGGAGGGGCTGCGCGGTGAGGATCTGCTGGACGCGGCCGTGACGGAGGTGCGGGCGCTGAACGGCGGCGAGTTGACGGACGACCTGGCGGTGCTGCTGCTCGACTGGGGCTAGGCCCCGACCGGGCGTGTCCGCGACGTCGCGCCGCCCGCCCGCCCTAAGAGCGTGACCCGTGAGGCCGGTGCGTGCGATCGCGAGGCGTACGGCAGCCCTTGTGCCGGGCGTGCGCGAGGGTAGCCCGCGAAGATCGACCGGACGCGCCTAGCGCCTGCCGTACGGGCCGCCCCCGCCGCCGCGGGGCTTGGGCCAGCTGCGACGGCCGTTGATCTGCTTGAGGGACGCGCGGACGTCCACGTAGTAGACGATGGTGGCGATGAGGCCGGCGAGGATGAGCAGGAACCCCAGCCGGCCGAAGACCCCCGCCAGCGAGGCCCATCCGCCGCCCAGGTAGCGGGCGGACGGCAGCCCGGAGACGAGGGCGGCGAGGGCCGTGACGACGATCCAGAACCGCTTGGTCTGCTTGCCGATCGCGCGGAAGGCGTCCTCGCGGGTGGTCGCGGCGTCGACGACCGCGGCCAGGGCGAACAGGCATAGCACGCGGGGAAGCCATTCCCCGAGCCAGTCCAGTGCGCTGCCGAACCCGTCCACCAACACGCGGCTCACCTCAAGGTCGTTTCATCGCGGACGCTTGCGCGCCACCGTACCCGGAGAACGGTCCGGGCACGCGGCACGCGCCCCCGGACCGCTGTGGAGCGCCTACTCGCCGGTCTTGGGGTCGGCCTTCTTCGCGGCGGGCTTGCGGGCGGTGGTCTTCTTCGCGGCGGGCTTGGCGTCGTCCTGGGCCGCGGCGTCGGAGTCCTGCGCGGTCTCGGTCTGCTCGCCCTTGGCGGCCTGGCCGTCGGTCTGCGGCTCGCTGTCCGGCTCGATGGCCACGGCGATCTCCGCGACCTCCTCGGCGGCCTCGCCGCGCCAGGTCTTCACGGCTCCGCGGCCGCGGTCGGCCAGCTGCTCGAACTTCTCACCGGCGGCGGCCGCGAGGCCGACGGCCTGCCCGACGCCCTGGAGCGTCAGGTCCTGCGCGGTCTGGCCCAGCTTCTTCAGATCGGCGTCGAAGGTCCCGATGATCTCGGTGAACTTGGTGCTCACCGTGGTCTGCACCTCCTTGGCCTGCTGCGTCACCTTCTCCTGGACGGCCTTGGGGTCGGTCTTGCGCAGCTTCTCGATGCGCTCGGGCGCCTCGGTGACGAGCTGCCCGAGCTTCTCGGCGGTCAGATCGGCCGCGCCGGCCGCGGCGTAGGCGGTGTCGGTGGCGGCCTTGCGGATGTCTTGGGCGATGGCCATGGCGATGGTCTCCCGGATCAGCTCGAAGGTGTGCCGGCGTCTTTGCCGTCGTCGTCCGTCGCGAGCCCGTTCTCCTTGCGGAAGGACTCGTAGATCTGGAGCAGCACGTGCTTCTGCCGCTCGTTGATCGAGGGGTCGGCGAGGATCACACTGCGGACCTCCGCCTCTTCCCTGTCCCGTTCGTCGAGGATCCCGGCCTGTACGTACAAGGTCTCGGCGGAGATCCGCAGCGCCTTGGCCAGCTGCTGCAGGATCTCGGCGCTCGGCTTGCGCAGGCCGCGCTCGATCTGGCTGAGATACGGGTTGGACACTCCCGCGGCGTCGGCGAGCTGGCGCAGGGTCAGCTGCGCGCTGCGGCGTTGTTCCCGCAGGTACTCACCGAGGTTGCCGACGTTGAGTGATGCCATGGAGTCGATGCTGCCGCACGTTGCTAACTTTTGCAAGCACCTGCTTGCAAAAGTTAGCCGGAGCTGTCTGTGGCTGAGTGTGCCTGGCAGCGATAGATGTCACTTCGCAGCACCACTGTCACCAGCTGGCCTGATGTGCGGGGTGCAGGGGTGCGGCAGCGCCTCCGCAGGCCCCCTCTCCATGGCCCGTAGTGCGAGGAGCCGGCACGCCGTGTCACTCGACGAGCCAGTGAGTGATCATCCGGACGAGCTTCGCGAGGAAGCGTATGCACTCGAAGACCGGACGCACCTCCTCCAGGCCGCGCCGCGCGCTCCGGGCGACCATCCCTATCCGTTCCCAGCGAGGCTGACAGGGTCCCGGTCTGCCGCAAGAGCTGAATGGATCCCGCCTGAATCTGACATCGTCAGATAGCCCACGGCGAGCCTCGGCGAGGCAGTCGCAGCTACCCGCGACGTCCTCCGGTCCACCACCGGCGCCGCGGGGCGGACGGCGACTGCTCTGGGCTCGTCGGCGCCGCCGGCCGCCAAGAGGTGGCCGCGTCGCCCAGCGCGGCCGTACGGATCGCCGTCCAGTCCTCGCCACGCCACCAGTTGAACAACTCCACCGTGCTGATCACCTTCACCGGCAGCGACTCCAGCGAGGCGACGAACTCCGGCCGCGAGTACAACTCCGCCGTTCTCTCCGACGGGTGCAGCTTGTGCTGATGGTTGACGATCAGCACACCGTCGGAGACCGGCTCGTCCGGCCGCAGCTGCGGCCAGGTCTCCAGATGCCTTGGAGGTACCCGACTAGGTGCTCCTGCGCGGGCCCGTAAACGCCCTTGACCTCCACCAGGCGCGCCGATACACCTTCGGCGCTGACGAGCAGGTCGGCGGACTTCGTACCGCCGAGCTGCTCGTCCGGATCGACGGCATGCATCCCGGCGTCGGCCAGGACCTGCGCCACCGCGTTGACCAGCTCGGAGCCGCTCCCGTGCAGCAGCCCGTACCGCACCGGCTCCGCCTTCTCCTTGGCCTCCCGCAGCGTCCGCTCCAACTGGCGTTTTTCGTCAGCGTACTGCGCCTCCAGGTCGTCCAGGGTCTGCCGAGCGGTCTGTTCACCGACGCTCTGCCGATCGGGGTCGACGAAGTACGGCGACCGCGCCCTACGCAGTACATCGGGCACGTGCTCCGGCAGCGCCCGATGGGCCAGCCAGCCCAGCACGTTGTCCCAGCTGGTGCCGTCCGGGATCACATACCAGCGTTGGCTGCCCGCAGGTGACGTCCATGCTGCGACCACCGGGTCTCCCAGGGCGTCGACCAGGATGGGGTCCGAAGCGCCTTCGGCAGGGTGGTCCTCAGAGCCGGAGCCATCGCCGCGCTCCAGGTGCACGCCGCGCAGGTGCAGGATCCACCAGGGGGAGCCTTCCGGACGGGTCGGCAACCGAATCGCCAGGTCCCGGTCAGCTCCGCTCAGGTCCGGCGCGATCTGGGGTCGCGTCCCGGCGGGAAGGCGCTGCCCGCCGACGCTCGACCACGCTGAGCGTGCCCGCCTGGTCGGGTCGGCGAACCTCTGAGAGGGCACTCAGTTCGAGCGGGGCCTGAGCAGCCCCTCGGCAAGGGTGTCCGCCAGATCGCGGGGAATGCTCGATCCCGTCAGGGCGCAGTAGACGATCGGGCCGACGAGGGCGTCGATCGTGGCGTCGAGGCCGAGTCGGGGTGAGACCTCACCGGCGTCGATCGCGCGCGCGAGCATGTCTCGCTCTTGGTCACGGCGTGGACCGAGATAGCGCGTGTGAAAGCTCTTGGCCGTGTGGGGATCGTGCTGCGCCTCGGCGATGAGCGCGAGCAGGACCTTGCCGGCGGGGTCGTCGGTGAGGAATCGCGCGAAGTCGCCGAGGTAGCCGCGGATGCTCTCTGCCGTGGGCCTCTCCGTCGGGACGGGGAGGCGTTTGTCGCTGTCCTCGATGAGCGTGTCGAGGAGGATCTCGACCTTCGAAGGCCACCAGCGGTAGATCGTCTGCTTGGCGACGCCGGCGCGACGCGCGATCGCCTCGACGGTCAGAGCGCCGAAGCCGTGCTCGACGAGCAGATCGTCTGCGGCGTGAAGCACGGCGAGGCGTGCGGCCTCGTCGCGCCTGCTGCCGGCGCGCGGCCTGCGGGGCTGAGGGCTGGCTGCGGGCATGGGAGACACCCTACCCAGTGGCAGCCCTTGGAGTGTTGTATGGACGCAACGGTGCGTCTACTCTAATTTTCCTACCGTGAAGGGGTGTCATATGTCCGCCACGTCCCACCGCAAGGCCCTCGTCATCGGAGCCTCTCGAGGGTTAGGGCTCTTCCTCGCCGACGAGCTCGCTCGACGCGGCTGGCGCGTCATCGCCACGACGCGCCAGGACGTCGGCGAGTTGCCGGCGCATGCTGAAGCCTGGAACGGGCAGCTGACGGTCGAATCGCTGGAGATGACGAGCTCCGACCAACTGGCCGCGCTGCGCGAGCGTCTGGAAGGCGAAGGCTGTCGACTCGATCTGCTCTTCGTCAACGCTGCGATCGACCGAGGGAATCTGCCGATCCATGAGGTCTCGACCGACATGTTCACGGACGTGATGATCACCAACGCATTGAGTCCGCTGCGCGCCCTTGAGGCCCTCCGCGGACTCGTCGCGCCCGGCGGGACCGTCGCAGTCATGTCCTCCGACCAAGGCAGCATCTCGCGGAACACCGAGGGCGGCTACGAGCTCTACAAGGCCAGCAAGGCCGCGCTCAACCAGCTGATGCGCAGTTATGCCACCCGCCACGCGGAGGACGGACAGACCAAGCTGCTCATCGACCCCGGCCACAATCGGACCCGGCTCGGCGGGCCCGACGCGCCACTCGCCCCCCAGGAGAGCATCCCAGCCGTCGTCGACGTCCTCGAAGCGCAAGCCGGTGCCCCCGGCCTGCGGTTCTTGGACCGCCACGGCAAGAGCGTCCCGTGGTAGAGCGGAGCGGCGTTCTCAGCTGATCACGACCCTGAACCAGTGGGGGCCGGCCAACGGGCCAAGCAGAAACCTTGGTTGACCTTCACCTTGGGGGAGGCCACAGCATCGGTGGGGCCGGGCGATGTGCCCGGCATGAGGAGGAGAGCGGGCATGGGGTTGCTGACCATCGGGGCGTTCGCGAAGGCATCCCGGCTGTCGCCGAAGGCGCTGCGCCTTTACGACGAGCTCGGCCTGCTGACCCCCGCTCGCGTCGACCCGGTGACCGGCTACCGCCTCTACGCACCGGAACAACTGGACCAGGCCAGGCTGGTCGCCTGGCTCCGGCGCCTGGGGATGCCCCTCGCCCGCATCCAGCACGTCTGCACGCTGGAGGCAGGCCCGGCGGCCCAGGAGATCCGCGCGTTCTGGGCCCAGGCCGAAGCCGACACCGCCGCACGGCGAGGTCTGGCCACCTTCCTCATCGACCACCTGTCCTGGAAGGACCCCGCCATGTCAGCGATCGCCGAGCCCCTCGGAATCCGTTACGCCGCACTTTCCGACACGGGCCTCGTCCGTGAGAGCAACCAGGACACCGCCTACGCCGGGTCCCGCCTGCTCGCCGTCGCCGACGGCTACGGCAGGGAAGGGGCCCCCGCGAGCGCGGCCGCCGTCGACGTGCTCAAGCACCTCGAAACCGACAGCATCCCGGCAGGCAATCTCCTCAACGCCCTCGAAGACGTATTCGACCGGGCCAAGCAGGCCGTGCACGACGTCGCCGGGGCCGGTTCCTCCCCCGAAGAGGTCGGCACGACACTCACCGCGATGCTCTGGACCGGATCACAACTGGCCCTCGTCCACATCGGCGATTCCCGCGTCCATCTCCTGCGCGGCGGAGAGCTGTTCCAGATCACCCACGACCACACCATGGTGCAGTCGATGGTCGACGAAGGACGCATCAGCCCGGAAGAAGCCGCCTCCCACCCCCAGCGGTCGCTGCTGGTACGAGCCCTGGGGCAAGGAGCCGATGCCACCCCCGACATGCGTCTGCACGATGCGCAGCAGGGAGACCGATACCTGCTCTGCTCCGACGGTCTGTCCACCGTCGTGCCGACCGAGGAAATCCACCGGGTGCTCGCCGGGATCACGGAGCCCGAGCAGGCGGTCCGCGAACTCGTCGCCCTCGCCAACGGCTCCGGCGGCCCCGACAACGTCAGCTGCGTGGTCGCCGACGTCGTGGAGCTCCATCAGTAGGGGTGAGCGGCAGGCGCGTCGCGTTGCACGAGGTCCGCTCTCGGGAACTCATCCGTGATGCCGGCGAGTACCGACTCGCCCAGCACGCCAGGAGAGCGGGACCGGGCTCCCCGGGCCGTGCCGCCGCGTACGCCGACGGCACGGGCCGGGCGGGCTCCACGCCGGCAACGGCTATGGCGCCATGGCCCACTTCAGGCCGCGTGGAAGGCTCAGAAATCGTAGGGCTTGGCGGTGTTCCAGTTGAGGACGTCCGCCTCGGTCCAGGTGAACTTCGACGGGGTGCCGTCGCTGCCGAAGGAGGTCTGCTCGGCGGCCGGGCCGGTGCCGCCCTCCTCGTTGCGCATGGCGAGGGAGAAGCTCTCCGAGGTGTGGGTGTTCACGTGGTCGGAGAAGAGGTTCACGGCCGAGTAGACCTTGCCGCCGGGCTTGATCGTGATGCGGGTGCTGCCGCCCGGGGCGTCCTTGCGCGAGTGGGGCAGCACGTTCACGCTGTCGCCGAGCATGACGGACGGGTACGACGTGACCCAGCAGGGCTTGGAGTCGGCGTTCTTCGCGGTGATGAGCAGGTGCTCGCCCTGCTGCTGCGGGAAGCGGTGCAGCACGGTGTAGGACATCTCCTGGCCGTCGCACGCGCGGACGTCGGCGGCCTTGCCGGTGGCGGCCGTGGCGCCGCCGGCGGCGCTCAGGGTCAGGGCCAGCGTGGCGGCCACGGTCGCGGCGGCCGCTGCGGTGGTGCGGATGCGAGAAGTGCGCATGACGGGCTCCTGGGTAAATGCGTGGATATCGCGGTGTTTTCCGCGATGTGTTCAGCTTGGCCGGGCCCGCTGCCGTCCCGCTCACGTGCGGCTGCCGTCCCGCTAACGTCCGGCGGCGTCCCGGTTCCGGTCGGTTCCGCGCGTGCGCCGCACCGGCGCCTTGGCCTGATCCGGTGAAAGATCGTCGGGTACCGGAGCGGCGTGACCCGGGCGCGACGGCATACGGCTACCACGGGCGGTGAACGCATCGCCTCACAACACCGGACAGGAGTTGCTTCCGATGGCCACCTCCCGAGCGGACGCCCTGGCAATCAAGGCTGAGATCGTCGCGGCCGACGCCCCGGCCAAGACCTGGCACTTCCAGACCTTCGCGACCCTCGAAGAAGCCGTGATCTTCGTCAACTCCGAGCCCCCGCAGGCTGCGGGGGAGTTCGGGATCTCCAACCGCTCCGACGGGCAGGTGGACGCGATCTACTACCTCTGAGCCCCGCACCTCTCGGCGGCCCAGGGCGCCTGGGCCCTGGGGCCCGAGTCGTGGGGACATCCCCCCGGGAAGGGGTCGGGCCGGCCCCGGCGCGCCCGGGCCCCCCGCGCACGTGACCATGTCCTCAGCAGCGCTTGACACCAGGCTCGTTGGGGAGTGGTCACACGTGATCAGCAACGGGAATCGGCTCGCAGCAGCGGCTCTCGCCCTGCCCGCGACGCCGGCCCCACAGCGGCGCGCGCGGACCGCCTCGCCATCGGCCCCGCCTTCGACCAGGCTCCTGCCTCTCCAGGGGCGAGGCGCTCGGCGGTGAGTGGAAGAAGTTCACCGTCGCCCCGGCCGGTCCCGGCGCGAACGAGCACACGCTCGACCAGGGACGGCGCCGTGACTCCTGCGTCGACCTGCGCAAGGCCCCTGCCGTAGCGCGCAGTTGGCCGGACGCCTCGCGCCCGACGTCCGGCGTCGGCACGCAGTGCCCGAACGGCAAGAAGCCTGAGATCGCCATCGACAGGGCCTACGACGTCCTGGTCCACCGCCATGCCGTTCGGGAGGCGGGCAAGCTGTAGTGCCCCAGTGCGAACCGGGCGTCTGCCGGCCGGCGGGTGCCACACCTGTGAAGCGGATCACAGCGGCGGGCTGTCACGGTTCCCCGGTGCGGGGTGTCTCGATGGGCATCCGAGGAGAGGAGCCGGGTGTGGAGGACGCCTTCACCGAGCACCGTCCGCTGTTGTTCACCATTGCCTACGAGATGCTGGGCAGTGCCGCCGACGCCGAGGACGTGCTGCAGGAGAGCTATCTGCGGTGGAGCGCGGTCGATCCGGCCGCGGTCGAGCATCCGCGCGCCTACCTGGTCCGCGTGGTGACCCGGCAGGCCCTCAACCACCTGCGCGCGGTCAGGGCGCGGCGCGAGGAGTACGTCGGCACGTGGCTGCCCGAGCCGATCCGCACCGCACCCGAGGTGAGCGAGGACGCGATCCTGGCCGAGTCGGTGTCGATGGCCGTGATGCTCGTCCTGGAGACGCTGAACCCGACCGAGCGAGCGGTGTTCGTGCTGCACGACGTCTTCGGCTACACCCACGGCGAGATCGCCCTCTCGGTCGGGAAGACCGAGGTCACCGTCCGGCAGATCGCCCACCGCGCGCGGCGGCACGTCCACGCGCGGCGCCGCCGCTTCGATCCCGACTGCGATGCCTCCCGCGAGGTCGTCCGGCGGTTCCTGCTCGCGGCGGCGACCGGTGAGATCCAGGCGTTGATGGACCTGCTGGCGCCCGACGTCGTCCAGATCTCCGACGGCGGCGGGAAGGTGGTCGCCGCCCGGCGCCCGATCACCGGCCGCGACGACGTCGCCCGGTTCGTCATCAAGGTGATCCGCAACAGTGCCGCGACGACCCATGTCGAGCACACCACCTACAACGGCATGCCCGCGGCGCGGTTCCTCACGGGCGGTGAACTCGACTGGCTGGTCGCGTTCGAGATCCACGACGGACGGATCACCGGCCTCTACGGCATCCGCAACCCGGACAAGCTGCACGGCGCCGACACGGTGCACCCACTCGACAGAGGAGCATCCCAGCCATGGAAACCATGACGGTCGAACGTGTCATCGACGCCCCGATCGACGAGGTGTTCGCCTGGCTCACCACGACCACCAACTACACGAGCTCGCCCCTGGTGGTGCGCTGCCGTCTGACCCGGAGCGGCGAGGGTGCGCCCTACGGGGTCGGCGCGGTGCGCAGTCATCTCTGGCTGATCGGCTGGTTCCGGGAGCGCATCACCCACTACGACCCGCCGTACGCCACCGAGTACGTCGTCGAGCGCAGCCTGCCGCCGTCCCGGCACGAACTCGGCCGCATGACGTTCACCGAGGTCGAGGGCGGCACCCGGGTGTGCTGGACCACCCGCGCCGAGATCCCCGTCCCGTTGCTCGGCGGCCTCCTCACCCGGCGCGTCGCGCGGCCGATCATCACCCGCACCTTCGGCAACATCCTCGATGCCGCCGGTGCCGCGCTGGCCAAGCGCCCCTAGTCGGCCGCCGGCCTGGATCCGGGGTCGAACGGCGCAGGTCAGGCGGTGAATCCCAGGGCCAGGGCGCCGACCACCGGCGCCGCGTACAGCAGCGGGAAGGGGATGTGCGCGTACCAGCGGGCCCGGATCACGGTGATGACGGCGCCCGCGTAGTACAGCGCCAGGCCGATCCCCGCCATGACCCCGATGACCGGCAGGAACAGGCCGACCAGCAGCCCCACCGCCCCCGCGGCCTTGGCCGTGCCGAGCGGGAGGAGCCACGACCGGGGGACGCCGTAGTCGGCCATCGGCTCCACGACCCACTTGGCGCGGAGGAAGACGGAGACGGCCGAGAAGCCGGTCATGGCGGCGGCCAGGAGGGTGACGACGACGTAGGTGGTGGACATCGGGATGCTCCTATCGGGCGGGTGCCGGAGCGACGCGCTCCGGCCGGGGTTCCTCACTGCTATGACCCGCCGCGATATGGAGATGTGACAGATGAACGAGATCAATTCGCGCGCCTCGGGCGCCGTCCTCTACTTCGCGGCTTCGAGGGCGGCGCGCCACACCGGGCTGTCCACGTAGTGGTTGTCGAAGTGCTCGGAGGAGTCCTTGATCTCCTGCGGGCTCGCCTCGCCCCGCATCACCCGGCCGAGCAGGCGGAGGTAGTCGAAGCGCGGCATGCCGGGCGTGAAGACGAACAGCACATCGGCTTCGCAGCCGGGGGCCGCCGCGAAGGCGTGCGGGGTGTGCGGCGGCACGAGCAGGAGGTCACCGGCGTTCAGGATCTTGATCTCGTCGTCGACGAGCACCTGGAGGGAGCCGCTGATGACGAAGAAGAGCTCCGAGGCCCGGGTGTGGAAGTGGGCCGGGGCGCCCACCGCCCCCTCGCTGAAGGTCGAGCGGTAGCTGGTGAGCGAGCTGCCGTCGGTGCCGCAGTCGGCGAGCAGGGTCATGACGCTGCTGGGGTCGCAGGTGGTCTCGGCGTCGGCGGAGCGGGTCAGAACCGGCTTGAGTGCGGTGGCGTTCATGGTGGTACTCCCTGTTCCGGGCTGCGGCCCCGGGCTTCTGCCGTGGCTTCGTGAGTACGACTCTAGGCGCCCAAGCGACCTTCCCCAGGGTGCATTTCCATGCCAAGAAAATGGGTCAATTCTCGCTGCCGTCACGGTTCGACCAGGGCGGGCCGGAGGCGGTCCGACGCCGTGTCGATCACTTCGTCCAGGACGTCGCGGGAGCGGATCAGGTCGGTGATCATCCGGTTGATGCGGTCCCGCTCCGTGGCGAGTTCGGTGACCAGCTGCGGGGTGGCGATCTCGGACGGGGCGCCGTCCGTGTCCCGCATGCAGGGGAGCAGCAGCGCGATCTTCTTGCTGTTCAGTCCCGCGGCGTAGAGCGCCTGGATGCGGATGACCCGGTCGACCGCCCAGTCGCCGTAGACGCGGTGGCCGCTGGGGGTGCGCTCGACCCTCAGCAGACCCTGCGTCTCGTAGTAGCGCAACGAACGCTCGCTCACGCCGGTGCGTCGAGCCAGTTCACCGATCCGCATTCCCCACCCCGTCCGCCGATGTGCGCACTTGAACCTGACATTGGTGTCAACTTTTACCGTACGGGCATGACGAACACACGAGTTGACTCCCGCCTCTTCGAGCCCACCAGCCTCGGCGCTCTCGCGCTGCCGAACCGTCTGGTGATGGCGCCGCTGACCCGCAATCGCGCCGGCGCCGACGGCGTCCCGCAGCCGATCATGGCCACGTACTACGCGCAACGCGCCTCCGCGGGGCTGATCGTCGCCGAGGCCGCCACGCCGAACGCCGTGGGGCAGACCTATCCCAACATCCCCGCGATCTACAACGAGGCGCACGTGGCCGGATGGCGGCGCGTCACCGATGCGGTGCGGGCCGAGGGTGGCCGGATGTTCCTGCAACTGCAGCACGGGGGCCGGGTCGGACACCCCGACAACAGCGGGCTGACCCCGGTCGCGCCGTCGCCGGTACCGCTCCCGGAGACGATCCACACGCCCAGTGGACTCCAGGACGCCGTCGTGCCCCGGGAGATGTCCCTCGACGACATCCGTTCCACCGTGGCCGATTTCGCGGCCGCTGCCCGCAACGCCATGGAGGCCGGCTTCGCGGGAGTGGAGGTGCATGCCGCCAACGGCCACCTCCTGCACCAGTTCATGGCGCGGGGCACCAACCACCGCACCGACGCCTACGGCGGCTCGGTCGCCGGCCGCATCCGGTTCGCCGTCGAGGTGGTCAAGGCGGTCGCCGAGGCCATCGGCCCCGAGCGGGTGGGCCTGCGCATCTCCCCGGGAGTGACCGTCAACGGCATCGACGAGGGCGACACCGGGAGCATCTACCCGGCGCTCGTCGAGGCGCTGGCGGACACCGGCCTGGCCTACCTGCACGTCGTCTTCGCAGACCCGGAGCAGCCCCTCTTCCAGGCCATCCGGAAGGCCTGGCCGGGCACCCTGATGGCCAACCCGGTGCTGGGGTGGGGAGGGCCGCTGCCCGCCGACGGCGGCCGGGAGGCGGGCGAGCGGTTGCTGGCGGCGGGAGCCGACCTGATCTCGCTCGGCCGCGCGTTCCTGGCCAACCCCGACCTCGTCGAGCGGCTGCGCGTCGGCGCCCCGCTCAACCCGGTGGGGGACAAGGGCCTGATGTACGTGGGCGGGGAGGCCGGGTACACCGACTACCCCGTGCTGGCCGCCGCCTGACGGCCAGGGCCCCCAGGGCAGCGGGTGCGGGAGTGGTCTCGGTCACGTGGGTGAAGGTTGTACGTGAATGCGTCTCGATTGGATGGCCCTGGGATTGCACGGGCGTCACGATTGCGAAGAGCAGGGCATTCCCCTGATCGCAAGGCGGGAACAGGCCTTATTTTCAGTGTTCACAACAAATTCCGCGTGTCACCGGTCGAGTGGACTTCGCGTGGGGAGCGTTGTTCACCGAGACAAGAAGGAAAGCCGTTTCATGCGCCGCACCATCGTCCGTCGTACCGCCGTCGCCGCCTCCGCCGTCTCGCTCGCGCTGCTCGTCGGCGCCTGCGGGTCGTCCGACAAGCCCGCCGCCGAAGCCTCCTCCGAGGGCAAGGAGAAGGGCAAGGAGAGCGCGTCCGCCGGCAAGGTCCTCTCCAAGGCGGAGCTGGACAAGCTCATGCTCGTCGAGAGCGACCTGAAGGACCACAAGGTCACCAACGCCAGCGAGGCGGACCTCGCCTCGGTGAAGGCCGCCACCACCGACAAGGCCGAGTGCAAGCCGCTCCTCGACGCCATGACCCTCCAGTCCGGCGGCAAGCCCGCCGCGACGGCGGTGCGCAAGATCATGGCGATGCCCCCGAAGCCGGCCGAGGACGCCTCCCCCGAGGAGAAGGCGAAGGCCGGTCTGAGCGCCCTCGGCGGGACGATCACGTCCGACGTCCTCGGTTCCTACGAGGGCAAGGGCGCCCAGGAGGCCCTCGCCAAGCTGAGCGCGGCGGGCAAGGCCTGCACCGGCGGGTTCACCATGATCGTCGGCTCGGACAAGACGAAGATCAGCAAGGTGGCCCCCGCCACGTTCAGCGGTGGCGACGAGGCGGTCGCCTTCACGCTGACGCTCGACGCGGACGGCTCGAGCGGCACGACCCACGTGGTGGCGTCGCGCAAGGGCAGCACGCTCGCGACCTTCTTCGCCATGAGCCTCGCGGGCAAGGCGGACCAGCCGAAGGCCGTCGTCGACGCGCAGCTGGGCAAGCTGGGCTGACCCTTCCCGGGCTGAAACCGCGACCCCGCCCCGGCATCCGACGCCGGGGTGGGGTCGCGCGTATCCGCTATCCGTGGCCGGTGTCCGCGCGCGACACCGGCAGCTTGACCGCCAGCAGCGCGCCGAGCGCGGCGACGGCCGCGAGGGCCGCCAGGGTGGACCCCATCGCGGTGACGAAGGCCCCGTCGGGCCAGCGCGGGCCGTCGCCGTGCGCCGGGCCGGTGGCGGAGCCGGGTCCGGCGAGGCTCATCAGCATGGTGGCCGCGGCGACCCCCAGCGTCGGGCCGACGTTCATGGCGGTCTGCTGGAGTCCGCCCGCGACGCCCGCGTGCTCCACGGGCGCGTGCCGCACGACGACGGCCGTGGCGGTGACCATCACCGCGCCGAAGCCGGCTCCCATCGCGAGGAAGCAGCCGCCGATCTCCGCGGCCGCGGCCGCCCGGTCGAGCCGGGCGAAGAGGAAGATGCCGAGGGCGAGGAGCGCCATCCCCGCCCCGGCCGTCCGGCGGGGCCCGTACCGGCGCACCAGCACGGCGGCGACCGGCGCGCCCAGCACCATCATCACGGCCAGCGGCAGCGCCCTCAGCCCGCTCTGGAGGGGGTCCAGCGCGAGGACGTCCTGCAGGAAATAGGTGCCGACGAACAGGGCCCCGAAGACCGACGCCGAGGCCGCGACCAGGATGCCGAGCGCCGAGGCGACGGCTGCCGAGCGCAGCACGCTCGGTGGCACCAACGGGTGCGCGGCGCGCCGCACATGGTGGAAGAACGCGCCGCCGGCCGCCGTCGCGGCGGCGAGTTGCAGCGTGATCGCCGTCGTCCAGCCGGTTTCCGGTATCGAGACCAGGGTGTGGACGAGGCAGACCAGGGCCACCGCGAGCAGGAGGGCGCCGGGCAGGTCGAGGCGGACGTCTGCGGCCCGCTCGGGTGCCGGGATGCGAACGACCAGCGCCAGCACACCGATCACGAGCGCCGGTGCGACGCCGAGGAAGAAGACGGCCCGCCAGCCGAAGTGGGCGGTCAGCGCACCGCCGACGACGGGTCCCGCCGCGGCCGCCAGCCCGATGGCGCTGGTGCGCAGCGCGATGGGCATGCCGAGCCGGTCGGGCGGGTACGCGGCGCGCAGCATGCCGAGGGTGGCCGGTTGCAGCAGCGCGCCGAAGACCCCTTGGGCGACGCGCAGGCCGATCACCCAGTCGATGCCGGGCGCCAGGCCGATGCCCGCCGACGTGACGGCGAACCCCAGGCTCCCGACGGCGAAGACCTGCCGGTGGCCGTACCGGTCGCCGAGCCGGCCGGCGAAGACGAGGAGGCTCGCGACGGCGATGAGATAGCCCGTACTGGCCCACTGGACCTGGGTGAACGAGGCGTGCAGGTCGCGCTGCATGGTGGGCTGCGCGACGGTCAGCACGGTGCCGTCCAGGGCGACGATCACGGCCCCGGTGACGCTGCCGACGAGCGTGAGGTTCTGGTGGCGTCGTGAGCTCATCGGCCCACGGGTCCCAGGTGCGCGTCCAGCGCGGTGCGCAGCAGCGGCTCGACGTCCGGGGCGCCCGTGGCGAGTTGGAGGCTGCCCCAGCACCACAGCTGGGCGATGCCGTGCAGATTCGCCCACAGCGCGGCCGCGACGACCGGCGCGTCCGCGTCCGGCCGCACCAGGGTGACCAGGTCGACGAGGATGCCGAAGAGCGGGAGGCTGGTGTCCCGCAGCCCGAGGCGGTCGCTCTCCAGCAGGTCGTGCCGGAACATCAGCTCGAACATGCCGCGGTTGGCCAGGGCGAAGTCGAGGTAGACGCGCCCCAGCGCCAGGAGCCGCTCGCGGGGGGCCGCCCGGCCGTCGCCCACCGCCTCGGTGACCCTGGCGGCCAGGTCGGCGAAGCCCTGACGGGCGATGGCGGACAGCAGGTCCAGATGGGTCGGGAAGTAGCGGCGCGGGGCGCCGTGAGAGACCCCGGCCCGGCGGGCGATCTCCCGCAGGGTCAGCGCCTGGAGTCCCTCGCTCGTCACCAACTCGACGCCGACCTCGATCAAACGGGACCTGAGGCCCATGTCTCGCTCACTCATGGGCACTGTCTACCAAAGCGCGTAGACAGTGTCTACTGAACCCGTCACCCAGAAGGTCTATTTCCGGATCATCCGCCACGGATCGAATTGCTACGCTGGCGAACATGACTGCCATGGCGCCCGCCCGCACCGAACCCGACCTCTCGTTCCTGCTCGACCACACCAGCCATGTGCTGCGCACGCAGATGGCGTCGGCGCTGGCCGGGATCGGGCTGACCGCCCGTATGCACTGCGTGCTGGTCCACGCCCTGGAGGAGGAGCGCACCCAGGCCCGGCTCGCCGAGATCGGGGACATGGACAAGACCACGATGGTGGTGACGGTGGACGCCCTGGAGGAGGCCGGGCTCGCCGAGCGACGGCCGTCAGCCCGGGACCGGCGGGCCCGGATCATCGCGGTCACCGAGGAAGGTGCCCGGGTCGCCGCGCGGAGTCAGGAGATCGTCGACCGGGTGCACGAGGAGGCGCTGTCGGCGCTCCCCGAGGGTGACCGCAAGGCCCTGCTGCGAGCCCTGAACCTGCTGGTCGGCGGGCATCTCGCCAACCCCGTCGAGGGGCCCCGGCCGGCCCGGCGCGCGCGCCAGCGCGAGAAGTGAGGGATGGGGCGTGCCCGGTGGCTCTTTGTGTGCTTTCGATCCGCCGGCGGGCCCTGATGGACTTCGGAACGCTCTGAAGTAGATCGTCTGCAACAAAACTATCTGCTACGGTCTCTCCTGTCGTCACGACTGACAGGAGAGGCCGCCATGCCCGCCGCACCCGCTCTTCCCTCCATCGCCCCCCTCCCGCGAGAGCGAGGGCGGTCGCGTTGGGCGGCCCTCGGTGTCCTCGCCACGGGGATGCTGATGACGGTCCTCGACGGCAGCATCGTGACCGTGGCGATGCCGGCCATCCAGAGCGATCTGGGGTTCTCGCCCGCCGGCCTCAGCTGGGTCGTCAACGCCTACCTGATCGCGTTCGGCAGCCTGCTGCTGCTCGCCGGGCGGCTCGGCGACCTGATCGGCCGCAAGCGCGTGTTCCTGGCCGGCACCGGGGTGTTCACCGCGGCCTCGCTGCTGGCGGGGGCGGCCGCGTCCCCCGCGGTGCTGATAGCCGCCCGGTTCCTTCAGGGGGTCGGGAGCGCGATGGCCTCCGCGGTCAGCCTGGGCATCCTCGTCACGCTGTTCACCGAGCCCGGCGAACGCGCCAGGGCGATCGCCGTGTTCAGCTTCACCGGCGCGGCCGGCGCCTCGCTCGGCCAGGTGCTCGGCGGCGTCCTGACCGACGCGCTCGACTGGCACTGGATCTTCTTCATCAACCTGCCGATCGGGCTCGCGGCCCTCGCCTTCGCCGTGCCCGCGCTGCCCGCCGACCGTGGGGCCGGGCGCAAGGCCGGGGCCGACGTCCTCGGCGCCCTCCTCGTCACCGCGGGGCTGATGCTCGGGATCTACACCGTCGTCAAGGTCGAGGAGTACGGCTGGACCTCGGCGCACACCCTCGGCCTCGGCGCCCTCGCCGCCGTGCTGCTCGCCGCGTTCGTCGCCCGTCAGGCCACCGCCGCCGCGCCGCTCATGCCGCTGCGGATCCTCCGGTCGCGGAGCGTCTTCGGCGCCAACCTGGTCCAGGTCCTCATGGTGGCCGCGCTCTTCTCCTTCCAGATCCTCGTCGCCCTCTACCTGCAGAAGGTGCTCGGATACGGCGCCGCCGAGACCGGTCTGGCGATGCTCCCGGCGGCGGCGGTCATCGGCGCGGTGTCACTGGGCGTCTCCGCCCGCCTGAACGCCCGCTTCGGCGAGCGCAACGTCCTGCTGGCCGGGCTCGCCCTCCTGATCGGGGTCCTCGGCTGGCTCACCCGCCTCCCGGTCCACGCCAACTACCTCGTCGACCTGCTCCCGGTGATGCTGCTCGCCGCCGGCTTCGGGCTCGCGCTCCCGGCGCTGACCACCCTCGGCATGTCGGACGCGGGAGGTGAGGACGCCGGGCTCGCCTCCGGGCTCTTCAACACCACCCAGCAGATCGGCATGGCCCTGGGCGTCGCGGTGCTCTCCACGCTGGCCGCCTCCCGCACCGACGCCCTCCTCGCGGACGGGCGGAGCCGCGCCGAGGCGCTGACCGGCGGCTACCACCTGGCCTTCACCGTGGGCGCGGGGCTGCTCGTCGTCGCCTTCGCGATCGCCTTCACCGTGCTGCGTCCCCGGCGGGAGGCGCCCGCCGGGCGGAAGGCCGACGGGCACGTCATCGCCGCCTGATCCGCCCCCGGCCGGGAAGGCCCGGTCACGCGGTGCCGTCGAGGGACTCCAGGAGATCGCGGAGTCCCTCGGCGAGCGCGTCCCGCTGGGGCCGCGAGAGCGCGGCGAGGATGCGCTCCTCGTTGGCGACGTGGTCGGGCAGGGCCCGGTCGATCAGGGCGAGACCCTCCTCGGTGAGGGTGACGTCCACGACGCGGCCGTCCGAGGCGCTCGGCGTGCGGGTCACCAGGCCCCGGGCCTCCAGGCGGTCGAGGCGCTGGGTGATGGCCCCCGAGGTGACCATCGACGACCGCATCAGCCCGGCGGGGGTCAGGGAGTACGGCGCCGGTCCGCTGCGGCGCAGGGTGGCCAGTACGTCGAAGGACGCCTTGTCGAGGCCGTGCGCGGCGAACGTGCGATTCAGCTCGGCGTCGATCAGCCGGTGCAGCCGCGACAGCCGCCCGATCACCGCCATCGGCGACACGTCCAGGTCGGGGCGGCGCTCGGCCCACTGTTCCAGTACTCGGTCCACATGGTCTGCCATGACTCCACTCTAGCCAATCTCTTAGCGGTGAGATATGTTTGCTTAGTGCTAAGCAATCGGATCGGGATCATCCTTGTGACCGCGCTGGCGCCCGCCGTCTGGGGCACCACGTACCTCGTCACCACTGAACTGCTGCCGCCGGGCCGCCCCCTGCTGGCCGCCGTGCTGCGCGCCCTTCCGGCGGGCCTCCTGCTCGTGGCGTTCACCCGGCGGCTGCCGCGAGGCGTGTGGTGGTGGCGTGCGCTGGTGCTCGGCGCCCTCAACATCGGGGCGTTCCTCGCCCTGCTGTTCGTCGCCGCCTACCGGCTGCCCGGCGGGGTCGCCGCCACCATCGGCTCCCTGCAGCCCCTGCTGGTCATCGGCCTGTCCGCCGGCCTGCTCGGCGAGCGGGTGTCCCTGCGGACCGCCCTCGCCGGCATCGCGGGGGTCGGCGGCGTCAGCCTGCTCGTCCTGCGGGCCGACGCCCAGCTGGACGGCATCGGCATCGCGGCCGCCGTCGCCAGCGCGGTGGTCATGGCCACCGGAGTCGTCCTCAGCAAGCGGTGGACCTCGCCCGCACCCCTGCTCGCGACCACCGGCTGGCAGCTCGTCGCGGGCGGTCTGCTGCTGCTCCCGGTCGCCCTCGTCGTGGAAGGCCCCCCGCCGACGACGCTCAGCACCGCGAACCTGGCCGGCTACGCCTACCTCTCGATCATCGGAGGGGCCCTCACCTACGCCCTGTGGTTCCGGGGTATCCGTGCCCTGCCCCCGACGAACGTGACCTTCCTCGGGCTGCTCAGCCCCCTGGTCGCCACCACGCTGGGCTGGCTCGCGCTCGACCAGGACCTCACCGTCGGACAGTCGCTGGGCGGCTTCGTCGTCCTCGGCGCCCTCGTCGTGGCACAGATACGCAAAGCCCCGCGGGGCCCGCAGACGGAGATCCCGGCGGCGACCCCCGAACCGGCCCGTCCCGTCCCGTCCTCACGCTGAACCGAACCACCCCTCTTCACAAGGAGCTTGAGAACCATGCGCATCACCGTCTTCGGAGCAGCCGGCAACGTGGGCAGCCGAGTGGTGGCCGAGGCACTGTCCCGGGGCCATGAGGTCACCGCCGTCGTCCGGAACTCCGCACGCTTCCCCCAACTGCCCGCCGGGGCCGAGGCCCGCGTCGGCGACGCCTCGAACGCCGAGGACGTGGCCCGGCTGAGCGCCGGCCAGGACGTCGTCATCGGCGCGACCCGCCCGGCACCCGGCAGCGAGGGCGAACTCGTCAAGGCCACCGAAGGGTTGCTCACCGGACTCGCCGGCACCGGCGTGCGGCTGCTGGTCGTCGGCGGCGCGGGCAGCCTGATAGTGCCCGGCACGGGCGGCGCCACCGTGATCGACGCCCCGGACTTCCCCGCGGACTGGCGGGGCATCGCCCTGGCCTGCAACGCGCAGCTTGCTGCTTGCCGCGGTTCGTCCGAGGTGGACTGGGCCTACCTGAGCCCGGCGGCGATGCTGGAACCGGGCGTTCGCACCGGGTCCTACCGGTTGGGCGGTGACGAGCTGCTCGTCGATGCCGACGGTAACTCGGCGATCTCCATGGAGGACCTGGCGGTGGTCCTCCTGGACGAGGCCGAACAGCCGCGGCACCGACGGGTTCGGTTCACGGCTGCGTACTGACCGTTGTCGGGTGCGGTGCCGGTTTCCGCTGGCGCGGGGCCGAATCCGCTGCGCGGGGCTGTTCAGGTGCGGTGTCGGGCCTCCGCGGGCCCCTTGTCGGGCTGCTTCGCTTTACGCCCGACAAGGGGCCCGCTCCGACCCGCCACCTTCCGTGGGTGGGTGGGGGAAAACAAACCCTCTGTGGTCCCGGGTGTCTGTCGGGTGCGGGGCGCCCACTGGTTTTTTCTCCCCCCACCGACCTGTCACAGCCCCGCGCAGCGGGAAACGGCGCCGCACCCGGCAAGGTCAAGGCTCCGCGCAGCGGGAAACGGCGAGGTACCCGCAAAATGGCAGCCGTGAGGATGAACGCCCCGTTGAAGAAAGCCATACAGATCGCCTGCGCGACATCCCTGGCCGGCGCAGCCGTACTCGTCGCGGCGCGAGCCATGACGCTGGACGACGGGACCTGGTTGGCGATGCCCATGGCGGGGTTCCCGTACGTCGTGGCCGGCACCGTGGTCGTCCTGGTCGTGTTGTTGGCGCTGCGCTCGTGGTGGGGTGCGGCGGTGGCGGCCGTTCTGGTCGCGACGGAGCTGGTCTGGACGGTGCCACGGTTCGTTCCCGACAGGGAAGACGTGTCGGCGGGCGCGCCGCGGTTGCGGGTGGCCACGAGCAACGCGCATGTGGGCGCGGTCGATCCCGAGGCGCTCGTCCGGTTCGCCCGCGCCGAGCGGCTGGACGTGCTGGCCATGGAGGAGCTGACGCCGCAGGCGATCGCGGCGCTCGACAAGGCGGGCATGGCCGAGCTGATGCCGCACCGCGAGCTGCACCCCGAGTCGGATTCCTCGCTCTACTCCCGGCTGCCGCTGACGGGCGGGGGTCTGCTGCGCGGCCGGGCCACGGTGTGGCCGCAGACGACGGCCGCCGTCAAGGTCGGCGGGCGCACGGTGCGGCTGGTGGCGGTCCACACGCTCTACCCGCTGGGTGACGCCCGGCGCTGGGCGCGGGACATGCGGGAGCTGCGGGCCGAGGCGGTGGACTCGGGCCGGGACACGGTGTTCCTCGGGGACTTCAACGCGACCCTCGACCACGCGCCCATGCGGAAGCTGCTGTCCGCGGGGCTCACCGACTCCCACGCGGAGCTCGGCCGTGGTTGGGCCCCGACCTGGCCGGCCGATGCCTCGGGTGTGCCGGCCCTGCTTCAGCTGGACCACGTCCTGCACGGCCGCGGGCTGGCGGCGGTCTCGGTCAGCGAACACGTTTTGCGGGGCTCTGATCACAAGGCGGTTGTCGCGGAACTGGGCCTTGTCGGCTAATGGCGCATCACCGCTGCGCGGCGGTGTCCTCGATCGCCGGACGGGCTTGGTGCGGCTGAGGCCGGCCGAAACCAGCCCGTCCGGCGTTTGAGGACGCGCCCGCAGGGCGCTCGCCGCCGTAGGCGGGTACGGCCTCTTGGGGGTCGGTCGTCCGGCCGTGCTCGAACGCCTCCTCGAAGGCCGCCTTTCCCATGGCGGCCTCCGCCGCCGTCGTGATCCGGTCGACGTCGCCGCGCTCGGCGGGCGGCAGGGGCGCGCCCGCCGACTCCCGGGTGGCCGCCGCCGCGCCGAGGAGGAAGGCGGCCCGCCCGGGGGACCCGGACAGGGCCTCGACCCCGGAAAGGCCCTCCAGGGCCAGGGCGACGGCCCGGGGGCCGCCGATCAGGCGGGCGGCCGCCAGCCCCTGGAGGTGCAGGGCCCGCGCGGCCTCCGCGTCGCCGCGTTGTTCGGCGACGAAGCCCAGTTCGGCGAGGATCAGCGCGTTGCCCGCGGGCTCCGGCGCCACCTGCTCGTACCACTCCCGGATCCGGCGGAGGTGGGTCTCGGCGGTGGCGAGGTCGCCCTCCCGGCGGGCCCCGAGGGCGAGGCCCATCTCGGCGTGTATCTCACCGAACTTGAAGCTCTGCTCGGCGGCGGTCCGCCGGGCCCGCTCGTGCAGCTCGCGCGCCCCGTCCCGGTCCCCGGCCAGCAGTGCGAGCCGGCCGAGGCCCGACAGCCGTGCGGAGACCTCGGCCCGCAGGCCGAGCTCCTCGGCCATGCGCAGCCCGTCCCGCAGGATGCCTCCGGCCCGCTCGTAGTCGCCGCCGATCTCGGCGAGCGCGGCCAGTGGGACGACGCTCTGCAACCGGCCCCAGCGGTCGCCCAGTTCCCGGAACAGCTCCGCGCTGCGTTCGCCGTCGTGCCGCAGCGCCGCCATGTCGTCGCGGATCAGGGCGTGCACCGCCCGTCGGCCGAGCGCCGCCGCGACGCCCCACCGGTCGCCCCGCTCGTGGAACCCGGCCAGGGCGAGCTCGACGAGCGCCTCGGCGCCCGCCAGATCGCCCGCGTTGAACAGGGCGTACGAGCGGAACCACCGGGCCTGCGGCCAGGGCCCGGCCTCCGCCGTCTCCTCCGCCGGGGAGAGTGGCGTCCGGGTGCCCGACAGCAATGCGAAGCTGCCCCACAGGGAACGGACTTCGGCCCGTAGGGGGAGGGACTCGGCCGGCATCCCCAACGCGCTTTCCAGCGACCGGCGCGCCTCACCCAGCCGGCCCCGCAGCAGCCAGTACCACGACAGGGCGGCGGTCAGCCGTAGCGCCGTTTCCGCCGGGCCCTGCCGGACCGCGGTGTCGAGGGCCGTGCGCAGGTTCGCGGTCTCGGCGTCGAGGACGGCGAGCCAGTGACCCTGCTCGGGGCCGCGGAGGCGGGGCGCGGCGCGCTCGGCCAGTTCGGTGTAGTGGTGCAGGTGGCGGGCGCGTACGGGCTCGAGGTCCGCCATCTCCCGCAGGCGTTCCGTGCCGTACGCGGCGACCGATTCGAGGAGGCGGTAGCGCGGGCCCCGCGGGCCGTCCGTCATGACGACCAGGGAGCGGTCGACCAGGCGGGCCAGCAGGCCGAGGACCTCCTCGGCCTGGACGCCGTCGCCCGCGCAGACCGCTTCCGCGGCCTGGAGCGTGCAGCCGTCGGTGTGGGCGGCGAGGCGGCGCAGCACGATGCGCTCGGGGGCCGTGAGCAGCTCCCAGCTCCAGTCGATCACCGCGCGGAGGGTCTGCTGGCGTGGCGGGGCGCCGCGGTGGGTGCCCGTCAGGACGCGGAAGCGGTCGTCGAGACGGTGGGCCAGTTCGCGTACGCCCAGCGCGCGCACGCGCGTGGCCGCGAGTTCCAGGGCGAGGGGGAGGCCGTCGAGCCGCCGGCAGATCTCCTCGACGGCCTCGGTGGTCGTGGCGTCGAGGACGAAGCCGGGGGCGGCGGCCGCCGCGCGGGCCGCGAAGAGGCGCACCGCTTCGGCGGCGGGCAGCGGTTCCACCGCCCGCACGGTCTCGCCCGCGAGCCCCAGCGGCTCCTGGCTGGTGGCGAGGACGCGCAGGCCGGGCGCGGTGCGCAGCAGCAGGTCCGTGAGGTGCGCGACGTGCTCGACGACGTGCTCGCAGTTGTCCAGGACGAGCAGGGCGTGGCGGTCGCGGAGGGCCGCCGCCAGCCGGTCGGCGGGCGCGGCGGCGGGCACCGGCAGGCCCATGGCCCCGTCGTCGCGGAGGCCCAGCGCGGTGGCGATCACTTCGGTGAGGTCGGCGAGGGAACCGCGCTGCCCGGCGAGTTCGACGAGCCGGACCCCGTCGGGGAAGGCGTCGGCGTGCCGGGCGGCGGTCTCGATCGCGAGACGGGTCTTGCCGACCCCGCCGGGGCCGGTGAGGGTCACCAGGCGCCCCGCCGTGAGCAGTGCGCCCGCCTCGGCCACCGCCCGCTCCCGGCCGACCAAGGGGGTGAGCGGGGTGGGCAGACGCGTGCCCGGGCGGGCGGCGGGGGCCGGTGCGGCGGCCGGCTCCGGGGCCTGGGTGAGGATCGTCCGGTGGACCGCGGCCAGCTCGGGGCCCGGATCCAGGCCCAGCTCCTCGGCCAGCCGGACGCGCAGCTCGTCGTACGAGGCGAGGGCCTCGCTCTGCCGCCCCGCGCGGTACAGCGCGCGCAGCTGGGCGGCGCGCAGCCGCTCGCGCAGCGGGTGGCGGGCCACGAGCTCGGTGAGCTCCCCGACGAGCGTGCCGTGCTCGCCCGCCGCGAGCCGCGCCTCGGCCCGCTCCTCCAGGACGGTCAGCCGCTGCTCCTCCAGGCGCAGCGCCGCCGTGCGGGCGAACTCCTCGTCGGCGAAGTCGGCGTAGGCGGGGCCGCGCCACAGCCCGAGCGCCTCGGTCAGCAGGGCCGCCCGCGCCCGCGGGTCGCCGGTGGCGCGGGCCCGTGTCACCAGTGCCCTGAAGCGGTCCGCGTCCACGTCGCCGTCGTCGATCCGCAGCCGGTATCCGGGCGGTTGGCGCACCACGCCCTCACGGCCCAGGACCCGGCGCAGCTGGGAGACCTTGTTCTGCAGGGCGTTGGCGGGGTGGGCGGGGAGGTCCTCGCCCCACAGATCGTCGATCAGCCGGTCCGCGGAGACCGGCCGCCCCTCGTGCACCAGGAGGTCGGCCAGCAGCGCCCGGACCTTCGCCTCCGGCACCCTGACCGCGTCCCCCGCGCCGTCCCGGACCACCAGCGGGCCCAGCACCCCGAACCGTCCCCCGAACCCCATGCCGAAACCGTAACCCGGCCCACCGACAGCGGACCGTCAGGAAACCCACAGCGCCCCTCGGCACAGTGGGCACCACGAACCCGGCGGTGCGCAGAGGCCGCCGGAACAGCCAAGGGAGCAGCGGGACATGACCACGTACGCGGGTAAGAAGGCCGTCGTCATCGGCGGGACGATGGGCATGGGGCTGGCCATCGGCAAGCGGCTCGTCGAGGGCGGCGCGGAGGTCCTGCTGACCGGCCGCAACCCCCAGAACCTCCAGGACGCGCGGACCGAGCTCGGCTCGTCGGCCCATGTGGTCTCCTCCGATGTGGCCGACATGGCCGCCATCGCGGCGCTCGGCGACACGGTGCGGGAGAAGCTCGGCCGGATCGACCACCTCTTCGTCAACGCGGGCATATCGGAGCTGGCCCCGGTCGCGCAGGTCACCGAGGAGAGCTACGACAAGCAGTTCGCGGTGAACACCAAGGGTGCGTTCTTCACCGTGCAGCGACTGCTGCCGCTGATCGCGGAGGGCGGCTCGATCGTCTTCACCACCTCGGTCGCCGACATCATGGGCTACCCCGGTATGGCCGTCTACTCCGGTACGAAGTCGGCCCTGTGGTCCTTCGCCCAGGTGCTCGCGTCGGAGCTGGTGGGGCAGGGCATCCGCGTCAACGCGGTGTCTCCCGGCTTCATCGACACCCCCAGTGGGGGCGTGCAGGGCCTGAGCCCCGAGGAGTTCGAGGCCATGCAGCAGATCGGTGACGCCGTCACGCCGATGCGTCGGCACGGCTCGGCCGACGAGGTGGCGCGCGCCGCGCTGTTCCTGGCCGTGGACGCGACGTTCACCACGGGCGAGAAGCTGCACGTCGACGGCGGTCTCGGCCAGCACGTCGCCGTCCCGCAGGACTGATCGGCGACGCGCCCTAGGCCGCCGTCTCCGCCTGCTCCTCCAGGAGGGCGATGCGCCGGTGCCCCCAGGCGTTGAGGGGGGCGAGCGCCGCGTAGAGGTCGCGGCCCAGTGCGGTGAGGGAGTACTCCACCTTGGGCGGGACCACGTCGTAGACCTCGCGGTGCACGATGCCGTCGGTCTCCAGCTCGCGGAGCTGCTGGGCCAGCACCTTCTCGCTGATGCCCGGCAGCAGCCGCCGCGTTTCGCCGAAGCGGCGCGGACCCTCGTCGAGGGCCCACAGGATCAGGACCTTCCACTTGCCGTCGATGACATCGACGGCGGCGTCGACACCGCACTGGTACGACTGCTTGCCCATGGCCCGTTCCCCCTCCGACCGCCCCGGAGTCGCACCCTATCGCCGTGCTCCGCGCGGGACCCCCGTACCCGCGCGGAGAGCGTTGCGAAGGGGCGCACCGCGGGGTTCAGTTGCCGTACGGGCGGGTGGCGCGGGCCTCGCGCAGGGCCAGGGCCCACCAGGTGAGCTGGTCGAGCATGACCTTCGCGGCACCGGCGGCGGCCGTGCCGGCCTCCTCGTCCAGGTGGCGGCCGTTCTCGTCGAACTTGCCCCACGGGCTGTGGAAGCTGATCGTCTCGCGGATGGTCACCGCGTGCAGCTCGGCGAAGACCGGGCGCAGGTGCTCGACGGCGCGCAGACCGCCGGAGAGGCCGCCGTAGGAGATGAAGCCGACCGGCTTGGCCTGCCACTGGGTGTAGTGCCAGTCGATGAGGTTCTTCACCGAGGCCGGGTAGCTGTGGTTGTACTCGGGGGTGATGACGACGAAGGCGTCGGCCTCGGCGAGCCGCGGGGACACCTTGGCGAGGAGGGCGGCGGCCTCCGGGCCGGGGTCGCTGGAGAGGTTCACCGGCAGCGGGTGGTCGGCGAGGTCTATGACGTCCACGTCGATGTCGGTGCGCTGGGCGGTCTGCTCGGCGAACCAGCCGGCCACCGTGGGGCCGAAGCGGCCCTCGCGGGTGGAGGCGACGACGACGGCGAGGCGGTACGGGCTGTCGGACATGGGGTCCCCCCTGGCAACGGAAAACTCGGGATCGTAGGGCGGCCGGTGGGGCCGCCGAGAAGAAGCTTCCAACCTCAAGCATGGTTGAGGTCAAGGATCATTGATGCACTCAGGGCAAGTGCCCCGGGAAGTCCGGTATTTCCCGGGGCGCTTCGGGCTGGAGAGGGGTTCGGGGAGCCGGATCAGAAGATGTCCGGGCACCACGGCCGCCGCGCCGTGCGCAGCAGCGTGTCCGCGAGGGCGAGCGCGCCGGGGCGTTCCTCGGTGACCCGGCCCAGGGCGGCGAGCCGGGTGGCGGACTCGTCGCCGAGGTACAGGGTGCCCAATTCGCCGACGGGCAGCGAGAGATCGGCCGGGCGCGTGGTGGCGGTGCAGGCGGCGCCGTCCGGCCCGGCCTCCAGGAGGTAGCGGCCGGCGGCGAGACCGGCCGGGTCGGCGACGTCGAGGACGAGGGAGCCCGAGGCGGGGTACGTACGGGCCTGGAGCAGCGCCGGTACGTCGAGGGGGCGCAGCCACAGGAAGTCGGCGTGCGTGACGGTCCGGGCCGCACGGGGGTCGGGCAGCAGGAGCGGCAGCAGGTCGTCGGGGGCGCGGAGACCGGTGCGGACCTTGATGATCCAGTCGACCGACAACAGGAAGTGCCACAGGGCGCGTTCGGCGTCGGGGGTGACCGCGAAGCAGTCGCGGACGGTGGCCGTGGTCTGCGACAGCTTGGCCTCCCACACGTCGTCGGCGGTGTAGACGAGGAGACCGTCGACGCTGCCGGAGGCGGAGCGGTGGACGGCGTAGAAGGGTTCCGTCCAGGTGTGGTTGGGGTGCGGCATCTCGCCCGTACGGGCCTGCCACCACTGCGTGTCGCGGTCGACGACGCCGTGCCGCGCGGCCCGCAGCCGCTCGTGCAGGGCGGGGCCCAGCTCCCGTACGTCGGCGCCGTCGACGAGGTCGACGCGCCCGCCGTCCGCCGGGCCCGCGTAACGCCGGTCGAGCCCGGCGCGGGGGACGTCGATCTCCCACTCGGTGACCCAGACGGCCGGGCCGTAGCCGTACCGGCCGTAGATCGGGTACTCGGCGGAGATCAGCGTCGAGGCGGCCTCGCCGCGCTCCTTGGCGGCCCGCAGATCGCGGTCCATCATGCGGCTGAGCAGCCCGCGCCGGCGGTGCGTCGGGGAGACGGTGACGTTGGAGACCGCGGACGCCGTCACCGCGGCGCCGCCGGGCACGGTGATCCGCTGCGGGAAGCTGCGGAACGTGGCGACGCAGCGCCCGTCGTCGAAGGCGCCCTGGGTGCGCTCGACGTCGATGCCCGCGCGCCGGAACTCGACCTCCTCCTTGGTCACCGCGGGGGGCCTGAGGAAGCCGGTGTGCATGGCGCGGCACCAGTCGGGGAGGTCGGATTCGTCGATCGCGCGGACGTCGAGGCTCATGCCGTCACGCTAGGCAACCGGTGGCGCGGGGCGCACGTAAATTTCCCGTGCGGCCCCCGCCGCCCGCCGTCCCCCGGCGCGCTCGTTCGTCGGAGGGCCCTCAGAACGCCGCGCGTATCGAGCCCACCCGCTCCGCGCCGCCCAGCAGCGGCATCTCGCCGATGCGGGCCACGACGGGGGAGTCGACGCCGAGCAGCTCCAGGGCGCGGGCCAGGACGGGGCCCATGGCGCGCGGGGCGCCGTCGTCGATCTTGAAGGCGAGGGCGCGGCCGTCCGGGAAGGCCACGGCCTGGACCGACTCTGCACCCATCTTCGACAGCACGCCGGGTACCTCGCGCATCAGCCAGGTGTCGGGGCGGCGGGTGCCGGCCACGTACTCCGGGTGGGCGCGCATCGCGTCCGCCACCCGGCGCTCGGGGGTGCCCGGGGCGGCCGTGACGAAGGTGCGGTAGGCCCGGGCCAGGCCGGTGAGGGTCAGGGCCATCAGCGGGGCGCCGCAGCCGTCCGTACCGACGTGGGCGACGGGCTCGCCGCTCGCCTCCTGCACGACCTCCAGGACCAGGCGCTGGAGCGGGTGCGCGGGGTCGAGGTAGGAGTCCAGTGGCCAGCCGTTGGCGGCGCTGGTGGCGATCATGGCCGCGTGCTTGCCGGAGCAGTTCATCGTGACGCGGTCGCGGACCTGGCCCGCGGCCAGGTAGGACTCCGCCTCGACCGGGTCCAGCGGCAGGTCGGGCGGGGTCTGCAGATCGCTCTCCCGGAGGCCGAACTCGGTGAGCATCGTGCGCACCAGCTCCAGGTGGAAGCCCTCACCGGAGTGGCTGGCCGCCGCCAGGGCGAGCCGCTCGCCGGACAGCTCCAGCCCGGCCCGCAGCATGGCGGCGGCCTGCATGGGCTTGTTGGCCGAACGCGGGTAGACCGGGGCCGCCGGGTCGCCGAGCGCCAGCTCGACGCTTCCGTCGGCGGCCAGCAGCACCAGCGAGCCGCGGTGGTGTCCCTCGACGAAGCCGGAACGTACGACCTCGGCGAGGACCGGGGGTATGCCGTGGAGGACGGCGGGGGAGGGCGCGAGGAGCGAGGAGGTCATCGTCGACTTTCCGGGGGGAGGTGGTGCGGACCGCCCCCCGGAGGTGTCACGAGAGGAGGTCGTCTACTTGTGCTTCCCCTTCACGGTACCTTCGGGCGATCTCGGCACTGCAATCGTCGGTCGTGCGCTGGAGCTGCTGGCGACGGCCGGAGACCTGCCGCTCGTACGCCACGAGGCGGGCCATCCCCTCGTGCAGCTCGTGGTCCGTCCGGGCGGCCAGGTCGGACAGCTCCACCTCGGAGAGCATGTCCTCGGCCAGCCGCCGGAACTCCTCGCTGTGCGGTGTTCCGAGCGTCACATGGCGGGCGGAGGAGCGGTGGGCGGACGGCACGTCCGCGAGGATCTCCGACAGCCGGTCGACGACGAGCCGCTCCATGAGGGGCGAGCCGGGGGCCGCGCGGCGCGCCAGCTCGGCCCGCAGGATGTCGATGCGGCCCTGGAGCAGTCGCCGCACATAGCTGAGGTCCGCCTCGTCGCGCTGGGCGTCCCGGCGCACCGCGCGCAGCTCCGCGAGCCGCAGATCGCCCAGCTGCCGCACGGGGACGTCCGCGAGCCTGCCTGAACGCTGGCTCGGCGGGCGGGGGTTCAGACTGTCCACTGCCTTGAGCATGGGGCCGTCCTCGGTGGGTGTGGGCATGCGTATCCGTCCCCTCGGGCGGTGTGCGGTCACATCACGTTGTCCGCATGCGCACCGCCTGTACGCATCGTGCCACTGTGTCCGCCCCGCCCGCAGGGCCTCTGCACCCGAACAGCCCTGGATGGACGCAGGGCATCATGGTCCGTATGCGTGCAGTGGTGCAGAGAGTGGACGGCGCGAGCGTCGTCGTAGACGGTGCGGTGGTCGGCGAGATCCTCGGCGAGGGGTTGTGTGTGCTTGTCGGAGTGACGCACGAGGACACTGAGGCGAAGGCCGCGCAGCTGGCACGCAAGCTGTGGTCACTGCGGATCCTGGACGAGGAGAAGTCCTGCTCGGACGTGGGCGCACCGCTGCTGGTGATCTCCCAGTTCACTCTCTACGGTGACGCCCGCAAGGGCCGCCGCCCCACGTGGAACGCGGCGGCACCGGGTCCGGTGGCGGAACCCTTGGTCGACGAGGTGGTCACGCAGCTCCGCGCCCTGGGCGCCGAGGTGGCAACGGGCCGCTTCGGCGCGGACATGAAGGTCTCCCTGACGAACAACGGCCCGTTCACGGTCCTGCTGGAGGTATAGCCCCTCCAATCCGCCGCGACGGCGCCGCGCCCCGACGGCGCGTCCCGGCGGTGCCGAACCGCTGCCGCGGCGGGATGTCTGTGGCAGCGCGCCGGACAGGGTCGGGGGGGCCGCCGGCCCCTCCGATCCGCCGCGACGGTGCCACGCCCCGACGGCGCACCCCGGCGGTGCCGAGCCGACATCCCCCCGGCCGGAGGCCGACGGCGGTGCCGAACCGCTGCCGCGGCGGGATGTCTGTGGCAGCGCGCCGGACAGGGTCGGAGGGGCCGCCGGCCCCTCCGATCCGCCGCGACGGCGCCGCGCCCCGACGGCGCATCCCGGCGGTGCCGAGCCGACATCACCCCGGCCGGAGGCCAACGGTGCCGAGCCGACATCCCCCCGGCCGGAGGCCAACGGTGCCGAGCCGACATCACCCCCGGCCGGAGGCCGACGGCGGTGCCGAACCGCCGAACCGAGGTGACCCAGGCCGCAGGCCGGACGGCCCGCCCGGGCCGAGGCCGTATTCCGGCGAGCCCAGCGGCCAGCGCTACGGCTCGACCACGACCTCCTGCGACGCCGCCGTCCCCTCGCCGACCACGAGCGCCGCGTCCACGGGGACGTTCCGCTTCACCAGGGCCAGGGCGATCGGGCCCAGCTCGTGGTGGCGGGCCGAGGTGGTGACGAAGCCCAGCTGGCGGCCCTCCGCGCCGTCCGCCGCGAGGCGGACCGGCGCACCGTGGCCCGGCAGTTTCACGTCACTGCCGTCCAGGTGCAGGAAGACCAGCCGCCGCGGCGGCTTCCCCAGGTTGTGGACGCGGGCGACGGTCTCCTGGCCGCGGTAGCAGCCCTTCTGCAGATGGACCGCCGTGCCGAGCCAGCCCAGCTCGTGCGGGATGGTGCGGTGGTCGGTCTCCAGGCCCAGCCGCGGGCGGTGCGCCTCGACGCGCAGCGCCTCGTGGGCGAGGGAGCCCGCCGCCGGGCCGTGCGCGGCCGCGAAGGCCTCCAGCTCCGCGCGCGGCAGGAACAGGTCCCGGCCGTGCGGCGTCTCGCGCACCACGACGCCCTCGGGCGCCTCGGCGATCGAGCCCGCCGGGAGGTGGACCACGGCGAAGTCGTCCGTACGGTCGGCGACCTCGACCCGGTAGAAGAACTTCATGCTCTCCAGGTAGGCGATCAGGTCGTCCTGGGTGCCGGGCTCCACATGGGCCCAGGTCGTCTCCCCGTCGTCCACCAGATACAGCGCGTGCTCGATGTGGCCGTTCGCGGAGAGGACCAGCGCCTCCGTGGCCTGCCCGGCCGGGAGGGCGCTCACATGCTGGGTGATCAGCAGGTGCAGCCAGCTCAGCCGGTCGGCGCCGGTGACGGTGACCACCCCGCGGTGCGAGAGGTCCACGAAACCGGACCCGCCGGCGAGCGCGCGCTGCTCGCGGAACAGGTCGCCGTAGTGCGCGGCCACGCCCTCGTCCGGCCCCTCGGCGGGGACGGCACCGGGCAGCGACAGCAAGGGGCTGGCTTTCGTATGACGCAGCATGCGGACAAGCCTACGACCCGGCGGACGGCGCTTTCGCGGAGCACTTGGCGCACTGCCCGAAGATCGCGAAGTGCTTCATGTCCGTCTCGAAGCCGAAGGTCTCGCGCAGCGTCGCCGTGAAGGGCTCCGCCACCGACAGATCGGCTTCGATCACGTCCGTGCAGTCCCGGCAGACGAGGTGTATGTGGTGGTGCCGGTCGGCCAGGTGGTACGTGGGCGCGCCGTGGCCGAGGTGGGCGTGGCTGACCAGGCCCAGCTCCTCCAGCAGCTCCAGCGTCCGGTAGACCGTGGAGATGTTGACCCCGCCCGCGGTCTTGCGGACCTCGGTGAGGATGTCGTCCGGCGTCGCGTGCTCCAGCCGGTCCACCGCCTCCAGCACGAGCTGGCGCTGCGGAGTCAGCCGGTAGCCGCGCTTACGGAGATCGCTCTGCCAGTCGGTGTCCACCACGCCCCCAGTCTAGGCAGGCTCAGCCCTTGCGGACCCCCTTCAGGTAGTGAGACAGCGCGGCGATGGCCGCGGGGTTGCGGGGGCTCTCGACGAGGTCGACGTAGTCGAGGACGAAAATGCGGTCGTTCTTGACGGCCGAGACGTTGGCGAGCGGGGCGTAGGACTTCAGGAACTCCTTCTTCTGCTCCGCCGTGACGTCGCCGTAGTTGTTGATCACGATGACGTCCGGGTTCCGCTCCACGACCGTCTCCCAGCTGACCGACACCCAGGAGTCCTTGAGGTCCTTCATCACGTGGTCGCCGCCGGCCTTGGTGATGATGTCGTGCGGCCCGGCGTACACGCCGGAGGTCAGCGGCTTGTCCCGGCCGTCGTCGTAGAGGAAGACGCTGGGCCGCTCGCCGTCCTTCGGGAGCTGCGCCTGGGCGTCGGCGACCTGCTTCTTGAACCCGGCGACGAGCTTCGCCGCCCGGTCCTCGACGTCGAAGACCTTCCCCAGCGTCTCCAGGTCCGTGTACAGCGCCTCCAGCGGCGGCATCACCCCGCGGGACTTGGCGTTGCCGCCGTTGCGGCAGGACTCGGTGAGGACGTAGCTGCCGATGCCGAGCTTCTTCAGGGACGCCGGGGTGAAGCCGTTGCCCTCGCCGAAGCCGTAGTTCCAGCCCGCGAAGACCAGATCGGCCTTGGCGTCGAGGACGATCTCCTTGGTGATCTCCTTCTTGGACAGCCACTTCACCTTCTTGTAGCCGTCCTTCCACGCCACGGCCTCGCGATCACCCTTGTAGTCCGGCGCCACATAGCCCGCCATGTGGTCCTCCAGGCCGAGCGCGAACATGATCTCCGCGATGCCGACGTCGTTGGTCACCACCCGCTGCGGGGCCTTGTCGTACGTCGTCTTCACTCCGCAGTTCTCGATGGTCACGGGGTAATGCGCCCCGGCCCCCTTGGCATCGGTCTTCTTCCCGTCCGCGGAGTCGTCGACCTTCGCGCCGCAGCCCGCGAGGGCGACGGCGGCGACAAGGGCGGTGAGGGTACGGGCGGTACGGGCGGCGGCGGTGGCCATGGCACGTCCTTAACGGGTGGAAGCCTTAACGGGTGGGAAGGCGGTCGAAGAGCAGTTGCGGGGCGCCGGACTCGGGGTGGGGCACGCGGTGCGCCCGTACGCCGAAGACGTCGGCGAGCAGCTCGGCGGTCAGCACGTCGTGCGGCGGCCCGGAGGCGACGATGCGGCCGTCGGCGATGACGTACAGCGCGTCGCAGTGGGTGGCGGCCAGATTGAGGTCGTGCAGCGCGGCCAGCACCGTCAGCCCGGAGCCGCGCACCAGCGCCAGGACCTCCAGCTGCTGCGCGATGTCCAGGTGGTTCGTCGGCTCGTCCAGGACCAGCACCTTCGGCTGCTGCGCCAGGGCCCGTGCGATCAGCACCCGCTGCTTCTCGCCGCCCGAGAGGGTCAGGAAGCCCCGCTCGGCGAGGTGGGCCGCGCCGACCCGCTCCAGGGCCGCCGCGCAGACCTCGGTGTCGGCCGCCGTGACGCGCCCGGCGGCGCTCTGGTGCGGCAGCCGCCCCATGGCGACGATCTCGCCGACGGTGAAGTCGAACTCGCTCGCCGACTCCTGCGGCAGCGCCGCCAGCCTGCGGGCGCCCTCCCGGGCGCTCAGCGCGTGCAGCTCGTCGCCGTCGAGGCGGACGCTGCCCGCGGTCGGCCGCAGGGCGCGGTAGACGCAGCGCAGCAGGGTGGACTTGCCGCTGCCGTTGGGCCCGACCAGCCCGACGAACTGTCCGCTGTCGGCCCGGAGCGCGATGTCCGTGACGAGCCGGGCGCCCGCGATCTCGACCGACAGGTCCTCGATGTCGACCCGCATGCTCAAGACCCTCCGAAGGTGTAGCCGCGGCGCCGCATGAGCAGCACGAAGCAGGGCACGCCGATGACCGCCGTGATGGCGCCGACCGGCAGTTCCACGGGCGCCAGCAGCAGCCGGGAGACGATGTCGACCCACAACAGCAGCACCGCGCCCAGCAGCGGCGCGACGGCCAGCACCCGGCGGTGGTCGGCACCCACGAGCATGCGGGTGACGTGCGGGACCATCAGGCCGACGAAGCCGATCGCACCGCTGACGGCGACGACGGCGCCCGTGACGGCCGCCGCGACGACGAAGAGCCGTCTGCGCATCCGCTCGGGGTCCACACCGAGCGCGGCCGCGGTCTCGTCGCCCATGGCCAGGGCGTTCAGGTTCCGTGCCGACCAGAGCAGATAGCCGAGCCCGCCCGCCACGACGGCCGCCGCGATGGGCACGGAAGCCCAGGTGGCCCCGCCCAGGCTGCCGAGCAGCCACATCATGGCCGAGCGGGCGGACTCGCCGCGGTCGGCGCTGAAGACCATCAAGGTGGTGACGGCCGAGAAGCCGTAGTACATGGCGGTGCCGGTGAGCACCAGCCGGAGCGGGGTCAGCCCGTGGGGCGTGCGGGCCGCCGCGTAGACGAGCAGCATGGCCGCGAGCGCGGAGACGAAGGCCGCCCCGGACAGCGCCCACACGCCGAGCGAGCCCAGCGCCCCGAAGAGCAGCACGGCGTTCGCCCCGACGGCGGCACCGGAGGAGATCCCGAGGACGAAGGGGTCGGCGAGGGCGTTGCGGACCATGGCCTGGACGGCGACGCCGATCGCGGAGAGCCCGGCGCCGACGACGGCGGCGAGCAGGGCGCGCGGGAAGCGCAGCTCCCAGATGATGGTGTAGGCGGAGACCTCGTCGGGCGCGATGGCCCCGCCGCTCAGCCCCGCCCACAGATAGCGCAGCGTCTTCGACCAGGTCACCCCGGAGGAGCCGAGGCCGACGCAGGCCAGCAGCGAGCCGATCAGGGCGACGCCGAGCCCGGCCAGCAGGGGCGGCAGCGGCAGCCTGCGCCGAGCCTGTGGCCTGCCGGGTGGGCCCGTCGTGCTGGGAGCGGTGACCTGGGAGGGGATCCCCACGGGTACGCCTTCGGCTCGGGCCGCGTCCCTGCGTCCCAAGGAGCGGCCCCGAGCGCGATCCGCAGGGGCGTCCCCTCGCAGTCCACGGCGAGTTGGTCAGGAGCTGACGCCGCCGCGGGTGATCGGGCTCGCGGGAGAACCGTGCAGGTTCTCCCGCCTACCGTTGCGGGTCAGCGCCGGACTTCGACCGGACTTCCCCCGCGGGGCGTGGTGAGAGCGATGCTCTCGTGGGTCGTGCTCAGCCGGTGTAGGGCGTGCCGTCCTGGTTGAAGAACGCGACGCCGTCCGGCATGTCGTCGGGCAGGTTCTTCGCCCACTCCGCCAGGTCGGCGACCTTCTTCAGGTGCGCCGACATGTAGGGGCGCAGCGGCACCTCGGGGGTGGCCTTCTCGCCGACCCACATCAGGTCGCTCTTGACGTAGCCGTAGAGGCGCTTGCCGCCGGTGTACGGGCCGGAGGCCGCGGTCCGGGCGACGGCGTCCGTGGCCAGGTCGATCTGCGGCTTCTTGTCGGCCAGCTCGCCGTACCAGACCTCGGCGACGCCCTGGTCGCGGATCATGACGACCTCGAGCTTGCGGTCCTTGTCGATCCGCCAGTAGCCGCTCTCGGTCTCCAGGGGGCGGACCATCTTGCCCTCCTCGTCGAGCACCCAGCTGTGCGAGGTGTACTCGAGGAAGTCACGGCCGTCGTGGGTGAAGGTGACTTCCTGCCCGAAGTTGCACTTCTCGGCACCGGGGAAGTCGGCGACGCCGGCACCTTCCCACTTGCCGAGGAGGAAGACGAGGGGCACGAGGCTCGGGTGAAGGTCGGACGGAATCTCGATCATGGGCTCAGGCGATCTGTAGGAGAACGAGGGAGGAGGCGCGGGGGACCTGCGGTCAGCGCTGGCCCTGGTAAAGCTTCTTCCAGGTCAGCCCGGTGAATGCGAGGACGCCGACGGCGACCAGGACCAGCAGGGTGGTGAAGACTGCCTCAAGCACGAGCGCGCTCCTCGGTCGGAGTGAGGGTGTACGGACCGCTTCGAGTCTAGTCGGACGCCTCGCGGGAGGCGCTGTGAGGTCGGCCGCCCCGCGCATAGGGTGTGCCGCATGGCGAAGAAGCTCGTGATCAAGGTGACGGCGGGCGCGGACGCGCCCGAGCGGTGCTCGCAGGCGTTCACGGTGGCGGCCGTCGCCGTCGCCAGCGGCGTCGAGGTGTCGTTGTGGCTGACCGGTGAGTCGTCGTGGTTCGCGCTGCCGGGCCGGGCGGCGGAGTTCGAGCTGCCGCACGCGGCGCCGCTGCCGGATCTGATCGACGGCATCAAGGCGGGCGGCGGGACGATCACGGTCTGCACGCAGTGCGCGGCGCGGCGCGACATCGAGGAGAAGGATCTGATCGAGGGCGCGCGGATCGCGGGTGCGCAGGTGTTCGTGGCGGAGGCGATGGGGGACGGCGTGCAGGCGCTCGTGTACTGAGTCCTTCTCCTCTACCCGCCCCTTCCCGAACCGGGCTCCGCCCGGACCCGGTCCTCAATCGCCGGACGGGCTTGGATCAGCGTTTGCCGTCCAGTTCGTCCCACCACTCGTCCGATTTCGGGTCGCCGGACGGATCGTCCCACCAGCGGTCGTCCGGGCCTCGGCGGTTGGCCGTGATGGCCGCGACCGGCGGGATCAGCATCGCCACGACGCACATGCCCACGGCGACGGGGACGGACCACAGCCGCACCACGGACCACGCCAGGACGAACAGGCCGATGCACGTGCCCATCATGGCGAAGTACACATGGCGTCTCCGCGCGTACATAGCTCCACGGTACGACCGGCCCCAGCGCAGCGCGAAGGGCCGCACCCCCATCAAGGCGTCCAACCCCTGGGTGCGGCCCTCCGGCCGTATGTGTCCGCCGTCAGACGGCGATGGCGACCTCTGCCAGGCCGCCCTTCTGCGCCACGACCGTGCGGTCGGCGGTCGCGCCGGGCACGAGGGCCCGTACGGTCCAGGTGCCCTCGGCCGCGTAGAAGCGGAACTGTCCGGTCGCGGACGTGGGCACCTCGGCGGTGAACTCGCCGGTGCTGTCCAGGAGGCGCACGTAGCCGGTGACCGGGTGGCCGTTCTGCGTCACCGAGCCCTGGATCGTGGTCTCACCGGGCTTGGCGCTCGAGGCGTCGGGGCCGCCTGCCTTTGCTCCACACATGGCTCTTCCTTCGGTTCGCGTCAGTCGGGGAGGGTCAGTTGGCGCCGAGCTCGATCGGCACGCCGACGAGCGAGCCGTACTCGGTCCAGGAACCGTCGTAGTTCTTGACGTTCTGCTGGCCGAGCAGCTCGTGCAGCACGAACCACGTGTGCGCGGAGCGCTCGCCGATGCGGCAGTAGGCGATGGTGTCCTTGGCCAGGTCCACGCCCGCGCTCTCGTAGATCTCCTTGAGCTCGTCGTCGGACTTGAAGGTGCCGTCGTCGTTGGCCGACTTCGACCAGGGGATGTTGCGCGCGCTCGGGATGTGGCCGGGGCGCTGCGACTGCTCCTGCGGGAGGTGCGCCGGGGCGAGCAGCTTGCCGCTGAACTCGTCGGGGGAGCGCACGTCGACCAGGTTCAGCGAGCCGATCGCCTTGACGGCGTCGTCGCGGAAGGCGCGCAGCGAGAGGTCCTGCGGCTTGGCCCGGTAGGTGGTCGCGGCGCGCTGCGGCACCTCGGCGACCAGGTCGCGGGAGTCCAGCTCCCACTTCTTGCGGCCGCCGTCGAGGAGCTTGACGTCCTGGTGGCCGTAGAGCTTGAAGTACCAATAGGCGTACGCGGCGAACCAGTTGTTGTTGCCGCCGTAGAGGACGACGGTGTCGTCGTTGGCGATGCCCTTGGCGGACAGCAGCTTCTCGAAGCCGTCCTGGTCGACGAAGTCGCGGCGGACCGGGTCCTGGAGGTCCTGCTTCCAGTCGATCCGGACGGCGTTCGTGATGTGGTTCTTGTCGTACGCGGACGTGTCCTCGTCGACCTCGACGATGACGGTCTTGGGGTCGTCGATGCGGGCCTGGACCCAGTCGGCGTCGACCAGGACCTCACTGCGGCGGCTCATGCTGTTCTCCTCCGGGGCAGTTGCGGGTGTGCGCGTGCTGTGCGGTGTGCGCGGCGGCATGGGTGCGCGGCGCTGCGCAGCGTGTGATGCGGGGAGTTCGATGCGGCCTTGAGACGGCCGGGAGGGAAACCGGGGGAGCGGTCCCCGTCAGACACGGCGACAGAGCATGGCGGCGACGCGGCACAGGTCGACTGCCCGCCGCTTCGTGAGGTCCGCCTGTCGCTTCATGCGTCCGATCGTAGGGACGGACAGGCGGGCGTGTCACCGGTATGTCGAATAATGAGACAGGATCGTCCGGACAGTGGGACGGCATCGAGGCGATCCGGCCATCCGGGAGACCCGGGGACCCCTGTGTGGCCCGGGATTCTGCTCTGCGGACGGGGGTGTCTCGCTGCGTGGACGCGAGGGGTTGCGGAAGGCGGGCGCCGAGGCCCGCGCGCCCGCCGATTCCCCGCTCAGCCCGCGAGGTTGACCTTCTCGCCGCTGAAGGTGATGTCCACGCCGTCCGCGTCCGCGACGACCTTCTCGAGCTTGACGCCCTTGGGCAGGCCGCTGAGCTGCCGGTCGAAGTCGGTCTTCGCACGGATCATCTCCTCCGCCCCCGGGAAGCCAGTGGCGGGGATCTGGTCCGCGCGCACCCGAATGGTGTCCTTGCCCACCACGGTGACCGTGGACACCACACTGCGCTCCACGACCTGGCCGAACACCGAGACCTTCCCGGTGACCTTGACCTTGTTACTGCCCGCCTGGGCGTGGCCGACACTCACCCCGGGGTCCTGGGCGGCCTTGGTCAGGTCCTCGTACGAGATGTGCGCGGTGCCGGTCGCGCGCTGTGCGACGGCGGAGGAGAAGCTGCTGTCGATCTCGACGTCGTTCAGCTTCGCCTTGAAGTTCGTCACGCGGATCGAGCGGTCCCCCGCGTTGGCGGTGACGCCGTCCAGCTTGATCTCGACCTCGTCGAGGCTGGAGCCCGCGACCTGGGTGAGGAACGGGAAGCCCTTGATGGAGACCTCGGGGGTGCCGGAGAGGTTCTGGCTGCTGCGGATCTTCTCCGCGGCCTCGTTCTCGGCGAACCAGACCGCCGCCCGGTCGGCGGCCGTGAAGAGGGCCCCCAGAACCACGGCGACGATCAGGAGTATTCGGATGGCACGCATCTGCTGTCGTTCCCCCAGCTTTCGATCGGGCTCCCTGTCGGGTTTCAGGGGAGCCTAACCGGACCGATCGGACGGGCGTCGGGCCGACGCCCGTCCGACGGACGGGGCGGACGTCAGACGAGCGCCCTGCCGAGCACGTAGACCACCGGTGCCGCGGCCGCCAGCGGCAGCGCCACACCCGCCGTCATGTGCACGAACCGGGAGGGGTAGTCGTAGCTCGCGACCCGCAGCCCGATCAGGGCGCAGGCGCCCGCCGCCAGGCCCAGCAGGGCCGCGGACGGGCCGATGCCGGTCAGCTGGCCGGTCGCGACGCCGGAGCCGGCCGCCGCGATCAGGGCGATCACGGGGGAGGCCACGGACGGCAGCGGCAGCGCGCGGGCCAGGACCGTCACGGCGACGGCGGCCGCGCCCACCACGACGGCGTCGTCCGCCGCGGCCAGCTGGCCGGCGGCGAGGACTGTGACACCGGCCGAGGCGACGGCGGCCGTGAGCCCGTACAGCCGCTCGTCGGGCGCGGCGTGGCTGCGCAGCTGGAGCACGAGCGTCAGCAGGACCCACACGCCGAGGGTGCCGATGAGGACCGTCGGTGCGTCGAGGGCGTCCGTGGCCAGCAGCCCGATGTCGGCGGCCACGCCGGCGAGGAACGCGAGCGCGATGCCCTGCCGGGCGGGCCACATGCCGTTCAGCCGGAACCACCCGGCCGCCGTGACCGCCTGCAACAGCACCACCGGCACGACCAGCGCGAACTGTCCCAGCGGCGCGGCGAGCGCCAGCAGCGCCGCGAGGACGGCGGTGACCAGGGCGGGCTTGAAGCCGGGCGAGAGGATCTGCGGCCGTCCCTCGGCCTTCGCCTTCTCGGCCGCGGTCATCGGCCGCTCGGGGGCCGCGGCGTTGTGGCCCGGGCCGGTGCCGGTGCCGGCACCCGGTCCCGGCTCGTCGAGCGCCGAGGGCCAGGGCGCCGGGCCCGTGCCGGAGACCGCGGTGTGCCCTCCGACGGTGCTCTCGTACGGGGCGCTCCCGTACTGGCCCTGACCGGTGTCACCGTTGCCCGCGTGCTGCGGCGCGCCGTGGTCGGCCGGGGCCTCCGTGCGTCCCGGCGTCTGCTGCTGGGGCTCGTCGGGCCACGGCGTGCGGTACGCGGGCTCCGGTGCCGGGGACGGCTCCCAACCGCGCTGCTCCCAGGTCCGGGTGTCCCAGGTCTGGGTCGTCGGCTCCTGCTGGGGCTGATAGCCCTGCTGGTCCGTGTGCGAGGGCCACGCCGTGGGCTGCGGTTGCTGCGGTTGCTGCTGCGCGTACGGCTCGTAGGCGTCGTAGGCGCCCGGGGCCTGCGGCCGGTCGGCCTGCGCGGCGGCCTGGGGGTGGTACGGCCCGTACCCCTCGCGCTGCTCGTACGGCTGCGACGCGTAGCGCCCGTCGTACGACTCGTACGTCTCATGAGCCTCATGCGGCTCATACGGTTTGCGGTGCTGATTGCTCATGGTGTCGGGATCACCCTCCTGCGAAGGGCGGGAGCACCTCGACTGTGCCGCCCTCGGCCAGTTGGACCGTCGTGTGGTCGCGTGTGCCGACGGGATCGCCGTCCACGAGGAAGGAGCAGCGCAGCAGGACCCGCGCGAACTCCGGACGGGTCGCGTGGCGGCGCCGGGCCGCGTCGAGCGCGTCCTGGAGCGTCCGCGCCGCGTACGGCTCCTCGGCCGTGCCGGCCGCGGCCTTCGCCGCGGCCCAGTACCGGATCGTGCCTTCCGGTTCCGGCCGGGCCGGCTGCTCCGGCAGTGCCGGACGTGCCGAGTGTGTCGTCGCCACGGCGACCCCTTTCCTTCTTCCTGCGCCTCCATGATGACGGGTATTGCGGGCCGCACGGTCCGCCACCCGCCAAAACGGGAGGCCCGCTGTCGGTGCGGTCACTTACGCTGCCTATGTGTTGGTACGACTTCTACGGGCGTACTTGAGGCCCTATTCGAAACCGATCGCGCTCGTGGTGTTGCTCCAGCTCATACAGACGCTGGCCACGCTCTACCTCCCCACGCTGAACGCGGACATCATCGACAACGGCGTAGTGAAGGGGGACACGGGGTACATCCTCGAAATCGGCGGCTGGATGCTGGCCGTCACGGTCGGCCAGGTCGTCTGCGCCATCGGCGCCGTCTACTACGGCGCCCGCACGGCCATGGCGGTCGGCCGCGATCTGCGCGCCACGGTCTTCGACCGGGTGCAGTCCTTCTCGGCGCGCGAGCTGGGCCACTTCGGGGCGCCGTCGCTCATCACGCGCACCACCAATGACGTGCAACAGGTCCAGATGCTGGCCCTGATGTCCTTCACCCTCATGGTCTCCGCGCCGATCATGTGCGTCGGCGGCATCGCGATGGCCCTGCAGCAGGACGTGCCGCTGTCCGCGCTGCTGCTGATCATCGTGCCGGTGCTCGGAGCCGTGGTCTCGGTGATCATCGTGCGGATGCGGCCGCTCTTCCGCGGCATGCAGAAGCGCATCGACACCGTCAACCGCGTGCTGCGCGAGCAGATCACCGGCATCCGGGTCATCCGCGCCTTCGTCCGCGACACCCACGAGCGGAAGCGCTTCGCGGGCGCCAACACCGACCTGATGGACGTCTCCCTGCGGGCCGGCCGGCTGATGTCGCTGATGTTCCCCTCCATGATGCTGGTGGTGAACCTGTCCTCGGTCGCCGTCCTGTGGTTCGGCGGACACCGCATCGACGGCGGGCACATGGAGATCGGGGCGCTCACCGCGTTCCTCAGCTACCTCATGCAGATCATGTCGGCCGTGATGATGGCGACCTTCATGTTCATGATGGTGCCGCGCGCCGAGGTGTGCGCCGAGCGCATCCAGGAGGTCCTGACCACCGACTCCAGCGTGGTGCCCCCGGCCGAGCCGGTCACCGAGCTGCGCCGCAGCGGCCATCTGGAGCTGCGCGGGGTGGAGTTCCGCTTCCCGGGCGCCGAGGAGCCGGTCCTCAAGGACGTCTCCCTGACGGCCCGGCCCGGTGAGACCACGGCCGTCATCGGCTCCACGGGCAGCGGCAAGTCCACGCTGCTGGGACTGATCCCGCGCCTGTTCGACGCGACCGGCGGCTCGGTCCTGCTCGACGGCGTGGACGTACGGGACCTGGACCCGGCCCTGATGGCCGAGAGCGTGGGGCTCGTCCCGCAGAAGCCGTATCTCTTCTCCGGGACCGTCGCCTCCAACCTGCGCTACGGACGGCCGGACGCGAGCGACGAGGAGCTGTGGCAGGCGCTGGAGACCGCGCAGGCCCGGGAATTCGTGGAACGGATGGAGCTGGGGCTGGACGCGCCCATCGCGCAGGGCGGCTCCAACGTCTCCGGCGGGCAGCGGCAGCGCCTCGCCATCGCGCGGGCCCTGGTCCGCAGACCCGGCGTCTATCTCTTCGACGACTCCTTCTCCGCGCTCGACTACGCCACTGACGCGCGGCTGCGGTCGGCGCTGGCCCGCGAGACGGGCGACGCGACGGTCGTCATCGTCGCCCAGCGGGTGTCCACCATCCGCGACGCCGACCGGATCCTCGTCCTGGACGAGGGGCGGGTCGTCGGCAGCGGTACCCACACCGAGCTCATGACGTCCAACGACACCTACCGGGAGATCGTGCTCTCCCAGCTCACCGAGGAGGAGGCAGCGTGACGTCCACCGAGAAGCCGTCCTCCGGCACGCCGAAGCCGGATGCCGCGCCCTCCACCACCCGCAGGGGCCCGGCGCCGGCGATCGGTATGGCACGCCTCATGGGCGGCCAGCCCACCGTGCGGTCCATGGACTTCGTGGGCTCCAGCCGCCGACTGCTGGCCACGCTCCGCCCGGAGCGGGCGGTCATCGCCGTCGCGCTCCTCTTCAGCGTCGCCGCCGTGGCGCTGTCCGTCATAGGGCCGAAGATCCTCGGCCATGCCACGGACCTGATCTTCTCGGGCGTGGTCGGGCGGCAGTTCCCCGCCGGCGAGACCAAGGCCGAGGTCATTGCCCGGCTGCGGCACGACGGCGACGGCAAGGTCGCCGACATGCTGGGCGCGATGGACTTCACGCCCGGCAAGGGCATCGACTTCGACGCCATCGGGGTGGTGCTGCTGTGGGTGGCGCTGATCTACCTCGGCATGTCGCTCCTCATGCTCGTCCAGGCCCGGATCGCCACGGCCGTCGTTCAGCGGTCGGTCTTCCGGCTGCGCGAGCAGGTCGAGGAGAAGCTCGGCCGGATGCCGCTCAGCTACTTCGACAAGCAGCAGCGCGGCGAGGTCCTCTCCCGCGCCACCAACGACATCGACAACATCCAGCAGACCCTCCAGCAGACCCTGAGCCAGATCGTCTCCTCGGCCCTGACGATCGTCGGAGTGCTGGCGATGATGTTCTGGATCTCCTGGCTGCTGGCCCTGGTCGCGCTGGTGACCGTGCCCGTCTCCGTCGTCGTCGCCACGAAGATCGGCAAGCGGGCGCAGCCGCAGTTCGTCGCCCAGTGGAAGACCACCGGCACGCTCAACGCCCACATCGAGGAGATGTACACCGGGCACTCGCTGGTGAAGGTCTTCGGGCGGCAGAAGGAGTCCGCGGAGACCTTCCGCAAGGAGAACGAGGACCTCTACGAGGCGGGTTTCAAGGCGCAGTTCATCTCCGGGGTCATCCAGCCCGCGATGATGTTCATCGGCAACCTCAACTACGTCCTCGTCGCCGTCGTCGGCGGACTGCGGGTCGCTTCGGGCGCGCTGTCCATCGGTGACGTCCAGGCGTTCATCCAGTACTCGCGGCAGTTCAGCCAGCCGCTCACCCAGGCCGCCTCCATGGCCAACCTCGTCCAGTCCGGCGTCGCCTCCGCCGAGCGGGTCTTCGAGCTGCTGGACGCGGAGGAGCAGTCACCGGACGCCACGGCGGCGGTGGGCCCCGAGCGCGTGCGCGGCGAGGTCGCCTTCGAGGACGTCTCCTTCCGCTACGAGCCGGACACCCCGCTGATCGAGGGCCTCTCGCTGACCGTGCTCCCCGGCCAGACCGTCGCCATCGTCGGCCCGACCGGCGCGGGCAAGACCACCCTGGTCAATCTGCTGATGCGGTTCTACGAGGTCAGCGGCGGCCGTATCACCCTGGACGGCACGGACGTCGCCGAGATGTCCCGCGAGGAGCTGCGCGGCCACATCGGCATGGTCCTCCAGGACACCTGGCTCTTCGGCGGCACGATCGCGGAGAACATCGCGTACGGGGCGCCTGCCGGCACCCCCATGGAAAAGATCGTCGCGGCGGCCAAGGCCACCCATGTCGACCGCTTCGTCCGCACGCTGCCCGACGGCTACGACACGGTGATCGACGAGGAGGGGGCCAACGTCTCCGTCGGAGAGAAGCAGCTGATCACGATCGCGCGGGCGTTCCTGGCGGAGCCGGAGATCCTCGTCCTGGACGAGGCGACCAGCTCGGTCGACACCCGCACGGAGGTGCTGATCCAGCACGCGATGGCCCAGCTCCGCACGGGCCGCACGAGCTTCGTCATCGCCCACCGGCTCTCCACGATCCGCGACGCGGACGTGATCCTGGTGATGGAGTCGGGCCGGATCGTGGAACAGGGCACGCACGACTCGCTGCTGGCGGCACGGGGCGCTTACGCGGGGCTGTACTCGGCGCAGTTCGCTGCTGCTGAGGCGTAGCGGGTTTGGGGCCCGTCCCGGGCTCGGCGCCGGGCCGGGTCTGTCGACGGGCGGTAAGCCGACGGCTGAGGCCGGCCACATCAAGCCCGTCCGGCGATTGAGGACAACCCCATGCCCGGTTCCGGGCGCCGTTACGGCTGAGCTGTGATCCATTCCGCCACCCGGCTCAGCAGCAGCGAACCCGCGGAGCTCTCCGCATGGCCGAAGCCCCCTTCGATCCACAGGGTGGTGGACGCCGGTGAACCGGCAGCGGCGAGTGCCCTCGGGTGGTCCAAAGGAAAATACGTGTCCTTGTCACCGTGCACGATCAGCAGCGGCCGCGGTGCGATCAAGGGCACCGATTCCGTCGGGGAGAGCGGGACCGGGTCCCAGTCCTCCGGGTGGATGCGCGTGCCCAGCCCCCACCGCGCGATCGCGCGCCCCGTGGGGCCGGAGATCGCCCAGTGCACACGGCGCATGGGAGCCGTGCCCCGGTAGTACCAGCGCGCCGGCGCGCTCACCGAGACGATCGTGTCGGCGTGTGCGTCGGTGCGCCCCCCGTGCCCTCCCCCGTTCGGCGGCAGGTACAGGGCGCCGTGTCGCAGCACCACCGAGCCGCCCATGGAGAAGCCGACGGTCGCCACCCGGCGGTGGCCGAGCGAGCGGGCCCAGCCCACCGCGGCCGCCAGGTCCAGCACCTCGCGGTCGCCGAGCGTGGACCGGCCGCCCGAGCCGCCGTGGCCCCGGAACGAGAACGTGATCACGGCGGTGTGCTGCGCGAACACCCGCGCGGCCCGGCGTAGGCCGGGGCGCTCCAGCGCGCCGGTGAAGCCGTGCGCGAGCACGACGACCGGGCGGTCGGCCGCCCGCCCCGCGGGGTCGGGGCCGGGCTCGTACACGGCCTCCACCCGCACTCCGTCGGCTGTCAAGAGCGCGGCGCGATGACCACTCGAAGTGAGCGACGGAACACAAGGTCGTGCAAAATCGTCCGTACCTCCGAAAGTCATGTGGGTTATTCTGCTGGGCAGAGAGGATCCGGGCAGAGTCGCCCCCGGGTCCTTTTGTGCATTCAGACGCGTCATCCGCGGCTGAGAGCGCGCGTGCTCCTAGGGCGCGGAGACCGCAAACCGTACGAATGAGTGCCGCAACGTCCTCGCAGGGACCGAGGAGGAACCGACGTTATGGGCGAGCGAAGCGTGCAGGACAGCAAGGACCGTACGACCGAGGCGGGTGGCAGCCGATGAGTTCTCTGCTGCTCCTGACCAATGCCCTCCAGCCGTCGACGGAGGTGCTTCCCGCGCTGGGTCTGCTGCTGCACAGCGTGCGGGTGGCTCCCGCCGAGGGCCCGGCCCTCGTGGACACCCCCGGGGCCGACGTCATACTGATCGACGGCCGCCGCGATCTGCCCCATGTGCGCAGTCTGTGCCAGTTGCTCCGGTCCACCGGCCCCGGCTGTCCGCTGATCCTCGTGGTCACCGAGGGCGGTCTGGCCGCGGTCACCGCGGACTGGGGCGTCGACGACGTCCTGCTGGACACCGCGGGGCCCGCCGAGGTGGAGGCGCGGCTGAGGCTCTCCATGGGGCGCCGGCAGATCTCGATGGACGACAGTCCGATGGAGATCCGTACGGGCGACCTCTCCGTGGACGAGGCGACGTACAGCGCGAAGCTCAAGGGCCGGATACTGGATCTGACCTTCAAGGAGTTCGAGCTGCTGAAGTACCTCGCGCAGCATCCGGGCCGGGTCTTCACCCGCGCCCAGCTGCTCCAGGAGGTCTGGGGCTACGACTACTTCGGCGGTACCCGCACGGTGGACGTGCACGTGCGGCGGCTGCGCGCCAAGCTCGGCCCCGAGCACGAGTCCTTGATCGGCACCGTGCGGAATGTCGGCTACCGCTTCGTGGTCCCGGAGAAGCCGGAGAAGGCGGAGCGCCAGGCCGAGGATCCCCAGCGAGAAGGCACCGCGGACGACCCACGAACGGAGAAGCCGGAGGCCGTCCGACCGCAGGCCGCACGCCCGGCGAAGAGGTGAGTGGACCCGCGTAGACTGCCGCCCGTGGCCAAGGTGACGCGGGACGATGTGGCGAGACTGGCGGGGACGTCGACCGCGGTGGTCAGCTATGTCATCAACAACGGGCCGAGGCCGGTCGCCCCGGCCACGCGGGACCGGGTGCTGGCCGCGATCAAGGAGCTGGGGTACCGGCCCGACCGGGTCGCCCAGGCGATGGCGTCCCGACGCACGGACCTCATAGGCCTGATCGTCCCGGACGCGCGCCAGCCCTTCTTCGCGGAGATGGCGCACGCGGTCGAGCAGGCCGCGGCCGAGCGGGGCAAGATGGTGCTCGTCGGGAACTCCGACTATCTCGACGAGCGCGAAGTGCACTATCTGCGGGCCTTCTTGGGCATGCGGGTCTCCGGGCTCATCCTGATCAGCCAGGGGCCCAGCGAGCACGCCGCCACGGAGATCGACGCGTGGGACGCCCGCGTGGTGCTGATGCACCGCAGACCGGACGCGATCGACGACGTCGCCGTCGTGACCGACGACGTCGGCGGCGCCCAGCTCGCGACCCGTCATCTGCTGGAGCACGGGCACCCCTACGTGGCCTGTCTCGGCGGGACCGAGGAGACGCCGGTGATCGGCGACCCGGTCACCGACCACGTCGAAGGCTGGCGGCGGGCCATGCGCGAGGCCGGGAAGTCGCTGGAGGGCCGGCTGTTCCAGGCCCCCTACAACCGCTACGACGCCTACAAGGTCGCCCTCGGGCTGCTGTCCGGCCCCGACCGGCCGCCGGCCATCATCTGCGCCACCGACGACCAGGCGATCGGCGTCCTGCGGGCCGCGCGCGAGCTGCGCATCGACGTCCCCGGCGAGCTGGCCGTCGCCGGTTTCGACGACGTGAAGGAAGCGGCCCTCACGGACCCGCCGCTGACCACCGTCGCCTCCGACCGCATCGCCATGGCCCGCTCGGCCGTGGACCTGGTCCTGGACGACGCCCTGCGCGTCGCCGGGTCCCGGCGCGAGCGGCTCAAGCAGTTCCCGTCGGCGCTGGTCATCCGGCGCTCGTGCGGCTGCGGCGGCTGAAAGCCTCCTCCGCCCCTGCCCGTTCCCGCGTGATTTCTTGGCCCCACCCGCTAAAAGGCCAGGTCAGGCAGAGTGCAAGGGCTCACCTTCCTGCCGTCCTTACACCGGGCATACCGACTTCTGTCGGGCTTCTTACGCCGCACTCAGACAGTTCTCATGAAGGCGGAGGACAGTCTTACCCATGACGGAGACGCACCGCCGCAGCGGCGACCAGGACCCTGACCAGCACTCCGGGCAGCAGCCCGGGGCCTATCCGGCCCCTCCGGCGTACGCGCCGCAGCAGCCGGTCACCACGGCGAGCGGCGTCACCGTCTGGCCGGGTGGCGACGGCACGGCCGGTGGCGGCGGCCACTACGGCTCGTACGGCTCGGACGCGGGGGTCCCGCACGCGCACGTCGCGCACGGCGGCGGGGCCGAGGGCGGCGGTGGCGGTTACGCGGGATTCGCGGCGCCCGCCCCCGCCGGTGGTTCACCCGCCGGGCACGCCGCCCCCCGCGCCCGCGGGCCCGTGGCGCTGCTCGCCGCCTGCGCCATCGTCGCGGCGGTCGTCGGCGGCGGCGCGGCCGCGCTCGTCGGGGAGCTGACCGACGGGCCGGGGAGCGCCGGGCAGTCGACGCCGGTGCAGAACGTGGCCTCCAAGAGCAGCGGCGTCTCCGCCGTCGCCAAGGCCCTGAAGCCCAGCATCGTGGAGATCAAGGCCGCCACCTCCTCCGGCCAGTCCACCGGATCCGGCGTGATCATCACCGGGGACGGCGAGATCGTCACCAACAACCACGTCGTCGCCGGCTCCGACACCGTGAAGGTCAACCTCAGCGACGGCACCACCAAGACCGCCAAGGTCGTCGGCACCGACCCCGGCAAGGACCTCGCCCTCATCAAGGTCGAGGGCGGCAGCGGTCTGAAGGCCGCCCAGCTCGGCGACTCCGGCAAGGTCCAGGTCGGCGACGAGGTCGTCGCCATCGGTTCGCCCGAGGGCCTGACCGGCACGGTCACCAGCGGCATCGTCTCCGCCCTGAACCGCGACGTCACCGTCTCGAAGGAGCAGGGCCAGGGGCAGGGCGGCCAGGACCGGCGCGAGCGCGGCGTCCCCCAGTGGCCCTTCGAGTTCGGCGGCAACGAGTACAACGGCGACACGGGCTCGTCCAAGACCACCTACAAGGCGATCCAGACGGACGCCTCGCTCAACCCCGGCAACTCCGGCGGCGCCCTCATCAACATGAGCGGCCAGATCATCGGCATCAACTCCGCGATGTACGCCTCCGGTTCGGGCTCCGGCAGTGGTGACTCCGCCGGCAGCGTCGGTCTCGGCTTCGCCATCCCCATCAACGACGTCAAGGCGGACCTCGCGAAGCTGCGCGCCGGCGGCAGCGTCACGTGACGGCGCCGCGTGACGGCCGTGCCGTCGCCGCCGTGCCACGCTGAGGGGTGCGGCACACCCCCCGTTCCGCACCCCTCAGTGACCCGAGCGAACCCCGTGAGGTACCCGCGATGAGCCCCGCCGAGCACGGCGACCAGCCCGCCCGCATCCTGATCGTGGACGACGAACCCGCCGTCCGTGAGGCGCTGCGCCGCAGCCTCGCCTTCGAGGGCTACGGCACCGAGCTCGCCGTCGACGGCCTCGACGCCCTCGACAAGGTCGACGCGTTCGACCCCGAGCTGATCGTGCTGGACGTCCTCATGCCCCGCATGGACGGGCTGACGGCCGCCCGGCGGCTGCGCGCCGCCGGAACCACCGTGCCGATCCTCATGCTCACCGCCCGGGACACCATCGGCGACCGCGTCACCGGCCTCGACGCGGGCGCCGACGACTACCTCGTCAAACCCTTCGAGCTGGACGAGCTGCTGGCCCGCATCCGCGCCCTGCTGCGCCGCAGCTCCTACGCGGCCGCCACCGGCCCGGCGCCGGCCGACGAGCACGCCCTCACCTTCGCCGACCTGCGGATGGACCTCGCGACCCGCGAGGTGACCCGGGGCGGGCGGGCGGTGGAGCTGACCCGGACGGAATTCACGCTGCTGGAGCTGTTCCTCACCCACCCCCGGCAGGTCCTCACCCGTGAGCAGATCCTCAAGTCGGTGTGGGGCTTCGAGTTCGAACCGAGCTCCAACTCCCTGGACGTGTACGTGATGTATCTGCGCCGCAAGACCGAGGCCGGCGGCGAGCCGCGCCTCGTGCACACCGTGCGGGGCGTCGGATACGTCCTGCGGGCCGACGGCGGCGCCGAGTGATCCGAAGATTCGGCCGGCTGCCCCTGCGCTCCCGGCTCGCCCTGCTGACGGCGGCTGCCGTCGCCGTCGCCGTGGCCCTCGCCGCGGGTGCCTGCTGGCTGGTCACCAAGCAGCAGCTCGGGCACCAGCGCGACGAGACGCTGACCAGTGCCCGGGCCGACGAGAACTACCTCCGCGACCTGCTGCGGACCTGCGACGCCAACCCCGGCCGACAGCCCGCGCCGCCCGGTTCGTACACCGTGCAGATCGTCACCGCCGGCGGTCTGGTCTGCACCACGCTCGGCAAGTCCCCGGTCCAGGTCGGCGACGCCGATCTGGCGGTCGCCCAGGGGCGGCTGTCCGACACGCTGCACGACGCGACGGCGAAGGACGGCACGCGGATGCGCGTCGCGACCTCCGCGGGCCCGCTGCCGAACACCGCCGTGTCCATCGCCCAGCCGCTCAGCGAGACCGAGAAACCGCTCAACACCCTCGCGCTCCTGCTGGTGATCACCGCCGGGGTGGGGGTGCTGGGCGCGGCGACGGCGGGGCTGTGGATCGCCCGTGCCGGGCTGCGGCCCGTGGACCGGCTGACGGGCGCGGTCGAGCACATCGCCCGCACCGAGGACCTGGCGGTGCGGATCCCCGTCGAGGGCGAGGACGAGATCGCGCGGCTCTCCCGCTCCTTCAACTCCATGACCGCGGCCCTCGCCTCCTCCCGCGACCGCCAGCAGCAGTTGATCGCGGACGCCGGGCACGAGCTGCGCACGCCGCTGACCTCGCTGCGCACCAACATCGACCTGCTCGCGCGCAGCGAGGAGACGGGCCGGGCGATCCCGCCGGAGGACCGCAAGGAGCTGCTGGCGAGCGTGAAGGCGCAGATGACGGAGCTGGCGGCGCTGATCGGCGACCTCCAGGAGCTGTCCCGCCCGGACGGCGCCCCGGGCGGCCCGGTGCAGGTGCTCGCCCTGCACGACATCGCCGGGCGGGCGGTCGGCCGGGCCCGGCTGCGCGGGGCGGGCCTGACGATCACGGCCGAGCTGGATCCCTGGTTCGTGCGCGCGGAGCCCGCCGCGCTGGAGCGGGCGTTGGTCAATCTGCTCGACAACGCGGTCAAGTTCAGCCCGCCGGGCGGCGGGATCGAGGTCCGGCTGGCCGACGGCGAGCTGACCGTGCGCGACCACGGCCCGGGCATCCCGCCCGAGGAACTGCCGCACGTCTTCGACCGCTTCTGGCGCTCGCCCACCGCCCGCAGCCTGCCGGGCAGCGGCCTGGGCCTGTCGATCGTGGCCCGCACGGTCCGGCAGGCCGGCGGCGAGGTGACGCTGCGCACCGCGGAGGGCGGCGGCACGGAGGCCTCCGTACGGCTGCCGGGCGCGCCGACCGCGCCCCCGCCGGTGTTCCCGTAGGAGCTCGCCCGGGACGACCACGCGAGAAAGGCCCCCACCATCGGTGGGGGCCTTTCTCGTTCCGTGCGCCACCAGGGACTCGAACCCCGGACCTGCTGATTAAGAGTCAGCCGCTCTAACCAACTGAGCTAGCGGCGCGGAATGAATATTACATGATCTGTCCGGTGGGAAAAAAGTGGCCGATCGGTCAGGACGGACGGCCCGCTACCGGCCCTTGCCGACGGGCAGTTCCGCGCCGGTCAGGTCCGCCCGGATGCCGTCCCGCTCGACCGTCACATGGCGCAGGTGCAGATCCCGTGCCTGCTTCGGCAGCTGGAAGGAGAGCGAGAGCCGGTCGGACAGCTCGGGCGGGCGCAGGCCCATCAGGGCCGTCACCAGCTTCGGGTCGATGCCGATCCGCTTCAGCAGCCAGGGGTGGTCGACCACGACGTCGACCAGGTTCACCCGCATCAGCCGCTCCACGAACCGGGGCGCACCGGTGATCTCGCGCAGCCGGTCCTCGTCGCGCAGCGCGATGGCGACGGCCTGCTTCGACACCCCGAGCCGCTCGGCCACGGCGGGCACCGACAGCAGCGCCTTCGCCCGGGCGGCGTCCCGGCTGATGCGCTCGGCGGTCTCGCGGTGCAGGACGAGCCCCTTGTCCTTGCCCGGGCGGTAGGTGGCGACACGGGGAATGTCGACGCTCATACCGTCGATGTCGGTGGAGATCCCACGGTCGCCGTCCCGCCGCAGACGCGCCTGCGCCCGTACGCGCAACTCCTCACCGGCGACGGTCAACTTACCGACCGCGCGAATCGAATTGTCGCCGTGGTCACTGAATCTGACCTGCGAGGCGCCGAGTTCCCGGTTCAGGTCGTCGAAGGCCAGCAGGACCTCGCCGTCCAGATTCCCGATGACGGCACCGCGCACATCGGACGGGAGATTCCCGGTCAGCCGGACGTCACGGGCGCTCGCCCGCACTTTCGCCAGGGACACACGGTCCGCCGCGACGTCCGGCACGGTCACGTCGACCCGCGAGAGCCGTTTGGCGAAGACCTGCGTGAGAAAGGGAAAGCCGTGGATGTCCACCTGGGGAGCGGCCTCCAGGTGGAGTTGGCGCTGGAGCGTCTGCTGCGCCTTCTTCTCCGCGTACATCACCGCGCAGCGGTCGGCGAGCACCAGGAAAGCGGCACAGGCCACGACGGCGAACAGCAGCTTGGTGGCGCGGGGCACGGCGGACAGCCGGCGGCGGCGACGACGGCGGGAGCGGGAGCGCTTGGCGCGGCGGTGGTCGGGCGGCGACCAGGCATCTTCCTCGCCGGTTTCCCCGCCCGGTTCCTCGTCCGGGGGGTCGTACCTCAGCCCCAGACCGAGGGGATCGTCCTCGGCCGGATCGGCGGAGGTGTCGCCGTACATGCCGTCGGTGGTCTCGGCGGCCGTGTCGTGGGGGACGACGACCGGAATCTCCTCCAGCGTCTCTTCCGGGTCGGCCAGGGACGCGAGTTCGTCATACGGATTGGGGGGACGGGGAGGTATGCGTGTGGGGGTTCGCATCACCACATCCCACCATGCATGAGGCCCTCGGACGCAAGGCCTACTGCCGGTTACGCGTAAATCCTGTGCTATTTCCGGCCGTTGGGCGAGTGTGTTTTCCCCCACGGTGATCCGGCCGTTTAGCGTGGCCGTATGGCACGCGCTCGAAGGTGTCGCGACGACCACGCGACCGTGAAATACGACGCAGGGGGCCCTTTCGGCGCGGCGAGTTCCGTTTATCTCATAACCGACCTGACGGGAGAACGTACCCATGATCGTGGTAACGGGAGCGACCGGAAACATAGGCCGCGAGTTGGTGGAGCGGCTGCTGGCCGCAGGCGTCGGCGTACGGGCGGTGAGCCGTGACCCCGAGCGGGCGGGGCTGCCGGCGGGTGTCGAGGTGGTACGGGCCGATCTGACCGACGGGGCTGACCTCGGCGCGCTCCTCGCGGGGGCCCGGGCGCTGTTCCTCAACATCGCCGCCACGGGCCTGGAGGCGGGCGCCCTGATCGAGGCGGCGACGAAGGCCGGAGTGCGGCGGATCGTCTTCAACTCCTCGATGTCCGTAACCGATACGCCCGCCGACGAGGAGGGCTTCATCGCGCGAGCCCACGCGGCGGCCGAGCGTGCGATCCGCGACTCGGGGCTGGAGTGGACCTTCGTGCGCGGCGGCATGTACGCCACGAACGCCCTGCAGTGGGCGGAGCAGATCCGTTCCGAGGGCGTCGTGCGCGGTGCCTACGCGGAAGCCGTCGGGGCCCCCGTGCACGAGGCGGACCTCGCGGACCTCGCCGCCGCGGCACTCCTGGACACGACGGGCACGCACCTCGGCCAGGCCTATGTGGCGACCGGCCCGGCGGGTGTGACGATGGCGGAGCAGGTCGCCGCCATCGGGCGGGCCCTCGGCCGCCCGGACGTGCGCTTCGAGGAGATCTCCTTCGAGGAGGCCGTCGCCGCCATGGAGCGGGCCGGCGCCCCGAGGGTCGCCGCCGAGGACATCATCCGGTACTTCGGGGCCTCGGTCGGCCAGGAGGCGCTGGTCACGGACGCCGTCCAGCGGGTGACGGGCCACCCTGCCCGTTCGTTCGAGCAGTGGGCGCGGGACCACGTGGCCGACTTCCGGTGACGGTCCTCCGGGCGGCGCCGCGGGGCCGCCCGGAGCCGCCCGGGGCTTCGGCGACGACTAGATCGCGCTGACGTTCACGGCGGAGGGGCCCTTCTGGCCGTCCTGGATCTCGAACTCGACGTTCTGGCCCTCGGCGAGTGTCTTGAAGCCGTTGCCCTGGATCGCCGAGAAGTGGACGAAGACGTCCTTGGACCCGTCGGCGGGGGTGATGAAACCGAACCCCTTCGACTCGTTGAACCACTTGACCTGGCCCTTGATCTTCGCCATCGCGATTCCTCCTGTTGGTGCGAACGGAGATCACCGTCTCACGCGCCGAACGTGAAGAGGCGCTATTTCCGGCCGACTTGGCGGCACCGGGCCAGGGTCGTCGAAAAGGCCGACTTCCCGGCCCCACCACCGCCCGGGGAGCCGGCGGAACAGCGAAGGATCAACCGCGGCGGCCGCCACCGCCGTACCCGCCGCCGTACCCGCCGCGACCGCCCGAGCGCTCCTCACGCGGCCGGGCCTCGTTGACGTTGAGGTTGCGTCCGTTGAGTTCCTTGCCGTTGAACTGCTCGACGGCCCTGGCCGCGTCGGAGTCGCTCATCTCGACGAAGGCGAAGCCCTTGGAACGACCCGTGTCGCGGTCGGTGACGATGCTGACGCTCTGCACCGAGCCCGCCTCCTGGAAGAGTGCGGTCAGATCGCCCTCCGTCGTCTGATAGCTCAAGTTGCCCACGTAAAGCCTCTTCGACACGGTCGACTCTCCCTCGCTGTGACGGTCGGCTGCGCCGAACCGACCCGAACCGTCGCAGTAGGACCGGGCGTGGACAAGGGCCCCCGGCCCCTTTCCGGCCATGGCCACAACATCCTCACAAAAGCGACAGACCCCGGATGGGTGATCTTCGACGCGGGCGCGCTGATGTTCGGTCCGAACGAGGAAGGAAGCGGATACGGGCTGTTTTGTGCCCGGTCGAGCATCGTCGCGGAGGTAGTGGTCATGCAGGTTGCGGGCTGGCATGTCGAGGTCGAGTTCGACGAGGACGAGACGCACACCCGGGCGGCCGCGCTGCTGCGGCTGCGGGACGACACGGAACTGCGGGGCAAGGGCCATGCCACGCGCAACCCCGCGGACCCCGAGGAACACCGGATCGGCGAGGAACTCGCGGGTGGCCGTGCGCTGATGGACATCGCCCAGCAGCTCACGGCCAAGGGCAACACCGAGGCCAAGAACCTGCGGTAGGCGTGGCGTGTGCACCTCCGCTGCGCGGTGGTGTCCTCAAGCGCCGGACGGGCTGCTGTGCTGTGTCCTCAAGCGCCGGACGGGCTGCTGTGCTGTGTCCTCAAGCGCCGGACGGGCTGATTTCAGCCCGTCCGGCGCTTGAGGACGCGCCCGCAGGGCGCTCGCCGCCGCAGGTGGCAAGACGGGCCCGTGGCCGAAGATCCGCCGGACAGGCGAGGGGCGCTCGCCGCCGCAGGTGGCACAGACGGACCGCAGCGGGAGCGCCCACGCAGGTCACTTCACGATCGTGATGCGGTCCGCCTTCGGCGGGGCCAGGGGAGAGGCCGCCGAGGAGCGCGCGGTGAGGTACGAGGTGAAGGCGTCGAGGTCGGAAGCGCCCACGAGCTTGTTCTTGCCCTCCTTGAAGGCGGGGAAGCCGTCGCCGCCGCCCGCGAGGAACTCGTTCATCGCGACGCGGTAGGTCTTGCCCGGGTCGATCGCGGTGCCGTTCAGCTTCACCGACGACGCGACGACGCGGTCCGCGCCCTGCTTCGTGAGGTCGAGCGTGTAGGTCAGGCCCCGGCTCACCTGGAGGATCTTCGGCTGCGGCTCGTTCGGGCCGCTGACCTGCTGCTGGAGGGCGGCGATGACCTGGGCGCCGGTGAGGTCGACGACGTTCATCATGTTGGTGAACGGCTGGACCGTGAACGCCTCGCCGTAGGTCACGACGCCGTCGCCCTCGGCACCCGACGCCTTGAAGGCGAGGTCGGAGCGGATACCGCCGGGGTTCATGAACGCGATCTGCGCGCCGCCCTTGTCGGCCGGGGCGAGGGCCTCCAGCTGGGCGTCCGTGAGCAGGTCGCCGAGCGGCTTCTCGTACGCCTCGGAGCCGCGGCCGTTGATGTCGGCGGAGATGTAGCCGACCGGCTTGTTGGCGACCGGGGCCGCCAGGGTCTTCCAGCGGTCGATGAGCCGGGTCATGTCCGCGGCCTTGGGCTGCTCGCGGTCCACGACGTGGTTCGTGGCGCGGGGGCCCTTGACGCTCGTACGGACGATGTCCTTCGTCCGCCGGTCGTAGGTCAGCGTCGTGTCGGTGTAGACGCGGCCGAAGGAGGCGGCCGAGGTGACCGTGCGCGGCGCGCCCGACGGGTCGGGGATGGTGCAGGCGTACGCCTGGTGGGTGTGACCGGTGACGAGCGCGTCGACCTTCGGGGTCACCTTCTTGGCGATCTCGACGATGGCGCCGGAGATGCCCGCGCCCGCGCCCGGGGTGTCGCAGTCGTAGTTGTACGAGCCGGACGCCGGCATGCCGCCCTCGTGGATCAGGGTGACGATGGACTTCACGCCCTGGCGGTCGAGCTCCTTGGCGTACTTGTTGATCGTCTCGACCTCGTCGCGGAACTTGAGGCCCTTGACGCCCTCGGCCGTCACGACGTCCGGGGTGCCCTCGAGGGTGAGACCGATGATGCCGATCTTCACGCCCTTGTGCTTCCAGACCGTGTAGGGCTTCAGGATCGGCTTGCCGGTCTTCTCGTCGGTGACGTTCGCCGCGAGGTAGGGGAAGTCCGCGCCGCGGAACTTCTTGCCCTTCTCGAAGCAGCCCTCCTTGGGGTGGCAGCCGCCCCGCTGCATGCGCAGCAGCTCGGCGCGGCCCTCGTCGAACTCGTGGTTGCCGACGGAGGTGGCGTCCAGCTTGATCTTGTTGAGCGCCTCGATGGTGGGCTCGTCGTGGAACAGGCCGGTCATCAGCGGGCTCGCGCCGATCATGTCGCCGGCCGCCGCGGTGATCGAGTACTCGTGGCCCTTGCGGGCCGTGCGCAGCGAGTTGGCGAGGTACTCGACGCCGCCCGCCGGTATGACCTTCTTCGTGCCGTCGGGCTGCGTCTCGGTGACGGTGCCGGAGGAGCCCTGCGGGGCCTCCAGGTTGCCGTGCAGGTCGTTGAAGGAGAGCAGCTGCACATCGACCGTGCGGCCGTGGCGCTGCTTGCCGCTGTTCGCGCTGTCGGCGGCCGCCGCGCTGTCCGCGCCCGCCGGGGCGGCGGCGGAGAGCACTCCTGCGGTGGCGGCGAGCACGGCCGCGGTGGCGGTCAGCCGTCTGGCGAGGTGCTTCCGTGGCGGCGTCGCGTGAGGCGTCGCGGGCATTTGTTCCCCTTTGTAATGATGTGGTGCTGTTGGTGGTGCTGGCACTGCGTCAGATGGGTCGGCGGCAGCTTACGGTCAACGCGCGTAGCTCGTCAGGAGGGTTGAGGTGACGAATTGGTAGCTTCGGGCCGTCGGTTCTCCGCCGGTCGGGCGGGCACGCCACGGCGTACCCCCGGTAGCGCCCCGTGCGGGTCGTAGGCTCAAGGCCATGAGTGACGTGGTGGTGTACGACGCAGGCGGACCGCGGTCGATCGAGGTCCTTCAGGAGCTGACGCCCGAGCTGGTCCGGGACGTGCTGTTGCTGGTGGGGGAGGCCGCCGACGCCGACGGTCAGCCGGCCGTCTCCGAGCAGGGCCGGCTACAGCTCGAGGGCGCGCGGCCGGGGGTGCGGCACCTGCTGCTGCACGACGCGGACGGTGAACTCGTCGGGTACGCCCAACTGGAGGACAGCGACCCCGTGGAGGCCCCGGCGGGCGAGCTGGTCGTCCGTCCCGGTCAGCGCGGCCGCGGGCACGGGCGGGCGCTCGGGACGGCGCTGCTGGCCGAGTCGGGCAAGCGGCTGCGGGTCTGGGCGCACGGCGGGCACCCGGCCGCCCGGCACCTCGCACAGGTGCTCGGGCTGAGCCTCTTCCGCGAGCTGCGCCAGATGCGCAGGCCGCTGACCGACCTCGACCTCCCCGAGCCGGTGCTGCCCGAAGGCGTGAGCGTACGGACCTTCCGGCCCGGCGAGGACGACGAGCAGTGGCTGGCGGTGAACGCCGCGGCGTTCGCGCACCACCCCGAGCAGGGCTCGCTGACCCAGCGGGACCTGGACGACCGCAAGGCCCAGGGCTGGTTCGACCCGAAGGGCTTCTTCCTCGCCGAGAAGGACGGCGCGATCGTCGGTTTCCACTGGACGAAGGTGCACGCCGACCAGGGGATCGGCGAGGTGTACGTGGTGGGCGTGCGGCCCGGTGCGCAGGGCGGCGGGCTCGGCAGGGCGCTGACCACGATCGGGCTGCGGCACCTGGCGGGCGAGGGCCTGCCGACGGCCATGCTCTACGTCGACGCGGACAACAAGCCCGCCGTCACCGTCTACGAGCGGCTCGGGTTCCAGGTCTACGAGACGGACCTGATGTACCGGTCGGAGAGCTGACCGGAAGGGCTTCGCGGAGCCTCCCGAGAGTCATCGGAACCGCCCTCCAGGGTCGCCCTGGAGGGCGGTTTCGCGTGTCCGCCCCGCCCGGGGGTGTTTGACAGCGGGTCCACCCTTCCATCACCCTTTCACTAATCAAGTAGTGAAAGGGTGATGCGCGTGGTCGAATTCCGCATCGACCGGCGCAGCGGAGTCGCCACCTATCTGCAGATCGTCCTGCAGGTGAAGCAGGCGCTCCGGCTGGGTCTGCTCGCTCCCGGCGACAAGCTGCCGACGGCCAAGGAGGTCGTCGCGGCCACGGCCATCAACCCGAACACCGTCCTGAAGGCGTACCGCGAACTCGACCGCGAAGGCCTGGTCGAGCCGCGCCCCGGACTGGGGACGTTCGTACGGCGGTCGCTGGCGCGGCCCGAAGCCGCCGCGGATTCGCCGCTGCGCGCCGAACTGGCCGACTGGACGGACCGCGCACGCGCGGCCGGGCTCGACCGTGAGGACGTGGCCGCACTGGTCGCGTCCGTGCTGGACGAGGGCTTCGGCGACCACGCGCGACGTGAAGCGCACGACGTGAACAAGGGGAACAAGGGGACCGCATGACCGACCTGACCTTTCAGCCCGACCGGACCGCCCTGCAGGCGGTCGGCCTCGGGGTGAAGCACCGGCGCGGCTGGGCGCTGCGCGACTGCTCCTTCCGTCTGCCCGCCGGGCGGATCTGCGCCCTCGTCGGACCGAACGGCGCGGGCAAGTCCACCCTGCTCTCCCTCGCGGCGGGCCTGCGGCGGCCCACCACCGGCTCGCTCACCGCCTTCGGCGCCGGGCCCACCGACCCGGCGATCCGGCCCCGGGTGGCGTTCGTCGCCCAGGAAAAGCCGCTGTACCCCCACTTCACCGTCGCCGACACGCTGCGTCTGGGCCACGAGCTGAACCCCGGCGTCTGGGACCAGGCGGCCGCCGAGCGGCTCGTACGGGACGGGGGCCTGCCCTTCGGCGCCCGCGTCGGCTCGCTCTCCGGCGGTCAGCGCACCCGCGTCGCCCTCGCCCTCGCCTTCGGCAAGAAGCCCGAACTCCTGCTGCTGGACGAGCCGATGAGCGACCTCGACCCGCTCGTCCGCCACCAGATGATGGCCGCCCTCATGGCCGAGGCCGCTGAGCGCGCCACCACCGTCGTGATGGCCTCGCACGTCCTCGCCGAACTCGACGGCGTCTGCGACTACCTGCTGCTGATGGCCGACGGCCAGGTGCGGCTCGCGGGCGAGGTCGAGGACCTGATCGCCGCGCACACCCTGCTCCTCGGCCGCCACGAAGGACCGGCTCTGCCACCGGAGTTGGCGGGGCACACGGTCGTGGAGTCCCGTGCCACCGGGCGCCAGTTCAGCGCGCTCGTACGCACCGACGGCCCGGTCGCGGGCCGCTGGGAGGCCACCGAGCCGAGCCTGGAGGAGCTGCTCCTCGCGCATCTGCGCGCGCCCGGCGCCCCGGCGCTTCTCACGCCCAGCGCGGAGCCGCGCGGCGCGGCGAAGGCGGCGGCATGAGTGCCGCCACGGCAGCCGGTGCGCTCTCCCCGCGGTTCCGGCCGCGCGGGATGACCTGGCTGGTCTGGCGGCAGCACCGGGCCACCCTGTGGAGCGCGCTGGGGCTGCTCGTCGCGCTCGTCGGCGCGCTGGTGTGGGTGAAGTTCGCGGGCCACGCCTACCTCGACGACCACGGCCTGCGCGCCGGGTGCGAGGGGGACGTCACCTGCGGGGAGGCCGACTGGCAGGCCCTCTCCACCTTCCGCGCCCGGTACGGCGATCTCCTTTACCAAATAGGCTGGTTGACGCAGTACCTGCCCTGGGTGGTCGGCCTGTTCGTGGCCGGCCCGATGGTGGCGCGCGAGCTGGAGAGCGGTACGTACAAGCTCGCGTGGTCGCAGTCCGCCTCCCCCCTGCGCTGGCTCGCGGCGAAGCTCGCCACGGTCACCGTGGCGGCGCTCGCCGGGTTCTCGCTGCTGTCGGCGGTCCACACCTGGACCTGGCAGTCCTTTCCCGCCGACGTGCTGACCGCCCAGCACTGGCAGTACACGTTCGACATGATCGGCCCCGCCCCCGTCGCGCACGCCCTGCTGGCGATCGCCCTCGGCACGCTCGTCGGTCTGCTGGTCAAGCGCACGATCGTGGCCATGGGCGTCACTCTGGTCCTCTCCGCCCTGGTGATCTGGGCGCTGGACGTGTTCCGGCCGTATGTGATCAGCCCGGTGATGACCCTCTACCCCGGGCGGCCGTCGCCCCCCGACAGCGCCTGGGTCGTCGAGCGCGGGGGCATCGGCGCCGACGTCGGCCGCATCAAGTCGCTCTGGTGCGACATGGACATCTCCGACGCGCAGTGCCTCGCCAAGCACGGCTTGACCGACTGGTACGCGGAGCTCCACCCGCGCTCGCACCTGTGGCCGATGCAGTGGGCCGAGACCGGCATCCTCGTCGGCGTCGCCCTGGTCCTGGCCGCCGCGGCCGTCTGGCTGCTGCGCCACCGTTCCCAGGCCCCGTCGGCCACCTCGTACTTCCGGAAGGCGGCGGCATGACCGTGACCTCGATACCCCCGGCCCGTACCGTGCCCCCGCGCGCGCCCGGCGTGCGCGCCCTCGCCCGGCTCGTCGCCCGTCAGCACCGCACCACGGCGTGGATCCTGCTGGCGCTGTTCCTCGCCTTCGCCGGGTCGCTGGTGTGGCTGCACGGCGCCTTGGGCGACTTCATCGACACCCACCGGCTGCTGGCCGGCTGCGACGCCGTCGAGTGCGACGGCTCGTCCGCGAAGCTGGCCGACTTCCGGTCCTCGTACGGCGACTACCTGCACATCGCGGGCCTCCTGCTGGAATTCCTGCCCGCGCTGATCGCGGCGTTCGTCGCAGGCCCGATGGTGGCGCGCGAGCTGGAGAGCGGTACGTACAAGGTCGCCTGGACGCAGTCCGCCTCGCCGATGCGCTGGTTCGCGGCGAAGCTCGCGCTGCCGGCCGTGGTCGTGCTCGCCGGGGTCTCGGTGCTCTCCGCGCTCTACACCTGGTGCTGGCGGGTCGTGGGCGACCGCGAGGGCGGTGACCTGCTGCTGCCCGGCCAGGTCTGGCACCAGTCGTTCGACATGCTCGGGCCCGCGCCCGTCGTCCTCGCCCTGGCCGGGGTCGCCGTCGGCGCGCTCGCCGGTCTGCTGGTCAAGCGCACGCTCCCGGCCATGATCGTCGCCCTGGCGGCCGTCGGCGTGGTGTCGACGGCGACCGGGGCCCTGCGGCAGCACCTGGTCACCCCGGTGACGACGATGTCCGCCGACATGCAGGGCCTGCTCGGGAACCGCACCTGGTGGTTCGAGCGCGGCATGGTCGGGCCGAACGGCGGGCACATCGTGGAGCCCGACTGCGGCGTCGGCGTCTCGCCCGCCCAGTGCCTCGTCGACCACGGTGCGAGCGGTTGGTACACCGAGTCCCACCCGTACGCGCACCTCTGGCCCATGCAGTGGGTCCAGGCGGGCGTCGTCACCGTGTTCGCCCTGCTCCTCGCGGCCGGCGCGTTGTGGTGGATGCGGCGCACCCACCGCTGACCGGGCGCCCTTGCCGTACGCCCGTACACCTCGTGGTGCGGGCGTACGGGCTCGACCATGCTTGTTCGGGATCGTTCGAACTTCTTCGGCCGCCCGCCCGGAGGCCGCCGACCCCGCGGGGTCGGGCCCCGCTTTCCTGCGCGCCATGTGCGCGTTACCCATGATTCAACCGCGGTTGCGAACCTTGCCGAATGCAGCCCGCCGTGCCACAAACCCCCGGCCGGAGACTACGCGCCGCCCCGGCGCCCGTCTCCGACGAGCCCCGCGTGCCCGCGGCGCGGCACCATGTAGGTATGAACCCGCCTCCCAGCGCTCAGGCACCCGACGATCCGCTTCCGGACCGGCCGCTGGACCCGTGGGGGACCCCCCGGCCGCAGCCCTCCGTGGGTTCCATCACCGCGCACCGGCCCCGGACGGCCACCGCCCCGGACGGCCCCGGGCTGGAGCCCGACCTGGACGCCGGGCTCGACGGATACGGCATCCGGTACCCGGAGGGCCGGGGGGACGGCTACGAGCGCGGCCGCGCGGCGGGGGAGTACGACGGCGAGGACGGCGAGGACACCGAGGAACTGCCCCAGGGGCGCTTCCTGGACCGGGAACGCAGCTGGCTGGCCTTCAACGAGCGGGTGCTGGAGCTGGCGGAGGACCCGGCGACCCCCCTCCTCGAGCGGGCCAACTTCCTGGCGATCTTCGCCAGCAACCTCGACGAGTTCTTCATGGTCCGGGTCGCCGGCCTCAAGCGGCGCATAGCGACCGGCGTCGCGACCCGCTCGGCGTCCGGCCTCCAGCCGCGCGAGGTCCTGGAGCTGATCTGGACCCGCTCGCGCGAGCTCATGGCCCGGCACGCGGCCTGCTACCAGCAGGACATCGCCCCTGAGCTGGCCGAGCGCGGCATTCACCTGATCCGCTGGCCGGAGCTGTCGGAGAAGGAGCAGGGGCGGCTGTTCACCCTGTTCCGGCAGCAGATCTTCCCCGTGCTGACCCCCCTCGCCGTCGACCCCGCGCACCCCTTCCCGTACATCTCCGGGCTGTCGCTCAACCTCGCCGTGGTCGTCCGCAACCCCGTCAGCGGCCACAAGCACTTCGCCCGGGTGAAGGTGCCGCCGCTGCTGTCGCGCTTCCTGGAGGCGTCCCCGCAGCGGTACGTCCCGCTGGAGGACGTCATCGCGGCCCACCTGGAGGAGCTGTTCCCCGGCATGGAGGTGCTCGCGCACCACATGTTCCGGGTGACCCGCAACGAGGACCTCGAGGTCGAGGAGGACGACGCGGAGAACCTGCTCCAGGCCCTGGAGAAGGAGCTGATGCGGCGGCGCTTCGGCCCGCCCGTGCGGCTGGAGGTCGAGGAGACCATCGACCCGTACGTCCTCGACCTGCTGGTCCGCGAGCTCAAGATCACCGACGCCGAGGTCTATCCGCTGCCCGGCCCGCTCGACCTCACCGCGCTGTTCCGGATCGCGGGCCTGGACCGGCCCGAGCTGAAGTTCCCCAAGTTCGTGGCCGGCACCCACCGGGACCTCGCCGAGGTGGAGTCCGCGTCCGCCCCCGACATCTTCGCGGCCCTGCGCGAGCGGGACGTGCTGCTGCACCACCCGTACGACTCCTTCTCCACCTCCGTCCAGGCCTTCCTGGAACAGGCCGCGGCCGACCCGGACGTGCTGGCCATCAAGCAGACGCTGTACCGGACGTCGGGTGACTCGCCCATCGTGGACGCGTTGATAGACGCCGCGGAGTCCGGCAAGCAGGTCCTCGTCCTCGTGGAGATCAAGGCCCGCTTCGACGAGCAGGCCAACATCAAATGGGCGCGGAAGCTGGAGGAGGCGGGCTGCCACGTCGTCTACGGACTGGTCGGGCTCAAGACCCACTGCAAGCTGTCGCTCGTGGTCCGCCAGGAGGGCGAGACCCTGCGCCGCTACTCCCACGTGGGGACGGGGAACTACCACCCCAAGACCGCCCGGCTGTACGAGGACCTCGGCCTGCTCACCGCGGACCCGCAGGTGGGAGCCGACCTCTCCGACCTCTTCAACCGGCTGTCCGGATACTCGCGCCGCGAGACCTACCGACGGCTGCTGGTGGCCCCCAGATCGCTGCGCGACGGGCTCGTCGCGCGCATCACGAAGGAGGCCGCGCACCACCGCGCCGGGCGGCCCGCGTACGTCCGCATCAAGGTCAACTCGATGGTCGACGAGGCCGTCATCGACGCCCTGTACCGGGCGTCGCGGGCCGGGGTGCCGGTCGACGTGTGGGTGCGCGGCATCTGCGCCCTGCGACCGGGGGTCGCCGGGCTCTCGGAGAACATCCGGGTGCGCAGCGTGCTCGGCCGCTTCCTGGAGCACTCCCGGGTGTTCGCCTTCGGCAACGGCGGCGAACCCGAGGTGTGGCTCGGCAGCGCCGACATGATGCACCGCAACCTCGACCGGCGCATAGAGGCGCTGGTGCGGGTCACCGACCCGGGGCACCGGGCCTCCATCGGCAGACTGCTGGAGCTCGGGATGTCGGACACCACCGAGTCCTGGCACCTCGGCGGCGACGGCGGCTGGACCCGGCGCGCGACGGACGCCGACGGGCAGCCGCTGCGGAACGTACAGGAGATGCTCATAGACGCCCGGAGGCGCCGGCGTGGTTCAGCGACATGATCCGCCGATTACGGTCGGCGCTCCCTGCGGGCGGGACACGATGACGACGAAATCCCCTGCGGGAACCCGGGCCCCCGGATCCCCGCCCCCCGGAACGTCCGCTTCCGGGTCACGTGCTTCCGGACCGCCCGCCCGCCGCGCGGCGGACGCGACGGCGGGGGAGGTGCTGGCGGGCTATCTGCACGCCCAGGCCACCGAGTTCCTGCGCAGCCTGCGGTCGCACGGCGAGAGCGGTGCCGACGCCGAGGACGCGACCGAGGCCGCACGGCTGCTGCGCCGCTCGGCCCGGCGTCTCTCCGGCGCCCTGCACGTCTACCGCCCGCTGACCGACACCGCGTGGACGGACCAACTCCGCTCCGAGCTGGTGTGGTTGTCGGAGACCCTCGCCCTCGAACACGCCTACGCGGCCCGGCTGGCCCGGCTGCGGGGCGCGCTGCACCGGCTGTCGGGCGCGGGTGTCGGGGAGGCCGAGCCGGGCACGGCGGTCGTCGCGCCGCGTGGCGAGTCCGGTGCGGCCGCCCGGGCGCGGGCGGCGGAGGAGGGGGCCGGCGGCGGGCTGACCGTCGGCGCGGCCCGGGCGGGGGCGCTGCTGGAGCGCCGGCTGACCCTGGCACGGACGCGGGCGCACTCGGCGGCCCTGCAGGCGCTGGGCTCCTCGCGCTTCCACGCCGTCGCCGACAACGTCGCGGTGCTCGCCTCGGAAGTGCCGCTGGACCCCGCGGCCCACGACCTGCTCGCCCGCGAGGCCCTGTCGCACTTCGTCGACCAGGCGCACCGCCGGCTGGCCGACGCCGTCGAGGGTCTGCCGCTGTCCGTCGCGGGCCACCCGTACAACGCCGAGGCCCTGGCCCACGGCCTCGCCGCGACCCCGACGGCCGACGCCCCGCCCGCCGAGGGGCGGCAGGACGCCCCCTGGCACCAGGTGCGTCGGCTGGTGCGGCTGCGGCGGTACGGCCAGGAGGTGCTGGACGAGCAGGAGCAGGTCGAGGTCGAACCCACGCTGTCCGTACGGCTGTTGGGTGCGAGTCAGGCCCTGGACCGGCACCGCGACGCGGCAGAGGCCGCCGCGGCCGCTGCGGCCGCGGCCCGCACCCCCCGCATCGCACCCGCCACGGCGTACGCGCTGGGGGTGCTCCACGCCGATCAGCGCCACGACGTGGAGGCCGCCCGGTTCGCCTTCGGTCGGCTCTGGCAGCGGCTGGCGGTGACGACGCCGTGACCGGCCCCGGCGACGCGGCCGCGCGGCCGCCGGTCCTCGCGGCGGGCTGCGCGCTGTGGCGCCGTTCCCCCTACGACGGGCGGCTGGAGCTCGGCCTCGTCCACCGCCCGAAGTACGACGACTGGTCCTGGCCGAAAGGCAAGCTCAAGCGCGGCGAGGACGCCCTGTCCGGCGCGATGCGGGAGGTCCTGGAGGAGACCGGCATGACGTGCGAGCCGGGCCCGCCCCTGCCCACCGCGCACTATCTGGCGGACGGCCGGCCCAAGGAGGTGCGGTACTGGGCGGCGCGGGCGACCGGTGGCGCGTTCGCGCCCAACCGGGAGGTGGACCGCGTCATGTGGCTGCCGCCGGCGGCAGCCCGCAACCGCCTCACGCACGACCGCGACCGGCGGCTCGTCGACGCGCTGCTGGCCGTCCTGCGGGCGGGTGCGCACGAAGCTTGAGCCCAGGCGACACGCTGGAGACCGACCGCATCGACGCCTCGTACGACCTGGGAGTGCTGACGCTGCGCACTCCCTGGCCGGGTGTCCGAGTTCAGCCACATCAGCCCGTCCGGCGTTTGAGGACGCGCCCGCAGGGCGCTCGCCGCCGCAGGCGGCACGGACGGCCTGAGGCCGGGGCGCTGCCGGCCGTGTGCCTGCACCCCGCTGCGCGGCGGTGTCCTCAAGCGCCGGACGGGCTGGATTCGGCTGAGCCAGGGCTTGCCCGCAGGCGCCCGCGGCACGGGCGCACCGCCTAGCCGCGAGGCGCAATCGCCTCCCAGCGCAGCGTGATTTCGCCCTGACGCCAGCGCCGGGGGCCGTCGGTCAACGGCCAGTCGGCCTTCAGTGCCGAAGCCGTACGGATCCACCGTTGCCGGGCGCTCAGCGCGGCGTACGGCGCGGCGGCTGCCCAGGCGCGGTCGAAGTCGCGCAGGAACGCGTGCACCGGCTCGCCCGGCACATTGCGGTGGATGAGCGCCTTGGGCAGGCGTTCGGCCAGGTCGGAGGGGGTGGCCAGGGAGCCGAGCCGGGTCGCGAAGGTGACCGTACGGGGGCCTTCCGGGCCGAGCGCGACCCATACGTGACGGCGGCCGATCTCATCGCACGTGCCCTCGACGAGCAGCCCGTCGGGCGCGAGCCGGGCACACAGCCGGGCCCACACGGCGGCCACCTCGTCCTCGTCGTACTGCCGCAGCACGTTCGCGGCCCGGATCAGCGCGGGCCGCCGCCCGGCACCGAGCGGCACCTCGAACCCGCCGTGCGCGAAGGACAGCCCCTCCCGCTCGTACGGCTTCGCCGCCGCCACCCGCGCCGGATCGATCTCCACCCCGACGACCTCCGCCGTGCCGCACACGGTCCGCAACCGGTCCAGCAGCTCCACCGCGGTCCAGGGGGCCGCCCCGTAGCCGAGGTCGACGGCGACGGGGTCGGTGCTGCGGCGCAGCGCGGCGCCGTGCGCGTCGGCGATCCAGCGGTCCATGCGCCGGAGCCGGTTCGGATTGGTCGTCCCGCGGGTCGCCGAACCGACGGGACGGTGGGGCGGGGTGGGGCGGGGCGGCATGCCACAGAGCCTAAGCGGTGCGGGGCACGTCGGCGGACGGTCGTCACGCCCGTCAGAACACACCGTCGAAACGTCATATACGGGTATACATCCGGTGATAATTCACCCGTATGAACAGGGAATGGGAGGCGTCCTCCGTAGCGTTGCACTCCGTTGACAGGTGGCGCACGCCCTACAAGGTGGACGGAGGACCCGCACGGTGAGCCAGTACGTAGCCCGGCTCGGCAACCGCCGCGGCCGCACACTCGGCCCGTTCACGGGCACCCCGCGCAGACGGCTCGGGGGAGTCCGCAGACCCCGCCGCATCGCCATGCTCAGCGTCCACACCTCCCCGCTCCACCAGCCGGGCACCGGCGACGCGGGCGGCATGAACGTCTACATCGTGGAGCTGGCCAAGCGACTCGCCGCGATCAACATCGAGGTCGAGATATTCACCCGCGCCACCACCGGCGCCCTCCCGCCCGCCGTCGAGCTGGCCCCCGGCGTGCTCGTCCGCCACATCGACGCGGGCCCCTACGAAGGTCTCGCCAAGGAGGAGCTGCCCGCCCAGCTCTGTGCGTTCACCCACGGCGTGATGCAGGCCTGGGCGGGGCACCGGCCCGGCCACTACGACCTCGTGCACTCCCACTACTGGCTCTCCGGCCACGTCGGCTGGCTCGCCGCCGAGCGCTGGGGCGTCCCCCTGGTGCACGCCATGCACACCATGGCCAAGGTCAAGAACGCCGCACTCGCCGAGGGCGACGCCCCCGAGCCCGCCGCGCGGGTGATCGGCGAGACGCAGATCGTCCGGGCCGCCGACCGGCTCATCGCCAACACCGACGGCGAGGCCGAGGAGCTGGTGCGGCACTACGAGGCCGACCCCGGCAAGGTCGCCGTGGTGCACCCGGGCGTGAACCTCGACCGCTTCACCCCCGCCGACGGGCGGGCCGCCGCCCGCGCCCGGCTGGGGCTGCCCGCCGACGCGCTCGTCCCCCTCTTCGCCGGGCGGATCCAGCCGCTCAAGGCCCCCGACATCCTGCTGCGCGCCGTCGGTCACCTCCTCGACCAGCGGCCCGAGCTGCGCTCGCGCGTCGTCGTCCCCGTCGTCGGCGGCCCCAGCGGCAGCGGCCTCGCCAAGCCCGAGGGCCTGCAGAAGCTCGCCGCCCGGCTCGGCATCGCCGACGTCGTCCGCTTCCGCCCGCCGGTCGGCCAGGAGCAGCTCGCGGACTGGTACCGGGCCGCGTCCGTGCTGGTCATGCCCTCCTACAGCGAGTCCTTCGGCCTGGTGGCCGCCGAGGCCCAGGCCTGCGGCACACCGGTCGTCGCGGCCGCCGTGGGCGGACTGCCGGTGGCCGTGCGGGACGGCGTCAGCGGCTTCCTCGTCGACGGCCACGACCCGGCCGACTACTCCCGGGCGCTGAACCGCTTCGCCGACGACGCCACGCTCGCGGACCGGATGGGCGCGGCCGCGGCCACGCACGCGCGGTCCTTCGGCTGGGACACCGCGGCCGCCGCCACGGCCGACGTCTACACGGCGGCGATCCACGAGCGGCGCCGTCGCCTACGCTCGACGCATGTCTGACGCGAACTCCACCCTCGAGCGGACGCTCAGCGACGCCGACCTCGAATGGGAGAGCCCGAGCGACGGTACGTACGTCGTGAAGCTCCCCGGCACCCGCAAGCTGTCGACGACCGTCTCGTTGATCGTCGGCAAGCACTCTCTCTCGGTCAACGCCTTCGTCGTGCGGCGCCCCGACGAGAACCACGAGGCGGTGCACCGCTGGCTGCTGGAGCGGAACACCCGGCTGTACGGGGTGGGTTACGCGATCGACCGGCTCGGCGACATCTATCTCGTGGGACGGCTGCCGCTGGCCGCCGTGACCCCGGAGGAGATCGACCGGATCCTCGGCACGGTGCTGGAGAACGCCGACGGCAGCTTCAACACGCTGCTGGAGATGGGCTTCGCGAGCGCGATCCGCAAGGAGTACGCGTGGCGCACCTCGCGGGGCGAGTCGACGCGCAACCTGGAGGCGTTCACCAACCTGACGCGGGACCAGGACTGACCCACAACCAGCCCGTCCGGCGATTGAGGACCGGGGTCCGGGGCGGAGCCCCGGCCTGAAGCCGGGTCAGGCAGCCGTGGGCTCCGCCTCGGCCTGCGGCGCCGTCGCCGGAGACGCGGCCGCCGTCTCCACCCGCTCCGAAGCCGACAGGTTCCGCATGAGCAGCCAGTACCCCGCCGCGGCGATCATGCCGATCACCGCGCACCCGGCCCACAGGGTGTCCGCCCCGTAGTGGTCGATCACGGCGCCGCCCGCCAGCGGGGCGACCAGCGCGGCCGTCGACCACGACAGGGTGTAGACGCCCTGGTAGCGGCCGCGCCCGTGGGTGGGGGAGAGGCGGGCGACGAGGCCCATCTGGGTGGGGGAATTGATGATCTCCGCGAGGGTCCAGACGCAGACCGTCAGCATGTAGACGGCGATCGACCCGGCGAAGGCGGTGAGTCCGAAGCCGTAGCCGGCCAGCAGCGCGGAGGCGACCAGCAGCCGCCGCGGGTCGCGGTGCTCGATGAAGCGGGTCACGGGGATCTGGAGGGCCACGATCAGCACGCCGTTGACCGCGATGGCCATGCCGAAGTCGCTGCTGGAGAAGCCGCTCTCGCCCATCGCCACCGGCAGGGACACCGAACTCTGCATGAAGAGCAGGGCGATCAGGAAGGACAGCCCGACGACGCCCATGAAGCGCCGGTCGCGCAGCACCGTCCCCATCCCGACCTCGGCCTCGGCCGCGTCGGCCGTGCCCGGCACCACCGTGGGCCGGGACTCGGGGATCTTGCGGAAGACGAGGATCGCGCACGCCAGCGTCATGGCCGCCTCGCCGAGGAAGCCGATCAGATAGCTGTGCTCGGCGATGAGCCCGGCGGCGAGCGAGGAGAAGGCGAAGCCGAGGTTGATGGCCCAGTAGTTGAGCGCGAAGGCCCGCACCCGGTCCTCGGGCGCCACGATGTCCGCCATCACGGCCTGCACCGCCGGCCGGGAGGCGTTGCTCGCCATGCCGACCACGAACGCGACGCCCGCGATGGCCGCCGGGTGCTGCATGAAGCCGAGCACCGCCACCGACGCGGCGGTCGAGGTCTGCGCGATGAGGAGCGTGGGCCGTCGGCCGAGCCGGTCGGCCATCACGCCCGCGCCGATCGAGGAGACCACACCGCCGAGCCCGTGCAGGGCGGCGACGAGACCGGCGTACGAGGCCGAGTAGCCGCGTTCGAGGGTCAGATAGAGGGCCAGGAAGGTCGCGACGAACGCGCCGAGCCGATTGACGAGGGTGGAGGTCCACAGCCACCAGAACTCCCGGGGGAGGCCCGAGACGCTCTCTCTCGCCGCCCGCCTCATGCTCGCTACCGACATCCCGCAACCCCCGATGTGTAAGTGTCTCAATGCGTGATCGCAACTTACACAGCCTTGGCGTGTTCGCGCCATTGAATTGACGATCGCCGTCAACCGTCCACCGCCTCACGGGCGTCCGGGCGGCCAGGCGCGGCGGGGGTCCGGGCGGTCTCGGGCGTCGATTACGCTCTTGGGCATGGCCGACGCACCGTACAAGCTGATCCTCCTCCGCCACGGCGAGAGCGACTGGAACGCGAAGAACCTGTTCACCGGCTGGGTGGACGTGAACCTGACGGAGAAGGGCGAGAAGGAGGCAGTCCGCGGCGGTGAGCTGCTCAAGGACGCCGGCCTGCTCCCCGACGTGCTGCACACCTCGCTCCAGAAGCGCGCCATCCGCACGGCGCAGCTGGCGCTGGAGTCCGCGGACCGTCACTGGATCCCGGTCCACCGCTCCTGGCGGCTGAACGAGCGTCACTACGGCGCTCTCCAGGGCAAGGACAAGGCGCAGACCCTCGCCGAGTTCGGCGAGGAGCAGTTCATGCTCTGGCGCCGTTCGTACGACACCCCGCCGCCGGTCCTCGAGGACGGTACGGAGTTCTCGCAGAGCGACGACCCGCGTTACGCGACGATCCCGAGCGAGCTGCGTCCGCGCACCGAGTGCCTCAAGGACGTCGTCGAGCGGATGCTGCCGTACTGGTACGACGGCATCGTCCCGGACCTGCTGGCAGGTCGCACCGTCCTGGTCGCCGCCCACGGCAACAGCCTGCGCGGCCTGGTCAAGCACCTGGACGGCATCTCCGACGCGGACATCACGGGTCTGAACATTCCGACCGGCATCCCGCTCTTCTACGAGCTCGACGCCGACTTCAACCCGGTCAAGCCCGGTGGCACCTACCTCGACCCGGAGGCCGCCAAGGCCGCCATCGAGGCCGTGAAGAACCAGGGCAAGAAGAAGTAGCGCCCCGGACGCACCAACAAGCCCCCTGCCTGCGCTTTCGGCGCGGAAAGGGGGCTTTGTGCTGCCACGGGAAGGGGGCGTGAGGGGTGGTCGCCGCAGTGGATCGGTCACCGAATGGAGCAAACTGGACACGCTCCGGATGCGCGGAACGGATGTGCGGGTGAGCCTCGAATCAAGGAGGTAACACCATGCACTCAATCCGCTCCGTCATATGCGGCGCAGCCACCGTAGTCGCCGTCTGCGGCGTCTCCGCAGTCCCCGCCTACGCCGTCGACAGCCCCGTCACGGCCCCCGTTCTGGTCGCCGGTGAGAACCCGTCCACAGACCACGACGACGACCACGACGAGCACGGCAAGCATCACGACCGTGACGACTGCGACCACGATGGCCGCCACGACCACGACGGGCGCAAGGACCACGATGGTCGCAAGGACCACGACGGTCACAAGAAGGATCACGACGGCCACAAGAAGGACCATGACGGCCGTCATGACCACGACGGCCGTGACGACCACGACGGTCGTAAGGACCACGACGGCCGTGACGACCACGACGGTCGCAAGGACCACGACGGTCACAAGAAGGATCACGACGGCCACAAGAAGGACCACGACGGCCGTGGTGACCACGACGACGACTGGCGTGACGACGACTGGCGTGACGACCACGACGACCGCGGTGACCACGACGGGCGTCACGACGGTCACAAGAAGGACCACGACGGGCGTCACGACCACGATGGCCGCCACGACCACGACGGTCGCGACGACCACGATGGCCGCCACGACCACGACGGTCGCGACGACCACGAGGGCCGTAACGACCACGACGGTCGCAAGGACCACCACGACGGCCGTCACGACCACGACGGGCGCCACGACGGTCACAAGAAGGACCACGACGGCCGTCACGACGGGCACGGCAAGCCCCACGCTCCCGCACACGCGGGTGGTGGAGCCACCGCGCAGCTGGCCTCGTCCTCGACGGAGTCCTCGTCCGACGTCCCGATCATTCTCCTCGCAGCGGGTGCCACGGCCGGCCTGGCCGGTGGAATGTTCTGGTACCGCCGCCGCACCGTGAAGCAGTGACGGGAAGAGAACGGGCGTCATGTCAGAACAGCGCAGAGGTGGCCTCGGCCGTCTGCTGACAGGGGTGGCCTGGGTGGCGTTGCTGCTGGGCCTGTGCCTGTGCGGCAGTGACACCATCGAGGAGCCGGCAGCCGAGGCTCCGAAGAAGGGCGTCGCCGCAGGCCGCCCCCCTGCGCACGGTCTGCCCCCGGCACACGAACCACTGCCGGGGGCAGGCCCCAAAGAACTGGTCATCAAGGACCGGGGCCTGAAGGCCCCGATCGAGGGCCACGGACTCGACCCGGCGGGCGGCGTCGAACCGCCTCCGTACGAGCGGCCCAACGCCGTCGCCTGGTACATGGACGGCCCCCAGCCCGGCAGCGCCGGAGCCGCCGTCCTCGTGGGACACGTGGACACCCCGCAGACCCGGGCCGTGTTCTACGACCTCAGCACCCTCAAGCGGGGCGACACGGTCAAGGTCTCCCGCACGGACGGTTCCACCGCGGAGTTCACCGTCGAGGACGTCGCCGTCGTCGAGAACGACCGCTCCGACGCCGCGAAGGTCTACGAACCCCGGGAGAAGGGCCGCGCCGAGCTCCGCTTGATCACCTGCGGCGGCACCTACGACCGCACGAAGCGCACGTACACCGCCAACGTCGTCGTCTCCGCCTATCTGACCGGGAAGGCGACGTAGGACCGACGTAGGACCCACCACCCGTGAAAGGGCCCCCGACCGGTGACCGGTCGGGGGCCCTTCCCGTGAGTGACGCGCGTGCGTGAATCAGCCGCAACCGCCGCCGCACTGGCACGATCCGCCGCTTTGGCAACCGCACTGGCACCCGGGGCCGCACTGACAACCGCTCAGCGCGGGCGCGGACGCACGGTCGGCGAAGCTCGCCGGAGGGGACTCGAATGCATCTGCCATGCGGTACCTCCTCGAAGGTTGGTCTGTCCGCCCCCAGTCAAGGACCGGGCGAAACGGCCGTCAATGCTCATGGCGCACAGGTGTACGGGCGCACCGAGGGCGCGCGGAAGCACGGGCGGACGCACGCGCCGGGGCCTACGCGCCCTCGACCGGGCCGGACTGGGCGTTGGCCTGGGCCAGCTCGTCGGCGTGCTCACCCGTCACCAGATAGACCACGCGCTTGGCGACGGACACGGCGTGGTCCGCGAAGCGCTCGTAGTAGCGGCCCAGCAGGGTCACGTCGACGGCCGTCTCGATGCCGTGCTTCCAGCGGTCGTCCATCAGGTGCTGGAAGAGCGCGCGGTGCAGCAGGTCCATCGCGTCGTCGTCGCGCTCCAGCTGGAGTGCGAGGTCGACGTCCTTGGTGATGATCACCTCGGCCGCCTTGGCCATCAGCCGCTGCGCCAGCTGGCCCATCTCGAGAACCGTGGAGTGCAGGTCGCGCGGGACCGCCGTCTCCGGGAAGCGCAGCCGGGCCAGCTTCGCCACGTGCTGGGCGAGGTCGCCCGAGCGCTCCAGGTCCGCGCTCATGCGCAGGGAGGTGACGACGATCCGCAGATCGGTGGCGACCGGCTGCTGGCGGGCGAGCAGGGCGATGGCCCGCGCCTCCAGGTCCCGCTGGAGGTCGTCCACCTTGGTGTCCGCCGCGATGACGGACTCCGCGAGCTTGAGGTCCGCGTCCAGGATCGCCGTGGTGGCGCGCCCGACCGCGGAGCCGACAAGCCGGGCCATCTCGACGAGTCCTTCGCCGATCGAATCCAGCTCCTCGTGGTACGCGTCCCGCATTGCCTGACCTTCTCTCACTCCGAGTAACGCTGGCCGGGGGGATTCTCCGCCCGCCCACGGTCCCACGTTCAGGCCGGAACGCGACGGTGAACGGCCTCCGGAGTGAACCGGTACCGACATGAAGGTGAACTCTCGGCAACGTGTGTTCGAGGCGCCCCCCATTTGGCTGTGGAACGGTCGTGGGACGCGCATAACCTTGACTCATGAACGTGGACGCGGCCGTCGCCGCAGCGGCAGCCATCGCCGGGGTGTGTACCGGCGTGATCGCCATGCTGGCGTTCCGTTGGAGCGAGCGCGACCAGGCCCGCCCGACCCGCAGCTCCCTGCACACCGACGCGGTACTGCCACCCGGCGTGGACACCGTGCTGTCGGTGCTGCGGTCCTCCGCCGTGGTCCTCGACGAGGGCGACGCCGTCGTCAAGGCCAGCTCCGCCGCGTACGCCCTCGGGCTGGTCCGGGGCGGCAAGCTCGCCGTCGAGCCGATGCTCCAGATGGCCCGCGACACCCGCCGCGACGGCGAGATACGCCAGGTCGAGCTCGACCTGCCGCGTCGCGGCACCGGCCGCGGCGACGCCCTCGCGGTGTCCGCCCGGGTCGCGCCGCTCGGCTCCCGGCTGGTGCTGCTCCTGGTGGAGGACCTCACCGAGGCCCGCCGCATCGAGGCCGTCCGCCGTGACTTCGTCGCCAACGTCAGCCATGAGCTCAAGACCCCGGTCGGCGCGCTGTCCCTGCTCTCCGAGGCCGTCATGGACGCCTCGGAGGACCCCGAGGCCGTCACCCGCTTCGCGGGCCGCATGCAGATCGAGGCGACCCGGCTCACCAACCTGGTCCAGGAGCTCATCGACCTCTCCCGGGTGCAGAACGACGACCCGCTGGAGGACTCCGAGCCCGTCCGGGTCGACGAACTGGTCGCCGAGGCGATCGACCGCTGCCGCCACCAGGCCGGCACGAAACAGATCACGATGGCCGCGGGCGGCACCGCCGACCTGCACGTCTGGGGAAGCCGCGGCCAGCTCGCCGCGGCCCTCGGCAACCTCGTGGAGAACGCCGTCAACTACAGTCCGGCCCGGACCCGGGTGGGCATCGCCGCCCGCCACATCACCGCGCCCGGCGGCGACCTCATCGAGATCGCCGTCACCGACCAGGGCATCGGCATCTCCGAGAAGGACCGCGAGCGGGTCTTCGAACGCTTCTACCGCGTCGACCCCGCCCGCTCCCGCGCCACCGGCGGTACGGGCCTGGGCCTCGCGATCGTCAAGCACGTCGCCGCCTCGCACGGCGGCGAGGTCACGGTCTGGTCCGCCGAGGGCCAGGGCTCGACGTTCACCCTGCGACTCCCGGAGGCGGGCGCGGTCCGCGACCGCGACCGGGGGCGCACACTGATGGAGCGCACCGGCGGCCCGGCCGCCCCCGACGACATCCGCGCCGAGGACTCCTACACCGACGACCGCCTTTCCACCCCGGAGGTCCTGCCGTGACCCCGCCCAGCCCGTGCCACTCCGCCGTGAGCGACCCAGAGACCCCACCGGAGGTCCGTCCGTGACCCGTGTGCTCGTCGTCGAGGACGAAGCTGCTGTCTTCCGGGGAGCGACCCCCCGGACCCCCGCGTGTGGTGTGGGCGCGGGTAGCCCGCTGCGTGCGGCCGCGTTGTTCTGCCCTGAGACCCGACCGGAGGTCCGTCCGTGACCCGTGTGCTCGTCGTCGAGGACGAAGAATCGTTCAGCGACGCGTTGTCCTACATGCTCCGCAAGGAAGGCTTCGAGGTGGCCATCGCCGCCACCGGGCCCGACGGGCTGGACGAGTTCGAGCGCAACGGCGCCGACCTCGTCCTGCTCGACCTGATGCTGCCGGGCCTGCCCGGTACGGAGGTCTGCCGACAGCTGCGCGGGCGCTCCAACGTGCCCGTCATCATGGTGACGGCCAAGGACAGCGAGATCGACAAGGTCGTCGGGCTGGAAATAGGAGCCGACGACTACGTCACCAAGCCCTTCTCCTCGCGCGAGCTGGTGGCCCGCATCCGGGCCGTGCTGCGGCGCCGGGGCGAGCCGGAGGAGGTCACCCCGGCGGCGCTGGAGGCCGGGCCGGTCCGGATGGACGTCGACCGGCACGTCGTCACCGTCTCCGGCGGCAAGGTCGACCTGCCGCTCAAGGAGTTCGACCTCCTGGAGATGCTGCTGCGCAACGCGGGCCGGGTCCTCACCCGCATGCAGCTCATCGACCGCGTCTGGGGCGCGGACTACGTCGGCGACACCAAGACGCTGGACGTCCACGTCAAGCGCCTGCGCGCCAAGATCGAGCCGGACCCGGGCGCCCCGCGCTACCTGGTGACGGTGCGGGGCCTGGGTTACAAGTTCGAGCCGTAAACCCGTGGCCCGGCGGGCCGACGCCGCCCGCAAACGCCGAGGGGCCCGGAAGCGTGAAGCTTCCGGGCCCCTCGGCGTACGTCACACGTCTCAGTGACCCGTGCCGTGCTGCTGCTCGCCGCCGGGCTGCGTGGGCTGGCCCGCGGGCGGGGTGTTGCCGCCGGACTGCTGGCCGGCGTCCGTGCCGGGCGTGCCCGGGGTACCGGACGGCGTGCCGCTCGGGGTGCCGCTGGGCTTCCCCGGCGCGGGCTTGCCGGGCTTCGCCGGGGCGGGCTCGGTGGGGCCCCACTCCTTGAAGTAGCTCTTCGCCGGGAAGACGAACGCGGAGATCTTCACGTCACCGGTCGAGCTGAAGTCGAACGTCAGCGGCTGCGATTCGCCGTCCTTCAGCGCCTCGCGGCCGTTCGGCAGGACGGCGGACGGGTTGCCCTGGCCGCCGAGCGTCACGGAGCCGCCGGCCGGGACGACGAGCGGACCCGTGCCCTTGGCCGGGGAGAGCTTCACGGTCGCGCCCTTGCCGGGCAGCGAGATCGCGGTCAGCGTCTGGTCCTTGCGGCCGTTGTTGAAGACCTTGCCGGTGATGACGGCGGGGCCGGTGGCCTCCAGCTTCGGCTGGGTGATGACGTTGATGTTCTGAAGCTTGATGTCACCCACCGCGGTGGCGGCGTTGTCCGGCTTCACCTCGAGCGTCTGGGCATCGTTGCCCGCCGCGCAGGCGGAGAGCGAGGCGATCGAGAGCACGAGGGCGGTAGCGGCGAGAGCGCCGCGTCGAAGGCTGCTGCTCACGGCGGCGGCATCTCCTTGGACGAAGTAAAGGATGTGTCAGCGGGGCTTAGGTTACCGAGCCGTCGGAGAGCCTCCGCACCCGACCCGCCCCCATGGTCAACTCGGTGCCACTCGGCTGGTCCACTCGACCGGTCCACAGGTCCTGTTACCCGCAGTCACTCACCCGGTCGCCGTAGTCGATCACACACTCTCTGTGCGAGCGGCCGAATATCGCCCGTGTGCGCGTCCGGAACCGGCATCGGGTGGTGCGGTGGATTATCGGTTAAGGAATGCGAGGGGTCGCGGAAGGCGTTCCCCAATTGATCAAGTTCGATGTGATCAATTAGGGATTACGCGCACGGAAGGTGGGTGCACCCCGAACGGAGTAGGGGAAGTCCGCCGACCGGACCCCGGCAAACCGGGACGTTCAGTCGCTCGCGGGGCCTGTCGGACGGGTGTAACGTGCCCGTTTCGCCCCGCCCGGACAACGGCTCCGACCTGCGAATACCCGCTTCCGGAAGCCTCCCGCAGCACGTTCCGGTTGCTGTTGTCAAGCCCCGAGATATGCCCTGACCTGCGAAAACGCCATTCAGAACGCCCTCTTCTCGTGTTAGACTGGATAGTCACGGAAGGGGTACCTGTCACATGACGTTCAAGGTTGGCGACACCGTGGTCTATCCCCATCACGGGGCCGCGCTGATCGAGGCCATCGAAACTCGCCAGATCAAAGGCGTGGACAAGACCTACTTGGTGCTGAAGGTTGCCCAGGGTGACCTGACGGTTCGCGTGCCAGCGGACAATGCGGAGTTCGTCGGCGTGCGCGATGTGGTCGGCCAGGACGGGCTGGACCGGGTCTTCGAGGTGCTCCGCGCACCATATGCGGAAGAGCCGACGAACTGGTCCCGTCGCTACAAGGCAAATCTCGAGAAGCTCGCGTCGGGTGACGTGATCAAGGTCGCCGAGGTAGTGCGCGACCTGTGGCGTCGCGAGCGCGAGCGCGGACTCTCCGCCGGAGAGAAGCGCATGCTCGCCAAGGCGCGCCAGATCCTGGTGAGCGAGCTCGCCCTCGCGGAGAACACCAACGAAGACAAGGCCGAGGCCCTGCTCGACGAGGTTCTCGCGTCCTGACGTAGTGCGGGATCCGCGCGCTGGATCCACAGCAGGTGCTGGACGTAAAGAAGTGCCGCGGTGCCCGCGTGATGACGAAGGTCATCCGCCGGGCGCTGCGGCATCTCTGCTCCGGCGGCGCTCATGGCGCCGATGTCGTTCACGCCGTACTTGGTGTGCCGGGCCCGGGCAGCCGGCCCGACCAGTCGTCACGGAAGGGGCTGGTCGGGGCATCGTGCCCGGCACGCTGAGGCCATACCCAATTCGGCCGAGGAAGCAAACCTGAACGCCAACGCAATGTCCGATCGAGTCACCGCCGACGCCCCCGGACGCACCGCCGCCGTCATTCCCGCGGCCGGTCGCGGGGTGCGGCTCGGCCCCGGTACGCCCAAGGCGCTGCGCGCCCTGAACGGCACGCCCATGCTGATCCACGCGGTCCGCGCGATGGCGGCCTCCCGTGCCGTCTCGCTCGTCGTCGTGGTCGCCCCGCCGGACGGCGCCGCCGAGGTCCGCAACCTCCTCGACGAGCACCCCCTCGCGGACCACGACCCCACCGAGGTGCTGGTCGTCCCCGGCGGCGGGACCCGTCAGGAATCGGTGCGGCTCGGCCTCCAGGCCCTCACCGACGACATCACCACCGTCCTCGTCCACGACGCCGCGCGCCCCCTGGTGCCCGTCGACACGGTCGACGCCGTCGTCGCGGCCGTCCACGACGGCGCGCCCGCCGTCGTCCCCGCGCTGCCCCTCGCGGACACCGTCAAGCAGGTCGAGCCGCGCACCGGCGACGCCGCGGGCGAGCCCGAGCCGGTCGTCGGCACGCCCGAGCGGGCGCTGCTGCGGGCCGTGCAGACGCCGCAGGGCTTCGACCGCGCGACGCTGGTGGCCGCCCACGAGAAGTTCGCCTCCGCCGCCCGCGAGGGCGAGGGCGCCACGGACGACGCCGGCCTGGTCGAGCGGCTCGGCACCGAGGTCGTGGTCGTGCCCGGTCACGAAGAGGCCTTCAAGGTGACCCGGCCGCTGGACCTGGTCCTGGCCGAGGCCGTACTCGCCCGCAGGAGGGCCAACGATGGCTTCTGAGCCCCTGGTACTGCCCCTGGTGGGCATCGGCACGGACGTGCACGCCTTCGAGGAGGGCCGCGAGCTGTGGTGCGCGGGCCTGCTCTGGGAGGACGCCACCCACGGCCTCGCCGGGCACTCCGACGGTGACGTCGCCGCCCACGCCGCCTGCGACGCGCTGTTCTCCGCGGCCGGTGTCGGCGACCTCGGCGCGCACTTCGGCACCGACCGCCCCGAGTGGTCCGGCGCGGCCGGCGTCACCCTGCTGGCCGAGGCCGCCCGGATCGTACGGGCGGCCGGTTTCGAGATCGGCAACGTCGCCATCCAGGTGATCGGCGTACGGCCGAAGATCGGCAAGCGGCGGGAAGAGGCACAGAAGGCCCTCTCGGCGGCGATCGGCGCCCCGGTGTCGGTCTCCGGCACCACCACCGACGGTCTGGGCCTCACGGGCCGTGCGGAGGGCCTGGCGGCCATTGCCACGGCCTTGGTGTTCCGGAACCCCTCCGCCTCTGCGGCCTGAGGCCGACTCGTCCACACCCCCGCTGCGCGGTGGTGTCCTCAAGCGCCGGACGGGCTGCTGTGCTGTGTCCTCAAGCGCCGGACGGGCTGAAATCAGCCCGTCCGGCGCTTGAGGACGCGCCCGCAGGGCGCCCGCCGCCGCAGGCGGCCGAAACCGGCCCGCGGCCAAAGACCCGCCGACCAGGCGAGACGCGGCACGGAGAGCCCGCAGTCAAAGATCCCTCGGCCAAGCGCGCGCTGCGAATACCGTGAAAGCGACGCCGTCACCGAGGGAAGGACCCCACCGTGTCAGCCGCACTCTCCGACGACCTGAAGAAGCTCATCGACGACAGCCCCGTCTTCGCGACCGTGGCGACCGTGCAGCCCGACGGCAGCCCTCAGCTGACGGTCACCTGGGTCAAGCGCGACGGCGACGACCTGCTGATCTCCACGACCGTCGGCCGCCGCAAGGAGCAGAACCTCCGCCGCGACCCCCGGGTGACCGTCATGATCAACCCGGCCAACGCGCCCTACACCTACGCCGAGGTCCGCGGCAGCGCCGCCCTCACGACCGAGGGCGGTCAGGAGCTGATCAACGAGCTGTCGCGGAAGTACACGGGGAAGGCCTACGCGGAGTTCAACCCGGCCGCGAAGGACGACGCCGAGCGCGTCGTCGTCCGCGTGACCCCGCGCAAGGTCGTGGGCTCGCTCTGAGCCGAGGCCGTCCCGCCGGTGCGACCCGGCACCGGCGGGACCCGGCCGTCAGGAGCCGTCGGGCGTGCCCGAGGCTCCCACGGCCACGCGGTCGGGCTCCTTCTGCTCGTACGGGCGCTGCTGTCGCGGCGCCGGGGGAACCTCCACCGCACCGCGCAGCGGCGACTTCGGTGCGGAGCCGCGCCGCTCGTCGTCGGGCGCCGACTGCAGCCGCATCTCCTCCATGCCCTTCTGCAGCGCCCGGCGCAGCCACTTGCCCAGTGGACGCTCGACACAGCGGTGCAGGACCCAGGCGGCGCCCAGCATGAGCGCGATGATCCCGAGGACGAGCAGTGGCGCGGGGACCTTGTGGCGCAGCCAATAGGTCAGCGTCATGCCGATGTACTGGTGGATCAGGTAGAGCGGGTAGGTCAGCGCGCCCGCCGTCGCGAGCCAACGCCATTGCAAACGGTCGCAGTACCCCAGCGCGATGAGCGCCATCAGGGCGAAGGCGATAAAGATGATCAGCGTGGCCGGCCAGGTCGGAATCACCTCGGTGGAGTTGTCCGAGACCCGCCGCGGCACCTGGTGCAGCGCGAGCAGCAGGGACATGACCACAATGCCCCAGAGCACCGCCGTGGGCTTGAAGCGGTGCATGAGATAGAACGCGATGCCCGCGATGAAATAGGGCGAATAGAGCGGCATCGCCCACATGTCGAGCAGCTTGTTGTCGACCGTGGGGGCGGTGATCGAGACCACCGTCCAGATTCCGCAGAAAAGCACGCATTTGCGGTAGGTGACACCGGTGGCGACGACGATCGCGAAGAGCACGTAGAACTTCAGCTCGATGAACAGCGTCCAGTAGACACCGTCGACGTCCCAGACCCCCATCCCTTGCTGGAGCATCGTCAGATTGGTGAGGACGACGTCCCAGTTCTTCACGTCGCGGACCTGCGGCCACATGGTGATGACGCCCGCGGTCAGGAATATCGCGACCCAGTAGGCGGGATAGATCCGCGAAACCCGGGAGACCACGAAATCGCCCAGGGAGCGGCCCCAGGTGCTCATGCAGATCACGAAGCCGCTGATCAGGAAGAAGACCTCGACGCCGAGCCAGCCGTACCGGGCGAGGGGCTGCGCGGCCGGAAATATCTCGGCGGCGGGTCGGTCCCAGCCGCCGCGCAGCGACACGAGGTGGAACAGCACGACCATGAGGGCGGCTATCAGACGGAGCCCGTCCAGGACGTAGAGCCTGGGTGCGGAGCGCCGGACGGCTACCCGGCCGCCATCGAGATCACCTCGGCTGGCGAAACGCATGTCGTCCTCTCCTGTTGTGCAGTCGGTTCATAGTATGCGGGGGCTATTCGCAGGCATGTTGGCATAGGAACCTGTCCACGTCGCCGTGACGGTTCTCTCTTGATCACTCTCTTCACTTCCTTCACTTCTGCACACTCGAATTCCCCTGGATGGTCGCTTGGCCTCCACGGATGTCCGTCATCGCACGTTCGAGACCGTGCTTGATCGCCCGGGCCAGTGGTCGTTCCACATAGCGATGCGTCAGCCAGGCGGCCTGCAGCATTCCGAGGACCAGCGCGGGCAGCAGGAGGTAGCGCGGCACGTGTCCGTCGGCGTGCTTGATGACCACCCAGCCGATGCGCTCGTGGAGCAGATAGAGGGGATAGGTCAGCACCCCGGCCGTGGCCAGCCAGCGCCAGTCGAGGCGCCGTGTCCAGCCGAGTGCGACCGCCGTGACCGCGGCGAAGAACACGGCCATCAGCAGCAGCGTCGGCCACCGCGGGACGCTGTGCCCCATGTGGCTCTCCGCTCGCGCGTGGGCGGCGAGCAGATCGTGCTCCACGATCAGGAAGCTGCCCGAGACGATCAGCCAGAGCACCAGATTCGGTCGGAATCGGTACATCAGATAGAAGGCGATACCGGCGATGAAGTACCAGCAGTCCTGCGGCAGCAGGATCTCGGTGAGCACCCCGTCGTCCACGCCCCGGGCGACGACCGCCGCCACGGCCCACAGGGCGCAGAAGCCCACCGCCCGCCGATAGGTCAGCCCCTTCCAGGCGACGAGTGCGAACAGCAGGTAGAAGCGCATCTCGATCCACAGCGTCCAGTAGACGCCGTCGACGGGGGCCACCCCGAGGGGGTCCTGGAGCATCGTGAGGTTGACGGCGACGTCCTGCGGCCTGGGCGTCTCATTGACCACCGGCCAGAGATAGAGGACGAACGAGACGGCCAGCACCGCGAACCAGTACGCGGGGTAGAGCCGGGTCACGCGCGAGGCGGCGAACCGTCCGACGCTCTTGCCCCAGCAGCTCATGCAGATCACGAAGCCGCTGATCAGAAAGAACAGCTGAACACCCAGCCAGCCGTACGAGGCCGGCAGATAGGCCGTCGGGAAGAGCGAGCGCGACGGCCCCTCCCACGCACCGCTGCCGAACGCGATGTAGTGGTAGGCCACCACCATCAGCGCCGCCAGCAGCCGCAGCCCGTCCAGCGCGGCCAGCCTGCCGGGCGCCCGGTCCCGCTCCGGCCGGGGCTGAACCGGGGCCGGCGGTTCCGGGTGCTCCTGCTGTACCGGCAGAGTGGAGTGCAACGCCCCTCCTGGGTTCCGCGGCACCTCACCGAGAAGATGAGGCGTGCCGGGGAAGCTACCACGGCTATTTGTACTTTTGACGCAAAAGGCAAATAAGGGGCAAAACGTGCCGCGAGGGTCCGGATCCGGCACCCGGCGAAACCGGTACGGGAGCCTCCGCGACCCCGCTGCCAGGCGCATTCTCTGTCCGGACAAGGCCTTCCCCCCGGCCGGAAAGCACCTACTGCCCGGGGCACTCCCTTACGCCCACTACCCTGGTTCCGTGACCATTCGCCTGTACGACACCAGCGCCCGGCAGATCCGCGACTTCTCCCCGCTCACACCGGGCTGTGTCTCGATCTACCTCTGCGGTGCCACCGTGCAGGCCGCACCGCACATCGGCCACATCCGCTCGGGCCTCAACTTCGACATCATGCGCCGCTGGTTCGCCTACCGCGGCTACGACGTGACCTTCATCCGCAACGTCACGGACATCGACGACAAGATCATCGCGAAGGCGGCCGAGCAGGGCCGCCCCTGGTGGTCGATCGGCTACGAGAACGAGTGCGCCTTCAACGCGGCGTACGACGCGCTCGGCTGCCTGCGCCCGACCTACGAGCCGCGCGCCACCGGCCACGTGCCCGAGATGATCGAGATGATGCGCGGCCTGATCGAGCGAGGCCACGCCTACGCCGCCGAGGGCAACGTCTACTTCGACGTGCGCTCCTACCCCGGCTACCTCGCCCTCTCCAACCAGCAGCTGGACGACCTCCGCGCGGCGGGCGACGTCGAGGCCGGCAAGCGCGACCCGCGCGACTTCGCCATGTGGAAGGCGTCCAAGCCGGGCGAGCCCAGCTGGGAGACGCCCTGGGGCCGCGGCCGCCCGGGCTGGCACCTGGAGTGCTCGGCCATGGCGCACAAGTACCTGGGCGAGTCCTTCGACATCCACGGCGGCGGCCTGGACCTGATCTTCCCGCACCACGAGAACGAGATCGCCCAGGCCAAGGCCTTCGGCGACGACTTCGCCGCGTTCTGGGCGCACAACGCCTGGGTCACCATGAGCGGCGAGAAGATGAGCAAGTCGCTCGGCAACTCGGTGCTCGTCTCCGAGATGGTCAAGCACTGGCGCCCGATCGTCCTGCGCTACTACCTCGGCACCCCGCACTACCGCTCGATGATCGAGTACAGCGAGGAAGCGCTGCGCGAGGCCGAGTCCGCGTTCGCGCGGATCGAGGGCTTCATCCAGCGGGCCTGCGAGCTGGCCGGCCAGCAGGTCGAGCCCGCCGCCGAGGTGCCGCCCGCCTTCGCCGAGGCGATGGACGACGACCTGGGCGTCCCCCAGGCGCTCGCCATCGTCCACACCACGGTCCGGCAGGGCAATTCCGCGCTGACCGCCGACGACAAGGACTCCGCCGTCGCCCGGCTGGCCGAGGTGCGCGCCATGCTCGGCGTGCTGGGCCTCGACCCGCTGGAAGAGCAGTGGGCCGGCTCCGGCGCGGGCCGCGACGACGATCTGCACGGCGTCGTGGACTCGCTGGTCAGGCTCGTTCTCGAGCAGCGGCAGGCAGCCCGGGGGCGCAAGGACTACGCCACCGCCGACGCCATCCGCGACCAGCTCCAGCAGTCCGGTCTCGCCATCGAGGACACCCCGTCCGGCCCCCGCTGGTCGCTGTCCTGATCAGCGACGCCCGGCATCGCCGGGCGTCCTGAGAGACACTTTTCGTACGTACGTTTTCTGAGCCGTCCCCATCGGCCCTGAGCAGTAGAAGAAACAAGGTGACCCATGGCCGGCAACACTCAGCGCAGGAACCGCCGCACGTCCAACAAGAAGGGCATGCAGGTCGGCAGCGGAGGCCAGCGTCGTAAGGCCCTGGAGGGCAAGGGCCCCACCCCGCCCGCGTCCGAGCGCAAGGGACACAAGAAGAACCGCCTCGCCAACGCCAAGGCGCGGCACGAGACCAAGCGTCCGGCCCCGCGCCGCGGCGGTCCCAAGGGCACCAACGAGCTGGTCGTCGGCCGTAACTCGGTCGTCGAGGCGCTGCGCGAGGGCGTCCCCGCGAACACGCTCTACGTCCAGCAGTACCTGGACAACGACGAGCGCGTCCGCGAGGCCATCCAGCTCGCCTCCGAAAAGGGCCTGAACCTCATGGAGGCGCCCCGCCCGGAGCTGGACCGGATGACGAACGGCCTCAACCACCAGGGCCTCGTGCTCCAGGTGCCGCCGTACGACTACGCCCACCCGGACGACCTCACCGCCGCCGCCTTCGACGCCGGCGAGGACCCGCTGATCGTCGCGCTCGACGGCATCACCGACCCGCGCAACCTCGGCGCCGTCGTCCGTTCGGCCTCCGCCTTCGGCGGCCACGGCGTCGTCGTCCCCGAGCGCCGTGCGGCCGGCATGACCGCCAGCGCCTGGAAGACCTCCGCCGGCACCGCCGCCCGCACCCCGGTGGCCCGCGCGACCAACATGACCCGACTGCTGGAGTCGTACCAGAAGGCCGGTCTGACGGTCGTCGGCCTCGCCGCTGACGGCGACGTCGAGCTGCACGAGCTGGAGGCCCTCGCCGGCCCCGTCGTCATCGTCGTCGGCAGCGAGGGCAAGGGCCTGTCCCGCCTCGTCGGCGAGACCTGCGACTTCCGCGTCCGCATCCCGATGCCCGGTGGCGCCGAGTCGCTGAACGCCGGCGTAGCGGCCGGTGTCGTGCTCTACGAGGCCTCCCGCCGCCGCGCCTAGCCTGGCCGGCGGTTCGTCGGCTACGGGCCGCCGTTGCCGCCTCCCGCCCGGCCGGTGGACCCTTTGGCCGCGGGCGCGTCCTCAAGCGCCGGACGGGCTGGTTTTGGCTGAGCTCAGCCAAAACCAGCCCGTCCGGCGCTTGAGGACACCGCCGCGCAGCGGTGGTGCGGAGTTCTTCGGCTACCGGCCCGTCTTGCCGTCTGCGCATGCGGGGAGGTGGGGCGGCGGCCCGCTCACAAGATCCGCCGGAAGGCGCAGTTGGTGATCTTGACGGGTCTCGGACAGTTCGGGTCGGTCAAGGCAGTGTCCTAATCACAAGTCACTCGGTTAGATGAGTGTGGACACCAGAACACCCCGCACACCTACGGGGGGAAGCTCTTCGGGGTACGACGACCAGCCCGCGCTGAGTACGGTGAAGGTTCCGTCCGACCCCGCGCAGGTCGTCGTCAACCACGTGAGTTTCCGCGTGCAGCTCGCCCGGCCCCCGCGCGCCGCCCGGCAGTTCGCCGGGATCGCCGACACGGCGCAGTTGCCGACCGTCAGGAGCGCGGCCAAGCGGCGCGCCCCGGTGGTGTGGAGCGGGCGGACCGAGCCCGGCGAGTCCGCGCCCACCCAACTCCTCCAAGCCATAAGAGACTCCGGCGCGACCGGCCCGGACCCGGTGACCGCCGGGGGCCACGACGCGGGCTCCACCCAGGTGCTGCCGCGCATCCGCGTCGACGACGCCCCGACCACCGTCATCGGCCCCCGTGGACCCGCCGAGCCCACAGACCCCACCGGCACCCGGAGTCCCACCGGACCCACCGATGCCACCGGTCCCGGAACCCAACTGCTGCACGGCGTACGCCCGACCCGCAGCGCGTACGACGAAGAGGCGTACGACCACTCCGAGTTCGACGGCCGGGACGGCCGCGGCGAGGCGTACGACGAGGACGGCACACCGCGCCGCCCCGCCGGCGACTCCGTCCGGCACGCCTACTACCCCGGCCGCCGGATGAACCTCGGTGTCGTCCTCCTGCCCCTGCGCGTCTTCCTCGGCTTCATCTCCATCTACGCCGGCATGGGCAAGCTCTGCGACCCCGTCTACTTCGACGGCGGCCGCCGCGGCTCCATGGTCACCTGGCTGACCTCCCTGCACCCCTGGCCCGTCGCCTCGCCCCTGCGGGACCTGGCGCTCAGCCACCCCGTCGGCGCCGGTCTGACCGTCGCCTTCCTCCAGGTCGTCGTCGGCGTGCTCACCATCTTCGGCCTCTGGCAGCGCGTCGCCGCCTCCATCGGCGTCCTGCTGTCCGCCACCCTGCTGGTCACGGTGAGCTGGCGGAGCGTTCCGGCGTACGACGCCCCCGACATCATCTACCTCGCCGCGTGGAGCCCCCTGGTCATCGCCGGCGCCCCCTTCTACTCCATCGACGGCCGGCTCGCGAGCGAGGCCTGGCGGCGGCTCGGCCCGCGCGCCGAGCTGTGGGAGCTGCGGCGTCGCGTACTGCGCCGCGGCACGATCATGGCGACCGTCCTGATCGGCCTCTCGCTGCTGATCGGCTCGACGCTCGGCGGGGCCGTACGGTCCTCCGAGGTCGCCCGGATGCCCGGCCCGGCCGACCCGCCCACCAACCACCTCCCCGGCTCGCCGCTCCCGCGGAAGCCCGGATCACCGGCCAGCCCGCGCGGCTCCCAGAGCGCGGTGCCCCCTGGCACCCCCAAGCCCACCGCGCCCGGCCGGAAGACGGCGACCCCCACCCCCACCGGCCCTGCCGCGCCGGGCGCAGCCCGTACGCCGACGAGTTCGGCGGGCACCGCGGGGCAGCCCGGCAACACCCCGGGCGGCGTCCGTCCCGCACCGCAGACCCCGCGCCAGCCGGCGGCCCCCGCCGCACCGCGCAGCCCCTCCGGCTCCTCGGCCACGGGCGGCTCCACCGGTGGCACGACGGGCGGCACGGGCGGTTCGTCCGGCGGCTCGACCGGCGGCGGCTCCCGCGGCGGCGGCGCCCTGGGCGGCCTGCTGGGCTGACTCGGTCACCCGCACAGCACCGCACCCCGCGTCCGGAGGATCGGACGCGGGGTGCGGTGCTGTGTGCCGTCGGCGGGCGACCGCTACGAACCGCCCTGAGCGGCAAGCTCCTTGGCCGCCTCGGTCAGGTCCTTGGCCGTGTCGATGGCGCGCCAGTACGCGCCGTGCGGGAGCGGGAAGCCGGCCAGCCGGCGCTCACGGGCCAGCCGCGGGAAGGTGGTGCGCTCGTGGTCGCCGCGCTCGGGCAGCAGATCCGCGAAACCGGCGGAGAAGACGTACACACCGGCGTTGATCAGATAGGGCGAGGGCGGCGACTCGATGAAGTCGAGGACGTGCCCGAACTCGTCCGTCTCCACCGCGCCCCACGGGATGCGCGGGCGGGCCAGCGCCAGGGTCGCCGTGGCGTCGCGCTCATGGTGGAAGGCGGCCATCTCGCGGAGCGAGAAGCGGGTCCAGATGTCGCCGTTGGTGGCGTACCAGGGTTGGTCCGGGTGGGGCAGCGACGCCGCGGCGTGCTTGAGGCCGCCACCTCGGCCGAGGGGCTCCTTCTCGACCACGGTGGTCACCCGGAGCGGCAGGTCGGCCGACACGAGCCAGTCCTGGAGCACCTCGGCCAGATGGCCGCAGGAGACCACGGCATCGGTGACGCCCTCGGCGGCCAGCCAGGCGAGTTGGTGGCCGATGATCGGGGTCCCCGTGCCGGGGATCTCGACCATCGGCTTGGGACGGTCGTCGGTGTACGGGCGCAGCCGCGACCCCTGGCCGCCGGCCAGGACGACGGCCTGCGTGGGGTACGGATGGGCGTGGATGCCGGTCATGCGTACGACGATATGCCGTGGCACCGGCCGCCGGACGGCCGGTGCCACGGCAACGCCCGCGGGGGGCGGTCAGTGGTTCTGGGCGACGCCGGTGGCGAAGGACGTGTCACAGACGGGCCGGGAGAAGGCCTGGGCCTGCTTCACGGAGCCGTACTTGGCGACCGCGGCCCGCCCGAGCGCGCGCGCGATCTCGGCGCAGTGGCGGGCCAGCGAGGGGCGTCCCTCGGCGGCCTGCTGGAGATGCGTGAGCGCGACGCCCGGGTTCTTCTCCTGGAGCTCGGTGAGCAGCCGGTCGCGGAGCACCTCGTGCGGGGCGCGGGCGGCCTTGGCCTGGGTGGAGGCGGTATGGGAGGAAGCGGTGAGCACCTGCGTCCTGTCGCTCGGCGCCGCCCACGGGACGCGGGTGACCGCGAGGGTCCCGGAGAGCACGAGAACGACGGGAAGGACGAAGGCGAGAGTTCTGCCGATGCGGCGGGCGGCCTGGTTCATGTCGCAGATGGTAGCGAGGGGTAATGATAGGGCGACATTTAGTCACCCGGTCGAGGGACGCGACAGCGCGTGAGTGGGGTATCGATGTTGACGCACGGAGATCGAAAAGCGCGTTGTGCGGGGGTATTTCTCGGCAGTGGGTGCGAAGCGGATGTCCACTTGTGCAATGCGCTCCGTGCGGGCGCGGGGACGACCGGGCCCCGCACCGGTGCCATCGGTGCGGGGCCGTCGTCGTACGCGGGGCGGGTCAGTCGCTGAGGCGCTCGCCCGAGGAGGTGGAGAAGACGTGCAACTCGCCGGGGCGCGGCACCACGTGCAGGATCGACCCCTTCTCCGGTACCCGGCGGCCGTTGACGCGCACCACGAGGTCCTTCTGCTCGGCCCCGACCTCGGCGGTGCCGTAGACGTATCCGTCCGCGCCGAGCTCCTCGACCACGTTGACCGTGACGGCGAGGCCGGCCGGGGCGTCGTCGGCCGCCTTGGAGAGCGTCTTGGCGGTGGTTCCGTTCTGCTCGACCACGTCGAAGTGCTCGGGCCGCACGCCGACGGTGACCGTGCGGTCGCCCCGGTCGGCGGCGGCGGTCAGCGCCTGGCGCGAGACGGGCACGACGCTGTTGCCGAACTTCACACCGCCGTCGGTGATCGGCACCTCGACCAGGTTCATGGCCGGCGAGCCGATGAATCCGGCGACGAAGAGGTTGGCGGGGCGGTCGTACATGTTGCGCGGCGAGTCGACCTGCTGGAGCAGCCCGTCCTTGAGGACCGCGACCCGGTCGCCCATGGTCATGGCCTCGACCTGGTCGTGCGTGACGTAGACGGTGGTGATGCCCAGGCGTCGCTGGAGCCCCGCGATCTGGGTACGGGTCTGCACCCGCAGCTTGGCGTCGAGGTTCGACAGCGGCTCGTCCATGAGGAACACCTGCGGTTCGCGCACGATCGCGCGCCCCATCGCCACCCGCTGCCGCTGCCCGCCGGACAGTGCCTTGGGCTTGCGCCCCAGGTACTCGGTGAGGTCGAGGATCCGCGCCGCGTCCTCGACCTTCTGCCGGATCTCCGTCTTGTTGACCCCGGCGATCTTCAGGGCGAAGCCCATGTTGTCGGCGACGGTCATGTGCGGGTACAGCGCGTAGTTCTGGAACACCATCGCGATGTCCCGGTCCTTCGGCGGCAGGTGCGTGACGTCGCGGTCGCCGATCCTGATGGAGCCGCCGTTGACGTCCTCCAGCCCCGCGAGCATCCGCAGCGAGGTGGACTTCCCGCAGCCGGACGGGCCGACGAGAACGAGGAATTCACCGTCCTCGATGGAGATGTCGAGCTGATCGACGGCGGGCTTGTCGGACCCCGGGTAGATGCGGGTCGCCTTGTCGTACGTGACCGTGGCCATGGTGATGCGGTCCCTTCACCGGCAGGAACGTGCCGGACGATCCGAGTAAAAGGAGTGGTCCAGTCCAATTGGACGGGGTTGCCGGTGACGGTACCCGGGCGGGGGGCTGTTGTCAGCCCCCGACGTTTGTGGCTGACGGAACAGGGCGCTGTGTAGAGTGGTGCCGCGTTCGCGGGCCACGTCCCGCAACGGCTGCCGCCTTAGCTCAGTTGGCCAGAGCGTCGCTCTTGTAAAGCGAGGGTCGTCGGTTCGAATCCGACAGGCGGCTCGAGGAAAGCGCTGATCAGCGCAGACGAAAGGCCCCCCGGGAAGCTTCCCGGGGGGCCTTTCGTCATGTGGGGTGTGGTGCGGACCGGTGACTTACCGGCGGACCTCCTCGCCCGCCGGCCGGTGCGGGGCCGTGCCCGCGCCGTCGTGGTGGGCCTGGACGGGCTCCCTGGGGGAGTCCTGGTGGCCCGGCCACCAGGCCTTGTGGCCCAGCAGGGAGGTCACGGTCGGGACGAGCAGCATGGCCATCACGAAGGCCGTGAGGAGGATGCCGAAGGCGACCGCGAAGCCCATCTGCTGGAGCATGGAGTTCTCGGCGAGCATCAGGACGCCGAAGGTGCCCGCGAGGATGATCGCCGCCGAGGTGATGGTCGGGGTCGACTGGGCGACCGCGGTGCGGATGGCCTCCTTCGGCGGGACGCCGCGGCGGACCTCCTCGCGGAGCCGGGCGACCATGAGGATGTTGTAGTCGGTGCCGATGGCGACGACGAAGAGATAGACGATCACCGGCAGCATGAACAGCAGCCCGGACTCGCCCTTGATGTCCTGGAAGAGCCAGACCGTCGCGCCGAGCGTGGCGCTGAAGCCGAGGGCGACCGCGATCATCAGGTACACCGGGGCGACGAGGCTGCGCAGCAGCAGGCCCAGGATGACCATGATGGCGATGCCGGCGACCGGGAAGACCAGCTTGTAGTCGTGGCTGACGGCCTTCTGGATGTCGGAGAGCACGGCGGAGGTGCCGCCGACGAGGGCTTCGGTGCCCTGGGGCGCGGAGGCGTGCGCGGTGTCGCGCAGGGTGCCGCCGGCCAGCTCGATGGACTTGTCCTCGGTGGGCCGGTACTTGAGCACGACCGCGTACTGGGCGACGGTCCCGTCCGGGTTGCTGACGGCGGGGGCCACCTGGCCGACGCCCTCGATGCCGGCCAGCTTCGTGCGGAAGGTGCCGAGTTCGGCCTGGTTCAGCTTGGCGCCGTCCTTGGACTTGAGGTAGATCATGGCGGGGTCGGACTGGCCGGCGGAGAAGCCGCGCTGCATGTCCTTCATCGCCTGGACCGACTCGAGCTTCTGCGGCATCTGGCTGGAGGTGTCGAACTCGGCCTTGAAGTTGAACGCGCCGACGGCGAGGACGGCGAGGACCACGGTGGACAGACCCGCGACGATGCCGGGGCGACGGGCGACGAGGCCGCCGACGCCGTTGGCGAACCGGTTCTTCGGGGTCTTCTTCCACGCCTTGGACGGCCAGAAGGCCTTGGTGCCCAGCAGCGAGAAGACGGCGGGGACGAGCGTGAGCGCGGCCACCAGCGTGACGGCGACGGAGATCGCGAGCGAGGGGCCCATCGCCCGCATCATGCCCATGGTGGACAGCAGCAGGGCGAGGAAGGCGACGATGACGGCGCCGGCGGCGGAGGCGATGGTCTCGCCGACCTTGGCGACGGCGTCGGACAGCGCTTCCTTCGGCTCCTGACCCTGCCGCAGGTGCTCGCGGTAGCGGAAGAGCAGGAAGAGGATGTAGTCGGTGCCGACGCCGAAGAGGACGACGATGAGGATCGCGGAGATGGAGGCGTCCGCCTTCAGCCCGCCGAGCTCGGCGGCGGTGCCGATGAGGCCGTTGGCGACCGCGGCGACCACGAGGATGATGATGACCGGCAGGATCGCGATGAGCGGGCTGCGGAAGATGACGAGCAGCAGCACGATGATGAGCAGCAGGGTCGCCATCATGATCATCGCGTCGGTGTCGCCGGAGGACTCCTGGGAGTCGAGGGCGCTGGCCGCCTGACCGGTGATGCCCATCTTCAACTGCGTCCCGTTGAGCAGCGACTTGCCGTCGTTGCGCAGCTCCTTGACGGACTTGGGCAGCTTCTCGTCGAAGGCGTTCTTGGTGGTGGCGATGATGTTGGCCAGGGCGACCTCACCGTTGGGGGAGACGGCCTGGGGTCCGGTGACCACCTTGGCGATCTTCTCGCGGTGCTTGCCCTCGAGGCCGGCCGACACCTTGATGACGTCCGCGCGGTCGGCGGCGGTGAGCTTGCCGCCGTCCTTGCGCTGGAAGACGACGATGGCGGCGGGCTGTTCGGTCTTGGGGAAGGCTTCTTCCTGGAGTTTGCCGACCCGCACCGACTCGTAGTGCGAAGGCAGGAATTCCGTTTCGTCGGTGGTGGACTTCAGCCCGGGTGCGAACACGGCCAGGAGGACGGCGGCTATGATCCAGCCCCCGATGGTGAGCCAGGGGCGGTGGACGGCGAACCGACCTACTCGTCGGAACATGGTGCTCCTTCAAAAGATTAATACTGCGCGGCCCGCCGACCTGTCGCGTGTTTGTATGGCCGAGTGTGTGTACGGGCATGAACACGCTAGGCAACGGGGTTGCTTGCGCACAACGGATTCAGGGGGAAATCGGTCCTGGGTCGGGGTAGACCTCATCCGCCGGTAGGAGGGGCTCTCACCCGTGAGGTCGAGAAGTTCCCGCCGACCGCCTTCGTCCGGATTACTCTGCCCCCATGACCGATGCCGCCGCTGTCGCCCCGGGGTCGTCCGATGCCCCGGTGGATCCGAAGGACTACGCCGCCCGGATGGAGCGTGCCGCGCTGTCGGCCGCTGACGCCGGACTGGCCGGGCTGATCGTCACACCGGGCCCGGATCTGGTGTGGCTGACCGGCTACAGCCCGCCCACCACCGAGCGGTTGACCGTGCTGTTGGTGGCCCCCGGGCGCCGGCCGCAGCTGCTGGTGCCCGCCCTCGAGCGGCCCGACGCAGAACGCGCTCCGGGTGCCCGCGCGTTGGCGGTGAGCGGCTGGACGGACGGCGAGGACCCCTACGCGCTGATGGTCAAGCTGCTGGAGGCGAAGGGCCGTTACGGGGTCTCCGACAACGCCTGGGCGTTGCATCTGCTGGCTTTGCAGCGCAACCGCCCCGAGGTGGCGTACGGCGCCCTCACGGAGGTGCTGCCGATGCTGCGCGCGGTCAAGGACGCGTACGAGGTGGAGCGGCTCGCCGCGGCGGGGGCCGCCGCGGACGCCACCTACGAGCAGATCGTGGGCGTGCGGTTCGCCGGACGCCGGGAGTACGAGGTGGCGGCGGACCTGGCGCGGCTGCTGCGGGAACACGGCCACAGCCAGGTCGATTTCACGATCGTCGGCTCCGGTCCGAACGGCGCCAACCCGCATCACGACGCGGGGGAACGCATGATCGAGGACGGCGACATGGTCGTCCTGGACTTCGGCGGGCTGAAGGACGGGTACGGCTCGGACACGACCCGCACCGTCCATGTGGGGGAGCCGACGCGCGAGGAGCGCACGGTGCACGACCTGGTGCGCGAAGCGCAGCAGGCGGCGTTCGAGGCGGTGCGGCCGGGGGTGGCGTGCCAGGAGATCGACCGGGTGGCGCGGCAGGTCATCCGGCGGGCCGGGTACGGCGAGTACTTCATTCACCGCACCGGCCACGGCATCGGGGTGACCACGCACGAGCCGCCGTATCTGGTGGAAGGGGAGCACCTGCCGCTGGTGCCGGGGATGTGTTTCTCGATCGAGCCGGGGATCTATCTGCCGGGCCGGTTCGGCGTCCGCATCGAGGACATCGTGACCTGCACGGAGACGGGCGGCCGGCGGCTGAACAACACGGCGCGGGAGCTGCGCGTGGTGGCCTGACGGCTCTCCCCGGACTGGGGTCCGCCGCTACAGCGGGCGGTGCATGATGTGCAGCCCGGTGTACGTGCCGTCGGGCAGCCGGTACCCCTCGGGGAGCGTGCCGATGACGGTGAAGCCGAGTGAGCGCCAGAGGGCGACGGCACGGACGTTCGTCTGGACGACGGCGTTGAACTGCATGGCGCGGTAGCCCTCGGCGCGGGCCCATTCGATGGTGTACTCGCCGAGCGCGCGGCCGATGCCGTGGCCCGCGTGCTCGGGGGCCACCATGAAGCTGGCGCTGGCGATGTGGGCGGCCGGGCCCATGTGGTTGGGGTTCATCTTGGCGGTGCCGAGGACGGTCCCCGAGTCGTCGACGGCCACGACCGTCCGGCCGGGCGCGGTGAGCATCCAGCACTCGCGGGCGAAGTCCTCGCCGATGTCGCGCGGGAAGGTGAAGCTCTCGCCCGCCGAGGCCACGGTGCGGACGACGGGCCAGATGGCGGGCCAGTCGGCTGCCTCGGCGACTCTGATCTTCATGGCGCCCAGCATGACCGCCCGGGCGGCCGCGCGCGACCGGTTTTTCGCGCGCCCGCGGGGCCTGGGCGGTCCGGTCATGGTCTTCCTCTCCATCTCGCGGGCGGCCGTTGCCCGTTGGACCGGCCGGTTATCGTCCTTCACTGCACTGACGGATCGGAAGAGGGGGATGTGACGGGTGAGCGAGAACGATTTGCTGGCGCGACGGTTCGAGGAGCACCGTCCCCATCTGCGGGCGGTGGCCTACCGGATGCTGGGTTCGCTCGGCGACGTGGACGACGCCGTCCAGGAGACCTGGCTGAAGCTGAGCCGTTCCGATGTCACCGCGGTGGAGAACCTGGGCGGTTGGCTGACCACGGTGATCGGCCGGGTGTGCCTGGACATGCTGCGCTCGCGCACCACGCGGCGCGAGAGCCCGCTGCACGACGACGACGGGCAGGTCCGTCTCCCCGACCCGGTCATCAGCGGTCCGGACGGCCTCGACCCCGAACAGGAGATACTCCTGGCCGACTCGGTCGGCATCGCCCTGCTCGTCGTCCTGGAGACCCTCGCCCCCGCCGAGCGCCTCGCCTTCGTCCTGCACGACATGTTCGCCGTGCCGTTCGACGAGATCGCCCCCGTCCTCGGCCGCACCTCCGCCTCGACCAGACAGCTCGCCAGCCGTGCCCGCCGCCGGGTCCAGGGCGCGGCGCCCGCTCCCGACACCGATCTGGCCCACCGGCGCCGGATCGTGGACGCCTTCCTCGCCGCCTCGCGCGGCGGGGACTTCGACGCCCTCGTCGCCGTCCTCGATCCCGAGATCGTGGCACGCTCCGACGGCGGGACGCTGCGTCCGGGCGTGATCCGCCGCGGTGCGGCCGATGTCGCCTCCCAGGCGATCACCTTCGCCCGGTTCGCGGAAGCCGCTCACCCGGCGCTGGTCAACGGCACCCCCGGTGTGGTCGCGGTGGCGGAGGGCCGGGTGATCTCGGTGATGGCGTTCACCGTCCAGGGCGACCGGATCACCACGCTCGACATCCTCACCGACCCCGAGCGTCTCGCTCGTATCGATCTGAGCGTGCTCGGCGGCTGATCCGACCGGGCTCGGCGGACGGCAGGAGGGCCCCGGGCGACGCCGGGGCCCTTCCGCCGTTCCCGTGCGTCAGGCGATGGCGTCGGCGGCCTGGGCGGGGTCGCCCGCCGGTGTGCTGTGCTTGGGCGCCCGAGCGGTGACGAGGAGGCCGCTGACGACGGCGGCGAGCAGCATGATGCCCGCGCCCCAGCCGATCGCGACGTGGAAGCCGTGGACGACGCCTTCCTTGGTGACGGCGTCCCGGACGGCGGGCGTCAGCGGGCCTTCGGCGGCGGCGGACTCGAGGTGCGCGGCGATGTAGGTGGCGCTGGTGGTGGTGGCGATGGTGTTGAGGAGCGCGGTGCCGACGGAGCCGCCGACCTGCTGGGCCGTGTTGACCGTGGCGGAGGTGACTCCGGACTCGGCCGGGGCGACACCCGCGGTGGCGGTGGCCATGACGGGCATGAAGGTCAGGCCCATCCCGATCCCGACGAGGATCTCGGCGGGCAGGACGTGCGAGACGTAGGCGGGCTCGACGGTGAGGAAGGTCAGCAGGAACAGCCCGACGGCGGCCAGCAGCGCCCCGGGCACCATCAGGGTGCGCGGCGGCACATGGGTCATGAGCCGGGCCGAGATCTGGGTCGAGGTGAGGACGATCGCGGCGGTCAGCGGCAGGAACGCCATGCCGGTCCGGACGGGGGAGTAGCCGAGCACGACCTGGAGGTAGTACGTCATGAACAGGAACATCCCGAACATGGCGATGACGGCGAGCCCCATCGTCAGGAACGCGCCGCCACGATTGCGGTCGCGAATGATGTGCGGGGGCAGCAGCGGGCTGGGGGCCCGGGTCTGCCACCAGGTGAAGGCCGCCAGCAGCGCCACGCCGCCGGCCAGCAGGGCGAGGACGAGCGGATCGGCCCAGCCGAGCGGCTCGGCCTTGCTGCAGCCGTAGACGACGGCGACGAGACCTCCGCAGCCGAGCAGCACGCCGGGGATGTCCAGGCGGGGGCGGTGGGTGGGGCGGTGGTCGTGCAGCAGCAACAGGGCGCCGGCCAGGGCGCCCAGGGCGATCGGGATGTTCACGTAGAGACACCAGCGCCAGTTCAGGTACTCGGTCAGCAGCCCGCCCGCGATCAGTCCGATGGCGGAGCCGCCGCCCGCGATGGCGCCGTAGATGCCGAAGGCCTTGCTGCGCTCCTTCACGTCCGTGAACGTCGTGGTCAGGAGGGACAGCGCGGAGGGCGCCAGCACCGCGGCGAAGACGCCCTGGAGGGCGCGGGCGCAGAACAGCAGCGTCGAGGTGTGGGCGGCGCCGCCCAGCGCGGACGCCGCCGCGAAGCCCACCAGCCCGACCGTGAAGGTGCGTTTCCGGCCGACCAGGTCCGCGACCTTGCCGCCGAGCAGCAGCAGACCGCCGAAGGCGAGGGTGTAGGCGGTGATCACCCATTGGCGGTCGCCGTCGGACATGTGGAGGTCGCGCTGGGCGGAGGGGAGGGCGATGTTCACGACCGTCGCGTCGAGGACCACCATCAGCTGGGCGAGCGCGATGACGACCAGGCCCCACCAGCGGCGGGAGTCGGGCGGCTCGGCCGGTGCCGGCGCGCTGCCCGGACCGTCCGGGCCCCTCGGACTCGTCGGACTCGAACTCATCGGAACCTGCTTTCGCGGCCGGTTTCGCACGGCCGACGACGGCGTCTGATGCGCCCGTCCAGCCTAGGTGCGATGGCGTGGGGCCGCTTCCCGAGCCGGGCGGTGGCCGTGCCGCTCGCCCGGGGTCGCCCTACGGGACGAGGACGACCTTGCCCATCGTGGCGCGCGAGGTCAGTGCCACGTGTGCGGCGGCCGCGTCGGCCAGCGGGAAGCGGTGCACGGTGGGGACGACGTTGCCCGCCGCGGCCTGGGCCAGCGACTCCTCCTCCAGCCTGCGCATCCCCACCTGCCCGCCGCCGAACCGGGCCAGCATCGGCGGGCCGAGGACCGACTGCGAGGTCAGCGACCGCTCGGCGAGCTCCTCGGGGGCGAGGGTGAGCGGCCCGCCGGAGGACCAGCCGTAGACGAGGTGCGTGCCGCCGGGGCCGAGGAGGTCGACGGCGGCACGGGCGGCGGGACCGCCCACGGCGTCGAAGACGACCGTGGCGGTGCGCCCGCCGAGGGCGGTCCGGGCCGCCTCGGCCCAGCCCTCGGCGGTGTAGTCGAAGGCGAGGTCCGCGCCCAGCTCGCGCACCCGCCGGACCTTGGCCGGGCCGCCCGCGAGGCCGACGACGGTCGCGCCCGCGTTCTTGGCGTACTGCGTGAGCAGCGAGCCGATGCCCCCGGCCGCCGCCGTCACGATCACGACGTCCTCGGCGCCCAGCTCGGTGAAGCCGAGGACGCCGAGGGCGGTGCGGCCGGTGCCGATCATCGCGATGGCCTGGTCCTCGCGCAGCCCCTCCGGTATCCCGTGCAGCTTCTCCGCGTCGATGACGGCCAGCTCGGCGTAGCCGCCGGGGGCGGCGCCCAGGTGCCCGACGACCCGGCGGCCGAGCCAGCGGGGGTCGGTGCCCTCACCGAGGGCGTCGACGGTGCCGGCGATCTCGCGGCCGGGGACGGTGGGCAGCTCGGGGAGCGGGTACGGGCCGTTCGGGTCGCCGGCGCGCAGGGTGGTGTCGACGACGTGCACACCGGCGGCGGCGACGGCGATCCGGACCTGGCCGGGGCCGGGCTCGGGGTCGTCGGTCTTCTCGTAGGTGAGGTTCTCGGCGGGGCCGAAGGCGTGCAGCCGGACGGCGTGCATGGGTGCTCCTCGAGCGTTGTTCCGTGGACTCCTTGAGTCTTCAATCTCGACCATGGTTGAGGTCAAGGGGTGCGGCGGTGCGCGCCGACAGGCGTTGTCAGTGCCGTGTGCCACGGTGGCGGGTATGACGACGCGCGGCAGGCAGAAGGCAGGCAAGGCACAACCGTCGGCCCGGCTCCCGGAGGTACGGCTGCCGCCGCTGCGGCCGTGGGCGGGGGCGGAGCTGGAGCGGGAGGGCGATTACGACGGCCTCGATTTCACCGAGGTCGACCTCGTCGGCCAGATGGCCTCCGGCGCCCGATTCATGGACTGCGGGATCTCCCGCTGCGCGCTGGACGAGACGCGGCTGAGCCGGGCCCGGATCCTCGACTGCGTGCTCGACGGCGTGCACGGGGTGGGTACGGATCTGGCGGAGGCGACGCTGCGCGACGTGGAGGTGCGGGACGCGCGGCTGGGCGGCACCCAGCTGCACGGCGCGGTGCTGGAGCGGGTCCTGGTGCGCGGCGGCAAGATCGACTATCTGAATCTGCGCACGGCCACGCTCAAGGACGTCACCTTCGAGGGCTGTGTGCTCTCCGAGGCCGACTTCGCCGGAGCGCGGCTGGAGCGGGTCGTCTTCCGGGACTGCGTGCTGCGGCGCGTCGACTTCACCGCCGTGCGGATGAAGGACGTGGATCTACGGGAGGCCGCCGAGCTGGACATCGCCCGGGGGATCGATCAGCTGGCGGGTGCGGTGATCAGCCCGGCCCAATTGCTGGACCTGGCACCCGCCTTCGCCGCGCAGATCGGCGTACGGGTCGCCGGCCGCGAGCCGTGACGTCCGCACCGCCGCTGCGCGGCGGTGTCCTCCCCAAGCCCGTCCGGCGTTTGAGGACACAGCACAGCAGCCCGTCCGGCGTTTGAGGACGCGCCCGCAGGGCGCTCGCCGCCGCAGGCGGCAAAGACGGCCCGCAGGGCGCTCGCCCGCCGCAGGCGCAGGGCGACCGGCGATGTCAGACCCGCGGGAACCGGCTCTGCAGGTCCCATACGACCGGGTTGTCGGCGAGACCCTCGTGCATGTCGCAGAGGTCCGCGATCACGTCGTGGAGGAAGTCCCGCGCCTCGCGGCGCAGCGCCCTGTGGTTGAAGTTGAGCGGGGGCTCGTCCGCCGGCTGCCAGTCGGCGGCGACCTCCACCCAGCCGAAGCGACGCTCGAACATCAGCCGGTCGGTCGACTCCGTGAAGTCCAGCTCCGCGTACTGCGGGACCGCCGCGCGGTTGCCCCGGGGGTCGCGGTCGACCTGTTCCAGGACGTCGCAGAGCGCCCACGCGAAGTCGAGCACGGGAACCCATCCCCAGCCTGTGGACAGCTCCCGGTCCGTCTTCACGTCGGCGAGGTAGACGTCACCGCAGAAGAGGTCGTGCCGCAGCGCCCGCACATCCGCCGTGCGGTAGTCCGTCTGCGGGGGGTCGGGGAAGCGGCGCGAAAGCGAGTAGCCGAGGTCGATCACGCCTCGATGGTGTCACGGGCGTCGGCCGGGTGCGTAAACGCGCCTGCCCGTGCCCTCACCACGGAAGGTGGCGAGGGCACGGGCCGGTCACCGGACGGTGATCACCGCGTGGGTGTGAGCACTGCGAGGGCGGTGATCACTTCCGGGACTTCCGTCGTGCCGTGTCCCCGGGTCGGGACCCGGTCACTTCACGACGTGGTCACTTCACGTTGATGGCGGTCCAGGCGGCGGCGACCGTCTTGTACTCCGTGCTGGTGGAGCCGTAGAGGTCCGCGGTGGCCTTCAGGGTGCCGGTGCGGGCCGCCTTGTAGTTGGTGGTGGAGGTGAAGTACGTGGTCAGGGCCTTGTACCAGATCTTGGTGGCCTTGTCCCGGCCGATGCCGGTGACCTTGGAGTTGTCGTAGGTGGGGCTGTTGTAGCTCACACCGTTGATGGTCTTCGCGCCGCTGCCCTCGGACAGCAGGTAGAAGAAGTGGTTGGCCGGGCCCGACGAGTAGTGGACGTCGTTGTTGCCGAGGCTGGAGGACCAGTAGTCCTTCGAGCCGCCGTCCTTGCTCGGCTTGTCCATGTAGCGCAGCGGGGTGCCGTCGCCGTTGATGTCGATTTTCTCGCCGATGAGGTAGTCACCGGCGTCCGAGGAGTTGTTGGCGTAGAACTCCGAGGCGGTGCCGAAGATGTCGCTGGTCGCCTCGTTGAGGCCACCGGACTCGCCGCTGTAGTTCAGTCCGGCGGTGGCCGAGGTGACGCCGTGCGTCATCTCGTGGGCGGCCACGTCGAGGGAGGTCAGCGGGTTGGCGTTGTTCTCGCCGTCGCCGTAGGTCATGCAGAAGCAGTCGTCGTCCCAGAAGGCGTTGACGTAGCCGTTGCCGTAGTGGACGCGGGAGTAGGCGCCGACACCGTCGCCCTTGATGCCGCTGCGGCCCAGGACGTTCTTGTAGAAGTCCCAGGTGACCGCCGCGCCGTAGTGCGCGTCGACGGCGGCGGCCTGGCGGCCGGAGCCCCAGACGTCGCTGGAGTTGGTGAAGAGCGTGCCCGTGCCGGACGTGCCCTGCTTCAGGTCGTACGTCTTGTGGCCGCCGCGCGCACCGTCGGTGAGGGCGTAGCCGGAGGACGTCTTGGTGGTGGTCAGCGGAACGGTGCCGCTGTAGGTGCTGGTGCCGCTGCCGGTCTCGATGGCCTCGCGCTGGAACAGCGTCTTGCCGCTGGCCGCGTCGGTGACCACGTGCAGCTTGCTGGGGGTGCCGTCCTTCTGGACGCCCTTGACGACGGTCTCGTACGCGAGGACGGCCTTGCCGCCCGCGGCCCAGATCACCTTGCGCGGGGCCTGGCCGTCGGCCTTGGCGGTCTTCTCCGCGGCGGCCACGCCGAGCGCCTTCTGCTTCGCCGCGGCGGGCGCGAGGGAAGCGGACGTCGTGGGCACGGATATGTCGGTCTCGGTCGCCTTGGTGACGCTGCGCGAGCCGCTCTTCGCCTGGTGCACGACCAGGTCGCCGCCGAGCACCGGCAGGCCGTCGTAGGTGCGCTCGTAGCGCGTATGCACGGTGCCGTTCGCGTCCTTGACGACATCCCGGACGACCAGCTTCTCCTTGCCACCGAGGCCGATCTTGGCAGCGGTGGAGGAGGCTCCCGCCTGCGCGTCCTTGAGCGCGGACACCCGCTGACCGGCGGAGAGCGCCAGCGCCGTGGCGCCGTTCTCGCGGTCGGCCGCGGCGGTCGCCGAACCGGTCTGGACGCCGACGGCGACCATGGCGGCGGAGGCGACCAGCGCTGCGGCGCGCAGGGTGTGCTTGCGGGAGGTGGAGGTGATGAGTCTCAACTCTGGCTCCTAATGCGGGCCGCGAACTCGCGGCCGAATGAGGGGGGTTCGGGCAGCCGGTGGGGACCGCCCGTTTGGTGCAGGAGTGGTGCAAGAGCGAATTGAGGAGAGAGTGCCATCACTTCCCTGTCATTGACAGGGGCGCAACAAGGATTTGATCTAGCGTTTTCTTAACAGCGGTTGATTGGATCCGCTATGCGGTGAACTGCTCCCGATTGGTACGCACTTGACGGCGTACCGGAGTGTTCAACTGAGCAACCGCTGTTCCTTGGCCACCGCTACGGCGCCCGCGCGCGTGTCGACGCCGAGCTTGTCGTAGATCCGACCCAAATGCGTCTTCACCGTCGCCTCACTGATGAACAACGCCCTCGCGATCTCGCGATTGCTGAGCCCGCGGGCGAGTTGACCGAGGATGTCGCGCTCCCGCTCGGTGAGCGCGGGCCGCCCCGCGCCGCGCATCCGGGCCATGACGCGACCCGCGACGGGCGGCGACAGCGCGGTGCGCCCCTCGGCGGCCGCGCGGATCGCGGAGAACAACTCCTCCGGCCGCTCGGCCTTCAGCAGATAGCCGGTCGCCCCGGCCTCGATGGCGCGGGTGATGTCGGCGTCGGTGTCGTAGGTGGTGAGGACGAGAACGTACGGGCCGTGGGCGCGCTTTCCGGCGTCGGCGCCGACCTCCGCGACCGCCGTCGCGTCCGCGACGATGCGGCGGGTCGCCTCGATACCGTCCATCCCCGGCCCGAGTTGAAGGTCCATCAGCACCACGTCGGGCCGGAGCCGCGCCGCCAGCGCGACCGCCTCCTCGCCGCCGCCCGCCTCCCCGACGACCTCGATGCCGGGCGCGCTGCCCAGCAGAGCGAGCAACCCGGCCCGTACGACGGCGTGGTCGTCGCAGAGCAGGATGCGGACGGGGGCCGTCCCGGAAGGATCGGTCGGGGTCACGGGGTCTCCAAGGGGACGGACGCGGACAGCACGGTGCCCTCGCCGGGCACCGATTCGATCGTCAGGGTGCCGCCGAGCTGACGGACGCGGGCCCGCATCGCGGGCAGCCCGTGGCCGCGGGCCCCGCCGGGCGCCGGGGCGGCGCCGGGGTCGAAGCCGCGCCCGTCGTCGGCGATGTCCAGGACCACCTGATCGCCCAGGTAGCTGAGGGTGAGCGCGACCGTCGTCGCGGCGGCGTGTTCGGTCACGTTCGCCAGCGCGCCCTGCGCGATGCGCAGCAGGGCCGACCGCACGCGGTCGGGCAGCGGGACGGAGACGCCCTCGACGTGGAAGCGCACGGAGACGGCGGTCGACTCCGTTGCGGCGAGCGCCCGGAGCGCGTCCTCCAGCCCCGCGCCCCCGTCGAACTGCGGCGGCGCCAGATCGTGCACGAACCGCCGCGCCTCGGCCAGCCCGCGGGCGGCGATGTCCGCCGCCGTACGGACATGCCGACGCGCCGCCTCCGCATCCGAATCCCAGGTGCGGTCCGCCGCTTGGAGCAGCATCTGCTGGCTGGACAGGCCCTGGGCCAAGGTGTCGTGGATCTCCATGGAGAGCCGCTGCCGCTCGGCGAGGGTGCCCTCGCGCCGCTCGGTGGCGGCGAGTTCGCGGCGCGTACGGATCAGGTCGTCGATCAGCGCGCGCTGCCGGGCGGCCTGACGCTGCGTGTGGACGAAGACGGCGGTGGCGATCGCGGCGACGGCGGGCGGGGCGAGCACGAGGTTGGGGTCGAAGCCCTCGGCGAGGCGCAACTGCGCGGCGACCACCAGGGTGGTGAGCAGGGTGACCAGCACGAGCGACGCGCGGGCGGGGAGGGTGCGCAGGCCCGTATAGAAGAGGGGTACCGCGCACCACGCGAAGCTCGGCGCGAGGACGACCAGCACGACCCAGGACGCGACGACGGCGCCCAGCCAGGTGAACCGCCGGGCGCTCGGCCCGGGGCCGTCCGTTCCACCGGGGCCGTCCGTTCCACCGGGGCCGCCGGGCCCGCCGCCCAGTACGGGGCCGAGTACATAGAGGAGGGCGAGGGCCGCGCTGAACGCGATGATCCAGGGGGTGCGGGGTTCGCCGGGATGGCGGATGAGGAAGCGGGCGAGGGACGCGCCGAGGAGGAGGAAGAAGGCCGCGTGCATGACGGCTTCCAGCCAGGGGGCGTCCGGGTCGGGCGCGGTGTGGGGCTGGTGCTGCACGCTTCTCCTTGCCGTCGGTTTGTTCGCCGGGGGGCGCGCCTCAGTCTGCCGGGCGCGGCGCCGTTTCCCGCCTTCGGCGGTTGGTGGGGGTTCGGGCCGTCGCGCCGCCGCGCGTTTGTTGGGGTTCGGGCCCGTGGGCCTGCGGCGCCTCCGCCCCTGGGTGGGGAGGGTTGGGCACCCGGCAGGCCATCACGCCGGTGGTATTACGGGCCCCGGCGCGGGAGCGCGACGGCGTCAGCCCGGTGGGCGGGCCGGCCAAAAACACTTCTAACCCGCGCGGAGCGCACCCCGCATCGGCCGATCGGTTGACACGGGGGTCCGACGACGGGGGTGCGGGGTGCAGCCGGGACGGCGATGTCCGGGGGGGCGGGGCGGCTCAAGGATGGAGACACGGTTCATCTCACGAGGAGCGCATGATGCAGATCCCCACCATGTCCAAGCGGGCCCGCGTACTCACCGGTGCCGCGGCTGTCGCCGCCGTCGCGGCCGGTACGTTCGGTGCCGTCTCCGCGACCGCCTCGCCCGCCGCCGGGCAGCAGACCCCGGTGCGCGCCGCCGCCGGCAAGAACCTCAACCAGTCGACGCACCTGTCGCTCGCCGCCGCCACCAAGGCCGCGCAGGGCGCGCTCGCCGCGGCGCAGAAGGAGGGGCAGAAGGTCTCGGTCGCCGTCGTCGACCGCAACGGCAACACCCTCGTCACGCTGCGCGGCGACGGCGCGGGCCCGCAGTCGTACGAGTCCGCCGTGCGCAAGGGCTTCACCGCGGTGTCCTGGAACGCGCCCACCTCGGAGCTGGTCAAGCGCCTCCAGAGCGCCCCGAACCTCAAGGACATCCCCGGCACGCTGTTCCTGCCGGGCGGCGCCCCGGTCCAGGCGCAGGGCGCGCCGGTCGCGGGCATCGGGGTCGCGGGGGCACCGAGCGGTGACCTGGACGAGAAGTTCGCCCAGGCGGGTGTCGCCGCACTGGGCTAGTCTGCCGCGACGGCGAGAGGCAGGGGGACCGCGTGGAGATCAGGACGTTCGCCGAGGACGAGGTCCCGGCGGATCTCCGCGCCCGTGCGCGCACGCTGCGGGACGGGGTGTGGCCGGGTGCCGGCGGTGACCACGATCCCGCGCTGCGGCCCGTGACGGTGCTGCTCGTATCGCCGGCAGGCGATGTACCGGCGGTGCTGGACATCCTGTCGAAGGACATCGTCCACGGCGGTCGGCGCTATCGGGCCGCCGGGCTGAGCGCGGTCGTCACGGACCCCGCGTGGCGGGGCCGCGGCTACGGGCGGCAGCTGGTCGCCGCCGCCCGTGTGCTGATCGCGGAGAGCGGCGCGGACCTGGGGCTGTTCACCTGCGACCGCCCTTTGCGGGGCTTCTACGAGAGCGCGGGGTGGAGCGAGCTGGCCGGGGCCGTTCTCGTCGGCGGGACGCGGCGGGCTCCGTTCCCCAGTGACGGGCCCGGCTTCGACAAGGTCACCATGGCCGGGTTCTTCACGGAGCGGGGAAAGCGCGACGCGGCGGCCTTCCGGCACTGCCGCATCGGGCTCTACCCGGGCGAGATCGACCGGCTCTGGTGACGTCGCCCGCCTCTCCGGCCTACTTCGGTTCGTCGGTGGGCCGGTTGCCGATCTGATCGCCCAGTTTCTGCTGGGCCGTGTCCACCTGGCTCTGGTACTTGTTCTGCGTCTTCGCGTCGAACGCGTCACCGGCCTTCTCGACGCCTTGGCGGGCCTGGTCCGGGTGCCCCTTGATCAGACCTTTGAGCTTGTCGAGCATGGACATAGCCGTCCTCCTCGTGGAATGTCTGACGTACCTCAGCATCTCCGCATTCGGCCGGGCCCGCATCCGCGGGGGAGGGCGCGCGGGGGCCCTCGGGCGGCGTGCGGAAGCCCCGGCTCAGGGCTTCGTGGCGGGTACGGCCACGCCCAGCTCGGGGGTGACCGTGAAGCGGGCCGCCGCGCAGTCCTCGGTGGCGGGGACGGCGACGACGGGTTCGTCGAGCCGCCCGCCGACGGCGACGCCGGTGATCGTGCGGCGGTGGCACTGCTTGCCCAGTGCGGTGCCGGGCAGCTTGTCCGCGGTGGCGCGCAGATGGACCTTCACCGGTACGGGCTGCTTGACCTGCGGCGACTGCTCCGGGGGCGGGTTGGCCGCCCAGGCGTAGACGACGAGGCAGGCCGCGGTGAGGACACCGGTGCGCAACAGCGTGCGGATCAGGGCGCGATAGAGCTGCTGGGACTGCCAGGCGTTGGCCCGGGTGAGACAGAGGGTGACGGCGTGTTCCAGGGCGGCGACGCGCTCCTGGGCCTCGGTGTCCGTCGGGGTGTGCGCCGCCCGCGCGCGGGCGCTCTCGAGCTTCCGCCGGATGGCGGCGGTGCCTTCGAACGGCACGGCCTCGGTGGAGCTCGCCTCCTTGAGCAGGTGCAGCAGCGCGTCGTAGGAGAGATGGCTGCGGCCGGCGGACAGTAGCGGCTGTGCGCTGCCGCGGCGTCTGATCGCGGGTATCTCGTGGTTGACGAAGAGATCGGTCCAGGTCAGATCGGGTGTGATCAGCACATGAGCGGCTCGGACGATCATCCAGCCGGTGCCGAGGAGGGCGACGAAAACGGCGCCCAGCGCCAGGGGCAGCCGCCAGGGTTCCTCGGTGCCCAGTCCGCCCAGCGACCCCAGCTGCAGCCCGGCCACGAGCACCGTGCCGACGGCGGCGAACGCCGTGGTCAGCCAGCGAGCGGCCTCGCGGATCGAGGTACCGCGGTCGGGAGTGACGTCTGTGGCGGGGGGTGTGCCCTGGGGCAGCGACACCTGACCTCATTTCTCCGGCGCGACGTGCGATGTTCCTGCTCGCGCTACGCGCGACATGCTCAATTACCGTACGGGGAAGGTGTTCTGGGGCAGTTCGAGGGTGTGCCCGCCCTTTGGCGGGTATCCAACTTGCAGCATCTTCGCTCCACAGATGTACTACATCTTGATGGACAAGTTGCGGCACACTGGGGCGGGCGCACCCGAGGCATGAGGAGAGACATATGACCAAGGTCAGCTTGAGTGAGGCCCGGATCGTCACGATGCGTGAGCTCTCGCAGCGTACGTCCCAGGTGGTCCAGGAGATCTGCCAATCGGGTCAGCCTGCGCTCATCACTCGGCACGGCAAGTTCCTCGCCGCGATCGCCCCACTGGAGGACGTCACCATCGACGCGGCGATCCAAAGCATCGCCGGACGTGCGCCGTTGCCCGATGACGACGGCAACCGGACCTTGCTGGATCCGGATACCGCCCGTCGTCAGCTGGGACTGGCGCCTTGAAAGTACGCCTGAGGCGTGCGGGGCGCTGCGCTATAAAAGAGCGGTGCAGCGACCCTATTTACTCAGCATCAATGCCTGCGAGGATCTCTATGGTTGCGGCCGAGTGCTCGTAGAAAGCCTGTTTGACGTCATTCAGCACGGGTTGACGATCCCACCGGATCCGGAGGACGAGGACGAGGGCGGCAAGCCGCCGCCCTGCTATTACTGGCGCCGCGGGCTGCTGAAGGAGCACCGGGCCAAGCTCACCGAGGCTTTGAGGTTCGGTCAGTACGAAGAGCCTTCGTACGGCGACGAGCAGGCGTGGAACTACGTCATCGTCTTCCGCAAGGCAACGGCCGCGGAGTGCATCACCGGCCGTATGCGGCTGAAGGACGAACCCGTCGTGGTGGAACGTTTTCTGGACGGCGCGCGCATCGGTTCCGAGGTGCTTTCGCTCGTCCTGCGGCAGTAGCCGCCCACGGCTAGAGGATGTTGTGCTGCTCGGCCCGGTCCAGGGTGTCCATGAAGCGCTGGAAGCTCTCGGCGGACTCCGCACTGCCGGCCGTCACCGTGAACTCCTCGGGCGACACGAACGCCGCCAGCCGTTCCCGTGTCTCGGGGTCCAGCGCATCCCACGCCGCCCTATCCAGACGTGACTGCGCCGCAGTCTTCGCACCGCCAGTTTCCATTGTTGAGTTGCCTCATGTCTGAAGATCCACATGCGGGACAGTTCATGTGCGCCTCCCGAGTGATGATGTCAGCAGGCCGCCAACATCGGTAGTAGCCGTTCACCCATGAACAGTCAGGCGTTTCACGCCCCCCGGCGGTTTTCGATCGTAGGGGCCGGGGTCGGGCGGAAACAGGGGACTCCGCCGGATGGACGCACCCGGAGGTGTGGTGGTGGGGGCGGTCGCGAGGGGTACGAAGAGAGGGCCACCCGCGGCGGAGTGACCCTCTCCCGGCTCAGCCCGTGGCCGGCCGCGCGCCGTGCCGGTGTCAGACGTTGACGCCGAAGTCCTGCGCGATGCCCGCGAGGCCCGAGGCGTAGCCCTGGCCGACCGCGCGGAACTTCCACTCCGCGCCGTTGCGGTACAGCTCGCCGAAGACCATGGCGGTCTCGGTGGCCGCGTCCTCGCTCAGGTCGTAGCGGGCCACCTCGGCGCCGCCGGCCTGGTTGAGGATGCGGATGTAGGCGTTGCGCACCTGGCCGAAGTTCTGGCTGCGGGACTCGGCGTCGTAGATGGAGACCGGGAAGACGATCTTCTCGACGTCGGCCGGCAGGGCCGCGAGGTTGACGTTGATCTGCTCGTCGTCGCCCTCGCCCACGCCGGTGGTGTTGTCACCGGTGTGCACGATGGTCTGGTCCGGGGTGGACTTGTTGTTGAAGAACACGAAGTGGGCGTCGGAGTAGACCTTGCCCGTCGGGTTCACCGCGATGGCGCTCGCGTCGAGGTCGAAGTCCGTGCCGGTGGTGGTGCGGACGTCCCAGCCGAGGCCGACCGTGACGGCCGTCAGGCCCGGGGCCTCCTTGGTGAGGGAGACGTTGCCGCCCTTGGACAGGCTTACAGCCATGGGATAGGTCCCTTTCTATCGATTCGTCGGGCCTCGTGGTGCACGTACGAAGGTCCGCGCACGAAGCTACCGTCACCCCCGATAACGCGAGTGGGGGACCGAAGGGTTCCAGCCCTCTTTACTTTCTTTGCCAATTCCTGATGCGGGCGTCGTGAGGGCAGGCGCAAAACGAGGTGACGCACCCGGCTCCGACACGGGATCATGGGTGTCATGTCCGGTCCACACGTCATCCGCGGTTCGGTCTCCCTGCCGGAGGCCGAGCTGATGTGGCGTTTCTCGCGCTCCTCCGGTCCGGGGGGCCAGCACGTCAACACCAGCGACAGCCAGGTCGAGCTGCGGTTCGACCTCGCCCGCACCGAGGCGCTGCCGCCGGTGTGGAAGGAGCGCGCGCTGGCCCGGCTGGAGAGCCGGCTGGTCGGCGGGGTCGTGACCGTGCGGGCCTCGGAGCACCGCTCGCAGTGGCGCAACCGCGAGACGGCCGCCGTGCGGCTCGCCGCGCTGCTGGCCGAGGCGACCGCGCCGCCGCCCCGGCCCCGGCGCGCGACGAAGATCCCGCGCGGGATCAACGAGCGGCGGCTGCGGAACAAGAAGCAGCGGAGCGACACCAAGCGCGGACGCTCCGGGCGCGACTGGTCCTGAGCGCCGCGTCGGGCGGGGGCCGGTTCAGGCCAGCGTGCGGTACCGGCCCCGGAAGTACGTCAGCGGTCCGGCCTCCGAGGTCGGGGCCGCGGCCGTCAGGACCCGGCCGATGACCAGCGTGTGGTCCCCGGCCACGACCCGCTGCTCGGTCCGGCACTCCAGCACCGCCAGCGCGCCGCCGACCAGCGGCGCGCCCGAGGCCTCCCCGCGCGTGTACGCGATGTCCTCGAAGAGCAGCCGGTCGCTGATGCGCCCCTTCATGGCGAAACGTCCCGCGATGTGACGCTGGCTCTCGGCGAGTACGGACACCGCCCACAGCGGCTGGTCCGCCAGGAGGTCGTCCATCCGGGAGCCGTTTCGAACGCTCGCCATGACCAGCGGCGGGTCGAGGGAGACGGACAGGAAGGCGGTCGCCGTCATGCCGACGTCCTCGCCGCGCGGGCCGTCCTCCGGGTCGTGCGCGGTCACCAGCACCACGCCGGCGGCGAGGCGGGCGAGGGCGGCACGGAATTCGTCGGCGCTCACCCCATCAGGATGGGCTATGGCGGTCTGGAGGGGCGTAGTCGTCTGCAACACGCTCCGCACGCTAGCTGCCCCGTCCGCCGTGCCGCATCGGGCGGGGGAACCAGGCGGGGCCGATCGGGGGTCCTAGGTCGTGAGGGTTCCGGATTTGCGTTCAGGAAGCATAAGAACGCCTTCGAACGCCAGTAGTAGGACTCCACCGCCCTCTGTGACATGGGTCACAGAGGGCGGATATTGTTGACCCTGTGTACCGAGTGGTCAGCTCGCTGTGATTCAGTGGCCGTGGTAAGCGGACGACAAGAAGCCTGGAGTTGCTGTCGGGGTCTCGGGGGAGAGCGAGCTATGGAGACCGAGTCGGAGCCGTATGTCCGCCTGGCGACCTTGAGGCAGTTGCATCAAGTAGTCGCTGATCTGAACACCGCGCGCAGCCTCGCGGACACGTTGCAGACCGTGGCGGACGGCATCATCGCCGGGCTCGGTTACGAGCTCTCGGCCGTCAATCTCGTACGCCCCGACGGGGACCTCGTCGTGGCCGCCGTCGCGGGCAGCGCCGGGGCGGAGGCCCTGATGGCGGGCCGGGTCGGCTCGCGGGTGTCGTGGGAGCGCCGGCTCGCGATGGGCGACCACTGGGGCGATCTGCGCTTCATCCCGTACACCGAGGGGTGGGTCCTCGACGACGACGACGTCCCGCAGTGGCACACCACCGGGCCCGCCCCGCGCTTCGCCGACGAGTGGCACCCGATGGACCGTCTCTTCGCCCCGATGTACACCGCGGGGGCCTCGGGCGGCGAGCTGCTCGGTGTCATCTCGGTCGACAAACCGCGCAACGGTCGCCGCCCCGGCGCATGGGGGCGCGAAGCGCTCCAGATGTATGCCTTCCAAGCCGCGATTGCGATCAGTAACGCTCGGCTACGCGCAAACATGCAGCGGGCCCTGGTCAGACTCGAACGCGAGCAGCAGGCGCTGCGCGCCAGTGAGGAAAGCTTCCGCCAGGCCTTCGAATACGCGCCCAGCGGCATGGCCATCGCCGAGATGGGCGGCGACCAGCACGGCCGGCTGCACCGCACCAACGACGCCCTGTGCCGACTGCTCGGCCGGTCCGCCTCGCAGATGCGCCGCTATTCCTTCTCCGACCTCGTGCACCCCGAGGACGTCGGCACCCTGCTGCGCACCTCCGCCGAGGGCGGCCGGGCCGAGCTGCGTCTCGGCCGCCGCGACGGCACCTACGTCTGGGTCTCGCTGCGCAATTCCGTGGTGGCCGACGCCGCCGACGGGCCGCGCTTCCTGCTCACCCACGTCGAGGACATCGAGGAGCGCAAGCGCCACGAGCTGCAGCTCGCCCACCGCGCCAGCCACGACTCCCTGACCGGGCTGCCGAACAGCGCCGAGCTGCGGGCCCGCCTCGGCAGCCGGCTCTGCGACCGCCCGGCGGGCAGTGAGACCCACGCGGCGGCCGTCGGGCCGTACGGCTGTCTCGACGGCTTCGCCGAGGTCGAGAGCGCCGCGTACGGACACGGCTTCGGCGCCGACGCCGGCCCGGACTACACGCCGGAGCGCGGCGGCGACTGCGCCCCCGACGAGTACCGCGGCGGGCCGGAGGCCGGGTACGACCACCATGTGCACACCATCGCGCCCGACGAGGAGACCGACGACGGCATCAAGGGCCTGGCCGTCCTCTTCTGCGACCTCGACGGCTTCAAGTCGATCAACGACCGCTTCGGCCACCACACCGGCGACGCCGTGCTGATCGAGGTCGCCCGCCGGCTGAGCAACGGCGTGCGCGACGGCGACACGGTGGCCCGCCTCGGCGGTGACGAGTTCGTCGTCCTCGCCGACGGGCTGGGCCGCGCCGACGCGGAGGACCTCGCGGTCCGGCTGCGCAATGCCATCATTCCGCCCATAAGGGTGGAAGGCCGGGCGGTTCGCGTCGGGGCCAGCTTCGGCATCGGCTGGGCCGCGTGCGGAATGTCCGCGGAGGAGGTCCTCGCCTCCGCCGACCAGCGGATGTACGTCGAGAAGCGGTCCCGGTCCAAGGCCGGGCGGCGCGCGGGCTGAGGTCCAGACCACGGCGTGGTATCCCTCTATCGGGGTAGGCTGCGCCGATGCGGCACCGACGCCGACCGTGAATCGATCATGAATTTTGGCCATCCGAACCCGCGGTAGCCGGCCGGGCCGCCCCGGCCTCCACGGCCGCGGGTTCAGGCGCGTACGCAGGTGGGCGCCGATGGGCAACACCATGTTGGGAGTGACAGGGGATGACGGCGGGTAATAACGGCCAGGGCACGCCGGAGGGCGACGACCCGTTCGGCTACCTGTACCGCTCGGAAGGCGGCGACGGGGGCACCGACGGCGGTCAGCCGGCGCACCAGCCCGGCGTCCCCCGTACGTCGTACAACCAGGTCCGCCCGGTCGGCTCGCGCCAGTACGGCCAGCAGCCCCAGCAGCAGGTGACCTACGGCCAGCAGGCCCCGGGCACCGGCCCCGCCCCGCACTACGCCGCCCCCGAGACCCTCCCCGGCGGCGCCCCCCAGCACTCCGCCCAGGGCGGTCACCAGGGCGGGCGCGCCGCCGGCCGGTCCAAGCGGCGCGGGCCGCTCATCGCCGCCATAGCGGTCGTCGCGGTCGTCGTGTGCGGCATCGGCGTCGCGATCTTCGCCAACGGCTCGGACGAGAAGAAGGAACAGCAGAACACCGCGAACGGCGGCGGCGAGGACAAGCAGACCCCGGCCGAGGGCGACAAGCCCGACGAGACGAAGAAGAGCGAGCCGGAGAAGCGCAAGCCCGCCAAGCTGCCGAAGGAGGACGCGGCGAGCCTGCGGCTCAGCGGCGGCGCCGTCACGGAGAAGACCGTGCCGGGCGCGCAGGGCGACGGCGGTCTCTACATCGCGGGCATGAACAAGCAGGGCGCCGGCGTCGAGTGGAAGGTGGACGTCGAGAAGGAGGGCGACTACCGGCTGAACGCGCGCTACGGCGTGCCCGGCACGGACGCCGCCCTCACGATCTTCGCCAACGGCAAGGCCGACACCCGCGCCATCAACATGAAGAACTTCGGCGGCACGAAGGACTGGGAGAACGGGTGGAAGACCACCTGGTCCCTGGTCAAGCTCAACAAGGGCACGAACATCATCCGGCTCTCCTGCGAGGCCGGCAATTCGTGCGACGTGCACCTCGACCAGCTCTGGATCTCCCCCAAGAACGGCTGACGACCCGGGCCGTCAGCCGCTGACGGTCCGCAGGAACCCCGCCACCGTGCGGGCCATCGCCTCCCGCGCCGGTGCCAGGTACCTGCGCGGGTCGACGGCCTGGGGGTGGGCCTGGAGGAAGGCCCGGACCGCGCCCGTGAACGCCGTGTTCAGGGCCGTACCGACGTTGATCTTCGTCATGCCGGCGGCGACGGCCCGGCGCAGTTCCCGGTCCGGGACGCCCGACGAGCCGTGCAGGACCAGCGGTACGGGCACGGCGCCGCTGAGCCGGGAGATCAGGGCGTGGTCGAGGGCCGCCGTGCGTTCGGTCATCGCGTGCGAGCTGCCGACGGCCACGGCGAGGGCGTCGACGCCGGTGTCGCCGACGTAGGCGGCCGCCTCTGCCGGGTCGGTCCGCACGCCCGGGGTGTGCGCGTCCAGCGGTGGCTCGCCCGCCTTGCCGCCCACCCGGCCCAGCTCCGCCTCCACCCACATGCCGCGCTCGTGGCCCCAACGCACGGCCTCCGCCGTCGCCTTGACGTTCTCTCCGTAGCCGCGCTTGGACGCGTCGAACATCACCGAGCCGAAGCCGTGCGCGTGCGCGGCGTGCAGGAGTGCCACGTCCTCGACGTGGTCGAGGTGGAGCGAGAGCCGCGCGGTCGATGCACGGGCGACGGCGGCCGTGGCGGCGGCGATGGGCGCGAGGTCGCCGCCGTGGAACTTCACCGCGTTCTCGGACACTTGCAGCACCGCGCCCGCGCCGGCGGCCTCGGCGCCCGCCGCGATGGCCTCCGCGTGCTCCACGGTGATGACGTTGAAGGCGGCGACCGCACGGGCGGCGGCGCGGGCCTCGGTGACGAGTTCGGCGGTGCTGACGAGTGGCATGACTGCCTCAACCCTCCGGCCGTAACGGCCCTCGTGACCCCGCGCGGCGGCGGGGCCGGTCCGGTGCCGGCGGCATCCGCCGGGTGGTGCCGTGCCGCGGGCCCATGGTGACGGGCGGCAGCGCCCGACCGGCCCCGGCTCGCCGTGGACTCACGCCGGAGTGACCTTCACCTGCGGCAGCAGGCCCTCGTACGTCGCGCGGTCGAACTCGCCCGCCGCCGGGGCCCGTACGGTCGCGGCCGACAGGGCCACCGCCCGGGCGACACGGTCCGGCCAGGACAGGCCCTCGGCCCAGCCCGACAGCAGGCCCGCGACGGCGGAGTCGCCGGCGCCCGTCGGATTGCCCGTCAGCCGGCGGGGCGGCGCGGCGCGCCAGGCGCCGTCGGGGGTGAGCGCCAGCAGCCCGTCCGGGCCGAGGGACGCGGCGACGGCGTGGGCGCCGCGCCGGCGGGCGTCGTGCGCCGCGCGCAGCGGCTCGGTGGAGCCGGTGAGCGCGGCGAGTTCCGTGGCGTTGGGCTTGACCACGTCCGGCCGGGCGGCGATGCCGCGGCGCAGCGGTTCCCCGTCGGTGTCCAGCAGCACGGGCACCCCGGCCGCCCGCGCGGCCCGTACGAGCTGCGCGTACGCCCCCACCGGCACGCCCGGCGGCAGGCTCCCGCACAGCGCGACGGCCTTGGCGTCGCGCAGCAGCCGGCCGTAGGCGTCGCCGAACGCGGCCCACTCCTCCGGGGCGACGTCCGGTCCGGGCTCGTTGAGCTGTGTCGAGTCGCCGGTGGACTCGTCGACGATGCCGACCGTGCGGCGGGTGTCGCCGGTGAGGGGGAGGAGGGCGTCGGTGATCCGGTCCGAACCGTCTGCGAGGTGCCGCCGCAGGAGTTCGCCCGTCGCGCCGCCCGCGAAGCCCGTCACGACGGTGTCGTGGCCCAGCGCGGCCAGCACCCGGGCGACGTTGATCCCCTTGCCGCCCGGGCGTTCCGCGGCGTGGGTGACGCGGTGCGAGGTGTGCGGACGCAGCCGCGGGACGCGGTAGGTCAGATCGAGCGCGGCGTTGAGCGTGACGGTGAGGATCACCGGCGTCTCCCTCCCGGGGCCGTCGTGCGGGAACGTCGTGCGGGACCGTATGACGGCAACCCTGCTGTCCGTACCGGGGGTTCGTGGACGCCCGGCGCGAGCGATCATGCCAAAACAGCGGCGGCAGGCCCAGACCTGGGGACCCGCCGCCGCTGTTCCGTCACCGCTCAAGGGCGGTGCAAATTACTTCACTTCGGGCTTAATCAGCCATTCGCCCTTGCGCATGACGCCCACCAGGTCGTACGAACCGTTCAGCACGACCAGGTCCGCGTCCTTGCCGGGCTCCAGCGAGCCGACCCGGTCGGCGACCCCCAGCAGCCGGGCCGGGTTCACCGACAGCGCCCGCACGGCGTCCTCGACGGGCAGTCCGTCGACGGTCACCGCGCGCTTGAACGCCGTGTCCAGCGTGAGCGTCGATCCCGCGATCGATCCCGCCGTGGGCCCGTCGGCGATCCGCGCGACGCCGTCCTTGACCTCGACCCGCATCGGGCCGAGCGGGAACATGCCGTCGGTCATGCCGGCCGCGCCCATCGCGTCGGTGATGAACGCGACCCGGTCCGCGCCCGCCCGGGCGAAGGCCAGCTCCAGGACGGCGGGGTGCAGATGCGTGCCGTCGTTGATCAGCTCGACGGTGACCCGCTCGTCCTCCAGCAGCGCGGCGATCGGGCCGGGGGCGCGGTGCAGCAGCCCCGGCATCGCGTTGAAGAGGTGGGTGGCGACCGTCGCGCCCGCGTCGATGGCCTCCAGCGTGGCCTCGTACGTGGAGTCGGTGTGCCCCACCGCCGCGATGACGCCGCTGTCGGCGAGCATCCGCACGGAGTCCAGGCCACCCGGCAGCTCCGGCGCCAGCGTCATCATGCGGGCCGCGCCGTGCGCGGCGTCGATCAGCTTGCGCACGTCCGCCGGGTGGGGGTCGCGCAGCAGCCCCGGCTGGTGCGCGCCGCAGCGGTGCGGGGAGATGAAGGGGCCCTCGAAGTGGATGCCCGCCAGGTCGCCCTGCTCGGTCAGCTCGGCCAGGACGGCCGCCTGCCGGGCCAGGTCGTCCAGGTCGCCGGTGACGGTCGAGGCGACCATGGTCGTCGTGCCGTGCGCGCGGTGCGTTCCGATGGCGGTGAGCGCCTCCTCGGCGCTCCCGGCGGAGAACGACGCGCCGCCGCCGCCGTGCACGTGGACGTCCACGAAGCCGGGGACGATCCAGTGACCGCTGAGATCGAGGGACGGCTCCTCCCGCGCCGTGTCGTCCACGATGCGCCGACCCTCGACCGTGACGCGGCCGTCGTGGGCCACACCGGTCGGCAGCACCACGCGGGCGCCGGTGAGAACCGTTCGTTCGACCATCAGGCGGATACCTCCGTGGATTCGGGGGATGGGGTGGGGAGGGTGGGGCGAGGCGCCGGGGTTCCGTCCGCGGGCGCGCTCGCCGTGCCGGCCGCTTCGGCGGTGAGCCCGGCCGCTTCGGCGGTGAGCCCGGCCGCTTCGGCGGTGAGCAGGTCCCAGGCGAGCAGGCCCGCGCCCAGGCACCCGGCGGTGTCCCCGAGCGCCGCGGGGACGATGCCGGGAAGCCTCTGGAACGTGATCCGCTCGGCGACGGCCGCGCGCAGCGGTGCGAACAACGTGTCCCCCGCTTCCGCGAGCCCGCCACCGATGATCAACGTACGGGGGTCCAGCAGCGTGAGGCCGGTGACGAGGCCGTCGGCGAGCGCGTCGACCGCCTCCCGCCACACCGCGCGGGCGGTGGCGTCCCCGGCCGCGACGGCCCGCGCGCAGTCCGCGGCGTCGGCGCCGGTGTCGCCGGACGCCTCGGCCCAGGCGCGGCTGACGGCGGAGGCGGAGGCGATGGTCTCCAGACACCCGCGCCCGCCGCACCCGCAGACCGGGCCGCCGGGCCGGACGACGATGTGGCCGATCTCGCCCGCGTAGCCGTGGGCCCCGGCCTCGATCCGCCCGTCCATGCCGATCGCCCCGGCGATGCCCGTGCCGAGCGGTACGAACAGGAACCGGTCGGCGCCCCGCCCCGCCCCGATCCGGCCCTCGGCGAGACCGCCGGTCCGTACGTCGTGGCCGAGGGCGACCGGCACGCGGCCGAGGCGCTCGCTCAAGAGGTCCCGCAGGGGGACGTCGCGCCAGCCGAGGTTGGCGGCGTAGACGGCGATGCCGTTCGCGTCGTCGACGATGCCGGGCACGGCGACGCCCGCCGCCTCGGCCTGCCGCCCGTACCGCTGCCGGCCGACCGCGCGCAGCTCGGCGGCGAAGTCGAGGATCCCGGCGACGACGGCGTCCGGCCCCCGGTCACGGCCGGTGGGCCGCCTGGCCTCGTACAGAAGCTCGTGGTCCGGTCCGACCAGGGCGGCCTTCATGCCGGTGCCGCCTACATCGAGCGCGATGACGTGTCTCACGGGGACAGTCTCGCGCGATTGCGCATGAAAGGTCTAGTCCACTCGTCGGCAGGCTGCTGCCCCTGCGTGTCGTGGGTTGCGCGTTCGTTGCCGGGTTCGCCGGGTGGGGGCCTCTGCCGCCGGGTGCGGCGCCGTTTCCCGCTTTCGTCGGGTGGTGGGGGTTCGGGCCGTCGCGCCGCCGCGCGTTCGTTGGGGTTCGGGCCCGTGCCGCTCCGGTGGGTCGCGGGGCTGCTTCGCTTTACGCCCCGCGACCCACCTGCGCGTCCCGGGCCCTCAGGTCCGTGGGCCTGCGGCGCCTCCGCCCCTGGGTGGGGGAGGGGTGGGCACCCGGCAGCCCCGTAGACGTCAGTCCGTCGGCAGGATCACGCTGCGCGTGAGGTTGCGGGGGTGGTCCGGGTTGTGGTTCCTGGACTCGGCCACCGCCACCGCCAGGCGTTGCGCGCGGATCAGGTCCGCCATCGGGTCCAGGCGGGAGCCGTCCGCTATCAGCGTGCCGCCGGTCGCGGTGATGTCGGCCGCCAGGCCCTCCGGCCGGGGGCCGAAGACCCACGCCACCCGGCCCGGGGCGGTGATCGCGATCGGGCCGTGGCGGTACTCCATCGCCGGGTACGCCTCCGTCCAGGCGCCCGCCGCCTCCCGCATCTTCAGGGCCGCCTCCTGCGCCAGCCCGTACGCCCAGCCGCATCCCAGGAACGTCCACTGTCCCGCTGCGAGCACCGACGGCGGCAGCGGCTCGGCTACGGCCGTCTCCGCGTCCGCCGCCGCCTCGGCGACCGTGCGCACCCCGGCCGGCAGTGGGCTGTGCGTCTGGAGGCCGGCCCGCAGGAACGCCAGGGCCGTCGTCGCGAAGCGCGTCTGGACGACGGACTCCTCGTCCGCCCAGTCCAGCACCGCCACCGTGTCCGCCGCCTCCATCACGGGCGTCTTCGGGTCGGCGGTCAGCGCCAGCGTCGGCGTCCGGCCGCGCAGCGTGGTCAACAGGGCCAGCACCTCGGTCGTGGTGCCGGAGCGGGTGATCGCCACGACCCGGTCGTACGCGCGGGCCGCGGGGAACTCCGACGCCGCGAAGGCGTCCGTCTCGCCCTGCCCGGCGGCCTCGCGCAGCGCCGCGTAGGCCTGGGCCATGAACCAGGACGTTCCGCAGCCCGTGACGGCCACCCGCTCGCCGGGCAGCGGCAGCCCCGGCGCCCCGGCAGCGGCCTCGGCCGCGCGGCGCCAGCAGTCGGGCTGGGTGGCGATCTCCACGGCGGTGCGGGAGGAGTTGCGAGCGGACTGTTCCATGCGCGGGTGCTCCTTGCGAGGTGCGTGCGGGTAACGGTCAGCACCGTGGATAGCACCCCCTGTGACATGGGGGGAAGGGTGATACCGAAGCGAGACGCCGGGCGGGTAGCCCGTAAGGTGGCGCGCGGGAGAGACTCACGGTCTCCAGCGGACAAATCACCAACCTCAAGGGTGGGAAGCAGCAGTGCAGCGGCGGCGTTTCTTGGGTCTGACGGCGGCAGGTGCCGCCACGGCGGCGTTGGCGCCCGCACTGACGGCATGCGGCAGCGACGCGACCGGCGGTGACAAGACGATCCGGCTGATCGCGGCGGACTACGGCGACAAGCCGACCAACAGCTCCAAGAAGTACTGGGATTCCCTCGCCCGCGAGTTCGAGTCCAAGAACAAGGGCATCAAGGTCAACGTCAGCGTCCTCAGCTGGACCGAGGTCGACAAGAAGGTCGCCGAACTCGTCGCGGCCGGCAAGGCCCCCGACCTCGCCCAGATCGGCGCGTACGCCGACTTCGCCGCGGTCGGCAAGCTCTACAGCGCCGAGCAGCTGCTCTCCATCCCCACCCAGGCCGACTTCATATCCTCGATCGCCAAGGCGGGCGAGGTGCACCGGGTGCAGTACGGCCTGCCGTTCGTCTCCAGCACGCGTCTGCTCTTCTGCAACCAGAAGCTCTTCGACAAGGCCGGCATCGCCAAGGCTCCCGATACGTGGGCCGAGCTCCAGGCCGCTGCGGCGAAGCTCAAGGCCGCCGGGGTGAAGATGCCCTACGGGCTGCCGCTCGGCCCGGAGGAGGCGCCGGCCGAGACCATGATGTGGATGCTCAGCGGCGGCGGCAGCTACACCAACAACATCGGTGTGTACACCATCGACTCGCCCGAGAACATCAAGACCTTCGAGTGGCTGCGCGATGAATTCGTCGGCAAGGGTCTCACCGGCAGCGGTGACCCCGCCCGTACCAACCGGCAGGAAGTCTTCGACGCGTTCACGCGCGGCGAGGTGGGCATGCTCAACGGCCACCCGACGCTGATGCAGCAGGCCGACGCCAAGGGCATCAAGTACACGATGGTTCCGCTGCCCGGTGCGAGCGGCAAGGCCAGGGCGACCATGGGCGTCGCCGACTGGATGATGGGCTTCAAGCAGAACGGCCACCGCGAGGAGATCGGCAAGTTCCTCGACTTCGTCTACAGCAAGGAGAACGTGCTGGACTTCACCGGCCAGTACGACCTGCTGCCGGTGACCACGCCCGCGTCCGTGGCGATGGCCCAGGACGACCAGCACAAGCAGCTGCGGCCCTTCATCAAGGAGCTGCCGAACGCGGAGTTCTACCCGGCGGACAAGACGTCCTGGGCGAAGGTCAGCAAGTCGATCAAGGAGAAGATCGGCTCTACCGTGCAGAAGGGCGGCGACCCGGCCGCGGTGCTCGGCGAGATCCAGCGCGAGGCCATGGCGACGGAGAACGCGGGTCGTTAGGTTGGAGCACGTGAGGCCGTCGGAGGAGCCGACCCCGGACGATGGTGCGGAGCCCGCGCCGCACAGCGGCGGGCTCTCCGACCGGGACCGTGCCGTGCTCGCTCTGGAACGCCGGACGTGGCCCGGGCCCGGAGCGAAGGAGCGGGCCGTGCGGGAGCAGCTGGGGATCACCCCGACCCGCTACTACCAGCTCCTCAACGCCCTCCTCGACGACCCGCGCGCCCTCGCCCACGACCCCGTCACCGTCAACCGGCTGCGCCGCGTGCGGGACGCCCGGCGCGAGCGCCGCTAGCGGGCCCGGCGTCGGGACCGTACAACTGGCCACCCCGGCGGCGGTCGCACCGATAGGGTCGGCCGCATGGGTCCTCTTCCCGATCCCGTGACGCCCGCCGGCCGCGACGGACTGGCCGCGCTGCTGGCGAGGCCCGGGCGCGCGGTCGTCGCGCTCGACTTCGACGGCACGCTCGCCGACATCGTGCCGGACCCCGAGCAGGCCCGCGCCCACCCCGGTGCCGTGCCCGCCCTCACCCGGCTCGCCCCCCGTCTCGGCTCCATCGCCGTGGTCACCGGGCGCCCGGCCGGGGTCGCGGTCCGCTACGGCGGCTTCGCCGGGGTGCCCGGCCTCGAGCACCTCGTCGTGCTGGGGCACTACGGCGCCGAGCGCTGGGACGCGGTCACCGGGACCGTGCACGCCCCCGCGCCGCACCCGGGCGTCGCGGCCGTGCAGGCGGAGCTGCCCGGGGTGCTGGACCGGTCCGGCGGCTGGCGGGGCACCTGGGTCGAGACCGCGCACATCGAGAACAAGGGCGGCCGCGCGATCGCCGTCCACACCCGCCGCGCCCCCGACCCGCAGGCGGCCTTCGACGCCCTGCGCGGGCCGCTCGAAGAGCTCGCGGAGCGGCACGGGCTGATCCTCGAACCGGGCCGGATGGTCCTGGAACTGCGCCCGCCCGGCATGGACAAGGGCGTCGCCCTCGCCGAGTACCTCCGGGAGGTCGACGCGTCCGCCGTGCTCTACGCGGGCGACGACCTCGGTGACCTCGCGGCCTTCGCGGCGGTCGAGAAGCTCCGGTCCGAGGGGCTGCCGGGGACGCTGGTGTGCAGCGGCAGCGCGGAGGTCGCGGAGCTCGCCGAGCGCGCGGACCTCGTCGTCGACGGCCCGAGCGGTGTCGTGGAGCTGCTCGGCGCCCTCGCGGACCGCCTCGGCGGCCGGGCTTCCTGAGGCCGGCGGATCCGCTCACCGCCGGTGCCGCTTGTGGGCGATCGCGTGCCGCAGGTGCGCCGGATCGTCAGACGCGCAGGGACAGGTCGCGGGGACGCCGGGCGGGTGAGCGGCGTAAAGCCGACGAGAGGGCGTACGAGGGGCCGGTGGTCGCGGCGACGAGAGCGGCGGCGGTCAGCGCAAGTGCGGCCCAGCGGCGGGCAATCGGCATGCGGGAGCATTACCCGCTTCCGTTCCCTTTCCCGCCCGGGCACGGAAGCGCGCCGCGTCGGCCCGTCCGGGCGCCGCGCGGGGCGTGCGCTCCGGCGTGCGCCGCTACCCCTTATCCCTCCAGTGCCCGCAGCTGGTCCAGGAACCAGCGCGCGGGCGGCAGCGCCGTCGCCGCCGAGGCCAGCCGCTCGGTGCGCTCCGCGCGCTCGGCGGGCTCCATGAGCAGGCCCTCGTGCAGTGCCCGGGCCGTGGCCTCCACGTCGAACGGGTTGACGGTGATCGCGTCCTCGCCCAGCTCCGCGAACGCCCCGGCCTCCCGGGACAGGACCAGCACGCAGCCGCGGTCGGAGACGACGGGGACCTCCTTGGCGACGAGGTTCATGCCGTCGCGGATGGGGTTGACCAGGGCCACGTCGGCCAGGCGGTACGCGGCGAGCGAGCGGGCGAAGTCGTCCTTGACGTGCAGGACGACCGGCAGCCAATCCGCCGTGCCGAACGTGGAGTTGATCTCCTGGGCGACCCGCTCCACCTCGGCCGTGTAGTCGCGGTAGACCGCCAGGTCCTGCCGGGAGGGGTAGGCGAAGGCGACGTGCACCACCTTGCCCCGCCACTGCGGACGGTCCTCCAGCAGCCTGCGGTAGGCGCGCAGGCCGCGCACGATGTTCTTGGACAGCTCGGTGCGGTCGACGCGGACGATCGTCTTGCGGTCCGGGCCGATCTGCTCGCGCAGCGCGGCCATCCGCTCCTCGACGTCCGCCCGGTGCGCCCGCTCGCGCAGGAATGCGGCGTCGGCGCCGAGCCCGTGCACACCGAGCCGGGTCGTCCGGCCCTCGAAGCGCACCGACAGCGCGCCGTCGGGCCCGTCGCCCCGCACGATCTCCGCGCCCAGGACGTCCGCGCAGCACGCGGCGAACGCCTCGGCCCAGCGGCGGGTGAGGAAGGCGGCGCGGTCGCTGCCCAGCACGCCGCGCAGCACCTGCTCGGCCACGTCGTCCGGCAGCATCCGGAAGTAGTCCGGCGGGGCCCAGGGGGTGTGCGAGAAGTGGCCGACGCGCAGGTCCGGGCGCCGCTCGCGGAGCAGGCCCGGCACCAGGGTCAGGTGGTAGTCCTGGACGAGGACCGCGGCGCCCGGCGCGGCCTCCTCGGCGAGCGCGTCCGCGAAGGCGGCGTTGTACGCCTCGTAGGCCGCCCACTGGGCGCGGAAGTCCGCGTCGAAATCGGGCTCCAGCGGGGTCTGGTACAGCAGGTGGTGGACGAACCACAGCACGGAATTGGCGATGCCGTTGTACGCCGCGGTGAAGACCTCGGGCGCGATGTCGAGCATCCGCACGCTCATCCCGCCGGTGTCGGCTGGATCGAGCCTGCCGCCCGTGCGGCGTACGGCCTCGCGGTCGCCCTCGCCGAGGGCGGAGCACACCCACAGGGCCCCGGCGCCGGTCCCGATCGCGCTGAGCCCGGACACCAGCCCGCCGCCGCCCCGGCCCGCCGCGAGCGAGCCGTCCTCGCGTCGCTTGTAGGAGACGGGTCCGCGGTTGGAGGCGACGAGAATCGGGGCGGCGTGCTCAGCGACCATGTGGCCAGCCTTGCCAGTGCGGGAAGCACTCAAACGTACGCACGAGGGACGGTTACGCGGCGTGCCTCTGTGCGTACTCGGGTATCCCGGCCATCGGCGGCCGCTCCTCGGTGTCCACCGCGTACGTCCGCGGAACGAAGCCCTCCGGGGTGCGCTCGAACTGGGTCAGGGCCGGACGCACCAGATGGCCGCGGGCCAGTCGGAGCTGCGCGGTCCGGTAGATCGCGGCGGCCATCCGGCCGAGCGCCCGGCCGTCCTGGTGCCGGTGCTTGCGCACCCCCACGTCGACCTGGGCCAGCGCGTCCAGGCCCACGGTGTGCAGCGCGTCCACCAGCAGCCCGAGCTCGACGCCGTAGCCGACGGGGAACGGCAGCCGCTCCAACAGCGAGCGGCGGGCCGCGTACTCACCGCCCAGCGGCTGGACGAAACCGGCCAGCTGCGGCCAGTGCAGGTTCAGCAGCGGGCGGGCCACCAGCTCGGTCACCCGGCCGCCCTGGCCCACGGCCTCGCCGAGCGGGCGGTCGTACATCGCCTTGACGAAGTGCACGTCCGGCTCGGTCAGCAGCGGTCCGACGGTGCCGGAGACGAAGTCGGCCGAGAAGTCCCGCAGATCGGCGTCGACGAAGCAGACGACGTCGCCCTCGGTCGCCAGCAGCGACCGCCACAGCACCTCGCCCTTGCCGGGCAGCGCGGGCAGTCGCGGCAGCACCTCGTCCCGGTGCACGACCCGCGCCCCGGCCGCGGCCGCCACCACGGCCGTACGGTCGGTGGAACCGGAGTCCAGCACCACCAGTTCATCCACCAGCGGCACCGCGTCGGTCATCAGCTCACGGCGGATCGTCGCCACGATCGCGCCGACCGTCGCCTCCTCGTTCAGCGCCGGCAGGACGACGCTGACCGTGGTGCCGGCGCCGCGCTTGGCGGCGAGAATCCGGTCGAGCGAACGGTCTGCGGCGGACCAGGACCGCCGGGCCAGCCAGCGCTCCACCTCTTCCAGCACGTGTACGACTCCTTAGCGTGGCTCGGGGTGTGACCCATCTCGCGGTACGGACGACTGGTTCGAGCGTCCATGCCTTCCGTTACAGTCTTGAACAACGCGGATGGCCATCGCATGTCGGGGTCGTCGCGCGAACAAACGCCTGGGCTGTGCCCAGTGCCATACCGCTCATCCAGAGGGGCAGAGGGATACGGCCCGTTGAAGCCCCGGCAACCCTCCCGCCGGTCTTGCGTACACCGCGAGGCTCCCGGTGGGGAAGGTGCCAATTCCGTCCCGTGGCGACGTTCGCCGCGGGGAAGATGAGGAGAAAGGGCCTCGCCTCATGGCTGTGCACACCGTTGCCACCCCCGTCGCTCTCGGACCCGCCGTCGGCCTCTCGTGCCGCGAGTGCGGAGAGCGTTTCGACCTCGGACCGATCTTCGCCTGCGCCGTCTGCTTCGGACCGCTCGAAGTCGCCTACGACCTGCCCACCGGTGACCCCGAGGCGCTGCGCCGCCGGATCGAGGCCGGGCCGGAGAACATCTGGCGCTACGCCCCGCTGCTGCCCGTCCCCGCCGACGTCGCGGACAAGCCGAGCCTCAACCCCGGCTTCACCAAGCTGGTCAAGGCCGACAACCTCGCCCGCGAGCTGGGCGTGACCGGCGGTCTGTACGTCAAGGACGACTCCGGCAACCCCACGCACTCCTTCAAGGACCGCGTCGTCGCCATCGCCGTCGAGGCCGCCCGCGCCTTCGGCTTCACCACCCTCTCCTGCTCCTCCACCGGCAACCTGGCGGGCGCGGTCGGCGCCGCGGCCGCCCGCGCGGGCCTGAAGTCCTGCGTGTTCATCCCGCACGACCTGGAGGCGGGCAAGGTCGTCATGGCCGCCGTCTACGGCGGCGACCTCGTCGGCATCGAGGGCACCTACGACGACGTGAACCGCTTCTGCTCCGAGCTGATCGGCGACCCGCTCGGCGAGGGCTGGGGCTTCGTCAACGTCAATCTGCGCCCGTACTACGGGGAGGGCTCCAAGACCCTCGCGTACGAGATCTGCGAGCAGCTCGGCTGGCGGCTGCCGGACCAGATCGTCGTCCCCATCGCGTCGGGCTCGCAGCTCACGAAGATCGACAAGGGGCTCAAGGAACTGATCGCGCTCGGTCTGGTCGAGGACCGGCCGTACAAGATCTTCGGCGCCCAGGCCGAGGGCTGCTCGCCGGTCTCGCGCGCCTTCAAGGACGGCCACGACGTGGTGCGGCCGGTGAAGCCGGACACGATCGCGAAGTCCCTCGCGATCGGCAACCCGGCCGACGGGCCGTACGTGCTCGACATCGCGCGGCGGACGGGCGGCGCGGTGGAGGACGTCACCGACGCGCAGATCGTCGACGCGATCAAGCTGCTGGCCCGCACCGAGGGGATCTTCGCGGAGACGGCGGGCGGGGTGACGGTCGGCGTCACGAAGAAGCTGATCGAGGCGGGGGTGCTGGATCCGTCCCTGACGACGGTCGTCCTGAACACCGGCGACGGGCTGAAGACCCTGGACGCCGTCGCCCCGACCACCGGGCCCTCCGCGACCATCCGACCGAGCCTCGACGCGTTCCGTGCGGCGGGCCTGGCCGGCAGCTGAGCCTGCGCCCCGCCCCGTCCCTCCCCGGCACCCGACGGCCGGTGCCGGCCCCACACGTCTCTCTAGCCGGAAGGCGAATCCGCATGAGCATCAACGTCCGCATCCCCACCATCCTGCGCACCTACACCGGCGGTCAGGCCGAGGTCTCCGCCGAGGGCACGACCCTCGCCGAGGTGATCGCCGACCTGGAGAAGAACCACCCGGGCATCTCCGCCCGCGTCCTGGACGACAGCGGCAAGCTGCGCCGCTTCGTGAATGTGTACGTCAATGACGACGACGTGCGCTTCGAAGGCGGCCTGAATGCCGCGACCCCCGACGGCGCCGGTGTCTCGATCATTCCCGCGGTCGCCGGCGGCTGACCCTTTCGAAGGTTTGCTGCGGAAGTCCCGTGAATCGCCCCGGCCGGAAAACGGACGGGGCGATTCCGTCTGTTGAAGCGCGATACAGTTGGGGCGTTCCCCCTCCTGCGTCAGTGCCGTACGCATATGAGAACCCGTCAAGTTGTGTGCCGAGCGTGTGCACGAATTGTCGGGTTGGTTGCGTTATGTCCGGCCCGACTTGCCCGGGAATCCTCGGAATTCACCGCTTATCGCCAATCAGCCGCGCCCGGAATTCTCGTCCGAGTGACCTGTTGCAGACGGCATCCGTGCAGATACATTCAGCCGCGGTCGACGCGTTCCGGCGCACATCTTCCGGGGTTCCCCATGTCGAAGATCAGGGGACTTCCGGGGGGTGAGGTCTGACCCGGGTCCGCGAAGTGCGGTCCTGCGCAAGGGCCAGTAATAGGGGAGTTAGGCATGGCTCAGGGCACCGTCAAGTGGTTCAACGCGGAGAAGGGGTACGGCTTCATCGCGGTCGACGGTGGTGCGGATGTTTTCGTCCACTACAGCGCGATTCAGATGGACGGCTACCGCACCCTCGAGGAGGGGCAGCGAGTCGAGTTCGAGATCTCGCAGGGTCAGAAGGGGCCGCAGGCGGACATGGTCAAGCTGGCGAGCGCCTGATCTCGGCGCATCGACCACCTAGGCTCACTCAGCTCGCCGAAGGGCCCGTACCTCCAGGGGGAGGTACGGGCCCTTCGTGTGGGTGCGGCACACCTGCCTCGGGAGCGTGGCCGGGCCCCGTGTGTGGCCGCCCCTCGCGTGGGTAGCTCTTGCCCAGGGTCGCTTGCGCCCCCAGCTGCCGCTGGGAGGTGCCCCCAGGTGCCACTGACGCGGGTGGAACAAGCTCAGGACCGCTTGCACTCGGAGGGGTCGAGTGCTAATCATTGGGCTTAGCACTCTCCGAGTGAGAGTGACAGATTTGGACCGTCGGTGAGGTCCGCAGGCCAGGCGGGGCAAGGAACCGCCAGGTGTGCAGGCCGTCCGTCGCGGGCGCCAGCGCGGTCCGGAGCAATCCACCCCGTCCTGGGAGGACCACTTCACATGGCCAAGATCATCGCGTTCGACGAGGAGGCACGGCGCGGTCTCGAGCGCGGGATGAACCAGCTCGCCGACGCCGTCAAGGTCACCCTCGGCCCCAAGGGCCGTAACGTCGTCCTCGAGAAGAAGTGGGGCGCCCCCACGATCACCAACGATGGTGTTTCCATCGCCAAGGAGATCGAGCTCGAGGACCCGTACGAGAAGATCGGCGCCGAGCTGGTCAAGGAGGTCGCGAAGAAGACGGACGACGTCGCCGGTGACGGCACGACGACCGCGACCGTCCTCGCCCAGGCGCTGGTCCGTGAGGGTCTGCGCAACGTGGCCGCCGGTGCCAACCCGATGGCGCTGAAGCGTGGCATCGAGAAGGCCGTCGAGGCCGTCTCCGCCGCCCTGCTCGAGCAGGCCAAGGACGTGGAGACCAAGGAGCAGATCGCCTCCACCGCCTCCATCTCCGCCGCCGACACCCAGATCGGCGAGCTCATCGCCGAGGCGATGGACAAGGTCGGCAAGGAAGGCGTCATCACCGTCGAGGAGTCGCAGACCTTCGGGCTCGAGCTTGAGCTCACCGAGGGCATGCGCTTCGACAAGGGCTACATCTCGGCGTACTTCGCCACCGACATGGAGCGTATGGAGGCGTCGCTCGACGACCCGTACATCCTGATCGTCAACTCGAAGATCGGCTCGGTCAAGGACCTGCTGCCGCTCCTCGAGAAGGTCATGCAGTCCGGCAAGCCGCTGCTGATCATCGCCGAGGACGTCGAGGGCGAGGCCCTGTCGACCCTGGTCGTCAACAAGATCCGTGGCACCTTCAAGTCCGTCGCCGTCAAGGCCCCGGGCTTCGGTGACCGCCGCAAGGCCATGCTCGGCGACATCGCCATCCTCACCGGTGGCACGGTCATCTCCGAGGAGGTCGGCCTCAAGCTGGAGAACGCCGGTCTCGACCTGCTCGGCCGCGCCCGCAAGGTCGTCATCACCAAGGACGAGACGACCATCGTCGACGGTGCCGGTGACAGCGACCAGGTCCAGGGTCGCGTCAACCAGATCCGCGCCGAAATCGACAACAGCGACTCGGACTACGACCGCGAGAAGCTCCAGGAGCGCCTCGCGAAGCTGGCCGGCGGCGTGGCCGTCATCAAGGCCGGTGCCGCGACCGAGGTCGAGCTCAAGGAGCGCAAGCACCGCATCGAGGACGCCGTTCGCAACGCGAAGGCGGCCGTCGAGGAGGGCATCGTCGCCGGTGGTGGCGTGGCCCTGCTCCAGGCCTCCGCGGTCTTCGAGAAGCTCGAGCTCGAGGGCGACGAGGCGACCGGCGCCAACGCCGTGAAGCTGGCCCTGGAGGCCCCGCTCAAGCAGATCGCCGTCAACGGTGGTCTCGAGGGTGGCGTCATCGTCGAGAAGGTCCGCAACCTGCCCGTCGGCCACGGTCTGAACGCCGCGACCGGTGAGTACGTGGACATGATCGCCGAGGGCATCATCGACCCGGCGAAGGTCACGCGTTCCGCCCTGCAGAACGCCGCGTCCATCGCCGCGCTGTTCCTCACCACCGAGGCCGTCATCGCCGACAAGCCGGAGAAGGCCGCTGCGGCCGCTCCGGGCGGCATGCCGGGCGGTGACATGGACTTCTGAGCCGACTCCTCCCGACGCGCCCCTCGCACTGCTCGGCCGTAGCCGGCCTCACAGGCTTCAGGGCGCTGCACCGGACTCCGTCCGGTGACCGGGAAAGGCTCATGTCCTGACCGAGGGCGGCACCCCCATCGCGGGGGTGCCGCCCTCGGGCGTTTTCCGACAACGGGCGACGTCAGCCCCGCGTCGCGTCGAGCGCGGCGCGCAGGTGGCCCTTGGACTCCGCGAGCAGCCGCGCGGCCGTGGGGGCGTCGACGCGGCCCAGGAGGACGAGGATCGCGTTCTTCACCTCGCCGTCGGTCGTGCCGAGCGCCGCCTCGATCTCCGCGTCGGACGCCCCCGTGGCGAGCGCGACGATGTGCCGGGAACGGGCCCGCAGCTTCTCGTTCGAGGCGCGGACGTCGACCATCAGATTCCCGTAGGTCTTGCCGAGCCGGATCATCGTGATGGTCGAGAACATGTTGAGCACCAGCTTCTGGGCGGTGCCGGCCTTCAACCGGGTCGAGCCGGTGAGCAGTTCCGGCCCGACGACCACCTCGATGGCGTGCTCGGCGGCGGCGCCGAGCGCCGAATCCGCGTTGCAGGCCAGGCCGACGGTGAGCGCCCCGGCCTTCCGGGCGTGCTCGACGGCCCCGATCGCGTACGGCGTGCGGCCGGAGGCGGAGACGCCGACGACCGTGTCGGCCGCCCCGACACCGAGCGCGGCGAGGTCCGCGGTGGCCAGCTCCGCGCTGTCCTCGGCCCCTTCGACGGCCCGGACCAGGGCGGGCGGGCCGCCCGCGATCAGCCCGACGACCTCGGCCGGGTCGGTGTTGAACGTCGGCGGGCACTCGCTGGCGTCGAGCACCCCGAGCCGGCCGGCCGTGCCCGCTCCGGCGTAGATCAGGCGGCCCCCGCCCGCCATCCGGGCGGCGGCCGCGTCGATGGCGGCGGCGATCTCCGGGAGCCGGGTGGCGACGGCGGCGGGGACGGTGGCGTCCTCGTCGTTCATGAGCCGGGCGAGGTCCAGGGTGGGCAGCCGGTCTATGTCCGCGAGTTCGGGGCGGAACGCCTCGGTGGTGAGGGTGGCGAGCTGGGCGCGGAGCGCGGCGTAGGCGGCGTACGAGGTCATGGGCGGGCGGCTCCTTCCGTGCGGGGGCGGGTCAGCGCCGGCTCCGCGGGGCGTGACGGTGGGCGAGCGCCTCGTAGGAGGCGGACAGCGCGGGGGCGGCCCTGTCGTACGTGCGCTGCGCGACGCCGATGAAGAGGCAGTCCACGACGAGCAGTTGGCTGGTGCGGCTGGACATGGCCGCCGGGCGCAGCTCGCTCTCCCGGGCGGAGGACGTGGTCAGGACGTGGTCCGCGTACTGGACGAGCTCGCCGTCGGGGCGGCCGGTGATCGCGACCGTCGTCGCACCGTGTTCGAAGGCGACCCGCAGCGGCTCGATGACGTCGGTGGTCCGTCCCGAATGGCTGATGGCGATCGCCACGTCGCCGGCCCGCAGCTGGACGGCGTTGGTGACGGCCAGGTGCGGGTCGCCGGGGGCGTGGGCGATCAGTCCGATGCGCAGCAGCTTCTGGACGAGGTCCTGGCCGACGAGGTGGGAGGCGCCGATGCCGTACACATCGATGCGCCGGGCCGCGGCCAGTGCGGCGACGGCGGCCTCCAACTGGGCGGTGTCGAGGGCGGCTGCCGTGTCCGCCAGGCACTGCGCCTCCTCCTGGGCGAGCTTGGCGACGACGCTCGGCAGCGGGTCGTCCACGGCGATGTCGGCGGTGACGGCGGGTGCCGCGCCCGCCGCCTGCTGCGCGGCCAGCGTGGCGAGGGCGATCCGCAGGTCGCGGTACCCGGGGTAGCCGAGGATGCGGGCGGTGCGCACGACGGTGGCCTCGCTCGTGCCCGTGCGCTCGGCGAGTCCGGTGACGGTGAGCGCGGCGGAACCGGCCGGGTCGCCCGCCACGGCCTCGGCGACGCGCTGCATCGAGCGGGTCATGGACGGGGCGAGGGTGCGGACCTTGGCGGCGAGGGCCGCGGGCGCGGGGGGCACCGGGGTGACGGGCGATGACGCGGCGTCGAAAGTTTCCTTCAGTTTGCTGCTCACCTTTTGAAAGGTATTTTCGGTCCGGTGAACCGTCAACCCTCGCAGTCCCTGACAATGGACCGTATGGAGCTCGAACAGGCACTGCACATCGCACGCGCGCTCGTCCTCGCCGATCTGGCGGCGGGGGACGTGGCGGAGGCCGACGTGGTCTCGCTGGTCGAGGACGCGGTCACACACCGGCGGTGGTGGGTCGAGCAGTGGCCGCAGGGCGTCGCGTTCCTGCCCGGTCTCGTCGCCCAGGACGTCCAGGACGCGCTGCTGGAGCGGTACGGGCGCTGGCCGCTGTGCCCGCTGTGCACGGGCGAGGGCGACCCGCACGCACTGGAGGTCGAGCCGGAGCTGGGCGCCGACCCGCACTGGGCGTGCGCGAAGCAGGCGGTGCTGGTGGCGCCGGTGGGGGCCCTGGCGACGGCGCTGCGATGACGCTCTACATCGACCCGCCCACCTGGCCGGGACACGGGCGGATGTGGTCGCACCTGGTCAGCGACGTCAGCTACCAGGAGCTGCACGCGTTCGCGGCCCGGCTCGGCGCCCCGGCGCGGGCCTTCGACCGGGACCACTACGACGTGCCGTCGTCGTCGTACGGCGATGCCGTACGGCTGGGGGCGGTGGAGGTCGGCACCAAGGAGCTGGTGCGGCTGCTGACGTCGGCGGGCCTGCGGCGACCGAAGCACGAGCGGCCTCGCGGGGTCTAGGACACGCCTGGGGGCTGCCGTGGGTGCACCTCCGCTGCGCGGCGGTGTCCTCAAGCGCCGGACGGGCTTGTTGTGGCTGAGCTCAGCCACAACAAGCCCGTCCGGCGCTTGAGGCGCTTGAGGACGCGCCCGCAGGGCGCTCGCCGCCGCAGGCGGCGCTTGCCGCCGGTCGGCGCGCCGGGGCGGATCGGTGCGCCCACCGGCGCGCGGAAAGGCCGGGCGCCAGGGCGTGAGCGAAGGGGCGCGCCCCGTCTCGGGGGCGTCAGTTCTCGGCGCGCGCCGGGGCGGATTCCGGTGCCTCGACCGTCGCGGCCGACGCCGTCCGGGCGGATCCCGCGATCACGCGGGAGCCGGTCGTCGCCTGGTGCAGCCGGGAGGCGACCGCGGTGGTGCCCACGGCCAGGGCCGCCAGGCCCGCACTCGTCCAGGCGACCGCCGGATAGCCCCAGCCGGCGCCGATGACGAGGCCGCCGAGCCAAGGGCCGAGCGTGTTGCCGATGTTGAACGCGGCCGTCGTCGTGGCACCGGCCAGCGTCGGCGCGGCGTTCGCGACGTTGAACATCCGGGCGTTCAGCGCCGGTGCCGTCGCGAAGGCCGTGACGCCCAGCAGCAGCGCCATTCCCACGGCGGCGGCCGGGGTGTGCGCGGTCAGCGCCAGCACCGCGAGCACGGCGGCGGAGGCGGCGATACCGCCGTATATCGTGCCGAAGAGATGGGCGTCCGCGATCCGGCCGCCGATGGCGGTGCCGATCAGCGCCCCCACGCCGAACAGCCCCAGCACCGTCGGCACCCAGCCCTCGCCGATCCCGGCGGTCTCGGTGAGCAGCGGGCCGAGGTAGGAGAACAGGCAGAAGACGGCGGCGCCGTTCAGCGCGGTGGTCACGAGCGCGAGCCAGACCTGCCGGTCGCGGTAGATGCCCAGCTCGGTGCGGAGCCGGGGCGCGTCGGCACCGGTCGGCGGCTTGGTGCCGGGGACGAGCGCGAGCACGCCGACCAGGCCCAGCGCCGACAGCCCGGCCACCGCCCAGAAGGCCGCCCGCCAGCCCGCGTGCTGCCCGAGGAACGCCCCGGCGGGCACGCCCGCGATGTTGGCGATGGACAGCCCGCCGACCATCACCGCCATGGCCCGTGCCCGTGCGGTCACCGGCACCAGCGACACGGCCACCGCCGCGCCCACCGCCCAGAACCCGGCGCACGCCAGCGCGCTCACCACCCGGGAGGCGAACAGCATCTCGTACGAGGGGGCGAGTGCCCCCGCCACCTGTCCGAGCCCGAAGACGGCGAGCAGGGCGACGAGGGTCGTACGGCGCGGCAGCTTCAGCGTCGCGGCGGCGAGCAGGGGCGCACCGACCACCATGCCGATCGCGAAGGCGGACACCAGCAGCCCGGCCTTGGGTATGGAGACGCCCATGTCGCGGGCGAGGGGCTGCAACAGCCCGGACAACATGAATTCGGACGTTCCGAGGGCGAATACTGACAAACCGAGGACGTAGACGGCGACTGGCATGCGGTTCGGGCTGGCGGTCGGCATGTCCGGTGCCAGCGCGTATTCCGGCCACCGTATTCCCAGGGGCGGGGTCCGTCTCACGGAGTGGAAGGGGGGCGGCGGCGTCCCCGGGTCCGCGATATACGGGTTTGCGGCGTTGTTCCGCCCATCCTTCGGCGGGGAGTCCGCCGATTACCGCCCGGGGTCGGGACAACGTCGGCTATATTGCCGATTCCCGGCCTTGCTGGCCGCCCGGATAAGAAGGCGGATACACCTGTCGAGGGGCGTATTGAATCGCGGGGCGGCGCCCCGGCCGTGAATGCTCCGGCGGGCCGCTCCGATGCGCTCGGGGTTTCTGGGGAACGTGGGGTCCGAGTGGGTCGACGCCGGGGTGAACGACGGGATAATCGCTGCTGTCACGGTGCGTTTCGGTTCCATCGAAAGCAGGTGCCATGTCCCTTAAAAAGAAATTGCAGGATTTCGCCTTTTATGTGATGCCGGTTATTTCTCCCGGATTGACGATCGGATTCACGGCGCTGGCCAATGAGTCTTCCGGTTCCGGAAAATTCGCCCTCTTTGTCGCGGCGGCGGTCGCTGCGATCATTGCCCCTTTCCTTTCGTCCCTGCTGCGGAAGCGCTACCGGCGCATCGAGGGAATTAAATTCGAGGCGGCCATGTCGGCGATCGTCGACCATATGGGTACCTTGGTGGGTGCTACGCCCACTCAGGTGCCCAAGATTTTGGGGCAGATTCACGACCGGCTCATCACTGTCGTGGCCAACGGTGCGAGTCCGAAGGCCCGGTCCGCCTTTTATGCCCTGAACGATGACGGACACTTCGATCTGGAGGTGGTCCACGGGCAGGCGGCGCCTCCGGCGCGATTCGACAGGAAGACCGAAAAAGCCCTGATCAACGTCCTGAATCAGGGGCAGATCGTCTACATCCATGACAACGGGAACACGAATGGGAATCTGAAGATCAATCTGGGGGACGATCGCTTGTCCGCCATCGTCGCCCCGGTGTGTGCCGGCAGCGAACCCCAGGGGGTGCTGATCATCGATGCGCCCAAGGTGGGGGATCTGCCCGAGGGGAAAGTACGCAAGCCTTATCTGATGGTCATCACCGGAATGCTCGGCACCGCGCACGCCCTGGGGCGTCGGGCGATGGAGCCCTGACGGGGCCTACCGGGGGATTACGGCATTCGTCCAGGTGAAACTACCTCAACGACGGGGTAGAAGCAGTGAAGTTGTGGCGAAACGGACGCCGCGGAGGGCGGCGTCCCTATCGTCGACGTACGGCTACGCATAGGTGGGGGTCAGCATGATCGTGCGAGAAGGCGAGATCATCGAGTCGGGGCGGCGCTGGATGGCCGGCGAAGCATCCAGTGACGAGTATTTCTCCAAGGTGCTGCAATCGGCGCCCATAGCCCCCGGCCGGGAGCTGGTGCGCAGCGTCCGTGCCTGGATGCTCGCGGTCCTGCGCTCCCGGCGCACGTCCTAGCGCCCCTCGGATGCGGTGCCCAGCAATCCGAGCTCGGTGGTGAGATTCCGTCGCGCGACCGGCTCCCAGTGGTCGCGCCCGTACGGGGTGCGGAACAGCTGCGGCAGCTCCAGCAGCTGTCGCAGCACCGCGGCGCGGCCCTCGCGGAAGGCGTCGTCGGGCACGAATCCGTACTCCTCGCGGACGGCCGCCGCGTAGGCCGCGTAGTCCTCCGGCGACCCCGCCAGGACGGCGAGGTCCGCGTCGCACAGCACCTCGCCGTTCCAGTCGCCGGGGGCCGGGTCGTGGCCGACGGTGAGTCGTACGAGCCGGGCGACCTCGGCCGTAAGGGCCTGGTCGATGCCCAGCTCGGGCAGCGCGCGCTCGGCGAGATGGGCGCTGCGCTCCTCGTTCTCGGAGCGGTCGGGGCGGTAGACGGCGTCGTGGAACCAGGCGGCGAAGCGGACGGCGTCGGCGTCGTCGGCGTGCTCGGCCAGCTCGTCGACGCGGTCGAGGACCGCCAGCAGGTGGTCGACCGTGTGATAGCGGCGCTGGGGCTCGGACCAGCGCCCCAGCAGATCGTCGGCGTACGGGTCGGGGTCGGGGTGCGCCAGGTGCGGGGCCGCGGCGTGCGGGCCCACCGCGGCGCGGGCGCTCGCCACGGTCTGTCGCCAGCGGATGCGCAGTGCGGGGCCGGACGGGTGTACGGGCGTAGCTGACATAGGCCAATTGTGGAGCACGGCTTTCGACGCGCGCGGCGTATATGGCAGGCTGTCCTACATGTCTAGACCAATTCTTGAGGTGATCGCGCTCGACGTCGAGGACGCGGTGGCGGCGCAGGCCGGAGGGGCGGACCGCCTCGAACTGGTCAGTGACATGGCCGCCGACGGCCTCACCCCCGCCCTCGAGACCTTCGCGGCGGTACGGGCCGCCGTCGACATCCCCGTACGCGTCATGCTGCGGGCCACCGACGGTTTCTCGGCGGGCGGCGCCGCGGCGCTCGACGCGCTGTGTGCCGACGCCAGGGCGTTGGCCGCCGAGGGCGCGGACGAGTTCGTGCTCGGCTTCCTGACCGACGACGGCCGGGCCGACCTGCCGGCGGTCGCCCGCCTCGCGGAGGCCGTCGGCCCCCGCGCCCGATGGACGTTCCACCGCGCCATCGACCGGGCCGCCGACCGTGACGCCGTGCGCAAGCAACTCGCCGACCAGCCCGGTCTGGACACCTACCTCACCGCGGGCTCCGCCTCGGGCGTCGACGACGGCCTCGCGACGCTCGTCGCGGAAGCGGCGCGCGGGGACGAGCCGGGGTACGAGCCGCGGATCCTCGTGGGCGGCGGGCTTCAGCTGAAGCATGTGCCGGTGCTGCTCGACGCGGGTGTTTCCGCGTTTCACATCGGCGGGGCGGCTCGCCCTGCGGGCTGGGCGGTGCCGGTTTCCGCTGCCGCGGTGGAGGTGTGGCGAGCTTCGCTCGGCCGCTGAGATCGCTGCGGGGGGTTTCTGTTGTTCGTCGGGTGTCCCGCCGTTTCCCGCTGCGCGGGGCGTCCTCAATCGCCGGACGGGCTTGAAGTGCGGGCTGTCCTCAATCGTCGGACGGGCTTGAAACGCGGGCCGTTTCGCGCTGCGCGGGGGCGTCCTCAGTCGCCGGACGGGCTTGAAGTGGCGCGGGGCGGCGGGCGGTCGTGGTTGCCGCCAGTGCCAGTACTGCCAGGGCCAGGGTCGTGGAAAGCAGGGGGAACCAGCGCTCGCCCAGCAGGGTCATCGCGAGGCTGCCCGCGCCGCCGCCCGCGGCCATGCCCAGGTAGAGGGCGCTGCTGTTGAGGGAGATCAGCAGAGGTGCGTGGGCCGGGCTGAGGGAGACCAGCCGGTGGGGCTGGGCGACGGAGAAGGTCCAGCCCGCGAGCGGGGAGACCGCGGCGTAGACCAGGGCGCCGGCCATGGTCAGGCCGAGCCAGGGCAGGGCGGCGAAGGCGAGCGCCGCTACCGAGCTGGCGGCGAGCAGGACGGCCCGTACGCCCCAGCGGTCCACCACGCGGCCGCCGAGCCAACTGCCCGCGACCGAGGCGATGCCCGTGACCAGCAGGATCAGGCTGAGCCTGCCGGCTTCGCCGTCGGTCGCCGGGCGCATCACGATGGCCAGGTAGATGTAGACGGCCTGGAAGGCGACGAAGAAGACGAAGGTCGTCGCCACGGCGGCCACGATCCGCCCCTCGCGCAGCGGCGCCAGCCGCTCGCGCAGGCCCACGGCCGGGGCCGGAGTGGGGAGTTCGCGCAGGAAGACGGCCAGGCCCAGCAGGGCCACGGCCCCGAGCGCGACGACCAGCCACATCGTGAGCCGCCAGTCGCCGCGGCCGACGTACGTGCCGAGCGGTACGCCCAGCGCCGTGGCGACGGTCATCCCGCCGAGGACGGTCGCGATCGCCCGGCCGCGCCGCTCCGGCGGTACGAGCGCGGTGGCGACGGCGTTGGCGGTGGGGGTGTAGAGCGCGGCACCGGCCGCGGCGAGGACCCGGGTGGCCAGCAGGGTCGGGTAGTCGGGGGCGAGCGCGCTCAGCGCGTTGGCCGCGGTGAAGACCGCGAGCGCGGTGAGCAGCAGCCGGCGGCGGCGCCAGCGGGCCGTCAGTGTCGCGAGCACGGGCGCGAGCAGGGCGTATGCGAGCGCGAAGACGGACACCATCTGGCCGGCGGCCGCCACGGATACGTCGAGGTCGTCGGCGACCTGGCCGAGGATGCCGGCCATGACCATCGTGTCGGTTCCGACGGCGAATGTGCCGAGGGCGAGCAGGAGCAAGCGGAGGCGCACGGGTTCCCTTCCCCATGATCACGGTTTGATGCTCGTCAAACAATAGGGAAAGGTGGATGATTGTCAAACAGTTCCGAGTGGGTGCGAGGAGAAGGAGAGCGTGGTGGACGGGTGGCTTCCGCAGCCGGCGACCGAAGAGATCGAGCTGGTCAAGGTCATGCACGCACTGGGCGACCCGGTGCGGATGCAGCTGTTGTCGGTTTTTCTCGACGGCAAGGAGCACGGCTGCGACCTGAGCGGCCTCGGGCTCGACCACTTGCACAAGTCGACCGTCTCGCACCACATGCGGGTGCTGCGCGAAGCGGGTGTGACCGCCACGCGCACGGTCGGCCGCAATCGCCTCGTACAACTCCGCAAGGCCGACCTCGACACGAGGTTCCCCGGCCTCACGGACGCGCTGCTGACAGCTATGGGGCGGTAGGTCACGGGTTTTCCCCCACCCACCCGCGGAGGCCCGACACCGCACCTGAACAGCCCCGCGCGGCGGCACCGGCTCCGCGCAGCGGGAGACGGCGGCATGCCCGCGAAACAGCCGGAGCCCCGCGCAACGGCAACGGCGGGGTGCCCGCGAACAACCGAACGCCCGTGGGGCGGAAGCGCGCCGCACGGCGACGCCGCTACCCCAACTGCCCCGGCAACGGGGCCGCGTGGACGACCGTCAGGCCCGACACCGCTCGTGTCAGGGCCACGTACAGCCGTCGCAGCCCCGTCCGCTCGTCCGGTTCGCCGGCCACGACGGCGCTCGGCTCGTCCAGGACCACGTAGTCGTACTCCAGGCCCTTGGCCAGCGTGGCCGGGACGAGGGTGAGGCGGGAGTCGGCCGAGGTCTCCTCGCCGGGGGACAGGAACGGCAGGCCCGCCGCCGTCAGCGCCTCCGCCAGCGTGGCGATCCGCGCGTCCGCCGCGATCAGCCCGATCGACCCCTCCTTGCCGAGGGCCGACACGCAGGCGGCCAGCACCGCCGCGTCGAGATCCGACGGTTCCACCGCCCGTACCGCGAAGTCGCCCGCCGCCTCGCGGACCGAGGTCGCCTCGGCCAGGCCGGGGGCGATGGTGGGCAGCAGCCGGGACGCGTACGCGATGACCTCGCGCGGCACGCGGAACCCCATCGTCAGCTCCTCCACCGCGGCCTCCGGCTTGCCGAGGTGGGTCAGGGCCTCCGGCCAACTGCTCGTCGCCCAGGGTGTCGTGCCCTGGGCCAGGTCGCCGAGGATCGTCGCCGAGCCGGTCGTGCAGCGCCGGCCCACCGCGCGGTACTGCATGGGGGACAGGTCCTGCGCCTCGTCCAGGACCACATGGCCGAGCGAGGGCGTGCGGGCGACGAGGTCCGCCGCCTCGTCGACGAGCACCGCGTCGGCCGCCGACCACTTGGCGGACTTCACACCGCGGGCCGGCTTGGCCCAGAGGATCTCCGCCTGCTCCTCGGCGTCGAGGACGCCCTCCGCGTGCTCCGCCAGGAACTCCGCCTCGGACAGCAGCCGCAGCACCAGCTTCGCCGGATCCACCTGCGGCCAGATCGTCTTGACCGCCGACTTCACGGCCGTGTTGCGCGCCACCGCGTCCTGCACCCGGTCGTCGGGGGCCTCGCCGGCCTCCTCCATCCGTACGAGCACGGCGTGCGCGATGCGCTGCGGGAGCGCCTCACGGGCCGCGCCGTAGCGGATGTCGCGGGACAGCAGCTCGCGGACCATCTCCTCGACCTCGTACGCCGGGACCCGCCAGCGCCGGGAGCCGCGCACGACGACCACCGGGTCCACCGGCATCGTCACCCCCGACCGCACCGCGCGCCGCAGCACCTCCGCCATGCGGGCGTCGCCCTTGATCCGGGCCGCGGCGGCGGTGTCCGTGCCGCGCACCTCGACGTGGGCGACGAGGTCGTCGACGGTGGCCTGGGCGACGTTCAACTCGCCGAGGGCGGGGAGGACTTGCTCGATGTACTGGAGGAAGGACCGGTTCGGTCCGATCACGAGCGTGCCGGTGCGGGCGAGCCGCTCGCGGTGGGCGTACAGCAGATAGGCGACACGGTGCAGGCCGACGGCCGTCTTGCCGGTGCCGGGGGCACCCTGGACGCACACCGAGCCGCCGATCCCGGCGCGGACGATCTCGTCCTGCTCCGGCTGGATCGTGGCCACGATGTCCCGCATGGGTCCGACGCGGGGCCGCTCGATCTCGCTTTGGAGCAGCCGGCTGGCCTGCTCGTCACCGGCGGCGTCGGTCAGGTCCTCGTCCTCGTACGCCGTCAACTCGCCGCCCGTGTAGCCGAAGCGGCGGCGCAGCCGCACGTCCATCGGCTCTTTCTTGGACGCCCGGTAGAACGGCTGGGAGACGGGTGCGCGCCAGTCGATGACCATCGGGTCGCCGTCCGCGTCGTGCACGTGCCGACGGCCGATGTAGAACTGCTCGCCCTCGGCGCCCTCCGCCTGATCGGCGCCCGGCGCGTGCAGATAGTCCAGGCGTCCGAAGAACAGCGGGGTGTGCGCCAGGTCGGCGAGGGCGGCGATCCGGTCGTCGATCTGCCGTTGCAGCACGGCGGCGTTGACCCAGTTCGCGGTCACGTCCTTGATGTCGAGGGACTCCACGTCGGCGCGCATGGCGCGCAGCGCGGAGCGGGAGGAGGAGAGGTGGGCGCGCTCGCGCTCGAGAGGGTCATGGGCGGCGTGCGGGACGGGCGCGGACACGGCGGTGCCTCCGGGGGTGCGGCAGGGGTGAGCGGGAGGCCGACCGGTTTCCGTCCGGCCGGCGGCGCTCCCAGGACTCGGGAGGCGGCAGGACGGGCGATTGTAGTCAGCACGGAATCTGGGCGCGAACGATTTTCCGTGCCTTCTCAGGGTCGCCGTCCTCCTCCCGTAGGGGACGGCATGGGCCTGGAGTCCTACGGGCGGGCAGGGGCGTTCGACCGGCAGGACGATGTCCGGGCCGGTTGCGAAAACCATCATGGACACATGACCTCCGCGACCTTCACCCCCACCGCCCAGGGCGCCCGACCGGGCGCCACCGCCCTCGACTCCGACCCCGGCCACCAGCGTCATCTGCTGGGCAGCACGATCCGCGCGATCAAGGTCTTCGCGGGGACGGCCGTCAGCGTCGTCCTCCTCGGGCAGCACAACGGCAGGCGATAGCCCGGGGCTTCGCCTGCCGCCGCGACCGAGGGAGCCTCCCTACGCGTCTTTGTTGCTGAGCAGCGAATCCGCGTCGACGATCCGGTACGCGTACCCCTGCTCCGCCAGGAACCGCTGGCGGTGCGCCGCGAAGTCCTGGTCGACCGTGTCGCGCGCGACGACGGAGTAGAAGCGCGCCTCGTGGCCGTCGGCCTTCGGGCGCAGGACACGGCCGAGGCGCTGGGCCTCCTCCTGGCGGGAGCCGAACGTGCCCGACACCTGGATGGCGACCGTGGCCTCGGGGAGGTCGATGGAGAAGTTCGCGACCTTCGAGACGACCAGCACCGAGATCTCGCCCTGGCGGAACGCGTCGAAGAGCTTCTCGCGCTGCGCGTTGGTCGTCTCGCCCTTGATGACGGGCGCGTCCAAGTGCTCGCCCAGCTCGTCGAGCTGGTCGATGTACTGGCCGATGACCAGGGTCTGCTCGCCCTGGTGCTTGGCGACCAGCGCCTCCGTGACCTTCCGCTTGGTGGCGGTCGTCGCGCAGTAGCGGTACTTCTCCTCCGTCTCGGCCGTCGCGTAGGCGAGCCGCTCGGAGTCGGTCAGATTGACGCGGACCTCGACACAGTCGGCGGGCGCGATGTAGCCCTGTGCCTCGATCTCCTTCCACGGCGCGTCGAACCGCTTCGGCCCGATGAGGGAGAAGACGTCGGACTCGCGGCCGTCCTCGCGGACGAGCGTCGCGGTCAGGCCGAGGCGGCGGCGGGCCTGGAGGTCGGCGGTGAACTTGAAGACGGGCGCGGGCAGCAGGTGCACCTCGTCGTAGACGACCAGACCCCAGTCCCGGGAGTCGAACAGCTCCAGGTGCGGGTAGATGCCCTTCCGCTTCGTCGTCAGGACCTGGTACGTGGCGATGGTGACCGGCCGGATCTCCTTGCGGGTGCCGGAGTACTCGCCGATCTCCTCCTCGGTCAGCGAGGTCCGCTTGACCAGCTCGTGCTTCCACTGGCGGGCCGAGACGGTGTTGGTCACCAGGATCAGCGTGGTGGCCTTGGCCTCGGCCATGGCGCCCGCGCCGACGAGGGTCTTGCCCGCGCCGCAGGGCAGGACGACGACGCCGGAGCCGCCGTGCCAGAAGCCCTCGACGGCCTGCCGCTGGTACGGGCGCAGCGACCAGCCGCTCTCGTCCAGCTCGATGGGGTGCGCCTCGCCGTCGACGTAGCCCGCGAGGTCCTCGGCGGGCCAGCCGAGCTTGAGCAGGGTCTGCTTGATCTGACCGCGCTCGGAGGGGTGCACGGCGACGGTGTCGGGGTCGATCCGGGCGCCGACCAGCGGCTGGACCTTCTTCGACCGCAGGATCTCCTCCAGCACCGGCCGGTCGGTGCTCTCCAGGACGAGGCCGTGGACGGGGTGCTTGACGAGCTTCAGGCGCCCGTAGCGGGCCATGGTCTCGGCGATGTCGACGAGCAGGGCGTGCGGCACGGGGTAGCGGGAGTAGGCGACGAGGGCGTCGACGACCTGCTCGGCGTCGTGGCCCGCGGCACGGGCGTTCCACAGGCCGAGGGGGGTGACGCGGTAGGTGTGGATGTGCTCGGGAGCGCGCTCCAGCTCCGCGAAGGGCGCGATGGCGCGGCGGCACGCGTCCGCCTGCTCGTGGTCCACCTCGAGCAGGAGTGTCTTGTCGCTCTGGACGATCAGAGGTCCGGTCACGCGCTGGGCCCTTTCCGCTAGCGGTCGGCCGGTACGGGTCCTGGGCGGACCGTACGGCCAAACCTCCAGTGTGCCGCATGCGCGGACATGTGGGCGGGGGCCGAGCGGGTCGGCGGCCGGGGGCGGGCCGGTGCGGCTGGAACCGGCCCGTCCCCGACCGCCCGAGGGCGGCTAGAGGGTGATGCCGGCGCCGAGGTCGATGCCGATGGCGGCGGCCGGGGCCGCCAGGGCGGTGGTGAGGAGGGCGACGGTTGCGAACAGGACGGTGGCGATGCGACGCATGAGCCCCTACTTTCTGTCATCATCCGGCGGTTTTGTGTGACGCAGCGTCCCGATGGCTGCCCCTGTCGCGGCGCGACAATGCGCTTTATCACCCGTAGAGGTGAGGAATCAGACGGAGTCGTCCACGAGTTCGGCCACGCCGGTGATGCGGTGCAGGGGGTACGTACGGACTTCGTCGGCGGTGTGGTCGTAGGCCGTGACGAAGCCGCCTTCCACCCGGATCGGGGCGATGACCCGCTGGCTCGCGGCGCCTTCGGCGTTGACGTAGCCGATCCAGACGGCGGCGCCGGTCATGACGGCGGCCTGGACGGTGGCGAGGGTGTCGGCGGAGGAGGTGCGCGGCAGACCGCCGTCGGCGGGGGCCGGGGCGGCGGCGGTGGGCTTGCGTTCGGCGGTGGCGGCCATGTCGCCCGCGCGGATCGCCCGTACCGCGGCGTCCAGCAGGGTGGGGCCCGGGGCGGGCGGGCCGTCGTGGACGGGGGCCGGTGCGGTGCGGGGCGGGGTGCGGCGGGCGTCGGCGCGGGTGACCACGACGTCGCCCTCGGCGGACTCCGCGGCGGGCGCGTAGCCCATGCCGCGCAGGCCGTCGAGGAGGGCGTCCGGGGCGACCTGCGCGGCCAGGACCGTCGGGGCGAGGCGGCGCAGCCGCAAGGGGGCGGAGCGGCGGTCGGCGAGGATCTCCGCGAGGACCGCCTCGTCGTCGCAGCGCAGGTAGGAGGAGGCCGCGCCGACCCGCAGATGGCCGTGGCGGCGGGCCACGTCGTCGATCAGATACGCCAACGGCTGGGGCACGGGCGTGCGCGAGTGGGTGGTCAGGAACGCCTTGAGGTCCGTGGCGCTCTGCCCGGCGTCCAGCGCCCGGCGCACCGAACCGGGCGTGAAGCGGTAGACGGTCGCCCCGCCCTTGGACTCGATGTCCGCGAGCACCCCCAGCGTCTGTGCCAGGGGCCGCTCCAGCGGGCCGGGCGCGACGGCCGTCAGGTCGGCCTGGAGCAGCACGTGGTCGAGCGGCTCGGGCAGCAGCGGCGCGAGGAGCGCGGCCGCGGCCGTCTCCACGGGCGTGGCGGCGTCCGGCACCGCGCCGACCAGGGCGCGGCCGTGGGCGGCGAGGGCGCCGCGGCTGGTGATGCCCAGCAGGTCCGCCTCGGCCAGGGCCCAGCGGGCGAGCCGGGTGCGGAGGTCCTCGGTGCCCGGGTCGGCGGAGGTGCGCGGCGGGCGTTCCCAGTGCAGCCGGTCCAGGAGCGTGGCGGGGGGCACGGAGGCGCCCGGCGGCAGGGTCGCGAGGAGGGACAGCACCCGATGGCGGACCTCGGGGGCCGGGCTGCGGTCCAGGTCGGGGCCGAGGGCCGCGAGGGTACGGGCCTTGGCGTCGCGCTCCCCGACGAGGCCCGGGGTGCGGGTGGCCGCGAGCCAGGCCGTGGCCAGCCGCGTCCACCGCTCCTCGGCGGGCAGCCGGAGCCAGTCGTCGTACGCGGGGGTCGGGGCGTACCGCTCGTCCACCTCGCCGTCCGAGGCCAGCAGCCCCGCCGCGTAGGCCAGCTCGACCCAGAACGCGGTGGCGGACTCGGTGGTGTCCAAGGCGGCCGCCGTGCGCTTGAGCTCGCGGACGCTCAGCCCGCCCGCCCGCAGGACCAGCGGGCTGCCGCTCTCCCACTCCTTGAGGAGGTCCTCGACGACCGTCAGCGCCGTGTACGCCTGTCCGGCGGCCGTCGCGTCCACCACCCGCTGGTCGTGCTCGGTGACGGGCGCCAGCTCCGGGGCGACGGGCTCCGGCGCGCGGTGGGCGCGCCCGGCGCGCAGGTGCAGGGCCACCTCGCGGGGCAGCACCACACCACCGGGGCCGGTGGACAGCAGCAGCCCCCGGTCGAGCAGCCAGCGCAGATGGGAGGCGGGGTCGGCGGTCACGGTGCCGTGCGGCGGGCCCCAGAGCAGCTTGCCGAGCACGGCGGTGGCCTCGGCGGGCGCCTGGGAGAGCAGCGCCGCCATCCGCTTGCGGTCACCGAACAGCGCGCTCAGCGCCGTGACGGCCGTCACCGGGTCGTGGGTGGCGGGCAGCCCGGCGGCGGCGACGATCTGCTGGACGCGGCCCGGCGACATCCCGGCGGTGGCCTCGGCGACGGTCGGCCCGAGGCCGGTGGGGGAGGGGTGCGAGGCGCTGGGCGCCAGCACCTCGCGGACCGTGCGCACCAGCCGCAGCCGGTCCTCGCCGCCCCAGACGAGGGCCTGCTCGCGCAGCGTCGCCACCGCGCGCGGCAGCTCGCGCGCGATGCGGGGGTCGTCGTCCGCGTCGCCGGTCATGAGGGCGCGGAGGGTCTCGTACGGGCACGGGTCGGGGGCCACGGCGAGCGCCTCGGCGACCTGGAGGGCGAAGCGGTCCAGCCGCTCCAGCGTGCGCACCACCGAGGCACGGGTGCCGGCCCGGGTGGCGAGCTGGGTGAGGTCGCCGGGCACGGGGTTGAGCAGGTCGGGGCGGGCGCGCAGCAGCGCGGCGAGGTCGTCGTCGGGGCGGGCGCGCAGCTCGTCGGCGAGCGTGCGGGGGGCTCCGCGGCCGGCTTCGCCCTTGCGGGGCGAGCCGCCTCCGCGGGGCGCTTTGCCCGTCTTCCCTGTCTCCCGCCGCGCAGTGGTCATTCTGTTTACGGTACCGGGTCGCGGGGGGTGGGCCCCGGGCTCCGCCGACGGTCGTGGCGCGCTCGGGTGCCTCGCCGCGTTCCCTCCGTCGGCCCGACGCGGAACCGGTACCTTCGGGGGGTAACGGCTGGTGGGTCTTGGCTGGTGGTTTTAGGGGATTCGGTGGGGATCGAGAGTGATCAGCTTGTTTACGACTACTTGAGCCAGGTCGGGGACCTCGCTCAGCGCAGACCGCTCACCTCCGGCGAGCGCATGCGGCTGGTCTCCCGGCTGCGCACGGAGATCGAGCGCCGCAGATCCGCCGAGGGGGCCGACTCCCCGGCCGCCGTGCGCCGGATCCTCGACGATCTGGGCACGCCGGACGAGGCCGTCGCCGACGCGGAGGCCCCGGGCGGAGGGGCCGTTGACAAGGGCCGGGTGCCGATGCCGCGCCGCGAGGGCGAGCCCGTGCGGTTCCCCGCCGCGGCGCCCCCGCACCTGGCGACGGAGGAGGAGCTGGGCCGCGGTGCCGGTGGTGACCGGGTGGACGGGTGGCAGCAGGCGGGCCCCGGACCGTTCACGGCCGGGGACCGGGTGCACGGTTTCGTCGGCGGCATCGAGATCCCCGAAATGCTGAAGCCGCCGCCGACCGCGGCCGAACTGGCGCGCCGCGACGCCGCCGCGCGCCCTGCGGGCGAGCGGAGCGAGCAGGACACGGAAGGGGTCGGGCGGGGCGAGGACGGCGGAGAAGGGGCCGGGGCGGGCCGCTCCGGGCTGTGGCGCGCCGGTGACGGCACCCCCATGAGCCCGTTCCTGCTGCTCGTCGCCGCGCTGCTGCTCGTCGGCGCCGTGCTCGGCAACTGGCTGGTGCTCGCCGCGGGCTGGGCGCTCGCCTACGTCACCCGCCGGCTCTCGCACACCGAGTCGCAGATGGCCGTCATGGTCGTCCCCGGCCTCACCGTCGCCGGCGGCATCGCCTGGCTGTGGGGCCGGGCCAACGGCCGCTGGGGCGACCCGATACCGCACGGCGAGCTGGGCACGGCCCTCTCCGCCACGTGGCCCGTGGTCGTCCGGGTCGCCGCCGTCGCGTCGGCGCTCTTCGTGGTGTGGCGGGCCAGGCGGTCCGCCTGACGGCGGCGTCCGGCCGGGTTGCGCACCCCCGCTGCGCGGTGGTGTCCTCAAGCGCCGGACGGGCTTGTTTTGGCTGAGGTCGGCCCCACCCAGCCTGTCCGGCGATTGAGGACGCGCCCGCAGGGCGCTCTGCCGCCGCAGGCGGCAAAGACGGCCCGCAGTCGAAGATCTGCCGGTCAGTCGAGAGACGCGATGCCGCCGCAGGCGGCGGAAGGAGCCCACGGAGTGCCCGGTATCACCAGCGGGCTGCCCGTCACCGGGTCGGGTACGACCACCGAGTCCAGGCCGAAGACCTCGCGCACCAGCTCCGCCGTGACGATCTCCGACGGGCGGCCCCGCGCGATCACGCGGCCCGCCTTCATCGCCACCAGGTGGTCGGCGTAGCGCGCCGCCTGGTTCAGGTCGTGCAGCACCGCGACGACCGTGCGGCCGCGTTCGTGGTTGAGCTGGCGGACCAGGTCCAGCACCTCCACCTGGTGGGCGATGTCGAGGTACGTCGTCGGCTCGTCCAGCAGTAGCAGGTCCGTCTCCTGCGCCAGCGCCATCGCGATCCACACGCGCTGCCGCTGGCCGCCCGACAGCTCGTCGACGGCCCGCTCGGCGAGGGCCGACACGTCCGTGCGGGCCATGGCGTCCGTGACCGCGCGCTCGTCCTCCTCCGACCACTGCTGCCACCAGCGCTGGTGCGGCTGCCGGCCGCGGGCGACGAGGTCCGCGACGGTGATGGCCTCGGGGGCCACGGGCGTCTGCGGCAGCAGCCCGAGCGACCGGGCGATCCGCCGGGTGGGTATCTGGGCCAGCTCCTCGCCGTCCAGCAGCACCGCCCCGCCCTTCGGCTTCAGCAGCCGGCCGAGCGCCCGCAGGAGCGTCGACTTCCCGCACGCGTTCGGGCCGACGACGACCGTCACCTGCCCGTCGGGGACGTCGAGGTCGAGGGCGTCCACGACCGTGCGGTCCTCGTAGGCCAGGGTCAGGGCGCGGGCGGTGAGCCTGCTCTCGGTCACGCTTTGCCTCCGGTGCGGCTGCGAATGATCAGCCAGATCAGATACGGGGCGCCGACGGCGGCGGTCAGCACGCCCACGGGCAGTTCGGTGGGCTCGAAGAGCTTGCGGGCCAGCAGGTCCGCGAGGACCACGATCACCGCGCCCAGCAGCGCCGAGCACAGCAGCGGGATCTGCGCGGTACGGGTCGTCCGGCGGGCGATCTGCGGGGCGAGCAGCGCCACGAAGTCGACGGGACCGGCCGCGCCCGTCGCGATCGAGGCGAGCACCACGCCCAGCAGGACCAGCCCGAACCGCACCCGGCCCAGCCGCACGCCCAGGGCGGTGGCCGTGTCGTCGTCCATGGCCACCGTGCGCTGCGCCCGCGCCGCCCAGAGAACGAACGGGACGAGCGCGAGCAGCGCCCAGAACACCGGCGTCGCCTCGTCCCAGCCGCGCCCGTTGAGCGAACCGGTCATCCACACCTGGGCCTGCTGGGCGACCAGATAGTCGCCCTTGGTCATGAACAGATGGGTGACCGAGCGCAGCGCGACCGCGAAGCCGATGCCGATGAGCACGAAGCGCGCGGCGTGCAGCCCGCGCCGCCACGCGAAGGCGTAGACGAGGGCCGCGGCGAGCAGCCCGCCGATGACGGACAGGTACGGCAGGAAGGCGTACGAGGTGACGCCGAAGGTCATCGCGCCGACCGTCAGGGCGCTCGCGCCCTGGGTGACGCCGATGATGTCGGGGCTGGCCAGGGGGTTGCGGGAGACGGTCTGGATCAGCGCCCCGGCGACGCCGAAGGCCGCGCCGATCAGCAGCCCGACGGTCATCCGGGGCAGCCGCAGCGTGCCCACGACCAGCTCGTCGGACGACGGCTGGCCGAGGACGACCTTCACGGCCTCGGTGGGTGCGACGAAGGTCTTGCCGACGCACAGGTACGCGACGCACACGGCGGCGAGCAGCACCGCGAGGCCGAGCGCGACGGCCGCGGCCCGCCGGTGGACGAGGAACGAGCCGCGACCGGCCCGTACGAGCAGGTACCCGGCGGGCCGCGGTCGCGCCTTCGCCGGAGCCTCGCCCGGGGACACGGTGTACGTCATGCCGCCACCGCCTTGCGGCGGACCAGGGTGATGAGGAAGGGCACGCCGATCAGGGCCGTCATGACCCCCGAGGGGACTTCGCTCGGCGGGAAGAGGACACGGCCGACGACGTCGGCGACGAGCAGCATGACGGGGCCGACGAGCGCGGCCATGGGCAGCACCCAGCGGTGGTCGGAGCCGACGATCGCCCGCGCGATGTGCGGCACGGCGAGGCCGATGAAGGCGATCGGCCCGGCGGCGGCGACGCCCACGCCGGTGAGGACGGTGGCGCCGAGGCCGCCGACGATCCGCACGGTCGCGACGTTCTGCCCGAGGCCCTTGGCGACGTCCTCGCCGAGCGCGAGGGCGTCGAGCCCGCGCGCCACGGACACCACCATGACCATGCCCACCAGCAGGAACGGCCAGATCTGCTCGACGATCTCGGGTTTGCGGCCGGCGAGCGAGCCGACCTGCCAGAAGCGGAAGTCGTCCAGCACGCGCGCGTGGGTGGTGAGGATCGCGTGGATGACCGAGACCAGCAGCGCGTTGATCGCGGCGCCCGCGAGCGCGAGCTTGACCGGCGAGGCGCCGCCGCGGCCGCGGGAGGCGATGGCGTACACGGCGACGCCCGCGATCCCCGCGCCCGCGAAGGCCCACCACACGAAGTCCGTCAGGGAGTGCACCCCGGCGACGGTGAGCGCCAGGACGACGCCCACCGAGGCGCCCTGGCTGATGCCGAGGATGCCGGGGTCGGCGATCGGGTTGCGGGTGAGGCCCTGCATCGCGGTGCCCGCCACGGCCAGCGCGGCGCCGACCATCAGGCCGATGAGGGTGCGGGGCAGCCGCATCTCCCGGACGACGGTGGCCGTGGTGCCCGAGCCGCCGTGCAGCAGCACGTCGAGGAGCTCGGACGGCGGGGTCGGGCGGGCGCCCACGGCGAGACTGAGCGCCACCGCGATCAGCAGGGCGACGACCGCGGCCGCCGTCCAGCCGACGCGGCGGCGGATCACAGGGGACCCGGGGCTGCTGATCGGGACGGCGGCTGACATCGCTTCCACTTCGCGCTCGAGAACTTCGCGGTCGTACATGAACGCGGTGGTGCATGAACTTCGCGGTCGTACATGCCGGGACCGCTGAGGTCCGGCGGACCGAGGCCCCAACTTAGGCAAGGCTTAGTGTACGGGTGGGGCCGGCGGCAGAATGTGGGGCATGACCTCGCTCCCGCGCACCCACCGCTTCACGGTCGGCTTCGACCTCGACCTGACACTGGTCGACTCCAAGCCCGGCATCAGAGCCGCGTACGAATGCCTGGTCGCCGCCACCGGGACGCCCATCGACATCGACCTCGTCTGCGGTCGGCTCGGCCCGCCGCTCGAGCACGAGCTGCGCAACTGGTTCCCCGCGGAGAAGGTCGACTGGGCCGCCGACCTCTACCGGGCCGCCTACCCGGAGCACGGGATCGCCCCGTCACCCGCCATGCCCGGCGCCCGCGAGGCCATCGCCGCGGTCCAGGAGCTGGGCGGGCGGGCGATCGTCGTCACCGCCAAGTACCCGGTCAACGCCCGGCTCCACCTCGACCACCTGGGCCTCGCCCCCGACGTCCTCATAGGCGACCTGTGGGCCGAGGCCAAGGCGCTGGCGCTGCGCGAGCACGGCGCGAGCGTCTACGTAGGCGACCACGTCGGCGATGTGCGCGGCGCGCGTACGGCCGGTGCGCTGTCCGTGGCGGTCGCGACCGGGCCGTGCGACGTGGACGAACTGCGTGCGGCGGGTGCCGATGTGCTGCTCGCCGACCTCACGGCCTTCCCGGCCTGGCTGCGCGACTACAGGGCCGGGACGGACCCGGCGGCCTCCCGCGCCTGACGGCGCTGCTCCGCGATCGACCGCAGCACCCCGGCCCCGGCGACGAGGAAGCCGACGCCCATCAGCATGCACACGAAGTACGCGGCCGGGGGCAGCGGATCGGCGCCCAGGAAGAGCGGCGCGACCGTCGCCAGCGTGGCGACCGCCCCCACGAGGAAGACGATGGCGCCGACGCGTACCAGCAGATCCCCGGCTTGGGGCGTTTCGTTGCTCACCCGACCAGGGTAGATCCCTAGCGGTCGGCGTGGACGCCCATCGCCGTACGGACCGGACAGACGCCAGATGCGCAGAGGTACCACCCGGGGACGTCTTGTCACCGGGCCCGGGACCATTAGCCTTGGGGGTAGCGGGTCTTGCGACCCGCTGTCGTGCTATCCAGAGCTGTTTTGCCGTTGTTTTTTGCAGTTTCCGGCGTTTCCCGACGAGATACGAGGACGAGGACAGACGTGCCTACCGGCAAGGTCAAGTGGTTCAACAGTGAGAAGGGCTTCGGCTTTCTCTCCCGTGACGACGGCGAGGACGTCTTCGTGCACTCCTCGGTGCTCCCGGCCGGGGTCGACACCCTCAAGCCCGGCCAGCGGGTGGAGTTCGGTGTCGTGGCCGGCCAGCGCGGCGACCAGGCACTCACCGTGACGCTCCTCGACCCCGCCCCCTCGGTAGCGGCCGCACAGCGCCGCAAGCCCGACGAACTGGCCTCGATCGTCCAGGACCTCACCACCCTGCTGGAGAACGTCACCCAGCAGCTGGAGCGCGGCCGTTACCCGGACAAGGCGCACGGCGCCAAGATCGCGGGCATGCTGCGCGCGGTCGCCGACCAGATGGACGTCTGAGCCGGGTTCCGGTGGTGTGATTCCGGCGGTTCTACGGAAAAGCGAGCGCGTCACGGCCGAGGGGAGGTACGAGCCCCTCGGCCGCGGCACGCGTGAGCAGTCCGCGCACCGCCGCGTAGCCGGCCTCGCCGAGGCCGGCCGTGAATTCGTTGACGTACAGCCCGATGTGCTGGTCCGCGACCGCCGGGTCCATCTCCTGTGCGTGCTCCAGCACATACGGCCGCGAGACCAGCGGGTCGTCCCAGGCCATGCGCACCGACGTCCGCGCCGCCTCGGCCAGTTCGCGCAGCCGCTCGGCTCCCAGCGAGCGCTTGGCGATGATCGCGCCGAGCGGGATGGGCAGCCCGGTGGTCGACTCCCAGTGCTCGCCCATGTCGGCGAGGCAGGTCAGCCCGTAGTCCTGATACGTGAACCGGGCCTCGTGGATCACAAGACCCGCGTCCACCTTGCCGTCCCGGACGGCCGGCATGATCTCGTGGAACGGCAGCACGACGACCTCGCCGACACCGCCCGGCACCTCGGTGGCGGCCCACAGCCGGAAGAGCAGATACGCGGTCGAGCGCTCGCTCGGCACGGCGACCGTCTTCCCCGCCAGATCGGCGCCGCTCCCGCCGTCCAGGGTCAGCACCAGCGGCCCGCAGCCCCGGCCGAGCGCACCGCCGCACGGCAGCAGCGCGTACTCCTCCAGCACCCACGGCAGCACCGCGTACGACACCTTCAGCACGTCGAACTCGCCGCGCTCGGCCATGCCGTTGGTGATGTCGATGTCCGCGAACGTGACGTCCAGGGCGGGCGCGCCCGGCACCCGGCCGTGCGCCCAGGCGTCGAAGACGAAAGTGTCGTTCGGGCAGGGCGAGTACGCGATCTTCAGGGGCTCGCTCATGGGCTCGCTCAGGGCCTCGTTCATGGGGTGACCTCGGCTTTCTCGGCGGGTGGCACGACGAGTGCGGACGGGATCCGCCGGAACGCGTCCGTGAGCGCGGCCAGCGCGTCCCCGATCCGCCAGGCGGCCCGGTCACGCGGGCCGACCGCGTTGGAGACGGCACGCAGCTCCAGCGCCGGCACGCCGTGCGCGGCGGCGGCCTCGGCGACCCCGAACCCCTCCATGGCCTCGGCCAGCGCCTCCGGGTGGCGCGCCGTCAGCTCCGCGGCCCGCTCGGCGGTCCCGGTCACCGTGGAGACCGTCAGCACCTCACCGCGTGCCGCCCCGGTCGACTCGGCCACGGCCCGGACGAGCGCCTCGGGGGACCGGTGACCCGTCACCCCGAAACCCAGCTCGGTGGCCGACCGGAAGCCGTCGGCCGTCTGCGCGCCCAGATCGGCGGCGACGATGGCGTCGGACACGACGAGGGAGGCCAGGGGCGCGCCGGGCTGGAAACCGCCCGCGATGCCCGCGGAGACCACCAGGTCGTAGCGGTCCCCGGCCAGCTCGGCCGCGGTCAGCGCGGTCGCGGCCCCCGCCGCCGCGGCGGCGGGACCGACGCCGGCGGCCAGCACGTCGAAGCGCGCCGTGCGGTGCAGGGTCGCACCGCCCGGCAGCGGGACCTCCGCGTGGCGCGGCGAAGCGGCCGTCACCGCGTCACGCTCGGCGGGTACGGCCGTCACCACGAGTACGCGCATCAGCGGGCCCCGGCGGGTTCAGTCGTTGTCGAGTTCGAGCTTGACGTTCCACACGCCGTCGCTCGTGACCACGGAGAGGACGGTGGTCTTCTCCATGCGCTGGGCCTGCTGGTTGACGAAGAGCGACTGACCGTCCAGGGACGTGTAGGTCTGCTTCGTCTGGGCGGTCTTCTGCACGCCGCCCGTGGCCACGATCCAGCCCTCGTCGGCGATCTTCGGCTCGACGCCGACGCGCACCTTGTCGCCCGGCTTCACCTTGATGGTCTTGGGTGCCTTGCTCGACAGGCACTTGGTCAGCGCGGCCTCGTCGAGCTTGGTGCCCTCGTCGAGGCAGACGGCCTCGGTGGTCACCGTGTTCGTACCCACGGTCACGGTCGCCAGCGGCGTCGGCTTGTCGCAGGCGGAGAGGGCGACGAGCCCGAAGGTCACGGCACCGACGGCGGCAGCGGCACGGCGGCGCTTGCCTCGGATAAACGCAGCGGTCATGCGGGCAGGCTATCGGGCCCGTCCGCTCACGCCACGCGCGGGTGCGGCGAGCCGCGCCGGGCAGCCGTCAGCAGGCCCCGCACGGCGGTCGCCACGCCGAGCGCGAGGAACCCCGCCGCGACCGACATGCCCAGTACGCCGTTGAGCGGCAGCAGGATGCCGATCGCCCCGCCGACCACCCAGGACATCTGCAGCAGCGTCTCGGAACGGGCGAACGCCGACGTCCGCACCTCCTCCGGCACGTCCCGCTGGATGAGCGAGTCCAGCGACTGCTTGCCGAGCGCCTGCGAGATGCCCGCGACGGCCGCCACGGCACCGATCGCGACCGGGCTGTAGAGGACGGCCGCGGTGACCACCATCGCCAGGGACATGGACAGCACCAGCGCGATCATCGCCTCCGGCCCGCGCGAGCGCAGCAGCGCGCCGATGGCCGTGCCCAGCGCGTTCCCCCCGCCCGCCGCGACCGCGACGACACCCAGCGACATGGCCGGGCTCAGCCCCCCGAGCGGGTGAACCCGGAGCATGAAGGCCAGGAAGAAGGTGAGGAAGCCCGACAACATGCGCATCGCGCTGTTCGCCTGGAGGCCGTGCAGCACCGAGCTGCCCACCGTGCGCAGCCCGGGCTTCTTGTTCTTCTTCCCCTGAGTCCCCTGTTTCCCGTTTTTCCCGTTCCTCTCCGGCTTCCCGGCCCGCGGGTGGCGGATCGGCCGGTGCTCGCCCGACACCAGGCGCGCCCGGGCCTCGCCCTTCGCCGAGTCGACCTTGTGCGGCAGCGTGAAGGACAGGAAGGTGCCGAACGCGAACACCGCGCACGCCCCGTACAGCGGATACTCCGGCCCCAGCTGATGCAGCCCCGCACCCAGCGGGGCCGCCAGTCCCGTGGCCAGCAGGCCCCCGAGCGTCACCCGGGAATTCGCCTTGACCAGCGAGATGCGTGGCGGCAGCAGCCGGGGCACCACGGCGGACCGCACCACCCCGTACGCCTTCGAGGCCACCAGTACGCCGAGCGCCGCCGGATACAGCTCCAGGCCGCCCGTCGCCACCGCGCCCGACATGGTCAGCGCGAGCAGCGCCCGGGTCAGCATCGCGCCCGCCATCGCCGCCCGGCGGCCGTGCGGGACGCGGTCCAGCAGCGGCCCGATCACCGGGGCGAGCAGCGCGAAGGGTGCCATGGTGACCGCCAGGTACAGCGCCACCCGCCCGCGCGCCTGGTCGGTGGGTACGGAGAAGAAGACCGTGGACGCCAGCGCGATCGTGATCATCATGTCGCCGGCGGAATTCACCGCGTGCAGCTCGATCAGTTTGCCGAGCCCGGACTCGCCCGCGCCGTGCGCGTGCGTGGCTTTACGGACCCCGCGGGCCGCCCCTGTGAAAGGGCTGCGCAAAACCCGGCCGACGCCCCGGCCCGCACGGCGGAGCGGACCGCCTTCGGCTGACCGGATGGCTCCCACCACGCCATACTGCCCCAACTCACACCGCCGATGGCACTTTCGGCGCATCTACGGCTCGGCTCCGGGCCCGCGACCGCCCGGCCTCCGGGCAGACCGGGACGAGGCTCGCCGCAGCCCGGCTATCCCCCGCACGGCCGCGCGGGGTAGCGTGCGTAGCGCGCCACCGGCGGTCGTTCTTGGCCGCGCTCCGAGTCTCGATCCCGCAGAATGGGAGTGACTAGGTGCGCCCGAGGCCGTTCGGGCGCGGACGTCGACGCGGTCCTGCGGTCCGCTCCGTCCGCCGACCCGGCCGTTCGGCTGGCGCACTCGTGAGACGGCGTGGAAGAGAGACAAGATTCTTGTGAGTGCTGCGATGCGAAGCCGTACCCCGGACCGCCTGTGCGCCGAGGCGGTCGAACTCGCCCGTACGGCGGCCGAGGAGGCCGCGCTGCCCGGGATGGTCGGCGACCACGTCGAGGTCGCCGCCGACGGGGACCGCGTCGTCACCCACTACTTCGCCTGCGAGGACCCCGGGTACCGCGGCTGGCGCTGGGCCGTCACCGTCGCACGGGCCTCCCGCGCCAAGGTCGTCACCCTCGACGAGACGGTGCTGCTGCCGGGACCCGACGCCCTCCTGGCACCCGAATGGGTGCCCTGGAGCGAGCGGCTGCGCCCCGGCGACATGGGCCCCGGCGATCTGCTGCCCACCGAGGCCGACGATCTGCGCCTGGAGCCGGGCTGGACCGGTGAGGACGTCCCGCCGCCGAACTCCGCCGTCTCCGAGGAAATGGCCGAGCTCGCCGAGGCGGAGGACGCCGACGTCGCGGCCGGCCCGCCCTCCGCGCAGCCCACCACGCCCCTGCGCGGCACGATCGCGGCGGTCGCCGAGGAGCTCGGCATGCGCCGCGCCCGTGTCCTCTCCCGCTACGGCCTGCACACCGCGGCCGACCGCTGGGACGAGACCCACGGCACCAAGACGCCCATGGCCCAGGCGGCCCCCGCGTCCTGCGAGAGCTGCGGCTTCCTGGTCCGCATCGGCGGCTCCCTGGGCCAGGCGTTCGGCATCTGCGCCAACGAGTTCGGCCCGGCGGACGGCCACGTCGTCTCCCTCGCCTACGGCTGCGGAGGCCACTCCGAGGCCGCGGTCATGCCGAAGCCGCCCCGGCCGTCCGAGCCGGTGATCGACGAGACGCTGGTGGACCCCTTGCCTCTGCGGCAGGCGGCGGGCTCGGAGGACGAGTCCTCGGAGGACCTCGGGCACGCCTGACCCTTCGGGGGCGTGTCGTGGTCACCACCGCTGCGCGGCGGTGACCTCAAGCGCCGGACGGGCTTGTTCTGGCTGAGGCCGACCCAATCCAGCCCGTCCGGCGATTGAGGACGCGCCCGCAGGGCGCTTGCCGCCGCAGGCGGCGCAGACGGCCCGCAGCCGACGATTCGCCGACCAGGCGAGAGGCGCTCGCCGCCGCAGCCGGCACGGACAGCCCGCAGCTGAAGCCGCGGTAGCGGCAGGCGGCACGACAGCCCCCCGGCGGAAGCCGGTGCGTACCCCCTGGCGCGGAGCGCCCCCGCAGGGGGGTACGTTCGGCCGCACAGGCAAAGGCAGCGGTTCGGCCAAGCCACAGCGGCCAGCGAATGCGCAGGGAGACACACGTGAGCGGCACGGCAATGGTGCGGGGCACGGCCGACGGGGCGGATCCGTTCGGGACCGCACGGTTGCGGCGTGGCGTGCTGGACGCCTGGGCGGCGTCGCCCGCCCGGTTCCGGGAGGACGCCAACGCCGAGGAGGACCTCGCGCTCGGCGGCTACCGCGACCGTCTCGTCGTCGAGCTGGCACAGAACGCCGCCGACGCCGCCGCGCGCGCCGGGGTCCCCGGCCGACTGCGGCTGACCCTGCACCCCGCCCGGGCCGGTGAGCCCGCCGTACTGGCCGCCGCCAACACCGGCGCGCCCCTCGACGCCGCGGGCGTCGAGTCCCTGGCCACCCTGCGGGCCTCCGCCAAGCGCGACGACGAACCGCAGCCGGGCACGGACGGCACGGACGGCGGGGGCAGTGCGGACGGCGCCGTCGGCCGGTTCGGCGTCGGCTTCTCGGCCGTGCTGGCCGTGAGCGACGAACCCGCCGTCATCGCCCGTACCGGCGGCGTCCGGTGGTCGCTCGCCGAGGCGCGGGCGCTCGCGGAGGGGGCGGCGGCAGACGCCCCCGCCCTCGGCGAGGAGATCCGCCGCCGCGAGGGCCACGTGCCGCTGCTGCGGCTCCCGCTGCCCGCCGAGGGCAGCGCACCCGACGGCTACGACACCGTCGTCGTGCTGCCGCTGCGCGACGGCGCGGCCGAGGACCTGACCGCCCGTCTGCTGGCCGGGATCGACGACGCGTTGCTGCTGACCCTGCCGGGGCTGACGGAGGTCGTCGTCGAGACGGCGGACGGCACCGTACGGACCATGACGCGCCGCCAGGAAGGCCCGTACGTCCTCGTCGACGACTCCGCGCGCCGGACGGCCACCCGCTGGCGCGTCGAGCGCGCGGGCGGCCGGCTGGACGCCGCGCTGCTCGCCGACCGGCCCGTGGAGGAGCGGCTGCGCCCGGCGTGGGCGGTGACGTGGGCGGTGCCGGTGGGCACCGACGGCGCGCCCGAGCGGCCCCGGACCGCGCCGGTCGTGCACGCCCCGACCCCCACCGACGAGCCCCTGGGCCTGCCGGCCCTGCTCATCGCCACCTTCCCGCTCGAACCCACCCGCCGGCACGCGGCACCCGGCCCCCTCACGGACTTCCTCGTCGGGCGCGCGGCCGAGGCGTACACCGCGCTGCTGCGCGACTGGCACCCCGTCGGCACCGGCACCCTCGACCTGGTCCCGGCCCCGCTGGCGCAGGGCGCCCTGGACGCGGAGCTCCGCCGTCTGGTCCTCGACCGGCTGCCCCGGATCCCCTTCCTCCCCGGCGCGGCCTTCGCGGGGGCCGACGGCCAGGAGCCCACGCCGCCCGGCGGCGGTGTGGAGGGCATCCCCTGGACCGAGGGCCCGGACGCCTCGACCCAGACACCGCGCCCCGCCCCGGCCACCGAGCGCACCCCCGCCGACACCTGGGACGACGCCTTCGCGGCCGCGCCCGGCGGCGAGGCGTACGCGCTGCGGCCCGTCGAGGCCGAGATCGTGGAGGGCGCGGGCGCGGAGACCGTCGCCGTGCTGGGGGAGCTGTTCCCGAGCCTGCTGCCCGCCGGGCTGGAGCGCCGCCAGGAGCTGCGCGCGCTCGGCGTCGCCCGAGTGTCGCTGGGCGAGACCATCGACCGCCTGGCGGGCGTCGAGCGGGACGCCGCGTGGTGGCACCGCCTCTACGACAGCCTCGCCGGCGTCGACCCGGACCGGCTGAGCGGGCTGCCCGTGCCGCTCGCGGACGGGCGCACGGCCATCGGCCCCCGGCAGGTGCTGCTGCCGCCGCCGGACGGCACGGACCCCGAGCAGACCGAGCGGCTCTCCCGCCTCGGGCTGAAGGTCGCCCACCCCGACGCCGCCCACCCCCTGCTGGAGAAGCTCGGGGCCACCCCCGCCTCGCCCCGCGCCATCCTGACGACCCCCCAGGTGCGGGCCGCCGTCGCGAACTCCCTCGACGCCGACGACGTCTGGGACGAGGACGCCCTCGACGCCGACGCCCTGGCCGAGACCGTCCTCACGCTCGTCCGGGACGCCGGTCTGGTGCCCGGTGACGAGCCCTGGCTCGGTGCGCTCGCGCTGCCCGACGAGGACGGCGAGCTCGCCCCCGCCGGTGAACTCGTCCTGCCCGGCAGCCCCTTCGAGCGCGTCATCCGCCCCGGCGAACTCGCCGCCTGCGACGCCGCGCTCGCCGACCACTGGGGCGAGCAGCCCCTGACCGCGTGCGGTGTGCTCGCCGACTTCGCCCTCGTCCGCGCCACGGACGTCGTCCTCGACCCCGAGGAGCTCGAGCCGCGCGAGGGCGACTACGCCGAGCCGGACGACGTCGGCCTGCTCGACGCCGTCGACGTGTGGTGCGAGGACGTGCTGGACCAGCTGCCCGACACCCCCGTGCCGCCGGTCGCGACCGAGATCGTGGCCGTGCGGGACCTGGACCTGGTCGACGACGACGCCTGGCCGCAGGCGCTCGCCCTGCTGTCCCGGCCGCCGCTGCGCGACGCGCTGACCGCGCCCGTACGGATCCTGCTGCCGGACGGCACGACGGAATCGGTGCGCCCGTACGCCGCCTGGTGGCTGCGCGGCCACCCCGTGCTGGGCGGCCGCCGCCCCGCCGGGCTGCGCGCCGCGGGCGGGGACCCGCTGCTGGCGGGCCTGTACGAGGCGGCCGACGCGGCCGGGCTCGCGGACGAGCAGGTGCTGCGGGCGCTGGGCGTACGGACGTCCGTGGCCGCCCTGCTGGACGAGCCGGGCGGCGCGGCGGAGCTGCTCGCGCGGCTGGCCGACGACCGCCTGCCGGTGGGCGAGGCGCAACTGCACGCCCTGTACGGGGCCCTGGCCGACCTCGACCCCGAACAGGTCACCCTCCCGGACGAGCTGCGTGCCGTCGTCGACGGCGAGGTGACGGTCGTGGACGCGGCGGAGGCGCTCGTCGCCGACGCACCGGACCTGATGCCGCTGGCCGAAGGCCACCCGGTGCTGCCCGTACGGCCGGAGCGGGCGGCGGAGCTGGCGGAGTTGTTGCAGGTCCGCCGGGTCAGCGAGGTCTTCCCGGTGGTCGTGCCCGCCGGCGACGGCGAGGTGCGGCAGGTCCCGGACGGTGTGCGGGTGCTGCTGCCGGGAGCACCGTCCTCGTACGTCGAACACGGCGAGCTCGTCGTCGGCGGCATCGAGCTGGACTGGCGCTACGGGCCGGACGGCGTGCTGCACGCGACGACGCTGGAGGGCGTGGCGGCGGGCCTCGCCTGGGCGGCGGGCCACTGGTCCCGCCGCTTCGAGGCGGCGGCGCTCCTGGAGGACCCCTCCCGCACGGGTGAGCTGGCGCGAGCCCGCTGGTTCGACTAGCCCCTCGCCGGGCGGGCCGCTGACGCGTCCGGTCCGCGCCCGCGGCGCGGCTTTGCGCCCACCCACCCGCCCGATTGCCCGGCATCCACGACGTTGCCCGCCCGAGCGGACGTCATCGCCGTTCCGGGTGATCGGGTGGGCGGGTGATCGGGTGGGCGGGTGGGGAAAAGCCGCGCCGCAGGCGCGGCCGGCGAGGGACCCGGTCGATTTATCCTGGAACCGAGGAGGCCGTCATGACCAGGAAAGTCGCCGACTGCCGCAGGTTCCCCAGCGAAACGGACTGCTCCCTCACCATCACCGGTGAAGAGGACGAAGTCATCCGCGCCGCCGCCGAGCATGCCGTCTCCGTCCACCAACACCAGGACAGCCCGGCCCTGCGCGAGCAGATCCGCGAGACGCTCGAGGACGAGAAGGCCAACGCCTGACCCAGCCGTCACGCGGGAAAGCGGCGGCCCACCCAGCGCCACACCAGCTCCAGCGACACCGAGGCCACCACCGCGATGCCGACGGCGGCCCACGGCATCGTCGTGCCGACCAGTTTCAGGGCGAAGAAGTGCTGGAGCCAGGGGGTGACCAGCACGATCACGAAGCCCAGTGCCATGGCCAGCACGAGGGCGATCCGCCACCACGTGTAGGGGCGGGCGATGATCGCGAGCACCCACATGGAGATCAGGAACAGGGTCAGCGTCGCCGCGCTCGTCTCCGCGTCCAGGGCGCCCGTCCCGCTGTAGTGCTGCCGGGCCAGCAGATACGCGGCGAACGTGGCGAGGCCCGCGATGATCCCGGCGGGGACGGCGTACCGCATGACGCGGCGCACGAAGTGCGGCCGGGCGCGCTCCTTGTTGGGGGCCAGGGCGAGGAAGAAGGCCGGGACGCCGATGGTCAGGGTCGACAGCAGCGTCAGATGGCGGGGCAGGAACGGGTACGGCACCCGTGAGCAGACGACGAGGACGGCGAGCAGGACGGAGTAGACGGTCTTCGTCAGGAACAGCGTGGCGACGCGCGTGATGTTGCCGATGACGCGGCGGCCCTCCGCGACCACCGACGGCAGCGTCGCGAAGCTGTTGTCGAGGAGCACGATCTGGGCGACGGCCCGGGTGGCCTCGGAGCCGGAGCCCATGGAGACGCCGATGTCGGCGTCCTTCAGGGCCAGGACGTCGTTGACGCCGTCGCCCGTCATCGCGACGGTGTGGCCGCGGGACTGGAGCGCGCCGACCATGTCCCGCTTCTGCTGCGGGGTGACCCGCCCGAAGACCGCGCCGCGGTCGAGGGCCTCGGCCATCGCGTCCCGCTCGGCGGGCAGCCGGCGGGAGTCGACGGGGGCGTCGGCGCCGGGCAGGCCGAGTTTCCCGGCGACCGCGCCGACGGAGACGGCGTTGTCACCGGAGATGACCTTCGCGGAGACGTTCTGTTCGGCGAAGTAGCGCAGGGTGTCGCCGGCGTCGGGCCGCAGCCGCTGTTCCAGGACGACGAGGGCCGTGGGGCGGACGCCGTCCGTGACGCGCGGGTCGTCCAGCTCGCGGTCGGCGCGGGCGAGGAGCAGCACGCGCAGGCCTTGGGCGTTGAGGTCCTCGACTTCGGCGAGTGCCGCGTCGCCCTCGGTCAGCAGCACGTCGGGGGCGCCCAGCAGCCAGCGACTGCTCTCCGCGTCGGGACCGTTGAGGGCGGCGCCGCTGTATTTGCGGGCCGACGAGAAGGGCAGCGATTCCGTGCAGCGCCAGTCGGCGCTGTCGGGGTAGGCGTCGATGATGGCCTGGAGGCTGGCGTTGGGCCGGGGGTCGGACTCGCCGAGGGCGCCGAGCACCTGGCGTACGTAAGGCTCGTCGGAACCGTCCAGGAGGCGTAGTGCCGTGACGTCCATGCCGCCCTCGGTGAGGGTGCCGGTCTTGTCGAGGCAGACCACGTCGACCCGGGCCAGGCCCTCGATCGCGGGCAGTTCCTGCACGAGGCACTGCTTGCGGCCGAGCCGGATGACGCCGATGGCGAAGGCCACGGAGGTGAGCAGCACCAGCCCTTCGGGCACCATCGGGACGATGCCGGCGACCATCCGCCGGACCGCTTCCTTCCAGTCGTCCTTCTCGACGACGAGCTGGCTGATGATCAGGCCGATGGCGGTCGGGACCATCATCCAGGTCACGTACTTGAGGATCTGGCTGATGCCGCTGCGCAGCTCGGAGTGGACGAGGGTGAAGCGGGACGCCTCCTCGGCGAGCTGGGCGGCGTAGGCCTCGCGGCCCACCTTGGTCGCGCGGAAGGCGCCGCCGCCGGCGACGACGAAGGAGCCGGACATGACGGGGTCGCCGGGCTGTTTGAGGACGGGGTCGGCCTCGCCGGTGAGCAGCGACTCGTCGATCTCCAGCCCGTCGACCTCCAGGACCTCGCCGTCGACGACGCACTTGTCGCCGGGGCCGAGTTCGATGACGTCGTCGAGGACGATCCCGCCGGTGGCGATGGCGGTGGGGACGCCGTCGCGGCGCACGGTCGGCTTGGCCTCGCCGATGACGGCGAGGGAGTCGAGGGTCTTCTTGGCGCGCAGTTCCTGGATGATGCCGATCGCCGTGTTGGCGACGATGACGAAGCCGAAGAGGCCGTCCTGGATGGGGCCGACGACCAGGATGATGAGGAAGAGCACGCCGATGATGGCGTTGAAGCGGGTGAAGACGTTGGCCCGGACGATTTCCGCCGTGGAGCGTGAGGACCGTACGGGTACGTCGTTGACGTCGCCGCGGTCCACGCGCTCGGCGACCTCGCGGGCGGTGAGGCCGGAGTGCGCGGCCGGCGGTACGGGCTCCTCGACTGCGGTCTGCGCCGGATCGCTCATGCCTCCGACGGTACGGGCGGTCAGCCCGGTTCACCTTCCGAAGTGGCGCTTTCGCGCTCGCTCGCGTTCGCCGCGTGACGTCGGATGGCCGCTTCGCGTCCACGGACGTACCAGATACCGATCAGACCGAGCCCGGCCCCGGCCAGGGGGGTCCACACCCACCACAGGTGGCCGTGGTCCTCGAACCAGCCGTAGAAGGGGAGCTGCACGAGGAAGAGGACGAACCAGAGGATCGTGCCGCCGGTGATGGTGGCGACGACGGGGCCTTCCAGGGGCTCCGGTGCCTCGTGTCTGGGTGTCCACTTCGTCATGGCCGTAAGCCTAGTCCGTGCGCCTCCAGGGCCGGCCTTCCCGGTCGGGGCCCTTGTCCCATAAGGGTCTACGCGCGGAGATAGCAATTCACCTCTTGTTTATTCATACTGAAACCGACCGGATCTGACTGCGATGTTTCGTCTGATCATCCAAATATGATCCGCCGTTCATGATCCGTTCGTCTGCGTCCCGGGCCTGTCGATCACCGTCGATCACCCGCACGGCCCTCGCGGACAGCCATCCCTTGCATCGCCCCCGCATCCCCCGCTCGCCTCCCACAGGCCCGTACGACTGAGGTCCCGCATGCCCTCCTCGGCCACCTCCCCGGTCGACGCCCAGCAGCCGTCCCCCACGCCGCCCCCCGGCAACGCCCTCGACCGGTTCTTCCGGATCTCCGAGCGGGGCTCGTCCGTCTCCCGCGAGATGCGCGGCGGTCTGGCCACCTTCTTTGCGATGGCCTACATCATCGTGCTGAACCCGATCATCCTCGGCGCGGGCCAGGACAAGTTCGGTCACCAGCTGGACAACGCCCAGCTGGTCACGGCCACCGCCCTGATGGCGGGACTCAGCACCGTCCTCATGGGCGTCATCGGCAATGTGCCGATCGCCTGTGCGGCGGGCCTCGGCATCAACGCCGTCGTCTCGCTCCAGCTCGCCCCCAAGATGAGCTGGCCGGACGCCATGGGCATGGTCGTGCTCGCCGGTCTGGTGCTGATGCTGCTGGTCGCCTCCGGTCTGCGGCAGCGCGTGATGGACGCGATCCCCAGCGGGCTGCGCCGCGCGATCGCGATCGGCATCGGCATGTTCATCTCGCTGATCGGCCTGGTCGACTCCGGCTTCGTCACCCGCAACCCCGACGCCGCGCACACCACGGTCCCGCTCGGCCTCGGTCAGGGCGGTCAGCTCCAGGGCTGGCCGGTGCTGGTCTTCGTGATCGGCCTCGCGCTCACCTTCATCCTGCTCGTACGCAAGACGCGCGGCGCGATCCTCATCGGCATCGTCGCGATGACCTTCGTCGCGATCATCATCAACTCGCTCGCCGACATCCCGGACGCGAACTGGGGCCTCAGCGTCCCGCAGGTGCCGGACAGCGTCGTCGGCTCGCCCGACTTCGGCCTCGTCGGCGACATCAGCCTCTTCGGCGGCTTCCACGAGGTCGGCCTGCTGACCGGCTGCCTCTTCGTCTTCACCGTGCTGCTCTCCGGCTTCTTCGACGCGATGGGCACGATCATCGGCGTCGGCGAGGAGGCCGGGCTGACGGACGACAAGGGCCAGCTGCCCAACATGGGCCGGATCCTGATGGTCGACGGCGTGGCCGTCGCGGCGGGCGGCGTCGGCTCGGCCTCCGCGAACACCTGCTTCGTGGAGTCCACGGCCGGTGTCGGCGAGGGCGCCCGTACGGGCCTCGCGAACCTGATGACCGGCGGGCTCTTCCTGCTGGCCCTCGTCTTCACCCCGCTCGCGAAGATCGTCCCCTCTCAGGCGGCCACCCCCGCGCTGCTCGTCGTCGGCTTCCTGATCATGGCGGCCAACGTCAAGGAGATCGACTGGAGCGACTTCACGATCGCGATCCCGGCGTTCCTGACGATCATCTCGATGCCGTTCACGTACAGCATCACCAACGGCATCGGCATCGGCGTGCTCGCCTTCATCCTGCTGCGCGTCGCCGACAAGCGGGGCCGGGAGATCCCCTGGCTGCTCAACGTGGTCGGGCTGTGCTTCCTCGTCTACTTCCTGCTCGACCCGATCGAGCAGGCGCTGGGTGTGAAGTAGCACCGCCCGGGCTTCTCCGACGAGCCGCTCACGCCTTCCCGGCGTGGGCGGCTCCGTCGTTCCGGGCGTCGTGGTCCTTGACGTCCGCGTCGACCATCTTCTCCATCGGGTCGGCGGCCAGGCCGCCCGCCACCAGCATCGCGAAGACGATCGCGAACCCCAGGATCACGTTGCCCAGCCACACCATCGTGTCGACCGGCAGGACGTACGCCCCGACGACCCGGGCTACGCACTCGGCCAGCAGCGCCCCGCCCCAGACGGCGGAGAACGTGAGCTCCGCGCGGCGGAACGGCTCGGAAGAGGCGGACAGCCGCTCCCAGGCGGCGACCCGCGCCGGGTGCCCCTTGGTCACCCACGGCTTGAGGCCCGTCGACATCAGCGGCCGCCCGGCGTAGGCGGAGACCAGCACCACGATGCCGATCACGCTGCTCACCCCGCTGTCCTTGGCCAGCATCAGCCGGGCGTCCCCCGACACCGTGCTGAAGGCCAGCCCCGCGAGATTGACCACGAGGATCAGCGCGGCGAGGGCGTTGAGCCGGCGGTCCTTGACCAGGCTCCAGACGGTACGGAGGGCGGGCACCACGCTGCTCCAGGCCAGCGCGGCCACGGTGCCCATGCCGAAGCCCTTGAGCACGTAGTACAGGGCCATCGGGACGAGGGCGTCCACGATCAGCGGCGACAGGCTCCGCAGCAGCGCCCGCCCGCGCCCGTCGGTGCCGGCGGTCTTCGCCGCCGGTGTGTCGGTGATGGTGGTGCTGCTCATGATCGGGCCCCTCCCGTGTCGCTTCCGCGCCCCGTATCCCTGCTCGGTAGGTACAGCCTCGCGGTCGGGGCGGGGCGGGCGTCAGGGCCGAGGATCAGCGGCTGAGCATGACTTTTGTCAGGCAACGGGCATAGCGGCAGCGGTGGCGCAGGCGTCCCACCCGTCCACTTTATTTAGCGCGGGTAATAAGATAAGCTAACTAACATGCTGGAAACCCCGGACAACACAGCCGCCGTGAACTCCCTGCGGTCCGGCGTGATGCGTCTGTCACGGCGGCTCAAGCACCAGCGGGTCGACGAGTCGCTCAGCCCCACCGAGATGTCGGTGCTCGGCACCCTCGCCCGCTGCGGCTCCGCCACCCCCGGTGAGCTGGCCCGCAAGGAGCACGTGCAGCCGCCGTCGATGACTCGCATCGTCGCGTTGCTGGAGGCCAAGGGCCTCGTCCGGCTGGACCCGCACCCCGAGGACCGCCGCCAGAAGGTGGTCACTCAGACCGAGCGGGCCGAGGCCATGCTCGAGGAGAGCCGGCGCAAGCGCAATGTCTGGCTCGCCGAGCTGGTCGGACAGCTCGACGAGGACGAGTGGGCGACGCTCCGCGCCGCCGCGCCCGTACTGGAGAAACTCGCGCACCTGTAGGCGTACGCGCACGACGCAGTCGCCCGTGGGTGCCATAAGGACGGCCTGAGGCCCGCCCAGAAGGAGGCGAACGCACTTTGAGTTCGGGACCCGGAGCAGACTCCGCACCCGCACCGAACACCCACGACGACGCACGCACCACCTCCCTGAAGCCCAAGGGAGGGACCTTCAGCTCACTGAAGGTCCGTAACTACCGGCTCTTCGCCACCGGACAGGTGGTGTCCAACACCGGCACCTGGATGCAGCGCATCGCCCAGGACTGGCTGGTCCTCAGCCTGACCGGCTCCTCCGCCGCCGTCGGCATCACGACGGCGCTGCAGTTCCTGCCCATGCTGCTCTTCGGGCTGTACGGGGGTGTCATCGCCGACCGCTACCCCAAGCGACGGCTGCTCCTGATCACCCAGCTCGCCATGGGCCTCACCGGTCTGGCCCTCGCCGTCCTCACCCTGTCCGGACACGTCCAGGTCTGGCACGTCTACCTCACCGCCTTCGCGCTCGGCCTCGTCACGGTCGTGGACAACCCCGTCCGCCAGGCATTCGTCGTCGAGATGGTCGGCCCGGCCGATCTGCGCAACGCCGTCAGCCTCAACTCCGCCAACTTCCAGTCGGCCCGGCTCGTCGGCCCCGCCATCGCGGGTGTGCTGATCACGGCCGTGGGCAGCGGCTGGGCGTTCCTGCTCAACGGCCTCTCCTACGCGGCTCCCCTCGCCGGGCTGCTGATGATGCGCACGAGTGAGCTCCACGAGGTCGAGCAAGCGCCGCGCGGCAAGGGCCAGTTGCGTGAGGGCCTGCGCTACGTGGCCGGGCGGCCCGATCTGATCTGGCCGATCGTGCTGGTCGGCTTCATCGGCACGTTCGGCTTCAACTTCCCCATCTGGCTGACGGCGTTCGTCAACGACGTCTTCCACGCGGGCGCCGGTACGTACGGCCTGCTCAACACCCTGATGGCGGCCGGCTCCCTGATCGGTGCCCTGCTCGCCGCCCGCCGGGGCACGTCCCGGCTGCGGCTGCTGGTCGGCGCGGCCGCGCTGTTCGGCCTGCTGGAGATCACGGCGGCGCTGGCACCGACGTTCTGGGTGTTCGCGGCGCTGCTGGTGCCGATCGGCATGTTCGGCCTGACGATCAATGTGACCGCCAACTCGAGTGTGCAGCTGGCGACGGACCAGGCGATGCGGGGCCGGGTCATGAGCCTGTTCATGATGGTCTTCATGGGCGGCACGCCGCTGGGCGCGCCGCTGGTCGGCTGGGTCACCGACGTCTACGGCGCGAGAGTCGGCTTCCTCGCCGGTGGTGTGGTGTCGGTGCTCGCGGCGTCCGCGATCGGCTTCACGCTGGCCCGGGCGGGTGGGCTGCGCCTTCGGATAGATCTGCGGCGGGGGCGTCGGCATGTGGCGTTCGTGCCGCGTGAGCCGGTGCCGAGGAAGGAAGAGCTGGCGGCGACGGTGTGACGGCGGCCGGTGCGGTCCTCGGTGCGGGCCGGTGGGTCCGGGCCGGGCGCCGGGGCCTCCGGGAACGTCCCGGAATCGGATATTTACGGGCGGGGAGCCCCGAGCGCATCGGTGCCCGGCACTTCCGCCCACAAATATCCGGCAGCATTCCGGGACGCCCCCTGCGACCCCGTCACCCTCCGCTGTCGTCCGCCGGGGTGGCGCGCCGCGCCCGGGCCGTGTCCGGCATCAGCCGATCAAGCCCGTCCGGCGTTCGAGGACGCGCCCGAAGGGCGCTACCGCCGTAGGCGGCGGCCGGGCGGCAGCCGGGCAAGATCCGCCGGACACGGCCGAGCAGGCGGGTCGTACCGCCCGGGTGCCATGACCCGAGGGCGCCGGCCCCCCGGCTTCGTGCCCACCCGGTCCCTACCGGCGGGTGTCACACCCGCTGGGCCAGTACCTGGCCGGGCCAGTCGCCCTCCGGGCCTGCCAGGAACGTTTCCGTGGGCGTGAAGCCGTTACGGCGGTAGTAGTCCACCAGCCGCCCCTCGCTGCCCGCGTAGCAGTCGACCCGCAGCAGGGTGATGCCCTGCCGCCGGGTCTCCTCGACCGCGTGGGCCAGCAGGGCAGCGCCCACGCCCCGGCCCGCGAAGCGGCGGTCGGTGACCAGCAGATGGACGTACACCTCGGGTTCGTCGGCCCGCGCGACGTACGGCGCGGGGTCCGGCGTCAGCGTGACCGCGCCCGCCACGACGCCGTCGATCACCGCGAGCCACGGGGTGCCCGAGCGGACGATCTCCCCGACCCGCTCGACGGCCTTGGGCCGGGCCGACCACGGCTCGGTGCCCCACTGTCCCGTGCGCCCGTGCGCGACGAGCCACTCGACGGCGCCGTCGAGCATGGCGAGTATCGCGGGGACGTCGTCCTCCCCGCCCTTCCTGATCTCCAACCCGCTGGTCTCCATCCGGGTGAGACTAGCCATATGCGACTGTTCGCCGCGATCATTCCGCCGGAATCCGCCCTCGCCGAACTCACCGCCGTGGTCGACACCCTGCGCCCCCTGCCGGGCGCGGACCGGCTCCGCTGGACCGAGCTCGCGGGGTGGCACTTCACGCTCGCCTTCCTCGGCGAGGTCGACGAGGGCCTGCTCCCCGAGCTGTCCGAACGGCTGGAGCGCGCCGCGCGCCGCCACCCGCCGCACGAACTGCGGCTCGCGGGCGGCGGCCGCTTCGGCGACCGCATCCTGTGGGTGGGCGCCGACGGCGACCGTACGACGCTGCGCGACCTCGCCCGTTCGACGGCGGCCGGGGCCCGCAGGGCCGGGGTGGACGTGGACGGTACGCATTCCTTCCACGCCCACCTCACCCTCGCCAGGGCGGCGGGCCGGGTGGACCTCAAGCCGTACGCGGCGGCCCTCGCGGACTTCACGGGCACGGCGTGGACGGTGGACCGGCTGGCGCTCGTGCGCAGCCACCCGCCGGTCTCCGGCGTCCCCGGGGAGCGTCCGCGGTACGAGGTGCTCCGGTCCTGGGGGCTGGGGCACTGAACCGGTTGCGTGGGCACTTCCCGGGGCCGGTTACGCTCGAAGGGTGGACCCCAAGACCAGAAACCGGATCATGTCCGGTGTGCTCGCCGTCATGCTCGTCGTCATCGCTGTCGTCGCGGCGGTGAAGTGACGCGCTGAACGCCGCGGGGCCCGGGCCGGGCCCCGCGGGGTGGGGTTCCCGATTCCGTGCCGCGCCTACCAGGCGAACGCCTCCGGCGACGGCCCCGGCCCGGGGAAGATGCCTTCGAGCCCGGCCAGCACCTCGTCGGACAGCTTCAGCTCGACGGCGCGGAGCGCGGACCCGAGCTGGTCGGCGGTCCGGGGGCCGACGATCGGCCCCGTCACGCCGGGCCGGGTCAGCAGCCAGGCCAGCGCGACCTCGCCGGGCGCGAGACCGTGCTTGTCGAGCAGGTCCTCGTACGCCTGGACCTGCTCGCGGACCTTCGTGTTCGCGAGCGACTCCACCGACCGCCCGGCCCCACCTGCCCGCTCCTTGCGGATCGCCCCGCTGAGCAGCCCGCCCTGCAACGGCGACCAGGGGATGACCCCGAGCCCGTACGCTTCGGCCGCCGGGATGACCTCCATCTCGGCGCGCCGCTCGGCGAGGTTGTACAGGCACTGCTCGCTGACGAGCCCGTACGAGCCGCGGCGGCGCGCCGCCTCGTTCGCCTGCGCGATGTGCCAGCCGGCGTGGTTGGACGAGCCCGCGTAGAGGATCTTGCCCTGCTGGACGAGGACGTCGACGGCCTGCCAGATCTCGTCCCACGGCGTCGTCCGGTCGACGTGGTGGAACTGGTAGAGGTCGATGTGATCGGTCTGGAGCCGCCGGAGGCTGGCGTCGACGGCGCGGCGGATGTTGAGGGCGGACAGCCGGTCCTGGTTGGGCCAGTCGGCGCCGTCGCTGCCCATGTTGCCGAAGACCTTGGTGGCGAGGACGACCTTGTCGCGCCGGTCGCCGCCCTTGGCGAACCAGGTGCCGATGATCTCCTCGGTACGGCCCTTGTTGTCGCCCCAGCCGTAGACGTTGGCGGTGTCGAAGAAGTTGACGCCCGCGTCGAGGGCGACGTCCATGATGGTGTGACTGTCGGCCTCGTCCGTCTGAGGCCCGAAGTTCATCGTCCCGAGAACGATCCGGCTGACCTTGAGTCCCGTGCGTCCGAGCTGCGTGTACTCCATGGCCGTAGCAAAGGCCCTGGAGCGCGCTCGAAGCAAGGGTCCCGACGTCGGACGGCGCGTCGGGGGGTGGGGTCATCGCTCCTGGAGCACGGACAGGGTGTTCCCCGCCGGGTCGGTGAACCACGCGATGTACGGGCCCTCCTGGCGCATGATGCCCTTCTCGTCCTGGGTGAATTCGGGATACCGCTCGAAGGTGATCCCACGCTGGACGAGCTCGTCCACGGCCTTGTCGATGTCCTTCACCGGGAAATTGAGCACGGTGAAGGACGCCGGTACGTGGTCGGCCTTGGGGTAGACGAGCACCTCCGCCCCGCCCTCGATGTGCAGCGTCAGCAGCCCGTACTCCGCGTGCTCGGTGAGCCGCAGCCCGAGCGTCTGCCCGTAGAAGCCCTTGGCCTTCTGCATGTCGTCCACCGCGAAGCTGCTGAACGCCCTGGTGTTCGTGAACATGTTCGGTTTCCTTCGCTCGTGCCGCTGTCGGTCGGTCGCGGTACGAGTTTTCTTCCCCGAGGAGGGAAAACCGGGCTGCGAACCGGTCGGGTCGCCCGAACGATGGTGTCGGGGGCCGGCCCTCAGCCCTGCGCGGGAAGCAGCTCGGCGATCAGACGCCGGACCCGCCCCTCGATCTCGTCGCGGATCGGGCGTACCGCCTCGACGCCCTGGCCGGCGGGGTCGTCGAGCTTCCAGTCGAGGTACCGCTTGCCGGGGAAGACGGGGCAGGCGTCGCCGCAGCCCATGGTGATGACGACGTCGGATGCCTGGACGGCTTCGGTGGTCAGCAGCTTGGGCGTCCGGGCGGAGAGGTCGATGCCGACCTCGTCCATGGCCTGGACCACGGCGGGGTTGACGGTGTCGGCGGGGGCGGAGCCGGCCGAGCGGACCTCGACGCGCCGGCCGCCGAGGTGGGAGAGGAAGGCGGCGGCCATCTGGGAGCGTCCGGCGTTGTGGACGCAGACGAACAGGACCGAAGGCTTGGTCTCAGACACGGGCGGAACCTTCCGGTGCGGCGGCCGACCGGCCGACGGTGGGGTGGGGGAAGCGGCGGCGGGCGGCCAGGGCGACGTGGACCAGGCCGATGAGGACGGGGACCTCGATGAGGGGGCCGACGACCCCCGCGAGGGCTTGGCCGGAGGAGGCGCCGAAGGTGGCGATGGCGACCGCGATGGCGAGCTCGAAGTTGTTGCCCGCCGCGGTGAACGCCAGTGTCGTCGCCCGCGCGTAGCCGAGGCCGACCGCGCGGCCGAGGGCCATGGACCCGGTCCACATGACGGCGAAGTAGACCAGCAGCGGCAGCGCGATCCGTACGACGTCCAGTGGCTTGGAGGTGATGGCGTCGCCTTGGAGCGCGAAGAGCACGACGATGGTGAAGAGCAGCCCGTAGAGGGCGAACGGGCCGATGCGGGGGATCAGCTTCGACTCGTACCAGGTGCGGCCCTTGGCCTTCTCGCCCAGGCTGCGGGTGAGGAACCCGGCCGCGAGCGGGATGCCGAGGAAGATCAGGACGGAGCGGGCGATCTCCCACACGGACACGTCCAGGCCGGTGGTCTCCAGGCCGAGCAGGCCGGGCAGCACGTCGAGGTAGAACCAGCCGAGCGCGGAGAACGCGATGACCTGGAAGACCGAGTTCAGGGCCACCAGGACGGCGGCGGCTTCGCGGTCGCCGCAGGCCAGGTCGTTCCAGATGATGACCATGGCGATGCAGCGGGCCAGCCCGACGATGATCAGGCCCGTGCGGTATTCCGGCAGGTCCGGCAGGAAGGCCCAGGCGAGGGCGAACATGACCGCCGGTCCGAGGACCCAGTTCAGCACCAGGGACGGCACGAGGAGACGGCGGTCGCGGGTGACGGTGTCGAGCCGGTCGTAGCGGACCTTGGCCAGCACCGGATACATCATCACCAGCAGACCGAGGGCGATCGGCAGCGAGACGCCGGTGACGGTCACCTTCGCCAGTGCGTCCCCCAGCCCGGGAACGAGACGGCCCAGGCCCAGGCCGGCGCCCATCGCCAGCAGGATCCACACGGCGAGGTACCGGTCGAGGAAGGACAGCCCGGCCGCCACCGGGGCGGTGGCCCGGCGGGTCACGAGGGAGACTCCGCGGGTTCGGGAAGGGGCTGCCCGGCGGGACGGGTGAGGATCCCGGCGAGCTTGTCCGTCATCTCCGGCAGCAGCCGGTAGTACACCCACGTCCCCCGCCGCTCGGACGCGATCAGACCGGCCTCGCGCAGCAGCTTGAGGTGGTGGGAGATCGTCGGCTGCGACAGATCGAAGGCCGGGGTGAGGTCGCAGACGCACACCTCGCCGCCCGCCCGGGAGGCGATCATCGACAGCAGCCGGAGCCGGACCGGATCGCCCAGGGCCTTGAAGACCCTCGCCAGCTCCACCGCCTGGTCCTCGGCCAGCGGCGCGGTCAGCAGCCCGGGACAGCAGCCGTCGGGGCCGTCCTGCCCGAGCACCACGAATTCTTGATTCGACATACCTCTATGTTGACGTTCTTCGATCCAAGGCGCAACCTTGCATTGAAAGAGTTCGATACAAGTCGATCGGGGAACCGTCATGTCCCGCGTTCAGCTCGCACTCAACGTCGCCGACCTCGAAGGATCGGTGGCCTTCTACTCCAAGCTCTTCGGCGTCGAACCGGCCAAGCGCAGGCCCGGATACGCGAACTTCGCCATCGCCGAGCCCCCGCTCAAGCTCGTCCTCATCGAAGGCGAGCCCGGCCAGAACACCCGCCTGGACCACCTCGGCGTCGAGGTCGCCGACGCCGAGCAGGTCGTCGCCGCCGCGGAGCGCCTCAAGGAGGCGGGCCTGGCCACCTTCGAGGAGAACGACACTTCCTGCTGCTACGCCCTCCAGGACAAGGTCTGGGTCCACGGCCCCGGCCGCGAGCCCTGGGAGGTCTACGTCGTCAAGGCCGACGCCGACACCCTCGGCAAGAGCCCTGTCCAGGGCGGCGACACCTGCTGCACCAGCAGCGAGACTGCCGTCGATCACGCGCCGGCCGGGGCGAAGGCCGCTTCCGGGTGCGCCTGCGGTGGCTGATCCATCGCGCTGACTGCGCGCGTTCAGGGCAGCGGCACTCTCACCAAGGGGCGCGCGGGCACGGTCAGGGGCTGCGCCCGTGGGTGGGCGTCGTCGCCGGCCCCCACCCACGGCTGCGTTCAGGGGGTGGGGGAGTCCGCCTGCCGGTGGGGCCGACTGGCCTGGGCCGCATCCGCGGCGAGGAGGTTCAGTCGTTCGACGGAGCTGGCGGCCCGGACGGCGCAGGTCTTCCAGGTGTGGCCGTTGGGATGCTCGACGCTGATCATTCCGTTGGCGGCGACGGTTCGGACTCTGCCCATGCCGCCGGTGACGGTGTCGACCACCATGGTCCCGGGTGCGATGTCGAATGCTTCGACCTCGCCAACCTTCCTGGTCTGGCCTGCCACTTGGGGGCGGGCGGCATGTCGGGGCCTGATGTCGATGCCGTGTGGAGTGACCCAAAGGGCGGCGGTGTCGCCACCGGTGAGTGAGCCGTCGAGGGGGTGCGGGTTTCTTGGTGCCGGCGGCGTCGGGGCGGGGGCTGTGGGCGTTTGTGGTGTGGGGCGGCCGGATGAGAACAGTGCCCTCATCCATGTGAAGAGGCGGGAGATAGAGTCCCTCACGTCATCAGCTCCTGAGTGCTGGTGGACATGCCCCCGGATCGGTCGCACGGTCGCGGGGGTCTTTGTATGGGCGCCCACTCTAGGCAACCGGGCTATGCCTGTCTATACCCAGAAATTGCCAGTGGCTTCTATGTTCGATTGGGTGCCTATACATACAGTCCCGTACGTGATGGAATTCGACCCGACGCGTCCTAAGTGGACGCAGATCGCCGACGTGATCCGGCGGCGCATCGCCACCGGTGAGTACCCGCCCCGCCACATGATTTCTGAGGGGCGACTGGAGCAGGAGTTCGGCGTCGCACGCATCACGGTGCGGAAGGTCACCGCGGCGCTTCGCGAGGAGGGCCTGATCGTCACCACTCCTGGTATGGGGTCGTTCGTCGCCGCGCAGTCGGCTTCCCCTGAGGACTGACCCGCCTGCGGGAGCGGGTCGCGAGCCGTTCGGGGCTGATGCCCGTGAACGACTCGCATACCTCCGTCGCGAACTGGTGCGCCTGGCGTACGGGCGTTCGCCGCCCTCACCTGACGCGTCGGGACTCAAGCGTCACCGTCAGCGGAAGCGTCGATCGGGGACTGCTCAGCAGGTCCTCGGCCGTCCGTCCCGGCCCGTTGTCAGTGGTGTGCCCTAGGTTCATCAGCAGTAGGGCGCCTTCACGGCACGGCTCCTGCCATGTCGCCGTGCCCGCACGCGAGTTGCCTTGATACGGACACCACGGGGGTTGCAATGAGCAAGATCGTCGCGCTGGTCTATCTATCGCTGGACGGCGTCATGGAGAGCCCGGCCTGGACCGCCCCCTACTTCGACGAGGAGCACGGCCGGTACGCGCATCAGGCGCTGTTCGCCGCCGACGCGCTGCTGCTGGGCCGCGAGACCTACGAGGGTATGTCCCAGGCGTGGCCGGGCATGACGGACGAGGACGGTTTCGCGGACCGGATCAACTCCATGCCCAAGCATGTCGCCAGTGCCACCTTGGAGTCGGCCGAGTGGAACGCCGAGGTCATCAAGGGCGATCTGGGCGAGGGGGTCACCGCGCTCAAGGAGAAGTACGAGCGGGACGTCCTCATATACGGCAGCGGCGCCCTGATCCGCTCGCTCATCACCGAGGGCCTCGTGGACGAGCTGAAGCTGTGGGTGCACCCGGTCGTCGTCGGCAAGGGCAAGCGGCTCTTCCCGGAGGGTGTCCCGACGTCGACGTGGAAGCTGGGCGGCACCACGACGTTCGGCTCCGGTGCGCTCGTCCTCGACTACCGGCCCGCTGGGAAGTGACGAAGTGAACCCCGTGATGAATGACGACGACCTGCGGCGCTTCGGTGTCGGCACGTACGACCGGTGGACCGCGATGTGGAACGGCGATGTGGGGCTCGCCGAGGAGATCATGGCTCCGGAGTTCACCCTCCGCTATGCCCAGGCCGGTACGGAAGCGTTCGACGACGTCCGTACTCCCCGGCAGCTGGCGGACATCATCACCTCCTGGCACCGGAGCCGTCCCGGCCTCCGCTTCGCGGCCGAGGCCACGGCCGTCGTGGACCTCGGGTTCGTCGACGGGGCGCCGGCCGGCCTGGTCGCCCGCCCCTACGTGGCGAGCTTCGCGGACCAGGACGGCCGGACCGTGGCGCGGAGCGGGACGGACACCCTCAGGGTCACCGGCGGTCTGATAACCGAGGTCTGGTCGGTCTCCTCCGGGGCCGGCGGCCGGACCTTCTACCGCTAGGAGCCGCCCGTCGCCTCATAGCCGTCGGCTGTGTCCTTGCCGTGCATGCCCGCGATGACCGAACGTGCTCAGGTCAGCGGCTGACCAGGACGCCGTGACCCCGGGACGGGCGCGGGCGCTCCCTCCGGCGGCAGCATGTTGTTGAGACCCTGCGCGGTGCCTGCGGCCAGGTCCGCCGCGCGCGGCAGCATGACCTCCTCGTAGGCCCGTACCGCGGCGTCGGCCTCCGGGTGCGCGACGAGGGCCAGGGCGAGTTCGGCGCCGTCGAGCAGGGCGAGGTTGGCGCCGACTCCGAGCGGCGGCATCAGGTGGGCGGCGTCGCCCACCAGCGTCAGGCCGGGCACGTGGTCCCAGGCAGGGGGTACGGGCAGGGCGTACAGGGGCCGGTTGACGAATCCGCTGTCGCCGGACCGCAGGAGGTACAGCAGGCTGTCGTGCCAGCCGTCGTACATGTCCAGCAGGTGGGCGCGTACGGCGGCGGTGTCGGCGAAGTCGAGCCCGGCGGTGACGTACCAGTCCTCCGGGGCGCGGAAAATGGCGACGGCGTCGAGGTGACCGCCGCTGTTGCGCTGGGCCGTCAGCCCCTTGCTGCCGGACATGGCGGACATGGTGCCGTCGCCGACCAGGCGGGCGAACGCCGGATGGCGGGTGTCGGAGTCGTGGAATCCGGTCCCGACGAAGGTGACGCCCGTATAGCGCGGCACGGCGTCGGACAGCGCCGGACGGACGCGCGACCATGCGCCGTCGGCGCCGACGACCAGGTCGAAGTCCTCCCCGGTGCCGTCCTCGAACAACAGCCGGTGCGTGCCGTCGCCGTGGGGGACGACGCGGCTGACCGGGCGCCCCCAGCGGACGGTTCCGGTCGCGAGGGAGTCGAGCAGCAGCCCGCGCAACTGCCCGCGGTCGATCTCCGGCCGGCCCGCCTGGCCGTCGGCGGGCCGGTCGACCTCCAGGACCTCGGCGGTCAAGGGGTCGACCCGCCGCCACACCTCCCCCTCCGGCCGGGCCAGCGCGTGGAAGCGGTCGAGCAATCCGGCCTCGCGCAGCGCCTGTTGGCCGGTGCTGGTGTGGATGTCGAGCGTGCCGCCCTGCGTGCGCGCGGAAGGGGACGCCTCGCGCTCGAAGACGGTGACGGACCAGCCGTGCAGTTGCAGGATGCGGGCGCATATCAGTCCGCCGGGGCCGGCCCCGACGACGGCGATGCGAGCGGAAGTGGCGTTCACGAAAGACCCTTTCGACGGTGGGAGGGCACGGGATGCGTGCCGGACGCGGCACTCTCACGAAAGCACACCCACTACGAAGGTGCAATCACTTAACTTTTTGCTTGACTCAACCTTGGGGCTGTCCGCGGGGTATGGTGGGCCGGTGAACGCACCGACCGGACGCCGCGAGCGCAAGAAGGCCCAGACCCGCAAGGCCTTGGCCGACGCCGCCCTGGAGCTCTTCCTCGACCGCGGCTACGACCAGGTCGGCGTGAAGGACGTGGCGGACGCCGCCGACGTGTCGGTGACCACGTTGTTCAAGCACTTCCCGTGCAAGGAGGCCCTGGTCTTCGACCTGGACCAGGACATCGAGGCGGCCCTCGTCGCCGCCGTGCGCGAGCGCGCACCCGGCGTCTCCGTCCCGCAGGCCCTGCGGGAGCACCTGCGGGCAGCGGCGGGCCCGCACATTCCGACGGCGGGCCCGCACACCCCGATCCCCCACCCGCCGGGCGGGCAGCCCGCAGGGCCTCAGATGGCCGAGTTCAGCCGCATGGTGGAGGAGACTCCGGCACTGCGCGAGTACGCCCACCGGATGTGGATGCGTCACGAAACGGCCCTGGCCCGGGCCATCGCCGAGGATGCAGGCGCCCCTGAGGACGACGCCGCCTGCGCCGCCCTGGCCCGCTTCGCCCTGAACGCCCCCCTCCTCGCCCGCCGCCACCCCGACCCGCAGCGTGCCGCGGACGAGATCTTCGCCCTGCTGGAGCGGGGCTGGGGCGGGCCGAGCGGCCGCTGACGGCCTCGGACAGGGTCCGCCGGACGGGGACTTGGGCCCCGCCCGGCCCCGCCGCACCCGAGACGCGCTACGCGCCGACCTCCGCGGCCCACAGCTCGCCGCTGCGGGCCGCGACCACCGCGCCGATCCGGGCCAGGGCCTCCGCCGCTGACATCGCGTCGAGTCGGCGGCCGTCCCGCAAGCGCAGGGCGACCCGGTCGTCCGCCGCCTCCCGTGCGCCGATCACCGCCTGGTAGGGCACGAGCCGGGCGGCGCGGACGCGGGCGCCCAGGGTGCCGTGTTCCGGGCCCGCGAGCTCCGCGCGCAGCCCCTGCTCGACGCAGCGGCGTACGAGCGCGGCGGCCTGCGGGACCTCCGCCTCGGAGATCGGCAGGACCATCAGCTGGGTCGGGGCCAGCCAGGCGGGGAAGGCGCCGCCGTGCAGCTCGATGAGGTGGGCGACGGCCCGCTCCACGCTGCCGATGACGCTGCGGTGGACCATCACCGGCCGGTGCTTGGCGCCGTCCGGGCCGATGTAGTGCAGGTCGAACTGTTCGGGCTGGTGGAAGTCGATCTGGACGGTGGAGAGGGTGAACTCACGGCCCGCGCCGTCGGTGACCTGGACGTCGATCTTGGGGCCGTAGAACGCGGCTTCCCCCTCGGCGGCCTCGTAGGGCACGCCGGACGCGTCGAGGACCTCGATCAGCAGGTCGGCGGCCCGGCGCCACATCGCGGGGTCGGCCACGTACTTCCCGCCCGCGCCCGGGAGGGAGAGCCGGTATCGGGTGGGGCGGATGCCGAGGGCGTCGTAGGCCTCGCGGATCAGTTCCAGGGCGGCCCGTGCCTCGTCGGCGGCTTGGTCGGGGGTGCAGAAGACGTGCGCGTCGTTCAGCTGGATGGACCGGACGCGGGTGAGTCCGCCGAGCACGCCGGAGAGTTCGGAGCGGTACATGCCGCCCAGCTCCGCCATGCGCAGGGGCAGTTCGCGGTAGCTGTGGGCGCGGGAGCGGTAGATCAGGGCGTGGTGGGGACACAGGCTCGGGCGGAGGACGACCTGTTCGCCGCCGAGGTCCATCGGGGGGAACATGTCGTCGCTGTAGTGCGACCAGTGGCCGGAGATCTCGTACAGCTCCCGCTTGCCCAGGACGGGCGAGTACACGTGCCGGTAGCCGGCGCGCCGTTCGGCTCCGCGGACGTACTCCTCCAGGGCGTGCCGGACGGCCGCGCCGTCGGGCAGCCAGTACGGCAGGCCCGCGCCCATCAGCGGATCGGTGTCGAACAGGTCCAGCTCGCGGCCGAGCTTGCGGTGGTCGTGCATCCGGTCGTGCATCGTGGTCTCCTCACGGGCGGTGAGGCGAGTGACCACATGGCGAAGCCCCGGGGCACTCGCCCCGGGGCTTCGGACAAAAACAGCTGTCAGCGCGCCGGGACACTCTCCGGCGTCGTCGTCATGCTCATAGCAGCGCGCTTCATGCCGGCGATCTTAGCGACCTGCCGCCCGGCGCGCGACGGTTTTTCGCGGGCGCGACGCGCGTGCCGCGGGCGCCCTGCCCACCTTCGCGGCCCGTGATGGCAGGCTTGGGCCATGCGTCCGCTCCTGTGTGCCCCCGGAATCGCCGCGCTGACCGCGCTCGCCGCACTCACCGTGCTGCCCGCCGCCACGCCCGCCCTGGCCGACGGCGGGACGCCCTCCGCGTTCACCCTCGAGGATCCGCGGATCAAGGAGTCCAGCGGCCTCGCGGCGAGCCGTACGCACCCCGGCGTGTACTGGACGCACAACGACAGCGACGACGGCCCGTACGTCTACGCCGTGGACAGCCGCACGGGACGTACGGTCGCGACCGTCACGCTCAGTGGGATCGACCCCCGTGACGTGGAGGCCATCTCGATCGGGCCCGACGGGAACGTCTACGTGGGCGACATCGGCGACAACCTCGGGGGCAGTTGGCCCAAGGTGTGGATCTACAGGTTTGCCGAGCCGAAGGAGCTGAAGGACGTCACCGTCACCCCGGTCCGGTACGCGGTCCAGTACGAGGGCGGTCCGCGCGACGCCGAGTCGCTGATGGTGCACCCCAAGACCGGGCGGGTCTACATCGCCAGCAAGCACCGGTCCGGCGGTGGGCTCTTCGCCGGGCCCGAGAAGCTGTCCGCGTCCGGGACCAACGTCTTCCGGCGCGTCGCCGACCTCAAGCTGTGGGCGACCGACGGGGCGTTCTCGCCGGACGGCACGCGGCTCGTGGTGCGCAGCTACTTCGACGTCCGCGAGTACCGGTGGGAGGACGGCCGCCCCAAGGAGATCGGGCGGCCGAACGTGCCCCTGCAACGGCAGGGCGAGTCCGTCACGTTCACCCCGGACGGGCGGACGCTGATGTACGGCACGGAGGGTGTCCGCAGCCAGGTCTCACCCGTCCCGCTGGACGGCGATCTGCTGCCCGACCATGCGGAGAAGGCGCGAGCCGACGACAGGAACGGTCAGAGCCAGAGCGGTTTGGGTGACGGCGGAGGTGACGGCCTCAACCGCAACCTCGCCATCGGCGCCGGTACGTTCGCGGTCGCGACGCTGCTGGTCGTGTCCCTGCGGCGGCTGCTCCGGCGGCGGTAGGCCGCGAAAGAGACACCTCGAAAGAGACACGTCGGAAGAGATCGTCCGAAGTGACCGTCGGTAGAGATCCGAACGCCCGGGCCGCCGGGCCCGGGCGTACGTTCTCGTCACGTCACCGGTACTACAGGCGCTCGATCACATAGTCGACGCAGGCCGTCAGTGCCTCGACGTCCGCCGGGTCGATCGCCGGGAACATCGCCACGCGCAGCTGGTTGCGGCCGAGCTTGCGGTACGGCTCGGTGTCGACGATGCCGTTGGCGCGCAGCACCTTGGCGATCGCCGCCGCGTCGACGTCGTCGGAGAAGTCGATCGTGCCGATGACGGCCGAGCGCTTCGCCGGGTCGGTGACGAACGGGTTCGCGTGCTTGGACGCCTCGGCCCAGCCGTAGAGGGTGCGCGCCGATGTCGCCGTGCGGCGCACCGCGAAGTCCAGGCCGCCCTGGCCGTTGAGCCACTCGAGCTGCTCGTTGAGCAGGAAGAGGGTCGAGAGGGCCGGGGTGTTGTACGTCTGGTTCTTGAGGGAGTTGTCGATCGCGGTCGGCAGCGAGAAGAACTCCGGGATGTGCCGGCCGGACGCGTGGACACGGGCCGCGCGCTCCAGGGCCGCCGGGGAGAAGGCCGCCAGCCACAGGCCGCCGTCGGAGGCGAAGGACTTCTGGGGAGCGAAGTAGTAGACGTCGCTCTCGGTGATGTCCACGGGCAGACCGCCCGCGCCGGACGTCGCGTCCACCAGGACGAGTGCGCCCTCGTCGGCGCCCGCGACGCGCTTGATCGGCGCGGCGACACCGGTGGAGGTCTCGTTGTGGGTGAAGGCGTAGACGTCGACGCCCGCCTCGGCCACCGGCTCCGGGTGCGTACCCGGCTCGGAGGAGATCACGGTCGGCTCGGCCAGCCACGGGGCGAGCTTCGCGGCCTTGGCGAACTTGGACGAGAACTCGCCGAAGGTGAGGTGCTGCGACTTGGACTCGATGAGTCCGTGCGTCGCGATGTCCCAGAAGGCGGTGGAGCCGCCGTTGCCCAGGATCACCTCGTAGCCCTCGGGGAGGGAGAAGAGGTCCCGGACGCCGTCGCGCACCTTGCCGACCAGGTTCTTGACCGGGGCCTGGCGGTGGGACGTGCCGAGGAGAGAGGTTCCGGTGGCAGCCAGGGCGCTGAGCGCCTCCGTACGCACCTTGGACGGGCCCGCGCCGAAGCGACCGTCGGCGGGCTTGATGTCAGCGGGGATCTGGATATCAGCCACGGGGGCAGCCTAATCCGTCGCGGCGCGCCTCACGGGAGGCTGTCCGCCGGATGAGACGCATGTAACGGCGGAGGTGAAAGAGACGGACGGGGTGTCCGGTCCCGTGTCCCGGCGTTCCTCTCGGGCAGGCTGAGCCCATGGCTGATCACGATGGACTGCCGGCGGCGCTGCGTGCCTCTGTCCGTGGCGATGTCGACTTCGGTGCCGCCGCACGTGCATTGACGACCATGGACGCCTCGAACTACCGACGCGTCCCGCTCGGCGTCGTCGCCCCGAAGGACGCCGCCGACGTCGCCGCCGCGCTCGCCGTGTGCCGGGAGCGCGGGGTGCCGGTGGTGGCGCGCGGTGCCGGGACGTCGATCGCCGGGCAGGCCACGGGCGTGGGGGTGGTGCTGGACTTCACCCGGCACATGAACGCGATCGTCCGGATCGATCCGGACGCCCGTACGGCCGTCGTGCAGCCCGGCGTGGTCCTCGACGAGCTGCGGACGGCGGCGGGCGCGCACGGGCTGACGTTCGGGCCCGACCCGTCCACGCACGCCCGCTGCACGCTCGGCGGGATGATCGGCAACAACGCGTGCGGTGCCCATTCCGTGGCGTGGGGGACCACCGCCGACAACGTGCGCGCGCTGGACGTGCTCACGTACGCCGGGGAACGGGCCCGGCTCGGGCAGGGGTGGGACGGCCTGCCGCCACGGCTGGCGGACGGGCTGCGGGCCCTGGTGGACGGTGAGTTGGCACGGCTGCGGACCGGTTTCCCCGAGCTGCCCCGGCGGATCTCCGGGTACGCGCTGGACGCGCTGCTGCCCGAGCGGCGCACCGACGTGGCGCGGGCGTTCACCGGGAGCGAGGGCACGCTCGGGGTGCTGACGGAGGCGACGCTCCGGCTCGTGGAGACGCCCGGCGCCCGGGCGCTGGCGGTGCTGGGGTACGCCGACGAGAGCGGCGCGGCGGACGCGGCGCACCTGCTGCTGCCGTACGGGCCGCTGACCGTCGAGGGCATGGCGGCCGACCTGGTGGGCGACGTGCCCGGGCTGCCGAAGGGCGGCGCGTGGCTGTTCGTCGAGGTCGGCGGGGCGACGCCCGCCGAGGCGGCGGCCCGCGCCGCCGAGCTGTGCCGGGCGGCGGTCGCGGACGGCGCGGCCGGGCACACCGTCGTCACGGATCCGCGCGGGCAGCGCGCCCTGTGGCGGGTGCGGGAGGACGCGGCCGGCACCGCCACCCGGATGCCCGACGGCAGCGAGGCCTGGCCCGGCTGGGAGGACTGCGCCGTGCCACCCGCCCGGCTCGGTGGGTATCTGCGGGAATTCCGGGCCCTGTTGGCCCACCACGGGCTGCGCGGCGCGCCGTACGGGCACTTCGGCGACGGCTGCGTGCACGTGCGCATCGACTTCGATCTGCTCGGCGAGGCGGGTGTGCGCCGCTTCCGGGAGTTCTCCGTCGACCTGGCCGACCTGGTCGTCGCGCACGGCGGCTCGCTCTCGGGCGAGCACGGCGACGGCCAGGCACGGGCGGAGCTGCTGCCCCGGATGTACGGGCCGGAGCTGGTGGCCCTCTTCGAGCGCGTCAAGGACCTGTGGGACCCGGCGGGCGGTCTGAACCCCGGCATCCTCGCCCGCCCGCACCGCCTGGACGCGAACCTGCGCTTCGCGGTGCTGCCCAGGCGGCCGGTGCCGGTGGAGTTCGGCTATCCGCACGACGGCGGGGACTTCACGGCGGCGGTACGTCGGTGCGTGGGGGTGGCCAAGTGCCGTGACACGTCGGCCGGTACGGGCGTGATGTGCCCGTCGTACCGCGTGACGCGGGAGGAGCGGCACTCCACGCGCGGGCGCGCGCGTCTGCTGCACGAAATGCTCGCGGGCGAACGGGGCGGAGTGGTCACGGACGGCTGGCGCTCGGAGGAGGTGCGGGAGGCCCTCGACCTGTGCCTGTCGTGCAAGGGGTGCCGCAGCGACTGCCCGGTGGGGGTGGACATGGCCACGCACAAGGCGGAGTTCCTCCACCACCACTACGCGGGCCGGCTACGACCCGCCGGACACTACGCCATGGGATGGCTGCCGGTGTGGCTCCGGACGGTGACGGCCGCCCGGATCGCCCCGGTGGTCAACGCGGTGGCCCGCGTCGGTCCGTTGGCTGCCCTCGCCAAGCGCGCCGGGGGCATCGCTGCGGAACGGGCGCTCCCGGAGCTCGCTCCGGAAACGTTCACCCGGTGGTGGCGGGCGCGGGGGCCGCTGGCGGCGGCCCATGGCCCGGAGCCCGTGCGTGAGCGCACCGTCGTGCTGTGGCCCGACACCTTCACCGAGCACTTCTCCCCGGCCGTCGGCAGGTCGGCCGTCGCCGTGCTGGAGGCCGCCGGGCTGCGCGTCGTCGTCCCGCCGAAGGCGGTGTGCTGCGGGCTGACGTGGGTCTCGACCGGGCAATTGGGCCGCGCCCGGGCCGTCATGCGCCGGACGCTCGACGTGATGGCACCCGCCCTCGCCGCCGGACTGCCCGTCGTCGGCCTGGAGCCGAGCTGTACGGCCGCACTCCGCACCGACCTGCCGGAGCTGCTGCCCGACGATCCGCGTGCGGCACGCCTGGCCTCGGCCGTGAAGACCTTCGCCCAGGTCATCGAGGAGCGCGCCCCCGACTGGGAGCCCCCGCGCCTCGACCGGCCCGTGGTCGGCCAGACGCACTGCCACCAGCACGCGGTGCTGGGCGACGCGGCCGAGCGGCGCCTGCGGGAACGCGTCGGCCTGACCGGCGGGTTGAGCGGTGGCTGCTGCGGTCTGGCCGGGAACTTCGGGTTCGAGCGGGGGCACTACGACGTGTCGGTCGCCTGCGCGGAGGAACAACTGCTGCCCTCGGTACGGGAGGCGCCCGAAGGGGCGGAGGTGCTGGCGGACGGGTTCTCCTGCCGCACGCAGCTCGAACAGCTCGCCGGGCGGCGCGGCCGCCATCTGGCGGAGGCCCTCGCGGAGGCGCTCGGCGCGCGGGCGCAAGGCGACGGTCCCCGCCGCGAGGGTGGACCTGGCCGCTGAGGCGGTCCCGGTCACGAGGGTGGCCCCTCGCCACGGCAGCGACCCCGGCCACGACGACAGTCCCGGTCGTGGCCGACGGCCCGGTCGCGTCGGTGGCCTGGTCGCGATGGTGGCCCTCGCCGCTGCGGCGACCCCCGCCACGGCGGCGGCGCCAGCCCAACGGCGGTCCTGGCCGAAAATAATGCAAGCACGCTTGCTTGTTTCTTTGACCGCTGCCACGCTCTGACCGGGCGCACCGGATCGTTCGATGATTCGTCAACTCGCCCGGTCTGCACGGACAAACGCACGGACATACCCTTCGATGGGAGCGCGGCGTGGTCGACCCGGCGGAAGTGCTCGCGAACGTACTCGCGGACCTGCGGGCGGAAGGCGAGGAGCTGGACGCGCTGGTGGGCGGGCTGACCGCCGAGGACTGGCAGCGGGCGACACCAGCCCCCGGATGGACCGTCGCACACCAGATCGCACACCTGGCCTGGACCGACGAGCGGGCCGCACAGTCCGCCACCGACCCCGAGGGCTTCGCCCGGGAGGCCGAGAAGGCCCTCGCCTCGCCGGAGACCTTCGTCGACGAGGGCGCGCGGGCCGGGGCCGAGGAGCCGCCCGACGCGCTGCTGGCACGGTGGCGCACCGGGCGCGCGGCGCTGGCCCGGGGGCTGGCGGCGATGCCGACGGCGGCCAAGCTGCCCTGGTACGGGACGGCCATGAGCACCACCTCCATGGCGACCGGCCGGCTGATGGAGACCTGGGCGCACGGCCAGGACGTCGCCGACGCGCTGGGCGCCCGGCGCGTACCGACGGACCGGCTGTGGCACGTGGCACGGATGGGGGTGCGGGCCCGGGACTACGCGTACGCGGTGCGCGGACTCCCGGTGCCGACGGAGGAATTCCGCGTCGAGCTCCTCGCCCCCGACGGGCGGACCCTGTGGACGTACGGGCCGGACGACGCGGCCCAGCGCGTCACCGGCCCCGCCCTGGACTTCTGTCTGCTGGCCACCCAGCGCGCCCACCGCGCCGACCTCGCCCTCCGGGCGACCGGCCCCGACGCGGACCGCTGGCTGGACGTCGCCCAGGCCTTCGCGGGCCCGCCGGGCGCGGGCCGCGAGCCCGAGGGGGGTGACCGATGACCGCTCCGCGCCCCCTCGTCGTCGGCAACGCCTCCGGCTTCTACGGCGACCGCTTCGACGCCCTGCGCGAGATGCTGACCGATGGCCCCCTCGACGTGCTGACCGGTGACTACCTCGCCGAACTCACCATGCTCATCCTCGGCCGCGACCGGCTGAAGGACCCCGGCCTCGGCTACGCGAAGACCTTCCTCGCACAGCTGGAGGAGGGGCTCGGGCTGGCCGCCGACCGAGGCGTCAAGATCGTCACCAATGCGGGCGGGCTCAACCCCGCCGGCCTCGCCCGGCGGATCGGCGAGCTGGCGGAACGCGTCGGCGTGCCCGTCCGGGTCGCGCACGTCGCCGGGGACGATCTGCTGGGGGAGCGCGACTGGGGTGCGGGCGTGCTCACCGCCAACGCCTATCTGGGCGGTGCCGGGATCGCCGCGTGTCTGCGGGCCGGCGCCGACGTCGTCGTGACCGGCCGCGTCACCGACGCCGCGCTGGTCACCGGGCCGGCCACCGCCCACTTCGGCTGGACCGCCGCCGACCTCGACCCCCTCGCGGGCGCGGTCGTCGCCGGGCACGTACTCGAATGCGGCGCGCAGGCCACCGGCGGCAACTACTCCTTCTTCCACGAGCACGACGTCCGTCACCCCGGCTTTCCCCTCGCCGAGATCCACGCCGACGGCTCGGCCGTCATCACCAAGCACCCCGGCACCGGCGGTGCCGTCACCGTCGGCACGGTCACCGCGCAGCTGCTGTACGAGACATCGGGCCCGCGCTACCCCGGGCCCGACGTGACGGCCCGGCTGGACACCGTCCGGCTGACCCCCGACGGCCCGGACCGGGTACGGATCTCCGGGGTGCGCGGCGAGGCCCCGCCGCCGACGCTCAAGGTCGGGCTGACCCGGATGGGCGGCTTCCGCAACGAGGTCGTGTTCGTGCTGACCGGCCTCGACGTCGAGGCCAAGGCGCGGCTGGTGCGCGAGCAGTTCGAGGCCGTCTTCGCGAAGGCCCGGCCGGCCGAGGTCCGGTGGACCCTTGCCCGTACGGACCGGGCCGACGCGCCCGTACAGGAGGAGGCGAGCGCGCTGCTGCGGCTCGTCGTGCGCGACCCGGCCCCGGAGGCCGTGGGCCGTGCCGTCAGCGCCGCCGCCGTCGAGTTGGCCCTCTCCGGATACCCCGGCTTCCACGTCACCGCCCCGCCCGGCAAGGGCGCGCCCTACGGCGTCTTCCAGGCGGCGTACGTGGACGCGGGCGACGTACCGCACACCGCCGTCCTCCCGGACGGCACGTGCGTCCCCGTCCTGCCGCCGTCACCGGCCGGAGCCCCTGCGCCCGTGCCCACCGAAGGGCCGCTCCCCCCTCCTCTCCCCGCCGGCCCCACCCGGCGTGCCCCCCTCGGGCTCGTCGCCGGGGCCCGCAGCGGCGACAAGGGCGGCAGCGCGAACGTCGGCGTGTGGGTGCGCACCGACGACGCCTGGCGGTGGCTCGCCCATGAGCTGACCGTGGCGCGGTTCGTCGAACTCCTCCCGGAGACCGCCGGGTTCGCCGTCGAGCGGCACCTTCTGCCGAACCTCCGCGCCCTCAACTTCACCGTCGACGGGCTGCTCGGTGACGGCGTCGCCTCCCAGGCGCGCTTCGACCCGCAGGCCAAAGCGGTGGGCGAATGGCTGCGCTCCCGCCATCTGGAGATACCGGAGGTGCTGCTGTGACCCTGCTGGCGTCCGGGCTCGACCCGTCGAGCCCCGAGTACACGGCCAACCGCGAGGCGATGCTGGCCAAGCTGGCCGAGCTCGACGCCGCGCACGCCCGGGCCGTCGCCGGGGGCGGTGAGAAGTACGCCGCCCGGCACCGCGCGCGCGGCAAGCTCCTCGCGCGCGAACGCATCGAACTGCTCCTGGACCCCGACACGCCCTTCCTGGAGCTGTCCCCCCTCGCCGCCTGGGGCAGCGACCACGCCGTCGGCGCGTCCCTCGTCACCGGCATCGGCGTCATCGAAGGCGTCGAGTGCCTCGTCACGGCCAACGACCCGACCGTACGCGGCGGCGCCAGCAACCCCTGGACGCTCAAGAAGGCCCTGCGCGCCAACGAGATCGCCTACGCCAACCGGCTCCCGTGCGTCAGCCTCGTCGAGTCCGGCGGTGCGGACCTGCCCAGCCAGAAGGAGATCTTCATCCCCGGCGGCGCGCTGTTCCGGGACCTGACGCGGCTGTCCGCCGCCGGGATCCCGACGGTCGCGGTGGTGTTCGGGAACTCGACGGCGGGCGGTGCGTACGTGCCCGGGATGTCCGACCACGTGATCATGGTCAAGGACCGGGCGAAGGTCTTCCTGGGCGGGCCGCCGCTGGTGAAGATGGCGACCGGCGAGGAGTCCGACGACGAATCGCTCGGCGGCGCGGACATGCACGCCCGCGTCTCGGGCCTCGCCGACTACTTCGCCGTCGACGAGCCCGACGCGCTGCGGCAGGCGCGGCGGGTGGTGGCTCGGCTGAACTGGCGCAAGGCGCATCCCGATCCGGGGCCTTTGATCGAGCCCCCTCGGTTCGACGAGGGCGAGCTCCTCGGGGTCGTTCCCGGTGATCTCAAGGTGCCGTTCGATCCCCGCGAGGTCGTCGCCCGGATCGTGGACGGCTCGGACTTCGACGAGTTCAAACCCCTCTACGGGACCAGCCTGGCGACCGGATGGGCGCGCCTGCACGGCTACCCGGTGGGCGTGCTGGCCAACGCCCAGGGCGTCCTCTTCAGCGCGGAGTCGCAGAAAGCCGCGCAGTTCATCCAGCTCGCCAACCAGCGGGACATTCCCCTGGTCTTCCTCCACAACACCACCGGCTACATGGTCGGCCGCGACTACGAGCAGGGCGGCATCATCAAGCACGGCGCGATGATGATCAACGCGGTGTCGAACTCGCGCGTGCCGCACCTGTCCGTCCTCATGGGCGCCTCCTACGGGGCCGGGCACTACGGGATGTGCGGGCGGGCCTACGACCCGCGCTTCCTCTTCGCGTGGCCCAGCGCCAAGTCCGCCGTCATGGGGCCGCAGCAGCTCGCCGGGGTCCTGTCGATCGTCGCGCGCGCCTCCGCCGCCGCGAAGGGGCAGCCGTACGACGAGGAGGCCGACGCCGGGCTGCGGGCCGTGGTCGAGGCGCAGATCGAATCGGAGTCCCTGCCGATGTTCCTGTCCGGGCGGCTGTACGACGACGGGGTCATCGACCCGCGTGACACGCGGACCGTGCTGGGGCTGTGCCTGTCCGCGATCCACACGGCACCCGTCGAGGGTGCGCGCGGTGGCTTCGGCGTCTTCCGGATGTGAGGTTTCGTGCCCGTGATCCGCTCTGTGCTCGTCGCCAACCGTGGCGAGATCGCCCGTCGTGTCTTCCGTACCTGCCGGTCGCTCGGCATCGGCACGGTGGCCGTGTACTCCGACGCCGACGCGTCCGCCGCGCACGTCCGTGAGGCGGACATCGCCGTCCGGCTGCCGGGGTCGGCGCCGGCCGATACGTATCTGCGGGGCGAGCTGGTGGTCCGGGCCGCCCTCGCGGCGGGGGCGGACGCGGTGCACCCCGGGTACGGCTTCCTGTCCGAGGACGCCGGGTTCGCGACGGCGGTGACCGACGCGGGGCTGGTGTGGATCGGGCCTCCACCGTCGGCGATCTCGGCGATGGCGTCGAAGACACGGGCGAAGTCGCTGATGGGGGCGGCTGGGGTGCCGTTGCTGTCCTCCGTGGACCCTGCGGTGGTGACGGCCGGGGACCTGCCGGTGCTGGTGAAGGCCTCGGCCGGTGGGGGTGGGCGGGGGATGCGTGTCGTGCGCGATCTCGCTGCTCTCGCCGATGAGGTGGCCTCTGCGCGGGCCGAGGCGGTTGCCGCGTTCGGCGACGGCTCGGTGTTCGTCGAGCCGTACGTGGAGGGCGGGCGGCATGTGGAGGTGCAGATCCTCGCCGACGCGCACGGGACGGTGTGGGCCTTGGGAACGCGTGACTGCTCGCTTCAGCGCCGGCACCAGAAGGTGGTGGAGGAGGCGCCGGCGCCGGGGCTGAGCGTCTCGCTGCGTGACACGTTGCGGGATGCCGCTGTCGCGGCGGCCTCGGCGGTCGACTACCGGGGGGCCGGGACGGTTGAGTTTCTGGTGGCACCGGGTGGGCGGGCCTATTTTCTGGAGATGAACACCCGGCTGCAGGTGGAGCACCCGGTGACGGAGTGCGTGTACGGGGTGGACCTGGTGGCGCTCCAGATCCGGGTTGCGGAGGGGTACGCGCTGGGCGCGCCGCCTTCGCCGGTGGGGCATGCGGTGTCGGCTCGGCTGTACGCGGAGGATCCGGCGCGGTCGTGGCGGCCTTGGGCGGGTGTGGTGCACCGGCTGTCGGTGGGGGCCGGTGCGGATGCGGAGGCCGGTGCGTTCGGGGTACGGCGCCGGGGCCTCCGGGGTGGGGGTCCGGGACCGTATATTTACGGGCCCGTGGGCCGGAATCCTTCTGGTGCCCCGACATTGGGCCCGCAAATACACGTCAGCGTCCCGGACCCCCACCCCTGCGACCCCGTCACCTCCCGTGGTGCCTTGTCCGCCGGGCTGCGTGTCGATTCCGGCGTCGATGACGGTGACGTCGTCGGTGTTCATTACGACCCCATGCTCGCCAAAGTCATAGCTTGGGCCCCGACGCGCGCCGAGGCTGTTCGGCGCCTCGCCTACGAGCTGGAGCGGGCCCGCATCCACGGGCCCGTGACCAACCGCTCGTTGCTCGTACGGTCCCTCCGGCACCCGGAGTTCCTGGCCGGGGAGATGGACACCGGGTTCTACGATCGGCATCTCGCCGAGTTGACCGATGCCGACGAGGCAGGGGGTATTCGGCTTGCGGCCCTGGCCGCTGCCCTTGCCGACGCGGCCTCCTCGCCGTCGCGGTTCGGCGGCTGGCGCAACGTGCCCTCCCAGCCGCAGGCCAAGCGCTATCGCGCTGGGGACGACGAGGTCGAGATCCGGTATCGGCTCGGGCGGGGCGGGCTCGTCGCGGAGGGGTTCGACGAGGTTCGGCTGGTGTCCGCCGCGCCCTCGTTCGTTGTTCTTGAAGTGGGTGGGGTTCGGCGCGGCTTCGAGGTTGCCTGTTATTCCGGTGGGGACGTCCACGTCGATTCCTCCCTCGGTTCCTTCGCCCTCGCCGTCCTTCCTCGTTTTCCCGACCCCACCACCCGCACTTCGCCCGGCTCGTTGCTCGCCCCCATGCCCGGCACCGTCGTGCGGGTCGCGGACGGGATCGCCGTGGGGAAGCCCGTACGGGCCGGGCAGCCGTTGATGTGGTTGGAGGCGATGAAGATGGAGCATCGCGTCGTCTCGCCCGCCGACGGCACGCTCACCGCTCTGCACGCCGTCCCCGGTCGTCAGGTCGAGGTCGGAGCCCTGCTCGCCGTCGTCACCACCGAGGAGACCACGCCATGAGCCATGCCATCGTCGAGACCGAGGAACACCACGATCTGCGCGCCGCCGTCGCCGCCCTGGGCGGGCGCTACGGGCGGGAGTACTTCACCTCCGTCGTACGCGACGGCAAGCACACCGACGAGCTGTGGGCCGAGGCCGGCAAGCTCGGTTACCTCGGGGTGAACCTTCCCGAGGAGTTCGGTGGCGGGGGCGGTGGCATCACCGAACTCGCCATTGTGCTGGAGGAGTTGGGTGCTTGTGGGTGTCCGCTGCTGATGATGGTCGTCTCGCCCGCCATCTGTGGCACGGTGATCGCCCGTTTCGGTACGGACGCGCAGAAGCGCGCCTGGCTGCCGGGGCTCGCGGCCGGTACGACGAAGATGGCCTTCGGGATCACCGAGCCGGACGCCGGGTCCAACTCCCACCGGCTGACCACGACCGCGCGTAGGGATGGTGACGACTGGATTCTCACCGGCCGCAAGGTCTTTGTTTCCGGTGTCGATATCGCTGATGCGACCCTTGTTGTCGGGCGGACCGAGGACGCCCGGACCGGCAGGCTCAAGCCCTGTCTGTTCATCGTCGGGCGTGACGCGCCCGGGTTCTCGCGGCGGCGGATCGCCATGGAACTCGCCGCGCCGGAGAAGCAGTTCGAGCTGGTGCTGGACGAGGTGCGACTGCCCGCCGACGCGCTCGTCGGCGACGAGGACGCGGGTCTGCTGCAACTGTTCGCCGGGCTCAACCCCGAGCGCGTCATGACGGCCGCGTTCGCTATCGGGATGGGCCGGTACGCCGTGACGCGGGCCGTCGACTACGCCCGTACCCGTGCGGTGTGGGACCGGCCGATCGGTGCCCACCAGGCGATCGCGCACCCGCTGGCGCAGGCGCACATCGAGCTGGAACTGGCCCGGTTGATGACGCAGAAGGCCGCCTCGTTGTACGACGCGGGCGACGACGCCGGTGCGGGCGAGGCCGCCAACATGGCGAAGTACGCGGCCGGGGAGGCCGCCGTCCACGCCGTCGACCAGGCGGTGCACACCCTCGGTGGCAACGGTCTGACGTCGGAGTACGGTCTGGCCTCGCTGATCACCGCGGCGAGGGTGGCGCGTGTGGCTCCCGTCAGCCGGGAGATGATTCTCAACTACGTCTCGCATCAGACGCTGGGCCTGCCCAAGTCGTACTGAGGAAAGGTGATTCGCGGATGTTGGTTCGCCGCTCGCACGAGCACGGCATCACCACCCTGACCCTGGATTCCCCGCACAACCGGAACGCCCTCTCGGCCCGGCTCGTGGGCGAACTGCACGAGGGTCTCGCGGGGGCGGCCGAGGACGCGGACACGCGTGCCGTGCTCCTGACGCACACCGGCAACACCTTCTGTGCGGGCGCCGACCTGAATGAGGCCGGGTCGGACGCGACGGCCCCGCTCGGGCTGGCGCGGCTGTTGCGTTCGGTGGTGGAACTGCCGAAGCCGGTCGTCGCCCGGGTCACGGGGCACGTGCGGGCCGGGGGGCTCGGGCTGTTGGGGGCGTGCGACATCGCGGCGGCGGGGGAGGGCGCGTCGTTCGCGTTCACCGAGGCGCGGCTCGGGCTCGCGCCCGCCGTCATCTCGCTGCCGCTGCTGCCGCGCCTGGACGCGCGGGCCGCCGCCCGCTACTACCTGACGGGCGAGCGGTTCGACGCCGAGGAGGCGGCCCGGATCGGGCTGATCACCCTGGCCGGGGACCCGGACGAGGTGCTCGCTCCCGTGCTCGCCGGGCTGCGCCGGGCTGCGCCGCAGGGGCTCGCCGAGTCCAAGCGGCTGGTGACGGCGGAGGTGCTACGGGCCTTCGACCGCGACACCCGGGCGCTGGCCGAGCAGTCGGCGCGGCTGTTCGCGTCGGCGGAGGCGCGGGAGGGCATGACGGCGTTCCTGGAGCGGCGGGACCCCGAATGGGCACGGTGAGCGCGCCCAAGCAGGACCGCAGCCGGGCCACCCGGCAGCGCCTGCTGGAAGCGGCCATCGCGTGCCTGGCGGAGTACGGGTGGGCGGGGTCGACGGTGGCGGTGGTCGCCGAGCGGGCCGGGGTGTCGCGGGGTGCGGCGCAGCATCATTTCCCCACGCGGGAGGACCTGTTCACGGCGGCGGTGGAGTACGTCGCCGAGGAGCGTTCGGCGGCGCTGCGGACGCTGATGCCGCGGGGTGGCCCGGACCGTACGCGGGCGGTGGTCGGCGCGCTGGTGGGCCTCTACACCGGACCGCTGTTCCGTGCGGCGCTCCAGCTGTGGGCGGCGGCCGCGCACGAGGAGCAGTTGCGGCCCCGGGTGACGGACCTGGAGGCGCGCGTCGGGCGGGAGTCGCACCGGATGGCGGTGGAGCTGCTGGGTGCGGACGAGGGGTGCCCGGGGGTGCGCGAGACCGTGCAGGGCCTGCTGGACATGGCGCGCGGCCTGGGGCTCGCCGATCTGCTGACGGACGACTCGGCGCGGCGGGAGCGGGTGGTGGAGCAGTGGGCGCGGATCCTGGACGGGGTGCTGCGCTGACGGACGCGGCCCGCCCCCGGCTGGGGGCGGGCCGTGGCGAAACCCTCGGGCGTCAGCCCGCGATGTCCTCGTAGCCCGCGACCTCTCGCGGATCCCGTGACCCCGGCCCCACATAGCGGGCCGACGGGCGGACCAGGCGGCCCGTGCGCTTCTGTTCGAGGATGTGCGCGCTCCAGCCCGCCGTGCGGGCGCAGGTGAACATCGACGTGAACATGTGCGCCGGGACCTCCGCGAAGTCCAGGACGATGGCCGCCCAGAACTCGACGTTCGTGGCCAGGACACGGTCGGGGCGGCGGTTGTGGAGCTCCTCCAGGGCGGCCTTCTCCAGGGCCTCCGCGACCTCGAAGCGCGGTGCGGCGAGCTCCTTGGCCGTGCGGCGCAGGACGCGGGCGCGGGGGTCCTCGGCGCGGTAGACGCGGTGGCCGAAGCCCATGAGGCGCTCGCCGCGGTCCAGGGCCTGCTTGACGTAGGCCGTGGCGTCGCCGGTGCGTTCGATCTCCTCGATCATGCCGAGGACGCGGGACGGCGCTCCGCCGTGCAGCGGGCCGGACATCGCGCCGACCGCACCCGACAGGGCCGCCGCCACGTCCGCGCCCGTCGAGGCGATGACGCGGGCGGTGAACGTGGAGGCGTTCATGCCGTGTTCCGCCGCGGAGGTCCAATAGGCGTCGACGGCCTTGACGTGCTTGGGGTCCGGCTCGCCGCGCCAGCGCTTCATGAAGCGCTCGACGACGGTCTCCGCCTTGTCGATCTCCTTCTGCGGCACCATCGGCAGGCCCTGGCCGCGCGCCGACTGGGCGACGTAGGACAGCGCCATCACCGCGGCCCGGGCGAGGTTGTCGCGCGCCGTGGCCTCGTCGATGTCGAGGAGCGGCTTCAGGCCCCAGACGGGCGCGAGCATCGCGAGCGCCGACTGGACGTCGACCCGGATGTCGCCCGAGTGGACGGGGATCGGGAACGGCTCGGCGGGCGGCAGCCCGGGGTTGAACGAGCCGTCGACCAGCAGTCCCCAGACGTTCCCGAAGGACACCTGGCCCACCAAGTCCTCGATGTCGACGCCTCGGTAGCGGAGAGAGCCGCCTTCCTTGTCGGGTTCGGCGATCTCCGTCTCGAACGCGACGACTCCCTCGAGTCCGGGTACGAAGTCGGACATCAGGCGGCTCCTCATGATGTGTGACAAGCGGCTGCCGACCACGGTGGTGGCCGTCACTGCTCCTACGGCTGCTGTTGGCGGCCCCGAAGCGGTTACGCGGCTGCTCGGCGCGGCTCGCGGTCCGATTCGGTCAACCCGGTCATGCCCCGTGCGGCTGTTCTTCACCCGGCTCGATGCCCGGTTCTTCGCCCGGTACCCGCCCGGCCGGCGCACCGGGCTTCGATGGGAAGCAGGGTCCGCTCAGGCCGGACACGATAGCCGGTGGTGTGTGGGTGCCACAGCTTCCTGCCCAGTGATTTTGGTGGGTTCCCCGGATGCGGGGAAGGGTGATGTCCGGCACAGTGCGGGTTTCGCCCGCGGCAGGGTTACGGGACGCCGGCACGGGGGAGGATGAGCTGCTTCGGCCGCGTTTTCGCTCCTGTGCGCCGTATCCCCGCGGGCGGCCGGTGTTGCAAGATGTCCGCGTGTCCCACGCCGATGATCTCGACCCCGCCGCGATGCGCGCGCAGTACCGCTTCGGCGGACTCCTGGAGACGGACCTCGCCGACAGCCCGTACGGGCAGTTCGCGCACTGGTTCGGGGAGACGGTCGCCGCCGGGCTGCACGAGCCCAACGCGATGATCGTCTCCACCGCGGACGCCGCCGGGCGGCCCAGCTCGCGGACGGTGCTGATGAAGAGCTACGACGAGCGCGGCTTCGTCTTCTACACCAACTACGGCTCCCGCAAGGCCGTCGAACTGGCGGCCAACCCGAACGTCTCGCTGCTCTTCCCCTGGCACCCCATCGCCCGCCAGGTCATCGTCACGGGCACCGCCGAGCGGGTCGGGCCCGAGGAGACGGCCGCCTATTTCCGCTCCCGCCCGCACGGCTCGCAGCTCGGCGCCCTGGCCAGTGCCCAGTCGACGGTGGTCTCCTCGCGCGCCGAGATCGACGAGGCGTACGAGCGGCTGGCGGCGCGGTACCCGGAGGGCGGGCCGGTGCCGGTGCCCACGGGGTGGGGCGGCTTCCGGGTGACGGCCGAGACCGTGGAGTTCTGGCAGGGCCGGGAGAACCGGCTGCACGACCGGCTCCGGTACGTGCGGGCCGCCGGGGGAGCGGGCTGGCGGGTCGAGCGGCTCTGCCCGTAGTGGTACGGGAGACGTGACGAACACAGACGATCCGTGGGCCGGTTACCGGCGCGCCTGGCGGCGCGGCGGTGCCGAGCGGACGACTCGGCGGCCCACGGATCGGGTGACTGCTTGGGATTGGCCGGCAAGGCCGGCGTTGCGCTGTGCGCGACGACGGGCGCTAGCCCGCAGTCACCTCACGCGTCCGGACTGAAATCATGTCCCGAACCACCTCCCTTCTCGTGTGCCCCCAGCCTAAAAAACGGTCCCGCGGACGACAAGCGAATTTCCCGTGGGCACCGATTTCGCCGAAGACGGTGTGGTGCCGGGCACGGTCGAGTTGAATGACCCGTCGTGCAGGACATGCAGACGCGTCCAGCAGGGGGTACCTCGTGACCGCTCCACACCCGTCCGGCCCTGCCCGACCCGGAACCCGCACGGGGGCCGAGGCCGCCGCCGGCAGCGACGACTCCGGCCTCCTCGCGGCGCTCCTCGACGGCATGGACGCCGCGCTGTGCGCGTTCGACGCCGACGGCACGGTCACCCACTGGAACCGCGAGGCCGAGCGGATACTGGGCTGGTCGGCCGAGGAAGCCGTAGGGCGGCACGGCCTGGACGGCTGGGCCGTGCGCGCGGCGGACGCCGAGGAGGTCACCGCGCGGCTGCTGGGCGTGATGGAGGCACCAGGGCGGCAGGTGCACGAGTTCGCGCTGCTCACCAAGGACGGCGGCCGGGTCCTCGTCCGCATCCAGACCTCGGCCGTCCCCGGCGCGGACGGCACGCCGACGGGCGCGTACTGCGCGTTCAGCGAGGTGCACACGCAGATCGATCTGGAGCGGTCGATCGCGCTGAGCGAGGGGCTGTTCGGGGACGCGTCCTGGGGCGTGGTGCTGGTCGACGCCGATCTGCGCCCGGCCCTCGCCAACGCGCACGCCGCACGGGCGCTGCGCACGGGCCGCACGGCACTGCTCGGCCGGCCGCTGGGCGATCTCCTGGACCAGGGCGTGGAGGAGTTGGAGGGCGCCCTCCAGCACGTACTGGCGGCCGGTGCCCCGCCCGCGCCCACGGACCTGTGGGTGACGCTGCGGGACGCCACCGGCGCGGCGTCGGAGCGGCGCTGCTGGCGCAGCGGCTTCCTGCGGCTGGCGTCCCCGCTCGCGGAGGAGCCCGTGCCGCTGGGGGTGGCGTGGCTGTTCCTGGACGTGACGAAGACGCGGCTGGCCGAGCAGGAGAGCGCGCGGCTGCGGTTCAGGGGCAATCAGCTGCACCGTGCGGGGCGGGCGGTCGCGGAGTGCGAGGACCCGACGGAGGGCGCGGCGCTCTACATGGACTTCGCCCTCGCGGGCTTCGCCGACCACGCCGTGATCGATCTGCTGCCGAAGCCGGTGGCGGCCCCGGAGGGGCCCGTCCGGCTGCTGCGGGCCGCCGCGACGCCCGCCGGGGCGCCGGGACCGTGCCCGGCGGCGGCGCTGAGCGGGCTGCCGGTGCCCTATGCGGACGGTCACCCGGCGTTGCAGGCGGTCGAGCGCTGCGGTTCGGTCCGGGCGGGCTCGGACCGTACGGACGGCTGGGCGCCGGCCCGCAAGTGGCCGGACGGCACCGAACACGCCCTGGCCACGGTCCTGCGCAGCCGGGGCCGCACGCTGGGGGCGGTCACCTTCCTGCGCGGGCCCTCCCGCCGCCCGTTCGACCGCGCGGACGCGACCTACGCGGAGGACGTCGCCTCGCGGGTGGCCGCGTCGATCGACCTGGCGACGACGGCCGAAGCGGCGGCGAAAGCGGAGGCGGAAGCCGGAACCGTCGACTGGTGCGGGAAGCCTGTCGGCTGAGATCAGCTGTGCCGCCTGCGGTGGTGGGCGCCCTGCGGGCGCGTCCTCAATCTCCCCCAGCCACCGCTGGGAGGTACCCCCAGGGGCTGGTTTGGGCTGGCCTCGGCCAAAACCAGCCCGTCCGGCGATTGAGGACAACCGCCGCGCAGCGGTGGTGCGGGGACGGCACGGCCTTGAGATGTCATCTGATCCGCCGGAACGGCTAATGGCGGAAGAAGATGCGGTCCCCGTACTCGGCCATCACCCGGCCGTTCCACTCGTGGCCGCCGTCCACGTTCCCCGAGCGCAGCATGGGCGGGTCGATGCCCCGGGCGGCCAGCTCACCCGCGGCCGTCGCGACGACGGCCTGCAGCAGGGCGCTGGTGACGACGGTGGAGGCCGGGGCGAAGGGGGCGGCGATGCCGTCGGCGGTCAGCTCCGCGTCACCGGGCGGGATCTTGCTGTCGATGACGAGGTCGCAGTGGTCCTTGAGGAAGGTGCCCGAGACGTGCCGTGACCTGGTCTGCTCGGCGTACGCGAGGGAGGTGACGCCGATGACCTTCAGGCCCAGGGCGCGGGCGTTCATGGCCATCTCCACGGGCAGGGAGTTGCGGCCGGACAGCGAGACGACGATCAGGACGTCGCCGGGCTGTACGGGGCTGGAGTCCAGGACCGCGCCGGCCAGGCCGTTCACCCGCTCCAGCGCGCTGCCGAGGGTCGCGGGCATGACGTCGATGCCGACGGCGCCCGGGACGGCGAGCAGGTTCATCAGAGCGAGGCCGCCCGCCCGGTAGACGACGTCCTGGGCGGGGAGGGAGGAGTGCCCGGCACCGAAGACGAAGAGCCGGCCGCCGTCCACCACCGTGTCGGCGAGCATGGCCCCGGCGGCGGTGATGTGGTCGGCCTCCTCGTCGCGAGCCCGCTGGAGCAGCCCGATCGCGGCGTCGAAGAACTGCCCGGCCAGCTTGTTCTCGCTCATCGCTGCGGGGCTCCTTAGCTCGGAATCCGGTGGTGCCTGGGGGATGCGCACGGTCGGTGCGTACGCTCGTGGCGCGGATCACGTTGCGGTCTTGACCAGCGCCCTGTCAATACGGCGTCCGCGCCGACGCCGTACGCGGCACCGTTGTCAGTGGTATGCGTCAGAATTGAGTCCAGGGCCAGCGCACGACATATCGAGGGGCACACATGTCCGGACTGATCGACACCACGGAGATGTATCTCCGCACCATCCTCGAGCTGGAAGAGGAAGGCGTGGTCCCCATGCGCGCCCGCATCGCCGAGCGGCTCGACCAGAGCGGCCCGACGGTGAGCCAGACCGTGGCCCGCATGGAGCGGGACGGCCTGGTCTCGGTCGCCGGTGACCGCCACCTGGAGCTGACCGAGGAGGGCCGTCGGCTGGCCACCCGCGTCATGCGCAAGCACCGGCTGGCCGAGTGCCTGCTGGTCGACGTGATCGGCCTGGAGTGGGAGCAGGTGCACGCCGAGGCGTGCCGCTGGGAGCACGTGATGAGCGAGGCGGTGGAGCGCCGCGTGCTGGAGCTGCTGCGCCACCCGACCGAGTCGCCCTACGGCAACCCCATCCCGGGCCTGGAGGAGCTGGGCGAGAAGGCCGAGGCCGATCCGTTCCTCAACGCCGGCATGGTCAGCCTGATGGACCTGGAGCCGGGCGCCGAGGGCAAGACGGTCGTCGTCCGGCGCATCGGCGAGCCGATCCAGACGGACGCCCAGCTGATGTACACACTGCGGCGCGCGGGCGTCCAGCCGGGCGCGGTGGTCAGCGTGACCGAGTCGGCCGGCGGCGTCCTGGTCGGCAGCGGTGGCGAGGCCGCGGAGCTCGAGGCGGACATCGCCGCGCACGTCTTCGTCGCCAAGCGGTAGCCCTTCCGGCGGATCAGGTGAGAGGGACCCTGCGGGCCGTGGCGGTCTGCACCCCCGCTGCGTGGTGGTGTCCTCAAGCGCCGGACGGGCTGTGATCGCCTGGGCTCAGCCACATCAAGCCTGTCCAGGCGTGGGCCCTGCGGGCCGTGGCGGTCTGCACCCCCGCTGCGTGGTGGTGTCCTCAAGCTCCCCCCAGCTCCCGCTGGGAGGTGCCCCCAGCGGGCTGCTGTGCTGTGTCCTCGAACGCCGGACGGGCTTGGCGGCTGGGCTCGGCCACATCAAGCCCGTCCGGCGTTTGAGGACGCGCCCGCAGGGCGCTCGCCGCCGCAGGCGGACAGGGCGGCCTGTTGGTCAACTCCCTTGATTCCGGCCGGAGTCCGCGGAATCGATACGCCCGGCCCCTCGGCATGCCACGCTGGCGCTGACGCATATGCCCACGCGCCACCGACCTGGGGAGGGGCTCGATGGGGCCAGCGGGCCGCACGGCCACCACGTGGCACCCCGGTGCCCGTCGTGGCACCTGCCGTGGCATCTGTCGTGGTGTCAGTCGGCGTGAGCGTCGTCGTGACGGCCGTGACAAGGGCCCCGGCGACTTTTCAGGTCGCCGGGGCCCCACCTCCCCGTGCTCCCCCGCGGCGACCCGGAGCCCCGAGCTCCCAGGGTGCGCCTCGCGGACCTTCTTCCCCGAGCGGTCCGCGCCCAGATCGATGTCTCCCCTGGGTGCGGGCGGCCAATCCTGCTGCATGGTCACTCGAACGAGGGGTGTTGCGCGCGATAACGGTTCGTTCGAATGCAAGTTCTATAAAGTGGGGCTGCTCGGGGGAGAAGTGGGGGTGTCAGGACTCATGGTGCGGCGTATCGACGTGAGCGGAAGCGGCGGAGTGCGGCTGGCGGCCTGGGAGTTCGCCGACCCGCCGAAGGCGGGCGGGCCGTTCGGCGGCGGCGGGCCGAGCGGCGTCCTGCTGCTCCACGGCCTGATGGGCCGGGCCTCCCACTGGGCGGAGACCGCCCGTTGGCTCTCCACGCGCCACCGCGCGGTCGCCCTTGACCAGCGGGGGCACGGGCGCAGCGAGAAGCCCGCCGAGGGTCCGTACACCCGCGAGGCCTACGTGGCCGACGCCGAGGCGGCCGTCGAGGAGCTGGGGCTGGGCCCCGTCACCCTCGTCGGGCACGCCATGGGTGCCCTCACGGCCTGGCAGCTGGCCGCCCGCCGCCCCGACCTCGTCCGCGCCCTGGTCGTCTGCGACATGCGGGCCTCCGCGCTCGGCGCGGCGACGCAGCGGGAGTGGGGCGAGTGGTTCAGGTCCTGGCCGGTGCCGTTCGCCACGCTCGCGGACGTCCGGAAGTGGTTCGGCGAGGACGACCCCACGCTGGAGCGGCCCAATCCGGCCCGCGGCGACTTCTACGCCGAGGTGGCGGCCGAGCGCGTGGACGGCTGGCGTCCGCTGTTCTCCCGCCGTCAGATGCTCCTCGCCCGGGAGACCTACGTCCACGACGCGCATTGGGAGGAGCTGGCGCTCGTCGAGTGCCCGGCCCTCGTCGTGCGCGGTCTCGACGGCGAGCTGGGCCGTGCCGAGGCCCAGGAGATGGTCCGCGTCCTGCCGCGCGGTGTCTATGCCGAGGTGCCGGACGCGGGCCACCTCGTCCACTACGACCAGCCCGACGGCTGGCGCCGGGTGGTCGAGCCGTTCCTCGCCTCGGTCCTGCCGGTCTGAGCGGCGCCGGGAGGGGCGGGCGGCTCGCCGAAACCGGCCGAGACGCGCCCTCTCCCGGCCTCTGTCCCCTCCGTTTTCCCCTCCGTCCCACGGCGCGGATCGCCATGGCCGGAATTAATTCAACGACCGTTGACATAATCCCCGCCCCGGGTGTGCACTGGAAGGACCGAGACACCTGGAGTTGCCATGACTTCTCGCATCGATCCCACCGCCGACGTCCTCGTCATCGGCGCCGGACCCACCGGGCTCCTGCTGGCCGGCGATCTCGCCGCCGCCGGGGTGCGGGTCGTGCTGCTGGAGCGGCGGGCGCGGGAGTCGAACCTCACCCGGGCCTTCGCCGTCCACGCGCGGACCCTGGAGATGCTGGACGCGCGTTCGGTCGCCGAAGAGCTGCTCGCCACCGGCGTCTTCATCTCCTCCGCACGGCTCTTCGGCAAGGCCAGGCTCGACCTGTCCGGACTGCCGAGCCGCTTTCCCGGTGTCCTCATGACCCCGCAGTACGAGACCGAGCGGGTCCTGGAGGCGCGGGCCGTCAAGCTCGGTGCCGAGATCCGGCGCGGCGCCGAGGTCGTCGGCCTGCGACAGGACGCGGACGGCGTCGACGTGGACGTCCGGACGCACACCGCCGGTGAGCCCTCCGGCGATGCCCCCGACGACGGCGGGACGACGACCCTCCGCGCCCGCTACGTCGTCGGCGCGGACGGTGTGCACAGCACCGTGCGACAGACGCTCGGGATCCCCTTCCCCGGCAAGTCCGTCCTGCGGTCCGTCATGCTCGCCGACGTGCGCCTCGCCGCCCCTCCCCGCGAGACGCCCGCCTTCAACAGCGTCGCCGAGGGCTTCTCCCTCGTCCTCCCCTTCGGGGACGGCTGGTACCGCATCATCGCCTGGGAGCGCGGCAGCGACCTGCCCGCCGACGCGCCCGTCGAGCTCGACGACCTGCGGGCCGTCACCCGGGCCGCGTTCGGGACGGACTTCGGCGCCCACGACGCCCGCTGGACCTCGCGCTTCCACAGCGACGAACGCCAGGTGCCGCGCTACCGCGACGGGCGGGTCTTCCTCGCGGGCGACGCCGCGCACGTCCACTCGCCCGCCGGCGGCATGGGGATGAACGCCGGGATGCAGGACGCCGCCAACCTCGGCTGGAAGCTCGCCGCCGTGCTGGCCGGGCGCGCCGACGACGCCCTCCTCGACACCTACCAGGACGAGCGGCACCCGGTGGGCGCCCTGGTCCTGCGCCTCAGCGGGGCCATCCTGCGGATGGCGCTGACCGGTTCGACGGTCGTGCGGGGGCTGCGGCGCGGCGCGGCCGTCGTCATCCAGCACGTGCCGCGGGTGACCCGCCGCCCCGCGCTGCTCGTCTCCGGCCTTGGCATCCGCTACCCCGCGCCGCCCGGCGCCCACCCCCTCACCGGGACCCGCGCCCCCGACCTGCCCCTGGTCGAGGTCCCCGACGGGCCCACGCGGCTCTACGAAGCGCTGCGCGCCGGCCGCTACGTCCGGGTCCTCCCGCGCGGCGCGGCTCCCCGGGACCCGGTGGGGGAGCGCGAGCCGGACGTCATCACCGTCAGGCGCACCGACGCGCGGCAGGAGAGCCTGCTCGTACGGCCCGACGGCTACGTGGCCTGGGCTTCCGACGACGGCGCCACCGGGGCCGTGCCGATGCCGACGGTCGGCGCCGTTCCGCTGTCCCGGGTGTGAGACGGGGGTACACGCCCGGGACAGCCCTTTGCCCCCTGCGGCGGCGAGCGCCTCTCGCCTGGCCGGCGGATCCTCGGCCGACCAGGCCATCCGGCCGCCTGCGGCGGCAGGCGCCCTGCGGGCGCGTCCTCAAACTCCCCCAGCTACCGCTGGGAGGTGCCCCCAGCGGGCTTGACGTGGCTGAGCTCCTGTTGGCGGCGGATACGGCCCGCAGGGCCGTTCGCCTGATGCGCCGCCGGTCACGGCAAGGGCAGCCGTTCGCAGTCGCTACGGCTGCCGCGGAGCGGTCCCGTCAGCGTCCGCGGGCGTCCGCGGTCTCGCGGCCGCACGCGTAGGCGAGGGCGCTGACCAGCTCTTCCGCGTCGGGGAGCCAGCGGTTGGCGGCGGTGGGCTGGCGGGCCCACTGGACCGCGCCGCGTGCGCCCATCCGGGTCGGCGGCGCGACCACGTAGTCGCCCTCGCCGCGCGCGACCAGGTCGAGGGAGGAGGGCGGCCAGCCCAGCTTCCGGGCCAGGTCGGCGACCTTCAGGGCGCCGCCGGGCAGGACGAAGAACAGCATCCTGCGGTGCGGGGTGGAGGTGATCGGCCCGAGCTGGATCTCCATCCGCTCCATGCGGGCGAGCGCCAGACAGCCGGCGCTCTCGGGTACGTCGAGCGCGTCGAAGGTACGGCCGGTCGGGAGCAGAACCGAGGAGTTGGGCTGTTTCGCCCACATCCGGCGCGCGGCGACCGCGCTGCCGGTGGCCTGGGTGGCCCAGTCGGGACGGGCCGGATGCGCGCCGGGCGAGGGGCAGTCGAGGTCGCCGCACGAGCAGCGTTCCCTGCCCGCGTCGACTTCCAGCCAGGTCCCGGCGAATACGTCCCAGTGCCGCTCTTCCGCGTACCGAACCGCGGCGTCGAGGACCTGCTCGCCGCGTTGTTGGGGGATAAGCGGGGCTCCTACTCCGATGGTCTTTTCCACGTTCATCACAACTCCCCTTGTCACCAGGGGTTACGGCTCGGACACGGCCTCCTCGCCGGACCCCGGCCATGCATATGGGGCGCACGGGAGCATGCACGGGGGCGCAGGCGCGGGTTCGCCGCCGCGAAGGGGTAGCCACCTGCCTGGCGGTCGCGGACGCGGTCGTCACCGTTTCCCGTACCGCAGATGTCACCGCGTCATTACCGCAATTGCCGGTCATTACCGGCAAGTCCCGCATTCTCCGGACACCAGGGGGCAAAGATCACAGGAGAACGCGTTCACAGCTGGCTCAGCTTCTCCGCGCTTCGCGGCAGCCGTCGCGAAGGCATAGCAGTTTCAGGGGGTACAGCATGGCCGCACGGCCACTCGTGGCGCGGCAGCCGAACGAACGGTTGCAGGCGCTCATTCAGGAAGCAGGCTGTTCCAACGCCGGTCTGGCGCGCCGGGTCAATATGTGCGGCGCCGAGCACGGTCTCGACCTTCGGTACGACAAAACGTCCGTAGCCCGTTGGCTGCGCGGCCAGCAGCCGCGGGGCCGCGCCCCGGCGATCATCGCCGAGGCGCTCGGCCGCAAGCTGGGCCGCACGGTGACGATCGACGAGATCGGCATGGCCAACGGAAAGAACCTGGCCTCCGGCGTCGGGCTCCAGTTCTCCCCGACCGTGCTCGGCGCCATTGAGCAGGTCTGTGAGCTGTGGCGCAGTGACGTGGGCCGCCGGGACTTCCTCAGCGGCACGTCCGTGGCGTCCTCCGCGCTCGTCGAGCCCAGCCGGGACTGGCTGATCACCAGCGCCGACGCGCAGGTCGCGCGCAGCGCGGGCGCCCGGGTCGGGGTCTCCGACGTCGAGGCCGTCCGGGCCACGACCGACGCCCTCGTGGAGCTCGACCACCGGTACGGCAGCGGGCACGTCCGCCCGGTGGTGGTCCACTACCTCAACAGCGTCGTCTCCGGGCTGCTGGCCGGTTCGTACCGCGAGGTGGTCGGCCGTGAACTGTTCGCGGCCGTCGCCCGGTTGACGGAGCTCGCCGGATACATGGCCGTCGACACCGGCCAGCCGGGCCTTGCCCAGCGCTACTACATCCAGGCGCTGCGACTGGCCCAGGCCGCCGGGGACCGGGGCTACGGCGGCTACGTCCTGGCCGCGAGCATGAGTCACCTCGCCGCGTCGCTGGGCAACCCCAGAGAGATCGCCCAGCTCGCGAAGGCCGCACAGGAGGGGGCGCGGGGGCAGGTCACCCCGCGGGCCGAGGCGATGTTCTGCGCGGCCGAGGCGCGCGGCCACGCCCTGCTCGGTGACGCGCGGGCCTTCCAGTCCGTCGCGATCCGCGCGGTGACCTGTCTCGAACAGGCCGACGGCGAGGGGGACTCCGGTGACGACCCGCCGTGGATCCGCCACTTCGACCAGGCCTATCTCGCGGACGAGCTGGCGCACTGCCACCGCGATCTCGGCCAGGCCGAGCCGGCCCGCCGGCAGGCGGAGGCGGCCGTCGCCGGTCACCCCGAGGGCCGCGTCCGTCGCCGTGCCATCGGTCTGTTGCTGCTGGCCACCGCCCACGTCCAGCAGCGTGAGGTGGAAGAGGCCTGCGCCACGGGCACCCGTGCCCTGGAACTCCTCGGCTCGCTGCGTTCGAACCGGGGCGCGGAGTACCTGGAGGACTTCCAGCAGCGCCTGGCGCCGTACCGGGAGGAGTCCGTGGTGCGGGAGTTCGGGGCCAGGTTGGAGGTGCAGGCGGCCTAGGGGGACCGCGGCCCCATAAGGAAAACCGCATAAGGAATAACCGCATAAAGAACAGGGGACGCGCGGATCACGAGTGGTCGTACGGGCGCCGCCGATCGGAGGGGAGTCACGACCCATGGCACCGGCACGGGGAGGGCTTGGTGCCGTGGGGACGTGACCGGGCGGGCCCGGCACCGACCCGCGCGATCCGCGCGATCCGCCCGAAGGGGCGGGACCGGCAGGGTTCGGTACGGAACCGGACCGGGTGACAGGAGCGTCGTACGGGGCTGGGCGGGCGGTGCATGGCCGACCGCCAGTGCGAACGGGTAGCGTGTGCCGCCGGTTCGAGTCAGTCCCGTACAGCTTGAGGAGTCCCGGTGACGCAGAGCGGACAGGGGGACGAGCCGCAGTTCCCTGCGGCCCCGCCCGCGCAGCCCGTGCACGAAGGCGTCGTGCTGCCCTCGCGCAGGAGCCATGGCGCGCCGTGGTCGGCCGACCGGGAGCAGAACGCGGCATCGGACCAGTCCTGGGGCGAGCCCTGGAGCGCCGACGCGCAGCGCGCACCCCTGCCTCCGGAGCGTCCTCAGCAGGCACCGCAGACCTCGCCGGCTCAACCGCCCCGGCAGGCTCCGCAGCCCATGCCGGTCACGCAGATCACCGAGGCCTTTCTGAGCGTGCCGCCGCCGCCCGCCCACGCCCCGGGCACATCGCCGGGCCCCGGGGGCTCCGAGGCCACCCAGTACCTGCCGCCCGTGGCGGCGGGCCCGATGCCCGGGGGCGATTCGGTCTCCGAGGCGACGCAGTATCTGCCGCCCGTGGGCAACAGCCCCATCCCCGGCGCCCCGGTCCCGCCCGCGCCCTTCACACAGCCGGCCTCGGACTCGGTGTCCGAGGCCACGCAGTACCTGCCGCCGGTGGCCGCCGACGGCCCCGCCCCCGGTGCCGGCGACTCGGTGTCGGAGGCGACGCAGTACCTGCCGTCCATGGGCACCGGTTCCCTGCCCGGCACGTCCACGCCGACCGCGTCCTTCGCGCGCGGGGCGGCCGATCCCGCGGCCGTGACCCCCGAGTACCTGGAGCCGGGAGGCTCGCCCGACTCGCCGTCCGAGGCGACCCAGTACCTGCCGCCGGTGGGCGGCGGGATACCCGGCGGCATATCCGGCACCGGCCTGTCCGGTCCGGCGGGCACCGACCGGGAGGGGCAGTCCTACGGGCGGCACGCCGCCGAATCGGCCGCGGAGGCCACGCAGTTGCTGTCCCCGCAGCCGCCCGCCCCGGCGGACTCCGACGCCACCCGTCATCTGCCGCCCGTCTCCGCCCAGTCCCCGGCACCGGCCGCGGGTCCCGCCGATCCGGCCGCCGGCGGACCGCCGGTCTTCGCGATGCGGCCGGGCCAGGCGGAGCGGCCGCCGCCGGCCGAGTTCGACGGGCTGTTCCGCGCGGCCGAGCCGACGGCGCAGCTGCCGCCCGTCCAGGCGCCCATCCGCAAGCAGCCACCGCCGTCCGGCCACGGGCCCGTGCCGTCCCACCAGGGCCCGGGCGGCCCCGGTCGGCGGGCGCCCCACGAGGCGCACCAGGCCCCCGAGCCCTACGAGCCGTACGACCCGCCGGCCCGGCGCAAGAAGTCCCCGGCCGTGCTGATCGGCGCGGTCGTGGCGGCCTGTGCGGTCGCCGGCCTCGGCGCGGGCGCGTTGCTCAGCGGCGGAGGCGGCGAGGACAACAGCGACAAACAGAACACCTCCGCGAGCACGGCCCCCAGCGAGCCGCCGAAGGACGACGACAAGAAGACGAGCCCGCCGCCGTCCCCGTCCGCCGACCCGGCGCTGGCCCAGGCGAAGGCGCTGGACGCACTGCTCAAGGACAGCAACAACAGCCGGGAGTCGGTCATCAAGGCCGTGGACTCCACCAAGAGTTGCAAGAACCTCGACTCGTCCGCGAGCGATCTGCGTGCGGCCGCGAACCAGCGCAACGGCCTGGTGACCCGGCTCGGCCGGACGCCGATCGACAAGCTGCCCGACCACGCGGAGCTGTCGGAGCAGCTGAAGAAGGCCTGGCAGTCGTCCGCCTCGGCGGACAGCCACTACGCGAAGTGGGCCAAGCAGGTCGACGGCAAGCACGGTTGCGTCAAGGGCCACGCCCGCCCGACCCGTGAGAGCGCCGCCGGCGACAAGGCGAGCGGCGACGCGACCGCCGCGAAGAAGAAGGCCGCGGCCCTGTGGAACCCGATCGCGAAGAAGTACGGGCTGACCCAGCACGCCTGGTCCCAGCTGTGAGGGGGCTCCGGCTCACACGTGCGCGCGGCGGCGCTCCAGCGTCTTGGTGACGTCGGTGAACCCCTCGCGCACGGCCACGAGCCGGCCGTCCCGCACCACCTGATAGGTGACGTTCGCGTTGACGATCCGGGGGTAGTCCGGGACGGCCAGCAGATCCTGGTAGCGCCAGGAGAGCGGGGGCGTCAGCCCGCCCGTGGCGACGCGGTGCCCCCGGTCGAGCGCGGTCCGGACCGAGCGGGCGCTGATGTCGTCGGCGTCGAGCGCCATGAGCACCGACCGCAGGGCGGTGTAGGCGATCCACGTGGTCTGGACGCCGGGGTCGGCGGGGTCGACCCGGTTGTCGCCGAAGGCGTGCCGGTCGATGACCTCGCGCATGGCCCTCCAGCGGCGATCGTCCGCGGCGGGGTACCAGGCGGTGGCGAACGCGCCCTCCAGGGCGCTCTTCGCGCCGCCGGTGCTGTCGACGAGGGACTGCTTGACGCTGCCGAGCACGGACGCGATCCGCACCTTGGCCCCGGCCTCCGGCTGCCGCCGGAACGAATCGAAGAACGTGTCCGTGCGCTCGCCGAGCGCCGCGGTGACACAGCCGCCGTCGTCGGTGCCCGCGGCCTTCAGCGCCTCCGCGCTCGTCCGCTCGTAGTCGGTGGCGTCCTCCGGTGCGCGGAGGTCGGCGGCCGGCGGCCGGCCCGCGGCGGCGAGTCCGGCGTCGAGCAGCCGGGGCAGCTGGTCGCCGGAGATCGTGTCTGGCCGTACGAGGGCGACGCGCTTGCAGGTGCCCGCCAGCTGGCGGCCGTTGCCCGCGAGCAGGGCGGCCTGGCCGCCGTTGACCGGGTAGGAGAGCGGGCTGCTCAGCTCCTCGTCGGTCAGGCCGTAGCCGCCGATGAAGGGCGTGCCGGACGCCTCCAGCGGGGACATCATCGCGCGGCCGTGCTGGCTGTAGGAGCCGACGACCGCGACGACCTCTTCCTCGACGGCGCGCCGCGCGCAGCGTGAGGCGGCGACGGAATCGTTGCGCTCGTTGCAGGTGATGACCTTGAGGTCGCGACCGTGGATGCCGCCGTGCGCGTTGACCCAGCGGGCGAACGCCCCGGCCATGGCGGGCATGCCCGCCATGTTGGTGGCCCGGGTGCCCTCCGGGGCCCAGGTCATGACGGTGATGGGGCCCCCGGAGTCCCCCTCGGCCCCGGGGAGCCCATCACAACCGGTGAGCAGTGCCGCCGCCGCGCACACCGCGGACACGACGGTGGTCCGTAAGGGGCGGATGGTCAGGCGACGCCGTCCGGTCATGGCCCGAACTCTCCCGGCCGCCGGGGAACAGATGTGTGATCGCGGCGCAACGGCGGGTGACGCCGTGGTGAATTGCGGGGGCCTGATGTGGGCGCTCGGTGGGGAACGTACGATCGAGTGCTGTGCAAGGTTCGGAGAAGTCTTCCCGTCGCGGCCGCCGCTCGACCACCATGGACGGCATGCCGCTCAATGACATGCCGTGGTGGCGCTGGCGCGTGAATGTGCGCTCCGCGCTGCACATGCTCTCGGACCCCGTCTTCCAGCGGGAGTGCTGGCTGACCGGGCTCCCGGGGTACGGGGATGTGACCGACGCCGTCTACCGGCTCGTCGAGGACACCTGGCTGGACAACTGGTCGGCGGAGAAGTACATAGGGACGATCTTCCGGGACCCGGCCGAGGCCAGTCTCGTCGACGCCGCCGTCCTGCGGGTGCTGCGGATCATGCACCAGGTCGGCGCCGACGCGCCCGTCTCGGCCTACCTGGAGCACCACGCCTGGCCGGATGCCGTACGGGCCGCCCGCGAGGCGCACGTCCGGCTGGCGGCGAACGACGGGGACGAACCGGACGTACCGCCGCGCCCGCTCGACGTGCTGGCGCAGCTCACCCGCATCGCCTGACCGCTCGCGGAGCACGGTTCGGGGGTCTCGCTCCGGGGGTCTCGCGGAGGCGGGCGGTCCGACGGGCCCGGCGGGTATGCGACGCTATTGGGCTATGAACGCCTCGCAGCCCCCCGCCTCCGAAGGGGCCCCCGAACAGTACGTCCTCACCCTCTCCTGCCCGGACAAGCAGGGCATCGTGCACGCGGTGTCCAGCTACCTCTTCATGACCGGTTGCAACATCGAGGACAGCCAGCAGTTCGGCGACCACGACACCGGGCTCTTCTTCATGCGGGTCCACTTCACCGCGGAGCCGCCGGTGACGGTGGACAAGCTGCGGGCCAGCTTCGCGGCCATCGGCGACACCTTCCACATGGACTGGCAGATCCACCGCTCCGACGAGAAGATGCGCGTCGTGCTGATGGTGTCCAAGTTCGGGCACTGCCTCAACGACCTGCTCTTCCGCTCCCGGATCGGCGCGCTTCCGGTCGAGATCGCGGCGGTCGTCTCCAACCACACCGACTTCGCCGAGCTGGTCGGCTCGTACGGCGTCCCCTTCCGCCACATCCCGGTGACGAAGGAGAACAAGCCGGAGGCGGAGGCGGAGCTGCTGGAGCTGGTCCGCGCCGAGGGCGTCGAGCTGGTCGTGCTCGCCCGCTACATGCAGGTGCTCTCCGACGACCTGTGCAAGGCGCTGTCGGGCCGGATCATCAACATCCACCACTCCTTCCTGCCGAGCTTCAAGGGCGCCAAGCCGTACCACCAGGCGCACGCGCGCGGCGTGAAGCTGATCGGTGCCACGGCGCACTACGTGACCGCCGACCTCGACGAGGGCCCGATCATCGAGCAGGAGGTCGAGCGCGTCGCCCACGGCGTCACGCCCGACCAGCTCGTCGCGATCGGCCGCGACGTGGAGTGCCAGGCGCTGGCGCGCGCGGTGAAGTGGCACAGCGAGCACCGGGTGCTGCTGAACGGGCGGCGGACGGTGGTGTTCGCGTAGCGCGAGCGCGCTTTCGCGTCCGTCAGACCGGTTGTGGTTGGCGGGGGCCCTGGAGCTCCCGCAGCCGCGCTTCCCGCTCGGCGAGCGCCTGCTCCCGGGAGTACAGTGCCGCCTTCAGGGCGGCTTCCAGCTCGATGCTCCGGCGTAGCCGGGACTGGGCGTCGTCGAGGGCCTGGCTCAACCGTTGGACCCGCTGGAGCAGTGATTCCTCGTGTGTGGCGTCGGCCGACGGTTGCCTGTTGGCGGCGGTGGGAGGCGTGGTGCGGGAACGCAGGGTGGCCAGGTGCAGCTCGTAGAGATGCTGAACCGCCTCCGGTGCCACCTCCAGGCCTCGGTGGATCGAGACCTCCCGCACCAGTAGCTGGAGAAATTCCCGTGGCGGGATACGGCTGCCCGAGAGGTACCGGGAGAGGGCGCTCGGGTCCATGTGATGACGCGCGGCGAACGAGCGCAGTGAGGTGCCGAGCATCTCGAACAGGGCCCGTAGCCCCGTGGCCAGCATGCGCTGGTCATGCGGCACCCGGTCGATCGGGCGTAGCTCGCGATCCTGGCGCAGGGGTAGGTCTACGGCCTCCACGGTCTTCTCGGCGAGGACCAGCCACGCAGCTGTCGCGGCCTTCGGCGCGGGCCGCGGTGCCCGCTGCCGGTGCCTGTTCGCGTACAGGCGTAGCCAGTGTTCCTGCCACTCGTCGGCCACGGGACCGGTTTCCTCGGCGCGGATGCGGCCCTGCCGTTGCGCGAAGGTCAGACAGGCGAGTACGAGCGATCTGACGACGAACGAGTTCGGCAGCGAGGTGCGTTTGGGGCTCAGGGCGTCGCCGATGGTGCTGCGCGGCAGCCGGGCGGCGCGCGAGCCCCAGTTCCTCGCGATGTCCTCGAGTCGCGACAGCGACGGGTTGCCCGCCCAGAGCTTGAGCTCCCGTAGGCAGGCGATGAACTCCCTAGGGGCCCCGGCCGTGGCTGGGACGGGCGGCTGGGTCGACCACGGGCGCATCTCAGCGGCCGCCGGGCCGCCGAGTGGGCCCGGCCCGGCTTGGTGCTGGGCGATGAGCCACTGCTCGGTCCAGTGCTCGTGGCCGGCACCACAAGCCGTGGCATACGCGAGAGTGAGTTTGAGGCTCGGGAGTTTCCAGCCCGCCGCCGCCTGGGACAGCGCGGGTACCGAGTAACTCGTCCGCCGTGCGAGTGTCGTATAGGTGGGGGATCCGGCGGCCTTCCGCAGCTTTCGCAGTTGTAGCGCGAATGTCGCGTACGGGGCCGTGGGGTCGATGGGCTTTTCCGGGCGTGCCACTCGCGCCTCCCTGCGGGTGGTCCAGGGGGTGCCGCGAAAGGGCGGCACCCCCTGGCAGCCGACAGGGGTCAGGACGTGCGCTGGAGCTCGCGTGCCGCCGTACCGGCGGCGAGAATGGTCGCGAGCGCGGCGGTCTCGTCGTAGCCGAGTGCGACGAGCACGACGACGACCACCAGCACCGGAATCACCGGTGGCACCGCGAGGGTCCTGCCTCCCGGCAGACTGACGCACAGTGCGTGCGTATCGATCGCCACTGATACCACTTCCCTTTGTCCGGACGGTCATTGACGAGGCGTCACGGGTTGCCGCCCGGGACACCGCCTCACTGTCTCAGCTCGCGCGGCGCGAAGGCACCCGCTCCGGAGGTCTTGTTGTTTCCTGGATTCCGGGATTCCGTTTCTTTCAGGAAAGGAACGGGCGGCGCGGATTGTTTGCCGGGTGTCCGGGCGGCGAGTGAACAATGGCGACCACATCGGTTTCGGGCCTGGTCGGTACCCGGAGGTTGTTCAGTGGGCGTCCGGATCCATCCGGCAAGCGTTGCAACCCTTCCTGCAACGCCCGTCCGCGTGGGAGAAACTCAGCAAGAACTGCGAGCCAGATACTGTTCCGTCCGGACGGTCTGCCGCAGCTTTCGGGAGCCACCCGTTGCCGCGGGACTCTCGCCAGATCGGGGCCCCGTATCCGGGATACGGGGCCCCGACTCGTCACAACCGCGAAAGCGAAGCCGTGGCGAGCAGCACGTCGCGGATCGCCTCGCGGTCCCCGAGCTGCCCCGCCGCCGCTTCCTCCGGCGGCACGTGTCCCGCCGCCAGGCGGCAGAACTCCAGGGCGTCCAGCGCGACATGGGCCACCTCCTCGTCCGGTGAGGGGAGGGCCGCCGGGGAGTCGAGGGGGATGTGCCAATGGCCGCCGCCGTCGCCCTCGATCTCCAGGTGGAGGGTGCGGCCCGGTGTGCCCGCCGCGACCAGGGTGCGGGGCGGGCCCGAGAGGCCTGTGCGGCGGCGGTGCGCGATCGTGGCGGGCAGGTGCCGGGCCGCGAGGTCGATCATGTGGTGGAGGTGGCCGGCCGCCGGTGGGGCGTAGGGGTAGTGGACGGCCTCCGCGATGTCCCCGGCGTGGACCCAGCATTCGAAGGCGCGGTCGAGGAAGGAATCCCGCAGCGGCAGGGTGAACGGGCCGTAGGGGACGTCCAGTTCGGCGGCGCCGCCGCCCGCGAAGGACACGGTCCTGATCAGTGAGTGGCCCTGGGCGCGCCAGACGGCCCGCACGTCCCCGGGTGCCTGCTCGGCGGCGGCCGAGGACCAGAACGCCTCCGTGCGTTCCGTGGGCGTCCCGGGCTTCTCGCAGCCCCGTCGGGTGGGGAGCCCGAGCGCGTCCGCGACGATGCCGTCCACGGCCATCAGATGGCCGATCACCTCGGCCACGGTGGTGTCACGTCCGGCCGGGCGCCGGCCGTCGAACCAGCCCAGCCGCACCGGGGCACGCCATTCCGCCTCGCCGATGTCGCGGAGCAGGGCGTCGAGGCGGGCGGTCTCCGCGTCGTACGGGGCGGCCCATTCGGGCACCGGGATACGGGCGGGGCGGCGGGTCAGGCAGTTGGCGAGGGTGCGGGAGCGCAGGGTGGGGTCGAGGTCGAGGTTGTCCTCGGGGTGCAGCAGCGCGACCGCGTCGCGCAGCCGGACGGCCTCCTCCGCGCAGCTCGCGCAGTCCGTCAGGTGCGCTTCGACCGCGGCCGTCTCCTCGGCGGAGCAGGCGGCCAACGCCCAGGCGCCGAGCAGTGACTTGAGCAATCCGTGGGACATGGGCGGCGCCGGTGGCGTGGGAGGTTCGGGATCCGGGGCGGGGGCGGGCGGCGGCGACGGCGTTGGTGCCGGATCCGGTGCGTACGGCCAGCGCGGCGCGTCCTCGGCGGGTGAGCGCGGCGGGGGTATGCGCGGCGGGGTGCCCGGAGCGCCGTTCCCGCCGTCCGGCAGCCGGCGGCCGGGGCCCGCGGGGTCGTTCGTGCCGCTCACCGACCGCCCCTCCCGCTCCCGCCGTCGGGCGGCGTCACCGCGCGGGGTCCGGGGTGGGCCGTGGAGAGCAGTTGCAGGCCGAGGCGGAGCCGGCGACGGGCCTCGTCCTCGGTGACGCCGAGGTCGGCGGCGGCCCTGCGGTAGTCGAGGCGGCGGAAGTAGGCGAGGTCGAGGGCGGCGCGCAGCGGGGCGGGCATGGACGTGACGATGTAGTCGGCGCGGGCGGCGGCGGACGCCGCGCGGACCTTCTCCTCGATCTCCTCGGGCGCGCTCTCCCGGTCACTCTCCGACTGTCGCAGCCTGCTGACGGCCTGCCGGTGGGTGACCGTCGCGATCCAGGAGCGCAAGGGGCCCTGTTTGGGGTCGTAGGCGTCGGGGTGCTCCCAGACGTAGCCGAACACCTCGCGGGTGACGCGGTCGGCGCCCGCCTCGTCGCCGAGCACCCGGTGGGCGAGGCCGTGCACGAGGGAGGCGAACCGGTCGTACAGCTCACCGAGCGCGGCGGCCTCGCCGCTCGCGAGGCGCTGCTGCATCTTCCGGTCCCACCGGGGTGGTGCGTCGTTCGTCATGCGGCCCCCTCCGTGCGCACCGCCACGCAGGTGGCGCCCGGTGGCGCCTCACTCACGTGTCCCGTACGCGCGTACGTCGTACTGCTGCCCAAAACTGCTTGTGCCCACCGTCACATACTCGTCGAATGTAGTGGCCGGGCCCGGCGGCGCAGTCGCCTTTGTGGCAAATCGCCGTCCGGGAACGGTCGGGGATGATATGGCTACGTTCACTTTGTGCTCGTTTCGCCGATCGGCGCAGATCGTACGTGCGCGAATGTGCCGATGTGTTATGCGGGTGTGACCGGATTCGTGAGAGTGAGGGGCTCGGACGGGGCATAGGCTCCTTGGCGGTCGGCGTATGCCAGGCGGTGTTTCACGGGGAAGCGGCCGGGCAGGGGCCACCGAGGAAGACGTCCGTGGGAGCGCGGGACCGAGTGAAGGGCTGCGGGCACGTGACACTGAAGGTGACGGAGGGTGAGCGGGGCCACTGGGCCGTGCTCCGGGTCTCCGGAGAGATGGACCTCGTGACCTCGCCGGCGGTCCGGCAGCATGTGCACGACGCGGTCGCCGAGGGACGGCGCAGTCTGGTGCTCGACCTCGGTGAGGTCCGTTTCTGCGACTCCAGCGGTGTGGGCGTGCTGATCGCGGCCCGGCGGCTGATGCGGTCCTGCCAGGGGCGGCTGCGGCTGATCCTGCCCGCGCAGGGCGCGGTCGACGGCTCGCACGTCAACCGTGTGCTGGGCGCCCTCGGGGTGCGCCGCCTCTTCGAGGTCTTCCCCGATCTGGACAGCGCGACCGACGAACGGGCGAACCCGCTGTCGGCGTAGCGCGTTCACCCCGCCGGGGGGAACTCCGCCCGTACGAGGAATCCGCCGTCGGCCGTCCCGTGCGCGGTCAGCGTCCCGCCCAGGCTCTGCGCCCGCTCCCGCAGCCCGACCAGACCGTGGCCCCCGCCGGGCAGTTCCGGTGCCGGTACGGCCGCGTCCGCCGGACCGTTGCGGATCTCGACCCGCAGGCCCCGTGCCTCCTCCTCGGTGACCCGGACCCGCACCCACGCCCCGGGCGCGTGTTTGCGCACGTTCGTCAGTGCCTCCTGCACGGTCCGGAAGGCGGCGCGCTCGACGGCCTCCGAGCGCTCGGTCTCCCGGTCGGAGGTGTCCTCGTAGTCGACGTTCAGCGCGCTCAGCTCGATCAGCCGGGGCAGGTCCGCCAGGCGTGGCTGCGGGGTGAGTTCCTCGGTGTCGGCGCCCGCGGCGCGCAGGATGCCGACCATGTGGCGCAGCTCGTCCAGGGTGCGCACGGACAGTTCGCGGATCGTGCGGGCCCCGGCGCGGGCCTCCTTGTCGGCCGTGCTGATCTGCACGGCCCCGGCCTGCAGGCTGATGAGGCTGACCTGGTGGGCGACGACGTCGTGCATCTCGCGGGCGAGCCGGGCGCGCTCGGTGGCGAGGACCTGGTCGGACAGCAGTCGGTCCTCGCGGGCGCGGCTGCGGGTCAGCTCGTCGAGACGGGCGGCGAGTTCGCGGCGGGTGCGGGTGAGCAGGCCGACGGCGATGGGGGTGGCCGCGGTGACGAGCGCGTCGACGAGGAAGAGGGCCGTTTCGCGGCGGTCGTCGAAGGAGAGTTCGGAGATCGGGTAGGGCAGGAAGTGCGCGGTGGCCAGCAGCAGTCCGCACACGACGAGCAGCCGCCGGTCGGGTCTGCGGACGGCGATCGTGTAGAGCGCGACCATGGGTGCGAACCAGATGTAGCCGATGTAGATGCCGGGCAGGGTGGCCGCGAAGACGGTGAGCGGGAACCGGCGGCGCCACAGCAGCGCGACCGCGGCGAGCAGTGACACCCCCAGCTCCAGCCCCAGCCCGGTGCCGTTGACGAGCAGCGCGTCCATGGTCGCGAAGAGCGCGGGCACCACGACGGGCAGGGCGGCGGGCATCCGGGCGGCCGTGAAGCGGTGCCGGATCCGCGGCGAGGTGCTCATCGGGCGCCGCCGTTCGGCGGGGCGGCGTCGGCGGGGTGGCGGGTGGCGACGAGCCCCGCGCGGTCGGCGACGACGGCGGCCTGGACGCGGTTGACGCCGCCGAGTTTGCCGAGGACGGCCCGGACGTGGTCCTTGACCGTGCTGGGGGCCAGTCCCATGCGCTCGGCGATCTGGGGGTTGGCGAGGCCCGCGCCGAGGTGGGCCAGCACCTCGCGCTCGCGCGGGGTCAGCGCCTGGACCGCCGAGGCGGCGGTCGTCTCGGCCTCGGCGGCGAGGTAGCCGCCGATGACCGCGCGGGTCACACCCGGGTCCAGGACGCTGGCGCCGGCGGCGAGGGTCCGCACGGCCCGCACGAGCTGCTCGGGGTCGGTGTCCTTCAGCAGGAACCCGGAGGCCCCGGCGCGCAGCGCGGCGGCGAGGTACTCGTCGGCGTCGAAGGTCGTGAGCATGGCGACGGCGGGCGGGTGCGGGAGACGGCGGAGCGCGCGGAGCACGGTCAGCCCGTCGACGTCCGGCATCCGGATGTCGAGCAGCACCACGTCGGGTGCGCAGCCGCGCACGGTGTCCACGGCCGCGCCGCCGCCGCAGTCCGCGACCACCTCGATGTCCTGGGCCGTGCCCAGGATCATCCGGAGCCCGGACCGGACGAGCTGCTCGTCGTCCACCACCGCAACACGGATCACGGGCCGCTCCCTCTTCCCTGTTCAGAGCCGGGGTGCCACCTGTCGGCCCCCGGCGCCCTCCAGCCTGCCGCACGGCTCGGACAAAAGCGGAGCCAGTCGCTCCACCCGGCGGGAGGGGACACCCCCGCCGATCGGCGGGGGTCGGCCGGGACCCACGGGGGATTCCGTTCCGGTTACCCCGACCGGCAGAGTGTGTCCATGCTGCACCATGCCGGGGCTCACCCCCGGACGCCCGATCGCGCGTGGCGCGCCCGCGCCCTCGTCGCGACCGGCGTCTGTGTCGCCCTGGCGACCGCGTGCGGCTGTACCCGGTCTCAGGCCGCCGCGTCCCCCACAAGCGGCGGCCTGTCCGTGTCCTACGAGGCTCCCCGGCGCGGCGGCGCGGACGAGCGCGCGTTCCTGAAGGACCGGCGGCTGCCGGAGCGGGTCGCCGAGCAGCTCAACGACAGCCTGCGGCTGCCGAAGACGATCGACGTCGTCGGCCGGACCTGCGACGAGAAGGACGACGTCCCCACCTACGACCAGCAGACCCGGCGCATCGAGCTCTGCTACGACTTCATCGGCGAGGTCCGGTCGATGTTCGAGGACGCCCACAGTCCGGACCCGGACGAGCGCACCGCGGGCGTGATCACCGAAACGCTCTACCACGAGGCCGCGCACGCCCTGAAGGACACGCTGCACCTCGCGACCACCGGTCGCGAGGAGGACGTCGCCGACCAGTTCGCGGCGTACAGCCTGATCCCGCAGGGTGCCGAGGGCCGGGCCGCGGTGCTGGCCGCCGCCGACAACTACGCCCAGTACGCCCGTGAGACCGACCCCGAAGAGATCGACTTCTCCGCCGAGCACCCCCCGGAGGCCACCCGCTCGGCCAACTACCGCTGCTACCTCTACGGCGCCGAGCCGAAGAAGAGCGGAAAGCTCGTCGACGGCACGCTGCTGACCAAGGAGCGGGCCGAGCTGTGCGTCGACGAATACCAGGATCTGCGGCGCGGCTGGGGCAGCCTCCTCGCGCCGTACAAGACCGACCGCTGACCGGCCTCTGGAGGGGAGGGCCGGTCAGCGGCGCGGGCTTCGAGGTCCGACGCGGAATCAGGGCCGCCACAGCGGGGGCGCGGCGGGGGCGGGGCCCAGCGTCGTCGTACCGGGGGCCGCGCGGTGTCCGAGACCGGTGCGGTACGCGTCCAGGGCGGCGTCCGTACGGCCGGTGCGCCGCAGCAGGTCGCCCAGCAGCCGGCACAGATCGGCGAGATCGCCCGCGGCGCCCGTGCGCTCCAGCAGGGACAGCGCGGCGCAGTAGTGCTCCTCGGCGGCCTCGGTGTCCGAGCGCTCCTCGGCGATCAGCCCCAGCAGCCGGTGCGCGCCGCCCGCGTGGACCGCGCCGCGCTCGGCGCCCAGCGCCGAGGGCGACAGCAGCGGGCGCAGCAGATCTTCCGCCTCGGCCGCCTTGCCGCGCCGCCGCAGCACGTCCGCCAGCTCCACCTCGACCTGCACGGTGAACAGCGGGGCCTTCTTGGAGGCCAGCATGTCGCGGGCGGTGCGCAGCTCGCTCTCGGCCTTCCGCAGATCGCCGTCCTGCGCGTAGACGTAGCCGCGCATCCAGTGGCAGTGCGCCAGCTCGGTGCGGATGTGGAGCTGCTGGTACAGCTCCTGGGCCTTGGCGAGCGAGGCGTCGGCCTCCGCGATCCGGCCCTCGGCGATGAGGGTGCGGGCGACCCCCCGGTGCATGCTCGCAACGAGCGCCGGGTTGTCGACCTGCGGAGCGAGCGCGAGCGCCAGCTCGGCGGCGTGCGCGGCCCGCGCGTGCGCCCCCATGTCCATGTAGGGGGCGATGACGGCGGTGTAGAGGAGCAGCAGCGCGTCGGGGTCGTGCAGCCCGGCGGCGTTCAGCTCGTCGACGGTCGACTCCAGCAGATAGCAGGCGTAGCGCAGCTCGCCCGCGAGCAGATGGGCGGTGGCGCGGCCGCGGACGGCGGGGACGCGGCGCGGCAGCGGCTCGTCGGCCAGCAGCCGTTCGACCTCGGCGAAGTGATCGCGGGCGGCGACGAGGTCGCCGGTCTCCAGGGCGCAGTCGCCGAGCCCCTGCACGGCGGTGGCCTCCTCGGACACCAGGGTGTGCCCGGCGGCCTCGGCGCGCAGGGCGCGGTAGCGCACGGCCGCGTCCTCGGCTTCGCCGGTGGACAGGACGCGCCGGGCGTCGGTCAGCCGCAGCCGCAGCTCGGTGGCCAGGTGCGGGGGACGGCCGGTCGCCAGCTCCTCCAGGGTGATGCCGAGGCGCCCGGCGAGATGCCGCAGGGCGGTCTCGGAGGGGCGTACCTTCCCGGCCTCCAGGGTCGAGACGTACGCGGCGGTGTAGGCGGGTTCGGCCAACTGCTTCTGGGTGAGACCCCGTTCCGTGCGCATCCGGAGCACGCGTCGGCCGATGTCGGCGGGTTCGTCGGCCCGTATGCCGTGGGTACTGTTCTCGGCCACTTGTGCCCCTCGGTAAGTTACGCCGTGACTTAAGTCGTGAGTTAAATCTGTTTGATTCGACGTGAGGACGGATGATGCCGGAAGCCCTGGGGAAGGCGGCTGCTGCCGCGCGGACGGTCGGACCGGCGGATTCGATAGATACCACGGGTACGGCGGTCGTCCGGCAGCCCGGCCTCGTCATGACGGACCACTTCTTCGACGTCCCCCTCGACCACCGTGCGCCCGACGGCGAACACATACGCCTCTACGCTCGCGAGGTCGTCGCCACGCGCCGCGAACGCGACGAACTGCCGTGGCTGGTCTACCTCCAGGGCGGTCCGGGCTGCCCCGCCGGGCGGCCCGTGGGCCGGGAGAACTGGCTCGACCGGGCGCTGGAGGACTACCGCGTCCTCCTCCTCGACCAGCGCGGCACCGGCCGCTCCACGCCCGCCACCCGGCAGACCCTCCCGCTCCGCGGCACCCCGGCCGAACAGGCCGACTATCTGGCCCACTTCCGCGCCGACTCCATAGTCCGCGACTGCGAGCTGATCCGCGCCCGGCTGACCGGCGGCCGGCCCTGGACCGTGCTCGGGCAGAGCTTCGGCGGCTTCTGCGCCGTCACCTACCTCTCGTACGCGCCCGAGGGGCTCGCCGAGGTCCTGATCACCGGTGGTCTGCCGTCCCTCGACGCCGACGCGGACGCCGTCTACCGCGCGGCCTACCCGCGCATGGAACGCAAGTCGCTGGAGCACTACGCCCGGTACCCCGGCGACGAGGCCGCCGCCCGCCGCATCGCGCGCCATCTCGCCGACCACGAGGAGGTGCTGCCCGACGGCACCCTCCTGACGGTCCCGGCATTCCAGCAACTCGGCATCCTCCTCGGCACCGGCGACGGCTCCCACCGACTGCACTACCTCCTCGAGGACGCCTTCGTGGACACCGTCGCGGGACCGCGGCTGTCCGACGCCTTCGCCGAACAGGTCGCGACGGTCCTCTCCCGCGCCGACTGCCCTCTTTACGCCATCCTCCATGAGGCCATCTATGCCCAGGACGAGCGCGCGACGCACTGGTCAGCCGATCGTGTGAGAGGCGAATACCCGCAGTTCGAACGGGGGATCGAGCCCGGGGGGCGCTTCCTCTTCACCGGGGAGAGCGTCCACCCCTGGATGCTGCGCACCCACCCGGCCCTGCGCCCCTTGCGCCACACCGCCGAACTCCTTGCCGAGCGCCGGGGTTGGACCCCCCTCTACGACCCCGAGCGCCTCGCCCGCAACACCGTTCCCGTGGCGGCCGCGATCTACCACGACGACCTCTTCGTCGACACCGAGCACTCGCTGCGCACCGCGCGCACGATCGCCGGGCTGCGGACCTGGGTCACGGACGAGTACGAGCACGACGGCGTCCGGGCAGGTGGACGCGCAGTGCTGGACCGGCTGTTGAGCCTCGTACGGGACGAGGCGTAGCCCGGTCCACGGCCGTGGGGCAGTCCGAACGAGCTTTGTCACACTGGTAACTTGAGCCCCATCCATTGCCTTGTGTCCCCTGAGCCCCTATGTTAATCCGCACCTCAATGCGACTTAATCCGCCACTTAATGGCGGGCTCAGGGAGGAACCCCCCATGCGCAGACGAATATCCCTCGCGGCCGGTGCGGCCCTCACGGCCGCGCTGGCCGCCACGGCGACGACGGTGACCGCGACGGCCACGACGACATCCGCGAAGACTTCGAAGTCGGCGGCGCCCGAGCCGAAGAGTGAACGCACCCAGCACGTCGAGTACTTCACCGGCCCCGGCGGCCACCCCCGCCACACCACCGTCCCCGCCTCCACCCCCCCGCCGCGCACGTTGCGCCCCTCGGCCGCGGGCGACGGTGCCGTCACCAAGGTCATCGACAACGGCACGGTGGGCTCCAAGGTCGACGTCGTCTTCATCGGCGACGGCTACACCGCCGCCCAGCAGGGCGACTTCCATGCCGACGTGCGCGCCAAGTGGGCGAAGATGTCGGCCGTCGAGCCCTACGCCTCGTACAAGAAGCTCTTCAACGTCTGGGCCGTCGACGCGGTCTCCCGGCAGTCCGGCGTCTCCGGCGACCCGGGCGAGGGCGTCGTCAAGGACACCGCGCTGAAGTCCCGCTTCTTCTGCGACGGCATCGAGCGGCTGCTGTGCGTCGACACCGGACGCGTCGAGTCGTACGCCGCGAAGGCGCCCGCCGCGGACCTGGTCGTGGTGCTGTCCAACTCGACCAAGTACGGCGGCGCGGGCTACAACGACATCGTCTCCCAGGTCGGTTACGACGGCATCGCCACCGCCTCGTCCGACAACGACGACTCCGACCAGGTCGCCGTGCACGAGACGGGCCACTCCTTCGGCAAGCTCGCCGACGAGTACCAGTACGAGGAGTACGGCACGTACACCGGCGCCGAGCCGGGCAGTGCCAACACCAGCAAGCTGACCGCGGCGGAGCTGACGGCACAGAAGAAGAAGTGGTACCGCTGGGTCGGCAAGACCTCGCCGGACGGCGGCAAGGTCGGCGCGTTCGAGGGCGCCGGCTACTACCCCAAGGGTCTCTACCGCCCCACCGACGACTCGATCATGCGCTCGCTCGGGCGCGAGTTCAATCTCCCGGGCCGTGAGGCCATGATCGCGGGCTTCTACCGCCACGCGAAGGCGCTGACGAGCACCACGAGCACGTCCGGCAAGGTCGGCAGCCGCGACAAGGTCACCGTGCGGCTGCCCGCCGCCACCACGACCGTGCGCTGGTACGTGGACGGGCGCGAGGTCCAAGCGGGCCGGGGGCGGACGAGCGTGACTCCGCGCTCCCTGGGTGTGAAGCCGGACGGCAAGACCCACACGCTGACGGCCAAGGCCGTCGACCGCACGGACGCGGTGGTGGACCCGGAGCTGCGGAAGCGGCTGTCGGGCTCGCTGACGTGGAAGGTGGCGGGTTAGAGCCGGTCGGTGCCTCAATCGCCGGACGGGCGCTGTGTTGTGTCCTCAATCGCCGGACGGGCTGAGGCTGAGCTCAGCCCAATCAAGCCCGTCCGGCGTTTGAGGACGCGCCCGCAGGGCGCCCGCCGCCGCAGGCGGCAAGGCGGGCCGGTAGCCGAGGATCCGCCGGTCAGGCGAGAGGCGGCAGGACGGGCGGCAGTCGGCAGGACGGCCCGGTAGCCGAAGTCCGGCCGGACAGACGCTAACCCGCATCCAGGACGGCGGAGCCGCCATACGCGCGGGCGAGGCGGTCGAAGCCGCGGGCGAGGGCGGTGGTGATCACCTCGCGGGTCCGCTCGGGCGGCTCGCCCGCGGCGAGCGAGGCGTGCAGGGCCTCGAAGGCCTGCTCCCGGACGGCGTTGGCGAAGGACGCGAACAGCTCCAGCTCGGCCCGGACGTCCGGGTGTTCCGCGCTCCGCCCGGCGCGCTCGACGAGGAGCTCCAGAAGGCGCCGCCGCCGCGCGCGGGAGACGGGCAGGTAGCTGCGGCGGAGTGCCGGGCTGCCGAGGAGGATGCGGGCGAAGACGCGCGCCTGACTGAGCGAGTCGCCTTCGTCGGTCAGCACCATCCCGTAGCAGTCGACGTAGAACCGGTGCAGCCGCTCGAGGAGTTCGGCGCTGTCGGTGGCGGGCAGCACGGCCTCGGGCAGTGCCGCGTCGAACTCGCTGCCGCGCCCGAAGAAGATGTCCTCTTTCGAGGCGAAGTGGGTGAAGACGGTGGCCGGGGCCACCTCCGCCTCCGCCGCGATCCGGGTGAGGGTGACGGCCTCGAACCCCTCCTCGGCGAAGAGCCGGAAGGCGGCCTCGGAGATCGCGCGCCGGGTGCGCTCCCGCTTGCGGCCGCGCAGCCCGGTCGGGGGCGCGGTGCACGGCGTGGCGTCGGTGGCGGTGTGGGGGTGGGCCGTCGTCATGGGTTCAGGATAGCCGCCCCCCAGCCAGAATTAGAGGTGCTACATTTTTAGAGCACCTCTACTTTCGGGTGCCGCCATCCGTCGTGAGGACGCCTCCGCCATGCGCACAGCCGCCGCCCAGTCACCACCGACGAACCCGATACCCGGGCCCGCCGCCGACGCCTCGTCCGTGTCATCCCGCTCACCCCGGTCCACCGCCGCGATCCTCGTCATCGCGTGCGCGGCCCAGTTCATGGTCGTCCTCGACGTGTCGATCGTGAACGTGGCCCTCCCGGCCATGCGCGCCGAACTCCACCTCAGCGCCGCCGGCCAGCAGTGGATCGTCAACGCCTACGCCCTCGCCTTCGCCGGGCTGCTGCTGCTCGGCGGCCGGGCCGCCGACCTCGTCGGCACCAAGCGGGCCTTCCTGACCGGGCTCGCCGCCTTCACCGCCGCCTCCCTCGCGGGAGGCCTCGCCCAGGGCGGTGCCCTGCTGATCGCCGCCCGCGCGGTCCAGGGCCTGGGCGGCGCGATCCTCGCCCCCGCCACCCTCACGCTGATCATGACGACGTTCACCGAACCCGCCGCCCGCACCCGGGCGATGGGCGCCTGGAGCGCCGTCATGGCGGCCGGCGGCGCGGCGGGCGCGGTCGTCGGCGGAGTGCTGACCGAGTACGCGGGCTGGCGCTGGGTGCTGTTCGTCAACGTCCCCATCGGCGTCGCCCTGCTGGCCGCCGCCCTCGTCTACGTACCCCGGGGGACGGTCCGGGAGGGCGGGCTGCGCCGCCTCGACCTGCCCGGCGCCGTGACCGTCACCGGGGGCCTGACCGCCCTCGTCTACGGGATCATCTCCTCCGAGACCCACGGCTGGGGCGAAGTCACAGTCTGGGCCCCGCTCGCGGCCGCCGGCGTGCTGCTCGCAGCCTTCCTCGCCATCGAGGCCAAGGTCGCCCACCCGCTCGTACCGCTCGGCATCCTGCGCCGCCGCACCCTGGCCGTCGCCAACCTGGTGGTGCTGGGCATGGGCGCGGCCACCTTCTCGATGTGGTTCCTGCTCTCCCTCTACTTCCAGCAGATCCTCGGTCACAGCGCCGTGAAGGCGGGCCTGTGCTTCCTGCCGGGCTCGATCGCGATCATCGTGGGCGCGCAGCTCGCCACCCGGGTCATCGCCCGTACCGGGCCCCGGCCGTTGCTGGTCATCGGCATGGCGCTCAGCACCGTCGGCTTCGTCTGGCTCTCCCGGCTGAGCGCGGACGGGAGCTTCGCGAGCGACGTGGTCGTGCCGTTCACCCTGGCGACCTTCGGCGCGGGCCTGGCGATGATGCCCGCCACCGTCGCCGCCACGAGCGGCACCGACCGGGCGCAGGCGGGCCTCGCCTCCGGTCTCGTCAACACCTCCCGCCAGGTGGGCGGCGCGATCGGCCTGGCCCTGCTGGCCACCGTCGCCTCCCACACCACGGCCGGCCGGCTGGCCGCCCACGACGACGTGCGGGTGGCGCTGACCGACGGCTACGGCAGGGCGCTGCTGATCGCCGCCGCGTTCACCGCGTGCGCGGCACTCGGGGCGCTGGCCCTGCCGGGCAGGAACCGCACGGACCGAGCCTGAGCCCGCTCCGCACCTCTTCACGTCCTGAAGGAAGGAACCGTCATGGCACTGGAGTTGAACCACATCATCGTCCACGTCAAGGACCGGCACGAGAGCGCTGCGTTCCTCGCCGAACTGCTGGGTGCCGAGGCGCCGGTCGACTGGGCGCACTTCACGCAGCTCACCTCGTCCAACGGCGTCGGCGTCGACTTCGCGGACGACATGGTGGCCCCGGAGGACATCAACCTCAGCCACCTCGCGTACCTGGTCACCGAGGAGGAGTTCGACGCGATCTTCGGCCGGGTCGAGAAGCGCGGGGTGCGCTTCTGGGCCGACCCGGCGATGAAGGCCGAGGGGCAGATCAACCTCGCCTACGGCGGTCGGTCGATCTACCTCCTCGACCCGGGTGGCACATGCGCGATCGAGTTCATGACGAGGCCGTACGCGGAGGTGCCGGAGTCGCGGCCGTCGCCGGTGTGACGCTCACGCGCAGAGCTCCCGCTCCAACGGGGTGCGGAAGCGGGGCGTGACCCGCACCCCGCCCAGCCAGGCGGCCAGCCGGGCGGCCTCCGCGTCGATCGCGGAGGCCGTCTCGCGGCCGACGTCCGCCAGCGGCCGCCAGACGACCTCCCCGCCCGCCCGCTGCGCCCAGCCGCCCACGACGCGCCCGTCGCTCCAGACGGTCGGACCGACGTTGCCCGCCCGGTCGAACAGGGCGGGCACGTGATCGGGCGAGAGGTACCAGTCGCGGCCGCGCCATCCCATGGACGTCGGGTCGAGCCCGGGGAGGAGGGCGACCCAGGGCTCGGCGGCGGGTTCGTCGTCGAGGTCGTCCGGCAGCACGACCCCGGCCCCGTGGGCCAACTCGACGCCCGTCACCCCCGCATCGGCCAGCGCCCTGCGCGTATCGCCGAGCGTCCAGCCGGTCCACCACTTCAGATCCGCTTCCGTGGCCGGCCCGTACGCGGCGAGCCAGCGCCGCGCGACCTCGGCCTTGGCCTCCCGGACGTCGATCTCCGGCAGTTGCGGCACGCGCGCGTACGGGTAGAGGCTGCTGGTCCACGAGCCGCGCGGCCGGGCGCGCCGCACGTGCCCGTCCGAGGCCAGCAGCCGCAGCAGCCGGCTGCCGACGCTCTGCCGCCCCTCGTAGGGCTTGCCGGGCGACACCACGATCGTCTCCTTCAGCGCGGGCACGTCCTTGGCCAGCTCGGCCGTCGTGGCCTCACCCCGCGCGGCGAGCGCTTCCAGCACCTCGGCCTCGGTCCGCGCGAGCCGCTCCTCGTCCCAGCCTCCGTCGGTGCCGTCTTGCAGGAACTTCACGAACGCGGCCCGCTCCTTCACCGCGATCGCCCGCGCCGTGGAGGAGCCGACGTACGGGGCGAATTCCCGGCTCACGGCGAAGAGGGTCCGCCGCATGGACAGCAGCTTGATCAGCGTCACGTCCTCGTACAGCCCCCGCTCCACCTCCGCCGTCGACGGCTCGGCGAGCCGCGCGCACGCCGACAGGTACACGGTCGCGGCGTCGGTGGCGTGCAGGGCGACGAGCGCGTCCGCCACGTCCTCGACGGTCGTCGCCCGGTGGGCGGGTGCGAGCAGATGCCGCCGCCCGAGGCGGGCGCGGCGCTGCTCGTCACTGATGCGGAGGCTCTTCATGGGGGAGAGGCTAGGGGCGGAGTAGGTCGAATCCTGTCCTCTATGGGTCGTTATTCAGGTGCGGCGCGATCGCTTTGCTGAGAGGTTGCGCGGCATGGACACTGCTGCCGATGGGCCCCTGATCCGCCGCGCCACCTCTGCCGACGCGGCCGGCACGGCCGAAACGTGGCTCCGCTCGTACGACGCGGCTCTGCCGACCGTGCGCCGCGCCCACACGGACGACGAGGTCCGCGACTACTTCCGTCACGTGGTGATCCCGGAACGCGAGACGTGGGTCGCGGAGGCGGCCGGGGAGATCGTCGGAATGATGGTCCTGCACGAGGACTGGCTGGACCAGCTCTACCTCGCACCCGGCTGGCGGGGCCGCGGCCTGGGCGACCGCTTCGTGACCCTGGCGAAGGACCGCTTCCCGTCCGGCCTGGACCTGTGGACCTTCCAGATCAACACCCCGGCCCACCGCTTCTACGAGCGCCACGGCTTCACGGAGGCGGAGCGCACGGACGGCTCGGCGAACGAGGAGCGGGAGCCGGACGTCCGCTACGTCTGGCGGCCGTAGCCCTTGGCCCGTGCGGACGGGCGAACGCGAGAGGCCCCTTCCGGTGTCGGAAGGGGCCTCTCGGGCTGTGCACTCGGCAGGATTCGAACCTGCAACCTCTTGATCCGTAGTCAAGTGCTCTATCCGTTGAGCTACGAGTGCGGGGCGTTGCGGGAGCAACCTTACAGGATTTTTTCCGGGGTATTCGCACACCCGTGAGCGGTGGGGTGGGGGCTCGGCCCGGCCGAGCCGAATTCACTGCCCACCGCACCGTGCCCCGCCGCTCCCATCGGCCGAGGGCGCGGCCCGTCCCCGGCCGACGGAGCCCTGGGTGCCGGCGTGTGACCTGTCATTCGTCATTCCGGAGTGATCTCGTAGCGCAGCCGCTGGCGGTGCGCGGGCATGGTCATCATGTCGAGCAAATCGGCGATCTCCGTCGGCGCGGGCACCTCCCCGGCGTGCACGATGCGCTGACTCCCAGGCCGCCCCTTGGCTGCGGCCTCGGCAGCCCACGCCTCCGGCTGCCCCGCGTCGCGCGGCTTCAGGTACGGCATTGAGCTGCTGATCCACTCGCCGGTGGTCATGGTGTCCTCCCTCGGGTGACGCTGTTGGGTGCGATTTCCATCTTTCGCGAATTCTGCAGCCATCAACGTCTGCTTCGCAGGCGCGTTCAGTGGGCCAGGCTGAGCAGGAGGACGTCATGAAGATCCGCGTCTTCCCAGGGGTAGGCGTCGCCGATCTTCCGATAGCCCCAGGAGCGGTACGCGGCGACTGCCGCCTTGCTTTCGGGGTGGACGTTCAGCAAAACGCGCTCGGCGCCGTTGCCCTGGAGCACGGCGTCGTGCAGTCGGCGGGCGATGCCGCGCCCGCGCCACGGCGCGCGTACGGCCAGTTCCATCAGCCCGAAGGTCCGGCGTCCGTCCTCACGGCGCATCTCGTCAGGCACGGGTGCGATGAGTTGATCCCACCAGCCGGTGGTGGACCCGAGGTTGTAGCCGTAGGCGATGCCCACCGGCTCGCCCTTCCCGGTGTGGGCGAGAGCGCCTCGGAAGGTGTGTTTACGGGTCTGCGAGCGGAAGCGGCGGAAGGTCACTTTCACATCCTCTGCCGTCTCGCAGTAGGGCGGCTCGGCGAATACCTCGGCGTAGACGAGGCGGAAGGCGTCCTCGGCCTGTACGGCGGCCGGCCCGTCCATGGGCTCGACCGCGATCGTTTCAGGTCCCCTCATGTTGCGCTCCCTCGTGCGACCTCGCGGATGCGTGCTGAGCAGTCGCGGGCTTCAGGGCAGTCAAGGCGATCGGCGGCCTCTTGGAATCCGCGCATTCTGTCCAGTAGCCGTGGTGAGGAGATGCCGCCGCATGATTCGAGGACGTGGCTCATTTCCGCGCATGCCTCCTCGGCTTCCCTGGCTTCGAGCAGGACTCTCGCCAGCTTGACGCGGTAGGAAGCGCTGTTGCGGGCGTAGTCGCCACCGATACCACGAACGGAGGCCCGCAGGAAGGGAACGGCCCGCTTGGGTTGATTCGCCCGTACATACATGTCGGCTGTTGCGTAGTCCACTTCAAAGGCACCTGCGAACTTGGCCCAGTTGGGAGCGTCGGTATCGCAATCGGTCCGTGCCTGGTAGGTCACGGCGCGGCTGAGGGCCCGGCGAGCACCGGGGAAATCACCGGCGACTGTCGCTACATTCGCGTCGCGGAGAGCGATGACCAAGTGCACGGTCGGGCCGGCGCCCACGTGGCTCGCGAGACGGTAGGCGTTCTCGACGGCACTACCCGCTTCCCACGCTCGCTCTGCCTTGATCGCGAGAAGAACAAGGGTTTCCAGGACCGAGATCTGCAGTAGGGGGTCATCGACCAGCTGGGCCGCGACCAAAGCTTCCAGACATGCGGCGCGTCCCTCCTCGATGCGTCCGCCGTCGTATCCGTACCAAGCGCGATGTCCGTGCAGCTCGGCGAGCATCGTCTGAAGCTCGCATCCGATGCGCGAGGTGTACGAGGCGGAACTGAGTGCCTGCGTGATGGCGCCTTCGATCCGTCGTGCCTGAGCCATGGCGGGCACGCTGCCTACCATGTGGTCCGTCCGGTAGAGGTCGTCCAGCCGCTCGCGCAGGTGACCGATGTCGATCGCTCCGATCCGTGGCCCCGGCCGCCTGGGTGTCAGTGCCGAGGCGGCCAGGGCGCCGGTTTCGGCGACGAACGTCCTCCTCTTCACGGCTCCGGCCTCGCTGACGGGCCCGGAAGCCGTCACGCGGTGACTGGGGACGTCGAATCCCATCTCGGCGAGCGGTACACCGAGCATCGCTTCCAGCACGGTCTGCTGGCCGGGGTGCGGCAGCGGCGGGGGCGACTCGTTCTCCCAACGGCGCAGTTGCCGTTCGCTTACGGCCGCGCTGATACCGAGGCGAGTGGCTTCCCGAACGAAGGCGGCAACGAACGATTGCTGTGTATGTCCGGCGGCTTGCCGCAAATCGGCCAGCTTGCTGATGCGCCTGCCCGCCATACGAACCTCTCCCGGTTGCGGTATGTCATCTCACCGTAGCGACTTGGCCCTTTGGGTACGGGAAAACGTCCGCCTGAACGTCCGGTTCAGCGAAACCCTGAGTGATCCGGCACGCGGTGAACTTGCGGTGCACCACCTCGAAGAGTGGGCGGACCCGTTGGGGGACTGATGACCATGACCCTTCGCGTGTACGAGGTCGACAGCAGGACCGGTCGGATCGTGCGCGAGCGCGGCGGATCAACTGTGAGGGCCAAAGCCCGGCCGTACTCGCCCCCGCTGTCCATCGCGTACCCGCTGTGCCAGTGCCGCAGATGTCATACCGACGGCACCGGCGCCGATGAGCAGTGGTCATCGGTGGATGCCGGTTCGGCCCCACACGGCGTTACGCCCACTCCCTCACCTCCTGAAGGGCGCACCGTGACCAACCCCGTTCCACTCCCCGCCTACGACCCCACCCGCATCGAGGCAGTCGTCCGACGCGCCCAGGACCCCACCCAAACCCCCACCCCCGCCACCCGCCTCGCCCTGCGCGCCGCCGTCGCCGCGCTTCTGCCCCACGCCATCCGTCACCGCGACACCCTGGCTCCCGGCGACGCCGCCCGGCAGTACGTCGGCGAGACCATCGCGCGGGCGCACGCCTGGCAGGCGCTGGTGAGCGTGCCCGCAGGGCCGCTCGCGAGCCTCGCGGCCGAACTGCTGCGGTACGCACGACAGGCCCCCGTGAAGCTTTGCCCAACGGTCAGCCACCCCGGCGCCCCGCGCCACTAGCGTCACCGTCCATGGAAACGATCAACGTACGGAACGTGGCCGCCGCCCTCCCCGAAGCCTGGAACTCGCGTGTGCTCGGTGAGGCCGGCGGGGCCTGCGTGAAGGTGCTGCGGATGGACGACGGCGGACTGGAGGAGGAGGCGCACGCGGACGCCGAGGCGCTGTTCGTGCTCGACGGGTGCCTCGAACTCACCGTGGAGGGCGTGCCGATGGCCGTCCGGACAGGTGAGCTGTATGTCGTACCGCCCAATACCGCGCACACCGTGCGACGCGGGAGTCGCGGGGTGCTGATGGTGATCGAGGGAAGCCAGGCCGGTTGAATTCCGCCTGCTGGATGGGGGACGCCGCCGGTATCGGGCCGGAGGCGTGGGGCAAGATGGGGCCATGGGGACCTTCGCTGCACCCGAAGGGTTGATCGCCGGCCGCTACCGGCTCGGGCCGAGGATCGGGCGTGGCGGCATGGGCACCGTTTGGCGTGCCAATGACGAGCTGCTGGCCCGTGAAGTCGCGGTCAAGGAGCTGCACGTCGACGACGAACTGAGCGCCGCCGAGGCGCAGGTGCACCGCGACCGCACGCTGCGCGAGGCCCGTACGGTCGCGCAGATCAAGCACCCGAACGTGATCGTCCTGCACGACATCGTCGAGCAGGACGGGCGCCCCTGGATCGTCATGGAGCTGGTGGACGGCCGGGCGTTGTCCGACCGGCTGGCCGCCGAGGGGCCGGTGCCGGCGCGGGAGGCGGCCCGGATCGGGGTCGCGATGCTGGGGGCGCTGCGCGCCGCCCACGCGCGCGGTGTGCTGCACCGGGACATCAAGCCCGCGAACGTCCTCCTGGAGGCCGGCACCGGCCGGGTCGTGCTGACGGACTTCGGCATCGCCCAGGTGTCGGGGGCGACGACGATCACCGAGACCGGGGCGTTCGTCGGCTCGCCCGAGTACACCGCGCCGGAGCGGATGTCGGGCGGCCGTACCGGTCCGGAATCCGATCTGTGGTCCCTGGGGGTGCTGTTGTGCACCGCGCTCAGTGGTGCGTCCCCCTTCCACCGGGACTCCCTCGGCGGGATCCTGCACGCCGTCGTCTACGACGAGATCCGGCCCCCCGCCAACGCGGGCCCGCTGCTGCCGGTCGTACGCGGCCTGCTGGAGCGCGATCCGGCGCACCGGATGGGCGCGGACGAGGCGGAGCGGCTGCTGCGCGGCTACCTCGACACCGGGCGGCTGGCGTCGTCCGCCCGCTACACCCCGACGCAGCGCAGCGTGCCCGTACCGCCACCTGCCCCGGCCCCACCGGCACCCCCGTCCCCCGACGCCACACCCCACAACACGGGCACCGATCCGTCGCCCACCTGCCCGCCGCAGAACGCCCGGCGCGGGCGCGGGCGTACCGTCCTGATGGCGGCCGTCGCCCTCACCGCCCTGGCCGGCATGGGTGCTGGCCTCGCCGTCGTCCTGGTGGACCGGGAATCGGAACCGGTGGACCCGAAGCCGGGACGCCCGTCGGTCCCCTCCGGGCAGGCGTCGGTCGCCGTCCCCTCACTGCCCAGCCAGCCGCGCGTCAAGGCGCCCGCCGGGTATCACGTCGTGCGGGACCCGGCCGGGTTCGCGCTCGCCGTGCCCGACGGCTACACCCGTTCCCTCGAACCACCGCGTGTCTTCTACTACTCGCCCGGCAAGGAGTTCCGGATCGGCATCCTCATCCAGGACGCCCGCCCCGACGGCCCCATCGGCGCGATGCGCGACTCCGCCGCCCAGGCCCCGGACCGCTACCCCGGCTACTGCGACGGCCGCGTCGAGAAGACCACCCACAAGGGGAACCCGGCCGCGTCCTGGGAATTCACCTGGAACGGTTTCGAGGAGGACCCGGGCCCCCGGCACACCTACGACCTCGGCTGGGACGAGGGCGGGAAGATGTACGACGTGTGGGTGTCGGGTCCGGCCGTCAAGTCGGTCGAGGGGCGCCGGCATTTCGACACCGCCCTGGACACCTTTGTGCGGACCCGGCCGGTTTCGTCGCCCTGACCTGGGGCGGGGCCGAGGTGGCCGAGGTGCGCCCACGGGCCCCCGGTTGGTAATGATTGGTTCATGACGAACCACGGGGGACGGGCCGACGAGCCCACCAGCTACGGGCTCCAGCCGCCGGGTGCTCCGGCCGCGTTCGGCGCGCCGACTCATCCCTATTCCGGCCACCTCGCAGCACCGAACGGGGCGAACGGCACGTATCAGCCGACGGCCCACCACACCCCGTCCCCGCAGCCCGCTGCCCCGCAGGGCACGGCCGAGCCGGGCGTCGTCCGCAGGGTCGGCGGCCGTTACCGGCTCGTCTCCCGCCTCGGCCACGGCGGCATGGGCACCGTGTGGAAGGCCCGTGACGAGGTCGTCGACCGCGACGTGGCCGTGAAGGAGCCGCGCGTCCCCGACCACCTGCCGGAGAGCATGCGGCAGACCGTCTACCAGCGCATGCAGCGCGAGGCCCGCGCCGCCGCCCGTATCGACCACCCCTCGGTCGTCACCGTCCACGACGTCGTCATCGAGGACGGCCGCCCCTGGATCGTCATGGAGCTGGTGCGCGGGCGATCCCTCGCCGACCGGCTCACCGAGGGCACCCTGGACCCCCGCGAGACCGCCAAGATCGGTCTGGCGGTCCTGGGCGCCCTGTCCGCCGCCCACGCGGCGGGCGTGCTGCACCGCGACGTGAAGCCGGACAACGTGCTGCTCGGCCCCGACGACCGTGTGGTGCTCACCGACTTCGGCATCGCGCAGATCGAGGGCGAGCAGGGCCTGACCGAGACGGGCGCCTTCGTCGGCTCGCCCGAATTCGTCGCTCCGGAACGCGTGTTGGGCCAGGTGCCCGGTCCGGAGTCCGACCTGTGGTCGCTGGGCGTCGTGCTCTACGCGGCCGTGGAAGGCGTCTCCCCCTTCCGCCGCACCAACACCCCCGCCACCCTCCAGAGCATCCTGTCCGCCGAGCCGCAGACCCCCTCACGCGGTTCGGGCGCGCTCGGAACGCTCGTCATGCAGCTGCTCCGCAAGGACCCGGCGGCCCGCCCGACGAGCGCCGAGGCCCGGCAGACGCTGGAGTCCGTGGCCCGTCCGACGGCGCCGCGGCCCGCGGCGTTCGCGACGCCGGCGACGGCCGGCACCGGCAGCCGCTGGGTGCCGCCCGTGCTCCAGGGCAACCGCAAGGCGCAGTGGGGTCTCGGCGGTGGGATCGTCGCCCTGGGCGTCGCGGCGGCGCTGCTCATCTTGAACCCGTTCGCGGTCGGACCGGCGATACCCCTGAACTGGAAGGTCCGGGAGGAGCCGGAGATCGTGCGGGCGTCCCTCGCGGTCCCCGAGGACTACATCAAGACCACGGACGCCGACAAGGGGTGGGTCGGCTTCAGCGACCCCAGCGGCGTGTTCATCATCTACCTGACCCGCGCGACGGAGGAGCCCAAGCCGGGATCGTCCACGCCCCAGCCCGACATCGGCTCGGCCGACGCCGAAGCCGACAAGCTCAAGGCCTACTACCAGGGCGGCACGGCCTCGGGGATCAACGACCCCGTGGCGAAGAAGAGCAAGGCGACCTACAAGGGCATGGACTCGGCGGAGGTCCAGACCGTCTACCGCAAGTCCGGGAGCGACGAGGCGGACCCCAAGAGGCTCATCCGGACCCAGATCATCGTCAACGAGGCCAAGAACGTCTCCTGGCAGCTGGAAGTGCGGATGCCCGAGAAGGGCGAGTCCCGCAAGGACGGCGACAAGCTCTTCGAGAACGTCCGTCAATACCTGAAGCTCCAGGACAAGTGAGGCCCGGGGGGCGGTGACCTCACCGGCCTCGCCCGTCGCGCCAGCGATCGCTGGCGCGATTGTGCCGGAGCAGTGAAAACAGGCTACTGGCGGGTACCCAAAGTGTCGGCCCACGCCTACGCTCGCCCTCATGACGGACTCGCGGCGCGGCGCAGCAGAGATAGCAGGGGCAACGGCGACCACGGAGGCGACGAAGGAGTCAACGGGGCGCGGGAGCAACCCCGTTGCCCCTGTGGGCGTCCGTACCGCCGCCGACGTCGTCACCCCCGCCCTCGTCGCCCGTCTCACCACCGGTGTCCTCGGCAGCGGCACGACCGCCAACCACGCGCCCTTCACCGGGCGGAAGCTCGCCGACCTGCCGGAGTCGACCCCGCAGGACGTCGCCGCCGCGTTCGACCGGGCCCGCGAGGCGCAGCGCCGCTGGGCCGCCGTGCCCGTGCGGCAGCGCGCGGCGGTGCTGCTGCGCTTCCACGACCTCGTGCTCGCGCGGCAGGCCGAGGTCCTGGACCTCATCCAGCTGGAGACCGGCAAGGCCAGACTGCACGCGCACGAGGAAGTGCAGGCCGTCGCCGTCGCGGCCCGCCACTACGGGCGCAAGGCGCCGGCGTATCTGCGGCCCAAGGGGCACATGGGTGTGGTCCCGACCCTCACCAAGGTCACCGAGCTGCGCCAACCGCGGGGCGTCGTCGGTCAGATCGCTCCCTGGAACTACCCCTTCGAGCTGTCCGTCGGTGACGCCCTCCCCGCGTTCGTCGCGGGCAACGCCGTCGTGATGAAGCCCGACACCGAGACGGCGCTGACCGCCCTGTGGGCCCGTGAGCTGCTGATCGAGGCGGGCCTGCCCGCGGACGTGTGGCAGGTCGTGCTCGGGGAGGGCCCGGTCGTCGGCCCGGCCGTCGTCGCCCACGCCGACTACGTCTCCTTCACCGGCTCGACCCGCACCGGCCGCGAGGTCGCCCAGGGCGCCGCCGCCCGCCTGGTCGGCTGCTCGCTGGAGCTCGGCGGCAAGAACGCCATGCTGGTCCTGCGCGACGCCGACGTCGAGAAGGCCGCCGCGGGCGCGATCCGCGGCTGCTTCTCCTCCGCCGGCCAGCTGTGCATCTCCATCGAGCGGCTGTACGTCCACGAGTCGGTCGCCGACGAGTTCGTCCGGCGGTTCGTCGCCCGCACGAAGGCGATGCGGCTCGGCACGGGCCTGGCCTACGGCGCCGACATGGGGTCGCTCGTCTCCGACAGGCAGCTGGAGACCGTGACCCGGCACGTCGAGGAGGCCGTCGCCAAGGGCGCAACCGTCCTCGCGGGCGGCCGCCCCCGGCCCGACGTCGGCCCACTGTTCTACGAGCCGACCGTCCTCGAAGGCGTCGAGGCGCCCATGGCGGTCTGCGCGGAGGAGACCTTCGGCCCGGTCGTCTCCGTCTACCGCTTCCGCGACGAGGACGAGGCCGTCGGACTGGCCAACGCCACCCCCTACGGGCTCAACGCCAGCGTCTGGACCAAGGACGGGCGGCGGGGCCGGGCGGTCGCGGCCCGGCTGCGCGCGGGCACGGTCAACGTCAACGAGGCCTACGCGGCCGCCTACGGCAGCGCGCGGTCACCCATGGGCGGCATGGGCGACTCGGGGCTGGGACGCCGGCACGGCTCCGAGGGCATCCTCAAATACACCGAGGCCCAGACCGTCGCCCAGCAGCGGATCATGCCGCTCGGCCCGGCCTTCGGCCTGGACGACGAGAAGTACGCGGCGCTCATGTCGAGCGGCCTGCGTGCGATGAAGGCCCTGCGCCTGCGCTGAACCCGCACGCCCGACGCGTCCGCACACTCCTACGGAGGTCCCGGTGGCAGAGTTCGACTACGACGTGATCGTCATCGGCTCGGGCTTCGGCGGTTCGGTGTCCGCCCTGCGCCTGACCGAGAAGGGGTACCGCGTCGGCGTGCTGGAGGCGGGCCGCCGCTTCACCCGCGACACCCTGCCCAAGAACTCCTGGGACCTGCGCAACTACCTCTGGGCCCCGGCCCTCGGCCTCTACGGCATCCAGCGCATCCACCTCCTCGGCCATGTGATGGTGCTGGCGGGCGCCGGCGTGGGCGGCGGCTCGCTCAACTACGCCAACACGCTGTACGTGCCGCCGAAGCCGTTCTTCGACGACCCGCAGTGGGCGCACATCACCGACTGGCAGGAGGAGCTGAAGCCGTACTACGACCAGGCCCGGCGCATGCTCGGTGTACGGCTCAACCCGACCATGACGCCCTCGGACGTCCACCTCAAGGCGGCGGCCGAGAAGATGGGCGTGGGGGACACCTTCCACCTGGCACCGGTCGGGGTGTTCTTCGGGGACGGGAAAGACGCCGGCGGCACGGCGGGCGCCCCGCGGGCCGAGCCGGGCGCCGAGACGCCCGACCCGTACTTCGGCGGCGCGGGTCCGGCCCGCAGGGCCTGCACCGAGTGCGGCGAGTGCATGACCGGCTGCCGGCACGGCGCGAAGAACTCCCTCACCGAGAACTACCTCCACCTCGCCGAGCGGGCCGGGGCGGTCATCCATCCGATGACCACGGTCGTGGCCGTCACCGAGCACCCGGGTGGTGGGTTCAAGGTCGTGACCGTGCCCACCGACAAGCGGCGCAAGGCCCGGCCGAGGGTGCTGCGCGCGCAGCGGGTGGTCGTCGCCGCCGGTACCTACGGCACCCAGACGCTGCTGCACTCCATGAAGGACAAGGGCCTGCTGCCCCGGATCCCCGACCGCCTCGGCCACCTCACCCGTACCAACTCCGAGGCCCTCGTCGGCGCCATGACCGACAACCGGCGCTACCGCAAGGCCCACGGGGTGCCGGAGGTCGACTTCACGCGCGGAGTCGCGATCACGTCCTCCGTCCACCCCAACGCCGATACCCACATCGAACCCGTCCGGTACGGGAAGGGCTCCAACGCGATGGGCGCCCTGTCGATCAGCCAGGTGCCGGTGGGCACCCGCGCGCCACGCGTGGTGGCCTTCGCGGCGAACTGCGTGCGGCATCCCGTGGTGGCCCTGCGGTCGCTCTCCAACCGCCGCTGGTCCGAGCGCACGATCATCGGCCTGGTCATGCAGTCGCTGGACAACTCCCTGACCACGTACCGGAAGCGGAGCGGGCCGGGCAAGGGCCTGCTCACCGCCCGGCAGGGGCACGGCGCGCCCAACCCGAAGCAGATCCCCGAGGCGGCCGAGGCGGCGACGCTCATCGCGCAGGAGATCAACGGCTTCGCGGGCAGCAACGTCGGCGAGCTGATCGGCACCCCGCTCACCGCCCACTTCCTGGGGGGCTGCCCCATCGGCTCCGACGCCACCCAGGGGGTCATCGACCCCTACCACCGGCTGTACGGGCACCCGGGCATCTCCGTCGTCGACGGCGCCGCCGTCTCCGCGAACCTGGGCGTCAATCCGTCGCTGACCATCACGGCCCAGGCGGAGCGCGCGATGTCGTTCTGGCCGAACAAGGGCGAGGCGGATCCCCGCCCGGAGCAAGGCGGTGCGTACGCACGGGTGGCCGCCGTGGAGCCCCGCAGCCCGGCGGTCCCGAAGGACGCCTACGGGGCACTGCGGCTGCCGTTCCTGGCGGTGCCGGTGGTACCGAAACGCGCCGAGCGGGGCGCCGAACAGGTGTAAGGCTCATGGGTAAGGCCCGCGCTCCATGGAGCGCGGGCCTTACCCGTCACTGCTCACCGCTCACTGTTCCCGGTCCCGGGTTTACGCGGCGGAGTTCGCCTTACGGCGGCGCACGACGAAGACCGCGCCCGCTCCCACGGCCACCGCCGCGCCGCTGAGCGCGGCGACCGTCGGCAGCCCGGACGAGGAACCCGTCCGGGCGAGTTCACCGGTCACGGGCAGGGTGGACAGACTGCCCCGGGCGGCGGGCTTGTCGGCGTGCCGGGCCTTGCCCGGCTTGGCGGTGGTGCCCTTGGCGTCGTCGACCTTGCCGGGCTCGCTGCCGACGGGCAGCACGTCGAAGTAGAAGATCGAGCCCTCCGCGTCACCGCACGTGCCGTCCTGGCCGGTGTAGGACCCGGTCTGGAAGGCCGCGCCGTACCCGGCGGGGGCCTTTGCGTCGATCTTCAGCCGGATCCTGGCGTCGACGTACTGCCGGGGCCTGAGGTTCTCCGCCTCGGCGAAGTCACCGAACTCCAGGTTCTGCCAGGAGCGCTTCTGGACGTTGTACCACTCCACGCTGAGGTACTTGCCGGTGTCCTCAGCTTCGTCCTTGCCGTCCCAGGTCCAGACGTCCATGAAGGCGACGACCGAACGCAGTTCCCCGTTGGAGGTGTTGGTCGCCCGGTAGACGAAGCTCTGCCAGCCGGAGCCGGCCACGATCTTGCTGGGGAGGCCGATGAGCTCGGTCTTGAGCTGTGCCTTCTCCGGGCGCTCGCCGCAGTCGTCCGGCGCGCCCGTCACCGTGCTCGAAGCGGCAGGGGACGGTGAGGTGGAGGTGGACGACGGGCTCGGATCGCCGGTCGAGGCCGAGGTCGAGGTGGCGGTCGTGGTGGCCGAGGACGGCGCGGCCGGGCTCGGGGGCGCGGACGAGGCGGGAGGCTCCACGACGGGCGAGGGCGAGGCGCTGGGGGTCGGTGACGCCGACGGCGTGGTCGACGGGTCCGGCGAGGCGCTCGGCGGGGCCGGCTCGCCCGTGGCGAAGGCGTAGGGGGCGACGAGCAGTGCGGCGGGGCCGATGACAGCCGTGGCGGCGGCTGTGGCAAGAGCGCGGCGAAGCTTCATGGAGACCTCTTCGGGGTCCGAAGTGAAGGGGCCGTCGCGGTGGGGAGGGGGAAACGCGGTCATGGCCCGTGCGATTGCAGGTACATGACCAGTGATCGCCTCGAATGGTTGCGCGGCGCCGCGAGGCCGGCGCCCGTGATTGATCTCACAGAATGCCGTGGATCGGCGAAGGGCCCCGTGGCCGCCTCCGCGGGGGGCGCGGGCGGCCACGGGGCCCTTGACTGCCGGCACCGGAGTCAGGGCAGGGTCGGTGCCGCGGAGCGGCGCCGGGGGAAGCGCCGCAGGTTCGAGAGGTCGTGTCGGCCCGGCCACTGGTTCGACCAATGGCGGTGCGGGCCCAGGGATTTGGTGTCCCCTTGGCATCGTGGGGGATGTCCCTCGCCGGGCGCAACCGTTTCGACCGGATACGGTCGGTTCCAGGCGTCCCTGGAACCGACCGATCTTGGGTGGCGGCCGGGCTGCTGTCCCCTGCTGACCGGTCGCCGTGCCACCGGAGTGAGGTCCCACGACGTACGTGCTCGTACGTCTCACACTCCGGTGGATCCGCCCTGTCGTTGCCGGGCGCCCAGGTGAACAGGGACGGAAGCCACGTGTGGATTTCAAGTGGGCCGCTCCTGGCTGGTGCGGACAACGGGTCCAACGAAGGGCGTCGCGACGCGGTCACGCGCCGTACGGGTGACGGCGCCCGAACTCGGATCCGCGTCAGGTCCGCGTCAGACCCGGGGCAGACCGGGTCGGATCCGGGTCAGATCCGCCCCCGGCACAGCTCCAGGAGGGTCATGGCCAGCGTGGTGCCGGGCTTGCCGAGCTGATCGCTGAAGTGGTTGAGGATCTCCATCTCGCGGGCGAGGCTCACCCGGGGGCCGCCCGAGGCGATCCGCTCGCGTTGGATCACCGCCGAGACGGCCATCCGCTCCTGTACGAGCCCGATGATCCGCCCGTCGAGATCATCGATCCGTCCGCGCGCGTCGGTGATCAGGTGGGCGGCCTCGTCCGTGCGGGCGCCGGTCTCCGGGGCGGTCCGGGGTGCGGTCTGGGTGCTCATGTCCGTGTCTCCTGGGGGTCGGGCCCCGTGGCCGGTCATCGGACCCGGAAAACGCAGGACGCCCCGGGCCTTGTCGGCCCGGGGCGCCTGGGAAGTCGCTGATCAGTGTTTCAAGCAGCACAACCATGGCAGCCGGTCGGGCCGGTGCCATAGGTAAACGCGAAGGTGAGCTGCTTAAACATGGGGCTCAGTATGAGCCCGTTAGAATGGAAAGTCCAAACCCCCCGTTTCACCGCCGGAAGGCCGCCGAAGTGCCATCAGCGTCCCCTGCTGCCGCCCACGACAACACCGCGGACCCCGTCCTCGTTGTCGACTTCGGCGCGCAGTACGCCCAGCTCATCGCCCGCCGCGTCCGCGAGGCCCGGGTCTACAGCGAGATCGTTCCGTCCACCATGCCGGTGGAGGAGATGCTCGCCAAGAACCCGAAGGCGATCATCCTCTCCGGCGGTCCGTCGTCGGTCTACGCGGACGGTGCCCCGAGCATCGACCGCTCCCTCTTCGAAGCCGACGTTCCCGTCTTCGGTATGTGCTACGGCTTCCAGCTGATGGCCACCACCCTGGGCGGCACCGTCGACGACAACGGCGCCCGCGAGTACGGCCGCACCCCGCTGAGCGTCTCCAAGGTCAGCTCCACCCTCTTCGAGGGCACGCCGGCCGAGCAGTCGGTGTGGATGTCGCACGGCGACGCCTGCTCCGCCGCCCCCGAGGGCTTCACCGTCACCGCGTCCACGGACGTCGTGCCGGTCGCCGCCTTCGAGAACGACGAGAAGAAGCTCTACGGCGTCCAGTACCACCCCGAGGTGCTGCACTCCACCCACGGCCAGCAGGTCCTGGAGCACTTCCTCTACCGTGGCGCGGGCATCGAGCCCACCTGGACGACCGGCAACGTCATCGAGGAGCAGATCGCCTCGATCCGTGAGCAGGTCGGCACCAAGCGTGCCATCTGCGGGCTGTCCGGCGGCGTCGACTCCGCCGTGGCCGCCGCCCTCGTCCAGAAGGCCATCGGCTCGCAGCTCACCTGCGTCTACGTCGACCACGGCCTGATGCGCAAGGGCGAGACCGAGCAGGTCGAGAAGGACTTCGTCGCCGCGACCGGTGTGCAGCTCAAGGTCGTCGACGCGCAGGAGCGCTTCCTGACCGCGCTCGCCGGCGTCTCCGACCCGGAGACCAAGCGCAAGATCATCGGCCGTGAGTTCATCCGCGTCTTCGAGCAGGCCCAGGCCGAGCTCGTCGCCGAGGCGGGCGCGGCCGGCGAGGCCGTGGAGTTCCTGGTCCAGGGCACGCTCTACCCGGACGTGGTCGAGTCCGGCGGCGGCACCGGCACCGCGAACATCAAGTCCCACCACAACGTGGGCGGCCTCCCCGAGGACCTCGAGTTCAAGCTCATCGAGCCGCTGCGCCAGCTGTTCAAGGACGAGGTCCGCATGGTCGGCGCCGAGCTGGGCCTGCCGGCCGAGATCGTCCAGCGCCAGCCCTTCCCCGGCCCGGGCCTCGGTATCCGCATCGTCGGCGAGGTCACCAAGGAGCGCCTGGACCTGCTGCGCGAGGCCGACGCCATCGCCCGCGAGGAGCTGACGGCCGCCGGTCTGGACAACGAGATCTGGCAGTGCCCGGTGGTCCTGCTCGCGGACGTCCGCAGCGTCGGCGTCCAGGGCGACGGCCGCACCTACGGTCACCCGATCGTGCTGCGCCCGGTCTCCTCCGAGGACGCCATGACGGCGGACTGGACCCGGATGCCGTACGAGGTGCTGGCGAAGATCTCGACCCGGATCACCAACGAGGTCAAGGACGTCAACCGCGTGGTGCTCGACGTGACGAGCAAGCCGCCGGGGACGATCGAGTGGGAGTAGCCCTCCCGGCCTCCCGATAGGCCTTTTGTACGGTCGACGCCGATGCCGTCGCTCATTCGTTTGAGCGGCGGCATCGGCGTTCGCGCGGTCGATCGGTGCCCTGCTCGGGGCGGCCGGCCCGTCGTCCCTCTGTTCTCCGGCGGTACCCGGCGGTAGCTTCCGTTGCGTAGCCACGGACCAGCCCGAGGAGACCGCCATGCCGCAGCCGACCCCGCCGGAGCCGATACCCACCGACCAGCTTCACTTCGCGATGCCGCCCCGGCACGAGAGCGTCGAGGACGAGCGGCAGCACCGCAAGGAGCGGCTCGCGGCCGCGCTGCGGCTCTTCGGGCGGCTCGGGTTCGAGGAGGGCGTGGCGGGCCATATCACCGCGCGGGACCCGGAGTTCACGGACTGCTTCTGGGTCAATCCGTTCGGGATGTCCTTCAAGCACGTCACCGTCTCCGATCTGATCCTGGTGAACCATCAGGGACAGGTCGTCGAGGGGCGGTACCACGTCAACCAGGCGGCGTTCGCGATCCATTCGCAGGTCCACCGGGCCCGGCCGGACGTCGTGGCCGCCGCGCACAGCCACTCCACGTACGGGCGGGCGCTGGCCGCGCTGGGGGAGCCGCTGGAGCCGATCACGCAGGACGTCTGCGCCTTCTACCAGGACCATGCGGTCTTCGACGACTACACGGGCGTGGTCCTCGACGAGGAGGAGGGGCGGCGGATAGCGACCACCCTCGGGCCGCACAAGGCCGTGATCCTGCGCAACCACGGGCTGTTGACCGTCGGCGACTCCGTCGACGCGGCGGCGTGGTGGTTCATCACGATGGAACGCTCCTGCCAGGTGCAGCTGGTCGCGAAGGCCGCCGGGAAACCGGTGCTCATCGACCCCGAGAGCGCCCTGCACACCCGGGAGCAGCTCGGCAACGACCTGGTGGCGTGGATCAACTACCAGCCGCTGTACCAGCAGATCACCCGTAGCGAGCCGGAGCTGCTGGGCTGAGCCCCGGGGTGACTTCCGGCCCGGGCCGGGCCGGGTCCCATCCCCGCCCAGGGGCGGGGGTGGCTCGTCCTTCCGGGCGCCTTTGATGCGCTTTTGCGCTGCCTACGATGAATGAGTGCCGGGGCCTCGCCGCCTCGGCATTGTCACGCCTGGAAGAAACGGTTCGGAAGAAGACTGGTAGGAACATGCGCCTCTCCCGCTGCATCGGGCTGTCCGCCGCCCTGGCCCTGACCGGCCTGGCAGTCACCGGATGCGGCGGCGGCGCCGAGGCCGAGGAGCGGCCCGGTTCCGGCAAGCCGTCCTCCCCGTCCTCGTCCGCGCCCTCCGCGCCGGCCTCCGCGGCCGTCCCGGAGAAGCTCGCCCCGCCCGCTGTGGAGCTGCCGGGCGCCGCCAAAGTCGTACGGCCCGAGATCGCCCCCGCGAACGGTGAGAAGGTCGGCGTGGGGCAGCCCGTCGCCATCGTCTTCAAGCAGCAGAAGGTCTCGCCCGAGCTGCGCGCGGGCATCGAGGGACGGCTGAAGGTCCGGACCTCGCCGAAGACCGCCGGGGCCTGGCACTGGGCGGAGTCCAAGGGCGACACCCTCCTCCACTTCCGGCCCGAGAAGTACTGGCCCGCGGGGACCGAGGTCTCGCTCGACGCCCGCCTCGGCAAGGTCGAGCTGGCCCCCGGCACGGCCGTCGACCGCGACCGGAGGATCAACTTCACCATCGGCGCCGCGATGATCAACACGGTGGACCTCAAGGCCCACAGGATGACCGTCGTCCGCGACGGCAAGACGCTGCGCAGCATCCCCGTCAGCGGCGGCGACGAGAAGAAGTTCAAGACCCGCGACGGCATCAAGACCATCCTCGCCAAGGAGGGCCGGGTCGTCATGGACTCGCGCTCCATCGGCATCCCGCGCAACCACCCCGACGGCTTCTACGGCTCGTACGACTACAGCATGCGCGAGACGGTCAGCGGCGAGTACGTGCACGCGGCGCCCGACAACGCCGAGTCCTTCGGCAAGGAGAACGTCAGCCACGGCTGCATCGGCATGTCCACGGCCGACGCCAAGTGGCTGTACGGGCTGAGCCTCAAGGGCGACGTCGTCCAGGTCACGGGCAGTTCCGGCAAGCCGATGGACACCTTCGGCAACGGCTACGGCGACTGGAACCTCAGCTGGGAGCAGTGGCTGAGGGGCAGCGCGCTCGGCGTCCGCACCGGCTGATCTGCTCAGCTCACGGCCCCGCCCCGCCAGGGTTCCGAGGTTGTCCACAGCCCTGTGGTTGTCCACAGGGCTGAACGCGTTCGGCCCGACATACGTATGGTCGGGTGAGGGCAGTGGGGGCAATGGGCGGAGAGGCGGCGGATGGCATGGCTTTCACAGGTCGGACGGAAACGGTCGGCGGCGGCACGGACCGGCGGTCCGCCCTCTCGCGGTACGCGCTGCTGCCGCTGCGTGTCTTCCTGGGCGTCACGTTCGTCTACGCGGGGCTCGACAAGCTCACCGACTCGGCCTTCCTGGCGAGCAGCGGTCCGGGCTCCCTCGGTGAGCTGATGCGCGCGGTGCGGGACAGCGCCGCGATCCCCGGCCTCGTCGACCTGGCGCTGAAGAGCCCCGTCGGCTTCGGCTACGCCATCGGCATCGGCGAGCTGGCGGTCGGCATAGGCACCCTGCTGGGGCTGTTCGCCCGTGTGGCGGCGGTCGGGGGCGCCCTCATCTCCCTCAGCCTGTGGCTGACCGTGAGCTGGGCGACCACGCCCTACTACTACGGCAACGACCTCGCCTATCTGATGGCCTGGCTGCCGTTGGTCCTGGCGGGCGCGCCCATGCTTTCTGCCGATGCCGCCTTGCGCCGTAGGCGCTTTCGCTGGGGCCGCCGGGCCTTCCGGGGCAGCCTGCCGGCGTGATCGGGCCGTCTGTGCCGCCTGCGGCGGAGAGCGCCCTGCGAGCGCGTCCTCAAGCCTGTCCGGCGCTTGAGGACACCGCCGCGCAGCGGAGGTGCGCACGCCACCGCCTCGACCCCGGTCACCCCGACCGACCGGGCTCCCGGTCGTCGGGCTCCCGGCGGCGGCGGACGGCGACGGCGAGAGCGGAGACCGTGCCGGAGACGCAGAGGCCGATGCCCAGGGCCGGCAGCAGCACGTAGGCGGGGAAGTGCCACCGGCCGGCGGCTGCGGCGAGATAGGCCGCGCAGCCGCCCAGGAGGACCAGCCCGATGACGAGCTTGCCCGGTTCGAAGTCATGGCGTCGCACGGGTCACCTCCACCTGGCCGATACCGACCTCGAGCCGGATCTCCAGCGTGCCGCGCGAGGCGTGTCCGGCGGGCGGCGGCAGGGTGATCCGTTTGCGTTGCCCGGGGCTGATGTCGATGTCGTCGCGCTGCTCGCCGGGCAGCTGGATGTCGCCGAGGCCGACCTTGACGTCGAGCCGGGCCGTGACGTCCGGGGGCACGACGACCTTGAGCTGCCCGGCGCCCGCCCCGGCGCTCGTGCCGATCACCTTGTCCTTCGGCCAAGCGACACCCGACAGGTCGAGCACGCCGACGCCGCTGCCCACCGCGTAATGGTCCCGGACCTCCGCCGCGTTCGCCGGGCGCCAGGTCTTCCGGGTCCAGTCGGCCGTCACCGACTCCGGCAGCGCGGCGGCGCCCGTGAGCAGGACGCCGGTCAGCATCGCCGCGAAGACGGTGCCGCCACCCGTGCGCCCGTACAGCGCGCTCGTCGCGATGCCGAGGCCGAAGACGCCGAGCGCGCACGCGAGGCCGATCTCCAGGGAGGTGCCCACCGGCCGGTCGTGCCAGGTCAGCCCGGTGCCGAGCGCGAAGGCGGCCAACGCCAGCAGGAAGACCCAGCCGCCCAGCGCCCGCCCGGCCGGCTGCGGCGCGGGGCGTGCCACGGGGAAGGGCGGGCGGGCGGCCGCGGTCTTCGGCTCGTACAGGCCGTCGAACGGGCCGTGGCCGCCGTACCGGCCGTGGCCGTGGGCCGGGTCGGCGCCCAGGGCGTCGTCGGGACCCCACAAATAGCCCGTGCCCGCGGCGGCCGGGCCCGTCATGCCGTCCTTGACGAGCGGGTCGCGCCACCAGGAGGGGGTGCCCGGCGTGGGCGGTGCCTTCGTCTCCGGCGGGGCCTCCACCGTTTTCTGGGTGGCCGGGGCGTCCTCCTCGCCGTCCGCGTGCCGGTGGTGCTGCGACCAATAGGCCGCGCCGACGACCGCGATGGCCAGCGCCAGCGAGAAGGCCATCGCGCCGCTGTTGTTGAGCATCGACAGGAACAGGCCGCAGCCCACCAACGCGCAGAGCAGCGCCGTCAGGGCCGGGCCCTCGACCCGGCCCGACAGCATCCGCCGGGCCTCGTTCTCCTCCTCGCCCTCCAGCGGGACGAGCAGCCACGCCAGCCCGTAGACGATCAGGCCCAGCCCGCCCGTGACCCCGAGCACGCCCAGCACCACCCGGAAGACGACCGGGTCCAGGTCGAAGCAGCGGCCGAGGCCCCCGCAGACACCGGAGAGCACCTTGTGCTCACGGCTGCGCCGCAAGGGCGGCCTGGCGCCCGGCGGCGGGTTGTGCGCCGGGTCAGCGGGCCGGGAGCCCTGGGCGGTTGGTGCGTCGGTCATACGGACATGGTGTCAACCGGGCGGTGCGAAGGGCATCCGTGGAGACCCTGTTCGTTCCCTGAGATTTTCCCTGAGACGGTGGCGGATATCGTGGCGCATCGAACACCCATGGGGGAACCGGAGGGGCGCACGGTGTCTGATTCAGTGTCCGGGGCTGCGTCCGGGTGGCCCGCGGCGGCCGGATCGCGGCCGGACCGCGGTCTGCTGATCGCCGGGCGGTACCGGCTCCTCGAGCGCGTGGGCCGCGGCGGCATGGGCACCGTCTGGCGTGCCGAGGACGAGTTGCTGGACCGTCAGGTGGCGCTCAAGCAGCTGCACGTCTCCCCGTACCTGGAGGAGGACGAACTCGCCACCCTCTACGAGCGCACCCGCCGCGAGGCGCGCAGCGCGGCCCGCATCAACCACCCCAACGTGGTCGTCGTCCACGATGTGGTCGAGCACGACGGACTGCCGTGCATCGTGATGGAGTACGTGCCGTCGACGACGCTCGGCGACGTCATCCGGCAGGGCACCGTTTCGCCGGACGAGGCGGCCCGTATCGGGCGCGGCATGATCGCGGCGTTGCGAGCGGCCCACGCGGCCGGGGTGCTGCACCGCGACGTCAAGCCCGGCAACGTGCTGCTCGGCGAGGACGGGCGGGTCGTGCTCACCGACTTCGGCATCGCCCAGTCCACCGGCACCTCGACGCTGACCAAGACGGGCGAGATGGTCGGTTCGATCGACTACATCGCGCCCGAGCGGGTCAAGGGGGCCAAGCCGGGCCCCGCGTCCGACCTGTGGGCGCTCGGTGCGACGCTGTATCAGGCGCTGGAAGGGCGACCGCCGTTCCGCAAGGACACAGCAGTTGAGACGGCCTATGCCATCGCCATGGACCCGCTGGAACCGCCCCTGCGGGCGGGGCCGCTGACGAGGCTGATCGAGACCCTGCTCGCCAAGGAGCCGGACCTGCGCCCGCCGGCCGAGCTGGCCGAGCAGATCCTGCGCGAGCCGGTGGCCGAGGTGGAGACGGCGTATCTGCGCATACCGGAGCGGCGGACCGAGAGCACGACGGTCACCGCCGGTGCGCCCACGGCCGTCGAGCCGTCCGGACGCGAGGAGTCTGCCGAGCCGTCGGGACCTGCCGAGCCGTCGGGGTCTGACGGGACGGCGGAGACGTCGGGTTCGGTTGCTCCGTCGAGGGCCTCCGGTGCGGTGGGGGAGCGAACAGCCGGTGCCGAGCGGGAAGGCGGCCGCCGCCGGGCCCGCACGCTCCTGTGGGGCGCGACCGCCACCGTCGTCGCCGCCGGGCTCGCGGCCGGCGCGTTCTTCATGACGCGGGACGCCGGCGACGGCCAGGACACCGACCCCCGGGCGGCCGCTCCCGAGAACGTCGAGCGGCACACCGGCCGGCCCGCCGAGCCGTCTCCGGCGGCCTGGAAGCCACCGCCCGTGCCGGCGGGCTACCACCTGGTGGAGGAGAAACAGCTCGGTGTCTCCTTCCCCGTGCCGAACGGCTGGACCCGCAAGGAGAAGTCGCCCGTCGAGGTCGACTACATCGCCCCGGGCGGGCTGGTCGGCATCAAGGTCAACGTCCTCGACTTCGCGAGCCCCGACCACCTCCGGCACTGGAAGGAGGTCGAGGAGCAGCTCAAGACGGAGGTCGACGGCTATCGGCTGGGCCGGATGCAGGAGACCAAGTTCCGGGGCGAGCCCGCGGCCGTATGGGAGTTCACCTTCAAGGGCCGGGTCCGCGAGTTCCGGGCCATCGACCTCGGCTTCGGCCGGGAGGGCGGCAACGAGTACGCCCTCTACCTCTCCGCGCCGAAGGACGAGTGGAACCGGCACGTCTCCGTCTTCCACGCGCTCCGTGACGGCTTCCGGCCGGGACCCGACGGACCCGGCTCGTAGGGACGGGCCCGTCGGGGCCGCTCGACAGGCTCGACAGGGCCGTGGTCCCGTACCGGGAGGGCGTGCGGCGGGCGTGCCGGGGGTTTCCCCGGGTCCGGTCAGGGACGACCCTGATACCCCTACGGGCACGGGCATGTGACGATCGGAGCATGACCAGCGCATCGACGACGCCGCCCCGCGCCGCAAGCGCCTACGCGCCGTCCGACCCCGACGCCCGTCCGCTGCGCAAGCTGTACCGCAGTGCCGAGGGGCGGATGCTGGGCGGCGTGGCCCGGGGGCTCGCGGGGCACCTGGGCATGCCGGTGTCGTGGGTGCGGGTCGCGTTCGGCGCGCTGTTCATGGTGCAGGGCATGGGTGCCGTGCTCTACGCGGTGTTCTGGTTCGTCGTACCGCTCGGCGTCGGCGGGGTCGAGGCACCGCGCCCGGCGGCCGCCGCCGAGGCCTCCCCGGACGGGCGCAGACGACTCTTCGCCCGTAAGCCCGACCGGGGCCAGGTCTTCGCGCTCATCGCCGTCATCATCGGTTTCGCGATCTTCGTCGACACGCTCCAGCTCGGCCGTGCCAACGCCTACATCTGGCCGCTGCTGCTGATCGGCGCGGGCGTCGCCCTCGTCTGGCGGCAGGCCGACAACGCCCGGCGTGCCCACTGGATGGAGGTCAGCCGCCGCAAGCGGGTCCTGCCGCTCGCGCGCGGCGCGGCGGGCGTGCTGCTGGTCGGCGCCGGGGTCACCGGCATGGTCGTCCTCCAGGGGTCGGCCCGGCACCTGGGCACGGTCCTCCAGGCCTCGTTGGCCGTCGTGGTGGGTATCGCGCTGTTGGCGGGCCCCTCGGTCGTCCGGATGACGCAGGACCTCTCGGCGGAACGGACGATGCGCATCCGCGCCCAGGAGCGCGCCGAGGTCGCGGCCCACGTCCACGACTCCGTCCTGCACACCCTCACCCTCATCCAGCGCAACGCCGACGACCCCCGCGAGGTCGCCCGCCTCGCCCGCGCCCAGGAGCGGGAGCTGCGCGCCTGGCTCTACAAGCCCGAGGGGCGCGGCAAGGACGAGGCCGAGGAGCCCACCACCCTGGCGGAGGCCGTGAAGGCCACCGCCGCCGAGGTCGAGGACTACCACGGGGTCCCGATCGAGGTCGTCGTCGTCGGCGACTGCCCGCTGGACGAGCGGCTGGCCGCGCAGCAGCAGGCCGCCCGGGAAGCCATGGTCAACGCCGCCAAGTACGGTGGCGAGGGCGGCGCCGTCCAGGTCTATGCCGAGGTCGAGGGGCGTACGGTCTTCATCTCCGTACGGGACCGGGGTCCCGGCTTCGATCCGGACGCCGTGCCCGAGGACCGGATGGGCGTCCGCGAATCGATCATCGGCAGGATGCAGCGCAACGGCGGCACGGCGAGACTGCGTTCCGCGCCCGACGGGGGGACCGAAGTGGAGCTGGAAATGGAGAGGGCGGAGAAGACGTCATGACGACCGAAGAAGTGACGGAGCGCCATGCGAGGGTCGTGCTCGTGGACGACCACCGGATGTTCCGCACCGGTGTGCAGGCCGAGATCGGAGCCACCGAGCGGACGGGCGTCGAGGTCGTGGGCGAGGCCGCCGACGTCGACCAGGCGGTGACGGTCATCACGGCGACCCGCCCCGAGGTCGTCCTGCTGGACGTCCATCTGCCCGGCGGCGGCGGGGTGGAGGTGCTGCGCCGCAGCGCCGCGATGATGGCCGACCCCGAGTCCCCGGTCCGCTTCCTCGCCCTGTCGGTCTCCGACGCCGCCGAGGACGTCATCGGCGTCATCCGCGGTGGTGCCCGCGGTTACGTCACCAAGACCATCACCGGTACGGACCTGGTCGACGCGATCTTCCGGGTCAAGGACGGCGACGCCGTCTTCTCGCCCCGCCTGGCCGGCTTCGTGCTGGACGCCTTCGCGTCGACCGACGCCCCGCCGGTCGACGAGGATCTCGACCGGCTGACCCAGCGCGAGCGCGAGGTGCTGCGTCTGATCGCGCGCGGCTACGCCTACAAGGAGATCGCCAAGCAGCTCTTCATCTCGGTCAAGACGGTCGAGTCGCACGTCTCGGCGGTGCTGCGCAAGCTCCAGCTGTCCAACCGCCACGAGCTGACCCGGTGGGCCACGGCCCGCAGGCTGGTCTGACCGGGCCCACGTCGGCCCCGGTCTGCTGACCGTCATACCGGTCAGACCAGCCGGGCAGGCCTAGGCCCAGACCTGCGGGTGGACGAAGGCGGAGCCGTTCCGGGCGGCGACCACGACGCGGTTGTCGTGGGTCCTGGCCGGCACCGCCGGGAACGTGCCGTACACGCGGCCGAAGCTCTGGGCCGGTGAGAACGCGGCGCCGTTGACCTCCTCCTGCTTGGTGACCGAGAGCTGCCCGTCCTTGAGCAGGAACACCTCCAGGCGGCCGTCCTGCGCCAGGACGGCCTTCGGTGTGGTGTCCGTGCTGCCCGGAAGGGCCTGGGGTCGCTCCCAGCCGTGGTAACCGGGCGACTGGGCACAGTGGTAGCCCGTGGTGCCCGACCGCCAGAAGACGCGGATGCGCTGATCGGCGTCGGTCACGGCACAGAGGCCGTCGACGACCTTGGCCCCGGCGGCGGAGACCTGGAAGTAGTCGCCCCATCCCGTGGTGCTGCCCGCCACCTTCTGCGCCTTGCCCCACACCTCGTGGGAGGAGCCGTGCGCGAAGACGTGCAGGCGGCCCTGGCCGTTACGGGCCACGGCGGGCGCCAGGGCCATGTTCGCGTTGAGGACGGTCCCCTTCAGGGCGTACGGCGGGGCCCAGTCGTCGTGGTCCATGTCGTGCTGGGTGACGTGCCGCAGCGTTCTGTCGGTGCCGTTGTAGAACACCGAGATCCGGCCGTCGGCGTTCAGCGCGACCGCCGGGTTCCCGGCCACGCCGTGGGGCACGATCTTCGTGGCGGCCTGCCAGTCCGTGCTGTTGACGGCCCGCTGGCGGTAGAGCCGGAGACTGCCGTCAGCGCCGCGCCAGAAGACGTGAAGGCGCCCGTCCGCGCCGCGCACGGCGGCCGGGTCGCCCGCGACGCTGCCCGCCGTGCCGGGCGCGGTGTCCCAGCTCCCGTTCTCGACCCATGACCCGTCCCGCTGCGAGGCCTTGCCGGCCAGGGCGTTGTCGGGTGTCCGGGCGAACATGTGCAGACGGCCGTCGGCGTGGGGCGCCAGGGTGGGGTGGCCCAGAAGGCCTTGGGCGGGGCCGACGGGCACGCTCTGCGAGGCCCAATTGAGGCCGGAGGCGGTGGGGGGCGGCACAACTGCTCCTTCCTGCGCATACGACGATGCCGACGTGACCGGTCACGAAGTCGCTCAACTCCACTGCTGTATGACGACCCATGTGGCTTGGTCCGACCCGCGCGCCACCACGGCGATGCGGTTGTCGGAGGTCGTGGTCGTGATCGGGTGGGAGCCGGTGATGCCGGTGAGGTTGAGGGACTCGAAGGGGGTGAAGTCCGAGCCGTTGACCGCCTTCTGCCGGGCGACGCAGAGGCCCTTGCCGGAGTCGAGGACGAACGCCTCCAGCCTCCCGTCCTGCGCGAGCGCCGCCCGGGGCGCCGTGATGGCGGATCCCGACAGGGCCTGGGAGGCTCCCCATCCGGTGTACCCCGCGCACTGGGCGGCGTGGTGGGCGGTCGTGCCGGACAGCCAGAAGACACGGATGCGCTGACTGGCGTCCGTGGCGGCGGACGGGCTGCCGGTCACCCCGGCGTTGGGCGGTGAGACACGGACGTACGGCCCCCACTCGTCGGTGGCGTCGGCCTCCGCCTGCGCGATGGCGTCCACCTCGCCCGCCGCGTTGGTCACGAAGACGTGCAGACGGCCGTCGCCGGCGCGGGCGACGCCGGGGTCCTGTCTGCTCTGGCCGACGTTGCCGCGCAGACTCTGCGGCCGGCTCCAGGAGGCGGGGTCCGCCCCTTGCTGATGGGTGTGCCACAGGGCGCCGTCGGTGCCGTGGAAGAAGACCGAGATCCGGCCGTCGGCGTTCAGGGCGGGCGCGGGGTTGCCCTGGACGCCGACGGCAGTCTCACCCTGGCCGCCGGCGGTCTTGGTGACGATCTCCTCCGGCTTGGCCCAGTCGGTGTTGATGGTCTTTTGGCGGAGCCACCACAGATTGCTGTTCGCGTCGCGCCAGAAGACGTGGAGGAGGCCACGTGTGTCACGCAGGCAGGCCGGGACGCCGTCCACCTGGTTGGGGACGTTGCTGAACTGTTCCCAGTCCGCCCAGTTCCCGTCCCGCTTCAGCCATCGGTGCCCGAGGCCGTTGTTGCTGTACTGGGTGATCGCGTGGATACGTCCGTCGGCCTGGGGTGACGCGCAGGGGCTGTTCGGAGTGGTGCCGAGAAGGCGGGTGGGGCTGCTCGGCCAGACGAGTCCCGGTGTGGTGGTGGGCGGCACGCAAACCCCCTGCGGAAACGATGCGCACGTCGGTGACTACACACTGTAGCGGTCATGGTGACGGAGCGCTACGACGTCCACTGTTGCGTTCGGAACGAGGCGCGGCTGTCGCTCCCGGGCTCACGGAGGGCCACCGTGACGCGGTTGTCCTGGGTCCTGGCCGGGGTCGGGGTGCCGGTGCAGCTGCCGCCCAGGCTCTCGGGGCCGGCGAAGTCGTCCGCGCCGGGCCGCTTCTGCGAGGCGATCCACAGCTGGCGGTCCGTGCCGACCAGGAACACCGCGAGCCGTCCGTCCTGTGTGAGGACCGCCGCCGGTGTTTCCTGCGTGCTCCCCGGCAGGGCCTGCGGGGCGGTCCAGTTCGCGTACCCCGGGCCCTGGACCGCGTGCCACCCCGTCGTGCCCACCCGCCAGAAGACACGGACGCGCTGATCCGCGTCGGTGGCGGCGAACGGCCTTCCGGCCACCGTGGCCCCGGGCGTCGACACGCGCGCGTACCCGCCCCACGTGCCACCCGAGGGGTCGGCCGGGTCCTGCGCGATCGCCCGCAGCTCGTCGGCCGCGTCGCGCGTGAACACGTGCAGCCTCCCGTCTCCGCTCCGGGCGGCGGCGGGGGCCGACCTGACGCTCCCGCCGGCGTCCCCGCCCAGGCTCCGCGGTTCGGCCCACGCCCAGCGGTCCGCCCGCTGCTGCTCCACGAGCCACAGGGCACGGTCGGTGCCGTGGCAGAAGACGGAGATCCTGCCGTCCGCGCCGAGCGCGACCGCCGGGTCGCTCGCCACCTGCGGAGCGAGCCGTTCCGGCGTTCCCCAGCCGTCGGTGTTGAGCGCCGTCTGGCGCACGGCCCAGAGGCCGTCGTCCCGGCTGCGCCAGAAGACGCCGATGATTCCGTCGGAGCCGCGCAGGGCGGTGGGAACGCCGTCGATGGTGGTGGGGACGATCGGGATCTTGCTCCAGGAGTCCCACGAGTCGTCCCGGCGCCGGAGCCGTCCGTAGAAGTCGTCCGGATAGCTGCTCCGGACGAACAAACGCAGACAACCGTCGGCCTGCGGTGCCGCCCCGAACTCGCTGCAGTTGTTCTTGCCGAGGTCGTATCCCGACGACCACGTGAGGCCCGGGGTGGTGGACGACGGCACGAAAGCCCCCTGGAGTGCGGAACGGAGTGCGACGATCACCGAAAGTATGCGCCGCCCCGCCCCCGGCCCACCGGGAGGAACGGCGGCGGAACCTTCGCGTCCCCCGTGGCATCTTGAACGGACGAGAGGCTCTCACTCACGCAGGGCCGGGGCCCGCCGGGCCCGCGATCCGGAAACGAGAGCCCGATGAGCCTGACGGGTACGCCCTTCTTCCTGACCACGATCGTCCTGGTCGTGGTGGCCCTGGCGCTGCCGCTCGCGCTGTGGAGCAGGATCGGCGGCCCGAAGGTCGTGCGCCTGGTGGCGCGGTTCCTCATGCTCCTCTTCGCGCAGGTGACCGCGATCGTCATGGTCTTCGTGATCGTCAACAACTCCAACGCGCTCTTCGACAATTGGGACGACCTGCTCGGCACCGGTGACCACGTGAGCGAGGCGGCCGACCTCGGACCGGACGGCACCGGCGGCAAGTCACTGGACCGCGAGCCGAAGGTGCTGCAGAAGTTCACCCCTGCCTCGGACGGGCGGATGGGCCCCGGAGTCCGCCAGACACAGCTCAAGGGCCGGATATCGGGAGTGGAGGGCGAGGTCTACGTCTGGCTGCCGCCGCAGTACGACGACCCGGCTTACAAGGACAAGAAGTTCCCGGTGGTCGAGGTGCTGCCCGGCTTCCCCGGCTCGGCGAAGGCGTGGTTCGGCAGCCTGAACGTCAACACCCAGCTCAAGCCGATGATGGCGAAGGGCGAGGTCGCCCCCTTCATCATCGTCGCGCCGCGCACCACCCTCCTCGGGGACGTCGACACGGGCTGCGCCAACATCCCCGGCAAGGTCAACGCCGACACGTGGCTGAGCGTCGACGTCCGCAAGATGGTCGTCGACAACTTCCGGGCCGAGGAGAAGCCCGACGGCTGGGCCGTCGCCGGCTACTCGGCCGGTGCGCACTGCGCGGCGAAGCTGGCCGTCGCGCACCCCGACCGCTACCGGGCCGGGGTGAGCCTGTCCGGCTACAACGACCCGATCGGCGAGCCCGCGTCGCTCACCGCGAAGACCCCGGAGCTGCGCGAGGCGAACAACCCCTGGAAGATGCTCCAGCGCGCCAAGACCCCGCCGCACGTCGCGCTGTTCATCTCGGGCGCGCAGGGCGACGGCTACCAGGGCGGACTGGCGATCAAGCAGTCGGCGAAGGCGCCGACGACCGTCCATGTGTCGATGATCCCCGCGGGTGCGGGCGGGCACGGCACGGCGGTCTGGAAGCGGCAGGTGCCGGAGGTCTTCCGCTGGCTCACCCAGCAGCTCAAGCCGTAGCGCGCCCGGCCGGGGCGGCGGTGGATCAGGCGGGCCTGGCCGCCCCCGCGAACGGCATCTGGTCGACGGGAGCGACCCGCACCGGGGCCCCGGGATGCGGGGCGTGGATCATCTTCCCGCCGCCGACGTACAGGCCGACGTGGCTGACGCCCGAGTAGAAGAAGACCAGGTCGCCAGGGGCCAGCTGGGACCTCCCGATCCGCCGGCCGGCGTTGATCTGCGTATAGGTCGTGCGCGGCAGCGACACCCCCGCCGACCGCCAGGCGGCCTGCGTCAGCCCCGAGCAGTCGAATCCGGACGGGCCGGTCGCCCCCCACACGTACGGTTTGCCGAGCGCGGAGTACGCGAAGGCCACGGCCCGCGCGGCGCGCTCCGTCGGGGCCTGCGCGCCGCCGCGGGGTGCCGACCGGCCCACCCGTCCCCCCAGGGGTGCCGTGCTCGCGGTGGCGGCCCGCCCGGATCCGCCCGCCGCGGCACCTGCCGCTTCGGCGCCGCCGTTGTGGAACTCCGCGCGTTCCTCGGCCGTGAGCCGGTCCAGGAGCCGTCTGGCACCGTCGAGCTTCGCCTCGACGGTGCGCTTGTGCCGGGCCAGCGCGGCCTGTTCGTCCTTGAGCTCGGCGAGCCGGGCCGCCGCGGTGGTGCGCACCTGCTCCACGCCCCGCAGCTCGCTCCGCACCCGGGTGAGGGCGACGGTCTGCAGGCTGCCCGCGCGGTCGGCCAGCGACGCCCGTTCCAGATACCGCTCCGGCGAGGAGGACAGCAGGAGCCGCACGGCGGGCGGGAGGCCGCCTTCGCGGTACTGGGCGGTCGCGAAGGACCCCAGGGCGTTGCGGGCCGCGTTGAGCCGCTCGGTCCTGCGGGCCGCCTCGTCCTGCAGCCCGTCCAGCACCGACCGGGCCCGGTCGGCCTTCTCCCGCACGCCGTTGTACCGCTCGGTGGCCACCTCGGCCTCCCGGTAGTACTGGCCGACCCGCGCCTTGACCTGGTCCTTGGTGGGAGGCGGGGTGGCGTTGCCGGTGCCGTCGAGCACGGTTGCGGTGGCGACGCCCGCGAGGGCGAGGGTGGCCGCCGTCCGGGCGGTGTTCCCCGCGAGCGGGTACTGCTTGGGCTTGCGGTGCGACGCCACGTCGGTCGTCACTCCTTTCCGGTGCCTGCGGTGCGGTGTTCCGGACGACGGTGGTCCGCGCGAGGGGGGAGAGTGAGCGGACCACCGCCGTCTGGAGGAGGACGCTAAACCGCGGGGTCACGTGGATACGGGCTTGACCGGTAATGCCCGGAATCAGCCATTCGGTGACCGCCGGTGACCGCGTGGCTCGGGCCCGTACGGAGGGAAGCGGTCGGCGTGTGACCGATGTGGCGATAGCGCCCTACCTGGCTGCAGTCGGGTGCTATGGCCCCGGCTAGGGTCGGTCCCCATGGACGTACTGATTCACGCCTTCGTCGGCCTGCACATCATCGGCATCGCCGCCCTGCTCGGCGGCTTCATGACCCAGATGAAGGCCATGGGCAAGGGCGAGGCCCGCATGGTCCCGGCGATGCTGCACGGCGCGCTGACCATGCTGGTCACCGGTGTCGCGCTGGTCGGTCTCAACCAGGCCGACGGCAACACCGTCAACACCGTCAAGATCGGCGTGAAGCTGGCCCTGCTGATCGTGATCCTCGGCCTGGTCTATGTGAAGCGGGACGACGAGAAGGTCCCGGCGGCCGTTTTCGGCACGGTGGGCGCGCTGACCACGGCCAACATCTTCGTCGCCGTGCTCTGGACGTAGCGATCGCGGTCGTCCGGAGCGGGCGGGGGGAGCGGCGCCGGGACGCGGACGTAGACGTAGGTCACAGCCCCCGGGGCGCCCGGCTCGGCCGAAGCGGGACCGGCTGTCAGTGGGGCGGCCTAGACTCGGGAGGCGATGAGCAGCCTCTTTGACGACAGCTTCCTGGCGGATCTCGGCCCCTCGGGCGAGGAGCACCCACCGCCCCCGGAGGAAGCGGCCCCGGAGCCGGTGCCGCACGACCTCTTCGGGGGCGCGTTCGACGCTCCCGTACCCCGCGACGCGTATTACCGCGACGGGGCGGCCCGGCCTGTCGTGGACCCGGTCGCCCTGCTGGAGGGGATGAACGACCAGCAGCGTGCCGCCGTGGTGCACACCGGCTCGCCGCTGCTGATCGTCGCGGGTGCCGGATCCGGCAAGACCCGGGTGCTCACGCACCGCATCGCCCATCTGCTGGGCGCGCGCCACGTCCACCCGGGGCAGATCCTCGCGATCACCTTCACCAACAAGGCCGCGGGCGAGATGAAGGAGCGCGTCGAGGAGCTCGTGGGCCCCCGGGCCAACGCCATGTGGGTCATGACCTTCCACAGCGCGTGCGTGCGGATCCTGCGCCGGGAGAGCAAGAAGCTGGGCTTCACGTCCTCCTTCTCGATCTACGACGCGGCCGACTCGAAGCGCCTCATGGCGCTCGTCTGCCGCGATCTGGACCTCGACCCGAAGAAGTTCCCGCCGAAGTCGTTCAGCGCGAAGATCTCGAACCTCAAGAACGAGCTGATCGACGAGGAGGACTTCGCCGCGCAGGCGGCGGACGGTTTCGAGAAGACGCTCGCCGAGGCGTACGCGATGTACCAGTCGCGGCTCCGCGAGGCCAACGCCCTCGACTTCGACGACATCATCATGACCACCGTCCACCTCCTCCAGGCGTTCCCGGACGTGGCCGACCACTACCGCCGCCGCTTCCGGCACGTCCTGGTCGACGAGTACCAGGACACCAACCACGCGCAGTACACCCTGGTGCGCGAGCTGGTGGGCACCGCGGAGAACGCCCCCGAGGAGGGCGTCGCCGAGCTGTGCGTCGTGGGCGACGCCGACCAGTCGATCTACGCCTTCCGCGGCGCCACGATCCGCAACATCCTCCAGTTCGAGGAGGACTACGCGGACGCCACGACGATCCTGCTGGAGCAGAACTACCGCTCCACGCAGACGATCCTCTCCGCGGCGAACGCGGTGATCGAGCGGAACCAGAACCGCCGCCCGAAGAACCTGTGGACCGAGGCCGGGGCCGGCGCGACCATCACGGGCTACGTGGCCGATACCGAGCACGACGAGGCGCAGTTCGTCGCCGACGAGATCGACCGGCTGACCGACGCCGGGGACGCCAAGGCCGGGGACGTCGCCGTCTTCTACCGGACCAACGCCCAGTCCCGTGTCTTCGAAGAGATCTTCATCCGCGTCGGACTGCCCTACAAGGTCGTCGGCGGAGTGCGCTTCTACGAGCGCAAGGAGGTCCGCGACGTGCTGGCCTATCTGCGGGTGCTCGCCAACCCCGAGGACACCGTGCCGCTGCGCCGCATCCTCAATGTGCCCAAGCGCGGCATCGGGGACCGCGCCGAAGCCATGATCGACGCGCTGTCGCTGCGCGAGAAGATCAGCTTCGCGCAGGCGCTGCGGCGGGTGGACGAGGCGTACGGCATGGCCGCCCGCTCGTCCAACGCGGTCAAGCGCTTCAACGTCCTGATGGAGGAGCTGCGCACGATCGTCGAGTCCGGGGCCGGCCCCGCGACCGTGCTGGAGGCGGTCCTGGAGCGCACGGGCTATCTCGCCGAGCTCCAGGCGTCCACCGATCCGCAGGACGAGACCCGCATCGAGAACCTCCAGGAGCTCGCCGCCGTGGCCCTGGAGTTCGAGCAGGAGCGGTCCGTCGAGGGCGCGGAGAGCCCCGGGACGCTGGCGGAGTTCCTGGAGAAGGTCGCGCTGGTCGCCGACTCGGACCAGATCCCCGACGAGGACACCGAGGGCACCGGTGTCATCACGCTGATGACGCTGCACACGGCGAAGGGCCTGGAGTTCCCCTGCGTCTTCCTCACCGGCATGGAGGACGGCGTCTTCCCGCACATGCGGGCCCTCGGCCAGACCAAGGAGCTGGAGGAGGAGCGGCGGCTCGCCTACGTCGGCATCACGCGGGCGCGCGAGCGGCTGTATCTGACCCGGGCGAGCATGCGCAGCGCGTGGGGCCAGCCCGCGTACAACCCGCCGTCGCGCTTCCTGGAGGAGATCCCCGAGCAGTACGTGCAGTGGCGCCGCACCGGCCCGGCGACCCCGTCGGCGTCGATGGGCGCGGTCTCCGGTCTCACGTCCGGCTTCTCGTCCTCGCGCGGTGGCGGCGCCAAGGCGGGCCCGAGCGGTTTCGCGACGCGGCGCACCAAGGACCGTCCGGTGGTGGCCCTCACCATCGGGGACCGGGTCACGCACGACTCGTTCGGGCTCGGCACGGTCGTCGGGGTGAAGGGCAGCGGTGACAACGCCGAGGCGACGGTCGACTTCGGCGAGGAGAAGCCGAAGCGGCTCCTGCTGCGCTACGCACCGGTCGAGAAGCTCTAGTAGTCCGTAGGCGCAAGCGACGACGGGGCCCGTACGTGTGTACGGGCCCCGGAATCGGTCGATCGGCCGGGCGTGTCGGTTGCGCCGGACGGGTTGTCGCGTTTACCTCGGGTCGAGGCCCTGGCCGCGCAGCCACGGCAGCGGGTCGACGGCGGAGCCGCCCGGGCGTACCTCGAAGTGCAGGTGCGGTCCGGTGGAGTTGCCGGAGCTGCCGGAGTAGGCGATGACGTCCCCGGCCTTGACGGGGCCGGACCGCAGCTTGGTGCTGCTCAGGTGGCAGTACCAGGTCTCGACGCCCTCGGGCGAGGTCACTATGGCCATGTTCCCGTACGCCACGTTGTACTGCGTGCGGACGGTGCCGTCGGTGGCGGCCATGACGGGGGTGCCGTAGCCGACGGGGAAGTCGATGCCGGTGTGCGTCGACATCCAGTTGACGCCCGCCTGGCCGTAGTAGGCGCTGAGCCCGTGCTGGGCGACGGGCAGCGCGAACTTCGGACGCTCGGCCTCCTTGCGGGCCGCCTCCTCCGCCTTGCGCTTGCGCTCTTCCTCCTGGCGCGACTTGAGGTCGATGCGCTCCTGGGTGCGGCTGGCGCGGCTGGCGAAGTCGTCGGCGCCCTTGCTGAGGCTCGCGAGCTGGGTGTCCAGCTTGTTGTTGGCCGCGGCGGGCTTGATGGCCGAGGGGTCCGGGGCGGTGGCCGCCTGGGTCTGCTTGGTGTCGCTCTGTCCGCCGGTGGAGACGGAGGCGGCGGCGATGCCGGCGACGCCCATGACGGCGACCGAGGGCACGGCGACGGTCAGCAGCGCCTTGCGTCGCGGGCGGTAACCGGCCTTCGTGGGCGCGCCCTTGCGGCGGCTGCTGCGGCCCTGGCCGCTCCGCGTCTCCTCGGGTGCGTCCTTCGCCCGGTCGTCGCGCCGCGGCGGTGCGGTCACCGCTTCCATGGTCCGGGTCTCGGCGTCGGCGACGCGCGCGCCGGGTGCCGTGCCCGCCGTGGTGTCGGAGTCGAGGTCGTTGTCGAAGCCGGTGTCGGGGCCCGGCGCGTCCAGGTCCGCGAGACCGAGGTCGGTCATGACGGTCGCGTCGTGCGGGGGCTCGTGCGACGGCTGTTCGTGCGGGGTCTCGTGGCCGAGGCCGGCCCCGTGCGTCGCGTCAGGGGTCGCGTACGCGCTGGTGTCCCACGTCTGCGTCTGACCGCTCATGTCCCATTGGCCGGAGGTGTCCCAGCCCTGGAACTGACCGGACGTGTCCCACGTCTGGGTCTGGGGGTGCTCCTGGCCCGGGAACGCCGACTGGGGCTGGAACTGGTCCTGGGCGTGCCCGGCCGTGTCCCACTGCCCCGAGGTGTCGTACGAGCTGCCCGCACCCCAGGCGTTCGCGTCCCACTGGCCGGTCGTGGTGGTGTCCCACTGCCCGGTCTGCTGCCCGGTGTGGGCGCTGAAGTCCCAGGTCTGGGTCTGGCCGGTGGCCCCCCACTGACTGGTGGTGTCCCATTGGCCTGTGGTGTCCCACTGCCCGGTGTCGTAGCCGCCGTAGGGGGCATAACCCTGCTGGGTGCCCTGCTGCTCATACGCCGGGTAATGCCCGTAGGCATCGGGAGTGGGAACGGTCGGGATTGGGCTCGCCGACGGGTGACGGTCGTTCACCACCACTTCCATTTCGCCTCGGCAGCAGGTGAATTAGCGGCGACTGTACCCGGCGGTACGGGACGGCGACAATCTTCGTCACGTTTCGGCCCCTCGGGGTCCGGGCATTTGGCCGCCTTTCGGTGGACTGAACCCCGAGTAATAGGTTTGACGTTCGATATATGTTCGAAACGATGGCTGATTGTGCGAGGAAACAGCCGGTCGGCCGGGTGGACCCGGGTCAGGCGACCGAGGACGTTCCCGTCGCATCGGCCACCGCTTCCTCGGCGGCCAGCGCCTGCCGGATGCCGGCCGCGATCGCCCAGTGGACCGGCAGCGCGAGGTGCCCGACACCGCTCACCCGGACATTGCGCGCCGACAGGTCCGGATGATCGATTCGAGCCGTCTCCACGGGGACCATGATTTGATCCAGGTCGCTCCAGAAGGCGATGAAATGCGTACGGCAATCAGGAGCGGGCCGGGACAACTCCGCGATGACATCCGAATCGGGACGCATCTGCCGTACGAGCGGGTGTGCGGACATCAGGGGCGCCACGGTCGTGCCGCGGTGCGGAGTGCCGAGGGTGACGAGGGTGCGGACCCGGGTGTCCCCGCCGAGCCGCTGGACGTAGTAGCGGGCGATCAGGCCGCCGAGGCTGTGCCCCACGATGTCGATCCGCTCGTGGTCCGTGCGCCCGCAGATCTCCTCGATGTGCCCCCCGAGCACCGCGGCCGCCGTGCGGAGGTCGCCGGTCAGCGGCGAGTAGTTGAGGGAGGAGACCTGGGACCAGCCGTGCCGCCGCAGCGAACGGCGCAGCAGGACGAAGACCGAGCGGTTGTCGATGAAGCCGTGGAGGAGGAGCACCGGCGGGTGCGGCTCGGCGGCTGCGGGTGCCGGTGGGGGCGGCGCGGGGGGCTGGACGGTGACGCTCGAAGCGGCGACCGCCGCGGAGGCGGGGCCGGGGGGCGGGGGCGCGGGCGGTACGGGCGGGGGAGGCGGGCGGCGCTCCTGCGTCAGGCCGGTCGGATAGAGCAGCAGATGACCGGCGAGGATCAACAGCTCCAGCACCGTGGATCGCACCAGCGTCGCCGAAGGGCGAACGAGAGTACGGAAGAAAAAGGGCAAGGCCCCCATGGCCGACCTCCTGAACTGCGCACAGCAGGCGGCTCCGTCCCCCGTGTGCACTCGTGGCGGCTCCGCTGCGCCGCTCGTCGCACCACCCGCCGTGCGGCCCGGCGGGGCGGTGCCACTGCGACCGCACCGCGGCTCCCTTCGCGAACGCCGCGCCCGGCTTCTCGGCGATCTGGGCGGCCGGACGGCCCACCGGACGCGGAGGCGCGGGCGCGGTGCGTAGCGAACGTGTTGTCCCACGTGTGATTTCCCCCTCGCTCTCCTCCGTGAAACGGCGGGTTGCGGGATGCTGGAGATAACGTTCGTTCACTTCCCCGGCCTCCGGGCCCGGGACCTCGGCCGGTGACGGCAGTCGTAGATGGAGGCAGTGATGGGAGTGACCGGTCCGATCCGCGTGGTGGTGGCCAAGCCGGGGCTCGACGGCCACGATCGCGGCGCCAAGGTCATCGCGCGTGCGCTGCGCGACGCCGGCATGGAGGTCATCTACACCGGGCTGCACCAGACGCCCGAGCAGATCGTCGACACCGCGATCCAGGAGGACGCCGACGCGATCGGTCTGTCCATCCTCTCCGGCGCGCACAACACGCTGTTCGCGAAGGTGATCGAGCTGCTGCGGGAGCGCGAGGCGGAGGACATCAAGGTCTTCGGCGGCGGCATCATCCCGGAGGCGGACATCGCTCCGCTCAAGGAGCAGGGGGTCGCCGAGATCTTCACCCCCGGCGCGACCACGACGTCGATCGTCGAGTGGGTCAACGCCAATGTCCGTCAGCCGGTCTGATCACCGGATCGCTGGACGCTGTGCCGAAGCGGGCCTGGCGGGGGCGTTTGTCGCGCCGCTCCGCCTGACGGGCGGTTGGTCCCGTGCGGCGAGGGCGAGCGGTTTCGCGCCCGCCGTACGGGGCGCTGCCCGGCAGCAGTGCGGGCGCGGCTGAGCCCCGGCGCGCATCGCGGCGCGCAGTCGTCGCGGCACGGCGGGGGCTGTCCTGCCGATCCGGGGCTGCCTGGAGGGAGATGGGCGCTCCGGGCGATCCGTCGCGATCCCTTCCGCGTCGTGGTGTGGGATGCCTCCGTTCGGTAGTCGGGGAAGTCGAGACGGCTGTCCCGGCCCGGCGTCCGAAGTCCCCGCCCCTCGGGAGCACGGCCCGGCATGGTGGGCGCGCTGGGCACGCAGGCCCGCCGACCCGCGAGCTCCGCGCGCATGGTGGCGTGAGCCGTGGTGGGCCGAAGACGCGTTGGCGATCGGGGATCCGCCCCGGGAGGGGCACGCAGGCCCGCCGACCCGCGAGCTCCGCGCGCATGGTGGCGCGCAGTCTGCCGACGGTGCGTCGGCGGATCTTCAGCGGAACAGCGGACGGTCGTCAGGGGAGGGTGCCTGCCCAGCCCGGCGGTGGACGCGTCCCCGAGCCGATCGGGAGCCCCGCCCCGGAGGGGCCGCACAAGCCCTTACCCCGCGAGCTCCGCTCGCATCGTGGCGCGTAGCCGCAGCGTGCCGACGAGGCGCTGGAAGGCCTCGGCCCAGTAGCCGACGGCGCCGGGGGCGCCCGTGCCGTCCTGGGGCTCGTCGGGGAGGGCGGTGAGGACCTCCAGGCGATCCGCTTCGGCCGGGTCGAGGCAGCGCTCGGCCAGGCCCATCACCCCGCTGAAGCTCCACGGGTAGCTGCCCGCGTCCCGGGCGATGTCGAGGGCGTCGACGACCGCCCTCCCCAGGGGCTCCGCCCACGGCACCGCGCAGACCGCGAGCAGCCGGAACGCCTCCGACAGCCCGTGGGTGGCGATGAACTGCGCCACCCACTCCGCCCGTTCGGCAGCCGGCAGCGCTGAGAGCAGCTTCGCGGGGTCCCGCCACGAGGAGCCCTCGGGGGCGGGTGGTGACGTCGCCGGGCCGAGCAGTGCCCGCGACCATGCCGCGTCCCGCTGCCGGACCGCCGCCCGGCACCACGCGGCGTGCAGGTCCGGCTGCCAGCCGTCGGCGACGGGCAGCGCCACGGCCTCGGCCGCGCTCGTGACCCCGAACCGCTCGCACCAGGTGTCCAGCGGTGTCGCCTCCACCAGCTGCCCCAGCCACCACGACCGCTCGCCCCGCCCCGACGGCGGCTTGGCGACGATGCCGTCCCGTTGCATGCCGCCGTCGCATTCGTGCGGGGCCTCGACGGCGATGCGCGGCACGCCGTCGCCCGTGCGGTCCAGGCCGACGCACGAGCGGGCCCGCTCGGCCATCCGGGCCGCGAGCGCGGAGCCGGGGAGGGTGGACAGCAGCTCGGCCGCGGTGGCCCGCACATTGCGGCTGCGGTCGGACAGGGCCTGTTCGAGGAACGGCTCGTCGGCGGGGGACAGTTCCTCGCGCAGGGAGTCCAGGAACATCAGCCGGTCCTCGGCCCGCTCCGTCGGCCACGTCGTGGCGAGCAGCTCCCGCGCACCGGCCGGATCGCGGCGCCGTACGGACGAGAGGAGGGCGACCCGCTCGGAGAACAGCCCTTCCTGCCACACCCGTTGCGCGGCCTCCGTGTCGGAGGGGTGCGTGCCGGCTGCGGGCGCCGGGCCGCCGCCGCGCAGCGCGTACTTCCACTGCGGGTTGAGCCGGGCCAGCCACAGGGCGCGGGGCCCGGCGAGGGCGAGCGCCTGCGGTCGCAGATCCGTGCGGGCCCGGGCCGCGTCGAGCAGGGCGGGCAGCAGCGCGGCGGGTGCCCGGTAGCCGTGGCTGTTGGCGGCGGCCAGCCACTGGGGCAGCAGCTCGACGAGGTCGGGCGCGGAGCCCCGCCGTCCGGCACCGCCGCCGGAGCCGGTCCGGTCGGCGAGCAGCAGCTCCAGTCGCCGCCGGGCGGCGGGCGGCAGCGACGGCCGCGGGTCCTCGGGCGCGGCATCCGGCAGGTCCCTGGCGGCGACCGGCAACAGCCCGGCGCGCCGCTGCACGGTACGCAGCGCGGCGGCGTCCAGCAGCGCCGCGGCGGCGTCCTGCCCGGGGCGCGGCCGGGTGGGCGGAGTGCGGCGCCCGGTGCCGAGCAGGGCCGCGGTGACGAGATCGTCCCAGGTGCTGATCATGAGCTTGCCCTTCCTGTGGAATGTCGCCGACCGCCGGGCGGTCCGGTCGGGTGAGGGCGTCGTCAGAGCGCGACCGGCTCCGGTGCCCACGTGGTCAGGGGAGTGAAGCCCCGGTGGCCGCATTCGCCGAAGACCGTCACCGGGGAGCCGCCGGATATCGCCGCGAGCCGCCACAGGCCCGTACGGTCGCCGCACCGGGGGTCGACGGGGAGTGCCGATCCGCTGTACGCGTCGGCCAACTGCCAGCCGTGCTCCGGGTCCGGGACCGGGGTCACGGCCGAGACGACCGCGGGCCAGGACTCCAGCCACGGGTCGTCCCGCAGGGCCTCGCCGTAGGCGCGGAGGGCCGCCGCGACGTCACCGCCCGCCGGTGGTGCGGGGCTGGGTGCGGGCGCCGCGTGGCGGGCCCCCAGCGCGGCGCGCAAGGGCCGCGCGGCCGGGTAGTACGCGAGGTCCGCGTCCAGAGCGAGCCCGGTGGGCAGTGACAGCTCGGGTGCCCGCCCGCCCGCTCCGTGGGAGAGGAGCAGGGCCGTCCGGCCCGTGTTCCGGCCGTGGAGCCAGATCTTCCTGGTGATCAACCGGCCGTCGTCGCTGTCCTGTTGCGCGAGGACGAGCCAGAGATCGCGGACCGGGGCGGCGGAGGCCAGCAGGGTCGCCGCGTCCGAGGTGATGCCGACCCGGGTGCGCACCGTCGCGGCCAGCGCCTCGGGCAGCCGGTCGAGATGCAGATAGCCCTGATTGAGGGTGTGCAGCAAGGCGCACTCCTCCAGCAGCCGCGCCGCCCGCTCCGCACCGGACCCGGTCACGGACGCCAACTCCCGCACCCGCGCGGCCAGTCCCGGTGCCTGCGCGTCGACCATGCGGGCCGCCGTCTCCTCCCACGGCCCGTACGCGTCCCCTTCCGCGGCGGCGAGGCCGCCCCGCAGCAGGTCGGTGAGCCGCTGCTCCAACTCCGTGGCCCCGGCGGCGATCCGCTGCGCGCGGCGCTCCGAGCGACGGCGTGCCGCCTCGGTGTCCGCGGCCGTCGGGCCGGCGGCCGCGGGCTGTGGTTCGGTGGCGCGCTCCGCGCGCTGCCGCCGCTCCAGCCACTCCCCGGCCCAGCCGGGCGGCGCGGCGTCCGAGGCGCGGACGGCGTCCTCGCCCTCCGTCCACAGCAACAGCAGGCCCAGAGCGTGCTTGCACGGGAACTTGCGGCTCGGGCACGAGCAGTGGAAGCCGGGCCCCCCGCCGGGTCCGGACAGGTCCACGACCGTCCGGTACGGCTTGCTCCCACTGCCCGCGCACTCCCCCCAGACCGCGCCCGCGCCCCCCTCCGTACGCGCCCCCGCGGCCGACCACGGGCCGGGCACCCCGAGCTCGGCGCCCGCCTTGCGTGATGCGACGTCAGGAGCCAGCGCGAGCACCTGTTCCGCCGTCCAGCGTTCCCCCTGCGGATTCATGTCGACGACGCTAGGCCCACCCACTGACAATTGCCCTGACCAGCGGTTTCATGCTGCCGAGGCCGATTGTCAGTGGGTGGGTGCAAGGTGGTTCACGTATCCCGGAAGCGCACGACGAGGGGGACTTGTGACCGTGCCCGGAATTGAGACCGAAGCCCTGCGGCCGCACGCGGAGGACGCCTTCGCCGAGGAGCTGAGGGCCCTCGCGGCGGCCGACGACCGGCCCAGGCCCGAGCGTTGGCGGATGTCGCCGTGGGCCGTCGCCACGTATCTGCTCGGCGGCACGCTGTCCGACGGCACCGTCATCACACCGAAGTACGTCGGCCCGCGCCGCATCGTCGAGGTCGCCGTCACCACGCTCGCCACCGACCGGGCGCTGCTCCTCCTCGGCGTGCCCGGCACCGCCAAGACCTGGGTGTCCGAGCACCTGGCCGCCGCCGTCAGCGGCGACTCCACCCTCCTCGTGCAAGGCACGGCCGGCACGCCGGAGGAGGCGATCCGCTACGGGTGGAACTACGCCCGGCTCCTCGCCCACGGCCCCAGCCGGGAGGCGCTCGTGCCCAGCCCCGTCATGCGCGCCATGGCCGAGGGCAGGACGGCGCGCGTCGAGGAGCTGACCCGGGTCCCGGCCGACGTGCAGGACACGCTCATCACCATCCTGTCCGAGAAGACCCTGCCGATCCCCGAGCTGGGCCAGGAGGTGCAGGCCGTGCGGGGATTCAATCTGATCGCCACGGCCAACGACCGGGACCGCGGGGTCAACGAGCTCTCCAGCGCGCTGCGCCGCCGCTTCAACACCGTCGTCCTGCCCCTGCCCGCCACCGCCGATGCCGAGGTCGACATCGTCGCCCGCCGCGTCGACCAGATCGGCCGGTCGCTCGACCTGCCCGCGGGCCCCGAGGGCCTCGACGAGATCCGGCGCGTCGTCACCGTCTTCCGCGAGCTGCGCGACGGGGTCACCGCCGACGGCCGTACGAAGCTCAAGTCGCCCTCGGGCACGCTCTCCACCGCCGAGGCGATCTCCGTCGTCACGGGTGGTCTGGCCCTCGCCGCGCACTTCGGCGACGGCGTGCTGCGCGCGGGCGACGTGGCGGCCGGGATCCTCGGCGCGGTCGTCCGTGACCCGGCGGCGGACCGGCTCGTCTGGCAGGAGTATCTGGAGGCGGTCGTCCGCGAGCGGGACGGCTGGAAGGACTTCTACCGCGCGTGCCGCGAGGTCTCCGTATGAGCGGGCCCACCCCGGTGCTGCTGGGCGTGCGCCATCACGGTCCGGGCTCCGCGCGGGCGGTGACGGCGGCCCTCGATCAGTGCGCGCCGAGCGCCGTGCTCATCGAGGGACCGCCCGAGGCGGACGCGATCGTGCACCTCGCGGCCGATCCCGGGATGCGCCCGCCCGTCGCGCTGCTCGCCCACGCCACGGACGACCCCGGACGGGCCGCGTTCTGGCCGTTCGCCGAGTTCTCCCCGGAATGGGTGGCCATCCGGTGGGCCCTGGCCCATGACGTGCCGGTCCGCTTCATCGACCTGCCCGCCGCGCATTCGCTCGCGTTGAACCACGGGGGCCGGGGCCGGCCTTCGCCGGTGCCCGCCGGCGACGCCCCGGGCTCCCCGGACCGGTCCGCCGGCCCCTGCGCGGCGCCCCGCCTCGATCCTCTGGCCGCGCTCGCGGCAGCCGCCGGGTACGACGACGCGGAGCTGTGGTGGGAGGACGCCGTCGAGCACCGCCGCGCCGGTGGCCGGCCGGGTGGCGACGCGCTCGCGCCCTTCGAGGCCATCGCCGAGGCCATGGGCGAGCTGCGCGCCACCTTCGGCGAGAGCGAGAGCGAGAGCGGCTGCGAAGGCGGGTGCGACGGCGGCAGCGACGCCGCGCGCGAAGCGCACATGCGGCTCAAGCTGCGCGAGGCCCGACGCGAGTTCGGGGACGGGCTCGCCGTCGTCTGCGGGGCCTGGCACGTGCCGGCTCTCACCGAGAAGCGGACCGTCGCTGTCGACCGGCAGGCTCTCAAGGGGCTGCCGAAGGTCAAGCCCCAGCTCAGCTGGGTGCCCTGGACCAACCGTCGGCTCTCCCGCCACAGCGGCTACGGGGCGGGCATCGCCTCACCCGGTTGGTACGGCCATCTCTTCCACGCTCCGGACCGCCCCGTCGAGCGGTGGATGACCACCGTCGCCCGACTGCTGCGCGAGGAGGACCACCCCGTCTCCTCGGCCCACGTCATCGAGGCGGTCCGGCTCGCCGACGCCCTCGCCGCCGTGCGGGGCCGCCCCCTGGCCGGGCTCACCGAGACCACCGACGCGGTCCGGGCGGTGATGTGCGACGGCTCCGACGTGCCGCTCGCGCTCGTACGGGACCGGCTCGTCGTCGGCGACGTGCTCGGCGAGGTGCCCGAAGCGGCGCCGGCCACCCCCCTCCAGCGCGACCTGTCGCGCCTTCAGCGCACACTGCGCCTCAAACCCGAGGGCCGGGAGCGGGACTGGGAGCTCGACCTGCGCAAGGACACCGACGCCGCGCGCAGCCGGCTGCTGCACCGGCTGCGGCTGCTCGGCGTCGACTGGGGCGAACCGGTGTGTTCACGCGGCGGGTTGGGCACCTTCCGCGAGACTTGGCGGCTCCGCTGGGAGCCCGAGCTGGCCGTACGGGTCGCCGAGGCGGGGGTGTGGGGCACGACCGTGGTCGGCGCGGCCACCGCCAAGGCCGAGTCCGAGGCCGTCGGGTCCGCCGCTCTCGCCGAGGTCACCGCCCTCGCCGAGCGGTGTCTGCTGGCCGACCTCCCGGAGGCCCTTCCCGTCGTGATGCGCGTCCTCGCCGACCGCGCCGCCCTCGACGCCGATGTCGCGCACCTGGCGCAGGCCCTGCCCGCGCTGGTCCGCTCCGTGCGCTACGGCGACGTCCGCCGCACCGGCACCGCCGCCCTCGGCGACGTGGCCACCGGCCTCGCGGAGCGTGTCTTCGTCGGCCTCCCGGCGGCCTGCGCCGGGCTCGACACGGACGCGGCGGCGGAGATGCGGGGGCATCTGGACGCCGTGCACCAAGCCGTGGCCCTCCTGGCGGAAGCGGCCCCGGCTGCCCCCACCCCCTCGAAGGGTCCCGCCGGGCCCGGCTCGTCCGGCCTACGGGGGCGCTGGGCCGGTGTGCTCGGCGTGCTCGCCGAGCGGGAGGGGCTGCCCGGGGGGATCCGGGGGCGGGCCGCGCGGCTCCTGCTGGACGACGGGCGGCTCGCCGAGGACCGGGCGGCCAGGCTGATGGGCCTCGCCCTCTCGGTCGGCACCGAACCGGCGGAGGCGGCGGCCTGGATCGAGGGTTTCGTCGGCAGCGGCGGTTCCGGCGGCATGCTGCTGATCCACGACGAGCGCCTGCTCGCCCTCGTCGACGACTGGCTCGTCGGTGTGCCGGCCGAGGCGTTCACGGACGTACTGCCCCTGCTGCGCCGCACCTTCTCCGCGTACGACGCGAGTGTGCGCCGCACCCTGGGCGAGCTCGTCCGCAGGGGCGGCGCGGACGGCGGTACGGCGGCCCGGGGAGTGGGCGGCGCTCCCGGCTTCGGCCCGGACCTCGACCCCGAGCGGGCGGCGGCCGTGCTGCCGACGATGCGTCTGCTGCTGGGGCTGGACACGGGCGGGGACACGGGCGGGGAAACGGACGGCGGCACAGGTACGGACACGGGCGTGGGGCCGGACAGGGACACCGACGCGTTGACGCCCGCCATGGCGCGGGCAGGGGGAGCTGGGCGATGACGACGGTGACGACAGCGAACGGGGCGGACGGGGCACCCGGCGCGCGCCACGCGCGCGACGCGGCCGGCGCGAGCCGGGGTACGGATCCCGCCGCCGAGCGGTTGCGGCGGTGGCGGCTCGTGCTCGGCGGGGAGGGCGGTGGCGACGGCACCGGGTGCGCGCTCGGGGGCACCGACGCCGCCATGGACCGCACCTTGGAGGCGCTCTACGGCTCGGCCCCCGGCTCCGGCCAGGGCGCGGGTGCGGGCCCCGGGGGTGGCCGGCGTGCGGCGGGCCTTGGTGGGTCGGCACCGCAGATCGCACGCTGGCTGGGGGACATCCGCACGTATTTCCCGACGTCCGTCGTCCAGGTGATGCAGCGGGACGCCATCGACCGGCTCGGTCTGTCCGCCATGCTGCTGGAGCCGGAGATGCTCGAAGCCGTCGAGGCGGACGTACACCTGGTGGGGACGCTCCTGTCCCTCAACAAGGTGATGCCCGAGACCACGAAGGAAACGGCGCGTGCCGTCGTCCGCAAGGTCGTCGAGGACCTGGAGAAGCGCCTCACGACACGCACCCGGGCCACGCTCGCCGGTGCCCTCGACCGCTCCGCGCGCGTCAGCCGCCCCCGCCACCGGGACATCGACTGGGACCGCACCATCCGGGCCAACCTCAAGAACTATCTGCCCGAGTACCGCACCGTCGTGCCGGAGCGCCTCATCGGCTACGGCCGGGCGGCGCAGTCGGTGAAGAAGGAGGTGGTCCTCTGCATCGACCAGTCCGGGTCGATGGCGGCCTCCGTCGTCTACGCCTCGGTCTTCGGCGCCGTCCTCGCCTCGATGCGCTCCCTCGACACCCGTCTGGTCGTCTTCGACACTGCCGTCGTGGACCTCACCGACCAGCTGTCCGATCCCGTGGACGTGCTGTTCGGCACCCAGCTCGGCGGGGGCACGGACATCAACCGCGCGCTCGCCTACTGCCAGTCGCGGATCACCCGGCCGGCCGAGACCGTCGTCGTCCTCATCAGTGATCTCTACGAGGGTGGCATCCGGAACGAGATGCTCAAGCGGGTCGCGGCCATGAAGGCGTCGGGGGTCCGGTTCGTCACGCTGCTCGCGCTGTCCGACGAGGGCGCCCCCGCCTATGACCGTGATCACGCGGCGGCGCTGGCCGCCCTCGGGGCGCCCGCGTTCGCCTGTACGCCCGATCTCTTCCCGGATGTCATGGCGGCGGCGATCGAGAAGCGGCCGCTGCCCGTGCCCGAATCCTTTGCCCCGCACGGGGGATCGGGGGCGGCGAGCTGACGGCGACGCGCGGGGTCGGCGGGTGGAACACGGCCCCGCCGGGCGGACCCCTGTATACCCATATGAGTACGGGCGCTGTCGCGATCTGTGAGCGTAATCACGGCCTGAGTGTGACCTGCGATTTAGGGACCTCCGCCCCTCGGGGATAACCTGCGGGACGGACATGCCGCGTCAACGGTGAACGTGTGCCGCCCTCGTCAAAGATCGCGTCCTCACGCTGCCTGCGGCACGCCCGCGCAGACAACGAACCGCGATATCCATGGAAAAGGGACTGACGCGCGTGGACCTGTTCGAGTACCAGGCGAGGGACCTCTTCGCCAAGCACGGTGTACCGGTGCTGGCCGGTGAAGTCATCGACACGCCTGAGGCGGCGCGCGAGGCCACCGAGAAGCTGGGCGGCCGTTCGGTCGTCAAGGCGCAGGTGAAGGTCGGCGGCCGCGGTAAGGCCGGCGGCGTGAAGCTGGCTGCCACCCCGGACGAGGCCGTCGCTCGCGCGACGGACATCCTCGGCATGGACATCAAGGGCCACACGGTCCACAAGGTGATGATCGCCGAGACCGCTCCCGAGATCCTCGAGGAGTACTACGTCTCGTACCTCCTCGACCGCACCAACCGCACCTTCCTGGCCATGGCCTCGGTGCAGGGCGGCATGGACATCGAGGAGGTCGCGGAGAAGACCCCCGAGGCCCTCGCGAAGGTCCCGGTCGACTCCAACACCGGTGTCACCATCGAGAAGGCCCGCGAGATCGTCGCCCAGGCGAAGTTCCCGGCCGAGGTGGCCGAGAAGGTCGCCGAGGTCATGGTGACCCTGTGGAAGACCTTCGTCGCCGAGGACGCGCTCCTCGTCGAGGTCAACCCGCTCGCCAAGGTCGCCAACGGCGACATCCTGGCGCTCGACGGCAAGGTCTCGCTCGACGAGAACGCCGACTTCCGCCAGCCGGAGCACGAGGCGCTCGAGGACAAGGCCGCGGCCAACCCCCTCGAGGCGGCCGCCAAGGCCAAGGGCCTGAACTACGTCAAGCTCGACGGTCAGGTCGGCATCATCGGCAACGGCGCGGGTCTCGTCATGAGCACCCTGGACGTCGTCGCGTACGCCGGTGAGAAGCACGACAACGTCAAGCCCGCCAACTTCCTCGACATCGGTGGCGGCGCCTCCGCCGAGGTGATGGCGAACGGTCTCGAGATCATCCTCGGCGACCCGGACGTCAAGTCCGTCTTCGTCAACGTCTTCGGTGGCATCACCGCGTGCGACGAGGTCGCCAAGGGCATCGTCCAGGCTCTGGAGCTGCTCAAGGCCAAGGGCGAGGCCGTCACCAAGCCGCTGGTCGTGCGCCTCGACGGCAACAACGCGGAGCTGGGTCGCAAGATCCTTTCCGACGCCAACCACCCGCTCGTGCAGCGCGTGGACACCATGGACGGCGCGGCCGACAAGGCCGCCGAGCTGGCTGCGGCTAAGTAAAGGACGAGGACTCCACAACCATGGCTATCTTCCTCACCAAGGACAGCAAGGTCATCGTCCAGGGGATGACCGGCGCCACGGGCATGAAGCACACCAAGCTCATGCTTGCCGACGGCACCAACATCGTCGGTGGCGTCAACCCGCGCAAGGCCGGCACGAGCGTCGACTTCGACGGCACCGAGGTGCCCGTCTTCGGCTCCGTCGCCGAGGCGATGGAGAAGACCGGTGCCGACGTGTCGGTGCTCTTCGTGCCGCCGGCGTTCGCGAAGGCCGCCGTCGTCGAGGCGATCGACGCCGAGATCCCGCTGGCCGTCGTGATCACCGAGGGCATCGCGGTCCACGACTCCGCCGCCTTCTGGGCGTACGCGAAGGCCAAGGGCAACAAGACCCGGATCATCGGCCCGAACTGCCCCGGTCTGATCACCCCGGGCCAGTCCAACGCCGGCATCATCCCGGGCGACATCACCAAGCCCGGCAAGATCGGTCTCGTGTCCAAGTCCGGCACGCTGACCTACCAGATGATGTACGAGCTCCGTGACATCGGCTTCTCCTCGGCCGTCGGCATCGGTGGCGACCCGGTCATCGGCACCACGCACATCGACGCGCTCGCCGCGTTCGAGGCCGACCCCGACACCGACCTCATCGTCATGATCGGCGAGATCGGTGGCGACGCGGAGGAGCGGGCCGCGGACTTCATCAAGGCCAACGTCACCAAGCCGGTCGTCGGCTACGTGGCCGGTTTCACCGCGCCCGAGGGCAAGACGATGGGCCACGCCGGTGCGATCGTGTCCGGTTCGTCCGGCACCGCGCAGGCGAAGAAGGAGGCCCTCGAGGCCGCGGGCGTGAAGGTCGGCAAGACCCCGTCCGAGACGGCTCGCCTCGCGCGCGCCGCGCTCAGCGCCTGATCCGTACGGATCCCGGGCCGTGGGGGGGGCCCCCCCCGCGGGGGGGGGGGGGCCGCCCCCCGGCCCCCCCCCCCCCCCGGGGGGGGGGCGCCCCCCCCGCCCCGCGCCGCGGCACAGGGAGAAATAGTAGTTTTTGGGGGACGACGA
>NZ_JACHJG010000011.1 GCF_014203545.1 Streptomyces netropsis
GCTAAGCCTTTCAGCGCCGATGGTACTGCATGGGGGACCGTGTGGGAGAGTAGGACGCCGCCGAACAATTTTTAAGAGTAGCCCCTGTGGGAACCATCTGGTTCCTGCGGGGGCTACTCTGCGTTTCCGGGCCTTTTTCGCATTGCATAAAAAGCCCTCCCTTGCCCCCCTCTGCACGGAGCGCCGAAGTCTGCGGGTAGGGTCAGGGGGCATCGTTGGTACATATCCCCACAGGAGGCCCCCGGGTGGAGGTCCAGGAGACGCGCGTCCAGACCGACCGCGTCCTCACCATCCCGAACATCCTCAGCATGGCGCGCCTCGTCGGCGTACCCCTCTTCCTGTGGTTGATCCTCCGGGGAAGCGACGGCTGGGCACTGCTCGTGCTGGGACTGAGCGGCATCAGCGACTACCTCGACGGAAAGCTCGCCCGGCGCTGGAACCAGATCAGCAGCCTCGGCCGGCTTCTCGACCCGGCCGCCGACCGGCTCTACATCCTTTCCACACTGGCCGGCCTCACCTGGAGGGAGATCCTTCCGGTCTGGCTGACCGCGGCCCTGCTGGCGCGGGAAGCGATGCTGCTGGTCATGGTGTGGATTCTGCGACGCCACGGCTATCCGCCGCCGCAGGTCAACTTCCTCGGCAAGGCAGCCACCTTCAACCTGATGTACGCCTTCCCCTTGCTCCTTCTCAGTGATGGAGACGGCTGGCCGGCTTCACTCGCTGCTGTTTTCGGATGGGCGTTCGCCGGGTGGGGTACAACCCTGTATTGGTGGGCAGGGATCCTCTACGTGGTCCAGGTCCGCCGACTCGTCAAGGCGGACGCCACCACCGACTGACCTCGCCGTTGTTCATGAGCCGCACCAAGGAGCGGAAGCCGTACGCGAGACGCGTCGGCGATCCGAGCGGGTGAAGTCGGAACAGACCGTCGTCTCGCAAGGAGGACGTTTCCGACATGAAGGCCGTCGTGATGGCCGGCGGTGAAGGCACCCGCCTTCGCCCCATGACCTCGAGCATGCCCAAGCCGCTCCTGCCGGTGGTGAACCGGCCGATCATGGAGCATGTGCTGCGTCTGCTCAAGCGGCACGGGCTCACCGAGACCGTGGTGACCGTGCAGTTCCTCGCCTCACTCGTCAAGAACTACTTCGGTGACGGCGAGGAACTGGGCATGGAGCTCACCTACGCCAATGAGGAAAAGCCACTCGGCACGGCGGGCAGTGTCAAGAACGCCGAAGAAGCCCTCAAGGACGATGCCTTTCTGGTCATCTCCGGCGACGCCCTCACTGATTTCGACCTGAGCGACCTGATCCGTTTCCACAAGGAGAAGGGCGCACTTGTCACTGTCTGTCTGACGCGGGTACCCAATCCGCTGGAGTTCGGCATCACCATTGTCGACGAGGCGGGCAAGGTCGAGCGTTTCCTGGAGAAGCCCACCTGGGGCCAGGTCTTCTCCGACACCGTCAATACGGGCATCTACGTCATGGAGCCCGAGGTTTTCGACTACGTCCGGCCCGATGTGCCCGTCGACTGGTCGGGCGATGTCTTCCCGCAGCTGATGAAGGAAGGCAAGCCGATCTACGGCTATATCGCCGAGGGCTATTGGGAGGACGTCGGTACCCATGAAAGCTATGGCAAGGCCCAGGCCGACGTGCTCGAAGGCAAGGTCGATGTGGACATCGACGGCTTCGAGATCTCGCCCGGGGTCTGGGTGGCCGAGGGCGCCGAGGTCCACTCGGACGCGGTCCTGCGCGGTCCGCTCTACATCGGTGACTACGCGAAGGTCGAAGCGGGCGCGGAGATCCGTGAGCACACGGTGGTGGGCTCCAACGTCGTCGTGAAGAGCGGTGCCTTCCTCCACAAGGCCGTGGTGCACGACAACGTCTACATCGGCCCGCAGAGCAATCTGCGCGGCTGCGTCATCGGCAAGAACACCGACATCATGCGCGCCGCCCGGATCGAGGACGGCGCCGTCATCGGGGACGAGTGCCTCGTCGGTGAGGAATCGATTATTCAGGGCAACGTCCGGGTCTATCCCTTCAAGACCATCGAGGCGGGCGCGTTCGTCAACACCTCGGTCATCTGGGAGTCCCGCGGCCAGGCCCATCTCTTCGGGACCCGTGGTGTCTCCGGCATCCTCAACGTGGAGATCACCCCCGAACTCGCGGTGCGGCTCGCCGGTGCGTACGCGACGACGCTCAAGAAGGGCTCCACGGTCACCACGGCTCGCGACCACTCCCGTGGCGCGCGGGCGCTCAAGCGCGCGGTGATCTCCGCGCTGCAGGCCAGTGCCATAGACGTACGGGACCTGGAAAACGTACCGCTGCCGGTCGCCCGGCAGCAGACCGCGCGGGGCAGCGCCGGCGGAATCATGATCCGTACGTCACCGGGCGTGCCGGACTCGGTGGACATCATGTTCTTCGACGAGCGTGGCGCCGACCTCTCCCAGGCCGGGCAGCGCAAGCTCGACCGGGTCTACGCCCGGCAGGAGTACCGACGGGCCTTCCCGGGCGAGATCGGTGACCTGTCCTTCCCGTCCAGCGTCTACGACTCGTACACGGGCTCGCTCCTGCGGTCGGTGGACACGACCGGGGTCGCCGAGTCGGGGCTCAAGGTCGTCATCGACGCCTCGAACGGCAGCGCGGGGCTTGTTCTGCCCAGCCTGCTCGGCAAGCTCGGCGTGGACGCCCTCATCATCAACCCCGGCCTCGACGAGGCGCATCCGACCGAGACCGCCGACACCCGGCGGTCCGGCCTCGTGCGGCTCGGGGAGATCGTCGCTTCGGCGCGGGCCGCGTTCGGAGTGCGGTTCGACCCGGTGGGCGAGCGGATCTCGCTCGTCGACGAGCGCGGCCGCATCGTCGAGGACGACCGCGCCCTGCTGGTCCTGCTGGACCTGGTCGCCGCCGAGCGGCGCAGCGGGCGGGTGGCGCTCCCGGTGACCACGACCCGGATCGCCGAGCAGGTGGCCGCGTACCACGGTACCCAGGTCGAGTGGACGACCACGTCGCCCGACGATCTGACCCGGGTCGGTCGCGCGGAGTCGACGATCTTCGGCGGGGACGGACGCGGGGGGTTCATCGTCCCGGAGTCCAGCAGCGTCTTCGACGGTACGGCGGCGTTCGTACGCCTCATCGGTCTGGTGGCGCGTACGCAGCTCACCCTCAGCCAGATAGACGCACGCATTCCGCGGGCGCATGTGCTGCGACGTGACCTGGCCACCCCGTGGGCGGTCAAGGGACTCGTCATGCGGCATGTGGTCGAGGCGGCCGGGGACCGCTCGGTCGACACGACCGACGGTGTGCGGGTGGTCGAGGCCGACGGGCGCTGGGTGATGGTCCTGCCCGACCCGGCCGAGGCGGTGACGCACCTGTGGGCGGAGGGCCCGGACGACGCCTCCGCGCAGGCCCTGCTGGACGAGTGGTCGGCGATCGTGGACGGCGCCGGGCGCTGACCGGCGCGAAGCGAGGTACCGGACAGCGGTACCCGAGAGAGTCAACGGGACGTCGTCTCCCCGGTCCGGATCCGGCACGCCGGTGGGGCCATTGGGAGACGACGGCTCCGACGTGCGACGATGTGCGGCATGTCGCAGCAGCCCCCCGTTCGGAGCACCGCATCGCCGGCTCCGCGCCCCGATGCCTCCATGTCGCTGCTGACCAATGTCATGGACCACAGCCTCGACGACGGTTACGCGGAGGCGGCCGCCCGGCGCGCGGAGGGCGGCAAGGGGCTGCCGAACACGCTGCGCGCCAAGTTGGGGCTCGCCGCCGCCCTGTTGCTGGCCGCGGCGGTGGTGACGCTCGGTGCCGCGCAGGCGCGGATAGCGGCACCCACCCTGGCCAAGGAGCGCCAGCAGCTCATCGACCGGATCGAGACCGAGACCACGGCCGCGGACAACCTGCAGAAGAATGTCGACACTCTGCGCGACGCGGTCGGCACGAAGCAGCGTGACGTCCTGGAGAAACACGGCGGGGACAGCGCCGAGTTGGTGTCGCTGCTCGCGGGGGCCACTCCGGTGCGCGGCCCCGGGGTCAAGGTGGTCGTCGACGACGCCAAGCAGACCAAGCAGAGCGGCGCCGGGGGACCGCGCGAAAGCACCGGATTCTCCGACACGGGCCGGGTGCGCGACCGTGATATGCAACGCATCGTCAACGGTCTGTGGCAGTCCGGCGCCGAGGCGATCGCCGTCAACGGACAGCGGCTGACGGCGCTGTCGGCGATCAGGGCCGCCGGTGACGCCATACTGGTCGACAACAAACCGCTGGTACCGCCCTACACGGTGCTGGCGATCGGCGACGGGCAGCGGCTGAGCACCGCTTTCCAGGACAGTGCCGACGGACAGTATCTGCATGTTCTCCAGCAGAATTACGGCGTCCGGGCCAGCATTTCCGCCGAGGGTGAGGTCCGGTTGCCGGCCGCGCCGAGCCTGCTCGTACGTACCGCACAGCCGCAGGGCGGTGGCGCGGAGAAACGCGGCACCGACACAGGGAAGGGCACATCGTGATCGCCGTATTGGGCCTCATCGTGGGAGTCGTGGTCGGACTGTTCGTCCGTCCCGTGGTGCCGACGGTGGTCGAGCCCTACCTTCCCATCGCTGTCGTGGCGGCACTCGACGCGGTGTTCGGCGGCCTTCGGGCGATGCTGGACGGAATCTTCGACGACAAGGTCTTCGTCGTCTCCTTCCTGTCCAACGTGGTCGTGGCCGCGCTGATCGTCTTCCTCGGTGACAAGCTCGGTGTCGGCGCGCAGCTCTCCACCGGTGTCGTGGTCGTCCTGGGTATCCGTATCTTCTCCAACGCGGCCGCCATCCGGCGGCACGTGTTCCGGGCGTGAGGCCGATGAGCAGCGACGACACGCCGGAGAAGTCCGGAAAGCCGGAGCCGATCGAGGAGCCGGAGCAGCAGCGGGCGCCCGAAGGGCCCAGCGGACAAGCTGACAAGGGCGACGAGGCCGAGAAGGCACCGCAGCCCGACGAAGCCGCAGCGTCCGAAAAACCGGACAAGCCGGACGAGGTGAGCCGGCCCGAGCGACCGGAACAGCCGGATCGGTCGGAACAGCCGGAACAGCCGGAGCGGCCGGAACCCGCGCCGCCCGAGGACGACACGCCCGAACCCGTGACGTCGGCGGAAGAGCCTGCCGGGGCCGGGCCGTTGACCGGTCGTCAACGGCTCGCCAAGGGGCTGTGGCCCCCGAGGCTGACGCGGGCGCAGCTCATCGTGGCGCTGCTGCTGTGCGTGCTCGGACTGGGCCTGGCCATCCAGGTCCGGTCGACCAACGACAGCAGTGCCCTGCGCGGAGCCCGCCAGGAGGACCTGGTGCGGATCCTGGACGAGTTGGACAACCGCACGAAGCGGCTGGAGGACGAGAAACGGCGGCTGGAGAACCAGCAGTCGGAGCTGGAGAGCAGCTCCAACCAGGCCGCCGAGGCGCGTAAGCAGACCGAGCAGAAAGAGGGACAGCTCGGTGTGCTCGCCGGCACGGTGGCGGCCCGAGGGCCCGGCATCCAGCTGACGGTCAGCGACACCAAGGGCAAGGTCGAGGCGGACATGCTGCTCGACGCGATCCAGGAGCTGCGCGCCGCGGGTGCGGAGGCGATCCAGATCAACAACGTCCGGGTGGTCGCCGACACCTATTTCTCGGGTGCCGCGGGCCGGGTGGAGATCGACGGCAAGAAGGTCTCGCAGCCCTACCGGTTCAAGGTCATCGGCAAGCCGCAGGACCTGGAGCCGGCTCTGAACATCCCCGGGGGTGTGGTGCAGACTCTGGAGAAGGAGCAGGCGGGCGTGGCGGTGGCCCGGTCTGAGAAGATCATTGTGGATGCCTTGCGCCCGGCGAAGCGGCCTGACTACGCTCGGTCGTCATCGCAGTGAGGCGGGCATGGATGAGGGCTCCACGGGGAGCGTGGGAGGTTGCGGGGGGTCGGCGCACCAAGTTGGGGGCGCGTGGTGGAAACTGTGAGCTGACCACGGACGTTGTAGAGGTGTCCGGGTCGGACGGTGTGTGCATCGAGGGTTTGTCCTGCCCCACGGGCGGGTCTGTTTCGGTCAAGGGGAATCGCCCGTGAAGTTGTTTGGGAAGTTGTTCGGCAAGAGCGCACGCCAGGACGGCGGCTCCGCCCGTCACAGGGCGTCGCGTCCGTCGGAAGGCGGCGAGGGGGCCCAGGAAGGTCGCCCTCTGTTCCGGGATCAGGTGGGTGCCCCCGGAGGTGGTGTCCCTGGCGGTCAGGGCGCGCCCTCTGTTGACCCTGCCGCAGCCGGACGCATAGGTTTCGGAGCACCAGAGGCCTCAAGTGCGGGTGGAGGGTTTGCCTTGCCGGTCTGTACGAGGTGTGGTCACCGGGCCGGCGAGGCCAGCCGGTTCTGTTCCAACTGCGGTGCGCCGCTGCGGCCCGGCGCCGCTGCCGAGCGCGCCTCCGAGACGACCTCGACCATCTCCATCTCCGGTCTCGAGGCGTACGACTCGGAGACCACCGGGCAGACGCCGATTCCGTCGCTCTCCCCGGAGGCCCAGGCGGCCGTCGACGCGCTGCCGCTGGGCTCGGCGCTGCTGGTGGTCAGGCGAGGTCCGAATTCGGGCAGCCGCTTCCTGCTGGACGGCGACGTGACCACCGCGGGCCGTCACCCGCAGAGCGACATCTTCCTCGACGACGTCACGGTCTCGCGACGGCACGTGGAGTTCCGCAGAGGACAGGACGGCGGTTTCACCGTCACGGACGTCGGCAGCCTCAACGGCACGTACGTCAACCGGGAGCGCATCGACACGGTTCCGCTGTCGAACGGCGACGAGGTGCAGATCGGTAAGTACCGTCTGGTCTTCTACGGCAGCCAGCGCGGCATCTGACCCCGCGAGGGAAGGGCCATGCTTCGAACATCGTCGGGCGGTACCGGATCCTCCGGTACCGCCGGCGCGGACGGCCGACTGGTGAGCATCGGCACGGTGCTCAACCTGCTGCGGGACGAGTTTCCCGAGGTCACCATCTCCAAGATCCGATTCCTGGAGGCGGAGGGCCTGGTCGAGCCGCAGCGCACCCCGTCCGGCTACCGCAAGTTCAGTGCGGAGGACGTGGAGCGACTGGGGTTCGTGCTGCGCATGCAGCGTGACCACTACCTTCCGCTCAAGGTCATCCGGGAGCAGCTGGACGCCCTGGCCCGGGGCGAGCGGGTCCAGCTGCCCGCGCCGGGGCAGCAGCGGGACGCTCTCGACGCCCCGGTGGACCCCATCGGTCCGGAGGCCGTGGAGGCCGGCTCGAAGCCGCCTGTGGCCACGCGCATCGGCCGTGCCGAGCTGCTGGCGGTCACCGGCGTCACCGAGCCCGAGCTCGGTGAATGGGAGTCGTACGGCCTGATCGGCGCCCACCCGGACGGTGGATTCGACGTCGATTCGGTCGCCGTGGCCAAGCTCGTCGCGGATCTGGGCCGTTTCGGCCTGGAACCCCGGCACCTTCGCGCCATGAAAGCCGCCGCCGACCGCGAGGCCGGACTGGTCGAACAGGTGGTCGCACCCCTGCGGCGACACCGCAATCCGCAGACCAGGGCGCACGCCGAGGCCACCGCGCGGGAGCTGGCCGCGCTGTCCGTACGGCTCCACGCGGCCCTTGTGCGCAGCGCCCTGCACCCGCGTCCGCACTGACCGGAGGGCGGCCCGACTACCCAAACCTGCCGGGCACGTCCTAGGGTTGCTGTGTGAACGAGCTCGATGTCGTGGGTGTCCGGGTGGAAATGCCCTCCAACCAGCCGATCGTGCTCCTGCGTGAAGTGGGAGGCGACCGCTACCTCCCCATTTGGATCGGACCGGGGGAGGCGACGGCCATTGCCTTCGCCCAGCAGGGCATGGCCCCCGCCCGCCCGCTGACGCACGACCTCTTCAAGGACGTGCTGGACGCAGTGGGGCAGCAGCTCACGGAGGTCCGCATCACGGACCTGCGTGAAGGGGTCTTCTACGCGGAGCTGGTCTTCGCCAGCGGCGTGGAGGTCAGTGCCCGGCCGTCCGACGCCATAGCGCTGGCGCTGCGCACGGGCACGCCGATCTACGGCAGTGACGGGGTGCTGGACGACGCGGGAATCGCCATCCCGGACGAGCAGGAGGACGAGGTGGAGAAGTTCCGCGAGTTCCTCGACCAGATCTCGCCGGAGGACTTCGGCACCAACAGCCAGTGAGGCGTGCCCGCGGTTCCCGTAGGGGCGGCCGCGGCGCATTCGAGTAGCCCTTCCCGGCGCTGGGACACGTAAAACCACTCTCTGGGTGATTATCACTCGGCGTGCCGAGTGTGGCGATCGTTGACGCACCCCGAGTGACTGCCTACCGTCGAGAAGGCAGGTCAAGGACGGAGGTCGGCGTGAGAAGCACGGGCGACGGTACGGCGGTCGGCGGTCCGTATCCGCTGCATGGGGGAACGGTCGAACCCGGACCCCGTCATGGTGCGTCGGCGGCGGTCAGCGCGCCGCAGGAGCCGGGGGACGACCACGTCGGGTACCGGGGTCCCACGGCGTGCGCGGCGGCGGGCATCACCTATCGACAGCTGGACTACTGGGCGCGGACGGGGCTCGTGGAGCCGAGCGTGCGGCCCGCCTACGGCTCGGGCAGCCAGCGGCTCTACAGCTTCCGGGACGTGGTCGTCCTCAAGATCGTGAAGAGGCTCCTGGACACCGGGGTCTCCCTGCAGAACATCCGCACCGCGGTGCAGCACCTGCGTGCGCGCGGCGTGGCCGATCTGGCGCAGATGACGCTGATGAGCGACGGTGCCACGGTCTACGAGTGCACCTCCCCCGACGAGGTCGTCGACCTCCTCCAGGGCGGGCAGGGCGTCTTCGGGATCGCCGTGGGGGTGGTGTGGCGCGACGTCGAGAGCGCGCTGGCCAAGCTGCACGGGGAGCGCGTCGACACGGGCGAGACGCTCATCGGCCACAACCCGGCGGACGAGCTGGCGAGGCGGCGCAACCGGGTCGGCTGAGCGGCACCGCCGCCGCGCCCTCGGCCGGGTCGGGCCGGGCCGGGTGCCAGGCCCGGTGCGGGACGCTCCGCCGCAGGTCAGCGCGATTGTCAGTGGTGTAGGGCAGCATCGGAGATGTGAGAGCCGCACCGACCATCCTGCATCTGGACATGGACGCGTTCTTCGCTGCGGCGGAGCAGGCGGCCAAGCCCAGCCTGCGCGGCAAGCCCGTGGTGGTCGGCGGGATCGGCCCCCGGGGCGTGGTGGCCACGGCGTCGTACGAGGCACGGGCCTTCGGCGTCCATTCGGCGATGGCGACTGCCCAGGCACGGCGGCTGTGCCCCAACGCCGCCTATCTGGCCCCTCGGTTCACGCTCTACCGAGAGGTGAGCGAGGTGGTCATGAGGCTGCTCGGAGAGCTGTCGCCGCTGGTGGAGCCACTGAGCCTGGACGAGGCGTTCGTGGATCTCGAGGCCGGCGGCGTCGAGCCCTCCTCGGCGGCCGTGCGGGCGGTGGGGGAGCAGCTGCGGCGGGAGATCCGACAGGCCACGGGGCTCAGCGGGTCGGTGGGGCTCGCCGGTTCCAAGATGCTGGCCAAGATCGCCTCCGAGCAGGCCAAACCCGACGGCCTCGCCGTCATCGAGCCGGGCTCCGAGCTGGAGCTGCTGGCCCCGATGTCGGTGCGGGCCATCCCCGGCGTCGGACCGGCCACGGCCGAGACGTTGCGGCGGGCCGGGCTCACGACGGTGGGCGAGACGGCGGAGGCGGGCGAGGCGGAGCTGGTGCGGCTGCTGGGCAAGGCGCACGGCGCGGGGCTGTACGCCCTGGCGACCGCCCGCGACAACCGCCCCGTCGTCGCCGAGCGGGACGCCAAATCGGTGTCCGTGGAGGACACCTTCGAAGAGGACCTCACCGACCGGACCCGCGTGGAGCTGGAGCTCGCGCGGCTCGCCGACCGGTGCGTGCAGCGGCTGCGGGCTGCGGGACGGTCCGGACGCACCGTCGTGATCAAGGTGCGGAGCTATGACTTCTCGACGCTGACGCGCTCGGAGACGCTGCGCGGGCCGACGGACGACCTCGGGGTGGTGCGGGAGGCCGCGGGGCGGCTGCTGGACGGCGTGGACACCACGGCGGGGGTGAGGCTGCTGGGGGTCGGCGTTACCGGCCTCGCCGACTACACCCAGGAGGACCTCTTCGCCCAGGCGGCAGCTACGGCCGAGGCCGCCGCCGACGCGGAGAAGCCACCGACCGCCGAGGCGGAGGAGGAGCCGACGGCGGACGGGGCGGCCGGGACGGCGGGGCGAGGGCCGCGGCGCTGGCTGCCCGGGCTGGACATCCGGCACGCCGAGTACGGGACCGGCTGGATCCAGGGCAGCGGGGTCGGCCGGGTCACCGTGCGCTTCGAGCAGCCCTGGTCCGGGCCCGGCCGGGTACGGACCTTCGCCGTGGACGACCCCGCGCTCGAGCCGGGGGAGCCGCTGCCGCTGATCAGAGCCGCCTGGGAGCAGCCGCCGGAGCCGCCGGAGCCGGCGACCTCGTCCAGACCGGCGGCCCCGTCCAGACCGGCAAACCCGTCCGAGCCGACTGAGCCGTCCGAGCCGTCCGAGCCCGAGCCGGCCGTCGGGCCGGGGGCGCGGCCCGACGGTCAGCCGCTGGCCGGTGGCGTGTCCGGCTGAGCGCCGGGCCGAGGGGCGGGCTCGGGGTCCGGCGGGGGGAGGTCGAGTCCGTAGTGGTGGTAGAGCTGCAGTTCCTGTTCGGGGGAGAGGTGGCGGCCGACCCCGAAGTCCGGGGCGTCCTTGATGAGCGCCCGGTCGTAGGGGATGTGCAGGGTGTCGTCCTCGACCCGGCTCGGCTCCAGCGGCACGAACGCGTCCCGGCTGAACAGCCCGGTGCGCACCGCCGCCCACTCCGGTTCCCCCGTCGCGTCGTCGAGGTACACCTCGTCCACGGTGCCGATCTTCGCGCCATTGCGGTCGAACGCCTTGCGGCCGATGAGACTCCGCGGATCGATATCGGTCTGCACGGTTCCTCCCGTGGTCGCGCCTGCCCTCCGGAACTCCAGCGACCTCCGAGGCCCCTGAGAAAGCACAGAGAAGCACAGAGAAGCCCTGAGAACCACGAAAAGGCACAAAGCGGGAACCGGCCACTCGAGGGATCCGCCTGGACCCGCGCTGGTAGGCTGACAGTGGCTGCAGACCCCACGCGGGAGAGTCCTCCGAGATCCTTTGACAGGTTCGACGGGGGCGCCGAAGGAGCAAATCCTCCCCGGAATCTCTCAGGCACACGTACCGCGAGGACGAGGTCACTCTGGAAAGCAGGGCGGGCCGGGTCGGGTACAGCGACGAAGCCCCTCCTCACCGACGGTGAAAGTCGGCCCGCCTCGTGCGGCCGGTGAAGCTCTCAGGTTGAGATGACAGAGGGGGAGGCCGTCCGGGTACCCGCGCCGTGGTACCCCTCGCAGGTCGCAACGACCAGGAGGCCTCCGCAGATGACAGCCCACCGCATCTCCCTTTCCGACCTGGAGCGTGGCACGCCGTTCGAGCACCGCCACGTGGGGCCCGACAGCGCGGCCCAGGCGAAGATGCTCGCCCAGGTAGGGTTCGGCTCGCTCGACGAGCTCACCGCCGCCGCCGTACCGGCCGTGATCAAGAGCACCGAGGCGCTCCGGCTGCCCGACGCCCGCAGCGAGGCCGAGGTCCTCGCCGAGCTGCGCACGCTCGCGGACCGCAACGAGGTCCTCGCCCCGATGATCGGGCTCGGATACCACGGCACCTTCACCCCGCCGGTGATCCTGCGCAACGTCATGGAGAACCCCGCCTGGTACACGGCCTACACGCCCTACCAGCCGGAGATCTCCCAGGGCCGGCTGGAGGCGCTCCTCAACTTCCAGACCGTCGTCGCCGACCTGACCGGGCTGCCCACCTCCGGCGCCTCCCTGCTCGACGAGGGCACCGCCGCGGCCGAGGCCATGTCGCTGTCCCGGCGCGTGGGCAAGGTCAAGGACGGCGTCTTCCTCATCGACGCCGACGCGCTGCCGCAGACCGTCGCGGTGATACGGACCCGTGCCGAGCCGACCGGCGTCGAGGTCGTCGTCGCCGACCTCTCCCAGGGCATCCCCGACGACATCGCCGAGCGCGGCGTCTTCGGTGTGCTCCTGCAGTACCCCGGCGCCTCCGGTGCCGTGCGGGACCCGCGCCCCGTCATCGAGCGGGCCCACGAGCTGGGCGCGATCGTCACCGTCGCCGCCGACCTGCTCGCGCTGACCCTGCTCACCTCGCCCGGCGAGCTGGGCGCGGACATCGCGGTCGGCACCACCCAGCGCTTCGGCGTGCCCATGGGCTTCGGCGGTCCGCACGCCGGGTTCATGGCCGTGCGCGAGAAGTTCGCCCGCAGCCTCCCCGGCCGCCTCGTCGGCGTCTCCGTGGACGCGGACGGCAACAAGGCCTACCGCCTGGCCCTGCAGACCCGCGAGCAGCACATCCGCCGCGAGAAGGCCACCAGCAACATCTGTACCGCCCAGGTCCTGCTCGCCGTCATGGCCGGGATGTACGCGGTCTACCACGGCCCGGACGGTCTCGCGGGCATCGCGCGGCGTACGCACCGCTACGCCACGCTGCTCGCCGAGGGCCTGCGCGCCGGCGGGGTCGAGGTCGTGCACGGCGCGTACTTCGACACCCTCACCGCGCGGGTGCCCGGCCGGGCGGCCGAGGTCGTCGCCGCCGCCCGTGAGCGGGGCGTCAACCTGCGCCTGGTCGACGCCGACCAGGTCGGCATCGCCTGCGACGAGACCACCACGCGTACCGAGGTGGCGTCGGTGTGGTCCGCCTTCGGGGTGGACGCCGACATCGAGGCGCTCGACGCCCACGTCGCGGAGGCGCTCCCCGAGGGCCTGCTGCGCACCGACGACTACCTCACCCACCCGGTCTTCCACCAGCACCGTTCCGAGACCGCGATGCTGCGCTACCTGCGCCGGCTCGCCGACCGGGACTACGCCCTGGACCGCGGCATGATCCCGCTCGGCTCGTGCACCATGAAGCTCAACGCGACCACCGAGATGGAGCCGGTCACCTGGCCCGAGTTCGGTGCGCTGCACCCCTTCGCGCCGGTCGAGCAGGCGGGTGGCTATCTCACGCTCATCACCGAGCTCGAGGAGCGGCTCGCGGAGGTCACCGGCTACGACAAGGTGTCCATCCAGCCCAACGCGGGCTCGCAAGGTGAGCTGGCGGGTCTGCTGGCGGTGCGGGCGTACCACCGTGCCAACGGCGACGAGGGACGCACCGTCTGTCTGATCCCGTCCTCCGCCCACGGCACCAACGCCGCGAGCGCCGTGATGGCCGGCATGAAGGTCGTCGTGGTCAAGACCGCCGACGACGGCGAGGTCGACGTCGAGGACCTGCGCGCCAAGATCGCGCAGTACCGCGACGAGCTGTCCGTGCTGATGATCACCTACCCGTCCACGCACGGTGTCTTCGAGGAGCACGTCGCCGACATCTGCGCGGAGGTCCACGAAGCGGGCGGGCAGGTGTACGTCGACGGCGCGAACCTCAACGCCCTGGTCGGGGTGGCCAAGCCGGGCAAGTTCGGCGGCGACGTCTCGCACCTGAACCTGCACAAGACGTTCTGCATCCCGCACGGCGGCGGCGGTCCGGGCGTCGGTCCGGTCGCTGTCCGCGCCCACCTCGCCCCCTACCTGCCCAACCACCCGCTGCAGCCCACCGCGGGCCCGGCGACCGGCGTCGGCCCGATCTCGGCGGCCCCCTGGGGCTCCGCCGGCATCCTGCCGATCTCCTGGGCGTACGTCCGGCTGATGGGCGGCGAGGGCCTCAAGCGCGCCACGCAGGTCGCGGTGCTCGGTGCCAACTACATCGCCAAGCGCCTGGAGCCGCACTTCCCCGTGCTCTACACCGGCCCGAACGGCCTGGTCGCGCACGAGTGCATCGTCGATCTGCGGCCGCTGACCAAGGCGACCGGCGTCAGCGTGGACGATGTCGCCAAGCGCCTGATCGACTACGGCTTCCACGCGCCGACGATGTCCTTCCCGGTGGCCGGGACCCTGATGATCGAGCCCACGGAGAGCGAGGACCTCGCCGAGCTGGATCGTTTCTGCGAGGCGATGATCGCGATCCGTGCCGAGATCGAGAAGGTCGGCTCGGGGGAGTGGGACAAGGACGACAACGCGCTGCGGAACGCCCCGCACACCGCCGCCTGTGTGGCCGGCGCCTGGGAGCACCCGTACAGCCGCGAGGTGGCCGTCTTCCCGGCCGGGGTGTCCGCCGCCGACAAGTACTGGCCGCCGGTGCGCCGCGTCGACGGTGCGTACGGCGACCGTAACCTCGTCTGCTCGTGCCCCCCGATGGACGAGTACGACGGCTGACGGTCCGGGCCGCCCGGACGGGCGGCCCTTCCCGGGGAGATCTCCCCGGGGCTGACATAGGTCGGGGCCGGTTCGGCGATGTCGCCGGGCCGGCCCCTTCTGTATGCGGTTTTCGCGCTGTGCGGTGCCGGCACTACGCGGCGGTCACCACGTGCTCGGTGCCCAGCGGCCGGTGCGGAGCGATGATCTGCCCGTCCGGCAGCAGCTCACCGGTGTCCTCGAAGAACAGGACGCCGTTGCACAGCAGGCTCCACCCCTGTTCCGGGTAGTGCGCCACGAGATGGGCGGCTTCCCGGTCGGTGGAGTCGGCTGACGGGCATGCGGGCTGGTGCTGGCACATGGAAGGGTTCTTTCGCTGCGGTGTGGTCTGTGTCCTGCGGCTCGATGCGGTGGTCATGCCGCCCCCCGTTGTGAATCGTTCGGTCGCTCCCAGTGTTGCCCTACGGGCGTGATTCCGCAGGGATTTCCCGGCAGCTCTCCTCACAGGGAGGAGACGCATCACCCGTGCGGGCGGTTGCTGTCAACAAGACGGCCCCTTTGGGGGGTTCGGGATAGTCAATGTGGGCTACGCCTGGAGGGTGAGGGCAGCACGGCGCCCCGCGACCGGTGGGTCGCGGGGCGCTCGGTGCTTCGTAGCGGGACGGGTGGTTCGAAGATCTGCCCGGCCGACCCTGCCTCAGGCCGAGGTCTTCAAGCGTGGGGCGGGGGCGAGTCGGTGGGTGAGGACGGCCAGCAGTTCGGCGACCCGGTGCGGACGGTGGGCCGCGATTCCGGGCGGCGCGGGGGCGAGCGGCACCAGCAGATCGCCCGGCCCGGGGACGCCTGACGAGGCGTCGGCGGTGATGTCGGCATGCAGCCAGAGGGTGAGCATGTAGAGCTCGGGGACGGACAGCAGCCGCGGTTGGTACGGCGTCGTCATCGACTCGGCCTGTCGCAGGGCCAGCTCGGTGGAGGCGACGTACGGCCCTTCGAAGAAGTACGAGAACACCCAGCCGTCGGCGGTCAGCGTCGTCTCGCCCGCGGCCACCGCCCGCTCGGCTCCCTTGATCAGGAAGCGCCAGCCGGTGAGCCGGGTGCGCGGCGCGCCGCTCCGGGCGGTCACGTGCTCCAGGACGTGGACGGGCAGGGGGAGTTCGGCGGTGAGGGGGCCTTGGGCGGACTTGAGGGAAGGGGTGCGTGCCTCACGGACCGCGGTGGGGGAACCGAGGGCCGTGAGGACCGTGCGGAGGGCAGGCGCGGGGGCAGGGGGGACATGCAGGGGCATGGCGGGTCGCCTCTCACTTCGGAGACACGGTGATGCTGGGCAGGTGCGGACGACGCTGTCGGTGTGCAGGGTCAGAGGGGGGCCGGGACCGACTGCCAGGGCGCCTACTCTCTGCCTTGTCCATGGAGTTTATACGACACATGTTCACAGGGTGTTTCCGCTAGCTGTCGCGAGTATTTCCGGCAAGGGGAAATCCGGGCTCAGTTCCGGGGGGATTTCGGTGAATTTGTTCCCGGCCCGCTCTCGTGACCTCGGAATCTGCCCCGGATACGGTCGGCCGAATCTCGTCGGTGTTTATCACCAGCGCAATGCGATATGCCCGGGGTGTCGCTTCATGCCGACGGAATGTGCCGGAGTGCGCTTCGGGCCGAGCCTACCGGGTATGTGGCACCGGCATGGCGTTATCGATCACATTGCCTGGGCATCATCGATGCTGACACGAGCGCCTGGCGCCGCGGGCGACCCGCGTGAGGAGGGACCCTTCGATGGGTGAGAAGGTCGTGGCCGAGGGGTTCGACCTCGCTGACCGGCAGCGGTACCGGGACAAGCTCCGGCAGTGTCTGTGCGGGCTCGGGAGGTTGCTGGAGGAGAAGCGGTTCGACCGCCCCAGGAATCTCATGGGTGTGGAGATCGAGCTGAATCTCGCGGGGCCCGACGGGATGCCGAGCATGATGAACGCGAAGGTGCTGGAGCGTATTGCGAGCCGTGATTTCCAGACCGAACTGGGGCGGTTCAACCTGGAAGTGAATATCGTGCCGCACCGGCTGTCCGGAAGCGTTCTGGACCAGCTCGCCGAGGAGTTGCGCACGGGGCTTTCCTACGCCGACCGCAAGGCCGGGGAAGTCGATTCCCGGATCGTGATGATCGGTATTCTGCCGACCCTCACCCCGGAGGACCTGGTCTCCGCCAACCTCTCCGAGGCCGATCGTTACACCCTGCTCAACGACACGATCGTGGCCGCGCGCGGCGAGGATTTCACCATCGACATCGATGGCGTCGAGCGGCTGGCCTGCACCGCGAAGTCGATCACGCCCGAGGCGGCGTGCACGTCCGTGCAGTTGCACCTCCAGGTGACCCCGAGCCGGTTCGCCGCCGTGTGGAACGCGGCGCAGGCCGTCGCCGCCGCGCAGATCGCCGTCGGCGCCAACTCCCCCTTCCTCTTCGGCAGGGAGCTGTGGCGCGAGTCCCGCCCGCCGCTGTTCGTGCAGTCCACCGACACCCGGCCGCCCGAACTCCAGGCGCAGGGCGTACGGCCGCGCACCTGGTTCGGGGAGCGCTGGATCGAGTCGGTCTACGAGCTCTTCGAGGAGAACCTCCGCTTCTTCCCGCCGCTGCTGCCCATCTCCGCCGACGAGGACCCGATCCGGGTACTGGACGAGGGAGGAGTGCCCGGGCTGTACGAACTCGTCCTGCACAACGGCACCGTCTACCGCTGGAACCGGCCCGTCTACGGCATCGCCGACGGTGTCCCGCACTTACGGGTGGAGAACCGCGTCCTGCCCGCCGGCCCCACCGTCCCCGACACCATCGCCAACGCCGCCTTCTACTACGGGCTGGTCAGGGCGCTCGCGGAGGAGGGCCGGCCGGTGTGGACGCGGCTGCCGTTCGCCGTCGCCGGGGACAATTTCGACGCGGCCTGCCGGGACGGCATCGACGCCACCCTGCGCTGGCCCAAGGCCGGGCGCAACGGCACCCTGACCCGGGTGCCGGCCGTACGGCTCGTACAGGAGGAGCTGCTTCCGCTGGCCGCCGCCGGGCTCGACGCGTGGGGTGTCGAGCCCGCCGACCGCGACCGCTACCTCGGCATCGTCGAGGAGCGCTGCCGCCGCCGGGTGAACGGGGCGTCCTGGCAGGCCGACACCTATCACCGGGCCCGGGACGCGGGCATGGACCGGGACCGGGCGCTGGCCGCCACCACCCGGCGCTACCGCGAGCTGATGCTGACGGGGGAGCCGGTGCACACCTGGCCCGTCGGCCCCGGGGCCTGACGCGGGCCCCCGGCCGTCGGCCGTTTGGCGGGCGCGAGGTCGTCGGGCAAGCTGGTGACGACCATGGGCGACGCTCCTCTCCGCGGGTGTGAGGGCGGGAGGAAGTGGAGGCAGGTGTGCGACGAGGTGCGCGCGACGAGGTGGACGTTCCGCCCGGCGGCCTTCCCGGTGTTCTCCCCGGCTCCACGCCCGGGGCGGCCGAGGCGCGCGGCGCGGGGCTCACGCGGCGGACGCTGCGGGTCGAGCTGCTGCTCGTCCTGGCGCTGTCGCTCGGGGCCAGTGGCGTCTCGTCGCTGATCAGCTTTGTCGGCGCGGCCACCCGCCCCGGCGGGCTGAGCGACCAGGCCGCCACGCTCAACGGCAGCCACGCCCCCGGCCGGCCGTGGCTGGACCTCGCCTGGCAGCTCTTCGGCATCACGACCTCGCTGGTACCCGTCCTCCTCGTCGCGCACCTGCTGCTGCGCGAGGGCGCGGGACTGCGTGCCATCGGCTTCGACCGGCTGCGGCCGGGTTTCGACCTGAAGTGGGGGACGGCCCTCGCCGCGGCCATCGGCGGCACCGGGCTGCTCTTCTACCTCGGCGCCCGCGCGGCGGGGTTCAACCTGACCGTGGTGCCCGAGGCGCTCCCCGACGTCTGGTGGAAGCTTCCCGTGCTGATCGCCTCCGCCGCGCAGAACGCGGTGCTGGAGGAGGTCGTCGTGGTCGGCTACCTGCTGCGCAGACTCGGGCAGCTGGGCTGGACGCCGATGGCGGCCCTGGTGGCCAGCTCCGCGCTGCGCGGCTCGTACCACCTCTACCAGGGCATCGGCGGTCTCATCGGCAACATGGCCATGGGCGTCGTCTTCGTCCTGCTCTACCGGCGTTGGGGGCGCGTCGGGCCGCTGGTCGCCGCGCACGCGCTGATCGACGTCGTGGCCTTCGTCGGCTACGCGCTGCTCGCCGGCAAGGTGGGCTGGCTGCCCACGGCCTGACCGGGCCGGTCCCCGGGAGCCGTGGGCGGACGCGGCCCCCTTACGCGAGCAGTTCGCCGTCGATGACGGTGACGGCGGTGCCGGTCAGCAGGGTGCGGTCGCCGCGCACGGAGGTCCGTACGAGCCCGGAGCGGGTGGACGCCTGGAGGCCCGTCAGGTCGCCCTGGCCCAGACGGGCGGACCAGAAGGGGGCCAGCGCGGTGTGCGCGCTGCCGGTCACCGGGTCCTCGTCGATGCCGACGTTGGGGAAGAAGCAGCGCGAGACGTAGTCGTAGCCGCGCGCGGGGTCCTCGGCCGCGGCGGTGGCGATGATGCCCCGGCGGGAGTGCCGGGCGAGCGCCCGGACGTCGGGGGACAGGCCCCGGACGGTCTTCTCGTCGGCCAGCTCCACCAGGAGGTCGCCGATGTGCGGTCCGGTGTCGAGCACGGAGACCGGTTCGGCGCCGAGCGCGGCGGCGACACCGTCGGGGACGGTGGCCGGGGTGAGCGGCGACGTCGGGAAGTCCAGGGTGATCGAGCCGTCGTCGTGCGCGGTCGCGGTGAGGACGCCGCAGCGGGCCGAGAAGCGCACGGTGCCGGTGGCGGTGCCCGTGCTGTGCAGGACGTGCGCGGTGGCGAGCGTGGCGTGCCCGCACATGTCGACCTCGGTGGTGGGGGTGAACCAGCGCAGCGCCCAGTCGGCGGCGGCGTCCCCGGGCAGCCGGTGCGCGAACGCGGTCTCGGAGAGGTTGACCTCGGCGGCGATCCGCTGGAGTCGGGCGTCGTCGGGGAAGGTGTCGGAGTCGAGGAGCAGGACCCCGGCCGGGTTGCCGGCGAAGGGGCGGTCGGTGAAGGCGTCGACGATTCGTATCCGCATGGCCCGGACGGTAAAGGGCCGTTGACCTGCTGCGACACGGCCAATCCGGAAAATGTGGCCCTGTTCGGGGGGTGGGTGACAAGCACGTCGCCTGTACGCACTCCGGCAGAGCGTCGGCCCTCGTTGCCGACGAGGGCCGTCAGAGTGCGGCGAGGCGGGCCTTGAGCAGGCAGAACTCGTTGCCTTCGGGGTCGGCGAGGATGTGCCAGGGCTCCTCCCCGGTCTGGCCGACGTCGACGATCTCGGCCCCGGCGGCCAGGAGGCGCTCGAGCTCGGCGTCCTGATCGCGGTCGGTGGGATTGACGTCGATGTGCAGCCGGAGTTTCCCGTTCTTCGGCTCGTCGCTGCGGCTGAGGATGATCGTCGGCTGCGGGCCGCCGAACCCTTCGCGCGGCCCGATCTCGATGTCGCCCTCGTAGCGATCGAGCACGACGAAGTCCAGGACCTCGCACCAGAACCGCGCCAGCGCCTCGGGGTCGTGGCAATCGAGCACGAGCTCACTGATACGGCATGCCATCGACGAAATCTCCTTCAGCGTGGGTCCTGCCGGGGTGGCCGCGCGCGGATCTCCTGGGTTGCCCGCAGTGCGAACACCCTCGCGACCGTACCGGGCGGGGCGGGCGTGGGCGAGGGATTTCAGGCTCTCGCCCGGCCCGGCCGCCAGGCGAGGGTCGTAGGTCGCGCAGGAGGGCGGCCGGCATTGTCATGCGACCGGTTCCGATATATCGTTGATGCATCACGACGGATCAACGATGGGAGAAACGTCATCATGCGTTTTCATGGGCACGAGCACGGTGGACCCAGCCCTCGCGGTCGGGGTGAATCCGGTGGCGGCCGCGCCGCCTTCGGGCCGTTCGGACCTCCTTTCGGCGGGCCGCCCTTCGGCCGGGGTCCGTTCGGCGGTCACCGGCGCGGGGGCCCGGGCGGCCGGGCCCGGCGGGGCGATGTGCGGACCTCGATCCTGGCGCTGCTCAAGGACCGGCCGATGCACGGCTACGAGATGATCCAGGAGATCGTCGAGCGCAGTGGCGGGACCTGGAAGCCGAGCCCGGGATCGGTCTACCCGACGCTCCAGCTGCTGGAGGACGAGGGGCTGATCAGCAGCGCGAGCGAGGGCGGCAAGAAGCTGTTCACGCTCACCGAGCCTGGCCGGGCCGAGGCCGAAGCGGGGGCACAGGCCCCGTGGGAAGAGGCCGGGCGCGGTGCCGACTGGGAATCCGCGAACGAGATCCGCCAGGCGGGCTTCGGGCTGATGGAGGCCTTCGGCCAGGTCTGGAAGACCGGCAGCGAGGAGCAGCGGCAGAAGGCTCTCGCGGTCATCAACGAATCGCGCAAGAAGCTCTATCTGATCCTTGCCGAAGAGGACTGAGCCAAGAGGCCGCATGACGAGGGCGTTCCCGCGGTTTCCCGTGGGAACGCCCTTCCGGCGCCGGGGACGAGCGGGGTGTCGTGCCTTGACGGTGTGTCATGGCGCGGAAAGACTCCGGCATCCGACAGAAACGGAGTGCCGCCATGGCTTTGCGTCCCCGTGGGAATCCCGGAAACCGCCGGACCCGCGCGACCGGCCGGCCCCGCTCGCCGCGATGGCGGTACCCCACCTCCGTGCTCGCCGCCGTCACCGCCTGTGCGGCCGCCGTCGGCGCCGTCCCCGCGGGGTCCGCGACCTCCGCGGGCGGGGGCGGGCCGCTCTATACGGACGCCCGCGCCGGTACGGAACGGCGGGTACGGGATCTGCTGGACCGGATGACGCTCGACGAGAAGATCGGGCAGATGGACCAGATCGCCGTCGTGCGGATGCAGGGCGACTGCCGGGCAGGCGGTGGCGAACTCGTCGAGAGCTGCATGAAGACCGTGCTCGGCGACCACGCCACCGGGTCGGTGCTCTCCGGCGGCGGCATGGGACCGACGAGGAACACGCCGGGCGACTGGGCCCGCATGGTCAACGCGGTACAGCGATACGCCGTGGAGAAGACCAGGCTGCACATCCCCGTGCTGTACGGGGCCGACGCGGTCCACGGTCACAACAACGTCCTCGGCGCCACCGTCTTCCCCCACCAGATCGGCCTCGGCGCCACCTGGGACCCCGCGATCGTCCGGGCCGTCGCCGCTTCGACCGCCCGGGCCGTCGCCGCCACCGGCGTCGACTGGAACTTCGCGCCCGTCGCCGATCTCGCCCGCGACCAGCGCTGGGGCCGTTACTACGAGACCTACGGCGAGGACCCCCTGCTCGCCGGAACCCTGGCCGCCGCTCATGTGCGGGGGACCGAGGGCGCACAGGGCGCCAAGCGGGTCGCGGCGACGGTCAAGCACTTCGGCGGCTACTCCGAACCCGCCAACGGGCACGACCGCGTGCCCGCCGACGTGTCCACGCGCTACCTCCAGGACACCCTCCTCGCGCCGTACCGCACGGCGATCGAGGCCGGGGCGAAGAGCGTCATGGTCAACTCCGGCGCCCTCAACGGCGTACCGGCGACCGCTTCCCCCTACCTGCTCACCAAGGTGCTGCGGAAGCAGTGGGGGTTCACCGGCGTGGCCGTCAGCGACTGGGAGGACGTCCGCGCGCTGCACACCAGGTACAAGGTCGCGGCCGACTACCCGCAGGCCATCGCGCTCGCGGTCAACGCCGGCGTCGACATGACGATGGAGCCGTACGACGCGCGTCGGTTCACCGAGGGGCTGCGGGCGGCGGTAGAGCGCGGGCTGGTCGGCCGGGCGCGGATCGACGAGGCCGTCGGGCGGGTGCTGCGGCTCAAGTTCGACCTCGGGCTCTTCGAGCACCCGTACGTCGACGCGGACCGGGCCGACGCGGCGGTGCTCGGCGCCGACCGGGACCTCGCCCGGCGCGCCGCCACCGCGTCGCAGGTCCTGCTGCGCAACGAGAAGGGCACCCTGCCCCTCGGCCCGGCGACGAAGAAGATCGTCGTCGCCGGGGACCACGCGGACGACATCGACAGCCAGGCCGGCGGCTGGACCGTCGGCTGGCAGCGGGTGCCCGACGGGGTGCGGCTGCCGGGTACGACCGTGCTCGACGGGATCAGGCACGCGGCACCCGCGGGCACCCGGATCGTGCGGCCGCGGGACGCGGCCGACGCCGTGGCACAGGCCAGGACCGCCGATGTGACGGTCGTGGTGGTCGGTGAGAAGGCGGCGGCGGAAGGAGAGGCCGACAGCCCGCGGCCCGGACTCGCCGCGGACCAGCGGGCCCTGGTGAAGTCCTTGAAGGCGAGCGGCCGGCCGGTCGTGGTGGTGGTGATCGCCGGGAGGCCGCTCGCGCTGGGTGACGCGGCGGGGACCGAGGGGCTGCTGATGTCCTGGCTGCCGGGCACCGAGGGCGGGCACGCGGTCGCGGACGTGCTGTTCGGCAAAGCGAACCCGGGCGGCCGGCTGCCGGTGTCCTGGCCCAGGAGGACCGGGAACGAGCCCGTGCACCACCAGCAACTGCCCGGGACCAACGCGGGAGCCGAATCCGCGCACGACGTCGCGTACGACTTCGGCGCCGGGCTCTCCTACACCGACTACGGCTTCGACGCGATCGGACTCGGCTCCCCCTCGGTGCCGGCCGGTGCGGACGTGCGGGTGAGCGTGCGGGTGCGCAATACGGGCGCGCGCGACGGGGAGACGGTCGTGCCCGTCTACGTCTCCCGGCCGGTCAGCGCGGTGCTGGCCCCGCCGCGCAGGCTGGTGGCCTTCACCAAGGTGCGGCTGGCGGCGGGCGAGGCGCGGACCGTCCGTCTCACGGTCCCGGCGCGGGTGCTCGCGGTGACGCCGGGCGACCTCGACGGCTCGGGGAGCCCGCGCGTCGAGCGCGGGGAGTACACGTTCACGGCCGGGGAGCGGCGAGCCACGCTGAACGTCACCTAGGGCGCCTGTCCGGCGGATCTCCGTGGATCGGCGAGCGACGTCCGGTGCGTGTGAGCGCACGGGGGAGGACTGCCCTCGTCCCGGGCGTACTCGGGTGACTCCGACGGCGCGGCGAGCTCCCGCGGCCCCTGCTGGAGGCGGCCCCACTGCCGGTCGTGGAGAGCCCGCGAAGATCCACCGGACAGGCCCCAGCGGCCCCGGCACGGCAGCCGCGCGAGGCCGTCCGATGACGGGGGAGGGACGAACGGGGCGTGCGGCGTGGCTGTGTGCCGGTGCGCACGCGGCGTGCGGATGAGTGCCGTACGCCCCCGAGAGGGGATCCGGCGCCCTCCTCCTCAAGGATGAGAGTCTGATCGTCCGTACCCAACTGGCGTCGGATGCGGGAATGCTTCCCTCCGGGGATGCTCCGTCAGGACGGGACTGATGGGGTGGGAGGGTGCAAAGCCGTACTCCTGACACCGGACCGGCCGACGCCGCGGGCGAAGAGCCGCTCAGCGCGCAGTTGGCCTTCGCGGTCGCGGGAGCGCGCCGGCGCGCCCAGCGCGACGGCGACCGGCAGGTCGACACCGCTCATCTGCTGCACACCCTGCTGGAAGTCGACCCCGCGACGTCCCGGGCCTTCGACGGCGGACCGGCCCAGGTCGCCCGGCTGCTCGGCTACCTCGTCCAGCGCACCATCGGCTACGGACTGCGCTGGCGCGGCACCGTCGAGGACTCCTGTCTCCCGCCGGCGACCGGCGACGGGGGCGTGCCCCGCTGGTCGCCCGCCGCCGCCACCGCGATGGAGGGCGCACAAGCCCGCGCCCGCGCGCGGGGCGCGGACCGGGCGGAAGGTCTCGATCTGCTGGCGGCCCTGACCCGCGACCGCCGATGCCGGGCCGTTCACGTGCTGCGCCGGGCCGGGGTCGACCCCGACGTCCTCACCGCGCGTCTCGACAACCTCTTTGACCTGGAGAAGTAGCGAATTCGCCAGGAGCCAAAGGGGGTGACGCCCCTGACAACGGCTGCCATGATGCAGCGATGCAATCGTCTCAAGTCAAGGGCACGGGCAGGGTCTCGGGCCTCGGTCCGGCTCTGGTGTCCGCGCTCGCGTTCGGAGGCTCCGGTGTCGCGGCCAAACCACTGATCGAGGCGGGCCTGGACCCGCTCCACGTGGTGTGGCTCCGGGTGGCCGGGGCGGCGCTGGTCCTGCTGCCCGTCGCGTGGCGGCACCGCGCCCTGGTGATGCGCCGGCCCGCGCTCCTCGCGGGGTTCGGGCTGCTCGCCGTCGCGGGCGTACAGGCCTGCTACTTCGCGGCCATCGCCCGGATCCCCGTCGGGGTGGCCCTGCTGGTCGAGTACCTGGGGCCCGCCCTGCTGCTCGGCTGGGTGCGGTTCGTCCAGCGACGTTCCGTCAGCCGGGCCGCCGCCGTGGGCGTCGTGCTCGCCGTCGCCGGTCTCGCCTGCGTGGTGGAGGTGTGGGCCGGGCTCGGTTTCGACGCCGTGGGCCTGCTGCTGGCCCTCGGCGCGGCCTGCTGCCAGGTCGGCTACTTCGTCCTGTCCGACCACGGCTCCGACGGCGACGAGCCCGTCGACCCGGTCGGGGTCGTCGCCTACGGGCTGCTCATCGGCGCCGGGCTGCTGACGGCGGTCGCGAGCCCCTGGACCATGGACTGGCAGGTGCTCGCCGGACGGGCGGAGCTGGCAGGGGCGGCCGTGCCGGCCGGGCTGCTGCTCGCCTGGATCGTGCTGGTCGCGACCGTGGCGGCGTACCTCACCGGGGTCCTCTCCGTGCGCCGGCTCTCGCCGCAAGTTGCCGGTGTGGTCGCCTGCCTGGAGGCGGTCGTCGCCACCGTGCTGGCCTGGGTGCTGCTCGGTGAGCACCTGTCCACGCCGCAGATCGTGGGCGGCGCCGTGGTGCTGCTGGGTGCCTTCATCGCGCAGACCTCCACGCCCAAGGCGGCCCCGGCCGCTCCGGTGGCCGGCGGCGGAGCCGCCCCGGTGGGTGTCGAGGGGGAGTTGTCGAGCGGCTCCCGTCCGGCTTAGTGTGCTGATCATGCCGATGACTGTTCTGCCGCCTCCCGCCGCGTAGCGCGGGCGGCCGCTCCCGGAGGACCGGGCTCGGGGCGATGCCCCGGGCGGATCGCCGCTGCCCGCACAGGGGACCACGCGATCACCTCTTGTCTTCCGCGGGAGAACAGTCATGCAACGCTCCACCCTTTCCCCCTGCCCTGAGACGGGCGTCTCCTCCCCGCTGCCCTCGGGTGACCGGCCCTTCGGGGCCGGGCCCTCCGTCGGGCGCGGGCTGCTCTACGTGGCCTTCGCGGCCGCCGCCTGGGGGACCACGGGCGCGACCGCCGCCCTGGTCTTCGACAGCAGCGGGCTCGGCCCCGTCGCGCTCACTTTCTGGCGCACGGCCGGAGGCCTCGTCCTCCTGCTCGCCGTAGGGGCCGTGCGGGCGCGCCGCGCGCAGGCGGGCCCCGTGCGGCCGTACGAGCCGAAGCGGCGCCGGGCGGTCCGGACGCTGGTCATCGGTGTGGGGCTCACGGTCTTCCAGACCGCCTACTTCGGGGCGGTGGACGGGACGGGCATCGCGGTCGGCACCGTCGTCACCCTGGGGGCCGCGCCCGTGATGGTGGCGCTCGGCGGCAGGCTGCTGATGGGCGAACGGCTCGGCGCGGGCGGCCGGGTGGCGGTGTGCGGCGCGCTCCTCGGGCTGGCCGTGCTGATGCTGGGCAGCGACGGTACGGGCACGGTGCGGCCGACGGGGGTCGCCCTCGGGCTGCTGTCCGCCGCCGGATACGCGCTCGTCACCCTCGCCACGCGGTTCCTGGGCCGGAAGGGCGCGGGCGCCGACCCGTTCACCACGACGCTGACGTCCTTCGCCGTCGGCACGGCCTGCCTGCTGCCGCTCGCGGCCGTCGAGGGGCTGTGGCCGCACGGGCGTGAACTGGGCCGCACCCTGTGGCTGATGGGGTACCTGGTCACCGTGCCGACGGCGCTCGCCTACGGGCTGTTCTTCGCCGGTCTGCTGGTGGTGCGGGGCACGACGGTCGCGGTCGTCACGCTCATCGAACCCGTCACGGCCGCGGTCATCGCCGTCGCCCTGCTCGGTGAGCACCTCACCGCCGCGACCGTGGCGGGCACGGCGGTACTCCTGTGCGCGGTGGCGGCGCTGGCCGTCGTCGAGGCGCGTGGCGCGGCCGCCCCCGCGGTCGGGGCCCCGCTCAGAGAGCGGTGAGGTAGCCGGGCACGGGAATGCCCGGCGCGAGGTCGTCCGCGGGGACCGGGGCGCCGTAGCCGGTGGTGAGGGGGACGACGCCGCTCCAGAAGGGGAGGGCGAGGTCCGCCTCGGAGTCCATCGGCCCGGCGTCGCGGACCTTGGCGGACACCTCGGTCAGATCGATGCCCAGCACGGCCGTCGCGGCCAGTTCCTTGGGCGACGCCGGCCGGGAGTCGGCGGCGCGGCCCGGCATCACCTGGTCCACGAGGGCGTCGAGGGCGGCCTTCACCTCTTCCTCGTCCGTCACCGGCCGGGCCGTGCCGTGCACCACGACGGAGCGGTAGTTGAGGGAGTGGCTGAAGGCGGAGCGCGCGAGGACGAGCCCGTCGACATGGGTGACGGTGACGCACACGGGGAGGCCGACGTCCGTCTGCCCGGCGGCGCGCAGCGGGCGGGAGCCGGTCGAACCGTGCACGTAGAGCCGCTCGCCGATGCGCCCGTAGAGGGTCGGCAGGACGACGGGCGCCCCGTCACGGACGAAGCCGAGGTGGCAGACGTAGCCCGCGTCGAGTATCGAGTGGACCAGCTCGCGGTCGTAGTGGGCGCGCTCGCGGTGGCGGGTGAGGGTGGTCCGCTCGGTCCGCTCGTACGCGGACGTCTCCTGCGAGGCGGGGGCGACGGGTGCCGACATTGCGCTCTCCATTGCACTAGTGCATACTTGGCTTTGTGCTAGGAGACTATCGGATCGAAGGCCGTCGCGCAGCGGACATCTCGGCGAACGTGGAGCGGGCCGTCGGGGCGGGCAAGCTCCCTCCGGGCGAACTGCTGCCGCCCATGCGGGAGTTGGCGGTCGAGCTGGGGGTCAATCCCAATACGGTCGCGGCCGCTTACCGCATCCTGCGCGAGCGGGGGGTGATCGAGACGGCGGGCCGCCGGGGCAGCCGGGTGCGGCACCGCCCGGCCAGTACGCACCGTGAGCTGATCCGCGTGGAGGCGTCCGAAGGCGTGCGTGACGTGTCGACCGGCAACCCCGACCCGACGCTGCTGCCCCCGCTCGGCGAGGCGCTCACCGAGGCCGCCGCGCGCGCCGCCGAGGGCCCGGTGCTCTACGGCTCGTCCGCCGTCGACTCGGAGCTGGAGCGGATGGCCCGCGCCGCCTTCGACGCGGACCGCGTCCCGGCCGGGCCGCTGGCGGTCACCTCCGGGTCGCTGGACGCCATCGAGCGCGTGCTGAGCGCCCATCTGCGGCCCGGGGACGAGGTGGCGGTCGAGGACCCCGGCTGGGGCAGCCTCCTCGACCTGATCTCCGCGCTCGGCCTGCGCGCGGTCCCCGTCGCGCTCGACGACGACGGGCCGCTGCCCGAGGACACCGACCGGGCGCTCCGGCAAGGGGCCCGGGCCCTGGTCGTCACCGACCGGGCGCAGAACCCCACCGGCGCGGCCGTCAGCGCGGCGCGCGCCCGTGAGCTGCGGGCCGTGCTCGCCGGGCACCCGCACGTGCTGCTCATCGAGGACGACCACGGCCACGGCATCGTCGACCTCCCGCTGCACCCCCTCGCGGGCGGCACCGACCACTGGGCACTCGTGCGCTCCGTCGCGAAGGCGTACGGGCCGGATCTGCGGCTCGCGGTGCTCACCGGCGACGCCGTCACCGTGGACCGGGTGCGCGGGCGGCAGCGCCTGGGGCCGGGCTGGGTCAGTCATGTGCTGCAGCGGGCCGTGGCGCACCTCTGGCGGACCGGCGCGGTGGACGCCGCGGCGGTCGCCGGCTCGTACGGACACCGCCGTGAGGCGCTCGTGCGGGCGCTGCGGGACCGGGGGGTCGTGGCACACGGACGCAGCGGGATGAACGTATGGCTTCCGGTGCCGGACGAGACGGGGGCGGTGGCGCGCCTGCTGCAAGCGGGGTGGGCGGTGGCGCCGGGTGCGCGTTTCCGGGTCTCCTCCCCGCCCGGAGTGCGGTTGACCGTGTCGCCCCTGTCCATGGACGACATAGGGCCGGTCGCGGACGCGCTGGCGTCCGTGACCGGCCCGGATACGGCGGGGCGTTACGACTGAGGCGGTTGCCGGACCGTTCGCCGGACCGCTTGTCCGATGGCCGGCCGGATCGGGTGCCGGGTCACTTCCCCGGGTGCTGCTGTGCCGGCCGCCGGGTGGGCTCGGGGACCGCGTCGGCGGCGGGCCGGCGGGAGGCCTTCGCCCGGGAGCCGCCCTGGGTGAGCGCCGCTCCGGCCAGCACGATGAGCGCTCCGACCGGGGTGTTCCAGGTGAGCCGCTCGTCAAGGAGGGCGACACCGGCCGCGGTCGCGATGACCGGGATGAAGTACGTGGTCATGGTCGCGGTCGTCGGCCCGACCTCCGCGACCAGCCCGTACTGGAAGAGGAAGGCGAGCCCGGTGCCCAGCGCCCCGAGCGCGACGATCGCCAGCACGGGCACCACGGGGAACGAGGTGGGCAGCGGGCTGAACACCGGGGCGACGACGGCGAGCTGGGCGGTGGCGAGGAGCAGCTGGGCGCCGGACATCGACAGATGGGAGTTGCCGGTGTCGGACAGCGTCCGCCGGACGTAGATCCAGCCGATCGCGTAGCTGAGCGAGGCGATCAGGGCCAGCAGCGTCCCGGTCGGGTCCTGCCCGTCGAAGCCCTGCCAGGCGCCGAGGACGGTGAGCACACCGATGAAGCCCAGGCCGAGACCGGCGAACCGGCGCCGGGTGGGGCGGTCCTCGGAGAGGGCCACGAGTGAGAGGACCATCCCCCACAGCGGGGTGGTGGCGTTGCAGATGCCGGCCAGGGTGGAGGAGATGGTCAGCTCGGCGTAGGCGAAGAGCGAGAAGGGGAGGGCGTTGAGCAGGAGCGCCGCGACGGCGAGGTGCCCCCAGGTGCGGGCGCCGCGCGGCAGTCGCTGCCGCTTGACGGCGAGGATGGCGACGAGCACCAGGGCGCCGAAGAACACGCGCCCGAAGGAGACGTAGAGCGGGGCGAAGCCGTCCGTGCCCAGCTTGATGAAGAGAAAGCTGAAGCCCCAGATGAGCGAGAGCGCGCCGAAGCGGATGCGCCAGTCCACCGTGGACCGGCCCTGACCGGAGCCTCCCGCGGTGCCGGGGCCGCCGGGGCGGGCCGCGGTGCCGGTCGAGGGGCCGGTGGCAGAAGGGCCTGCCGTAGAGGGGCGGGTGGTGGCTGTGGCGGAAGGTGATCCTGATGCGACGACGCTCATGGAGATCACCATGCAGGGGCGATACCTATTAGAACAAGCAAATAATTGTGTGTGGCATCGCGTAGCATCCCTTACATGTTGAACCTGGACCGCCTGCGCACCCTCAACGCCGTCGCCCGCCACGGTTCCGTCAGCGGCGCGGCGGACGGACTGCACGTGACGACCTCCGCCGTTTCGCAGCAGCTGGCCAAGCTGGAACGGGAGACCGGTCAGCAACTGCTGGCCAAGAACGGCCGGGGCGTGCGGCTCACCGACGCCGGCCGGCTGCTCGCCGAGCACGCCTCACGCATCCTCTCCCAGGTGGAGCTGGCCCAGGCCGACCTGGAGGCGCAGCGCGGCCAGGCCGTCGGCGAGCTGCTGCTCGGTGCCTTCCCCACCGCGGCCCGCGGGCTGTTCCCCGCCGCCCTCGCGGAGTTGCGCGACGCGCACCCGCAACTGCGCGCCCGGCTGGAGGAGATGGAGCCCGACGAGGCCGTGCCGCGCGTGGTGCGCGGCGACATCGACGTCGCGGTCGTCCTCGACTGGTACAACAAACCGCTGCCGATGCCCGACGGCCTGGCCAAGGCCCCGATCCTCGACGACCCCGCCGACGTGGCGCTGCCCGCGGGTCATCCGCTCGCCGACCGGGCCGAGCTGGATCTCGAGGACCTCGCCGACGACGAATGGGTCTCCTGGCCCCGAGGGGAGTTCTGCCACGACTGGCTGATGCTCACCCTGCGCGGCAAGGGCATCGAGCCCCGCATCTCGCACATGGCCGAGGAGCACCACACCCAGCTCGCCCTCGTCGCCGCCGGGCTCGGGGTCGTGGTCGCGCCCCGCCTCGGCCGGGGCCCGGTGCCGGACGGGGTGCGGGTCGTGCCCGTACGGCACACCATGTGCCGCCATGTGTACGCGGTCTGGCGGGCGGACGCCGACCGCAGGCCGTCGATCCGGGCGGCGGTCGACGCGCTGCGCACCGCGGGGGAAGCGGTCGGCGGCCGGACCGGCTGAGCGGACGTCGCGAGCCCGCGCTCGGAGCCCCGCGGCGTCCGGTGCGGGCGACGGTGAGGCGGAGGGTCGCCGCCGTGTCGGGCGCGCCAAGGTGACACCGACACGCTGCGGGTCTGTGCCGGGATGCGCGGGGCCGGACGGGACTTCGTGGACGCCCTACGCGCGGGGCAGCTTGCGGAAGTCCCAGGAGGCGACGGCCTCCGGAGTCAGCCGCAGCCAGGCGTGCCGGCCGTCATGGGGCATGACGTCCAGACCGAAGTACTTGGCGGCGAACAGTGCCTCCGGAGCGTCGAGTTCGGGGCACGGCTCGCCGGTGCGCGGGGCCTCGCCGACGAACGCCGCAGTGCCGGACAGCTCGGCGCCGCGCAGCTCCCCGTACTCCCGGCCGTCGTCGACGACCACCGCCACCCGCGGGTCCCGGCGCAGATCGGCCCACCGTCGGCTGCGGGTCAGGGAGTACAGCCACAGCGCGGCCCCGTCCCAGACGAACCACAGCGCGCCGACGTGCGGCCGCCCATCGGGGCCGACCGTGGCCACTCGGCAGGTGCGCCGCTCGGTGAGGAAGGCGTCCAGTTCGGGCTGCGTCATCATGATCCGGCGGCCCCGCCGCTGTGTAGCGGTCATCTCCCGCACCACCCTCCCCAGAGCTGACTGAACGTCAGAAATCATGGACGTCGGAAATCATCGGGCAACTTCCCCCGTCGCGCAATGCCCGCTACCCTCACGCGACTTGGGTCCGGGGCCTGCGCGGCCCGCCCGTACCGTACCGAGAAGCCGACGAGGAGCGCGCCATGGCGCCGCAGGACCAGCCCGGTGAGCGGCTCGACCCGGCGACGACCGTGCTCCTGACCGTGGAGTGCCAGCGCGGTGTCGTCGGCCCCGACAGCGCACTGCCCGAGCTCGCCGCCGTGGCCCGCGCCTCCGGCGCCCTGGGCAACGTCGCACGGCTCGTCGAGGGCGCGCACGCGGCGGGCGTCCAGGTCGTGCACGCCATCGCCGAGCGCCGCCCCGACGGCCGCGGCGCGGGCCGCAACGCCCGCCTCTTCCGCGCCGCCGAACGACTGCCCGTCCAGCAGCTGACCGGCACGCTGGCCGTCCGCGTCGCCGAGCCGATCCCGGTCGGCGAGGACGACCTCGTCGTACGGAGACTGCACGGGCTCTCGCCGCTCGCCGGCACCGGCGTGGACGCGCTGCTGCGCAATCTCGGCTGCCGCGCCCTGATCGTCACCGGGGTCTCGGCGAACGTCGCGATCCCCAACGCCGTCTTCGACGCCGTCAACCTCGGTTACACCGCCGTCGTCCCCGCCGACGCCATCGCCGGCGTGCCGGCCGACTACACCGCGGCGATGGTCCGCCACACTCTGGCCCTCGTCGCCACCATGACCACCACCGACGCCGTCCTGCGCGGGTGGCGGCGCCCGGGCGGGCCGCGCTGAACGCGGCCGCGCCCGGCCGCCGTGACCTCAGACGAGCCCGATGGAGTCGCCCTGCACGGAGATCTTCATCTCCGGCAGCGGCAGCTTCGCCGGGTCGTGCCGGACGCTGCCGTCCTCGATGCTGAATTTGCTGCCGTGGCAGGGACAGTTGATCGTCCCGTCCGACACGTCCTTGACCACGCACTTCTGGTGGGTGCACACCGCGGAGAACGCCTTGAACTCACCCTTGGAGGGCTGCGTCACCACCACCCGCCGGTCCGCGAAGACCTTCCCGCCGCCCTCCGGGATCTCCGACGTCCGGGCCAGCGCCCGGCCTCCGGTGGCCCCGGCGGCCGAGGACTCCTGCCCGGCCGTGGAAGGCGGCCGCGCCGTGTCGGGCGTGGCATCCGCGTCGGGGGTGCCGGGCGTCGTCGACTTCTCGTCCGAGCCGCACGCCGCGAGCGCGGCGGCGAGGCCGGTGGCCCCGACCGCCGCGACGACGCTGCGGCGGCTCGCGCCGCCCGGGGCGGGTGACGTGTGCGTCATGTTCGCTCCTTGGTGCCGTTGCCGTACTGTCGGCGGGCCGGTGCCGGGCCCGCCGTCGTGCGCGCGACCGGTGCACGACGCGACGGGCACGCGATGCGACCGGTACAAGGAGACCTACGGGCCCGACGCCGCCCGCGTTCAGCGCTCGAGTGCCTTTCGCAGAAAGTCCAGCTCGAACAGCAGGAGGTTCTCGGTGGTCCGCTCCGCCGCCATGTGCGTCGATCCCACCAGCGGCAGCACCGAGTGCGGCCGCCCCGCCGCCAGCAGCGCCGCCGACATCCGCAGCGTGTGGGCCACGGCCACGTTGTCGTCCGCCATGCCGTGGACGAGCAGCAACGGGCGGCGCAGCAGGCCCGCGTCACCGATCGTCGACGAGCGCGCGTAGTTCTCCGGCTCCTCGTCCGGGTGGCCGAGGAAGCGCTCCTTCCAGTGTGTGTCGTACAACCGCTGATCGGTCGGCGCCGCACCGGAGACCGCGGCGTGGAAGACCTCGGGCCGGCGCAGGACCGCGGCCGCCGCGACGGTACCGCCGAACGACCAGCCGCGGATCGCCACCCGCCCCGGGTCGAGGTCCGGGTACCGCTCGCAGGCCGCCCGCAGCGCGTCGGCCTGATCCTCGAGGACGGGCGTCAGCTGGTCGCCGCGCACCGCTTTCTCCCACGCGGGCCCCCGGCCGGGCGTGCCCCGGCCGTCCACGATCAGCACCGCGAAGCCCTGCTCGGCGAACCACCGCGCCACGCACGTCCACCACGCGCGGGCCCGCACCACGAGCCGCACCCCTGGCCCGGCGTACGGGCAGAGCAGCACCGGCAGCTTCCGCGCCCCCGGCTCGTGCCAGGACGGCAGAAACAGCATGCCGGGCAGTTCCCGCTCACCGAGCGTCAGGAACTCCGGCCGCGGCGCGAGCAGGGGGTCGGCGACGGACGAGGCGATCGAACCGGCCGGCTCGCCGTCGCGCAGGACCGTCACCGTGTGCCCGTCCTGGGTCAGGCCGTCCAGCACCACCGTGGAGCCGCCCATGACGGCCGTGTACATGCCCGGCTCCCGGCTCAGCCGGGTGAGACCGTGACCCGGTTCGTAGGACCAGACGTGGCACTCGGTCGGCTCCTCCCAGGCCGTGAACAGCACCCGTTCGCCGTCCGTGCCGAGCACTGCGGCCAGGTGCAACCCCTCGGGGGTCACCGGGTGACCGCCGATCCCCAGCCGCCTGGTGTCCTTGGACTCGAGGGGTTCCACCAGGGCGCCGGAGCGGGTGCGGGCCGGGGTGCCGGGGACGAGCTCCACCCACGCGGGGTCGTGCCGCTCGCCCGCCGTCCCGGTCGCGCCGGTGTCCGGATCCACCGTCAGCACCCGCAGGTGACGCTGGTCGCGGCTCTGCACACCGATCAGCGGACCGTGCGCGTCCCAGCCGGCCGTGGCCAGGTATTCGAAGGCCGCACGGTCCCAGCTCACCTCCGTGCGCCGGCCGTCGAGCGTCACCACGGACAGGGTGACGTCGGCGTTGGTGGTGCCCGCCGCCGGGTAGCGGAGGGGGCGGGGCGTCTTCGCCGGGTCGGCCGGGTCGGCGAGGTACCACAGCGGTACGGGCGTGGGGTCGACACGGGCGACCAGCAGCGCCCGCCCGTCCGGCGCCCACCAGTGGCCCCGTGAGCGCCCCATCGACTCCATCGCCGTGTACTCCGCCAGGCCGTAGGTGACCTCCGGTTCCTCCGGCGCCAGGCGGAGCAGCTCCTCGCCCGCCACGGACACGACGTGCAGCGCGCCGCCGCTGACGTACGCGACATGACGGCCGTCGGGTGAGGGCCGCGGGTCCACGACCGGCCCGGCCGTCGGCAGCCGGAAGGGCGCGGTGCCGTCCGTGCGGACCGCCCAGAGCGCGCCGCCCAGGGCGAACACGGCCAGCCGCGCCTCGCGGTCGGTCGCGTACGACACGATGCCCGCCGACTGCTCGCGTGCCCGCTCCCGCCGTGCCCGCTCCGCGTCCGGTATGCCGGTGCCGCCCGTCATCGCCGTCGGGTCGGCGAGCAGCCGCTCCCGCCCGTCCTCGTACAGCCACAGCCGGCTCAGTGGGTCCAGCCCGCCGCCGGTGCGCGTGAACAGCACCCGCCGTCCGTCGGGCGAGACCGTGAAGCCGCGCGGCGCGCCGAGGGAGAAGCGCCGGGAACGGGCGAACCGGCGGGGGAATCCGGCGACGTCCGTGCCGTTCCCGGCACCGGGGTCCTCTGCCTTGTCGATCATGTTGTCCATGCTGGGCACCCTGACAGGAATCCACCCCCGCCGGTACCCGGGCCACCGTGCTCGGACCGCCTCCGCCGCCGCAGTAGCCTGAGGCAATGCTCCCCGAAGTCACCGCCACCCGCTATGTCACGCCCTTGCGTGAGGGTGGCTCGCTCCCCGGCATCGTCGAGGCCGACGATCTCGGTACGTACGTCATGAAGTTCACCGGCGCCGGCCAGGGCCGCAAGACACTGGTCGCGGAGGTCATCTGCGGACAGCTGGGCCGCCGGCTCGGGCTGCGCGTCCCGGACCTGGCGGGGATCCAGCTGGACCCGGTGATCGGCCGGGCCGAGCCGGACCAGGAGGTGCAGGGCCTGCTGAAGTCGAGCGGCGGCCTCAACCTCGGGATGGACTTCCTTCCCGGGGCACTCGGCTTCGACCCGCTCGCCTTCGAGATCGGTGCGGCCGAGGCCGGGCGCGTGGTCTGGTTCGACGCGCTCATCAACAACGTCGACCGCTCGTGGCGCAACCCCAATCTGCTGGTCTGGCACGGCGAGCTGTGGCTCATCGACCACGGTGCCACGATGATCTGGCACCACAACTGGCCCACCGCGCAGGCCGCCGCCGGCAAGGCCTACGACGCCTCCGACCACGTCCTGGCCACCTTCGGCCCGGACGTCGCCGCCGCCGGGGCCGAACTCGCGCCCCGGATCACCGAGGAACTGCTGACCGAGGTCACGGCCGACGTGCCGGACGAGTGGCTGGTCGACGAACCGGGCTTCGCCGACCCGGACGCGCTGCGGCGCGCGTACGTCGAGACGCTGCTGGCCCGCGCCACGACCATCGGTGACCGCATCACGCTCGGCGAGCGCAGCAAGGACAAGCCCTCGCAGGCCCCGGAGTGGGTGCGGGTCAGGCTCGACGGAAGGGCCGGAAAATGACCGGGCGCCACAATGGACGCGAAGTTTTCGAGTACGCGCTGCTGCGCGTCGTGCCGCGCGTGGAGCGCGGTGAGCTGATCAACGCCGGGGTGGTCGTCTACTGCCAGGCGAAGTCGTTCGTCGCGGCCCGCGTCCACCTGGACGAGGCCCGGCTGCTGGCGCTCGACCCGACGGCCGACGTGGCGGGCGTGCGGGCGGCGCTGGGCGCCGTCGAGGGCGTCTGCTTCGGCGGGGAACGGGCCGGTCAGGCCGCCGGGGACGACCCCGGGCGGCGTTTTCGCTGGCTGATCGCGCCGCGCAGCACGATCGTCCAGCCCGGGCCGGTGCACACCGGGCTGACCGCGGATCCCGAGCGGGAGTCCGAGCGGCTGCTGGACCTGCTCGTGCGGTGAGGGCGGGCGGGCTCCCGGGGGAGCGTTGACAGCGGGTGGCGGGGCTTCTAGCGTCTGTCTGCTGAAGCTACTAAGCGGTTGCTCACCCAAGGGCCGGCTCCGGGACCCGGGGCCGGATTCCTCGGCGAGCCGCCGTGCCCTGTCGTCCGAGGTGAGGAGAACCCGCATGTCCACCACCGAGCAGCGCGTAGCCGTCGTCACGGGCGCGGCCCGTGGCATCGGCGCCGCGACCGCCGTACGCCTGGCCGCCGAGGGCCGCGCGGTCGCCGTTCTCGACCTCGACGAGGCGGCCTGCGCGGACACCGTGGAGAAGATCACGGCGGCCGGCGGCAAGGCCCTCGCCGTCGGCTGCGACGTCTCGGACGCGGCACAGGTGGACGCCGCCGTGACCCGTGTCGCCGCCGAGCTGGGCGCGCCGGTGATCCTCGTCAACAACGCCGGGGTGCTCCGCGACAACCTGCTGTTCAAGATGAGCGAGGACGACTGGGACACCGTCCTCGACGTGCATCTGCGCGGCGCGTTCCTGATGTCGCGGGCCTGCCAGAAGCACATGGTGGACGCCGGGTTCGGCCGGATCGTCAACCTCTCCAGCAGCTCGGCCCTCGGCAACCGCGGCCAGGCCAACTACGCCGCCGCCAAGGCCGGGATGCAGGGCCTCACCAAGACCCTCGCCAAGGAGCTCGGCAAGTTCGGCATCACCGCCAACTCCGTCGCCCCCGGCTTCATCGCCACCGACATGACCGCGGCCACCGCGGCCCGCGTCGGGATGGGCTTCGAGGACTTCAAGACCGCCGCGGCCTCCCAGATCCCGGTGCAGCGCGTCGGGGAGCCCGCGGACATCGCCAACGCCGTCGCCTTCTTCGCCGACGAGCAGGCGGGCTTCGTCTCCGGCCAGGTCCTGTACGTGGCCGGCGGACCGCTCAACTGACAGGGGTGCAGCACCACATGACCACACAGGACAGCGGAAAGGTCGCCCTCGTCACGGGCGCCAGCCGGGGCATCGGTTACGGCATCGCCGAGGCGCTCGTCGCCCGCGGCGACCGCGTCGTGATCACCGGCCGCAACGAGGAAGCGCTCAAGGAGGCCGTCGAGAGGCTCGGTGCCGACCGGGCGGTCGGCGTCGCGGGCAAGGCCCACGACGAGGCCCACCAGGCCGTCGCCGTCGAGCGCGCCATGGAGGCCTTCGGCCGCGTCGACTACCTGGTCAACAACGCCGGCACGAACCCGGTGTTCGGCCCCATCGCCGAGCTGGACCTCGCGGTCGCCCGCAAGGTCTTCGAGACCAATGTGATCTCGGCGCTCGGCTTCGCCCAGCAGACCTGGAAGGCGTGGCAGAAGGAGAACGGCGGGGCGATCGTCAACATCGCCTCCGTCGCCGGCCTCGGGGCGTCCCCGTTCGTCGGCGCGTACGGGATCAGCAAGGCCGCCATGGTCAACCTCACGCTGCAGCTCGCGCACGAGCTGGCGCCGGGGGTGCGGGTCAACGCCATCGCCCCCGCCGTGGTGAAGACCAAGTTCGCCGCCGCGCTCTACGAAGGGCGCGAGGAGGAGGCCGTGGCGTCCTACCCGCTCGGCCGGCTCGGTGTCCCGGAGGACATCGGCGGCGCGGCGGCGTTCCTGCTCTCCGACGCCGCCGGGTGGGTCACCGGCCAGACGCTCGTCGTGGACGGCGGGCTCTTCCTCAACGCGGGGGTCTGAGACGGGCGGCCGCCCGGGTGCCCCACCGGGCCCCGGGCGGCCGAACGGCTCCGTGGCGGGCGTTGTCAGTGGTCGCCGGTAAGTTCTCCGATGAGAACAGAACGAACCCCGGAGGTTGTTGACGTGACCTACACCGACATGCTGCCCGAGTCCTGGCGCGGAGTCCTCGGCGAGGAGCTGGAGAAGCCGTACTTCAAGGAGCTCGTCGACTTCGTCGAGGAGGAGCGGGCGGCCGGGCCGGTGTACCCGCCGCGCGAGGAGGTCTTCGCGGCCCTCGAGGCGACCCCCTACGACCAGGTGAAGGTCCTGATCCTCGGGCAGGACCCCTATCACGGCGCGGGGCAGGGCCACGGCCTGTGCTTCTCGGTCCGCCCCGGGGTGAAGACCCCGCCCTCGCTGCGCAACATCTACAAGGAGATGCACGAGGAGCTGGGCCACCCGGTGCCCGACAACGGCTACCTCATGCCGTGGGCCCAGCAGGGCGTCCTGCTGCTCAACGCCGTGCTGACCGTCAGGGCCGGCGAGGCCAACTCCCACAAGGGCAAGGGCTGGGAGAAGTTCACGGACGCCGTCATCCGCGCCGTCGCCTCCCGGCCGGACCCGGCCGTCTTCGTGCTGTGGGGCAACTACGCCCAGAAGAAGCTGCCCTTGATCGACGAGGAGCGCCACGTCGTCGTCAAGGGTGCGCACCCCTCGCCCCTCTCGGCGCGGAAGTTCTTCGGCAGCCATCCCTTCACCCAGATCAACGAGGCGATCGCGGCCCAGGACCACCGACCGATCGACTGGCGGATCCCGAACCTCGGCGCCTGATCACCCCGGCCGGGGCGGCGGTCACCGCCCGTACACCTGGCGGCAGATCCGCGACGCGTCGTCGCCCTTCTGCCAGCGCCCGTACGATTCGCCCAGCCCGCACACGTTCGAACCGGAGCGGGGCGGGGCCTGCTGTGCGGGGCGCGACTCGGAGCGCTGCGGCGGCGGAGGCGCCTGCTCGGAGTGGTGCCGGGAGGGCGGGGCCTCGCCGGGCGGGGGCGCGGGCGCCGATTCCGGCTCCCGGTCCGGTGCCGAGCGGGTCGGGGGAGCGGCGCGCGGCGAGCGCGGATCAGGGTGGTCCGGGCCGTCCCACCGGTCCGGATCGGCCGCCCGCGACGAGGACGGCCGTGAGTCCGCCCGCGGGTCCGCGTCGTCCTCCGTGCGGGCCTCCGCCTCGGTGCTCCGGCCCGGCTCCCCGTCCTCGCCCCGATCCCGGCCCTCCCCGGTCGCCGACGGCGTCTTCGCCGTCGCCGCCGCGGACGGGGACCGTGAGCCGTCCGATCCCTCCGGGCCGCCCGGCCCCGTCATGCCCAGGGATTCCCGGGCGGGGGCCGGTGACATCCTCGGTTCGGTGACGCGGGCGAAGCCGGAGCGGCCGTCGGACGCGGGGGAGGCGGCGTGGGGCGAGAGGGCGACGCAGCCGACGGCGGCCGACATCGCCACCGCCGCCAGAGCCGCCGCCGCGGGCATTCGATGCATTCGCCCCACCCTGCTGCCTGACGAGGCGAGTTGGGTATTCCCCGCACGGGTGACGCTCGACGACCCGTCGGCCGCGGGTGTTCCCCCGGGGCCGGGTCAGTAGCCGGCCGCGCCGTCGATCCGTTCGCGGACGAGGTCGGCGTGACCGTTGTGCCGCGCGTACTCCTCGATCATGTGGAGGTAGATCCAGCGTCCTCACCCGGGCCGGGCGCCCGATGCCACGGGTTATCGCCCGAGCACGCCGCGCAGCAGCTCGCCGATCCTCTCGCGCAGTTCCTCCCGCCCCGGCACCTCCGCGTGGTAAGCCCCTGCCGCGCACGAGAACATCAGCCCCTCGCCCCACGCGAGCACGGACAGCGCATGCCGCTCCGGGGTGGCGGACCCGGCGGCGGCCATCAGGGCGATCAGCGGCTCGCGGAAGGCCCGGCCCTCCTCGTCGTAGATCTTCCGCAGCTCCGGCCGCCGGGTCGCCTCCAGCGCCAACTCGTACCGCGCCACGAGCAGTTCGCGGTGGTCGGTGAGCGTGCGGTGCAGCGCCAGGGCGAGCGCGTCGGCCAGCGTCTCCAGCCCGGCGGCGGGGCCCGGCAGCTCCTCCAGCGTCAGCGCCCGGGCCTCGCGTGCCGCGTGCCGCCGCAGCGCCAGTTCCAGCAGCGCCGCGCGGGTGCGGGCGTGGTTCGAGGTCGAGCCCGGCGGCAGTCCGGCCGCCTCGTCCACCGCGCGGTGCGTCAGCCCCCGCATGCCGCGCCCGGCGAGCAGGGCGATGGCGGTGTCGGCGATCAGTTCGGCACGGGAGACGCCCGAGGTACGGGCGCTGCGGTCGGCGGTCATGGTGCCAACCTAGCCGTTCCACTACGAACGTAGTAATCTCCCACTACAGTTGTAGTGACTACGGATGTAGTGACGAAACGGGGAGGAATCATGCGGCAACCACGTGCCGTCGTCATCGGAGCCGGGATGGGCGGGCTCACCGCGGCGGTGGCCCTCCACCGTCAGGGCTGGCACGTCACCGTTCTCGAACGCGCGGCCACCCTCGAACCCGTGGGCGCGGGCATCTCCCTCGCCCCCAACAGCCAGCGCTCCCTCGACGTCATCGGCCTGGGCGACGACGTCCGGGCGCTGGCCGCCTGGCAGGGTGACGGCGGCCTGCGCGCGCCGGACGGCCGCTGGCTCTCGCGCACCAGCAGCGAGGCCGCGGCCCGCCGCTTCGGCGGACCCCTGGTCCTCCTCCACCGCGCCACCCTCGCCGACCTGCTCGCCGGTCACCTGCCGGACGGCACCGTCCGTACGGGCGGTGCCGCCACCCTCGCCGACCCCGGCGCCGCCGACCGGCCGGCCCGGGTCACCACCCCGGACGGCGACATCGAGGCGGACCTCGTCGTAGCCGCCGACGGCATCAACTCGGCGGCGCGCGCCGTGCTCTTCCCCACCCACCCCGGTCCCGTGTACTCCGGGTTCACCACCTGGCGCGTCGTCACCCCCGCCCCCGACCGGCCCTTCGCGGCGCACGAGACCTGGGGCCGCGCCCGGCTCTGGGGCACCCATCCGATGAAGGACGGCCGGACCTACGCCTACGCCGCGGCCGCGGCCCCCGCGGGCACGCGCGCCCCCGACGACGAGAAGGCCGAGCTGCTGCGCCGCTTCGGCGCCTGGCACCACCCGGTGCCCGACATCCTCGCGGCGGCCGCGCCCGGGCGGATCCTCCGCCACGACGTCCGTTTCATGGCCGAGCCGCTGCCCGCCTACCACCGCGGCCGCGTCGCCCTGCTCGGCGACGCGGCCCACGCGATGGCCCCCACCCTCGGCCAGGGCGGCAACCAGGCCATCGAGGACGCGATCGTCCTCGCCCACCACGTGACTCCCGGACCCGGGGACCTCTCACCCGCGCTCGCCGCCTACACCCGGGACCGGCTGCCCCGCACCATGGACGTCGTGCGCCGCTCGGCCCGGACCGCCCGGCTGTTCCTGCTCTCCGGCGCCCCCGCCGTCGCCCTGCGGGACACGGCTATCGCCGCCGTCAGCCGTTTCGGCCCCGGGCTCCTGCTGCGTGGCTTCGACGGCATCGCCGACTGGGAGCCACCCGTACGGACGTATGCTTCTCCAACGGGATGACGCACCAGGGAGGCTCCGTGAAGGTCGGCTGCATCGGGCTCGGGGACATCGCACAGAAGGCCTATCTGCCGGTCCTGGCCGCCCAGCCGGGACTCGAACCCCACCTCCACACCCGCACCCCGGCCACCCTCCACCGGGTCGCCGACACCTATCGCGTCCCCGAGGGCCAGCGCCACACCGACCTCGACTCACTGATCGAGGCCGGGCTCGACGCGGCGTTCGTGCACGCGGCGACCGCCGCGCACCCCGAGATCGTCACCCGGCTCCTCGAAGCGGACGTGCCGGTCTACGTCGACAAGCCCCTCGCCTACGACCTCGCCGCGAGCGAGCGCCTGGTCCGCCTCGCCCAGGAGCGCGGAGTGAGCCTCATGGTCGGCTTCAACCGCCGCTTCGCACCCGGCTACGCGCAGTGTCAGGACCACCCGCGCGAGCTGATCCTGATGCAGAAGAACCGCGTCGGCCTCGCCGAGGACGCGCGCTCCCTGGTCTTCGACGACTTCATCCACGTCGTGGACACCCTGCGCTTCCTCGCACCCGGCACCATCGACCACGTCGACATCCGGGCGAGGGTGCGCGACGGCCTCACGCACCACGTCGTCCTCCAGCTCTCCGGCGACGGCTTCACCGCCATCGGCACCATGAACCGGATGAGCGGGTCCACCGAGGAGATCCTCGAGGTCTCCGGCCAGGACACCAAGCGCCAGGTCCTCAACCTCGCCGAGGTGGTGGACCACAAGGGGCAGCCGACCGTCCGCCGACGCGGCGACTGGGTGCCGGTCGCCCGTCAGCGCGGCATCGAGCAGGTCGCCCTCTACTTCCTCGACGCGGTCCGCGCGGGCAAGGTCCTGGACGCCGAGGACGCGCTGCGCACGCACGAACTGTGCGAGCGGATCGTCACCGCGGTGACCGAGCAGGCTTCCTGACCTCACGCCGCAGCGCGCGGGCGCCCTCGATGGCGCAGAAGACACCGAGGGCGGCCAGCGAGCCGTACACCACCCAGTCCCCGAACCGGACGTAGGGGCTGGTGCCCCGCGCGAGCGGCACGTCGTAGACGGCGAAGGCGCTGCGATCGGTGCCCAGCCGCTCGCCGACCTGCCGTCCTCGGGCGTCCGCCACCGCGCTCACCCCCGTCAGCGTCGCGTGCGCCATCGGCCGCCAGGTCTCGGCGGCCCGCAGCGCGGCCAGTGAGGCGTGCTGCCGGGGTGCCCAGCTGTGCTGGAAGGTCGAGGTCGCGGACTGGGCGACGATCAGCTGGGCCCCGTCGCGCACCAGCCGACGGCTCATGTCGGGGAACGCCGACTCGAAGCACACCAGCGGGCCGATCAGTGGCCCGTCGGTGCCCGGCAGCCGCATCAGCACCGGGCCGTCGCCGCGCCGCCGGTCCTCGCCCGCCGCCTTGCCCACGGAGGTGGCCCAGCCGAGCAGCGAGCGCGCCGGGACGTACTCGCCGAACGGCACGAGACGCGTCTTGTCGTAGCGGTCACCGGTCGGCCCGTCCGGTGAGACCAGCACCGAACTCTTGAAGATCCCCGGGCGGTCCGCGCGTCGCGCGTCGACGTTGACGAGCAGAGGCGCTCCCACCTCCCGGGACAGGGCGGCCAGCCGTCGCCGCAGGTCGGGCCGACGGTCCAGGTCCTGGCCGACGCTGCTCTCGCCCCACACCACCAGATCCACCCGGCGCCCGGCCAGTTGGCGGGTGAGCACCTCCTCGCGGTCGAAGCGCCGCTGCGGACTGTGACCGCCGGCGATCACGCCCGGCTGTACGAGCGCGATCCGTACCGTGCCCGCCCGCTCCGGCAGCGGTGCCCACACCCACACCCCGGCCACCGCCACCGCGCACGCGAGCACCCCCGCCGCACCGGCCGCCCGGGCCCGGGGTGCCGAAATCAGCGCGGCGACCGCGGTGTTGACCGCCACCAGCACGAAACCCACGAGCCAGACCCCACCGACCGAGGCGACCCGCAGGGCGGGCGCGACCTGCCACTGGCTCGCGCCGAGCAGCCCCCACGGCCCGCCGAGGTACTCCCAGGAGCGGACCAGCTCGACCGTCAGCCACCCGGACGGCACCAGGACCAGTGCCGCCGCCACCCGGCCGGGACCCGGGGCCCCGCCCAGCAGCCGTCGCACCAGCAGCCCCCAGGGCGCCCACAACAACCCCAGCAGCGCGGCCAGTACGAGGATGAAGACGTGCAGGCTCGGCAGCAGCCAATGGTGCACGGCGAGCAGGAAGCCGGCGCCGCCGAACCAGCCGTCCAGGGCGGCGCGCCGGGGCGTGGCGGCCGACGCGACGATCAGCAGCCACGGGACGAGGGCCGCGTAGGCCAGCCACCACAGCGCGGGGGCGGGAAAGGCCAGCGCGGGCAGCGCCCCCGCCAGCAGTGCCGCCACCGCCCGCCACCAGGGTGAGGCACCGGGCCGAGACCACCGCCGTACCGCCGACATCAGTGCCATGCCGCGCCTCCCTTGTCCCGGCCGGTCCACCAGTGTGCGGGAGTGAGGCGATCAAGGGCAGGGTGCGGCGGCCGCGACACGCTGAGCGGCCGAGCGGTCCGTGCCCGGACCGGCGCCGCCGCCCCGGCCGAAAGTGCCACAGGCGTCCCTGAGTCCGCGTGGCCCTGCTGCTTCCCCAACAGTCCAGGGGCGCATACGCAGAAGCCGTGCCCCCCTCCGGTCGCCTGCACACCATATGCGTAAGAGGGTTCCGGCCATCCCCGGCACGTCTGGATACTGGCCTGTCGGAAGGCCAAAACCCCGACAACAGCGCGCAATTTTCAGCCTTTCTGGTCGTGAAGCAAGCCAATGTCAGCTCAATTTGGTCTAAATTGAGCTGAAGTGATCCTGGCGTCATGCGTCAGAAAGGCGCACGACGGTACGTAATGTGGGTTATCGCTGGCCCGGCATGGGCAGGTACCGGGCAAAACTGGACAGGCGTGCTGGTTGTGTGTCGCTGGGGGGCGGCGCGACATACGTGCGAGACCGAACATGCGATTCAGTCACCAGAGAGTCCCTCCCGTGGCCCATCTCCCCGTCCGCCTCTTCACCGACAGTCGACGTCTCGGAGGTATCCCATGGAGAACCTTGTCGCCGAGGTGACCGCTGCTCCTGACGCGGTGCGCGATGAGACCCAGGTGCCGCTGTACTACTCGAGGAAGACCGCCGACATCCTGCACAAGTACGGCCCTGGCCCCCGAGTCCACTTCCATGTGGGGCTGTTCGACTCCGGTGCGGCACCGAACACCACGGTCTCCCAACGCGTCATCCGGCGCCGCCTCTTCGAGTCCCAGGAGGCGGCACTCGATCACGCCGCCGACTCCTGGGGGGTGACGGGCAACCCGCCCGGCTCGCTCTTCGACATCGGCTGCGGCCTGGGCGGCGGGTCCATCTACTGGGCCCAGGAGCACGGTTGCGCGGTCACCGCGATGACCGTGACCGCGAAGCACGTACCCGTGATGGCGGACCTCGTACGGCAGGCGGGCGTGGAGCACCTCGTCACCCCGGTCCTCGGAGACATCCACGACCTGTGCGAAGAGCGTCAGTACGACGCCGCCGTGGCCATCGAGAGTTCGGGCTACATGGACCGCGAACGGCTCTTCTCCGTCGTGGCCAAGGCACTCAAACCCGGCGGCTGGTTCGGGATCCAGGAGCACTTCCTGTGCCGGCCGGAGTGGACCAGCTTCATCGACGGGTACTACAAGACCAGGCTGGGCACCCTGTCCGAATACATCGACGCCGGTCACGCGGCCGGCTTCGAACTGGAGCAGGACGAGGACGTCACCGACCAGGTCGCGGAGTTCTGGGTGCAGTCCATGGCCTGGACGACGGCCGAGCTGGACCGGATGGCCCGGACGGGCGACCAGTCCCCGATCGCCACCGACCGGCTCGTCGAATCGGCCCTCACCCACGGGAAGTTGTTCCGTGTCTGGCGGGATCACGCGGTCGAGACCAGGCTCCTTCTCTTCCGTCTCGAAGGACACTGACGCCATGACCGAGACCGCGACGCGCGCATCCGCCATCGGCTGGCGGCTGCCCCCCTTCTACTGCCCGATCGACTCCGCCATCCATCCACGGGCGGACCAGCTGGAAGAACGGGCCATAGCCTGGCTCGACGCGATGGGCATCTTCCGCGACGGCACCGAGCGGGCCTGGAGCATCGCCACCCACAGCACCGACTTCAGCTGCCGGATGATCCCGTACGGGATGGACGAACCGCTGCTGCTGTTCATCGAGTGGAATCACTGGGCGTTCGCTCTCGACGACTTCTGGCACGATACGGGCTCCGCGGACATCCGCACCTCCCGCATCGTCGACCTCAACGCCCGGATCTCCCGCTGCCTCGAAGCACCGGGTTCCGCCATGCTCGGCAACACCCCGTTCGCCGCCGCCCTGGAGGACCTCGCGGCCCGCACCAGGGACCTGGCCACCCCCGTCCAGCTCCGGAGGGTGGCCGAGGGCATGCGGGACTGGCTGTTCGGTGCCGCATGGCAGGTCAGCAATGTGGAACGCGGCATCATGCCGACCCTGTCCGACTACGTCGCCTTACGGCCCTCGATCAACGGCACTCGCTTCTCCCTGGCCTGGAGCGAGATCGCGAGCGGCATCGAGATCCCGGACGGGAAGCTGTACTCCGCCCCCGTCCAGGCCCTCACCGACGCCGCGGGATTCATCGTGAGCTGCGACAACGACCTTTTCTCGTATGCCAAGGAGGACAACCAGGAAACCACCGACCAGAACATCGTGAACGTCCTGGCCCACCAGGACGGCAGCCCCCCGGACAAGGCCCTCGGCGAGGCCCTCGCCATACGCGACCGGGCCATGACGCTCTTCCTGGAGCTGCGCGACCAGATCGCCCGGGACGCCGACCCCGAGCTACGCCGCTACCTCGAAGCCCTGGGGCACTACATCGCCGGCTGCATACGGTGGATGAACGCGGCCCCCCGCTACGCCAGCCCCCGCAACCGGCACGAACTCCCGGTCCCAGGGGCGACGTACGGCATAACGTGGCGGGACACGCCCAGCGATCCCGGCACCGGACCGCTGCCCATAGCGTCGGCGGCCTGGTGGTGGGACCAGCTGGACAGCGTCACTCACCGCCGCCGGAACCACCCGGTCAGCGACTTCCACACCGACGTCCGGGAGCGGGACGACTTCGGCGGCGCGGGGATCCCCGCGGACCTGTCCGCCGTGGAGGTCTGAGGCTCCGGGGAATCCTGCTCCGAGGCGTCCGCCGCGGACGGGACGGGCAGCCCCGACTCCTCGGGCGGCTGCGGCTGCTGCGGAGTGAACTGCACGGGCAGCGCGACCAGATGACGCGACATCAGGGAGGAGACCCAGTTCAGTTCGGACTCCGCGACGGCCAGCCGGATGTCGGGCAGCCGGTTCAGCAGCGCGTCGATGCCCGTGTCGGCGATGGCCCGGCCGATGTCCTGGCCGGGGCATTCGTGCGCGCCCCCGCTGAAGGCCAGGTGGGAGCGGTTGCCGTGGACGGGCGCCGTCGGGTCGGGGCGGATGGCCGTGTCCACGTTGGCCGCGGCCAGCCCCAGCACGAGGGCGTCACCCGCCTTGATCTTCTGGCCAGCGAGCTCGGTGTCCTGGGTGGCCCAGCGGCCGAGGATCGTCGTGAACGGCGGTTCGTCCCACAGGACCTGCTCGACCGCGTCCGGCAGGGTCATGTGGCCGCTGGCCAGGTTGGCGCGGCACCGCGGGTCGGACAGCACCATGCGCACCGTGTTCGCGATCAGGTTCGCCGTGGTCTCGAATGCCGCGATGAGCACCAGCCGCAGGTGCTGCTGGACCTCCTCGTCGGAGAGCTTGGCGGGGTGCTCCAGCAGCCAGCTGGTGAAGTCGGGGCCCGGGTCGGCGTGCTTGCGCACCACCAGCTTGCGCAGCGTCTCCTGCACGTAGGCGTTGCTGGCGACGGCGGTTTCGGTGCCCTTGATCATGTCGCGGGCGGCCTTGACCAGCTGCGGCCCGTACTCCTCGGGCATCCCGAGCAACTGGGTCAGCACCAGCATGGGCAGGTGCTCCGCGAACTCGTGCACCAAGTCGGCCTTGCCGGTGGTGCAGAAGCGGTCGACGAGCTGGTTGGCGAAGCGGGTGATGTGGCGGCGGACACCGCGCCGGTCGAAGCGGCCCATGGCGTCGTTGATGGCCCCGCGCCACCGCTCGTGCACCTGGCCGTCGGCGAACGCGCAGATGGGCTGCCAGGTGGAGATCGGAGCCAGCGGGTGATCGGGGGGGAGCTTGCCCTCGCGCATGTCGCGCCAGTTCCGGGAGTCGCGCGAGAACCGCGACGGCGTCCGCGTGACGTCGAGGTTCTCGCGGTAGCCGAGGATCAGCCAGGCCGGGAGATCGCCGTGCAGCAGCACCGGGGCGACCGCGCCGTGCCGGTCGCGGAGCTGTTCGTACAGTCCCATCGGGTCGGCCTCGGCCGCGGGTCCGTACAGTCGCGCGACGCCGCCCTCGCCGTAGGCATGGGCGGGGCACTGCGGGGGAGCGACCGTCGCGGAGTCGGCGCGGGAGTGTTCGTCACGGGGGGTCACTGTGGCTCCGGGGATTCGTTCGTGAGGGTGTAGAGGTAGCGCATGAGGGTCATCAGCGCGTCCCGGCAGGAGGCGCGCTCGCGGGCGTCGCAGGTGAACATGGGCACGGAATCGGGGAGGTCCATGGCCGCCCGCAGCTCCGCCATGGCGTGGACGGGGGAGCCGGGGAAGGTGTTGACGGCGACGACGAAGGGCACGCCCCGCTCCTCCAGCAGGCCCATCACGTCGTAACTCACCTCCAGACGGCGGGTGTCGAGGAGGACCACCGCGCCCAGCGCGCCTTCGAACAGGCCGTCCCACAGGAACCAGAAGCGCTCCTGGCCGGGCGTGCCGAACAGATACAGCACCAGCTGTTCGTTGATGCTGATCCGGCCGAAGTCCATCGCCACGGTCGTCTCGGTCTTGTGCTCGATGCCGGCCAGGTCGTCCACGCCGACCCCGGCCTGGGTCATCGTCTCCTCGGTGGTCAGCGGTCTGATCTCGCTCACCGCGCCGACGAGGGTCGTCTTGCCGACCCCGAATCCACCGACGATCACCACCTTGACGGCCGCCGCGGTCGAGGCGGGGAGGATGTCCTCGGTCCTGGGTCCGGCGTGTGTGTCAAAGGTTCTGTAGTCCATGCATCACCGCCTCCAGGAGTCGCACATCGGGTAGTGCGGCGACCGGGACCGGGGGCCTGGCCTCCACTTGATCGTTCGTGAGCAGATCCGTGAGCAACACGGTCACGGTGCTGACGGGCAGGGTGAGATAGGCCGATATTTCGGCGACGGAGAGCGGGTAGTCACACATCCGCACAATGGCGGCGTGCTCGGGCTGGAGTCCGGGATCGGTCTCGGACCGGGCGACGATCAGCGTCACCAGATCGAGCCTGAGGTCCTTGTCGGTGCTGGCGCGCCCGGTGGTGAGGATGTATAACCGATCCGGATTTCCCTGGTCCCACGGATTTTTGGGCTTACTCACGTGACCGGCCCGCTGACGCGCGGCGGACTGGTGAGATGCTCGCCGATCCGGGCCACCAGATCACGCATCCGCTGCCCCATCAGCCCGGCGTCGACGTCGTCGTCCGCCAGCACCGCCAGATACGCCCCCGCGCCGGCCGCCATCAAATAGAAGAAGCCGCCGTCGACCTCGATCACGACCAGTCGCATCTGCCCGTCGCCGTGCGGGAACTCCGCGGCCACCGCCGTGGACAGGCTCTGCAGTCCCGCACAGGCGGCGGCCAGGCGATCCGCGGCGTCCGTGTCCGAACCGTGCTGCGCCATGCGCAGACCGTCCGAGGACAACACGATCACGTGGCGGGTCTGAGGAACGCTGGATGCCAGGTCCTTGAGCATCCAGTCCATGTTGAACCGCAGCTGCGTCACTTGGCTACTCTTCCTTGTCTGACGATTCATCACTGAACGGTCCCCGCGAGTCGGTCGTCGGCTCCTCACCGTTGACGGCACTCGTGAAGGCGGCCAGCCACAGGCCCGGCTGCGGGGGAGGCTCGGCCGCCGGGGAGCGCCGCCGGGGGGGACGGCCCGCCGCGGCGGCCGCAGCCTGCCGGGCGGCCCGCGAGGGGATGCCGGGAGCGCGCCGACGGCGCTGCGGAAGCCCGCCCGAGCCGTCGGACTCCTCGGTCGGCTGGTCGAGCTCCGGGGGCGGCGGCAGCGGCCGGCCCGGCTTCTTCCTGGGCTTGGGGGGCGGCAGGGTGGCCGCACGGGCGATCTCGCCGCCCGGTGTGGCGCTCGCCGTGATCAGGTTCTCCGGCACGATCAGTACGGCGCGCACACCGCCGTACGCCGACGGCCGCAACGAGACCCGGAAGGCGTAGGTCTTGGCGAGCCGGCTGACGACGGCCAGCCCCAGCCGCGGCGTCTCGCCGAGGTCGTTGAGGTCGAGGCCGCGGTCGGCGAGCTCGAGCACCGCGTCGGTGCGGCGGCGGGCCTCGTCGGTGAGGCCGACGCCGGCGTCCTCGATCTCGACCGCCACTCCCGACTGCACCTCGACGGCGGTCAGGTGCACCCGGGTCTGCGGGGGCGAGTAGCGGGTGGCGTTGTCCAGCAGCTCGGCCAGCGCGTGGATCAGCGGCTCCACCCCGGGGCCGGTGACCGCGACGTCCGCCACCGAGTGCAGGTCCACCCTGCGGTAGTCCATGATCCGGGACATGGCGCCGCGCAGGACGTTGTAGAGGGGGATCGGGTTCTTCCACTGGCGTCCGGGGCGGGAGCCGCCGAGTACCGCGATGCTGTCCGCGAGCCGGCCGATCAGCGCGGTCCCGTGGTCCAGGTGCAGCAAGTCGCCGAAGACGTCGGGGTCGTTGCCGTGCCGGTCCTCCATCTCCCGGAGGTCGGTGGCCTGTTGGTGCACGATCGCCTGCACGCGGCGGGCGATGTTGACGAAGGCGCGGTGCGCGGAGTCGCGCAGCCCCTCCTCGGCCTGCACCGCCTCCACCACCGAGCGCAGGACCGAGCGGTGCGCGGCCTCGAACGACGGGTCGAGCGGGGTCAGTGGCCTGACCTCGCGGAGCACCTCATCGGCTGACGCCCCCTGCTGCAGCAGGTTCACCGCGGCGGGCAGCAGCTCGCGGGCCAGTCGCCGGGTCTCGATCTCCTGTTGGACGAGCCGGTGACGGAACGCGGCCTCCTGCTCGGCGCAGCGCCGTCGCAGCGTGTCGATGATGCGGCCCCGCCGCACCGCTTCCGACGAGGTGAGGGCCACCGCGACGGTCGCCGCGGTCCCGCACCAGGCCACGGGGGAGCGGGCGCCGAGGGGTACGAGGACTGCGGCGGTCACCGTGCAGACCGCCAGCACGACAGGGGGGACCAGCCATATGAGAGCGGAGGCGGGCCGCCTGCCTTGGTGTGACGATCCAGTACCAACCATCGAGATCCTCGGTGTTCTTGGGAAAAGGCTTACGGGGCGCCGCGGAAATGGGCGACGCCGTACGCGGAATGCTGGGTGATGTTCTCCGGCCTGCGGTGGCACGGCGGTTGGGGCAGTCGGCTCGAGTTGCCTCGACCCGCTGCGCGACATGGAGCGTAGCCTGTCACGCGGTGCCGGGGCCGCGAAGTTGTCATATTCGCGGATTGGGCTGACGGGTGAATTCGAAAGGCTTCACAATGACCCCGATCTCGGAATATCGAAGAGATTTCCGAGTGCAACGAATATGTGTTCGGCGTCGGGGGAGGGTCACGCGGGTGGGTGGATCCCTGTGGTGAACCCTGCCCCAACGTCCGCCGACGGGGCTAGGCTCGGCCCACCACATCCCTACAGGAGACACTGCCATGACGGGGCATCAGCGTGATCGACGCCAGTACACCGCCCTGTTCGAGCGCGAGCAGGAGATCGCCGCCGCGGAACAGGCTGTAGACGGTCTGTGCGGCCGTATCGCCGACGGGGAAGCCATCCTCGGCGGACTGTTGCTGTACAGCGGGGAGGCGGGAGTCGGTAAGACGGCCCTGCTCGGCCGGTTGCGGAGGGTCGCCGCCGAGCGCGGCTGCACCGTGCTGACCGGCCGGGGCAGCGAGTCGGCCCAGTCCGTTCCCTTCCACATCGTGCGCCAGCTCCTCCAGCCGGCCCTGGCGCCCATGACACCGGCCCGGCGGCAGGAGTTGCTGGGCGACTGGTACGACGTCGCGCTGCCGGTCCTCGGCATCGCGCCGCCCCTCGGGCCGCCGGCCGACCCCCAGGGTGTGCGCGACAGCCTCGACTGGGTGGTCACCCAATTGGCGATGACCAACTCGCCGTTGGTCGTCGTCATCGACGACGCCCAGTGGGGCGACGCCGAATCCCTCACCTGGCTGGCCTCCTTCGCCGTGCGGCTGCGGGAGCTGCCACTGCTCGTGGTCGTGGCCTATCGGCCGGACGAACTGCCCGAGAACACACCGGCGTTCAACGATCTGGTCAACGGCCGCGGCAACCGGCCCGTCAGTCTGCACGCCCTCACCCCGGCGGCGGTGGCCGAGCTCGTACGGGCCACTCTCAGCAGGGAGGCGGACGACCCGTTCTGCCGTGAGGTGTGGGCCGTCACCGGCGGCAATCCCTACGAGGTCGTCGAGCTCATCGCCAAGGCGCAGGACCGGGGGCTGCGGCCGGCTGAGGAGTCCGCCTGTCTGCTGCGCGAACTCGGCGCCGCCGCCCGGGGCAGTGGCCTCGTCACCCGGCTGGAGCGGCTCGGCACCTCCGTCACCCGCTTCGCCTGGGCGGCGGCCGTCCTCGGTACGGAGATCTCACCGCGCGTCGCCGCGATGCTCGCCGGAATGAGCCCGTCGGAGGCCGCCGAGTGCGCCGACCGGCTGCGCGAGGCCCGCATCCTCACCGGCGCCGCCGATCTCGAATTCGTCCACCCGCTGATCGCCACCTCCGTCTACCAGGCCGTGCCGCCCGCCACCCGCACCGCGATGCACGGCCTCGCCGCCTGGGCGATCACCAACGCGGGCCACGGCGCGGCCGCCGCCTCGCGGCACCTGCTGGAGGTCCACCCCGACGACGACCCCGATCTGGTCCGGCAACTGCGCGCCGCCGCCCAGGAGCACCTGGCCGTCGGCGCTCCCGAAGCGGCCCGCCGCTGTCTGGAGCGCGCGATGGCCGAGCCGCCGCCGGACGAGGACCGGGCCTCGGTGCTCTACGAGCTCGGCTGCGCCGTCCTGCTCACCTCGCCGTCCACCACCATCAACCATCTGCGCGCGGCCCTCGCCCTGCCGAGCCTGCCCAAGGACCTGCAGGTCGAGGCCACCTACCGGCTCTCGCAGGTGTACGCCCACAACGGCCAGCTCGTCGACGCGGCCGAAGTGGTGGCCGCCCGGGCGGCCGAGATGCCGACCGGCTCCGGACGGATGCGGCTCCAGGCCGCCCACTTCCTGTGGAAGGGCATTCAGTACGAGGAGGAGGGCGCCGAACAGCGCTCACGGCAGATCGCCGACCTCGCCGACGGCCTCGAAGGGCGGAACAACTCCGAGCGTGCCCTGCTCGCGCTCCGCGCCTTCGACGGCATGGTCCGCGGTGAGGACGCGGTACGCGTGGCCGAGCTGAACGACCGCGCGCTCGACGACGGCCGGCTCGCAGCGGGCATGTCCTGGACCAACACCGGATGGGGCTTCGAGGTCCCCAGCGTCATCGGGATCACCTACGCCTACACCGACCGGCTCGACCGTGCCGAGCGGCTGTTCAGCGAGGCGGTGCGGGCGTTCGAGATCTCCGGCTGGAGCGGTGCCCATCTCGCCTTCGCCCACGACTTCCTCGGACTCGTGCACCGACGGCGCGGCAATCTCGCCCTCGCCGAGGACTTCCTGCGCGAAGGGCTGCGGCTGGCGGGCCGGCTCGGTCCCGGACTGCCCATCCAGTGGGACGGCACCTGCTTGCTGGTGGAGACCCTGCTGGCCCGTGGCCACTTGGCGGAAGCCGAGGCCGTGGCGGAGAAGTACTCCTTCAGGCCGCCCTATCCTCCGGCGATGGTGATGCCCGACGCCCCCTCCGTGGTCGGTCGGCTGCTGCTCGCCCGTGGCCGCAGGAAGGAGGCCATCGCCGAACTCGAGGCCGTCGGTCGGATCATGGAGGAGCGCGGCCGGAACAACACGCTCTGGGCGCCGTGGGCGCTCGACCTGGCCTCGGCGGTCGCGGAGGACAACCCCGAGCGGGCCCGTGCGCTCGCCGACCAGGCGATCCGGCACGCCGGGCGGTTCGGCACCGACACCGCGATGGGCGAGGCGCTGCGGCGGGCGGCGCAGTTGACCGAAGGGGACGAAGCCCTGGACATGCTCGGCCGTGCCGTGACGCATCTGCGCAGATCTCCCTGCCGGCACGAGCTGGCGATGGCACTGGTGGACCACGGCACCGCGCTGCGCGGTGTCGGTCTTGCCCACGAGGCCGCCGAGTTGCTCCGCGAGGGCCTCGCCCTCGCAAAGCGCTGCGGCGCGGACGGACTCGTCGAGACCGCCCTCGGTGAACTCAAGGCGTCCGAGGAGGAAGGGGCGGCCGGGTCCGGCGGGTAGCGGTTCAGGAGGCGCGGCTCGACTTCCGCGCGGCGGCCTTTTTGGTGGTTTTGGCGGCGGTCTTTCCGGCCGCCGCCGACTTCTTCGCGGTCGTGCCTTTGCCCGACCGGCCGGAGGACGAGCTCGACCGCTCGGTCTTCTTCGCGGCACTCTGTGCCGTCGCCTTCGCCGGTTTCCGTTCCGCCGTCGACTTCTTGGCCGTCGTCTTCTTCGCGGCCCCCCGGGAGCGCCGTCCGGCGGGCTCCTCCTTCCGGTCGCCCGTGTCGCCGCGCTCGGCGGCCCGGTCGATGGAGGCCTGGAGCGCGGCCATCAGGTCGATGACGTTGTCGGGCGCCGGGGCGGTCTCCTTCTTCGGTGCGGGCCTGTCCTCCAGATGGGCGGAGATCAGCTCGGCGAGGGCGACCTCGTACTCGTCCTCCAGGGCGTCGAGGTCGAAGTCCTCGGAGAGGGTGTCCATCAGGCTCGTGGCCATCTTCAACTCCTGCGGCCGCACGGTGACCGAGGAGGGCGGGGCGAGATCGCCGCTGTCGCGGACCTCGTCGGGCCAGTACATGGTGTGCAGGGTCAGCAGCTCGTCGTGGACCCGCAGCAGCGCCAGCGACTCCCGGGTGCGCAGCGCGATCTTGGTGACGGCGACCCGCTCGGTCTGCTTCAAGGTCTCCCGGAGCAGGACGTACGGCTTGTTGGCCGCCGGGCTCTCGGGGGCCAGGTAGTACGCGCCGGAGAGCTGGAGCGGGTCGATGCTCTCGGCGTCCACGAAGGCCAGCACGTCGATGAGGCGCTTGCTCGGCAGCGGCAGCCCCGTCATCTCCTCCTTGGTGACGACGGCGACGTGCCCCTCGTCGTCCTCGTAGCCCTTGGCGATGTGTTCGAAGTCGACCTCCTCGGAGCAGAGGTCGCAGACGCGCTTGAGATGGATCCGGCCCCCGTCGGCGTCGTGGACCTGGTGCAGCTTGACGCCGTGCTCCTGTGTGGCGGCGTACAGCCGTACGGGCACGGACACCAGCCCGAAGCCGATCGCGCCTTTCCACATCGTCCGCATAGTTTTATCCCTCCAAGGGGAATTCCTACCTTATGCCCGCTTCTTCGGACCGGCAGGTGGTGGAAGTCGACGGTCACCGGCTGTCCCTGTCGCACCTGGACCGGGTGCTGTTCCCCGCCACGGGCCACACCAAGGCGCAGCTGCTGCGGTACTACGCCGGGATCGCCCCGGTGATGCTGCCGCACGTCACCGGGCGGCCCGCCTCCTTCGTCCGCGCCCCCGAGGGCCCGGCCGGGGAGAGCTGGGTCGCCAAGAACCCGCCGCCCGGGGCACCCGGATGGGTGCCGGTGGTGCCGGTGGAGCACCGCGAGGGGACCACCGAACAGGTCGTGATCGACTCCACCGCCGCGCTGGTGGCCATGGCGAACCTCGGCGCGTACGAGGTGCACGTCCCGCAGTGGAAGGCCGCCGCCGGGCGCGACGGCCACGACCGGCTCGTCCTCGACCTGGACCCCGGCCCGGGCGCCGACCTGGTGCTCTGCTGCCGCGTCGCCCAGCGGCTGCGCCAACTCCTCGACGCCGACGGGCTCACCGCCCACGCCGTGGTCTCCGGTTCCAAGGGCCTGCACCTCTACGCGCCCATCCACCCCGCCTCCGGCCGCGCCACCGCGCACTACGCCAAGGACCTGGCCGGCCGCATGATGGGCGAACACCCCGGGCTCGTGGTCGTCTCCATGACGCGCGCGGAACGCCCCGGCAAGGTCCTCATCGACTGGTCGCAGAACGCGAGCGCGAAGACCACCGCCGCCCCCTACACCGTGCGCCTGCGCGAGAGCCCCGGCGTCGCCGCCCCGGTCGGCTGGGACGAGGTCGCCGCCGCCGGCGAGCCGGGCGACCTCGCCTTCACTCCCGAGGAGGTCCTCGACCGCGTCGCCGCGCACGGCGACCTCCTCGCGCCGCTGGCCGCCGACGCCCCCCGCGGCGCGCTCCCGTGACGGCTCATTCGAGCCGCGTCAGATCCGGGCGCAGCCGGTGCCAGGTCGGATGCCGCATCCGGCCGGCGGGCGTCCAGCCGGAGAAGGCGACCTCGGCGACCAGCCGGGGCTCGACCCAGTGCGCACCCGGTACGTCGACCGGGTTCACGAACGGCGGATCGGCGCGCCGGAGCACCCCGAGATAGCGTGCGAGATCCCGGCGCTCGTACTCGGACAGGCCCGACCCGACGGAGCCGATGTACCGCAGACCGGCCGGCTCCCACAGACCCGCCAGGACCGCCCCGGGCAGCCCGGTGAGCCCGCCGCGGCCCTCCGCCCAGCCGCCGATGACCACGTCGAGGGTCGACAGGTGCTTGGTCTTGCGCCACTCGGGTGACCGGACCCCCGGGGTGTACACGGACCACAGCCGTTTCGCCATCACCCCCTCCAGCCCGTTGCGCAACGTGGCATCCCACGCCTGTCGCCCGTGCCCCTCCAGATACCCCGGCACCGACCAGCTCGGTCCGCCGAGCCCCATCCCGGACAGCACCGCACGCCGCTCCCGGTAGGTGGAGCCGAGCAGCGACCAGCCGTCCAGATACATCAGGTCGAACAGCATCAGGTGGACCGGGCACTCCATCGCCAGGTGTGCCGCGCGGCGCGGATTGACCACACCGATCCGGCGCTGGAGCAGCCCGAAGTCGGGGCGGCCCGAGGCGTCCAGGACCACGACCTCGCCGTCGAGGACCGCGGGCCGGCCGCGCAACTGCTCCCCGAGCGCGGCCAGCTCGGGATAGGTCGTGGTCGCGTCGTTGTCCGCCCGGGTGGTGAGCTTGAGGGTGCCGTCGCCCGGCGCGCCGACGACGAGGCGCACCCCGTCCCACTTGGCCTCGAACGCCCAGCCCGCGTCCTCCCCCTCTGCCGGCAGCGGGCCGGGGGTGGCCAGCATCGGCCGGATCACGGGCAGCGTCATGTCTTCGATGATCAGGGGGGTCGCGGACGCTCGCAGGTCGGCCGCGCGGGCCGTCAGCGGGAGCGGGTCCACTTCAGCAGCTCCGGCGCGCTCCACGTGTTGACGATCCGGTCGGCGGGCACCCCGCACTCCTCGGCGCGGGCGCAGCCGTGGATCTGCCAGTCCAGCTGGCCGGGCGCGTGGGCGTCGCTGTCGATGGAGAACAGCACCCCCGCGTCGAGGGCCTGCCGGAGCAGCCGGCGTGGCGGGTCGAGCCGCTCGGGACGGCTGTTGATCTCCACGGCGGTACCGAAGCGGGCGCACGCGGCGAAGACCATCGCCGCGTCGAACTCCGACTCCGGTCGGCTGCCGAGCAGCCGCCCCGTGCAGTGACCGAGGATGTCCGCGAGGGGGTTGGCCACGGCCGACACCAGACGACGGGTCATGCTCTCCGCGTCCATCCGCAGCTTCGAATGCACCGAGACGACCACCACGTCCAGCCGCTCCAGCAGCTCGGGATCCTGGTCGAGCGAGCCGTCGGCGAGGATGTCGCACTCGATCCCGGTCAGCAGCCGGAAGTCCTTCCCGAGCCGCTCGTCGACCTCGGCGACCACGTCGAGCTGCGCCCGCAGCCGCTCCGCCGTGAGGCCCCGGGCGACCGTCAGCCGGGGGGAGTGGTCGGTGAGCACCGCGTACTCGTGCCCGAGCGCCTTGGCCGTGGCGGCCATGACCTCGATCGGGCTGCCGCCGTCCGACCAGTCCGAATGCAGATGGCAGTCGCCGCGCAGTGCGGCCCGCAGCTCCTGCCCGCCCTCGGTCAGCGGCCCGCCGGCCTCTTCCTCCAGCCGTGCCAGGTATTCCGGTACCCGGCCCGCCGAGGCCTCGGCGACGACCGCCGCGGTCTTCGGCCCGATCCCCTTCTCCCGGGTGAGGGAGCCGTCCGCCGCCCGTCGGCGTACCTCCTCGGCGGGCAGCGCGGAGATCACCTCGGCGGCCGTACGGAACGCCTTCACCCGGTACGTCGGCGCCCCGGTCCGCTCCAGCAGGAACGCGATCCGGTCCAGCGCCTCCACCGGTTCCACCACGTCACCGCCTCGCCTCGTCCCGGACCCGGGCCCCACCCTCTACCGTGCGCCACCCCCCGCCCGGGCGCACGCCGTCCCGCCCGGGAAGGGTTCAAGGCTTGGGCCGTATGGGCAGTGACCTCTCGTCACTGCCCCTCGCGCGCCTGCGCCCAGCCCGTCAGGAGAGCCGAGCCATGAGCGATCCGCACAGCGGCACTACCGCCCGACGCACCGGGACCGGCCGGGCGGTGGTGCTCGGTGGCGGGATGGCCGGGATGCTGGCCGCGTCCGTCCTCGCGGACCGGGTCGACGAGGTCGTCGTCGTCGACCGGGACCGGATGCCGGCCGGGGCCCGGTCGCGCAAGGGGCTGCCGCAGGCCCGCCACGCCCATCTGCTGATGGCCGGTGGCGCCCGGGCCGTCGAGGCCCTGCTGCCCGGCACGACCGACCGGTGGGTGGCCGCCGGCGCCCGGCGGATCGCGGTGCCGACGGATCTGGTGGTGCTGGGGCCGCACGGCTGGTTCCCCCGTCGGCCCGAGATGCAGTTCATGGTGGCCTGCACCCGTGACCTGCTGGACCTGGTCGTACGCGAGCAGGTGCTGGCCCGCCCGGGGATCACCCTTCGGGAGGGCACCGAGGCGGTGGCCCTGACCGGCGGCGCCGGGCGGGTCACCGGGGTACGGGTCCGTGACACCGGCGCGGACCGGGCCGGGACGATCGAGGCCGACCTGGTCGTCGACGCCTGCGGCCGTGGTTCCCGGGCGGCCCGCCGGCTCGCGGAGCTGGGGCTGCCCGACGTCCGAGAGGAGACCGTCGACGCCGGGCTGGTCTACGCGACGCGGATCTTCCGGGCCCCGGCGGGCAGCGAGAACTTCCCCCTCGTGACCGTCCAGTCCGACGCGCGAGTCCCCGTGCCCGGCCGCGGCGCGACACTGGTCCCGATCGAGAACGGCCGCTGGCTGGTCACCGCCTCCGGGACGCGCGGCGGCGAACCCTCGCGCGAAGCCGAGGATTTCGAGCCGTTCCTGCGCAGCCTGCGCCACCCCCTCGTCGCCGATCTGATCGCGGGCGCCGAGCCGCTCACCGAGGTGCACCTCACCCGCAGCACCGTCAACCGCCGCCGCTATTTCGAGCGGCTGCCCGTCTGGCCCGAGGGGTTCGTGGTGCTGGGCGACGCGCTCGCGCAGTTCAACCCCGTCTACGGGCAGGGCATGTCCGTGGCGGCCCAGAGCGCCGCCGCGCTGCGCGACGTCCTCGGGGAGCGGGAGCCGGACGCCCCCGGACTGGCCCGGAGCGTCCAGCGGTCGGCCGCCCGGGTGGCGGGCCGCGCCTGGGACCTGGCGACGGGCGAGGACATCAACTACCCCGGTGCCGTCGGGGCACGGCCCCCGGTCGCGGCCCGGCTGCTGCGGGGCTATTTCATGCGGCTGATGCGCACCTCGACGGGGAACCCGACGGTGCTGCGGCACCTGATGGACGTCATGACGCTGTCCGCACCGATGACCGACCTGGTCAGGCCGGAGGTGGTGCTCGGTGTGCTGCGCGGCCCCGGACGTGCCGCCCAGGCCGGGCCGACGATCACCCCCGCCGAGCTGGCGCTGTGCGGACCGGGCCCGAGCTGAGGCTCAGCGGGGCCGCAGGGCCACCGGCGGCAGGAACTCGTGCTCCAGCGTCCGGTGCCACCAGGCGCCGGTGGCCCGCCGCTCCTGGCGGGTGGTGAAGCGGTAGCGGTAGACCCGGGCCCGGACATGGGTGGGCGGGGCGTCGGGAAAGGGGTTGTACCGCAGCAGGCGCAGCGTCGCCGGGTCGCCCTCCAGCAGCCTTTCGACGAACGGGCCGAACCAGGACTGCGCGTAACTCGGCGAGATGCCGGCGAACCACATCAGCCAGTCGAGCCGTAGATGGTAGGGGGCGAACTGGCGCGGCGTCCGGCGGACGTCGCCGGGCTTCCCCTTGAAGCCGTACTCCTTCCACACCGTCCCGGGCCCGAGCCCCGCCGCGTCGGTGCCCTCCACCACCACCTCATGACGGAGGCGGTTGATGCTGCCGAACGCCCCGTAGGTGTTGACCAGGTGAAACGCGTTGAAGGACATATTCATCCGCTGGTGCCGCGAGAGCATGTTGCGCGCGGGCCACCAGCTCATGACGACCACGAGGGCCGTCGCGGCGACGACGAGGACCTCGTACCAGAGCGGGGGAGCGGGCAAGGGGGTGTGCGCGGGCAGCGACAGCAGCTTCGCCAGTGCCGCCCCGTCGACGGCGGCGAAGGCGAGGACGATCGTCAGCCAGTTGAGCCAGGCGAAATTGCCGGAGGCGACGAGCCAGAGCTGGGTGCAGATGATCAGCCCCGCCGCGCAGCTCGCGACGGGCTGCGGGGTGAAGAGCAGGACGGGCACCACCAGCTGGGCGACGTGGTTGGCGGCCACCTCGACCCGGTGCAGGGGCCGGGGCAGACGGTGGAAGAACCAGCTCAGCGGGCCGGGCATCGGCTGGGTCTCGTGGTGGTAGTACAGACAGGTCAGGTCCCGCCAGCAGCTGTCCCCGCGCATCTTGATCAGCCCGGCGCCGAACTCGACGCGGAAGAGCAGCCAGCGCATCAGCCACAGCACCAGCACGGGCGGGTCGGTGCGCGCGTTGCCGAGGAAGACGGCGAGGAACCCCGCCTCCAGCAGCAGGGATTCCCACCCGAACGCGTACCAGGTCTGGCCCACGTTGACGATCGACAGATACATCACCCACAGGGCCGCCCACAGCACCATCGACGCCCACAGCGGCACCGCGTCCGCCGCCCCCGCCACGACCGCGCCCGACAGCAGGACACCAGCCCACGCCCAGACGGCGAAGAAGCGGTCCGAGTAGTGCAGCTGGAAGACCCCGGGAGCCCGTAGGAAGGGCACCCCGCGCAGGTACCGCGGCACCGGCAGCATGCCCCGCTCCCCGATGAGCGGGCGGAACTGCAGGGCCGCACCCAGGAAGGCCACCAGGTAGACCGCGGCGAGGGCCCGCTGGAGCACCAGTCGGCTCAGCCAGTACCCGGACTCCGTGAACCACTCCATGGCGTATCCGTACCACCCGACCGCGCAGTCGCATCGAAGAAACGGACAAAAGATGGCAGAGTGGCTCCATGGTTGATCGGGGAGCGACGCCTGCCGCCGGAGCGCAGCCGGACGACTGGCCCGCTCGCCCGGAGCTGAGCCTCGCCCTCAACCGCATCGGCACCTTCGACTGGGACCTCGACAGCGGGCGGCTGCACCTGGACCCCGAGGCGCTGGAGATCCTCCATGTGCCGACGGAGGAGTTCGAGGGCCACATCACCGACATCGGCGGCCGCGTGCCGCGGTCCGACGCCGTCATGCTCGACTCCCTGGTGGCCAGGGCGATGAAGGACGGCAGCGAGACCTACGGCGCGTACTACCACGTGCGGGACGACGACGGTGCGCTGCACTGGACCTACACCCAGGGCCGGATCCTCCGCGACGAGCAGGGGCGCCCCTGCCGCATCGTCGGCGTCGTCCGCGACGCCGCCGAGGAGCTCAGCCACGTCGCCGAGCCGCGCGACGGAGCCGAGGAGCCCCGCCACCAGACCACCGTCGTCGAGACGACCACCGCCGCCCTCGCCCACGCCAGAACGGTCGAGGACGTCATCGACTTCTTCAAGGACTCCCGGGCCGTGGAACACCTCGGCGCCGACCTCCTGGTCCTCGGCCTCGTCGACTCCGGCCGGATCCATCTCGTCGCCGAGGGCCCGGAGGAGCACTACATCCCCGGCACGCGCTACACCCGGATCGACGACAACTTCCCCATGAGCGAGGTCATCCGCACCCTGACCCCGCGCTTCATCGAATCCCGCGAGGAGTTCGCCACCTCCTACCCCTGGCTCTGGGAGCGCATCAAGGACATCGGCATCTCCTCCGCCGCCTACCTGCCGCTGATCGCCCAGGCCCGCCCCATCGGCGCCCTCGGCCTGCTCTACCGCGAGGGCCGCGGCTTCACCCGGCAGGAGCGCAACCTCTTCATCGCCCTCGGCAGCAGCCTCGCGCAGAGCCTGGCCCGGGCGATGCTCTTCGACCAGGAGCACGACCTCGCCGAGGGCCTTCAGCAGTCCATGCTGCCGCGCCGCATCCCCGACGTCCCCGGCGCGCAGATCGCCGTGCGCTACCGCTCCGCCCGGATGGGCCGGGACATCGGCGGCGACTGGTACGACGTGATCCCGCTGCCCGGCGGCCGGGTCGGAGCGGTCATCGGGGACGTACAGGGCCACGACACCCACGCCGCCGCCGTCATGGGCCAGCTGCGGATCGTCCTGCGGGCCTACGCCACCGAGGGGCACGCCCCGGCGACGGTGATGGCCCGCGCCTCGTCGTTCCTGCACGAGCTGGACACCGACCGCTTCGCCACCTGCTCCTACGTCGAGGCCGACCCTTCCACCGGCATGCTGCAACTCGTCCGCGCCGGCCATATAGACCCCCTGCTGCGGCACCCCGACGGCACCTGCCGGCGGCTGCCGCTCGCGGGCGGGCTGCCGCTCGGGCTCTCCGCCGAGTTCGGCCGGACCGACTACCCGGTGACGACCGTGGAGCTGGACCCGGGGGAGACCCTGCTGCTGTTCACCGACGGCCTGGTCGAGCAGCCCGGGGCCGACCTCGACGACGGCATGCAGATCCTCGCCGGCATCGTCCGCGACGGCCCCTACGACCTCCAGGCCCTGGCCGACAAGCTGTGCGACGTGGTCGAGGAACGGGTCGGCGAGGACGACATGGCCATCCTGCTGCTGCGCCGCGAGGGCGTCGCCGCCCGTGGCGGCGGCCGGCTCCAGCAGCACATCGCCCCCGCCGACCCCGAGGCGCTGTCCGCGGCCCGTCATATGATCCGGGCGGCGGTACGGGCCTGGGGCGCCCGGGAACGCTCGGACGAGATCGAGCTGGTCGCCGACGAGTTGGTGACCAATGCCCTGCTGCACACCGACGGGGCCGCGGTGGTGACGATCCGTATGCTCAGCGGCCCCGAACGCCGGCTGCGGCTCGAGGTGGAGGACAAGTCCAGTACGCTGCCGCGCCGCCGGGAACCGGGCGAGTCGGGGGTCTCGGGCCGGGGCCTGCTGCTGGTGGACCGGCTGGCCGACGTCTGGGGCGTGGAATCGCGCGGCACCGGCAAATCCGTATGGTGCGAATTCGTCGTGCCCGAACGGCACGAACGCCAGGAAGCGGACTGACGAACGGCGTTCGAAGACCACGCCGAAGCAGGGGGCGCCGAACGGCGGCGGGCGCCGTCGGACCCGGAAGAGGCCAAGGTCACAGCGGTTGCCCCTGCTACGGGACGCGTCCGCGCCCTAGCCTTCCCCCCATGACGGTCCAGCCTGATGACGGCTTCTCCCTGGCCGCCGAGTTCCCGGACGCGACCCGTGAGCAGTGGCAGCGCCTTGTCGAGGGCGTACTACGCAAAGCGGGCACGGCGGATGCCACGGGCTCGGCGGCCGAGGACGCGCTGAACACCGCACTCCAGGACGGGCTCACCACCCGCCCGCTCTATACCGCCGAGGACGCCGAAGCGGCCGGTACGGGCCCCGCCGGGCCCGGCTATCCCGGCTTCCCGCCGTTCGTCCGGGGCGGACGCGTGGCGGGCACCGCCGTCGCGGGGTGGGACGTCCGCCAGCGCCACGCCCTCCCGGACCCCCGGCGCGCGAACGACGCCGTACTCGCCGACCTCGAGAACGGCGTCACCTCCCTCTGGCTGACCGTCGGCGCGGCGGGCCTGCCCACGGACGGCCTCGCGGCCGCCTTGGAGGGCGTCTACCTGGACCTCGCACCCGTCGTACTCGACGCGGGCACCGAGACCGGGGCCGCCGCCCGCGAGCTGCTGCGCCTCTACGACGAGCGCGGGGTCGCGCCGCACGCGGCGATGGGCAACCTCGGCGCGGACCCACTGGGCACCCTGGCCCGTACGGGCACCGACGGCGACCCGGCCGAGCCCCTGGCGGCCGCCGCCGAGCTCGCCGCGCTGTGCGCCCGCGACTACCCCGGCCTCCGGGCCCTGACCGTCGACGCGCTGCCCTACCACGAGGCCGGCGGATCGGCCGCCCAGGAACTCGGCTGCTCCCTCGCCACCGGCGTCGCCTACCTCCGAGCGCTCACCGCGGCGGGGCTGGGCACCGAAGCGGCCTGCGCGCAGCTGGAGTTCCGCTACGCGGCCACCGCCGACCAGTTCCTGACCATCGCCAAGCTGCGCGCCGCGCGCCGGCTGTGGGCCAGGGTCGCCGAGGTGTGCGGCGCGACCCCGGGCGCGGCAGCACAGCGCCAACACGCCGTCACCTCCTCGGTCATGATGACCCGTCGCGACCCGTGGGTGAACATGCTGCGCACCACCGTCGCCGCGCTGGGCGCCGGAGTGGGCGGCGCCGACTCCGTGACCGTACTGCCCTTCGACGACGCCCTCGGCCTGCCGGACGCCTTCGCCCGCCGGATCGCCCGCAACACCTCCTCCATCCTGCTGGAGGAGTCCCACCTGGCCCGGGTCATCGACCCGGCCGGCGGCTCCTGGTACGTGGAGCGGCTGACCGACGAGCTCGCCCACGCGGCCTGGGCCTGGTTCCAGGAGATCGAGCGCGCCGGCGGTCACGCCGCGGCGCTCGGCTCCGGGCTCGTGGGGGAGCGGCTGGCGGACACCTGGCAGCAGCGGTCCGCGCGGCTCGCGACCCGGAAGGAACCGATCACGGGCGTCAGCGAGTTCCCGAACCTGGCCGAGGAGCCGGTGCGGCGCGAGGCACCGGCCGCCGCGCCGGCCTCGGGCGGCCTGCCGAGGGTCCGCCGCGACGAGGCGTTCGAGGCGCTGCGGGCCCGCTCCGACGCGCACCTGGCACGGACCGGGGCCCGGCCGCGGGTGTTTCTGGCCAATCTGGGCCCCGCCGCGGCCCACACCGGCCGCGCGACCTTCGCCGCCAACCTGTTCCAGGCCGGCGGCATCGAGGCCGTGCCCGGTGGCGGCCCCCTCGGCGTCGACGCGGACACCGCCGCCAAGGCCTTCGCCGACAGCGGAGCCACCGTGGCCTGCCTGTGCTCCAGCGACAAGCTGTACGCGGAGCGGGCCGAGGACGTCGCGACCGCCCTCAAGGCGGCGGGAGCGCGATGGCTGTATCTCGCGGGAGCGCCGGGCGAGCGGCGGGAAGCATATCTACGGGCCGGAGTCGACGAGTTCGTCGTCGCGGGCGGCGACGCGGTCGCCGTCCTGACCTCCGTCCTCGACCGTATGGGAGTGGCGTGATGCAGGGCAGCACGGGAGCGCCGGGAAGCCCCGGCCGGACGGGCGGGGTCCCGGACTTCACCGACATCGAGCTGGGCCCTCCGCACACCGGGGCCGACGGCCCGGCCGACCCCGGCCAGTGGCGGGCGGCCCTGAAGGAGAGCACCGGCAAGAGCGCCGAGGACCTCGTCTGGGAGACCCCCGAGGGCATCGGCGTCAAGCCGCTCTACACCGCCGAGGACCTCGACGGGCTGGACTTCCTCGCCACCTACCCGGGCGTCGCGCCCTACCTGCGCGGCCCCTACCCGACGATGTACGTCAATCAGCCCTGGACCATCCGGCAGTACGCCGGATTCTCCACGGCCGAGGAGTCCAACGCCTTCTACCGCCGCAACCTGGCGGCCGGCCAGAAGGGTCTCTCCGTCGCCTTCGACCTGCCGACCCACCGCGGCTACGACAGCGACCACCCGCGCGTCACCGGCGACGTGGGCATGGCCGGCGTCGCCATCGACTCCATCTACGACATGCGGCAGCTCTTCGACGGCATCCCGCTGGACAAGATGAGCGTGTCGATGACGATGAACGGGGCCGTACTGCCCGTCCTCGCCCTCTACATCGTCGCCGCCGAGGAGCAGGGCGTACCGCCCGAGAAGCTGGCCGGGACCATCCAGAACGACATCCTCAAGGAGTTCATGGTCCGCAACACCTACATCTATCCGCCCCGGCCCTCGATGCGGATCATCTCGGACATCTTCGCGTACACCTCGCAGAAGATGCCGCGCTACAACTCCATCTCCATCTCCGGCTACCACATCCAGGAAGCCGGAGCCACGGCCGACCTGGAGCTGGCCTACACCCTCGCCGACGGTGTGGAGTACCTGCGCGCCGGGCTCGGCGCCGGACTGGACGTGGACGCCTTCGCGCCCCGGCTGTCGTTCTTCTGGGCGATCGGCATGAACTTCTTCATGGAGATCGCCAAGCTGCGGGCGGCCCGGCTGCTGTGGGCCAGACTCGTCAAGCAGTTCGAGCCGCAGAACACCAAGTCGCTGTCGCTGCGCACCCATTCGCAGACCTCCGGCTGGTCGCTCACCGCGCAGGACGTCTTCAACAACGTGGCGCGCACCTGCGTCGAGGCCATGGCGGCGACCCAGGGACACACCCAGTCGCTGCACACCAACGCCCTCGACGAGGCCCTCGCCCTGCCCACCGACTTCTCCGCCCGCATCGCCCGCAACACCCAGCTCCTCCTCCAGCAGGAGTCCGGGACCTGCCGGGTGATCGACCCCTGGGGCGGCAGCGCCTACGTCGAGCGGCTCACCCACGACCTCGCCCGCCGCGCCTGGCAGCACATCCAGGAGGTCGAGGCGGCCGGCGGCATGGCCCAGGCCATCGACGCGGGCATCCCCAAGCTGCGCGTCGAGGAGGCCGCGGCCCGCACCCAGGCCCGCATCGACTCCGGGCGCCAGCCGGTGATCGGCGTCAACAAGTACCGCGTCGACAGCGACGAGCAGATCGACGTCCTCAAGGTCGACAACTCCTCCGTGCGCGCCCAGCAGATCGACAAGCTGCGGCGACTGCGCGCCGAGCGCGACGAGCAGGCCTGCCAGGACGCGCTGCGCGCGCTCACCGCCGCGGCCGGCGCCGGCCACCAGGAGGGCGGCGGCCTGGAGGGCAACCTCCTCGCGCTCGCCGTGAACGCCGCCCGCGCCAAGGCGACCGTCGGCGAGATCTCCGACGCTTTGGAGAAGGTGTACGGACGGCACGCCGGCCAGATCCGTACGATCTCCGGTGTGTACCGCGACGAAGCCGGACCCTCGTCCGGGGTGGAGCGCACCCGCGCCGTGGTGGAGGCGTTCGAGCGGGAGGACGGCCGCCGCCCCCGCATCCTGGTCGCCAAGATGGGCCAGGACGGCCACGACCGCGGCCAGAAGGTGATCGCCACCGCCTTCGCCGACCTCGGCTTCGATGTCGACGTCGGCCCGCTCTTCCAGACGCCGGAGGAGGTCGCCCGGCAGGCGGTGGAGGCCGATGTGCACATCGTCGGCGTCTCCTCGCTCGCCGCCGGCCACCTCACGCTCGTGCCCGCGCTGCGCGAGTGCCTGGCGGAGGAGGGCCGGGAGGACATCATGATCGTCGTGGGCGGGGTCATCCCGCCGCAGGACATCCCGACACTGCGGGAGATGGGCGCCGCGGCGGTCTTCCCGCCCGGAACGGTCATCCCGGACGCGGCCCACGACCTGCTGAAGACCCTCGCCGGGGTCCTCGGCCACGAGCTGTGAGCCCGGATCGCTGATGGCTCCCTTTTCTCCCGAGAGTGATCCCCGCGAGGCCGATCCCCGCGAGACGGTTCCCCGTAAGGCCGTCCCGCGCCGGGCGATCGATGTCGACGCCTACGTCAAGGGCGTGCTGGACGGCAAGCGGGCGACCGTCGCCCGCGCCATCACCCTGGTCGAATCGGTACGGGCCGATCACCGGGAGGCCGCCCAGCGGATGCTCACCGAGCTGCTGCCGCACGCGGGCACGGCACGCCGGATCGGCATCACCGGCGTGCCCGGCGTGGGCAAGTCCACCTTCATCGACGCCCTCGGCACCCTGCTCACCGGCCTCGGCCACCGGGTCGCGGTGCTGGCCGTCGACCCCTCCTCCAGCCGCACGGGCGGCAGCATCCTCGGCGACAAGACCCGCATGGAGCGGCTCGCCGTCGACCCCGCGGCGTTCGTCCGGCCCTCACCCACGGCTGGCACCCTCGGCGGCGTGGCCAAGGCCACCCGCGAGACGATGGTCGTGATGGAGGCGGCGGGCTACGACGTCGTGCTGGTCGAGACCGTCGGCGTCGGCCAGTCGGAGACCGCCGTCGCCAACATGGTCGACACCTTCCTGCTGCTCACCCTCGCCCGCACGGGCGATCAGCTCCAGGGCATCAAGAAGGGCGTCCTGGAGCTGGCCGACATCGTCGCCGTCAACAAGGCCGACGGCCCGCACGAACGCGACGCCAAGTCCGCCGCCCGCGAACTGGCCGGTGCGCTGCGCCTGCTCCAAGCGCCCGACGCGGCCTGGAACCCGCCCGTGCTGACGTGCAGCGCACGGGAGGGCACCGGCCTCGACACCTTGTGGGAGCGGCTGGAACAGCACCGACGAGTCCTCGAGGCCACGGGCGAACTGGCCGCCAGACGCCGGGAGCAGCAGGTCGACTGGACCTGGACCATGGTCCGTGAACAGCTCCTCGCCGAGTTGCGCGACCATCCCGAGGTGCGCCGCACGGGCCCCGGCCTCGAACAGCGGGTGCGCGAGGGCACGCTGCCGGCGAGCCTGGCCGCCGAGCGGCTGCTGGAGGCGTTCCGCGCCCCGCGCGACGGCGGGGGATCCGCCCCGGGCCGGTCCGGGGCCTGACGCGGCGTCGGCTCCGGACCGGGCACCCGGCCCGAGCGGTCAGGCCGCCAGCGGCTTGTCGAGCACGGCCTTGCGGTGGCTGAACGTCTCGATCGAATAGCGGCCGTGGTAACGGCCCATGCCGCTCTCGCCGACCCCGCCGAACGGCAGCTCCGGGACGGTGAGGTGCGCCAGCGGCAGCCCGAACCCGAGGCCCCCCGAGGAGGTCTCCTCCGCCAGCCGCCGCCGGGTGGCGTCCGACTCGGTGAACGCGTACAGGGCCAGCGGCTTGTCCCGCTCGTTGACGAAGTCGATCGCCTCGTCGAGCCCCGGCACCTCGACGATCGGCAGGATCGGCCCGAAGATCTCCTCCCGCATGACGGGGGAGCCGGGGTCGACGCCGGCCAGCACGGTCGGCGCGATGTACTTCGCCGCCCGGTCGTGCCCGCCTCCGACGACGAGCCGCCCGGAGTCCAGGAGCGCGGTCAGCCGGTCGAAGTGCCGGGTGTTCACGATCCGGCCGTACTCGCCGGACGCGGCGGGGTCGCTTCCGTACAGGGCACCGACCGCCTCGGCCAGGGCGGGCTCCAGGGCGCGGGCGGTCTCCGGGTCGGTCAGCACGTAGTCGGGCGCCACACAGGTCTGGCCGGCGTTGAGGAACTTGCCCGCCGCGAGCCGGGCCGCCACCGTCCGCACGTCCGTACCCCGGTCGACGAAGACCGGTGACTTGCCGCCGAGCTCCAGCGTGACCGGGGTGAGGTGCCGGGCCGCGGCCGTCATGACGATCCGTCCCACGACGCCGTTGCCGGTGTAGAAGATGTGGTCGAAACGCTGCTCCAGCAGGGCCGTGGTCTCCGGAACGCCGCCCTCCACCACGGCCACCGCCCGTGCGTCGAGGTACTCGGGCAGATACCGGGCGAGGGCCGCCGAGGTGGCGGGGGCCAGCTCGCTGGGCTTGGCCACCACGCAGTCGCCCGCGGCGAGCGCCCCGACGACGGGAGCCAGCAGCAGCTGCGCCGGATAGTTCCAGGGGGCGATGACGAGGACGACGCCCAGCGGGTCGAGGACCGTCCACGCCGAGGCGTCCGCACCCAGGCGGGCCGGCACGGCGGCGGGCTCGGGGCGCAGCCAGTCCTCCAGGTGCTCCAGGGTGTGGTCGATCTCGCGCACGGTGAAGTCGATCTCGGTGCGGTACGCCTCGGCCCGGCTCTTGCCCAGGTCCGCGCGGAGAGCCTCGGCGAAGTCCTCGCCCCGCTCGGTGAGCATGGCGCGCAGCGCGCGCAGCTGCCCGGTGCGCCAGGCCAGGGGCTTGGTGCCGCCGGTGCGGAAGAACGCGCGCAGCCGGGCGACGGCGTCGGCGGGCTGCTCGGACTCGTGGGGTCGCATGGTGTCCTCGGTTTCCTTGCCGGTCGAAAGCTTTAGGGTTTCAAGTAATAATACATGTAAATACCAATGATTGATGTTGTCAAGTTAATCGGTGTGTGGTGGAAGCGGTGCCGAGCGCCCGACGGGACGGCCGGTGGGCGCGGTGCGCGGCCCCGGCGCAATACCGACAGCCCGGAAGCTCTTGTCCGAACGCCCATGACATCCTGAGCCGGTCACAGTTCTGCCGGACGGGATCGGCGGACGTCCGGGATTCGAGGATGCACCAATGAGACTCTGCTTCCTGGTGGAGGAGCAGTACCGGCACGACGGCATGCCGGTGAACGTGATCCGCCAACTGACTGCCTGGGGTCACCGGGTGGATGTGGTGCGCCCCGGCAGCTCGCTGCTGAGACTCTCCGAGACGGTACGCGCGGGCGACCACGACGCCTGGGTGCTCAAAACGGTGTCCGGCGGACCGGGGCTGACGCTGCTGGAAGCGGCCGCCACCATCGGTCTGACCACGGTGAACGACGCCCGCGCGATCCGCGGGGTGCGCGACAAGGCGCTGGCCGCGGTCATCGCCGAACGCCACGGACTGCCCGTCCCGGTGACCTACGCGGCCGCCCGGCCGGAGGAGTTCGCGGAGATACCCGCGGCCGAGTACCCACTGGTGGTCAAGCCCGCCGACGGCAGCTCGGGGCGGGCGGTCCGGCTGGTGCCGACCCCGGGGGAACTGGTGGCCTCCGGACGGGAGGGCGCCGGTGAGGGCATGCTGATAGCCCAGCCGTACGTGCCCAACGCGGGCGTGGACCTCAAGGTGTACTGCGTCGACGGCGAGTTCTTCGCGACCGAACGCTGCTCCCCGCTGCACCCCGACCGGCCGGGCCGTGAGCGCCAGGTGCCGCTGACCGCCGAGGTGGCGGCGATCGCCGCCGAGGTCGGGGCGGCTTTCGGCCTCGACCTGTACGGGCTGGACGTCGTCCTCGGTCCGGACGGCCCGGTGGTCGTGGACGTCAACGACTTCCCGAGCTTCCGTCAGGTGCCGGACGCGGTGGCCCGGGTGGCGTGGGCCGTCCTGCGACTGGCCCACGCCGGTACACAGGCGCCCGGGACGGCATCCGGTCCGTACACCTCTTCCTTCGCTTCCTCCCCGTACGCCCCGTCCGCCCTGGACCTCCCGAACCTTCCGGCCGAGTCGGCATCGGCCTCCGCCCCGGTCGGCGGCACCGCATGAGGGTCTGTCTGCTGACGCCCGCTCCGGATCACCCGCTGCTGGCCGCGACCACCGAGCTACTGACGCCCCGCCACCGGGTCGAGACCCTGGACCCCGGCGCGGGCAGCGGCCCGGCCGCCCGCTCGGTGGACCCGTCCGCGCTCGCCGACGTCTATCTGATGAAGACCCGGACGCCCCGGGCCCTGGCCCTCGCCCGCCATCTGGAGGCGAACGGGGCACCGGTCCTGAACTCGGCCGCGGCGACCGAGCTGTGCCAGGACCGGACGGCCATGGCAGACCTGGCCCTGAGTGCCGGGTTGCCCTTCGTCGCCACGACCACCGCGCCCCGCCTCGGGCACCTGATGGAGACGGACGCGTCCCTGACCGTTCCCGTGGTGGTCAAGAGCCGCCACAGCCGGCGCCACGACCTGGTGGCCCGCGTCGACGACACCGCACGGCTGCGGTCGCTGGCCGCCGAGTGGCGCGACGAGCCGGTGGTCGTCCAGCAGTTCACCCCGAACGACGGCTGGGACCACAAACTCTGGGTGATCGGGGACGCGGTGTTCGCCGAGTTCCGCCGGTCGGAACTGGCCGCGCCCGCGGCCGCGCGGACCCGCCCGCTGCCGGTGCGCGACCTGCCCGCGGACTGGCTCGACGTGGTGCGGCGCGTCGGCGAGGTCTTCGCGCTCGACGTGTACGGGGTCGACCTCCTCGACGTGGCGGGAGCGCCGCTGATCGTCGACATCAACGCCTTCCCCGGTGTCCGGGGACAGCGCGGCGCCCCCGAGGCGCTGGCGGACCTGGCGCTGCGCACGGCGGCCGGCCGGCACCGCCCGCGCACGCTCGCCGTGGGCGCTGCCGCATACGGACCCCGGCCGACTGTAAAGGCTTAGCGGCTTTCTCCCCGCGGGCAGGGCGAACGTTTCGTATGAGTATCCCCACCGGATGTCGGAGCTCTCGCCAATGCGCCGGTCCGGATCGATACTGCTGACGCTCCCTTGTCGTGCTGTCCGGAATGCGGAGGAGGCCGGCATGATTCACGGCATCGATGTCAGCAGTTACCAGAGCGAGAAGTACCCGGTGGACGGATACGACTTCGTCTTCGTCAAGGTCACCGAAGGTGTCTCCTACACCAACCCGAAATGGGTGGCCCAGCGCGACCGGGCCCGGGCGGCGGGACTCGTGGTCGGCTACTACCACTACGTCACGGCCGGGTCCATGTCCGCGCAGGGGGACTACTTCCTCGGCAAGATTAAATTGCAGCCGGGGGACGTCCTGGCCCTCGACTGGGAAGAACCGAAGGTCCCCTGCAAGGACAAGGACCGCTGGCTGAACCATGTGCGCGCCAAGGCGCCCGGCCATCAAGTGGTGCTCTACTGCAACCGCGACTACTGGCTCAACCGCGACACGACCAGCGAAGCGGGCGACGGGCTGTGGATCGCGGACCCCGATCATCCGGCCGGTCGCCCGGCCGTCAAGCACCCGTGGACGTTCCACCAGTACAGCTCGGCGGGCAATCTGGACCGTAACGCCGGCCGGTTCGACGACCGCGCGGCGCTGCGGGCATGGGCGCGCGAGAAGGCGGAGTAGGAGGGAATCAGGTCACCGGCCCTCTCCCGCGGGGCGGTTTGGGGCGATACGCGGGACCTTCGTACGGGCATACCCCGCCATTCCGGATGGATGCCATGGACACGCTCTTTGCGGGTGGGCTAGGTTCGCCCTGCTCGAAAGCCGGGCTTTTCCTTTCCGAGGTCACGCCCAGGCGCACGCAACGTACGTGCCCCCTTTTCGCCCGGACGTGAATGCCCCGACGTCCGCCCAGAATGGCAGGTGGTTCGATGCGACTGAAGCATGCCCTCATCGCGGCCTCGTTGACGGGTGCCGCGACCCTCGCGCTCGCCCCCACGGCCCAGGCGGCGGCACCGCCGGACCCCCATTGCCTCGGGGCCCGGGCATTCTGCCTCTGGTACAACTCCAACCAGCAGGGCTCGGTGGCCGGCTGGGACCTCAGCACGGGGTTCCAGGGATTTCCCAACCTGAAGGACGCGGGCAGATTCCTCACCCCCGGCGCGGGACAAGGCGTGCCGGTGAAGAACAATGCCGCCTCCGCCACCTATCAGTTCCCCGGCCAGTGCCACGGCGATGTGAAGGTGTTCGTCAACAGCGGATGGAGCGGCCCGTACGACACGGTGCCGGCGTGCAGCGCGATCAATCTGGTGAAGACCAAGAATGACAATGCCTCGTTCCTGGTGAACTGAAGCCCACCGGGAGGCAAGAGCGCATGACGCGTCCGACTCGCCGCCGCGTCGGCAGGTCCCGGCTCCCGATCGCGCTGCTCGCGTGCGGCGCCTGCCTGATCACGGCGTCCTGCACCACGGGCGGCGAGGAGGACGCACCGGCCGCGGAGCCGTCGGCACCCCCGACGGTGCACACCACCCCGTCGGCCGGTGCCCGGCCGGGCCCGCTGCCCCTGGACGGCCACTTCCTCTCGCGGGAGGACCACGAGAAGCTCCGGTCGGCGCTGGACCTGCTCGTCGCGGCATGCATGAAGCGGGCGGGAGTGCCGCTGCCACCCGCACCGGCGGTCGCCGCCGAGCCGCCGCGGCACGAGCGGCGGTACGGAATCAGCACCCCCGAACAAGCGGCCCGCTACGGCTACCACTTGGCGGAGCGTACGACGCCGCCGACGCCCCCGCCGGTCACCGCGCGCCAGCAACGGGCGCTGTCGGGCACACCCGACGGAAAGCCGGGGCCGGGCGGCAGCCCGCCCCAGGGCTGCAACGCGGCGGCCGCAGAGAGGATCACCGGCACGGATTCCTTTCCGGCCGATGCTCTCGTCGTACGGCAGCTGAACATGGACTCGTTCGAACAGTCGAAGAATGACGCGCGCGTGCGCATCGTGCTGCGGAAATGGTCGGACTGCATGAAGGGCGACGGGTTCTCCTACACCGACCCGCTGGCCGCCCCTCGGTCGATGGCGGCCGGACCCCGCGCCTCCGCCCGGGAAATCGCCACGGCCCGCGCGGACGTCGCCTGCAAGGAGAAGACGCGTCTCATCGGTGTGTGGAGCGCGGTGGAATCCGCTTACCAGAACCGGCTCATCAAGGAGCGTGCGAAGGAACTCACCGCCGCGCGGCGGGAGCACGACGACCGACTACGACGCGCCGCCGAGGTCCTGCGCTCCTTTGCCCCCTCCTCCTGACGAGCCCCCTCCAGGCCCTGCCCGCGGCCCGTCACGCCGCCGTCTCGAACCCCGCCCGCACGGCCGCCACCCACCGCGCCCGTAGTGCTTCGTACTCGGACCGCTCGGATCCCGACAGCGCCCGGCCGCGCCGCGCCGACAGGAACGCCCGTATCGCGGCGTTCAAGGCAGTGGCGTCCGGGTGCGGGGGAGCAGCGGTAGTTGACATGGCAACAGGTTAAGGGAGGCCGCTGACAAAGGAGCCGGTATCGCGGCCGCGGTTCCGTGGACGTCGGCCCTCCGCCGTCCCGCACACGGGCGGACTGTCCGGCTCAGCCCGCGTTCTCGCCCGCGTGCGGGCTCAGCACATCCGCCCCCACCAGCGCGAACAGCAGCAGACCGAGCAGGACGCGGTAGATCACGAAGGGCATGAAGCTCTTGGACGAAATAAACCGCATGAACCACGCGATGACGGCGTAGCCGACCACGAAGGCGATGACCGTGGCGAAAATCGTCGGCCCCCACGCCGTGTGCCCCTCACCCGCGTCCTTCAGTTCGAAGAGGCCCGACGCGAGGACGGCGGGGATGGCCAACAGGAACGAATAGCGGGCGGCGGACTCCCGGGTGTAGCCGATGAACAACCCGCCACTGATCGTCGCTCCGGACCGTGAGACACCCGGGATCAGCGCCATCGCCTGGCAGGCCCCGAAGATGAGCCCGTCGCGGGTATTGAGCTGCTCCAGGCTCTTGCGCTCCTTGACGGCCCGGTGGCGCCCGCCCTGCTCGTCGCGTGCCGCGAGCCGGTCGGCGAAGCCCAGCACGATGCCCATGACGACGAGCGTGGTGGCGATCAGCCGCAGATCGCGGAACGGGCCCTCGATGGCGTCCTTGAGCAGCAGGCCCAGCACTCCGATGGGGATCGAGCCGACGATCACGAGCCAGCCCATCTTGGCGTCGTGGTCATGACGCATCCGGCGGTCGAACAGCGATCGGAACCAGGCGGAGACGATGCGTGCGATGTCCTTGCGGAAATAAATGATGACGGCGGTCTCGGTGCCGATCTGTGTGATCGCGGTGAATGCGGCTCCGGGATCCTGCCAGTCCGCGAACGCGGCGGTCAGCCGCAGGTGGGCGCTGGACGAAATCGGCAGGAATTCCGTCAAGCCCTGGACGAGCCCGAGGATGAGAGATTCGAACCAGGTCATGGAGTCAGCGCCATCCCAAAAATGATCATGGCCCGACCGGTGCAGATGGGGTCAGGCGGGCTCTACGGGTTTCCGAGGGAGCCAGTCGATGCGGATCATCCACCGGGCAGGAGGCAGATTAGCGTCATCGAAGTGAACGTTTACTGAAGTCGCGGCCGTCCGGGGCGAGGTGTCCACACATTGTCCTGAACGCCTCTGCCTAGTCTTCCGGCTAGCCAGGACTAGCCGGAAGGCCGGTAGGCGGAGGTGGGGTGTCCACTACCATCGACATATGGTGTATGCGGACTGGGGGGACCCGCAGCGCACGCTGGCTGTGGCGAAAGCATTGATGCGGGCGCCCCTCAAGGAGATTCTGTCCACGCTGTCGGAGGCCATGACCGACCTCATACAGCACCACGCCCTGGTCATGCTCACCGGCGACTGTCCCAAGTCGGCGACGTGGAATCACGGTGACGCCGAGCTGACGCAGGACGTCACCTCCACCGAGCTGGCGGCCCTCGCCACGCACGTCGACGTCGGCAAACCATGGTTCGGCGAGGCACGCCTCGCGGGCTCGCTCCGCCCGGTGCTGGCCGTGGCCTCCGCACCACCCGGCTCGGCGGGGGCCATGCTGGCGGTGCTGCCGGCCGACGGCAGCGCCCCCGAACCGCGGGTGCTCGCGGTGATCCAGCAACTGTGGGACCTCGCGACCGTACGGGTGATCGACCTGATGCCCCAGGCGGTGCCGGTCGACATGGCCGGCCCCTGGATCGCCAACAGCGAGCGGGCCCGGGTCGTCGCCAATCTGACCGACGCCCACGCCACCACGCTCACCACTCTGCTCGGCGTCCTGCGCACCCGCACCCTCGACGCCGAGGCCGCTCGCCGGACCGCCACCGACATCGCGGTCTCGGCCCTGGTCGAGCTGCGGGCGACCGGTGAGGACGAGGAGCTGCCGCCCGAGGAGACGGTCGGCGGTGCCTTCGGGCGGCTGTCCGACATGCTGGGTCTGCTCTCCCGGTACAGCAATGTGGAGCTGGAGTTCTCCCCGCCCGACTGCCGGCAGCGTCTGTTGCCCGCGGACATCGCCCGGGCCGCGCTCACCACGGCACGTGGCACCGTACTGACCATGCTCGAACAGGGCGGGGTCAGCCGGATCCGGGTGAGCTGGCAGGTCGAGGACACCGAACTCCGGACGACCATCCGGGACGACGGTCCGGGGACACTCGCCGCCGAGGCGCTCGCCGTGCACCGGCTCACCGACCGGGTCGCGGCGCTCAACGGCGCCCTGCACGTCGACGCCGTCCCGGAATGGGGCACGATCGTGACCGCCCGGCTGCCGCTGACCGCACCCGACCGCCCGCACAGCGATCCCTTGGGCGGCCTCAACCCCCGTGAGCTGGACGTCCTCGAGCGGCTGGTCCACGGCCACCGCAACCGGGCGATCGCGCAGCAGCTCCAGATCAGCGAACACACCGTCAAATTCCATGTGGCCAAGATCCTCAAGAAACTCGGCGTCAATTCCCGGGGCGAAGCGGCGGCGCTCGCCCGCGCCTCGGGATTCCCCACCGCGCTGTCACTGGTGACCTAGAGCGCCCGGCGGACGGACGGGGGAGGACCCGGCGGCGTGGTCCGTCAGGTCCTCCTCGCGCCCGGTCTCACATGGTGAGGACGACCTTGCCCGTGGTGGAGCCCGAGTCGATCAGCCGATGCGCCTCGACGGCCTCGGCGAGCGGCAGTATCCGGTCGATCCGGGGCCGTAGCCGGCCCGCGTCGACCAGCTCCGCGAGCGCCGCCAGCCCCACCTGATCCGGCTCGGCGGTCACCCCGACGACCCGCAGACCGCGCTCCGCCGCCCGGCCGGCGAGCCCGGTATCGCGCATGTCGACGATCGTGACCAAGGAACCGCCCGGCCTGAGCACGTCCAACGAACGTATCGCGGTGTCACCGCCCACACCGTCGAGCACGACGTCCACCTTGCCGACCACGGCCGCGAAGTCCACCGCGCGATAGTCGACGACCTCGTCGGCCCCCAGCCGGCGGACGAAGTCGTGCTTGGCCGCGCTCGCGGTCGTCACGACCTCGGCCCCCCGGGCCTTGGCGATCTGGATCGCCAGATGACCCACACCGCCACCGCCGGCGTGGATCAGGACCCGCTGACCGCTCCCGACCGCCGCCGCGTCCACCAGCGCCTGCCAGGCGGTCAGCCCGGCCAGCGGCAGCCCGGCCGCCGCGGGGTGGTCGAGGGCGGCCGGCTTACGGGCCAACTGCCGGGAGGGTGCCGTGAGGTATTCGGCGTACCCGCTCGCCGCGCGCGGAATGAGCGGCATGCCGTAGACCTCGTCGCCGACGGCGAAGCGGGTGACCCCCGGAGCCACCTCCTCCACCACGCCGGAGACGTCCCAGCCGAGGGTGAACGGCGGCGGACCCAGAAAGGGGACGGCACCGGAGCGCACATGCGCGTCGATCGGATTCACCCCGGCCGCGTGGACCCGGACGAGCACCTCGTTCAGCGACGGACGCGGACGGTCCACCTCGGTCAGCTCCAGCACCTCCGGTCCGCCGAAGGACCGTTGGGTGATCGCTCGCATCCTGGCCGTCATCGGGCGTCCGACACCATCTCGTCCAGGGTGGTGCCCTCGGGAACGGCCTGCCCCACATCCCAGTGCTCGGCCAGCTTGCCGTCCTCGACGCGCCAGATGTCGACCACGACCGCCGGCGGCGCGTCCGGGGCGATCCTGGCCACGCTGTGGGTCCAGACGAACTCACCCTCGGCGATCATGCGCCGGACCGTCAGCGAGAACGCCGGGAACGGCCGGGCGGCCTGCTCCCGGAAGCTCTCGACCGTCCGGTTCCGTCCCACGCCGACCCCGGGATGGTGGTTGGCGAAATCCTCGGTGAGCAGCGACTTCGCGCGGTCGAAGTCCTTGTCGTTGTAGAACGCCTCGATGTACTCGGAGACGAGGTCCTTGTTCGCCTTCAGGGAATCGGACATCCGGTGCTCCTCTGTCGGAAGGTCTGCGCGTGTGCAGGGGGGTGTGCAGGGGGTACGTGTCCAGGCGCCGGGCCGTGTACACCTGGGGGAGGCGGCCATCGGCGAGGTCGCGGCCTCGCCTCACGTCACTCCTTGATTCCCACCACGATCGAGTCGGGCCCGGCGAGGTGCTCCGTGCGGGTGCGGGTGAATCCGGCTTCGGTCATCCAGTCCACGCACTCGGCCGCGGTGTAACCGAAACCGCCGTCGGTCACCGCCCGCATGGTCAGGCTCATCAGCAGGGCGAACGCGTTCTCGGACCGGTCGTCGTCGATGAGCGCGTCATAGACGATCACGGCACCGCCCTTGGGCAGCGCGTGCCACGCCTTCTCCAGGAGGAGCTTCTTCTTCTCCAGGTCCCAGTTGTGCAGGATGTGGCCGAAGGTGATGACATCGGCCGACGGCAGCTCCTCGGCGAAGAAGTCGCCCCCCACGAACCGCAGCCGGTCCCGCAGGCCGTTCTCCTCGACGTACTCGTCGAACACCGGCGCGGCCGCCGGCAGGTCGAAGCCGACCCCGGTCAGATGCGGATTCGCCAGCAGGACCTGCACCGCCAGGTCGCCCTGGGCGGTGCCCATGTCGGCCAGGGTCCGGTAGTCCTGCCACGGCACCTGCTCGGCGATCTTGAGATTGGCCGTGTGACTGATGCTGGTCATCGACGCGAGGAACTGCTTGAGGCGAAGGGGATCGGAGTAGAGCGCGTCGTAGGTGTCCAATTCGCTGGACTTCGACTCGTCCTGCGACTCACCCGTGCGCAAGGTGTCGGTCAGATGGTTCCAGATGCCGAACAGCCGCGCGTTCGCCATCTCCAGCATGCCGCCGACGTGCGCGTAGGACGGCTTGGCCCGGTCCAGGAAGGCGTCCGTGTCCTCCGCGTTGTGGTAGACACCGTCGATCCGCCGGAGGAAGCCCAACGCCACCAGCGTGTCGAAGAAGTCACCCGCCGCGCGCGGGTGCAGGCCCAGCCGGTCGCGCAGGGCCGGGGCGTCCGCCGGGCTCTTGGCCAGCTCGGTGAAGACGCCCACCTCGACGGCGCTCAGTAGCGTCTTCGACGCTTCGAAGCCCAGGCCGATCTGCATGATGCGGTCCGGGGAGGGCTGGGGTCGGGTCACGGTGTGCTCCTTCGCGTTCCGGTGGTGCTCTGATGCGGGTTCGGTGGCGGTCAGGTGCCGGATCAGGCCCTGGCGAACAGTGACCGCGTGTAGTTCCGGGCCGTCGGCTCGAATTGGAGTGCCTGATGGGTGGCCATGGAATTGACGTCACGCCAGAGCCGCTGCAAGGGGCCGTCGGCCGCCTGCCCGTTCGTCCCCGCGGTGCGGAAGATCCGATTCACCGCGGTGACCAGCACCTCGATGGCGAACGCGCTGTCCCGCGCGTTCCTGGCGACCTCCACGGGAGTGAACTCCTCCTGGCGGTCGGCCAGGTCCGCGATCCGCTCCAGCAACAGCTGCACGGCGTCTATCTCGGCGGCGGAGCGCGCCAGCACGGTCTCGTAGGTCGCCAGATTGCCCGCCACGCCCGGCACCCCCGGCAGCGCGGGCGTGTCACGGATCTTCTTCCCGAGGTAGTCGGACAACAGGGCCAGCGCGCCACGGGCCGCACCGAGGGCGGGGACCACGAACGTCAGGCCGTTCACGGCGGCCAGCGGAGCCAGCGGGGCGGCCGGGGGCTCGGCGCCCGGATCCGCCGGACGGCCGGCGAACACCGCCGTCCGGTCCCCGACCCGGTGGGCCGGGACGAAGACGTCGTCGAGCACGACGGTATTGCTGCCGGTCGCCCGCATCCCCACGCTGAACCAGGTGTCCTCGACCTGGCACTCCGCCCGGGGGACGACGACCAGCCGCAGCTCCGGCTCACCGTCGCCGAGCACCTTCGGGCACACGATCACCCAGTCGGCGAACTCGATGGCGCTGATGTACGGCCACCGCCCGGACACCCGTAGGCCGTCCTTCTCGGCGACGGCTTCGCCGAAGGGAAGAACCGAGCAGACGACACCGGCGTCCGGCCCGTCGGCCCACACCTCCCGGCGGCCCTCCGGCGGGAAGAACGACACGAGCCGGGGCGTGCTCGCGAACAGCGAGGCACACCACGCGGACGCCGCACACTGCTCGCCGATGGCCGTCACGGCGCCCAGCAACTCCCGGAACGTACCGGCCCGCCCGCCGAACTCCGCCGGCACGAAGTGCCGCATGAACCCCGCATCGATCATGGCCTTGATCACGTCCGCACTGAGCTGACGGTCACCGTCCATGCCGTCGGCGAGGCCGGCGGCGATCCGGGCGATGTCCCGTGCGGCCGCCGTCAGTGGTCCGCTGGCTTCGTTCATCTCTCGTCACCCTCGCTTGCTCGGAAGCGGCTTGTGGAGCGATTCACTGCAGCTCGTACTCGGTGGGGTCGACGGCGTGGGTCAGCCGCCAGTAATCACCAGCCGTATAAGGCCAGTTGGTGGCCGAACGGCCGCCCTCGTTGTACCAACCGCCCACCTTCGACCAGCCCCACGCACGGTCGCGGTTGCCCGCGTCCACCCAGGCGTTGTAGGCGTCGTGCACCTCCGCGCGGACGGACAGGGAGCGGCTGCCGCTCGCCAGCAGGAGCCGGATCGCATCGAGTATGTACGTGGCCGCGCACTCGGAGAAGTAGACGATGCTGCCGCCCTGGCCCACGAGATTGGTGTTCGGTCCGTACATGCAGAACAGATTGGGGAACTCCGGGACCGTGATCCCGAGGTACGCCCGGGGCGCGCCGTTCCAGCCGTCGTGGAGGTCGACGCCGCCGCGGCCGGTCACCCTCATCGGGGTGAGGAAGCGGGAGGCCTCGAAACCGGTGGCGTAGACGATCACGTCCACGTCGAACTCCTCGCCGCCGGCCCGGAGCCCGGAGGGGGTCATCCGCTCGATCGGGGCGGTCACCACCCGGACGTCGTCCCGTTTGAGGGTGGCGAGCCAGCGACCGTCGTCCCGCAGGACCCGCTTCGCGCCGACCGGGTACGCCGGGATCACCAGCTCGCGCAGCTCCGGGGCGTCGGTCAGCTGAGCCTCCATCGCCTGGAGCAGGGTGGCGCGCAGCCGGTCGTTGAGCGCCGACACGGCCCGCTCGGTGGGCGGGTGGTCGTGGTCGACGACCCACCCTTCGAGGATGCCCCGCAGGCCGGGTGCGAACAGCCAGAACCGGTACCACTGGGCGTAGTAGGGCACGTGCTCGAACAGCCAGCGGGCGCTGTCCGGCACCGATCGGTGGTAGTGCGGGGTGGGTCGGAGCCACGGTGGGTTGCGCTGGAGGACGACGACCTCGGACGCGGTCCCGGCGATCTCCGGGATGATCTGGTAGGCGCTGGCGCCGGTGCCGATGACGGCGACGCGCTTGCCGGACAGGTCGGTCCCGTGGTCCCAGGCGGCGGAGTGGAACGCCCGGCCGGCGAAGGAGTCCCGGCCGGGTATGTCCGGCAGCCGGGGCCGGTTCAATTGTCCGACGGCGCTGATGACGGCGTGGTGGACGACGGTCCGCTCGCCGGCCGGTCCGTCCAGCGTCAGGTGCCAGAGGGACCGCTCGTCGTCCCACCGCATGGCGGAGACCTCGATGCCGAAGCGGATCCGGTCGCCGACGCCGGAGTCCTTCGCGAACGCCCGGAGGTATTCCAGGACGACGTCCTGGCCGCAGAAGTGATCGGGCCAGTCGTATTTCGGGGCGAAGGAGTAGTTGTAGAGATGGCTGGCCACATCGGTCCGGCAGCCCGGGTAGGTGTTCTCGAACCAGGTGCCCCCCACGTCGGGGTTCTTCTCGTAGACGACGAAGGGGACGCCGGCCTGGGCGAGGCGGTAGGCGGCCAGCAGGCCGCTGAATCCGGCCCCGATGACGGCGACCTGGAAATCGCTGCCGGGACTCAGCCCGGCCCTGGTCCAGCCGGGCGCCTTCGGGTCGTCGCCGGGGCCCACGAGCTCCTCGGCCAGCAGCGGCAGCAGGTCCTCGGTGTCCGAGCCCATGGCCCAGGTCGTGATCGCGTGCAGCAGGTCGCGGCCCGGCGGCTCCGGGAGCGCCTCCGGCACCTCGCCGCCCGGCCGGAGAAGCACCTCCAGCGCGCTCTCGCGGACCTCGGCCTGCTGCTCGGCGGTCAGCCCGCCCTGCGGCGCGAACAGCCAGCCCGGCGCCCGGAGGTCCTCGCGCAGCACCGACACGTCACCCGTCAGATGGGCGATCGTCATCAGCAGCGCGGGAATCTCCGCGTCCGCCAGATGACCGCGCAGCGTTTCCTCGTCGACGGCGACCGGCCGGACCGGGGGGCTGAACCCCATGGACAACAACCACCTTCCGGATTCATTGCGCCGAGCTGAGCGCTGCGAACTTCCGATTGAAATAGACCGCGGGGCCTCCGGCGTCGGAGAGCAGTTGGTCGACGACCTCGCCGACGAGAATGACGTGGTCGCCGGCGTCGTGCCGCCGGTCCACCTTGCATTCGACCGTCGCCAGGGCGTTGTCGACGACCACGCCCCCTCGGGAGGTCCGGACGAACCCACCGTCACCGAACTTCCTGGCCTTGCTGTTCGCGAACCTCAGCGCCAGCTCCACATGGCGCTCGCGCAGCATGCTGACCGCGAACTCGCCGGTCCGCGCGAACACCGGAAAGCACTTGGCGGACTTGGCCACACAGATCAGCACCAGCGGCGGTTCCAGGGACACCGAGCAGAACGAGCTGACCGTCAGCCCATGAGGATCGCCGTCCTCGTCACAGGTCGTGGCGATGGCTACCCCGGTCGGAAACCGGGCCATCACTTCCTTGAAGTCGTCGGCCATCTGATGCCCGCCCGGTCAACTCGGCTGGGCGAGCGCGTCGTTGACGAGGTCGAGCACCTCGCGCGGCGTGCGCAGCTCGGCGATTCGCTCGTCCGGGATCTGCACCCCGAACTCCGCGGTGATGCGCGCGGCGGTCTCCATGAGCGCCAGCGAGTCATAGCCGAGCGACGCGAAGTCCTGGTCCTGGATGTCGCCGGAGAGGCTGCCGTCGTCCGTCTCGCCCGCGCATTCGATCAGCACGCGACGGAGGTCGTCGATGGTCATCTTGCTCATGGTCAACTCCTCGAAGGTGATGTGTTCACGGAAGGGGGAGCGGGCTCGGCGGGCACCGCACGGACGACGATCGCGGAGTTGAACCCCCACTTGCCCCGGGCCAGCACCAGCGCCGAGCGCACCCGGCACGGTCGCGGCGCACCGCGCACCAGGTCGATCCCGTACTCCCCGGGCACGTCCGTCGTGCCGCCGGACGGCGGGATGACGCCGTCCCGGATGGACAGCAGAGCGCCCGCCACGTCCACCGGCCCGCCCCCGGAGTAGAGCCGGCCGGTCAGTGCCTTGGGCGCGGTGACCGGCACGGCCCCCGGCCCGAACAGCCCGCTGATCGCCGCCGCCTCGGCGCGGTCCAGCTCCCGCACCCCGGAAGCGTCGGCGAACACCACGTCGATCTCCGCCGGGGCGAGCCCGGCGTCGGCGAGGGCCAGCTCCGCGGCCCTGCGCAGCCCGGGCGGCCGCGACGAGCCCGCCGGCGGGTCGAAGGTGGTCGCGTACCCGGCGATCTCGCCGTAGACGTGCTGGGCGGCCCGGGAGCGAGCCGCCCCGGCGGACTCCAGGACGAGGAGGGCGCCGCCCTCGCCGGGCACGTAACCGCACGCGTCCGCGTCGAAGGGCAGATAGGCGCGGTGCGGGTCGGTCGCCGGGCTCAGCCGCCCGCTGGAGATCTGCGCCACCCAACCCCAGGGGTCGAGTGCCGAGTCGACGCCGCCGGTGACCACCATGGGCGTCCCGCGCAGCACGGTCCGGCGCGCGTGCCCGAGGGCGTCCAGACCGCCCGCCTGCTCGGCGACCAGCGCGCTGCTCGGCCCCCGCAGCTGGTGGCGAATGGAGATCTGGCCGGTGTTCACGGCGTAGAACCAGGCGAAGGACTCATAGACGCTGACCGAACCCGGCCCCTGCGACCAGAGCTTCTTGAACTCCCGGTGGGTGAACTCGAAGCCACCCGAGGCGTTGGAGGTCACCACGCCCATCTCGTAGTCGGCGAAGGCGCCCTGCTCGATCTTGGCGTCGGCCAGCGCCCAGTCCGCCGCCACCAGGGCGAACCGTGTGGACGCGTCGGTCTGCGGCAGGAGCCTGCTGGGCAGGTGACCGGCGGCATCGAAGTCGTCGATCTGCCCGGCCAGCCGGATCGGATAGCCCGAGACGTCGAAACGGGTGAGGGTGCCGATCCCCGTACGCCCTTCGAGGGCGGCCTCCCAGTACCGCTCGAGGCCCACACCGTTCGGGGCGAGCAGACCGATGCCGGTGACGTAGACCTTCTCCGTCATGCCGCCGCACCCCCGGCGTCGCGCAGGATCATCGCGCTCTGGAATCCGCCGAAGCCGCTGCCGACCGTGAGGACGCTGCGCAGCCGCTTCTCCCGGGCCGTCAGCGGGACGTAGTCGAGGTCGCATTCCGGGTCGGCCTGCCGCAGATTGGCCGTCGGCGGGATGACCCCGTTCTCGATCGCCAACGCGCAGGCGGCGATCTCGATCGACCCGATCGCGCCGAGGGAATGCCCGACCATCGACTTGATGGAGCTGATGGGCACCCGATAGGCGTGTCCACCGAGGCTGCGCTTGTACGCGGCGGTCTCGTGGCGGTCGTTCTGCTTGGTGCCCGAGCCGTGCGCGTTGATGTAATCGATCTCGGTGCCGTCGATCCGGGCCTCGCCCAGCGCCACCCGGATGGCTTCGGCCATCTCGCGGCCGTCGGGCTTCAGCCCCGTCATGTGGTAGGCGTTGCACCGCGTGGCGTAGCCCGAGATCTCCGCGTAGATGTGCGCGTCCCGCCGCTTCGCGTGCTCGTATTCCTCGAGCACGAACATCGCGGCGCCCTCGGCGAGGACGAATCCGTTACGGGATCCGTCGAACGGCCGCGAGGCGTGCTCGGGATCGTCGTTGCGTGTGCTCGTCGCCTTGATGGCGTCGAAGCAGGCGACGACGATCGGGGTGACAGGGGTGTCCGACGCGCCGGCCAGCATCACGTCCGAGGAGCCCTCACGGATCAACTGGCAGGCGTGCCCCACCGAGTCGATTCCCGAGGTGCACCCGTTGGAGACCATGGCCACCGGCCCCTCCGCCGCGACGGTCCAGGCCACCTCCGCCGCCATCACGCTCGGTACCAGGTAGTCGAACATGTGCGGCGACAGGCTGGTGTGGTCGACGAGCCAGTTCCGGCCGCTGTCGGACAGGACGAGATATTCCTGTTCGAGACTGGTCGCGGCGGCCACCGCGCTGCCCAGACTGACCCCGACCCGGCCCGGGTCGAATTCCTCGAATTCCAGGCCGCTGTCGGAAATCGCGTCCCGTGCACAGGTGACGGCGAATTGCGACGCGCGGTCCATCCGGCGGATCTCCAGCGGGGAGAGCCCCTCGTGCACCGGGTCGAAATCGGCCTCCGCGGCGACCTGGGAGCGGTAGGGCGACGGATCGAAATGGGAGATGCGGCGGGTGGCGGACTGCCCGGAAGTCAACAGCTCCCAGAAGGCCTTGACCCCATTTCCCCCCGGCGTCCGCACACCGATTCCGGTGATCACTACTCGACGCGTCATCGCGTACCGCCTATTGCCGTCACACCTGCTGAGCCGATCATGGTGTTGCCCCTTTCGCCAGAAGCGCACGACATCAGCGCGGGAGAGAAGTGCGGAAACGTAAAGCGCACAACCTGCTGCCGCGCGCCGCAACGAAGACGATCGTCAGCGTCCGTGGGGTTACTCGAGCGTCGCTCGAACCGCGGTCGTACGGCCTCGTCGATCACCGTGCGCCCGTCGGGAAACCGGGGGAGCGGCGGGGGAGTTGTGCGCGGGCTCAAGCGAGGATCGAGCGATCTCCGAACCGGGGCGACGAGCTTTGGCGGTAGTGGTCGGCCCGTCCAGCGGTGGCCGGGTTCCACGAGCCGATTCACCCGAGCCGAGGAGCGAATCAGGATGGACCTGACGTCAACCACGCTGTCGTCGGCGGCGCGCGAGGTCGCGGAGGCCGCGGCCCGGAGCGCGGCCGCCGCGGAGGCCAACCGTCGGCTCGATCCCGATGTGGTCAAGTCCGTCGTCGCCGCGGGCTTCCCCCGTCACTTCGTGCCGGCCGACCGCGGGGGGAGCGTCGGCACCTTCCTGGAGCTGAACCGCGCGGTGAGCGCCGTCGGGGAGGGGTGCACCGCCACCGCCTGGTGCGCGTCCCTGGCCGCACACGTGTCCCGGATGGCCGCGCACCTGCCCGCCGAGGGACACCGGGAGGTCTGGGCCGACGGCCCGGACGCCTTCCTGGTGGCGGCCCTGACACCGATCGGCAGGGCCGAGCCCGTCCCCGGCGGCTACCGCCTCACCGGGACCTGGCCGTTCGTCAGCGCGATCGACTACGCGGACTGGGCCCTGCTGGCCGCGATGACCGACCGGGACGGCCGGCCGGAGCCCAGGATGTTCGCCGTGCCGCGCACGGCCTGGCGGACCGTCGACACCTGGGAGAACGTGGGCATGGCCGCCACCGGCAGCAACACGGTGATCGTCGAGGACGTCGTGGTCCCCGCGGCCCGCACGGTCAGCCGGGACGACCTGTTCACCGGCCGGGCGCCGGCCTCGGACGCGCCGTGCCACGCGATACCGATGCAGGCCACCACGATGATGTTCGCGACGCCCGCGCTGGGCGCCGCCAAGGGGGCCCTCAAGGCTTGGGCCGGCTACGTCACCCCGAAGATCCGGGCCGCCGCGCAGCAGCCCAAGCCCGCCCTGGCCGGGATGCCGACCTTCCACCGCACGTCCTACGACGTGATCCTGACCCGCAGCGCCACCGAGATCGACGCCGCCGAAATGCTCCTCGAGCGCGCGGCGGCGACGGCGGACTCCGGCCCCGGCATCACGCCCCTGGACACCATGCGGAGCTGGCGGGACTGCGCGATGGCCACCGACATCCTGGTCGGCGTCGTCAACCGGCTGTTCCGCAGCGTGGGCACCACCGGCCAGGCCACGAGCAACCCCGTCCAGCGCTTCTGGCGCGACGCCAACTCGATCGCCGGGCACCAGGGGCTGCAGGTCGAGTCCGCCGCGACCGCCTACGCCCATCAAGTGATCGAGATCTGACCGGGTCCCGCACCCCGACACCCCCGTGCACCAGACGGTTATCAGGAGACCAAGGATGACTGAGACGATCGAAGAGGCCGCCGAGGTCGAGTGGGTGCTGTGCCACGGCTGCCGGGTGCCGGTCTACGGCAAGCGGCTGATACGCAACCTCCACGTCTGCCCGGAGTGCGGCCTGCACCTCCCGGTGACCGCCCGCCAACGCCTGGCCCAGCTCGCCGACGACGGCCGCTTCGAACCGCTGCCCTTCACCGTGAGCAATTCCGATCCGCTCGACTTCGTGGACACGGTCGCCTACACCGACCGGCTCTCCCGCGCCCAGGAGCGCACCGGGATGCGGGAGGCGGTGCTCTGCGTCAGGACGACCATCGAGGGCAATCCCGCGATCGTCGCCGTGATGGACTTCCGGTTCCTCGGCGGCAGCCTGGGCACCGCGGTCGGCGAGCTGATCACGCTCGCGATCGAGACCGCGCAGGAGGAGCGCGTCCCCCTGATCATGGTGACCGCCTCGGGCGGCGCCCGGATGCAGGAGGGCGTGCTGTCCCTGATGCAGATGGCCAAGACCAGCGCGGCACTCGGCGAGCTGGACAAGGCCGGCATCCTGTCGGTCTCCGTGATCACGGACCCCACCTTCGGCGGTGTCGCGGCCTCCTTCGCCACCCTGGGCGACGTCATCATCGCCGAGCCACGCGCCCGCCTCGGCTTCGCCGGGCGGCGCGTGATCGAGCAGACCATTCGTCAGCGGCTGCCGGAGGACTTCCAGACCGCGGAGTTCCTCCTCGAGCGCGGATTCGTCGACATGATCGTGGAGCGGTCCTCGCTCCGTGCCGAGCTGGGCAAGCTGCTGCGGATCGGCGGGGCCAAGGTCTGCGGGCGGTACGCCAGCACCGCGCGGCCGTCCGCACCGGTGGTCACCGACCCGAACAGGCTGCCGGAAGCCGATCCCTGGGACCAGGTGGGCAAGGCCCGGGCCCTCGACCGTCCCACCGCGCTCGACTACCTCGGGCTCGCCTTCGACGATTTCCAGGAACTCCACGGCGACCGGGCGTCCGGCGAATGCCCGGCCCTCATCGGCGGCACCGCCTGGATCGACGCCATACCGGTGATGGTCCTCGCCCACCAGAAGGGGCACACCGCCGCCGAGCTCGCCCGGCGCAATTACGGCATGGCCTCGCCGGCCGGATACCGCAAGGCCGCCCGGCTGATGCGCCTCGCCGACAAGCTCGGGCTGCCCGTCGTCACCCTCGTCGACACCCCCGGCGCCCACCCGGGCGCCGACGCGGAGGAACAGGGCCAGTCGGTGGCCATCGCGGAGAACCTCCGGCTGATGGCCACCCTGTCCGTGCCGGTCGTGAGCGTGATCATCGGCGAGGGTGGCAGCGGCGGCGCTCTGGCGCTGGCCGTGGCCAACCGGGTGCTCATGTACTCCGACAGCATCTATTCGGTGATCAGCCCCGAGGGGTGCGCCGCGATCGTCTGGAAGGACCCCTCGGCCGCGCCCACCGCGGCGCGGGCCCTCCGGCTGAACGCCCGGGAGCTCCTTCGCCTCGGCGTGGTGGACGCCGTGCTGCCCGAGCCGGACGGGGGCACGGGCGCCGCGCCGTGGGCGGCGGCCGAGCGGCTGCGCGCCGCCCTGAGCAGTGAGCTGCACGAGCTGGCCGGGCTCGGGGAAGCCGCGCTGCGCGTGGGCAGGCGGGCCCGGTTCCGGCAGTTCGGCTCGGCGATCACGGTCGAGGCGGAGCTGCTCCAGATCAACGACGGCAGGCTCGCCTGACATGGAACGTGCGATGTTCAAGAAGGTACTGATCGCCAACCGGGGCGAGATCGCGGTGCGGGTGGCCCGTGCCTGCCGGGAGCTCGACGTCCGTTCGGTCGCCGTCTACTCCACCCCCGACCGGGACTCGGCCGTCGTCCGTCTCGCCGACGAGGCGATCCGCATCGGCCCGGCGGCCCCGGCGAAGAGCTATCTGAACGCGGCGGCCGTGCTGGAGGCGGCAGCGCAGAGCGGCGCGGACGCGATCCACCCCGGTTACGGCTTTCTTTCGGAGTCCCCGGACTTCGCCGACGCGTGCCTGGCCCAGGGCATCACCCTGATCGGCCCGCCGGCGTCGGTCATGGCCCGGCTCGGGGACAAGACCTCGGCCCGCGCCCTGATGCGAGGGGCGGGCCTGCCCTTGCTGCCGGGCAGCGTGGAAGCCCTCGATCCGCACGCCGCGGAGGATCTCGCCCGGCGGATCGGCTTCCCTGTCATCGTCAAGGCGGCGGCAGGCGGCGGCGGCCGCGGCATGACCGTGGTGGACGACGCGGACCGCTTCGCCGACGAGTACCGCCGAACGCAGTCCACGGCCCAGATGCTGTTCGGCGACGGGCGGGTCTATGTGGAGAAGTACCTGCCGAAGGCGCGGCACGTGGAAGTCCAGGTGCTCTGCGACGGCCACGGCAATGCCGTCCATCTCGGTGAGCGGGACTGCACCGTTCAGCGGCGCCACCAGAAACTCGTCGAGGAGACCCCGGCTCCCGCCCTGCCGGAGGGGCTGGCGGAGCGGATGGGCCGCTCGGCCGTCGAGGGTGCGCTCGCCGTCGGCTATACCGGCGTGGGCACCTTCGAATTCCTTCTCGCACCGGACGGCAGTTTTTACTTCATGGAGGTGAACTGCCGGATCCAGGTCGAACACCCCGTCACGGAAATGGTCACCGGTGTCGACCTCGTACAGCAACAGCTGAAGGTCGCCGCCGGGAACGAACTCGAACTGTCCCAGGCGGACATCGGGCTTCGCGGTGTGGCCATCGAATGCCGTATCAACGCCGAGGACCCGGCCGCGGGCTTCGTGCCCGCCCCGGGGCCCGTCGAGCGCCTCGTGGTGCCGGGCGGGCCGTTCGTGCGGGTCGACACCCATGTCCGGCAGGGTGATGTGATCCCGCCCCACTACGACTCGCTGCTGGCCAAACTCGTCGTCTGGGCGCCCCGGCGCGAGGAGGCAATCGCCCGGATGCTCCGCGCGCTCGATGAATTCGAGGTGTCCGGACCGGGTATCAAGACGACTCGGACGTTTCTCGCCGAGGTGCTCTCCCATCCGCGGTTCCGGACAGCGGAGCATTCCACCTCGCTGGTCGACGACCTGCTGTCGGGAAAACTCTGAAAATCGGTTCGAACAACAGGTTCGCATTTCCAGGAAGGGGCAATATATGACCGGCAATCACATCGTCTGGGACGACGACTTCTCGGACGGCTTCAGCACCGAGGGGCCCGACGCGCGCTACGCGTTCCTGCCGTTCGGCACCGAGGTGGGCCACGACGGCGTGGCCAGCACGTCCCGGCAGGGGCTGCGGGTCGTCGCCGCCGGGACGAACCCGAAGACCGGCGAGCCCGCGTTCACCATGTCCCTGGGGCAGAGCGACCCCAGCGGGCTGCCGGGCACCCTCGACCACGTCAAGTGGCTGGTCTACGCGAACAAGCAGTCGTCCGGCGGAGTCCTCGGCTTCGACACCGGCCCGGGGCACGAACTGTCCTGCGAGGCCCGGATGTCGGGCACGGCGTACGGCGTAGCGGCCCATCCCTTCGGAGCGGGCGTGCCCGACCCGGGCGCCGACCCCAGGCTGGCCTCGGCCTGTCTGGCTCTCCAGGACCCCGAGTCCGACGTCGCCTTCGAGTTCTCCCTCACCAACGAGGCCGTCTACGTCTACTACGAACGGCTGCCGAACGCCCGTGCCCAGCTGGGCGACTACGCCTCCTTCCTCCACACCGTCCCGGTCGCCCGCCGCACCCCCTACGACGAGCACCACCTCAAGATCTCCTACGACGGCTCCCGCGGCGTCGTCACCTGGTTCCTGGACGGTCGGGAGGTCTTCCGCCTCGACCGGATCGGCTATCGGCTGACGTCGCGCGACCACCTGGTGGTCGACCACGGCGGTGTCGAGGAGCAGGTGGCGCCGCGCCAGCTGGCCTGCGGGATGGGCCTGTTCAACTTCCTCGACGGAGGGCTGCCCGGCCGGGCCGGCTCCGGTCTCGTACGGCTGACCACCACGCCGAAGTACTACTACGACCCGACGACGGGCGAGCCCACCCCGCAGCGATTCCTCGACGACGCGAGCCTCGCGTCCAACCGCCTGTTCGGCCAGGGCGCGGGCTTCCGGATGCGCCGGTTCACGGTGTCGAGCAAGCCCGTCGGGTCCGCATGACGAACACGGCGAGCGACGCGGTCTCTCCGGCCGACCTGATAGGAGCGTGGCAGCTCGAGTCCTATGTCGGCGTCGACGAGGACGGCGGGGTCAGCGAAGGCCCGCTGGGCCCCGACCCCGAGGGAGTGCTGATCTACAGCGCCGACCGCCATATGACGGTGAGCATGATGCGCGCCGGTCACGAGGCGTCCCCGGGCGGCGGCCCGGTCACCCGCTTCATGGGATACGCCGGTACCTGGCAGCTGTCCGAGCGGCAGATCGTCCACGAGGTCGCCGTCAGCTCACACCGCCATATGGTCGGCACCCGGCAGGTCCGTGGACTCACCCTCAGGGGTGATCTGCTCATTCTCTCCGGTACGGCGCGCACCGCGGACGGACGACAGGAGCAGCGCGTCCTGAACTGGCGACGGTTTTCCGGAGGGCGACCGTGAGCTATGACTTCGACCCCGAGCTGAAACCCTTCGTCCCCCGGATGAGACCGCTCGACTACACCGAGCCCAGGACCGCGCGGGCCACGATGCGGGAGGTCATGGCCCGCCAGCCCGCCTACGAGCCGATATCGCGGGTCTTGGTGGAGGACCGGCGCATCCCCGTGCCCGACGGCCCGGAGACGACCGTACGGCTCTACCGGCCCATGGACCGGCCCGGTCCGCTGCCGGCCCTGGTCTTCCCGCACTGGGGCGGCTTCGTCACGGGCGACCTGGACACGTCGCTGACCGCCGCCACCCGCATCGCGGACCTGGTGGGCGCGGTGGTGGTCTCACCGGACTACCGCCTTGCGCCGGAACACCCCTTCCCCGCCGGGCTCCAGGACTGCTACGCGGCCCTGGAATGGACCGTCGCCCACGCCGGGCAGTTGCGGATCGACCCCGACCGGATCGGCGTGGGCGGCTTCAGCGCCGGCGGCGGGCTGGCCACGGGTCTCGCCCTGCTCGCCCGGGACCGGAAGGGACCGCCGCTGCGCTGTCTGTACCTGCTCTTCCCCCAGCTGGACGATCGGCTCGACACCCTCTCCGCCCGGAACTTCGTGGACACACCCATGCTCGACCGGGCCAATCTGGCGGTGAGCTGGCAGCACTACCTCGGCGGTGGCAAAGCCACGCACTACGCCGCACCCGCTCGTGCCGAGGACTTGTCCGGGCTGCCGCCGGCCTTCGTGGGAGTGTGCGAGTTCGACCCGCTCCGGGACGAGGGCATCACCTTCGCCCACCGGCTGATCCAAGCGGGGGTGAAGACCGAACTGAGGCACTACCAAGGAGCGTTCCACGCGTCCATCGGCCTCGCCCACGCGGCTGTCTCACAGCGCATGGTGACCGACCAGGTCGAAGCGCTGTGCCACGGCCTGGCCGCCTGACGGGACCGGCCTGGCGGCCGGTCCCATGTGGTTCGTGCTGCCGTGGGAGAGGGAAGCCCCCGAGCCCCCCGTGCTCGGGGGCTTCCGCGTGCCCCGTAGGCGTGTCACGCCGCCGATCTGGCCAGCTGGAGCAGTTGCGCGTGCTGGGCGACGCGCTGCCCGAGGTGGGCCGCGGTGAGCAGGTCGGACTTCTTCATGGACTCCGGCCCTTCGTCCCCGGCGCACTGCCCCATCGCGCCCAACCAGCCTCCGAGTCGGTTGAGTTCGTCCTCGGAGGTACCGGGCAGCAGGTCGAGGTTCACCCAGTGCATCCCGTGCTGCGCCGCCAGGACGGTGAAGTACTGAAGCGTGTTGACCTTGTCGCCGCTCATCGACCCCGATGTGGTGAAGCCCGCGGCGACCTTGTCCTTCCACGTCTGTGCGTACCACCGACCGCTGGAGTCGTGCGCGAAGGTGTGGAACGCCGGGCTGGCCGAGCCCATATAGGTGGGTGAACCGAAGATGATCGCGTCTGCTGAGTCCAGCGCGGCCCACTGCTCGTCCGTGAGCGCTTCGACGGAGATCATCTGGACGACGGCACCCTTGACCGACGCCGCGCCGTCGCGCGTCGCCTCGGCCATCCTGGTCGTATGTCCGTAGCCGCTGTGGTACGCGATGACGACGGACACCGAACGATCGGACATGTGCATCCCCTTTGTGATCTCAAGTAAAGGTCCCGGGGCCCAGACTGACAATCATTCCGGTGCAGGTGTACTGACCTTTCGGGCTGTCGTACCTGCCCGAAGGGAGGGGTGGCACCCCCCGCCAGCCCCTGCCAAGATCACCTCTGAGGCAACATCAGCCCGCGCGGATCGAAACCACCCCGTCGAGTGGTGTGAATACGAAAATCTGACCTTAATGCTTGGGCAAATTTTTCGGGCAGTTCCTCAACCATCAATTGGAGCAGCGGGATTCGCCGATCCCCAGCAATTCGATCAGTGTGATGCGGCGCACAGATAAACATGTGGCGGGGCGGGTTCGCGTCGGATATCTTGCGAGTGGCACCAAAAGCGCATCGCCGTACCCACTTGGGGGTGAATGGGTCTCGGCGACGGGGGTTGTAGCGCTTGGCGGATCCGACAACGTCGTTGATCCACTTTCGAAATGTATGAATTTCGAACGATGCTGGATCACTCTCTTGCCGGAGTTCGCTGATCAACTACGGGGGAGTACGGTGAAATTCAAGCTGCTCGGACAATTCGAGATCGTGGTCACCGAGGACCGTTCGTTCTTCCTGAGCCGGTCGAAGGTCAGTCAGCTCATCGGCCTGCTGCTGGTTCAGAACGGCGAAACGGTCAGTGTGGACACTTTGATCGAGGAACTATGGGGAGAGAACGCGCCACGCAGCGCGCTCACCACTCTCCAGACGTACATCTACCACGCACGGAAGATCTTCGCGGGCATGCCCGGCGGGGAGCACGTGCTCGTCACCAGGCCTGCCGGGTACGTCATCCAGGTGCCCGACGACGCGATCGACGTCGCGGTCTTCGAGCGACTCGTCCAGCGGGCGAGGCGGTTGCTGGACGGCGACCGGCCGGAGGAGGCGATGGGCTGTCTCGACGAGGCGCGGGCGCTCTGGAGGGGTCCCGTCCTCGTCGGCATGATGATCGGAAGCGTCCTCGAGGCGCACCTCACCTACATCAACGAACTCCGGTTCGCCGCCACTCATCTCCATATCGAGGCCAGTCAGCGCCTCGGCCGGCACCAGGAGATCATCCCGCAGCTGCGGCTGCTGGTAGCCGAAAACCCGCTCAACGAAAGCCTGCACGCACAACTGATCAAGGCGCTCGACAAGTGCGGGCGGCGGGCCGAGGCCCTTCAGGCCTACCGGAACCTCTGGCGCATCCTCGACGCGGAGCTGGGCGTCGAACCTGCCCCTGAACTGCAGCTGCTGCAACATGAGCTGCTGTCCAGGGGCAGTGTCGTCCACGGCCGGAGCTGACAGCCGTCCGGCGTGAGCCGGGTCGGACCGGATCGGACCGGTTCGACGGGTGCCGGGCCCGACCGGAATCGGTCGGGCCCGGCACCGCGCGTTCCCCGGCCCGTTCGCGCTAGGTCCCCTGCGGGACGATATGGAACAGCGGCTCGTCGTACTCGACCGGATCGCCGTCCGACTTGAGCGTCCGGGCCACCTTCCCGGTCACGTCCGCCTCGACCGGGATCATCAGCTTCATCACTTCGACGATGGCGATCTGCGCGCCCTTCACGACCATGTCGCCCGCCTTCACGAACGGCTCGGCCCCCGGCTTCGGGGCGCTGTAGAAGGTCCCCACCGAGGGTGCGCGCACCTCGTGCGGGCCGTCGTCGCTCCGCGCCGGTGCGGTGGCCTCCGCCGGCCCGGCGGGCGCCGCGACCGGCTGGGGAACGGCGCCGTTCACGGCCGGCGGGCCCTGTGGCCACTCGGCCTCCAGCGTCACCCCGCCGGCCTGGACCCGTAACCGCTTCGGCGGGCTGTCGAATCCCTTGAGCAGCTCCAGGACGTTGTCCCGGACGAGGTTCAACGCGGCCGATGTGCTCGACGCGCTGTCGTCTTCCCATGCACTCACCTTTTGCCCCTGCCCTTCATCCCTCTCGTGCCGTGGTCCGTCCATGTCAGCCGACGAGGCCGACGACCCGCGTCCACCCGGCGCCCGCCCCGGCCACCGACACGGGGAAGCAGGCCACGGTGAATCCCGTCGCCGAGGGGAGCTCTGCCAGCTGGGCGAGCTTCTCGAGCTGGAGGTATTCCCGGGTGCGGCCGTAGAGGTGCGCGGGCCACAGGTACCCCCGGTCGCCGGTGCGGCGGTAGTCCTCGATCATCGACCGCATCGGCCGGTCCAGGCCCCATGCGTCGATTCCGATGACCCGCACTCCGTGCTCCACCAGGAAAGCCGTGCCCTCACCGGTCAGACCGGGGTATTCGGTGAGGTACTTCGCCGATCCCCAGAGCGCGTCGGCTCCGGTCCACAGCAGAACGATGTCGCCGGCGCGCAGCTCGTGCCGTGCTTCCGCCAGTGCGCCGCGGAGATGGTCGACCGTGATGCCCTTGCCGGCGGGCACCTCCCGCAGGTCGAGGCGGACGCCGGGGCCGAAGCACCAGTCGAGCGGCACCTGGTCGATGCTTTTCGCCGGAAGCCCGCCGCTGAGCGGGCCGTAGTGCAAGGGGGCGTCCATATGGGTGCCGGTGTGCGTGGTGAGCGTGACGGTTTCATTGGAAATGGCCATCCCGTCCGGGAAGTCTTCCGGCGCGAGTCCGAGGACGGTCGCCGCCTCCTCGTGGCCGAGCACCTCCACCGTCACCGGCGTGGCTTCACTGTCGGTGTCGCGGGTGGCCACACTGAGGTCGACGAAACGGGTCACTCCGCTTGCCTTCCCGTCAGCGAACAACGTCCGTTCGATGTTTCGCATGACTTGTCTCCTCTCCATGCCGCCGCTTGGCCGCCCGGTCATCGTTCACGGACGGGATCGAATAACGCTCGAGAACGACCCGGATCGCGGGAAGTGGAACGCGGTGAACCATTCGTCGCGACTGCTTGGAAAGCCTCTGGGCGTATGGAAGGATGCGTGCCGTTCGCACGCGACACGGGGTTCGGGGCGCCGTGCGCCGCCCGTGCCCGATCACAGGGGAAAGTGAACTACGGGGGGATCTATCACCATGCCGGTCGAACGAGAAGACGTTTCGGCGGAAGCGCCGGAATTCGGTCCGGTGTCCATCGGTCCGGACGACCGTCGCTATCCGGAACTTGTTTCCGGATTCAATCGCCGATGGTCCGCCGCGCCTGAGTCCGTACGCATGGCCGGAAAATCCGAACATGTGTCACAGGCGGTCCAGGCGGCGGTCAGCACCGGAAAGCGGCTCTCCATCCGCAGTGGTGGGCATTCGTACGCCGACTTCACCTACAACAAGGACGTCGAAGTCATCGTCGACCTGTCGATGATGAATGACATCTCCTACGACCCGCGCCGCAAGGCCTTCGCCATCGAGAGCGGTGCGCAGCTCGGGCACATCTACGAAACGCTTTTCCGCGGCTGGGGCGTGACCCTGCCCGGCGGGGTCTGCCCCGCGGTCGGTATCGGCGGCCATGCCACCGGCGGCGGCCACGGCCTGCTGTCCCGGCAGTTCGGCAACGTCTGCGATCTCATCGAGGCCGTGGAGATCGTGGTCGCCGACCGTCCGAACAAGGTCCGCACGGTGATCGCCTCGCGGGAGGACACCGGCGACCTCAAGGACCTCTGGTGGGCGTGTTCCGGAGGGGGCGGCGGTAATTTCGGCGTCATCACGAAGTTCTGGTTCCGCAGCCGCGGGGCGACGGGCAGCCGCCCGGCCGCGCAACTCCCGCAGCCGCCGCGCGAGGTACTGATCAGCACGGCCTTCGCGCCCTGGCAGCAGATGGACGAGACCACGTTCACCAACCTGCTGCGCAACCAGTGTCAGTGGTACGTGGAGAACAGCGACCCCGCCTCGCCGACCTCGGCGCTGTGCGGTCTGCTGTTCGTCCAGCACGTGTCGAGCGGTGGGATCGGCATGCTCACCCAGGTGGACGCCTCCGCGCCGAACGCGGAGAAGATGCTCGAGGACTACCTCGGCGCGGTGACGGCCAACACCGGCATCACCCCGTTCCCGTTCCGGCGGCTGCCCTGGATGGCGTCCACCGTGACGATCGACACCAGCAACCCCACGGTGATGACCAACGCGACCCTGCGCGGCGCCGTCAAGCACGCGTATCTGCGGCAGTCGTTCACCAAGGAGCAGTGCGCGGCCATCTACCAGCACATGACGCGCCCGGACTACGCGAACACCAGCCCCGGCACGGCGATGATCCAGCTCGGCGCGATGGCCGGCGGCAGGATGAACGCGCTCGCCCCCGGGGACACCGCGCTGCCCCAGCGCCGGTCGGCGCTCGTGGCGATGTTCGAGAACTTCTGGGTCGAGGCGGCCGAGGACGCCAAGCACCTCGGCTGGGTGCGTGACATCTACGGCCAGGTCTTCGCGTCGACCGGCGGCTACCCCGTGCCCGGCGACCGCTACGAGGGCTGCAACATCAACGCGCCCGACCTCGACATCACGAACCCGAAGTTCAACAAGTCCGGGGTTCCCTGGCACACGTTCTACTTCGGCGACAACTACCGCCGACTGCAGCGGACGAAGGCCCGCTGGGACCCGAAGAACGTCTTCCGCCACTCGCTGTCGGTCACCGCTCACTGACGCTCACCACCTGTCAGCGGCTCTCGCGTCGGGCGGGCCCGGGTGTGCACCCCGGGCCCGCACCCGTGTGTGCGTGTCGCCGGTCGCGGTCCTGGTTCCCCTACGCGACCTCGAGTGGTCTTCGAGCCGGTTGCAGCAGCTTGGGGCCATGGAAACCACCCATGAGCATCGCACCGAGCACACCCGGGTCGTCGCAGCGCCGCCTCGGGTGCTCTACGGCCTGGTGGCCGACGTGACCGTGTGGCCGGCTCTCTTCGGCCCCAGCGTCCACGTCCGCCATCTGGAGCGCTCCGAGCGCGCGGAGCGCTTCGAGCTGTGGGCGACCGTGAACGGAGAGGTCAGCAGCTGGGTGTCCCGGCGGACGCTGGACCCGGACCGGCTGCGGGTGACCTTCAGGCAAGAGGTGAGCCAGCCGCCGATCGCCTCGATGGGAGGGGAGTGGCTCTTCCGCGAGCTGCCCGGCGGCCACACCGAAGTGGTGCTGCGGCACTCCTTCTCGGCCGTCGACGACAGCCCCGAAACGGTGGCGCGGGTCAACGCGGCGCTGGACCGCAACAGCCCCGAGGAACTGGCCGCGCTGGGCCGCACAGCGGAATGCGGCCACGCCCCCGAGGACATGGTCCTCACGTTCACCGACACCGTCGAGCTGTCCGGTGCCGCCGCCGACGCCTATGCCTTCGTGGCGCGGGCGGATCTGTGGGCCGATCGGCTGCCGCACGTCGACCGCGTCCGCCTCGCCGAGCCCGCTCCGGGCGTCCAGGACCTGGAGATGGACACGGTGACGGCGGACGGGGCGCGCCACACGACCCGGTCGGTGCGGGTGTGCCGGGCGCCGGAGTGGATCGCGTACAAGCAGTTGGTGCCGCCGAAGCTGCTCCTCGGCCACAGCGGACTGTGGACCTTCACGGAGGGGCCCGAGGGGGGCGAGGGGGCGGTCCTGACGTCCCGGCACACGGTCGTGATCGACCCGGACGCGGTGGCGGCGGTGCTCGGCGCGGGCCGGGACCTGGCCGACGCACGGAAGTTCGTACGCGAGGCGCTCGGCCGCAACAGCGCGACGACCATGGCGTACGCGGCAAAGTACGCGGCCCGCACCGAGGGGTAGATCCCGCTGCGCCCCGCCCGGAGCGGACCGGGCGGGGCGGAGCTGACGGGAGGGACGCTCACGGCTCCAGCAGCAGCCGGTCCTGCCTGACGTGCCGGGAGCGGTTCGACAGCACGCCGTCGGTGCGCACCAGCACATCGGTGACCACACAGACGGGGCCCGGCTGCGGCTCGCTGCCGGGCCTGGTGTTGATCACATAGGCGTAGTAGGTCGCGCGCAGCGATCCGTCCTCCTGCGGATCGAGGACGATCATGTTGAACCAGTGCCTGCGGACGACGGGGTCGTCGTCGAACCGCCGGTGGAACCGCACCAGCTCGGCCACGATGCCCGGTCGGGTCCGGGCCAGCTGGCCCGGTGAGTGACTGAACTCGCCGTCCTCGGTGAACGTGGCCGCGAACGCCTCGAAGTCACGACGGTCCATCAGCTGCATCTGCCGGGCGTAGAAATGCTGGACCTCGGCGTAGAGCGAGGTGACGTCGGTGCGGGTGTCGATCGCTGTCATGGGGATCCTCCGGGAGACGGCAGCAACTGCCGTCACCGTGGCCGCGCCGGATCGCGGTTGGCTCGAGGATCGGCCGGACCGGCGCGGGCGGAGGACGTGCGGGCCGGGGAGGGCGGAGGGCGCGCGGAGCGACGCCGGATCAAGGCTCGTCCGAGCGAGCTTCGAGTGGGCCCGGCCACGCTGACGCCCATTGCCTGTGCTGCGGCGTGAGTGGGAGGAACGGAAATGGCACGAACCGACAGGCCGGTCGCGATCGTCACCGGTGCCACCAGCGGAATGGGCCTGGTCATCACCGAGCGGCTGGCTCAGCAGGGTCTTCGGGTCTATGTGTGCGCGCGGGGGGAGGGCGTCCTCGCCGAGAGCGTCAAATCGCTCCAGAACAGGGGCTTCGACGTGGACGGAAGCCCCTGTGACGTCTCCTCGCCCGACCAGGTGCGGCAGTTCGTCCAGGCGGCCGTCGACCGGTTCGGCTCCGTCGACATCCTGGTCAACAACGCCGGGCGCAGCGGGGGCGGCGCCACCGCCGATATCCCCGACGAGCTGTGGTTCGACGTCATCAACACCAATCTCAACAGCGTGTTCCTGATGACCAAGGCCGTGCTCACCACCGGCGGGCTGCGGGAGAAGGACTGGGGGCGCATCATCAACATCGCCTCGACGGGCGGAAAGCAGGGCGTGGTCCACGCCGCTCCCTATTCGGCGTCCAAGCACGGTGTCGTGGGCTTCACCAAGGCGCTCGGGCTGGAGCTGGCGCCGACGGGCATCACGGTGAACGCGGTGTGCCCCGGCTTCGTCGAGACCCCCATGGCGGAGCGCGTCCGTGCGCACTACGCCGAGATCTGGGGCGTCTCCACCGACGAGGCGTTCGACCGGATCACGACCCGGGTGCCGATCCACCGCTACGTGGAGTCGGACGAGGTCGCGGCCATGGTGGAGTACCTGATCAGCGACCGGGCCGGCGCGGTGACGGCGCAGGCACTGAACGTGTGCGGGGGCCTCGGAAATTACTAGGCTGACCACCAGAACCGACCGGGACCACCCACTGCGGAAGGCTTCACGATGACCGACGGACAGCACCACGGCGAGGTAGCGCTGGTGACCGGAGCCAACAAGGGCATCGGCAAGCACATCGCCCGACGCCTGGCCGGTGAGGGAATGACCGTCTACCTCGGCGCCCGTGACGAACGGCGCGGTCGCGAGACGGCGCGTGAACTCACCGAAGAGGGACTGGATGTTCGATTCCTCCAGCTCGATGTGACCGACCAGGAGCAGGTCGACGCTGCCGCCCAGCGGATCGAGACGGAATCCGGACGGCTCGACGTCCTCGTCAACAACGCCGGGGTGGTCGTCGAATGGGGGGTCACGGTGCCGGAGGTCACCAGGGAACACATGCGTACGGCCTTCGAGGTCAATGTCTTCGGCACCGTCGCCGTGACGCAGGCCTGTATCCCGCTGCTGCGCAAGTCGGGCGCGGGCCGTGTGGTGAACATGTCCAGCCCGCTCGGGTCGCTCAGCCTGCTCAGCGACCCGGACCATCCGATCTCCACCCGCAACCTGCTGCCCTACAGCTCCTCCAAGGCCGCGCTCAACGCCATCACCATCGTCTATGCCAACGCCTTGCGCGAGGCCGGCATCCGGGTCAACGTGGCCAACCCCGGGCTGGTCGCCACCGATCTCAACGCCGACTCCCCCTTCAGCCGGGGGACCCGCACCCCCGAGGAGGGCGCGGAAGTGCCCGTGCGCCTCGCCCTCATGGGTGCTGACGGTCCGACGGGAAGCTTCCGCGGCAGCATGGACGGCTCGGTGGACGAGACGGTGCCGTGGTGAGTGCCACATGTGGCGCCCCGTGAAGGGCCACTTGGGGGCCCGCCCGTAGAGGTCACAGGCCGACGCGTCGGCCTGTGACATGGGCAACAGGCCACACAACATCATCGGGGCGATATGGCAGTATCTGGTCCACACGTGCCGGAAATTGTCTGTGGATGAACGAGCGGGGCCAACACCGCAGTTGAGGGACCGGATCGGCCGGCAGTGAGCCCGGCCGACGGCCGGCCGCGAGGCAGTCGGGCGGGGGCTCCGTCGAGAAGGATGCCACTGTGCCCCAGAGGAAATTGCTCGCCGTCAGTGATCTGCATGTGGCGTACCAGGAAAACCGCGCCATCATCGAATCGCTGCGCCCGCAGTCGGACGACGACTGGCTCATCCTGGCGGGAGACGTCGCCGAGCTGTACGCGGACATCGAATGGGCGCTGCGGCTGCTCAGCGGCCGCTTCGCCAAAGTGATCTGGGCGCCGGGCAATCACGAGCTGTGGACCCACCCCAAGGACCCCGTCGACCTGCGGGGCGAGAGCCGCTATCTGCACCTGGTGGAGCTGTGCCGATCCCTCGGTGTCTCCACGCCCGAGGACCCCTATCCGGTGTGGCAGGACGAGGACGGCCCGGTGACGGTCGCCCCGCTCTTCGTGCTCTACGACTACACGTTCCGGGCCCCCGGCGCGACCACGAAAGAGGAGTCGCTGCGCATCGCCTACGACTCGGGCATCGTCTGCACGGACGAGCACTTCCTGCACCCCGACCCCTACCCGGGGCGGGACGCCTGGTGCCGGGCCCGGGTGGCCGAGACCGAGCGCCGTCTCGCGGCCGTGGATCCGACGCACCGCACCGTCCTCGTCAACCACTTCCCGCTGACCCGCGAGCCCACCAGGATCCTGCGCTATCCCGAATTCGCCCAGTGGTGCGGCACGGAGCTGACGGCCGACTGGCATGTGCGGTTCCGCGCCACCACCGTCGTCTACGGACACCTCCACATCCCGAGGGTGACGTGGAGCGACGGGGTGCGGTTCGAGGAGGTCTCGATCGGCTATCCGCGCGAATGGCGCACCCGCACGCCGCGCGATCCGCTGCGGCAGATCCTGCCGCAGCGCACCGCGGTCGGTGTGGGGGGAGCGCGGTGATCGAGGAGATACTGCCCGCCGCCGTGGTCGGTGTGGAGACCTTCGCCGACCTGCCGGACGACGAGAGGGGCCTCTTCCCGGAGGAGGAGGCGGTCGTGGCCAGGGCGGTACCGAAGCGGCGGCGCGAGTTCGCCGCCGTACGGTCGTGTGCCCGGCGCGCGCTCGGCCGGTTCGGACTGGCACCCGTGCCCTTGATCCCCACCCCGCGCGGCGCGCCGCAGTGGCCCGAGGGGATGGTCGGCAGCATGACGCACTGCGACGGCTACCGGGCGGCGGCCGTGGCCAGAGCGGGCGACGCGGCCTCGATCGGCATCGACGCCGAGCCCGACGGGCCGCTGCCGGAAGGCGTTCTCGACATCATCGCGCTGCCGAGCGAACTCCGGTGGATCCACGCCCGCGCCGCCGCCGGCCCCGGGGTGCACTGGGACCGGCTGCTGTTCAGCATGAAGGAGAGCGTGTTCAAGACGTGGTACCCGCTGACCGGCCGGGAGTTGGACTTCTCGGAGGCGGAGATCGACGTCGACCCGGACGCGCGCACCTTCTCGGCCCGTCTGCTGGTGCCCGGCCCCGTGGTGGCCGGGCGCCGCATGGACGGCTTCTCGGGCCGCTGGACGGCCGGTGCCGGGTTGGTCGTGACGGCCATCGTGCTGCCGGGTAGCTGAATCGGGAGGCGGGCCTCGTCGATCGAGTGTCAAGAAAAAGTTGACAGAGGGTGTGGCGTCAAGGAAACATTGACGCCATGATCAATTCGACGCGGCCCGCGTCCGCTTCCAAGCCTGCTGCCGCCGCCCTCATCCCCGCCGTGCTCGGCACCCTCACCGTTGTCGTCTGCCTCATCAGCGTGGCGGTGACGTCCGCCGACGATCTCGGCAACGGCCCCTTCGCCGTCCTCCTCGGAGCCCAACTCCTCCTGGTCGCCGCCATGGGGACGCTCGCCGGCGCGATGCGGATGCAGGCGGTCGCCGACGCGGCGGGAGCCGAGGAAGCGCGCATGCGGCGGGACCAGGAGACGTTGGACGCGCTCGAACCGCTGCGGTCGGCCGACCATGCGGAGCTCCGCACCGACGAGCGCCGATGAGCGCCGCGGAACCGCTCAGCGCCGAGGAGACCGCCCGGATCCGGGAAGGGATCGCCGGGGCCGTCCTCGGGGCGCCCGACGGGCTGGCCGAATCACTGGAGCACGACCCCGACGGGTTTCTGCGCCTGGTCGCCGCCACCCGGGTCGGCGCCGAGGAGTCCAGCCGGCTCCTGCGCGAGGCGGTCCAGGGCGCTCGGGCGGCGGGCCACAGCTGGGACACCGTGGGCCGCATCCTGGGCGTGAGCCGACAAGCCGCCCAGCAGCGGTTCTCCGTCAAGGGCGACTCCGCCCCCTCCGGGGCGGGCAAGGGGATCGGCGAGCGCCGGGTGCTGACCCCGCTGACCGCCTTCGACGAGATGCAGGCACTCGCGGAAGCGGGCGTGGGGCGCTGGGAACTGGTCGACTACGGACCGCTGTACCACGTGGTGGAGGCGTCCGACCGCCCCTGGGAGTACCGCCGCGTGCCGTTCGCGGTCGGTGGCCGGCACCGGCGGATGGAGGTCGAAGGCTGGATCCAGGTCGGCAGCGGCTCCTTCCCCTGGCGCTACTACAAGCGCCCGCTGAAGACCTCCGAGGGCAAGCAGCCGTAGCCGCACCGGCCGGGCTGTTTCCCTTACCTGCAAGGTAATCGCGCGTTTTCCGGCGCCTCGGCATGCTGAGGGCAGCGGATTTCGGGCCGGCGCCCTCCGGCCCGAAATCCGTGCCCCACCCCCCTTATTCAGCACCGAACGAGGAGAACTCGCCATGTCGCAGTACGAGACCGCCGTCGCCCGCTACTTCGAGGCCTGGAACGCCACCGACCCCGCCGCCCTCGCCGAGGCGGTCGCCGCCGCGTGGACGGAGGACGGGTCCTACACCGACCCGCTTGCCGACGTCAGTGGGCACGAGCAGCTCGCCGCGGTCATCGCGGGTGCCCACGGACAGTTTCCCGGCTTCGAGTTCCGGCACACCGGGACGGTCGACGGGCACCACGACACCGCGCGGTTCGCATGGGAGCTCGTGTCCACCGTCGACGGGTCCGCGCCCGTCGCGGGGTTCGATGTGATCACGCTGGCCGAGGACGGTCGGATCCGTGGCGTCCTCGGTTTTCTCGACCGGGTGCCCACGGCGTGAAATCCTGAATGTCCGAAGGCCTCGGCTCGTTCGGAGGGGGACGGTTCTCTCCCCCTCCGGTAGGTCGTCAGGGCGTCAGGTTGATCGTGAAGTTCGTGAATCCATTGACGTCGAACTCACGGAAACCTTCATTGCGGGTGGGTGGGTCACACCGGTTGAGACACCATTCGAAGGCGTTGTTCGTGACGCATGTGACGATCGGCCCCGCCCACACCGCGCCGTCCGTGGCCTCGGCGTGGAAATACCAGAAGCGGTTGACGGCCGATACGTTCGCGCCGTCCACGGTCACCGTCGCGCCCGGCTGGATGTTCCACCAGCCGCGCTTCAGCCAGCCTTCCGGGCAGTTCGGGAAGCGTTTGATGTATGCCACCGAGACGAGGGTGCGGTAGCTGTTGCGGAAAGACAGCGACATCGGATTCCCCCCTCAGCTCTCGGACGGTGTGAGTCGGAAGCTCGGGCCCGCGCCGGCCTGTGGCGCGTGTTCCTCGGTCACCAGAAGGCCCGGCCGGTGGCGGACGACGCCCTCGGATTCGACCTCCACTGCTTCCTCGGCGGTAGTGGGCGCGGCGGCCGTCCGGACGGCGTTCGCCACCTCTGGATCCAGATCGGAACGGGCGTCCGCGCCTGTGTCGTCCGCTGGTTGCTCCGTCATGCGACCCCCTCATGCGCTGCGCCCGGTCCGTCACCGGACGTCGAATGCCGAGAGTAATCGGATGACTTCATAGTGTGATAGAGCGTGCGGTGGCGTAGTAGCCGGACCGTTCTGCGGCCATCACGCGCCAGCGCGCGGGCGGACCGCGAGCCCCCCGCTAACCGGCCAAGGTCAGGACGAGGTGTGCTCGCCGGACTCGCGCATCCGGCCCCGCTTGCGCCAGGCCACGACGACCGCCGCGAGCCCGGTGAGCGCGATGAAGGCCATGGCGGCGATGAACGCCGGTGACGTGGGAGTCGACGCGTGGCTGCCCGCGATCACATAGGCCGCGGTGTTGGGCACGCTCCCGAGGCCCGTCGCCAGCAGGAAGGGGAGCCAGCCCATCCGGGAGACGGCCGCGCAGTAATTGGCGGCCGCGAACGGCACGCCCGGGAAGAGACGGATCGCCATCATCGAGCGGAAGCCGTGCCGGCTGAGCTGCCGGTCCGCGGCCCGGAGCCACCGCCCGCGCAGCAGCGGACGCAGCGCGTCCTGCCCCAGCAGCCGCCCCAGGCCGAAGGCGATGCCCGAACCGAGAACCGTGCCGGCCAGCGCGGCGGCGGTACCGAACTGCGCACCGAAGAGCGCGCCCGCGGCGAGGTTCAGGATCGGGCGCGGCACGAACGCCGCCGTGCACAGCCCGTACGCGACCGCGAACAGTACGACCGCGGCGCCGCCGGACAACTGCGGCGGCCAGCCGTCGGCGAGCAGCCGCTCCGGGCGGCACACCAGCACGGTCACCGCGGCGGCGGCGAGCAGCGCGGCGAGCAGACCCAGCCGGGACCACGGGGACAGCAGCACGCGGCTGCAGCGCGTGGCGAAACCGGGGGAGGGCGCGGCGGAATCGAGCATCGATGGAGCGTAACTGACGCGGGCGTAAGGCGGATGTGATGTCACGGAGACGGGACAGAACCGGGACGGCCGGTCACGTGCCGTTCGCTCCGCCGACACCGGTCGTCCGCAGCGGCCGCGCGCCGCCCGGCGCCAGGCCTGCCCCTCTTCACGCTGCCGTCCCCGCATGGGCGGGAACGGCCTGAAGAGCTTTGCCGGGGGGTTTTATGACCGAATATGCGGCACGGCATTTTGCCGTCAATCGTTTCCGGTCCTTCGGCTTCCCTGACCGCTTCATCGGGCACAGGGATTTCCCTCTCTTCGTCGAACAGGTCAACACGGACCTGGACCGAAAAGATGCGACCTTCAAGGTCGTCCCCGGGCTGTCGCCGGAGCCGTCGGGGCCGCGCTGAACATAATCACGTGCCCCCGGGCGGGGCCCGGCCTAGGGTGCAGCCATGGAAGAACGGCGGGAAGGGGCACTCGAAAGGGCTGAGCAGATGGTGTTGTTCATAGCGGCGGAGCGACGGGCCAGGCTCGCGTTGCGCCAAGGGCAGTTGGAGAAAGTGCTCACCGCCCTGCAGCTCAAGATGGTGATCCGGCAGATGACGCAGATGTGGATGGACGGGTTCGTCGTCGGCACGGCACACCGTGCCCGGGGCGAGCAGCCCTAGGGGGCACCGGTGCCGTGACCGCAATGCTGTGAGAGGGGAAGGTTTCACGGGGGTGGCCGAGCGGACGAGCCGGGCGCATCGGCACAATGGGGGAGTGGACGAACCGATACCCGTGACCCGGGACGTGGACTGGGGCACCGCCAAGCTGATGCCCGACGTGGACCGGGCGCGGGCCTGGCTGCTGACGGTGAACGGCGCCCCCCAGTCCTATGTGGATCTGGACGATCCCACCCACCTCGAATTCGAGTACGCGCGACGGCTCGCCCACGCCGTGGACGCCGCCACCGAGCCGCGCCGGGCCCTCGACGTGCTGCACCTGGGCGGTGGCGCGCTCACCCTGCCGCGCTATGTCGCGGCCACCCGGCCCGGCTCGCGCCAACGGGTCGTCGAGGCGGACCGCGGCCTCATCGCCCTCGTCGCCGAACACCTGCCGGTGCGGGACGGGTCGGGGATCGAGGTGCGTGCGGCGGACGCCCGTACGGCGCTGGAGGCCGAGCCCGACGCCTCCGCCGACGTGATCATCGCGGATGTCTTCGGTGGCTCGCGGGTGCCCGCGCATCTCACATCGGTGGAGTACGCGCGCTGCGCGGCCCGGGTGCTGCGCCCCCAGGGCCGGTACGCGGCGAACCTCGCCGACGGCGCGCCCTTCACCTTCCTGCGCTCGCAGGTGGCGACGTTCGCGGCGGCCTTCGCGCACGTGTGTCTGATCGCCGAGCCGCCGATGCTGCGGGGCCGGCGCTTCGGCAACGCGGTCCTCGTCGCCTCGCACACCGAGCTGCCCGTCACGGCGCTCGCCCGCCGTGCCGCCGGCGACGCCTTCCCGGCGCGGGTCGAGCACGGACCGATGCTGGAGCGCTTCACCGCCGGGGCGGCGCCCGTGTACGACGTGGACGCGGCGCCCTCTCCCGAGCCGCCGGGCGGGACGTTCAGCATCGGCTGACACCGGGCGGGGTGTCCGGGCCGCCGTCACGGCGGCCCGGAATCCCACAGGGCCGGGCGGAGTCGGTGCCGGGGTCGCTCAGGAGGACTTGAGCGGCCGGAGCGAGCTCATGATCTTCTTGATGGTGTCGTCGGGGAGCTCGCCGTCGAAGCCGGTGCCCGCGTAGAGGATCCAGGTCGCGAGGTCGCCCGACGTGTCCTTGTACGTCACCGCGAACGCCTTGCCGTCCGTCACGCACTTGTCGGTCTTCTTCACGCCCGTCACCGTCGCCGAGGCGGTGTAGCCGGTGATGCCGTGGTCGCTCTTGAACGGCTTGGCCTTGGTGGTGTCGAAGCGGCCCGTCTTCTTTTGGTCGAACGCCGCGAAGACCCAGTTGAGCGACTCGATCTCGGCGGCCGACCCCTCACTCTTGGCGCCCTGCGCGCCCTTGGTGCCGGCGCCGCCCCGGTGGTCGTTCTTCGCGCACTCCCCGTCCTTGTAGACGGCGTTGCCCGACATGGTGACCAGGGGCTTGCCGTCCTCGTCCTCGAAGCCGGTGGACATCGTCGGGGAACGGACCGTCCAGTCCGCCGGGACGTCGAAGGCGTTGTGCCGCTTGCCGTTGACGACGACCTTCCAACCGTCGATCACCGGCTTGGTCTCTTCGCCGTCGCGCGGATTGTCGTCCGGGGCCGCCGCGCTCTGGCTCGGGGCCGCCGGGGCCGCCGGGGCGGAGGACGCCGGCTTCGGGTAGCCGCCCTTGGCGGCGGGCTGCTCGTCGTCGTCCTTCAGTACGACGACCCCGGTGACCACGGCCGCGGCCACGACCGCCACCGCCGCCCCGATCGCGATCATCGTGGTGCGCTTGCGGTTGTCCCGCGGCGACTGCGGACCGCCGGGCGCGCCCGGCGGGGTCCACTGCGGGACGCCCGGCTGACTCGGGTAGCCCGGCGCTCCGGGCTGTCCGGCGGGCTGCTGGTAGGGATTGGGCTGCTGGTAACCCGGCTGCTGATACGGGTTGGGTTGCTGGTACGCCGGCTGCTGGTACGGGTTCTGGTTCGGCTTCTGATTCGGGTCCTGCGGGTTCTGCTCGCCCCCGGGCGGCTGCTGTCCTGGCCACATGGCCGATAACCATAGAGGGCGCCGGTGACGACGCTGACCGGCGCCCCTTCCCGATCCTTGCTACTGGCTGGTAACTTGCGGGTATGTCTCAGACCACGCCCTCGATCGGCGACATGCTCGCGGCCACCGTGCCCATGGCCCGTACGCTCAACCTCGTCTTCGACGAGACGACCGCCGAGCGCGCCGTCGTCCGACTGCCCGACCAGCCCGACTACCACAACCACGTCGGGGGCCCGCACGCCGGCGCGATGTTCACCCTCGCCGAGTCCGCCAGTGGCGCGATCGTCCTCGCCGCCTTCGGCGACCAGCTCTCCCGGGCCGTGCCGCTCGCCGTGCGCGCCGAGATCGGCTACAAGAAGCTCGCCATGGGCGAGGTCACCGCCACCGCAGAGCTGGGCCGCCCGGCCGCCGAGGTCGTCGCGGAGCTGGACGCGGGGGAGCGCCCGGAGTTCCCGGTCAACGTCGCGATCACCCGCGCGGACGGCGCGGTGACGGGCGAGATGACCGTGGTGTGGACCCTGCGGCCCAATGCGTAGCCTCCGCTCCGGTAAGCGGTGATCTGCTGCTTTCGCGGGGGGACGTCCGTGGCCGTCCGGTCTTCGACGTCGCGGGCTGCCTGCCGGCGGTCGGTGGTGCTCCGTCCGGTCCCTTGTCCCACTCGTGACCCTCGATCGAGCAACCGGCGGCCCCGCGAATGAGTCCTCCCCTCCAGTAGGCTGCCCGGCGTGTGCCCTCGTGGCGCACGCCGGGCATTTGATCACCAACCGGGGAGGAACCGGCGTTGCACATCCAGGAGTGGCTCGAAACAGTACCGGCGGTAGCCGTCTACCTGCTGGTGGGCGGGGTCATCGGACTGGAGAGCCTGGGCATCCCGCTTCCCGGTGAGATCGTCCTGGTCAGCGCCACGCTGCTGGCCGCCACGCAGGACCACATCAACCCGTACGTGCTGGGCGCGTGCGCCATCGTGGGCGCGATCGTCGGTGACTCCATCGGCTACATGATCGGCCGCAAGGGCGGGCAGCCACTGCTGGACTGGCTCGGCCGCAAGTTCCCCAAGCACTTCGGGCCCGATCACGTGGCCACCGCCGAGCGGTCCTTCCACAAGTGGGGCATGTGGGCGGTCTTCTTCGGTCGCTTCATCGCCTTCCTGCGGATCTTCGCCGGTCCGCTCGCGGGTGTGCTGAAGATGCCGTACTGGAAGTTCCTGATCGCCAACGTGCTGGGCGGCATCGTCTGGGCCGGCGGCACGGTCGCGGTGATCTACACCGTCGGCAAGGTCGCCGAGGACTGGATCAAGCGCTTCTCCTACGTCGGCCTGGCTGCCGCCGTGGTGTTCGGTCTCGGCTCCCTGCTGGTGATGCGCCTGCGGGCCAAGAAGGCCGCCGCCAAGCGTGCCGAGGCCGAGGCGGCCGCGGACCCGAGCGCCGAGCAGCCCGCCGCCGCGCCCGTCGCGGTCAACGACTGACGACGGCTCCGGGGCCGCGGCCCCACCCCGTACACAGCTCGCCCGGGCATCCCGGGCGAGCTGTCGTGTTTCCGCGCCACCGAACCGGTCGCGAGCGAGGCCGTTCCGGCGTCCGGTCGTCTCAAGGGTCACTGGTCGCGCGGGCCGTCCGGAGGGAGATGGCCGGCGAGCCAGAGGGTGACGGCTGTCAGCTCCGGTGACTCACGGGCGGGGCGTACGGCCCATTCCGAGCCCGGTGCTTCGGCCGCTCGTTCACGGGCGGCGTCGAGCATGGCGTCCAGGATTCCGGAGGACTTCTGGAACGGGGACTTGGGCCGCCACGCCGTCCGGTGAGGGACGCCGAGTCCGGCTGCCGCGATCCGCAGGGGCACCTTGTCCAGGGCCGTGCCGGGATCCCGGGTGTCGTCGTCGCGCCACATCACCCGGTGATCGATGCGGCGGGTGAGGGCGAGCAGGTCCAGGTGCTGCATGACGCGGCACCAGCGGCCCGGGGCGTCGGGTCCGACGACCTCGCCGATGTCCACGCCCGGTCGGCGGGCTGTCCAGTAGCGGCCCGCCTCGGCGAGGACTCCGCTGTCGAACGCGCCCTGGGAGTGCACCGGGGCGTCGCCTCCCATGGTCACGACGTCTGCTCCTTCGCCGGTCAGCACGGCTCCGCGTCCCCGTAGACGAGGAGCGGCCGCCATGATCGCCACGGCTTTCCCGATGATCCACGGGTCGGCCGTGCCGGTCATCGCGACCGCGGCCGCCGCATGGTCCTTCGCCTCTCGGAAGGAGACCGATACCGGTTCATGGGCGACGTCGAAGTGCCGGGCCACGTCCCCGGCGTCGGCGTCGGCCGGCGCGTCACCGGTGAGTACGGTGACGGCGACGGGATCCCACGGCGCGGCGGCCGCGAGCACGGCGGAGGAGTCCACACCGCTGGAGAGCAGAACCACCGGCCGTCCCGGTGTCCGGGCGATGGAGTCCGCCACCCGGGCGCGCAGCCAGTCAGCGATCAGCTTGCCCGCCGCTTCCGCGGTGTGGATGTCCACCCGCGGTCTGGGCGGTGGCCAGTCGGGAGCGTCGGCCGGGTAGTCGAAGAGTCGTTCTGTCATGACCTGCCTTCCTGTCAGAAGTGCTGGGCCAAGCGCGATGCGCGATCTCCGTGGCAGTCTGCGGCAATCGGTCGTTCCTGGGGAATCCCCGGGGGTGGTCGGCTCCGCGCGGTGACCGCGCGCCTGGCCGACATCGCTCAGGCGGATCCGGCGTTCCCGCCGCCCGGCGCCGCGTCGCGGTGCTGTTTCGCCAGTTCCAGATACATCGTGGCGTTGAGCCTGATGTGCTCGCGCTCCTCCTCGGTCAGCTCCCGCCTGACCTTGGCCGGGACGCCCGCGACCAGGGAGCCCGGGGGGATCCGCATGCCCTGGGGGACGAGGGCCTGGGCGGCCACCAGCGAACCGGCCCCGATCACCGCGCCGTTGAGGACCGTGGCCCCCATGCCGACCAGCACGTCGTCCTCGACCGTGCAGCCGTGCAGGACGGCGTTGTGGCCGACCGTCACCCGCTCGCCGACGCTGACCGGGAATCCGGGATCCACGTGAACCGTGCAGTTGTCCTGGATGTTGCTGTCCGCGCCGAGCGTGATGGGACCGCAGTCCGCCCGCAACACGGCGTGGTACCAGACGCTCGCGCCCGCCGCCATCGTCACCTCGCCGATCACGACCGACGTCGGCGCGGTGAACGCCCCCGGGTCGATCCTCGGCTCGCGCCCGCCCACACCCGAAATCAACGCTCGCTCCGCCACCGTCTCTCCTTCTGCCTCACCCGTCATGATCCATCACGTCCCGTGGGCACCGTAAGCGACGGAACGGCAGCGCCACCAGGCACCTCAGCGCAGCCAGTCGCCGCCCGGCAGCGGCGTGCCGTCGTCGCGCAGCCGCCGGGCCAGACGGTCCGCGGCGAGATAGACCCAGGCACGGACCGTGCCCCCGCCGTCCGGGAGGACCTCGCGGGCGACCCGCTCGTAAAGATTGCGGGGATCGCCGGGCGCGTAGCCCTCCAGCTCGTCCAGAGCCGCCAACAGCTCCGCGTACCGCACCGGGGCCAGGGTGACCAGGTCGCCGCGGATCACGCTCTCCGCCGGGGCGGTCACCGCGTACGGGTAGCCGGGGCCCGCGTACAGCTGTGCGCCGCGCAGCCGGGCGGGCTCCTCGGCCGTGGTGCGGCCGCGCAGGAGACGAGCGTGGTTGCCCTGTCCGGGGCGCAGCGTCCCGTAGACGAAGACGGGCAGCCGCTCGGCGGCCCCGGGCTGCGACGACACCGGTGGACTCCCTTCGCGGGGCGGGCCGGGTGCCGCCCCCGTGGACAGGCGGGACCGGTTGGTCCGCCGTAGAATCCAAACATGGGAGAGCGGTCGGTCGCGCCCCCCGCCCCCGAACTCGTCGTCGAGGCCGACGGCGGCTCGCAGGTGATGAGTCCGACCCGGACCTACCACGTGGGGCGCGATCCCTTGAGCGACATCGTGCTGCACGACCTGCGGGTCTCGTGGCACCACGCGGTGCTGCGCCCCGTCGGGGACCACTGGACGCTCGAGGACAGCGACAGCACCAACGGGACCTACACCGAAGGCCACCGGGTGCGTGCGGAGGACGTGGGGCCGGGCAGCGTCATCCGGTTCGGCAACCCCGACGACGGCCCGGCCGCGCTGCTCAAAGGCGTGGCCCACTCGGCGGAGCGCCCGTCGTCCGTCTCGCTGCCGTCCGCCACGGGCACCTTCCGCAGCCCCACCTCCGTACGCCCGTTGCCCACCCGGACCGTCCGGATCGGCCGCGGCGCCGACAACGACTTCGTCGTCGACGACCTCGTCGTCTCCCGCCGCCACGCCGAACTGCGCGCCACCGCCGACGGCGGCCACGAGATCGTGGACCTCGGCAGCCACAACGGCACATATCTCAACGGCCGGTCCGTGCAGCGGGCCCCGGTGGCCCACGGCGACATCGTCGGCATCGGCCACTCGGCGTTCTGCCTGGTCGGTGACGAACTCCAGGAGTTCGTCGACACCGGTGAGATCTCGCTCGACGTCCAGGACCTGCTCGTCCAGGTGGACAAGGGCCGCAAGACCCTGCTGGAGGACGTGTCGTTCCCCGTGGGCGAGAAGAGCCTGCTCGCGGTCGTGGGACCGAGCGGCGCGGGCAAATCGACGCTGCTCAACGCGCTCACCGGACAGCGCCCCGCCGACCGGGGCACCGTGCTCTACGACGGCCGTGACCTCTACCGGGACTACGCCGAGCTGCGGGCGCGCATCGGGCTGGTGCCGCAGGACGACATCCTGCACGCCCAGCTGACCGTGCGCCGTGCCCTCGGCTACGCCGCCGAGCTGCGCTTCCCCGGTGACACCGCGCAGGCCGAACGGCAGGCCCGGGTGGACGAGGTGATCGGCGAACTGGGCCTTCAGCAGCGCGCCGACCAGCCCATCCACAGCCTCTCGGGCGGCCAGCGCAAACGCGTCAGCGTCGCCCTGGAACTGCTGACCAAGCCGTCGCTGCTCTTCCTCGACGAGCCGACCTCCGGCCTCGACCCGGGCATGGACCGCTCCGTGATGCACATGCTCCGCACCCTCGCCGACGACGGCCGCACCGTCATCGTCGTCACCCACAGCGTGCTCAGCCTGGACGTGTGCGACCGGCTGCTGGTCCTCGCCCCCGGCGGGCGGATCGCCTTCTACGGGCCGCCCGACGAGACCCTCGACTTCTTCGGCTACGCCCAATGGCCCGAGGCCTTCGAGGCGTTCGAGGCCGAGGCCGGGCGCGACTGGGCGGGGCAGTACCGAGCCTCCTCGCACTACCGCCAGTACATCGCGGCCGCCACCGAACAGCCCCGGCTGGACGGGGCCCACGCACCGGAAGAGGCCCCCAGGCCGCCGAAGGCACAGAGCTGGGGTGCCCAACTGCGCACCCTGGTGCGCCGGTACGCGGCCGCGCTCACCGCCGACCGGACCTTCCTCGCCATCATGATCGCGCTGCCGTTCGTGATGGGCGCGATGGCCCGGGCGCTCGCGGGCAGCAAGCTGACCCAGGAGTCGGCGATGAACGCGCTGCTCATCCTGTGCGTGGGCGGTGTGCTGACCGGGGCCGCCAACGCGGTGCGGGAACTGGTCAAGGAACGGGTGATCTACCAGCGGGAGAGAGCCGTCGGCCTGTCCAGATCCGCGTATCTGATGTCCAAAGTGGTGGTGCTGGGGCTGATCACGGTGGTGCAGGCCGTCGTGCTGACCCTGGTCGGGCTGTTCGGCGTGGACATCAACGCGCCCGGCGGCAAGGGCGTGTTCTTCCCACCGCTCGTCGAGATCGCGCTGGCCGTGGCGCTGCTGTCGTTCACCGCCATGATGCTGGGCCTGCTGGTGTCGGCACTGGTGCGCAAGGAGGAGGTCACCATGCCGCTGCTGGTCCTCCTCGCCATCGTCCAGGTCGTCTTCTGCGGGGCGTTGCTGAAACTGGCCGGGGTGCCCGGGCTGGAACAGCTGGCATGGCTGGTGCCCTCGCGCTGGGCGCTCGGTGCGATGGCCGGCACGGTCGGGCTGGAACGGATCGTGCCCGGCAAACTGACCGCCGACCCGCTCTTCGACCACTCGGCGGGCACCTGGCTGATCAACATGGGCATGCTGGTGGTGCTCTCGGTCGTGTTCGGCGTCATCGTCGCGCGACTGCTGCGCCGCCACGAGCCCGCCATCATGCGCAAGTAGCAGGCGGGAGCCTTGATGAACGCAGCGTACCCACCCCAGTCCGTCGTCGCGGCCGCCGTGGGCCCGGGCGCCGACTTCCGTCCGACCCACGTGGCGCCCGGGGACGGCATGCCGACCTGGGCGGCCCCGGACGGGCTGGTGGCGACCGAGCCGCTCGATGCGCTGCTGCCGGTCCGGCTGCTGGAGCGGCGGGGCGACTGGGGGCAGGTGCTCTGCCTCAACGGCTGGTCGGCGTGGGTCGACGCCCGGCTGCTGGTCCCGGTGCCGCAGGGCCCGCCGTCCACCGGGCAGCAGCTCGCCCGGACGGCGGACGCGCGGGCGCTGCTGACCCGCGTCGAGGAGACGGTCGGCCGCTACCGCCGGGCGGTGGAGGAACTGGCGGCGGGCCGGATGGACGGGGAGACGTTCCGCCGCACCACCCTGGGGCTGCGGATCGGGGCCGTCGTCGACGGCGAGGCGATGTGGGTGTACGACGCGGAGCACGACCGCTGGTGCTACTGCGACGGGACGGCGATGACGACGTTCGCGGTGGCGGAGCCCGCCTCGGAGCCCGCCTCGGAGCCCGCCTCGGAGGCCGGGAGCAGGCCCGGGACAGGGGCAGGGGCCGGGGAGGCCGACGGGCCCGGCGGGCCGCCCACCACCGTGCTCGGTGACCGCTGATGGCGGGCCCCGACGACCGTACCCGCGGGGACGTGCCGATCGGCCGGCAGTCCGACCTCATCGGCCGTCAGATCGCCGCCTATCGCGTGGAGGGCGAGATCGGGCGCGGCGGCATGGCCGTCGTCTACCGCGCCCGGGACCTGCGCCTCGGGCGGACGGTCGCCCTCAAGCTGCTGGCGCCGGAGCTGGCGCGCAACGACACCTTCCGGCAGCGTTTCGCGCACGAGTCGCGGGTCGCGGCGGCCATCGACCACCCCAACATCGTGCCGGTGTTCGAGGCCGGGGAGACCGAGGGCGTCCTCTTCATCGCCATGCGCTACGTGGCGGGCCAGGACCTGCGGGCCATGCTCGACCGGACCGGGCGGCTCCCCGTCGCCGACGCCTGCCGCATCGGCCTCCAGATCGCCTCCGCCCTGGACGCCGCCCACGCGCACGACCTGGTGCACCGGGACGTCAAGCCGGGCAACATCCTGGTCGCGGAGGGCACCGACGCCGACCACCCCGAGCATGTGTACCTCACCGACTTCGGGCTGACGAAGAAGTCGCTGTCGCTGACCGGCTTCACGACGGTGGGCCAGTTCGTCGGCACCCTCGACTACGTCGCGCCCGAGCAGATCTCGGGCAAGCCGGTCGACGGCCGCTGCGACGTCTACAGCCTGGCCTGCGTGGTGTACGAGATGCTGACCGGCGGCCCGCCCTTCCAGCGCGACGACGACATGGCGCTGCTGTGGGCACACCAGAACGACCCACCGCCCCCGGTCTCCGAGCACCGCCCCGACCTCACCGCGGCCGTCGACGAGGTGCTGATGAAGGCCCTCGCCAAGACACCCGAGGACCGTTACGACACCTGTCTGCGGTTCGTCAGCGCCCTGCGCCGGGCGGGTACGGGCGCGGTGGCCGAGGAGCCCCCACAGGTGCGGGAACACGAACCCACCCGGGTGGATCCGCGGCCCGCGGGAGCGTTCCCGGAGCGGACACCCCCGCCGGCCCCGCCGCACTGGGCGGCACCGGTCTTCCCTGACGGGCGCTGACGCCACCCGCAGACTGCCCGGCCGGGCCTTCGGCGGGTGGCGTCAGCGCCCGTCAGGGGCGGGCGTGCCCGCCACATCCGGGTCCGGGGTCACATCGCCGCGCCGCCGGATGCGGGTGGTGAACAGGCCGCCCAGGAAGCCCGCGATCAGTCCCCACAACAGGCCGACGCCCACCAGCAGCCACAGATGGGGCCGCAGCAGCACCTCGCCGCCGAAGGCGTCGAGGTCGCCGATGCCGAACAGGGACAGACCGAAGCGGGCCGAGACGCGGGTCAGCAGCCCCACGACGAGCAGGGTGATCGCCACGGCCGGCCCGAGCCGCACGGCGTGCTCCCACGGCCGGGTGTCGGCCGGTGACCGTACGGCCATGAGCAGCCCGGCGGCCAGCAGCGCGAGTGCCGCGACGACCACCAACAGCCAGGCCCGTCCGTCCTGTTCCGTGAGCGAACCCAGATCCACCGTGGCGGTGGCCTCGCCTTCGCGCTGGCGCAGCACCGCCGCGAGGGCCCTGGGCATGGGCAGCCCGATGGGATTGGGCACCCTGCCCTCCCACGCGCCGCCGAGCCCCACGCCGAAGGCCATCCAGACCAGGTTGGGCAGCCCGAGCAGCATGACGGCCGCGGTCTGGTCCGGGTGCTCGCGGGTGAAGAGCATGACCACACCGATGACCAGACCGAGGACGACGTAGGCCAGCAGGACGACCAGCATCGCGAAGGCGGCGGGCCGCACCGAGTCCTGGAACGGCAGCAGCCGCGGCGGGAGCGGTGTCTTGCGGGACACCGCCGACGCCACGGCGAGCAGTACCAGCAGCCAGAGCAGCCCGAACCCGAGCGTGGAGCCCACGGACGCGCGGAAACCGACGGACGGGGTGGCGCCGAGGAGGTCGCCGATGTCGTCGAGGGCCGCGTCGCCCAGGCTGATCCGGAAGGTGTGCTTCGCGGTGAGCGCGACGATCAGCAGGGCCAGCAGCCACAGCACGGCCGTACGGGCGACCCTCGCGAGCAGTTGGGCCCCGCTCACCACCGCGTGGTGACGCAGCGGCAGCAGGAAGACCACGGCGATCGCCAGGGCGCCGGCCAGGGTCACCGAGAGGGGGACGACGTTCAGCCCCCCGTCCGATTGGGCGATCGGGCCCGCGCCGCCCGACAGCCGCACCGTGCCCCCGACGGCGGTGACCACGGTGGCCGCGACCACGCTGGGGAACGCGCCGCCCGGCAGGGTCGCCGCGCCCGCCGCCCACAGCCCGAGCGCGGCGACGACGAACAGGGCGACGATTCCGGCGACCACGGTGGCGAGGGCGTCCCGCCAGGCGCGTACCTCGCCGAGCGCCCTGCCCGGCGCGGACCTTGGCGGCTGGCTGCTCAACGCTGACTCCGGTGGGTCTCGGTGGGGCTGTGCGGCTCGCGGTGTCTTCCAACGTACGCACGGGGGCGCCGAGCCGCCCGCCCGCGAGGGCGGCCGGGGGACCCGCACCCCTGGTGCGCGCTCCCGCTTGCGGGCGGCGCGGGTTCCGGACACACAATGAGCGCAGCGAAAACAAATGAAATCAACCGAATTGTGGAAGAGGGCAGGACGGAGAAGGTCCTCGCTCCCTCCGCATCACCGCTCCATCCGCATCACCGTCAATGCCTGGGAGAAGGGCCGTGACTTCCGAACCGCCGTCAGGAAACCGCCCCACCGGCCCGCCGTCCGGACCGCTGTCCGGTCAGGGCTCCGAGCCCGGGTCCTCCGGGCCGTCGCACCGGCCGACGGAGCCGGGCCGGCCCGCGGCGCCGCCGCCCGGCGGTTCGGGAGGCGGGTACGGCCCGTCCGGGCCCTCCGGCCCCTCGGGCCCCGGGCAGCCGCCGGGTCCGCCCCCCGGTGAGCGCGGGGGGACCGGCGGCGGCCGTCCTCCCTGGTGGCGCTCCGCTCCACGGGTCGCCCTCGTCGCCGGCGCCCTGGTCACGGTCATCGCGCTCGGGATCTTCTTCTTCGCCCGGCAGGGTGGCGGGGGCGGCGAGGTCTTCCTCCAGGCGGCGTCCGCGGAGGGACCCGACCCCTACTCCAAGTCGACGGCGAAGCAGTCCGACACGGGCGGGTCCAAACCCCCGGATCCCCCCGCCGGCGGAAGGACGCAACCGACGTTGTCGGGGTCGACCCAAGGCCTTTACGGCGGCACCCAGAACGTCGCCGCCTGCGACGTCGAGAAGCAGATCCGGTACCTGACGGAAAACCAGGACAAGGGGCGTGCCTGGGCGCAGGCCGCGGGCATCGAGCAGAGCCGCATCCCGGAGTACCTGCGCGGGCTGACGCCCGTACAACTGCGCTACGACACCCGGGTCACCAACTACGGCTACCGCGACGGCGCGCCCACCAGCCGTCAGGACGTCCTTCAGGCGGGTACGGCCGTGATGGTCGACGACCGCGGTGTGCCGCGGGTGCGCTGCGCGTGCGGGAACCCGCTGAAGGAGCCGGTGGCCATCAAGGGGGACGTCAAGACCAAGGGCCAGACGTGGCCCTCCTACCAGGAGAAGAAGTCGGTGGTGGTCCAGCGGTCCACCACGATCATCAACATCTTCTTGATCTACGACCCCCGCACCGGTGAGTGGATCAAGCGATACCGCGGGGACTCGACGGCAACCGACGACCAGCCGGCCCCGCAGCCCGGCGGCGGTGGGTCCCCGGGGACGTCCAGTGACTACGGGAGCGATACGCCGTCGTCCGGGGAGTCGGAGCCCGCGCCGGGCTCCTCGCCCCCGACGGACGGCACGACCAGCGGTCCGGCGACGGGTGGTCCGCCCTCGGAAGGCCCGGCGTACTGAGGCGGGACATGCCTGTGGCCGACGCGTTCACGCGTCGGCCACAGGCATGTCTTGAGGTCCCGGCCCGGTGTCAGCCGCTCGCGAGCAGGACCGTGCCCACCAGCGCCAGGCCCGCGCCCGCCGCCTGCACCGTGCGCAGCCGTTCGCCCAGGCCGCGCGCGGCCAGCGCGGTCACCACGGGGTAGAGCGAGGCGAGGACGGCCGCGACGGTGACCGGTCCGCTCTGGGCCGCCAGGCTGTACGTGCCGTTGGCGGCCACGTCCGCGAGACCGACGAAGGCGAGCGCCGGCAGCGCCGCACGGATGACGCCCCGGCCCTCGACGGGCAGCGCCGGATTGCCGCGCCGCGCGGACGCGAACAGCGCCGCGCCACCGACCACCACGTTGCAGACGCGCTGGACGAACAGGGCGAGGAACAGCCCGGTCAGGGTGTGCGACGCCTCGGCGATCAGCGCCATCACCGAACCGAAGCCGAACGCCGCGACGAGGGTGAGCACCAGCGTCTGCCGCTGCACGGGCGCGCCGCCGAACCCCGGGCCGCTCGCGAGGACGACACCGGCCACGGCGACCGCGATGCCCGCGATCTGGAGCAGCCCGGGCCGTTCGCCGATCACGAGGCCGACCCCGACCGGTACGGCGACGCCGCCCAGCGCGCCGAGCGGGGAGACGACCCCCATCGGGCCGAGGGCCAGCGCGCGGTAGAAGCAGAGCATCGCCGCCGGTCCCACCACACCGGCCGCCACCGCGTACCACAGCCGCGGTCCGGCCTCGGACCAGCCGCCCGTGGCGACGACGACCGCGCCCAGCACCACCACGGCCAGCAGCTGCGAGACGACGACCACCGTGAGGGCCGGGATGCGACGGGTCAGCACGCCACCGCCGAAGTCGGCCAGCCCCCAGAGAAGGGCGGTGGCCAGGGCGAAGACCGCTGTCATGGGAGAAACCTCGCAGTACAGTGTGATGAACGGTGGAGTCCAGCACACCGTAGTTCAATCTATTGAACTATGTCACTCAAAATATTGTCACTCGCGATAGGGGGCGGTCCGTGACGGACCTCGACCAGCTCACGCAGTCGCTCGCCCGCAACCTCAAGCGCTGGCGCGCCGAGCGGCACTTCACGCTCGACGCCCTGGCGGCCCGTTCCGGGGTGAGCCGAGGCATGATCATCCAGATCGAGCAGGCCCGTACGAACCCGAGCGTCGGCACCACCGTGAAGCTGGCCGACGCCCTCGGCGTCAGCATCACCACGCTCCTCGACCAGGACCAGGGGGCGCTGGTGCGGATCGTCCCCGAGGCGCAGGCGGTGCGCATGTGGTCCAGCGAGGCCGGCAGCCACACCACGCTCCTCGTCGGCGCCGAGGCGAGCGGACCGCTGGAGCTGTGGGACTGGCGGATCGTCCCCGGGGACGGCAGCGACTCCGACCCCCACCCGCCCGGCACCGTCGAACTCCTGCGGGTGACCGCCGGCGTGCTGACGCTCGTCGTCGACGGGCAGGCGCACACCGTGGCCGCCGGTACGTCGGCGACCTTCGACGCGGGCGTCCCGCACGCCTACCGCAACGACGGGGCCGAGGACGTCGAGATGACGATGGCGGTGTCCATCCCGCCGGCGCGGTGACCGGCCCCGCGCGTCGATCCGCGGGGTGGGACGGCCGCACGGCGGTCCGGGGAGCACTGCTAGCTTGGCGCGCGTGAGTACCCCGATGGACGCCTTCGACGATGCCCGCCCCGCCGCGGAGGCCTTGGACCTGCTGGTCGGCCCGGTGGCCGACGCCGTCCGAGGCTGGCACGGCTCCGTACCGGCCGAGCAACTGCTCTACGTGGACACCGATCCGCGATGGGCCGACACCGCCGTCCTGGTGGAGCACTACGGCGCCGGGCTGCTGGAGCAGTCCGCGAACTGCGTCGTCGTCGCGGCCAAGCGCGGCGGGGCGATCACGCTCGCCGCCTGCCTCGTGCTCGGCCACACGCGCGTGGACGTCAACGGCGTCGTCCGCCGGCATCTCGGTGCCCGCAAGGCCTCGTTCGCACCCATGGACACCGCGCTCGGCGCGACCGGCATGGAGTTCGGCGGGGTCACCCCGATCGGGCTGCCCGCCGACTGGCCGGTGCTGGTGGACGCCGCCGTCGCCGACAGCCCGTACGTGCTCATCGGCAGCGGCAGCCGGCGGGGCAAGCTGATCGTCCCCGGCAAGGCGCTCGCCGAACTCCCCGGCGCCACCGTTCTCGCGGCGCTCGGCGTCTGACCGGACCGCTCAGGCCGCTCGGACCGTTCAGGCCGGGTCGGCCCGGCGGTGCGAGAGGTCGAGCGACAGGGCGAGCGAGTGCTCGGCGAAGCCCAGGCTCCGGTACAGCCGCTCGGCGTCCGGTGTCGCGTGCAGATCGACGCGCGTGACACCCTGCGCGGCGAACCAGTCGAGCAGCGCCTCGGTGGTCGCCCGGGCGAAACCGCGCCCCCGGTAGCGCACGTCGGTGCACACGGTGAAGACGAACCCGAACCGCCCCGTGGGATGACCGGGCGCGGGCAGCCGCTCCTCCAGCCGCCCCACGGCACACGCGGCCAGATGCGGGGCGCCCAGTGCCGGATCGCCGTCCACGACGAACGCGCCGAGCACCGGGACGCGCGCCGACAGCTGCCGACGGGCGATCTCCTCGGCGTCGCGCTCCCAGTCTCCCGGGGCGTCCCGCCCGCTCATGTCCGCGAACATCAGCCGACGGAGACGGACGAGTTCGGCCGCGTCCTCGGGACGGGCGCCGCGTATCGTGATCATGGGCCGACGCTAACGCACGCTTGCTCCGGCGAGGGCCTGTCCGGCTGGTCTTGGTCGGCGGCCGACCCGCCGTCTCGTCCTCAATCGCCGGACGGGCCGCAAGAGCAGCCCGTCCGGTGATTGAGGACACCGCCGCGCAGCGGAGGTGCACACGCCACGGCCCGCAGGGGCAAGCGCACACCCGCCCCGGGCCGCGGCGGCTCAGCCCAGGCGCGGGATCTCGATCGCCGGACACCGGTCCATCACCATGTCCAGCCCCGCCGAGCGCGTCCGCTCGTACGCCTCCTCGTCGACGACCCCCAGCTGGAACCAGACCGCCTTCGCACCGATCTCGACGGCCTCGTCCGCGATGGCGCCCGCGAGCTCGGAGTGGACGAAGACATCCACCACATCGACGGGGAAGGGCACCTCGGACAGGGAGCGGTACCCCTGCTCGCCGTGGACCGTCTCGGCCTTGGGGTGCACGGGCACGATGCGCTTGCCGTACCGCTGGAGCACCTCGGCGACGCCGAACGCCGCGCGTTGCTCGTTCGTCGACAGACCGACCACCGCCCAGGTGTCGCCGGTCCGCTCGATGATCTTCCGGATGATCCCCGTCTCTGCGTACATGCCCGCTCAACGAGCGACCCCCATTGATCATTCCCGCGGTTCCCGTCCCGGTCGTGGCGCCGCATAGGGTGGCGGAATGCAAGAGCAGTACCGGACGGTCGCGCGCGAAGGCGTGCACGAGATCGAGATCAACAAGTCGCGTTTCCTCTGCGCGCTCGCGCCCGCCGCGACCGAGGAGGAGGCGCAGGCCTTCATCGCGCGTATCCGCAAGGAGCACCCCACCGCCCGCCACCACTGCTTCGCCTACGTCCTGGGCGCCGACGGCTCCGTCCAGAAGGCCAGCGACGACGGCGAGCCCGGCGGCACCGCCGGGGTGCCCATGCTGCAGATGCTGCTCCGCCGCGAGATCCGGTACGTCGTGGCCGTCGTCACCCGCTACTTCGGGGGCGTCAAGCTCGGCGCGGGCGGGCTCATCCGCGCGTACGGCGGGGCCGTCGGCGAGGCCCTCGACACCCTCGGCACCGTCACCCGGCAGCGGTTCCGCCTCGCGACGGTCACCGTCGACCACCAGCGGGCCGGGAAGCTGGAGAACGAGCTGCGGGCGACCGGCCGCGCGGTGCGCGAGGTGACCTACGGGGCCGGGGTGCGCATGGAGATCGGGCTGCCGGAGGCGGACGTGGAGTCGTTCCGGGCCTGGCTGGCGGACACCACGGCGGGGACGGCCGGCTTCGAGCTGGGCGGCGAGGCGTACGAGGACGCCTGAGCCGGCGGCGTACCGGGGCCTGCCCGGTGGATCTTCGGCGGTCGGCGAGCGGCGTCCGGTGGGTGCGCCCGCGCGGCGGAGCGTTGCCCTCGTACCGGGCGCGCGGGCGAGCCCGACAACGTGGCGAGTTCCCCCGGCTACCGCCGGGAGGTGCCCCGGTACCGGGCGTCGGGCTTCGACGTGACCAGCGTCGTCCTGGCCGCACTGGCCCTCGGCGCGGCACTGCTGTGCGCGCTGCTCGGGTCGGGACACAGGGCCGGCTCCGCAGCCGGGTGAGGGCGTGCCCCGCGGCACGGGGGACGCGGGGCGTTCCCTCCGGAGCCCCTGTGGCGGGTGCCGACATCGAGTACCGTGCTGGGTCGGTGCCGAATCGGAGCGCGGAGGAACGGAAAGCATGCAGGTCGGAGCCCCGCGTTGAGAATGCTGCACACATCGGACTGGCACCTCGGCCGGTCCTTCCACCGCGTGGGCCTCCTGGCGGCCCAGCGCGCGTTCATCGACCACCTCGTCGAGACCGTGCGCGAGCAGAGGGTCGACGCGGTCCTCGTCGCCGGTGACGTGTACGACCGGGCGGTGCCGCCGCTCACCGCCGTCGAGCTGTTCGACGAGGCCCTGCACCGGCTCGCCGACCTCGGCGTTCCCACCGTGATGATCTCCGGGAACCACGACTCGCCCCGCCGCCTCGGCGTCGGCGCGGGCCTCATCGAGCGGGCCGGCATACATCTGCGCACCGCCCCGGCCGCCTGCGGCACCCCCGTCCTCCTCGCCGACGCGCACGGCGACGTCGCCTTCTACGGCCTGCCCTACCTCGAACCGGCCCTCGTGCGCGAGGAGCTGGGCGCCCGCCGCGGCAGCCACGCCGCCGTGCTGGAGGCCGCGATGGACCGGGTGCGGGCCGACCTCGCCACCCGGCCCGCCGGGACCCGGTCCGTCGTCCTCGCCCACGCCTTCGTCGCCGGCGGCGCCGAGAGCGACAGCGAGCGCGACATCACCGTGGGCGGCGTCGCCGCCGTGCCCGCCGCCGTCTTCGACGGCGTCGACTACACCGCGCTCGGCCATCTGCACGGCGCCCAGACGATCACCGACCGCGTCCGCTACTCCGGCTCCCCCCTCGCGTACTCCTTCTCCGAGACCGACCACCGCAAGACCATGTGGCTGATCGACCTCGATGCCGAAGGGGCGGTCACCGCCGAGCGGCTCGACTGCCCCGTGCCGCGCCCGCTCGCCCGGATCCGCGGCCGCCTCGACGACCTCCTCGACGACCCGCGGCTGGAGCGGCACGAGCAGGCGTGGGTCGAGGCCACGCTCACCGACGCGCACCGCCCGCAGGAGCCCATGGCCCGGCTCGCCCGGCGCTTCCCGCACGTGGTGAGCCTCGCGTTCGAACCCGACCGGGCCCCCGAGGACCCGCTCGCCTCCTACGCCCAGCGGCTGCGGGGCCGGACCGACCGGCAGATCACCGAGGACTTCGTGGCCCACGTGCGCGGCGGCCGGGGCGCCGACGAGGCCGAGGCCGCCGTGCTCACCACCGCCCTCGACGCCGTACGACTGGCCGGGACCGAGACCGTCCGCGAGGAGACCCGATGAGGCTGCACCGGCTGGCCGTCACCGCCTTCGGCCCCTTCGGCGCCACCCAGCACATCGATTTCGACGAGCTGTCCGCCGCCGGACTGTTCCTGCTGCACGGACCCACCGGCGCGGGCAAGACGTCCATCCTCGACGCGGTCTGCTACGCCCTCTACGGCGGGGTCCCCGGCGCCCGTCAGGGCAGCGGACCGACCCTGCGCAGCGACCACGCGGAGCCGGGCACCCCCACCGAGGTGACGCTCGACCTCACCGTCGGCGGACGGCGGCTGGAGATCACCCGGCGCCCCGAGCAGCCGCGCCCCAAGAAGCGGGGCACCGGTGTCACCCGCGAGAAGGCCTACAGCGCGCTGCGCGAACACAAGGACGGCCACTGGCAGGGCCTCAGCCGCTCCCACCAGGAGATCGGCGAGGAGATCAAGCAGCTGCTCGGCATGAGCCAGGAACAGTTCTGCCAGGTCGTCCTCCTGCCGCAGGGCGACTTCGCCCGCTTCCTGCGCGCCGAGGACGCGGCCCGTGGCAAGCTGCTGGGCAAGCTCTTCGACACCGGCCGCTTCGCCGCCGTCGAAGCGCACCTCGCCGAGCTGCGCAGGGCCGCCGAGAAGCAGGTCACCGCCGGTGACGAGCGGCTGCTCGCCCTCGGCCACCGGATGCGGCAGGCCGCGGCCGACCCGTCGCTGCCCGAGGTCGGCACGCCCGCGCCCGCGACGGTGGCCCCGTCCGGCACGCGGCCGTCCCGCGCCGCCTCCGTTCCGGCGCAGCGCGCCGCCGAGCCGCCCTTGGCCCCCGGCGCCCCCGGGCTGGCCGAGGCCGTCCTGGAATGGGCGGCCCTCGCCCGTGCCAACGCCCGCGAGCGCCGCGACATCGCCGCGGCCGCCGCCAAGGCCGCCGACGCGGCCCACCACGCCGCACGGGAGGAAGCCGACGCGGTACGCGAACGGGACCACCTCCAGCGCCGCCACGCCGACGCCCGGCAGCGGGCCCTCGCCCTCGAAGAGCGGCGCGAGGAAACGCGGCGGATACGCGAGCGGCTGGACCGGGCCCGCGCCGCCGAGTCCGTCGCCCCCGTCCTGGACCTTCGCGAACGGGCCGGGCGCGCGCACCGCGACGCCGTCGCCGCCGAAGCGCGGGCGCGGCGGGAGCTGCCGGCCGAGCACACCGACGGCGGTGCCGAGGCGCTGGCGGCGCTGGAGCGGCGGCTCCGCGAGGAACTCGGCTCGCTCGCGGGCGCCCGCCGCGCCGAACAGCGGGCCGCCGACATCGCCGCCGAACGCGCGGGCCTGGAACGCGACGCCCGCCTGGACGAGGACATCCTCACCGACACGGCCGACTGGTTCGCCGGCTGGGAGGCCAGGCGTGCCGCCCACGAGCAGCGCGTCGAGACCGCCCGGGAGGCGGCCACCCGGGCCGCCCGCCTGGAGGGCGAGCTGGCCGCCGCCCGGCAGCGGCTGGGCGCCGCCGTCGAGCGCGACCGCCTGACCGGACAGGTCGAGGACGCCGAGGAACGGCTGCGCGGTGCCCGCGAGCGGGCCAACGAGGCCCGCGAACACTGGCTGGACCTCAAGGAACGCCGCCTGCTCGGCTTCGCCGCCGAACTGGCCGCCGAGCTGGGCCCGGGCGCGGCCTGCAAGGTGTGCGGCTCCACCGAGCACCCCGACCCGGCGCGGACCGCGGCCGACCACGTGGACCGCACCGACGAGGAACGCGCGCTGGAGACCTCCCGGCGGGCCGACGCCGCCCGGGAGGAGACCGACCGGCGGCTGCACACCCTGCGCGAGGCCCTTGCCGCGGCCACGGCCGGGGCGGGCACGGCCACCGTCGCCGAACTGACCGCGGCCTTCGAGGACGTCCTGCGCTCCTTCACCGAGGCGCGGGACGCGGGCGCCGACGCCCATGCCGCCCGCGAGGCGCGGGACCGCGCCGCGCGCGAATACGAGCTGCGCCGGGAGGAACGACAGGCCGCGCAACTGCGCAGCTCCGCCCGCACGGCCCACAGGGAACGCCTGGACGCCCAACTGGTCGCTCTGGAAGAGGAGTTGACACAGGCGCGCGGCGGTGCGGCGACCGTCGCACAGCGCGCGGCGCTGCTGGAGCGGCAGCTCGCCCGCCTCGCCGAAGCGGCCGAGGCCGTACGGGCGGCACAGGACGCGGCGACGCGCCTTCAGGAGGCCGACGTCCGGCTCGCCGACGCCGCCCACCGCGCGGGCTTCGACACCCCCCGGAGCGCGGCCGCCGCGATCCTGACCGGCGCCGAGCAGCGGGAGCTGCAACACCGCCTCGACCGGTGGCAGCGGGAGGAGACCGAGGTCGCCGCCCAGCTGGCCGATCCGGCGGCCGCGGCCGCCGCCGCGCTTCCCCCCGCCGACCCGCGGGCCGCGCAGGAAGCCGCCGACACCGCCTCCCGCGCCCTGCAGCGCGCCTTCGCCGAGGACGCCGCCGCCCGCACCCGCTGCGAGGACCTGGACCGGCTCTCCGCACAGGCCACCGCCGACGCGCACCGGCTCGCCCCCCTGCGCGAGGAGCACCACCGGGTGGCGTCCCTCGCGTCGCTGGCCGCCGGCACCTCCGCGGACAACGAGCGGAAGATGCGCCTGGAGTCCTACGTCCTCGCCGCCCGGCTCGAACAGGTCGCGGCCGCCGCCACCGCCCGCCTCCAGCGCATGTCGGCCGGCCGCTACACCCTCGTCCACTCCGACCAGCGCACCGGCGGAACTCGCCGCTCCGGCCTCGGCCTGCACGTCATCGACTCATGGACCGGCAGCGAGCGCGACACCGCGACCCTCTCGGGCGGCGAGACGTTCTTCGCCTCGCTCTCCCTCGCCCTCGGCCTCGCCGACGTCGTGACGGACGAGGCGGGCGGCATGCGCCTGGACACGCTCTTCATCGACGAGGGCTTCGGCAGCCTCGACGAGCAGACCCTGGACGAGGTCCTCGACGTCCTCGACTCGCTGCGCGAGCGGGACCGCACGGTCGGCATCGTCAGCCACGTCGCCGACCTGCGCCAGCGCGTCCCCGCGCAGCTCCAGGTCGTCAAGGACCGTTCGGGTTCGGCCGTGCGGCACCGCACGGCGGGGGTCAGCGGCTGAGCGCCCGGCGCGGGAGCGGCGAGGAGTAGACGATGCTGGTGGTCACCGAGCCGAGCGCCCCGATCCGCCCCGCGACCTCCTCCAGATGACGCATCGACCGGGCGGCGACCTTGATCACGAAGCAGTCGTCGCCGGTCACGTGGTGCGCCTCCAGGATCTCCGGCGTCGCGGCCAGCAGATCGTGGAAGGGCTTGTAATTGCCGTTCGGATAGCGCAGTCGCACGAAGGCGAGGACGGGCAGCCCCAGCTTCTCGGGGTCCACGACGGCGGTGTAGCCGCCGATGATCCCCGCCTCCTCCAGGCGGCGGACCCGCTCGGTCACGGCGCTGGAGGACATGTTCACGGTGCGCGCCAACTCGGCGAAGCCCGCGCGCCCGTTGCTCTGCAGGGCGTCGAGGATGCGCCAGTCCGTGGCGTCTGGGGAATAGCCGGTCATGGGCGATGTCTAGCAGTGAAATCCCCGGATGAACAGGGTTTTTGTCGTGGATCACACATGGCGCGACGCGATGGGCCGGGGGCTCCGGGCTCGGTGCGCGGCTGCCTGACGATCAAGCGGAAGGTGGGAGAGAGGAGCAGGGCTGTTCACCCGGCGCACCCTGCCGGCTGACCGCCCTCGGTGCGCACTGCCGGCCGCCCCGCCCACGGTCGGCCCGGTCACAGGCGCCTTGATCACGTGAGACAACCCACATGATCAAGGCACCCATGCCCGCCCACCCGCGAAAAGACCGACCTGCGCTACGACTTCGCCGAGGCACCGGGCAGCACGCCGGAGATCCGCAACAGCTTGCCCTCCCGGTTGGTGACGTAGATCCAGCCCTTGTCGCGGTCCAGCCCGACGCCGCAGACCGTGCCGAGCCCCTCGACCACCGCGCGCTGCAGGCCCTTGTCCTTGCCCTCGGCCACCCCGACCTCATGCAGCTTGCTGCCGCCCCAGTCGGAGACATATGCGATGCCCGCGCCATCCAGCGCTACGCGGACGGCCCTCCCGAGACCGGTGGCGACAGGCTGCGGGGCGCCGCCATTCGGCTTCAGGTCGACCTCGTACAGCCCACCGAGTTCGTACTGGCCGACGTACGCCTTGCCCCCGTCCAGCGCTACTCCGGCGGCCCTCGGCACGTCCCAAGTGCGCTGTTTCTGCGCCGGTTCGCTGCTCACGTCGAACTCGATCAGCTTCCCGCTTTCGACCTCGGTGACATAGGCCTTCTTGTTCGGCAGGTCCAGCGCGACGCCGTACGCGTACATGCCCTTGGCGGCCGTGACCGGGGAGATGGAGCGGTCGGACAGGTTCACCGTGAACAGGCCCTTGCCGCCGTATTCGGCGACGTAGGCCTTGTTGCCCGGCAGGTCCAGCGCCACATCGTTGACTTCGCCGAGCTTCTCCAGGAACCAGTCCGTTTTGCCGCCGGTGAGATCCACCTGGTACAGCTTGCCGCCGGACCGGTCGGCCACGTACGCCTTTTGCCGGTTTTCCCGCAGGTCCAGCGCGAGGCCCTCGGCCCTCCCCAACCCGCTGGCGCGCTCGAAGGTCGTATCCTTCGGGATCGCTTTCTCCTGGCCGTCACTCTTGTGCAGAGGGTGCTGTTTCAAATCAAAATTAAGTTTTTCCAGTTCGAAGACCTCGTGGACCCCGGCGAGGGTGGAAACGACCTCCGCTTCCCCTTTTTGCGTGAAGGGCTTGCCTTCATCGTTCAAGTCGAAGGTCTCATTGTCCGTACCGGTCTCACCGAGTTTCCATGCGATCACTTTGGAATACTTCGGCTCCTTGGCCTGTGGGCCCTCCGGGCGGGTCTCCTTGACCTCCACCGGCTCGGGGTAATACAAAGCGACCCACCCGCCGAAGGAGACCGGGAATTCGTAGTCGAACCTCCTCACCTGGCGCCGCTGCGTTGCCAGGACATCTACCCGGCTGCCAACCTCCCCGTTCAGCGTGGATGATGTCTTGAATCCGGTGGTCAACGAACCACTGACAGAAGCAGTGATCCCCAGCATCAGCTGTGCCGACAATTCCCCGGTGCCCGTGGCGGTACCCGTGGCTGTCGTCGTACTGGTCATTTGCGACTGGGACTCCGTGTCAACGCCCTGATTGTCCTTGCTGTTCTTCAGGGTGATCTTCTCGGATTGGTTCATCGCCATGCTCTTCTGCAGCTGCTGCTGAAGTGACGCGGTGGCTTTCGCCCCGAACGTGAGCTGCACCTGCCCCTGGAGCGACCAGCTGATGGTGTTCGAAATCGAGAATTCGACCGTGTGTGACCATGTGGTGGGCTTGGGGTCGGTTCGATTGATGTACGTCTGCTTGGAGATCACGTCAGGAGGGGGCTGCACAATGTCGCCCCGCTCTTCGACAAGTGGAACGCCCACCGTCATATAGGCGCGCCACCCGCGCTCGTGCGCCGCAGCCTCATCCCTGGGAAATTTCTCGAATCGTCCCTTGTTCAAAGAAAACCCGATAGGGGAGACGTACCGGTCCTTCCCGTCCGCTGTTTTCTTCTCGGCCTTCCTCTTCAGTTTCTCTTTGTCCCGCTCCAGGATGGCCGGGGCCTTTTTGTCAATCTTGAGCTCCTTCAGGTTTTTCCCGGTCAGCGGGTGGCGGATGAACCGTTCGCCAAGATGAGCCGTGCTCACGTTGTTTTTGATGGCTTCGCCCATGCCTTTCAACCTCCTTGTGTCGTGGAACTGAACGATGCGTCGGTGATGATGCGTGAGCGGCGGCCGTTGCTACCGCTCAAGGGTCGGATCAAAGATCCTCACTCCTTGGTCGGCCACTCCTTGACCGAACCGTCGGCATTCCTCTTGACGTTTTTGACCTGTTGGTGGTTGTCTTTCCTCAGGGCTTGTCGCTCTGCATCGCTGATCTCCGGCTTGTCTCCGTCCTCGATCTTCACCTTCATTTCTTCGGACGCCTTTTTCATGGCCGAAGACGCCATACTGGATGTCGATTCCGGATTTTCGCTGGTTTCCCGCTGCTCGGTGGCTGCCGTCTGGGTGTTCTTGAACAGCGGGGTGAGGAAGTTGTTCACGATATTGAGCGCCTCGGGCGAAGTCTCGCGCACAATCTTCGGGTCGCGCGGAACTTCGTCAATTCCGTCGTAGAGCTCCGGATCGACCCCTTCCCGTTCGGGTCGAACGCCAGGAATTTGGGAATAGACTTGTCGGGCCGACTCTTCGGCGGACTTGGCTTCGCTTCCGCCGCCGCCGAAGATGTTCTTGAAAGACATGAGCTTCCCTCCGGATTCTTTCGGTGGGCGCAAAATCACCCCTTGCGTCATCCACCGTGTGCACCAGGAACTTCGTGTGCGTGCCTACCCCGCCGGTGATCTATCCATTCGGCTCGGCCCTGTGGTTGCTGCCCGTCGCCGGGCTGCCGGCCGGTGGTGACGTTGTTTTTGGCCCGCTGTGGCGGCTGGAATTGATCCCTGGTTGCTTTCTGCTTGAACGATGCTCTGGAATGGCCTTGCCTGTCGCCTGTAAAAACCGACGCGAAGGGGCCGATTCGGGGCGTTGTCGAACTACAGATTGAGTTGAGTCCTGGCCAATGCGGTGGTACCGATATTGAGTCGAAACTGATGGGTCTCCTGTCTATTGGCCAGGTGTGAGTGCCGGAAGTGGGGGCGTGGCGTCGGCCGGCGCCCGCGGCGCGGGAGGATCTGCGGCTGCGGCTGCGGCTCGTTGCAGCCAGGCCAGGCCAGGGCACCGGGCACGGGACCCGCTCGGTCACAGCGCCAGCTCATGGCGTCCGGGGAATGCCCGGTCGCGGGCGGCGTCCCGCAGTGAAATCCCCGGGTGGACAGGGCATTTGCCGGGGAAGCACTGTTCACCGCAGCGATCATGAACCGTAGATTTTTGGTCATGACCACCACGACAGCCTCGCTTCCGCAGCCCGCCGGGACACCCGCCGCCCCCGCCCTCAGCCCCGTCCTCGCCATGCCTCCCGCGGCCCCCGCCGACGCCGCGGCCTACTTCGCCGCCCGCCTCGCCTTTCACACCGACGTCGCCGACGTGCACGCCTCGCTGGCGGCCGGGGCGACGGACTTCGTGGTCGTCGACTCGCGCAGCACCCCCTCCTGGGACCAGGGCCACATCCCGGGCGCCGTGCACCTCCCGACGGCCCAGATCCCGCAGCTCGCGGCCGAGTTCCTCGACCCGGCCGTCCCCGTCGTCGTCCACTGCTGGGGTCCGGGCTGCGACGGTGCCACCCGTGCGGCCCTCGCCCTCGCCCGCCTCGGCTACCGCGTCAAGGAGATGATCGGTGGCATCGAGTACTGGATCCGCGAGGGCTACGCCGTCGACACCTGGGAGGGCCCCCGGCAGCTCCCGGCCGACCCGCTGACCGCACCCGTCGACTCGGACGACTGCGGCTGCTGAACCGGGTCCCGAGACCCCTGCCGCACCCGGTACCGGACCGGTACCGTGGAGCAATGCCGGCACTCAACGTTGAATTCACCGAACAGGAACTCGCGGACATCCGCGAGGCCGCCGCCGCCGACGGCAAGAGCATCAAGGCGTACGTGCACGACCTGTCCGTCCGCGAGCAGCAGCGCCGGCGCTTCGTGGAACGGGCCGCGAAGTTCTGGAACGAGAACATGGCCGAGTTCGACGCGGCGTTCCCCGAGGAGGCCCCGCCGTCCGCGGGGCGGGGCGCGGCGGCCTGATGGCTCTGCTCATCGATCTGCCCTGGCTCCTGGGCGTACAGGAGCAGAAGCTGCACGAGGAGCCCGCCGTGCACGACTACACGGCGCTCCACGCGGCCGTGTCCCGGCACGCCTTCGACGTGGCGCGGTTCGACTACCGCCCCGACGCCGCCTGGCGCGCCGCCGCCCTGATGCACACGCTCGTCCGGCTCCAGCCGTTGCCGGTGCGCAGCAGCCTGTACGCGTGCATGGTCGTCGTGGCCTACATGGCCGCCGCCGGCGAGGGCATCGACCCGCCGTACGGGGCCGTCGTGGATCTGGCCCGGGACATCAAGGAGTTCCGCGTCGAGGTGTACGAATGCGCCGAGCGGATCCGCGCCTGGCGCATCTGACCGGCCCCGGCGGCCGGCCGGTGTCTTCAGGGCGCGGACGTCGCCGTCGCCGGCGCGAGGCGTGCGGTGATCACGAGCGTGCCCTCCTCGACCTGGTAGTCCAGCGGCAGACCCAGTGCGCGCATCGCCGCGACCATCCCGGTGTTCGAGGCCTGGGTCACGGCGTAGACGCTCTCGCACCGCGCCTCCCCGGCCAGTGCCACCAGCCGGCCGAGCAGCTCGGCGCCCACGCCCCGCCGCTGCCAGTCGTCCTCGACGAGCAGCGCGACCTCGGTCTCGTCGCCGTCCCACAGCAGATGGCCGAGGGCGACGAGACGGCCGGAGGCGGTGTACGCGGCCAGGGTGCGCCCGAAGCGCGGGCTGAGGAGGTGGCGCAGATAGCGGTCGGCGTCACCGATCGGCCCGTGGTAGCGCAGGGCGAGCGTCGCGGGGGAGCAGCGGTCGTGCATCTCGCGCGCGGCGACGAGGTCGCCGGGGTCGGCCCGGCGGACGGTGATCGCGTTGCCCTCGGGCAGCGTCAGCACATCACTGCGCGGCGGTACGCGCGGACCGAGCCGCGCGTCCAGCTCGACCAGTGCGCGGGCCCGGGCGAACTCCGTGGGGGTGAACGGCAGATACGGGCGCTCGATGGTGATCGATCCGCCGGACGGGTCGCGCAGCCGCATCACCGTCTCCTCCCACACCCCTTCCGTGGGCACCGGCTCGGCGGGGGTGCCGCTGCGCGGTGAACGCGCCGGGATCGAGTGGATCGTGCACCGGCCGAGCAACTGCCGCAACGCGAGGGGCAGTTCGGAGGCATCGAGGGCGGTGCGGGTGGCGAGGTTCAGCACCCGGGTGGGGGCGTCCACGAGGTCGTGGGCGTCCGCCCGCTCCAGCCAGGTGCCGCTGCCGCCCCCGGCGGCGACGGCGTCGGTCAGCACGCCGGGCGGCAGTGCCGCCGGGGCGCGCAGCAGCAGCTCGTCGACGGTGCCGTCGGCCAGCGGATGGGTCTGGAGGGAGAGGATGTCGACGCGGTGGTGCGCCAGCGCCTGGCACAGCGCGGCGAGGCTGCCGGGCTCGTCGCGCACGGTGGTGCGCATCCGCCACAGCGTCGTCGCCCCCGTGTCCGCCTTCGGGCGGGTTCCGGAGGCGGGGGCCGGGGCGCTTGCAGCGCCCCGGGCCTCGTCCCCCGCCGGCGGGGGAGCGGGGTGGTGCCGCCGGGCCCACCAGGTGTGGAAGCCGGTCGTCGCGACCAGGGCGGCGGCGGAGGCGATCAGCAGGGTGGGGCCGTCGGGGCCGTGCACGACGGTGTTGGCCACGGAATCGGCGGCGGCCACCGCGGTGAACAGGGCGGCCAGTTCGACCAGGTCCCGCCGCCAGTGATGGGGCCGGTGAGCGCGCTTCGCGGGGGTCTCGTCGGTCATGCCACCACCCTGGCCGAGCGGTGTTGCGTGATCACGAACGTCCTGTGACCGATGGGTTAAGGGCGCTTGCGGACTCTTCCGTGCGAAGCGCCCGTTTTCCCCCGTCGCCCCGCTCTTCCGGCCGCGGCCTCAGCCTCCGCTTCCGCCCGACCCCAGGTCCTTGAGCGCGTCCTCCACGGCCCGGTGGAAGGTCGGATACGCGTAGATCATGTGCCGCAGCGACGCGACCGGCACCTCGGCCCGGACCGCCACCGCCAGACCGTACAGCACCTCGCCGCCCGCGGGCCCCGCCGAGGTCGCGCCGACCAGCACCCCGCGGTCCGCGTCCTCGACGAGCTTCACCAGGCCCTCGTTGCCCGCCTTGTGGATCCAGCCGCGCGCCGAGGACGGCACCCGCGAGATGCCCGTCCGCACCCGCAGCCCCTTCTCCCGGGCCTGCTTCTCCGTCAGGCCCACGGCGCCGATCTCCGGGTCGGTGAAGGTGACGCGCGGCAGGGCGCGGTAGTCGGCGTCGGGGCCCGGCTCGCCGAGCAGCGCCCGGACCGCGATGTCCGCCTCGTACATCGCGACGTGGGTGAACGCCCCGTGCCCGGTCACATCGCCCACGCCCCACAGCCCCGGCGCCGCCAGCAACTGCCCGTCGACGGCCAGCGCCCGGGCCTTCGGGTCGAGGCCCACGGTCTCCAGGCCCAGCCCGGCGAGGTCCACCCGACGGCCCGTGGCGACCAGCAGCCGCTCGGCGGTCAGCTCGTCGCCGCCCTCCAGCGTGATCGTGAAGGTGTCGCCGCTGTGCCGCACACCGCTCGCCCGCGCCCCGGTCCGAAGGGTCAGACCCTGCTCGCGCAGCACCCCGGCCAGCAGCTCGCCGGCCTCCGGCTCCTCGACGGGGATCAGGGAGTCCAGGGCCTCCACGACGGTGACGCGGGTGCCGAAGCGGGCGTAGACCTGCGCGATCTCCACCCCGATCGCGCCGCCGCCGAGCACCAGCAGGGAGCGCGGCGGCTCCTTCGCGGCGATCGCGTCCCGGTTGGTCCAGTACGGCACGTCGGCGAGGCCGGGCACCGGCGGGATCTGCGGACGGGTGCCCGTCGCGAGGACCACACCGCGCCGGGCGTGGAAGGCCTCGGTCCCGCCGTCCTTCCCCATCACCTCCACCAGACCCGGCCCGGTGAGCCTGCCGCGCCCGCGCGCCAGCCGACCGCCCTTGCCGGTGAAGCGGTCGGCGGCGACCTTGTCGTCCCAGTCGTCGGTGGCCTCCTCGCGGATTCGGGCGGCCACCGGCCCCCAGTCGGCCGTGACCTCGGCGGAACCCGCCATGCCGGGCACGCGCCGGGCCTCCGCCAGCAGATTCCCGGCGCGGATCATCATCTTGCTGGGCACGCAGCCCCAGTACGGGCACTCGCCGCCGACCAGCTCCGCCTCGACGCCCACCACGCTCAGCCCGGCCTCGGCCAGACTGCCCGCGACCTGCTCACCGCCCGGCCCCATACCGATGACGACGACATCCACCTGCTCGGCCATGGCGCAGCGCCCCTTCCCGTCAGGTCCCGCTCGGCTCGCCCCAGGGTTTCCCACCCTCCCATCCGCCGCGGGCGGCGTCACTGTCCGACGCGCCCCGGCTGGAGCACCTTGGTGAACAGCACGGCCCCGCTCTCGGCGCGCAGCCGGACGGTCAGCTCGCCGCCGTCCGCGTCGATGGCCACCTCCCCGAAGAACTGGCTGTCCTGCCCGGGCGGCACGTTCGCCGTGGTGGGCGCCTTGACGAAGGTCTGCTCGGGTCCGAAGGTGCCGTCCAGTCGCACCGCCGGGAAGCCGCCCGCGTTCAGCGGCCCCGAGACGAACTCCCAGAACGGCGCGAAGTCCTTGAACGCCGCCCGCGAGGGGTCGTAGTGCTGTGCGGAGGTGTAGTGCACATCGGCGGTCAGCCACAGGGTGCCGGTGATCCGGCGGTGCAAGATGTGCCGCAGCAGCTCGGCGATCTGCAGTTCGCGGCCGAGCGGCGCCCCCGGATCGCCCTGCGCGACTGCCTCGAAGTTCACCGCGCCGTCCGGGACGACCAGGCCCAGCGGCATGTCGGAGGCGATCACCTTCCACACCGCGCGCGAGCGGGACAGCTCCCGCTTGAGCCAGGCCAACTGTCGCGCGCCGAGGATGCCGCCGTTGTCGTCGGGCCACCGGCCGGGGGAGTTGGCGTCGCGGTAGGTGCGCATGTCGAGGACGAAGACGTCGAGCAGGGGACCGTGGCGCAGCACGCGGTAGACCCGGCCGTCCTCGTCGGGCCGCTTGGTGGAGAGGGGGAAGTACTCGCCGAAGGCCCGACCCGAGCGCGCGGCCAGCACGTCGACGCTCTTCTCGGTGTAGCGCGCGTCGTCCAGGATCTGGCCGGGGTACCAGTTGTTGCGCACCTCGTGGTCGTCCCACTGGACGATCGAGGGCACCTGCGCGTTGAAGTCCCGCAGGTGCGCATCGAGGAGGTTGTAGCGGAAGGCACCGCGGAACTCCGCGAGTGTCTCCGCCACCTTCGACTTCTCCGGGGTGGTGACGTTCCGCCAGGTACCGCCGCCGGGCAGCGCGACCCGCTCCTGGATCGGCCCGTCGGCATAGATGGTGTCGCCGCTGCACAGGAAGAAGTCCGGGTCCAGCCGCCGCATCCGCTCGAAGATGCGGTATCCGCCCCGGTCCGGGTTGATGCCCCAGCCCTGTCCGGCGAGGTCTCCCGACCACAGGAAGCGGATGTCCCTCCGGTGCGCCGGGGCGGTGCGGAAGGTGCCGTACACCGGGCGGCCGGTGCGCCGCGGGTCGTCGGGGTCGGCGAGGACGACCCGGTAGTGGATCTGCTCCCCGGGCGGCAGGCCGACGAGCGGCGTCCGGCCGGTGAAGTCCGTGTCCGGTCCGACGACCGGGCCGACCCAGCGGCGCGCCCTGCGGAACGAGTCGGTGGCCGAGGTCTCCACGACCATCCGGGCCCTGCGGTCCGAGCGTGCCCACACCAGCCCCGAAGAGGCCGTCACATCGCCGACCTGCACGCCCCATTCGGCGCTCGGCCGTCCCGAGAGCGCCTGCGCGGGTGCCGCCCCGGCCAGTGGCGGCACCGTCAGCGCGGCGGCCCCGGCCAGCGAGCCCCGCAGCACCGCGCGCCGGTCGACTGCCGTCCCCGAATCCCGGGTCATGGAAACCTCCTGTGTCTCACTGGTCCCTTTGCTATCGGTGCCACATGCCCCGCACCCGAACGGACGGTGAACAACGGGTCGTCGAGTGGCGGGGAAGCGCCGGCCGCAAGGGCCGGGTGGCCCTGCGACGAAGGTCCGACGACCAGCGACCGATCGCATCATGATCAACCGCCGCATAGGCTCGTGGCATGCCTGCCAACGCACACGCACACATACGCATCGCCCGCCCCTCCCGTGACCTCGATGCCGCGGAGCGCTTCTGGGTCCAGGGACTGGGACTGTCCGTGGTCTGGCGGCGCGAGGTCGCCGCCGAGGACCCGCCGGGAGAGGAGTACGGGCTGCTCATGGTGGGCTGGCCTGACGCCGGCTGGCATCTGGAGCTGTCCCACGAGGCCGGGGCGCCCACCGCACCGGCGCCGACGGACGAGGATCTGCTCGTCGTCTACCTCGACGGCCCGGTCCCGGACGAACTGCTCGCCCGCCTCGAGGAGCACGGCGGCAAGCGCGTTCCGGCGCACAACCCGTACTGGGACGAGTGGGGGGTCACCGTCGAGGACCCGGACGGCTACCGCCTGGTGCTCTCGACGCGTGCGTGGACCAACGTCCCCTTCCCCGGGGCCTGACCCCACGCCTCGGCGCGCGTCAGCGGGTGGCGTCGAGGATGACGCGGGCCACGAGCGCGGGGTCGTCGTTCATGGGGACGTGCCCGCAGCCGGGCAGCCGGACGAGCCGCGCGCCGGGCATGACCTTCTTGGCCCGGACGCCCTGGCGGCGCAGGAGGATCCGGTCGGCGGTGCCCCAGGCGACGGTGACCGGCACCTCGGCGACGTCGTGGGTGAACAGCACCGAACGCCCGGCGGCGATGGTGGCCTCGAAAGCGGTCGCCTCGCGCAGGGCGCGGGTCTCGGCGATCACCGCCTCCGGCGAACGGCGGGCGGGGCGGGCGTAGATGGTGGAGGTCAGCGCCGCCCGGCCCGCCGCCGTACGGGCCAGCCGCGCCACCGTGGGGGAAGGGAGTCTCAGGGCGCTCTGCCGCATGGCGCGCAGCACCCCGAAGGCGTAGCGGCGCTCGCCCTCGGTCCAGAACCCGGCCGGGGAGAGGGCGGTGACGGTCCGTACGAGCTTCTCGTGCCCGAGTTGCAGGGCGAGCAGGCCGCCGAGGGAGTTGCCCACGACGTGCGGCCGGTCCAGCCCCAGTGCCTCGAAGAGCGCGCCGAGGACGGCCGTCACGTCCCGCAGGTCGTGGCCGACGCCGTCGGGCAGCGCGGGGGAGACGCCGAAGCCGGGCAGGTCGACGGCGATGACGTCGCGCTCGGCGGCGAGGGCGCCGACGACCGGGTCCCAGGCCTGGAGGTGGTGGCCGATGCCGTGCAGCAGGACCACCGGCTCCCCGCCGCCCACCCGTTCGTAGGCGACCTCCGCGGTCTGCCGTCCGGTGGGGGTGTCGATGGGGAACGAGATCGTGTCGACCATGGGAGCAGCTCCTGTCGTCATCCGCGCTCGGCGTGTGTGAGACAGGATGTCAGCAGCGGTTACCGCTGGGTAGACCTTGGACGCGAGACCCCCGCCCCCGCCGCCCGGGGTGAGAGCGGGCTCATGTGGACAACCCGGCGACGGGTCGGGTGAGATGTGAGGCGTGGGAGACCTGACTACGAGTGACGCCGCGCTCGACGCCTTCGAGGAGCACCGCTCCACGCTGACCGGCGTGGCCTATCGCATGCTGGGCCGGGTGGCGGACGCGGAGGACGTCGTCCAGGAGGCCTGGCTGCGCTGGTCCGGCGCGGACCGGGGCGAGGTCCGCGACGCACGCGGGTATCTGGTGCGCGTCACCACCCGGCTGGCCATCGACCGGCTGCGCCAGGCGCAGTCCCGGCGCGAGGCCTACGTCGGGCCGTGGCTCCCCGAGCCGATCGCCACGGACTTCGGCCACACCGTCCCCGACACCGCCGAGCGGGCCGTGCTCGCCGACTCCGTCTCGCTGGCCGTCCTCGTCGTCCTGGAGTCGCTCTCCCCGCTGGAGCGCGCGGTCTTCGTACTGCGCGAGGCGTTCGGCTTCCCGTACCAGGAGATCGCCGTCACGCTCGACCGTTCGGAGTCGGCCGTGCGCCAGCTCGCCGGGCGCGCCCGGCGCCACGTCGAGGAGGGCAAGCCGCGCTTCGCGGTGGACCCGGCGCGCCAACGCGACCTCACCGAGCGGTTCCTCGCCGCGGCCACCGGCGGCAGCATCGAGGAGCTGCTCGCCCTGCTCGCGCCCGACGTGCGGCTCGTCAGCGACAGCGGCGGCAGGTCCAAGGCACCGCTGCGGGTCATCGACACCGCCGACAAGGTCGGACGGTTCCTCATCGCCGTGGGCCAAGGGACGCTGCCGGAGCCGGAGTTCCGTTTCATGGAGATCAACGGCCGCCCGGGGCTGTGCGTGCTGTCCCAAGGGCGCCCGGACACCGTCTTCAGCCTCGACGTCGAGGACGGACACATCACCGCGATCTATCTGATGCGCAACCCCGACAAGATCGCGGGCCTGGGCTAGGGCCTGTCTTGCCGACGGGTCACCCCCGTAGTCAGAGTCCGCCGGCCACGCGCAGCACCGCGCCCGTGGTGTACGACGCCTCCGGCGACATCAGCCACGCCACCGCGCCCGCGACCTCGTCCGGCTCGCCGGGGCGGCCCATGGGCACGCGGTCGGCGTTGCGCCACGGCCGCTCGGGGTCGCCCATCGAGGCGTGGATATCGGTGACGATCATGCCGGGCTGCACCGAATTGACCCGGACGCCTTCCTGGGCGAGCTCCTTGGCCAGCCCCACGGTGAGCGCGTCCACGGCGGCCTTGCTCGCCGCGTAGTGCACGTACTCGCCCGGGCTGCCCAGCGTCGCCGCGCCCGAGGAGATGTTCACGATCGCGCCGCCCTGTCCGCCGTGCCGGGTCGACATCTCCAGGGCCGCCCGCCGGGCGCAGATCAGCGCCCCCGTCACATTGACGTCGACGACCCGGCGCATCCGCTCCACCGGCGTCTCGGTGAACCGGCCGAGCAGCCCGGTGATCCCGGCGTTGTTGACCAGACCGGTGATCGGTCCCAACCGCTCCCGCACCGTGTCGAAGAGCTCGTCGACCTGGCTCTCGACGCTGGTGTCGACCTGTACGGCCACACACTTCCCGCCCGCGGCCCGGACCGCGGCCGCCGTCTCCTCCGCGGCCTCCCGGGCCCGCTCGTAGCCGATGCCGACGTGGTGTCCGGCGCTGGCCAGCCGCACCGCGACCGCCGCCCCGATGCCCCGGCTGCCACCCGTGATCACGGTGACCTGATCCATGTTCGCCGCCCCGAGTATGAAGAGCTGATGATCATCGACCGTACCTCTGTCATTGGTCTTGACCAAGTGTGCGTACCGTCCTATGGTCGCAGGGATACTGCAACAACCTTTAATAAAGAAGCGCGCAAAAAGCCTTTGCGGAGGATCAGGGTGGGGACCACGCAGCTGGAAACGGTGCCGGAGCCGAAGTACTGGCACCTGAAGACCGTGCTCACCGACGCACTCGACTCCGAGTTCGCCGTGGGCGAGATCCTGCCCAACGAACGTGAGCTGGCGGCCCGTTTCGGCGTCGCCCGGGCCACGCTCCGACAGGCCCTCGAGCAGCTCGAGCTGGAAGGCCGCCTCCAGCGCCGGCGCGGCGTCGGCACGACCGTCGCCCCGCCCCGGGTGGGCGTCGCCGTCGGCGACGCCGAGCACAGCTGGCCCGGCGCGGGCGCCGACAGCTGGCAGCCCGTCGACAGCGTGGTGGCCGCCCCGCCCGTCGCCGTCGCCCGCCTCCTCGGCACCGGTGCCGACGCCGTCGTGCACACCGTCCGGCGCACCCGCGGCAACCACGGCCAGCCGGTCGCCGCCGAGCTGCTGTACGTACGGGCGGACAGCGTCCCCGGACTCACCGCCATCGGCGCGCTCACCGGGGCGGGCCGCGCCCGGGCCGTGCTGCGCGAACTGCAGCGCCTGGACCTGGAGGGCCAGGACCGGTCCGTCGAGCTGGGCTCCGCCCGGGCCGACGACGCCAAGCAGCTCGACCGGCTGCCCGGCTCGCCCGTCCTCCTCGTCACCACCCGCTACTACGCGAACGGCCGCACCGTCGCCGTCGCCGTGGCCACCTACCGTGCCGACACCTGCAAGCTCACCTTCGGCGACTCGGGCGTGCAACTGCTGGCCGGCTGACGCCGTTCGACAGCCGGGGCCCGGTCAGCGACGTGCCGTGACCGTGCTCTCGACCGCGAAGAGCTGTTCCTCCACGTGGTCGAGGGCCAGTCGCAGCGCGCCCGTCGCCACCGCGGCCTCGCCCAGCAGCGACTGCGCCACCCGGGGCGGCCGCAGACAATAGCGGGCCAACTCGGCCCGCAGCGGCTCCAGCACACCGTCCAGTCCGGCCGCCCAGCCGCCCACCACGACCAGCTCCGGGTCGAGCGCCAGCACCAGCGCCGCCACGTCGTGCACCAGCCGCCGCATGAACCGCTCCACCGCGGCCTGCGCCCGCACGTCGCCCTCCCGGGCCAGCGTGAACACCCGCGCCACCTGCGCCTCGTCCAGCGGATGCAGCGGCTGCCCGGTGGTGGACAGCACCTCCTCCGGGGTGGCCTCCCGGCCCAGCAGATGCAGGGCGCCGATCTCCCCGGCCGCACCTCCGAAACCCCGGTGCAGCCGCCCGCCGATCAGCGAACCGGCCCCCGGGCTCAGCCCCGCGAGCACGAACACCACGTCGTCGGAGTCGGTGGCCGCGCCCTTCCAGTGCTCGGCCACCGCGGCCGCGTTCGCGTCGTTCTCCACCAGCACCGGACAGCGGAACGAGCGGCGCAGCCGCTCCCCGAGCCGCAGCCCGGTCCACTCCGGCAGCGCCGTGCCCAGCCGGACGGTCCCGTCCGCTTCCACGATGCCCGGGCTCGCCACCCCCACCGCGCGCAACGAACCGCACGCCACGCCGGAGCGCCGCAGCAGATCGGCGACGGCCTCCCGCACCCGCTCCAGCCGCTCGTCGGCCGACGCGGTCTCGGACACCTCCAGGGACGCCGAGCCCACGACGCGTCCGCGCAGGTCCGCCAGGAGGGCGGCGACCCGGTGCGGCCCGATCTCGATGCCCAGCAGATGCCCCGCCTCGACCCGGAACCTGAAGCGCCGCGCCGGGCGGCCCTGGCGGCGTGCCGCGCCCTCCTCGGCGGACGCCTCCATCACGAGGCCGGATTCCATCAGCCCCTCGATGACGCCCTCGACGGTCGGCCGGGACAGCCCCGTCAGCTTGACGAGGTCGGTGAGCGTGGGAGCCGCGGACGGGGCGGCGGTGCGCAGCGCGTGCAGGACCACGGCCGAATTGATCCGCCGCAGCAGAGACGGATCCCCACCGGTGAGCCGCCCCAACGTGCCGCCTCCTCGCTTTGCGCACCCTTTGCCCTGACGTGCGGATCGTATCCGGTGCCGTGCCGGTCGGCGAGCGTCGGGACGCCGCCCGGACGAGGTGTCCGGGACTCACCCCGGCGCGACGAACCCCGACTCGTACGCCGCGATCACCGCCTGGGTGCGGTCACGCGCGCCCAGCTTCGCGAGCACCGAGCTGACGTGCGTCTTCACCGTTTCCGTCCCCAGCGTCAGACTGTGGGCGATCTCCGGGTTGGACATCCCGCGCGCCATCAGCCGCAGCACGTCCGCCTCCCGGGCGGTCAGCGCCGCCCGCTCCATCGTGGCCCGGGCGCGCTCGTTGCCGTACGAGGCCGCGAGCCTGCGCAGGGCGGTGGGGAACAGCAGCGAATCGCCCGCGGCCACCGTCCGCACCGCCTGCACGATCTCCGCCGGCGCGGCGCGCTTGAGGAGAAAACCGTCGGCTCCGGCCCGCAGCGCGTCGTAGACGTACTGGTCGTTCTCGAACGTCGTCACCACGAGGATCTTCGGCGGTGCCGCCACGGTGCGCAGCACCGCCCGGGTCGCCTCGATGCCGTCCAGCAGCGGCATCCGCACGTCCATCGCCACCACGTCCGGCCGCAGGCTCCGCACCAGCGGCAGTACGGCGGCGCCGTCCGCCGCCTCGCCCACCACCTCGATGTCCGGCTGCGCGGAGAGGATGGCGCGCAGCCCGGCGCGTACGAGGGGTTCGTCGTCCACGAGCAGCACGGTGATCGGCACCCGGTCAGCCTAACGGCACGTCAGGGCGGCTGTGGGCGGGCCCCGGCGGGTGCCGTGGTGATCAGGCCGCGGACATCGTCGGCAGGTCGCCTTCCCGCGTGCCGAGGTCCATCACGGAGAACGCCGCGCCCTGCGGATCGGTCAGCGCGGCGAACCGGCCGAACGGGGTCCCCATCGGACCGAACTTCACCTCCCCGCCGCCCTTGGTCGCCCGCTCCACCGCCGCTTCGCAGTCGTCCACGGCGAAGAAGACATTGATGTACGGCGGCACTTCGGGCGGGAACTCCTCCGTCATCCCCATCCGCCCCAGCACGGCGTCGTCGCCGAGATTGAACACCTTGAAATCGACGTTGTCGTCCTCCAGGCGCTGCACGCCGTACGGGAAGACGGCGGGGAAGAAGGCGTCCGCCCTCTCCGGTTGGCGGGTGAACACCTCGGCCCAGCAGAACGCGCCCGTCTCGCCGCGCTTCTCGAAGCCCTCGTGGGTCCCCGCCTGCCAGACACCGAAGAGGACGCCGCCCGGGTCCTTCGCGAGCACCATCGAGCCGAAGTCGCCCACCTTCATCGGCTCCAGCAGCACCTCGCCGCCGTTGCCGCTGATCTTCGCGGCGGTGGCGGTGACGTCCGGGGACGCGAGGTACAGACACCAGGCCGACTCCGTGTCCTGTTCCTGGCCGGGCATCGGCGGGGCCACGGCGGCCACCGCCTTGCCGTCCGCGTACGCCTGTGTGTAATCGCCGAACTCCGCTGCGCTCTCGCTGAACGTCCAGCCCAGTAGATCGCCGTAGAAGCGTTTCGCGCCTTCCACGTCCGTGAACGTCGCGTCCGCCCAGCACGGCATGCCTTCCGCCAGTGCGGCCATGGCCCTGCTCCCTTCGGCTCGGCCGAAACGGTCCCGGTTTTCACGCTAGTCAGTGCCGGGCCCACCCGCACGGCAGGCGGTCAGCCCAGGGGGAGCACCGCCCGCACGCGCCATCCGTCCTCGTGGGCCCCCGCCTCGGCCTCCCCGCCGAGCAGGGCGGCACGCTCACGGATGCCCCGCAGACCGCTGCCACCGCTGCTGTCCCAGGCCGCGCCACCCGCCTTCGGCAGCGCGTTGCGGATGTCCAGCTCCACGACCCGCTCGCGGACGGCGATCCGTACGGACACCGGCACCGGGCCCGCGTGCCGCACCACATTGGTGAGGGCCTCCTGGACGATGCGGTAGCCCTCCCGCGAGACCGGCCCCGGGACGGTCGCCACCGCACCGCTCATCTCCGACGTGACCTGGGCCCCGGAGCCCCGCGCCGCCGCCAGCAGCCGTTCGGCGTCGGCGAGGGTGGGGCGGCCCGCCGCCGACGGGGCTTCCTCGCGCAGGATGCCCAGCACCCGTTCCAGGTCCTCCAGGGCGTGCCGGCCCGTCTCCTCGATCGCGGCGAGGGCCTGCTCGGTGAACTCCGCGGAACCCGCCGCCCGGGCCGCGCCCGCCTGGACCACGGCCACCGTCAGGGCGTGCCCGACGGAGTCGTGCAACTCCCGTGCCAGGCGGTTGTGTTCCAGCAGCCGTTCCGTACGCTCCTCCAACGCGGCGAGCCGCTCGGCCGCCGACGGCCCGAGCAGCGCCTTCGCCGCCGCGGCCAGCGCCGCGCCCGCCGCGACGACGAACGCGAGCAGCAAGGCCGGCGGCAACGGCGCGAGCAGCGCGTACCACCGGCTCTCGCCCGTCGGCCACCACGGAGCCGGCCCGGGACCCCGCCCGCCGTCGGCGGAGCGCAGCAGACCCCATGTCAGCGGGGGGACCCACACGCTCAGGAACGCCGTCAGTACGCCCAGTTCGTAGCGCAGCACCAGCCAGAGTGCCGTCCGCCAGCGGTCGCCCCACGAGGCACTGCGGGAAGCGGGCGTCCCGCCGTCGCGGGCGCCGGGGAACAGCAGCAGCTGGGCCTGCACCCCCTCCGACAGCCGGACCGCCGGGACCATCGCCGACGCCACCAACAGGGGCACGGGCGTGACCAATAGCCAGGCCGCCTGCCGTGTGCCGAGGCCGGACAGCCCCGGGTGGACGAGCGCGCAGACCGCCGCGAGCACGGTGGCCATGACCAGGTGCAGCCAGCGCGTGAAGGTGACGGCCCGGAAGACGAGGCGCGGTGGGGCGAGCATCCCGCCATCCTCGCAGCAGCCTCGCGGCGGTCTCAGCCGGCGGTGGATCCGGCGGCGGCCCGCAGCCGCTCGTACTCCTCGGTCATCCGCGGAAGCGTCCAGGAGGCGTTCAGACCGCTGGGGTTGGGCAGCACCCAGATCCGGGTCGAGCCGATCGTCCGTTCCTGCGGTCCGATCACCGCACGCTTGTCGTCGAAGGCGATCCGGTACGCGGTGACGCCGACGACCGCCAGCCACCGGGGCCGCAGCCGTGCCACCTTCTCGGTGAGCAGCAGCCCGCCCTCGCGGAACTCCTCCTTGCTCACCTCGTCGGCCCGCGCCGACGGCCGGTCCACGACGTTGGTGATGCCCAGCCCGTACGAGAGCAGTTCCTCCTGCTCGGCGGGGGCGAGCTGCCGGGGCGTGAAGCCGGACCGGTGCAGCACCGGCCAGAAGCGGTTGCCCGGGCGGGCGAAGTGATGGCCCGTGGCGGCGGACATCAGACCGGGGTTGATGCCGCAGAACAGGACCCGCAGGTCCTCCGCGACCACGTCACCTACCACTGTGCGGCCCACCTTGATCAACGGGGGAGAGGACATCCCGATGATAGGCGGTGGCCCGCAGCGCCCTTACGCGGTCCGCGCGGCAGCCGCGGGAGGCTGCTCCGTGCCGCAGTGCCTGCACTTGTAAGCGGCCTCGGGAAGGTCCTCGGACAGGCAGGCCGGGCATGTCTTGAGCGGCCCCTGCTCCTTGAAGACGACCACACCGCGCCGGGCCTGGATGTGCTTGTAGGGCACGACGATGAAGAAGTAGACGACGGCCATGAAGATGAGGAAGTACAGCACGGCGGAGAGGAAGGCGCCGGCGTCGAGGTAGGTGGATCTGTTGCCGGCCCGGCCGAGCTGCCAGCCCAGCCCCACCGAACGGCCGCCCTGGGCGCGTGTGATGACGGGGTTGACCACGAAGTCGGTGAACGCCTTGATGAGGGTGCTGAGCGCCAGGGCGATGATCAGAGCGACGGCCACGGTGACGATGTCGCCGCGCATGACGAAATTCTTGAGTCCCTTGAGCATGGCCGCTCCTGGCGTCAGGCATCCGATGGGCCACGCAGAACGGTACATTTCCCGATAGAAAACGCAGACCACCCGCCGCCGTGTCGAGGAAGACACGGTGGCGGGTGGCCTGTGGGGCGCGGGGAAAGCGTCAGAGGATGGCGCCGGGGGCGTACGCGGCCGCCTCCGGGTGCTGCTTGGCGATCTCCTCGATCCGGGCGACGACCGTGGCGACCTGGTCACCGGCGGCGCCGGTGAAGGACAGCTTGTCGGCCATCAGGGCGTCGAGGCCCGCGCGGTCCAGCGGGATGCGCTCGTCGGCGGCGAGCTTGTCGAGCAGCTCGTTGCGCTCGGCGCCCTGCTCGCGCATCGCCAGCGCGGAGGCCACCGCGTGCTCCTTGATGACCTCGTGGGCGACCTCGCGGCCGACCCCGGCGCGCACCGCGCCCATCAGCACCTTGGTGGTGGCGAGGAACGGGAGGTAGCGGTCCAGCTCACGGGCGACGACGGCCGGGAACGCGCCGAACTCGTCGAGGACCGTCAGGAAGGTCTCCAGCAGGCCGTCGAGCGCGAAGAACGCGTCCGGCAGCGCGACGCGGCGCACCACCGAGCAGGAGACGTCGCCCTCGTTCCACTGGTCGCCCGCCAGCTCGCCGGTCATCGAGGCGTAGCCGCGCAGGATGACCATGAGGCCGTTGACGCGCTCGCAGGAGCGGGTGTTCATCTTGTGCGGCATCGCGGACGAGCCGACCTGACCCGGCTTGAAGCCCTCGGTCACCAGCTCGTGGCCGGCCATCAGCCGGACGGTCTTGGCCAGCGAGGACGGCGCGGCGGCCAGCTGCACCAGCGAGGTGACCACGTCGTAGTCCAGCGAGCGCGGGTAGACCTGGCCGACGGAGGTGAAGGCGTGCGCGAAGCCGAGGTGGCCCGCGATCCGCTGCTCCAGCTCGGCCAGCTTCGAGGCGTCGCCGCCGAGCAGGTCGAGCATGTCCTGGGCGGTGCCGACCGGGCCCTTGATGCCGCGCAGCGGGTAGCGGCCGAGCAGCTCCTCGAGCCGCCCGAAGGCGACGAGCAGCTCGTCGGCGGTGGTCGCGAAGCGCTTGCCGAGGGTGGTGGCCTGCGCGGCGACGTTGTGCGAGCGGCCTGCCATGACCAGCTCGGCGTACTCGCCGGAGAGCTTGCCGAGGCGGGCGAGGACGGCGACCGTGCGGTCGCGCATCAGCTCCAGCGAGAGCCGGACCTGGAGCTGCTCCACGTTCTCCGTGAGGTCACGGGAGGTCATGCCCTTGTGGACGTGCTCGTGGCCGGCGAGGGCGTTGAACTCCTCGATCCGGGCCTTCACGTCGTGCCGCGTGATCTTCTCGCGCTCGGCGATGGAGGCCAGGTCGACCTGGTCCAGAACGCGCTCGTAATCGGCGAGGGCGGCGTCGGGGACCTTGATCCCGAGGTCCTTCTGGGCGCGCAGCACGGCGAGCCACAGCCGCCGCTCCAGCGTCACCTTGTACTCGGGGGACCACAGGACGGCCAGCTCTGCGGAGGCGTAGCGGCCGGCCAGGACATTGGGGATGCGGGGCTTCAAAGACGCAGCAGTCACGTGACCGGATTCTACTGGCGTTTCGCGCAGGCCAGCGCCCCGCCCCGGTTTGTACGTTGCTACGAGAGCGGACCGGCGGGCTCGGCGTCGCCCCCGTAGGGCGCCAGCTCGGCCCGCTTGGGCGGCCGGCCGTCCCCGCTGGAGCGTCCGGTCAGCCGGCGGCCGATCCACGGCACCAGGTGCTCGCGGGCGAACCGGGCGTCCGAGGTCCGGCGGGCCGCCCAGCCGGGGCGGACGAGCGGGGGCAGGGGCTCGCGCCAGTCGAACGACGCCTCGTGCCCGAGCGCCTGCCACACGGCCTCGGCCACCCGCCGGTGCCCCTCGGCGTTCAGGTGCAGCCGGTCCTCGGCCCACAGCCGGGAGTCGCCCAGCACCTCGGCGCCGAAGAGATCGACGACCAGCGCGCCGTGCCGGCCGGCCAGGTCGTCGATGAAACCGAAGAGCTGCTCCATGCGTGGCCGGAACCGCTCCATCACCGGACCCTGCCGCCCGGGGCTGCGCATCAGCACCAGCTGACGGCAGCTCGGCGCGAGCCGCGCCACCGCCTCCTCCAGGCGCGCGCAGACCAGGTCCACGTCGCACTTGGGGCGCAGGACGTCGTTGAGTCCGCCGACCAGCGTCACCAGGTCGGCGTCCATCGCGGCGGCGGCCGCCGACTGCTCGTCGGTGATCTGGCCGATGAGCTTGCCGCGCACGGCGAGGTTCGCGTAGCGGAAGCCGGGGGCGCGCGCCGCGAGCCGGGCCGCGAGGAGATCGGCCCAGCCGCGGTACGAGCCGTCCGGCAGCTCGTCGGACATGCCCTCGGTGAAGGAGTCACCGACGGCGACGAAGCTGGTGTATGTGTAGGTCGCATTGATCTGCATGGCGCGGGCGATCCTACTCCCCGGCGCGGCGGCCCCGGCGACGGGTGCCGGTCCCGCCGCGCCGGGGGCCGCCTCACGGCCGCTGGCCCACCAGCTCGCGCAGGACGTCCTCCAGCGTGACCAGTCCGGCCAGCCGGTCGTCCTCGCCGATGACGGCCGCGAGGTGGGTGCCGGTGCCGCGCATCGCGGTGATCACGTCGTCCAACGGGGTGGCCGCCCGCACCTGGGCGATCGGACGCATCCGACGGCGCGGGAAGGGCACGTCGCGCGGCTCGGCGTCCAGCGCGTCCTTCACGTGCAGATAGCCCGTGATCCGCCCCGCGTTGTCCACCACGGGGAAGCGGGAGAACCCCGACTCCGCGGAGAGCCGCTCCAGCCCCTCGGGGGTGATGCCGAAGGGGGCGGAGACGACCCGCTCGACCGGCATCACGACGTCCTGGACCGGGCGGGTGCCCAGCTCCAGCACGTCCCGCAGCCGCTCGGTGGCCCGGTCGTCCAGGAGGCCCGCCGCGCTGGAGTCGGCCACGATCCGGGCGAGCTGGTCGTCCGAGAAGGTCGCCGCGACCTCGTCCTTGGGCTCCACCCGCAACAGCTTGAGCAGAGAGTTCGCCAGCTGGTTGATGGCGAAGACCACCGGGCGCAGCGCCCGCGCGAGGGTGACCAGCGGCGGTCCGAGCAGCAGCGCGGTGCGCACCGGTTCGGCGAGGGCGATGTTCTTCGGCACCATCTCGCCGAAGAGCATGTGCAGATACGTCGCCACGGCCAGCGCGATCACGAACGACACCGGGTGGGTCAGCCCGGCCGGCATGCCGACCGCGTGGAAGACCGGCTCCAGGAGATGGGCGATCGCCGGTTCGGCGACCACACCGAGCACCAGGGTGCACAGCGTGATGCCGAGCTGGGCCGCGGCCATCAGCGCCGAGATGTGCCGCAGGCCCCACAGGACACTGCGGCCACGCCGGTCACCGCGCTCGGCGTACGGCTCGATCTGACTGCGGCGCACCGAGATCAGGGCGAACTCCGCGCCGACGAAGAAGGCGTTGACGACCAGCGTCGCCAGGCCGATGAGCAGTTGGACGGCGGTCATCGGCCGGCCTCCTTACGGGTCCGGAAGCGGGATCCGCCGCCTGCTTCGGGGGCACGGTCGAGGCCGCTCCCGGGGTCGGGGTCGGCGTCCGGCGGCGGAGCCGTCAGCCGGACCCGCGCCGCGCGGCGGCCGGAGGCGTCGACCACGTCGATCCGCCAGCCCGCCACCTCGACCTTGTCGCCCTCGACCGGGATCCGGCCGAGCTCGGTCGCGACCATCCCGGCCAGTGTCTCGTACGGGCCGTCCGGCGCCCGCAGGCCGATGGCCTCCAGCTGGTCGGTACGGGCCGCGCCGTCCGCGTCGTAGAGCTCGCGCCCGGCGGCGTCCTGCCCGGCCGGGGCGAGGTCGGGGATCTCGACGGGGTCGTGCTCGTCACGGACCTCGCCGACGACCTCCTCGATGATGTCCTCCAGGGTGACCACGCCGGCCGTACCGCCGTACTCGTCGATGACGACGGCCATGCTGCGCTTGGCCGACAGCCGGTCCAGCAGCCGGTCCACCGTCAGCGACTCCGGTACGAGCAGCGGCTCGCGCAGCAGCGCCGCGACGGGGTGGTGCGGACGCCGCTCGGCGGGTATCGCGAGAACGTCCTTGATGTGGGCGATGCCGACGACCGTGTCGAGATTGCCCCGGTAGACGGGGAAGCGGGACAGGCCGGTCGCCCGGGTGGCGTTCGCGACGTCCTCGGCCGTGGCCTCCGCGCCCAGCGCGGTGACCTGGACGCGGGGCGTCATCACGTTCTCCGCCGTCAGTTCGGCGAGGTTCAGCGTCCGCACGAACAGCTCGGCGGTGTCCGCCTCCAGCGCGCCCTCCTTGGCGGAGTGCCGGGCGAGCGCGACCAGCTCCTTGGGGGAGCGCGCCGTGGCCAGCTCCTCGGCCGGCTCCAGCCCCATCCGGTGCAGCGTGCGGTTGGCGGTGTTGTTGAGGTGGGTGATGAGGGGGCGGAACGCCGCGCTGAACGCGCGCTGCGGGCCCGCGACCCGCTTCGCCACCGGCAGCGGCCGGGAGATCGCCCAGTTCTTCGGTACGAGCTCGCCGACGACCATCAGCACCACCGTGGAGATCACGGTGCCCAGGACCAGAGCGGTCGAGGACGCCACGGAGGCGGACAGGCCGAGCGCCTTCATCGGGCCGGTGAGCAGCGCGGCGATGGACGGCTTGGAGATCATGCCGATGATCAGACCGGTGACCGTGATGCCCAGCTGGGCGCCGGAGAGCTGGAAGGTGAGGCCGCGCACGGCCTTGAGCGCGCCTTCGGCACCGCGGTCGCCCTTCTCGGCGGCCCGCTCCAGCTCGCCCCGCTCGACGGTGGTGAGGGAGAACTCGGCCGCGACGAAGACGGCACAGGCCAGTGTCAGCAGCAGGGCGACCAGTAGGAGGAGTACTTCGGTCATCGGTTCACCTCCGTCCCATGATCCGGCAGGGGCGGAAGGATCGCGCGATGTCGACTCCGGGGACTACTGGGAGGCTCGCCCATGGCTGGACGCTCACACCTTTCGTTGGCTCGTGGGTGTCATCCGCACCCCTCGGCGAGGGCCGACGGGTGCGGTGAAGAAGGATGAACAAGGATGAAGGAGGTCAGTCCGACCCTTCAATGGTAAAGGATCAGCAAAGCGATCCGGTCGCGGTGAGGTCAGAGCGGCTTGACCCAGCGGCTCCACTGCGGCTCGCGGGCGTAGCCCGCCGCCCGCCACGCGTGGTGCGCCGACTCGTTCCGGTCCAGCACCATGGCGTCCCCGCGCCGACCGCCGAGCGAGACGAACCGTTCCTCGGCGGCCGCGAGCAGCGCACGCGCCACGCCCCGGCGGCGGTGGCGGGGGTGGACGGCGAGTCGGTAGAGGTGGCACCGCCAGCCGTCGAAGCCGGCGATCACCGTGCCGGCCAGCTCGCCGTCGCACTCGGCCAGCAGCAGGGACTCGGGGTCACGGGCGAGCAGCCGGGCCATGCCCGTCCCGTCGTCGCTGATGCTGGTCCCCTCGGCGGCGTCCTTCCAGAAGGCGAGCACGGCGTCGAGCTCCGAGGGCTCCGCGGCCCGGATATGTAGATCGCTCATAACGGCGATCCCACCACCGGCCGGGCCGCGGTGTCGAACACGTTTCGCCATCCGGTCAGGTGCCGCGCGGCTCTCCGATCACCGGGGCGAAGTCGTCCGGGTGACGCTCCAGGACGGTGACGTACATGAAGCCGAACCGCTCGCGACGCTCCCGCACCCGCTCCGTGATCGGGGGTCCCGCGCCCGTCACCTCCCGTCGCTTTCGAGCGGGCGCCTGGCCACTCCCAGCACACATGGTGAAGCAGGCGACGGCACCCTGCCCGCCGGCACCCGCAGCCGACGGTACGGACCCAGTTCGAACCCCGCCGCCTCGATCTCCGCCAGCGGATCCCGCGCCGTGTGACAGCCGCCGAACAGCGCCGGCCAGACGGTCCGGTCCAGCGCCCGCTGCACGGTCGCCTGCCCCCGGCCCTGCGCCAGTCCGTGCTCGAAGAACCGCAGCTCACCGCCCGGCCGCAACACCCGGCGCAACTCCGCCAGAGCGCGCCGCACATCCCGCACGGAACACAGCACCAGCGACGCCACCGCCGCGTCGTACGCCTCGCTCTTCACCGGCAGCGCTTCCGCCACACCCGGCACCACGTCCACCGGCACCTCGGCGCGCACGGCGGCCTCCACCGCCAGCCGCCGGAGCAACCGCTCCGGCTCGATCGCCACCACCTCGGAGACCGTCCCCGGGTAATACGAGAAGTTCAGCCCGTTCCCCGCGCCGATCTCGATGACCCGACCCGACAGCCCGTCCAGCAACTCCCGCCGGTGCGCGGCCACTCCGGCCCGCCGGTCGGCCACCGGGCTCAGCTTCGCGTACGCCCGCGCGAACAACGGATGGTGTACGGCGTCGTGCGGCGTTCTGGTGTTCCGCGGCATGACACACCCCTTCCCGGGGATACGACGGCTACCGCGATTCTTCCCCGGTCGAACCCACCACCACCGTCGGCGCGCCGCCTCCTTGGAGTGGGGCGGGGGCGGGCGCCCGGGGCGGTCCGTGACCGGCGCCGCTCAGTGCGGCTCTGTGCTGCTTCGCGCTGCTCAGCGGTACTCGGCCGCGAAGCGCCCCGCGTCCCAGCTGCCGGACAGCTGCGGCGCCAGCCAGCCGGGGGCCGCGGCGCGGAAGGTGGCCGAGGGGAGGGCGCCCGCGCCCTCGGGGACGGCTCCCAGCAAGGGGGCTTCCGCCGACTCGGGGAAATCGTCGAGGTTGCAGCGGGTGGCGAGGTCGGGCACGGCCGGCCAGCTGCCGATGACCACGCCTTCGCAGCGCAGGCCGCGTGAGCGCAGGGCCTCGGCCGTGAGCGCGGCGATGTTGAGTGTGCCCAGGCCCGGCTGGGCGACGACGAGGACCGGCGCGTCCAGCAGCTGTGCCACGTCGGCGAGCGTCGAGCCCGCCTCGTCCAGCCGGACGAGCAGCCCGCCCGCGCCCTCGATCAGCACCAGATCATGGCTCTCGGCCAGGCGGGCCGCCGCCTGCTCGATCTCCTTCGGGCGCACGGGCGCGCGGCCGGCCCGGCGGGCGGCCGTCGCGGGCGCCAACGGCTCGGGGTACCGGGCGAGTTCGAGGCCCGTCACCGCCCCCGCCAGCCGCTGGACCTCCGCGATGTCCCCCGGCTCCTGTGCGGTGACGCCCGTCTGGGCGGGCTTGAGCACGGCCACGGAGCGGCCGGCGGCCATCGCCGCGGCCGCGACCGCCGCGGTCACGACGGTCTTGCCGACCTCGGTGTTGGTGCCGGTGACGACGAGTACGGACATGGGTTTCTGCCTCCGTTCGACGCGCGCGCGGCGCGGTGTGCCTGCCGGCGGCTCGGTGAGCCGGTCGGCCGTCTGCGCGGAGCCGGCGTCTCCCGGCGTCCGCCGCTGTTCTTCGTGCCGCCGTGTCCAGCGGCCGTGATGTGACGCCGCGCTGCCGGGACACCGTTCAGGGTGCCGTCCGGGGCGCGGTGCCCTATCCGGGGTATCGGGTCGAGCCGAGCCGAGCCGGGCGGCCGCGCGCGTGGTCGCTGCGCGAGGCGGCCCGGGCCGTGGCCCCGGGGACGTCCCCGCCCGTCGGGCGGGGACAGGCCGGGATGTCGACGTCGTCTCCGGCCATGCCCTGGCGATGTGTTCCGACGGGCCGGCCGGGGGCGGGAAACGTCCCGCCCCCGGCCCGCGGGTCACCCTGCCGCGGCGACGGCCCGTACGCCCGCGCAGATCCTGGCCACGTCCTCGTCGTCCGTGATGTACGGCGGCATCGTGTACACGAGATTGCGGAACGGCCGCAGCCATACCCCCGCCCCCACCGCGGCCCGGGTCGCCGCGGCCATGTCCACGTCGTGGTCCAGCTCGACCACGCCGATGGCGCCGAGCACGCGCACCTCCCGCACCGCCGGCAGCTCGGCGGCCCCGGCCAGGCCCTCGCGCAGCCCGGCCTCGATCCGCTTGACGTCCGTCCGCCAGTCCCGCGCGAGGAGCAGGTCGATCGAGGCGTTCGCGATCGCGGCGGCCAGGGGGTTGGCCATGAACGTCGGGCCGTGCGCGAGCACCGGCACCTCGCCCCGGGAGATCCCCTCCGCCACCCGCGAGGTGCACAGCGTCGCGGCCATCGTGAGGTACCCGCCGGTCAGCGCCTTCCCCAGGCACAGCACATCGGGGGAGACGCCGGCGTGCTCCGACGCGAACAGCGGGCCCGTACGGCCGAAACCCGTGGCGATCTCGTCGAAGATCAACAGCACGCCGTGCTCGTCGCACGCCTCCCGCAGCACCCGCAGATACGCGGGGGAGTGGAAGCGCATGCCGCCGGCGTTCTGCACCACGGGCTCGACGATCACCGCGGCCAGCTCGTCGGCGTGCCGCGCGACGATCTCCCGCAGGTGTGCGACGTACGCCGGATCGGGCTCGGCGTCGAACCCGGTGGGTGGCGCGTCCGCGAAGATCTGGCGCGGCAGCACACCGGACCACAACGCGTGCATGCCACCGTCCGGGTCGCACACCGACATCGGCTGCCAGGTGTCTCCGTGGTAGCCGCCGCGCCAGGTCAGCAGCCGCTGCTTGCCCGGCCTGCCGACCGAACGCCAGTACTGGAGGCACATCTTCACGGCCACCTCGACCGACACCGAACCGGAGTCGGCGAGGAAGACGTGTTGCAGGGGTTCCGGGGTGATCTCCACCAGGCGGGTGGCGAGCCGCACGGCGGGCTCGTGGGTGAGCCCGCCGAACATCACATGGCTCATCCGTCCCAGCTGCACCTGGGCTGCCTCGTTGAGCACCGGGTGGTTGTAGCCGTGGACCGCCGACCACCACGACGACATGCCGTCGATCAACTCGACCACGCCGTCGACCGGTTCGGCGAGCCGCAGCCGCACCCCCGACGCGGATTCGACGACCAGCGGATCGACCCGGCCGGGCATCGGACCGTACGGATGCCAGACGTGCTGCTTGTCGAGGGCGAGCAACTCGCCCGCGGTGAGCGGATCAGGCATTGGGAGCCAGGTCCGTGCCGGCGCCGCGACGGCGGACGGCGACCAGGTCCGGACGGGCCCCGCCGGCGTCCGCGCGGGTCTCGCCGGCCGGTGCCGGACTCTCCGCCTCCGGGGCGCCCGTGGTCTCGGCCGCCGCCCCGGTGTCTCCGTCCCCACAAGGACCGCAGCCGCCGCCCCCGTGCCCGCCGCAGCCGGACGCCACCGCGTCGGCCCGGTGCTCGGGCAGCGTCGTGGTGTCGGTGCCCTCCACCTCGAAGCCGGCGTCCGCGATCATGTCGAGGTCCGCCTTGCCCTCCTGGCCCTCACTGGTCAGATAGTCGCCGAGGAAGATCGAGTTGGCGAGGTGCAGCGCGAGCGGCTGCATCGACCGCAGGTGCACCTCGCGGCCGCCCGCCAGCCGTACCTCCACGTCCGGGCAGACGAACCGCACCATCGCCAGGATGCGCAGCGCGCGCTGCGGGGTGAGGTTCCACTCCTTGGCCAGCGGGGTCCCCTCGAAGGGGATGAGGAAGTTGACCGGCACCGAGTCCGGGTCCAGCTCGCGCAGCGCGAAGACCACGTCCACCAGGTCCGCGTCGCTCTCGCCCATGCCGGCGATCAGCCCGGAGCAGGCGGACATCCCCGCCGCCTGGGCCTGCTGCACGGTGTCGACGCGGTCGGCGAAGGTGTGCGTGGTGGTGATGTCGCCGTACGTCGCCTCGGAGGTGTTGAGGTTGTGGTTGTAGGCGTCGGCTCCGGCGGCGCGCAGCCGCTCGGCCTGTCCGTCGGTCAGCAGCCCGAGGCACGCGCACACCTCGACGTCCTCGTTCTGCTCCTTGATCGCCTCGATGGTCTTCGAGACCCGGTCGATGTCCCGGTCCGTCGGGCCGCGCCCGCTGGCGACCAGACAGACCCGCTTCGCACCGCCGGCGACGCCCGCGGCCGCCGCCTTCGAGGCGTCGTCCGGCTTGAGCCAGGTGTACTTGAGGATCTCGGCCTTGGAGCCCAGTCGCTGCGAGCAGTACGAGCAGTCCTCGGGGCAGAGCCCGGACTTGAGGTTGACGAGGTAGTTCAGCTTCACCCGCCGTCCGAACCACCGGCGGCGCACCTTGCCCGCCGCGGCCACCACATCGAGCAGGTCGTCATCGGTCGTCGCCAGTACGGCGAGCGCCTCTTCGCGGGTCGGCAGCTCCCGCCGCAACCCCTTGTCCACCAGCGTGTTCAGCAGGTCCATGGCGCCGATCCTCGCTTACGGCAGCACTCCCGGCCAAGGTAGAGATCGCACAACGGGTGCCGATTCATGTGTGTGTATTGCCACACCCTGCCCAGGCCCCTCGGCGGCTACGTTCTATGCAAACCCCACAGAACGCGAAGGACGGCCGATGCCCCAGGATCCGTTCGACTGGATCGACGCGGAGCACGAGCGGCGACTGGCCGCCGGGCTCGTACGGACCCTACGGCCGCGGTCGGCCGACTCGTCGCTCATCGATCTGGCCGGGAACGACTACCTGGGCCTCACCCGTCATCCCGAGGTCACCGCGGCCGCCGCCGACGCGGCCCGCCGCTGGGGCGCGGGGGCCACCGGCTCCCGGCTGGTCACCGGCACCACCGCCCTGCACGCGCGGCTGGAGGAGAGCCTCGCCGACTTCTGCGGCTTCGAGGCGGCGCTCGTCTTCTCCTCCGGGTACGCCGCGAACCTCGCCGCGGTCACCGCCCTGTGCGGTCCGTCGACGATGTCCGGTGTGTCCCCTTCAGTCCCCCTTGTCGTCTCCGACGCCGGTAATCACGCCTCGCTCATCGACGGCTGCCGGCTCGCACGTGCCGAGACGGCCGTCGTTCCGCACGCCGACCCGGAAGCGGTCCGCAAGACCCTGGAGGCGCACGAGGGCCGCGCCCTCGCCGTCACCGACTCCGTCTTCTCCGTGGACGGCGACGCCGCACCGCTGGCCGCGCTCGCCGAGGCGTGCCGGGAGCACGGCGCGGCGCTGCTGGTGGACGACGCGCACGGACTCGGCGTCCTCGGCGAAGGCGGCCGGGGCGCGGTGCACGCGGCGGGCCTGGCGGGGGACGCGGACGTCGTCGCCACGGTCACCCTGTCGAAGTCACTGGGCAGCCAGGGGGGCGCGGTGCTCGGCCCCGCCCGCGTCATCCGGCACCTCGTCAGTCACGCGCGCACGTTCATCTTCGACACCGGCCTGGCCCCGGCGGCGGTGGGCGGCGCGCTCGCGAGCCTCGAGGTGCTGCGCCGCGAGCCGGGGCGCGCTGCCCGGGTGCGGTACGTCGCCGGCGAGCTGCACCGGAGGGTGACGGCGGCGGGGCTGACGGCGGTACGGCCCGACGCGGCGGTGGTGTCCGTGCGGGCCCCCTCGCCGGAGGCCGCCGTGCGATGGGCGGCCGACTGCCGCACCGCCGGGCTCGCGGTCGGCTGTTTCCGCCCCCCGTCCGTGCCCGACGGAATCTCGCGGCTGCGGCTGACGGCGCGCGCGGACCTCACGGACCGGCAGATCGAGGAGGCGGCCGACACGGTCCTGCGGACCGCGCCGGCCGCCTGACGCTCAACTCCTGGTGGTGGTCCCGTCGGACCGGTCGGCCCCGCGGCGGCGGCCGAGGCCGCCGCCGCAGAGGTCTCCCACGAACGAGGACCACGCGGCGGGCGAGAACGACAGGACGGGGCCGGCCGTGCGCTTCGAGTCCCGCACGGCCAGCAGGTCCGGACCGAGCGGGGCCGTCTCGACGCAGTTGTTCATTCCGGTGCTGTAGCTGCTGCGCCGCCACTTCGCGGCCCGCAGAGCCGAAGGGGAAGGGGCATAGCGCGGCATTGCGGACATAGTGCCTCCTCACGTGCCGTCATGGAGCCCGGCGATGTAATCCAACGAGTTCTCGTGCGAGAGGGCGCGGGTCCGCAGAGTGGCGAAAGCGGAACCGTACGCCCGGAGGTCTTCTTTCCGCTCCAGATAGAGGCTACTCGTCAAGTGGTCGAGAACAACCACATCCAGATCGGCAATGCGCGGAAATGAGAAGATAACGAAAGGGCCGGTGATGCCGATATGGCTGCCGGCGGAGAACGGGAGCACATGCAGTCGCACATGCCGCATCTGTCCCGTGGTCACCAGATGCCGTAACTGCCCCGCCATCACCTCACGGCCGCCCACTTCGTGGCGCAGCACCGCCTCGTCCAGCACCGCGCACAACTCCAGCGGACGCTCGCCCCGCAGCACCGACTGGCGGGCCATCCGCACCCGCACCAACTCCTCGACCTGCTCCGGAGGCGGGTCGTTCAGCGCCGCGCGGGTCACCGCGCGCGCGTACTCCGGCGTCTGCAGCAGCCCCGGCACCACCGTGGTCTCCAGGGTGCGCAAGTGGGAGGCCTCGGACTCCAGGCTGATGAAGTCCAGATAGGCGGGTGGCAGCCGGTCGCGGTAGGCGTACCACCAGCCCCGCCGTGCCCCCGCGCCCTCGCCCGGATCCGCCGACCCCGCGCCGCACAGCGCCCCCAGCAGCGCGCGCAGTTCCGGGTCGGTCACCTTGTAGGCATCCAGCAACAGGGCGACGTCCGAGGGCTTCACGCCACTGCAGCCCGTCTCGATCCGGCTCACCTTCGACTGGTGCCAGCCCACCGCGCAGGCCGCCTCCCGGCTGGTCAGCGCGGCCAGTTCACGCTGGCGGCGCAGCTCCGCGCCGAGCTTGCGTCGACGCACCGCGGGTCCGTAGCGCATGGGTATTCCCTTTCGGCCAAGGTGAACACGTCCACATCCATACGTCAGTGTCAATAGACCAGTGCGCTGCCCAAATGTGGTTTCTCCCGGCAGAGTTCACCGCTTCGAGCGACAGATATATGCATTTTCCGGTGGATCGCTCACTCTCGGACGCCGACGGTGGCACTCTGTCACGAAGAGCCGTCCGAGACCGCTCCCGACTTCACCGCGTCAGTGCCCTGCGTCACGCGTCGGAGTCCGGCCTCGGTGGGAAAGGGACAGCGCCATGGCGGATCACCAGGAAGCAACCGTAACCCTGCCGAGCGCCCCCGCCTCGGTGTCCGACGCGCGCCGCTATGTCGCGCGTGTACTGGCGGAATGGGGGCTGGCGGACGGCACCGAGGACGCCGACACGGTTCGGCTGATCGTCTCCGAACTCGCCACCAACGCCGTGCAGCACACTCTCGGCCAGTCGCCCACGTTCACCGTGGACGTCCGGCTCGACCGGGAGGAGCAGCTGCGCATCGGCGTCACGGACAGTCACCCCCGCCATCCGAGAAGGCTGCCCGCCGCCGTCCAGCAGGACAACGGCCGCGGCATGGTCATCATTCGGTGTCTGACCGCCGAGCGGGGCGGCAGACTGTCGGTCACCCCGACGGCCGACGGCGGTAAGACGGTCTGGATCTGTCTGCCCTGGACCGTGCCCGTGCGATGACCGCCCGGCGCGCGGCTGTGGGCCGGGCGGTGGGCCCCGTGGCCGTCGAGGAGGCCGAGGGGTCCACCACCCGGCCCAGGGGCTCGCACCGTGATCGCACGGTGCTCGCGGACAAGGCGGGTTGAGCTGCTCGGGCAGGTCACCGGCGGGCAGGCGCGCCCTTGCCCGTTCCGGATCGATGCCGGTGAGGACGACCGTGTGCCCGGTTGGGGCCGGCGGCCCCGCGTCGCGAACGAGGGGCCGCGGCACCACAGTCGTGTCCGCCGTCGGCGGGTGGGAACACACCCGTTGCCGCGTCGGCGCACAGGGAGGCGAGGAAGGTGGCGGGGGCGGCCGTCGCGGCACGCCACCGCCGCACGCTCAGTTCACGCGGCCGTAACTGACGCTTCTGGTCCAGATCCGCTCGTGGCGGACGACCGCGCCGGTCTTGGGGGCGTGCAGGATCTTGCCGCTCCCGACGTAGATGCCCACGTGATAGACGCCGCCGGTGGAGTGGAAGAACACCAGGTCCCCGCGTTGGCGGGCGGAGCCGGGTACATGGCGGACGCGGTTGTACTGGGCGGCGGCGGTGCGGGGCAGCTTTTTGCCGACCCGCTTGTACGAGTACTGGGTCAGCCCCGAGCAGTCGAAGCTGTACGGTCCTGTCGCGCCCCACTGGTAGGGAGCGCCCTGCTTCGATTCCGCTATCTGCAGGGCGAGGGTGGAGAGGTTCGCGGCCTCGGCGTCGGGTGAACCGCCGGGTACCAGCACCGAGGCGCCGACGGCTGCGAGGGTGAGGGCCGAGGCGGCCTTGGCCCTGGAGAACTTCGTTGGTCGTTTGTGCGCGGCCATACGCAACCCTTCGTCTGCCGCCTATGAAGGATGACCTGTCGGGTTCGGGCAGGCGAAGATGCCCGGCCGCCGAGGCGGCTTCACCCCAAGGGACGACCAGTGGTGCCGGTCGTCCCGCCGTAATCGGGTCCTCCACTCCTGCCGATGCACTCGTGTCGACCAGTCATCCGGGCGGCGGCAGGATTCGGCGTCCGCCCGGACCGCCCCGCCGCGGTGGCGGGGTCTTGTCGTCGCCTGGATCTTGGCGCAGCCGCGGCACGGATTCCGAGAGGATCCGGTGATATGTGAGCCTGGTCACCTCTGGCGGGTTCGGGTGGACACCGGACGGTTTGACGACCACCGCTCAACCCTGTTGAGCCCTTCACCTGCGGCGAGTTGATCTCCGCGATCGCATCGTGCGCGCACGGCTCGGATCGATCACTGCGCGATGTCTACGCAGGGTCCGCTGTCTGCGGGAGATCGCGTTGAGGTGTCGCCCGGCCGGTCGTTCCGGCGCGCGTCCGGGCTCATCAACCCGGCGTGTTCGGCGGCATGGTGACCCGTGCGGCCCGCCGCTCCCCGTCCAGGACCAGCATCGCCCGCGCGAGTGTTCCGGTGTGCATCTCGCGTTCGCCACGCTCGTGCATGAGCGTCAGCGCGTCGCGCAGTCCCGCCGCCGCGACCGCGAGAGCCTGCGCCGCCCGTAGCCCGGCGTACGTGTCATGCGCGCGGGCCGGGTTGATCCGGCCCAGGAGATCCAGTACTTCCAGATACCGGTCCACCAACTCGCCCTCGGCGCGGGTCAGGGCGGGCAGGGGTGGCAGTTGGGGCGGCCACATCGCGGCTCACCTCGCGCCGAGCGGCGCGCCCGGGCCCTTGCGGCTCGAGGTGAGCCGGTCGACCAGTCCGTAGGCCACCGCTGCCTCGGCGTCGAAGACCGTGTCCCGATCGATGTCCCGGTCGACCTGCTCCGCGCTCTGCCCCGTGTGCCGCACCAGCATCTGCGCCAGCGTGTCGCGCCTGCGCGACATCTCCCGCGCCTGGATCTCCAGATCGGAGGGCTGCCCCTGGACCGGCTCGTCGAGGGACGGCTGCTGGACGAGGACACGCGCGTTCGGCAGCGCCAGCCGTTTGCCCGGGGTGCCGGCGGTGAGCAGTACGGCGGCGGACGAGGCGGCCTGGCCCAGGCAGATCGTCTCCACGTCGCAGCCGATGTAGCGCATCGTGTCGTAGACGGCGCACATGGCGGAGAAGGAGCCGCCTGGGGAGTTGATGTAGAGCGAGATGTCCTGCTCGGGCGCCGCGTGTTCGAGGTACATGAACTGCGCGATCACATCGCTGGCACAGGTGTCGTCGATCTGCGTGCCCAGAAAGACGATGCGCTCGGACAGCAGCTTGGAGTACGGGTCCATCGTGCGGGCGCCGGTGCTCGTGCGCTCGGTGAACTCGGGCAGGACGTAGCGGGCTGTGGGTCGGTGCATGACGGCACTCCTCGTCCGTAAAAAATGTACAGGACGTACAGATCGTTAGGATGGTGAGCATGGCCCAACGGGGCCCGGCGCGGCAACGGATCCGACGCGGTTTCGCTCTGGGCGTGAGCGCCCAGGCGCCGGGCGGCGGGCCCGTGATCGGTCCACGCGGCGTGCGGACTCTGCGGGCGAGTGTGAGGAGGAGGCCCCTGACCTGGCGTTTCTCTGCTTTTCAGGGATCCCGCGGACATCGCGGCAGACAATTAAGCTGGTGGGCATGGCCTACGAAATTCCTGTGACGCAAGCCCGCGCCGAGCTGGCGGAGCTGATCAACCGCGTTGTCTACGGCGGCGAGCGGGTGGTCGTCACGCGCCATGGGAAGCCGCTGGTCGCCCTGGTGTCCGCCGCTGACCTGCAACGACTCGAAGAGAGCGAGGCCGGGGCGGAGGCCGGGGCCGAGGAGCAGGTGATCAGCACGGTCTCCGCCGTGCACACCATGCCGTCCGTGCCCGAGGACCGGGGCCGGTTCGGCCTCGCCGCCGAGTACCGGAGGCCGGACGTGCCGCCGCGGCACTGAGGGCCGGCGGCCCACCACCGGTGACCTCTGGCCATGGCTTTGCAAAGAGTCAGTTAACGCGTTGGAAAAGCTTGCGCCCTAATCTGCAATCCCAGGCCGTCGGGGGAAGAACCCCAGGTCAACAGTGTGTAGAACTCAGGTGTGCCTCCGCCGCGTTCAGCAGCGAGGTCCTGGTTCGTCAGTGAGGTGGGACGCATGCAACTTTCCCCGCATGAACAGGAACGCCTGCTCATCCATGTGGCCGCCGACGTGGCCGAGCGGCGGAGGGCGCGCGGGCTGCTCCTCAACCACCCCGAAGCGGTCGCGCTGATCACCGCGCACGTCCTCGAAGGCGCCAGGGACGGCCGTACCGTGGCCGAGCTGATGTCCTCCGGACGCAAGGTGCTCACCCGCGACGAGGTCATGAGCGGCATCCCCGAGATGATCCACGACGTCCAGGTCGAAGCCACCTTCCCGGACGGCACGAAGCTCGTCACCGTCCACGAGCCCATCGGATGACCGGGGGAGACGCGCGGATGATTCCCGGAGAGATCCTGCACGCCGCCGAGCCCGTACGCCTCAATCAGGGCTCCCCCCTCACCCGCCTCACCGTTCTCAACGCCGCCGACCGGCCCGTGCAGGTGGGCTCGCACTACCACTTCGCCGAGGCCAACCCGGGCCTGGACTTCGACCGGGCGGCCGCCCACGGCAAGCGCCTCGACATCGCCGCCGGCACCGCCGTGCGCTTCGAGCCGGGCATCCCCGTCGAGGTCGGCCTCGTCCCCATCGGCGGCAAGCGCGTCGTCGAGGGGCTGCGCGGCGAGTGCGGAGGGCCCCTCGATGTCTGAACTCAGCCGCGTCGCCTACGCCGATCTCTTCGGCCCGACCACCGGTGACCGGATCCGCCTCGCCGACACCGACCTCCTCGTCGAGATCGAGGAGGACCGCTCCGGCGGGCCGGGCCACGCCGGCGACGAGGCGGTCTTCGGCGGTGGCAAGGTCATCCGCGAGTCCATGGGCCAGTCCCGCGTCACCCGCGCCGAGGGCGCCCCCGACACCGTCATCACCGGTGCGGTCGTCCTCGACCACTGGGGCGTCGTCAAGGCCGACGTCGGTCTGCGCGACGGTCGGATCACCGGTATCGGCAAGGCCGGCAACCCCGACACCATGGACGGCGTCCACCCCGACCTCGTCATCGGCCCCGAGACCGAGATCATCGCGGGCAACGGCAAGATCCTCACCGCCGGCGGCATCGACGCCCACGTCCACTTCATCTGCCCGCAGTCCGTGGACGCGGCCCTCGCCTCCGGCGTCACCACGCTCCTCGGCGGCGGGACGGGCCCGGCCGAGGGCAGCAAGGCCACCACCATCACCCCCGGCTCCTGGCACCTCGCCCGGATGTTCGAGGCGATGGAGGGGTACCCGGTCAACATCGGTCTGCTCGGCAAGGGCAACACCGTCAGCTACGACTCCATGCGCGCCCAACTGCGCGCGGGAGCTGTCGGCTTCAAGATCCACGAGGACTGGGGCGCGACCCCCGCCGTCATCGACGCCTGTCTGAGGGTCTGCGAGGAGAGCGGCGCCCAACTCGCCATCCACACCGACACGCTCAACGAGGCGGGCTTCGTCGGCGACACCCTCGCCGCCATCGCCGGGCGCTCCATCCACGCCTACCACACCGAGGGTGCGGGCGGCGGCCACGCACCCGACATCATCACCGTCGTCTCCGAGCCCAACGTCCTGCCCAGCTCCACCAACCCCACCCGCCCGCACACCGTCAACACTGTCGAGGAGCACCTCGACATGCTGATGGTCTGCCACCACCTCAACCCGGCCGTCCCCGAGGACCTCGCCTTCGCCGAGTCCCGCATCCGGCCCAGCACCATCGCCGCCGAGGACTTCCTGCACGACCTGGGCGCGATCTCGATCATTTCCTCCGACTCCCAGGCCATGGGACGCATCGGCGAGGTCGTGCTGCGCACCTGGCAGACCGCCCACGTCATGAAGAAGCGGCGCGGCGCCCTCCCCGGCGACGGCCCGGCCGACAACGCGCGGGCCCGCCGCTACGTCGCCAAATACACCATCAACCCGGCCGTGGCCCAGGGCCTCGACCACGAGATCGGCTCCGTCGAGACCGGGAAGCTCGCCGACCTGGTGCTGTGGGACCCGGCGTTCTTCGGCGTCAAACCACACCTGGTCATCAAGGGCGGTCAGATCGCCTACGCGCAGATGGGCGACGCCAACGCCTCCATCCCCACCCCGCAGCCGGTCCTGCCACGCCCCATGTTCGGCGCGACGGGCCGCGCCCCCGCCGCCAACTCCCTGAACTTCGTCACCCAGTGGGCCCTCGACGACGGTCTCCCCGAACGGCTGGACCTCGGCAAGAGGTTCGTTCCGATCCGGGACACCCGCGGCGTCGGCAAGGCCGACATGCGCAACAACGACGCCCGCCCGCACGTCGAAGTCGACCCCGACACCTTCACCGTCACCATCGACGGTGACCCCGTCGACCCGCGGCCCGCGGCGGAACTGCCGATGGCCCAGCGGTACTTCCTCTTCTGACCATGGACACCGATACCTGCGCCCCGGGTGCCGTGGAACCGCCGGACGGCCCGGGCCCGTCCGCCGCTCGCGCCGCCCTGCTCGTCCTCGCCGACGGGCGGTTCCCCGCCGGGGGGCACGCGCACTCCGGCGGCGCCGAGGCGGCCGTCAAGGCCGGGCGGATCCGGGACGCGGCCACGCTGGAGGCGTTCTGCCGGGGGCGGTTGCACACCACCGGGCTCACCGCGGCCGGGCTGGCCGCCGCCGCGACGGCCGGGCTCGATCCGCTCGACCTGGACGACGCGGCCGACGCCCGCACCCCCTCGCCCGCCCTGCGCGCCGCCGCGCGCAGGCTCGGCCGTCAGCTGACGCGGGCCGCCCGCGCCGCATGGCCGTCGCCCGAGCTGGACGCCCTCGCCGCCGCCCGGCCGCGCGGCGCCCACCAGCCCGTCGTGCTCGGCCTCGCCGCGCGGGCGGCGGGGCTCGCCCCGCTGGACGCCGCGTACGCCGCCGGGTACGAAGCGGTCAGCGGACCGGCCACGGCGGCCGTGCGGCTGCTGAGCCTGGACCCGTTCGACGCGACCGCCGTACTGGCCGGGCTCGCGCCCGCGCTCGACCGGGTCGCGCACGAGGCCGCGGAGGCGGCGCGGCGTGCCGCGTTCGAGGGTCTCGACGTTCTCCCGGCGGTGTCCGCGCCGCTGCTCGACATCGCCGCGGAGCAGCACGCGGCGTGGCCTGTGCGGCTGTTCGCCTCGTGAGCAACCGGGGCTCCGCCCCGGACCCCGGTCCTCAAACGCCGGACGGGCTGAACCGCTGCCCGGAACCGGGCTGGATGTCTCGCCGGACCGGCGGAATCTCCGGCCCGTCCGGCGATTGAGGACAACCGCGCGCAGCGCGGTCCCACCAGCGAAACCTCCGGAGGAAACATGCACCTGGACCACCCCGACGCCTTCCCCCACCGCCACACCTACAGCGCGGCCGACCCCCACCGCCCCGACGGCACCCGCCGTGCCCTGCGTATCGGTCTCGGCGGTCCCGTCGGGTCCGGGAAGACCGCGACCGTGGCCGCGCTGTGCCGGCTGCTGCGCGACGAGCTGTCCATCGCCGTCGTCACCAACGACATCTACACCCGCGAGGACGCCGAATTCCTGCTGCGGCACGCCGTGCTGCCGCCCGAGCGGATCACCGCCGTCGAGACCGGGGCCTGCCCGCACACCGCGATCCGTGACGACATCTCCGCCAACCTCGAAGCCGTCGAGGACCTGGAGGACGCGGTCGGGCCGCTCGACCTCGTCCTCGTGGAGTCCGGCGGCGACAACCTCACCGCCACCTTCTCCAAGGGCCTCGTCGACGCGCAGATCTTCGTCATCGACGTGGCCGGCGGCGACGACATCCCCCGCAAGGGCGGCCCCGGGGTGACCACCGCGGACCTCCTCGTCGTCAACAAGACCGACCTCGCGCCCTACGTCGGCGCCGATCTGGAGGGCATGGCCCGCGACGCCAAGGCCCAACGCGGCGACCTCCCCGTCGTCTTCACCTCCCTCGTCGCCGAGGGCGGCGTACGGCCGGTGTCCGACTGGGTGCGCGAGCGGCTGGCCGGCTGGGCCGCGGTCGCGCCGTGACGTCCGCCGTCGCAGGTCCCGCGGTGGACGCCGGGCTGCGGGCCGCGGCGCACATCGTCGCGGCTCCGGACGGCCGGGGCGGCACGGGACTGCCCGTGCTCGACGGCGCGGGGCCGTTCGCGCTGCGCCGGCTGCGGCCGCAGGGGCCGGAGGCCCATGTGCGGCTCGTGGGCGCCATGAGCGCACCCCTCGGCGGTGATCTGCTCGGCCTCACCGTGGAGGTGGCGGACGGCGCTGCCCTGCGGTTCTCGACCACCGCCGCCACCATCGCCCTGCCCGGGCGCACCGGGGCCCCCGCCGCGTACGACACCCGGATCCACGTCGGTGAGGGCGCCACCCTGCGCTGGCTCCCCGAACAGCTGATCTCCGCCCGGGGCAGCGATCTGCGGAGCACCACCCGTATCGAACTCGCCCCGACGGCCCGGCTGGTGCTGCGCGAGGAACAGGTGCTCGGCCGCGTGGGCGAGGACCCGGGACGGCTGGCCTCCCGGCTGACCGTGCGCCGCGCCGGCCGCCCGCTGTTCGACCAGGAGCTGACGTACGGGCCGGGGGCGCCCGGTTGGGACGGGGGCGCCGTGCTGGGCGGGCACCGGGCCGTCGGGCAACTCCTCGTCGTGGACCCGGCCTTCGAGGAGCACCCCGTGCCGCCCCGCCTCCTCGGTACGACCGCCGCGCTCACCCCGCTCGCCGGACCCGCCGTCGTGGTGAGCGCGGTGGCCCCGGACGCCCTACGGCTACGAAGGCTGCTGGACGCGGGAGTTACGACCGTCTTCGACGGAGATGGCGGGGTACGGGCGTTTTGGTGAGTCGGGGGTCGTCGGCGACACATGTGCCACCCCGGGTTTCGTCATCCTTACAGATTAGTAAAGAACGTCCGTACGACCTGTCCATTGTGGCAATGGAGGCGAAAGGATCCCCCTGCAGCTCCGTGATCATCGTCGCGCGTACGCGGCGCATCAGCAGGGGGAAAACCACGTGAGACCTACAGCAATATTCGGTGCGGCCGGCACCGCGGTGACGGCCGCTCTCGTCGCCGGGCTCCTGGCCGCACCGGCGGCCGACGCCGGCGAGCGCGTGCCGGGCGGCGCGGCCGAGGCGAAGGGCGTGCAGATCGCCGCCGCCAAGGCGGCGAAGAAGGGCATCAAGTGGCAGGACTGTCCTGCCGCCTGGGGCCTGGAGAAGCCGATCCAGTGCGGCTTCGTGACCGTCCCCGTCGACTACACCAAGCCGAACGGCCGCACCATCGAGATCGCGGTGGACCGGGTCCGTTCCACCGGTAAGGCGAGCGAGCGCCAGGGCTCCCTCCTCTACAACCCGGGCGGCCCCGGCGGCTCCGGCATGAAGTTCCCGCGGCGGGTCACGACCAAGAACCCGCTGTGGACGAAGACGTCGAAGGCGTACGACTTCGTCGGCTTCGACCCGCGCGGCGTGGGCCACTCCGCCCCGATCTCCTGCATTGACCCGCAGAAGTTCGTGGCGGCGCCCAAGGCCGACCCGGTGCCCGACAGCGAGGCCGACAAGCGCGTCCAGCGCAAGAAGGCCAAGGAGTACGCCGACGGCTGCCACGAGCGCAGCGGCGCGCTGCTCCCGCACCTCACCACGATGAACACCGCCCGTGACGTGGACGTCGTCCGCGCCGCCCTCGGTGAGAAGAAGCTCAACTTCCTGGGCATCTCCTACGGCACCTACCTCGGCGCCGTCTACGGCACGCTCTTCCCGAGCCACGTCCGCCGCATGGTCGTCGACAGCGTCGTCAACCCCGCGCAGGACAACATCTGGTACGAGGCCAACCTCGAGCAGGACGTCGCCTTCGAGGGCCGCTTCAAGGACTGGGCGAAGTGGGTCGCCAAGCACGACGGCGTCTACCACCTCGGCAACACCCAGGCCAAGGTCCTCAAGCAGTGGGAGAAGCTCCGCGCCTCCGCCAAGAAGAAGCCCATCGGCGGGGTCGTCGGCCCGGCCGAGCTGATCAGCTTCTTCCAGGACGCGGCGTACTACGACTCCGCGTGGGTCCCGGTCGCCGAGACCTGGAGCAAGTACCTCGCCGGTGACGAGAAGGCACTGGTCGAGGCGGCGGGTCCGGACCTGTCCGACACCGTCGGCAACGCCGCCAAGGAGAACGGCAACGCCGTCTACACCGCCGTCGAGTGCGCCGACGCCAAGTGGCCCACCAGCTGGAAGAAGTGGGACCGGGACAACACCCGTATCCACCAGCAGGCCCCGTTCATGACCTGGGCGAACGCCTGGATGAACCTGCCCTGCGCCACCTGGAAGTCCCCGCAGGGCAACCCCCTCGAGGTCGCCACCCACAAGGGTCTGCCCCAGACGCTCATCGTCCAGAGCACCCGTGACGCCGCCACGCCGTACGTGGGCGCGGTCGAGCTGCACAAGCGCTTCAAGGGCTCGCGTCTGATCACCGAGAAGGGCGCCGGCTCGCACGGCGTCGTCGGCCTGGTCAACCCGTGCATCAACGACCGGGTGGACGCCTACCTCGTCGACGGCAAGCTCGACGCCAAGGACGTGACGTGCGCCCCGCACGCCACCCCCGAGCCGCCGAAGGCCGCCGCCGCGAAGTAAGGCGACGACAGCAGCGAGACCGGGCCCCGGTCTCCCCTCAGGACGAGGGGAGACCGGGGCCCGGCTCGTTTCCCGCGCCCGTCAACGCTCCGGCGCGGCGAAGACCCTCGCGAAGGCCGCCCTGGTCGGGGAGTCGGCGGTGCGGTCCAGGACGCCGAAGACGACGTGCTCGAAGCGCCCCGCGAAGCGGCCCTCACCCGTCAGATGGCCGTGGAACGCCGCCGCGACCTGTGCCGGGTCGTTGCGGAAGACCCCGCAGCCCCAGGCGCCGAGCACCAGCCGGCGGTAGCCGTGCGCCGCCGCCACCTCCAGCACCCGCCCGGCCCGGGTGGCCAGCGCGGCCGGGACGCGTGCCGTGCGCTCCGGCTCCCGGCGGGCGATCACTCCCGCGTTGGGGGCGGGGGAGGTCAGGAAGCCCGCGGTGAAGGGGGTCTCCAGGAGCGCGCCCCGGTCGTCGCGGAACACCGGCACACCGGGGGAGTGGATGACGCGGTGGCTGTAGAAGGGGCTCGGATCGGCACGGTGCGCGGCGTAGAACTCCGGCACCTCGCGCAGGCACGTGTAGAGCGCCGACCCGCGGCACAGCGCCTCCTCCTGGGCCTGCGCGCCATTGAGGTAGCCGCCCCCGGGGTTGCGGGCGGAGGCGAAGTTGAGCACCGCGACCGTGCCCTCGGCCGCCACCCGGCGCGCGGCGTCCAGGCTGCCCTCGGCGGTCACCTCGAACACCGTCGCCCCCACCCCCGTCCCCGCCCCGGCGCCCGGCTCCGGCACGGGCACCGGTTCCGGCCCGTACAGCCGGGTTCCCCGTACCGCCCGGCCGATCGCCGCCGCGAGGTCGACGGTCCGGCCGGCCGGGGTGGTGTAGCCACCGGTCGCGACGATCTCCTCGGTCTCCTTGGCGATGCCGCGCAGCCGGGCGCTCATATGCGATTCCTTGTCATGGTTCCCTTGTGATGATCATTACGGAGCGCCGAGAGTACGGGGCGCGTCGTTTCTCGGCCACGCCTTTTCCCGGCGGTCCGGGAGAGGGCCGGGGGCCGGACGCCGTGACGCGCCGCCGACCGGGTGATCACGCGCCGCCACATGGCCTACCGGCCGGTGCGGCCGCTTGCCGTGCGGGGCCCGGGCGGGTGGCCTGGGTGGGGGCACCCCCGCGCCCGCGCCCCAGGAGGCACAGATGTCCGTACGTACCACCGTGGTCGTGGCGACGGCCGCCGCGCTGACCGTCCTCCCCATGGCCCCGGCAGGCGCCGACGAGCCGGGTCAGGGGCGGCTCTTCCTGACCGTCTCCGGCGTCCAGGACACCTGGATCCGCGGCCTCCAGCTGGCCTGCCCGGGTCCGGGCCACCACCCCCATGCGGGCGAGGCCTGCGCGAGCCTGGCGCGGGCGCACGGCGACCCCGGCGCGCTGACCGGCGACCGTCACCTGTGCACGCGCGAGTACGACCCGGTCACCGCCAGCGCCGACGGCACCTGGCACGGCCGCGTCGTCAACTGGCGCAAGACCTTCCCCAACGCCTGCGCCCTGGAGTCCGCGACCGGACGCGTCTTCCAGTTCTGAGGTCGTCCGCTCCTCACGACCCCCGTGCCACCAGTGCCCCCAGGGTCACCAGCATCAGCACCACCCAGGTGAACCACAGCCAGCCGTTGCTGCCGAGGGTCACCGAATAGGCGGTCACCACGACCAGACCGCCCACCGTCAGCCCCGCCATCGTCTTCGTCGATCCGGGCATGCCCCGCACCTCCTCACGGCGGCCCCGACGTCGACCGGAGGCGTAAACGCGCGGACCGCGGCCAGGAGACCATCGTCTCCCGGCCGCGGTCCGTACCGCCATACCGCTGTCGCCGCCGGCTCACTGCCCCCGCGTCCGGAGCGAGGCCAGATACGCGTTGTAGGCCGCCAGCTCCTTGTCACCGTCCCGGTCCGCCGTCCGGTCCGAGCGCCGTGCCTGCCGCTGGTCGGAGCGGTACCACTGGTACACCAACGCGATCAGCACCACGACCGAGGGGATCTCGCTGAACGCCCAGGCGATGCCGCCGCCCGCCTGCTGGTCCGACAGCGGGTCGATGCCCAGCGAGGCCGGCGGGTGCATGTACGTGCCGATCATCGGCTCCGAGGCCATCATCAGCGCGATGCCGAAGAACGCGTGGAACGGCATGCCGGCGAACAGCTCCAGCATCCGCATCACATATCCCGGCCGGTGCGGGCCCGGGTCGACGCCCATGATCGGCCAGAAGAACACCAGACCCACGGCGAGGAAGTGCACCATCATCGCGATGTGCCCGGTCCTGCTCTCCATCAGGAAGTCGAAGAGCGGGGTGAAGTACAGGGCGTACAGGCTCGCGATGAACAGCGGGATCGTGAACGCCGGGTGCGTGATGATCCGCATGTAGCGGCTGTGCAGCAGCGCGACCAGCCACTCGCGCGGCCCCTTGCGCCCGCGCCCCGCCGTCGGCAGCGCCCGCAGGGCCAGCGTCACCGGGGCGCCGAGCAGGATCAGGATCGGCGAGAGCATGCTGATGACCATGTGCTGCACCATGTGCACGCTGAACATGACCATGCCGTACTCGTTGAGCTTGGTGCACATCACCAGCGCGACCGTCAGCACGCCGAGCACGAAGGCGACCGTACGGCCGACCGGCCACGCGTCACCGCGCCGCCGCAGCCGCACCACGGCCCAGCCGTACAGGCCCAGCCCCAGCAAGCAGCTGATCATGAAGAACGGATCGCCGCTGAACTCCAGACCCCGTCCCAGGGTGAACGGCGGCAGATCCATCATCATGCCGTGCCCGCTGTGATCCATCCGCTCTCTCCCATTTCGCACCAATGCGCCGGGACCAGAGTAGAGCCGCCCCCGGCCGGGACTTCGGCCGGGGGCGGCTCCGCGGGAACGCCCCGGGAACGGTCGGGAAAGGCGTGCGGGTCAGCTCACAGCACGCACTCGACCTCGGCGTACCGCTCCTGCGGCACGGTCTTCAGATGCTCGACGGCGGCCGCCAGCGGCACCAGCGTGATGTCCGTACCGCGCAGGGCGGTCATCATCCCGAACGCGCCCCGGTGCACCGCCTCCACCGCGTGCCAGCCGAACCGCGTCGCCAGCACCCGGTCGTACGCCGTGGGCGTACCGCCGCGCTGGACATGGCCGAGGATCACCGGACGGGCCTCCTTGCCCAGGCGCCCCTCCAGCTCGACGGCCAGCTGCCGGGCCACACCGGCGAACCGCTCGTGGCCGTAGACGTCCGTGGCGCCGATGTCGAAGTCCATCGTGCCCTCGCGCGGCTTGGCGCCCTCCGCGACCACCACGATCGCGAACCGCTTGCCCGCGTCGAAGCGCTGCCCGACCACCTTCGTCAGCTCGTCGATGTCGAAGGGGCGCTCCGGCACGACGATGGCGTGCGCGCCCGCGGCCATGCCCGAGTGCAGGGCGATCCACCCGGTGTGGCGTCCCATCACCTCGACGATCAGCACCCGCTGATGCGACTCGGCGGTGGTCTTGAGCCGGTCCAGGGCCTCCGTGGCCACGCCCACGGCCGTGTCGAAGCCGAAGGTCACATCGGTCGACGCGATGTCGTTGTCGATGGTCTTGGGGACGCCCACGATGGGCAGTCCGGCGTCCGAGAGCAGCCGGGCCGCTTTCAGCGTGCCCTCGCCGCCGATCGGGATGACGGCGTCCAGGCCGAGATCGGCCACATGGCCCTTGGCCTGCTCGACGCCGTCGCGCAACTGGGCGGGCTGTACCCGGGAGGAGCCGAGGATCGTGCCGCCGAGGGCCAGGATGCCGCCCACCGCGTCCAGGTCCAGCTTGCGGTAGTCCGCTTCCAGCAGACCGCGCCAGCCGTCGTGGAAGCCGATGACCTCGTCGCCGTGGTCGACGACGGCTCGGTGCACGACGGACCGGATGACGGCGTTGAGTCCGGGGCAGTCGCCGCCGGAGGTGAGTACACCAATGCGCATGACAGGGAACCTTCGCAACAAGGGCCTTGAGGCCGGACCCCGTCGTCCGGCTGGATCCCCGTCACCCTACTAGCGAGGGGTGACGGGGGCCGCGACCATCCATCATGCGGGCGCCGTGCGGGCCCTCGCGGGGCCCGCACGACCGTCGCACCGTTACGCGGGCTGGCTGGCCGCCGCGATCCGCTCGGCACGCAGCGCGTCGTACCACCGGTCGTCGACCGGCGGCAGGGCGTTGACGTCCAGGGCCAGCTTGATCAGCAGGTCCGCGATGTGCGGGTTGCGGGCCATGACCGGGCCGTGCATGTACGTACCGAAGACCGTCTCGTTGTACGCGCCCTCGGTGCCGTCACCCGTGCCGTTGCCCTGGCCGAACTGCACCCGGGCGAAGGGGCGGGCGGTCGGGCCGAGGTGGGTGACGCCCTGGTGGTTCTCGAAACCGGTCAGGGGCGGCAGACCCAGCGGCGCGTCGATGTCGGCCAGCACGTCGCCGACGCACCGCTCGCCCTCGCCGCGGGTGCTGACGACGTCCAGCAGACCCAGGCCCTGCTCACGCTGGCCGAGGTCGTTGATGAACTCGTGGCCCAGGATCTGGTAGCCGGCGCAGACCGAGAAGACGATCGCGCCGTTGGCGACGGCCCGGTTCAGACCGCCGTCGCGGCGCAGCCGCTCGGCCGCCAGCCGCTGCGGCCGGTCCTCACCGCCACCGATCAGATAGATGTCCCCGGACGTCGGGATGGGCTGGTCGGACCGCACGTCCACGCGCTGGACGTCGAGGCGGCGCTGCAGCGCGCGCCGCTCCAGGACCAGGGCGTTGCCCTGGTCGCCGTAGGTGCTGAGCAGGTCGGGGTAGACCCACACCAAACGCAGACTGTTCTGGCTCATGCTCACAATCCTCAGTCTTGAGTGGGGTCAGTTGCCGACGCGGCGGCGGACGTCCTGGAACGCGGTGTAGTTGGCGATCAGCTCGATCCGGCCGGGCGGAGCCGCCGCCACCGCCTCGTCGACGCTCTCGCAGACCCGGAAGTCCAGGCCCGCGACCTCCAGTCGCACCGCGAGGTCCAGCTTGCGGTCACCGATCACGAAGATCGGGTGCCCCGCGAGCCGGGGGTAGTCCACGTCCCACAGCCAGGAGGTGTCCGTGCCGTCGGCACCCCGCGCGTTCACCGACAGGATCACCGGTGCGGGCGGGCCGTCGATCAGCGAGAACGTCTCCAGCCAGCCGGCCGGGTTCTTCGCCAGCAGCAGCCGGATCTCGCGGTTCATGTAGGTGACCACGTCGAACCGGCCCGCGACCGCCTGCACCTGGTACATCCGCTCCAGGGCCACCTGCGGCGGCACCCCGAAGGTGGCCGCCACGGCCGCCGAGGTCGTGGCGTTCGCCTTGTTGGCCCGGCCGGGCAGCTGAAGGTGGATCGGCCACGCGCTGCCGTGCGGGTCGAGGACGTAGTCGCCCGACAGCGCCCAGCTCGGGGTCGGGCGGCGGAAGCCGCACTCGCCGCAGAACCAGTCGTCGCCCGGGCGCTGCATCACGCCGCCGCACGACGGGCACGACCAGGCGTCGTCCTTCCACTCCTGGCCGGCCGCCACCCACACCACGTTCGGTGAGGAGGAGGCGGCCCATACGATCAGCGGGTCGTCGGCGTTGGCGATCACCACGGCCTTCGTGCCGGCCAGCCCCTCGCGCCACTTCTCGGCGAGCATCCGCGTCTCCGCGGCGCGGTCGAGCTGGTCGCGCGAGAGGTTCAGCAGCGCTATGGCCTTGGGCGAGACGTCCCGGGCGACTCCCGCCAGGTACTTCTCGTCCACCTCGATCACGCCGTAGCGCGCGTCCGAGCCGCCGGCCAGGGCGGAGGTGATGCCCGCGGGCATGTTCGCGCCCAGCGCGTTCGACACCACCGGGCCGCTGGCCCGCAGTGCCTCGGCGATCAGCCGGGTCGTGGTCGTCTTGCCGTTGGTCGCCGACACCAGGACCACGTCCAGGTGGGTCGCCAGCCGCGCCAGCAGATCGGGGTCGAGCTTGAGCGCGACCTTTCCACCGATCACTGATCCGCTGCCGCGGCCCGCGGCTCGCGACACCGCCGCAGCAGCCTTGCCCGCCGTCACGGCCAGCTTGGCCCGCGGCGACAGCGGCCCCGTGTTGCCTGCCATCGTCCTAGATCCTCCTTGCATCCGGCGCCGCGCCTGTCCCTGGTCCGCCGGTGGAACGCCCCCTCCGCGCCGAATCGCCAGCCGGGAGGCTTCGGTCGTGGTGCAGCCTATCGAGATCCGGCCGTGGGCCCGAACCCGCCGTCCATGGAACGTAGGCTGGGGGGATGCGAAAAGGTCTCATCCCCGGCAGCTCCGGACACGTACGACCCATGCGGCTGCTTGGCGATCAAGGCCTGCGCACCCCCTGCGAGGAGGTCACGGACTTCGGCGCCGACCTCGCGAAACTCATCGAGGACATGTACGCGACGATGTACGCGGCCCGGGGTGTGGGCCTCGCCGCGAACCAGATCGGCGTCCCCTTGCGCGTCTTCGTCTACGACTGCCCGGACGACGAGGACCGCCGCCACCTCGGCCACCTCGTCAATCCGCGGCTGGTCACGGCCGACGGCGACATCTACCCCGGTCCCGAGGGCTGTCTCTCGCTGCCCGGCCTCGAAACCGGCACCCCGCGCTTCGACCACGCCGTCGTGGAGGGCTTCACCGCGGACGGCTCGCCCACGCGGGTCAGCGGCACCGGCTTCTTCGCCCGCTGCCTGCAGCACGAGTGCGACCACCTCGACGGCGGGCTCTACATCGACCACGTGACCGGGCTGCGCCGCCGCCGCGCGCTGCGGGCCGCGCGGCGCGCGCCGTGGTGGGAGCCGGGGACGGCGGAATCGGCCTGGAACGCGTCGGCGAACACGTCCATCGGTACCGGGTCCGTCCGTCCCGGCCGCCCCGGATCCGTACGCGCCGAGGCGTAGGCCCCCTGGGCCCGGGGGTGTCCGCTCGGGCGTACGACGACCTTGCGGACACACCCCGGGGCTCAGAAGCCGGGGCCGTCCGAGCGGTCGCCCGCCACGGCCAGCCGGCCCCACAGCAGATCCGTGAGGTGCCGCACCAGTTGCGCGCGCGGGAACGGCTGCTCGCGCAGCCACCAGTCGCCGGCGGCGTGCATCATGCCGACGATCCCGTGCCCCCAGGTGCGCGCGAGGTCCTCACCGCCCGGCCCGAGGTCGACCCGCTCGGCGATCACCCGGGCCAACTCCTCGCCCATCCGCCGCAGCAGGGGGGCGGAGTGCCGCCCCACGTCGAAGCCCTGGTCCGAGGACTGTCCCTCGTCGGCCGGGTGCATCAGGAACCGGTACACCTGGGGGCGGGCCTCGATCGCCGCGAGATAGGCGTCGAGCGTCGACTCGACCCGCTCGCGGCGGGCCACCGGCGCGTCCAGCGCCGAGCGCAGCCCGTCCAGCAGCCCGTCCGTGTGCCGTACGGCCAGGGCCCGGTAGAGCCCTCCCTTGTCCCCGAAGTGGCGGTAGAGGATCGGCTTCGTGATCCCCGCCTCGGCCGCGATGGCGTTCATCGACGCCCCCGGACCGTCCCGCAGCACCACCCGGTCCGCAGCCTCCAGCAATTCCCTGCGCCGCTGCTCCGCCGCCCGCTGCTGATCGTCCCGCTGAGTGGTTTCCATATGACGTGCCTCCCCGCCCCCGTGCTTCTGTAACGCCTGCGCAACGTAACACCCGCACCACGCAGCGGATCCGACGGGCAAGGGAGTTGACAAGGCTACTGACGGGTAACAGACTCGCGTTACCGGGAGTAATGATCGCTCTGGAGGGGCCGTGGCGGAGTTCACGATGGAGCTGAACGAGGACCAAGTGGGCGTCCGCGACTGGATCCACGGCTTCGCGGCCGAGGTGATGCGCCCGGCCGCCGCCGAGTGGGACGAGCGCGAGGAGACCCCGTGGCCGGTCATCCGGGAAGCGGCGAAGATCGGCCTGTATTCGCTGGATTTCTACGCACAGCAGTTCCTCGACCCCACGGGCCTCGGCATCCCCGTGACCCTGGAGGAGCTCTTCTGGGGTGACGCGGGACTCGGTCTCGCGATCGCCGGTACGGGGCTCGCCGCGATCGGCGTCTTCACCAACGGCACCGACGAGCAGATCGGCACCTGGGTGCCGCAGATGTACGGCGACGCGAACGACGTGAAGCTCGCCGCCTTCTGCTCCTCCGAGCCCGACGCGGGCTCGGACGTCGCCGCCATGCGCACCCGGGCCGTCTTCGACGAGGCCAAGGACGAATGGGTGCTGACCGGTACCAAGACCTGGGCGACCAACGGCGGCATAGCCGACGTCCACGTCGTCGTCGCGGTGGTCGACCCCGCGCTCGGTTCCCGCGGCCACGCCTCCTTCATCGTCCCGCCGAACACCCCGGGGCTGTCCCAGGGGCAGAAGTTCAAGAAGCACGGCATCCGCGCGTCCCACACCGCCGAGGTCGTCCTCGACGGCGTCCGTGTCCCCGGCCACTGTCTGCTGGGCGGAAAGGAAAAGCTCGACGAGCGCCTGGCCCGGGCCCGCGAGCGCGCCGCGAAGGGCGGCGACCGCGGCCGGAACGCCGCGATGGCCACCTTCGAGGCCTCCCGCCCGGCGGTCGGCGCCCAGGCCGTGGGCATCGCCCGCGCCGCCTACGAGGTCGCCCTCGACTACGCCCGTACCCGCGTCCAGTTCGGCCGCCCGATCATCGACAACCAGGGCGTCGCCTTCCAGCTCGCCGACATGCGCACCCGGATCGACGCGGCCCGCCTCCTGGTCTGGCGCGCCTCCTGGATGGCCGCCACGGGCAAGCCCTTCACCTCGGCGGAGGGTTCGATGTCGAAGCTCTTCGCGGGGGAGACGGCGAAGACTGTCACGGCACAGGCCATGCAGATCCTGGGCGGGAACGGCTATACGCGGGAGTACCCGGTGGAGCGGATGCACCGCGATGCCGCCATTTACACCATTTTCGAAGGGACCAGCGAGATCCAGCGGCTGGTGATCGCCCGGGCCGTCTCCGGGGTGCCGATCCGGTGAGCGAGGGCCCCAAGGGCCGGGAAACAAAAGACGTTGCGCCCTCGGCGTCCGTCGTTACAGTGGTACCCGTCCAGGTGCGACAGGTGATCGTTACTTCTCCTTCCCAGAGAGAGACCCGGGTTCGAATCCCGGCCGGTGTGTTCGGACACCGGTAGCTCAGCGGCCCAGAGCGCTTCGTCACGATCGCCGCCTTGATCTCTGGACACTTCGACTCGATACGCACCTCCCGGTGCGCAGGGTCCGGTTCCTTCTTGTGGTGAAAGCGCCGGCCCCGTCCTTGAACTCGGGAGGCACGGCAGCGGGGCCCGGCGGGATACCGCCGGGCCCCGCTGCCTCAGGCCTCCCCTCCGCCGTGGGGGGATTTTTCATGGCACGCTTCAACACCCGCACCACCCGCCCCGCCGCGACGTCGCCGATCGTCAGCGAACAAAGCCCCTCCACACGCACCTACGAAGGGGCCGCGGGGTACGCCCGCTCGGCGAAGAGCGAGCTCTTCCTCCTCGCCGTCGGCAACCTCGTCGGCACCGACACCTTCTACGAGAAGGCCGACGAGCGGGACGACCGCTACGCCCGGCTCGTCCGCGAGCTGGCCATGGCGGACCCCGAGTGGACCGTGGACTTCCTGCGCTGGCTGCGGGGGCCGGGCAACATGCGCACCGCCGCCCTCGTCGGCGCCGCCGAGTTCACCGCCGAGCGGATCAGCCGGCAGGCCCCGGGGTATTCGCGGCAGGCGGTCGACGCGGTGCTCCAGCGGGCGGACGAGCCGGGCGAGTTGCTCGGCTACTGGACGAGCCGGTACGGGCGGAACCTGCCCAAGCCCGTCAAGCGCGGCACGGCCGACGCCGTCCGGCGCCTGTACACCGAGCGTGCCCTGCTCAAGTACGACACGGACTCCAAGGGGTACCGCTTCGGCGACGTCCTCAACCTCGTGCACCCCGCGCCCGCCGCCGACAAGCCCTGGCAGGGCGAGCTGTTCCGGCACGCCCTCGACCGCCGCAAGGGCCGCGACGAGGCGATCCCCGAGTCGCTGACGACGCTGCGCAAGCGCTCCGAGCTGATGGCCGTGCCGGTGGCGAGCCGGCGGGAGCTGCTGTCGGCCGCGGGGGAGGGGAACCCCCTCGAAGGCGCGGGCATGACGTGGGAGGCCCTCGCGGGCTGGCTGCAGGGGCCGATGGACGCCGCCGCGTGGGAGTCCGTCATCCCCTCCATGGGGCTCATGGCCCTCGTCCGCAACCTCCGTAACTTCGACGAGGCCGGGGTCGGCGACGAGGTCGCGGAGCGGATCGTGGCGCGGCTGCGCGACCCGGAGCAGATCGCGCGGTCCCGGATGCTGCCCTTCCGGTTCTGGGCGGCGTACAAGCACACGGAGTCCCTGCGCTGGGCCCACGGCCTGGAGCGGGCCCTCGACGCCTCGCTCGCCAACCTGCCCGCCCTGTCCGGCCGGACGCTGATCCTCGTCGACCGGTCGCCGTCGATGTTCCCCGGCGCCTGGTACTCCACGCCGAACCGGTCCGACATCACGCTCGCCGAGCAGGCCGCCGTCTTCGGGGCCGGGCTCGCGCTGCGGGCCGAGAAGCCGACGCTGGTCGAGTTCGGGATGCGCAGCGCGGAGGTGCGGGTGCCGAAGGGCGGCAGCATGCTCCGGCTCGTCGGGGAGTTCGGCCGGATCGACGGTACGGACATCCCGACGGCCGTGAAGAAGCACTACGACCGGCACGACCGGGTGGTCGTGGTGACGGACGAGCAGACCCGCCCCGGCTGGCTGCCGTCGAACTGCGCGAACCACGGCGGGCTGCCCGAGACCCTGATCGACGATCTGATCCCCGGTCATGTGCCGGTCTACATGTGGAACATGGCGGGCTACCGCCCCGGGGCCATGCCGTCGGGCAGCGGCAACCGGCATGCGCTCGGCGGTCTCACCGACGCCGCGTTCCGGATGATCCCGCTGCTGGAGGCCGGGCGGCACGCGCGCTGGCCGTGGGAGGACGGGGTGCGGGGCGCCTGAAGGGCGTCCGCATCGCGTCCGGATCCCGCTCCCCGGGCAGGCGCCGCGGGAAGAACCGCGGGCTCCTCGGTGCTGTCGCAGGAGGCGCGCGCGGAGCCGCGCGCGCCTTCGACACCGCCGAAGGGGCAGACGATGGCCGATCAGGCGCACGGCGCGGGCAGCGGCAAGGGGCACACGATCGAGGTCAGAGCGGGCGCCGCACACGTCCGCGTGGTGCGGGACGGGCAGGTGCTGGCGGAGAGCCGACGGCCCGTCCTGCTCTTCGAGACCGGGCTGCCGGTGCGCTACTACCTCCCCGAGGAGGACGTCCGCACCGAGCTGCTGACGGCCTCGGACACCCATACGTACTGCCCGTTCAAGGGCACGGCGTCGTACTGGTCGCTGCCCGGCGGGGGGAAGGACGCCGTGTGGGCGTATCCGGACCCCAAGCCGAAGGTCGCTGAGATCAAGGGGATGTTCTGCTTCTACGACGTCGAGATCGTGCGGAACTGAACGGGACCGGTCGGCGTGAGTACCTCCGGACGTCAAAATCTCATCAAGACCGGTCCGAAGCGCGCAGGGGCTGCCGGGGCGGAATGCGGCAGGCTACAGGAGTCGCATGGAGGCCGGATGTCATGTCCGGGGGCGACGTGCATTTTCGGTTCAATCGGCCCTGTGTCGTGCGGCTGTTCGACGGCAGCCGGACGTGCGGGCACGCCCTGTAGGCAGCCGGGGACAGACCGTCCAACGTTGGCCATTGATAGTCGCCATTCTGGCTGAAATGTGGTGGGTGACCATGACCCGTCCTGTTACCGTCGATTCCGATCTTGATCGTGCAAGTCGGTTCATCAGAGCTGTTCTTCTGTCACATCGGATCACCAGAGGTCGAGTGTGGCTTCACGAAAGAGAGAACGCGTGGCGGTCAGCAGCGGCATAGGTCACGGCGCCACCCGGCTCCTGGTCGGCCGATCCACCGAGCTGAACGACTTGGAACGGCACGCCGCGAAAGCACGCGGCGGCGCCGCACGGGCGGTCCTCGTCCGCGGCCCCGCCGGGATCGGCCGGACCAGCCTGCTGTCCTCCCTCACCGAACGGCTGCGCTCCAACGGCATGGCCGTCCGCTCCTTCACCGGCCGCGAGACCGCCGTACGGCCCGAGCCGTACCGGGCCGCGCACGAACTGTTCGGGGCGGCACCCACCCCGGCACCCGCCCGCACCGCGCCCCGCACCCGGGGCACGGCGCCCGCCGCGGCCGCCGCCTGCCTCGCCTACGCCGCCCAGCGACGGCTCTACGGACACGCCGTGGCCCTGCTGGCCACAGGCCCCCTCGCGCTCGTCCTGGACGACGCGCAGTGGTGCGACGAGGCCTCCTTGAAGTGCGTGGACTTCGTGCTCCGCCGGTCGGCCGACCGACCGCTGCTCGTCCTGTTCGCCCAGCGCACCGAATGCGGCGGGCCCGGCGCGCCGATGCTCGGCGAGATCCTCGCCCAGGACCGCTGCGACCTGCTGGAACTGGGCCCGTTGGGAGAGGACGAGACCGCCCGCCTGGTCACCCGCGCCCTGGCGGGCCCGCCCGACGAGCGCTTCGTGCGACGCTGCGCGGAACTCTCCGGGGGCAACCCGCACCTCCTCCACCGGCTGCTCGCCGGGCTGCGCGAGGCCGGTGTCCGCCCCGACACCGCCGGCCTGCACCAACTCGAGGTGGTGGGCCAGCGCGTCGTCGCCGCCGCGGTCCCGGCCTACCTGGCCGGCCAGCCCCGCCACCTACGGCAGGTGGCCCGGGCCCTGGCCATCCTCGGCCGTGACGACGCCGAACCCCTCAGCGCCCTCTCCGGGGTGTCCCTCAAGCGCCTGGCGTCCGCGCTCGACGCCCTGCGGCGCAACGACGTCATCGCACCCGGCACGACCGGTGCCATGTGCGACGCGGTGCGCTCGGCGGTGCTCGACGGCCTCGCGGCCCCGAAGCTGGAGTGGCTGCGCGCCCGCGCGGCCCGGGTGCTCAACGACGCCGGGCGCCCCGCCTGGGAGGTCGCCGACCAACTGGTCCTGCTCAAGGAACTGACCGAGCCGTGGATGCTCGCCGTGCTCCGCGACGCCGCCGCCGAGGCACCGGCGCGCACCACCTCCCAGGCATCGGTGCGCTACCTCCAGCGGGCCCTGGCCGCCGAACTCACCGAGGGCCAGCGCAAGGACGTACGGATCGAACTGGCCAGGGCCTCGGCGCAGGTGGCACCCGCCATGGCGCTGTGGCACCTGCGCCAGGCCCTCGGTGACACGACCACCGCCCGGGACCGCGCGCCCATCGCCGTGGAATACGGGATGACGGCCCTCGGCAGCCGCAGCGCTCCCGAGGCGATCCGCATGCTGGGCCGCACCCTCGACGCGCTGACCGCCGAACTGGGCGACGACCCCACCCCGGCCGACCGGGAGCTGCTCACCTCGGTGACCTCCGCCCTGCTGGTCACCGCCGTGAACGAGAAGGGCGAGATGGCCGCGGTCCGCGAGCGGACCGGCACCCGGCCCACCGCACCGGAGGGGGACAGCCCGGCCGAGCGGCAACTGCTCTCCGCCCTCAGCGGCTTCGCCGCGCTCGACGGCCGGCCCGCCCACGAGGCGGCGGCGCTGGCCCGGCGCTCACTGCGGGTCGAGGAATCCGTACCCGGCGGCTGGTGGGTGCTCGGCTCCTCCCTGGTCCTCGCCCTCGCCGACGAGGTCGACGAGGCCCTGGCGGGCCTGGACCGCTCGCTGACCGGCAGCCGCGCACGCTACGAACCGTGGATGCACCTCGGCGCCCTCGCCGGACGGTCCCTCGTCCGGCACGGGGTGGGCGACGTGGCCGCGGCCGCCGCGGACGCCCGGGCCGCCGTCGAATTCGCGGAACAGGGCGAGCGGGCCCCCGGCGCCCCCCTCGCGTACATCGCCCTCGGTACCGTACTGCTCTCCCAGGGCCGCACCGAGCGGGCCGAGGCCGCGTTCGACCGCGCCGCCCGGCCCGGCCTGGAGCGGCACATCTGGGAGTGGCACCACTACCTCTACGCCAAGGGCCGCGCCCGACGGGAGCGGGGCGACCTCGACGGCGCGCTGGAGGCATGGCTGCGCTGCGGACGGAGCCTGGAGGAGGCCGGGGTGACCAACCCCGTCCTCGCGCCCTGGTGGCTGCCCGCCACCCACACGCTCGTCGGCCAGGGCCGCACCCGCGAAGCCGCCGACCTCGTCGCCCGGACCGAACCGTGGGTGCGGCGCTGGGGCACCCCCCGCGCGCAGGGGCTCGGCCTGCTGGCCGCGGGGATCGTCGCCGAGGGTCGGGCCCGGCTGGACCTGCTCGCCGAGGCCGTGGACGTCCTCGCCGGCTCCCCGGCCCGGCTGGAGCACGCCAAGGCCGCGTACCAGCTCGGCTGCGAACTGCTGCGTCACGACGACGCCCGGGGCGCGCGCCGCCACCTGCGGAAGGCGATCGAACTCGCCACCCGCTGCGGCTATCCGATGCTCAGTGAGCGGGCGCGCAGGCTGCTCGTCACCGCGGGCGGCCGGATGCCGCAGCTCGCGTCCAGCCCCGTCGACTCCCTCACCGACAGCGAACGCAAGATCGCCGTGCTGGCCAAGGGCGGCGTCAGCAACAGGGAGATCGCCGAGGCGCTGTTCGTCACCCCCCGCACGGTGGAGATGCACCTGACCAACGTCTACCGGAAGCTCGACGTGCGCGGCCGCGCCGATCTGCCCGCGCAACTCGCCGCGTACGGCCCGCCGCCGGGGCGGCGCCCGCGGCGGCCGGGCCGGTAGGAGGTCGGCGGTGGTGAGACAGATGTCGTACTCGCGGGACGAGAAGCCGGAGCGCCGGCCGCCCGCGGCCGGCTCCGCCGAAGCGTCGGCGCGGCTCGTCGAGGGGGAACCCGTCGAGGGGGAACTCGTCGAGCGGGAACTCGGCGAGTGGGAACTCGTCGAGCGGGAGGAGGAGCAGAAGCTCCTGACCGGTCTGCTGAGGGGCCTGCGCTCCGGGCGGTCGGCGGCGGTCGAGGTCCGCGGCGCCCCGGGCAGCGGCCGCAGCGCCCTGCTGTGCCGGGCCGCGGAACTGGCCGACCGGACCGGGGTCAAGGTGGCCACGGCCCAGGCGTCGTGGGAGGAGTCCGGGCTCCGCTACGGCGTGGTCACGCAACTCCTCGCCGCCCTCGCCCCGGCCACCGGCGCGGGCCACGCACCGCACCGGTCGGGTGACGAGTCGGCGGACCGTGCCTCGGAGCTGTGCCGGGTGTTCCTCACGGCGGCCCGCGAACACCCCCTGCTGCTCGTCGTCGACGACGTCCAGTGGGCGGACCCGTACTCGCGCCGCTGGCTCCAGGCGCTGGCCCGCAGGCTCGACTCCGCACCCCTGATGCTGCTCACCGCGCGCAGCGACGCGCTGCCCGGCGGTCCGTACGACCGCATCGAGCTGTGCCCGCTGGCCGACGCGCCCGCCGTCACCGGACACACCCTCCCCCTCGCCCCCCTGTCGGCGGCGGGGGTGGGCGCGATGCTCGAGGGCAGCTTCACCGAGCCCGCCGACCCGGCCTTCGTCCGAGCGGCGTCCCGGGCGGTGGAGGGCAACCCCGCCGTCCTGCGCGCGGTGATCGGCCGGTTCGCGGGCCACGGCTGGGCACCGGCGGCGGACCGGCTGCCCCAGCTGACCGAGGCCGCGGCCGAGGCGGCCAGGGACCGGGCGGTCCGCACGTTCAGCGTCCTGCCCGAGGAACTCCTCGGCGTCCTGCGCGTCGTCGCGGTGGCCGGCCGGCACTGCACACCCGAGATGATCACCGCCCTGGCGGAGCTGCGGACCCTCGGCGCGGCCCGCGCCCTGGAGCTGCTCTCCGGCACCGGTCTGCTGACGGCCGGGGACCGTCCCTCCTTCGGCGAACCGAAGGCGGCCGAGGCGGCGCTGGCCGGGATCGGCGCGGAGCGCCGCGAGGAGCTGTACGCGCGCGTGGCCGAATGGGCCCACCGCACCGCCGTGCCCGACGGCGGACTGGCCCGGATGCTGCTCGGCGCGCGCGTCATCGGCCACCCCTGGGCGGTGGAGGTCCTGCGCCGGGAAGCGGCCCGGCGGCGCGCCGCCGGACACCCCGAGGAAGCGGTACGGCTGCTGCGACGCGCCCTGCGCGAACCCGTCCGCCCACCGCTGCGGGTGCGCATCCTGATCGAACTGAGCACGGTGGTGCTGCCCACCTCGCCCGAGGCCGCCGACCGCCACCTGCGCCAGGCGCTGCTCGTCGCCCCGGCCGACGGCACCGTCGGCCCCTCGTGGGTCCGCGCCGCCGAACTGCTCGTGGCCCGCGGCGATGTCGCCGCCGCCCAACCGCTGATCGCCCAGGCCGCCGCCCGCAGCGAGAGCCGCCCGGCGGACCGCGCTGCGCTGCGCGCGCTGTACTGGCTCGCCGAACACAGCCAGCAGGGCGCGACGCACGAGCTGGACCAGCCCCGCATGACGGCGTTGTCCACCTCGCCCACCGAACCCGCCGAGGCGGGCGTCGTCGCCTGGCGCGGCGCCCTCGGCGGCCACGACATCACCCGCGCCCGCGCCTTGGCCCGCACCGCCCTCGCCCCGCCGGCGCGGGACACCACGCCCCTGACCGCCCAGCTGGCGGCCTGTCACACGCTCGTCCTCGCCGACGACTTCGCCGAGGCGCGCACCGCCCTGGACGCCGTCCTGGTGCGCGCCGAGGAGTCGGACGCCCGCGGGGTGACCGGTCTCGCCCTGCTCGTCGATGCCATGGCGGAACTGCGACAGGGGCGCCCCGACCGCGCCGCGACCGCCCTCGACCGGGCCCGGGAGACCGTCCCCCAGCACTGCTGGCACCCCCTCATGGCCCCCGGCCCCGCCGCCTTGCGCGCCCTCGTCCAACTGGAGCGCGGGGACCTCGAAGGGGCCGAGCGGTCCGTCGCGCTGGCCCGCCCCGGCGGCGCCGAGGGCGGCCTCGCCTGGGCCCACCTGCTGTACGCCCGGGGCAGGCTGCGGCTGGCCCGCGGGCACCGCGGCAAGGCGCTCGCGGACTTCCTGGAGTGCGGCCGCCTGCTGCTCGCCCGTCAGGTGACCAACCCCGCCCTGCTGCCCTGGCGGTCGGCCGCCGCCCAGGCCCGCGGCCCGCGCCCCGACGACGCCCAGGCCATCGCCCTGCTCGCCGAGGAGCGCAGGCTCGCCCTGGCCTGGGGCGCGCCGAGCGCGGTGACCACGGCCCTGCACACCATGGGCGCGCGGGCCGCGGACCCGGCCCGCCCCGGTCGGAGCCCCGGCCGGCCGTGGCCCGAGCCCGCCGCCCCCGCGCCCCGGACACCGGTCACCTGGCAGTACCGGCAGGCGCTCCTCGCCCTGGGGACGACGCCGCTGAACGGATCGGACACCATCGACGCCCTGCTCCTCGGCGACGCACCGGCGACCGAACGGACCGGTCGGACCGGGCCGATCAGGCAGACCGGGCAGGGCGAACAGGGCGAGCGGACCGGACAGGGCGGACGGTCCGCGCCGGCCCGCCCCCGGCGGGCAGCGGCCGGGACTTCCCCCACTTCCGACGGCACACCGCCCCCGGCGTCCCTCGGACTGACCGGCGCCGAACTGCGCGTCGCCGCCCTGGCCGCGGGCGGCCTGGCGAACCGTGCCATCGCGGCCGAACTCTCGGTGACCCTGCGCACCGTCGAACTGCACTTGACCAAGGCTTACCGCAAGTTGGGCATCGCAGGGCGCGCGGAGCTGGCCGCCGCCCTCGGGCGCGCACCGAGGGAGACACCATGACACCCCTGCTCGACCGCCGGCGCGAACTGGACCTGATCACGGCGGCGATGGCGGCGGCCGAAGGGGGCAGCGGCTCGCTGCTCGTCGTCACCGGTGGCCTCGGCGTCGGCAAGAGCGCCCTGCTCCGCGCCCTGCCCGCCCTCGCGGAGGCGCGCGGCACCAGCGTCCTGCGCGCGAGCGGAGCCCTGCTCGAGGCGGACTTCGTGTTCGGGGTGGTCTCCCAACTGCTGGAGCCCCTGCTGCCCGAGACCTGCGGGGAGCCGCCCGCCGACGCGACGGGGACGGCCGGCGACGCCGAGCCGCACCGCGAGCTCCTGGCGCTGGTGGACCACCACAGCGCGCGCGGGCCGCTGCTGATGCTGGTGGACGACCTCCAGTGGGCCGATCCGCCCTCGCTGCGCTGGCTCGCTCACCTGGCCAAAAGACTGCCGCGGCTGCCCGTCACCGTGGTCGTCACCGTCCGCGACGGCGACACCCGGGCCGAGGGGCCGCGCGTCCACGAGGTCACCGACCGCGCGGCGCACACGCTGCGCCCGGGCCCGCTCTCCGCGCGCGGCACGGCCGAACTCATAGCCGCCCGCTTCGGCCGCCCCGGCGATCCCGCCTTCGTCACCACCTGCCACAAGGCCACCGGCGGCAACCCCCTGTTCCTCACCGCGACCCTGGCGGGCCTCGCCGATACGGACGAGCCCCTCGCCGCTCTGGCCGGAGCCGTACACGGCCTGCGGCTGCCGGCCCTGCGCGAGCGGCTCGTCGTCGCCCTGCGCTCCCAGCCCGGACCCGTGCGGGACATGGCCAAGGCGATGGCGGTCCTCGACGACCCGGCCGACCCCGTGCTCATCGGCAGGCTCGCGGGCCTGGACGAGACCGGCCGCGACGCGGCCGTACGGGGCCTGGCCCGCCTCGGGCTGCTGGCCGCGGGCCCCGTGCCCCGCTTCGCCCACCCGGCCGTGCGCGACGCCGTCGAGGAACTGATGACCCCCGCGGAGCAGGAGGACATCCACATCTACGCCGCCCTGCTCCTGCACAACGGCGGCCACCCCGCCGAACAGGCCGCGGCGCAACTCCTCGCCGCCACCTCCTGCCAGGACGGCTGGGCGGTCGAGGTGCTCCGGGCCGCGGCCAACGCGGCCCTGCGCCGCGGCGCGCCCGAGGACGCCGCCCGCTATCTCCGGCGGGCCCTGCTCGGCAGCTCACCCACCGGAGCGGACCGGGCCACGCTGCTCGTCGACCTGGCCACCATCGAGCGGGCCTTCGACCCGCTGGCCGCGATGCGGCACATCTCGCAGGCCCTGCTGCTGCTCCCGTCGGCCGCGCAGCGCGCCATGGCGGCCACCCGCATCCCGCCCTCGATGCTGGGCTCCTGCCCGCCGCCGTGCATCGAACTCGTCGCCCGCACGGCCGAGGACCTGGGCGATCCCGAGCGCCTCGGCGGTGCCGAGCGCGACCTCGCGCTGCGGCTCGAGGCGCGGCTGCGGCACGTGGCGGTGAGCGGCCCGGGCCAACTGCCCGGCTGCGCCGACCGCTTGCGCGCCATGGGGCCGAACCCGTCCCTGCGGACCGCGGCCGAGCGGGAGCTGGTCACCGTGCTCCTGCACGGCGCCACCATGGCGCAGGGCATGCGGGCGGGCGACGTGGCCCGGCTGGCCAACCGGGTCCTCCAGTACGAACCCGCCTCGCCGAACCACGCCTACACCGCCCTGCCGCTGCTGACCCACAGCCTGATCGCCGCGGACTCCTTCGAGACGCTCGGCCCCTGGCTGGAGACCGCGCGGGAGCAGGCCCGCCGGGAGAACGCCACCGTCCCCCAGACGGTGATCGGCATCGAGCTCACCCACGTCGCCCTCGCCCAGGGCCGCCTGGACGAGGCACGGGCGCGTGCCAACGAGGTGCTCGCCCTGGGCGGCGCCGAGTGGGCCACCCTCCAGTCGATGACCGCCGTCGTCGTGACCGCCATCGAGAGCCGCGACCCCGAGCTGACCCAACGTCTGCTGGCCTACCGCCGCGAGGGCGCCGACCACGGCTACCGGCCGTCCTCCTTGCAGCTCGTCCGCGGCGTCACCGCGGCGATGCGCGGTGACGTGCCGAGCGCCCTGGAGTACTTCCTGGACTGGGGGCGCTCCGCCGAGCGCGCCGACTGGCGCAACCCCGCCGTCTTCCCCTGGCGCGCCTGGGCGGCCGGGCTGCACCACCGGATGGGCAACACGGCACAGGCCCACGACCTCATCGAGGAGGAGTACGCACGCGCCCTGGCCTGGGGCACCCGGGTGGCGATCGGCCGCGCCCTGCGGGTCCGGGGAGCCATCGCCGAGGGGGAGCGCGGCATCGCGCTGCTACGGGAGTCCGCCGAGACCCTGGAGGGCGGCATCAACGCCCTGGAGCGGGCCAGGACCGCCCTCCTGCTCGGCCGGCGGCTGGGGGCCGACGGGCAGACCGAGGCCGAGGCCCATCTGCGCCGGGCCCATGAGGAGGCGAACGGCTGCGGCGCCACCTGGCTCGCCGAGCGGGCGGCACGTGAACTGGGCAACCTCTCCCGCAGCAGGAGTTCGGCGGCCGTCGCGCACCTGACCAAGGCCGAACGCCGCGTCGCGGCGCTCGCCGCGGCCGGGGCGGCGAACAAGGACATCGCCGAGCGGCTCGAAGTGAGTTCACGGGCGGTGGAGAAGCACCTCACGCACGCCTACCGCAAGCTCAACGTGACGGGCAGGGCCCAACTCGCCGACTTGGCACACCTGTTGTCCGACGGCACGGCCGAGCCGTCGGTCCCCCGGGCGGCCCTGGCCGTCCCCCGGGGGACGGCCGCGCCGAACCATACCGAACTCACCCGAACCAAAGAGTCCGGAACCGAACCGAAGCATGGCTCGAACCCTCGGTAACCCGTACCTCCCGGAGCGCCCACCACAGGGTTAGCGCCCCGAGGAATGAATTCGTTGACAGGCTTCACACCGCGTCCATACCGTCCTTTTTCAGTAACCCTTCGGCCCGTGTGGACCGTGCCGCGCCGAGGGATGCGAAACGGCTCGCGGGCAGTGAAGAGCGTCATCGAAAGGGCGGACATGACCGAACTCGCGTCGGTGCCTTTCCCTCCCGTCCGAGAGAACGTCTTCGGCCCTCCGGAGAGCCCCCGAGGATCACGCGGGGACGCACCGATCACCCGGCTGACCTTCGAGGACGGCCGGCCCGGATGGCTCGTCACCGGCCATTCCGCCGCACGGGCGGTGCTCGCCGACCCGCGGTTCACCGCCCAGGGGGAACGGAATCACCCGCCGGTGCCCCGTGCGCCCACACTCGGGGAATCCCCGGCCGCACCGACCGGAATGTTTAACCGGCAAGGGAATTCGTACGGCAGACCCGAAGAACAGCATTACCGCAAGCTGATCCTCGGCCAGTTGACCGATGACCGAATGCGCCGACTCACCGGATGGATCGAGAAGAGCGCCGACGAGCTGCTCGACGCGATGGAGCGCCACGGCGCCCCCGCTGATCTCCTCGAGCACTTCGCGCTGCCGCTGCCCTCCCTGGTGATCTGCGAGCTGCTCGGTGTGCCCGACGCGGACCGCGAGGAATTCCAGCGCGAGAGCGCCGTGTGGAGCGGCCTCGGGGAGACCACCGAGGCCGTGCTGGGCGCCTTCGCGAGCCTCAGCGCGTATCTGCACCGACTGGTGCCGCTGAGGCGCGCACACCCCGGCGACGACCTGCTGAGCGGCCTGATCGCCGCCGACGACGCACTGACCGACGAGGAACTGGCCTCGATCGCCTTCCTGCTGCTGGTGGCCGGTCACGAGACAGTGGCCCACCAACTGGCCCTCGGCGTGCTCGTCCTGCTGGAGAACCCCGGACAACTGGCAGCGCTGCGCGCCGATCCGTCCCTCATGGACGGCGCGGTCGAGGAGCTGCTGCGTCATCTGAGCGTCGTCCACCACGGGCCCACCCGCGCGGCCCTGGAGGACGTCGAGATCGACGGGCGGCTCGTACGGGCGGGCGAGATCGTCATGGTCTCGCTGGCCGCCGCCAACCACGACCCCGAGCGGTTCGCCGACCCCGCCCCGCTCGGCCTCACCCGGGACGCCACCGGCCATCTGGCCTTCGGGCACGGCGCCCACCGGTGCCTCGGCCGGCAACTGGCCCGCATCGAGCTGCGCGTCGCCCTCGGCGCCCTGCTGCGGCGCTTCCCGGACCTGCGGCCGGCCGTGCCGCCGCGGCAGATCCCGCTCCGCCACGACGCGCCGGTCCGCGGAGTCCGCCGGGCCCCGGTCACCTGGTAACCGGCGGAGCCCACCAGGCCCGTGGACCGACACGGTCCACACCCGGGACCCCCGCCCGCGAGGGACCCGGACACCGCAGTAACACCCCCTGTAAATTCCCGCATAGATCCAGCACAATGCAGTGCCGGAAAGGTCAGGTAAACCAGCGTGGTAGAAAACCAGCACCTGTCGCGTCGTCGGCTGTTCGGCATGGCGGCCCTCAGCGCCGCCGCCCTCGCCGGCGCGACCACGATCTCCTCGGCCTCCCGCGCGGCGGCCGCCGAGAAGTCGGTGGCCGGCGGTACGTTCGTGCCGGCCGTGGTGATCGGCACCGGCTACGGCGCGGCCGTCTCCGCCCTGCGCCTCGGTGAGGCGGGCGTCCCGACGCTGATGCTCGAAATGGGCCAGCTGTGGAACCAGCCCGGCCCGGACGGGAACGTCTACAGCGGGATGCTCAAGCCCGACAAGCGCTCCAGCTGGTTCAAGACCCGCACCGAGGCGCCGCTGGGCTCCTTCCTCTGGCTCGACCTCGCCAACCGGGACATCGAGCCCTACGCCGGTGTCCTGGACCGGGTCAACTTCGACCAGATGTCCGTGTACGTCGGGCGCGGGGTGGGCGGCGGCTCGCTGGTCAACGGCGGTATGGCGGTGACCCCCAGGCGCTCGTACTTCGAGGAGGTGCTGCCCCGGGTCGACGCCGCCGAGATGTACGACCGGTACTTCCCGCGCGCCAACAAGACGCTCCGGGTGGGCAACATCGACAAGAGCTGGTTCGAACAGACCGACTGGTACAAGTTCGCCCGGGTCTCGCGCGAGCAGGCGTCGAAGGCGGGCCTCGGCACCACCTTCGTGCCCAACGTCTACGACTGGGACTACATGCGGCGCGAGGCGGACGGCTCCGTGCCCAAGTCCGCGCTGGCCGCCGAGGTCATCTACGGCAACAACCACGGCAAGGTCTCGCTGGACAAGAGCTACCTGGCGAGCGCCCTGGGCACCGGCAAGGTCACCATCGAGACCCTGCACGAGGTCAAGACGATCCGGCAGCAGAAGGACGGCACGTATCTGCTGACCGTCGAGCAGAAGAACGTCGACGGCAAGGTGCTCGCCAGCAAGGAGATCACCTGCAAGCACCTGTTCCTCGGAGCCGGCAGCCTCGGTTCCACGGAACTGCTGCTGCGTGCCCGGGAGACCGGCACACTGCCCAACCTCAACTCCGAGATCGGCACGGGCTGGGGCCCGAACGGCAACATCATGACCGCCCGTGCCAACCACATGTGGAACCCCACCGGGACCAAGCAGTCCTCGATCCCCGCGCTGGGCATCGACGACTGGGACAACCCCGACGCCCCGGTCTTCGCCGAGATCGCGCCCATGCCGGCAGGCCTGGAGACCTGGGTCAGCCTCTACCTCGCCATCACCAAGAATCCCGAGCGCGGCACCTTCGTCTACGACAAGGCCACGGACCGGGCGAAGCTGCGGTGGACCCGGGAACAGAACGCGCCCGCGGTGAACGCCGCGAAGTCGCTCTTCGACCGGATCAACAAGGCCAACACCACCATCTACCGGTACGACCTCTTCGGCAAGCAGCTCAAGGCCTTCGCCGACGACTTCTGCTACCACCCGCTCGGCGGCTGCGTCCTGGGCAAGGCCACCGACGACTACGGCCGCGTCGCCGGTTACAAGAACCTCTACGTCACCGACGGTGCCCTGATCCCCGGCTCCATCGGCGTCAACCCGTTCGTGACCATCACGGCGCTGGCCGAGCGGAACATCGAGCGCGTCATCAAGCAGGACATCACCGCCTCCTGAAGCGGCGTGTGAGATGGGGGGCGTGACCCGACGGTCACGCCCCCCACTCGTACGAGCGCCCGGGGGCCGGGGCCCTACGAGGACTGGAGGTCGCTCAGCGGCTTGCCGTCGTGGGAGATCCAGTCCGCGAAGTCCGTCGCCCCCGAGCCGCTGCCGCGGGTGCTGCTGAGCAGGCCGTCCGAGCCCAGGACGACGGCGACCGTCCGCCCCTGGGCGTCCTGGGTGATCCCGGCGGTGCCCCGGTGCGGGACGCCGGCCTCCTGCCAGGGGCCGGGGCGGCCCGAGCCCGTGGAGACCCGGACGAGGCCCTTGTCGTCGCGGGCGGCCAGCACGGCCGTGTTCCCGGCCTGCGCCAGGGCCACCCGGCCGTACCCGCCGATCGGCGCGCACTCGGCCGACTGCCGCCAATTGCCGTTCTCCGCCGGCCGGTCGGCGATCACCACGCGCGCCGTGCCCGGCCGGCGCGTGGCCATCCGCATGCCACCGCCGGGCAGCGGGACCAGGGTCAGCGGGCCGGTGGTGGCGGGGAGCCGCGTCGGCTCGGACAGGTTCAGCGGGCCGTCGGCGTCCTCGGACACCCAGTGGTGGACGGTCTTGATGTCGGCGGCGACGACGTGGAGGCGGCCCTTCTCGTCGAGCGCGGCGTCGAGGCCGTCCTCCAGCTTCAGCATCCGGCTCGGATCCGCCGGCAGGGGCGCCCAGTCCGACCAGCCCGCCGCGGCGCTGGTGCGGAAGGCCACACCGCCCGCCCAGTCCTTGACGAAGACGTGGACCTTGCCGTCCTTGGCCACGACCGCGACCGGGTAGCCCATCTCCATCGACCGCTGCGGGTCGTCCGCCTCCGGCGAGCCGAGGGACTCCCAGGGCCCGAACGCCGGGGTGCCGCCACCGGTGACCTTGCCGGTCTGGAGCGAGGTGACGAGCTCGCGGTGGTGGTCCTTGCCGGGGGTGGGCAGCACGGTGCGGATGGAGAACAGCCGCAGGGTGCCGTCGGGAAGCCGCACGGCCTGCACCTGGCCCTCCAGCATCGAGCCGCGGACCGGGGCGGGGCCGACCGGGGTGGGCGTGGACCAGATGCCGCTGCCGGGCGTCCGCTCGGTCCAGCACTGCACGGCGCCGTCCAGCACCGCGAACGCCGCGAGCCGGCCGTCGGGGAGCGGCTGTACCCAGCGCTGGGTACCCGTCGCCCGGTGCCGGAGGTGGTTGGACCAGGGGGAGTTCTTGGAACGGGCGCCGACCTTGCGGTCGCCGCAGCCCGCCCGGTCACCGCAGTCCTTGCCGTCCACCCAGCCGTAGATGTCGAGCAGCTCGATCTTGTGCGCGATGGTGGCCGCGTCGAGGTTGGCGGGCAGCTTCAGATTGCCGACCTCGTAGCCGACGTAGCTCTCCACGGCGGTGGGGCGGGCGTGCTTGCGGCCCCAGTACTCGGCGAGCGCCGCCTGTGCGAAGTGGGCGGAGGAGGTGTGGTCCTGGTGGTCGTAGTACGTCCCTATGCCCTGGAGCGCCGGCGGGGTGTTGGGGTAGTGCGGGTCCTGCGGCATGTGGGTGGGGTTCGGGTCGAGGGTCCGCACGACGGTCGGCTGGTAGCGCTCCATGACGGCGGCGAGCGAGTCGATCAGCTGCTGACGGCCGTAGCGGAAGGTGCGCCGGACCGGGCTCCCGGTGGGCTTGAGGGTCGTCAGCTTCGGGGTCGCTCCGAGCCACAGTCCGCGCAGACTGTCCTTGCGCGGCCCTCGCATGGTGCGGGCCTCTATGAGCTCCATGAAGATCAGCTGAACCTGGGGGGCCGCCCGCAGCGTCTGCAGCTCGACCTCGAAGCCGGGCAGGAGCGTCAGCGTCTCCACGTCCCAGGGGCTGAGCCAGTTGCCGGTGGCCATCCGGGCGGTCGCCTCGCGGAAGCCGTTGAAACGGGCCCGGACGAAGTCGCCGCGGCGCTCGGGCAGCTTCATGTAATTGGGGCTGTGCGTCAGGGCGTTGCGCCCGTCGGACTCCCCACCGGTCAGACAGACCGTCACGGCCGGGGCGCCGCTGCGTATGGCCTGCTCCAGCTCCGGGTTCATGAAGTAGAGGGAGTCGTCGGGGTGCGCGATGACGTGCACGAACGACTCGGTCGCCCGGGCCTTGGCCTGTCGCGCCGGGAACTTCCCCTGCTTGGGGACCTGCTTCGCCTCGGGTGCCAGCCACTGCCAGGCACCCACCGCGCCCGTACCGACGACGAGTGAACCGCCGGCGATCTGGAGCATGCGTCGACGCGGTATGTGCCCCGGCACAGGGGTCTCCTATCTCCTGCGCCAAGTGCGCGCGGTAGTACAACGAAAGGGATGAAGGGAACTAATCACCCATTGATCATTAGTTCGATCCTACGACCCCCAACGCGCTGTTTCCCCGCTGTTATGTAACAGCCGTGCGACGGCCGGACATAGATTCCGAGGCGATTGCGCAACACAGGGCGGGGGGTACGCGGGCGATCACTGTGGGTCGCTTCGGGGCCGCACGCCGAGAGGTGGAGGCCCACCGGAGGCTCTGCTCGCGGATCGGCCGCACCGGCTCTGAGCTGGGTGATCCGGGGGAGGGGTGGGGCGGCCGGACGCGACCGGGACCACTCACGCGAACACGCAGAGTGACGCTTCGCTCGGGGCGGCAAAGACCCGGCGACCGCGCTCAGGACTCGGCGTCGAGCCGCCCCGCGTCATGGGCGAGCAGCGCGATCTGCACCCGGTTGTTGAGGTCGAGCTTGGTCAGGATCCGTGAGACATGGGCCTTGACGGTCGCCACGCTCATGAAGAGGGCGGCGGCGATCTCCGCGTTCGACCGGCCGTGTCCCACCGCGATCGCCACCTGCCGCTCGCGGTCGTTCAGCCGTGCCAGCCGCTCCCGCGCCAGGGCGCCGCGATCCGGCTGCCCCCGGTCCGTCACCCGCTCGATGAGCTGCCGGGTCACCGTGGGGGAGAGCACCGGGGCACCGGACGCCACCCGGCGCACCGCCTCGACGATCTCGGCGGGCGGCGTGTCCTTGAGCACGAAGCCCGCGGCCCCCGCTCGCAACGCCCGCAGCACCTGCTCGTCGGCGTGGAACGTGGTCAGGACGATGACCTCCGGCGGATCCTCCCGGCGGCGCAGCGCCTCCGTGGCCGCCAAGCCGTCCACCGACGGCATCCGGATGTCCATCAACACCACGTCGGGGGAGTGCCGGTCGACCAGCGCGGCGACCTCCGAGCCGTCGGCCGCCTCGCCGACGATCTCGAGATCGGGCAGGCCGCCGAGCATGAACGACAGCCCGGCCCGCACGAGCGGGTCGTCGTCGACGAGGAGGACACGGATCGGCGGTCTCTGCGGGGCGTTCATGTCCGCCACGGTAGCCAGCCGTGCAGCCGGAAGCCGCCGTCGGGGGTGGGCCCGTGGGCGAGTCGGCCACCGGCGAGGGTCGCGCGCTCGGACAGCCCGATCAGGCCCTGGCCGGAACCGGGCACGACCCCGCTCTCCTCCTCGCCCGCCGGATTGACCACCTCGATCGTCAGCCCCTGCCGCGGGTCACCGGCGGTCCGTACGGTCACCTCGGCACCGGGGGCGTGCTTCCGGGCGTTGGTCAGCGCCTCCTGGACGATCCGGTAGGCCGTACGGCCCGTGGCGGGCGGCACGGTCCGCGGATCGACGACCCGGCCGTCGAACGTCACCAGCATGCCGGCCTGCCGTGACTCCTCCACCAGATCGTCCAACTCCGCGAGGGTGGGCTGCGGTCGGCTCGCCTCGTCGCCGTCGCCACCACCGGGGGCGCGCAGCACACCGATCACCTCCCGCAGATCCTGGAGCGCCTGATGCGCGCTGTCGCGTATCACCCCGGCGGCCCTGGCCACTTCGGCCGGCGGCGCGTCCGGGCGGAACTCCAACGCCCCGGCGTGGACGCACAGCAGCGACAGCCGGTGCGCCAGCACGTCGTGCATCTCCCGGGCGATGTCCTCCCGGGCCAGGCGCTGCGCCCGCTCGGCACGGAGCCCGGCCTCGGCCTCGGCGCGCCGGGCACGCTCGCGCAGCGACAGCACCAACTGGCGGCGGGACCGCAGGAACATGCCCCAGCCGATCACCGTCAGCGCCAACACCACCCCGGCCACGGCCGACACGATGAAGGTCAGATCGGGGTCGGGCCGGACGGCGGCCGAGACCGGGGCCGTGACCAGGGCCAGCCCACCCACCGCGGCGACCACCCTGAACGGCCGGTGCACCGCGACCGTGAACACCGCCACCAGCATCGCGCCCGCCGCGCACGGCGCCACGACGGACAGCACCACGAGAACGACCGCAAGACCCACCGGCCACCGGCGGCGCAGCCACAGCGCCGTGCAGGCCGCGGCCCCGATGAGCTGATCGGCGAGGAGGAGGGGGCCGGAGACGTGCGGATCGTGCCGCAGGGATTCCACGACCAGCAGCCCGACCACGCCGGCGACGGCGAGGCAGCAGATGTCGACGACCCAGTCGCGCACGGTGCGCCGCGATCCGTCACCGGAGGCGCGGGGGTCGGCGACGGCGGACGGGAGCAGCCACGGATACGCCGAATCCGCACCCGCCATGTCCCCCGCTTCGCTGTCGCCCATGTCGGTCAATCTACCGACCGGTGCCGGGTGGCGGGAGCGTCGGACGGTGAGCGGCGACCAAAGTCGCATGGGGTCGATACTTTCGGACCGATGGCATCGCCCGCGGGCCAACTCGGCGCGAGGAGGCGCAGACCATCGGGCGATGACGGGGGCGGGGGCGAGGGGCGATGATCGGACACATGAAGAAGATCCTCGAAGTGCTCGGTTTCATCCTCCTCGTCCAGGGCGCCATGGCGGTCCTGCACGAGGTCACCGACTGGTTCGGCAACTGGGGCGTGGTGCGTCACATCGGCTTCCTCGACGGCTACGAGCTGTACGCCGGCATCGTGCTCGCGGTGTTGGGCATAGCCATATTGGTCGCCTCGGACCGGGGGAAGCGGCAGACAGGCGGCTGACGCCCGGGAGTTGACCTCGCGGCGCGCCGGGTCTTCAATGTCGTCAGCGTCGCGTGTCGCCGAGCAAGAGTGCCGGGGCATGGAGGCGTGGGGACATTGGATTTCCATGGCGGTTCAGCTCAACCACACCATCGTTGCGGCCCATGACAAGTGGGCATCGGCACAGTTCCTGACCGAGATCCTCGGTCTCACGCCACCCCGGTCGGCCGGGGTGTTCGTAGCGGTCCAGCTCGACAACGACGTCACGCTCGACTTCGCGGAGCCGGGCGCCGACCACATCCGCTGCCAGCACCTCGCGTTCCTGGTGAGCGAGGACGACTTCGACGCGGCCTTCGCCCGTATCCGCGAGCGCGAGCTCATGTACTGGGCGGACCCGCGTCAGCGGTTCCCCGGTGAGATCAACACCCATGACGGCGGCCGGGGCGTGTACTTCCTCGATCCCAACGGCCATGCGCTGGAGCTGATCACACGCCCCTACGGCAGCGGCGAGAGCGCCTGAGCCCCTCGGCGCGCCGAGTCCGGCCGTCGCGGGCGACGGCCGGCCGACCGGGCTCAGCCCACGGTCAGTACCGCCTTGCCCGACAGCCGGCCGTGCGCCATGTCTTCCAGCACCGCCGCTGTCTCACCCCAGTGGCCGCGGTGGCTGATCTCCACCCGCAGTCGGCCTTCCGAGGCGAGGTCCAACAGATCCGCCACCTCGCGTGCGTCCGTTTCTTCTGCGTCCGTGGGATGGGTGAAGTGACGCAGGGTCAGTGACGGGCCGCCGTCGAAGAGGCCGAAGAAGAAGTCATTGGTGAGCGGCTCGCCTCCGGCCTGGCCGAACCACAGGATCCGTCCGCCGGTGCGCAGCGTGCGGGCGGCCGTCGAGCCGAGTGTGCCGCCGACGGATTCCAGCACGACGTCGAAGCCACCGGTCGGCAGGCTGTTCCCGTCGTGAACCACCGTGGTGCCCAATGCGGCCAAGTGCCGCCACGGCTCCCGCTCCGCCGCGACCGCGGTGACCTCGGCGCCGCCGGCCACGGCGAGTTGGGCGAGGAGCCCGCCGACCCCGCCGTCGGCCCCGGTGACCAGCAGCCGACGGCCGGTCAGCGGCCCCGCCTCGGCCAGTAGCCGGCGGGCCGCGAGTCCCGCCAGTGGCAGGGCCGCGGCGCTCGCGGAGTCGACGCCGGCCGGGACGGGCGCCAGCCGCGTGGTCGGTACGGCGACGAGTTGCGCCGCGGCCCCGCCGGACGGCAGATGGAGGACGACGCGCACCCCGGCGGTGGGTCCGCTGCCGTCGGCCGCCGGTCGTTCGACGTGACCCACGGCGTCGATGCCCGGCCGGTAGCGCGTGCCGGGAGCGCTCAAGCAGAGGAAGTCGGGCCGACTGAGGGAGAAGTTGCGCACGCGGACGAGAGCCTCGTGGGCCGCGGGGCGTGGTGCGTCGACATCGCTGATCTCGGCGAGACGGCCGGGTCGCCCGGTGGGCGTGAGTGCGCGCATGACGGCTCCTGTGCGGTTCGCTCGGGTCGCTCTTCCACTGAAACGGCAGTACGGCTACCGGATTTCGACCGTAGCAGCGAAAACGGTGGTGCAACTACCGTTTTGCGGGAGGGGGTGGCGGGACCCGTCCGGTTCGTCCGTCCTGAACGCCGATATCGCGCCAGCTCAAACTGAGCTCTGTCCTTCCTCGCGGCCATGGATAAGTTGGGACGCGGCGCGACAACTCGGCAACCATTCGATCGAGGAGTTTGCATGCCCGTCTCCACCGCACCCGGTACGAAGTGGGGCAACTGGACGAACCTGGAGGGCGGCATCTTCGCCGAGCCCTCCGCCGCCCTCAACTCCGACAATCGTGTCCAGGCGTTCGTCCAGGGCGGCGCCAACGCGCTCTGGACCATCTGGGAAACCCGCGACCGCGGTTGGAGCCCCTGGAAGAAGATCGAGGGCTCACGCATCGAGGGCGTACCCCATGCCCTCCGTGGCAGGGACGGAAAGATCCGCGTCTTCTACCGCACCCCGGACAATCACCTCGAGGTCGTCACCCAGACCGCCGTCAACGCCCACTTCGGTGCGCCCCAGCGGATCGTGACCAACATCGGCGGCGACCCGGCGGCGGCGCTCAACGGCGACGGACGCATCCAGGTCTTCTTCCGGGGCACCGACGGCGCCCTGTGGTACACCCGCAACCAAGGCCTGGCCTACGAGGCCTACACCGCGCCCACGTCCCTCGGCGGCGGCATCTACGCGACCCCGTCCCCGGTCCTCGACGGCTCCGGCCGGATCGTCGTCGCCGTCAAGGGCGGCAACGACACGCTCTACACCATCCAGCAGAAGGCGTCGAACGCCGCCGACGCGTGGGACGCCTTCCAGCAGCAGACCACCGGAGTCACCACCCGGCCCTCCGCGGTCCTCGACGCCGCCTCCCGCGTCCAGATCTTCTACCGCGGCTCGGACGGCTCCGCCTGGCGCGTCGGGCAGAGCGACGACTACGACGCCTGGCAGGCCTCCGCGTCGCTCAAGGGGCAGATCATCGAGCGCCCCACCGCCTGCCTCGGCCAGGACGGCCGGGTCAACGTCCTGGTCAAGGGGACCGATAAAAAGCTGTGGGTCACGGTCCAGGCGGCCGAGAACGCCGCCGTCTACGAAGCCTTCCAGACCCTGGAGGGCGTCATCGGCGACATCCACGTCAGTCCCGTGATCATGAACCGGGTGGGGCTGCTGTACGTGTTCACCCAGGGCTCCGGCACCGCACGCAACCTCTGGCTGCAGCGGCAGAACTGGGCGTAGCGACACCGGGATCGAAGGCCGCGCGCACTCCGGACACCCGCTGCCCGTGGTGCGCGCGGCGGCGTCCGCCCCGGCCGGTCGCCTCTGCCCCACCCCCTACTGAGGTATCACCCCCGGTTTGGCCCCGGGGTGTGACGCAGTGTCACCCACTCTCTTCCTACCTTTCCCTCCTCCGCAGCACCGGAAGAGGGAGAGTCAATCCATGCGCCGTTTCAAGCGCACACTGGCCGCCGTCGCGCTCGCCACGACGGTCGTCGCGGGCACGGCGGGCTGGGCCACCGGCAGCGAGCAGACCGCTGTCACCGGCCCGCCGACCGGTGCCGCCGCCTGGCGCGCGGACGACTTCCTGCACCGCCCGCTGCCCGACCCCGCGACCGCCGCCCCCGCCGACGTCGCCCGTTTCTTCGCCTCCCTGACCGAGGCGCGGCGCGCCGAACTGGCCGCCCGTCACCCGCTGGTCGTCGGAAACCTCGACGGCGCGCCCGTGGCGCTGCGGTACGCGGCCAACGCCCGGGCGATCGCGGCCGAGCGCGCCGAGGAGCGCGCCCGGGCCGCCGACCCCGCACTCCCGGAGTACGAGCGGCTGCGCGCCGGGGAACTGGCCGACCGCTACGCGCGGCTCCTCGCCCCGGGCCGGCAGATCCTCGCCTTCGACCCGCGCGGCCGCGGCCAGCTCGCCGAGGTCTACGGCGACTGGACGGCGGCGAAGCGCACGGCGGTCGTCGTGCCGGGCTCGGACATCGACCTCGCCTCCTTCGACCGCACGCACGACCGGTACGGCGCCCCGGCCGGAATGGCCGCCGCGCTGCGGGCCGAGATGACCCGCCAGGCGCCCGGCACCCCCACCGCCGTGATCGCCTGGGCCGGGTACACCACCCCCGTCGGCGTCGGACTCGACGCCGCCACCGGCCGTCTCGCGAAGGCGGGCGCGCCGCGCCTGGAACGTCTCCTCGGCGGGCTCGCGGCCCTCGGCTCCGCCGCGCCCGCGGTGTTCTGCCACAGCTACGGCTCGGTCGTCTGCGGCCTGGCCGCCCCCGACCTCGACCGCGCCGACGCGGCCGACCTCGTCGTCCTCGGCAGCCCCGGCGTCCGCGCCGACTCCGCCGCCGCCTTGCACACGGGGGCCCGGGTCTGGGCGGTCCGCCGCGACAGCGGGGACTGGATCGGCAACATCCCCAACGTCCGGTTGCTGGGCCTCGGCCACGGGACCGACCCCACCTCGGCGGAGTTCGGCGCCCGGGTCGTCTCCTCCGCCGGTGCCCACGGCCACTCGGGTTACTTCGCGCCGGGCACGCAGTCGCTGCGGAACTTCGCGAAGATCGCCCTGGGCGCGTACGACACTGTCCGCTGACCCTCGACGGAGGGCGGAGCGGCGGCGAGGACCGCGGCGGGCAGACCGGGGAAGCGGACGTCGAGGTCCGTTCCTTCGCGCGCTACCGCGTCGTGTAGCCGCCGTTGGCGAAGAGGGTCTGGCCGGTGATCCACCAGCCGTCGGTGGCCAGGAAGGTCACGATCGGTGCGATGTCCTCGATCTTGGTGAGCTGGTTGCCCATGGCCTGGGACTTGTGGAACCCGACGCGCTCGGGCGTCTCCTGGCCGTAGAAGAAGGGGGTGTCCATCGGGCCGGGGGCGATGTTGTTCACGGAGATGCCGCGCGGGGCGAACTCCTTGGCCGCTGCCCGGGTGAAGTGCTCGACCGGGGCCTTGCAGCCCGCGTAGGTGGAATAGCCGTCGGTGAAGGCTGCCAGCAGCGAGGTGACGATGGTGATCACCTTGCCGTTGTCGTTGAGGTGCTTCCCCGCCTCGCGGATGAAGAAGTACGCGGCCTTGGCGTTCACGTCCGCCATCCGGTCGTACTCGGCCTCGGTCGTCTCCAGGATCGGCTTGCGCAGCACCATCCCGGAGGTGTTGACCGCCACGTCGATCCCGCCGAACCGCTCCTTGGCGGTGGTGAACAGATCCTCCACGACATCGACCTTGGTCAGGTCGCCCTGGATCGTCTCCGCCTGACCGCCGGCCGCCTCCACCGCTTTCGCGGTCGCCACCGCGTCATCCTTGGTGCCGTCGGAGTGGTAGTGCACGACCACGTTCGCGCCCAGGTCGGCGACGGTGCGGCTGATGAGGCCGCCCAGGTTCTTCGCCCCGGCGCCGACCAGGACGACCTTGCCCTTGAGGGACTGGTTGCTGCCGCTCATGTCACTGCCTTTCTCGCGTGTCGCTCGAGGTCCGCGCGGGTGCGGGTCACGCCGACCAGCCTTGCCCAGAAGGGGGCCCTCCGCAGCTCGAGGCATGTCGACCGAGATCGCGAAGAGTTCTTCGCGAAGGAATGTTTGCGAAGAACTCTTCGCGGTCTAGGGTGGTCCGCATGGCAGAACGAGAGCGGCCGGACGGCCCGCACCCCGAGACGCATGTGGTCCTGGACGCCAAGGGCCTGCGCGCCATGGCCCACCCGGTACGGGTGCAGTTGGTCGGACTGCTGCGGACGCACGGTCCGTCGACGGCCACCCGCCTCGCCGAACGGCTGGGCCTGGGCTCGGGAGTGACCAGCTACCACCTGCGACAGCTCGGTACCGCCGGATTCGTCGAGGAGGACACCGACCGCGGCAACGCACGGGAACGCTGGTGGCGGGCGGTGCACCAGGGCACCTGGCTGACCGACAAGGGCCTCGCCGACCGCGAACCCGAGGCCACGATGGCCTACATGCGCTCGGTGGCCGACTCCCACGCACAACGCGCCCGGCTGGCCCTGGACGCAGTGGAGACCATGCCGCGCCCCTGGCGGGACAACCTCGACCTGAGCGACTGGTCCCTGCGGCTCACCCCCGAGGAGGCCGCGAGTCTGGGGGAGGAGCTACGAGCCGTCGTCAACCGCTACCGCCGGGACAGGCCCGACGGGGGATCCGGTGCGCCGGTAGGCGCCGAACGCGTCGTGCTGATCACGCACCTCCTGCCGGAGCCGGACGCCGTCGCCGAACCGGAGGGGGAGACGCCGTGACGAAGGCAGCCCCGCCGGCGGGCGGCATAGCCGGTCGGCGCAGCCTCCGGCCGTTGGCCGCGGTGCTCGCCGCCACAGCCGTATCGCTCACCGGCACCCGGGTATCGGCCATCGCCCTGCCGTGGTTCGTGCTCGTCACCACCGGCAGCGCCACCCAGACCGGCCTCGTCGCCTTCTGCGAAATGACCCCGTACGTGGTCGTCAAGGCGCTCACCGGGCCGCTCGTCGACCGCGTCGGCCCCCGCGCCGTCTCCTGGACCACCGACTCCCTCAGCGCGATCGCCGCAGGCCTCGTCCCCCTGCTGTACGCCCTGGACCTGCTCCCCTTCTGGCTGCTGCTGGCCCTGGTCGCGGTCATCGGGGCGGTACGCGGCCCCGGCGACCTGGCCAAGGAGATCATGGTCCCGGAGGCGGCCGAACGCAGCGCGGTCCCCCTGGAGCGGGCCACCGGGATCTCCGGCGTGACCGAGCGGCTCGCCTCCACCGTCGGCCCGGCGGCGGGCGGCGCGCTGGTGGCTCTGCTCGGCCCACAAGCGGGCCTCGTCGTCAACGCCGCCTGCTTCGCCCTGGGTTCGGTGATCATCGGGCTGGCCCTGCCCCGCGGCATGGGACACGCCACCGAAGTCCCCGCCACGCCGGAAGGCGGGCAGGAGCCGGGCTACTGGCGGCGGTTCGGCGAGGGCTTCACGTTCCTGCGCGGTGAACCCCTGCTGCTCACCATCATCGTCACGGTCGGCATCACCAACCTGCTCGACGCGGCCTTCATGACCGTGCTCGTACCGGTCTGGGCCAGGGAGTCCGGCGGCGGCCCCGCCGCGATCGGACTGATCAGCAGTGTCGCCGGCGTCACCGCGGTCCTCGGCAGCCTCGTCGCGGCCGCCGTGGCCCATCGGCTCCGCCGCAGACTGGTGTTCTTCGCCGGCTTCCTGATCGTCGGCGCACCACGGTTCCTGGTCCTCGCCTCCGGCGCGCCGATGTGGGCGGTGCTGACGGTCTTCGCCGTCGGCGGCTTCGGCGGCGGATTCCTCAACCCCATCCTCGGAGCGATCTCCTTCGAACGCGTACCGCGCCAACTGCTGGGCCGGGTCCGGGCGCTGGGCGACTCGCTGGCCTGGGCGGGCATCCCCCTCGGCGGCCTGCTCGCCGGGGCGGCGGTGGCCTCGTTCGGCCTCGTACCCGTGCTCGTGGCGGGCGGCGCGGCGTACTTCCTCACCACCAACCTGGCCGGGCTGCGCCCCGAATGGCGGGAGATGGACCGGCTCCGCGGCCTCGGCCGCGCACCGGACGGGGCGGCCGGCGCGGCCGGCCCATCGTCATCGCCCCATGCCGCCGGGCCGGTTCGACCGGATCCAGGAGTGGGGGAGCGCGAAAAGGAGATGCCGCACCCGGGGCCCTGACGTAATGTGCGCTCCTGGACTGTGACTCTTACCTCGTTACCTCGGGAGGGCTTGATGATTCCGGAACTGGTCAGGACCTGGGTCGCCGGCTGGGCCGTGTCACGCGACACGCCCCCACCGGCCGAACGGCCGTGGGGGCTCTACCTCGAGGTGGGCCACCCCGACCAAGTGGGACGCCACGTACTGCCCGATGCGGATGGGTTCTCGGTACGCGAGGCCGCGGCCTCGGTGACCGTGCCGCACACCTGGCTCAAAGTGCCCATGGAGCCCGAGGACGTCGGGCACTGGCTGCCCGAGGGCTGGGTGGTGGACAGGGACGAGGCGGGATATCTGATGGCCGTGGACCTGCAGTCCACGGACCCGGTGGCCCCCGAGGGCTACTCCGCGTCCGTGGAGACCCGCGACAGCGTCGTCCACGTCGGGGTGTACGACGCCGCGGGCGCGTCCGTGGCCAAGGGGCAGATGGCCGTTCTCGGCCGGGCGGCGGTCGTCGACCGGGTCGGGACCGACGACGCTCACCGCCGCCGCGGCCTGGGCGCCTTCGTGATGCGCACCCTCGCCGACCACGCCGTCGCGCAGGGCGCGGTCCTCGGTGTGCTGGGCGCGACCCCCGAGGGGCGGTCGCTGTACGAGATGCTGGGCTGGAAGGTGCACGCCCCGCTGGCGGCCTGCATCTACAAGCCTTAGAAAGGCACAGCCCCGTACGGGTCCGGCGGAGCTACGGCACCGACCGGACCAGCGCGGTCAGCAACGCCTCGACGTGCGGCCGGGGCCGGCTGCGATGCCGGGCGGCGGTGGCCACGCCGATGTAGCGCGCGGGTCGCGGCGGGTCGATGGGGATGACGGCGACACCGGTGACCGACGGGTCCAGGGCGATCCGCGGGATGAGGGAGACGCCGACACCGGCGGCCACCAGGGTCTGTGCGAAGAAGAAGTCGGTCGTGGCGGCCGAGACGCGCAACTCGGATCCGGCGAGTTCGGCATAGCGGTGCATGAAGGCCTGCGCTCTCATGCACCCCATCACCCAGCGCTCCTGCACGAGTTCGGCCAGGTCCAGGCTCGCCCGGTCGGCGAGACGGTGCCCCGCCGGCAGCACGGCCGACATCGGGTCGTCCATCAGGGGCACCCAGTCCAGCCCGGACCGGTCACCGGGCCGGACCGGCAGCGGTCCGTCGAAGTGATAGGCGAGCGCGATGTCGGCCCGCCCCTCGCGCACCAGCGGCAGGCTGTGCTCCGGCTCCTTCTGCAGCACGGTCAGCTCCACCTCGGGGTGCTCGGCGACGAACCGGGTCAGCACCGGCGGCAGCAGCCGGTGGCCTCCGCTGGTGAACGTGGCCACGGTCAGCTTCGTACGTCCCGTCGCCAGCCGGTCGATCTGCTCGCGGGCGTGTGACAACTCGGCCGAGATCACCTCGGCGGCCTCGACGAGGAGCCGCCCCGGCTCGGTCAGGGAAACACCCCGTGTACTGCGCTCTACGACTTGGGCGCCGAGTGTCCGTTCCAGCGCGGCGATCTGCTGGGAGACGGCGGACGGCGTGAGCAGCAGGGTGGCCGCGGCCTTGTTGAAACTGCCGCTCCGGGCGACCTCGCGGAGCGTACGGAGCCGCTGGACATCGATCATCAGTCGTCCTTCATACGGGTTAAGCAAGTCACCACTTCTGCTGATGATCGCATTCCGGCAGGCTCGTGCACACAGCGAGGCGAGCACTCCGGGAAGAGGACACATGAAGCGCGTGGGCGTCATCGGCGGCAGCCGCTACTTCGGCAGGCACGTGGTACTGCGGCTCCGTGACGCGGGGGTCCGGGTGACGGTCGTCAACCGTGGCTCGTCGCCCCCGCCACCCGGCGTCGACCACGTGATCGCCGACCGCGACGACGAGGCCGCTCTCGGCGCGGCGCTGGGGAACCGCACCTTCGACGCGGTCATCGACCAGGTCTGCAACACACCCCGGCAGGCAGCCGTCGCCCGGCGCGTCTTCCACGACCGCACCCCGCGCTACGTCATGACCTCGACCATCGAGGTCTACGACCCGGCCTCCTCCGGCCTCGTCCACCCGACACCGCCGGGCGGTGGATTCCCCGAGGAGACGATCGACACCACCCACCGGCTCGTCCACCCCGAACTGCCGTGGCACGAGGAGGCGTTCCGGAACCGGCACTACGGCGAGGGCAAGCGCCAGGCGGAAGCGGAGTTCGCGCGGGACCCGGCGTTCCCCTTCGTCGCCGTCCGGTCCGCACACGTCCTGGGCGGGGGCGACGCCGACTTCACCGGCCGGTTGCGCCACTACGTCGAGCGCGTCCGTACGGGCCGGCCCGTCGACATCCACCGCGTGAACCACCCGTCCTCGTTCATCGGCGAGCACGAGATCGCGGACTTCCTGATCTGGGCGGCGGGCGCGGACTTCCTCGGCCCCGTCAACGCCCGCTCGCATGGTGAACTCGACGTGACCGACCTCTGCACGCACATCGCCGACCAGGGCACCCGCCCACCGGCCTACCGCACGGTCGAGCCGGGGTCCGAGGCGTCGCCGTTCGCCTTCGACCGCTACTACGGCATGGACAACTCCCGCGCCGAAAGGCTCGGTTTCCGCTTCTCGGACACAGCCGACTGGCTGCCGGGCGCCATCGGCGAGCAGATCGCCGCGCTGAAGCGCTGAAGCGGCTGCCCCGCTGTCGCGCTGAAGCGGCTGCCCCGCACCCCAACCCCACACCCCACCACCTCAGTACAGAGAGGTTCCCGCCATGCGCGCACGCCGCCTAGGTGATGTCCACGTCAGCGCGATCGGCCTCGGCGCCATGCCGCTGTCCGTCGAAGGCAGGCCCGACGAGGACGCGGCCGTCGCCACGATCCACGCGGCCCTCGACGCCGGAGTCACCCTCATCGACACCGCCGACTCCTACCACTGGCACGCGGACGAAACCGGCCACAACGAGTCGCTCGTCGCCCGCGCCCTGACCCGCTACGGCGGCGACACCGCATCGGTCCTGGTCGCCACCAAGGGCGGGCGCGGCAGACCCGGCGACGGTTCGTGGACCGTGACGGGCACGCCCGAACACCTCAAGAACGCCTGCGACGCCTCACGCCGACGCCTCGGCGTCGACACACTCGGCCTCTATCAGCTCCACAAGCCCGACCCGCAGGTTCCGTGGGCCGAGTCGGTCGGTGCCCTCGCCGAACTCCTCGACGCGGGCAAGATCCGCGCGGCCGGCATCTCCAACGTCGACGCCGACCAGATCCGCGAGGCCCACGCCGTACTCGGCGGCCGCCTGGCATCCGTACAGAACCGCTTCTCCCCGGAGGTCCGCGACAGCGCCCCCGAGCTACGGCTGTGCGAGGAACTCGGGGTGGCGTTCCTGCCGTGGAGCCCGCTCGGAGGCATCTCCAGAAGCGTCCTGGAGGGCCCCGCGGCGGACGATCGACGTAGGGCGCACGGGGTGTACGAGCCGTTCCACGAGATCGCGCGTGATCACGGTGTGAGCCCGCAACGGGTCTGTCTCGCCTGGCTGTTGGCCCTGTCCCCGGCCGTCATCCCCATCCCGGGGGCGCGCCGTACGGCGTCGATCCGCGACTCCGCGGCCGCTGCCGACCTCGTCCTCAGCGCCGAGGAGATCGCCCGGCTGACGTCGGCGACGCCGTTCGACGAACGTCGGGTCACTCGCTGACATCACCCCACCCACGCGGTGATGTCGGTAACTGATCTCAGTGGGGCGGGCGCTGTGGGGTGCTGGCCACTCCCGTCTCCCGGCCGCTGAGCGCGGCGTCCAGAGTCTCCTGGGCCGTGCGCATCGCCTCGGCGTACTTCGGCTCGGACATCCGTTGCCAGGCAAGGTCCGGTGCGACGTGCTCGACGTGGCTCATCACCCACCAAATGTTGCCGAACGGGTCCCGCACCCTGCCGCCGCGATCCCCCCAGGCACTGTCGGCGACCTCGGTGATCACCTGCGCCCCGTGCGCAACAGCAGCGGTCATGGCGGCGTCCGCGTCCGCGACGTAGACCCGCAACAGCGAGGGCATCACCGGCCAGTCGGGCCGCCGGTCGAAGGCCAGCACGACCGTGTCACCGACCCGGATCTCACCATGGCCGATGGTGCCGTCCTCGACCGGCACCCGCGCAATCTCCTCGCCACCGAACGCGGCGGTGATGAAGTCGAGCAGCGCGCCGGTGTCGTCGGTGACCACCCACGGTGCGACGCTGGTGTAACCCTCGGGTGCAGTGTGACTCATCGGTCTCGTCCCTCCGGTGATTCTTCGCGGTGGGACAACACTAGGGCGCGACTAGGACAGGCGTGGTCCTAGATGAAGACACGCAACGGCGCTCTGCTGTCGCGGACCTGCCGAGCCGGCTTCCGTGCCCCATCCTGGCTCCTTGTGGTGCGCCAGTCGCACGCATTCCTCGCCCAAGGCGGAGGCGAAGCCCGGGGGCAGGGCCTGCGCCGTCCACGGCTCGAAGGAGCTCGTCACGGTGCCCGAGGCCACTGACTCGACCAGGTGCCCGTACTCGTCCGGATGCTCGCCCGGCAGGCCGAGAGCGACAGCCGCCCAGGGCAGCAGACTCTCCAAGTTCAGGTACTGCCACCACTCGGCGTCGTCCCAGCCGCGCCGCCGGTTGACCTCCACCTCCTGATGCCAGGCACCGAGACACAGCCGGGTCACCGTCTCACGCACACGATCCACCGGCGCCATACCTTGCTGCCTGACCCCTGCTGTCGAGGTGTGGACGTCACGGATGTCGTTGACCGTCCAGAGACACTCGTTGGAGACGACGTGGAAGAGCGCATCACGTAGTGAGGGCCGGACCGGCATTTCGACACCGAACCGGTCGGGACGGGGAAGAGCAGGCCGGTGAAAACCCTCGGCACCGGCACTCCGGGCAGGCGTGCCCCAGAGCCCGTGCGGGCCGCCGAAGGGCCGGCCGGGGTGGTTCTCGTGCCCATGACGGCTGAGTACCGGGCCCAGCAGGGCGTCACGCCAGGCGAGCGCGCACGCTCGCTCAATGGCCCTGAGCACCATGAGCTGGTCGTCCGGGACCAGCGAGTCGAGTTGCTCGTCGGTGGTGTCCCCGTGCCAGGTCAGCCATGCGTGGAAGACGGCGTCCCGGTACTCACGGTGCAGCTCGTCAGCGGGCCGAAGGGCATGAGGCAGCAGAGCCTGGTACGTCTCGTCCCACCGCGCCCGTATCCCCATGGGCTTCATCCTGACACGGGGACACGGCGCCCCTGACTCGTCCTGGTCGCCCAGGCCACCCGCCGATCGTCATCGCAGCCCCGCCGATGTGGGCGCGCCCGCCGGTGGCAGTCGAAAGTAGGCCCGCAGGTCCTGGCCAGTGGTGAAGGAGCAGAACGGCTCGCGCGAGTACGACGGCGTCATGCGGGCTCGGGCGAGATCGCAGAAGGCGAATGGCTCAGCAATCTCGGTTGAGATCGGCCCAGTTATCAGAGACATTACGTCGTTGGGTTGGAGGCGTGACGACCCGAGTCGACTTCTCCTTGGGCCCCGCCTGCCCCTTCGCCTGGATCACCGCACAGTGACTGAACAGGAGCCATCCGTGGCCAACACTCGGCAGACCACCCCCGACGCTCGTGTCGAGGATCGAAGCAGGCAGGACCATCCGGATCACCCCGTGGCCTTCGACGACGCGGCGATACTCCAGGCCCGCAACTCCGCCGCGTTCTGGGCCGCAACCGGAAACTCCCGCGGCCACGAGGTGATCCGCCGACGCAGCTTCCTCGCCGTGCTCGGCGGCAAGCGCGCCGGGACACGCATCTTGCTGCAGGAACCCGACCTCGACGCGCACGAGCTCGCCGAGCTGACCGAGCTGGCCGGCCGATCGACCGGACCGGTGGATGTTGAGGATCCGTTCAGTTCCACCGACCTGAGTCACCTGGGCATGCGCAACTGGCAGATGCCGATCATGGTGCGCCCGCCTGGCCCTGTACCCGCCCCCGCGATGGAGGTGAGCCGAGTCCAGCAGACGCACGAGCTGCAGACTGCGGAGCAGATCGTGATCGAGGGCTTCGAGCTGACCAGATTCACCCCCTACCGTCCCGGCGAGATGTTCCCCACGACACTGACCGAGCAGCCAGGCGTGGACGTCTTTCTCGCCGTCCTCGACGGCGAGACGGTCGGAGCCGGTGTCACCGTCGTCCACGACGGGGCCGGCAGCCACTACTGGGTCGGCACGCCGTCGGCGCACCGCTCCCGCGGCGCCGGGCGGGCCGTCATGCTCGGCTCGCTCGCGCCCATGGCGAACCTTCCGGTGACACTCACCGCCTCACGGCTCGGACGGCCGCTGTACGAGTCGCTGGGCTTCACCGCCGTCACCTCGTCGACGTGGTGGTCCTCACAATGACCACCACCGAGGCGTGACTTGGCGCCCCGGCCGGCCCGGACACCACTTGCAAGGACGGCCCGTGGCCCCCGTCCCAGCGGGCGGGGCGCCGACCGGGTGCCGGGGCGGAGTCCGGTCCACCCGCAGGGTGAGAACCTGCTGCTGAAGCCGACGCGTCACAGAGTTCGATTAAGGTACAACGCCCAACACTACGTACATGACTTCGGGGAATCCTCTTGACCACCCTGCCGCCCCTGGGCGACTCGCTCCAGCCCGACCACCGTCTCCGCCGAATCTGGATGTTCGTGGGGGTTGCCGTCGTGGTCTGCGTCGCAGCGTTCCTCATCAATGGCCAGTTCACCACGGAGGATGACCACACCAAGGTGGCAGCGGGCGACTGCTTCGAGAACACCGGGAGCGACAAGGAACCGAGGATCAAGAAGCGGGACTGCGGCGATCCGCAGGCCGAGTACAAGGCGTTGAAGAAGTTGGACGGCGCCGTCACCGGCCTGGCGTGCTCGGACGTCGAGGGCGCCACCGGAGCACTCACGCAGATCAGCTACGACAAGAAGTCCTTCGTCGTGTGCTACACATCCAACCGCCGTTGACGGCGGTCCCCGGAACAGTGACGGTCTGCTCGTCCGGAGCGGTGAAGATGTCTTCGGCCAGGCGCTGATCGCAGGCTTTTCCCGGCCGGGGTGGGGTCAGGGCTCCCCTGGGCGCGTCCGGCACCGTTCACACGTCGCGGTGCCGCACGACGACCACTGCGAGTGCGACTGCGATCAGCGGCCAGAGTGCGTACACGGCCCAGGAGCCGGAGACCGTGGCGTCGCGGATGAGACTACTGCCGGGGATCTCCTCCCAGCTCTGGACCAGGCGCTTCCAGGCGCTGACCACCATCATGTGGTTGATGTCCGCGGACCACTGCCGGGACTGCGAGAAGAGCGTCGGCAGCATCAGCAGGGTGAAGAGAGTGGCGACCATGCTGGCCGCGGTGTGCCGGATCAGCGCACCGAGGCCCAGGCCGACCAGTGCGCAGACCGGGGCCACCAGCGTGGATGCCACCATGGCCCGGGCCACGCCGGGGTGGGTGATGGAGACCCCGGCGTGCCGTTCGCTCAGGATGGCCTGGGAGACCAGGAACGCACCGGTGGAAATGATCGCACCGACGACCGTCCAGACCGCTGCGACGACGACCGCCTTGGCCAGCACGACCGAGTGGCGGGCGGGAACGGCCACGGAGGTGGTGCGGATCAGCCCGCTGCTGTACTCGCTGACGACCGTGACCGCCCCGATGCTGCCGGCGACGAGCATCAGCGTCATGTAACCGGCCGCCGGACAGGCGTCGAAGCACAGGAACTCGCGGACCCGCGGTGCGTCCGAGCCGGACTTCGCGAGGTTGTCGAGGTCCGCCAGTGACGCCACTGCCGACGACCCGACGACGAACAGTGCGATGAAGACGAGCGTCCAGCGGGTGGAGCGCAGCGAACGCATCTTGATCCACTCGGAGGCGAGCAGGTCACGGAAGCGGGCCGGCGGCTCGGCGACGGGCGCGGCCGAGGCGGCCTGAGGGACGGAGGTGAGTGTGGTCATCGGGGCTGTCCTGCCAGGTATTCGACGCTGTCGGCGGTGAGTTCCATGAACGCCTCCTCCAGTGAGGCGGTCCGGGTGGTGAGCTCGTTCAGCAGGATCCGGTTCTCGAAGGCGAGTGCTGCGATCCGGTCCGCCGGCAGCCCGGTCACGGCGAGCTTCTCGGCGCCCGCCGAGCCTTCCGGCTCGACCGCCGCGCCTGCGGCGGTCAGCACCGCTGCCAGCTCGGCGGCCTGCTGTGTTCCCACCACGACGCTGAGGCGGGTGCCGCGGGCCGCGAAGTCCTGTACCGACTCGGCGGCGATGAGCCGGCCCCGGCCGATGACGACGAGTCGGTCGGCGGTGTTCTCCATCTCCGACATCAGGTGGCTGGAGAGGAAGACCGTGCGCCCCTCGGCGGCCAGGCGCCGGAAGAGGCGGCGCATCCAGAGCACGCCTTCCGGGTCCATGCCGTTGACCGGCTCGTCGAACATCAGCACGGGCGGGTCGCCGAGGAGAGCGGTGGCGATCCCGAGCCGCTGTTTCATGCCGAGCGAGAACCCGCCGATGCGGCGGGTCGCCGCATCGGCCAGCCCCACCTCCTGAAGCACCTCGTCCACCCGGCGCAGCGGGATGCCGTTGCTTCGGGCCAGGGCGGACAGGTGGGCCACGGCGCTGCGTCCGCCGTGGACCTGGTTGGCGTCGAGGAGGGCGCCGACGTGCCGCAGTCCGCGCGGATGACTGCGGAAAGGGACGCCGCTGACGGTGGCGCCGCCGCCGGTGGGTGCGTCCAGGCCGAGGATCATCCGCAGGGTGGTGGTCTTGCCGGCTCCGTTGGGGCCGAGGAATCCGGTGACCTGGCCCGGCCGCACGGTGAAGGACAGATGGTCGACGGCGGTCTTGCTGCCGTAGCGCTTGGTGAGTTCGTTGACTTCGATCACAGGGACAACCCTGCCGAGAGGGTCCCCGTCCGGGCATGGGGCCGTGGGTGGCAATCGCGCGGCCGGGTCAGCCCGTGGGCGTACGTCCCCGGGCTGATGGCGTGCGGGCAGCGGCTGGTTAGTCTCGCGGCATGGACGCCACACCGACCACCTCCTCGCCTACGCGTGTTTCGCATCGCACCCTCCCTCTCGGAAGGGCACGCCGCCGATGACGAGGACCAAGGTCATGGCCTGGGCGGGGGGTGCCGTGTACCTCCTCATGGTGGGTCTGCTGGTGGGGGGCGCGCCGCGGGCTTCGGGCACGGTCCACGGTGTCGGTTCACTGCTGGCCGCGAGCCTGCTCGTCGGCATGGTGCGACGGACGCCGCTGCCGGCTCTGGCCATGGCGCTCCTCGGATCCACTGCTGCGGTGGTAGGCCCTCCAAGCTCCGCTCATGAGAATCTGGCGGCGTCGTACCAGGGCGAGTTCCTGTCGTATCTGGCGGTGGACCTCGTCCTGGGTTTCATCGTCGCCACCTGCGCCCGGCGCGCTTCGCTCGTGGCCGTGGCCGTGTCCGTCACCGTGCAGCTCCTGGTGATCGGCGGCTTCGCCCACGGGGACAACCTGACCGTCAACGTCGTGATCGGTCTCCTGGCGACGGCCGCATCCTGCACGGTCGGTCTGCTGAGCCGCGAGCGCCGCGAGCACGCGGTGGCACTGCGTTCGCAGGAGGTGGCCGAGGCCGTGACCGCCGAACGGCTGCGGATCGCACGGGAGCTGCACGACATGGTCGCGCACAGCATCGGCATCATCGCCATCCAGGCCGGTGTGGGGAGCCGGGTCATCCGGACCCAGCCGGCGGAGGCCCGCGAGGCGCTGCGCGCGATCGAAGCCACCAGCAGAGAGACCCTGTCGGGTCTTCGGCGCACGCTGGTGGCGCTCCGTCAGGCCGACCCGGCCGCGGCGGCCTCGGGGCAGGCACCGCTCGCGCCCTCGCCGGGCCTGGCGGACATCGAACGGCTGGTAGCGGCGACGGCGGACGCGGGGGTACGCGTCGAGGTGCGCCGTAGTGGGGAGCAGCGTCCTTTGCCGGCCGACATCGACCTGTCGGCCTACCGTATCGTGCAGGAGGCGCTGACCAACGTGGTCCGCCACGCGGGTACCGGGCGTTGCCGGGTGACCCTCGGATACGGGGACGAGGAGCTGTCCGTGGAGGTCGTCGACGACGGGCGCGGCGCGCGCGGCGCCACCGAGAACGGCTCGGCCCACGGCTTCGGCATCATCGGGATGCGGGAGCGGGCAGGCCTGCTGCACGGCCACCTCAGCGCCGGGCCGCGTCCCGGGGGCGGCTTCCGGGTGGCGGCGCGGCTGCCACTGCCCGAACCCGTCACAGTTGCGGTGGAGGCCCGATGACCGACCGTCCCGTACGTGTCCTGCTCGCCGACGACCAGCCGCTGGTGCGATCCGGCCTGCGCGTGATCATGGCCGATCACCCCGACCTCGAGGTCGTCGGTGAGGCCGCCACCGGCGCCGAGGCGGTCCAACTGGTCAGGGACGTCAGCCCCGACGTCGTGGTGATGGACATCCGGATGCCCGGCATGGACGGGATCGAGGCCACTCGCCGGATCACCGCCGGTCCGGCAACGGCCCGCGTCCTCGTCCTGACCACCTTCGACGAGGACGACCACGTCTACGGCGCGCTCCGGGCCGGCGCGAGCGGCTTCGCGGTCAAGGACATGGCGCTGGACGACATCCTCGCGGCGATCCGCGTGGTCGCCGCCGGTGACGCACTGATCGCGCCGGGTGTGACGCGCCGTCTGATCGCCGACTTCGTCGGGCACCCCACGGCTGCCCCGAAGCGCGCCCCCCGGCCGGTCGAGGGCATCACCGAGCGGGAACGGGAAGTCCTGACCCTGGTCGGAAGCGGCCGGTCGAACACCGAGATCGCGGAGGACCTCTTCATCTCGGTGGCCACCGCCAAGTCGCACGTGTCACGTCTGCTCACCAAACTGGGTGCCCGGGACCGGGTCCAGCTCGTGATCACCGCCTACGAGACGGGGCTCGTCACCCTGCCTCGCTGAGGGCGCCCCGAGTCCCTGGGTGGGGAAGCCGGGAACGTCGTGTCGCCCCCCGCAGCAGCTCCTTCACGGGCGCCGGAGCCCTGCTCACTCGTCCTCGTCGCTGGCGCACGCCGTCGAGTCCGGGTCGTTCGACGCGCTCCTCGACTCCGGCAGCCTGCTCGCCGAGCCGCCGCTGCCGAGCGGCAGGCCCGACCACTGATCACATCGGAACGACTCGTCTAGCGTGTGGCGAGCCGCTCCAGCAGGGCGGCGCTCCGCGCCAGCAACGCCCGCTCCTCATCCGTGAGTTCGGCCTCGATGGCCTGCGCGAGCCAACCGGCCCTGCGGCCGCGCTCCGCTTCGAGCGCGGCCCGGCCCGCGTCCGACAGCTCGACCAGCGACTTGCGGCCGTCCGTGGGGTGCGCCCGGCGCGTGATCAGGTCCTGTTCCATGAGCAGCCCCACCGACCGGGCCATCGACTGGGGGCGTACGCGCTGATCGGCGGCGAGGTCGCTGGTGGTCATGGCGCCGTTGCGGTCGAGTGCACCGAGCACGGCGGCCTGGCCCAGCGGGATGCTGTCCTCGTGTTTGACGCGTCGGGTGAGCTTGCCCATCGCGGTGCGCAGTTCGGCGGCGATGGCGGCGGCTTCCGAGGTGGGCATAAGGCACTTTACCCCGTTGGTCAGCAAAGCTGTGCGCCTGACCTGCACAGCAATGCTGTACAGCAAAACTGAGCAGCATTGCTGTAGAGTTTCGGGTGTCGGGCTCAGCGCCAGCGTTGTCGCAGCCGGGGCCACGGCACACGACAACGGGAAGGACCTCCCATGTCCGCAAAGGCAGTCGAACCCGCCAAAAACACTGACGCCGCCATCGAGACCGTCACCGCCCGCCGGATCATCGACAGCCGGGGCAACCCCACGGTCGAGGTCGACGTCGTCCTGACGGACGGGTCCCTGGGGCGCGCGGCTGTCCCCTCCGGCGCCTCCACCGGCGCCCGGGAGGCCGTGGAACTGCGCGACGGAGACTCCGCACGCTGGCACGGCAAGGGCGTCGACCGCGCGGTGTCCCACGTCAACGGGGAGATCGCGACGTCCGTGCGCGGCCGGGACGCGGCGGACCAGGCGGGTCTCGACGCCGCGCTGGTCGCCCTCGACGGCACCGCCACGAAGTCCCGTCTCGGCGCCAACGCGATCCTCGGCGTCTCCCTCGCCGCCGCCAAGGCCGCCGCGGCGGCCCACCGCCAGCCCCTCTACCGCTACCTCGGCGGCGCCGACGCCCACCTCCTGCCGCTGCCGATGATGAACATCGTCAACGGCGGCGCCCACGCCGACAATCCGCTGGATTTCCAGGAGTTCATGATCGCGCCCGTGGGTGCGGACACCTTCGCCGAAGCCGTCCGCATGGGCAGCGAGGTCTTCCACACCCTGCGCCGCGATCTGCTGGCCGCCGGGCACTCCACGGGCGTCGGCGACGAGGGTGGCTTCGCGCCCGCGCTGCGTACCGCTGAGGAGGCGCTCGACTTCGTGATGACCGCCATCGAGCGCACCGGCTACCGTCCCGGCACGGACATCGGCCTGATCATGGACCCGGCGTCGTCGGAGTTCTTCCGCGACGGGGTGTACGACTACGCGGGCGAGGGGGTGCGCCGCACCCCCTCCGAGAACGCCGACTACCTGGCCAAGCTCATCGACGCCTACCCGGTCGTCTCCATCGAGGACCCGATGGCGGAGAACGACCTGGACGGCTGGCGTGAGCTGACCGCCCGCGTCGGCGACCGCTGTCAGCTCACCGGCGACGACGTGTTCTGCACCAATGAGACGCTGCTGCGCGAGGGCATCCGCACCGGCGTCGGCAACTCGGTCCTGGTCAAGGTCAATCAGATCGGGACCCTGACCGAGGCGCTGGCCGCGGTGGCCACGGCCCACCAGGCGGGCTGGACGGCTGTCATGTCGCACCGCTCGGGCGAGACGGAGGACACCACCATCGCGGATCTGGCGGTGGCGACCGGCTGCGGTCAGATCAAGACCGGCTCGCTCTCCCGCTCCGACCGCACGGCGAAGTACAACCAACTGATCCGGATCGAAGAGGAGTTGGGCGAATCGGCGCGCTTCGCGGGCCGCGACGCACTGCGTCGGGCGTGAACAGCGGGCAGAGGTAGAGGCCATGCGGGCCCCCGATCACGATCGGGGGCCCACTGGCATCCTCATGACAGCCGACAAGAGGGGTGATGCGGGTCACAGCGTGTCGATGTCACAACTTGCCGGGCTGTCTCGTCAAGAGTGTGTAACCGCTGGACAACGACAACGGAGCGCATGATGGAAGCACGTCTGAACCCCTTTACCAGCCCGGTCCTGGGCAAGGTTTTCAAGCACATCATCGCTGCGGGCAAGGTGCTTGAGGAGTCGACTCTGCCTGCCTCGACGCAGGAGCTGGTGAAGCTCCGTGCCAGCCAGATCAATGGCTGCGGCTTCTGCACCGACATGCACTTCAAGGACGCCGTGCACGCGGGAGAGTCCGCGGAGCGCCTGAATCTGGTGGCGGCTTGGCGGGAGGCCACGGTGTTCACCGAGGCCGAGCGTGCGGCGCTGGAGCTGGCGGAGGAGGCCACGCGTATCGCCGATGCGGCCGGTGGCGTCCCGGACGCGGTCTGGGCGAACGCCGCCAAGCACTACGACGAGGACCAGCTCGCCGCCCTGGTGGGTGTCATCACCGTCATCAACGCCTTCAACCGCGGGAACGTCATGCTCCAGATGCCCGCCGGCGACTACCAGCCCGGCCAGTTCGGATAACCAGGAGGGCTGCCCGAGGCGACCGGGTCCGCTCCGGACCCGGTCGGCAGGCAGCAGGCGGCTGCCCCTGGGGGGCTCCTCACTGGTCCCGGCTCACCGGGCCTGGCGGTGCCGCCACACGTCGTGCAGCGGCCAGTAGTACGGCGACGTCCGGTCGACGGTGCCGTCGAGGGCGTCCAGCAGTGCGTCGCCGCGGTGGTCGTCGCGAAGAGCCAGCTGCATCGCGGCGGTGACCCGTACGGCCTCCTCGGAGTCGGAGAGGCAGGCGGCCAGGGCGTCGCAGGGGGCGGGATCGTCGGCCTGGGCCCGGAGGAGGGCCCGGCAGGCGGCTTCCCGGACCTGGGCGTCCGTGTCCCCGGTGCAGGCGAGGACGGCGGCCAGGGCGTCGGTGTTCGCCTGCTGGACCTGCCGGTGCAGGCCGCCGACCGCCCAGGACCGGACCTGAGCGTCGGGGTGACGGGTGAGGGCGGGCAGCGGCTTCTCGGCGCGGGGGTCCATCGCGTCGGCCAGCCCGGCGGCGAGGGGCCGCATCACGCGGGGGTCCTCCTCCTGCTCCACCCAGGGGAGGAAGAGGTCGACGAGCGGGGTGTCGAAGGGGGATTCCTCGTCCTCGCCGCTTTCGTCGTAGAGGTTGATGCAGCGCAGCACGTCCGCGCCGAAGTAGCGTGCCAGCGGATCGGGGTGGTGCCGAAGAGCGGCTGCGGCGTCCCAGACGGGCGGCAGCGCCGGGCCCTTGCGTCCGGCGGCCGCGACGACGGCCGCCCCCCACACCGGATGGCCGACCTCGGGCTCCGCCATGGCGCGGTCCAGCAGTTCGGCGAAGGGCGTGGCGATTTCGCAGCACGATTCCAGGTGGGTGAGGATCGCGGTGTGGCCGTCGCGGACGGTCTGCCCGCCGATCACCAGCTCGCGGCAGATCTCGCCGTTGCCGTCGCGCACGGTCCGCCGGTGGACCCCCGCTCCGGTGCCGGTCGTGTGCCAGTGGCGGGCCATTGCGAGGGCGTCGCGACCCTCGCGGTCCGTGACCCGGGGGTCGGCCCCGGCGAAGTGCAGGGCGGTGGCGATGTCGTGGGCGCCGCGGTCGACGGCGCGCAGCAGGGGCGTGCGGCCGTCGGCATCGATGCCGTCCAGGTCCAGCGCGTCGAGATCGGCCAGCTTCAGCAGGGCATCGAGGACCCGGTGGTCGAGGGCACCCGCGGCCAGGCGCAGGGCGGCTGCGACGTGCGGGCCGCGCGCGTGAGCGGTGCCGTACTCCTCCTGGAGCAGGGCGGCCACTGCCCTGGTGTCGCCGTTGCGGACGGCCGTAAGGAGCGGGTGTTCGGAGGAGATCATGCGCACAGGGAGTGAAAAAGCCTTTCGGGGATGGGGGATGGGGTCCGACTAGTTCCTGCGGCAGCAGGTCACATGCGGCGGCGGCGAGGTCGCCGTCATGGACCAGGCCGTGCAAGGTCGTCGATCCTGCCGCTGAACTCCTGTTGCCATGGTCCGTCCCACGCCTCATCGCGCAGCACAGTGACCCTGCACCCAGGGTCCATCGCGCCGGTCGGCCAGTCCTGTCGTCGCGGAAGCGTGGGGGCGGGATTGATCACTTCGCTGTCTCGCGCGTTCGTCGGGCCAGGCACGGAGTCAGAGCTCATCAGCCCATTATCCCGTCTCCCTTCACCGGACCCCACTGGTTGAACGACAAGCTGAGACCGGGTCTGAGATCGCGGTGGGGACGGCGCAGGCATGCCCAAAACCCGGTTGACCTGTGGTGAAGGATGAGACCGTGATTTCCGAGGAACGCGCCGTCGAGCTCGTCGAGTCCTTCCTGGCCAGAGAGCGGCTGACGTGGCCGTGGAGGGGGCCGGTCCCCGAGCTGGCCGTCTACCACGTGGAGGAACACGCGGTGGGCTGGCTCGCCTTCTGGGACACGGCGGAGAGCGCCCGCACCGGTGACGTGCGCGACAGCCTCCATGGCGGCGGCCATTACCTGGTGGACCGGCACGACGGCAGCATCCACCACGTCCCCGCCGCCGGGTGGTCGGACGAGGGCTGGGAAGAGCACTACCTTCTGCAGACCAAGGGCATCGGACCGCCTGATCCACTGGCCTCCGCTGTTCGTGAGCTCGTGCACTCCGCCGGGGCCGTGGCCGCGATGAGCCACCTGCGCAAGCAGGCCCCGCGACTGAGCCTGCAGGAAGCGAAAACCTACGTCGCGACTGTTCGGGACGGCGCCGAACCACCGGAAGAGCTGGCGAGCCTCACCCGGAAAGAGAAGAAATGGCCGCCTCTGCCCATCGAAACGCTGGCCGGTCCGGTCCAGTAGAGGTCCGGCCCCGAGCCATCACGCGCACCCCTCGTTGATCTACCGCCCGCTCGCGGACGCGCCGCCCGTTCCCGAGTCCTCGCCCGCCGCGAAGGGCCCAGGAAACATCCGGCCACACCCGACCTGATGGTGCTCGTACGCGACGTCTTCGCGGCGGGATGACCAGGGCCCGCGAGCTCACGTACGGACGAAACGCTGGCCCGTGGTGGGCGTGTGGCGCGCGATGGACTCTTGACGCGGACCTTCCGACAGTGAACGGATCGTCTCTGCGATTGTTCGTACCCGGATCGCTCCGTAAGGAGTCCACGATGCGATTACCGTTACCGCCGCCGCGCGCCAAGGCCCGCCCCGGACCGCGCGGATCACGGCTGACGGCGGCCCTCACCTCCGCCCTGCTGGCGGCCGGACTGCTGGTCGGCGCCGCCCCCGGGCCGGGCGGCTCCACAGCAAGGGCGGCCGACCGGCCGGCGAGGCCGGCTGCCTCGGCGTCCGACGGCAGCCTGCCCTTCGCCACCTACAACATGCAGGGCTCCGACCACGGGCTGCGCTGGGGCGGCGAGGTGGGCCCACTGACGATGCACCACGAGGTGGTGGCCCTCCAGGAGGCCGGCAACGGGCCACCCGCCGAACCGCACCAGTACCACGGCACCGGGATGTCGCTCCCCATCCCCGGTCCGTTCCCGGCGGGCCTGCCGACCCATGTGAGCTACACCCAGTGGGAGCACCGCCACCACCGCCGTCACGTGTACTTCCTCCAGACCGACCCGCAGCGCGACAGCACCACGGGACGTGACCGCTGGGTAGGCGGCCGGGTCAACCTGGCAGTGGTCACCCGCACACGCGCGGACGAGGTCCGCATCATCGAGAACCCGCTGTACAACCCGAACGAGCCCCGCGACGAGTACCGCTACCGCCGCGCACTCGGCGTGCGGATCGGCAACACCGTCTACTACAACGTCCACGCGCGCGGCGCGGACGTCTCCCACCTGCTCGCGGGGATCCGTGCCGCCGCCCGGCCCGGCGAGAACTGGGTCATGGTCGGCGACTTCAACCTCGACATCCGCAACCGCACCGACCAGCAGGCCCGGGACCAGAGTCTGCACCTGCGGTCCGACGAGCAACTGGCGCGGCCTCACCGCCCCACCCACCAACGGGGCGGCGAACTCGACTACGCGATCACGCGCGGCACGCCCCGGTTCAACGCGGACATCCCCGCGGGGCGCGGCTCGGACCACTACCCCGTCCAGTTCGAACCGGCGCCCACCCCCGTGCCGGCCGCGCCCGACGGCCCGGTGCACAACTTCTCCTCCGCCTTCGAGAACGCCGCGACCGGAATGGTCCTGGAGGCTCCGGAGAACGCCGGAGGCCGGGTGACCACCGGCCGGCAGCGGTACAACCTCCGTCAGCGGTTCCGTATGGACACCGTGCAGGGGCACTGGTACCGCTTCGCCCGCAGCAACAGCCCCACAGGCGCGTCCGGCGCCCGCGCCGCCCTCGCCGCCGGCGGGGAGTGCCCCGGCGTCAACCCGTTCCTACCGCTGTCCGTCATCATGCTGCCGTGCGAGGCGGCCGAGGCCCAGTGGCGCCCCGACGACCCGGGCGCGCCCGGCGGCCCGCTGCGCTGGCGCAACTCCCGCCACCCGGAGCTGTGCCTGACCGGCGGGAACGACAAGCAGGCGGTCGGGGCGCTCCCGTGCAGTGACAGCCCCGCCCAGCAGTGGTGGGACAACTCCCGCGCGGTGGACGAACGCGCGTGGGGGGACGAGGACGGGTGGGTCCAGCTACGCGCGTACAACGGCCTCTTCCTGGACAACTTCAGCGGGCCCGGCCACGACGGCACGCCGCTGACCACCCGCCGGCGCAACGTCGGGGTCATCACCCAGCGATGGGACATCGAGTACGCCGGCAGCGGCGACAACCTCGTCCGTCTCAAGGGACGCGGCAGCGGAAGGTGCGTCGACCTCCTGAACGGTGACCGGCCCCGTCCCGGTGACCGTTCCGTGCTGCACGGCTGCACCGATCGCGGCAGCAAGATCGACGGCACGGGCCACCGCTGGCAGGTGGAGACCTACGCCGACGGCAGCCTCCGCTTCCGCAACGAGGCCGCGCACATGTGCCTGGTGGCACCACCGCGGGAGACGGGCTACGTGACGATCGACGCCTGCAGCGACGACGCGCGTCAGCGCTGGACGATCGTGCCGTGACTCCGTAGCCGCGAGGCGAACCGGGCCTGGGCCGACACGCGGCGGCCCAGGCCCGGGGAGAGGGGCTCCGCGACGATGTGCGCCGGCTCGACCAGGCCGACGACGACGTACAGAGGCAGCGGAGGAGCTCAGCCGGCGTTGGCGTGGTCGCGGCTCATGACTCCTCCATGTCCGGCACCGGCGAGAACTTTGCACCGGCCGACAGCAGTCTCTCCGCCAGCGCGCGACAGCGCCTTCCGAGCTCCGGAGGGTCGAGTACCTCGAAGTCGTGCCCCAGAAGGAGCACGTGCATGAGTACGAAGTCGAGGTTGTCGGCGCCACTGAGCACCTCGCAGAGCTCGCTCCCTCGCCGTCGCACGACGGCCGCCGACGCCGGGATCTGCTCGCGCACGGTGTCGGCCGACGCGTACACGAGGAAGCGCGCCTGGCGCGGGTAGACCCGACTCGCCACACCCTCCTGCACATATGGCGCCGCGTCGGGCGCCGCGCGCGGGCAAAAGCGCCAGGTCCGTGCAGACACATCGCTCATCCGGTCGACGCGGAAGCTGCGCCAGTCGTCGCGATCGAGGTCGAAGGCGAGGAGGTACCAGCGCCGGTCGGAGGCGACCAGGCGGTAGGGCTCGACCCGCCGCCGTCGTACCTCGCTCCCGGACGGGTAGTCGAAGCCGGCCTCGACCTCGTCGCGGCAGGCTCTGGCCAGCGTCATGAGCACCTCGGGGGCGACCGGCGTGCGGCCTCCGCCGAAGGACTCCACCGAGCCGGAGAGCACGCGCACCTCGTGCCGAAGCCGGGTGGGCAGCACCTGGTCGAGCTTGGTCAGCGCCTGGAGCGCGGCGTCGCCGGCGCCGGCGACCGCGCCACCCGCGCCGACGAGCAGCGAGACCGCGGTGGCGATCGCCTCCTGGTCGTCGAGAAGCAGTGGCGGCAGGTCCTGCCCCGGGCCGAGCCGGTAGCCGCCGCCGACACCCTGGCCGGCATGCACCGGATAGCCGAGCGTGCGGAGCCGCTCGACATCACGCCGCACCGTGCGCGGTGTGACCCCGAGCCGGTCGGCGAGCTCGGGTCCGGTCCAGACCCGGCGCTGCTGCAGCAGCCCGAGCAGGGTGAGCACCCGCTCCGTCGTGCCCCGCTCGTTACCGCTCGCCACGTCCATGTCGCCCACCCTGCCAGAGATAGCGGACCGATCCTGTCCGCCAGAGGTGTCAGGGTGGCGCCATGGACGCAAAGGAACTTGACTGGAACCGGACGCTGCGCGAGCAGTGGGAGGTCCACTGGAAACATCAGCTCCGAGGCCGGCTCGAGGGCCTCACCGACGACGAGTACTTCTGGTCACCCGTCCCGGACGCCTGGAGCGTGCGGCCGCGCGGCAGCTCGACGGCGCCCGTGCAGGTCGGTGCCGGGGAATTCACGATCGACTTCGCCTTCCCCCAGCCGGTCCCAGCGGCCTTCACCACGATCGCCTGGCGACTCGGTCACGTCATCGTCGGCGTGCTCGCCGCGCGCAACGCGGCGCACTTCGGCGCGTCGGCGGCGTCATACGAGAGCTGGGAGTACGCCGGCAGCGCGGCCACCGCGCTCGACCAGCTCGAGACCCAGCTCGACGTCTGGCTGGCCGGAGTGCGCAGCCTCGGCGACGCAGGGCTCCGGGGCCCGATGGGTGGGACAGAGCCCTTCCCCGAGGCGCCCATGGCCGATCTGGTGCTGCACATCCACCGCGAGCTGATCCACCATCTGTCCGAGGTCTGTCTGCTGCGCGACCTCTGCCTGCACATGAATCCCGCTACGAACGGAGCAACCCGATGAGCCGTCACATCCAGGTCACCTTCGACGCCCATGACCCGCGGGCGCTGTCGTCCTTCTGGCGCGAGGCACTGGGCTATGTCCACCCCGGCCCGCCCGGGGTCGACCTGCCCGAGGGCGCCGACCCGCTGGCAGCGTGGGACGACTTCCTCGCACGGATCGGTGTACCGGAGGAACAGCGCAACACGAGATCGGCCATCGAGGACCCGGACGGGCACGGCCCACGAGTGTTCTTCCAGCAGGTGCCGGAGGACAAGGTCGCCAAGAACCGCGTCCACCTCGACGTCCGTGCGGCTCCCGGACTGCAGGGAGAGGAGCGGATGGCGGCACTGGAGGCCGAGTGCGACCGGCTCGTCGCGCTGGGAGCGACGCGGGTACGTCGCGACGAGCCCGCTCCCCCGATGAGCACCGGCTACCTCGTGATGACCGACCCCGAGGGCAACGAGTTCTGCCTGGACTGACACCGCTCGGCTGTAGTCGCGCGGAGGTGATCGATGGAAGAAGCGTCGCCATAGCCGGGTATCGGCACGCCTGGAGGGCAGGCCACCCGGACCCCGTGGGTACGCCTACTCAGCCCGGCTTGAGCACGCCGCCCCTACCGACGCGTCACGTCCATACGGTGGGATCGCCTTTATGGAGACACACCCGCCCCAGGACCCGATCACCGACCCCGTGCCTGCCCCCACCGCCACGGTGAGCCGCAAGGTGGTCGTGCGGCGCTGGCTCATCGGTTTGGCCGCAGTCGGAGTGATCGGGTGGACGTGCTCGGCTGTGTCCGACTACTTCGAGAACCTCCAAGGCGGCCCCGTACGGTCCGCAGCGGACTACCGCAAGCAGGACATCAAGACCCGCGAGGCCGGAAGGCGGGCTGTCGGCGAACTACGGCCGGGCGCCGCCGACGCCAACCTGGAAAGCGAGGAAGACAGCACCTCATGTGCCGACGACCTGGGATATGACCGGGACGGCGTGACCCGGGAACAGCCCCGCTACGAGTGGGACCTCCGCTATGCCGGCAAGGCCGACTACCTGGCGGATCTGGGCAAAGTCCGTACCACCTGGGAACACCGCGGCTGGAAGACACACGACATACCGCCACCCGAGCCCACGAACCGCGAACGTCCCCTCCCGGACTGGCCGGGCATACGAACCACCGATGACGACGGCATCGCCATCAGGATCAGCGTCGACTGGTACTCAGGAAAGCCCACTCTGTCGACCGACGGCGGCTGCATCCGCTACGACCGCGATGACAAGGTCACCGCGCGCAAGCGCACCGGCGCCGCCGACGCGAAGCGACCCGGGGGGCGGGAGGGCACCATCACCTACGACGACGGCGTCCACGTCTCCATCGGTCCCGTCCAGCCCGTCACACCGACGCGGCAAATGACAGGCGACGCCCCACCGGCCGCGCACACCTACCGCGTCATCATCACCGTGACGAACCGAAGCGGGGCTCCGGTGGAGCTGAACAGTCACGACATCGGGAGCTACGAGGGGGCGAACCCGGGTGTCAAATGGCCTAGCGGCTACCCGGCAGAGCTCCACGGGGGCAGCCGGAACGAGGTGGCAGAAGGTGCGTCGACGCGCCTGGAGTTCGTATTCACCACCGCGCAGGCAAAGCCCGCACACCTGCAGATCACGTACGGACCCGGCGACCTCCACACGCAATACCTGTGGCTGCTCTCCATCCCGTAGCTCGCATGCGCGGTGAAAGGGGCGAGAAATTCCTCCCCCCGGCCCCGGACCCCAAGCAGCCCTGCACCGCGACCTCGGCCCCGAGCGCGATCAGCAGGGGACTTGCCGGCGCCGGAGTCCCGGTCAGGCAGAGCGGCTGTGGAGGACGAACAGCCGTCAGCAACGACGGCCTTGACAAGGTACGGGCGCCGGTTGCGCTTCGGTTCTCCCCTCACGCCGGGACAAGGCGACGAGAAAGGTCAGCGCGATCCCCGCTGCCACCACGAACAGGGTGGTGCTGATCCCCTGTGCCGTCTCGTTCTGCAGCCGCTCTCCAGCCAGGTCGTCCAAGCCGGCTGTCGCCACAAGCACCAGGATGGCGAGGCCCACAGCGGCACCCATCCCCGAGCCGGTGGACGCGATCCCTGAAGCGATGCCTTGCTCACGGTCGGACACACCCGTTCCAGCGGCGATGAACATGCTGGTGAACACGATCCCGTCGCCGATGCTGAGCGCGACGAGCCCCGGGATCAGCGAGCTGTACGAGCCGTCCGGGGCGATCGCCGAGCCGAGCAGGACGGCGCCGAGCGCACCGATGGCGAGGGCGCCGAGCAGCGTGCGCTGGAGACCGAATCGCGTCACCATCTGGCCGGCCGTGGTCGACCCCGCGACGACAACGGCTGTGGGAATCAGGAAGCCGGCCCCGGTTTTCAAGGCGTCATAGCCGAGGATCTCCTGGAAGTAGATCGAGAGGAAGTACAGAACGGAGCCGAATGTCGCCATGAACATGAACGCGATGACGAGGCTCGTGACGAGGTTGCGGTTGGCGAGCAGTCGCGGCGGCACGAGCGGGTCGCTGCTGTTCCGCTCGATGAGCGCGAAAACTCCCAACAGCAGGAGTCCCGCCGCCGCGCTGAAGAGAATGCCGGGCGAGAGCCAGCCCAGTCCCGGCCCCTGGACCAGTGCGAACACGATCAACGTAACCCCAAGGGTGACGCTGAGCGCACCGGGCAGGTCGAATGTGCGTCCTCTGTCGCGCTGCCGGTCCTTCGGGATCAGCACGAACGCGAGGAACAGGGCAGGACCTGCCAAAGCGACATTGACCAGGAACACCGCTTCCCAGCCGAATGCGTGGGTCAGCAGCCCCCCGAGGAGTACGCCGATCACCAGTCCGGCCGCACCGGCGCCGCCCCAGATCCCCAGCGCGCGGTTACGCACGCGGCCTTCGGCGAACGTGACGTTGATGAGCGCCAGCGTGGTGGGAAAGACCAGCGCGCCACCGAGGCCTTGAAACGCGCGAGCGGCGAGCAGCGTCCCGGGCGCGGTCGCCAGTCCGCCCGCAAGCGCCGCTCCGGCGAAGAGGCCAAGGCCGGTGGCCAGGACCCGGCGTCGTCCGATGAGGTCCGCGGCGCGTCCGCCGAACAGGAGAAAACCGGCGGAGGCGACTGCGTAGGCGCTGATCACCGATTGCAGTGTCTGCGCGGAATAGCCGAGGTCGCGTGCGATGTCAGGCAGCGCCACAACGACGATGTACTGGTCGAGCGAGACGATCAACATGGCGAACGACAGCAGCGCGAGTGTCGCTGTCTCACGGTTCCAGCCGAGCCCGCTTTGCGGAGACCCTCCGGCAGATGCCACAGCAGCACTCCTCGACGGGAGCCTTGAAAGTCTGATATTGCAAAGAATCTACCACTTTGCCCATCAGGAATGGGCGTGACGGCTCACCGGCTCTATGGGGTCGCGGTGATTTGACTGCCGATCAGTGGGCGGTGCTGGAGCCGTTGTTATCGCTGGGAAACCGCGCCGACCGCGCGAGGAAATGCCTAGACCTCGGGAAGGGAAGGATCGGGCGTCCAGGGAGATGGTGCGGTGATGGACCAACGTTCGTGGTCGCGCCAGGCCCCGTCGATATAGAGATAGGCGGTCGACATACCTTCGTAACGAAAGCCCAGGCGCCGGACCAAGGCCAAAGACGCCTTGTTTGCCGGCTGAATGTTCGCCTCCAGCCGGTGGAGCCGCAGGTCGTTGAAGGCGTGCTGCAGGGCGACGGTGAGCCCTTCGGCCATGTAACCCCGCCCCGCAGACGGGGCGAAAGCCGCATAGCCGAGGGACGCGCCCTGGTAACGGCCCCGGATGATCGAGTTGATGTTGACCATGCCGGCAGCTGCACCGGTCTCCTGAACGCGGATCACGAAGCCCCGGTTGGTGCCGTCGCTGAAGCGGCGCATCCACCCCTGGAACTCCTCCGCCGTCGCGGGCAGCTGCATCCACGGCGAATGGAGCTCGGTGCTGGCCCTCACGAGCGAGCAGAACTCATCCTGGTCGGCGAGGGTGAGCGGGCACAGTTCGACCCGTGACGGCGTATGGGGCATGGGCCAATGTTAGGGGCCCTCTTCTGAACAGAAGATCACATCCGAACGTGGCAGGCTGAGGGGACGGTGAGCAGGAACGACACACGAGTGAAGGAGCACGGACGCGGTGCAGGTCGAGGAGGCCATTTGGACCTGGGAGCGCGCGCTTCCGCTCAAGTACGTGCTGGTCAGCGAGGAGTGGGACGGTGAGCTGACCGTCTGGGCGCACTGCGCCGACGCCGAAGGCCTCTTCATCGACCCGGCCCCGCGCCGGGAACGGCTGACCTTCGTGGGCTGCGCCCCGACGGGGCGGCTGCGCAAAGCGGTCGAGCGTGCCCGCCACCAGTCGGTCGCACCGGACGGATCCATCGAGCCCGTCGACCTCGGGGAGCTCGCCGTCATCGTCGACTTCCCCGTGCCCGGGGTCGACCCCGAGGCCGCCTCCCACCACGCCTACGACTCGCACCACTGGGAGCTGCTCGCCCCCGTCCTGCTCGACTGCCGCCCCTCCGCCCTCGACGCCTCGCTGGTCGACGTGACCGTGGAGGCCGAGGTCGACGGCCGGGCATGGCAGCGCACCGAGCCCGCGGACGCCCGTTGGCTGCTGTTCAACGGCGCGGGCGGTGCCGACCTGGGCGACTGCCGTCGGATCGACGGCCTCTACGCCGAGCGCCCCCTTCGCGACGCGCCGCCGATGCGGCTGATCGGCTGCGAGCCCGGTGAGCGGCTGTTGCGCCGGCTGGTACGCCCGCGCGCCGACGGCGACTGGGTCACGCTGCTCGCCCTGGACCGGTCCGGTCGCGTGATGCGCCTCCAGGAGCACATGCCCCTGGAGGTCGTCGCCTCCCGCCCGTCGGCGCTCGGCGTGCCCCTCGTGGACCTCTGGCTGCGCAAGGGCCCGGCCGTGCGGCCCGTACCGGCGGTCCGCCCGGTGTGGGACGCCTGGTTCGAGGGGCCGCCGACCGAGCCCGGCTCGTGGGCCGCGTTCCCGCCCGAGGGCCGGGCCGAGTGGGCCGCCTTCGCCGCCGCCCGGCAGGGCGCCGGCCGGCCGCTGCCCGACCCCGTGCGGCACCTCGACGGCCGGCACGTCACGGATGTGTCGGCGCTGGCGTGCGCGCTGGGCGAGGCGGTCGCGGGCCCCGGCGGCCATTACCACCAGTGCTGGCGCGCGTTGCGCGGCTGCCAGTGCGGCGGGGAGTGGCCGCCCGCGCCGTTCACGCTGGTCTGGCACGACGCCGAAGTGGCCCGACGCGCGCTCGCCTCGGTGAGCGTGGACACGGCGGGCGAGACACCATACGTCGACGACGTCCTCCGACTGCTCGCACGGGTCGGCATCACCGTGGAACTCCGCTGATCCTCCCTCTGAACTCCTCACCCGATGACTTCAGGCGCCTCCGACGATGAGTGCGCATCCCAGTGGGTGTTCTGCGGGTGCTCGGCGGAGACGCAGTACTTGAGGGCGGTACCTTGATCGCCCGCTCGGGCAACACGTCGAGCGGGCGGGGTGCGGCGGTCGCCGGTCCGGGAGCGTGCTGCTCAGGAGAGGAAGTCGACGCGGTCGATAAGACCTCCGCGCACCCGGTAGGTCACCAGGACGGGGATCGGGTCGTCGGCCAGGCCGTGGGCGAGTTCGTGGTCGACCACCCAGTCGCCCTCGCTGAGCCGGCCCAGGATCTCCGCCCGGCAGCGGCCTTCGGCGAACTGGGGCGCGTACGAGTCACGCAGAGCGTGACGTCCCTGCAGTCGGCTGCCGTCACGCCGGCGGACCAGGACGTCCTCGGCATAAGTGGCAACGAAGGCGTCGATGTCGTGGCTGTTGTAGGCGGCGAGCTGCTGCTCGACCACTTCGCGAGGATCGGTCACGCGTGCGATCATGCCCTGCCCGAACTTCCCTGTCACGCCCGACCGCCGTCTCCGGTGAATCCCCCACGCCCCTGGAGAAGGCCTGCCTGCAGACCGTTGAGGGTCAGGTCGAGAGCCGCCAGGAATGCCCGAGGGTCAGTCGCCGGCCCCGTCGGACACGCCTCAGCAGGCCCCTCCTTCGACGGCGGGCGGGTTGGCTGAGCCGGCTCCTTGACTGAAATACACTCTCTCGGTGACCGACACCCTGCCGCCGTGCCCCGAGTGCTCCAGCACGTACACCTACGAGATGGGCGCGCTCCTGGTCTGCCCTGAGTGCGGCCACGAGTGGTCGCTCGCCTCCGCCGAACCCGCGGGCGGCACCGAGGCCGGGGTGATCCGGGATGCCGTCGGCAACGTACTCGCCGACGGCGACACGGTGACGGTGATCAAGAGCCTGAAGGTCAAGGGCAGCCCGACCGGGATCAAGGCGGGCACCAAGGTGCGCAACATCCGCCTCGTGGAGGGTGTGGACGGCCACGACATCGACTGCAAGGTCGACGGGTTCGGTCCCATGCAGCTCAAGTCCAGCGTGGTGAAGAAGGCCTGACCCGGCACATCGGCGTTCCGGAGGGTTCGCCGGGGCGGACCGACGGGCGGGGCCGCAGCCGGAGGGCCGGCCTCCCGCCCGACCCGTGGGCTCAGCGCTCCGACAGCTCCGCCGGGGCCTCCTGGACCACCCAGCCGTTGCCGTCCGGGTCCTCGAAGGACATGAACGAGTTCCAGGTCTCGCCCTTGCCGTCCTCCCAGCCCGTCGCGCCGACGTGGCGGACAGGGGAGACCTCGACACCTCGGCCCACCAGTTCCTCGCGGGCCGCCTCGATGTCCGTGACACAGAGTTGCAGACCCTGCAGAGTGCCCGGTGCCATCGACTTCATACCGGGCGCCTCGGGCATCCCCTGGAGCATCACGATCGAACAACGCGAGCCGGGCGGGGTCATCTGGATGATGCGCATACCGGGGGCGACCTCGTCGTCCAGGTCGACCTTGAAGCCGGCCTTGTCGGCGTAGAACTCCTTCGCCCGGTCCATGTCGGTGACAGGGACCGGGACGACTTCGAGTGTCCAGTTCATGGAGGGTCTCCTCACAACGCAGTGGGTCTGGCCGAGCGGATCGCCCGTGGCGAGGCCGAGGACCGCACGGGACGCGACCGCGAACACCAGGGCGGGTCCACCGTCACCCACGAAGAAGCCGCCGCGCACGTCGAAACGCCCGACCCGTCACGAACTCGTCCGTGTGCCTGCCGGCCAGGCCGTGCGGCCGCGTGCATCGCCTCTTCCGAACGGAACGCGACGGCGTCGCCCGCGCCTACCCCTGGCCGCTGCTCACCTCGACCAGACCCGTCTCGTACGCGGCGATCACCGCCTGGGCCCGGTCACGGGCGCCGAGCTTCCCGAAGACGCTGGTGATGTGGTTCTTCACGGTCGACACGCTGATGTCCATCGCCCCCGCGATCTCCGCGTTGTCGAGCCCCGTGGCCATCAGCCGCCACACCTCCAGCTCGCGCGGTGTGAGTTCGCCCGCGCTCACGACGGGCGGCTTCGGGCGGTGCGGGGCCCTGACGTAGGTGGAGATCAGCCGGGTCAGCAGCCGAGGCGCGACCGCGGCCTCCCCGGTGTGCACCACCCGGACCGCCGCGACCAGCTCTTCCGGCGAGATGTCCTTGGGCAGGAACCCGTAGGCGCCCGCGCGCAGCGCGGCCACCACGTACTCGTCCATGTCGAAGGTGCTCAGCGCCAGAACCCGGCACCCGGGCAGCTCCCGCGCCAGCTGACCCGTCGCGGCGACCCCGTCCAGCACCGGCATCCGGATGTCCATCACCACGACGTCGGGCCGCAGCCGGTGCGCGAGGGTCACCGCCTCCGCGCCGTCCCCCGCCTCGCCCACGACCTCGAAGGCCGGGTCGGGCCCGAGGATCAGCGCCAGGCCGCGCCGCACCAGCGGCTGGTCGTCCGCGATCAGCACCCTGATCGTCCGCCCGCCCATCGCGTCCCCCATCGCGTTCCCCGTCACTTCGCTCATCGCAGTGCCCCCTCATCTGCCTTCAGCGGCAGCCGGGCCGACACCAGGAACCCGCCCTCGTCCAACGGCCCCGTCTCCAGCGTCCCGCCGTGCAGCACGACCCGCTCCCGCATCCCGACCAGGCCGTAACCGGAACCCGACCCGAATCCCGAATCCGCACCCGCGCCGTCGTCCGTCACCTCCACCGCCACCTCGTCCGGCCCGTACGTCAGGCGTACGGACGCCCGCGCCCCGCCCGCGTACTTACGCGCGTTCGTCAGCGCCTCCTGGACGATCCGGAACACGGTCAAGCCCACGCTCGACGGCAGCGGACGCTCCTCGCCCCGCACGTCGAGTGCGGTGGGCAACCCGGCCCGGCACGACTCGGCGACGATCCGCTCCAGGTCCCCGACCCCGGGCTGCGGGGCGGTCGGCTCCTCCTCCACCTCGTCCCCGGCCCGCAGCACGTCCAGCAGTTGCCGCATCTCCCGCAGCGCCATCCGCCCGGACCCCTCCAGGGTGACCAGCGCCTCCCTGGCCACCTCCGGGTCACGGGCGAGGTTGGCCCGGGCACCCCCGGCCATCAACTGCATGGTGGTGATGTGGTGCGCCACGATGTCGTGCAACTCCCGTGCGATGCGCCGCCGTTCGTCGGCCACCGCGCGGTCGGCGAGCAGCCGGCGGTTGGCCTCGATCTCCCGGTGCCAGCGGTTCATCACGATCGCGGCGATGGCGACGAGCACCCCGGCGGACCCGTTGCCTGCCAGGTCCACGATCCTCGGCCGGGGCCACGACGTCTGCCCCACCAGCGGCATCGTCACGGCGACGAGCGTCGCCGACACCGCCACGGCCGCGCCCTTGGACCGTATGACCGTGTAGAGCGCGACCACGACCGTGGCGTTGAAGTGCTGCTCCACGGGCACGCTCAGATTCAGCACCAGGCCGAGCAGCAGGACGGCCGCGAGCGTCAGCACCGGGGCCCGGCGGCGGGCCAGCAGGGGCAGCGCGGACACCACCAGCAGCACGCAGCCGACTGCCGGGACGGAGCCCCGCTCGACCTGGCTGGTGAGGGTGAAGCCGATCAGGTCCACGGCCGCCGCCCCCACCGCGACCAAGGCGTCGTTGCGTGTCCACGGCAGCGCGTCGCCGCCCGACAGTGCCCCGGGTATCCCGGGTGTCCCGGAAACAGGGCGCGTCGTCGACATGATGGTTCCTCCCCCCAGCCGCCCCGCCGACCGGTGCCGGTGCGCCACGACTGTCATCTCTTGATCCATTCTGGCACCGGTCCCCGGCCCCGACCCGGGCCCCTGAGCCGATCCCCGAACCAGGACCACGGTCCTGGTCAGCGGCTCCTCCCGGCCCCCGCTCCCAGGCCCTTTCTCGTCCGGCACTCGGACGATTCGCACGTCCGGCGCTGATGAGCTGGACACCGGCCGGGAGAACCCGGCGCTCCACCCACTGCCGGAGGACGACGTGATCCGCGCCCTGACCGGGTTCTCCACCCGCAACCCATGGAAGGTCATCGCCCTCTGGGCGGTGCTGGGCATCTTCCTGACCATGCTCAGCCAGGCGCTGATCTACCGCGTCACCCAGACCCAGAGCGGTGACTTCCTGCCCGCGAAGTACGACTCGGCCGCCGCGCTGAAGATCGCCGAGGAGCGGTTCGGGGTGAAGCCCGACGCCAACGCCGTGACCGTGCTCGTCGCCCGCGCCGACGGCAAGCCCCTCACCGGCCCCGACCACCACCGCGTCGTCGCCGTCGCCGAGCAACTGGGCCACCGGCGCGTCCAGATGCCCGAGCCCAAGGAGGACGACGACCCCGCCTTCCTGCGCCGGGACCACTCCCAGACGCCCAAGGTCAGCCCCGCCATGGTCGCGCCCGATCGCAGCTTCGAGCTGCTCTCCGTACAGCTGACCGGCAACTCCACGGACCCCGCACTGCACGACCTCTACCGTGCCTTCCGCGACCAGGCGAAGGACGCGTTCGCCGGGGCCGGGATGCGCACCGGCTTCACCGGGGGACTGGCCGACCTCGTCGACACCGCGGAAGCCGAGGAGACCACCCAGATGGTCGTCGGCATCCTGATGGTCGGTCTCATCGTGCTGATCAACATCCTGGTGTTCCGCAGCGCGCTGGCCGCCTTCGTGCCGCTGTTCGCCGTCGTCATCATCGGCGGCGCGGCCGCTGGCGTGGTCGTCGGCACGGCGATGCTCACCGGCATCAAGCTCGACACCTCCACCCCGAGCATGATCAGCGTCGTGCTGATCGGCATCGGCGTCGACTACTTCCTCTTCCTCCTCTTCCGCTTCCGCGAACAACTGCGGGCCCGCCCCGACCTGCCCCCACGCGTCGTGTCGGCCGAAGTCAGCGCACGGGTCGGCACCGCGATCACCTCGGCCGCCCTCACCATCGTGGCCGCCTTCGCCACCCTCGGCGTCGCGACCTTCGGACAGTTCCGCGTGCTCGGCCCCGCCATCGCCGTCTCGGTACTCGTCATGCTGCTCGCCAGCCTGACCCTGATGCCCGCGCTGCTCGCGGTCACCGGACGCAAGATGTTCTGGCCCTCCCGCTCCCTCAAGCGCGAGCCCCGCCCCGGCACGGCCGCGCGCGTCGGCGACCTGGTCGCCCGCCGCCCGTTCACCCTCGTACTGGCCTCCGTCGCCCTGCTCGGCGCGCTGGCGGCCGGACTGGTCGGCATCCGGATGGACTTCGGCCAGACCGCCGGAACCCACGACACCCCGGCAGCCGCCACCTCCGCCGAGATCTCCCGCGCCCTGCCCGCCGGAGTGTCCGACCCGGCCACCGTCTACGTCACCGCCAAGGACGGCCGTACCCTCACCGTCGCAGGACTCGACGCCCTGCCCAAGGCCCTCGCCGAGGTCCAGGGCGTCGGCACGGTCGGCAAGACCACCCTCAACAACGACCGCACCGCCGCCCGCATCGACCTCTACCTCACCGCCGACACCCAGAGCCAGCAGGCCCGCGACCTCGTCTCGGGCCCCGTCCGTGACACCGTCGCCCGCCACACCCCGACCGGCGCGGAAGCCCACGTCGGCGGCACGGCCGCGATCTTCGCGGACATCTCCACCGCCGTCGACCACGATTTGAAGATCGTGTTCCCGGTCGCCGCCGTGCTGATCTCCCTCATCCTGCTCGTCCTGCTGCGCAGCCTGCTCGCCCCGGCCGTCCTCATGATCGCCGTCGGCCTCGGCTTCGCCGCCACCCTCGGCGCCTCCGCCCTCTTCTTCCAGCACATCCTGGACAAGCCGGGCGTCAACTTCGTCCTGCCGCTGGTGCTGTTCCTCTTCGTCGTCGCCCTCGGCACCGACTACAACATCCTGATCAGCGACCGCATCCGCGAGGAGATGGAACGCCCGGGGCCGGCCCGCGCCGCCGTCGCCCGCGCCGTGCGCCACACCGCACCGGCCATCGCCACGGCGGGCGTCGTCCTCGCCGCGTCCTTCGGCAGCCTCGCCGTCAACGCGGCCCCCTCCACCCAGCAGATCGGCTTCGCGACGGCGCTCGGCATCATGCTCTCCGCCTTCGTCCTTTCCATCGTGCTGGTGCCCGCGCTCGCCGCGATCCTCGGCCGGGGCACGTGGTGGCCGGTCCGCCCGGGCCGCGACCGGGGCCGCCACCACGCCGGATCCCCGGAGGCCCAGCCGCACCGCGAGCACGTCACCGTCCACTGACGGGCCCGGCTCGATCACCAGCCTGACGTGCTGGAAGGAGAAGCCCCTGGTCTAGCCTCTGTGCATGCGCATCGACGAGATCTCCACCTGGCTCGACGAGCATGACGCGAGCGCGGGACCGGGGGCTCTCTCAGCCGAGTTCGATGCGTACCTCTGCTCGCTCGCGTGGGCAGGGTGCGGCATCGACTGGCGGGAACTCCCGCACCGCTCGCTCGTACTGGACGGTGTCTCGGACGACGAGGCAGTGGCGTGGGCCCGCCGGACAGCCATGGCCCGGCACGACCACGTGCTGCTGATCGACTCGGCTTCCGAGCCGGGAGTGATATGCCGGTTCGAGGACGCCATCAGGGACTTCGAGCTGCTCTCGGGCCGCCCGGAGCTGTACATGTGCGGTGTCGACCTCGTGGGCGGCGAAGTGAGACCGGCCTTCGACCGCTTCATCGAGCGACGGTCCTTCATGACTCTCAACGCCCGCGTCTGAGCTGCCGCTGAGGCGTAGGGGTCCCTGCCGGAGCACCGCCGGGTCCGGGGGACCGGGTCGTCGCTGCCTGTGGACGGCCGAGCAGCGCGGGCATCTGCTGCCCGCGCTGCCGGTGGCCTACGTCGTTCCCGGCCCGGTGTCGTGCTCTCCGGCACCGTATCCGGAGGTGGTGCGGCGACTCGTCGAGGGCCTGCGCGGTGCCGGGATGCCGGGCCCCGTGTCGGGGCCCGGCGCGGTCTTCACGGCCTCCGGCCCGGGCCGGGGCTGTTTCAGAGCGTCAGGAACGGCTTCTCGCCCGCGATGTTCATGCGGTGCATCAGCCGCTCGTGCGGGAAGTAGTCCGCCACCGCGAGGTGCTGGGTGCAGCGGTTGTCCCAGACGAGGAGGTCACCGGTGCTCCAGGCGTGGCGGTAGATCAGCTCGTTGGTCTCGATGTGCCGGTAGAGGAACTCCAGGATCGCCCGGCTCTCGGTCTCGCTGAGCCCGTTGATACGGGTCACGTACGGGGACGAGATGTACAGGGCCTTCCGGCCGGTCACCGGGTGCGTACGCACCAAGGGGTGCTCCACCGGCTCCTGGTCGGCGAACTGCTCGTCCGGGTCGATTCCCTTCTTCTTCAGCGACCGCTGGAGGTTGCCGTAGTCCGCGCCGAACGCCTTGCGCACGTCGTGCACCGCGGTGAGCTTGAGCAGCATCTCCCGCATGGGCTCGGAGAGCGTCTCGAAGGCGAGGTACATGTTGGAGTACAGCGTGTCGCCGCCGACCCTGGGCGTGGTCCTGGCGTGCAGCACGGTGCCGAGCGGGGGCTCGGCCCATCCGCTGTTGTCGGTGTGCCAGGAGTTCAGGCCCGGCGGCTTCTGCTCGTTGTTGTGGAGCACCATGCACTCGGGGTGCCCCTCCACCGTCATGGGCAGCAGGTGGTCGTGCGTCAGGAGCCGGCCGAACCGCCCGGCGAATCGTTTCTGCTGCTCGACGCTGAGGTCCTGGCCGGGGAAGACCAGCACGTTGTACTGGTGGAAGGCGTCGTGGACGGCCGTCCACACCTCGTCGGTGAGTTCCTGCGACAGGTCGATGTCGAGGACCCGGGCCCCGAGGGCGGGGCTGACCGATTCGATGGTGGGCAGGGACGTACTCATGCTTCTCCTTGTGGGGAATTAGGAATGCTGTCCTGCGGGTGTGGCCAGGGACGCGGTGGTGGCCAGAATGCGTACGAGGACATCCGGGTCGATCACGCCGCCGCTGACGATCGCGCACGGCCGGCGCCAGCCGTGGGTGCCGGAGTGCTTGATCGCGGCGGCGTACGCGGCCGCGCCGGCGCCCTCGCAGACGATCTTGTCGGTGAACGCCAGCGACGCCAGCGCACCCGCGATCTCCTCCGGGGTCACGGTGAAGACCCCGGCCAGCTTGTCCTTGAGCCGCTGGAACTGTGCGGGGAGGACGAAGCTGGCGCCGATGCCGTCGACGAAGGACTTCTCGTACGGCACGTCCGTGGGGCGGCCCGCCCGCATGGAGGCGGTCAGCGGCGCGCCCGTGCTGACCTCCACGGCGTACACCGGTATGTCCCTGCCCGACGCGCGCAGCAGCGAGGTGATGCTGTAGGCGAGGTGTCCGCCGCCGTAGGGGACGAGCACAGCATCGACGTCGGGCAGGTCTTCCAGGATCTCCAGCCCGATCGTGGCGCAGCCCAGCGCGACGTAGGGGTTGCTCTCGGACGCCAGGAAGAATCCGGGGAGTTCGGGGTAGCGCGAGGTGGTCATCGTCTGCCGCCAGGTGGCGTACGGGACCTCGCTGATCTGTGCCATCGGGTTGTAGCGCGTGATCTGGTCCCGCTTGGCGCGCGGGATCCCCTCGGGCACCACGACCGAGTAGGCGAGGTCCAGTTCGGCGGTCGCGTGGGCGAGGCCCTGTGCGAAGTTGCCGGAACTGCAGGTCACCACTCCGTGCCGGGTGATGTGGCGCCAGGTGTCCGGCTCGAACCGACGGTATCCGTGCAGCGCGCTGAGCGCGCCACGGATCTTGAAGGAGTCGGTGAGCTGGAGGTTCTCGCACTTGATGTACACATCGGCCGGGCTCTGCGCCTTGGAGCGCAGCAGCGGCGTGTGCCGCATGTACGGGCGGATGAGCCGGTGCATGCGCTCCACGGCCGTGGGCGACACGGCGTGTACGTCCTGGGAGGTCAGCACGTCAGTTCCGCGACCGGGTAGAGGAAGTCCTCGGTCAGACCGAGCTTGCGGGCGAGGGAGATGCTGGCGTGCTTGTCCTCGGCGCAGGTGATGACGACTTCCAGGCCGTTCTTCGCGCTCCAGCGGGCCACTTCGGCGAGCAGCGCCGAGGGCAGTCCCCGGCCGCGGTAGTCGGGGTGTGCGAAGGTGCCCAGTTCGGCCAGGCCGCCGCCCACGACGCCATGCGCGTCGGCGACGATCTGCCCGTCCTTGCGAAACCCGAAGCCGATGGCGTGCTCGGCGTAGTCGGCGCCGGAGCCGAAGATGCTACGGGCCATCGGCGAGTCGAGCCGGTCGAAGAGGGCGGCGTCGATCCGGATGAGTTCGAAACCGTCCGGCAGCGCCTGCTCGGGGGCGCTCCATCCGGTACGCGGCTGGCTGAACTGCCGTCGCAGGGCCGGGGTGAAGCCGCTGTCGGCCGCTTGCTCGCCGATGCCCGGCTCGGGTGGATGGACGATCTGCACCGGGCCGTGTCCCTCGAGGAGGGTACGGGCCTGATCGAAGAAGGCGCGGGTCAGGGTTCCTGCGGCGAAGCAGAAGGGAGAACGGGTGGCGATCAGACACGCGACCACGACACCGTTCTCTTCGTGCACCCATACGCGGCCGGGTAATTTCTCGTCGAGAACGCCGTGCACGAATGCCAGATTCGGGTACTGCGGCCCGAATAACGGCTCCACGCGCGCGTAGTCCTCCTTAGCCAACTCGACCAGCACCGGGCGGTCCGCCTTTCTCACGTCATACGCCGGGGATTCGTCATTCCTGCGGCATGGCGGGGCGGCAGGGCAATTCAGCGTGCATCACGGCGACAGCCCCGCAACAGAATGCATCCGGTCATGATCGGCCCCTGGCGTCCGGAAACCGCCCTTGGGGAAGTCCGGGCCAGGGCACTGCCGTTACGTGACGGTCTGGACGGAGTTGGGCGGTGGCCGGCGACGCCTTCGTCGGGTGGCGCAGACCACGGCGAACACGCGCGGATCGACGGACGTATCGCCGGGCACCGCGGGCTTCCTTGCCGCTGGTCCGCGCCCCAGGGGCCGCCGGGCCGCCGGGCGGTCAACGCGCCCGGCGGCCCGTGCGGCAGCCCCGACCGTCCGCTACTCCGGCTGCGGCACCGGCACGGACGCCCGCACCGTGTGCAGATGCACCACGACGTCGAAGGCACGGCCCAGCGCGAGCGGCGGCGTCGGCTGGTTGGGGTACCGGCCGGGGATGACGAACGTCGGACGCGCCGCGTCCAGCCAGCCGCCCACCGCCGGATCACGGCGCGCCGCGCGCAGGTCGACGTAGAAATCGCGGTGACGCACCTTGTCGAGGGTGTACTCGTTGCTGCCGGGTGCGGCGGGACCGACGCTGTAGGTGCCCGCCTCGCCCGTCGCCGTCCTGGCGCGGTAGTCGCCGCCGTTCAGCGAGGTGCCGACGGCGAGGTAGGCGCGGCCCACGAGCTCGCGCAGGTCCGCGCCCATCGTGACCGGGTAGTACTCGGGCACCGCGGACTCGTAGGCGGCGTGCCCGTTGTGGGCCGAGACCACGATCCGCCCGCCGGTCTGCCGCTGCCACCACACGGCGGTCTCGGCCATGGTCCGGTCGCGGTGGCGGCTCGCGGCCTTGGCCTGGGCCGGGTCGCTCCAGTCGACGGTGTACTCCGTGGCCATGTGCGAGATGACCCGGGCCTCCTGCAGCACCCAGGGGTCCTGCGTCCCGGCCTCGGACAGCAGCCGGTAGGCGGCCGCAGCGTCCTGCGCGATCGCCTTCCGTTCGGCGAGCGGCAGGGCGTTGTACGCCGCCATGCGCGTGGCCACCCCGGTGGGCAAGGCGCGCAGTGCGGCGTAGCGGCGGCGCAGTTCGGGCACGAGAGCGGGCTCGTTGCCCGCTGCCCAGGTGAGGATGCGCTCGTACTGCTCCGGTGCGGCGTCGGAGAAGTCCAGGCCCACGACACGGACGGGGCGCGCGCTGGTGCGGTTGTGCTCCCGCACCCAGCCGAACAGGTTCAGGAACTCCTCCGTGTTCAACAGGGAGTACCCGTCCTGGAACTCCTCACGCAGGATCTGCCGCAGGTCGCCCTCGCCGGTACGGACGTAGGCGTCGATCCGGGCGGCCGCCGACCAGCTGATCTCCATGGCGAAGGCGGAGAACCCCTCCCGCGTCACCAGCTGCCGGAGCAACCGGTCCTTCACGGTGAACAGTTCCTTCGAGCCGTGCGAGGCCTCGCCGATCCCGACGATGTCCGCCCCGCGCGTCATCGAGGCGAACGCGGCCAGGTCGGCCCCGGACCCGCCGGGCTCGGCGGTGCGCAACCGGTGGGCGTACCGCTCCAGTCCGGTCACCACATCGTGGTCCGAGGCCGAGAGGGCGGGGGACCGACCGCCCTGAGGCCCGGCCGCTGTCGCGGTGGCGGAAACCGGGCCCAGGAATGCCGTCAGAGCGAGCGTCAGAGCCAACGCCCGTGCAACGGGTCGGCGTAAAGATGGGTGCGTCATGCAGGGATGTTATCCAGGCCGCCGTCCGGGCTTATGTAGCCGGCACCCACCCACAGCACAGACGCTACGTACCCGCACCCCATCGATCCGCCGGCATCGTCTCCCTAGGCTTTCCTCATGACCGGTCCCACACCCATTCCCCACAACGTCCCCCTCGACGTCTCTCTCAACGCCTTCGATTTCGCGGGACGTAGCGCTGATTTCGCGGGGCGTACCGCTCTCGTCACCGGCGCCGCCAGTGGCATCGGCGCGGCCTGTGCCCTGCGGCTCGCCGCCGCCGGGGCGACGGTGCGCGCCCTGGACCTCGACGCCGCCGGCCTCGAGGCGCTCGGCCGGAGGACGGAGGGCCTGCCCGGAAGCGTCGAGGCCGTGGTGCTGGACCTCAGCGACCTCGACGCGGCCGAGCATGCCGCGGTGGCAGGCACCGACATCCTCGTCAACAATGCCGGTATCCAACTGGTCTGCCCCATCGAGGACTTCCCGCCCGATGCCTTCCACCGGATCATCACCGTCATGCTGGAGGCCCCCTTCCGGCTGCTGCGGGGCGCTCTGCCGCACATGTACGCGCAGGGCTGGGGCCGGATCGTCAACATCTCCTCCGTCCACGGGCTGCGCGCGTCCGCCTACAAGTCCGCCTACGTGGCCGCCAAACACGGCCTCGAAGGACTCTCGAAGACCGCCGCCCTCGAAGGAGCGCCCCACGGCGTCACCTCCAACTGCGTGAGCCCCGGCTACGTGCGGACACCGCTGGTCGAGAAACAGCTCGCCGACCAGGCCGCCGCGCACTCCCTGCCCGTCGAGCGCGTTCTGACGGAGGTGCTGCTGGCTGGACAGGCACTCAAGCGGCTCATCGAACCGGAAGAGGTCGCCGAAGCCGTCGCCTACCTCTGCGGGCCGCATGCCTTCTCCATCACCGGCAGCACGCTGACCATGGACGGCGGATGGACCGCCCGTTGACGGGCCGTCCGGGACCGGGTCGTCCGTGGACGGACCATCCGCGGACGGACCACCCGCGGACGGACCACCCGTCGTCGGGCCGTCCACCGTCCGGCGGTAAGCCTGTCCCCATGTCCGACGACCACACCGAAAGCCCCTTCGCCGCCTATCTCGCACTGCTCGCGGGCGGCGCGCCCGCCGACGCCTACGAACGGCCCGTCCTGCGCGCCCGCGCCGACGGGGAACCACCGGCCCGGCTCGCCGCCGTGGAGCGTGCCAAATTCCTCGCCCTGCGCGTGCGGGCCGAACTGGAGGACCGCAGACGACGCGAGGCCGAACTCTCGGCGCTCTTCGCCACCGCGCACGACCTGGCGGGGCTGCGCGACGTCGACGCGGTGCTGCAGGCCATCGTGCGACGCGCCCGTTCGCTGCTGGGCACCGACGCCGCGTACCTCACCCTCCACGACGCCATCGCCGGAGACACCTATATGCGGGTCACCGACGGATCGGTCTCCGCACGCTTCCAGGAGCTGCGGCTGGGCATGGGGGAGGGGCTGGGCGGGCTCGTCGCGCAGGCGGCACGCCCGTACGCCACCGACAGCTACCTGGACGACCCCCGCTTCCAACACACCACGGTCATCGACTCGGGCGTGCGCGACGAAGGACTCGTCGCGATCCTGGGCGTCCCGCTCCAGCTCGGCAGCGGTGTCATCGGTGTCCTCTTCGCCGCCGACCGGCGCTCCCGGGTCTTCGACCGGCAGCAGATCGCCCTGCTCGCGTCCTTCGCCGCCCACGCGGCCATCGCCATCGACACCGCCAACCTCCTCGCGGAGACCCGCTCCGCGCTGGCCGAACTCGAAGCCGCCAACGAGATCATCCGCGACCGAAGCGCCGCGGTCGAGCGCGCGGCCGACATCCACGACCGGCTCACCGAACTCGTCCTGCGCGGCGGCGGAGTCCACGACGTCGCCGCCGCGGTCACCGAAGTCCTCGACGGACGCGTCGAGTTCCTCGAACCCGGCCACGGGCCCGCGTCCGCCGTGGAACGCTCCCGTGCCGAAGGGCGCGCCGTCCGCCAGGGAGACGACTGGATCGCGGCCGTATCCGCCGGCGACGAACTGCTCGGCGCCCTGCGCCTGCGTGACCGCCCCGGCCTCGACCCCGTCGACCGGCGCACCCTGGAACGCGCCGCCATGGTCACGTCACTCCTGCAACTGGCACGCCGCTCGGCAGACGAAGCCGAACAGCGTGTGCGCGGTGAACTCCTGGACGACCTGCTCGACGCCCCGGAGCGCGCCCCGCGCCTCCTGCGCGAACGCGCCGTACGCCTGCGCGCGGACCTCGACACACCCCACATCGTCCTTGCCGCCCGCATCGCGGACGAGCGTGCCGATGCCCTCGCCGACCGGCAGCGCCTGTGGTCCGCCGCCTCCCACCTGGCCGCCACCGGCCACGGCCTGGCCGTCGCCCGGGACGGAGGCGCCGTCCTGCTCCTGCCCCACGGCCCGAGCGACAGCGCCACGACGACCGCACGGAACACCGCACGTCGCCTCAGGACGGCGGTCCACGCACCCGTCACCGTCGGTGCCTCCACGCCCGTCCCCGCACCGGCCGCCCGCCCCGGCGACGTCGCCACCGCCTACGCCGAAGCCCGCCGCTGCCTGGACGTGCTGCACGCACTCGGCCGCGGCGGGGAGGGCGCGGCGGCCGAAGACTTCGGGTTCCTGGGCCTGCTGCTGACCGGGACGCACGGGGGAACCCACGTAGGGGAGTTCGTCACCCGGACGATAGGGCCCGTCGTCGACTACGACGCCCGCCGCGGCACCGCGCTCATCCGCACCCTCGACGCCTATTTCGCCGGCGGCATGAGCCCGGTCCGCACCAAGGACGCGCTGCACGTGCACGTCAACACCGTCGCGCAGCGGCTGGACCGAGTGGGCCGACTCCTCGGCGCGGACTGGCAGTCACCCGCCCGCACCCTGGAGATCCAGCTCGCCCTGCGCCTGCACGGCCTCTCACCGACGCTCGGTGGCGGCAGCAGCTGAAGGCGAACCCTGCCCGGCGGACTCCTCGGGGTTGTCTGCGAGATCGCGGTTCCGGGTCTCGCGGGCACATCCGACCGCGACGAGGGTGAGTAAAGCCGCGGCCATCACATACAGGGCGATCGGGGTCGCGCTGCCGTAGTCGGAGAGCAACGCAGTGGCGATCAGCGGAGCCGGGGCACCGGCGGCCACGGACGAGAACTGGGCCCCGATCGACGCGCCCGAGTACCGCACCCGGGTCGCGAACATCTCGGAGAAGAACGCGGCCTGCGGTGCGTACATCGCACCGTGGAAGACCAGCCCCACTGTGACAGCGACGATCAGCGACGGGAACGACCCCCGGTCGACCAGCGCGAAGAACGGAAACGCCCAGGCCCCCACACCCGCGGCTCCCAACAAATACACGGGCCGCCGCCCGACCCGGTCCGACAGGGCACCCCACGCGGGGATGACCACGAAGTGCACGGCCGAGCCGATCAGAACGGCGTTGAGCGCACTCTGCTTGGACAACTGTGTCTGCTCGGTCGCGTACACGAGGATGAAGGCGGTGATGACGTAGTAACTGATGTTCTCCGCCATCCGCGCACCCATGGCGATCAGGACGTCCCGCCACTGGTCACGCATGACGGCCACGAGCGGCATCCGCTCGGCGACGTCCCCCTGCTTCTCGTTCGCTTCCGCCCGGGCGAGCGCCGCCTTGAACACGGGGGACTCGTCGACGGACAGCCGGATCCACAGCCCCACCATCACCAGCAGCCCCGACAACAGGAACGGCACCCGCCATCCCCACGACAGGAACGCCTCGTCCGACAACAAGGCTGTCAGCGCGGACAGCACCCCCGTGGCCAGCAACTGCCCGGCCGGCGCCCCGGTCTGCGGCCACGCAGCCCAGAACCCCCGCCGCCGCGCGTCCCCGTGCTCGGACACGAGCAGTACCGCACCACCCCACTCGCCCCCGAGCGCAAAACCCTGCACGAGCCGGAGAACGGTGAGCAGCACGGGCGCGAGGGCCCCGACCGTGGCATGAGTCGGCAGTACCCCTATGGCGCAGGTGGCACTCCCCATCATCAGCAGACTCACCACCAACAGCCGCTTACGCCCCAGCCGGTCACCGAAATGCCCGAACACCAACGCCCCGACCGGCCGCGCGGCGAACCCGACGGCGTAGGTCAGGAACGACAGCAACGTCCCGACCAGAGGATCGGAGTCGGGGAAGAAGAGCTTGTTGAAGACGAGAGCGGCGGCGGAACCGTAGAGGAAGAAGTCGTACCACTCGATAGTGGTCCCGATGAGGCTCGCGACGACGATTCTGGGGAGCGAGTTGGGAGTTGGTGTGCGTGGGGAGGGGCTGGCCATGGTCATCACTTCCGGGTGGGTGAGGGGCGCGCCATCGCGTCGCCATACCGTAGGAAGATGCAGGTCAGGGGCCTATGTGGTGGGGGACCATACTTCGTGGGCGGGGTGTGAGGGCAGCGCCCATGAGGGGCTCTGCGGGCCCTGTAGATCACTCAACTCGATTTAGGAATTCGGCGCGGAATAATGTCGCGATTGGGATGATCTGGCACTCGGGTGCTGACTCCCGTGCTGACTTGGTGCTGACTAAAATCCCACGTCAGCACCCCTGGTCACCCCTCCCGTGCTGACTTGGTGCTGACTACGCAGCGTTGAATTAGGCCAGGTTTCTCGGATCTCCTGACGTGGGTGGGGTGTTGGGGTCAGGTTTGTTGTATGGGCCGTGGGGATCTGACGAATGCGGAGTGGTACCGACTGGAGTCGTTCTTACCTCCTGGTGGTGTGCGTGGGGGCCGGTGGAGTGATCACCGCCGGGTGATCGACAGGGTGCTGTACCGGGTGCGGACGATCGTGCAGTGGCGGGACCTGCCGGAACGGTTCGGGCCCTGGGAGACCGTCTACAAGCGGCATCGCCACTGGTCAGCCGGTGGAACGTGGAGGATGCTGCTCTCGCGAATCCAGGCTGCCGAGGGCGCGATGGGCTCGATCGACTGGGACGTGTCGGTGGACTCCACCGTGGTGCGGGCTCACCAGCACGCCGCCGGCGCGAGGAAAGCACCACCCGCCGCAGCTCCTGAAAAAAGGGGGGCCGCCCGGGGGACGAACCAGGTCGATCCGGTGTTGCGGAAACTGGCTGTCCAGCTGGAGGAGGTGGTCCGATCGGTGAGTGTCTGGGACGTTCCCGTGGCGGCTTCACCACCAAAATCCACCTCGCGGCCGGCGGACGGTGCCGGCCCCTCGCTCTCGTCTTGACACCCGGGCACCACGGCGACGGACCCAACTCGAGCGCGTCCTCGGCCAAGTCGCGGTGCCCCGCAATGGAGTCGGAAGGCCTCGCACCCGCCCCGACCATGTCCTGGCGGACAAGGCCTACACGTCCCGGAAGAACCGCGGCTACCTGCGACGACGCGGCATCCCGCACACCATCCCCGAACGCCCCGACCAGAAAAGACACCGGCAGAACCGAGGCTCCCGAGGCGGCCGGCCCACCGGCTTCGACCGCGAGGCCTACAGGAAACGCAACACCGTCGAACGCGCCATCAACCGCCTCAAAGGCTTCCGCGCCGTCGCCACCCGCTACGAAAAACGCGCCTACACCTACCTCGGCACCGTCACACTCACAGCCCTCGCCATCTGGCTCCGAACATGATCCGAGAAACAGTGCCTAGCCCCGTACCTGACCCTGCGGCGTCAGGTATCGAGCCCGACAGGACACGGCTGACCCGCACTTCCGCAGCGCAAGCCTTCCGCGCTCTGCATGCCAGCCAGCTCAGAGACCAGAGCCTGCCCCAGGCAGCTGAAGGTCGCGCCACCTTGGCGACGTACTGAGCACGGCGAGGCCGCGTCTGACTTCGCGGGCTGCTACGGGTTTTCGACGGGAAGCCCGTTCGTGTGAAATGGCTTGAACTTCGTCAGTTCAGCGCAGGGTAGGGGTGACCCTGAGGCCCCACGTGACACCCACGGATGGGGGCATCATGACGAAGTCGCGGAAGCGGAGAGCCGCAGCGGTGATCGCGGCGACTCTGCTGGTCGGTGGGCTCGACGCCACGCCGGCGCAGGCCGCCTCTCAGATCTATGAAACGCCGGGCTACTACGAGCTCAAGCTGCCGGCTGGCGTGACCGGGTTCAGCTTCTTCCTGATCGGTGGCGGAGGCGGCGGAGGGGGCGGAGGCTGGTACGCCGAGCTCTACGGCACCGGTGGCGGCGGTGGCGGCGGTGGCGGCGGGGCCATCGTGCAGTGCACCGTCACGGGCATGTCATCGGGGTCGACGATCGGTGTACGGGTCGGAGGCGGTAGTGGAGGCGGCCCCAAGGGGCACCAGGGTCGCCAGGAGAGGGGAACGGGCGGTTCGGCGGGCTACGGGGGTACCCAGGGCTCCCCGGGCAACCAGAACGATGGCGGCGGCGCCGGTGGCGGAGGAGGCGGCGGAGACTCGGCGATCTTCACTCCGGATGCCAGCCCGCTCGGATACGCGGGCGGCGGGGGCGGAGGCGGCGGGGGCGGCGGCTTCCAGAACGGTGTCGGAGCCCGGCCCGGGGGAAGCGGGGGCAGCGGAGGCGGTCGCACCTACGGCGGTCGCGGTGGCGCGGAAGGCTACGGAGACAGGCCTGGCACGATCGGCGGTCACGGCGGCGGAGGCGGCAAGCACTGGTGCGGTGCTCCGAGGGGGCTTCGCTCGCAGGGGAGGGGCGCGGAAGGCCGGAACGGCGGCAACGCCCACAACCTTGCCGCCGGTGATGCTGGCGCGCGCGGCTACAGCCCCGGCCTACCAGGGCCCGTGAGGAAGAACGCGGGCAACGGTGGCGCGGGCGGCCCCGGAGGCAACGAGCGGAACGACGGCAAGAGCGGCGCCGACGGGTACGCAGTCGTGTCATGGAGCTCCGACTAGTCAAGCCGGCTACTTCACGTCGAAGAGCGCCGTTTCACGGTGACGCGACAACACCTCATTCACCGTCCGACCCCGATAGCGTGGGTGGCAGCCACTGCATCCCAAAGGAGGGGAGTAGCCGGTGAGTACGAAGGCTCGTCGGCACCGTGGCCGGCGGCTAGGAGGACGAGATCGACCTTGAGGGCAGACGGTTCTTCTGCGCCTGTGTGAGGGTGTTCGCTGAGCAAAGCGGAGCAGCTCGTCGGCCGCTATGGGTGGCGCCGCTACGGGCGAGGGCCTCGCCGCTGCCACCGCCGGGCTCGCCGTGGCCTGCAGCTCCGGGGCCGTCGAAGGGCATGGGAACCGGATCAAGGTGCTCAAGCGTCGGCACTATGGATGCGCCGGATTCATTCTCTTCAGGCGTGCCCGGCCTCGAACTCGGTGCGCCGCAAGCCGCAACCGTCGGAACAGGCCCCGGACAGATCGCAGAGGGCGAACGAAGCCTCTGCCAGGGAGCACTTCGAGACGATCACCGGCCCTGCCGCGCGGGCCCGGTGGAAGGTGGCGTAGTAGAGCTTGCAGTTGGACAAGACGACACAGGACAGCTTGCCACCGGTGCAGCGCAGCGCCCCAGATCGCAGCCGGAGACTTCACCGAGTCCGCGCGCAGGTCCTCGAGCGCGGTCCGCAGCATCCTTATCCAGGACCGCTGCATTACTGCCTGCGTGTGCGCATTCATCGGCGCACCAGCCGAGGCACCCGGTCGAACGCGAAAATAGGCTGCCGCAACGGCGTTGCCGGCCAGGGCAGGCCGAACCGTACATGCGCCGCCGCGACTGAGCAAGGCCCCATCCTGTACGTCGTCGATCACGAGAGAGCCGGTGTGGACGACTTCCACTGCGGCAAGCAAGGGACCAAAGCCCTGGCTGTCCCCGCCCAAGGCATCAATCGTCGCAGCTATGAGGTAGGGACGTCAGCGACTGCTGTCGGGGGCAGGGCGTTGCGGGTGCGTCGGTGGAAGGCGAAGAGTGCCATCAGCGCGGCTGCGGTGAACCACAGGAACTGGACACCGAGGCAGTGTAGTGGGGCGGTCGTGGAGAACGCGCCGGCCGACGCTGCTTGTACGGCGCCGAAGGCAGGCAGGTAAAGCACGATGGAGTTCCCGGAATTGGAGCTGATGACGGGGTTCTGCAAGACGATGTCGACGACGCTGATCATCGCGATGGCGAACATACCTTCCACTTCCCGGTCCAGCAGGGAGGCGAGTGTGACCCCGAGGGCGCCATAGGTCATGGCGGCGCAGAACAGCGCGGCGGCGACCAGAAGTGGTTGCTGGAGTGTCGTGGTGGCGCGGATGGCGGCTGTGGCGTAGGAGGCCACGCCAGCAGCGGCGATTGCCAGGGAGGCCAGCTTGGCCAAGGCGAGGTAGGTACGGGAGTAGCCAGCCATAGCTAGGCGGCGGTCGAATGTGCCGCTGGCGAATGTAGCGGCGAACATCATGAAGCCCGTGATCAGGCAGACGGCGTTGAGGGCGCCGGAGATCTGGGTGAGGTCGTTGCCGCGATGCACCAGAAGCTGTCCCGTTTCCCACAGTCTGAAGCGGACGGGCGCTGGGGAGACGGACAGGTGGGCAAGGGTGACCCATGCGGGGACGTAGAGGGCGATCAGCACCATGGCCAACCGGTTGTGGCCGTGTTCGACCAGCGCGTAGCGGGTGGCCGTGGTGAACCACCTGAGGTGAAGCCTCATGACGGCAGCGCGGTCCGCGGCCGCAGCACGCCCTGACTCAACTGCCATACTTCGTCGAGGCGCTCGGCGTCGTGGGCGAGGTGGGAGACCACCAAGACGGAGCGCCCGGCATCCCGCAGGTGGGAGGCAAGGTCCCAGAACCGCTGATAGGTGTCCCAGTCGAAGCCCTGGTAGGGCTCGTCCAACAGCAGGACCTGCGGATCATGCATGAGAGCCAGGGTGAGGTTCAATTTCTGTCTGGTGCCGCCGCTGAGCACACCGGCGCGTTCGTCGAGGTACTGAGAGAGGCTCAGCGTCTCCATGATCTCCTCGGCTCGCCGCAGGTCCGCGAGTGCGAAGGCGACCTTGAAGAAGGCCAGGTGCTGGCGGACGGTGAGGGAGTTGTTGAGCACCACGTCCTGCGGGCAGTACCCGATGCGGCCGCGGTGGTGGACCACGCCATGGTCGGCCCGTAATTCGCCCGAGAGAATTCTCAGGAGGGTGGTCTTGCCGGCGCCGTTCTCGCCGACGACACCGGCCACCATCCCCGTGCCGAGTTCCAGGCTGACGCCGCGCAGCACCATACGCCGGCGGAAGGCGTGATGGACATCCATCACCTTCACGGGTAGCGGTAGGTGGTGTGGGAGGGATGCAGCACCATGTGGGTGGGGAGTGAGCTGTTCAGGGGAAGCCGGTGTCCGTTGAAGCGGGGGCTGGTGAGGGCCCAGGCGATGTTTCCAGCCAGTGCGTCCCGCCACCCGTGTACGTACCTGGCGATGTCGGCGTGTGCGTTGGGGTCGTTATGGGTGAAGAGGCGGACTTGCTCGGCGAAGGCTTCCTCAGCGGCTGCGATCCGGCTGCACACGGTATCGACCGCGGATTGCAGTGTCATGCCTTCCGTGTCCGTGAGCACGCTTACCGCGTTCATGCCGTACCCGGCCTGCTTCTCCTTGCGGTAGGAGAACAGATCGTTGACGAGTACGGAGTGCTCGAAGCAAGCGGTGTGAAGGTCGTCCAGAAGCGACGACTCCTCCAGGTCGGTGAGGTCGACACCTGCGCAGTACTCCACGACCACACGCACGCCGCCGAAGCCGGCGTCGACCCATCGGCGCTTGAGATAGTCGTCGATGCCGTCCCAGCTGGACACTGCCGCATTCGCGGTCGCGGTGCTGTTCGCCCACTTCTCAAGGCTCTTGAGCGTGCGGGCGTACAGCCGTGGCCCGATGGCCTGCCGCGCCCGCTCCATCGCCCGGGCGAAGATCACGAGGTCCGCATTCCGGTCGATGGCGGCACCGTCTGCATGTGCCACCGCGAGATATGAGTTCAGTTCGACTTGCGGCCCGGTCTCGAAAAGGTCGTCGATCGCGAAGGCCATCGACGCCATCAGGGCCGCCTCCAGCACCCTGTCCGCAGGCGCGTGCGGCATGCCGTGCAAAAACAGGCTGACGGCGTCGCATTTGCGCACCACGTTGATGCCTCCTGAAATGCCGGAGGCGGTGAACTGCTCATCAAGCCACTGGTCATGCATCGTGCGCAGCCACGAGCTCCGAGGGTGCACGGACGCGATGGAGAAGAGTTGCCGAGGCAGGGAAATGACCACCGTCATGCCATCGGCATCGGGGGAAGCGTCCGGCGTGGAGGAGGTTTCAGAAGGCCCCATGGTCACGACAACGAGACAGTCATGGTTGGCGTCACGGTCAAATCTTCGTTCGGAGCCTCACTGGACCGGAAGGTTAACTGTCCTCGGTGCGATGTGAGTTGGGCCGGGCGCGACGAGCAAGGACCACGCCGACGCACAAACGGGTGATACGTAAGCCCGTGACCCGCACGGCCGTTGGGCTGGCGTGCAGAATAGTGAGGCGGACGACGCGAAGCCGCTGCGAAGGCGCACTGCAGAGCAGATCCCACGACGGAGAGGGAACTGTTCCCGATGACGCGCGACACAATCCCCGGTCTCGGGGACATGCAAGACCTGATCAGCACCGAGATTGAGCGGTGGCTGTCCTCCTGCGAGCGGGATCCGCTGGCCCCTGTGCACCGATGGGGGCTGTCTCCGCGGGGCAAACTACTGCGGCCCGTACTCGTGTTGCAGTCGGCCGCAACGGTAAGCGGCCCCCGTGAGCAGGTGCTACCACGTGGGCAGCTGCTGCCGGTGGCAGTTGGCATCGAACTCGCCCATGTCGCCAGCCTGGCACATGACGATGTGATCGACGGTGACGCAATGCGGCGTGGCCGGGCGTCCGTACCCAGTCGGTTCGGCACGGCGCACGCAGTCCTGGGCGGTGACGCCCTGTTCTTCGCCCTGGTTCAGTCGCTGGCCGTCTGCCACCAGCACGGAGCCACGGCGGAGGCGGTCGTGGAGGCTGTCCGCATCGTCGGTGACAGTGGGCGCGACCTGAGTGCCGGTGTTGCCATGGAGCTGATGCTGAGCGGGTGTGGGCAGGGACTGCCGTTCGGTGGTGCCAGCGGCACCACCGCCTACGTGGAGATGGTGCGGCTGAAGACCGCCGCGCTCATGAGCGGCGCGTGCCAGATCGGAGCGGTGCTGGTCGGCGGTTGCCCGCAGGAGGTGGCAGCACTGGGGAAGTTCGGGGAGGCGCTCGGCATCGCCTTCCAGATCGGCGACGACCTGCTGCCCTATGAACCTGGACCGATTAGCGCGGCCAAGCCGGTCGACAGTGACCTGCGCAACCTTCGTCCCGCGCTCCCCCTGATGCTCGCCGTCGACTCAGCGAATCCTCTGGACCGGACCCGGTTGGCCTCGGGCGACATGCGCTGGGACGAAGTGCGTGCTCTGGTGCGGGACAGCGGTGCCGTACTGCGTGCTCGGGAGTTGCGCGACGAGTATGTGGGTCGCGCCCTTACTGCACTGAACGCGCTGCCGGCCACCGAGCACCGTCGCCACTTAGCCGCGCTCGTCGACTATGCGCTAGGCGGCGGCTAACTTGCATCTGTAACGTCCGACGTCGAATGGTGTGTCAAACTCAATCACTCTGCTCGGAATCCGGCGTGGCGAGACGCGTCGTGCGCTGCGAGGCCAGCGCGTCCAGCGCAGCGTTCTACGTCGTCCACACGAGCCCGGCAGCTCAGGGTCGCCCGCCAGCCGGTCACCGGAACGTACAAGGGACGGCCGCGACCAGCTCCGCCTCGTCCGCACGCCACATCACCGCGCCGCCTTCCTCCCGCCACGCACATCTGCCGTGTCACTGGGGCGCCGCGATGCCGCTCCAGCCCTGACCGTCGATCCTGCCAGACGGGCGCCGCTTGACTCGCACCCACATGCCGTGCTCGGTGCGCGCACCGACCGAACGGTGCTTGCACACCACCGTGTCCCGGACCAGCCGAACCTGGAGCGCCTTCTCGACGTGGTCGAGCACGCCGTCGGCCGGGTCGCGGCGCAGGTCCACGACAGGAAGTGACGAGCTGGTCGTGGAATTCCCTCTGGGAGACGCGGCAGCGGCAGGCCGCCGGGAACGAGAGCGTGCCCCCTGGTCTACCGCCGCATGGGCAGGCGGGAGTCGCCTTCATCGGAGGGCGGCGAGGTGATTCGCCGCGAGGAGGAGCAGCGCGCCAAGTCCCGTGGCGATGGACGTCACGATGAAGCGCCGGTACTTGAGCCTGGCGATCCTGCACAAGATCGCCACCTGGTGCGGGCGGGTTTCCTCCTGGGCGGCCTGACGAATCTCCTCCGGGCTCATCTACGCCCAGGTCGGGAACGATGTTCCCTCATCGCCGAGCCGCGGCAGCACCGCAAGCACGATGAACGCCAACGAGATCGCGAGGAATCCAGAGGCCAGGCCGACCGCGACGCGCGGCAGCGGGCCCTCGGACAAGGCGCTGCGGAGCAGGGCGGTCAAGCCCCCGTCGAGGGCGAACAGCCCCCCCGGCCTTGACGTCGGTCTTCGCAAGCGCCTCCGTGACGCCCTTCAAGGCCCGATCGAGACCGCTGTCGGCCGGCTCCCCCGGGGGTACGCGAACTGGTCACTGTTCTCCTTGTCGATCGGCATGGCGAAAGAGCCCGAGCAGGTGCTGCTCGGGCTCGCTTCGTTGGGCAGCCATGGAGGGAGGACGGTCTTCGGTGGAGCGGGAAGACCGGTGTGGTGCGGCCGCCCCGCGTTGCTGTACGGCTCACTCAGACGCTGTGGGCGGACGTCTTCAATACCTCCTCCGCCGGGAGGTGCCACCTCCAACAGAGGCTCGGGCTGCCGCCGGCCCTGGCGCGGCCGCCGACGTATCGCCCCTGTGGAGGTGACTTCAGCTGTGGACCGCCCCCGTGCGTACCGCGAACTCCCGGACCTGGAAGGCTGACAGACGAGCACATCAGATCCGTCGTGAGCGCTCGCACGGATGGCCGACGGGCCTCCTCCGGCGCTTCGTGCTCGATCGCCCGCAGCTCGGCCCAGGTGCGCCGGGGGTCGTCGAGCTGGTGCCACATCCGGGCGGCGTCCGTGTGAAAGCGCGCGCGCCGCTCAGCGGTCGGGAAAACCCCGGGACGGATGCGCCGCAGCACCGCGACGCCTTCGTCAGGGGTGCCGAGCTTGTTGAAGACGCTCATCCGGAAGCTGTCGCACTGCTCGGATGTGGCCTGCACAGTCACCTGGTCCAGTCCGGGCCCGTACGGGATCTGCTGGCCGATGCTCTCCGCCTCGCCGAGCATGTCGAGCGCGGCCGTGCGGTCCCCGTAGTGCGCTGCCGTGTAGCCGCAGGTGAGGAGCATCGCTGCGCGTACAGCCTGCGCCTCCGGGGCGTGGTCATCGGCAAGCTCGCGGCTGGTGCGGGTGAGCAGGCCCACGGCTTGCTGGTGACGGCCGGCATGCCGCATGGCCACTGACAGAACACGAGCGGCTTCCCCCAGCGGCGCGGGCAGCCCGGACGCTCGGGCAGCGGTCAGGGCCCGGTCGGCGGCTACCCACGATTCTTCGGAGCGCAGCTTGATCGCCAGCTCACCCGCCAGGCTGTAGGCGCCCGCTGCCACGGCGCAGGCGCGTTCCCGCGGGTGGCCGTCCAGGGCCTCGCGGGTCGCGTCCACGGCCGCCAGGAGCACCGGCAGGTCGGATGCGAGGCGGGTGTAGCGGACCTGCCGGAAGTCCTCGCGCGCCCGGCGCAGCGCGCGGGTGAGCTGTTCAAGCGGCACAGGGCTCACGACCGGGGGCTGGAACAGTGCGGCTTCGAGCATGCTGCGCGGGTCAGCCGCAGGTCCTCGCCCGTGAGCGGCGGCCGGGCTGCCAGCGGCTACGACCGCGCCAATGCCAACTGTCCCGGTAAGAAAGCGCCTGCGCCGCACCATGTCCTGCTGGCCCTCGACGTGCCCTCCCGTCACCGTAGCGGCCACAATCAGGGTGGCATCGGGGCTTCCCATATCCCGTACCTCGTCTCGCTGAACCGGGTGAGCGACGTTCGTCAGCTCATCAGCAGTGATGTTGATCCGCAGCCGCCGGAACGGCCGCCAGCCCCGCGGATGGCCCCGGCGACGCGGGTGGCTACCGTGGACGCGCCCTCGGGCGATCGCCTGGTCAGTATCTCGGCGCGGATCTGCGGATTCGTGTCCATGCAGGGCGCCGGAGAGCGCGATGCCCAACTGCTGTTGGTCAACGGTACCGAAGAAATCGTCCTGCGGTTCGATGACGGACTTCCCCCCCCCGAGCCGAGCATGCTGGCCAACGCGGTACGCAGCCCACGGACCGAATCCTGGACGGGAGTGACCGTCAAGCGAGGGGTGCCCGTGGACACGCTCCAGATGTACATGGCCACCGTGCTGCCGGGATTCTGCACCATGGCCGTGGACCCGGACCTCGACACCGGCCTGGTCTCCCCGTACAACAAGCGGTTCTCGATGGCCAGCGTGGACGGCCCCAACTTCGCCTACATCACCCCCGTGTCACCGCCGATGAGACGGCCTTCGAATACGGAGTCCATGCCTTTGGCCCGGATGGCCCCGCCTTCGCCGAGATGATCGCCGACCACCTGCGTACCTGGGACCGGGAACACCGTGATGGACCCGGCCCGCGCATCGCCGTCCACCCGGCCGGCACTCCCGATGGCCAGATCCCCGAACTTCCCGGCGGCCGGGTGATCGACAAGATCCATTGCCGGGTCACGCTCTCCTGGCCCCTGTCCGCGACCGCGGCCGAGGAGAGGTGGCCGAGGACCTGGTGGGGGCCACTCCCGCTGTTCCTCGAACCGGTGCTCAGTGTGCTGACCAGAGGAAACGGCCTAGAGGGGTGAGTACTCCGGCAGGCGTTCAGTCTGTGGGGGCGCCGAGGGCGGTCAGGATGTCGGTGAGGGTGTGTTCGAAGAGGGGGTCCGGGTCGGTGAGGGCGAAGTCGAGGTGGCCGAAGACCTCGACGGCGACGGTCCCGTAGAGCCGGGTCCAGCAGGCAACGAAGACGTAGATCACCTCCAGGGGGACCGGCTCGCCGGCCAGGTGTTCGCGTACTTCTTCGAGCTGGGTGATCCAGGTGTTGTCGAGTGTGGTGGGCGGCTGGATTCCGCCGCGGTGCCATAGCTGGACCATCAGGTCCAGGATGATGCCGCCGAAACGCCAGCTGGGATCGTGGGCGGCGGTTCCGGGGGCGGTGTCGGCGTCCGTGAGCGGCTTGGTGAACAGCAGGCCGAACTCGCGGGGATGGCTCAGCGCCCAGCGGCGGAGTTCCCGGCTCACCGCCCGCAGTCTCCTCCCTGGTTCGGAGGCGGGTTCCTGGTCGCGTGCGGTGGCCAGGGCAGTGGCGAGCTCCTCGTACAGGTGGGACGTCAAGGCCTGGATCAGGTCGCGGTGGCTGGGGTGGTAGCGGTACAGGCCGGGCGCACTCATACCCATCTCGCGGGCGATGGCCCGCAGGGTGATGGCGGCCGGGCCCTGTTCGACGAGCAGGTGGCGGGCGGTGCGCAGGATCTCCTCCAGCGCGTCCTCGCGGACCCGGTGCCGACGGCTCGGGGAGGGATTGCCTGTGCTGGTCACGGTGGCCTTTCGGTGTGTGCCTTCTCGGGGTCCGGGGCGTGGACCCGCTTGACAAAGTGAACACCTGTAACTTTAGCTGACCCCTCGAAAGTTAACACCGTTAGCAATAGCTCGCGGCTGTGATCCGGGGGGACCCATGAAGTACGGCATCGTCTTGACCTACACGTTCGCCCCGCGCTGGCTGGCGCTGTCGCGCCCGGAGCGGGGCGCGATGCGCGCCGAGCACATCGAGCCCGTGTTCGCCGCGTACGCGGACCGGGTCTCGGCCCGCTTCTTCGACGCCGAGGCGTTCCACGGCCGCTTCTCCGACTTCGCCGTGCTGGAGACCGAGGACCTCGGCGCCTACTACTTCCTGGTCGAGGCGCTGCGCGACACCCCGCTCATCGCCGAGGGCTACCTGTCCTTCGGTGAGATCTTCCTGGGCGTCGCCGACGGTTTCGCGGAGTACGAGCGCACGCACCCCGCCGGGCTCCGATAGCCCGCGCCGCTGAGCGGTCCCCGAGACGACCAGGCCAGGAATACAGGGAGTTCAGTCATGCCCCATGCTGTCCCCGAGCTCATACCCGCCCCTGCTCCGGCGGCTCCGCCCGAGCCCCCGCCCCGGCGGCGTTGGCCGCTGCGCCTGCTGCGGGCCAGCGCGGTGCTGGTGCTTCTGGACACCCTCGTACAGGCGGCCCTCGCGGGCCTGTTCGTCACCGGCGACCTCGATCTGCTGGCCTGGCACGCGGCGAACGCCGCCGCACTGGGCGCGCTCACCGTCGTGCAGACGGCGGCGGCCGTGCTGGTGTGGCGGCTGTTGCGAGGGCCGGGCTGGCCGGCCGCGGCGAGCGCCCTGCTGGTCGTGCTCGTCTCCGTGCAGCAGGGGCTGGGCGAGGCGCGCGTCCTGGCCGGGCACATGCCGCTCGGCATGGCCGTCTTCGGCTGCGCGACGGCCCTGACGTGCTGGGCCCACACCTACCGGCCGACTGCTCACGTCGCGGGCGGGGCGCGGTGAGCCCGCGGCGTACGGGCAGGCTGAGCCGCCGGGGGTTTCTGGGACTGACCGCCGGTGCGAGTGCGGCCATCACCCTGGGGGCGGCCGGCTACTCCCGCCTCGCGCCGCCCTCCACCGGACGGATCCTGCGCACGGTGGGTCCTGTGCCCGAACCGTTCCGGGTGCCGCTGCCGGTGCCGCCGGCGGCACGACCGGCCCGTACGGAGGCGGGCGCGGACTTCTACGAACTCGACCAGCGGGAGGGCCAGGTAGAGATCCTGCCCGGCCGCAAGACCACGGTCTGGGGTTACAACGGGATCTTCCCCGGCCCGACCTTCACCACCCGCTCCGGAAGGCGCACGGTGGTAGGCGTACGGAACATGCTCACCGTACCGACCGCGATGCACCTCCACGGAGGCGTCACCCCGCCCCAATCCGACGGATACCCCACCGACCTCGTGCTGCCCACACGCTGCGCCCCCGGCCAGAACCGCTACGACGCGGCCGCCGCACCGCCGGGGGCTCACTCGATGGGCGCTGAGCGGATGCAGGGCGACACCACCACGGCGGTGCGCACCTACGACTACCCGCTGCCGCAGCGGGCCGCGACGCTCTGGTACCACGACCACCGGATGGACTTCTCCGCCCCTCAGGTCTGGCGCGGTCTGGCCGGCATCTTCATCGTCCGCGACGAGGAGGACGACCGACTCCCCCTGCCCGGCGGCGACCGAGACATCCCGCTGATGCTCGCCGACCGCTCCTTCGAAGCGGACGGCTCCTTCCGCTACCCGGCCCTGGACCCCACCTGCACCCGGCGGCCCGGCGTCGAGGACGCCTACATGGACGGGGTACTCGGCGACGTCCAGCTCGTCAACGGCGCACCCTGGCCCGAACTGGAAGTCTCCAACACCCGCTACCGGCTACGGTTGCTCAACGCCTCCAACGCCCGCCGCTACCAGCTGCGCCTGGACACCGAGGACGGCGCACACCCGCCGTTCATCCAGATCGGCAGTGACGGCGGCCTGCTGGCCGCGCCCCAGCGCCTGGCCACCCTCGCGATGGCGCCCGCCGAACGCCTCGACGTCGTCATCGACTTCTCCGAGCATCCGGTCGGCACCCGCATCACCCTGGTCAACACGGCGGCCGACGGCAGGATGCGCCAGGTAATGCGCTTCCACATCGTGCGCGCCGAGAAGGACGACAGCCGGGTACCCGCCCGCCTGTCCGCCTTCGACAAGCTCACCGCGACCCGGGCGATGCCGGTGCGCTCCTTCGACTTCCGCCGTACGGGCGACGGTGAGGAGCGGCAGATGTGGACCATCAACGGGAAGCCGTTCAGCACCTCGAAGGTGTGGGCCGCCCCGCGGCTGGGCAGCGTGGAACGCTGGCGGTTCAGCAGCGACTTCCACCATCCCGTCCACCTGCACCTGGCCCAGTTCCAGGTCGTCGCCCGCGGGAACAGGACGCCGGATCCCTGCGACGCCGGGTGGAAGGACACCGTTGACGTGCGCCCGTACGAGGTCGTGGAAGTCCTCGTCCGGTTCGACGGCTACCGGGGCCGCTACATGCTGCACTGCCACAACCTCGAACACGAGGACATGGCCATGATGGCCAACTTCGACGTGGTCTAAGAGCCGTTGGCCCCGCCGGCGTGGTGCCGCCGGGTCCACATCCGGTGACCGAGGTCGGCGGTGATGAGGGTGAGGGCGGACGCGGCGCCGAGGGCGAAGCCGGCGGTGACGTCGGTGGCCCGGTGGACGCCGAGGTAGACCCGGCTTGACGCGACGAGGCCGGACAGGGCGAGCGCGCCCGCCCACCAGGCGATGGCGAGGGAGCGGGCGCGGGTTGGTGACCAGGGAGCCGGCCACCCGCAGCATGTCCGGCCAGGCGGTGAGCACCTTCTTCACGTTCACCTTGTTGCGCGCGATCGCCTCCAGCGGCCCGTAGCCGCCCAGGGCCTCACCGCCGGGCATCTGGGCCTTCCAGAACCGCTGGTCTTCAAGGTCCTTGAACCGCGGGGAGAACCGGTAGCCGAGCATCTTGAAGATGCCGAAGACCATGTCGGAGTAGGAGGCGTTGTCGGTGGCGACCATCTCCGGCTTCACCCCGTCGTCCAGGTTCAGCAGCGCGTCCAGGATGAAACAGGGAGTCGCGCGGGGTGCCGGGCACCATCTGCCCGATCCCGATGACCTGGTCATTGATCGCGTTGAGCCAGGTGATGCCCTTCTTCTTCGCGAAGTACTTGGGGCTCGGCGCGGCGTCGATCGTGCGGACCGGCACGACCAAGCGCAGGCCGTCGACGGAGGCGAGCATGCCCTTGCCCCAGTGCTGGACGATCGGCACCTTCCCCTGGGCCTCGATCAGCGCCGCGTTGGCCGCGGCGATGGTGTCGGCGCGCAGGCAGTACTGGTCGACGTGGACCAGGCGGGAGCGGGTGAGCGCCTCGATCTTCGGGTTGATGACCGGGGTCATCCCGATGTTGCACGCCGCGCTCACCAAGAGCGCCACGACCGAGGTGGTCAGGTCGTTCATGCGGGTCTTCCCGTCGCCCAGGTGCACGAAGGCGTTCAGGAATCCCGTCCAGGAGTGCACCTCGAACAGCAGGTCCGGCAGGTCGATCTTCGGGAGCATCTTCTCGACCCGTTTGCGCAGCCAGGCAAGCGACTTCGGTTCACCCAGCGCGTGGAGCTTCTCCACGTTCAGCTTCGCCCGCCCGTTGGGCTGTACCTCGATGCTGATCTTCGCGTCGGCGCCAGCCTCCTTCAGCCGCTCGACCATCTGCTTCCACGCTGCGTCCAGCACGGCGACCAGGTCGCGAAGGTGTGGTGTTGTCGTTGTTGGTCCGGGGGTCTTCGCAGCGGAAGATCACTGATGGGTCTCCCGGGCGGGCATGGTCGCCGGCACGGGCGCCCATGCACGTGTTGCTGCGGAGGTCGATGAGGCGGGCCAGGCTGTCGCTGTAGCCGGTGTACTGGAAGTACCACCGCTGCTGGTAATCGGGGTCGTAGCGTCGCTGGGTGACGAGGCTGGTCCCGTCGCCGGTACCGCTCGCCCCGGTGCGCAGCAGGGAGCGAAGGCATGGAATGCGTCCTCATCGAGCGGATCTCCGTGCTCGATGCCCCGCGTGTGATGTACCGGGTCGGTGGCCGGATGCCGCTGCATGCCACCGCTCCCGGGCTCATCCTGCCGGCCTTCGCGCCCCCCCCAGGTGCAAGAGGACTTCCTTGACTCTGACCGGTCGGTCGGCGAGGACGATTTGATGGGAACGGCCGAGGAGCTGCGGTCCCGGCTTGCGGCCATCCGACGCGATAGATCGCGGTGTACTCACGCCTCCAATGGGACACCTTCTTGACCTGCGTCTCCGCCCCCGTCCATGACCGGCACCGGGCCGTCATCGCTGCCATCTTGGTCGTCACCCCCTCTGAGCAGATCCACCCCTCCGCGCACATCCCCGCCGTGATCTCCATGGCCCGCGCGATCACTCGGGCCATGAACACCGAACCACCTGCGGGCCGTAGCGCGCTGCGTCTCCGCCGCATTAGAGGGCCCCACCACCTCAGGTAACCCCTTAATGCGTCAGCTCCGGATCAGGTTCGCGACTGTCAGCAGTGGACTGGCGAGCACGCCGAGCAGTTCCAGCGGCGCTGACCGGTCTCAGCGGAACGCGGCGATATTGCGGGCGGCCCAGTCGGCGAACGGACGCGGGGCGTGGCCGAGGGCCCGCTCGACGTCGGGGCTGAGGCGCAGCTCGGCAGGGCTCGGGGAGCCGAGGATGGCCAGGGTGTCCTCGGCGAGCTCCGCCGGCATGCTCTGGTTCATGGCGGTCTTGGCCTCGTCGTGGGTGAGGTCGTGAAACCGCACGGGCGAGCCCAGCGCGGCGGCGATGGCCTCCACCTGCTGGCGCGGAGTGATCACTTCCGGGCCGGTCAGCTCGTACACGCCGCCGGTGTGCCGGTCATCCAGCAGGCAGGCTGCCGCGACCTCGGCGATGTCCGCCGGGTCGATGACCGGCACACCGACGTCGCCGAAGGGCGCGGCGGCGACCTGCCGCGCGCGGATGGACTCGGCCCACCATAGGGCGTTGGAGGCGAAGCCGCCCGGCCGCAGGATGGCCCACTCCAGGCCGGAATTCCGCAGCGCGTCCTCCAGTGCGCGCATTGCGATCCGCGTCGGGCCGAAGGGCCTGGTCGCCACGCCCTGCGAGGAGAGCAGGACGACCCGGCGGACCCCGCTGGCCGCGGCTTCGCCGATGATGAGGGCCGGGCTGGCTCCGGTGGCGTGCAGGTCGCCGGACAGCAGGAGGAACAGCGCCTTCGCCCCGGCCAGCGCGGGCTTGAGGCTGCCCGGTTCGGCGAGGTCGGCCACCACGTGGCGGACGCCGTCCGGCACCGCCGCCGCGTGCCGTGACACCGCCGTCACCTGCCTGCCCGACTCGGCCAGAGCCCGCGTCAACGGCCGGCCCACATTCCCGGTAGCCCCGGTTACCACGATCATGTTCAGCTCCTCGTCAGATGCCCTTTGGTGGCCTTCACGCTAGGAGCCGGGCTAACTTTTAGTAAGGGCATACCCTGAGGTAAGCTCGTCACGTGGCGGGAAGCGTGCAGCACACACAGGCCGAGACGGGGCAGCGGTATGACGTGTTTCACACGGACTGCCCCGCGCGCGATGTGGTCGACCATGTGACCAGCAGGTGGGGCATCTGGGTGTTGATCTCCTTGCGGAGCAACGACCTCCGGTTCTACGAGCTGCGCGAGAGCATCCAGGGCATCAGCGAGAAGATGCTCGCTCAGACCCTGCGCGCGCTGGTCCAGGACGGCCTGGTCTGGCGGGAGGTCGAACCCACGACGCCGCCGCAGGTCACCTACGGGCTGACCGAGTTCGGCCGGGACGTCGGCGAGCCACTGACGGAGCTGTTCGACCGGATCACACGGCGCCTCTCGCCGCGCAACGCGGGATAGCGCGGTAGCGGCTGACCAAGAAGGTGAGTAGCCGCCTCCGACTCCCCTCCCGCAGGAACCGGCCCCCGAGCCCGCTGCGGCCTGAAATAGCGTCAGGGGACCGACTGGTTGGTGCGCTGTGCGTTAGCGGCACCCTACCGACGGAAGCTACGTCCCCGTAGCCCCACCCTGGCCAACCGCATGGCCCCGCCCTGGCCTCCGCTGCACCAGCAGAGTCGTTAGACGCCATCGTGTCGGGTCGGTACTGCGAGGCCGAGTACGGTGCTGGTGTCCCGCGGTTCTTCAAGGAAGTGTGCCGCCGCCCCGGCACCCCGCCCGCGGTCCAGCCGCTGCCGCAGGCTCAGCGCGAGACCCAGGTCCATCATGACCTCGGCGCCCTCCACGAGGTCGCACAGGAACAGCGTGCGATCGTCGAGCGGGCTCGCCCCGTAATGGGCGGCGCGGAGCTGTTCGTGGTCCTGACTGTTCACGGTGTCATCCTCGTGTCATCCTCCACTGTGCGCCGTGCCCGCGAGCACCATGGCGGCGCAATCGGCACAAAGGCATCCGTCCCTCTACGTTCGGTGTCGTATGAAGTGCGGTGACATGAAAGGCTGTTCGCCCGCCACTGCCGTGCTGACTGCCGCGCCCCGGCGCAGGCCGCGCGAAGGACGGGTTCGTGACTCCGAACAGCTCCCGCTCACCTCCGTTACTTCGCACCGACGGGGTATTAGGCATACTCCTCACGCCACAACCACCGTTACCTGCGGCGACGTCAGATCCGGCACGTCATTCCCGATCGCCGCGACCAGCGGGCCCACCGACGCGACCGCGGCAGTGCGGGAGGTAGGCCCAGCGGCTTCAACCGAGACCCGTACGCACGCAGGAACGAAGTCGCACGTACCGTGAACGCCCTCAAAGGCTTCCGGGCAGTGGCCATTAGGCTTCGGTCTCCGGCGGGCCGGTCTCCTCTTCGGCGGGGAACCGGTAGCGGACTCCGGTCACCCGCTCGGACAGGTCCCAGAGGCGGCGGGCGGTATCGAGGTCCTTCGCGGATTCGGCCGGCTGCACGAGTGCGGGGTATCCCTTGGATTCGTTGCGTCCGTTCGGTCCGATGAACTGGCCGCCCTCGGCGCGTGGTTCGACGGCCGCGTAGAGCTGGTTGAGGGCACCCGTCTCGACGTCCTGGGCCATGAGCCGGTTGGTGACCTTGAGGATTGCGTTGAGCATCCCGGTCGGGCCGGTGGACTGGAGGTTCGTGGCCGAGTAACCGGGATGGGCGAGGAGGCTGCGCACCGGGCTGCCGGTGGCGCGCAGTCGCCGGTCCAGTTCCAGGCCGAACAGGACGTTGGCGAACTTGGACTGGGCGTAGAACGCGCGGGGTGAGTAGGAGCGTTCGCCGTTGAGGTCGTCGAAGCGGATGGACCCGTTCTTGTGCAGGGTCGAGCTGACGGTCACCACTCGTGGATCCCGGCCGGCCCGGAGTCTGTCGAGCAGCAATCCGGTCAGCGCGAAGTGGCCCAGATGGTTGGTGCCTAGCTGGGACTCGAACCCCTGCGCGGTCAAGGACCGGGGCGGCATCATGATCCCGGCGTTGTTGATCAGTATGTCCACCGGCGTGTCGACGGTACCGGCGAAGACTCGGACGGAGTCGAGGTCGGCCAGGTCCAGCGGGCGTAGTTCGACAACGGCGCCAGGCTGTTCGTCACGGAGTCTGCCCAGCGCCGCTCTGCCCTTCTCCGGGTTCCGTGCTGTAAGTACGACACGCGCGCCGCGGCGGGCGAGTTCGCGTGCGGTGACGTAGCCCAGCCCGCTGTTGGCGCCGGTGACGATGGCCGTGCGACCACTCTGGTCCGGGATGTCGGCGGCGGCCCACCGGTCGGCGATCGTTGGTGCGTTGGTCATGACGTGGCTCCTCGCGGGTTCGACGTGCCACGGGTCAGGTCGGCAACGCTTGCTGAGAGCAGTTTGTGCAGGTGTGCGCGGTCCACGGGGAGTTTGCCGATCGCGTGCAGCGCGGCGAGTCCGTGCGCGGTGGCCCAGAGCCGGGCGATGCGGTCGTCGTACGGGTCGGTGACCCCGAGGATGCCGGCGATCACGGCGCCGACCCCGGCGCCCTCGTCCTCGGTCGCTGCGGCGGGTACCCGGACTCCGCCCAGGCCGTACATCACTTGATAGAGGTCCGGCTCGTCCAGCGCGAAGTCGAGGTAGGCCGCCGTGGCGGCTTCCAGCGAGCCGCCAGCCGCGCTCATGGCGTCGGCGAGGCGGGCGAAGCCGTCCCGGACGAAGGCGAGCAGGATGTCGTCGCGGCCTTTGAAGTAGCGGTAGGCGAAATTGGCGGAGTAGCCGATCCGGTCGGCCAGCCGCCGCATGCTCACCGCGTCCCAGCCTTCGGTGCGGGCCAGGTCGCGGGCGGCGGCGAGGATGGTGGCCCGGGCCTCGGCGCGTTCCCGGTCCCGGCGCTGCTGGGACGGGGAGGGCTCGGGCCGCTGCGCGTCGGGGGCCATCAGCGACCGGCCCCGTCCGCCTGGCTGCCGGGCATCTCCACCGGCGGGAGCAGGCCCAGCCGACCGAAGAACTCGATGGTGTTGAGCTCGTCCCAGTGCTCGACGGCCATGCCGTCGACCACCCGCCAGATGTCCAGCGACCGCATCTCCACCTCGCGGCCCGTGGGCTGCTCGCCCAGGAGCGACCCGAGGTGCGTGGCGCGGTACGTGAACCGGCCGGCCACCCGGTCTCCGGACACCAGGACGTCTTCCAGGGTCACCCGGGTGTCCGGGAACGCCGCGAACCAGCGGGTCCAGAAGGCCCGGTTGGCCTCCCGGCCGTCCTCCACATAGGGGTTGTGGTTGATGTAGTCCTCGGCGACGAATCCGTCCACGGCGTCGGGGTCGTGGCTGTTCATCAAGGCTGCGAAAGCGTGCGCCACGGTCTGATGGGTCATCGGTTCCTCCGAATCAGCGATCTTGGTTACATCGTACACAGAATGTACGGTGTAACCAAGGGGGTGGAGGGGGGTAATCGATCACGACCACCGGCGGCACCCGCTGGACCGGGCAAGGCAGCTCGAAGGCGCATCGCGGCGATCGCCTCTGTCGCCACCGCCGGGGCACTCCTGCTCACTGCCTGCGGCCACGGCAAGAGCGGCTCAATGTCCGTTTCCTCGGCGGTCACCGTAGCCGCGGGCCAGGACGCATCGGCTGTCGGCAGTCCGTCGGCCGGGCAGGATCGGGCTTCCCCGGTGGCTCCGCCAAGGCGAACGACGCCTCCCCAAACGGATGACTGGGCGAACGGTCCGGTGAAGCCGACGGTGAAGCCGGAGGCGCAGCGGTGGGCGCAGCTGTCCGCGTCCAAGGCGGGCAGCCTGAACCCGGTGGTGGTCAACGGCGCCGGCTTCACTCTCCACCGTTTCGACAGAGGCGCCGCGAACCCGTCGAAGTCCGCCTGCAACGGCGACTGCGCGGTGACCTGGCTGCCGGTCGTCGTCGCACCGGGCGGCAGATCGTCCTCGATGGCGTCGGCAAGTCGAAGGTCGGCACCGCCAAATGGGACGACGGCACCCTTCAGGTCATGGTCGGAGGCTGGCCCGCCTACCGCTTCACACGCTTGACCTCAATCAGGGTTGAGGTGTGATCATGATCCACATGACCACGGAATCCACATCCCGCGCAGCAGACATCGAAGCGATCAGCCGGCTCGTCGCCACCGTCGAGCACTCTCAGCAGAACAAGGATCCCGAGGAGTTCCTCGGCCTCTTCCACTCGGACGCGATCTGGACGACGGCTCATGGCAAGGTCCTCATCGGCCTCGACGCGATATCGGAGTTCACCCGCAAGGTCCTCCCCGCGGCGAACTGGGACGGCAAGGTCACCTACGAGGTGGTCCACGTGCTCTTCATCCGCCCCGACGTCGCGGCGGTCAAGGTCCGTCAGCGTTACCTGGCCCCGGGCGAGGAGAGCGAGGGTGCCCCGCTGTACGTGCTCTCGAAGCAAGCCGATGGCCGCTGGCTGCTGACCGCCTGCCAGAACACGGCGGTCGTCGCCGACTAGTTTGCCCGTCGATCATGTTCGGAGCCAGATCGTGAGGGCTGCCACAGTGGCGGTGCCGAGGTAGGCGTAACGGTGTCGGTCGTAGCGGGTGGCCACCGCCCGGTGCTGCTTCAGTCGATTGATGGCCCGTTCGGCGGTGTTGCGCCTCTTGTGCCGCTCCTCGTCGAAACCGGGCGGCCGCCCGCCACGTGAACCTTTGCGCAAGCGGGCGGCCGGGCTGTCGTCGGCCGCCCGTCGAGGCGAGTCGGCTCCGGGTCCTCGGAGAAGCGGCCGGACCACCTGGCGGCGAGATCCTTCGTACCCCCGGTGCCTGCGCCAATGGTGGTGTGAGGGCGGCAGCCATGCCGGGATGTGAGGGGTGACGTCAGGAGCCCAACTCGTATGAGGAAATCCGAGAGAGCCTCAGAGAGCGGCTGCCCTGATTTGGGATCATTTGTTGAAGCGGTGCTGACTCCCGTGCTGCGATCGAGCAAAACACCCAGGTCCCCGAGGCCGGGCTCGGAGTAGGGACGCGGAGGGCCCCGCACGGAACCGGGAGGTCGGGGGTTCACGTGCGGGGCCGCTCACGGGGTGTGG
>NZ_JACHJG010000012.1 GCF_014203545.1 Streptomyces netropsis
TGCCCCGGGCCCCCCCGCCCCGGGGGGGGGGGCCCCCCCCCCGGGGGGGGGGGCGGGGGGGGGGGGGGGGGGGCCCCCCCCCCCCCCCCCCCCCCCCGACGGGAGCATGTGCCTACTTGCCGGCCGGGTCGTCCAGCGAGCTGAGGTCGTGGGCGTAGATGCCGACCGCGTGCGCGATGACGTCGATGTTGGTGTCGAAGACCTTCAGGTCCAGGTTCTGAAGGGTGTCGCCGGCGCCGTGGTAGTTCGGGTCGTACGCGGTGCCCGCCGTGCCCCCGTACTTCGCGGCCTGCTCCTCGGTCTTGATGCCCTCGGCGCCGGTGAAGGTGCCACCGGCCGGGATGCCGACCTCGATGAAGGGGCCGTAGTCCGAGCGGCCGGTGAAGTCGGTGCCCTCGTGCGCCTTGCCCTTGCGGTCGAGGAAGCCGTTGATCAGCCGCTCGATCTGCGCGGAGCCCTTGGGGCCGGGGCCCGCCCCCGTGTGGTCGGAGTCGTCGCCGTCGTAGACGAACTGGGCCGCGTTCGGAGAGGCGATCATGTCGAAGTTGAGGTACAGCGCGATCTGCTTGCGCTGCTTCTCGTCGAGCTGGGAGACGTAGTGATCGGAGCCCAGCAGCCCGCCCTCCTCTGCCGACCACCAGGCGAACCGCAGCTTGTTGGTGGGCTGCTTGCCGGACTTGCGGATCTGGTCGGCGAGCTTCAGCGCGACCTCCAGCAGACCGGCGGAGCCGGAGCCGTTGTCGTTGATGCCCGGTCCTTCATGCACCGAGTCGAGGTGGCTGCCGAGCGCGACGACGCGGTCGGCGTTGCCGCCCTTGGTCTCCGCGATGACGTTGCGGGTCCGCTTCTTGAGGTGTTCCTGATCGAGCGTCAGCGAGAGCTTGACCTCACCCTTGGCTGCCGCGGCGGCCAGTGCCTCGCCGTCGGCCAGGGTGACGCCGGCGCTGGGGATCAGGCCCTCGGACGGCTTGCCGAAACCACCGCGGACGGGGGTGGTGCCGCTGTGGTTGTAGACGACGATGCCGATCGCGCCGGCCGCGGCGGCGGCCCGCTGCTTGTCGACGAAGGTGCAGGAACCGCGCTTGACCAGGGCGATCTTCCCGGTGAACGTCTCCGATTTGTAGTCATCCGCCTCGCATCCCGGGGTGGCGTCCACCCGGGCCGCGGCGATGGGCGCCTGGATGCCCTCCTTCGGCGTGGAGGGGGTGAACGTGAACGCCGCGACGTTCAGGGTGCGCGGGTCCGGGGAGACGACGGACAGCTTCTCGGTGTGCGTCTTGGCCTCCCAGATGTCGAAGTCCTGGTAGGAGACCCGGTATCCGGCCTTCTTCAGCAGCTTGTGGACATAGGCGGAGGACGCCTCGTGACCGGCGGTGCCGGCGGCGCGGTTGCCGCCGTTGTCGTCGGCTATCTCCTGCAGCTTCTCGAGATGGCGGTAGGCGCTCTTGCCCGAGGACTCCTTGACCAGCTTCCTGGCGAGCTGTTCCGCCTGTCTGTGCTGCCGGTCCGGGTGTGTGGGCGTCGCGCCGGCGGGAGCCGCCGCGAGCAGGACGGGGGTGGCGAGGGCGGTGGCGATGACGGCCGCCATCGCCCGGCGGCGGGGGTGTACGCGCACGGAGGTCCTTCCGGGCAGGGGCGGCCCTTCGGTGGTGGCCGCCCTGATGCGGTGATCGTGATCGGACAACGATCGGGGCTGAAAAGGACCGTAACGAGTTCGTGCAGGTCAGGGGAGGGGGTGAGCGGTGATTGACACAAAGTCGCCATACGCCGGTCATCCGCGTGGTCGGACGGACCCGGCCCGGTGGCCCTGGGGGGAGACCACCGGGCCGGGAGTCGGCCGTCAGGCTGTCTGCGCCTTTTCGTAGAGGCTCTTGACCTCGTCGCCGAAGTACGGGCCGTACATCCTGCCGGGCAGGAAGGTGTAACCGAAGCTGTTCACCGAAGCCTGCAGACCGGTCCCCGTCGACTCGCTGAACGAGTCGAACCACGGCCCGCCGCTGGAACCGCCCGTCATGTCACAGGACATGGCGTGGTCCGTGGTGAACAGGAAGTCCTTGGTGGTGTTCCCGCTGCAGTGGATGAGTTGCTTGCCGTCGTACGGTGCTGCGGCGGGGAAGCCGAACGTGTACATGGGCCGGTTGTAACCGCCGTTGAACTTCAGGCCCTGGCCGCCGACGACCTCGCCGAGCTTCTTGCCGTTCAGCGGCGCGACGACGGCGGCGCCGACGTCGTAGTTGATGCTCTCGCTCGCCGCCCACAGGTCCGTCGCCAGTGTCTTGGCCGCCGCCCACGTGCCGTGGGGGGTCTGGCCGTCGTGGTAGCCGGGGACGAACACCCAGTTGGTGTGCCAGCTGCCCTTGAGCTTGACGCAGTGTCCGGCGGTGAGGACCGTGCTCGCGTTGTGGCTGGTGACCGCGTTCCCCGAGCAGGACGCGGTACGCCCCTGGTGGGTGAAGAACACCCGGCCGGAGGTGACGAGAACGGCACCGCCGCCGCTCCACGGCCCGCCACTCTGCGGGAAGGCGCTGACGGCTCCCGAGCGTCCCGCCGGGGCGGTGGGGGCGACGGTTGAGGTCTTCCCGGCCCGCTGCGGGACGCCGGGCGCGGCGCCGGGGGAGAGCCTGTCGAGGGGAGCGAGGGGGGCCGCCGCGCGCATCCGGTCGGGTGTCCAGAAGTCGCGGGCGTGCTGCTGTGCGGTGGCCGTGGCCGCGAGGGTGTGGACGGTCGTGGGGGTGTTCGGCGCTTCGGCCGTCGCGGCCTGTGTGCCGGTGGTGAGCAGGGCGCCGACGGCCAAGAGGATGCCGGCTCCGAGGTGGTGGGGGCGTCTCACGCGTACTCCTTCCGCCGTGGTCGCGCGAGATGTCGCGCGAGCCGGAGGGCCGGGCCGCGGCTGGTGCGGTCCCGGGCATGCGAGCGGTGCGGATTCGGCGCTGGGGTGCGGATTCCTGCGTGCGTGAGCCAGACTGCCACGTCTTTGACGCAATGTCAGGGCCACGTCAAGCCAATGCCTGCTTCGATCACCACCTGCCCCGCGTATGGCCCGTTGCGGCGCCACCTTCCGTGAAGACCGGGGAGGCCGGATCGATCAGGAATCGAGAAGCGTGGGTCACGGAGCCGCGCCTAGCATCATCGTCATGGACATCACCATTCACACGAGCTTCCTCCCGCATGACGACCCGGACGCGTCCCTGGCCTTCTACCGCGACACCCTCGGCTTCGAGGTCCGCAGCGATGTCGGACAGGGCAAGATGCGCTGGATCACGGTCGGTCCCGTCGGCCAGCCCGGTACGTCCATCCTCCTGGCGCCGCCGGCCGCCGACCCCGGGGTCACCGAGGACGAGCGCCGCACCATCGTCGAGATGATGGCCAAGGGCACCTACGGCTGGATCCTGCTGGCCACCCGGGACCTCGACGGCACTTTCGAGAAGGTGCAGGCCGGTGACGCCGAGGTCGTCCAGGAGCCGACGGAGCAGCCGTACGGCATCCGCGACTGCGCCTTCCGCGATCCCGCGGGCAACCTGGTCCGCATCCAGGAGCTTCGCTGAGCGGTCCGGTCATCGATCCGACCGTGACGCCCGGTGTCGCGGCCACCTGTGAAAAATACGACGGCCGGCGCTTCCGGCCGTCGTGCTGGGCCTGCTGGGCCTGCTCGTCGACTTCGGCAAGCCGGCCGTCGCCATCGAGTACCTCGCCGCCTACCCCGGCCTGCGACCCAGGTGCTCGCGGACATCGATGAAGGAGTTCTCTCATGTGTCACCCCTCGTGGGGGCCCGCACGTACCTCGGCACAGCGCCTGAGCGACCTCGCACGACTGCGCCGCGTCCGCGACCGGATCGACCGGGAGTACGCGCAGCCGCTGAACGTCGAGGCGCTCGCCCGCGGCGCGAACATGTCCGCCGGGCACCTCAGCCGCCAGTTCCGGCTGGCCTACGGGGAGTCTCCGTACGCGTACCTGATGACGCGTCGCATCGAGCGCGCGACGGCGCTGCTGCGTCGTGGCGACCTCAGTGTCACCGAGATCTGCTTCGCGGTCGGCTGCTCATCGCTGGGTACTTTCAGCACCCGCTTCACCGAGTTGGTCGGCATGCCGCCCGGTGCCTACCGGCGCCGCGCGACGGGCGCTGCGGAGGGGATGCCGCCGTGTGTGGCAAAACAGGTGACAAGACCGGTCAGGAATCAAGAAGCGCCGGTCGCCGGGCCGCAACCAGCGTGATGGCCATGGCATCCATCGAATCCGTCACCCTCGACGTGGCCGACCCCACGGCCGCCGACCGCTTCTGTACCGCCGCCTTCGGTTTGGCACGCAGATACGCCTGCGGGCCTCGGAGGAACCCACAACCGGCTTCAGTGGGTTCACACTGGCGCTCACGGTGTCCCGGCCGGCGACGAGTCGACAGCCTCATCGACGCCGCCCTCGACGCCGGCGCCACGCCCCTGAAGCCTGCCGCGAAGTCGCTCTGGGGCTACGGCGGTGTCGTACAAGCCCCGGACGGGACGATCTGGAAGGTCGCGACCTCGGCGAAGAAGGACACCGGCCCTGCCACCCGGCGGGTCGACGAGATCGTGCTCCTGTTGGGAGTCGCGGATGTGGCCGCGAGCCAGCGGTTCTACGTCGACCGAGGCCTTGCCGTGGCGAAGAGCTTCGGCCGCATGTACGTCGAGTTCGCTGCCGGGGCGAGTCCCGTCAAGCTGGCGCTGTACAGGCGCCGTGCCCTTGCCAGGGACGCCGGAGTCTCTCCCGACGGCACCGGATCGCACCGGCTCGCGATCGGCAGCGATGCCGGGCCTTTCACCGACCCGGACGGGTTCGCATGGGAGGCCGCATCACCGGCCCCCGCGCCTTCCCGGAAGGATCACACGCGGTCGAGCTGCCACAGCTGATTGGTGCCGTACGTGCACGACCAGTTGTGGATCGTCGCGCCGTTTCCCAGACCCCCACGGGTGTCGAGGTCGAGGCACTTCCCGTTGTGCCTGGCCACCAGGTTGTACGCGTTGTTCCCCGCGTACGCCTTCCTCCACATCTGGTTGTTCTGGCCCAGGCACTGCCACTGGCCCACGCCGCCGCCGAAGTCCCCGTTCGGGCGGCTGGTGTCGACGGTCAAGCACTTGCCGCTGTGCTGTGCGACCAGGTAGTAGTACGTGCCGTCTCCCGACGGTACGAACTCCCACCGCTGATTGGTGCCCGTAGTGCAGTCCCAATTCTGCACACGCGCGCCGTTCTCACTGCTGTAGCCGGCCACGTCGGCGCATTTTCCGGAGAGCCAGTTCCTGAGGTAGGACATGTCGTTCTGCAGCGTGCCGGCGCTTTTCGAGTCGTTCGCTCTCGCGGGCGCTGTGTCGGCGACTCCCGTCCACGCGACCGTCGCAGCGAGCGCGGCCACGGTACCTACGAGCGATCTACGAAGACTCATTGCATCTCCTGATCCTGGGGACTCCGACGGCCCCTCACCCTAGGCCCGGGCAGCAGGCCGGGACAGGCGCGGATCAGGTCAGTTCGACGGTGTCCCCGAGTCGTACCCGCCCCGGGTGCGCGACCGTGGCCGGCGCATCCAGCCACTCGTCATCCACGAAGGGAGGCGTGCCCGGCGGTGTCCGCACCAGCAGGTTCGGCCGGAACCGGCGCTCGTCGACGGGCATGCCGGAACGGCCGCGCGGACCCAGTCGGGAGTGGCGGTGGTCAGGAGACTGAGCGGGAGCTGATCGAAATGCGAGCCCGTGCCCTCGCGGGCCACTTCGACGTCGTTCCGGTCCAGGTATCGCCGCACGTAGGCGGTGGGGTCCGGGACCGGCGCGCCGTCCGGGTCCAGCAGCTCGGGCAGCTCCGTGACTGTCTTCCCGCGATATCGGGACCGCAGGTGCAACAACCCCGGCATGCGCCGGAACCGGCGCGTGTTCTTGCCTGAGCCGGACTTTCCCTCGGCGTCCCGCACCGCGTAGAGCCTGTCGCCGACGAGGCCCCGGGCGTCGACGGCGGCCTCGTCCAGCAGTTCACCGCCGGTGGACTTGATGGGGTACCGCCAGATCCGTTCGATCGTGCCGAGCATCGCGCCCATGTCCGTCCCTTCCATGAGTTGTCCCTCAGCCGGCTGCGCTCAGGCGAGGAGCGCAGCCGTGCACTCCTCGGCCAGGCCCTCCGCGTGGCCGGGGAGGGCCTCGCCCGCCCGCAGGTGGCGGCGGACGAGGGAGAGCGGCAGGTCGATCACGGCGACGGAGACGCGTTCCCGGGCTGCGGGGTCCGCGGCGCCCAGGGCTGCGGCGAGGCGGGCGACGGCGTCCCGCACCCGCCGGCGGCCGCGGTCGGCGCGCCCGGCCTGCTCGTCGGGCCACTCGGCACGCCCGAAGTCCTGGGCGCCGTAGAGCAGGAGGGCGGCTTCCTCCGGATGGGCGCGGCTCCAGGCGACGACGTGGCGGGCTGCCGCTCTCCCCGCCCGGCGGGGGTCGCCCTCACCTTCGAGAGCGGCGAACCAGCCCTCCTGGAAGTGTTCGACCGTCCGCAGCCACACCTCGGCCAGCAGCACGGTCCGCCCGGCGAAGCGGTGGTACACCGAACCGCTCGGAGCCCCCACCTCCTTGGCGACCGCGGACATCGTCACACCGGCCGGCCCGGAGGCCGCGGCGAGCCGTACGGCGGCGTCGAGGAGCTGGTCGAGGTCGAAGCGGGGTGGTCGGGCCATGAATCAGAGAGTACTCTCCATAATATTAGAGATCCCTCTCTATATTGTTCCGGGAGACGGAGGGTCCATGGACGTCCACAACGTGCACGAGCGCCTGCTGCCCGTGACGGAGCGCGAGGCGGGGGCGCTGATCGACGGCCTCGCGAGCGACGACGACCGGCTGTGGCCGCACGAATCCTGGCCGCCGATGGCCTTCGACCAGCCCCTCGGGCCGGGGGCGGCCGGCGGCCACGGCCCCGTCCGCTACAGCGTTGCCGCATACGTCCCCGCCACACGGGTCCGCTTCACCTTCACCGGGCCGCGCGGTTTCCACGGCTTCCACGAATACGCCGCCCTGCCCGCGGGCGGAGGGCACACCGTTCTACGCCACACCCTCTCCATGGCCGCCCGTGGCCCGGCCGGCCTCACCTGGCCGCTCTTCTGGCGCCCGCTCCACGACGCGTGTCTGGAGGACAGCCTCGACCGGGCCGAACTCGCCTGCACGGGGGTGGTGGCAAGGCCAGCGCGCTGGAGCCGGTACGTCAGATTGCTGCGGGCCCTTGCCCGCTGACTCCGGACCGCAGGCCACCGGGGCACGGCGCGTCCGCGCCCACGCCGCAGCACAGGGGAGTGCGGCGCGGGCGCGGACTCCGGGGCCGTTGGCCTACCGGCGCACGTCTCCGCGCGCCTCCCGCCACATCGACCAGAGTGTCGGGCCGCCCCCGGGTACGTGGATCTCGCCCCGCACGGTGAACCCGAATCGCTCGTAGAAGCCGATGTTGGTTTCCTTCGACGATTCGAGGTGGGTCGGCAGTCCGGCCGCGTCCGCCTTGGCCAGGCCCGAGAGCAGCAGGGCGGCGCCGTGGCCGTTCCCTTGGGCCGCCGGGTCGGCGCCGAGCACCGCCAGGTACCAGTGGGGTTCCTGGGGGGTGGCCTCGCCGACCAGTTCCAGCATTTCTCCCAGCCGGGCCGTGTGCTCGCCCAACAGCCCGTTGATGCGGGCCAGCGTCCCCTCGTCCGGGTGCTGTTCGGCCGTGCCGGGCGGTGTCCAGAAGGCCGCTGCCGCGTCGGTGTGTTCACAGTGGCCAAGCGGGCCGTACTTTTGCGAGAGCATGACGTCGAACCACTGGGCGAGACGGCCCTCACGCCCTTCCTCGTCAGGGAAGAGCCACAGCATCATCGGGTCGTCCCCGAAAGCGCGGGCCAGGATGCGTGTGACCTCAGGAGCGTCGCCGGTCTCGATCGGCTTGGGTGTGTTCGTTGAGTGCATGCGGCCAACGTAGGTTCCAAGATCTTTCCGGCGCATCGGTCGTTCTACCGATTCCCCAGGAGCCGGGTGCTGACCGTTGCCACCACGGTCGGCACCCGGGTCGACTCCTCGATCGGCGACAAGGGACGGGATCCGTCCGGCTGTTGGGGCCACGGCCTCTTTCGACCTGCGGACCTCATCGCCACCGTCACGCTCGCACTTCCGGCGCAAGGCCCCGGGCGGTGAGCCGTGTTCGGCGTCGGACGGGGCTCAGGGGGCGAAGACCGTGCTGGCCAGGACCACGTGGGCGGCCGTGCCGCCGAGGATGCTCAGCAGCGCGTTGCGGCGCCACAGGTGCAGGCCGACGGTGACGGCGAGGGCGGCCAGCGGGGCCAGGGTGCGCGCGTGGGTGAGGGGGAGGTCGCGCAGGCAGTAGGCGAGGAGGATCACCATGACGCCGGCGGGCATCCGGGTGCTGAGGTACTGGACGGTACGGCTGGCGCGCAGGGGGGTGAGGGCCGCGAAGGGGAGGGCTCGCAGGCCCCAGGTGACGGCTGCGGTGACGAGGACGCCGGCGATGGCGTAGCGCGTGTCAGGCATGGGTGGGCTTCCTGCCGGTGGTGAGGTGGCGGGCCAGGAGGGCGGCGGTGAACAGGGCGAAGGCGGCCAGGAGCATCTGGCCGGGGAAGAGGAGCCGCGCGGCCAGGGCGCTGAGCAGGGCGAGCGCGGGGGTGGGCAGGTCGCCGCGCAGGTCCCGGACCGCGTCGAGGGCGAGGACCGTGAACATGGCGGTGAGGGCGAAGTCCAGGCCGGTGACGCCGTCCGGGATGAGGGAGCCGAGCAGGGCTCCGGCCACCGCGCTGCCTGCCCAGTACAGGTGCAGGAAGAGCTGCAGCCACAGGATGCGCCGACCGGAATGGGAGCGGGCCTGCTTCCCGGTGGTCAGCGCGTACGCCTCGTCGCACAGGGCGAAGGTGGCGTACGTCTTGCCGAGGCGCCCGGTTATGCGGTGCAGGGGGAAGGACAGCGCGTAGAAGACGTGCCGGACGTTCACCATGAACGCGGACAGGGCGATGGCCGCCAGCGGGGCCGCAGTGGTGACCATGCCGATGAGCAGGAACTCGAACGATCCGCCGAAGGCGAGCGTCGCGGACAGCCCCGCCCACCACCAGTCCAGGCCCGACTGGGTCGCGAGCGCCCCGAAGGCGAGGCCGAGCGGGACGAATCCCAGGCCGGCGCCCGCAGAGTCGTGGAACGCCGCACGCGCCTCGGACGGTCCGGCGGACGGAGAGACGGACGGAGAGACGGACGGAGAGACGGACGGAGAGACGGACGGAGGGGCGGGCGCAGGCCGAGGACGGTCCTCAGCAACAGCAGGACTTATGTTCATGGAGAAATTTTACGAAGAATCTCGCCTCATATGGTTGCTACTTGTCGCCCTATGATGGCGTTGTGAGCAATGAAGTGAGCCTCGATGAGGTAGATCGAGAAATTTTGTTTCATCTTCGTCAGGACGGGCGGCTGACCAACGTCGAGCTGGCCAAGCGGGTCGGCCTGACCCCGCCGCCCTGCCTGCGCCGGGTCAAGCGGCTGGAGGAGACCGGCGTCATCGCCGGGTACCGGGCCGTCATCGATCCCGAGGCCATGGGCCGCGGACTGGAGGTCCTCATCGACGTCGAGATCTACGCCCAGGACCGCAAGAGCTTCGAGGAGTTCGAGGACACCGTGGCCTCCTATGACGAGGTCGTCGAGTTCCGCCGCATGTACGGGCGCCCCGACTACTTCATCCGCGTCGCCGTGGCCGACCACGCCGCTTACGAAGCCTTCCTCACCGGCAAGCTCAGCTGCTTGCCCGCCGTCCTCCGTCTCGAATCCCACCTGACCATGAAGAAGATCAAGACCAACCGGTAAAGGCAGCCCGCGACAACTCACCGCCGACTGCCACCGGGTGCCGTCCGGGACATCTACGTCGCGTCACCTCGCCCCGTCCTCGCGGCCCGTGGCGATGTCAGCGCCCGCTGGTAGCGTCCCGCCGGAAGATCACGAGAGGACAGCACCGTGCAGGAAGTGACGCGCCACGAGGTCGGTGGACAGCACATAGCCCAGGCACTCGACGACATCAGCGGAAGGACCTGGCGCCGCTGGCAATGGCTGCGCTACGACGACCCGTCCCCGAAGAAGATGGAGGAGATGCGGGACGATCTCCTGGACCACATCGCCGCCCGCACCGTGGGGGATCTCGCGCTCGACGAGTCGTCGCGCACGGCACTGCGGACCGCGGCGGAGTGCTCCCTGGGGGCGCTGAGCGTCGGCTGCTTCCCCGACGGCGACCAGGAGATCGCCTTCCCCCTCATCGGCGAGCAGCTCAGCAGCGAGGACATCGCATTCGGCGACGCCGTCGAGCAGGCCCCCACCGCCAGGACCTGGCTCGACACGTTCGAGACATGCATGGTCAGCGGCCTGGTGTGGGAATGGCAGCGGGTGATCGGCCTGCTCCTGCGGAGCGATTTCGCGCCCGCGATCCGTGAGGGTGTGCCGTACTCGAAGCTGACCTCGACGTCGGATCCGGCGGACCTCGCGGCGATGGACGCGCTGTGCCACTACCTCACCCGGGCGGACGGGCACCTGCCCCGCGACTGGCCCACCGTGACCCTGCGCAAGCCGGACGCCGACGAGCGCGCCGAGGCCGCCCGGCGACTGGACGCCCTCGGTGCGCCGACACCGGACCAGCGCCTTCTCCGCGTACTCCTCGACGACGACCGGCACGCCTTCGAGCAGGCTCTCGTGGCCCGGCTCGTCGAGCACCGGGAGAGCGTGGGATCCGATCCCGCCCCCAGGACCCTGCTGCCGCTCGGCGCCCTTGCCCTGGCCGCCCTTGCGGTCCAAGTGCACGGGTGGGAGCTGGGCGTCCGGTCCGGCTATCTGCCGCACGACATGCTGGGTTCCCCGGAGGCGCTGCGGCGAGCGGCGGACGCAGGCGGGAATCAGCTGGGCTACTGGGCCGCCAAGTAGCCGGTTCCGACAGCGCGTCCGTGACCTTGTCAGCCCGACGTGGTCCGTGCGGGCTCGGCCGAGGGCACCCCCGCCGCGATGAGTTCCGGCGGGGCCGCGAGTCTGTTCCGATGAGCGTCGTAGGCCGTCGTACGCTGCCCGGCACGAGACACCACGGAGGGCACCATGACGACCACGCCCGGCAACGCGAGCGGCAACCTCCCCGGCAAGCCACCGGTCGTCGACCTGGCCACCTGGCAGGCGGCGCGCGAGGAGCTGCTGGTCCGCGAGAAGGCGCACACCCATGAGGGTGACGCGATCGCCGCGGCCCGGCGGCGGCTGCCGATGGTCGAGCTCGACGGCGCGGTCGAGGTCACCGGCGCCGACGGGCCGGTCCCGTTCCTCGACCTGTTCCAGGGGCGCGACGAGCTCGTGGTCTACCAGCACATGTGGTACGACGGCGCGCCGCACCAGGGGCAGTGCGAGGGCTGCACCACCACGGCCTGGCACGTGAAGGACGCCGTCTACCTCAACGCCCGGGGCGTCTCGTTCGCCGTCCTGACCTCGGGCCCGTGGGACGAGGTGGCTCCCTACGTCGAGTTCATGGGTTACACCCAGCCCTGGTACTCGGTGCGGGGCGTGGCGGCGCCGGTCGGCGGAGAGATGGGGCACATCGTCTGCTTCCTGCGCGACGGCGACCGCGTGTTCCTCACCTACTCCACGACGGGCCGTGGCAACGAGCCGGTCAACGGGTCCTTCGGCCTGCTCGACATGACGCCCTACGGCCGTGGCGAGGCGTGGGAGGACAACCCCGAGGGCCGGCCCGTGATCGGCGATGTCCGTGAGGGGTACCCGTCCGAGGGCCGCCAGGCCTGCTGGTACTGGCGCTCGGACGCCGACGGCGTTGCCACCTGGGGCCCGACCAGCCGGCCCGTGCCGCAGTGGACCCGCCCCGGCGCGACCCCGGTGGAGACCCTCGGCCGGCACGGCCACCACCACTGAGGTGCCTTCGCCGACGGCGCCGGCACCAGGCGCTGGGTGCCGGGCGGAACCTCCGGACGATGCGAACGGCGCCCGCGCGCTCGATCGGCCCCCCAGGGAGGGGATCCGGCTAGCGGTGTTTGGTGCGGGCTCCGTCGGGCCGGATGCGGGGGCGGCTGCGTCGGCGGGCTCGCTCCGGCAGCGCCGTCAGGTCCTTGTCCATCCACGGCTGGGCGGCAGCCCATGCGCGCCGGGACATGAACTCCCGAACCGGGCCGGGGATCCCGGCCGCGGCCCGCACACACGCAGTCTCGGAGCAATGCAGGGGCGACGCCTCCTGGCCGAGGTCGTCGTAGCGCATCGTCTTGGGCGGCATGTAGGTGCAGGCGCAGATCACACAGGTGAACACTGGGCGCATCTTGTCCGACTGGTCGGGCATCGCGCCCCCTTTCGGTCAGGCCACGCCACTACCGTGGCAGTGGGAACATGATGAGACCGTTTCATGGCTGACCGAGTTCTTGTGGCCGTTCCGGTCAACCTCTACGGTCCATGCGGTTTTCGTCGTGACGCGATCGCCGTCGCACGCCGGGCACTGCTGCTCTTCCTGCTGTCCCTTGCCCATGGCGGCCTCCTCACCGGTGGCTGTCCCGAGCGTATCGGTGGGTGCCGAGGGAGAACAGCCCGTCGCGGTGGGCTCCGGTGGGCGCGGCCGGCCCGGCTCGCCCCCGGGCCAGGCGCGTACGCATCGCCGCCACCGCACCGTTCCGCCTCCCGGACGCCCGCCCCCTGACGCCCGGGTGTCGTGATTGCCCGCCCACCCCGCACCCGCCATCATGAGGCGGTAGCGGGCCCGTACGGCCCCGCACAGCCGCCAGGCCCCGCCCACCGGCGGGCTCGCCACGAGGAAGGCCCTCGCCATGGCCGACGACGCCGCGCCCGCCCCGACCCGCGTCCTGGTCCTCAGTGCCTCGCTGCGCGCCGACTCGCTCAACACCCGCCTGGCGTCGCTCGTCGCTCGGATCGTGAGGGACACCGGCGCCACCGTCGAACTCGCCCGTCTGGGGGAGTTCCCCATGCCGCTCTACGACACCGACACCGAGGTCGCCGAGGGGCTCCCGGAGGGCACCCTCGCGCTGCGCGACCGGCTGGCGGCCTGCGACGCCTTCGTGATCGCCTCCCCGGAGTACAACGCCTCGCTGCCCGGCGGCCTGAAGAACGCGATCGACTGGGTCTCCCGGGTCGGGCCGCAGCCGTTCAAGGACAAGCACGCCCTGCTGGTCTCCGCGTCCCCGTCCCTGGTCGGCGGCAACCGCGGACTGTGGGCACTGCGGATCCCGCTCGAACACCTCGGCACGCGCGTCTACCCCGACATGTTCAGCCTCGCCCGGGCCCACGAAGGCTTCACCGACGACGGAGACCTGACCGACACCGGACTCCAGGAGCGGCTGACGGACGCGGTGACGTCGTTCCTCCGCCTGGTCGAGGCGGACACCCGCTACGTGTGCCTCCAGCGTCGCTGGTACGAGTTCCTCGGCGACTGCACGGACGCCCCCGTCACCCGGCGCGCCCAGGACTGAACGCCCCGCCCGCCGACCCGCGGGCCCGCCCGATCGTTGCCCGCCCGCGCGTGAGCGACTTGACCCTCACGCGACGTCAGGCCGCACCCTGAACGGGCAACGAAAGGGCAGAATCATGAGCTACTCCGTCGGGCAGGTCTCCGGCTTCGCCGGCGTCACGGTGCGCACCCTGCACCACTACGACAAGGCCGGGCTGCTGTGCCCGGGCGAGCGCAGCCCCGCCGGCTACCGCCTCTACAGCGACGCCGACCTGGCCCGCCTCCAGCAGATCCTCTTCTACCGCGAACTCGGCTTCTCCCTCGACGAGATCGCCGCCATCCTCCAGGACCCCCGGGCCAGCGCGCTGGACCAGCTGCGCGCCCGGCGCGCCGCACTGGGCGTGGCCACCGCCCCGATCCCCTTCAAGGACCTCACCGCGGTCCGGCTCGCCGACGCCCTCACGCGGGCCGTAAGGGACCCCTCGTACGCGCGGGCCGCCACCCTCGTCGCCCGCCGGACAGCCACCGAAGACGGCGCGGGGCGGGTGGCCGAAGCCCTGGAACGGCTCACTCCGGTGCGTTACTGACGGTCCGAATGGCGTAGATCTTGCGTCAAGCTCCTTTCGAGACAGCAAGATTGGCGGCCGACGGCGTTATGCGGCGCAGGCACGGGCGACTAGAACATGATCACCAAGTCGTTCCGCGCCGATAGCGCCATGCCTGTGCCCCACAAGGGAGAGAACATGAAGCGGATCAGTGCGGCCGTCATCACGGCCGCTGCTGCCTTCGCCCTTGCCCAGCCGACCACCGCCCTCGCGGCGGGCCCCGCCGCCTGGACGGCCCCGTCCTGCGCCCGCGTCACCGGTGACGGTTCCGTCACCTTCACCCGGGACGACGGCGCGCACCTGACGCCGACCAGCGTCCCCCTCAAGCCGACGAGCTACACCTTCGGCCTGGTCGCCCTGGACACGCCCAACACGCTGCTCGCCACCCACAACAGCGAACTCCAGCGCTCCACCGACGCCGGCTGCACCTGGACCCGGATCGCGAACCTCGACGCCGGCCTCACGCACCTGACCGCCGCCACCGGCGGCCGCGCCTTCGCGTGGGAGCAGAACGGCGGCTACCTCGCCCGCGTGGACGGCAAGAAGGTCACCCCGCTCACGGCGCCGACCACCGCCATCATGGGCCTCGGCACCGACCGGTCACGCCCCGGCCACCTTCGCCTGGCCGGCAACGACGGCGTGCTGTACGACTCGACGGACGCCGGCGCGAGCTGGCAGCGCGTCGGCACGCCCGCGTTCGAGGCCGGGACCGGTGTCTACACCGTCGCCTTCGACCCCGCCGACCTCGACCACGCCGTCGCGGGCGGCATGGTGCGCGGCGGGGCGGTGACCACCGACGGCGGTGCCACCTGGACCGCGTCGACCGGCCTGACCGGCCCGGGCAGTCCCGCGAACCTCTTCAACGCCGTCGTCTCGCCCGCCTCCTCCTCGGTCGTCTACGCCCTGGGCATCGACCTCGCCCAGGCCACGCCCGGCTCGCCCGCCGAGGGCCGCCACCTCTACCGTTCGTCCGACGGCGGCCGAAGCTTCACCAAGGTGGTCGACGACTCGGCCGAAACCAAGCTGACCAACGGCACCCTGCTGGCTCCGAGCCCGGTGGACCCCGACGTGCTCTACTTCGAGTACGGCACCTACTTCCAGGGCTACGGCACCGACCTCTTCCGGCTCGACGCCGCCACGGGCAAGGTCACCAAGACCCACAACGCCTACGACGGCATCTCCGCCATCGCCTTCAACCCCGCCCAGCCGAAGGTGATGTACCTGGGCCTGGAAGAAGTACGCGTCGACTGACCGGGGCCGAACGGCCCACCGCTGGCACGCGCGCCCCGCCGGAGAACCCTCCGGCGGGGCGCGCGTTGCTCCTTCAGGTGGGCCGTGCCCGGCAGGACGGGAACCGGAGGGGGCATCGGTCGTTGGGCCGGGCACGGCCACGCGAGCGCGGGCCGGCCCCGCACGCTCGACGGACACGACGGAAGAGGCTCCCCCATGTCATCCCCGGCAGCCACGGACGACGGCGACTGGCGCTTCGACGACCTGAGCGCGGTGTTCGTCAACTGCACCCTCAAGCGCTCGCCCGAGCCGAGCAACACCGAAGGACTGATCGACAAGAGCCGGGCGGTGATGGAGGCGCGCGGCGTCACCACCGCACTCGTACGGGCCGTCGACCACGACATCGCGACCGGCGTGTGGCCCGACATGACCGAGCACGGCTGGGAGCACGATGCCTGGCCGGGGCTCTACGAGAAGGTGATGGCCGCGGACATCCTCGTCCTCGCGGGCCCCATCTGGCTGGGTGACAACAGCTCGGTGATGAAGCGGGTCGTCGAGCGGCTGTACGCGTGCTCCGGGATCCTCAACGACCGAGGACAGTACGCCTACTACGGCCGGGCGGGCGGTTGCCTGATCACCGGGAACGAGGACGGCGTCAAACACTGCGCGATGAACGTCCTCTACAGCCTCCAGCACCTGGGCTACACCATTCCGCCCCAGGCCGACGCGGGGTGGATCGGCGCGGTGGGGCCGGGCCCCTCCTACCTCGACCCGGGATCCGGCGGGCCCGAGAACGACTTCACCAATCGCAACACCACCTTCATGAGCTGGAACCTGATGCATCTCGCGGCCATGCTCAAGCGGGCCGGCGGCATTCCGGCGCAGGGCAATCAGCGCTCCGCGTGGGAAGCCGGCTGCCGGTTCGACTTCCCCAATCCCGACTACCGCTGAGCGCCCCGCCGGCAGCGCGCCCGCCCGGCTACTTCCTCGGGCACTCCTTCCAGGAGAGCCGGTAGACGGTGTTGATGGCACCGTCCGTGGAGTCCATCGCCAGGAAACTGGTGGTCTTCTTCGGGTCCGAGGTGCCGGCGGATACGGTCAGCTCGGTGTTGATGTTGAAGTTGCGGCGCTCCCCGCACGGCGCCCACACCTGTGCGGCGATGTCGGTGGTGTCGGTGGCCTGCCAGCTGTCGTGGAACGGGCCCTTGTGGGGATGGATGTTGGTCGTGGTCTGCGACTGCCCCTGGAAGTAGTACGAGGCCTTCTGCTGGCCGGTCGCGCCCGCCTCGAGATGCCCGAAGCCGCGGTAGTCGGCTTGGGCGATGGCGTAGGTGAAGCCCTGGGGAACGTGCACGATCAGATTCAGCTGACAGTTCTTACGGAAGTCGGTCGGCTTGGCCCCGACGCCGACCTGGGCGAGATACTGGCTGTATGTCACGGTGAATGCGGTGTTGTCGGGCGAGACGGCCACCGCGGCGGTGCCCGCCGGGCAGCCCGAGCCGTTGACGGTGGCGATCTCGATCACAATCTTGTCGGGCGGCGCGGGGAAACCGGCCGCCGATGCCGGTGTGGACAACGCCGGGGTGCATAACGCCGCTATCGCGCTGCACGTGACAAGCACTCTGGACATGGCGCTCCCAGGGGGTAGGCGTGGGCCGTGCTCCGGCGCGCGGGACCTGCCGGGCGGTTTTCGGGCAGAGGGGTGCGGAGGAGATTCGGATACGCGGCAGTGCGGTGCGCGGGAGTCCGCAGACGAATGTGTCATCAATTCCACAGGGCGATACAGAAGTCAATACAAGCCGTTCGGGCGACAAATGGAAATCGGCCGCTCTGCCCGGGCGGCGGACCGCCGAAAATCGGCGTAGCTATCCGGCCGCGCCCGTCGCGCCGTTTTGTGGGAACCGGACAGACCGGCCCCCGGGCTGCTGGCCGGGGGCACCGTCGGCCGGTCGGCGCCGATGGGCGAGGATGAGCGGGTGCCCGACGCCCTGAATCCCGCAGATCCCGCCTTCGCGCGCGACCCGTACCCGTACTACGCGCGACTGCGCGCGGAAGGTCCGGCGGCGCGGGTGGCCCTGGCCAACGGCACCCATGCCTGGCTGGTCACCGGCTACCGGCAGGCCCGGGAGGTGCTCGCCGACCCGCGCTTCTCGAACGTACCGCCGCGTGCCGCGGGCCGTCCCAAGCCCGACTCCCCGGCGCAGCGCGCCCGTGGCTGCCTCGCCCGGCACATGCTCAACACCGACGCCCCCGACCACACCCGGCTGCGCCGACTGAGCACCGCCGCCTTCACCCCGCGCCGGGTCGACGCGCTCCGGCCGCGCATCGAGCGGCTGACGGCGGACCTGGTGGGCGAGACCGCGGAGCGGCTCGCCCGGGACGGGAGCGTGGACCTCGTGGACGCCTTCGCCTTCCCGCTGCCGGTGCTGGTGATCGGCGAGGTGCTGGGGGTGCCGGAGGCCGATCGCGCGGATCTGCGTACCTGGACGTACCAGGTCGGATCGCCCGCCGACGCCCTCGCGCCCGGTGCCGTCGACGAGGCGTGGACCAGCCTGCACGCCTACTTCACCGAGCTGATCGCGCAGAAGCGGCGCGCACCCGGCGACGATCTCTTCAGCGCGCTGGTCCGCGACGCGGGGGAGGGCGGGCTCGACGACGGCGAGCTGCTGGCCATGGCCTTCCTGCTGCTCTTCGCGGGCTACGAGACGACCATGAACCTGCTCGCCTCCGCGTCGCTGCTGCTGCTCACGCACCCCGGGGAACTGGCCACCGCGCGCCGGGAGGGGCACGACCGCTGGGCCGCCGTGACCGAGGAGGTGTTGCGGCACGCGAGTCCGCTGGAGGGGACGACGTGGCGGCGTACGACGGAGCGGGTGGATCTCGGCGGGGGAGCGGTCATACCGGCCGACGCCTCCGTCCTCGTCGTCCTCGCGGCCGCCAATCGCGACCCGGAGTACTTTCCGGCGCCGGACGCGTTCCGGCCGGACCGCTATCTGGCCGACGGGGGCCGGGCGGCGGCCCACGTGGCCTTCGGTCACGGCCCGCACTTCTGTCTCGGTTCGCGGCTGGCCCGGCTGGAGGCGGCGATCGCCCTCCCGCTGCTCTTCGCGGGGCTGCCCGAGCTGACCCTCGCCGCGGATCCGGCGGCGCTCGACTACCGCCCCGGTCTGCTGGTCCGCGGCCCGCGCGTTCTGCCGGTCCGCGGGGCGGTCTGAGCGGGGGCGGGCGAACGGTGCCGGCCTTCCGGATCGCCGGCTACATCTGGATCGCGCCGACCTGGCGCATCACGCGCAGCAGATCGTAGGTCCACCAGCCTTCCTGGATCCTGCCGTCGCGGAAGCTGAAGATCGTGACTCCGGTCATGTCCGCCGTGCGGCCCGTGGCCGGAATGCCCATGAAGGCGTCCTGGTGCGTTCCGCGCCAGGTCCAGCGGGTGACGACCTGATCCCCCTCGGCCACCTGGCTGTCGATCGTGAAGCCGAAGTCGAACGCCTTGCGCCAGCCGGCCACGTCCGCCTTGATGACGTGGGAGCCGACGGTGCTGTCCTCCTCCTTGGAGATGTCGTGGTCGCGGTAGTCGTCGGCGAACAGTTCGTCGACGAGGTCGAGGTTGCCCCCGACGGCTATCTCCTCGTAGAAACGGCGGGCCGTCGCCTTGTTGAGCTGTTCGTCGCGCACCACATCGAGGTCGGTGAACGTCGGCATTCCGTCGCAGAGCGCCACCATCTCTTCGAAGATGCGATTGGTTTCCGGCAGTTTCGAGTTCTCCATCGCCTGCTCGTACGACGGGAACTCGATGATTTCCACATAGTGGTCGCTGTCGGAGCGGTCCCGGCCGATGACCGAGTGGGTGGCCGTGCGCTTTCCCTCGGTCAGTTCGAGCCAGTTGTCCATGAGCCGGTTCATGTCGTCGTATCTGCGGGTCTTGCAGTCGACTATCTGTACGAATGTCATGGGGCATCGCCTCCGGGGTGATATCTCCATGTTAGGTCCCTACCAAGGGGTAGCCCGGATCGGCGGGAGCGCCTCGGTTGGCGGTCGTTTCCCGGCGGGCCAATACTGAGAGTGACCGGAAAGCGGTGCGGTGGTGGCGCGGGAGGCAACGATGCAACCCATGATCGTCTACGTCCACGGCAACGGAAACAAAGTCCGCCCGGAGCTGCTCAAGTCCCAGTGGGACACGGCGCTTTTCGGCAAGGACATGGCCGACGCCTCCCGCATGGCGTACTGGGCCTCGCTCCGGTACGACACGCCCTTGCCCGATTTCCGGCCCGACCCCCTGGACGGGGCGCCGGACGGGGAGCTGGAGACGCCCGTCACCGCACTCGTCGAGCCGGCCGAGGAATTCGTGGCGAAGGTGCGCGCCCAGGCCCGGACCGAGGCGGGCCCCGAGCTCGAAGGGGTGCCCGGCGCCGACGCGGCGGGGGACGGGGCCCTCGACGGATGGCTGCGCGGCATGACCTATTTCGCGGACACGCTCGCCGAGGGCACGGCCGAGGACGCCGGAGAGGATGCCTTCTCCCTGCTCGAAGCACTGCCACTGCCGCGCATCGTCCGCGACCCGGTGTTCCGACTGCTCGTCAAACACACCTTCAAGGACGTCCACGCCTACTTCTTCAGCGAGGCGGGACAGGCGATCCGCGAGGTGGTCAAGGAGGCGCTGGACGGCCTGGACGGCGCGCCCCTGGTGGTGGTCGGCCACAGCCTCGGCACCATCGTCGCCTACGAGGTGCTCAGCGAGGAGAAGACGGACGTGGACCTCTTCGTCACCGTCGGATCGCCGCTGGCGATCACCGAAGTACGCGACCGGCTGGCCCGGCCGCCGGCGGTCCCGGTCGGCGTGGTGGCCTGGCGCAACGCCTCCGACCTGCGGGACGTGGTGGCACTCGACCACACCCTCGCGCAGGAGTACGCGCCGTCGGAGCGGGTCACCGACCTGCTGGTGACCAATGACAGCGCCAACCACCACGGCATCAGCCAGTATTTGAGCGCTCCGCCGGTCCGGGAGCCGGTCCGCCGGTTGTTCGATTCCTCCGTGGGTGGGTAGGTGTGGCATGCCGCTGGCCGAAACGGAATGGGACCTTGTCACGACCTGGGTCCGGGAACACCTCCTGGACACCACCGACCCCCACGCCCAGCTCGCCCTGTACGACTTCCCCCCGGAATTCGTCGGCGCGCTACGGCTGACAGCGGTCAGCGGGGACAACGCCCGCGCCCTGGTGGCGGCGTCGCGCAAGGGCATCGAGCGGCAGGTGAAGCTGCTCGAGGTCGTGGCCGCCATCGACGAGCTGGCCGTTCTGCCGGAGGCCGTCAAGGCCGCCGAGTTCCGGGACCGGCTGCGGGAGGACGCCCGCGCCCACGCCTCCCAGGACCACTTCCGCACCTGCGTGCTGAAGAACGGGACCGAGGCCTTCATCGACCGCCAGCAGCTTCGGGAGACACTGCGCGAGTTCGTCGAGGACCCCGAGAAGCGCGTCCTGCTTGTCGACGGCGATCAGGGCAGCGGGCGGTCGTACACCTACAACCTCATCCGCCACGTCGGCCAGCACTGCGGCTTTCGGCCCGCGCGCGTCACCCTGTCGCGCACGGCCACCGCGGACAAGGTGATCCGCCGTCTCGCCGAGTTCGTCGCGGATCCCCGCTCGGGGATCTCCCCCTTGAACCCGACGGAACTCAACGACCTCCTCCCCTCGATCGACGACGCCGCGCACTGGGTGATCAGCCGGGCGACCACCGCCGACGACCACTTCTGGCTGGTCCTGGACGAATGCGACGAGCTCGACCCGAACTCCGACGTCTGGGACTGCATCGGGCAACTGGCCCTCGCCATCTATGAACACACCGCCGTGAGCGGGGACGAGTCACCCCGGATGGTGCTCCTGGGCTACGGGCCGACGATGCGTCAACTGCCCTACGAACTCCGGGGAAACCTGTGCCGGGACACGGCGCGTGCCGTCGAGCCCGCCGATCTGCGTGCCTTCTTCGACCAGTACTTCCACGACTTCCCCCCACCGCGCCCCGAGGGCGCCCCGGCGGAGGAGCCCGACATCACCGACCTCGTGGACGTGGCCGTCCAGGAGGTCCTGCACGCGGCGGAAGCGGAAACCCCCGACGGCGAGAGCTACATGCGGAAGGTCTGCACGGCGACGGAGGAGGCCATCCGTGTCTACCAGTCACTCTAGGACCCGTGAGGTGTTCGCCGCCCGGCTGCGGCAGGAGCTGCACGCCACGCGGACGCGCCCGCGCGAGGTCTCGGACGCGCGCCGGGCCTACCGGGAAGCCGCCTGCCTGCTCACCCAGTTCGACCCCACGCGGCTCCGGCGGCCGGACGAGGAGGAGGCCACCGGCGGGGCCACCTTGGAACTGGTCGACGACTGCACCGCGCTGGGCATGAAGGACAGGACCCGCTGGGCCCTCAAACCCGAGGCGCGGCGCACCGCGCTGCGCGGGCTGACCGGCCCCGAGGCCGCCCGGCTCGCCCTGGAGCGCAACCTCGGACAGTGCCCCGAGGGCCCCGGACCCGAACGCACCGCCCTGGCCTACCTCTCCGGCGAGCCCCCGCCACTGGAGGAGCAGCACGCACAGGAACTGGCCGACACCCTCCAGGCCGTCCTGTGGCTGTCGGAGATCCCCGGGACCACGGGCCTCCCGGACGTCGGACACCTGCAGCACGCGCTGGAGCGCGCCACGATCCTCCAGCCACTCGAACGCCTCGTGCGGGACCCCTTCCAAGGGCGCGCCCGCGAACTGGACGAACTGCGGTCCTACGTCGGCGTGCCCGCCGAAACCACCCGCGCCCGGATCGGACAGGCGGGCCGGAGCATCACGGGCTTCGCCGGGCGGGTCCGGGAACCCCCGCTGGTGGTCCACGGGCCCGGCGGCATCGGCAAGAGCACCCTGCTCGCCAAGCTCATCCTCGACACCCTCCACGACCCCGACCACGACTTCCCCTTCGGCTACGTCGACTTCGAGCGGCCCACCCTCTCGATCCACGAGCCGGTCACCCTGATCGCCGAACTCGCCCGGCAGCTCGGCGTCCAGTACCCCGGGTGCCGCCCGGAAATGGACGAGCTGGCGGGCGAGTGCCAGCGCAGGGCCGCGACCCAGCGGGAGGAACGGGAGCGGATGGCCCAGCTGAACCGGCTCTCCACCACCCGACCGACCCTGGGCCGCAGCGCCTCGCGGGAATTCCAGACGCTGGCCACGTCCGACGAGACCGACCTCATCCGACGGCTCGCCGACATCCTCGTACGGGCGGTGGCGGCCCCGGAAGGGGGGACGGGCCCGCCGCTGCTCATCGTCCTCGACTCGTTCGAGGAGGCCCAGTACCGCGGCTCGCCGGTGATGGGCAGGGTCTGGGCCCTGTTCGTCGCGCTCCAGAAGGCCTACCCACGACTGCGGGTGATCGTCTCCGGCCGCGCGCCCGTCGCGCACCCCGCCCGGACGGTCACCCCCCGCACCCTCGAACTCGTCGACCTCGACCCCGAGGCCGCCGTCGCCCTCCTGGTCTCCTGCGGAGTGGAGGACCCGGACGTGGCACGGGCCCTGGCCGACCGGGTCGGCGGCCACCCCCTCAGTCTGAAACTGGCGGCCAGGGCGGCCGTCCTGGCCGGGAACGAGACCGCGTCGATGGGCGAGCTGATCCGCAGCCTGCCCGCCCGGCGCCGGTACTTCTACCGCAAGGTCGACCAGATGCTCGTCCAGGGCATCCTCTACGACCGCATCCTCAACCACATCGCCGACGAGCGGATCCGCCGTCTCGCCCACCCCGGCCTGGTGCTCCGCGTCATCACCCCCGAGATCATCAAGGACGTGCTCGCGGAGCCCTGCGGACTGCGGGTCGACACCGTCGAGGAGGCGCGCCGGCTCTTCGAGGAACTCTCCCGCCTCGATCTGGTGGAGTCGGCCGGGCCCGACGCCGTGCGGCACCGCGCCGATGTCCGCGCCATCATGCTGCGGCTGTCGGGCAACGACCGGACCGCGCTGACGCGCACCGTCGAGCGCCGGGCGGTCGACTACTACGCGGCCAGGGACGGACTGGAGGCCCGCGCCGAGGAGATCTACCACCGGCTGCGGCTGAACGAGAACCCCCGCTCGGTGGAGGAGCGCTGGCTGCCGGGCGTCGAGCGGCTGCTGGTCGGGTCCCAGCAGGACATGGCGCCGAGAGCCGCCGGCTTCCTCGCCGCGCACCTCGGCGGGGACACCCCCGACCACGTCATGGCCGACGCCGACCAGGAGGACTGGGAGCGGATCGCCGCCCGCGAGGTCGAGGACCTCCTCGCGCAGGGCTTCGCCGAGGAGGCCGCCGTCCGGCTCCGGGAACGCCGCCCCTGGACCCCCTGCAGCCCCCTGCACCCGCTGCTCCTCGAAACCCTGAGCCGGACCGGGCGACGGGACGAGGCACGCCGGGAGGCCACGGAGGCGATCGACCGGGCGGAGGACGCCGGCTGCGCCGAGCAGCGGCTCGAACTGCTGCTGCTCGCCGCCCGCCTCGCGGAAGAGGACGGCGACCTGGAGAGCGCCGACCGCGACCTCCAGGTCGCGGAGGGCGTCGCGGCCGGACTGGGACAGGACCTCGAAGCCATGGGCGCGCTGCTGGCCCGGGCCCGGCTCACGGCCGACACGCCCGTGGATCCCGAGGTCGACACCCAGCTCGCCCGGCGTCTACGGCAGTTGCCCGACGCGACGCTGCTGGACCAGCCGGTGCTGGTGCGGGCCGTCGCGGCGGAAGTCTACGAACGGGACCCGCGCGCCCTCGACCACGCGCTGGAGGTCGTCGGGCTGCCCGGCACCGACGACGGCGTGCTGGAAGACATCGGTACGGCGATCAACCGCGCCGCGACCCGGCAGCCCGAGCTGCGCGGCGCCCTGATGAAGATCCTGGACACCGCCGTCGGCACCCCCCGGCCGCGGAGCGAGCACTCCAGCATCATCGGGATCCTGCGCGAGGTCCGCGGCCGCGGCACCCTGGACGACCTCGCCCGTCGGCTGCTGGTCCTGCGCGACGACAGCGGCGAACTCCTCGCCGGTGTGGCGACCGCCATGCGCAGGGGCACGGCGGGACCCTCGGCCCGAGCCCCCGCGACCAGCGCACTGATGGCCCGACCGGGCACCCCGGCGGAAGGGAACGGCCCCCAGCGGCCTGATGAAGAATGAACGCGTACCTCGCGCCCGACGAAGTCGTCCAGCTGCGTGACGCGGCGATGGAGGCCGGACTCGCCGACCCCACGGTCCGGGAGCTGCTGTTCGACGGCATCATGAACAAGTACCGCGGCACGCTGCCGCTCGTCCCGGCCCCCGGCCGTCAGCTGCACTCGGACCTGAACCAGATGAACCGCGTGGAGCGGCTGATCGACGGATCCGTCCCCCTGGAGACATGGCTGCGCAACGCCGTCGCCCAGACCGTCGAGGCGGGCCCGCTCGCCGTCATCCAACGCGCGCTGGACGACGTGGCCCGCACCGCGGCCGGCGAACCGGACATCAGCGCCGCACTGCCCACCGGGGAGACCAAGGAAGAGATCATCCACCGGGACGACACGGTGCCCTACGAGTTCCTCCGCTCCGGCAACGCGGCGGGGGCGGCGGTCGCCCGCGTCAAGGTCCCCCCGTACCAGGCGGGCGCGCCGCTCCAGCCGAACGGCTTCCCGCACTCGGGGACGGGCTGGCTCATCGCCCCCACCCTGCTCGTCACCAACCACCACGTGGTGAACGCCCGGTCCGGGACCGGCGGCGGGCGCGCGCTGGCCGAGCCCGCGGACCTGCGACTACAGGTGCAGCACTCGCGGTCCCGCTTCGACTACGACGCGGACGAGGTGGAGACCGACGAAGCCACCGCCAGTGACCTCGTCGCCTGGGACGAGGAACTCGACTACGCCATCCTGCGGCTCGCCGCCGAGCCGTCCCGGCCCGTGCTGCGGGTGGCCGCGCAGCCCCTGACGGTGGCCAAGGGCGAGTACGTGGCCGTCAACATCATCCAGCACCCCGGCGGCCAGCCCAAGCGCGTCGCCCTGCGCAACAACCTCGTCTACGAGGCGGACGAGCGCGACGTGCGCTACTTCACCGACACCCGCGGCGGCTCCTCCGGCTCGCCCGTCTTCACCGACGACTGGCAGGTCGTTGCCCTCCACCGGGGGACACGGCGGGTGGAAGACGTGAACTTCCAGGGCAGGAGCACGGCCTTCGTCAACGTCGGTACCCAGATGAACGTCATCATGCGCCACGTCAAGGAGCACTACGGGGAGGTCCACGCGGAGATCGAAGCAGCGCAGTCGGAACTGGCGCGGGTCAGCGCGCCGCAGGAGGTGTGACATGCGACCGAAGTCACCGGTGGCGACCGGCACCGAGCAGGTCTTCGGGGACCTGAGGGAAGTCGCCGACCGCGTCCGCGCGGGCCTGGAGGCGGAACGCCCCGAGTCGACGGAGGAACTCCCCCCGGACGAGGCCCCCGCCGGGCAGATCGGCCAGTTCGCCCAGTCGGAGCGCGACCGGGTCCTCACGGCGGGCGTGGGCGGGCTGGAGAAGCTCGCCGCCGGTCGCACGGACGAGATCAGCGACGACGAATCCTTCGGGATGGAGGCCATCGTCCTCCTCGAGGGCAGACCCGCCATCCTGATCCAGAACCAGGACTTCGCCTCCCAGCAGGGCGACTGGGCGGTGCTCGACGGGCAGCGGGCCGCCATCCGCGACTCCATCGCCCGCGTCGGCCGGGTGGAGGTCTCGGGACACACCAGCCTGGACTGGCTGGGCACGGCCTTCCTCGTCAGCCCCGACGTGGTGATGACGAACCGTCATGTCGCCGTGGAGTTCTCCCGCACCGACGGCACCGGCTGGACCTTCCAGCAGGGCATGGGCGCCCGTGTCGACATCGCCGAGGAACTCGGCACCCCGTCGACGGGAGGCGAGCCGTTCGCGTTCGCCGTCACGGAGGTGCTGGGCATCCACCAGGACGTCGACATGGCACTCCTGCGCGTCGACCCGTCCTCCGGCAGCCAGGCCCTGCCGCTCCCGCTGGCGGTGGCTGCCGACGCGCCGCCCGACGTCCCCGGCCGCCCGGTCTATGTGATCGGCTACCCGGCGTGGGACGGCCGCCGCAACGAACCGGAGTCGATGCGCAGGATCTTCATGGACGTCTACAACGTCAAACGCCTCCAGCCGGGCACCACGACGGAGGTCCTCCCCGAGGAGTTCACCGTGAAGCACGACTGCTCCACCCTGGGCGGCAACAGCGGCTCCCCGGTCTTCGACCTCACCGACCACCGTGTCCTCGGCCTCCACTACGGCGGCCGCTACGGCATCGGCAACTACGCCGTCCCGCTGTGGCAGATGGTGGACGATCCACTGCTGAGCCGAGCGGGGGTCAACTTCGTGTGAGCGCCGGCATCACCGGCCGTCCGGCCAGTCCCAGCCCAGTTGCATGAACATCCCCAGCCGGTCGCTCACCGCCCTGATCTCGGTGATCTTGCCGCGGGCCAGGGTGAAGATCCAGATCTGCTCGACCTCGAAGGCGCGCCGGGTCGGCTCCGGCATCCGAGGATGGGTTCCAGTGTGAACGCCGCGCACGGTCAGCCGCGCGACCACGCGGTCACCCTCGGCGATCAGTTCCTCGGGCACCATCTCGAGGGAACCGAACGCGTCGAGTTGCCGCTGGAACCCGTCGAACGCCGCGCCCGGCTCGTCGGCCTCGCCGTGGATGATCTTGTTGTGGTCGACCACGTCGAGAGCCATGTACAGGGGCAGGTCGGAAATCCGCCGGTCGTTGAGCGCGGCCAAGAAGTCCGACACGACCCGCTTGGCGGCCGTGAGCGACAAGGCGTCCATGGTTGCTGATCCCTTCTCCGGAACTCATTCTTACTGCGTAAGGGCAGGCTGATCGGTACTGTGGACTTACGATGTAAGAATGTCAAGCGGGAACGGGGCGGAAGTGGCACGCAAGCGGACCAGGGGTGAGCGGGCGGGGCTGTCGAGGGATTCGGTGCTCGACGCCGCGCTGGAGTTGGTGGACCGGGACGGACTGGGCGCGCTCACGATGCGCGGGCTCGGTGCCGAGCTCGGGGTCGAGGCGATGACGCTGTACCACTACGTACCCAACAAGCAGGCCCTGTTGGACGGGCTGGTGGAGCGTGTGTTCACGGGCGCGCTGCCTTGGGCCGAGGACGGGTGTCCGTGGCGGGCGTCGCTGCGGGCGTACGCCGAAACGCTGCGGACGACGCTGTTGCGCCACCCCGGTGTGCTGCCGCTGGTGGCCGGCCGGCCGGCGGTGACCCCCGGGACCCTGCACGCGGTGGAACGGGCCCTGCGTACGCTGCGCGCCGCGGGTTTCCCGCTCGGGCGGGCGCTCGACGTCGTCAACTCGCTCTCGGTCTTCGTGGTCGGCCACGCCGCCGCCGAGGCCGCCGTCGGTCCGGTGAACAAGACGGCGGGGCCCGGCTCCACGACGGACCTCGCCCGGCTGGACCCCGCGGAGTTTCCCCTGATCTCCGAAGCGGTCCGATCCGGTGAGGGCGTGGACGACGCGGCGCGCTTCCGGTTCGCGCTCGACGCCCTGCTCAGCGGGTTCGCCGATGACGGGCGGGGCGGGAGGGCGGGCACCTCCGCGGAGTAGACGCAGCGGTTGCCCGAGTATGCGCCGACTGGTCACCAGCTCCCCTCCGGAGAGCCGCTGTTCGTTGAGGGGTGACTGGACTAGGGTCGGTGCGGTGCGCCGTCGCCTGTACGTCACCGCGTTCGTGTCCCTCGCCGTCCTGACGGCCTGCGGTTCGCCGTCCGAGCCACCCGCGCCACGCCCCTCCGGGACATCGGCCGAGCGGGCTACGCGCGGCGACGGCGCCGAGCGGCTGTACCGGGGGACCGGGCGGGCCAGTGCCCAGAATCCCGCGTTCTCCCCGGACGGGAAAACCGTGCTGTTCACCGTCTTCCACGCGGGTTACAACGAGGGCGCCGCCGCACTGCGCGTGCTGCCCCTCGACGGCCGTGACCCCCGCGGCCCCGCCACCTTGTGGGGCGACGCGGACCGTGCCGCGGTGAATCTCACCGGTTCGAGCTGGCACGCGCGGGCCGGGGTGGCCTTTACCTCCGACCGGTCGGGACAGGACGAGGTGTGGGTGCTGCGGCCGGGCAGCCGGCCCACGCGCGTGACCGAGCACGACGGTGATTCCGGCTATCTGGAGCCCAGTTTCTCCCCCCGCGGCGACTGGCTCGTCTTCCAGGAAAGCGTCCAGCGGGAGAACGAGGACGGGCGGCCGGACCGGCCCTCCCGCCGTGAACTCGGCTCCCTCTGGAAAGTCAGACGGGACGGCGGTGACCCCACCCGACTCCTGGACGGCCCCGCCACCGGGACTGACAACCGCCAGCCGAACTGGTCGCCGAGAGGCGACCGGCTCGTCTTCCAGCGGCGCGGCCAGGACGACGACGAGTGGGCGCTGTACGTCATGAACGCGGACGGCGGTGGGTTGCGCCGGCTCGCCGTCGGCGCCGGCGAGCACACGGACGCGAGCTGGTCGCCCGACGGCCGCCGGGTGGTCTTCTCCTCCACCGCGGGCGGCCTGGACCTGCCGCAGATCTTCGTCGTCTCCGCGGACGGCGGACGCCCGCTCCGGGTGACCCGGAGCGGGCGTACCTATGACGGGGCGCCCAGTTGGTCACCGGACGGCCGGTGGATCGCCTTCGAATCCCACCCGGGGGACGAGGAGCGCCCGACGTCGCTGTGGCGGATCCGGGCCCCCAAGGCGTGAGACCCCTCCGTCAGCCCAAAGTGACGGCCAGCAAAGAGTATTGAGTGACCGTCAGGTCGACCGTGGCCGTCGCCGCACCGGTCATCCGCCACGTCACCGGCCGTGGTGCGGGGGAGGCGGCGTCCGGTGAGCTCACCGTCGCGGCCAGGACGCGTTTGCCCTCGGGGACCGTGAGGGAGACCGAGCACGTGGCCGGCGTGGTCCGGAAGGCGGCGGGGACGTCACCGAACTGCGTGAAGTTCACCAGCTGCACGATGGTGTCGTCGCCGAGCCGGCCGACCTCGAGGTGGATGCGACGGTCGCCCGTCAGCGTCACGGCGGCCGGGGCGGCCGCACGGACCGGGCCGAGCAGTGTGTCGGCACTCGCCTGGTCGGTGGCGGAGAGGTACGCGCGGCCGAGCAGGCTCTTGAAGTACCGGCAGGTGCCCGCCCCGAACCGGTTCTCCCTGCTGGTCGGCAACGGATCGCCCTTGCGGAAGCCGAGCACGTCGGCGAGGGCGTACTCGCTCCGGGCCGTGCCCACGTGATCGAGTGCGGTGGGCGCCGGACCGGTGATCACCAGGGTGCCCCCGCCCGACACGAAGTCGCGCAGCACGCCGGCCTCGGCGTCCGACACGGCTTGGAGATTCGGCAGCATCAGCACGCGGTAGCCGGCCAGATCGGCGGCGGTGAGCCCAGGGCTGGTCACGATGCCGAACGGGATGTGCGCGAAGACGAGCGACTTGACCGTGCCGCGGAACTCGCCGAGCCATTCCTGCTGGAGGCAGCTCTCCTCCGGGCTGCCGCCGCTCCACCAGTCCTTGACCCCCGTCGGCGCCTTGGCGTTGGCGAACATGCCCGTGCCCGGTGAGGGGCTGACGAAGTCGCGGGAGGAGGACGAGTGATAGACGCCGACCGCGGCGGCCGAGGTGGCGCCGTACAGCCGCTCCTGATGGGCCGAGACGAAGGCGTACATCCGCGTGCGCATCGCGAGATCGGTGCTGTCGCTCTTGAACGGGCTCTTGATCTCGTACGGATTGCAGCCCGCGGCCAGCAGTTCGGCCATCACCAGCGACGCGTCGTCGGCCTGCCAGCCGTACGAGAACGCCCACGCGGGCTTGGTGCCGCTGGCCGCCCGCGCGTATTTGTACATCGAGATCAGGCACGTCCAGTCCGTCGCGGTGGCGTGCCGCATCCCGTCGTAGAGGCCGAGGATGTCGACCTCCCAGACCTGGCTGACGCCCTCCGCCTGACGCAGATACGCCCCGTCGAGGCCGATGGAGGTGGCGTACTGGTAGTCCATGCTCACCGTCTCGTGGAAGGTGACCAGGTCCGGGTTGGCCGACCGGCCCGCCGCGGCGATGTCGAGTTGCCACTGGAGCAGATTGCGGTGCCGCCACTCCACGTACCGACGGAAGACCGGGTCGGCGAAGTCCGCCTTGGCCGGCAGCCGCAGACCGGTGTCCGCCTTGAACGCGGCCGCCGCCCAGGAGGAGGCGTCGCACCAGCTGAGCACCCCGTCGAAGTAGATCGGCACATCGGGCCATATCCCGTCCAGGCCCGTCCCGGCGAGTGCCTTGACGCGGCCCAGATAGAACTCCCGCCAGGGGGAGTTCGGGCTCACCCAGCAGCTCTCGTCGCCGGGGTCGACCCAGACGACCACACTGCCGTAGAAGACGTTGGGCTTTCCGTCGAGCGAGCGCTGCACCCAGGACTTGCCGTCGCCGTTCTTGTAGAACGACCGCCCCTTCTCGCCGCCGAGGCTGATGACTTCGAGCGAGGGGTAGTACATGACCACCCGGATACCCGCGCCGTGCGCGAGCCCGACGAACTCCTTGATCTTCCCGAGGTGCTGGGTGAACTCGGCGTCGGTCAGCCAGTGCGACAGAATGGTGTCGAGCTCGATCACACTGACGTTCTGCGCCTTGAGGGCGTTGATCACCGGCTTCATGTCGCGGGTGGGGTCGGCGTCCTCGTCGAAGGTCGCGTCGGCGATCCGGGCGAACCGGCTCCAGTCGGGGAAGCCGCCCCCCGTGGCGGCCGGAGCGGCCCAGGCGGGGCGTTCCTGCGGGCCCGGGAGAACGGGCAGGAGGTTGGCCGCGAGCGCCGCGCCCCCCGTTCCCAGGCCGGTCCGTAACAGCTTCCTCCTGCTGATTCTTCGTATTCCGTCCACAGCGGTCCCTCATTCTCACGGTGGGTGTCGGTGTGGTGCCCGAGCAGTCTGCCTGATCGTTTCCGGCCGTGCGGCAGGTTGTCGCGGGGGGCCGGGGATTCGGCTCGATCACGCCTACCGCACCGGTGTCGGCCCGGTCGGTCGCCGCTCCCGGCGGCCTCTCGTCCCGATCTGCCGGTCCGGCCCTGACATGGGACGATGGGAGAAGGAGGCCGCCGATCGGCCTGCTCCGGTCAGCGACGAAGCTCGTCTGTGAAGGAGCCCGACAATGACCACTCACGCAGGTGGGACGAGCACGGCCACCCGGGATTCCGGGAACGGTCTCGTCTCAGGTTGGACCGCGTTCGCCGCGATCCTGATGGTATTCGGCGGGCTGATGGCGATATTCCAAGGGATATCCGCCATAGCCAAGGACAACGTATTCGTTGTCACGCGCGAGTACGCCTTCCAGTTCAACCTGACGGGCTGGGGCTGGATCCATCTGATCCTGGGCATCGTCATCATGCTGGCCGGCTTCGCGCTCTTCAAGGGCGCGATGTGGGCACGCGTGGTCGGTGTCGTGCTGGCGGGCCTGGGCATGATCGCGAACTTCATGTGGCTGCCCTACTACCCGCTGTGGGCCCTGGTGCTGCTCGCGCTCGACGTCTTCGTCATCTGGGCGTTGTGCGCCGCGCCACGGCACACCACCTAGCGCGAAGCCGAAACGCTCACGCCCGACCCGTACCCCCGGCCGGTGGCGAACCGCCGGGGGCGGGGGTCGGTGTGAGCCGTACCGACACCACGTACGAGATGACGACGGCCACGATGACGAGCGGCATCACGGTGAGCCCCTCGGAGCCCAGCAGCAATGTGGCCAGCAGGACGGACGTCATCGGCAGCTTGAGCATCGCGACCGCCATGGCCCCGACACCCATCGCGAACCCCGCGGTGAGGGTCAGCCCGGGCAGCTCGGACAGCAGCATGCCGCCCGCCGCCCCGACGAACATCGCGGGGAAGATGGGGCCACCCCGGAAGCTGCTCAGCGACACGCAGTACGCGAGTGCCTTGCAGGCGACGAGGGAGACCAGCGCGGCCGTGGAGTAGGTGGCGCCGTGCGCCAGCAGCCCCTCCAGCGCGGTCTCTCCCGAGTACATCACCTCCGACGGCTCCCGTCCCGTGCCCGCCCCGTAGCCGATCGCGAGCCCCGCGACGGCCAGGCCCGCCACCACCGTGCCCACCACCCGGCGCCGTTCGACGCGCCCCTTCAGGAACAGGGCGAGCCGATGGACTCCCGCCCCCGCGAAGGCCGCCGCGATGCCGATGACCAGCGCCCAGCCGAACTCCGAGACCGTGGGCGCCGTCGCCTCGGGAATGTCGTGCAGGGCCAGTCCGTACGTACCGAGCCCCGTCCAGTCGCCGAGTCCCGTGAAGATGAGCGCACCGATCCCCGCGGCCAGCAGACCGGGTGCCAGTACCGTTCCCAGCAGTGGCCCGGCGAGCCCCGAGACCTCCATCAGGAGGAAGGCACCGAGCAGCGGTGAGCCCAGCAGCGCGCTGACGGCCGCGAAGCTGCCCGCCGCGCCCACCAGGGCCGCCGCCCGGGCGTCGGCGTTCCGCTTGGCCAGGCGCAGGGCCCCCACCGCCAGCCCGCCGCCGATGGCGATGAGCGGCGCCTCGGGGCCGAGCACCGCGCCGAGCCCCAGGGACGCCAGGGAGGCGCAGGCGACGCCGGGAAGCTCGGCCAAGGAGGGTGCGCCGCCCGCCTTGAAGCCGTCCGCCGGTTCATGCCCGCCGCGACCCGGCAGATGACGTACCGTCAACCCCACGAGCAGGCCTGCCAGGGCCAGCATCGGCAGAGGCCACCACACGGGTGTGTCGTGGAAGCCGAGGGCCGCCGGCAGGTCGGTGTAGATCACTGGTTGCAGCTCGTTGACCAGCGCGAGGAAGCCGAACGCCACCGCGCAGACCGGCACCCCGACGAGTGCGGTCAGGGCCAGGAGTCCCAGATAGGGCCGGGTGCGCAGGGGAGCGTAGGGGTCTTCCGGCGCTGCCGCCGATGCCGCTCCGGGTTCGCCGACCGACATGCGTGCCGCCTCCTCGCCGGGGTGAACGCCGGTGTCCTCGGGATCCGCGTGCCCGGCACGAGCCGGGCGATCATCCGTCAGTAAACCACCTGAAGACGGTATAAATGCCGCATGGCAGCTCAGGGCAGCCGGGTCGGCACCCGCCGTGGCACCGGCGTTCCGGTATGACACCCCCACGGCTCGGATCCTTCGGGCGGCAGGAACGCCGCCGGGTGTTGCTCCGTCATGTCCTGCGCCCGGTGGGAGCGGTGACCCTGCTGGTGGTGCTCTACTACCTGGCCCCGCTGGATCGCTCCCCGGACGCCGGGACGGCGCTGGCCCTGGCCGCGGGGCTGTTGTTGTTCCTCGCCCTCGTCGTCCACCAGGTCAAGGCGATCGCGCGCTCCCCGTACCCGCGGCTGCGGGCCCTGGAGGCGCTCGTCACCGCCGTGCCGCTGCTCCTGCTGCTCTTCGCCGCCGCCTATGTGCTGATCGAGCACGGTCACCACGGGTCCTTCTCCGAGGCGTTGAACCGCACCGACGCCCTGTACTTCACGGTGTCGGTGTTCGCCACCGTGGGGTTCGGTGACATCGCGCCCGTGACGATGGTCGCCCGTGTCGTGACCGTGGTACAGATGCTCTTCGACGTCGTGGCGCTCGGCCTGCTGGCGAAGAGCATCCTCGGAGCCGCCGAGGTCGGGGTGCGACGGCGGTCCGCACGGGACGCCGGAGAGGCGGGGCCCACGGGGAGCGGGTCCGCGGATTCCTGACCGGCGCCGAGCCGGCGAGGGCGCGGACCCGGCTGCCGGAAGGTACGGATCCGGGCGTCCCGCCCGCTCGCCCGGACGCTCAGGCGCACCAGGTGCCACGGCAGGACGCCGCGACGAAGCCGGGCCCGAACGCGAGCAGCAGCCCCTCCTCGCCGTCGCCGGGCGGGTCGTCGTGGGTGCGGGCGAGGACGTCCAGGACCGCGACGCCGCCCAGGTTGCCGTTCTCCTCCAGGCTGCTCCACGAGTGCCGGAGCACCTTGGGCTCGACGTCGAGGCCCCGGGCCACGTCGTCCAGGATGCGGGGCCCGCCGGGGTGGATGGCCGCCCATCGCGGGGGCGTGGGCGTCGTCCGTCCGGCGTGCAGCCAGTCGTGGAGGGCGGGCATGACGTCGCCGGCGGCGTTCGCGGCCTTGCGCGTGGAGTCGAAGTGCAGGCCGGCGTCGTCGAGGCGGCCCCAATAGCGGTCGTGACTGTCGGGGAGCCAGTACTCCCAGGTGTCGTCGATGCGCAGCCCCGGGCCGAGTGGGGTGTCGGTGACGACGCAGGCGCCCGCGCTGTCCCCGAACAGCGCTTTGTAGATCATGCTTTCCAGGGTGGTGTCCCCGTGGTGGTAGATCGTGCTGATCGCCTCGGCGGCGACGACGAGGACGCGGCTGCCCGGGTCGGCCCGGACCTCGCGGGCCGCGCGGATGAGGGCCTGCGCACCCCCGACACAGCCGAGGGTGGCCATCGAGATCCGGCGGACGTCGGGGCGCAGTCCGAGCGCGCCCGTCAGGTGGACGTCGAGGCCGGGCACGGCCCACGAGGTGGTGTGACTGGTCACCACGCAGTCGACGTCGGCCGGTGTCAGCCCGGCGGTGGCCAGGGCCGCGCGGGCCGCCTCCTCGGCGAGGCGGGCGGAATCGGCGAAGGCCACCCGGTTGCGCTCCCCGATCGTGGCGGTGCCCGCGACGGTGGGGGAGCGCAGCGACCGGGTGAAGCGCCGGGTGTGCACCCCGGTGGCCCGGACGACGCGCAGAATCGAGCCCAGCCGTGGGTTGTCGCCGTGGTGCTCGCTGATGTCGGCGCAGATGTCATCGGTGGTGACGACGTGGTCGGGCAGGGCTATCGAAGGCATCGAGACGTAGGAGGGCACGAGGGCTCCACGAGGTAGGCGGGCGCGGTTTGGCTCAAACCTATGTGTAAAGGTGTCGCAAATTCGCCTACACGTGCCATCGAATGTGCTGTGCCGATCCGGAGTATCACCGGGCGTGCAGCATGGGCTGACGCGGCCTCTGCTCTCCGCGGTGGAAGACGAGGACCATGAGGCGGGCGCGGGGGGAGGCGAGGGGTTCGGCCGTGCACAGTGACACCCAGCCCGGGCCCATCCGCGCGTGGTCGAGGGGGCGCTCGTCCCCGTCGGGGTGGATGTACGCGCCCCCGCCGGCCTCGTAGAGCGGGCCGACCACCGGGTCGGCGAGGATGTCCGCCTCCAGCGCGGTCAGCGTCTCGTCATGGGGCAGCGCGGCCACGGCGGCCCGCATCTGGGGGAGGACGAACGGCAGCCAGTACTCGGTCCACCCGGTGAGCACGTCGCGGGCCTCGGGTGCGAGCGTCATCCACCGCATGGTGTTCGCCGGGACCTCCCCGCTGGGGAACATGGCGGCGAACGCCTCGTTGAAGGCGAGGACGTTCCAGGACTGGTCGTTGAGATACGCCATGTGGGACATGCTGTTGACGACCTCCTGCCACGCCCCGGGAACCTCGGTGCCGGACCGGGGGTGCAGCGGGTACGGCGGGTCGCGGTGCACCGTGTAGAGCCACAGCAGCGTCCATTCGTGCTCGTTGAACGCGAGCAGCCGGGCCACGTCCCGCAGGAGGTCCTCGGGCGGGTTGGGGTGATTTCCGGTCTCGAGCCGGTTGAAGGTCCCCGGGGCGCGGTGCAGCAGTTGGTCGATCTGTGACTGTGCCAGTCCCGGGGCCCTTCGACCCTGCCGGGCCGGGCGGGCGAGGCCGTGCTCTTCCGGGGCTATGAGAGCCCGGCGCGCACGGAGCAGCTTCTGCAGTGCTTCCTTGTCCACGTACGAATCCCTAATATCACGAGCGGCACCGCCAGGGGAAGGCGATTTCATTGGACAGTTTTTCCACCGAAAATCTCGGGGAAGAAATGATCGCATCCCTCATGCATGATCGACCTGCGGGTCCGTGTCATGAGAGCGGCGCTGACCTGGGCGCCTCACCCTATGTGAGGCCCAATCAGGGAGGGTACAATTCACTCGTCGACCGATCGAAACGGGAAGCAAAGGGCGGCCGCCATTCGCCCGCAGCTGCCGAGATCTGCGTTACGTGACCCGCTATCGGGTCTGTTCCAGTGCTAATCGACGCCGCCCCGGCGGGCATCCGCGGTGAAGTCTCACAGAGACGGTCCGCGGCATTTGCGACCGCCTCCGGCCGGCCCCATGGGCACGGAATCCACATGCAGTTCCCCATGCAGTTCACCTGCGAACCGGCCGGACGGACGGCACCGGCGCCCTCGGCCGCCGGGAGAGGTTCGTCCCAGGATGCGGCGCTGATCCGCGGCGCATGGGGTGGCTGAACTTCGACGGTGGCGAGGGCTGTCGGCAACCGGCCGACGGCCCCGCTCGCCCAGGTGCCGACGACACCGGCACAAGGCGCTGACGGCTACCGCTCCGTTTTCCCCCGCCCGGCCCGGGGCGCGCTCAGCGCGCGGTCGGCCAGCCGGGCGTCTCCCGGAACCACCGCGCCTTGTAGAGCGAGCCGCCGGGCATGAACCCGGGCCGGCGCCTGCCCTCGGTGGCGAAGCCGACCGTGTTCGCGAAGTCGGCCTTCCACGACGGCTGCGCGTAGATGATCCCGTCGGTCGGCGACAGGCCGATGGACTTCATGCCGGAGAGCGGTTGCCCGGCGTCGTCGCGTTCCCTGACGTGGGAGCCGAAGCCCTTCAGGTACGTGTCGGAGGCACCGGAGAAGGCGCCCCGGTCGATGTCGAAGACGAAGACCGTCAGATCGGTGGTGACGAGCAGTTCACGCTGCCCGGGGACGGGGGCGATGTCGTGCGGCCCGTCGTACCACCCCGGCCACTCGGGCAACGCCGGAGACTTCCGCATGGTGTGAACGGCCTGCTGCGAGAGCGGCTGAGCGGCTGCGGAGTCGTACCGGTAGGCCACCAGGAGGCCGTGGACGTCGGGGCTGTCGGAGCCCTGCTGCGGCCAGCGGTTCGTACCGACCGCCCAGAGGACCTTCGCGGTCTCGTCCCACAGCAGTCCGTGGGACGAAGGAAGCCCGCCCACCCGTTGGATCGGCTCCGTGGCGATCCGCCGGTCCATCGAGTAGACCCACACCCCTCCGGCGGCCGAGGAACCCGTGTCGGCGACGGCGATCCTGTTGCCCGGCAGCATCTCCACGGAGTGCATGTTCGTGTTGTTGCAGGCGCCGAAGAGGATGTCGCCCCCGGGGTAGGAGACGACCACCACCCCGTTGCCCACGATCGCGGCGATCCTCGTTCCGTTCGCGGCCCACTTGGCCTCGGTCACGCCGTAGCTCTCCCGCAGGCAGGACAGGCCGGGTTCGTCACCGGGAGGGACCCAGGACCACAGGGGAGTGACGTTGCCCCGGGAGTAGACGTTGATCTGCTGCTTGATGTTCCTGGTGCCGCGCAGACCGGTGATGAACAGCGGTGCGGCGGCGTCCCGTACGAGCGGGCGCGAGGGCCCCGGCGCGGCGTGCGCGAGCGGGGCGGTACCGCTCAGGAAGAGGAGCCCGGCCAGGGGTGCGAGGAAGAACCGACAGATGCGTGACAGCGGCTTCCGTACGGGGGCGGCTTCGTCTCCGGACGACACGGGGGCTGCTCCTCGGCTGCCGAGCGGACGGTGGTGCATGGCCCGCCCAGCCGATCACCGCTCGGGACGCGCCGCCATTTCCGCTGGCCCATGTGGCGTAGGAGCCCGGCTGCGCGGGCGGCCCCGTCCCTGAAGGTGTCTTCAGCACCCTCAGCAATTCTTCAGCGACGGTCACTCAGGATCGGGTCCCGGTAGGCAAGCACCCGCGCCCTCGTCCGCAGAGCGGAGACGGGGCGAGACCGGAAGGACACCATGTGACCCGTCGCCGCCGAGCCCGTGCACCCCACCCCACCGAGTCCGCTCGGCCGACCGCTCACCCGTCTGCCGAGCGGCCCCGCCGCCACCGGCGGCCCAGGAGCCGACGGGCACGCCTCGGCCGGGCCGCGCTCGCCCTCACCGCGGTGACGGCGCTCTGCGCGGGCGGCACCGGCTGGTACCTCTACCAGGACGTCTTCCGGCACATCGGCACCTCCGACGCGCTGGACGACGACGCGCCGAAGTCCTCGGGAGGCGCGACCAACATCCTGCTCATGGGTCTGGACAGCCGTAAGGACCAGAACGGCGAGGACCTCCCGGACAGCGTGCTCGACAAGCTGCACGCCGGTGGCTCCGACATCGGCGGCTACAACACCAACACCCTGATCCTGCTGCACGTCCCCGCGGGGAACGGCAAGGCGACGGCCTTCTCCCTGCCCCGCGACGACCTGGTCGACATACCCGGCTTCCCGAAAGACAAGATCAAGAAGGCATACGGCCTGACCAAGGCCCGCACGGAGGAACGCCTCGCCCAGCAGGGCACCACCGACCGCCGCACCCTGGAGCGGGCGGGTCGCGAGGCGGGGCGGCGGGCCGAGATCGAGACGGTACGCAGGTTCCTGGACGTCCCCGTCGACCACTTCGCCGAGATCAGCCTGGCGGGCTTCTACCACCTGGCCGACGCCCTCGACGGCGTGGAAGTCTGCCTCAAGCACCCTGTGAAGGACCGCTACTCCGGGGCGGACTTCCACGCCGGGCGGCAGACGCTCGACGGTGCGCGGTCGCTCGCCTTCGTACGGCAGCGCCACGGTCTGGACGGCGGCGACCTGGACCGTACGCGCAGGCAACAGGCGTTCCTGGCCTCGGCCGGACACAAGCTCGACAGCGTCGGCACCTTCACGAACCCGGCCCGGCTGATGCGGCTCCTCGACGTCGTCAAACAGGACGTGGTCATCGACAAGGGCTGGGACCTGGCGTCCTTCGTCCAGCACGCGAGGAACCTCTCCCGTGGGGACGTCGAGTTCTCCACCCTGCCCATCGAAGGGTTCGCGAAGCACCACGGTGAGGACGTCAACCTCGTCGATCCCGACCGGATCAGGAACCTGGTACGGGAGAGGACGGGCGGCGGCCCCGACCGCACGGGGCAGCCGGGCACCGGCCGGGGGGACGGCCCTTCCCCCACCCGTCCGAACGCCGGCAAGCCCACCCCCGGTCCCCCCGCCCGGGACGAACACGTCGTCGAGGGCGGCGGAATACCGTGCGTCGACTGAACCGCCCGGCGCGGGGCGCGACCGGATGCGTCAGACCTCCAGGTCCGCCTCTATCCGCCGCAGCTGGTGCCGTGCCATCGCCAGGTTGGCCCGCTTGCCGTCGAGCACGAGGTAGAGGAAGAGGCCGGTGCCGCCGCGGCCGGTCAGCAGCCTGATCAAGTGGTACTGCGAGCCGAGGGTGATCAGGATGTCCTCGATGCTGTCCTGGATGTTGAGCATCTCCATGGCCCGCAGCTTGGCCCGCACCACGTCGGTGTTGGCCGCGGCCGCGACATTGAGGTCGAGTGTCTGCGACCCGCCGAGAGTGCCGAGCGCCATGCCGCTGCCGTAGTCGACCAGAGCGACGCCGAGGGCGCCCTCGATCGACGTCATCGCATCCTGCAGGGCCGCTTCGGTGTTCGCCATGAGAATCCCGCTTTCGTCATTGGTTGTCATCAAGGACCGCCCCGTCCCCACGGCTGTCCGCCGGCGAACGGGGGTGAAAGAAGAGGTGCCGTGGTTCACACCTGCCGTCGACGCTCCAGCGCGCTGTCGACGAGCTCCGATATTCGCGTTCCGGCCCTGCGGGCCTCCAGGTTCAGCCGGCCCACGTTGGCGTCGGCCGCCGCCAGGAGCGTCAACACGCAGGACGAACCCGCCGCGTACGTCGCCACATAGCCGCGCTCGCCGCGCACCAGCAGTTCGCGGAATCCGCCGTGACCCACGGCGTCCGTCAGCCGTGCGCCCACCCCCAGGGCCGCCGCGGTCAGCGCGGCCACCCCGTCGGGCTCCATGTCGGTGACGAGATGCGCGATCACCAGCCCGTCGGTGCTCGCCACCAGCGCACCGGTCAAGTGCGGTACGCGGACCCGTAACGCCTGGAGCTCGGTGAGCACCTCGGGTAGGGCCGTCATCGACTGTCTCCTTCCTGTCAATTGCCTCAAGGCGCGTCTCATCATGGGATCGGGGCATCCCGGCGGGGGGACGGAATGGTCACAGGGCCTCCAACGCGTCACGGATCCTGATGAGCAGGGAGGTCTCCGGGACGCCCGGCGCCTCGGGCAACGGCCGGTCGGCCTCGGTCGTCCCCGGGTCCGGGGGCCGGATCAGTCCCAGCGCCGTCAGCCGTCGGACGTCCAGGAGGGTGGCGAAGGCCGGGCGCCCGAGTGCCCGGGCGATCTGTACCGGGGTACGCACCCCGTCGGCCGCGCGCAGCACGGCCCGGCGGCCGCACACCGCCTGTGCGCCGCGCCCGCGGCGGCGGTCGGCGTCGGGCACGGGCACGACGGGGGCCGCGTCCACCGCCGCGCCCGGCCATGCCTGTTCCAGGAGCCGGCGCCGTCTGCGCACCTCACGCTGGAGGGCGGGGACCGTCACCGGCCGCACCGGGCCGAGCCAGTGCCGGGCCTCGCGGAGGAACCGCTCGGGTGGGCGCTGACCGTCCCCCAGGGGGTACAGGACGAAGTAGGCGGCGTCGAACAGCGCGCTCAGATGGCACAGTTCGAGCTCGCCCTGGCTCAACCGGCCGTGCTCGACGAGGAAGTCACCGGTCCGGTAGCCCGGGCCGCCTTGTGTCACGGCCTCCTCCCAGGTCTCCGGCGACAGCCGCCCCCGGGCGGTCAGCCGCCATCCCACGTCCGGTGCGGCCGGGCTCTCCGCGTGCACCACCGCCCCGTCGGAGAGATAGAGCGCACCCACCGGCCCGTGCAGTGCTCCGGTGGCGCCTTCGCCGGCCAGCCGGGCCAGCGGGTCGTCCTCGACGGCCGGCCGCACCGGAGTCGTACCCGCGGCTTCCGCGGCGCCCGCGGTCACGACAGAACCAGCCCGGCGGTCAGATCCCTCAGCCGGAAGCGGGCGACGGCCAGGTTGGCCTCGGCGCGGTCGAGCCAGAGGTAGAGGAAGACGCTGCTGTCGAAGGCGGTCTCCACGAAGCGGATCAGATGGTATCCGCCGCGCGCGGTGACGATGAGATCCTCCACGGGCCCGTCGGCCTGCCCTGCCCGTTCCGCCGGCCCGGCCTGTTCGGCCTGGGTGAACGCGCTGCTCTCGAAGGTGAGCCGGGCCAGTTCCGCGGCCTCCGCGGCCGCCGTCTCGTGGTCGTGGTTCGGGCCCTCGCCCACCGCTCCCAGGGCGAGTCCGGTCGTCCAGTCCACCAGACTCGCTCCTCGGACACCGGGGATCGCCAAGGCCTCGGATAAGCACGCGTCGATACCGGACACACAGACCTCTCCAGCCGCGCCGCGGCAGCGCACCGCCGCGACTCGTCGGACACAGACAACAGCTACCAACGGCATGTCGGCTGCGACGGAAGGTAATCGAAAACGGAACCGCGCGTGGTGGTTTTGGCAAATTCAATCGGCATAGGTGGAGCGGCGTATCGGGTGCCGACGAGCCGTCCGCGCCGACGCGTCCACGGCGTGCCACGGGTGCCCGCGTGGCTGCCCCCACGCGTCACCGACGCCGTTCGCGCTCCGGAGCGAAGGGTACGCCGCTCACCAGCCCCCGGTAGCCCACGATCAGTGCCTCACCGAGGAATCCGACGCCGATGGACAGCTGGACCGGCCGCGCGTTCTCGTGCATGCCGAGCCGCACCGCGAGGAAGCCGTAGCCGGCCATGATCATCAAGGACCCGAGGGCCATGAGGAAGGTCCTGCCGGTGTAGCGCTGCCACAACACCCCTTCCTTGTCGAAGACCTGGATGGTCGCGCCGCGCAGGGCGCCGAGCGCGATGCCGAGGACGCAGCCCACGACGACCCAGACGAGGTCGGTGCCCGTCAGGCCGTCGGCCTTGCACAGGGCCCAGATACCGAGGCCGGTGAGGACGAGGGGCGCTGCGAACAGGTCGCGGGCGTTGAGCGGTTCCCCCCTCAGCCGCTTGATCACCACAACGATCGCGACGACAGCGATGAGAGCCGCGAGTGCCCAGCCGTGCATGACGTACCCCTTTATATAGCTTGACCTTGCTAAAAAAAGAATTTAGCTCGGTCGTGCTATAAAGGCAACATGCCGAAGATCGTCGACCCCGAGGCCCGCCGCCAGGCCGTGGCCGCCGCCGTTCTGCGCGTCGTCGGCAGGGACGGCCTGGAAAAGGCGTCGCTGCGCAACGTCGCCGACGAGGCGGGGCTCGCCATCGGTTCGGTGCGTCACTACGTCACCGACCAGGCCGATCTGATGGCGCTCGCCCTGCGGGAACTGGGCCGCCGCGTCGACCGGCGGATCTACGCCCACGCCGAGCAACTGCTCGACCCCGATGCCGACATCGACCGTCGCGCCCGCACCGAGGAACTCCTCGCGGAGCTTCTCCCTCTCGACGGGACCCGCCACGAGGAGGCCGTGCTCTGGCTCGCCTTCACCACCGCGGCGCGCACCCGGCCCGAACTGCGCGCCCGCGCGGACGCGTTGCACGAGGGAATGCACGCCTTGGTGGTGCGCGTGCTGCGGGAGTGGCAGCGGGCCGGCGGCCTGCCGGACGCCCTCGAGGTGGAGGTGGAGGCGCTGCGGCTGTCCGCGCTGCTCGACGGCCTCGCGCTCCAGGTGGTGCTCCAGCCCGCCCACGTCACGCCGGACGACGCCCGAAGGGTGTTGCGACGCCACCTGGACGCGCTCAAGGCGGGGTCCTAGAACGACCGCCGCCCGCGGCCGCACACCTCGGTGCGGACGCGGGCGTGACCGGGCGGATGGTGGGTCAGACCGCCGCCGTCGCCTGCTCCACCATGCGGCGCAGCAGCTTCTTGTCCGGCTTTCCGGCGTCGGTCAGCGGCAGCGCGTCGAGGAAGTCGACGCGCGCCGGTTCGTACATCGTGCCCCGCTCGGTGCGCACCAGCTCGCGAAGGCTCCGCTCGTCGACCCCGCCGTCCTGTGTGGGTACGACGACGGCGTGGACCTGCTCCATGCGGTTGGCGTCCGGGACGCCGAAGACGGCGCTCTGCAGGACGTGCGGGTGGGAGTTCAGCAGGTCCTCGAGTTCGGTGGTGTACACATGGCCGCCGACCACGACGATCATGTCCTTGAGCCGGTCGACGATGGTCAGATAGCCCTCGTCGTCCAGGTGTCCGATGTCGCCGGTGTGCAGCCAGCCGTCCCTCAGTACCTCGGCGGTCAGCTCCGGCTGCTTCCAGTACCCCTGCATGATGCCCGCCGAGCGTACGCAGATCTCGCCGTGCTCACCGGGAGGCAGATCGCGGCCGGACTCGTCGCGGATGGCCACCTCGACGCCTTCCAGCGCCTTCCCGACGGACCAGAGCCGCTCGGGGTGGTCCGGGTCGTGGTCCTCCTCGGTGAGCACGCTGATGCCGCCGGCCTCGTTCTGCCCGTAGAACTGGTTGAGGACGGGGCCGAAGCGCCGTACCGCCTCGGCGATGCGGGTCGGCGAGGACGGGCAGCCGCCGTACGAGATGCGGCGCAGGCTGGAGGTGTCGGTGCGGGCGGCGTCCGCGTGGTCCATCAGCTGGTACAGCAGCGGCGGCAGCAGGAACAGATGGGTGATGCGTTCGCGCTCGATCGTCGCGAGCACGGCGGCCGGCTCGAAGTCCTCCATCAGCACCACGGCTCCGCCGGTGCGCAGGGCGTGATCGGCCATCATGCCGGCGGCGTGGGCGAGGGTGGTGCACACCAACTGCCGGATCGGCTGCCCCGTCCTGGCCATGATGTCTTCGGGTATGACGTCGTGGAACCACGCCACCTGGTCGAAGGAGGTGCAGATGGCCTTGGGGTGGCCGGTGGTGCCGCCCGTGTGACGGATGGTGCAGGTGTCCTGCGGCCGGGCGGGACTGGGGAATGGTTCGGCGGACTCTCCGGCGGCGAGTTCCAGCAGGTCCGTGCCCATCCCGGCCGGGCCGAGCGTGAGCACGTTCTTCACCGGCGCCTGCCCGGTCACCTCACGGGCGCGTTCCGCGTACCGCGGGTCGACGACGAGGGTGTGGGTCTCCACGTCGCGGATGATGGTGGCCTGCACCTCGGCGGCGAGCTTGCTGTAGAGGTGGTTGACCCGGCAGCCGATCAGATTGGCGGCGTAGCGCACGGCGATCGTCTCGGGGAGGTTCCCGCTTAACAGGGTGACGGTCTGGCCGTGGCGCACCCCTTGGGTGCGCAATGCGCGTGCCATGCGGTGGACGAGGTCATGGAGCTCGCGGCCGGTGACGCGTCGGTTTCGATGGACCAGGACGTGCCGGTCGGGTGTGGCTGCGAGGACGTCGAGGGTGTGCTCCACGTAGGTGCGGAAGTCGTTCGCGTTGAGGGGCATGCGCAGTTCCTGGATTCCCTGGGTTCCTGATTCACGGTGTCCGGTGCCCGGGGTGCGGCGGAAGCCGCGCCGGCCGGTCGCGTCCACGTACCGGCCCGGATCCCGACAACTTTGGTAGCCCGGGGCAACTAAAGTGATCTTATCTCTTCACCTTCAAAGGCTCCAGGCCGGACGGGATAGCGCCTGGATTTCATTGCCTGAAACGTCGATATCCGGTCAGTGGCCTCGGTGGCTACGGCGTGCTGCCCCGCATCGTAGGGTGGCTTCTCCACACCGACGGGGGAGAAGCAGCGTGAGCAGCAGTACGCAACAGGCGGCGGATACCGCGGCCGAGGGCCGCAACCGGCCCGCCCGGGTCAGCTTCTGGGCGGCCTTCCTGGGGATTGGCCTGATCTTGGGCATCGTGGCGACGCCGCTGTTCTGGCTGATGTGGGGCGGTTGGTACACGCTGTTCCTGTTCCTGTGTGCCTTCGTCGCCATCCCGGCCGGACACCTCGGCCGCAGGCGCGGCAAGCGGCTGGGCGGCCGCGACCGTGGTGCGGCGCTGTTCGGCATCGTCGCCGGGTGGCTGCTGATGCTCTGCGGTCTGCTGCTGGTGGTCGCCTATGCCGGGCTGGTGACGGGGCTCGCGGTCCTGGTGGACTCGGCCCGCTGAGCAGCGGGCCGGCCATGTGCGGCCCGGGCGTCGTCACCGGTGCGGGACGCCCCGGCCCGCCCTCACCGGGCCTCGGCCACCATCGGCAGCCGATCGGGGTGGATGTTCCCCCTGGCGACGCGGCGGATCCGCTTGCCGGGTACCGGGCGCAGCCGCCACCGGCGGCAGACGGTCGCTGCCACCACGGCCATTTCGGCCAGGGCGAAGGTGTCCCCGATGCACTTGTACCCGCCCGAGCCGAAGGGAATGAATGCTCCCTTCGGCACCTCGCGCGCCCGGTCGGGCAGCCATCGGTCGGGATCGAACCGCTGCGGATCACGGAACCAGCGCGGATCGTGGTGCAGCGCGTACGGACTGTAGAGGATCTCGGCCCCGCCGGGGACCGTTACGGTCCCGAGCCGGGCAGGGGCCGTCGCACGGCGCGTGATCATCCACGGCGGGTACCGGCGCAGCGTTTCCATGATGACCCGGCTGGTGAAGGCGAGGGCCGGTAGATCCTCCAAGCGCGGCGGCCGGCCGCCGAGCACCGTGTCGACCTCGGCGTGTACGCGTTCCTCGATCTCGCGGTGGCGGCCGAGTTCGTGGAAGAACCAGGCGAGGGTCGCCGCGGTGGTCTCCACCCCGGCGACGGCCAGACTGGTCACATGGTCATGGACCTGCTGGTCGGTCAGACCGCGACCCTCCGCGTCGCGTTGCATCAACAGGAGGGACAGCATGTCTCCGCGGTCCCGCCCGGAGCGGCGGTGCGCGGCGATCGCCTCTCCGATGACCCTGTCCATGGTGCGGCGGGCCCGGTCGAAACGTCGGTTCGAGGCGACCGGCACGCGCGCCCACCACTCGGGCAGCAGGATGCGCACCATCATGCCTCGCGTGAGGACGGGCAGTGCCTGGTGGAATTCCGTGCGGGCGTGAGTGTCCAGACCGGTGGGGAGCAGGGTGTTCGCGAGCACGCCCAGAGAGAGGTCGTTCATCGCCCGGTCCACGGCGATGACCCGGCCCGGCCGCCATGGCGTCACGACACTTTCGGCGGCCTGGAGCATGAGGTCGGTGTAAGCGGGGAGGTGCTGATGGTGAAAAGCCGGTTGGAGGGCCCGCCGGGCCCGGCGATGAACCTTGCCGGAAGACGCTGCCAACCCCTCCCCGAGAAAGAGGGACGCCTTCTCGAAGAGACGGCCGCGAGTGAAATCGCGGGCCCCGTCGACGAGAACGTGCTGGACCAATTTCGGATGCGTGAGAGCGTAGAAGGGCAATGCCCCGAGCTGTAGCCGCACCACGTCTCCGTGCCCGGCCAGCGACGTGACGAAGTGCAGCGGCCGCCGCAACAACGGCGCGGTGTGACCCAGCACCGGCCAGGCGCCCGGCGCCCGCCCGACCGGCCCGGTCGTGGCCTCGTCATGACTCGGCGCATTCCGCGTGCGCCCGGGGTTCAGTGTTCGGGAGCGAGGATCCATGGTGTCTCCAACCTCGTATTCACTCGGCACACCGTTGGCCCCTCCATCTAAGTCGAGTGTGCGTGTGCGGGTCGGATGCCCACCGGGGGTATCGGAAGCACGCGGGGCAGCCCATCGGCATGCGGGCTCCCCGATTCCCGGCCCCACGCCCCCTCGTGGGGCCCGGGAGACGGATTTCAAGCGGTCGACGAAGGAACCATCCGATAAATGTGCTCGCTGTATTTAAGGCTCGTGGCATTTATGGGCGCGGACCGTCGCCATGCGAGGCGCCGGCCCGCAGGGGGATCGGGTCACAACGGTTCGGCGGTGTGCGGGACGTAGAGGTCCAGCAGCCGGCTGCGTGCCGTGTGCAGCCGGTGTCCGAGCACCTCGGCGACCGCGCGCATGACGGCGAAACCGAGTGCGGGGTTCTGCTCGCACAGGACCCGCGCGTCGGTGCCGTCGAACTCGTACGCCCGCACGGGGCTGAGTGCCTCCGCGCCGAACCCCCACTCGTACGGCGGGAACAGCCAGGACCAGCCGAGCAGATCCCCCGTGCCCAGCGTCTCCACGGTGACCACCCGCCGCCCGGGCAACTGGAGGTCCAGGGTGACCGCCCCGGAGCGGATGACCCAGAAACGGTCCGCCGTGCCGTGTTCCTCGAAGATCCGGGCGTCCTCCGGGAAGGAGACCTCGCGGGCGAGTTCCATCAGCCGGTCGCGGTATTCCGCGGGCAGGGCTCTGAGCAGTTTCTTCGTTGTCGTCATTGCCGAGAGCCTCCTCGCCGCCCGCGGCGCCGCTGACACGTCGCCGCCCCGCCGGTGGCCCGCCGGGGCCGATGTGTTCCGCCCCGTGCGCGCAGCCTGCTACATCCATTGACCCACGCCCGCCAGCGGGCGGCATCCCGAGCGTGAGGCAGGGACACGTCACCTCGCCGCAGACAGGCCCCGTCCCTGCGGAGGAGCCGCACGGTAGCAGCGTCCGGGAGGGGAGAGGCCGGCTTTGTCAGAGGCCGCGAATCCTCGTCTGCCCGACTTCGCCGACGGCTAGCGTCCGTGGGCATTCCGGCAGGGCGGCTTCCGGCAGGGGCGACCTCCGGCAGGGCGCCCGATGCGAGCGCCCGAAGAATCCGAGGAAGGTGTCATGCGATCCGTACGTTCCCTGCGTTCCGCGCGCTCCCTGCGTCATCTGCGGCCCGTCTCCCGGCGGACCCTCGGTACCGGGCTCGTCGTCGGCTCACTGGCCGCGACGCTCCTGGCGCTGCTGATCCCCGTGTACCTCTTCGGCAGCGCCGAGCCGGCGGCGGCGAGCGCGCGCACCGCCTGGAACGACGACGGCGCCGGCATCACGAGCACGGCGTCCGGGCCGCTGACACCGCTGGACCGGGACTTCGTCCGTCGGGTACGGCTCGCCGGTCTGTGGGAGAAGCCCGCGGGCAGGCTCGCCCTGGAACGCGGCACGAAGGACACGGTGAAGATGGCCGGCAGTCATCTCGTCGACGGCCACACCGAGCTGGACCGGCTGTCCGTCGAAACGGGCCGGGCCCTGGGCGTGACCATGCCGGTACGTCCCACCGCCGAACAGCAAGGGTGGCTCGACCAGTTGCAAGGCGCCCAGGGCGCCACGTTCGACCGGCTCTTCGCGAATCTCGTGCGTGCCGCTCACGGCAAGGTGTTCGGGCTGGTGGCGCTCGTACGCGACCGCACCGCCAACGCGACGGTGCGGGAACTGGCGTCCCGCGCCAACACCGTCGTCCTCGACCACATCACCGTCCTCGAGAAGACCGAACTCGTCGACTTCCCCCACCCAGGCGACAACGAAAAGAAGTGACCCCACATGATGCGACAGGCCCATAAACGCTCGCAATTGAGGACCCGGGCGGTGGTCGCGGCCGCGGCGCTGCTGCTGGGCGGCGGCGGAACGGCGATCATCGCGGCCAACGCCTCCGCCGGCGGTGCCCACGGCACCGCGGAACAGGACACCGGGCACACCCCGCACGGCGCGGCGGCGGGTTCCGCCACCGGTGAGGCGACGACCGTCTCCTGCCCCGACGTCGGTGAACGGCTGCGCGAGGTCCCCGCCCCGGCGCGGACCGAGGTCTCCCGGGGCCTCTCCCAGCTGGATGCCCAAGTGGCAAGCGCCTACGAGCAGATGATGTCGACGGGGAACACCCCGGACGCCGTGCTGGGGGAGCTGAAACGGAAACGCGACGGGACCATCGGCCGCATCACCGATTCCATCAAGGCGGCCGACAGCGGTGCCGTGCCCGCGCCCGAGGACCTGACCGCACTGAGCGGGTGCCGGACCCGGAAGGTCAGCACGACCGCGGCCGACGACTCCTCACGCCCCTTGAGCTCCCGGCTCGGCGAGCAGGGCAAGCCCGGCGGCCCCTCCCGCGCCGACTTCGCCGACATCAGGACCGCGCCCGCCGGCCCCGGTGCGCCCGCCGCCCGCCGCGGCGGCTCGACGGGCACCTTCGCGTCCGTGTGCGGTCGCAACGAGAACGGTCACTTCAACCCCGACAACGTGATCGTCACCCCCGGTGTGCGCAACGGCGCCCACCATATGCACGACTATGTGGGCAACAAATCCACCGATGCCTTCTCCACCGACAACAGCCTCGCGGCCGCGGGAACGACCTGCACCAACGGGGACAAGTCCAGCCACTACTGGCCCGTGCTGCGGGTACTGGACGGAAAGGTGGCGCCGGACGCCAATGCCCCGGGCGGCGGCCACGACGGGAACATGGGAACCGTTCTGCGCCCCGCGTCGGTGACCCTGCAGTTCCGGGGCAATCCGGTGACAAAGGTGACGGCGATGCCCCGATTCCTTCGCGTCATCACCGGTGACGCCAAAGCGCTCACCAACGGCGTGGCCAACGCCAACGCCTCATGGAGCTGTGCGGGATTCGAGAACCGGCAGTTGAAGGACAAATATCCGATCTGCCCGAACGGCGCACAGGTCGTCCGCACCTTCGCCTTCCAGAACTGCTGGGACGGGCGTAACACCGACAGCGCCAATCACCGCACCCATGTCGCCTTCGCCCGTGCGGACGGCTCCTGCCCCCGTGGTTTCAAGGCCATCCCGCAACTGGTGCAGCGCATCACCTACGACGTACCGGCGGGCGTCCCCTTCGCCGTGGACAGCTTTCCCGAGCAGCTGCACAAGCCGGTCACGGACCACGGCGACTTCATCAACGTCATGTCGGACGCGCTGATGGCAAGGGCGACGGCGTGCATCAACGGTGGCCGCACCTGCTGACGGAACCACCCGCTCCACCCCGCGGAACCCCCGGCGCCGGGTGCTCCCCACCCCCACCATCCACCGGGCGCCGGGAAGGCGGCGGCCCCGAACAACCGAGTTCGGGGCCGCCGCGCGACGCTCTGTCTCACAGGCCGTTGATCCGGGCCCGGCCCGCCGGGCTCAGTGGCTGGACGGCCGCTCCCAGGGCCCGCACCGGGCCGTGCGCCCGCGAGCGCAGCTGCCGGGCCTGGGCCAGCAGCCGTCGGCTGCGCAGTGCCAGCTCCAGCTCGAAACGGGTGCGCGGCTCGCGCATCGCCGGCCCGAAGAGCTTCTCTATCTGGCGGAGGCGGTAGCGCACCGTCTGGGGGTGCACCTTGAGCGTACGGGCCGCCTCCGGGGCGCCACCGCTCTCCAGCCAGGCCAGCAGCGTCACCTCGAGCCGCTCGCTCTGCCGCGGGGTGAGGTCCTCCAGCGGGCGCAGCCACCGCGCGGACAGGGCCCTGGCCAGCGATTCGTCCTGGAGCATGAGCAGCTCGGAGAGGTGGTCGTCGACGAACGTGACGCGTTCGGCCGGGCCGCCCACCGCCGCCGCCAGGGCCAGCAGCCGCCGCGCCCAGCGCAGCGAGGATGCGGCGTCCACGACCGGGACGGAGTGACCGACCGCGGCCACCCGGCCGCCCAGTGCCGACTCCAGGGCCGCGCGCGCCCGCGGCCCCGGGTCGGGAATCAGCAGGCACAGGTCGGCCTCGACGGTGCCGGGCAGTCCTTGGCCGAGGGCCGCCGCCAGTTGCGGGGTCAGCTGGGGCGTCGGCTGCGGAACCAGATGGGGCGCCAGGGAATGCGCGTCGTTCGGGCCGGCGAGCACGATGGCACGCACCCGGCGGGGGAGCGGCCAGCCGGCCTGGCCGGCCAGCTCGGTCAGCACGTCGTGGGGGATGTGCCGGTCGTCGGCGAGCGCGGTGAACAAGGCCTGGCGGGCCCGGGTACCGGGCATGGCGGTGACGACCTGTCCCGGTTTTCGCCGCGGTGTGGGTATGCGCTCCGGCCCCGCGGCGGGCCGCAGTCCCAAAGTCAGCAACAGCGCCCTCTCCACCGCCTCTTGCGTGGCTTCCCTGCCGATGCGCTGTGATACCGCCGAGAACGCGGGAGTACTGCGCTGCAGTTCTTCGGCCAACTGCGCGGCGACTGCGGGAAGTTCCTTTCTCAGGACCCGAGTCCACTCACCGCGCGGCCGCGACCAGATGCGGTTCAGAATGTCGCACATCGTCTACCTCCGGACTTCCGTACCGGGCGGGAGGACCGGGAATACCGCCGGTTGCCTCTCGCCTGAGTGGGCATCATCAACAGCCGATCGCCGCCGTGGGGACAGCCGCGCGTGAATTTGTCACAGCACGATAAACCTTATGAAGATCCTGCGAAGTTGGACGATGCTTCTGCACATTCCACCGCCGGACCATGAGTGCCCGGACGGTCACACCACGTGAATTCGATGATCGCCTTGTCGGCGAATAACGCCGATGCGAGGGATTTCCGGATTTCTCAGGAACACGGGCGGCCGTGAGGATCACCGCCGACCGCCTGTGGGAGACCCAGATGCATATGTCGCGAACGCAAACGCTCCTGCCCCGCCCTCGGCCCCGTGGCCGGTCCCGCAGCGGAACCCGCCGCAGGGCTGTCCGTCCCCGAACCCGGCCCCGGCCGAGGGCCCGGCCGCAGACCCGGCCTTCCGGGCGCCCCGCCCTGCCGGCGGCGATCCTGCTGCTGCTCGCCGTCGCCGTCCAAGCCGGCGTGGCCGAACGGACACAGGAGTTCCTCGACTTCGGCGCGGGAGTACTCGCGCTCGTCTCGCTCACCTCCACCGTGCTGTGGGGGCTGGCCGCAACCGACCGACGGCTGCTGGGCTCGGCCCACCGACTCCTCGCCCAGGGCGTGCACCGCGGACTGGCCGTGGCCGGGCTCGGTTTTCTCGCCCTGCACATCTGGGTGAAGGTTGCCGAGGACCGTACCAGTCCGACGGCCACGACCGTCCCTTTCACCGACAACACGCAACCCGTGCTCATCGGACTCGGCACACTGGCCGGGTATCTCTTCGTCGCGGTGGCGGTCACCGGTGCGGCGCGCAGTGCCTTCACCGGCGTCGGTCACTCCCGCCTGTGGCGGACCCTGCACATGGCGGCCTACCCCGCGTGGGGCGCGGCCCTGGTGCACGGACTGCACGCCGGCCGGCCCGCAGCAGGCTGGGTGACCGCGGCGTACGCACTGTGCCTGAGCGGCGTCGCCCTGGCCCTGACACTGCGCATGCGATCCCGGCAGCGCGAGGCGCGGGGAGGACGGCCGTGAAGGGGACCGTGCCGTCACTCGCCACCGTCGGCCCGCCCCGGCTGCTGGCCGGGCTGGACGAGACCGCGTGGATGGACCAAGCGGCGCACACGGCCGTACACGGGCCCGCGCCCGAGCTGAACGTGGAGGAACTGACGGCACTCGCGGAAGACATCGGCCTGCGCGGCCGCGGCGGCGCCGGGTTCCTGTTCGCCCGCAAACTGCGGGCCGTCACCGACTCCCTGCGCCGGACCGGCTCCGTCCCCGCCGTCGTCGTCAACGGCAGCGAGGGCGAGCCGGGTTGTCTCAAGGACACCGCGCTGCTGCTGTTCGCCCCGCACCTCGTCCTCGACGGCGCCGTACTGGCGGCCAAGGCGCTCGGCGCGCGCGAGGTCGCCCTCGGCGTCACCCGCGCCGACGTCGAGGAATCGGTGCGCCGGGCGATCGCCGAGCGCGGGTCCGCCGGGCCGGCGATCGGGGTGACACGGCTGCCCGAACGCTTCGTCACCGGCGAGAGTTCGGCGCTGGTACGCGGCATCGACGGCGGCCCCGCGCTGCCGTCCGGCCGCAGGATCCGTACCAGCGAGAGCGGCCTGGGCGGGGTGCCCACCCTGCTCTCCAACACCGAGACGTTCGCCCAACTCGCCGTCGCCGCCCGGCTCGGAGCCGTGGGCTACGGCGCGGTCGGCCTGCCGACCGAGCCCGGCACCGTCATGCTGACCGTCGCCGGAACACACGTGGTGGAAGCCCCGACCGGCCTGCCCATTCCCTACGTCCTGGAGTTGTGCGGCACCGCACCCGGCCAGGGCGTACTGGTCGGCGGCTATCACGGCGGCTGGCTGCCGCCGCACGCGGCGCGGGCGGCCACCGTCTCCCGCGACTCGCTCGCCGCGGTCGACGGCGTCCTCGGGGCCGGTGCCCTGCTGCCGTTGCCCGAGACCACCTGCCCGGTCGGCGAGACGGTACGGGTGGCCGGATGGCTGGCGGAGCAGTCGGCGGGCCAGTGCGGTCCCTGCGCCCTGGGCCTGCCGGCACTCGCGGACGCGCTCGCCGACGCGGCGGGCGGCGCCGGGCAGCGCGCGCTGGACGCGGTACGTACCCGGATGGCCGCCGTGGAGCGGCGCGGCGCGTGCAGTCACCCCGACGGCTCCACCCGCTTCGTGTCCTCCGCGCTCACCGTCTTCGCGGAGGAGTTCGCCGCCCACGCCCTGGGGCACGGTTGCGGACGCCCGACCCTCGGCGCGCTGCCGCTGCCCGCCGAGGAGCGGACACGGGCCACCTCGCCGGCGGCCCGCGTCGCCGGCACGGCACCGGCCCCCGCGGAGCAGCTGCTGGTCGACTGGACGCTGTGCCGGGGGCACGGGTTGTGCGCGGACCTCCTGCCCGGACTCCTGCGGCTGGGACCGGACGGCTACCCGGAGCGGGCCGTCATCCCCGTACCCGCGCGGATGAGACAACGGGCGCTGCGGGCGGTCCGGCGCTGCCCCGCCCTCGCGCTGCGCGTCGAAGCCGCCGGCTGAGTGGCTTCCGACCCGGAGTTTCTGTCCACGCGTGACAAATTCCCGGCCCCGCTGAGCGCACGGCGGGCCGGCCCCGTATCCCCACGGCAACGGCGGACCATCGCCGGGCCACGAGCAAAGGACAGTTCATGAACAAGCTGCGTCACGCCTCCCTCGCCGGGGCGGCGATCACGGTCATGATGCTGACGGCGGCATGCGGCGGCGGTGAGTCGTCCGCCGGGGACGACTACGGCAAGGCTCCCGCCGGCAGCAGCTCGAAGATCGGCGACGGGTACGCGTCGGGCTCGGGCGGCTACGGCTCGGGTGGTGCCTCAGGATCCGCCGCGGCGGAGAAGAACGCCCCGGCCAAGCAGCTGGCCGTCCGCGAGGCACCGGGGATCGGCCCCGTCGTCGCGGACGGCAAGGGTCTGACGCTCTACCGCTTCGACAAGGACACGGCCAAGCCGCCGGCCTCGCGCTGCGACGGCGACTGCGCCAAGGCCTGGCCCCCCGTACCCGCGGACGACGCGACGGCCACGGCCGGCCTGGACGCCGAGCTGGGCGAGGTCAAGCGTGCCGACGGCACCATGCAGCTCACCCTCGCCGGCTGGCCCGTCTACCGCTACGCCAAGGACGCCGCGCCCGGTGACACCAAGGGGCAGGGCGTCGGCGGCACCTGGAGCGCGTTCGCCCCGGACGGCAAGAAGGCGGGCGTGGCCGGCGGCGGGGACGAAGGCAAGGAGGGGGAGAAGGAGAAGCAGCCCGACGAGGAGAAACCGGCCGCCGACGGTGTCTCCGTCGACGACAACCCGAAACTCGGCAAGATCCTCGTCGACGGCCAGGGCCGCACCCTCTACCGGTTCAACAAGGACAGCGCCTGGCCCATGAAGTTCGCCTGCAACGACGCCTGCCTGGACACCTGGAAGCCCGCCAAGCCCGTCGAGAAGAGCGCGGTCCGCGGCGTACCGGAGAAGCTGATCACCACCGTCACACGGCCCGACGGCACCAAGCAGTTGGCGGTCGACTGCTGGCCCGTCTACTGGTTCACCGGGGACAAGAAGCCCGGCGACATCACGGGCCAGGGCAAGCAGGGACTGTGGTTCGCCGTCGACGACCAGGGCAAGAAGGTCACCACCCCGGCGAGTTGACGTTCGCCACCCCCAGGCCGGCCGCCCGTCCCTCCTCCCCGGGACGGGCGGCCCGCGGTGCGCCGCTGGGTCCGTGGCCGGGCACCTGCCGCACAGGCACCCGCGCTCACACCACGGGACAGGTCTTCCAGGCGAAGTGGTAGAGGGTGTTGATGCTGCCGTCCGTCGAGTCCATCGCCATGAGGCTCGTCGTCCTGGTCGGATCGGAGGTGCCCGCGTCCACCCGCAGCTCGGTGTTGATGTTGAAGTACCGGATGGCCCCGCAGGGTGCGTAGACCAGGGCGTCGATGTCCGTGGTGTCGGACGTCTGCCAGTCGTCGTTGACCGGACCGGTGAAGTGGTGGTTCATGAAGGCTGTCTGCGACATGCCCTGGAAGTAGTAATGGGCCCGCTGCAGCCCCGTGGCACCCTTCTCCAGGCGCGCGAAGCCGCGGTAGTCGGCCTTGGCGACCGCGTACGTGAATCCCTGCGGCACATGGACGTTCAGACCGAGCTGGCAGTTCTTGCGGAAGTCGGTCGGCTTGGAACCGACGCCGACCTGGGCGACGTAGTGGCTGTAGGAAACGGTGAAGGCCGTGTTGTCCGGTGAGACCGTCACGTTCGCCGTCCCGGCGGGGCACCCCGACCCGTTGACGGCCACCACATCGATCACGACCTTGTCCGGCGGGGGCACCCCGTCCGCGGCGGCCGCCCTCGGTGCCATCGGGGCGGCGAGCAGCATCAGGGCCGCGCCGCCGGTCATCACCGGTCTCAACATGAAGATCCCCCTCCAACAGCCCTGGCGCCCGCCCGTTCGGACACCCGTGACGTGCCTGCGGATCACCCGCGGTCCGGCCGTCCGGCCCGATCAGGGGCACTCCTTCCAGGCGAAGTGGTAGAGGGTGTTGACGCTGCCGTCCGTCGAGTCCATCGCCATGAAGCTGTTGGTCGTCGTCGGATCCGAGGTGCCGGCGCTCACCCGCAACTCGGTGTTGACGTTGAGGATCCGCTGTGTGCCGCACGGCGCGTAGACGAGGGACTCGACGCCCGTGACGTCGGACGTCTGCCAGTTGTCGTTGACCGGGCCGGCGAAGCGGTGGGACACCGAGGTCGTGTGCGACATGCCCTGGAAGTAGTAGCTGGCCCGCTCCATGCCCGTGGCCCCGTCCTCCAGGTACGCGAAGCCGCGGTAGTCGGCCTTGGCGATCGCGTACGTGAATCCCTGCGGGACGCGGACGTTCAGACCGAGCTGGCAGTTCTTGCGGAAGTCCGTCGGCTTGGAACCGACGCCGACCTGGGCGAGGTAGTTGCTGTACGTCACGGTGAAGGCCGTGTTGTTCGGCGCGACCGCCACGGCCGCGGTCCCGGCGGGGCAGCCGGACCCGTTGACCGCCACCACGTCGATCACGACCTTGTCCGGCGGGGGGACCGTGTCCGCAGCCGCGGACGGCATGGCCGAAGCGACCACGAGCACCGCGGCCGCGCTGCCGATCAACACCGGTCTGAACATGGAGACCTCCACGGTTCGGCGCGGACTCGTTCCGCGGTCCATGCCACCACCGGCACCGGGGCGTGTACAGGCCAGGTTGAGCCGACCCTGTGCGCCCCGCCGGGCCCCCGGCCGGTCACCCCCTACCGAGGAGTGACACCGTTCGGTGCCCTCGGAAGACCGCGGGACGACGCTCGGCGAACGAACGGACCCCTTCCGCGGCGTTCGGTCGTCACCACATCGGTCGTCACAGCCGTCCTCCGTTGTCGTCGTCCGTGCTCAGCAGAACGCGCCCGAAGGGGCGGTCCTCCATCAGATGGCGCTGTGCCCGCGCCGCCTGCGCGAGCGGGAAGACCCGGGCGACGACCGGGTCGAACCGGTCCTCGGCGAGCCAGTCGATCAGGGTCTGCCGCGCGGCGCGGGTCACCTCGGGGGAGAACATGTCGAACATGTAGCCAATGGCACGTGCGTGCTTCCAGATCAGGTCCGTCACATCGAGCGTGCCGCGGGTGCCCCCGGCGTAGCCGATGCCGACGTAACTCCCGCCGTGGGCCAGGCTACCGACGGCGCCCTCCAGCAGCGGGCCGGCGACGCCGTCCAGGACCACGTCCACGCCCCTGCCGTCGGTCAGCCGTGCCACACCGTCGCGCAAGGACTCCCGGGACAGGTCGATGACGTTGTCGAAGCCGGCCGCGCGGGCCCTTTCGGCCTTCGCCGTCCCGCCCGCCGTGGAGATCACCGTCGACGCGCCGAGCTGGGCCGCGACCTGTGCGGCTCCCATGCCGACCGCCCCGCCGATCGCGGGGGCGAGCACACTCTGCCCGGCCCGGAAACCGACCAGCTCGGTGAGGGCGAGGTAGGCGGTCGCGTGCCCGGCCCCGGCGGAGAGCGCGGCCATCCGCCGGTCGCTCACCCGGGCGGGCAGCGGGGTCAACGCCTCGGCGTACTCCGCGACGTACTCCCGCCAGGTGCCGTCCGTGGTCATGCCCCGCCCCTGTCCGGTGATCGCGACGCGGGTCCCCTCGGCCAGCCCGGACGCGCCCGGCTCGACGACCACGCCGACCGCGGCTCCGCCGGGGATGATCGGCAGCGGTTTGTGCAGGGACGGCGCCATGCGGCCCGCGCGTACGGTGTCGTCAAGGGGACTCACGGTGGTGAAGGTGATCCGCACCAGAGCCTGCCCGTGCTCGGGCACGGGGACCGGCAGTTCCACCGGTCGCAACGCGTCGTATCCACCGTGCTCCCGGTACTGGATTGCCAGCATCGGATCTCGACCTCCCTGTGGAGAAAACAAAGTTTGTTACGTCAAGAGTCGTGAAAAGCCATCGTGAAAAGCCGTCGTGAGAAGGCGCCGCCGAAGGCCTCGTGGGCCGCTCGCTAGCGCTCTCCCGGCGCCAGGGTCTCGCGCAGGACGTCGGCGATCGAGGTGCTCTCCAGCGCGCGCCGCGCGGCCTCCTCCACCTCGCCGTACACCTGCTCCAGCGCGGGGCGGATGCCCGCGCCGATGGGGCAGCGCTGGTTGGGCTCCCCCCGGTGCAGGCCGAAGAGCGGTTCCGTCTCCACCGCCCGGCGGACCTCGGAGAGGGGGATCGACTCCGGCTCGCGGATCAACCGCCAGCCCGCCCCGGCGCCGTGCCGGACGTCGACCAGCCCGGCCCTGCGCAACTCGCCCAGACAGCGCCGGATGACGACCGGATTGGTGTTGACGCTGTCGGCGATCTGTTCCGAGGTCACCACGTCACGTCCGCGGCCGCGCACCAGCGCCATCCACACGAGGACGTGAACGGCGACGGTGAGCCTGCTGTTGGCGGCCATCGCACCTCTCTCGCTGTAACTGTGTCGGTTACACCTAAGGTGCCGTCAGAAGACTTGTCAAGCGGCCGGCTCGGTCCTGGCTCAGTCCCGGCAGACCTCGTCCAGTACCGCCGCGATGTGGTCGAGTGCCGGAACCGGCGGCGTGTACGGCACGCGTAGGTGGTGGGTGAGCGTCGCGTCGGCCGCGAAGCGCGAGCCGGCGGAAAGGTCGAGCCGGTGTGCGCGGGCGCGCTCGACGACCGTGTCGGACCGGGTGCCCGTCAGCCGCAGCCACAGGGACAGCCCACCGGGCGGGACCGCGAAGTGCCATCGGTCGTCCCCGGCGAGCAACCCGCTCAGATGGTCGCGCTGCCGCCGCAGTTCCGCCTGCCGTCGCCGGAGCACCGTGTCCGGGTCGCCGAGCAGTTCGACGGCGATCATTTGCTGCATCGGCGCCGCGGACAGCGGCCCGCACAGCGGGTTGCCGCTCAGTTCGCCGATGAGCCCCGCGGAGCCGCGGATCCAGCCGACGCGCAGCCCGCCCCACACCGCCTTGGCGGCCGAGCCGATCAGCACCGCGCGCCGGATCCTCGGCTCGGGGCCCGCCGCGTCGCGCAGGTCCAGATCCCTCATGGTCTCGTCCACGACGAGAACGACCCCGTGCCGGGCCGCCAGCTCGGCGACCGCACGACGGACTTGCGCGGTCATGAGCGCGCCGGTCGGATTCTGGAAGTCGGGCACCAGATAGGCGAGCCCGCCCCGCGCCGCCCCCAGGGCGTCGTCGAGCTGGTCCAGGTCCCATCCCTCAGTGGTGACCCGGCAGCCGACCAGCCGCGCCCCGGCGCCGCGCAGCACGCGGAGAGCGTCGAAGAACGTGGGGATCTCGACGGCGGCGACCCGCGGGCGCAACTGCGCGCAGAGCAGGGCGAGCGCGCCCCGCGTCCCGGAGGTGACGAGGATCTGCTCGGGCCGGGTGGGCAGGCCCTCGCGGGTGTACCGCTCGGCGACCAGGGCACGGAGTTCGGGCAGGCCCGCCCCCGGCTCCCCGTCCTCGGCCAGCAGCGGGGCCATGCGGACCAAGGCCCGTTCCGTAGCCGCCAGATAGGCCGACCGGGGTGCGGCCGGCACGGCCCGGCGCAGGTCGATGGAACGGCTCTCGCCCGACGCCGAGACGGGAGCGATCCGCTCGGCCGCCCGGGCCGGCAATCGGACGGTGCTCGCGCTGCCGTGGCGGGTGCGCACCCATCCGTCGTCGCGCAGCCTGGTCAGAGCGGCGGTCACCGTGCCGCGGCTGACCCCGAGGGTGGCGGCCAGCCGACGCTCGGCGGGCAGCCCGCTGCCGGTCCGCAGCCTGCCGTCGAGCACCGCTTCGCGCACCGCCCCGGCCAGCGCCTCGGCCAGCGCGACGCCGGGCCTGCGCCACTCGCCCACGGCCCGGACCAGCTGATCCTCACTCACTCGCACTGGTCCAGTTTCCCCCAACTGGACCAGGCCGCCCCCCACCCCCTCGGGCTAGCGTCGCCCCGAACCGAAGAACGGAGCCAGCAGTGCACCCTCGACTCGCGGCGGATCTCGCCCAGCTACCGGAACTCCTGGAGATCACCCGCCGACACGCCACGGCATTCCTCGACGGCCTGGACGACGCCCCGGTCGTCCCGCGGACACGGCCCCCGCACGCCGAGCCGCTGTCCGACCACGGGGTCGGACTGCGGGCCGCGTTGGGGGAGTTCACCGAGCGCTGGGAACCGGGACTGTCGGCCGCCGCCGGACCGCGCTACCTCGGCTTCGTCACCGGCGGCGTGACCCCCGCGGCGCTCGCCGGGGACTGGCTGACGGCTGCCGTGGACCAGAACGCCACCTCGTCGTTGGACGCCGCGGGACAGCACCTCGAACGCGAGACGATCGGTTGGCTGCGTGACCTCTTCGGGCTGTCCGACAGCCACGAGGGAGCGTTCGTCAGCGGTGCCACCATGTCCAACACCGTCGGTCTGGCCATCGCCCGTGAATGGCTCGGCGAGCGGCTCGGCGTCTCGCCCGCCGAGGACGGGGTGGGCGCCCTGGGAGCGGTGCGCGTGCTGTCGGGCAGCCCGCACTCGAGCGTGGCCAAGGGACTGTCGATGCTCGGCCTGGGCCGCGCCGCCCTCGAAACGGTGCCCACCCTTCCGGGACGCGAGGCGATCGATCCGGAAGCCCTGGAGCGAGCGCTGCGGGAGGCGGACGGCCCCCGCATCGTCGTGGCCAACGCGGGCACGGTCAACACCGTCGACTTCGACGACCTGCGGGCCGTCGCCGCGCTGCGGGAACGCTACGACTTCTGGCTCCACGTGGACGCCGCCTTCGGGGCCTTCGCCGGACTGTCCCCCGACCACGCGCATCTGGTCGACGGCCTGGACCTGGCCGACTCGCTCTGTGTGGACCTGCACAAGTGGCTCAACGTGCCGTACGACAGCGCGGTGCAGTTCACCCGCCGCCGGGACCTTCAGGTCCGCGTCTTCCAGAACGCGGCCGCCTACCTCGGCCCGCTGGGCGACACCCCCGACTTCGTCCATCTCACCCCGGAGAACTCCCGGCGCCTGCGCGCGCTCGCGGCCTGGTTCACCCTGCGTGCCTACGGGCGTGACGGACACCGCGAGATCGTGGAGCGCTGCGTGGCGTGCGCACACACCGTCGGGCAGGCCGTCGAGGACCTCGACGGCCTACGGCTCCTCGCGCCGGTCCGGCTGAACGTCGTCTGCTTCACGCTGGCCGAGGACCCCACCCCCGAACGCCTCTCCGCGCTCGCCGACGCCCTGGCCGGAGAGGTCTTCCTGACACCCACCGTCTACACCGGACTGCCCGCGCTACGGGCTGCCTTCAGCAACTGGCGCACGACCGACAAGGACACCCGGCTGATCGTCAAGGCACTGGAAGAGGCGGTCCGCTCCTTGCGGTAGCGCGTGCCTGTCCACCGGCCGGGGATTCAGGACGCGTCCCGGTGGATGGCCACCACCGCGGCGTCGTCGCCCAGGTGGCCCCGGACGTGGGCCGTCAGGTCCTCGCGCAGCTCCCGCAGGAACTCCTCGGGGCTTTCCGCGTTCCAGACCGCGGCCCGTTCGGTGAGCGGGAAGAAGGCACCGTCGGTGTCGCGGGCCTCGATGACCCCGTCGGTGTAGAGCAGCAGCAGATCACCCGCCTCGAAGTCGAACGTCTCGACCTCGTAGTCGTCCGGGTCGGCGAGCCCGCCCAGCCCGCCCAGCCCGATGGGCAGATGGCTCGCTCTCGGCCGGAGCGTGCTGACCCGGTTCCGCCGGATCAGCAGGGGTGGCGGGTGACCGCAGGAGATCAGGTGGACCACCGGTTCCCCGTCCGGGATGTCCAGCAGGATGGCGGTGGCGAAGGACTCGTCGTCGTCCGGTTCGCCCTCGGTTCGCCATTGGGTGGTGTCCCACCGCACCGCGCCGTCCAGATGGACGGCGAGACGGGGGAGTGTGGCCTGCCGGTGGGCGGCGGCACGAAACGCCCCGAGCAGCAGGGCGGCGTGGCTGATCGCGGCGAGGCCCTTGCCGCGGACGTCGCCGATGAGCAGTCGGGTGCTTCCGCTCGCGGTGCGCGCCGCCGCATACAGGTCGCCCCCCATCTCTGCCTCGGCTTCGGCGGGCAGATAGAGACAGACGATGCGGAGGGGACCGCTACGGCGGGGGAGCGGCTGCAGAAGGACATGCTGGGCGACCTCGGCCACGGACTTCACCCGGTACAGCTCCCGCTCCCGGCGGTCCCTCACCAGGCAGAAGACGACCAGCAGGCTCGAGACGACGATCAGTGCGGCGACCTGCGCCTGGATGTTGGCGGTGCCGATCACTCCTCTCGCCGCGCCGATCACCAGCTGTGCCACGACGGTGAGCACACCCACCAGCGCCGTCAGGCGCGCGCCCGCGAACGCCACCGTGATCGCGGGCGCGGCCACCAGCAGCGGGCCGAGATGGATGTGCTGCGGGGCCAGGATGTCGACCACGCAGATCGTGACGATCAGCCCGAGCGGGATCACCACCAGCGCGGGCGAGTGGCCCGGCTGCCAGGTGTGGCGGACGTGCGTCAGCGGCCGAAAGGACACCTCTTCAGTCTGCCACCTGCCCCCGTCCCCGCCCGGGTAGGCGCGACCCGGCTCCGCCCACGGTGCGTGCTGCGTGTCGAGGTCGTCGACGTCCCGCGCGATGGCGCCGTCGGCCACCTCCGCATTCCCTCTGGGCGAGGCCGTGCTGACGGCGAGTGAGTGTGTCGGAGCCCGCGCAGGACTGCGCCTCGCGGCCGTACGTGCCGCGGCGTCGTACGGTACGCGTACTCGTAGGGCGGGCATCGACCGCACCAGCTGGTGGAAGGCGATGAGGCGCGGGTCGTCGCGGTGCGTGGCCGCGCAGGGTGTGGACGATCGACCGCCCGGGGGATCAGTGGGTGGGCTGAAGGACGGTTCTCACCAGGGCGGACTCCGCACGGCTGCGGACGTGGAGGCCGCAGGACGGGAGCGAGGAGTGGACCATTGAGGTTTCAGGGGGCAGCCTGTAGTCATGCGGTGGCTCTTCCGCTCGTCCCCGCGACCAGGAACGGGTGCCTACAGCCGGGTCCTCTTCACACTCGGCCAGTGCGTACCGTTCGCGATCGCCCTGCTCGTGGTGGGCATCGAGTTCTCGCCCGCACACTTTCTGTACACCGGCCCCCTCCTCACCGCGACGCCGGCGCTGGCGGCCGTGACGATGGGGCCCCGCGGGACTGTGTCGGCAGTGGCTGTCGCCCTGGCCGTCAGTGTGGCCACCGCGACCCACAACGACGCGTGGGGCAGCCAGCAGGTCTACACCAATTTCCTCGCTCTTTTCCTGGTGTCCGTGGCCAGTGTCACGACGAGTAGTGCCGTGCGGACGCGCAGGCAGAGCGAGCTCGACCAGGTCCGGCGGATAGCCGCGGCGGCGCAAGCGGTCATTCTGCGGCCGGTACCCGCCCGGCTGGGCCCGGTACGGGCGGCCAGCATGTACCTCGCGGCCGAGGCGGGGGCACAGATCGGCGGTGATCTGTACGAGGCTGTGCAGACCCGGTACGGGGTCCGGATGATCGTGGGGGATGTCCGGGGCAAGGGGCTGCCCGCCGTGCGTGCGGCCGCGGCCGTGCTGGGCGCGTTCCGGGAGGCCGTGCACTACGAGGACGACCTGGTCGAGGTGATAAACCACTGCGCGGCCGCACTGCGACGGGAGTGCGGCGTACCGGGGGTGTCCGATCAGGAGGCCCTGTTGGAGGGTTTCGTCACCGCTCTCGTGGTCCAGGTGCCGGACGGGCCCGTGGTCGAGGTGGTCAACCATGGTCATCCCCCTCCGCTGGTGCTGCACCGGGGCACGGTCCAGGCATTGATGCCCGCCTCCGAGCTGCCGCCTCTGGGTCTGGAGGACTTCGTCATCGGTCTTCCCGACAAGACGGAGAGCTATCCGTTCACACCCGGTGACCGTCTGTTGTTGTACACCGACGGCGTCATCGAAGCACGCAATCGTGACAAGGACTTCTTCCCCCTGTCGGAGGCCATGGAATCGGTGGATGCCCGCACCCCGCGGGAGTTCCTGGAGCGGTTGCATCAAGAGTTGCTCCGACACACCGAGGGATCCCTGGCGGACGATGTGGCGATGCTTCTCGTCGACCGGGTCGAGGAAGAAATCGGCCAATAATCCGGTGCGGCTGCCGCCTCAGGGGTGGGGTGAGCACGCGGCGTCATCGTCGGCTTCGGCGCCTGCGGACCCTGGTGGCACGCAACCGACCGGAATGCCCGGTGTCGGACGCAATTGCGCCCCATAAGCCGCCCTTTGGGTCTCCGAAGCGGGATTCCCGAGGAAGTTGATCAAGGGTGATAGCGCCACCACGCTGCGCAAGCGCACACAAGTGGACTCGTCTATTCCGTGGTAACGATCCTATTAAGCAATGCCCGTGAAATGGCCGGGCATTGGAATAGACCTTTAGTGGTGGCGTCTCCAAGTTGCCTATTTTTAAAGAGACTTGATTGCTTGCCGAGTGACGCCCGCTCCCTCCTGTGAATCATGCTCCATATTTCAACGAGTCAAACCACCTTGCCTGACGGCCTGTTCGTTCTGGCACACTTCCGGCCACCCACAACTCCCCCACGGAAATGAGGTGTGGCCTTGCCCGGTCGCAGAAGACAGGTGCAGCAACGGCGACGAAAACGCGGCATGCTCATCGCCGCGGTCGCCGTCACCGCAGGGGCGCTCGCCGGCACGGCGGCGCTCGGTGGTGTCTTCGACAACGAACCGTCCCGGCCGCAGGTCGCCGCCGCCCGGACGGCGGCCGACGGTCCGGCTCCGGCCCCCGCGCACGACAGGACACCGGAACCGGTGACCCGAATACCCGACGACGACCGCACCCGCGGCCTGGTCTACAAGGGCTTGCGTCCCGCGCCCAAGGGCAACCACTGCGCCGGCGTCCTGCGGACCGCCGACGGTCGTTGCACACACGGCCCCGACAAGCCGCCCAAGGGCGTGGACATCACCAAGGACACGCCGCCCGCCGCGAAGACGCAGGACACGGCCCAGGCGCCGGGCCGCCCCGACACCGGCAAGGCGCCCCAGGGGCAGCCGAACGCCGGCACCACGGTCTCCGTCGACGCCCGCCAGGCGGGGACCGCCGCGACCAAGTCCCCTCCCGCCGCCCCCACTCGGGGTGCCGCGAGCGCGAAGGCGGCACCGGCCGGTCAGGCGGTGCAGTGCGACGGGGACGGCAGCACCGGCAACCGCGTGCAGGTCGTGTACGTCCACGCCCCCGGAAACGACCGGTACGCCGAGTACCTGGCCTCGTTCCGCAAGTGGGCCGCCGACGCCGACACCATCTACTTCGCCAGCGCGCAGGAGACCGGCGGCGTACGGCACATCCGGTTCGTGACCGGCGCCGACTGCGCCCCGTCCGTGCTCAACGCCGAGGTGCCGAGCTCGGCACTGGCAGAGTTCGGCGCGATGAACTCCGCGCTCGCGGCGAAAGGTTTCGACCGGCGCGACCGCAAGTACATGATCTTCGCGGACGCCAAGGTCTACTGCGGTATCGGCACCTTCAGCGGCGACGAGCGCCCCGGTGCCGCCAACCTCAGCAACTTCGGCCCCTCCTACGGCCGTACGGACGCCGGGTGCTGGGGCGGTTCGACCGCCGCGCACGAGCTCGGGCACAACCTCGGAGCGGTGAACAACAGTGCCCCGAACACCAGCCGCGCCGCGCACTGCACCGACGAGTGGGACGTCATGTGCTACTCGGACGCGCCGTACTACCCCACCATGCGGGATATCTGCCCCGAGCGGGGCCACGACGAGCGCCTGGACTGCAGGCACGACGACTACTACCACACCAGTCCACAGCCGGGCAGTTACCTGGCGACCCACTGGAACGTCGCGAACAACCAGTTCCTGATGACCGGCGACGGCACCCGGCCGGACCCCGACCCGAGCCCCACTCCGACGCCGAAGCCGACCGGCAGCACCGGACCGTCGACGGGCCCTGTCCCGGTCGTCGGACAGCTGACGTCCGACTCGGCAGTGGTCACCTGGCCTGCGGCCCCCTCCGCCGCGTGGTACCAGTTGCTGCTGAACGGCAGCCATGTGGCGTGGGTGCAAGCCAACTCGGCCCGCATCCACCACCTGCGGCCCGACACCGACTACACGGTGGCCGTCGCGGTCCGCGACCAGGCCGGACGCGACCAACGGCCCGGCCGTACGGTGTCGTTCCACACCCCGCCCGTCGGCAGCACCACCACCGAGCCCGGCACGCGGTACACACTGACCAACGGGCACACCGGACTGGCGGCCGAGATCTGGGGCGGCAAGACCGCGGACGGCACCGTCCTGGTCGCGTCCCAGCCCAACGGCTTCACACCACAGCAGTGGTACCTCGACGACGCCGGCGGTGGTGTGCGGCTGCGCTCGGCCGCGTCCGGCAAGTGCCTGCAGCTCGGCGGGGACGCGAACCCCGGCCAGTGGGTCGCCCAGCGGCCCTGCTCCGGCAGCACCGCCCAGCAGTGGCAACTGACCAGGTCGGGCGACGGTCTGCGCCTCACGGCCCAGGGCAGCTCCCTCGTCCTGGGCGTCGGCAAACGGCCGTACTACGGGGCCTGGCTGCTCGAGCTCCAGAAGCCGGACAGCTCCGGCTACCAGGCATGGAGCCTGAAGAAGTCCGCCTGAACCACCCCCTTGGTGGCAGGGGCCGTGCGGGCCCCTGCCACCCTCCCCACTCACACCGGAGCCATCCCCTCATGCCCGATCGCCGCTTCACGGCAGCGGCCGCCACGCTCGCGGGCCTGTTGGTCCTGGGGTCTGCCGCAACGGCACACGCCCACGGCGACACCATCCATCTCACCGTCACGGGCATGTCCGCCGGCCACCCCACCACCAAGGCGACCTGGGAGGACGACGGCCATCCCGTGAACGAGAAGGTCGCCGGCACCCTCACCGCGACCTCGGCCGACGGCACCACGCTCGGCCCCTGGCGCCTCGTACCGGTACCCGGACAGCTCGGAACCTTCACCACCACCGAGGCACTGCCCGCCGGCGACTGGACCCTCACGGCACAGACGGCCTTCCCGGCGCTCGGCCGCACTGAATCGCGGGCCGAGGTGACCGCGGCATCCCTGGCCGGCCCCACCCGCGCACCGGCCGGACCGCCGGCCCCGTCGCGAGTGCCCTCCAGCGCGCCCGCGGCCGCCAAGGCGCCCGCCTCCGCATCCGACGGCGGATCGGCACCCGGAGCCGTGACCCTCGGCGTCACGGCCCTGGTCCTCGCCGCCGTCGGCGTACCGGCCGCGTTCTGGCTGCGGCGCCGCCGCACCCGCCACAACGCCTGACGACACCTGACCGACACCAGACAGACAAGGGAACCCCCCATGCTCGGATCCCGTAGGCCTGCCCGCATACCGGGCCGCAGAAAGACCCTCCTCTCCACGATGGCCGCGGTCCTGTCCGGCGGACTCCTGCTGGGCCTCGCCCCCGAGGCCCAGGCAGCGGTCACCGGCACGGTCACCGGCGGACAGGGCAACTTCCAAACCGTCAACCAGCGTTCCCAGCCGTCCCTGTCCTCCGGTATCACCGGCACCTCACGGGTCGGCGACCGCATCTCGATGTCCTGCCGCACCACCGGCGACGTCGTCGAGAACAACTCCCGCTGGATCTGGTCCGGCACCTTCTACCTCGCCGACGCCTTCATCCGGGAGGACACCGGCGGACTGCCGGTCTGCGGCGCCGGCCAGCCCGCCGGACAGAAGCTCCTGAACATCGGCATGCAGAAGCAGGTCCGGGACCAGTGGTGCTGGGACGCCTCCGGCCTGACCATCGCCAACTACTGGGGCTACACCAACTACAACCAGTACGACTTCTGCCGCCTGGCGGCCCAGGGCAACAGCGGACTCGACTGCAACAACCAGCCCGCCACCCTGGGCGACATGGCCAACGGCCTGCGCAACATGGGCTTCCGCAACAGCGGCACCGACCTGTACCGCAACGCCTCCTTCGGTGAGACCCAGACCGAGGTCGCCAACGGGCGCCCGTTCGCCGTCCGCATCGGCTGGACCTCCGGCGGCGGCCACATGAACGTCATCTACGGCTACGACAGCACCAGCAACATGGTCGCGGTCGGCGATCCCTGGCCCAGCACGCAGACGTACACCTGGTGGAACTACTCCACCTACGCCGGAAACAACTCCTTCCGGTGGACCCACACGCGCATCGGCATCCACGGCTAGAGGAGAGACCCACCATGCACCGAATGACCGGACGCGCCGCCACCCTGCTCGCGGCCGCCGCCGTCACCACCCTCTGCGGAATCGTTCCCGCGCAGGCCGCCGACGGCCCCGTCATGCCCAGCCCGCCCGCCGCGACCGACTACGCCGCCGCCCAGAAGACGCTGGGCTCCGGCAAGGTCCACGACACCGTCGCGCGCTTCCTGACGGCCGCCGAGCAGCGGACCCCGGCCGCCGGCGCGGACGGCGGTACGGCCGGCGCCCCGCGCGGCCTGGCGCGGACCCCCGCCACCGCTCCCGGCTTCGACCTCAAGAAGCCCGTACCCCTCTACGAGCTCGCGCCCGAGTTCGTCACGGGCAAGACCAAGCCCACGGCCGGGTCGGCCCTGCGGCTGTCCTACCTCGCCTCCCGCGTCTCGGCCGCGAACGGCCACCAGGCCGCCGTCCTGCTCGCGCCGGGCAAGCCGGGGGCGTCGGGGAAGGGCGGCCAGGACTGGCAACTGGCCGGCATCCGTGACGGCGACACGGACATCAGCGCCGCCGAACGCGGCACCGACCAGGCGCGAACCTTCATGGAACCGCAGATCCACGGCTGGTACCGGCTGAGCGCCGACGGCTCCGTCGAGCCGCTCAACAAGGAAGCCCGCGTGGCCCTCCAGGGCAAGTCGCGCGTCACCCTCGCCGCCTACCAGCAACTCGTCGCCAAGCGCTACGGCGACAAGCTCCCCGGCTCGTCCTACGACCGCAAGGGCCTCGCCGGCGGCTACGCCCTCGCCGAGGACCAGACCGCCACCGAGCCCTCCCGCGCGTCCGGCCCCTGGCTCCCCGCCGCCTCCGGCGCGGCCGTGCTGGCGGCATCGGGCGCAGGGGTCCTCCACCTGCGCCGCCGACGCCGCTCGGCCTGATCCCGCCCGGCGGCCCGGTTCCCACGGTGGGGGGACCGGGCCGCCGGACGGCGTTTTCGTCGGCGCGGGCCCGGAGCCACCGCCGACCGGAGCTCGTCGGAGGCGGGCGCGACCGGCCTTCCACGCGCTCGCCGCCGTCCGTCCGTGCTCCTTGCGCACCTCCGCGCGCTCGTCTCAACGGCGGATGAGCGGGCATCGCATCCTTCACGTCACTCGCCGCGAAGGAGCCCCTCATGGCTGTCAGCAGATCATGGATGTGCGCTGTCGTACTGGCAGCCCTCACCTCGCTCGGTACGACCGTGCCGGCCACGGCTTCGTCCTCCGGCGAGCCGTTCGTGCACGTGCAGTGCCACGGGACCGAGTCGGTCACCTATCACCCGGGAGTCACCTTCCGGGCGCGGAAGGTCGACATCACGACCGACGGCCGGTTCGGCTCCTGCGCCGACAGCCAGGGCAAGGTGACGAGCGGGTCCTACGGGGAACGGTTCACCGTCTTCGCCGGCTGCAACGACCTCCTCGACGGATTCGAGGACCGGCGGACCTTTACCTGGAGCACCGGCGACACCAGCGTCATGAAGGCCACCGGTACCAGCACCGCCGTTGCCGGCCAAGTGGTCACCACGATCAAGGGAACGGTGACACAGGGCCGCTTCCGTGGCCGGACGGTGGTGCAAGTCGTGACGGTTCCCCAGCCGGAGTTGGTGCGATGCCTCACCACCGGACTCACCGGCGCGACAGGAGTGACGACGCTCGCCATCACCTAGGCGGTCTCGTTCGGGCGTACGCTGCCGAGCCTCCGCCCGCCGTGGTCAACCGCGCGGGCGGCTCGAATGCCGCCGAACCGGCGGGACCTGGACACGGACACGTGTCGGCGACCCACGGGGTCGCCGACGCCGGATCAGGTCTGCTGTTCGCTGATGTTGACCATCCAGGTGATACCGAACTTGTCCGTGCACATGCCGAACACATCGCCCCACATCTGCTTCTCCAGGGGGACGGACACCGTGCCGCCGTCGGACAGCTTGTCCCAGTAGCCGCGCAGTTCGTCCGCGTCGTCGCCGCTCAGGCTCACCGAGATGTTGTTCCCGGATCGGTGTTCCGTCCCGGGCGGATTGTCGGCGGCCATCAGCGTGAATCCCCTGACGGTCTCGAGCATGCTGTGCATGATCTTGTCGGCATATCCCGGGGGCGCCTCGGAACCGAAGTCACCATAGGTGTGGACGGCCAGGTCGCCGCCGAAGACCTCCTTGTAGAACTCCATGGCACGTCTCGCTTCACCGGGGAAGCTGATGTACGGGTTGAGACGGGAAGTCATCATTCAGCCCTTTCATGACGAATAGTCAGTTCGGGCAGCCTACGTGCGTCGGAGGCGAAGTCGGAGGACCTGAAGGTCCCTGTCGGACACTGCCTAGTAGCTGAGTGCGGCAAGCCAGTTGTCCCGGCCTCGGCGTGTGAGGTCGAGGATGTGCCATACCGGGCTGAGCAGGTCGATGCCTCGCTGGTCGATGTCGTCGGACATCCGGGGGTGCGCCGAGTAGAAGTGGTGCACCGACCCGCTGTCGCCGCGGGTGAACACCGACACCGTCGAGTCCTGGTTGCCCTCGGCGTCCTCGCTGCCCAGGTCGTACTTGAAGGTACTGGACCCGGCACTGAGCAGACGCAGATTCGTCCACTTCCGGTCTCGGGCGTGCGCGCGGAGCGCGGGCAGGCCGGTTGCGGCGACGATCACGAGGTCGACGTTCTGCGCGACGTGGTGGGCAACTCCGTTGAACCCGTCGCACCACATCGTGCACATGGGGCATGGCTCGGTCTGTTTCTTGCCGTACATGAGGTGGTAGACGACCAGGTCACGCCCGGGCCGCGTGAACAGTTCACCCAGTCGCACGGTCTGCGCCGGCACGTCACCAGCCTGCAGATCAGCAGGGCCCTCCTCGAACACGTAGTCATCGACGACAGGGCCCAGCGGCAACCGGCGACGCAGGTCGGCGACGCCTTCACGATGGCGCATCAGCTCGATCTCGGCTTGCCGCAGCTCCTCGCGGGCACTGACGTATTCGGCCGACTCCCCAGTGAGATGGGTTGGACGCATCGCTACTCCTGGCATGGCTGCTGACCGGTGGCCGCCATCGGTTGTGGCCCACCACCGTATGCCTGCGCACAAGGCCGGTCAGGCAGTGAGATGACAAGGGCCCGGCCAGTGCACTCCTATGGATCAACCACGGTCCACCGGACATGCCCTCCGCTCGAACCACCCCAGGACGGCCTCGGCGGCCTTGCGGGTGCCGCCCTGGCCGAAATGGTCCGTCAGTGCCCGGGCCCTGCCCGCCGTGACGCCGAGTCCGTCGGTCAGTTCCGTCAGGCGGTGCGCCAGCCGGGCGCGTAGACGCGGCTCGCCGGACACCTCACGCACAACGCGGCTGATCGCCTGCGAGACCACGGGTGTGGGAGGGCGGTAGTCGACAGGCCGGCCGACGTCCGCCCAGTCGAGGCACGCGTCACAATAGCCGTGCCGGCAGAGCAGACGGACCTGCTCGGGCTGACTGTCGTTGGCGGCCGGTAGCCACAGGGTGGGGACGCCGGTCACCGCGGCGTCGTAGATGTTGCCGAGGCCCGAGGTCATGCAGGCGTACGCGGCGGTGCTCATGAGGTCGAGCATGGTGGCGTGATCGTAGGTTCCGACGTCCGGGTCGTCGAGCCCGGCGGCGATGGTCCGGCTCGTGGCCACGATGACGGACCGGTCGGCGGGCAGGCTTGCGCGGACGGCGTCGAGCATGAGGCGTGCGTAGGTGACGGCGTCGTCCGGCGGCCAGCACGGGTTGTGCAGACCGCCCAGATTGACCAGGACGTGCCGACCGGGACGCCAGGCGCGTCCGCGGGCGATGACGGGGGGAACGATCACGGCGCGTCCGCGAAGCGCCGGGTCGGCGGCGAGGCGCTCCCGTACCCCGAAGAAGTCCTGGGCGAGGTACAGCGCGGCTTCACGGGCCACTTCCGGGATGGCGGGCCAGTACCAGGTGAGCGCATCGTAGACGGCCACGTCGAGCCCGGTGTCCCGGGCCAGCTCGGCCATCTCGAAATCCATGGCCGTGACGAACAAGTCGTACTGGGGTGCCAAATCCCCCAGAAGGGCGCGCAGTTCGTCCGTCGACCGGCCGGTTGTGTCGTGGACGGTGTCGTACGGCGGCTCTCCTTGCAGGTCCAGGGTGTGCCCGCTCCCGAGGTAGGTCAGCCTTTCGCAGACGGGTGCGAGTTCCGCGGCGAGGACCGACATGGCGGCTGCCGGCCCGAAGCCGAAGGCCTGGGCATTGAGGAGCAACCGTGGTGCTGCGGCGGCGTGGTGACCGCCGTTCGGGCGAGCGGACATGGCATCACGCCTCGGGATGTCGCGGAGCCTCGTGGCCCTACGATTCTGGCGCGCGTCGCGCCGGCTGGCTACGCTGTGGTGGCAGGCAGTGACTCGGTGGTGGCACATCGGTTCGAACCTGGAGGGTGATGGGCACTCCGGAGACGGGAACGCTGGCGGTACCGGGCGCGCGGCTTCACTTCGAAGTACGAGGCGCCGGCCCGCTCCTGTTGCTCATCGCAGGCGGCAACTCCGACGCTGCCGTCTTCGAGCCCCTGGCCGCCGTACTCGCCGACGACCACCGCGTCCTCTCCTACGATCCCCGCGGCAACTCGCGCAGTCCGCTCGACGGGCCGCCCGTCGACCAGCGGATCGACGTACACACCGACGACGCGTATCGCCTGCTCGGTCATGTCGCCGCGGCGGGCGAGTCCGTGCAGGTGTTCGGGAGTTGCTCGGGTGGGCTCGTCGCGCTCGAACTCACCGTCCGGCACCCGGACCGCATCCGGTCCGCCGTCGTGCACGAACCGCCCGCGTTGGCGCTGCTACCCGCCGCCGAGGCCCACTTGGCGTTCATCGACGACGTCCACGAGACCTTCCACCGCGACGGCACCGCGCCGGCGATGCGGAAACTCAATGCCCTCTTCGGTGGCCGACCCGCACCCGTACTGCCTCAGGCCCACGACAACACCGCGTTCTTCCTCGCCCACACGATGCGGCCGTTCACGCGCTGCGTGCCCGATCTCGCGGCAGTGGCGAAGGCGGCGCGGCGGATCGTGGTGGCGGGGGGACGCGCGTCCAGCACACAGATCATCCACCGTCCGGCAGCCGTCCTCGCCGAGCGGATCGGTCAGGAACTGACGGAGTTTCCCGGTGGCCACATCGGCTACGCGAAATGGCCGGTCGAATTCGCCGAGCGGCTCGTCGAAGCATTCGCTGCCATGCCCGGGGCCGGGAGGGTTCCGGAGGCCGCCGAGGCTCGTGAAATGTAGCGTTGCGGCCCCCGGGGCGGTTCCCGATGGTGTCTCCGCATGGCACCGTGTCCGGTGCTTCCATGGCGATGGGCGTGGCTCAGGTGCTGTTGGGAGGGCGGGCGGAGGCTACGAGTGCGGTACCACGGCCACGGGGCAGGGCGCGTGGTGCAGGACGGCGTGAGCGACCGAGCCGATCCGCCGCAGGTCCAGGCGGCCGTGGACGTGACGCCCGACGACCATGAGCACGGCTCGACCACTGCAGGCCAACAACACCTGAGCCGCACTGCCGATCTCGACGTGTTCGATGACATCCACCTGCGGGTATCGCTCCCGCCACGGCCGTAGGGCAACGGCCAGGCGCTCCTTGCGGAAGGAGTCCAGACCGCCGGCTTCATCGGCGAGCCACATGGAACCGGGGCTCCACATGAAGACCGGAGGGATGCTCCAGGCCCGCACGGCCCGTACGCGCGCCCCTCGCACCGCTGCGGCAGCGAAGGCGAAGCCCAGGACCGGGTCGGCCTCCTCCCCGTCCTGCGTGCCCACCACCACCTCGTCGAGTGGCTGCCCGGGGGCACTGCCCCGGCTCGGGTTCCGTACCAGAACGACGGGGCCGGTGGCCTGGCGCAGTACGTGCAGGGCGATGGAGCCGAGCAGGTTGCCGACCAGCGTGCCGTGGCCACGTGAGCCGAGGACGAGCATGTCGGCCACGGCGGCTTCGGCGACGAGAGCCGGAACCGTATCGGTGGCCAGGAGTTGAGTGGTGACCGGCAGACCGGGCCTGTCCTTGACGACCCGTGTCTCGGCTTCGCTCAGCACGCCGGTCGCCCAGCGCTGCTGCTCTTCGGGGTCCATGGCGATCGGGGCGTCCGGGACCCGCCAGGTCCAGGCGTGGACCAGGCGCAGGATCGAGCCTCGGTGAGAAGCTTCGGTGGCTGCCCAGTCGGCGGCGGCGAGGCTGTGTTCGGTTCCGTCCAGTCCAACGGCAATCGTTCCAGGCATGTGGGGCCTCCGGAGCGGGAGCGCTTTTTCACGGCCACGGTCGGGGTGTCGGTGGTGCTGTGGGTGGTTATCCGATGCAGCCGGGGACGGGGGAGGGGCTGCCCGTGCAGTTGGTTGCGGTGTTGGCGGTCACGGTTGAGGTGTTGAGGGTTGCCGAGCCGGCTGTGTAGTAGATCCCGCCGGGGTTGACCGTCGCGGCGTTGCTGTTGACCACGCTGCTGGTCAACGTGAGTGTTCCGTTGACGCTGGCGATGCCGGCGCCCTGATGGGCGGTGTTGCTCTTCACGGTGCTGCTGGTGAGGGTCGTCGCGGATGCCGTGCCGGTGCTGGAGAGGGCGCCACCGAGACCGTCGGCGGTGTTGCCGGACAACTGGCTGCCGGTGAGGGTGACCGCGCCGAAGCTGAGGATGCCGCCGCCGTTGTTGTGGCCTGTCGCGGTTGCGTGGCCGCCGCTGAAGGTGACGGCCTTGAGGGTGAGGCCGCCGGTGGGGCCGACCTGGGCGATACGGAACGGCGTTGCCGTTCCTGCGCGGGTGATGGTGTTGGCGTTGCCTTCGAGGGTGACGGGTGTGGTGATGACCGGCAGTCCGGCGGGCCCGTTCACGCCGTCGTTGCCATGGCTGGAGGTGAGGGTGTAGGTGCAGCCGGGTGTCAGGGTGACGGTGCCGCCGCCGGCGGCGTTCGCGGCGGTGACGGCGACGACCAGGGCTGTCTCGTTGCAGGCGACGGACGCGGGTCGGGCTGCCGCGGCTCCGGGCACCAGCAGTGCCGTGCCGCAGGCCAGGGCGGCGACCACGGACGGGAAGAGAACGTTGCGAGTGTTTCGCATCAGGACTTTCATGGCGCTGAGACCGGTGGTGGCTGAGCAAGAAGCTCAAACGTCCCGCAGGAGCGGGCACCGGCGGCCAATGAACAACCGATTCAGAACCTACGGCATGCGGTCGGGAATTGATACCTCAACGCCGCTCCGCGGCATGGTCTCCGAACAGGGGCTGCCCCCGGAAGGCTGGCGTCAGCGCTGGTGTCCAAGATTGCCGGTATGCGTCTGTCGCGGAGACAGGGGCAGGACTAGGCTGTGCAGCACGGCCCCGGCCCCCGGCAGCATGGAGATGGTTCCGCTCCGAGGAGGCGCATGATGCCCACAGGGCCCGGATCATTCATGACCGCTACGGGTCCCCCGCCCTGTAGGGGCGCCCGCGCGTTGCGCCAGGCCTTCGCTCCTTCTTGGACACGTCGGCCACGGGCCGTCGGCACGCCACCCTCCGGTGGGTGGAAGAGCCGCGTGCTCATGGCCCGCGGAAGACTGGGCATCGCCCGGGACACGAGGCTGCGCGAGAGCGTGCTGCGCAGGCGCCTCCCGGTCATTCCGGGCACGGGGACGACGGTCGGTTCTGCGGCTGTTGTCGTGTCCGGCCCGCACGCCCGGGCCGCTACCCAGGACGCTCAGGCCAACCATGGAGGCCGTCATGCTGCCCCTTCTCCTCGTCGTCTGCTTGGCGCTGATCGGTTTCGGGTTCCTCCACCCCCTCCTGTGGGTGGCCGCGGCCGTGCTGATCTTCGGAGCCGTCCGCTACGGCCGGGACGATGGCGGGCGGGTGGGGTCCCGATACGACCGGGACTATCAGGAGTACCGGGACCGCAGGGATCGTCAGGAGCGCTGGGACCGCCGGTACCGTCGACAGCGCCGAGGCCGTTGGGACCGGCAGGACCGCCAGGACCACCGCGAGGACCGAGGTCTCAGGTAATCGGTGGGGTGCCCCACCCGGCCCGCGCAGAGGCCGCAGACCCCGCTGACCAGCCAGATCGCCCTGTCGGGGGGCGGAACTCCCAGGGGCAGGCCGCGCGTCATGAGGAGCGTGACAGACACAGACAGCCCCACGCCCCTCGCTGAACTCTCCCGGTCCTGGGACGAGATCCGGAAGAACTACCAGGTTTCCGACAACGCTCAGTACGACCGCGAGGTCCTCGACTGCGCTGCCCGACTCGCCGCCGGCCCCGGCGCCGAGTCGGCGTATGCATGGACGCTCGGGCTGGTGGTGATGGCCCGCTATCTCACCTGGCTGCCGGGTGAGGGCGTCGTACGGGCAGCCATGGCGGCTCTGGAAGCCACCGACACGGCGCTGCGCGACCGGCCCTGCGACCACGACTCCCACCCGTACCGGAATCATGACGACGAGGACGACATGTACATCGCCGAACTGCTGGTGCAGCTCGGCGACGAGACGGCCGAATGGGACGAGGACCGGCCTCGGGACGAGTGGCTCTGTCCGCGCAATGTCGCCGGATTCGCGCGGATCGTCATGGACATCGTCGATCCGGGTTCGGTTTCGGATGTGCCGCCCCGCCTGCCGGTGGAGGCCCAGGACACCATCGAAACGCTGTCGGCACTGCTGCACGGCTACCCGAAGCCATGGACCGACATCGACGAAGAGATTTCCTCACAGGCAGGGAATCTCTCCACCGCGGATCCGGAGGACCGCGCCGGACACCTGCTGGTCGTCAGGGCGGTGACCTGGTACGCGGTCTCCGGCATGGTGCGGACGAAGTCGGTCCTCGACGATCTGGTCGAGGCGGTGGAGCGGACGCTGCCGCACTTCGCCGACGCGTCCTGCGCACACGAGTGGCATGCGACCCTGCCCGGTACCGGCCCGGACGCCGCCGAGCTCGGCGTCATGCTGAGCAGCCCCGGTGGGCGGGGCGTCTATGAACGCAACCGTGCCGAGTCCGGGCGGGGCGCTCCGCTCGAGAACGTGGTGTGCCCGGCCTACATGGCAGAGGTCGCGGAAAAGTCACTGACACTGCTGAACGAGCGACGCGAAGAGCTCTTCGGTGACCGTGACACCTCCCGTCTCGACGCCGAATACCTGCGCGCGGACGGGCGGCTGGAGATCGAGAAGATCGCGGAGCGGCTCGACAACAAGAGCCGGAACGAGCAGTACGCCGACGACCTGGGCCTGTGGGCCGCCCGCTGCTACGAGCAGGCCGATGACCTGGAACGCGCCGTACTGCTCCTCGCCGCCTACCAGACGATGGAGATCTCGTACCCGAGCCCGCCGCTCGCCGTGGTCCGGGGCGTCCTCGCGACGATGCGCACCGTCGCGGCCGCGCCCCGGCCGGAGCAGTGCGCACACGACGGCGAGCACCCCACCCTGCGGTACGCGAAGTTTCGAAAGAGCCTGCCGCACTTCTACGAGCCGCAGACCCACCCGTCGGCGGGGGACCCCGTCAGCCCGCAGGCGTGGACCTGTCCGCGGTTCGCCGGGACGGTCGCCGAAAAGTGCATCAGTGGCCTGGAAGGGCTGTACGAGGACCTCGACGAGGACCGGGCAGCTGCCTGATGGCTCTTCGACGAGGTCGCGGGGCCGGACCAGTGACCGGCCGGGGCGTTCACAGGGCCATTGCGCAGACGCGCCCCCGCGCCGGCGGACCGACGCCCTAGGCTGCCACCCGGCACCAGTCTCTACCCAGGAGCACACATCATGTTCGACCCCGCCCGGAAGCACCCGTATCCTGACGCCCTTCGACCGGACGAAGTGCCTGCACCGCACGCACTGCTCGCGCCGGTGACCGGGTTCCTGGGCACCTGGGTCGGTCGGGGCTGCGGGGGGTACCCGACGCTCGCCGAGGAGTTCACGTACGCGCAGGAGGTCACCTTCAGTCACGATGGGCGTCCCTTCCTCCACTACGAGGCGCGCGCCTGGCTGCTCGACGCGGACGGTACCCCGCTGCGGCCGTCGGCTCGGGAGAGCGGCTGGTGGCGGTTGCAGCCCGAGGGGCGTGTGGAGGCGTTGATCACCCAGCCCACCGGCATCGCGGAGATCTCGGTCGGTCGTGCCGACGAAGGCACGGTCGACCTCACGACCCATCAGGTGGCCCTCGCTCCCACCGCCAAGGAGGTCAACGCCACCCGCCGCCGCTACACCCTGATCGACGAGGACACTCTCACCTTCGTCCACGATCTCGCTGCGGTCGGTCAGCCGCTGCAACACCACCTTTCGGCACAGCTTCGACGCGGGGACGGAAACTAGGAAGCGCCATCGGGGACACGTACGCCCGGCAGGGCCGACCTCCGCGCCGGCGTGGTGACTTACCGGTCGTTGCGGAACCGGACCGAGGCCGGGTCTGGCCCCCACTGATTGATCTGCATGCCCCTGGATGAGTATCACGACCGCTTCCAGGCCAAGTTCCGCTTGCGTACTACCGAGGCTCCGGGGGCCTGGATAGCGTCACATCCCGTAGCAGTCGAACCCTCGTCAGGGGAAGGAGACCACATGAGGATCCAGTCCCGTATCGCGGCGGTCGGGGCAGTTCTCGCCCTTGCGGGCGGAGGAATGCTCGGCGCGGCGGCGCCGGCCTCCGCTTCGAGCGCGACCGCTGATCTCTCCTGCGACGCGTGGCGATACCAGCGAGGCGCCAGTGGACGCCATGGCGCGTCGATCACGTGCTACGGCAGTTCGTTCACCGGCTACGTCGTTTGCCATAAGCCCGACGGTTACACGTACGGCAAGCTCGGAAACCGTGCCCGATCGGGTGGCACCTCGACTGCCTGGTGCGACGTCAACGCCGAGGCCGTCGACGCCGGAGCTTTCCCCGGCTGATCCCTCCGCAGTGCCAACCGCCCCCGCTGGACCTCAGGTCTCCCTGGGGTCCAGCGTCGCGGGCGGTCGTTTTCGTGGCCATCCAGGAGGAATGCCCTGATCGGGCTTTCCGGGAGAACGCCGCCGCGCCGGATCGCCCGGCGCGGCGCGCGACAGGTGCGATGGGAGGCCGGCAGAGCGGCCAGGATCCCGTGTCCGGTCGTCATGAGCAGTCCCCTTTCCGTCTGGCGCGGTCCGACCGTGAGCGTCCCGGTCAGGAAGGTAGAGCGCCTCTTCCATCATGCGCCGGTCCGTCGTGAGCGGGCGTGAGCCTCGCGGGTGTCCGGGAAAGCGGCGTGAGGGCAAGGGGAGGCCTGAGCCACGGGACAGCCCGCGCCCTGACGGGCGTCTCGGTCGGCTGGGCGTGCGACGGGCGGGCCTCACGGAGTGCTGGCGGTTCCGGCGGTTCCGCGGAGCAGTGCACCGGCGTGGTCGGGGACGTAGGTCTGGAGGTCGCGCGCGGGCCGCTCGTAGCCCGTGGAGGCCGGGCGCGGCGGCAAGGTCAGCTCGGGTCGCGGGATCTCGTGGTAGGGAATGGTGGACAGCAGATGCGCGATCATATTGACGCGCGAACTGCGCTTGTCGTCGCTCTCCACGACATACCACGGTGCCTCGGAGGTGTCCGTGTGTACGAACATCTCGTCCTTGGCCCGGGAGTACGACTCCCAGCGGGTGATGGACTCCAGGTCCATCTCCGACAGCTTCCACCGCCGGGTGGGATCCTCCAGTCTGTTGCGGAACCGTTGTTCCTGGACCGCGTCGCTGACGGAGAACCAGTACTTGCGCAAGAGGATGCCGTCCTCGACCAGGAGCCGCTCGAAGACGGGGCACTGCTGGAGGAAACGCCGGTGTTCCCGGGGGCTGCAGAAGCCCATGACGTGCTCCACACCGGCGCGGTTGTACCAGCTGCGGTCGAAGAACACGATCTCACCTGCGGCCGGCAGGTGCTCTGTGTAGCGCTGGAAGTACCACTGCCCACGTTCGCGTTCCGTCGGCTTGGGCAGGGCGACCACACGTGCGAGGCGCGGATTGAGATGCTCCGTCACCCGCTTGATCGCCCCACCCTTACCCGCCGCGTCGCGCCCTTCGAACACGACGACCAGCCGCACGCCTTCGGCACGCACCCATTCCTGCATCTTCACCAGCTCCGTCTGGAGCCGGAACAACTCCTGTTCGTACAAGGCGCGCGGCAGCCGGTCAGGGCGCCCGGGCTCTTCCGTACGCCGTTCCCTGTTCATCACCTGTCGACCTCCTCGTGATCTGTACGGATCCGGGCGCGCAGGGCACCGGCACGCACCAGGATGCCGGTGCCGCGGCCGCCCGCCGGGTAGCCGCGACACATCGGGAAGGGAACGATAACGATGCGTGACACCTCGCACGTCATGTCCGTCACCGGAGCCCGACCGATGCCGAGGTCGCTGCCCTGGACGCGCACACCTTCAGCACCAGCGGCGTCCACGCGACGCTCCTCAGCAGGGACGGTGCCTCCAGGTCCGGATACCGGTCCGTGAACACTGCGGATGCGACGGCCACCGTCACGATGTGCTGAGCTGAGCGACGTCGCTCCCTCGTGCAGGTGAAAGGGCCCCGGCCATCCTCTGGCCGGGGCCCTTCTTTGTTCGGTATGCGCCGGCTGAAAGGCGCAAATTCATATCGAGAGGGCGCGGCCGCCGGTGTACGAGCCGCAGGGCGTGACGGCTTCCCCCGGGTTCAGGTGGCTGCTGGGCAGGATTGCCGTCCGACGTCCTCGGGCCGTGCCGCGACGGGCACGTCGAGGGTGAGCGTGCCGGTGGGGACCGTGAGTCGCAGCCCCTTGTCGCGCAGCGCCCCGAAGCACCAGGTGTCGTACGGGCCGAAGTGGGTTTGACCTGCCGTCAGTTGAGGGACGCGTGGTCGTCCTCGCCGTGGCGTCCGGTCCACCGCACCCCCGCGGCGTACCACTGGGCGAGTTCCTGGGCGTGCTGCTCGACCTCCTGGTCGTCGGCGCCGGTCAGGACGTAAGCCGCCAGGTAATGAGCGGACTTCACGCCCCCCTGGTATGCCGTGCCCACCGTGCCCCGTAGGCGTTTCTCCACCACGAAGGGCGGGGGGTCCTCGGGCAGGGCCGCGAGTGTGCCCCGTTCGGGGTAGAAGACGACCCAGCCCGCGCTCTTGCCGGGCGCGACGCCGTGAATCCTGGCATCGGTCAGGGTCTGCGGGGCGACCTGGGCCCGGAACCACTGCTCGTCGAGGTTGAAGCCGGTGGCGGCGTGGATGGCGGGGGCGGTCAGCGCGCCGCCGGTCCTGCTGCCGATCTCGCACAGCACGAGGCGGTCGTCGGGCGTGTGGAAGACCTCCAGGTGGAAGGTGGCGCACTCGGGGGTGGGCAGCGCGTCGAGGACCCTTCGCGCATAGCCGATGAGCCGGTCCGTCAGCGGGTGGTCGCGGGTGAGCTGTGCCGAGCCCAGGTATATGCCGTCGTGGAAGGACAGGCAGTCGTTCAGGTAGCGCGAGACGAACGTGGCCACCGGTGCGCCCGCCGCCACCAGCCCGTCCACCACGTACATCTGACCCTCCACGAACCGCTCCACCTCGGCGTGTTCGGGCAGGCCTTCGGCGAGGAGCCGGGCCAGGTCCGCGGGGCCGCGCAGCACCTGGGTGCCGGTGGAACCGGAACCGAGGGCCGGTTTCACCACCACGGGGTAGCCGTGCTCGCGGACGAAGCCGAAGAGGTCGAAGGCCACGCGTACCGGTGCGAACTCCGGTACCTCGAGGCCGTTTTGACGCACCAGGGTCTTCATGTGGACCTTGTCGCGGAACGCGAGGGTGCTGGCGAAGTCCTGGCCCGGCACGCCGAGCAGCTCCCGCAGTCGCGCCGCGCGCAGCAAGTCGCCCTCCATGCGGGCGATCACCGCGCTGGGCGGCGTGCGCTCGGCGAGGTCGAGAGCTGTCCGCTCCGCTTCGCCGCCCTGGCGGTAGTCGGGGAGGGAGACGGCGCCCGGAACGTGCTCGTACTGCGGGAATTTAGCCGCGGAGACCAGGAGGTGCGGCCGTACGCCCGTATCAGCCGCCCACTTGTCGTACGGAGTGTCCGCATAGTCGCTGTCCACGAAAGCCAGAACACTCCGTTCTGCTCCAGATCTCACCAGCACCTCCCAGGACTCCTGAAAAGCACGCAACGGCTGCGTGCGGCATCAAGGCTAGGGGCGTGAGCCCAGGTCAGGGCCGTCCTGGCAGATACCTCAGCTTTACCTCGGAAAGATTGTTCTGCTCATTCTGACCGTGTAGGAAGAACAGGAACCGAAGATTCTGATCTTGCGCACGCACTGGAGGGAAGTTGAAGAATCAACAAATTTTAGCCGGAACGCCATCGGCTCGTGACCACGAACTGGCGAATTACCTGCACACCCTCGCGGGCTTGCTCGATCTGGAAATGTACGCACGGGCCCGGCAGTTCGTCGCGGAGCTCTCCGGCGATCCCGCTCCGGAGCGAGACCGTGCACCGGGGCGAGACCCCGCACCGGAGCGGGACCACGCGCCGGAGCCGCACCCGCCGCAGGAACGGCGGTCCGAGCCGCTCCTCCATGCCCTCCTCGCCGGTAAGCGGGCAGCCGCAGCCGAGCGGGGCGTCACTCTCCGGCTCGCCGACAGGCCGGCGCCGTCCCGCCCTGCCGTCGCTTCGCACGACCTGGTGACGGTGCTCGGCAATCTCATTGACAACGCTGTCGACGCGGCAGCCGCGCACCCGCCGGCGAAGCCCTTCGTCGAGGTCGGCATGTGGGCGGAGCCCGACGCCACGGTGCTGAGCGTCGCCGACAACGGGCCGGGTGTGCCGACCGCCCTGCGAGCGGCGGTGTTTCGCGAGGGCTGGTCGACGAAGAAGGCGCCGCCGCATCGCGGTCGGGGGATCGGCCTCACGCTCGTCCACGGCGTCGCGCGACGCTACGGCGGCTCGGTCCGGCTGGGCGAACGGCCGGGTGGTGGTGCCGTGGTCACGGTCCGACTGCCCCGGAATCCGCCCGTGGCGGCGGGAGCGGCACCGTGATCGACGTGCTGGTCGTGGACGACGACTTCTACGTCGCCGACATCAACTCCCGCTATGTATCCCGCATTCCGGGATTTCGCGTCACGGGCCGGGCCCACACGGCAGCCGAGGCGCTGACGGCCGTCGAACGCGGCAGCGTCGATCTGATACTGCTCGACCACTACCTTCCCGACGAGGACGGACTGCAGCTGGTGCGCAGGCTCCGTCGGCTCGGCCACGAGACCGACGTCATCATGGTCTCGGCGGCCCGCGGGGCGGAGCAGGTGAGCTCGGCGCTGCGCAACGGCGTCCTGCAGTACCTGGTCAAACCGTTCGGATTCGCCGCGCTGCGGGCCAAGTTGACGTCCTACGCCCAGATGCGTGACCGCCTCGACCGGTTGGAATCCCTGGGCCAGGGCGAGGTGGACGAGATCTTCGGCACGCTCCACGCACCAGTCCAGGCGGAAGTGCCGCCCAAGGGGTACTCGGCGGCGACCACCGAGCACATCCGCGACGTGCTGCTCCGGGCCGGCAAGGCGCTGTCCGCGCAGGAGGTGGCCGACCGCACCGGGGTGAGCCGCTCCACCGCGCAGCGATACCTCAAGCACCTGCAGGAGCGCGGCAGCGCCCGACTCGACCTGAAATACGGGGGCGCCGGCCGCCCCGAGCACCACTACGAGTCCGCGCACGGTGCCTCCCGCACGCGCCCCCGCTGAGCACGCACCACGAGGGCGCCACCCGGCGTCACCAGGCCCCACTCCCCGAAGGGTGCGGGGCCTGCGCCGTTCCACCGGTGCCATCGGGACTTTACCGCACGGTAATCAAAAGAAGCAGAAGGAGCTTTCCGCGGTAAAGCCAGAGTGCACGCAGAACCGTGTCCCCTCTCGGCTCCTGATCTAGTGTCCGTCTCGATCCAGAGTTCCCCCCTGCAAGGACACCGGAGACCTGCTATGGGCGTGACACGCCGTACGCTCCGCCTTGGAGCCTTTCTCCTGGCCCCCGGCTACCACGTCGCCTCCTGGCGGCACCCCACGGCTCGCGCGAACGGCGGCCTGGACTTCGCTCACTACCGAGAGCTCCTGCACACCGCCGAGCGCGGCAAGTTCGACATGTTCTTCGTCGCCGACGGCGTGGGCATCCGCACCCCGTACAACAACGCCGACGAGCTGAGCCGATGGGGCCGCTTCCTCCAGTTCGACCCGCTGACGCTCCTGTCCGCCCTCGCCGTGCACACCACGCACATCGGCCTCGCGGCGACCGCGTCGACGACGTACAACGAACCGTTCCACATCGCGCGGAAGTTCGCCTCGATCGACCACCTCAGTGCAGGCCGGTCCGCCTGGAACATCGTCACCTCGGTGACGGACGCCGAGGCGAAGAACTTCAACCGCGACTCCCAGCCCGACCACGCGTCGCGCTACCACCGGGCCAGGGAGTTCATGGAGGTCGTCACCGGCCTGTGGGACAGCTGGGACGACGACGCGTTCGGGTACGACAAGGAGTCCGGACGCTACTTCGATCCCGAAGGACTGCACGTCCTCGACCACAAGGGCGAGCACTTCTCGGTGCGCGGTCCGCTCAACGTGGCCCGCTCGCCCCAGGGTTACCCCGTGCTCATCCAGGCGGGCGCCTCCGCGGACGGCCAGGACTTCGCCGCCCGCTGGGCGGAGGTGGTGTTCACCGCCGCCCAGACCCTGGACGAGGGCCGGACGTTCTACCGCGGCATCAAGCAGCAGGCCGCCGCCTACGGGCGCGACGCCGACCAGATGAAGGTGATGCCCGGTCTCTTCCCGGTGATCGGCCGCACCCGCGCCGAGGCCGAGGACAAGTACGCGGTACTGCAGGAACTGGTCGACCCGGTGGTCGGGTTGGGGCTGCTCACCCAGCTCCTCGGCGACATCGACATCTCGGGCTTCCCGCTGGACGAGCCGCTGCCCGAACTGCCGCCCACCCAAGGCAGCACCAGCCGCCAGCAGCTCGTCTACGACAAGGCGCGCCGCGAGGGTCTGACGGTCAGGGAGCTGTACCAGTCCCTGACCGGGGGCCGTGGGCACCGCGTCGTCATCGGCACCCCCCAGGACGTCGCCGACCTCATGGAGGAGTGGTTCACCGGGGAGGCCGCCGACGGCTTCAACGTCATGCCGCCCGTGCTCCCCGAGGGCCTGGACGACTTCGTCGACCTCGTGGTGCCCGAACTGCAGCGCCGGGGCCTGTTCCGCACTGAGTACGAGAGCACCACCCTGCGCGGAAACCTCGGCATCGACCGGCCCGCCCGGGGCGCCGCAGCCGAACTCCCGCTCAGCACGGGCCCGTTTTAAGTCCAGGAGTGAGCACCCCCCATGCCTTCCTTTGCCAGAACCCTCAGCGAGATACCGCCCTCCCCACTGGTGACCGTCGACCGGCTGCTGCGCTCTGGCGCGCACACCGAACCGGTGCCGTTGCAGCAGGGCAAGACCGTCTTCGAGCCCTGCGCGCGGCCGAGCACCTGGGAGCGCGCGGAGTTCGGGATCGCGGCCCACGAGCACGCGCCGCCCGCCGGAGTCCCCGCGCTGCGCTCGGCGTTAGCCGAGGCGGCGAGCCGACGCCGGGGCACCCCCGTCGACCCCGGGCAGATCCTGGTGACGAGCGGCGCCACCCACGCCATCGCGGTGACCCTGCACGCCATCCTGGGTGCGGGCGACGAGGTCCTCATCCTGTCCCCGCAATGGCTGTTCGCGACCGGCCTCGTGTGGGCGGCCGGCGGGACGCCGCGCGAGGTGCCGGTCTTCCTGGAGCTCAGTGAGGACCCCGACTTCGACTTCATCGCCGCGATCGAGCGGGCCGTGGGACCGCGCACCCGGGCGATCTACTTCAACAACCCCAACAATCCGACGGGCTTCCGCCTGGACGAGCGTGCCCTGGGCGCGCTCGCCGAGCTCGCCGCACGGCACGACCTGTGGCTGATCGCCGACAACGCGTACGAGAACTACGACTTCAGCGACGGCGGCTTCCTCGACACGGCGACCGTCCCCGGCGCGGCGGAGCGCACCTTCTCGGTGCACAGCTGCAGCAAGACGTACGCGATGCCCGGCGCCCGCGTGGGCCACCTGATCTCGCCGCCCGGCGCGGAGGAGATCCTCACCAAGTGGTCGCTGCACACGCTGTACTCGGTCTCCACGGCCGCGCAGTACACCGCGTTCCGGGCGCTCGCCACACCCGCCGACGAGCTCGCGCGGCGCCGGGCGGCGGCCGAGCGCGCATGGCGACTCGCCGACGCCGCCCTGGAGATCCCGCACACCCGCATCAAGGGCGGGCTCTACACCTTCCTCGACCTGAGCCGGTACGGCGACGGCGCGGAGTTCGTGCGTCGCTGCGCCGAGGCGGGGGTGGGACTCGCACCGGGCCGGGTGTTCGGCGCCCACTGCGACGGCTGGGCCCGGCTCTGCTTCACCGCGGCACCCGAAGAGGTCGTCACGGACGCCATCGGCCGTATCAACAAGATCTACTGGGAGGGTGGCCGTGACCGTTGACACCACCGTGGCCAGGCCGGCGGCGGCTGCCGCGCTGGCTCCGTATCTGCACCGGTACGACAGCCCGGCACAACTCGGACTCAAGATCAACGCGTATCGGGGTTACGAGGTGGAGGGCCTCGCCGAGGCGCTGCGCGCGCCGGACCTGCACGACGCCCCCGTCGAATGCGTGATGGTCGGCGACTCGTACTTCATGACCCACCTGGGCCGCAGCGGCACCACGCTGACCGGCGACGCCGAGCAGGAGTGGGGCCTCGCCACCCTCACCGGCCTGGTGGCCGAGGTGCGCAAGGCGCTGGACGCCGAATTCCCGGCTGCCAGGAGGCCGTTCCTGCTCGCCGACCTGCCGGACGGGACGACCCGCAGCCCGGCCACGGCCCGGGCCGCCGCCGACCGGTTCGTCGCGGCCGGCGCGGACGCCGTCAAGATCGAGGTGGCGGGCGAGGCCGAGTTCGACTGCATCGAGGCGGTGGCCGCGACCGGCACGCCCACCCTGGCGCACCTCGGCTACACCCCGCAGAGCGGCGGCCTGGCCCGGCACGGCGACGCCGTGGACGGCGCGCTCGCGCTCTTCGCGCAGGCCCGCAGGGCCCGGGCCGCGGGCGGCTGCGGGCTGATCGTCGAGATGGTCAGCGAGGCCGTGAACCAGGCGTTGAGCCGGCCGCACCCCGAAGGCCTTCCGCTGTACTCGGTGTTCAGCGGCCGGGCCCGCTGGGGCGGCCAGAGCCTCAACCTGTGGGACGCCGTCGTACGCCCCGTCCCGGGCGGCCGCTACTTCCCGCCGACCCCGGTCATCGACGCGGCCGAGGTGCCCGACCGGTACACCCCGGAGCTGATCGCCGACCGCATGCGCGAACTGCTGCGGCTCAGCGTCGCCGGCTGGTTCCCGCTCTCCCCGCGCACCGCCCTGACCCCCCGTGAGACGGCCGAGATCACCGGCATCGACCCTTGGAGTGCCTCATGACCACCGCCGAACCGGTCACCGCAGGGCCGGCGACCCCCGGATCGGACACGGCCGTCTTCGACGAGCTCGAATCGGCCGTACGCACCTACTGCCGGCGCTTTCCCGCCGTCTTCACGCGGGCGGCGGGACACCGCATGTGGGACGCGGAAGGCCGCGAGTACATCGACTTCCTGTCGGGCGCCGGTGCGCTGAACTACGGCCACAACCCGCCCGAGGTGCGCGCCGCCCTCATCGCGTACCTGCAGGCCGACGGGCCTGTCCACGGCCTCGACCTGCACACCGGCGCCAAGGCCGCGTTCCTGCACCGCTTCCGCGATGTGGTGCTCGCGCCGCGCGGGCTCGACCACCGGGTGCAGTTCACCGGGCCGACCGGCACCAACGCCGTCGAGGCGGCGTTCAAGACGGCCCGCCGGGTCACCGGACGCACCGACATCGTCGCCTTCACCGGCGGCTTCCACGGCCTCTCGCTCGGCGCGCTCGCCGCATCCGCCACCTCGTTCAAGCGCGGGGCGGCCGGGGTGCCGCTCGGTCACGTCACGCGGATGCCGTACGAGGGGTACGCGGGCGAAGGCGTCGACACCATCGACTACCTCACCCGCCTGCTCGACGACCCGGGCAGCGGCATCGACCTGCCCGCGGCCTTCGTGGTGGAGACCGTGCAGGGCGAGGGCGGCCTCGCGGCGGCGAGCACGCCGTGGCTGCGCAGGCTCGCCGAAGTGGCGCGCGAGCGGGGCATCCTGCTGATCGTCGACGACATCCAGGCAGGATGCGGGCGCACCGGCACCTTCTTCAGCTTCGAAGAGGCGGGCATCGTCCCCGACCTGATCTGCCTGTCCAAGTCCATCAGTGGCTTCGGCCTGCCGATGGCCCTCGTCCTGGTCCGCCCCGAGCTCGACCAGCTGGGCCCCGGCGAGCACAGCGGCACCTTCCGCGGCAACAACCTGGCCTTCGTCACCGCCACGGCCTGCCTGGACCGCTGGGCGGATCCGGAGTTCGCCCCGCAGGTGCGGCGCAACGCCGCCGCCCTGGAGGACCGGCTCACCGAACTGGCCGCCACGTTCGCGGACCTCGGCTGCACCGTGCTGGGCCGCGGCCTGATCCGTGGGCTCGGTTTCACCGACCCGACGCTCGCGGACCGGGTGTCACGGGCCGCCTTCACGCGCGGTCTCCTGGTGGAGACGTCCGGCGCCCGCGGCCAGGTCCTCAAGATCATGCCGCCGATCGTGGCGGACGCCGAAGAGCTGGCGCCCGGCCTCGCCATCCTCGCCGACTCCATCGCGTCGGCCGCACAGGACCACGTATCCGAAGGGGACTTGAGTTGAGCATCGCCGAGCACGAGCAGACCATCGAGGGCGACCACGAGGGCGGCATCGACGAGACCGTGCTGCGCCGGATCGCCGACTCCTGGCCGCGGCGCGCCACGATCCGCACCGATCTGGACCAGATATCGGAGCCGGAGGAGTACGACGAGCGGCTGCCGGACTACCCGGAGCACCTGCTGCCGTTCGCCGAGCACCCCCTGTACCTCGCGGCCACGCCCGAGCAGCGCCAGAAGGTCCTCACCATGGCCTGGCTGGTCTACAACGAGCGGGTCATCGCGGCCGAGGAGTACGTCGCCAACCCGACCTTCGCCATGATCATGCACGGCGCCTTTCCCGGTGCCGACCACGTCCAGCTCAAGCGCGCCGTCCAGCAGACGCACGTGGACGAGGTCTGGCACACGTACATGCACATGATCGCGATGCAGCGCACCCGCGAGGTCCGGCAGATCACCGGCGAGCCCGCCTACCCGCACACGGTCACCTATCGCCGGCTCCTCGAGGCCGACGCGAAGGCGTCGGAGCGCTGGGAGCGCGACCTGCTGAAGCTGGTGTGGACGACCGTCTCGGAGATCAGCGTCAACGCCTATCTGGAACTGCTCTCCCGCGACAAGACCGTCCAGCCGCTGCACGCCCTGGTGCCCCGGCTGCACGCCCGCGACGAGTCCGCGCACTCCTCCGTCATGGTCGAGGTCGCCAAGGCGCTGTACGTGCACATGAACGCCGAACAGCGCCGCACCTTCGTCGACTCGCTGCCCAAGGCGCTGCACGCCTTCGTGGAGCAGGACTTCGCGGTGTGGCCCGGCATCCTGCGGGCGGCCGGGTTCGAGAAGGCCGACGAGATCGTCGAGGACTGCCGCCGCCAGGCCGGCGCCGGCCTGCTGGTGCGCGACTTCTCCGGGGTACGGCGCATCGTGCGCGAGATGGAGCTCGAGGACCAGGTCGACTTCGACTTCGGGACCGAGTGACGTGAAGCTCACCGCGGGCGGGCGCAGGCTCGCCGCCGCAGCCCTCGTCCAGTCGCTCGGCATCGGCCTGTTCATGGCGAGCTCCATGGCGTACTTCACCCGGCAAGTGGACCTCTCGGCGAACCAGGTGGCCTCCGGGCTCGCCCTCGCCGGTGTCGTGGCCCTGGGGATCTCGCTGCTCGGCGGGGTCCTCGCCGACCGGTACGGGGCACGGCGGGTACTCGCCGCGGTGTATCTGGGGCGGGGGGCGTGCTGTGTGGCGTACGTCTTCGTCACGGACTTCTGGCAGTTCATGGCGGTGACGCTGTGCGCGGTGGCGTGCGACCGGGCGGGGCCTCCGGTACTCCAGGCACTGGTCGCCGTGGCCGTGCCGGAGCGTCAGGAGCGCACCCGGCTCCTCGCGGTGGTCAACGTCGTACGCAACTGCGGACTCGGGGTCGGCGCGATGGCGGCCGGCGTGGCGCTCGCCAGCGACACCCAGGCCGCCTACCGGGTCACGCTGGTCGCCATCGGGCTCGCCTTCCTCGGCGGTGCGGTGCTCGTGCTGCGGGTGTCCGAGCTGGCCGAGCCGACGGCCGGGGCCGCCCCGGAGGGCGCAGCGGAACGGCAGGTCAAGGGCCGGGTGTTGCCCGACGCGCGCTATCTGACGCTGACCGGGCTCAACTTCCTGCTGTTCTTCTTCGACACGATGCTGCTGGTCGCTATGCCCGTGTGGATCCTGGAGCACACGGATGCCCCGCGGGCCACCGTGTCCGTGCTGTTCGCGCTGAACACCGTGCTCGTCGTGGTGCTGCAGATCCCGGTCAGCAAGCTGGCGACCGGCCAGCGGCGCACCACCCGGATGCTGACGTGGACGGGCGCCGTGCTCGCGGTGAGCAGTCTGTGCTTCGCCGCGTCCGGCTCCGTCGCGGGCGGGCCCGCGGTGGCGTGGCTGGCCGCCGCCGTGGTGACGCTGTCCCTGGCCGAGGTGATCGCCAACTCCGCGGTGTGGGACCTGTCCATCGCCCTGGCCCCCGAGGAGCAGCGCGGACGCTATCTGTCCGTCTTCAATCTGAGCGTGGCCGGACAGCGGGTCCTCGGCCCCGTGATGGTCACCGGGCTGCTGCTCGGCTCGGGTTCGCTCGGCTGGGTGGTGGCCGCGGCGGTGCTCGTGGTGGCGGGCGTCGCGGCCGAGCGGGTCGCCCGCGCGGCCGGGGAGCGGATGCGCGCAGGAGTGCCCGTCGATGCCTGAACTGTCCGTCCTGGTCTTCGCGTCCGCCGCGGTGTTCCTCGGCGCGCTGGTCCAGGGCAGCCTGGGGGTGGGTCTCGCCCTGGTGTCGGCGCCGGTGGTGCAGATCGCCGCGCCGAGTCTCATGCCGGGGTCACTGCTCCTGGTCGCCGCCGTCCTGGCCGCGCTCGGGGCGGTCCGGGAGATCTCCCACACCGACTGGTACGGCGTCTCCTGGGCGATGGCCGGGCGGATCGTGGGCACGGTGGCGGCCTCGTACGTGATCCTCGTGGTCTCGGTGTCGACGCTCGACCTGCTCTCGGCGGGCATCACCCTGGGCGTCGTCTCGCTGCTCGCCTTCGACCCGGCCAGGCTGCCCAGGAACCGGGGCACGCTGCTCGCCTCCGGTGCCGTGGCGGGCCTCACCGGGACGACGTCGTCCATCGGCGGGCCGTTCATCGCGCTCGTCTACCACCGGGAGCCCGGGCCCACGGTCCGCGGCACCCTCAGCGTCTTCTACACGGCGGGGACGCTGCTCTCGCTCGGCTCCCTCACCGTCGTAGGCCGTCTGCCGGGCCAGCAACTTGCCTTCGGGGCCCTGCTGTTGCCTGCGGTGGTGGCAGGGTTCGCGCTGTCGGGGCCGGTCCGGCGGCGGGTGGACGGCGGCGGCCGGATGCGCGGGGCGGTGCTCGTCCTCGCGGTCGTCGCGGCGCTCGTCCTCCTCGTCCGGGGGCTGGCCGCCATCGGCACGGGATGAGAGCGGCGCTACGCCACGACCGCGCCGGAACAGCATGAGCGCGCCGGAACAGCATGAGCGCGTCCGCTCGGACGCGCGAGCAACACGTACCGAGAAAGGAACGGATCGGATCATGCGGGTGGGATTTGCGGGAATGGGGTCCATGGGCGGAGGGATGTGCCGTCGCCTCGCGGAGCGCGGGTTCGACGTGGTCGCGTACGACGCCGATCCGAGCGTCGCCGCGGCGGCCGGTGAGCACCCGGGCGTGCGCACGGCGAAGGGCATCGCGGACCTGGCCGCGCCGGTGGTGGTCACCATGCTCCCCGACGGAGCGGCAGTTCGACAGGTGGCCGATGAGCTGCTCCCGCACCTCGCCGCGGGCTCCCTGATCGTCGACACGGGCTCCTCTGCACCCGAGGACACGCTGGCCCTCGGCCGCGCGGCCGCCGCGCACGAGGTGTCCGTGGTGGACGCGCCGGTCTCCGGCTCCCCGGCCGCCGCGCGCGCGGGTGAGCTGACGCTGATGGCCGCGGGCGAACCCGAGCACGTGGCACGGGCGGAGCACGTACTCGGCGCGCTCGGCAAGGTGTACCGGGTGGGTCCCGCGGGCGCGGGCCACGCGCTGAAGGCGCTCAACAACCTGCTCTCCGCGGTCAATCTCGCCGCGGTCGCCGAAGTCATGCTCGCCGGGCGGGCGTTCGGCCTCGAACCCGCGGCGATGCTGGAGGTGATCAACGCGTCCACCGGCCGCAACCACGCCTCGCAGACCAAGCTCCCCGACCATGTGCTGCCCGGTACCTTCGACTCGGGCTTCGCGCTGCGCCTGATGCTCAAGGACATCCGCATCGGCACGTCGCTGCTCGACTCCGCGGGCGGCCCCGCCGCCTTCGGTCACGCCTGCCAGGAGCTGTGGGAGAAGGCGCACGACGAACTGCCGGCGGGCGCCGACAACGTCGAGGTCGTGCGCTGGCTGGAGAACGCATCGGGACGGGAGCTGCGCGCATGACGCACGGGAACGCACCGCGGATCGCGGTCATCGGCGGCCAGGTGGCCGCCCTGAAGAAGGCACGGAAGGCCGGCTTCGACATCGTCTGGGTGCACGGCCCGCACGAACTCGACCCGTCGGGCCTGGAGCTGGTGGCCGAGGCCCACCTCACGGACTACCGCGACCCGCAGGCCGTCGCGGATCTCCTCGCCGCCGTGCACCGGCACCGGCCGCTGGCCCGGGTCGTCTCGATCATCGAAGACGGCCTGGAGTCGGCAGCGGCCGCGACGACGGCGCTCGGCCTGCCGGGCACCGGCCTCGACACCGTCCGCGTGCTGCAGGACAAGCTGGCCTTCCGGGAACTGCTCGCCGAGCGGGGCATCGAAGGGGTCGCCGCCCGCCTGGGGCACGACGAGGCCGACATCCGCGCCTTCGTCGCCGAGTTCGGTCCCGCGGTGATCAAGCCCAGGTACGGATCCGGCAGCCTTGGCGTGCGGCTGGTGCAGGGGCCCGACGCGGTCGCGGAGGTCGCGGCCTGGGCAGCGGAGTTCGGGCTGCACACGTTCGTGATGGAGCAGTATCTGCAGGGCCCCGAGTTCAGCGTGGAGGCGTTCAGCTTCGCGGGCGAGCACGTGGTCGTCGCGTACACGGCCAAGGAGAAGCTGGACTCGTTCGTCGAGGTCGGGCACGTACAGCCGGCGGGCCTCGACGCGGACGCCACGGCCCGGATCGATTCGCTGGTCACCCGGATGCTGGACGCCGTCGGAGTCAAGGACGGCCCCTCGCACACCGAGGTGATCCTCACCTCCGACGGCCCCCGTCTGGTGGAGTCCCACAACCGGCGCGGCGGTGACCGGATCACCGACCTGGCCCACGAGGTGTACGGGACCGACATCGACGCGCTGGGCTTCCTCTGGTACGCGGACCGTACCGCGCCCATCACGCCGGGCCCGGCCAGGGGCGGCGGCGCCATCCGTTTCCTGACCGCCGAGCCGGGCATCGTCGAGTCCGTCACCGGAGCCGACGAGGTGCGCGCCGATCCGCGGGTGGTGGCCCTGCAGCTCTCCGTGGCGCCCGGTGACACGGTGGCCCCCATCGCCTGGTCGTACGACCGGTCCGGGCTGCTCATCGTCCGTGCCGAGTCGGCCGACGAAGCGCGTGCCCTGGCCCACGAGCTGGCCGCCCGGATCACCATCAAGACCCGGCCCGACACGGCGTCGGGCACACCGCGCTCCATCGCGGCCGTGGCCCCCCGACCCGAACGGCTGCTCGGCACCACGCCCTCGGGGACGGACTCGTGACCACCGCGGCGCCCACGGTCGGCGCCGGTCAGCTGCGCACCGCACTGCGGGGGCACGCCTCCGGTGTCGCGGTGCTCACCGCGGCCACGCCCTCCGGCCCCGCCGGGGTGACGATCACCTCGTTCACCTCGGTGAGCGCCGAACCGGCGCTGGTCTCCTTCGCGCTCGCCGAGACGTCCTCGACCTGGGCCAGGGTCAAGGACTGCCAGAGGTTCGGGATCCAGCTGCTCGGCGCCGCCCAGCGCGACGTGGCCGAGCGGTTCGCGGCCGTCGGCGTCGACCGGTTCGCGCCGCCCACCCGCTGGCACACCGGCCCGCACGGGGTGCCGCTGCTCGACGACTGTGCCGCGTGGCTGGTCGGCACGCGCCACCGTCAACTCACTCTGGGTGACCATGAGTTGATCGTCTGTGCCGTGGAGCACGTACGGATCGGCTCCCCGGCGGGCAGCCTGGTCCATCTGCACGGGGCCCTGCACGCGGCCCCGGGCACGCCCCCTGCCCCGGGGAGTCCAGAGAGTTCAGCGACGTGACCCCCTATGGGCAGGCTCCACGAGGGGCTGCGCCCCCCTGCGCTGCGTGACCTCATCGCCCAAGCCCCCCTGTACGTCGCGGCCACGCACCCCTGTCCGCGGACGGACACGTCAAGGGGGCATGCGCAAGTCCGACCAGGCCCTGGAGGACTACATGCGGCGTGGCCGGGGCGGAGGCACCCGCCCTGCTGTTCCTGGAGCGCCCTGAGCGTTTGATATGTGGAACGGCGTGCCCAGGGCGGGGGCGAGCGGAGCGAACTGACGCGGCGCGAGAGCCGGCTGGAGGGGGTGCCGGACGTTTCGTCCGCAGGTCGCGCACCCGCCGTGTCCCTGACGCAGGTGGGTCTCGGACCGGCCGGCCGATTCGTGTCCCGACGCCGTGGCGGAGACTTGTCTCACCGCAGCCGCCGCCGCGGCGCTGCGGACGCCGCACGGTTGGCGGTGGATCCGGTGAGTCGGCAGCCGGCGTGGCGGTAGTTGACACGCCTCTAGCTGAGCTGTGCGCGTCGACAGGTTCCGCTGAATACGCGGCTGAGTTGGTCGTCCAGCGCGGCGAGGATCGCCGATGTCGGTGTGCCGTCGGGGTCGATGTGCGTGTGCAGGGCGAGCCCTTCGGTGAACGCGACGATCCGCAGGGCCTGGGCGGCGGCATCAACAGGCTCGGCGACCTCGCCACACACCGTGCCATTGCCGATGGCCTGGGCGACGCGTGAGCGGATGCCCGCGAGGGTCTCTCTCTGGACTGCGGCGAGACGGGCGTTGTGCGCGGCCTGGTCCGCGAAGGCGAGACGGACCAGAAACTCGGCGCGGCGGTCGTCGTCGAGCGGTATGAGCTCCACCAGCGCCTGCCGCAGCATCTCGGCGATGGCGCGGCCATCGGCCTCGCCTCGGTTCACCAGCTCGTCCACTCGTGCGGTGAAACGCCCGTTGACGCGGGTGAACGTGGCCAGCAGCATCTCATCCTTCGTCGTGAAGTAGTGCTGCACCAGGCCGACGGACATGCCCGCTTCTGCGGCGGTCCGCGCGACGGTCACGGCGGTGAGGCCGTGCCGCACGATCAGGCGTTGGACGGCATCGGTGATCTGCCCGTGGCGGGCGTCATGATTGGCAACTCTCGGCACGTGAGGACGGTATCGCGTGCCATAACCGTACGTCTATATTGTTATCGGAAGGGGGCTTTCGATGATCCGACGACGATCAACCCGCTTGTTAGGCCTGGGAATTGCTCTCGCTCTTCTGCTGCCACCCGGTATGGCCGTCGCCCACCCGGCCAGTGAGGGAAAGACGGCCGTCGGCCGCCGTGACCCGGCCCTGCAGGCCCTGGTCGATCAGGTGGTGGCGGACCCGAACCCCAACCCAGGCGCTTTCCTGCTCGCCCGCGACGGTTCAGACAACCGCTTCGGCGCGGCCGGCGTCGCCGACCGGTCCACCGACACACCGATGGGGCCGGAACTGAAGTTCCGTGCCGGAAGCATCACCAAGACCTTCACCGCAACGGTCGTCCTGCAACTCGTCGCGGAGCGCCGACTGAGACTCGACGACACCGTGCAGAGCCTGTTGCCCGACCAGGTCCGCACCGACAACGCGCTGTCCGGCACGCCGATCACCATCCGTCAGCTGCTCAACCACACGAGTGGGCTGTACGACTACATCGACGGGCTGCTTCCCCACTTCCGCCAGCTTGACCAGTACTGGCCCCGCGACCAGCTGATCAGCATCGGCCTCGCCCAACCCCGGTACTTCCCGGCTCCCGGCACCCGGTTCCGGTACTCCAACACCAACTGCCTGCTGCTCGACCTGATCGTCGAGCGGATCACCGACCGCGACCTGCGCACCAACCTCGAACGCCGCGTTTTCGCGCCCGTCGGGCTGCGTGACACCTCGTACCCGCTGGCGCAGACCGCCATCGACGGAGCCCATGTCCACGGCTACGCGGACGTCTCGCTCCTGCTGCCGAACGCGCCGGACCGTACCCGGTTTGACGTCACCGCGTTCAGCCCGTCCGAGGCTGGTGCATCGGGCGCCCTCGTCACGACCGCGGCCGACATGGCACGCTTCTACCGGTCCCTGCTGCAAGGGCGCCTACTGCCCTCGGACCTGCTTCGCCAGATGCTCACCGACACGGTCCCAACAACCGGCAGCGCCCGGCCCGCTGTCGCCTATGGCCTGGGTGTCTACGTCTACGCCACCGGCTGCGGTCTCGCGTACGGCCACGGGGGCAGCGCACCCGGGTACCTGACCTTCGCCCTCAACAGCCGCGACGGGCGCGACCAACTCGTCGCCCACACCAACTGGAACTCGTTCGTCGACACAGGGATCGACAAGGACTTCTGGGCTGCCTTCGAGCAGGGTTACTGCGGCCGCCCACGATGACCGGCCGTGGTCTCCGGACCGGATGCGTCCGTCATGGCGAGCCTGGAGGCATGCACGACTCCCGGTCCCTGCCTAGCATCCATGGTCGGCTGGACCGCCGTGGTGGCCTGTTGACCCGCAGGGCACCTGGCCGACGGCGGCTACACCTCCCTCGTTCACATGGAACGGGCAGCCCGCGAACGCCGGGTCACGGTGACCGGCTCTCTTTCCGGTCGCGTAGTCGGAGCAGGACCGCGGCGATGGTGCTGGGCACTCCGGCGCCTTGCCCGCACAGGATGCGGGCACCGTGGCTGTCGGGGCTGATCACGGCTGTGTTCTCTCTCAAGGACGGTGGGTGTCGACCACGGCCACCCAACCCTTCCAGCAGGATCGCGAACTACGTGATCGTCACCCCTTGGCAGGAAGGGCCCGCACCCAGGTGCGGTCGTCGGTGAGGTAGGCGTCGACGACGAGCCCTTCCTGCGCCAAAGCGTGCTCGAAGGCCTCGTCGGTCAGGGGGCAGGACAGGAAGGTCTGGGTCCACCGCCCGTCCGGGAAGACGCATTCGACATGGACGGACCGCACGCCCGGGTGCACCGGATCGGAGGACACCACGCGGATCAGACCGCCGTCGATCTCCCGCTCCTTCGGCAGATTCTCGTGCCGGGTCGGGTCCTCCCGCTGGATCAGCACGCAGCCGTCGTCCGCGACATGCCGCCGACAGGACCGCAGCAGTCCCTCGCGTTCCCCTGGGCCGGCGGTATGGACCAGGAACGAGGCCAGCAGCACGACGTCGAAGCGTTCGTCGAGTTCCAAGGTCTCGATCGAACTGCAGACGGTACGAGCGCCGTGGACGTGCTCCAGCATCTCGGGTGACTCATCGACGGCGGTCACTGTGAAACCTCTGCGGACCAGCGGATGCGTGATGCGGCCCGCGCCACAACCCAGCTCCAGGACGCCGGCCCCGGCAGGGGCGGCACGTTCGATGATGTCGGGCTCGTCGCCCGCCGGAAGCCGCAGGTACAGCTCGACCGCGCACCCGTCCGGAGTGATGGCTCCCGGCCCGCTTCCCTCGTATCCTTCGCGCGCTATATGGCTCATGGGTCCATCGCAACACGACTGCAGAGAGGCGGCGACAGACCACGTCACAGCCGGCCTGCGGCCGGCACCGGAGCAAGCGCCCCCCTGGCGAGGGCGGGCATTTCGCGTCATCGCCTCCGCGCCTCGCGGATGTCGACGCCGAAATGTTCCAGCACAGCGAGGAAGGGCGGTCCGGTTGGGCATGCCGGCCGGTCCCAGATCGCCCACTTCCGCCCCTCGCTTCTGGCATGTACGACGATGCCGCTCGGGCGCGCCTCAGGGTCTCAGCGTGGTCCCACCTCGATGTGGTCGATCCCGGCCCAGGGCAGGAGCTTGTGACGTTTGACGAAGAGCAGCCAGTCGTGAAGATGCAGGCCTTAGCTGCTCTCGACTCTGTCCAGGGCGCTGGGCCGACCCCGGAGGATTCCGCGCGCTCCACAGCAGGCCGCCCTGATGGCCATGAGCGGGGCGGCCTGCTGAGCGTGTCAGCGAAGCGGGCGTGAGGTGACGGGCCAGGAGGTGAGCGACCCCCGGGGGCCGTAGTCGGTGGTGTCCTTGTCACCCTTGCATACGAAGAGTGAGCCCGTGGTGGTCGGGCTGTAGGAGGCCAGCCCGGCCGAACGGGGCCGGGGCATTCGATGAGCCCTTGGGTCGGCCGTACTACAGCGCGTTTCCGTTGTATTCCGGTTGGCTTCCCACACTGAGGAATTCCCGTCGTCCCAGGTCGCACAACGACTCGACGGCGTCGCACCAGGTGTCGAGGTCGGAGGTCGCGCTCAGTTCCTCGGAGCGGGCCTTCGCCCGGCGGGAGGCCTCTTCCCAGTTCTTCGGGTCCCGCAGGAACATCAGGGCGTGGATCCACGCGTTGAGGTCGTCGCGGTAGGCGAAGATCCCTGCTTCGCCGAGGGATTCAACCAGTCCGGGGGTGGGGTGGGCGATCACCGGGATGCCGGACGCGAGTGCGGCGGCAACGTCTTCCTGGCGCCGGGGACCAGCCGGGTGGCGCCGGGCGGGAGGCTCGGCGCTGACACGGGGCGTATCCGGCGAAACGGTGGCAATGATCGCGCCGGGCCCGGCCTTCCGGGTGCGGCGGACGCTCGGACGTCGCTCCGCAGTCAGCCGTCGGCGGCTTGCTTGATGAAGTCGGCCACCGTGCCCGGCCGGGACACGTAGACGGCGTGGCTGCCGGGTACCTCGACGGTCCGTGCCCCGGCACGTTCAGCCATGGTGTGCTGGGCCGGGGGAGGGATCATTCGGTCGTCGGCCGCCACCAGATACGAGGCCGGTTTCGTGCGCCAGGCGGGTTGCGACACGGCGCCGTTGAGCGCATCGACGCCCCAGGGGACCTGGGAGTCGGCCATGAAGGCGGCGAGGTCTGCGGGGAGGTCGGCGGCGAACGAGGCGGCGAACTTGTCGCGGTCCAGGAACAGGAAGCCGTCCCTGGGCGGGAGGATGGGCGGCACCGGAGCGCCGGGCGGTGGGTCGGCGATGAGGGTGCTCACCGACTCACCCTTGTCGGGGGCGAATGCCGCGATGTAGACGAGGCCGGTCACCTTCTCGTGGTTGCCGGCCTGGGTGATCACAGCGCCACCGTAGGAGTGGCCGACCAGGACGGCCCGCCCCTCCAGGGCGTCGAGGACCCGGTGGGTGGTGGCGACATCGTCCTCGAGGGACAGCGTCGGGTTCTGCACGATGCTGACGCGGTACCCCTCTTTGCTCAGCCGGTCGTACACCCCCTGCCATCCGGAGCCGTCCACGAATCCCCCATGGACGAGGACGATGTTCCTGGGGTGCTTGCTCTCGCTCATTGCATCTCCCGTTTTCCCCGGACAGCTGAGGTCGCGCGAGCAAGACTAGGGGCGAGAGCGGTGCGATCGCTTCGGCCAGGTGACGTAGTTCCTGACGACCCGTCCGACACTCATTGGGCCGATAGTTCTTCAACTACCCTTGAGATGTCGTGGAGTTGACGTGAATACTGCCGGGCATGTTTCCCTCATTCTCCCGAAGAGGCCGGGCCTTCCCACCCGCCTCAGGGGCTCCAGTGAAGGCGTTACGTCGCCTGGGCGCGCTGCTCACCGCCGTGCTGCTCGCGCTCGGGATGCTGATCGCGGGCGGCGGGACCGCCTCCGCCGCCGCGCCGGACTCGCACCGCATGGCCACCTGGAACATGCAGGTCGGCACCACCCGCTGGGACGGGGCGCGCACCCTGGCCCGCACCTTCGACGTGGTGGCCCTCCAGGAAGTGCCCAACAGACCGCCCGCCGGAGCCGTCCGGGACGGACAGACGGGCAACATCACCTCGTACCTGTGGCCCATCGGCGGCGGCTCCTACCGGTACCTGTACATCCTGCACCAGCGGTCCCGGAACCTGGGCATCGTCACCTCCTGGGTACCCAACCGGGTACAGGAGATCGGCAGCGTCTACCGCTCGGCCCTGGCCGTCACGAACACCGGCGACAACATCATGTTCGCTTCCCTCCACGCCGCATCCAACGGCGGCAGGCCGAATGACGCCGCCTACCTGGTACGCCAGGTCTCGAACACCGCCTTCCAGCAGAACGTCGGGAACTGGGCGGCACTGGGCGACTACAACCGCGCTCCGGGCGATCTGCAGGGCGACCGCTACATGCCCGGCAACGGACTGATCTACAACAGCGGTCAGGCCACCCAGCAGAACGGCAACGAACTGGACTACATGGTCTCCAACGTCGACACCGACAACTGGCAGGCAACGGTCAACCCCAACTACGGCAGCGACCACTGGCCCGTCGGCTTCAGCGCCCTGCAGGCCGCGGCAGGGCCGCAGCAGTTCACCATCCACGCCGACAACAGCGACCGGCTCCTCGACGTCTACCGCGGCAACACCGCCAACGGCACCCACGTGATCACCTACCACGCCAACGGCGCGGCCAACCAGCGCTGGACGCTGCGACCGGTGGGCCGCAAGGGAGAGTCGGGACAGCCGCTGTACAAGCTGGTCAGCGCCGGCAGCGGCAAGTGCCTCGACGTCAACCGAGGGCAGAGCAGTGGCGACGGCGACTGGCTGAACGTCTGGGACTGCCACAACTGGGACGGCGCCCCACTACCGGGTGGCTACGGGCGCGACACCCAGAACTTCACCCTCGAACACCCCGAACCGCGCTTCCCCAACCTCACCGTGCTGCGCGACAACGGCACCCACCGCTTCGCCAACATCCGCGGCAACGGCACGGGCGACGGCACCTGGGTCATCCAGTGGCCCTACCAGACGAACCCCAATGGCACCCCCGCCGTCAACGAGACCTTCTACCTCCACCCACAGTTCTGATCCCGCGGGCGGGGAGCGCCGCGCTCCCCGCCCCCGCGCGCATCGGCGTCTCCGGCTCGGCAGGACGCGGGCTCCCTCCTGAGACTTCGGCCGAGGTTGCGCCTGGCGCATCACCCGGTGGTGGCTCTCACGTACCCCAGCGGGACGTCGGGGCCGCGCGTTCGAGGAAGGTCGCGGCTCCGGGTTCGGCGCGCTCGCGGAGGAACTCGCCCCCGAGGGTGTAGCGGGCGCCGGCCTGCGGGGAGCGGGTGGCATGCCGCACGATGTCGTCGACCAGCGCGGTGACCATGTTCAGCCTCGGGTGGCTGCCGTGCACGGCCGCGCCCTGGGCGTCCGTCACGAAGTCGGCTCCGATGCCGAAGTCCGCCCCGATGCCTCGGTGGGTGAGGTACGCCAGCACCCCGCGGCGTTCGGCGATGCCGGGCGTGGCGTGCAGTGCGATCGCCTCCCAGACCGGGTCGACCGCCTGTGCTCCGTAGCCGTGCTCGGTGAGGAAGCGGGCGGCCATGTCCGCGCCCTCGACCTCGAAGCGCTCTGCGCCGGGGGCCGAGGGCGAGGTTCCGAGGTCATGCAGCACGCAGGCGTGGAAGAGGAGGTCGGGGTCGAAGTCGGCGGCAGGCTTCAGCCCTTCGTGCTCGGCCAGGAGGGCGGCGAACACGTAGCTGCGGATGCTGTGGTTGGCGACGGGCTCGCTTTCGCAGGACCGGACGTACGTGACGGCGCTGCGGGCCACTGAGGTGTCCGGCAGTGCCGGCACCAAGGGGGAATCGTTCATGACACGACCGTAGGCGCGGCCCGGACGGCGGCGTGAGTGGCATGGATGCCATGTGGCGATAGGATCGTGCCATGCGGAGGAATCCAGCGGCCGGTACCGCGCACCACGTGGTCGTGGTGGCCCTGGAGAACGTCCTCGCCCTGGACATCGGGATCCCCCTGCAGGTCTTCGGGAGCTGGCGGGACGGGCCGTACCGGCTCACGGTGTGCGCGGAGCGGCCCGGAACCGTGCCGATGCACGGCGGCCCGGCGCTGTCCGTCGTGCACGGGCTGGACTGCCTGGAATCCGCGGACACCGTCATCGTCCCGGGCTATGTGGAACCGGAGAAGCCGTCGGACGCGGTCACGACCGCGCTGGCGCGGGCGGCTGCCCGCGGCGCCCGCATGGTGTCCATCTGTACCGGCGCGTTCGCCCTCGCCGCCGCCGGAGTGCTCGACGGGCGGCAGGCCACCACGCACTGGCAGTACGCGGCGGCTCTGGCCGAGCGGTTTCCCCGGGTGTCGGTGCGGCCGGAAGTGCTGTACGTCGACGAGGGCCAGGTTCTGACCTCGGCCGGCGTCGCCGCGGGTCTGGACCTGTGCCTGCACCTCATCCGCCGGGACCACGGCGCCCGCGTGGCCAACCAGCAGGCGCGTCTGCTGGTGGCCGCCCCGCACCGCACGGGCGGCCAGGCCCAGTTCATCGACCTGCCGGGGCGCCCGGAGCGTTCCGACGGACTGGCGCAGGTGTACGAGTGGGCACTGCGCAACCTGCACCAGCCGCTCACCGTCGACCAACTGGCGCACCGGGCCGGTACGTCCCGCCGGACCCTCATCCGCCGCTTCCACGCCGAGACCGGCCGGCCGCCCATGCGATGGCTGCTCGACGCCAGACTCGCCCGGGCGAGGGAACTCCTGGAAGCAGGCGAACCGACGGTGGAAGCCGTGGCACGGCACTGCGGCCTGGGCACACCGGCCAACTTCCGGACGTTGTTCAAAGCCCACGTCGGGGTGGCACCCAGCGTCTACCGCGAAACGTTCCACTCCGCGGCCGCCGCAGACGGCGCGTCGTTCCGCCCGGGTCCGTGACTGGTCCCGCTACAGCGTCCGAATCGCTCTGACAGCGGAGATCCGCTCGGTTCAGCCGGAGGCCCGCACGGACGGCCCGATGGGCGGGTTCACGGCGTGGCTGCTGTGGCACGTGATGGAGCAGGGCGTGATCGGCGCGCAGCCGGCGGTCGGGATGTCCAGCGCGGCCCTGGTCGGCCGGACAACGTCGGCGCCCGGGGGAGCCCGTCAGTGCGCCGGCCGATCGCGATCGACCTCGGCGACGGCGGCCGTACCTGTGTCGCCCGCGGTCGGACGCGCCCGGTCCGTGGCCGGGCTCGGGATCGTCCAGGAGGTGTGGGAGTTGACCTGGGCCGCGGTGGCCTGGGCCAGCCTTCTGTAGCGGGTGGCGATCTCCTCGGCCCGGCCGGCGGGCAGAGGGCCGCCGTGGTCCACTGCCCGCGCGATGATCTCTTCCGGTCCCAGCTCGCGGTTGGCCAGCACGACCGCATTGACGGTCGGCCGGCGCATCCGGTCGTAGCGGCGGAGCGCGGCCGCGGGGCCGCTTTCCCGGGCCAGGCACCAGGCCAGGACCCGGGTGTCGACGATGGACTGCGATCCGCCGTTCATACCCATGGGGAACATTGGATGTGCGGCGTCGCCCACCAGGGTGACCCGGCCGAAGCTCCAGCGCGCCAACGGATCACGGTCGAGCATCGGGTACTCGAGGATCGCCGACGAGTGCTCGACCAGTGCCCCGAGGTCGATCCACGGCAGGTTCCAGGACGCCATCGCGGCGTGGGCCTCCGCTGTCGTGATGCGGCGGCCGGTTTCGCCCGGAGGCGGGGCAGACGGCCCGTGCCGGACCTCCAGCACCCAGTTCATCAGGGCGTCGCCGCCCGCGGTCGCCGGGTCCTCGATCGGGTAGACGACGAACTTCGCGCCGGGGGTGCCTCCGGCCACCACGATCGAGCGGCCGTCGAGGATGTGACAGTGGTGCGCGACCCCGCGCCACATGTGGACGCCGTTCCCCGTCGGAGGGCCCTCGCCCGGGTGGAGCTGGGCGCGTACCGCGGAGTCGATGCCGTCGGCGCCGACCAGTACGTCCGCGTCTTCCACCGCGGGCAGGCCGTTCGTCCGGTCCAGGAAGTGGGCGCGGACACCGTCGGTGCTCTGCTCGAAGCGCCGGAACCGCAGGCCGGTACGGACCGCGTCCGGCCCCAGGCGCTCGCGTACCGCCGCCAGCAACAGCATGTGCAGACGCCCGCGGTGTACGGAGTGCTGCGGCCAGCGGTAGCCGGCCGCGGTTCCCAGCGGCTCCTCCCAGACCGGTTCGCCCGTCCGGTCTCGATAGCTCAGGCGATGTGGGGGCAGCGCGATGGTGGCCAGTTCGCGGGCCAGGCCGAGTTCGGAGAGTTCCCGTACGGCGTGGGGCAGCAGGTTGATCCCCACGCCTACGGCCTCGACCGCCCGCGCCGATTCGCACACCTGTGGCTCGAAACCGGCGGCGTGCAGGCTCAGGGCGCAGGTCAGCCCCGCGATGCCGCCGCCGACGACGGTCACTCTCATCGGTCTGTCCTGCCTCTCGCCGGGGCCGTGGGCACCGATCGGCACGGCGGCCATCGCCACTCGCACACCGTCCCCGGCCGCCGCTGCCATCAGCATCTGGCTACCCGCCGCGCACGTCCAGTACGCGGTGGTGACGGGCCCGGACCGCCGGTCCAACCGTCCAGCGCAAACCGGTTTCGTGTCAGGGGAGTTGACAGCCTCACGTTCATGGGGCTCCGCACACTCGAGTAGGTAGTCGCGGGTCATGTTGGACTTGGGAGTGTCGGTCAGGTCGAGTCGCACATGCTTGACGGACCCCACTCCGCCAACCTTCCGCAGACCGGGCTGGGCGTCGGGTCCCGCACGTCTTCGCCCGTGGCAGTGGACAGGTGCGTTCAGCGGCGGGGGCGGAGCCAAGGGAGCCCCTATGTGCAATGGGATTCATTTTCATTTATAGTGTGCGAGCCCCGCCCAACTCAGCCCGGAGGTTCCCATGGCCGTTCCCAAGCGGAAGATGTCCCGCAGCAACACCCGTCACCGCCGTGCCCAGTGGAAGGCCGCCACCGTCCAGCTGGTGCCCGTCACGATCGACGGCTCGGTCCACCAGGTGCCGCAGCGGCTGGTGAAGGCCTACGAGCGCGGCCTGCTGCGCCCCGAGGGCTGAGGGCGGATGACCGTGCCGACGCACGACCGGCTGCCGGTGACCGTCCTGTCCGGATTCCTCGGTGCGGGCAAGACCACCCTGCTCAACCATGTCCTGGGCAACCGCGAGGGCCTGCGCGTCGCCGTCATCGTCAACGACATGAGCGAGGTCAACATCGACGCCGCGCTGGTGCGCGGCGGCGAGGCGGCCCTCTCCCGCACCGAGGAGCGGCTCGTCGAGATGACCAACGGGTGCATCTGCTGCACCCTGCGCGACGACCTGCTGGAGGAGGTGGACAGGCTGGCCCGTGAGGGACGCTTCGACTATCTGCTGATCGAGTCGAGCGGCATCTCCGAGCCGATGCCCGTCGCCGCCACCTTCTCGTTCCCGCGCGACGACGGCGCCACCCTTGGCGACCTGGCCCGCCTCGACACCATGGTCACCATCGTCGACGCGGCCGGTTTCCTGCCCGAACTCGAGGGCGGGGACGAACTCTCGGCACGCGGACTCGACCAGTACGAGGGCGATGAACGCACCGTCAGTGACCTGCTGGTGGACCAGGTCGAGTTCGCGGACGTCATCGTCCTCAACAAGCTGGACCTCGTCGAGCGGGCCGAGGCGGCGCGCCTGCGCGCCGCGCTCTCCCGGCTCAATCCTGCCGCCCGGATCGTTCCTGCGGAACGGGGTCGCGTGCCGCTCGACGCGGTCCTCGGCACGGGAGCCTTCGACGTCGAGAAGGCGCAGCAGTCTCCCGGCCGGGTGAAGGAGATCAATGGCGACCACGTGCCGGAGACGGAGGAGTACGGCATCTCCTCCACGGTCTTCCGCTCCGACCGCCCCTTCCACCCCGGGCGGCTGTGGGCGTTCGTCACCGAGGCCCTCGACAGCGGTGCCTTCGGCCGGGTCCTGCGCTCCAAGGGATTCTTCTGGTTGGCCAGCCGTCCTCGCGTGACCGGTCTATGGTCGCAGGCCGGGTCGGTGGCCCGTTTCGAGCCGTCGGGTGCCCGCGGGCCGGAGACCGCACAGGGTCAGGAGCTGGTTTTCATCGGCACCGGCCTGCACGCCGAGGCCCTGCACGCCGCCTTGGAGGCGTGCCTGCTGGCCGAGGGAGAGCCCGTGCCCGCCGAAGACGACTTCCCCGCCTGGCAGACGTACGGAATCGACGGCGCCTGCGAGCACGAGAACGCTCTCGCCGAGGCGATGTGAGACTCCGGGCTGGACGGTGGTCGCAGCCACGGCACCGTCCAGCCCGGCAATTCCCTCTGTGACCACCCCTGACGCAGGGCCCCGCTGCGATATTCCCGACGGGGCTTCCTTGCCCCGGCCCCGAGCCGGCAGGTGGCGACAATGCCGCTCCGGTGGAAGAGGCGAGCGGACTGCGCGACATGACACCCGCGGACTTCAGGTCGGCCGTCGAGGAGGGCACCGAGGTCTCCGCGAGCAGCATGCGGCAGATGCTCGACCTGTTCACGGGCAAGCGGGTGAAGGCACTGGTCCATAACCAGCAGACCTCGGCCTCGGGCGAGCAGTATCGTTCGCGGGCGATGGCGAACGCAGTTCCCGCCGTAACACGACGAACCGAATCCCCTTACAGCGCTGCCCCACAACAGCATCCGAGCAGCACCGCGGCGGCCCCGCAACCGACCGAGCAGGCGCCGCCGAGGCTCGGCCACATGTTCTGGACGAGCGGGACCACGACGCCGAAATGAACGTCGTCAACTGGCGGGACAGCAACCGCAAGCCTGTTCCACAACTCCGGATCGGGGTGCGGTTGGTAGGCGCGCATGTTGAGGTGTCGCGTATTCGCCGCCGACGCAGCCGGAAGATCACCGTGTGTTGTCTGCCGCTGTATCGGGCCCTTGTGGGAGGCCCGTTCATCACTCCGGCTCCTGGTAGGTGTTGGGCCGTAGGAAGCGTTGGAGGATGAGGCGCAGGGTGGGGAGTTGATCGGCTGCGGTGAAGGATGGGTCGGTGACGGCGCTGGTGTAGAGAGCGGCGATGAGAGCCATGACCCAGGCTGCGGTGTCGTCCGGGTTCAGGGCGGGGTCGATCTGGCCTGCTGCGGCCGCCTTCCGCAGCAGGGTGGTGACGGTGGACCGTTCCTCGTCATTGTCACGGCTCAGCAGCGAACGACGGCAGCAACGGGGCGGTCGGTTCCCGGAGTTCATCAGGAACCAGACGCTTCGATAGATCAGCACCTACGCCCGGCATCATGCCGTACGAACATCACGTCACGTGAGACACCCTCTAAGCCTTGATTGGTGCGGCCGACCTGGCGGCCTGCTCGATCTTCGCGCAGCAGGCTGCACGGGCTTCCTCGTCGATCTGCTTCTCGTGTTCGGGGCGCACCCCGGTCCGGCCGTCGAGGCCCTCGCGCAGGATGTCGGCGTGTCCGGTATGCCGGTTGGACTCGCCGAGGACATGGACCATGACGGCGAACAGGTTCGTGTTGGGATAAGGCTCCGGCCACCACGGCACGTGGCCGGGGGTGTCGAGGGGAAGCTCGTTGATCGTCGCGTCCGAGTGTTCCCACGTGCGCCGGTAGAACCCGATGATCTGATCGCGGGTCTCGTCCTCGGTCGCCCACAGATCGCTGCCGTCGGAGTCCTGCCACCGGGGCAGCGGTTCCGGGGAAGGGCGGCCGAAGACCTCGCCGAAGTACCTGGCCTCGACGGTGGCCACGTGTTTGACCAGGCCGAGGAGGTTGGTCCCGGTCGCTGTCAAAGGTCGGCGGGCGTCGTATTCGGACAAGCCGTCGAGTTTCCAGAGCAGCGCCTTGCGGTCCCGCCGCAGTCTCCCGTGCAGGTTGTCCTTCGCGAATTCATCGATCATGCGGCATGAGCCTGCCATGGGCTGCTCGTGGTCTCAAGATCCCGTACGTGGTCCGCAACGACTGGCAGAGCCGAGGCCTGGCCATGGCCGCCACCCGGACCTGCTACAAGAAGCTCGCGAAACTTGCCACGTGAGACACCCTCTTAGGTAGCTGGTCGAGTTCGGAGTCACTGGCCTGGACGGCCGGATTACAGTCCGGGGGCAGCGCCTCTACGACCAGGGCGATTGCTTCGGCAACGGTGGTGACAACGGTGTGCGTGCCGAGTGGTGTTTGTCGGCTACCGACCCGCCAGCTGTCGTTCTCGGCGGGGCCTATCTCGAAGAGGTCATGGGAGAAGGGAGGCATGGGGGAGCGGTGGAATGTGAGCGTGCCGTGGGTGACGAACGGGGCGAGTTGGCGAAGCTCCGGGGTGTTGTATGCCCCTTCCACGAGAGGACCGTTCCACTGGCCTGCGGTCGCGGCCCTCGCCACGTCCCACGCGTACTCGACTGTGCGCCCCTCCTCGTGTGCCACTGCGCGCGGGGAGGCGGCGAGCCACCCCCGACGGCCGGCGATCACGGTGAGTGCGTCGCCACGCTGCCAGTCGTCGAGCGCCTGCGCCACGTCCGTCAGCGTCTCGGCATGCCCGGAAAGGGCTGCTCCCAGCCAGGGCATCGTCAGGTCGACCTGGATTTCGCGGCGGTCGCGTTCCAGGGCGACACGGACGATCCCGCGGTCTGCCTTGACGACGAGCGTGACCGGCCCGTGAGGTGCCGATGCCCATTCCGTGACATGCAGGGGCGCCAGGGTGATTCCGGCTGCTGCCGCGAAGCGTCGTAGCCCAGCGCCCGGGTCGCCGGCGTCGGGGCTGAGCTCCGGGTAGAGCGCGGCATCCATCTTTGGCCCGTCGTGCGGGGACTGTGCGCTCACAGGTGATCTTCCTCTCGTCCGGCTGGTCATGTTATGTGGCCGCTGTCCCAGGGGCCGAGTCCCCCACCCGAATCTGGGGCAAGTGCGGACTGCGGTGCGTCGCGGTTCATGCAAGCAGTTCGCCGGAGCCGTCTATCGGCGTGAGGCAGATGGCGGTCAGGTCAGGGACAGCAACTGCCGGTGGGTCATCAGGTAGCAGGCGAGCTTGAGGAACGCTTCGTGTCCGCGCCCGCGTCGAGCACGTCTTCGCCCGTTTGAAGACCGGGGGATTCCTCCGCGACTGCCGCCTCAAAGGCGAGGGAGTCCACCACGCCATGCTCGGCATCGCGCGCATGCACAACCTCGCCCTCGCCGGATGGACGAGCGGCCCGCACACCGCTGACGACCCCGGCGCGACCACTCAAAGATCATCTACGGGACAACCCTTGGCTTTTGACTGCTCTACTCCGAACGGGCGACATGAGGGTGGTGATGGGAGTAGAGGGGGTAATCAGAGAATGCGGTGCCTCATGCGGCATGAAGGGCTGAAGAATGAAACGCTTCTTGATCCCCACTTTGGTCACCGTCGCGGCCCTTGCCGCAGGTGGAATGGCCATCGCCGCCCCTGACGCAACGGATCATCCAGGAGCAGCGTCACTGCCTCACCACAGGCAGGCGCCCGCAGTGAACCCCGATGCGCAGCAGGCAGACGTGTATACCCGGGTTGATGCGCCCCGCGTCGTGATCCCGTCTGGCGAGGTCGGCCAATCCCTGGTCTCCTGCCCATCCGGACAAGTGCCCACGGGCGGTGGCTACAACGCCTTTGACAACGAGGTCGGCATCCAGGTCAGGACGAATTCACCGACCCTCAGCGGCTGGTTTGTTGTGGCCCGAAATACCACTTCATCCGCTGTCGAGCTCTGGGCCATTGCGATCTGCCATCCCGGCACTCAGGTCCGGCCCTCGTAATCTGCGCTGCATACCAAAGTAGAGCAACTCGTGCTGCTGTGTTCAGTGGCTGAGGTGTGCGAAGCTCGGCGAACTTCTCCATGAGCTCGTGGCGTTGAGAGGAGACGACCCGCACGGCCTGCTCAACGCCGCACTGGACCATGAGTTGCGAGGCAGACTTCAGGCAGGTGCGTGTGCTGCGCCTTCCGTGCGGATGTGGATCAGCAGGTCCTCAACCATGCTCTGGAGTCGACGCCCGTCATCACACTCCCTCACCCGCGGGATGGGCAGAGCGACGGCGACGCTGACGAGGAGGAGGTTCAGCGGGTTGCCCGCCGGACGGACCTCTCTCCCGATGAGGCACCCCGGATCCCGAACTGGAGAAGAGGTACCACCCGTCATGAACGGGGACGTGCGTCTACTGGATCCGCTGGCCCCGGCTTTGCGTCGTGATCGAAGGCGTCCGGTACGAGGTCGAACCGGCCGTAGCCGACAGTCCGGTCAGCGCGCCGCTCCGCACGTGGTGCGCCGGCTGTGGGGGCCGAATACATGTACCCCTTCCGGCGCGTCACGGTGCAGAACCGTGCTGTAGGACATACGGGGTTCGCCGGCTGTGTGAGACATCCCTCTCCCGTCGTCGTGGCGCTGGTGGCCTGGGGAGGTTGACCATGTAGTGATGACCTCCTCGCCCCGCCCGCCGCACGTTGGTGGGCGACCGGATCCGATAGACGGGACTACCGCGCTCGGTGGAGAGCCCGCTCCCGCCCGCGGGTATCTGCTGGACAATGCGCGCGCCGAGGCGGGCGAGCGATTCGTTTGGCTCGCCGAGCTGTTCGACGGTGTGACGCGCGGGCATTTCGATCGACTGGGGGTCAGGGCCGGCTCGCGCTGCTGGGAAGTGGGGGCCGGTGGCCCCAGTATCCCGGAGGCGCTCGCGGCGGCCGTCGGTCCGACCGGGTACGTGCTGACCACGGACATCGACCCGTCGTGGCTGAAGACAGGCGACGGGTACGAGGTGCGCCGGCATGACGTCGCCGCTGATCCGCCCCCGGAGCCGGGGACGTTCGATCTGGTGCACGCCCGGCTCGTGCTGGTCCATGTACCCGACCGGGCTCGGGCGTTGGCCACGATGGCGGCAGCGCTACGGCCCGGCGGCTGGCTGCTGGTCGAGGACGCCGATACCGCTCTGCAGCCACTGGCATGCCTGGACGACAGCGGCCCTGCGCAGCGGCGGGCCAACCGGCTGCGCGACGCGGTCCGGGAGCTGCTGACGCGCCGCGGCGCGGACCTGCGCTACGGCCGGACACTGCCGCGGGCATTGCGTGAGGCCGGCTTGGTAGATGTCGCCGCAGCGGGCTCTTTCCCGGTCGGCGGGCTGGCCTGCGACCGGCTGGAGGCGGCGACCATCCGGCACGTGCGCGGCGAGCTGCTCGCGGCCGGCCTGGCCGACGACGCCGAGATCGACGCGCACCTGGCCGCCATCCACGCGGGCAAACTCGACCTGACACTCGCGCCGCTGATCTCGGCCTGGGGACGCCGTCCAGCCGAGCACCCGCCGGCACTCGGTTAGGTGCGGATCCAGGCATTGTCCGACCTGCCCACAGCGCTGTTCGTCGAGGGAGGCCAGGCAGCTCGCGCAGGTGCGCGCCGCGCGTCACCGGAGCTGGGGCCAACCCGCGCACGGGCTTCGAAGATCACGGAGTTCTCGACGCCCCGTGATCCGAGTGGAGGACCGTGCCTGCCGAGGCATCATCCCCGATCCCGGCTGCTCTTGACCAACTCCGCGAGCAGCCCGAACCCCGCCCCGAGGAGATCCCGGGGCTGCTGGAGCGTCTGACCGAAGTGCCCGACCCGCGTGACCCGCGCAGAGCGCGCCACGACCTGGCCGCCGTGCTCGCGCTGAGCGCGTGTGCCGTACTGACCGGAGCCACCTCACTGCTGGCGGTCGGCGAGTGGATCGCCGACGCCCCGACCTGCGTGCTCGAACGCCTCGGTATCCGTTGTGATCCTCTGCTGCCTGGGCCCGAAGGCCCCAAGCCACGCGGCACCGCCAACCGCCCTGCCGGCAGAGCGTACAAACCACCGCCAGGCAGTCCGATGGGTGGGGCATCCCCGGGAGGTGCGGCCGGCCCCGGAACGGCAGGGCGTGTGCACGTACGGCATGTGCTGGTATCACTTCCGTACGCCCCTGATGTCACCCCACACGCCGCGGCGGTTCCTCGAAGGCACCGAGGCCGCAGGGCATGCTCCGGAACGGATCGTCGGCCGTCGGCCGACTGCCGCTGAGCAGAAGGGAACGCATATGCGTCTTCGTCATGCGATTGGTGGCGCCCTCGGCGCCCTCGCCCTTATCGTGACCGTCCCTACTTCGGCCAACGCCGCGACTGGTCAGTTCGTTTTCACTTACAACCGTGACGGCAAAACCATCGAGGGCAGGCTGCACGACCCGAAGGCCCGGGAGTGCATCGACCTGGACGAGGTCGCCAAGCCGGATTCGACGCCCGCGCACTCCCCGCGCAACCGCACCAACAGCATCGCGACGGTGTACACCGACCTTGAGTGCGAGGGCGAGTCCTTCGCCCTGAAGGCGCACAGTGGCTACGGCGGCGAGGGGCTCAAGTTCCGCTCCGTCGTCTTCAACCAGTAATCCCGCAGCCGGCGACCGCCCCAGGTTCCTCCAGCCGCACGTGAGCCGCTGCTGGAGGGGCCAGATGTGCAAACAGCATGAACCTCCTTCAGCCCGTCCAGGGGCGTATCCACAGGCGTATGGCAGCGACGGTCACGGTGCCGTGGAACACGTACGTTCTCTTGTCGGAGCGAGTGGCCACAGCCCGGTAATTCTTCAAACGGTTGATCAGCCGCTCCACCTCGTTGCGGCGCTTGCAGACCGTCGTGTCGAAGCCGGTGGGCCGGCCGCCTGCGCTGCCGCGACGCTTGCGGTTGGCCCGCTGGTCGTTCCGCTCGGGAATGGTGTGCTTGATCAGCCGACGCCGCAAGTATCGGCGGTTCCGGCGGGACGAATAGGCTTTGTCGTCGCTCAGGTGGCCTGGCCTGGCCGGGTACGAGGATGACCACCGGTCGGGCCCGGCGCCCGCCCACGTTCCAGAACCGGAATCACCTGTGGGGCGTCACCCCACTGCCCAGGTGTCACCAGCATGGCCAACGGCCGCAATCCGCCCTCACCTACCACGTGGATCTGCGTCGTCAACCCGCCGCGTGAACGACCCAGGGCCTCATCGGGACGGGCTGCGTCGGACGGGTGCGCTTTCCGGGATTGCGCGGCGCCTCCTTGCGTGCGCCCACGGCATGTTGATGAGCCCGGCACACCGTGGAGTCCACGCTGACCATCGACCAGCCGATACTGCCGGTCGCGTCGGCATCAGCCTGGACTGCCTGCAGGATCTGTTCCACGCCTGTCCCGCTCGGCTCAGTTTCCCTGTGCGGTGAAAGCCGCGTAGGCGGCCTCGTCGAAGAGGACGAAGCGCACCTCTTCCACGGACGTGCGTGCGGCGTCGTCCATCGGCCAGCGGAAAATGCCGGTGGAGACGGCGGGGAAAGCGACCGTCTTCGCGCCCAGCTCGTCGGCGACCCGGAGCGATTCGCGGTAGCAGGAGTCCAGAAGGTTCGAGCGGTCCTCCTCCCGGGAGAACACCGGGCCCACGGTGTTGAGCATTCACCCACCCCTGAGTCCCCGTTCATAGGGCCATTGCACAGACGCGCCCCGGCTCTGGCGGGAGTTTTTCGTTGCCGTCAGGGCCGAGATCGGAAACGAGCTGCGCCATGTCCGGCTGCCTCTCCGGCCGGAATCCGCGGCGGAGAGACGGGGGATGGCCGGGAGGTGGACGGGCGCGGCGTCAGTCTGGTGCGGCGGGTGTTCTGTTGGTGCTGCGGGCTGCCTGTACGCGGGAGTCGATCCACGCGCAGAGCTCGTCGAGGGCGGTCTCGGTCCGCTCCTTGTCTCCGGTGATGAGGTAGTCCCCTTGCAGGCCGGAGAAGGCGCTGTTGAGCAGGGTGGCCGTGGTGAGGGCGTTGCTTTTCGATGTCCTGGACCAGGCATCGGACATCACCGACGCCCAGCCATGGCAGGAGAACGACGAGTGCCCCTCCGGCGTGGAGATCACCTTCTCCACCGGCGCCCGGATCTGGATGGCCATCACCGGCGGCTCCGCCACGGGCACAGATCCCACCGCCCCCCGACCACCCCCGCACAGATGCCTTGGCCAAACCTGTACGCGAACGGGAAGGTCACCCCCGCCCGGGCCGAGCTTTAACTGTCGGCAGCCCTGGCCAACGGCGCCTCACCGAAGGTCAGCAGTACCTTCGGCCATTCGGACCGCGGGTCCGCTCAGCACCCCGGCGCCGGCGTGATCTTCTACGACGGCGCCCGGATATTCGCCCCGTTTGTCCACACCGCGGGAGCCGGACAGAACCGTGGACAGAGGAAATTCCGTCTGCAATCCGAATTCTGAGCCACACCGGCGGGCCTGGCAGCAGTGATGCGGGGCGAGCCGTCCTGGCGCGGACGGAGCATGGGGAGCGGTTCCGTAGCGCAGTCACTGGTCGAACTGGATGTCAAAGACCAGGAGTTCGCGTTGTGCCGCTGCTACGAGGAAGCCGTTGGCCGCGAAGGTGAGACTTTCGACCGGGTAGGGGGCTGGGACGGCTTCCCGCAGGTTGCCCGTTTCGAGGTCCCGGACCTCGATCAGGTCCGGCTCCTTCACTGTCACCAGTGCGGCGAGGGGCTCTCCGAGCGTGCCTGTGCAGGTCAGGGCTTTCACCCGATCCGGCAGTTCGAACGAAGCCGCGCACCGGCCGTCGAGCAGGTCGATCACGGCCAGGCTGGCGTCCTCAAAGGCCACGGTCACTGACGGGATGCCGTCCCGGCACGCCTCGGCGAGGCAGGTGACCCCGCGGGTCGGCAACTGGTGGGCGGCGCCACGCTTCCCGGTGCTGAGGTCCCAGAGGGTCAGTACGTCGTTGGGGCCAGCGGTGACGAGGAAGGGGGCGTCCGCTATGCGTGTGCAGATCACCGGGCCTTCATGGAGTTTCAGGACAGCGTGTTCCCGGTCGGCAGCGACGTCCCAGAGGATGACGGCCTGCTGGCCGCGGGCGGCGCGCTGGGCCAGGACTGCAAGGGGTCTTCCGTCGACATTGGTCAGACCGACAAGGTAGGCACCGGCCGGGCCGCCCAGGCGGCGGCTGTCCCGGCTCCCACCGTCCCACACCCACTGCTCGGAGCCCCGAGGTTCATCGCCGACGGTGACGGCGTAGAAGGGGGACGTGCCATCGGACAGGGCCGCGTAGCCGACGGGCCAGGCGTGCGAATGGATCCGCGCCACGACACTCCCGTCCCGGAGGTTCCACAGCACCACTTCACCGGTGCGGAGCTCGTCGCCCCAGTCGTCGCCGCCGGCGGTGAGCACCACTGGCTCACCGTCGAACCTGCCGCAGGCTGTTGCCTGGATCGGATGGACTGGGCCTTCGATGGGGGCAGGGAGGCCGGGGGCTTCGCGCAGATCCCAGACCAGCGTCTCGGAGAAGCGGGACGACGTCACGGCCACCGGGATGCCGTCGGCGTAGACGCAGTGGACCATGTCGATGGAGCGGACTCTGGGCAGACGCATCTCGCGCTGCCGCCCGGAGTCCAGTTCCCAGACGGAGAGCCGCCCATCGTTCACGACGTTGCCGAATCCGCGGGACTCCCCCGTGATCAGCAGCGGTGTGCCGTCCACGACGAGGCAGTCCATGTCCTGCACCGCGGTTCGCTGGATCGGTGAGGGTCGCACTGTCATGGTCCGCAGGTCCCAGACCGTGACGGTGTCGTTTGTGGCGGTGACGGCAACCGGGACCCCCGTCACTTCCGTGCAGGTGATGGCTCGTGTCCCCCCACTCGCCTCGCCGAGTTCGGCACGCAGTGCACCGGTTCGGAGATCCCAGACCGTGATGGGTCGCTCTGGGTGTTCCAGGGATGTCGTGATGGCCACGAGGGCTACGGGTGCGTCATCGATGGCGGTGCAGGCGAGGGTGGTGTCCCAGCCACCCCTCGCCCCCTCGAACGGCAGCGTGCGCAGTCGGCGTCCGGTCCGCAGATCCCAGACCATCACGCCCAACCCCGCGCAGGTGACGGCCACCGGGGTGCCGTCCACAACCGTGCAAGCCATGGCCTCGAGTCGGGGCGGGTGGTCGTCGAGGGCGCACCGCCGGCGGCCGCTGCGCAGATCCCACACCACCACCTCGTCCCTGGTGCCGTCGAATGCGTGCGACACGCCGACCGGCTCGCCGTCAACCTCAGCGCAGGCCACGTGCAGGACACCTGAGTGCTTGCCTCTGAGCCGGAAGTGTCCGCTGAAAACGGCGGTCGCCTGTCCCGTTGTCAGGTCCGACACGACGACCTGGCCGCCCCGGGCGGCGACGAGGACGGCGACGCCGTCGACGGTGCTGACCGCCACCGCAGAAGAGCCGGTGAGCGAGGAGTGAAGGAAGGGGTTGAGCATGCCTCCGGTGGCCCAGCGAGGGCGCACCGAGAGACCGTCGTTGAGCGCGAGTGAGAGGTCGGTGGCCCGGTAGCGGGCAGCGTCGACGGCGAGGATCCGCCGTCGACGGGCGGGCGTGGTGGTGCGATGAGCGTGCGAGGAGGCCGTGTACACGTCGCGAGCCGTACGCCCGGCCGGTGTGCGCGTGTGGCGCAGGGCGGGCAACAGGGTGTCGGGATCACTGTGGATCAAGTAGCCGACATCCGAGGCCAAGCTGTCCATCCGGTCGGCGGCCACTGCATGGCTGGCGAGGTGACGTAGGGCGTAGGGGTGGGCGCGGGACCAGTCCCTGGTCGCGTCGGCGCGGTAGGGGATGTCGCTGAGCACCTTCACGAACGCCTGGTGCACTGCTCGTTCCCACTCGGCGGCCGGTTGAGTCCCGGCGGTGCCCGGTCTGTCCTGCCGCAGGGATTCGGCGAGCGCCTGGTGGTAGAGCCGGTACACCGAGCGTCCGGCCTCCTGGGTCTCCACGACGTACGCGCCGGCCTGGTCTTGGAGCCAGCTCAGGTCGGCGTCGGTGTACGGGTGGCCGGAGACCGCGGAGGCCAAGGGCGCCCATATGTCCTCCCAGGGCAACCCCTGGCCCCGGGCATAGGCCAAGGGGCGCAGCAGGTCCCGGGCCCGGTCCGCGTCCCGGCCGAGCCGGGTATCGAGGTCTTTCCGCATGGCCGTGTCGGCCAGCCGGGGCAGCGATCGGGTCCAGGCCGCGTCGGTCGGGTCGGCGGGGGCGTCCGCGGCCGCAAGGGTGCCGGCGACGATCCGCGCGACGAGGAAGGAGCCGTCTGCCGCACCCACCACGGCCTGGGCGGTGGCTTGTACCCGGGGGAGCGGGAGGTCCCGGTATGGGCTGTCGGGTTCTGCGTCGAGCAGGCACCGGATGGTGTACCGGTGCAGGCCGTCGGAGTCGGCATAAGGCGGTTCCGCGAGGTCGACGACCACCGGTGGCGGCCAGTGACTCGCGCGCCCGTACAGCGCCTGTTCGCCCCCGGGCTCGAGCAGGGGCAGCAGGTGTGGGCGGGTGCCCAGGAGCAGGCGCACGGGCCGGGATTCGCTGTCGGTGCTGGCGGCGAGGAGGGGGCGCAGCAGGCTCGTCGCCAGGTCGTATGGGTCCACCGCCTCGTCGAGGGCGTCGAGAAGGACGGCGAAGGGCCGATCACCGTGGTGGCGACGCCGGCGGAGCACCGTGATCAACGCATCGGTGTCGGCTGCCGTCGATCCCAGCGCGGCCGCGAGTCCCGCGTGGACCTGTCGTGTCGTCAGGCCTCCGGCATACAGCGCCAGGTCGATGCTGCCGACCGGTGGCTGTGCGGGGCGAGGAAGGCCGAGGCTGTTGAGGGGGACGGACCTTCTGCGTGCGGCATTGGTGAGGGCCGCCACGAGGCCCAGGAGCGCCGTCTTCCCCGCACCGGGGCCCGCGGTGACGGCGAGCGCCGGGGCGTGTGTCTTGGGAGTGGCCAGCCAGGAGGCGATGTCGGTGAGTGCGGCGTGGCGGCCGGAGAACCACCAGGACCCGACGCCGGCGGGGCGTCCGGAGCTGTCCTGCGGCACGGCCCGCGCACTGCGGAGGAAGCGGTTTTGGAACTCCTGTTCCCGGCGTTCGGCCTCGTACTGCCAACTGGCGGCTTGTTGGAGGCTCAGGTCCAGGCTCGGTTCGGGGCCCAGGCCCGGACCTGCTGGCCGGTGGCGGGGGTTGGGGAGGAAGGCGGGCAGGGCAGGGAGGAAGTCGGGCACGGGTCCGCTCAGACCGATGCCGGCCCAGCCGATGTGCTGGTGGGCCGGGCGGGCCGGGTTGGCGTTCATCGCACCAACGACGGTTCCCAGGTCCAGGGCAGCAGGGAGCCGGCCAGCTGTCGCGGGAGAGCTGATCGCTTCGGCAAGGAGGCGCGGGAAGGCGCCGGGACTGGCCTGTTCGAAGGGGCGGGTCGCCGTGATGATCACCAGGCCTGAGTCGCCGGGGCCGCTCCAGTCGCGTTCCATGCCGCTCAGCGCGGCGGCGGCGGCCTGGTTACCGCCCTGCCCCGAGTAGCAGGTGTCGAGGATCAGCAGGAGCCGGCGCAGTGGGGTTTCGAGCAGCATGGCCTCGGCCAGCCGCACGGTCGGCAGCAGGAAGGCCTCGTCGGCCGGATCGGCGTCCGCGGCCACCAGGACGTGGCGGCCGTTCTCAAGGATCTGTCCGTGGCAGCTAAGATATACAACCAGATGGTCCTCGGCCGTGATCTCCTGGCGGCACAGAGCGCGGAGACCTTGTGCCAAGTCGTCCTCGGTGGGGTTCATACCCGGTTGAGGGAGGAGTGTGTAGCCGAGGGGGCCGGTGAAGATGTCGACGATTTGTTGCCGCGCGGTGGTGAGGGCGGGTACGTCGAGTTGCCGTGCCTGCGTGTGGCGTGCGACGGCCGCGGCGATCAGCAGCCGTCGTCCCGGACCGTCTCCCCGCGGGTCCGCTTTCGCCATCGGCTTGTCACCACAGTCCGGCGGCGATGGCCTCGCCGGTGCGCTTCTCCGTCAGATAGGGGCGCACGTCGTGTGCGTGAGCGCCGTTGTGGGTGCGAACGTTCCGCACGCGCGGGCCGAACGCCGGGCGCAGGTCCTTCTCCAAGGCGACCACGTCGGCGGCGTCGGCGAGGTTGGTCCAGGTGAGGGCGTCCGTACCAGGCCAGACCCCGGAGCCGGTCCCGTCCGGCGGCGGGCGCAGGCGCTCGAAGATCAGGTTGGCGATGCCCAGGGGGGAGCCAAGGGTGACAAAGGCGCGGACACGGTGGCGTCGGCGGGACGCGCACAGAGCCTCGTAGGCCACGACGGAGCCCAGTGAGTGGGCCACGACCACCTGTGTCTCCTCGGTGAGCAGGTCCGACACGCGCCGGCGTGCCTTCAACCGCGTCGCCGGATCGAGCATGTAGCCGCGGACCTGCTTGAGGTCGCCGACCATGGACCGCAGTGTCAGACCGGCCATGAAGGGCGAGGCGCTCAGGGCGCGCAGCGCCTTCTGAGTGAACTCCGGGGTACGGGCCAGGGTTTCTGCGGTGGGAGAGACCACCACGGGGTCGGCCGCGGCGGCGGAGTCCCACCAAGCGGCGAGCAGCTCGGTCTCGAAGCCCATCGCCACGTCGCCGGCGCGAAGGACGGGTTCGCCGACGGCAAGCAGCTGTCCGGGCGGGCGGAAGAGATCGCCGTAGAAGGCCATGCCCACATCACCGTCTGTGACCCTACCGCCGGCGCCGGCCCGGCCCAGTCCATCCTTCAGCGCAGGCACCCACTCACCGAGCAGTTGTTGCTCACCGCGCAACTGCTGCCCCATGCCGTGGACGCAGAGAACCCTCATACGCGCCGCCTTCCGCCCGCCGAGAACGTGCAGGTGCAGGTGCAGCCTATGACCCGGGCCGTAGGCCGCGCGCATGTTCCGAAAAAGCCGAAGCGGTGAGTAGCAGACCGCTGAGGTAGCCGGCGCCGTGAGAGGCGTACTGAGGGACGCGGCGCAGATCTGTCTACGCCCCTTCGGCGCCCTCAGCCTTCATGGGCGGGGGAATGGAGGAGTTGTTTCAGCCGGGCGCGGTAACCCGGCCAGCGCATGGGCTTGGCCGGCAAGGAGCAGCGTCAGCGCGCTCTGCATCGCGACGACGACCGGCCACGCCGGACCATTGGAGTCGATCGGCACGTGGCGGCCCCACACCGCCCATACGGGGTCGTTGAGCACGGTGGTCCAGCCGGCCGGATGGGGAAGCCGTCCCATTCACCGGTGCTGTCCGCCGGCGGGTGTGCGGCGGGTGGGGCCTGCCGGTGCTCGCTCAGGCTGGGTACGGCGGCGCGCAGCGCGTCGAGGAATTCGTCCTGGCCGACGTCGTCGATGTCTCCGGCCAGGAGACGGGCAGCGGTCAGCGCGATCGCGGCGTGGGTGACGCGCGGCAGGGCTGGAACCGCCTCGGGATCGCCGCCGGCAGGAAAGAGGATGCGTTGGCCACCGCGGGTTCCCGGGGCCGCGCGGTGATCTCCGAGGATGGCCCCGCGAGACCCGGGTGACACGCGGTGTGCACGGGTAGGACGTGGTGGACCGGTGTGCACGACGAAAGGGCGACGACGTATGAACAGATCCGCCTCCAAGGGCTCCGTGCGGGCAAGCCTCGCGCTGAGCGCGGCTCTGGTGTGGGTCGTGCTCAGCGCCACGGTGAGCGCGGCGCTGCCCGAAGACGCGAGCGGAGTCACGAGAACGGCTGCCGCCGCGCGTGAACGGGCGTGTCCCATCGTGTACTTCGACCTGGGCGAAACCCTCGTGCACACCGCCGACGACGGCAGCACCGGCTATCAACCCGGCGCGGCCTCTTATCTGCGTGCCCTGCGCCTACGCCGCATTCCCGTCGGCCTGATCACCAATGTGCCGCCCTCCTGGGGCACGACCGACGCCGAGCGCGCCGCCAGGCTGCGGCAGGAGGTCGACGCCACCTGGCGGGGGCCCGCGCCCTTCGCCTGGAAGGACTTCGGCGACCGCGTCCTCACCCCGCGGACCGAGGCGGAACGCAAACCGGCCCCCGCTCTCTGGCAGCGGGCGAAGGCCGGCTCGGGCCGCTGCCGAGTGGTCTATCAGGCGGAGACGGCCGAGGAGGTCAGAGCGGCTTCCTCGCTCGGTTTCGTGCCGTACCAGGTCGGTCGGCCGCACCGGCCCGCGTTTCTCCCGGTCCGGCTGGTCGAACTCCTTGGCCGGCGCTCTCCCGCTTGACCACCCCGCTGCGCAAAAGCAGTTGGAAGACCCCGAGCAGCACCGCCGTGGCGAGCGCGCTGTGCCACAGCAAGGCGTCCAGGCGCCCGGCGGCGAGGTAGGCGCCCGCGGCGATCGCGGCCAGTGCGCACACCGCGCGATCCACGATGCTCTCGACCGAGAGCAGCGTGGCGCGCGGGGCGTGCGTGGGCACCGCGTCGTTCACCAGCTTGCGTTGGATGGGGTACGCGAAGCCGGTCGCGGCGGCGAACAGGCACAGCAGCGCGACGACGGCCCACGGCCCGCCGAATGTCATGGCCGCCAGGCTGCCCGCCAGCGCGAGGCTGAGGACCGAGACCCAGGCGACCGGTGGCAGGCGGCGGCTCAGCCACTGCGGACGGGCCGATGCCACCGCCTCCGCCACCGTCATCGCCGCCATCACACTGCCGTGCGAGGCTTCCGCGATGCCGTGGTCCAGCAGGATCGGCTGGAAGAGGTTGACCTGGCAGATCCGGGAGAGCGTGAAGATCGCCACGCCCTGCACCATCACCAGGGTCAGCCATCGCGAGGAGGCGACACAGCGCAGCGCGGCGCCCGCGTCCCGCAGGAACGCACCGCCCCCGTGCCCTCCGTCCGTCTTCCCCGTACCGTCGCCCGCCACCGCAAGGCGGGGCAGCGCGACGGCGCAGGCGAGGGAGCCCGCCGCGCTGGCGGCGCTGAGCACGTACGGGGCCGGATGTGCCACGGCCATCAGGGGCCCGACCAGCGGCCAGCACACGACCTTCGCAACGAGCCCCAGCGCCCGAGCGGTGCCCTCCGCCCTCAGGTAGTGCTCGTCGCACTTCTCGGCGCGCAGACCGTCGTACAGGTAGGCGCTGGCCGCTCCCGAGGTGAGTGAACGGCCCGCGGCGATGGCCAGGAAGTGGACGAGGAAGCCGGTGTAGGAGGCGCTGACCACCGGAGCCAGGTTCGCCGCGGTCATGACCACCGCGCCGGCGAGCAGGCAGTTGCGGGTGCCGATCCGGTCGGCGATCAGGCCCGTCGGGATCTCGAACAGGCAGAAGGCCACGTAGTAGATGCTCTGGATGCCGAAGATCTGCCCGTCCGAGAGCCCGGCCGCCTTCTGGTAGGCGTAGAACACCGGCATCCACCACAGCAGGTTGAACAGCAGCTGGAAGCCGTAGTTGAGCCGGATGATCCGGCGGGCGGTGACGGTCAGGCCGGTGCCCGCCCCCCGCCGGCTGGAGCGCGCCCTCACAGCGCGTACGGGCGGACCTGGACCAGGCGGAAGTCGCCCCGGTCGGTCATCAGCCACTCGATGTCCAACGGCCGGTCCACGTCGGACCCGCTGAAGTGGGACTGCAGGAGCCGCCCGGTCAGGCACAGGTCGGCGAGCCGGGCGCGGGTGGCGGCGGAGAGCCCGTCGCCCGAGGAACCCAGGGCGACGGTACGGCCGCCGCCCTCCACGGTGTTGTACAGGTACTGCTGCGGCAGGACCGAACCCTCGACCACCTGCTCCGGGGAGCCGGGGGAACAGTTGAGGTAGACGTTGCGGAAGTCCTCGCGACGGGTCGGGTCACAGGTCACCAGAACGCCGCCGAGCGAGGCGGGGACGTACTCCTGGACGATGACGCCCATGTAGGTGTCGTCCAGGGAGATGCCGACCTGGTGGCGAAGGCGCACGCTGCGGGGCGAGAGCAGTGAGGCCCACACCTGGCGTACGGCGTCCAGGAGTTCGTCGGCTCCGTGGGCGGTGGTGACGGAGTCGTAGACGCCCGCCGCGGAGAACCCCGGAAGGTCCTCGGCGTTGGACGAGGAGCGCACCACCAGGCGGCCGCGCGGGTCGGCGGGGGCGGGAAAGGCCTGGCTGATCTGCCGGGTGACCGACTCGGGGACGGGTGTGTGCCGGATCAGGTGCTGGAGCTGCAGGCAGAGCGAGTCCAGGACGTCGGTGGCGTCGAGTTCGAGTGCCATCTTGAGCTTGCCGATGCCCTGCTGGAGGGCGGGGGAGGAGGCCAGGAAGTGCTGCTGGAGCGCGAAGGGCAGCGCGACGCCTTCGGGGGCGCCGATCGTCGTGGCCACGAAGGCGGCGGCAGCGGCGCGTAGTTCGGCAAGGGAGGGCGCGTTCAGGCCGAGGCGGGCCGCGAGATGCCCGTAGAGGTCCTCGCGCGGCGGGCGGGGCCGCCCGTAGAAGGCGGTCAGGTCGGCCGTGCGGCTGTCGAGTACGTGGTGCAGCTCGCCGAGGTTGGCCGCCTTGGTGCCATAGCGGTCGCGGTCGGCGCTGCGCAGCCGGTGCAGGGCCAGCACGGGAACGTCTTCGAGCAGCGGCGGTTCGAGGCGTATCCGCTGCTGGTGCCAGGCCGGAGCCCGCAGGTCGGGTTCGTGGTCGAGCCGCTCGAGGGATATCTCGTCCTCGCGGACCCGATAGCGGACCCACGCGCCGTCCAGGCCGTCCTTGTCGACGAGCTGTTCCAGGTCGCGCACGATCGCGTTGGGTATGCCCCAGCCGGAGGCGAGGACGTTGGTGTGCGAGAGCGGGGTGATCGGCGCGGTGTTGAGGAATCCGGCGACCCGGGGGACGTCGTCCGGCAGGCAGGGCATGGCCACGATGTCCGCCCAGCCGAGCCCGGCCTCCGCCGCCGCGTACTCCTCACGCGTACGGAAGAACCGCAGCCGCCCGGTGGCCTCGCCGGGATTGAGCGGGGCGCGGGCCCGGGAACCGAAGAGCTCGTGGCTGAGGATGCGCGGCACGCACAGTTCGCTGATCGCCGCCAGCTCCTCCTCCTGCCCGTGGTTGGCGGGCTTGAGGAACAGCGGCAGCCTGCCGTCGACCCGTGCTCGTACGAACTCATAGAAGGACGCGAGGAGTTCGCCGTGCATGGTGTCGGCCTCGGTCGTCTCCAGGACGAGGAACGTGCGTTCGCGGCCGTCCGTGTCCTGCTCGGTGTGCAGGGACAGCACACCGAGCAGGAAGCGACGCCCGGGGGCCATGTAGACGGAGGCGTTGAAGGCGTCGAGGTCCGCGTCGAGCGCGGTCAGGCCCATGCCCAGAATGCGGGTGGCGATGTAGTTGACGTGGAAGGGGTGCGCGGCGGTGTCGAGCAGGTGCCAGGTGTTCTCGGCACGGTCGACGACGACCTTGAGGTACGGGTGTCCCGCCAGGACCCCGGAGAGGGTGCGGAAGAGCGGCAGGGAGAGGTTCTCGCCGACGACCGTGCGGTCCGTGACCGGTTCGGCGGCACCGGTGAGCAGCTGGGCGGTCATGCCGAAACCTCCTCGGGCTGAGCGGCGGGCAGCACCCGGGGCAGGGCGTCCACCAGGGTCTCGAAGTCGCGGAGCACGGTCCGCGCGTCGGCGGCGGAGAGCAGGCACAGGGCCGCCATGGTGTTGGCGCCGGCGGCCGGGTCGTACGCGGGCACGACATTTCCGTCGGCGAGCGAACTCTCCCCGACCACCGACAGGCGGCTGCCCCGGCTGAGGGCGATGTCCGCCGAGACGGCGCGGAAGTCCCAGACCTTGCGGACCGGCCAGGCCCGGCCGCGGCCGTCGACCGCGAGGACGACGAGGGAGCCCGCCGCGCCGCGCGCCTGCGCCGGGGTGAGGACCTGCTCGGGCCACGCGACCGGGTGTCCGAGGAGGTGGTCGACGAGCATGCCGACGAGGTCGAGCCCGAAGACCTCCTCGATCTGCGGCACGGTCATCGCGCCGCCGAACCGGGCGGCCGTCTCGATCAGCCACATGCTGCCGTCGGCGCCGAGCTTGATCTCGGTGTGGGTCCCGCAGTCGCGCAGGCCGAGGGCGTCGACCGCGCGGCGGGCCAGGTCCACGATCCGGTCCTGGGCGTCCCGGGCCAGCAGGGCGGGGGTGATGCTCGCGCGTTCGGTGAACGGCTCGACCGTGGGCATCCGCCCGCTGAGGCACACCGGGTGGAAGGTGCCGTTCGCCACGACGCCCTCGACACTGACGTAGTCGCCCCAGCCGGGCTCGTCGAACCAGTCCGACGCGGTGCCGGTGACGATCTGCTCGACCACGTAGTCCGCGTCGGCCTCGGCCACATGCAGCTCCGCGTAGCCCAGCCGGGCCGATTCGGCCATCACGTCACAGGAGCGGGCCCAGGCGGCCGACACCTCGTGCGGGGAGCGGATGATCTGGTGCGCGGTGGAGCCGGCGCTCCAGGCCGCCTTGAGGAGCAGCGGGCAGGGCAGGGAGCGAGCCGCCGCGTGCAGGTCGGCCTCGGTGCCCACGGGACGGAACTCGGGCTGCGGCAGCCCGTGTCGCTGCCAGGTGCGGCGCATCAGCCGCTTGTCGCGGGCGAGCGCGGAGGCACTGCCCGCCCCCGCGAGCCCGAGCGCCTCGCACGCCTCGGCGACGGCCACGACCGCGTACTCGGAGAAGGTGAGCACCGCGTCCGCGCCCACGGCCTCGGCCCGCGCGACGATCAGGGACACCAGGTCGGAGCGGTGTGCGTCGGCAGGCGTCACGACCGAGGCGCACAGTCTTTGGGCGGAGCCTGCCACGGCGGGAGGAAGAGCGCTGAGCGCCAGCAGGTGCACTTCCGCCTTCGCGGCCGTCCGGGACAGGACGTGACCGAGCGGCGGACCACCCTTGGCATGCACTAACAGCACCTTGCTCACTGAAGTTCGTCTCCAATCGTCCGGTTTTCGACGGATCGCCGTATGCGGGGGAACGTGCGGAGAGTCCGGTGGCTCTCCGGCCCGCGTGGCGGGGCGTGTTCACCCGCTCACTCCAGGGGACCAGGCCACAACCGCCCGCGACGCCTCCGTGGACCCCCGGGACTCAGGCATTTGCCTGAGTCCCGGGGAACCTCCGCCTCCGCAGCGGCTTTCGGCGCGACGGCACCCGGCCGGGATCCGGGCATGTGCGGAGTGGGGGCGGGATATCCAACGTCATATGACTGAGCGTCAGCCAGTCGTATACGGACGGAGAGCGCTGTGGACGATTCCGGTCTCAAGGCACTGCTCGAGCACCTTCCCGTGTTCTGGTGGGAAGCCGACGAGACGTGGCAGGTGCTGGAACAGGGAGGCGGCGCCTTCACCGACACCGGCACGGCGCGGCGCTTCCTGGACCGGCTGCGCCGGGAACTCCCCGACCCGGGGCACTCGCCGCAGGAGGGCTGCCGACGGATCCGGTTCGACGGCCGCGCCTTCGACGTCAGCCGACTCCCGAGCGGGGGCCGGGCTCACGGCCGTGCGCGCGGCCTCGCGGTGGAGGCCGACACCGCCGACACCCGCACCGAGGCCCCGCGCGGACACGCGGCCTTCGCGGACCTGGTGGACCTCGCCCCGGCCGCCGCCTTCATCCGCGACAAGGACGGACGCTACCTGTGGGCCAACCACGCCTACGGGCACCTCTACGGCACGGTCCCGGAACAGGTCGTCGGCAAGTACATAGAGGACCTCGACGAGCCCGCCGAGGCCGACCGGTTCCGTGCCCTCGACCAGGAGGTCCTCAGCCGGGGTACGCCGGTACGGCACACCCTCGGCTACCGGCGCCAGGACGGCAGCGCGGGCCGGGCGGTGGGCCACCGCTTTCCCGTACGGGAGAACGCGCAGACCTGCGTCGCCGGAATCTACGTGGACGTCACGGACCACCTGCGCGCCACGGTCCAGTGGCAGGAGGCCGAGGAGAACCTGGAGGCTCTGCGCGACCACAGCGGCCTGCCCTGCGCGCTGCTCTCGGCGAACGGGCGCGTGGTCGAGGCGAGCGCGGCGGCGGCCGAACTGTTCCGGCTCAGCCCGCACGACCTGGTCGGCCGCCGCGCGCACACCCTGCTCGCCCCGGAACCCGACCTCGATCGGCTGCACCGGCGCTGGAACGGCCTGATAGCGCGCCGCACCAGAAGGGTCGAGGCATCCGCGGTGCTCGTGGACGCCCAGGGGCTGCAGCGCCGCGCGCGGCTCCACCTGACGACGATCGGCCACTCCGCCACCCGGGCCCGGAACGTCTGGGCCGTCGTCACCCACCAGAGCCTCGCCCACGAGGCGCATGCGCCGCTCACCGCCGCGCAGGTCCGCATCCTCTCCCTCCTGGCGGAGGGCAGCAGCAACGGCGACATCGCCACTTCGCTGCAGTTGTCCCGGCAGACGGTCGACTACCACCTCAGCCGCCTGCGGCATGTCCTGGGGGCGGCGACCCGCCCGGCCCTCGTCGCCCGCGCCTACGTCCTCGGCATCCTGGCCCCGTGCGCCTGGCCTCCGCGCTCCGCGACGGCTGCCCATCCACTCAGCGCTGTCTGAGGGGCAGGGCAGCGGCGAGCCTTCCGCGGTGCGAGGTCGCGCAGCGCTGAACGGGTCGGGCCCTGCGTGTCGGGGGCTGTCGCGGTGTGCTTCGGAGGAGCGGCGCGAGAAGCTGCTGGCCTGGGGGGTGAAGGTCTATGCCGGCACTCGGGGCTTGCGCTTCGAGTACGGCAAGGGTTTTCCCGCTCAGGTGCAGCTGAGTGAGTTGAGATTCGATGGTTCTCATGCCGAGGCGGGGCCGGGCACGGTTTCGGTGGTCATAGACCCGGGTGCGTGGACGGCCGAGTTGATGACTCATGAGGGAGAGGTGACTGCGTTCCCTCTCCCTGGGGGGACTCAGGCGGTAGCCCTGGCTGCGTGAGCAGCCAGGGGTGAATGTTTCGCACCGTGTTCCGCTCGGCGTCAGTGCCCCTGCGCGGTGAAGGCCGCATAGGCGGCCTCGTCGAAGAGGACGAAGCGGACCTCTTCGACGGACGTGTCCGTGGTCTTCACCGTCTCGACGGCGATGCGTGCCGCGTCGTCCATCGGCCAGCGGAAGATCCCGGTGGAGATCGCCGGGAAGGCCACCGTTCGGGCTCCCAGCTCGTCCGCGACCCGCAGGGATTCGTGGTAGCAGGAAGCCAGCAGGTCGGCTCGGGGCGGGGAATCGCTCCACACCGGGCCCACCGTGCTGACCATTCACCCACCCCTGAGTCCCCGTCTATGAACCGGCGCCCACCGCTTCCTGGGGCGCGGTGGGCGCCTCGCTGTACGCGTTTCCGACGGCGCATCATGCGGAGTGTGGGACGGATCGCCGGTGATCCGTCCCGCACGAACGGCAACGCGCGCTTCTCGGATGGCTCGCAGCCGCTGAAGAACCTGGAGCTTGGGGCGCCGGGTGATTGGGCCTCGGCCTGTGCTCTGCGCTGCCGTGGACTCCTGACGGCCAGGCGCGGTGGCGTCGAGGTGCACGCGGAGGCCATCGTGGCCCCTTCTGCCCCGGCGCCCCGACGCCGCCCGCGGTTCGAAGGCTCGCCGCTGATGCCGACCCACGCTCCCGTTCACCGACCTCCGGTATCGGCCCACTGGTCGTTCGGCTGCAGGCTCCTCGCCCAGCCGCTTGAGGCGGCGGCCGTGCCAAGGCTGGCCACTCGGATGATCGATGAGGTCTCGCCCCTCGCCCTGCACGTCCCTGCCATGCTCGCCGACCCGGTACTCAGGGACTGGCGACGGAAGGCTTCTCCATGATTGTGCGCCGGTCTTTGTACAACGAACTCGCTCTGGCCGTTGTGGTCGACCAGGCGGAGGTGGTGGCCGACAGCGTGGCGCCCCTACAGCTGTATTTGGAGCGCGTCGGCGAGCTCGTCGTGGAGGTCCATGACAGCGGGGAGCATAGATACCGGCAGGTTCTTCGTCTCCTGGTGGTACAGCAGTTGCACCCGGGCTGGCCAGTGGAAACGACAGTTGGTGCGCTTCTTTGGCCTGGCTTGGACCGGAAATGGTCCGGAACTTGGTCCGAGCATCCTGACACGGAGAGGACGGGGGTGGGCGAGGTGGTCCGACAAAGGGAGGTGGAGGCACCGCTCGCCGGGTCGGGCCCGCGGGTGCGGGCGCGGCCGGGGGAGAGGGGAAAACGGTGGGGCCGGCGCCGAGGCGGACGGCCGCCCCGGTCACGGCGGGGCTAGGACGCCTTCGGCCACGTGAACCTTCCCGCCCAGTGGGCCCAGGCCACGAGGACCATGAAGACGGCTGCCAGTCCGCCCAGCACCATGACGGTGGAGGGCGAGGAACGGTCGAGGACGGCTCCTCCGACCAAGGCCCCGATGGAGATGGTGGCCTGGAAGGAGGCGGTGAAGAGGACGGAGGACGCCTCGGGGGAGTCGGGGGCGGCCTTCGAGAACCACGTCTGGGAGCAGACCGGGACGGCGCCGTAGGCGACACCCCAAATGACGAGCAGCGCCACCGCGCCGGCGTCCGACTGCCCCAGGACGGGCAGGAGCAGGGTCGCGGCCGCGATCAGGGCCGCCGCCGTGGCGAAGGTGGACCGCGGATGGCGTCCCACCGTGGATCCGCCGAGGAAGTTGCCGGCGATGCCGGCCGCACCGTAGATGAGCAGGTAGATCGTGATGAGACCCGAACTGACGTGGGTCACCTGCTCCAGGAAGGGGGTGACGTACGTGTACGTGCCGAAGTGGGCGAGCACGACGACGAAGGTCATGACCAGGGCGAAGCGGGTGTTGACGCTTTGGAGCATGCCGCCGAGGACATCGAGGCGCGTCGCCTGGCCGGAAGGGAGGGGCGGGACGACTACGAGGAGCAACACGAGGACGGCCAGTGTGAAGCCGCCCATCACGAGGAATGCCGTCCGCCAGCCCGCGATGTCGCCGATGAACGTGCCCAGCGGTACTCCGAGTACGGAGCCGAGCGGTACGGCGGAGAAGATCACCGAGGTCGCTCGGCCCACGGACTTCGCGGGAACCAGTTGACCGGCGAGTCCGGCCCCGATGGACCAGAAGCCGCCGATGGTGACGCCCACCATGACGCGGGAGATCAGGACCAGCCAGTAGCTCGACGCGGCGGCGGCAAGGAAGTTGGCCAATGACAGCAGAAGGATGAACACGCCCAGCATGACCCGCCGGTCGATACGTCCTGTGGCCACCGTGACCACAGGGGCCGAGACCGCGGCGAGGAATCCTGGCATGGTCATCATGAGACCGGCCATTCCGTCCGAAATGGTGAAACTCGATCCGATCGACGTGAGAAGGCCGATCGGAAGAATTTCGGTCGTGACGATGGAGAAGATTCCCAGCATTACCGAAATGACGGCCAGCCATGAGATGAAAGGCGAGCGGTCCGGCGATGCGGGGGATTGGACAGAAGGGGTGGTTGCTGTGGACATGAATCCCGTCCTGAGTTGGTCATCACATGGAGAGTGTGACCTCTAGTCCAGCAGGAACGGGCACCATCTTCTGGCAGATTCCCGACGTCAACAACCGACCCCATGAGAAGAGGTCGGAGGGGACTTGCCGCGCCGACGCGGTGCACGGAAGGCCCTGCTTGATCCGCGACGACCTAGCCAAGTCGAGAAACCGTCTCTCAGGAAAGTCGTCGCGTGACGTTCACGTCGCAAACCTGCTAGACGGCGACTCGATTCGATGCTGTTCTGTGTTCTCCCGCGTCGCATACCATCCGGTGCGCCGCCGTGGTGGACGCGTCGGTCCGACGAGGCCGTCCGTTGAATTGAGGAGACGAATGGTTGAACCCGAAGAGGTGATTCGAACGAACGTGCAGGAGGAGGCGGCGGGACTCGACCGCGACGGTGTCGCCGCACAGAGGAGGGAGGCGCAGCGCAGGTACGATGCCAGTATGCCGGGGTATTGCTTCGACCTGATCATGCGACGGGACAGCTGGAGCGGTACGCCGAGGAATGGCAGCGCGTACTCGACGAGATGACGGCTCGCGGCATCGAGCGCTACCTCCCCGTCGACGAGAAGGTCTGACGGGGCGGCACCGTCCGCACCCAGCAGTCGCGCACCGCGCACCCGACGCCGGGGGCCACCAGTATGCGGATGTCCCGGCCGTTGTGCTGCGTCCGTCAGCGGCGGACCTGCTACTGAAGTTGATTGGGTGCTGTCGGAACTGTTCGCCTGACGCCGGCCGGACCGACGTCGGTCAGCACGGTCTTAGCGCGGGTCCCGTTGCGGGAGTACCCGCCGTTCTTGCCTGCTGGGTCGTGCTTGTCATGCCGAGGTGGTCGGTGATCCAGCCTTCGAGGGCGGACTCCAGCAGCCGCTTCGTCAGCTGCTGGAGCAACCCGCCCTCTCCCGTCAGTCGCAGGCCCTCGGCCCGTGGGCCCGGGACACCAGCTCATCGATCAGCCGGTCATTCACCACCTTCGCCGACTGCGGCTCAGCCGCCTCGGCAGTCTCGGCCTCGGTCACGTTCTCACTGGGTGTCGGTGCATCCTCCATGATCGGGAGTTACACCGAACGATTTAGACCGTGTCCTATGTGGTGGGGCGGATGAGTCGTTTGTAGCAGCAGATCGCGGCGGCAAGTCCGAGGAATGCCAGGTAGTTGCGGGGATCGCGTTCGTAGCGGGGTGAGAGTCGGCGGTAGCCGGTCAGCCACGACATGGTGTGCTCGATCACCCACTTGCGGCGGCCCAGGCGTTCGCTGGACTCGATTCCCTTGCGGGCGATGCGGAGGCCGATGCGCTTGCCGCGAAGCCATTTCCGCAGCTCAGGTATGTCGTAGGCCTTGTCGGCGTGGAGACGCTGGGGTTTGAAGTGGCGGCCGCGGTGGGGGTCGTGTCTCGTTTGGTTACCGGCCACCATGGGTTTCAGGCCTTCGCTGTCGTGGGTGTTGGCGGCGGAGACACCGACGACGAGGGGCAGCCCGTTCTGGTCCGACAGGATGTGCATCTTGGAACCCGGCTTGCCCCGGTCCACGGGCGACGGGCCGGTGAGTTCGCCCCCTTTCGCCCGCACATGGGCGGAGTCCAGGACGGCGCGGGTCACGTCGATCAGGCCTGCGTCGTCGAGACGGTGCAGGACCGCCTCATGCAGCCGGCCCCACACGCCAGCACGCGACCAGATCAGGAACCGGCGGTGAGCGGTCGACTTCGAAATGCCGAAGCACGGCGGCAGGGTCCGCCAGGCACAGCCGCTGACCAGCATGTAAATGATCGCGGCGAACACCGTCTCATCAGGCGTGTCCTGCGTCCCACCGCTCTGTGGCCGGACCTTCGACGGTGGGATCAGCGGCTTCGTGATCTCCCACAGCCCGTCCGGCACGATCCAATCCCATGTTCCCCGCCCCATGACAGGCCCAACGGCCGCCCCACCACATAGGACACGGTCTAAGTCGTACGGGGTTGTTGCTGACTGGCTCAACTCCGGGGGCGTCCCCACGACGGCGGACATTGCCCGCATTCGGGCAGGAGCGTCCAAGGAAAATACGCGGTTGGAGGGTGAGAAGGCGAAGCCTCGGGGGCCAGGTGGATGGCGTCCTCGGTGCGCTCCATTCTGACTTCACGGTCTCTGCTGGGCGAGTACGTGCGCGCAGACGGTACGGTTGTTCGTCACGCTGATGGCTCTCCGGTGATGATCGGGGAACCTGTTCTCACCGAGGTCGAATGGCTTCAGCTGCAGGAGGTCGTGAGCCTGGTCAAGAAGACACAGGGACCTCGGCGGGTCTCGCCGGTACGGGGCTTCCTGTTCTGCGACGGCCCAGGGGCCGCGGTGGCTCCGCACAGCCTGTACTGGACGAAGGGCGGGGATGGCACGGCCCGGACCCGGAGCAGGACCGCCCGTATCCGATGCGACGGGCGCAAGGCCACAGGGCTCAAGCCGTGCCTTGGTCACTCGTGGCCCCCGGACATGCTGTACGGGCTCATGGAAGCTGCCTTCAAGTTCCAGGCGGGCCGGATCCCGGTTCAAGAGCGTAGGACGGTTGCTGACGGTTCCAGAGCGTTGCAGGTGGCGGTCCTGGATGGTCGTATGGCCGAGCTCGGAGCGGAGTTCAAGGCGGGCCATCTCTCCGCTGTCGAGTTCGCCGGGCATCTCAGGGAAGTGGCGAGGCAGCGGGAGGAACTGACGAATGCTCCTGCGGCCAAGCCGGTGGAGCAGTGGGTGGCCGTGCGGAAGCACGTCCCGGGCTGCACAGGTGGGGGCTGTCCGTGTCCTGCCATGACCTACGCGGAGTGGTGGGATGCTTCGACTCCGGAGGAGCGGCGCGAGAAGCTGCTGGCCTGGGGGGTGAAGGTCTATGCCGGCACTCGGGGCTTGCGCTTCGAGTACGGCAAGGGTTTTCCCGCTCAGGTGCAGCTGAGTGAATCGAATCTCAACTCACTCAGCTGCACCTGAGTTGAGATTCGATGGTTCTCATGCCGAGGCGGGGCCGGGCACGGTTTCGGTGGTCATAGACCCGGGTGCGTGGACTGCCGAGTTGATGACTCATGAGGGAGAGGTGACTGCGTTCCCTCTCCCTGGGGGGACTCGGGCGGTAGCCCTGGCTGCGTGAGCAGCCAGGGGTGAATGTTTCGCACCGTGTTCCGCTCGGCGTCAGTGCCCTTGTGCGGTGAAGGCCGCATAGGCGGCCTCGTCGAAGAGGACGAAGCGGACCTCTTCGACGGACGTGTCCGTGGTCTTCACCGTCTCGACGGCGATGCGTGCCGCGTCGTCCATCGGCCAGCGGAAGATCCCGGTGGAGATCGCCGGGAAGGCCACCGTTCGGGCTCCCAGCTCGTCGGCGACCCGGAGCGATTCGCGGTAGCAGGAGGCCAGAAGGTCCGAGCGGTCCTCCTCCCGGGAGAACACCGGGCCCACGGTGTGGATGACCCATCGAGCCTGGAGGCGGCCCGCCGTCGTGGCGACGGCGCGGCCGGTGGCGAGGCCCTTGCCGTAGTGGGAGGCGCGCAGATCACGGCACGCGCTGAGGATCTCGGGGCCGCCCGCGCGGTGGATGGCGCCGTCGACGCCCCCGCCGCCGAGGAGGGAGGAGTTCGCCGCGTTGACGATGGCGTCCACGTGCTGCTTGGTGATGTCGCCCCGCACGAAGGTGATGGTGGTCATGTAGCCATCTTCGCTCACCGCGCCGTCGCGGCCGGAGCGAGATTCCGGGGGCGTACGGTGAGGCGACATGCTCCGCGCGCGAATGACACCGTGCGCCCTCACCGCGCCGTGTGCATCGGCGGGACGAAAAAAGTCATTCCATACCACTGCTCGATCGCCCTGCTGCTGCCAACCTGCAACCTGGACACGCCGAAACATGGGACGGATCTTCCGTCTCCGGCAGGCCATCGGGGGATCACATGGCACGGGCGGACAGCTGCCTTCGGCCTGCCGCGCGAGCGGTTCGGCCTCGGCTCCACGGAACGGTGGTACGGGTACTGGTCGCGCTGGGCGCGGTGGTGGCGCTGAGTGCGCCGTCGTCGCCGGCCCGCAGCAGTGTCCCGGCGGAGTTGAGCCTGACGGCCGAGGCGCTGGGGCGCACGCAGCAGCACGGGACCCTGCTCGTGAGGGTGCCGGAGAAGCTCGACTTCAGCGGCGGCGACATCCAGCAGGGTGTGCGGAAGGTTCTCGAGGCGCGCAAGGACCGGTACCTGATCGTGGACCTGACCGGCTCCCGCCACAGCGGAGAGGCCGGCACCATGCTCCTGCTCCTGGCGAATGAACGCGTGATCCCGGATGACTTGGCTGTCGAATCGCTCCAGAAGAGCGGAGACGTCCTCGAGTCGCGGGAGGCGGCGGAGCTCTGCCGAGGGAACAACGCCACGGTGTGCGACCTGCTGCGGCAAAAGGGGAAGCTGGATCAGCAAGCGATCAAGAGCCACCTGCAATCCGGCAAGGCTAGCGCTCCTCAAGTCCGGCAGCACGCCGCCAAACTGACGCTGCCACAGAATCAGTCGGTCACCAAGCCGCCCCAGAAGGGGGCCGACGCACAGCGCCCCACAGGCAGCGGCGGAGGCCCGGACCCGACCGATGTCCTGCTGATCGCCCTCGTGGCCCTCCTCGCCCTCGTCGCCCTGGCCGTCTTCAAGACCAGGCGCCCCGTCGTCACAGCCGGCACCGGCCGTCCGCTGCCGCCGGGCTTCCTCCTGTCGGGGGCGCCGACATCCGCGGACCGGCCGTCGTCAGTGCCCACGGGCCGGCCTCGCCTGGCCGTCGTGCGGCGGCCGTTGGACGGGCCCGTGCGGACCGCGGTCGTGCGGACGTGCCTGCGGCCTCAGGGGTACGTCGAGTTCGACGGCTGGCTGCACCGGGCGACGTGGGCCGGACCTCCGCTCACCCCGCCGCGGCCCGGAGCGAGGGTCGACGTCGTGGGCCCGGAATCCGGGCGGCTGGAGGCCTTCGCGCCCGGTGGCCTCGGGCACGCCGACGGCCACGCTCGCGGCAGCGCGCCGCCCTGAGGTCCGTACCGGAACATCAACGCATCGAACATCGGGGGACAACGTGATATCCGGAATACCGAAGCGGCCACCCGTGCCGCCGCAGGACCTGCCCACGCAGGACATGCCCGCGTCCTTCAACGACATCGAGATCGAGAACAACAACGCCCAGCGGCTTCCGCTGCTGCTCCTCCTCGACACCTCCAGCTCCATGGCCGGTGAGCCCATCCGCCTGCTCAACGAGGCACTGGCCTCCTGGGGGCACGAGATCAGGGACGACCCGGCGCTCGGCAACAGCGTCGAGATCGCCCTGGTGACCTTCGGCGGCGCGGGCATCGCCATCTGGCAGGGGCCGCACGAGCTGGCCCCGGGAGCCCCGGTCAGCCCGTTCGTACCCGCCCAGCTGTTCCAGCCGCCGCGGCTCGCCGCCTGTGGGGTTACCCTGCTGACCGAGGCGGTGGAGACGGCGATACCCCTGGTGGCGGCCCGCAAGACGGAACTGAGGCGCAAGGGCCTGCAGTACTACCGTCCGCAGGTCTGTCTGGTGACGGACGGCCTGCCGACCGACACGGCAGGGCGGGTCACCTCGGCGTGGCGGCGGCTGATCCCGGTACTCGCCGCGGAGCAGCAGGCGAAGAGGTTCCGCTTCTACGCCTTCGGTATCGGCGGCATCAGCGAGTACGGGCAGCAGGTGCTGCGCGAGCTGGCCCCGACGTACCACGCAACGCTTCAGGGGTTCCCCTTCCGGGACCTGCTCCAGACCATGTCGGCCAGCGCCGGCGCGGAGCAGAGGGGCGCGGAGGAGGAGACGTTCGAGCAGCTCTTCGCCCGCTTCAAGACACAGCGTTCCGCGTGGGACGCCTGAGCGACGGAGGCGGGGACGAGGTGTCGGGGGTGGTGGGAACGGGGCGGTCCCAAGGGGCGACATGGCGGGTGCACGGCCTGAGCGTGCGCGGGTACCGGCACGTGCAGCAGGGGTTGCCCTGTCAGGACGCCTGGGGACAGGTGTGCGTGGGCCCGCACGGTGCCCGGGTCACGGTGCTGGCCGTGGCCGACGGGGCCGGCAGCAGGCCCCGGTCCGAAGAGGGCGCACACCTGGCGATCCGGCTCGCCACCTCGGTGTTCGGGCGGCGTCTCGCCTCCTTCCCGACCGTGCCGGGCGAGGGGGACACCCTCGCCCGGCTCCAACGGGACGCCTTCCGGGAGGTCGTGGACACCTTCCTCGACGACACCCGGGAGCTGGCCGGGGACAGGGGCGGTCCGGAGGACTTCGCCACCACCCTCACCGTGCTGGCGCTCGGCCCCGGCTGGGTGGGTCACACCTCCCTGGGTGACGGATTCGCGGTGCTCCGCGCCGGTGAGACGGACGGCGCACCGCAGTTCCACCTCCTGCCGCAGCCGGAGCCACCGGGGGAGTACGGAAACGAGACGACGTTCCTCAGCTCGCCCGACGCCGCGTCGCGGGTGCGGATCGACTGCGTCCGTGACGACGGGGTCGACGGTGTGCTGCTGTCCACCGACGGTCTGGCCCAGGCGGCCCTGTCCACCACGGACGGACGGGGGCCGGCGCCCAACCGGTCGTTCGCCGCCTCCGTGCTGCGCGCGCTGGACCGGCCGGGCCCGGACCCGCAGGCCGACGCCGAGGACCTGGGGGCGCTGCTGCGCTCGCACCGCCTCACCGCGCTGAACGCCGACGACAAGACTCTCGTCCGGGCGGTGCGCGGAGCCCGGCGGGAGTGGGGGAGGGGCCTGTCGTGACGGGCCGGAAGGTGCGGTTGAACGGCCGGCCGGTCGTCCTGCTCGACCCGCCGCTGGGCTCGGGCCTGGAGGCAGCCGTCCACGGAGTGGAGGGCGCGGACGAACTGGTGGTCAAGGTCTACCACGAGCCCGACGCGGCCCGGGAGCACCGGCTGAGGCGGATGCTGTCCCTGAGCCCGCTGGCCGGCCGCCCGGTGGGCAGCGGCCAGCCGCCCGAGCTGGCCTGGCCGGTGGGTCTCGCGTACACGGCGGACGGTACGTTCCTCGGCTACGGCATGGGCCGCTACGCCGGCCCGGAACACGTGCAACTCACCGGGTTGTTCAGCCGCGACCAGCGGCTGCGCCGGTTCCCCGAGAAGGCCGACTGGCGGTTCCTGCTCGGCGTCTGCTGGAACCTGGCGTTCATGACGGCCCGGCTGCACCACGAGGGCCTGGTCATCGGGGACTTCTCCGCCAAGAACGTGGTCGTCGACCAGCGGGGCTTCGCGACGTTCCTGGACTGCGACTCCATCGGCTTCACCGACCCGGTGACGGGCGAGGCGTTCCCGGCCTCCCTGCACACCCCCGACTACGCGGCCCCGGAACGGCTGGCCGGTGCCCCCGGCAGTGCGCACAGCGACGACTTCGCCTTGGCGGTGCTGATCTACCAGTTGCTCAGCGCCGGGTACCACCCCTTCGGCGGGGTGCCCCGCGACAGCGAGGACGACGTACAGATCTCGGACAACATCACCGCCAGCCGGTGCTTCGTCGTACGGCCGGAGTCGGTGTACCTGCCGCGCGGTGTGATCGACCCGACGGTGCTGCCGCCCGCGGTGCTGGAGCTGGCCCGGCAGACGTTCGGGCCGGGAATGCGGGACGTGACGCTACGGCCCTCGGCCCGGCAGTGGCTGGAGGCACTGGAGCAGGCACGGGCCGCGGGCGCGGTGACCACGTGTCCCAGTCGCCCGCGCCACACCCACAGCACGCACCTGGCCCGCTGCCCGTGGTGCGACCGGGCCCGGCTGACGGGCCACGATGCCTTCAACCCGCCGTCGGCACCGCCCGCCCCCGGCCCCGACCCGCGGCTCGACTTCCCCGAGTTCCCGCCGGAGTGGCTCAAGGTCATCGCAGTGGTGTCGGCCGTCCTCCTCGTCATCATGCTGCTCGCCTCGGTGAGGTGACGGGATGCCGCCGTTCCTCGGTCCCACGGGCATTCACGGCCATGTCTTCGACCGGATCGCCCGTGCCGTCGATCCCGCCGACCCGGCGGCCGCCGACCTGTTGGCCGTCGTCGGCGCCGCGCGGGCCCGGATGAGCACGCCGATGCGGGTGGCCGTGGCCGGACAGATCAAACGCGGGAAGACGACACTGGTCAACGCGTTGCTCGGTGAGGAGGTCGCCGACACCGGGCGACTGGAACTGACCTTCAACGTATGCGAGTTCCACCACGCCGAGCGTCCTCGGCTGCTCGTCCACTTCAAGGACGGCAGGCCCGCCAGGGAGTTACCGCCCGGTGCGCTGTCGCGGCTGACCGTGCGCGACCCCGCCGGGATGCGGCTGCTGCGCGCCGTACGCAAGGTGGAGGTGGGCCGTCCCAGTCCGCTGTTGCGCCACTTCCGGCTGGTGGACACCCCGGGCCTGGGCAGTGCGCACGGCACCGACGCCGAGAACACCCTGGCCTTCCTGGGCATCGACGACCCGGGGCAGCGGGCGGACGCCGCCGGAGCGCTGCGGCGGCTGGGACGTGACGTCCGGTCGGTGCACGCCGAGAGCGCTGCCGAGATGGGCCGCGCCGACGCCGTCGTCTTCGCCTTCAGCCGGGGCCTCGGCCGGGCCGACCAGCAGGCCGTCGACTCCTTCGCCGGGGCGTACGGCGCGGTGGTGAGCCCCCTGAAGGCCTTCGGTGTGCTCACCCGTGCCGACCAGTACTGGCCGCCCGCCGGCGAGGTGGGCCCGGACGGACTGCCCGCCGACCCCATGGCCTACGACCCCATGGCGACGGCCCGCCGCATCGCCGACTCCTGTGGTGAACGGCCCGCCGTGCGGCGCGTGTTCCGCACCGTCCTCCCCGTCGCGGGGCTGCTGGGAGTGGCGGCACAGTGCATGCCGTCCGCCGCGTTCGAGCCGCTCGCGGACCTGGCGAAGACTCCGCCGCACCGGCTCGCGGAGCTGATGGAGGACGTCAACCTCTTCTGCGTCCGTGACGACCCGCAGTTGCCCGTACCTGCCGGGACCCGGGCCGCCCTGGTGGACCGGATGGGCGCCTGGGGTGTCTTCCTCGCCTGCGGTGCCCTGCGCGACGGCCTGGACGAGGACGCCACCCGCCGCTTGCTGCTGGAGCGCAGCGGCGTCGTCGCGCTGCGCGAACAGATCCTGCGGCACTTCGGCAACCGCGCCGCGCTGATCAAGCTCGACCACGGCCAACGGGAGATCGCCGAGGAGGTGGCCCGGCTGCGCACGACGGCGCAGCTCGCCGACCGGCCCCCGCCGGCCGTGGCGGGACGGGTGGCCGCACTGCTGGAGGACATGAGGGTCACCGACCCCGGCCCCGGCGAACTGGCCGCCCTGGCCGCCTACTACCGGGGCGGGCTGAACCTGACGGCGGAGGAGGAGTCCCAGCTGCTGGCGGTGACCGGCGAGTCGGGTCCGGGCTGCGCCGCCCGACTGGGCCTTCCGGCGGGCACCCCGGTGGCCACCCTCCTGCGGACGGCCCGCCGCCACGTCGCCCACTGGGCCGCACGCTGCTGCGACCCGCTGCTCGACCGGCCCACGCTCGCCGTCGCACGCGTGGTCCTGCGGTCGTACGAGCGGGTCGCCGACCTGGTCGGCCGGGCGCAGACGCTGCTGTACGGAGACTGCCACGAAGGGCCGGGCGGGGCCGTCGGGGACGAGACGGACGGAGGGAACGGCCGGTGACCTGGAACACGTACGACGGGGGCTCGAACGCCTACGACGGGGAGGGGTTCGAGCCGGCGATGGACCCGGTGTCCGGCGGGGACCTCTTCGACCCGACGGACCTCACGGGCACCCCGGACCCCGTGGAGTGGACGGATTTCCTGGACCCGCACGACGGCGCGGAGATCGACCACGGTGACGCCCCGGCCCTCGTGGGCGCCGCCGACCTGCCGAACTACGTCTCCGCCCACAGCGACCCCCACGCCGTCGTCGGCGACCCGGGCGGCGCCATGGGCGTATGGCATCAGCACACCGGCGAGGGCGGCTGCGCGATCGGCGCCCAGGGCATGGTCCTCGAGTACCTCACGGGCGAGCGGGTCAGCGAGGAGCAGCTCACGGCGGAGGCAGCGGCCAGAGGATGGTTCGACGGCGCGGGCACCTCGCCGGACGCGGTGGGGAACCTGCTGGAACTGCACGGCGTCCGGGTGGACCACACCGAGGGCGCGTCCCTGGCCCAGCTCCAGGAGGTACTGAGCCGTGGCGACGCCGCCATCGTCGGCCTCGACGCGGACGAGATCTGGGCACCGGGCCACGACCTGGCCGACGACACCGTGGGAGACCTGCCGGGCATCCCCGGTCAGGACGCCAACCACGCCGTCTGGGTCACGGGGTTCGACCACAGCGACCCCGCCCGTCCCATGGTGGTGCTCAACGATTCCGGACACCCCGACGGCCAAGGCCTGATGGTCCCGCTGGACGAGTTCATGGACGCCTGGCAGGACTCCGGCAACCTCCTGGTCACCGCCGAACGCCCGGAGGCATGAGATGACGCACGAGCAGACGACCGGGCCCGCACGACCGCCGGCACCGCCGCTTCCCGACCGGCCGCCGACGGTCGCGTACGAATCCCTGGCGGGGCTCTCCGCCAGGTGCGCCGCGTGGCTGAGCGCGGAACGGGACCGGATCGAAGGCGAACTGCGCGCCGCGTACGGGAAGCCGCCGACAGCGGCGGTCACGGAACCGCGACCGGCCCCGGACCCCGTACCCCCCGCGGCGGCACCGCTCATCGAGCTGCTGGACCGGCTGGCCGGCCTGGCGGGCGACCCGCCCGCGGCCGCCGGACCGGTGCTGGACCGGGTGCGCCGGGGCGTCGTGGCCGCGCTGGCCGCCTCCGGTGTCACCCCGGTCGAGGACACCGGCCCCGTGGACCCCGCCCGCCACCACGTGGTGGCCACCCGCGACGACCCCTCCGGACTGCTGAGCGACCGCATCGCGGAGACGGTCCGCCCGGGCTACCTCTGGCGGGACGTGCTGCTGCGGCCCCAGGAAGTCGTCTCCTACGTGCCGTACGAGTGCCCCCGGCACCCGCAAGCCGAAGCCGAGTGTGGAAGGCAGGACGCGCGATGACCGCCACCGACGGCGACCGCCCGAGGTCCGAGGCCCTGTGGGGGGCCCTGCGCCGCTCCCGGACGTTCCGCGAACTCGCCCCGATGGAGGCGGGCATCGGCTGGCCGCTGCCCGTGCCGGTACTCCACGACGGCGTGCCGCGCGTCTACCTCCGGCTGCCGTTGTTCGTCATGCGCCCCGACCCGGCCGGGGGCGCCGATCTCTTCCCGCCGTTCGCCACGGCGGCGCTCGACTGGTCCACCGGGCGCCTGGTCGAGTACACCGACCTGCGTTTCAAGGAGCCGGACCGATCGCGGCGGGAGTGGCAGCGGCCCGTGGGACGCTTTCCGCACCCGGCCGTCGAAGGGCTGTCCACCGCCGCGTACCTGTCGGAGCGCACCCGGCTGTTCGGCCTGTACGACGAGCTCTTCGACGGCCTCGCGCACGGCCGGCCGCCCGCGGGCGCGTGGGCGGCACCGTTCGGTGAGCTGCTGGGACGGCTGCTCGAACCCTCCCTGGCCCCCTACTACCGCCGCTTGGCCCCCAAGTTCCTCGGCCGGCACCTCCCCCGGGAAAGGTGAACCACAGCGTGCGCGACCACGCCTTCGGCCGACTGCGCGCCGACGTACTCGCCGCTTTCCCCCGGCTCACCGGGGAACTCTCCGACGAGCTGGGCCCCCACCAGCGGGAGCGGCTGGAGCAGTCCCGGGCCCGCCTGGAGCGGGGCACCTGCCACGTCGTCGTCGGCGGCGAGTTCAAACACGGGAAGTCCACCCTGCTGAACGCCCTCGTGGAGCGACCGGGCCTGTTCCCCGTCGACGTCGACGTGGCCACGAGCGTGGTCTCCACCCTCGCCTGGGGGCCCCGGGAGCGGGCACGGGTCCACCTCGGCGACCCGGCCTCCGCCGACGGCGCCGGGCGGCACACGGAGATCGCCCTCGCGGACCTCGGCGCGTACGTCACCGAGCAGGGAAACCCCCGCAACCACAAACACGTGCGCCTGGTCGAGGTCCAGGCGCCGGTGCCGCGCCTGGAGTCCGGTCTCGTGCTCGTCGACACCCCCGGCGTCGGCAGCGTCAACCCCGAACACACCGCGGCCACCCGCTCCTTCCTGGAACGGGCCGACGGGCTGGTCTTCGCCTGCGACGCCCTCGACCCCCTCACCACCTACGAACTCGACTTCCTCGACGAGGCGCTCAAGGCGTGCGACATGGTGATCGTCGCCGTCACCAAGACCGACAAGGTCCGTGACGTCTCCCCGCTGGTCGCCGACGCCCGCGAGAAGATCGCCGCGCGTACCGGACGCCCCGCGGGCAGCCTGGTGGTGATCCCCGTCTCCGCCTTCCGCAAGCTCAAATGGCTGCGGCACAGGGAGCGGGAAGCGGGCCGGGGAGGTGACCGCACCGACGACCGGCTGCTCGCCGACTCCGGCTTCCCGGAGCTTGACCACGCCCTGTGGGGCGGGCTGGCCACCGCCGCCGGAGCCGTCCAGCTGCGCCGGGCCCTGGACGGACTCGGCGACGCCCTCGCCACGGCGGGCTCCCCGACGGCCAACGAACTCGCCGCCCTGGAGTCGGACGCGTCCCTGCGGAGCCTCCGGCACGACATCGCGGGAACGACCGCGCGCATCGAGCGGCTGACCGCGGGCGGCGCCGAGTGGCGCACCGAACTGCGCCGACGCTTCGAACTCGACAACCGCCGTACGCGCACCGGCCTTCAGGACGCCTTCGACGCGGTGTCGCGCCGCTACCAGGAGGCGGCCGCCGGCGGCTGTGACCCCGGATCGGACGAACTGGTCGGCGAGGTGGCCGCGGGCATGCTGCGAGCGCTCACCGAGGCCCACGAGCGGCTGGCCGCCGTGGCCCTGACGCTGATGCGGGAGTTCGCCGAGCGCACCAGCCTGCGTCTCACCCCGCCCGAAGTGCCCCCGCCGCCCTTCGCGCCCGCCGTGGCCGTACCCACCGTGCCGCTCGACGTCCGCCCCGCCCGCGCCTTCGACCTGTTGCGCAGCGGCTGGTCGACCGGAATGGCGGGCCTCGGAGCCGGGGGCCTGGTGGGATTCGTCGAACCGGTCACCGGCTTCGCCGTGGCCGCGTGCCTGGGCGTCACGGGCGTCGTCCAGGGCATCCGCAACCACCGGGAGGACCTGCGCGACCGCGCCGAGCGGGAGCGGGCCGCCCGCCTGCTCCACCTGGTCAACCAGGAGATCGCCGCCAACCGGCGACACGCCACGGAGGCGTTCCACCAGGCGTACGGGGACACCGCCCAGACGTTGACGCAGGAGCTCGGCGCGCAGCTCGCGGCCCAGCGGGAGTCGCTCGCCGAGTCCGGCCGCAGGCTCCAGGAGGCGACCTCGCGGACCGAGGAACAGCTGGCCCGACGGCGCGGCGAGCTGCTCGCCCGGCAACAGCGCCACCGCCTCCTGCAAGGCGAACTCGACCGGCTGCGCTCCCGGATCGAGCAGTCCGCCGCCCCACCGCCCCGCCCTCCCCGGCAGACGGCGCGCCCGGCGGCCCGACGCCGTGACACCGTCGTCTCCCCGGTCTCCCCGGTTTCCCACGGCCCCTTCGACCCCGGTCAGTTCGACGCGCCATGACCGCCGACGCCAACCGGCCCGGACCGGTCTACGGAATCGACTTCGGCACCTGGTCATCGGCGCTGGTCGTGCTGCGCCGGGGCCACCCGCCGCTACCGGTGCGCGACCCCGTGAGCCCGTACGGCACGACATCCGTGCGCACCGCCGTCTGTCTGCTGCCCGACCGGTCCATGGTGGTCGGGCAGGCCGCGCAGAACTCGCGACTGCGCCACCCGGAACGCTTCCGGTCGGGATTCAAGCAGGAGTTCGGCCAGCCGTCCCCGCATCTGCTCGGCGACCGCCGCTTCAGCACCGCCCAGCTGACGACCGAGGTCCTCGGGTTCCTCGTCCGGCAGGCCCGGCGCGCCGTCGCCACCGCCCCCACCCGCGTGGTGATCACCGTGCCCGCCACCTGGGAGAGCAGCCGGCGCGAGCTGATGAAGAGCGCCGCCCGGGCCGCGGGCCTCGCCCCGGAGACCATCGAGGTGTACAGCGAACCCGTGGCCGCCGCCGTGTATGCCCTGCACGACCACGGCCTGGGCAGGGAGCGCACCCTCCTCGTCTACGACCTCGGCGGTGGCACCTTCGACCTGGCCATCGCGCGGGGGACCACGGAGGGCTTCACCGTCCTCGGCTCGCCCGGGGGCCTGCCCGACTCCGGCGGCATCGCCATCGACCAGGCCGTGCTCGCCCTGATCCGCGACCGCTGCCCGCAGGCCGTGGACGACCTGCGGCGGGCGGCCACCGGCACGGACGACGCCTCGGTGCTGCGCCGCGCGACCCTGCTCCACGAGGCGTGCACCGCCTTCAAGCACCAACTGTCGGTCTCCTCGGAGCACTCCGACCTGCTGACCATGCTGGACCCGCCCGTCGAGATCACCCTGACCCAGGCCGACCTGCGGGACGCCGTCCGCCCGCTGCTGTCGGACACCGTCGCCGAGTGCGAACGGGTGCTGAGCGCCCACGGCCTCGGCTGGGGCGACCTCGACCTGATCGTCCCCGTGGGCGGCAGCTCCCGCCTGCCCATGGTCGGAGAACACCTCGTGCGGCACTCGCGACGACCGGTGCTCGACGTCTCCGAGCCGGAACTCGCGGTGGCCACCGGTGCCGCGTGGCTGGCCGGAGGCACCGCTCCCGCACGGGTGACGACCTCGCCGGCATCCCCGCCGCCCGCGCCCCGCGCCCGTCCGCTGCCGCCCCGGATCGCGGCCCTGCTGGATGCCGGACTGACCGACCGCATGGTGATCGAGGCGGTGCGCCGTGCCCGCACCTGACACCACGCCGGAAGCGCCGATGCCGCTGGCCGCCCATTGGCGGCAACTGGTCTGCTCCTGGGCATCCGGCCACCTGTGGCCGTACGAGGCCGACGCCTCGTACGTGACGATCGAGCGCGACGCCCCCGAAGCGGAGTGGAAGATCCGTCTGACGGTGACCACGACGGGAAACGACCTGCTGATCGTCTTGATGACCGACGACCGCTTCCTGAAGGGAGATCAGCTCGCCCTGGCGGCGGCCGCCGCCAACGCCTGGAACACCGACAGGCTGGTCCCCATGCTGACCGTCTTCAATCTGACCACCCCCCACCCCTACCTGGCCGGGATCCGCACCCTGCCCCTGACCTGCGCGATCCCCGAGGCGGACTTCCGTAAGGCCGCCGACCGGTGGGTCACCGAGGCTCGCCAACTCTTCGCGTGGTGCCGCGAGGAATGCCGCCTGTGACACCGCCCCCGGCCGTCCCTCCCCCCATACGACTGAACCGTCGTCGACCGGAGCCGTCCGTGCGCGGATGCCCGCCCGGGCCGGTGTTACTTATAGGACGGGCGTGAACGTGCGCGACCCGTCCGCCGGTGAGGCACGGCCATCGTGACGATCCCGGGCCCGGCCCGGTGGGAGGTTCTGGTTATGAGACGTGCGCTGGCGTGGACTCCCGTCGCCTTGGTGGTGGCGGTCCTGGGTACCTCGGTCGCGGTCGCCGCCGTCGGCCCGACGGTGCCCGTGCGCGGCTCGGCCGGACTGTGCCTGACCGGGCCCGCCGCGGCGGCCCTGGAGGACGCGGACATCACCATGACCGCGACCGCCCCGGCGTCCATCGACCCCGCGGCCCCCACCTGCGTACGCTTCCCGATCACCCACGGCAAGGTCTCGCTCCCCCTGGAGGACGGCGGGGCGATGCTCGACGGGGGCCTGGCATTCGTCCGTGAGGACAAGAAGGTCGAACTCGACGGATTCTTCGGGCACTTGGGCAACCCTCGCACCACGGCGAAGGCATCGATCAACGGCACGAAGAAGAAACAGATCACTTTCCTGCGGTACGCGGTGGACCTGGAGCACTTCTCGGTCGGCGCCCGGAGAGTGGCCGCCAGGAACGTCCGGACCGTACTGGCCGACGACGGCTACGCCGCCTTCGACAAGGCATTCGACGGCTCCCCGCTGCGCGCCGGCGAGGATGTGTTCACAGTCGGCGCGACCACGGTCTTCGTCCTGCCCGAACCCCATGAGGTGACGTGGTGACCGACGACAAAAGGCAAGGAGAGTATCCACTCCTTGCCTGTCTCAATTTATAGCGCACCGGGGGGCTTGCGGCAAGGCCCGGGTCATGCCGCAGAATTGTCGATCAAGGCCAGACCTGCGAAAACGTCGACGCGGAGGTGCGCGGGTGCGCACCGCCGGACTGCGCGGAGCAGCTGGCCGGAATTCAACTTTGTTACATGGGGGACTTTGTGATTGACGTGATCGTGGTCGGCAGTGGGCCGACCGGCTTGATGCTGGCCGGCGAGTTGCGGCTGCACGGCGTGCACGTGGTCGTGCTGGAGAAGTTGGCGGAGCCGACCTCGGAGTCCCGCGGGCGCGGCCTGCACGTGCGCAGCGTCGAGGTGATGGACCAGCGCGGCCTGCTGGAGCGGTTCCGCGAGGTCAGCGAGCCCTTCACGGTCGGCGGTCCGTTCGCCGCCTTCCCCACGCCGTGGCCGGACCGGATGGACACCGCACACCCGTACGGCCTCGCCATGCCGCAGCCGGTCACCGAGCGCGTGCTGGGCGAGCGCGCCGTCGAACTCGGCACCGAGATACGGCGCGGCTGCGAGGTGGTCGGGCTGAGCCAGGACGAGGACGGGGTGAGCGTCGAGCTGGCGGACGGCACGCAGCTGCGCTCGCGCTACGTCGTCGGCTGCGACGGCGGCCGCAGCGCGGTGCGCAAGCTGCTCGGCGTCGGCTTCCCCGGTGAGCCCCCCACGGTCGAGACGCTGCTGGGCGACATGGAGGTGACCGAGGACCCGGCGACGGTGGCCGCCGTGGCGGCCGAGATCAGCAAGACCTACGTACGGTTCGGCGTCGTCCCCAACCCGGACGGGACGACGTACCGCGTCATCGTGCCCGCCGACGGGGTGGCCGAGGAGCGTGCCGCACCGACCCTCGAGGAGTTCAAGCAGCGGCTGCGGGAGGTCGCGGGCACCGACTTCGGCGTGCACTCGCCGCGCTGGCTGTCCCGGTTCGGCGACGCCACCCGGCAGGCCGAGCGCTACCGGGTCGGGCGGGTGCTGCTGGCCGGCGACGCGGCGCACATCCACCCGCCGGTCGGCGGGCAGGGGCTCAACCTCGGCGTGCAGGACGCGTTCAACCTCGGCTGGAAGCTGGCCGCCGAGGTGGGCGGCTGGGCGCCGGAAGGCCTGCTGGACAGCTACCACGCCGAACGGCACCCGGTGGGCGCCCGCGTCGTGCTCAACACCCGCGCGCAGAGCGTGCTGCTGAGGACCGACGCCGGTGCGATGGCGTTGAAGGAGCTGTTCTCGGAGCTGTTGGAATTCGAGGTCGTGAACCGGTACGTGACCGAGATGATCACTGCGGTCGGGGTCCGCTACGACTTCGGCGAGGGGCACGAACTGGTCGGCCGGCGGCTGCGGGACGTGCAGCTGAAGCAGGGTCGTCTCTACGAGCTGATGCGCGGCGGCCGTGGGCTGCTGCTCGACCAGACCGGCCGGCTCTCGGTGGAGGGCTGGGCGGACCGGGTCGACCACGTCGTCGACGTCAGCGAGGAACTGGACGTCCCCGCCGTGCTGCTGCGCCCGGACGGCCACGTGGTCTGGGTCGGCGACGATCAGGCGGACCTGCTCACCCGTCTGCCCAAGTGGTTCGGCGCTCCGTCAGCCGAGCGCGCCGCCTGACCGGGAAACCACCTGCCTGGCCCGGCCCCCGACCTCGATGGTGCCGTCGGGGCGGGGGAGGGTCAGGATCTGTGAGCCGCTGCCCTGACGGATGTCCAGGGCGCGGCCCTGCTCGTGGGTGAGCACCATCGCGGCCGCGCCCGTCGCCTCGTCCTCGACGACGCCGTCACCGCGGCGCGGGAAGGCGCGGGCGCGAACCCGCCCCGCGCCCTCGTCGAGCCACGCCCACGCGTAGAGCCACCCCTCACCCCCGGGCGGCGCGGGCAGCGCCTCGACCTCGGCCGGCGAGGCGAACCGCTCGGTGCGCCGGCCCGACGCCCACTCGGCGCGCCCGCGCACCCACGTGAGGTCCCCGTCCCGGCGGACGGGTACCTCACCGGCGGGCGGGCGGAGAACACCGGCGCCCAGCAGCCACGCCACACCGATGAGCGGATGTCCGGCGAACGGGAGCCGGGCGGACGGCGTCCAGATGTCGACCACCCCGCGCTCGGCGTCGTCGATGAACACGGTCTCGCTGTAACCGAGTTCGGCCGCGAGCTCCCGTCGGCTCCCGTCGCCGCGCACGGCGGCGCCGTCGCGTACGACACCGAGCGTGTTGCCGCCCCGGCCGCCGGGCCCGCCGAAGACACTGAGTACCTGGATGTCGGTCATCCCGGCATTCAACATCACCGTCCACACCCGTGCCCGGGTCCGCCCTCTTCGCCATCGGCGCGTTCCTCACCGTCCCGTCGCCACGCGCGGATCCGGCGCAACCCCCACACGGTCAGAGCGCCGAGCAGCGCCGCGAGGTAGTCGCCGAGGACGTCGTGCAGGAGGAAGTCGGGCAGTCGATGCATGCGGCCCAGGTTCCGGGCCCTCCCCGGCCCGGCGGTCGCCTGCGATCGGTTGTGGACATCCCCGGCGCGACGGCGGCCGGACTGGGATGATCCGGGACAGCCGCGAACGGCTGCGAACGGTTGAGAACGGGTCGATGGGAGAGCGAGTCGTGGGACGAGCGGGCCACTTAACGATGCCGGAACTGCCGTCCGGCGCGCGCCGTCGGCTCAAGCGCAAGCTGCACGAGCTGCATCTGAAGGCGGGAGCGCCATCGGTCGGGACGATCCTCCGGGAAATGCCCGAGCGGTACTCCCGGTCCGTCGTGCACGGTGTGTTCGCGAGCCCGGTGATCCAGCAACGGGACCAAGTCGTCGCGGTGGCCGAGGCGTTGGTGCGACGTGTCCGTGGCGGCGACGCGGCGAAGTTGCTCGACGAGGTGTACCGGCAGTGGGAGGAGGCCTGGACGGAGGAGGTCCACCTGGCCGCGGCTTCCGAGACCCCGGTCTGGACCGTGTCGTATCTGGACGAGGCCCCTCGCCCGCAGTCCCGGGGTGCCAACACCCGGCTCGCGGATCTGTTCGGTCTGAGCGGCTGGACCAAGGGCGAGTTGGCGAGACTCGTGAACCGGCAGGCGGCCGTGATGGGACATCCGCAGTTGGCGACCGACACCGCACGGGTGCGGCGCTGGATCGACATGGGGGAGTCCCCGCGCGATCCCGTGCCCAAGGTGCTGGCCGCCCTGTTCACCGAGCGCCTCGGTCGTGTCGTGACCATTGAGGACCTCGGGTTCGCCCGGCGGGGGCGTGGGGCCAGGACACAGTCCCCGGACGGACTGCCCTGGGCGCCGGAGCGGACCGCCGCGATCCTCACCGAATTCACGGGAATGGACCTCATGCTCAACCGGCGCGGTCTGGTGGGGGCGGGTGCGACGCTTTCCACGGGTTCGGCCCTCGGCGTCACCGCGGTGTACGACCCGCTTCATGCGGGCGGCCCGGCCGCCGGAACCGCCCCCGGCCAGGAAAAGCAGCGCGCGTGCGTGGTCTGCGGACATCCGGCCGCGGACGGGCTGCTGCACACCCCGGCGTCCCGCGGCGGTGTCTGTCACCCCTGCGCCCGGCGACTCGGCCACATGGCGGGCCCGTCCGCATGAGGGCCCCTGACGTCCCGTCGAGAGGATCCCATGCGACGATCTCGGCAGTAACTCACATGATTTCAGGACCATGAGAGGGAACGTGGCATGACGGACCACACACGGCGCGGTGTCCTACGAACGGCTGCCGCGACCGGCGCCCTGGCGGCGGGAGCGCTCGCCGCCGCCCCCGGCGCGAACGCGGCACCCAACGGCGGCGGACACGGCGGGCACCGGCCGCCGACCTACGTATTCGTCCACGGTGCGAACAGCTCGGCAGGCGGCTGGGCACCCTACATGCGGGAGCTCACACTGCTGGGCCACCGCACCCTCGCGGTCGACCTGCCCGGCCACGGCCCGGACGCCTACTTCCCGGTCGCCTACCAGGCGCCGCAGGACCTCGAAGCGCTCAAGACGGAACCGTCCCCGCTCGGCAAGGTGACCCTCGACGACTACACCGACCATGTGGTGGAGGTCGTCCGACGGGCGCGCCGGAACGGCCCCGTGATCCTGGTAGGGCAGAGCCAGGGCGGACTCACCGTCAACCGGGTGGGCAACGCCGTTCCCGAACTGCTCGACCGCATCGCCTACGTCGCGGCCTTCTGCCCCGTGAAGCTGCCGACCCTGCTGGACTACCTCAAGGCACCGGAGGCCAAGGACAGCCTGGCGTTCACGATCCCGGGCATCGCGGCGGCGCCCGGACTCGGCATCACCCGGGCCAACTGGCGTTCGGGCGACCCGGACTTCCTGGCGAAGCTCAAGGCGGCGACGGCCGCCGATTACCCGGACGCGGCGTTCCGGGCGCTGATCAATTCCCTCGAACCGGACGAGACGGCGGGCATCGCCATGACGGACGCCCGTGTCGACGCCGCGACCTGGGGCCGGATCCCCCGGACGTACATCCGCTTCAGCGAGGACCGGATGATCCCCCCGGCGCTCCAGGACCGGATGATCGCCGAGGCGGACGCCCTGACACCGCGCAACCGCTTCACGGTACGCACCGTGAAGGCCCCGCACGTCGGTCCCTACCGGCGCGCCCCGCTGGTGTCGGCGCTCGCGGAGCTCGCCCGCGGCATCGCCTGAGCCCGGTCCGGGGTTCCTGGCTGCCGGTCCGTCCGGCCTCGCGACGAGGGTGCCGCGAGGCCGGACGGACCGATGCCCGTGCCGACCGCGTCATCGGCTGCTTTGTGCGCTTGCAGGACCCGGCAGCCGAGTACGGAAGCCGCGATCACCAAGAACGCCGCGGCCACCGCCAGCACCCGGCGCGGGAGGCGCAGGCGCAACGCAACGGCCATGTGGGCGAGCACGGCGGGTACGAGGGCCCACAGCATCAGGCGCTCGCTCAAGTCGCCCTGTCCGCCGATGTCGCGGACACAACCCCCGGCCCCCGGCCCGTCCCCGCACGGTTCCGCGTCGTACCCGTCGGTGCCAGCGGCGACGACGGCCCACCACAAGCCGCCGAGCAGCAGCACCACCCACAGCACCGGCAACGTCATCGAGCCGTCGGCTCCCTCGCCGTTCGAGGAGTCCTCCTCGTCACCCCCACTCACGTCGGGCCGCCCCTGATGTCGTTGCATCGCCATGCCCGCCAGCGTAATCCCGGCTCCGGGATGGATAGGCTGATCCTGTCCGGACAGGATGAAGAGGGAAGCCCGAGAAGGAGGCGCTGTGAAGGACACGCAGGGAAACGGGATAGCGATCGCGCCGCATGTCTTGCTGATCGCCTTGTTGTTGGCGCTCGTCATGTTCGCGCCCGGAGTCTTCCCGGGGGAGTTGATCGGTGACGTGATCGGTCTGGAGATCGTCGTCATCAGCATGTACGCGATGTTCAGGCGCCACGGCCGCAGTTGAGGCCCTGGGGCCTCGCCCGTTCTGCCGCAGCGCCACGTCATCCGGTCGGTGACTGCTCTGAAGATGCTCAGTGGTTGCGCGTGTGTGCGGGGCGGGCCCGGCGAGGCGGCCGGGTAAGGGTGATCTGACGGGTCATCTGGTGGAAGCAGGCGAGCGCGGTGACGGGTGGCAGGGCGGCGACGCCCAGGGACGGCAGTGACATGGGGGTGTGGCTGACGCACAGGGCTACCGCGAGGCCGGAGAAGAGCAGGAGCACGCCCCAGGAGTGTGCGGCGCGGCGCTGGTGTACGGCGGCGCGCAGGATGGACAAGGCGGCTGCCAGCCAGGGGCCGTAGACCAGGGGCGGCCACCAGGGGCACAGACCGCGCGGCACGTACGGGGCAGCCAGGTTCTCCAGGAGCGGATAGGAGATCACGCCGCCGAGCATGCTGGCCGCCGCCACGATCAGCGCGGTCAGCGCGGCCAGGGTGGAACTGAGCAGCCGTGTCCACTGCGACGCCCCGGGCTGCCAGCCGCGGCGTCGGCGATGCCGGGGATGGCTGTGCACACCCCCAGCCCGTGGTGTGGCAGCCGTGCGCCCGGCCTGGCGAGGCGCTTGGCCTGGTTCTGTTTCGTGCCATACAGGGGGGTAATCGGGTGCGGGGGCGAAGGAGAAGGCCTCTGTTCCCACGGCGGCATGGCGTGGTTCCCCCGGGAGGGATCCGGCGGTTCGCACGGGCTGCTCGTTTGCCGCTCTCGGTTGGGGAACGTGCGGCTTGTGGTCATGCATGGCAGGGCGGCCCGCACCGCCGGGCGTGCTCGTCGGTGCTGTGCGCACCATATGCCGACTCTTCCGCTGTCACCGCAGCGCCTCCCAGGACTTGTGGAAATCGGCCTGGAGGCGGGCGAGCGTGGCCAGATACCCCTCCAGCAGGTCCGAGTCTGCCGGCCCGTCCGGCCGTTGCACCCCGGCGTTCACCGTGCGGTGCCTGGACCGGACGGACAACGCTGCCGCCCACCGGGCGGGAAATGAAGAGGCCCGTAGGACCCTGGTGGCGCCGGGACGGTCATGGCCGTCGGGTACGGGCTGCTGCGGTTCGGATGACATCACGCTGCCCCAACGAACGAGAGGCCGACGCAGTTGACCGACATTTGGGTGAATACTACTCAACTCAACAATTTTTGAGCACACCTTGCATTGGCCGGTCAGACCATCGCATATTGGCGTAATGCGGGAGAAGGTGCGGGCTCGTGCCTGCACACCTGCCGCTGCCTGCCCGTCCCCGCTCACCACACGGACACCCGCGCTGCACCGTTTCCTTCGGGGCGCCCCACGCCCCTGATGCGGAATCGGCCGAAGGTAGATTGGCCGATAGCCGATCTTTCAGGAGAACACCGTGTCGCCCGCTCAGCCCCGTGTCCTGTACGTCACCGACCTCGCCTACCCGGCGAAGGGGCGGCGGTACTGCGACGAGGACATCTTCCTGTCCTCGCGGCTGCGTGACGACTTCGACATCGCGCTGTGCCACCCGTTGGACGCCGCCGCGCTGATGGATTCCTTCGACGCGGTCGTGGTCCGCAACAGCGGCCCGGTGCTGCACTACCAGGACCGGTACGACGACTTCCGCGACCGCGCGGCCCGGAGCGGCACCCTCGTCCACAACGAACTGACGGGCAAGGCCGACATGGCCGGCAAGCAGTACCTGCTCGACCTGAGCGCGGCGGGACATCCGGTCATCCCCACCATCGACCGGTACCAGGACATCGACCGACTGCCGCAGGTGGACGAGTACGTGGTCAAGCCGAAACTCGGCGCGGACTCCATAGGCCTGGAGATCGTGCCCCGCGACCGGCTGGACACCTTGGAGTACGGCGGCGTGCTCGTCCAGCCGCGTATCCGCTTCCGTTACGAGGTCTCCTTCTACTTCATCGACCACGCCTTCCAGTACGCCCTCCACGCGCCCCGGCCCGAGGAACGGTGGGTGCTGGAACCGTACGAGCCCACCGCCGCCGATCTGGACTTCGCGCAGCGCTTCATCGACTGGAACACCCTCGACCACGGCATCCAGCGCGTCGACGCCTGCCGCACCCCGGACGGCGACCTGCTCCTCGTCGAGCTGGAGGACCTCAACCCCTACCTGTCGCTCGACCTCGTACCGTCGGCCACCCGCGACGCGTTCGTCGCCGAACTGAAGGCATCCCTGCACCGCCTGCTCAGCACGGCAGGGGCCGCCAAGCGGGCCGTGACGGTCGGGTAGGTCATGCTGTGACTGCGGATTTCGCCGCGACGCCCTGGTGATCCACCGCACGGCGTCGTGACCGCCGGCCCCACTACGGGCGGTGTGCCGGCAAGGGCGTGAGCTTCGGCCAACGGGCGAGCATGCGCCGGCGCATGTCCGCGCAGAGTCGGCTCAGGCCGCTCAGGTCGGCCCGGCCGGCGGTCATCCGGGCGACGACACCGAGCCGGTGGGCCAGGCGCTGCCGGGCGGTCGCGGTGCCCCACGCCCAGTCCCGGTCGGTCACCCGGGCCAGATGGTCGGTGGCTCCGCGCTGGGCCCGCTGGACGAGCGCGTCGCCCCGGAGCAGCCAGCCGGCGCACGCGTCGGTGAGATCACCGCGGGGTCCGGTGCCGCTCGCGGCGCGCCACGCCGAGTGGTAGGCGGCCTCGGCGCGGCGGAGGAGCGGTTCGGGGGCGGTGGTGGCGCACCAGCACGTCGGGAAGCCGATGCGCAGGTAGGCGAGCTCCATCAGGCCGTTGCCGAGGGAGGCCTGTTCGAAGTCGATGAACCGGATCCCGTCGGCGGTGTGCAGATCGTTGCCCGGACACGGATCGCCGTGCAGCAATGCGTACCCGGGCGCCTCGCCGAGGCGGTGCACGAGGTCGTCGAGCTGGTCGGGCGCATGGGACGGCACGGGGACCTCGAGCGTCTCGGCCAGCCGGAGGAAGGCGGCCGTGTCGTGCTGTCCCGGGCCCGACCATGCGGGGAGCGCGCCGGTGTCCCGCGGTCCGGTCGTCGCGTGCAGCCGGGCCAGGGCCGCGGCGTAGCCGACGATCCAGTCGCCGGGCGGGCGGTGATGGTCCATGTGCTCCAGGACCAGTACGCGCTCGACGGGATCGGTGCCGAGCAGCGCGGGTGCCACCGGCGGATCGGCACGGGCGGCGAACCGTAGCGCGGTCACTTCGCGGTCATGGCGCTCCGCGGCGTCCGGACCCTCGACGGCCTGCTTGACCACGGCCCGCGCCCCGCCCAACTCGACGCGCCACACATGTGAGCGTGGGCTGCTCTCCAACAGGCGAGGCCGCCGGGGGCTGCCCAGTTCGGCCCGTAGCGCTTCCCCGAACGGCAGCCGTGGCGACATGAGTTCATCCTTCCCGGCGGTGCGACAGGCTCCGGTGGCCGCCACGGCGTCACAGTAGGCTGCGGGCACGGCGGTTGGCCACGGTATTGTCGCGGGCGCCGATCACTTCCCCGGCCGGGTGCCGAGGACGTGTCTCTCACGCCGCCGTGCACGCCCGCTCGGGGCGTTCCGGGCGGTGGCCGTCCGAGCCGAACTCCACCGCCCGCACCCGCTCGCGCGAGGTCCGGTCGAGCAGCACCACCGAGACCGCCTCAGCCACCACTTCGGGAACCGCACCCCGGTCCGTCCCGACCGGTGCGGACAGCGCGAGCAGGAGCCGGTCGAGCCTCCGCCGATGGCGGGCGAAGACCCGGCCCGGAGCCCAGCGGCCCCGCGCCCGCTGCCCCGCGAGGGCCTCGGCGGCGCCGACGTCGAGCAGCACCAGATGCAGTTCGCGGCCCTGGCGCCCGGCGGACCGGGCCAGCCAGCGGCGCAACCACGGCCGACTGCCGCAGTCGTGCACCAGCAGCGGTCCTCCCGCGCGGACCGCGGCGCGCAGCCGGCGGACGTGCTCCAACCGCGCCCAGGGCCGGTACACCGCGTACGGGAGACGATCCGGCATCAGCGCCTGGCACGCGACGTGGACATCCCGGGGATCGACGGCTGCCGCGGCCTCGGACCACCGGCGCAGCAGGGTGCTCTTGCCGCTGCCGGGCAGACCGGAGACGACCACCACGGCCCCCGCGGGGTAGGACAACACGGCCGGAGCGCCCGCCTGCCCTCGGAGGTCCACCGACCCGCGTGGACGCACACTCGCTCCCCGGTCCCCGTGCGGAACGGCCCGTACGTCCACCGCGTCCGGCCTGCCTGTATCGCCCACTGCCGCCCTTTCTCCGTGCCGACGTGCCCCACGGCCTCGTACGGGCCGCCGATCGGCCCTCGAGAACCTCGCGCATCGGCCCCCACCGGGGCGCGAGCGGGGACAGTCTGGGAGACGTCGCGGGGAGCCCATTGGTTTCTGCGTCCGGGACATTTACGGATGGAGGCGCGATGCCGCCCACAAGTCGGCCGGTAGCGGTCTAGGGAGAAGCCGGTGTCAGGGCGATGCGGAGGAAGCGGGGCCGGTAGATGTCCGCGCGGTCGATGACGTCACGGGGGTTGAGACTGTTGACGTTGTACGAGACGACGAGCTCGCCGTGGGACGCGAGCTCCGGGTGTTCGTGGGCGTTGTAGGCGTAGACGTTCTGGTTGTGGTAGGTGCCGTGCGGTCCTGACTCGGGTGCCGTGTAGACCGTGCGGGGTGTGCTGAACGGGCCGCCGGGGGAGCGGGACCAGGCGAGCTGGAGTTCCGCGCTGAACGGCTGGTCCGCCCGCTGCGTGAGCAAGGCGTACCAACGGCCGTGGCGGACCACGCTCAGCTCGTCCGCGGTGCGCAGCGGCGTCCCGCCGGGACCGGTCAGCCGGGCGGAGCGGGACTCGTGGGGGGACCAGGTGCCGTGGGCGGTCCGGTACTGCCAGGGGCGGCGCAGGTCGGACCCGGCGACTCGGGCCAGGCGGAGGTGGTAGCCGCCGGAGGGGGCTTTCTCGGTGCCGTAGATGTAGGTGTGGTGCCGCTGCCGGTCCAGCCACGCCCCCCACGCCGTACGGGTCGCGGACGGCAGCGGGGTGACCGACCGCGGCCGGGCGAGCCGGCCCCGGCCGAACCTGGCCAGGACGTTTCCCCGCCAGGCCACGTCGAGCGAACCGGGCCCGGTACGGGCGTAGCGCGCGTAGACGACCGCGACGCCGTGGCCGTCGGGGACACCGGCCCGGGCCCAGTACCAGTGACCGCGGCCGGACACCAGGGACGCGACACGGCCGGAGGCGTCCCGTCCGGTGACCGTGCGGGGGCCGTCGGCCCTCCACAGCACGAAACTGTTGTGGACGAAGGGCGTCGGTCCGCCGTCTTCGGTGGTGGGAGGGCGCGAGCCGTCGGGCCGTACGGTGCCGAGGAAGGTGTCGGAGAAGATCCACAGTTGACCGGCGGGCGTCGGTACGGAGTAGGTGCTGTCCCCGCCGGTCCAGTGGTGCGGTGAGCGGGCGTGTTCGGCGTACCGGGTGAAGGCGTCGTTCAGCGCATGGATCGGGCGTACCCCGGCCACCCGGGGCGGATCCGTGGCGGGAGGCGGGGCGGGGGGCAGGAACGCGCAGGTCGCGGTGAAGGCCGCGAGCAACAGCGCGCGGGGCGCCCGCGACCTGGCCGCGGCCGCGAGCGCGTCGCGGATCGGGCTCCATGGCGACGTGGACATTGTCATGACAGCCGGACCAACGAGCCGGTGGGGCCGACGGTTGCTGCCCGCTCTCCGGCCGGTGGTGACCGGTTCGCCCGGTGCCCCCGCGGTTTCGACCCCGTCGCGGGCGGGGCAAGGGGGAGGTGAGCGGAAGGGGGAGCGTGACAGAGGGAAGCTCGCGTCATCCGAAGGAAGAGATCATCGCGCTGCGCATGAAGGAGTACGAATCACTGCGGGCCGAGGTGACCCAACGCGTCAACGCCCGGCAGCAGATCGCGGGTTTCGCCGGTGTGATCTCGGCGCTGCTGTCCACGGGCAGTGGATTCGCCCTCGGCAGCTGGAAGCTGTACCTCGCAGTGATGATCATGGGGCTCGCCGTCCTCTGGCTGCGGGACAGCAACCAGGCGATTCAGCGGATCGGGGTACACCTTCAGCACATCGAGGACGACGTCAACCAACTGTCCCAAGAGATCTACGGCCGCAGCGCCCTGAGCTGGGAGACACGCAGGCAGCGGCAGCGTGACCGGGAGAAGACGGTCTGGAAGCTGGGCGGCAGCGCGGGCGGATGGCATTTGAAGGACCCCGCCCGCCACCTGCCTCCGCCCCCGTAGCGTCTTTCCGTCATCCGGGCAACGTGCCATGGGTTCGCGTCGGGACGTCGTCACGTGCTGTCGTACCATCCCCGCCATGAGTCAGCTCCTGACGGTCGACCTGCCCGTGGCGGTGCATGCGCACAGACTCCGGACCAGCCGCGGAAGCTTCGCGGTCATCGAGGCGCCTCCGCACGGAGACGCCTCGAGGGCCACCGCCCTGCTGGTGCCCGGATTCACCGGCAGCAAGGAGGACTTCATCCCGTTGCTGGAGCCATTGGCGGCGGCGGGGCTGCGTGTGGTGGCCATGGACGGGCGCGGTCAGCACGAGACCGGGGGGCCCAGGGAGGCAGCCCCGTACGGACAGACGGAGGTGGCCCGGGACGTCATCGCCGTCACCGAAGCCCTGGGCGAAGGCCCCACACACCTGGTGGGGCACTCCTACGGGGGGCTCGTGGCGCGCGCCGCGGTCCTCGACGCGGCTGCGCGGGGGGCTGTTCCCTGGGCCTCGCTGACGGTGATGAACAGCGGCCCCGCCGCCGTGTCCGAGCAGCAGCGGGAACGACTGCGCATGCTGATCACGGCACTCGGCAGCGTGAGCATGGAAGACATCTGGGAGTTCATCGGCCGGTCGGAAGCGGACGGCGTCCCCGCGAAGGCCGCCGAGTTCATGCGCCGGCGTTGGCTCAACAACGTTCCCGACCAACTGCGTGCCGCGGGGGTGCAGATGATCGAAGAACCCGACCGGACCGAGGAGTTGGCGCGCATCGCCGTGCCCAAGATGGTCATCTCCGGATCCCCGGACGCCACCTGGGACCCCTCCCGACTGTCGGACATGGCCGAGCGCCTGTCCGCGGTGCTGCTCTCGATTCCCGGTGCCGGTCATTCGCCGAACGTTCACCGTCCCGAGGAAGTGGCGGCCGGACTGCTCGCGTTCTGGAACGGCCGGCCCTAGGAGGGGACTTCGGCGAGCGGAGCCCGGCGTCGCACCCGGAGTCGGCCGTCCTCGAATCCGGCCCTCCTTTCGGGAAAGGTTCCCTTCGAGTGACACGCCGAAATGGTGGGCCCGCCGTCGGGAATTCATGGTGGCAGCGCCCCGGTCACGACGTACGGGGGTTCGCGACACCACAGGCGCGTGGACCGACGCCAATTACAGCGGGCAGCGCGCCAACTGGTCCGGTGACGACGGCTGGTGGGAGAGCTACATCGCCGACGAGGACTCGTCGTGGGCGAACCACGGCATTTCGGGGCCGGGGATCAAGGACCACGTGAAGGTGTACTCGGGGGCGCACCAGGGCGGGCACATGACGATCTGCCTGGCCCCGGGGCAAGAGGTCGGTTACGACGGAGCGGCCAACGACAACGGCGATTCCCACACCTGGGCGATGAGCTGCTGAAACCCTTCGCCCTCCGGGCCCCGCTCGGCTGTGGAGCGGGGCCCGGAGGGGCCGGCCGCGTCGGCACACCCCCGGCAGGGGCAGGTGAAGGGCAGAGTGGGCCCATGGACTACATCCCTCATTTCCGGCGCGAGGTCGTGGCCTTCGAGGCAGCGGCCCGCCGGGCGGCCGAAGCCGATGTCGCCCCTCTGGTCCCCTCCTGCCCCGGCTGGTCGGTGTCCGAGCTGGTCGGGCATCTGGGCGCGGTGCACAGGACCGTGGCCCGCGTCATCAGGGAACGGCGTCGCGAGCCGCTGGACGGCACGGACCTCAGCACCCTCGAACTCCCCGCCGACCGCCCGGGCTGGCCGACGGCACTGGAGCACACCTCACCCGACCGTGGCCCGGTTCCGGTGAGCATGATCGACTGGTTCGGCGACGGGGCCTCGGCGCTGGAGGCACAGTTCAGGAGCAGCGGTCCGGGGGAGCCGGTGTGGACCTGGTCGCGGGAGCAGACCGTCGGCTTCTGGCTGCGGGTCCAGGCGATCGAGGCGGCCGTGCACCGCTGGGACGCCGAGAACGCGATCGGAGCGGCCGGGCCGGTCGCGTCCGAGCTCGCGGCGGACGCGGTGGGCCAGACCTTCGAGGTCATGGTGCCGGCCCGGCGGGCCACGGGAGTGGCCCCGCCCGGTTCGGGTGAACGGTTCCGGTTCCGGCGCACCGACGGCGCCCACGCGTGGACGGTGGGCTTCGACGGCGACGACGTCCGGCTCGACGACGGTACCGGCCCCTGCGACGTCGAGCTGGCGGGTACGGCGTCGGACCTGATGTTGTTCCTCTGGCACCGGATCCCCGTGGACCGGCTGGAGGTGAACGGCGACCAGGCCGTGCTCGACCGCTACTTCACCCTCGTCCCGCCCATGTGACGGCAAGCCGGGGCGCGCGAAGTGCCACGGTGTTCGCGCCGGCCCGAGGAACGGAGCCGGCGCGCGCGTCACCTGATGACGACGTTGTGGGCCGGAGTGACTTCGGGGCGCAGATCGCCGTATCCGAGGTCGGCCAGGATCGGACCGAGCACGGTGGCGAAGGTCTCGAACGCCTCGGAGGACTCCCAGACGTCGGTGACCCGCCACCCTCCCTCGACCGGTCCGGAGGCGTGCGCGAGCAGCCCGGGCACCGGAAGATCGTCCGTGCTGGTGAAGCCGTGTCCGTCGGTGACGCGCTCGATGCACTTGTCGTAGAGGTCCTGGGCGGCGCCGGGGGCGTTGAACGTGACGATGATGGCCATGGCGGTTCCTGTCTCTCGCGGGTTTCGGTGGATCCGGAGCGTGCCGTGCGACCTGCCGCGCCGGGCCCTGTCGTGAACCGGGCCCCGCGCGGCCGACCCGCCCCTCGGCACCTCCTCTGGCTCCCCGGCCCGTGGCCATGGCATCCCCGGCCGTGACGGCTCGTCGGCGCGTTGGCCACCGAGCCGGAGGCTCGGGGCGCGGGCGTGAGGGACGGACGGGCTCACCGCTTACCGCGCGCCCGGCGCCACCGCTCACGGGCACCCGCGTGATCACGGCCTCGCCTTCTCCGGGTCCCGTTCCCTCCGCCGGAAAGGCCTGCTCGTCGATGCGCCTGCGGAGGCCGCCCTGAGCCCTGACGGCCTCACCCACGGCCCAGGGGCGAGGGGCGAGGGCGCCACAACGGCGAAGGCGCCCCTCCCCGGCCTGTGCCGGGGAGGGGCGCCTTCGTGGCTTTCACGGGCCGTGGGAGCCTACGCGCGAGGGCGCGGACCCCTGTGGCCGGTCGGGGCTAGGCCTTCTCGGCCCCGGCCTGCTGCAGCTCGGTCTCCTGCTTGACGCGGGCGACCTTGCCGCGGACGACGAACCAGCCGCCGACCAGCGCTGCCGCGATGAGCGGCAGGCACAGCACGGTGGTGCGGCTGGCGCCCTCGTCGGCCGCCATCAGACCCAGCACGCTCGCCAGGAAGACCAGCGTGATGATCTGGGTGTACGGGGCCCAGGGCAGCTGGTAGGAGGGGCGGGCGAGCTTGCCTTCCTTGGCGCGCTTCCAGAAGAGCAGCGAGCAGAGCATGATCATGCCCCAGGTGCCGATGATGCCGATCGCGGCGAAGTTCAGCACGATCTCGAAGGCGTTCTCGGGGACGACGAAGTTGAGGCCGACGCCGAGGACACAGAAGAACGCGGTGAGCAGGATGCCGCCGTAGGGGACCTGGCCCTTGTTCATCAGGCCGGTGAACTTCGGAGCGGAGCCCGACATGGCCATCGAGCGCAGGATCCGGCCGGTCGAGTACAGACCCGAGTTGAGGCTGGAGAGCGCCGCGGTGAGGACCACGAGGTTCATCACGCCGGCCGCGTACGGGACGCCGATCTTGCCCAGGACGGTGACGAAGGGGCTCTCGTCGCCGGTGAAGGCGGTGTAGGGCAGGAGCAGGGCCAGCAGGATGACCGAGCCGACGTAGAAGAGACCGACACGCCACATGATCGAGTTGATCGCCTTCGGCATGATCTTCTCGGGGTTCTTGGTCTCACCCGCCGCGACACCGCACAGCTCGACCGAGGCGTAGGCGAAGACGACACCCTGGATGACCATCAGCATGGGCATCACACCGGTCGGGAAGACACCGCCGTTGTCGGTGATGTTGGCCAGGCCCGGGGTGGTGCCGCCGACGTCGTGCTGGGTGACCAGCAGGAAGATGCCGATGAACATGAAGAGGACCAGCGCGCCGACCTTGATGATCGCGAACCAGAACTCCATCTCGCCGAAGTACTTCACCGAGATCAGGTTCACGGTGAGGACGATCGCGAGGGCGATCAGCGCGAGCACCCACTGCGGGATGTCGCTGAACATTCCCCAGTAGTGGGTGTAGGTGGCGACGGCGGTGATGTCGGCGATGCCGGTGGTCGCCCAGTTGAGGAAGTACAGCCAGCCGGCGGTGAACGCGCCCTTCTCGCCCATGAACTCACGGGCGTAGGAGACGAACGCGCCGGAGGACGGGCGGTAGAGCACGAGCTCGCCGAGCGCCCGGACGACGAAGAAGGCGAAGACGCCGCAGACGGCGTACGCGATGAAGAGGGAGGGGCCCGCGTTGGCGAGGCGGCCGCCGGCGCCGAGGAAGAGGCCGGTGCCGATCGCTCCGCCGATCGCGATCATGTTGACGTGGCGGGACTTGAGGTCCTTGCTGTAGCCCGCGTCTCCGGCGTCGACGTGTGTGGACGTCGTCGTCGGGGCGGATACATCGGGCTCGGTGCCGGCCGCAGTGAGGGTGCGGTCACTCATGTATGTCTTCGCCTTCATTGGAGGGGGGAGCAGGACCGGGCCGTACGACGCCGTCGGGGGTGATCTCCGTGTGCGGGGACGGGCGGCCTGAGCGGCCGACCACCCGGCACCGCTGAGCGGCAGCCTCGACGATGGCCCGGGGCCCGGGAGACGGCTGGCGACGCCGCTTCCCGAGGGGTTCGGAAGGGATGGACCGGTGGGCCGGGGCGTCCCGGTGCTCTTCGATATCTCATCGATGATCTTGGGGGTGCCGGTTGCCCGAGGCCCGGGTGATCAGGACGTGGAAGAAGGCGCCGAGCACCCCGGGGGATGGATTCGGACTTCTCGTCCCATGTCTTGATCAGTTCTTGTGGTGAGGACGCTCGCCATGGGCTAAGCGCCGTCGGCGCCCCGAGGGGCGAAGAGGCCGAACACCTGCGGGGTGTGTCGTGCCTCCCCTGTGGCAGACAGGGCCGCCGTGGGGAGCTTGCGCCCCAGGGCGTGGCCGAGCACCGCTTCCGTGGCGCTGACGCGCCCCGGTGCTCCGCCGGCTGTCTGACAAGTCCATGCGGTGAATGGTGTGAGGCGCGCTAGGTAATCGTCAAGAGTTTACGAAAACTTGTTTTTACCGGCTACTCACGGTAAGACCCTCCAGGCCAGCGGCTTCCTACCAGCCGGTTACCGCGCTGCGCGGACACGTGCCAGTGACGCAAGACACGCCTTCTTGGACATGTGTGCGGCATTCGTCACGGTGAAAACGCGCGATAAAGAGGCCGCGACCCACCAGGGCCGCGGCTGCTTTCGGTTACCTCGGACGTATCCGCCGTCCGGCGGCTCAGCGGTAGCGGGCGCGCCCGACGCCGGCGGCGACGGTCAGGGGGACCGTCAGCACGGCGGCGATCAGAAACAGGGCGCGGTACGCGTGGTGGTCGGCCGCGCCCGCCGCGAGACCGCTGGCGAGCGCGCTGCCGACGTACAGGGCCACGCCGAACATCGCCACACCGGTGGCCCGGGCCGTCGGGGCGAGCACCGTCGCCCAGGACTGGACCGTGGAGTGCATGAACGACCAGCCGCCCCCCAGGAGCAGCGCCGTCACCACCAGCGCGGGCACGGACAGGCTCACCGCGGCGATCGCGTAGGCCACGGCCATCTGTACCCCGCCGACCAGGATGATCATGGCGGGGCTCCACCGGCCGACCAGCCGCTTGACCAGCTGAGCCGCTGCCATGGACCCCACCCCGTACAACGCGGACACCGCACCTGCCAGGGCGGTCGGCACCCCCCGGGACTCCAGGGCCGGGGCCAGATAGGTCAGGAAACCCAGCAGCACCGCCCCTTCGAGCAGGGCGACGGCCATCACGTACCACTGCCAGCGCGAGCGCATCACCACCCGGATCGGGGCGACCAGCGAAGGCGTGGGCTCCCGCTCGGGCTCGGCCAGCCGCCGCAGGGCCACCGCGAGGTACGCGGCGAACAGGCCCGGCAGCGCGAACACCAGCCGCCAGCTGACGTAGTGCGCCAGCGCCCCCGCCACCACGGTGGCCACCGCCGTGCCCAGGGCGAACGCCGTCATCAGCTCACTGAGCGGGCGCTGCCGGACCTCGGCGGGCACCGTGTCGCCCACGTAGGTGAGCGAGGCCGCGATGGACGCGGCGAAGAAGGCACCGGCCACGGCGCGGGCCACGATCAGCATCGTGGCGTCCGTGGCGGCCGCCGACACGAACGCGGCCAGGGCCGCACCCGCGAGCGAGAACCGCATCACGGCGACCCGGCCCACCCGGTCGCTGGCGAGCCCCCACACCGGCTGCATCAGCCCGTAGCAGAGGTAGTAGCCGCTCGCCGCGAGCACCATGGTCGGCAGCGGCACCCCCAGCCGGGCCCCGATCACCACCAGCATCGGGGCGATGCAGAAACGGTCGAAGTTGCTGATGAACCCCGCCGCACGCAGCAGCCGTAACGAAGCGGGCGGCAGGCCCGTCGGCGGCGGGGCGGTGGGAGCGGTCGTCGTGGTCACGAGGACGGTGTCCTTTCTTCAACTCTTCAACCGGACACACCAAGCCCATCACCCGGCCGGACTCCCTTCCCCGCTCAGCCGATTACCATCACTCACAGCCTGCCGGGCAGCGGGCCGGGTGACGTGACGGGCGGGGGAGCCGACGGGATGCCGGGGAACGGGAACGGCGAGGGCACGGACCGGAACACCCCGCGCAAGGAGCTCGGCGCCTTCCTGCGCTCCCGCCGGGAACGCCTCACCCCCGCGGAGATGGGCCTGCCGGGATCACCGCGCCGCCGCACCCCCGGGCTGCGCCGCGGCGAAGTGGCCGAACTCGCCGGCATCAGCGACTCCTGGTACGCCTGGCTGGAACAAGGCAGGGTCCGCACCTCGGAACAGGTCCTGCGCTCGGTGGCGCGCGCCCTGCGCCTGGACGAGGCGGAGACCGCGCACGTGCTCTCGTTCGTCGAGGACACGGCGACGGAGGAGCCCTCACCGGGATGGGTGTCGAGGAATCTGCTGTCGCTGGTGGAGGCGATGGCACCGAACCCGGCCGTGGTGATCGACCCGCACTGGGACCTGCTGGCGTGGAACGCCGGTTACGCGGCGCTGCTCACCGATCCGGCGCGGCTGGCGCCGAAGCAGCGCAACCTCCTGTGGCTGGTGTTCCGGTGGCCGCCGAGCCGGCGATTGCTCGCCCAGTGGGAGCCGGAGGCGCGGAGCCTGCTCGGCCAGTTCCGCGCGCACGCCGCCCGGCACCCCCACGACCGGCGGTACGCCGAGATCGTGGGCGAACTCATGGCCGACCCCGACGCGGCCCGCTGGTACGCGGAGCGGGCGATCGCCGACTTCCAGCCCGCGGTGCGGCACTTCCGGCACCCCACGGCGGGTGATCTGCGGCTGCGCTACGTCAAGCTGGCGGCGGTCGAGGAGCCCGGCCATCACTTCCTGGCCTACCTGCCCGACGACCGGACCACCGGGGCCGGGCTCCGCACGCTCACCGGGCACGGGTGAGAGCCGCCCGTCGCCGGGCGGCTCTCACGTCGCGGGTCGCGGGCTCAGCTCGTCAGGACCGCCTTCATCACCGACCCGTCGGCGACGGCGGCCAGCGCGTCCGCGTGCCGCTCCAGCGGGAACGACGTCACCAGGCTCGCGAGGTCGAAGCGGGCCGTGAGCGCCGGCAGCAGTCGCACGTACTCGACGAGGTGGGCTCCGGTGAACGCCCAGGAGCCGATGACGTCGAGCTGGCGATGGACGATCTGATGCGGGTTGATCAGGGTGTCACCCGCGTCCGTGTACTGGCCGATGACCAGATAGGACCCGCCCCGGCGGGCCAGGGTGAGGCCCTGTGCCACGGCCGCCGGAACACCCGCGCACTCGATGACGAGGTCCGCCCCCGCCCCGCCGGTGGCGGCACGCACCTCGGCGAGGACGCGTTCGGGTTCGTCGGCGTCGGCGATGTCCAGATGTACGTCGCCGATGCCCGCCCGGGCCGCGCGCTCCAGCCGTTCGGCGGGACCGCCGACGAGGATGACCTTCGCCGCCCCGGCGAGCTGGGCGAAGGCCGCCGCGGCCAGTCCGACGGGCCCGCTGCCCTGGACCACCACGACCTCACCGAGCCGTACGGGCCGGCGCTCGCACAGGGCGTGCACCACGGTGGGGCCCGCGCAGGCCAGGGACATGGCGGCGAGCGGATCGACGCCCTCGGCCGCCTTGACCACGGTCGTACCGGGGTGCAGCACGATGTGGTCGGCCCAGGAACCGGCCAGCTCGGGGCCGTCGTTCAGCGACCGGTTGACGCCGTACGTGCGGCGGTTCTCGCACAGCGTCGGTTCGCGGTGCAGCCGGCACGGCGGACAGACACCGCAGGCGATGGAGGAGGCCCACATCACCGCGTCCCCGGCGGCGAGTTCCGCGCCGGTGGCGTCCCGGTGGGTGCCCGGCCCCAGCTCGCGCACCACGCCGAGCCCCTCGTGACCGAGCACCAGCGGGGTGGGGATGGCGAGATGTCCCTGGCACAGATGCAGATCGGTACCGCAGACCCCGCCGTGCCCACAGGCCACGATCATGCCGCCGTCGGGGGCCGGCGGGATGGCGAACTCGCGCAGCGAGAGGGGCCGGCCGAACTCCTCCAGGACGACGGCGCGACCGGTCCGCACGCCGGTCACGCGGTCACCGTCCGGAGCGTGTCGAGGAACGGCGCGGACAGGGGGCGCAGCGGTTCGGTGTCGCGGCACACCACGTACTCCGGCCGCTGACCGCCCGGCGCCTCGGGCAGGTTGGTGACGTCGTTGTAGGTCGCGATGAGCAGCCGCCGGGCGAAGGGCGACATGTTGGGCGCCGACCCGTGCACGATCTCGGGCGAGAAGAAGACCACGGATCCCGCGGGACCCTTGGGGCTGGTCATGCCGTGCCGGTCGACGTGCTCGGCGAGCTGCCGGGGCGTCAGCGAGATGTCGTCCGGATCGAGGTGCTGCTCCGACTTGGCGTCGGCCTTGCGGCTCTCGCGCACGAGGCCGCCCCGGTGGGAACCGGGTACGAAGATGACCGGGCCGTTGAACTCCGTGACGTCGTCGAGGAACACCCCGATGTTGACCTGCCGCGGCGCGGGCAGCCCGTCGGCGATCCGCCATGCCAGATAGTCCTGGTGCCACGCCCACCGCTCGCCGCCGAAGGCGGGCTTGGCGTTGATTTTGAACTGGTAGACGTACACGTCGTCGGTGAGCAGCTGCTGGACGGGGCCGAGCACCCGGGCGTCGCGAACGAGCCCGGCGAACTCCGGCTGCCGGTGGTGCGAGGCGTAGACCGCGCGTACCTCCGCGCTGTCGTCCTCGACGACCAGGTGCGGGCCGGGTACCTCGCAGTCACGCGCGAACGACTCGCGCAGCCGCTCCACTTCCCGCTGGTCCAGCAGGGACTCCATCACCAGGAAGCCGTCCCTGTGGTACTGCTCCACCTGCCGCTGGTGCAGAAGCATGGTTCTCCTCGGTTCGTAGGGGGGTTCGCGCCGCGGGTCAGCCGGCGACGAGGTCGCCGCGCTTGAGCCCGGAGTCCGCGGGAACGGCGGCCGGGTCGCCGCCGAGTTCGACGACGGCGTTGTGCTCGTCGACGAAGACGACACTGGGTACGAAGGAGCGGGCCTCCTCGTCCTTCATGGCGGCGTAGGCGATGATGATGACGCGGTCACCGGGGCTGATCAGCCGTGCCGCGGCGCCGTTGATGCCGATGACGCCGGAGCCGCTCGGCCCCTCGATGACGTACGTGGACAGCCGGGAGCCGTTCTCGATGTCGACGATGTCCACCTTCTCGCCCGGCAGCAGATCGGCGGCCGCCATGAGATCGGCCGCGATCGTCAGCGAACCGACGTAGTGCAGATCGGCCTGGGTGACGGTGGCGCGGTGGATCTTCGACTTCATGAGGGTGCGGTCCATGGGGAACTCGACTTTCCTTGTCGGGAGTGGTGATGAGGGCCCGAAGGCCGTTCAGAGGGGCCAGGTGACGTACCGGCGCATGCCGTACAACAGCGGCGCCGCGGTGCTCCCGTCGGAGGCCGTCGTGTCGTTCGCGGTCTCCGTCCGCAGCACCTCACCGATCACGATGGTGTGGTCACCGGCCGGTACGAGCCGTTCGACGCGGCACTCCGCGAGGGCGTGGGAGTCCTCGCGCAGGGCCGGCAGCCCCGTCGCGGGGGCGGGCTCCCAGGGGACCTTGGAGAAGCGGCCGGCGGTGCGGCTCGCGAAGGCCTCCGCCGCCCGCCGCCCGGTCCCGTGCAGGAAGTTGACGACGAAGGCGCCCCGTGCGGCGAGGACGGGCAGGGTGCTGCCGGTGTTCGCCGCGCACACCAGCAGCAGCGGGGGATCGAGGGACACCGAGCACACGGCCGTGCACGCGAACCCGTAGGGCTGCCCGGACCCGTCCGCCGAGGTGACGACGGAGACACCGCCGGGATGGGCGCCCATCACGGCGCGGAAGGCGTCCGGGGTCACGGGGGCGGTGCCCGCGAGGGGGCTCACCACGCGAAGGCCCGCGCGTCGTAGAGGTTGACCCCGACCGCCGCCTTGCCGAGGTACTCCAGGCATTCGTGCGGCTTGGCGGGCATGACGGAGGAGAACGACACCTCGCGGATGAGCCGTTCCAGCGGCTGGGAGCGGCTGACCGCCGCCGAGCCGCAGATCCGCAGGGCGTCGTGGGCGAGCTCGGGGCCCACCTCGCCGACGATGTACTTGGCGGCGTGCACCATGGCGTTGGCCTCCATGCTGCCGCGTTCGGCGTCGACGAGGTCGCCCGCCTCGTGCACCAGCGCCCGGGCGGCCCGCAGCCGGGCGGACATCCGCCCCAGGTCCTGCTGGAGCACCGGGGATCCGGCGCGCGCGTCGGAGGCTGCCACGTAGTCGGCGGTGCAGCGGTAGACGGCCTCGGCGATGCCGAGATAGGCGCCGGTGTACCCGGCGATCATCCAGTGCGGTTCGCGGACGAGCTTGAACAGCGACATGCCCTCGACGCCGAGGTAGAGCCGGGAGCGCGGCACGGGCACGTGGTCCAGGGTCATCGTGGCCGTGCTGGTGCCGTTCATCGCGGACATGCTGTGCACCGTGCCGAAGGTGATCCCCGGGTCGTCGGCGGCGACGACGAAGTGCGAGACCTCGCTGCTTCCCTCGGTGCCCTCGGCGCGCGCCGCCACGACGTAGTAGTCGGCGATGCGCGCCAGGGAGACGAAGGACTTCTCACCGGTGATGACGTAGGTCTCGCGGTCCTCGCTCAGGGTGTAGCTGGTCCGCACCCCGCGGAGTTTGGCGCCGCGACCGGTCTCCGAGGTGGCGGACGCGAACAGCTTGCGGCCGCGCACCACCTCGTCGTTCATCCAGGACCGGAACCGGTCGGCGGCGGGCGGCAGCGGGGTGGCCGCCGCGTCCGCGAGCGCCCCCATCACGACGTTGTGCATGTTGAAGCCGAGCGCGGCGGCGCCGTTGTGGGCGCCCAGTACGGCCAGTACGCGGGAGTACCCGCCGTAGCCGAGGCCCGCGCCGCCGGCCTCGCGCGGCAGGAGCAGCCCGAGCAGCCCGGCGTCGCGCAGGATCCGGTAGGTCTCCTGGCCGTCGGTCAGTCCGGCGTCCACCCCGGCGGCCAGTGGCGCGAGGGCCGCGCCGGTCTCCTCGGCGAGCTTGAGGATGTCGTCCATGTGTGTCGGCAGCGTCATCGATGTCCTTCGGGTCAGTTCTCGACCGGGAGGCCGAATTGACGGGCGATACCCACCCGCAGCAGGTCGTTGGGGCCCGCGTAGGTCAGCGCGGCCATCGGGCTGTGCAGGTCGGCGGGGAGTTCGGAGTCGGCGATGAAGGCACGTACGCCCGACAGCGCGGTGGCGTGTTCGGTGAGGCGCACGTAGTCCTCGGAGACGGAGATCTTGGTCAGTGCCGCCTCCGCCGCCAGCTGCCGGGCGGGGGTGCCCGCGTCCAGCAGGGCGGCCATCGCGTACAGCTGCACTCGGGAGCGGTGCAGGGCGAGTGCCATCTCGCTGACACGGGACGCCACTTGATGGCTCGCCCCCATCCGGCGCCCGAAGTGGTCGCGGCCGGCGGCCCATTCGACGATGCGCCGCAGGGTGCGGCGCATGGGGCCGAGGGCGTACCCGAGGATGACGGCCCGCTCCCAGGCGGTGGTGGAGGCCATCACCGCCAGCCCGGACCCCTCGTCCCCGATCAGGGAGCCCGCGGGCAGCCGGGCGCCTTCGAAGACCAGCTCGCCCATGGGAACACTCGGCAGCGCCGTCTTGGTGAAGGACTCGGCCCGGACCACACCAGGGATGTCGAGCGGGAAGAGGAAGGCCGACAAGGCGAACGGCGAGCGTCCCTCGCCGGTGCGGGCGAAGACGATGGCCCGGTCGGCGACCGGCGCGGCCGTGATGAACGTCTTGGCGCCGTCGAGGACGAAGACATCGCCCTCGCGCCGGGCACGCGTCCGCATCGAGAACGGGTCGCTGCCGCCCGAGCGCTCGGTCAGCGCGTGGCACAGGAGCGTGCCACCGTCCTGCACCTCTGCGATCGCCCGCCACGCGTCCTCGGCGAGAGCGGCACGCAGCGGGAACTGCATGCCGAACACCTGGGAGGCCAGCGCGTAGCAGATGCCCGGGTCCGCGCCGGCCAGCCCGATGCCCTCGATCATGGCCAGGGAGCGGGTGACCGGTCCGGGACCGGTGTCGTCGGCCGCCGCCAGGCGCAGCACACCGAGGTCGGCCATCGCCTGCCATTGCGTACGGAAGTCCGCGTCGCGCACCTTCTCCACGACCGGCCCGGCCAGTTCGCGGTAGGTGTCGACGACCTCCTCGGCCGCCTTCGGTCCGGTGCGCAGCAGCAGGTCGGCGGGGGCACTCACGCGCCCGCTCCGCCGGCGGCCCGGTGGACCTCGACCGCGGACCAGAGGGCCTGGGGGGTGCGGAAGTTGGCCGCCACGATCTCGGTGTCGGGCAGCGCGATCCCGGCCTCCTTGTCCAGCGCCGCGACGATCTCCATGATGGCCAGCGAGTCCAGCAGGCCCTGTTCGAGGAGCGGGGTGTCGGGGGCGAGCCGCGCGGGCGTCTCGCCCCGGCCCCAGGTGATCTTGCTGCTGATGAGGACGCAGAGGTCTTCGACGCTGTTCATGTCCCGGGACACGGGCGTTACGGGCGACACGGCGGGGTTCGCGGTGGTCATATCAGGCTCTCCTCGGTGGTGGCGGGTGTGACGGTCGGTGCGGCGGCATCGCCGCTGAGGGCGCGGCGGTCGACCTTGCCGCTGGTGAGGGTGGGCAGGGCCGCGACGGGGATCACCCGGTCGGGCAGCATCCGCTTGGGCAGCACCGCGCGCAGCTCCGCCAGTACGTCCCGCTCGGTCGCGGCGGTCTGGGCGTACGCCCAGATCTCACCGGTGTGCGGGGCGTCCTTGGCGACGACGGCGGCGGTGGCGACCTGCGGCAGGTCGAGCACGGCGCTCTCGACGTCGAGCAGATCGATGCGGTGGCCGCGCCGCTTGACCTGGGAGTCGCGACGGCCGCGCAGGAAGACACGGCCGTCCGCGGTGATCCGGCCGATGTCGCCGCTGGCGTACGCGCGCCGGGTGGTGCCGTCGCGGAAGGTCGCGGTGACCGTGGGGTCCCGAAGCGCGCCGCCCTGCAGATATCCCTGGAAGACGGTGGGTCCGGCGATGTGGATCTCGCCTTCGCCGTCGGTGGGCCGGCCCTCGTCGTCGAGCACCTCGATGTCGACGCCGCCGATGCCCCGGCCGATGGTCAGCTCCTGGTCCGCGGTCCAGTCGGGCGGCATGCGGAAGTAGGTGCACGCGTTGGTCTCGGTGGGCCCGTAGAGGTTGTAGAAGGGCACGTCGCCCAGGAGTTCCAGGTAGCGCTCCAGCAGGTGCGGGGCGAAGGGTTCGCCACCGAAGGCGGCCACCCGCAGCGACGGCGGTACGGCTTCGGCGAAGCCGCCCTGCTGGAGCATGCCGTGGTAGAGCGAGGGCACCGCGACGAAGGCGGTGACGCGCTGTTCGTGGAGCCAGCCGACGACGTCGCGCGGGAAGGCGCGCAGCAGGTCCGGCATGAGCACGGTGCAGGCGCCCACCGCCGCCGCGCTGAAGAGGTCGAAGGTGGTGAGGTCGAAGGTGAGCGCGGCCTGTGAGCCGATGCGGTCGGTCTCGGTGAGGCCGAACTCCCGGGCGGCCCAGAGCGCGTAGTGCGCGACGTTGGTGTGCGAGAGCAGAACGCCCTTGGGCCAGCCGGTGCTGCCGGAGGTGAAGAGGATGTAGCCGCCCTGGTCCGTGGGCGGGGGCAGTGGTGCGGGGGCCGCCGGGGCGGCGACCCGCAGCCAGTTCAGCCCGTGCGCCAGCGGCCCCTCGGCGGGTGTGCCGCTGCTCTCGCCCGCCTCCTCGACGGCCCGTCGGCACGTGGTGAGGGACCGGTCCGTGGTGAGCAGCAGGGAAAGACCGGCGTTGCGGGCCATCCGCGCGGTACGGGCCGGCGGATCGGCGACGTCGAGCGGGGCGACGACGGCGCCCGCGCGCAGCGCGGCGTAGAGGGCGATCACCGTCGCCGGGCCCTTGGCGGCGTACACCCCGATCCGTACGCCCGGCCCCGCGCCGACGGCGGCGAGCTCATGGGCCAACTCGCCGACAGCACGCTCCAGTTCGGCGTACGTCCAGCTCTCGCTGCCCGCGACGAGCGCGGGGCGGTCGGGGTGCGCCGTCGCGGACCGGGCCAGGAGGGAGTCCAGCCGTGGGGTGTCGGTCACGGTCGTCACGAGAGCGTCTCCACGGGTCGGGCGCCGAGTCCGTACTCGACGAGGAAGGAACGGGTGGTGTCGGCGACGAGGTCGGGGCAGACGAGATGGGGGTAGTGGTCGCATCCCTCGGGCACCAGCCGCCGCACCACGCCGGAGACCGAGCGCTCGACGGCGTCGAGCTGGTCGAGGGTGCCGTACTCGTCCCGGTCGCCCTGGATCATGAGGACGGGCGCGGTCACGTCGAGGTCGTCCTCGATGGTCCAGTCGCGGAACTCGGGGGAGAGCCACACCCCGCTCCAGCTCTCGAAGACCGAGCGCGGGTCGTCGTGCACCAACCCCAGCTTCCTGGCCAGCGGACCGGCCTCGTAGGAGGCCCGGGCCGCCTCGATGCCCAGCCGGTTCTGGTCCTCGAAGTACATGTGCGGCCCCATGGCGACGACCGCCTCGACGGGCCGCACGGAGGCGTACAGCAGCGCCATGGAACCGCCGTCGCTGTGCCCGACGAGAACCGGGCTGCGCACCCCGAGCAGGTCCAGCAGCTCGGGCAGGACCTCGTGGGCGTGCTCGTGCATATAGCGCGGAGTCCGCGGCCCGCGGGCCGGCCCGGAACCGCCGTTGCCGTGCCGGGAGTACACCAGCGCGCGACGGCCGGTGGCCGCGGCGAGACGGGCGGGGAACCGCCCCCACGACGCCACGCAGCCGAGCCCGCCGTGCAGGAAGACCAGGGGCGGCAATTCCGGGTCGCCGTCGAGGAATACATGCTCGACGGGGCCGTTTTGTGTGTCGACTACCGGCACATCAATACCCTTCTCAGTGGTCTGTTCGTCCCGTGCGCCCGGTCTTCGGAACAACGGTGCGCACGCATGCGGGAGGGGATGCGCAAAAGGAGATACGGGCAGCCGTAGCAGGTGGATGCATCAGGAAACCACATGCCTGTGGCAGGAATCGGAGGATTACTTCCGGTAAAGGCGTCATGGGCCCGCCTCATGACATGTCGGACATCTTTGACGTGATTTCCGGCATAGGGTCAAGCGGGTTGGGCGCCGAGGGCGGACGCGCCGGATCCACGCGCCCCGTCTGCTACTTCGCTGCTCGGAGCCGTCTCGGTCGAGGTCCGGACGGCCCGGGGGCGACCCGGTTGGTTATTTCTTTAATGACTCTTGGCTGCCGCATTGATTGCCTATGGGTAAGGCAAGGGAAAATCCGCACTGTCAACCCCCGTCAACTTTCTTTACGCACACCTGACGGCACGGGTGACGATGCGTCAGCGACGCGCTTCGTGCAGGAATCCGTCCGCCCGGTGCATCGATAAGACTAGGCAGACCGCATCGATCAGAGAAATACGTTTGCCGTATCGCCTATGCTCTGGCCGTATGGGTGTTGAACTACGTCATCTCCGCAACTTCTTGGTCGTCGCAGAGGAAGGCGGTTTCACGGCAGCCAGCAGACGGCTGCACCTCGCGCAGCCCACACTGACGCGAAACATCCGGACGCTGGAGGACCTCCTGGGCGTCCGCCTCTTCGACCGCAACACCCGCCGGACCGACCTCACCGCGAAGGGACGCGAGTTACGGGACGCGCTCGTCCCGCTCCTGCAGCAACTCGACACCACACTCGCCGACATCCGCGAGGGGGAGACGTTGCGCCTGGGGTTCAGCTGGGGGCTGCCCGACGGGTTGTCCGCCGTGGCCGCGCGCTTCGAGAGCGAGACGGGCGTCGAGGTCGAGTTCGTACGCTGCGACACCCCGCTGGCCGGGCTGGACACCGGCGTGGTCGACCTCGGGCTGTTGCGCGGCGAGAGCCTGCCGCCGGGGGTGCGTGGAGTGTTCCTCTTCGAGGAGCCGCGCGTCGCCGCCGTACCCCGCCCCGGGCCGCTGGCCGACCGTGCCGGACTGAGCTGGGCGGAACTGGCCCACTGGCCCCTGGTGGTCAACACGGTCAGCGGCACCACCTACCCCCACATGTGGCCCGAGGGCGGGCGCCCGGAGGTCGGCGCCGAATGCCGCAACTACGACGAATGGCTGGAGAAGGTGGCGGCCGGCCACGGGGTGGGCACCGCCCCGGTCTCGGCGGCCCGGCGCTTCACCCACCCCGCCGTGCAGTTCGTCCCGCTCACCGGTGCCCCCACCGTCCGCACGCATCTGGCCTTCGCCTCCCACGGCGCGCATCCGCAGGCCGCCCGGCTCGCCGACGACGCCTGGCGGGCGGCCGCCGAGCTGCTCACCGAAGCGACCGGGTGAACCGCCGGACGGCCGAACGAGGGCCCCCGCCGCTGCCCGGCATGCGGGGGGCGTCCGTCGTGGTGGCGCACGACGCGCCCTGGCGGCCCGGCTTTTTCCGGTCCATGGTGGGGGCTGCATCCCATCTTCCCCATATGGCACAGGAATTCAGGAGGCAGCCCCGTGGACGCCACCCAACCGGCCCCCGGTGACAAGGAATCCCTCACGCTCCGGCTCAGCGAACACGCCCTGGGTTACCTGCACTCCGCGGCGCTCCGGGTGGCGGCGCGCATCGGCATCGCCGACCACCTCGCCGACGGCCCGCGCACCCCCGAGGAGCTCGCCGCCCTCACCGGCGTCAGTGCCCCGCACCTCCAGCGGGCGCTGCGCCTCCTCGCCACCCGTGAGGTGTTCCGCGAAGACAAGGACGGATCCTTCCACCTCACGCCCGCAGCGGAACTCCTGCGCTCCGACGCGCCGACGTCGATGCGGGACGGGGTCATCATGCTCACGGACGAGACCTTCTGGAAGCCCGCCGGGCGGCTCGAAGACACCGTCCGCGCGGGCCACACCGTCTTCGACGAGATCTTCGGCGCCCCCTTCTTCGACCACCTCGCACGCGTACCCAGCGCCGGCGAAGCCTTCGACACCGGCATGGCCGGCCTCTCCGGCAGCGAGGACGACCTCGTCGCCGGCGCCTACACCTTCCCCGCGACCGGCACGGTCGTCGACATCGGCGGCGGCAGGGGCGGTCTGCTGCGCCGGACGCTCCTGCGCAATCCGGGCCTCACCGGCGTCCTGTACGACCAGGAAGCGGTCCTGCGCCACCACCACCTCGAGGACCCCGCGCTCGCGGGGCGCTGGGAGGTCAGGCCCGGGGACTTCTTCGCGTCCGTACCGGACGGCGCCGACGTCTATCTCCTCAAGCGGATCCTCCACGACTGGAGCGACGAGGACTGCCTGCGCATCCTGCGCGCCTGCCGCGCGGCCATGAAGGACGGCAGCCGCCTCCTCGCCATCGACGCGGTCATCGTGCGGGACAACGCCCCGGACCTGGGCAAGACGCTCGACGTGCTGATGATGACGTCACTGGGCGGCAGGGAGCGCGGCGAGCAGGAATTCCGCCGGCTGCTGGCCCAGGCCGGACTCGAACTGACCCGTGTCCTGCCCACGCCGTCGGCGATGTCGATTGTGGAGGCCACTGCCGTGTGAGGCCGTGCGCGTGAGGTGAGTAATACTCTCCAAATGACTTCACGCATTACAGATGGGGCTCGCGGGGCCCGTGGCACAGCCGTGCAGGTCAAGCGGGCCACCGCACGGGACGCGAAGCGCCTCACCCGGCTCATACGCGCTTCCAAGGCCTACGACGGCCGGTACGCCCCCATGGTCGCCGGTTATCGGGTGGGCCCCGACTACATCGAGACCCACCGGGTCTTCCTGGCCGTCGACGCCGACGACCGGCTGCTCGGCTTCTACGCCCTCGTGCTCGACCCGCCGGAACTGGACCTGATGTTCGTCGCCGACGCCGCGCAGGGGCTGGGCATCGGCCGGCTGCTCGTCGAGCACATGCGGGGCGAAGCGCGCGACGCCGGTCTCGCCGACGTCCGGGTGGTCTCGCATCCGCCGGCCGAAGGCTTCTACCGCAGTGTGGGGGCGCGGTGGGTCGGCACCCGGGCCGCGAACCCGCCCGCGGTGATGTGGGACCGACCGGAGCTCGTCTTCCCGATCGCGTGACGTCGGCGTCCCACGGACGAACGCGCGCGGACCCCGCCGGATCCGCGCACCCCGTGGGGTGAGCCCGCCGCGTCGGCGGGATCACCTCAGGAGACCACCGCCAGCACGCCGTCCAGGACCTCCCGCACCACCCGGTCGCGGTCGACACCGAGGACCAGCCGGACCGCGGTGTCCTCGGGCCGCCCGGGGCCCCGGTTGTCCCGACGGTCGACCACCGTCGTCCCGCGGGTGTGCTCCCCGCGCAGCTCGACCCGTACCGGCCGGGTCAGGACCTCCGTCGCCGCGGTCGGGTCGACGAGCACGACGGGCCGCGGTCGGGTCGTGCAGCGGAAAGCCCCGACGGTCGTCGTGCTCGCCGTAGAAGCGCACGTAGTGCCGCAGCGCGTCCCGTACGAACACACCCGCCGGGGAGGTCACGGCCTCGAGCCGGGCCAGGTCCGACGGCTCCAGCCAGGTGCGCATGGTCGCGTCCACCGTCACCAGGGTGACCGGCCAGTCGGCGGACAGGACCAGATCGGCCGCCTCCGGGTCGTGGACGATGTTCGCCTCACCCGGGGGCGTCACATTGCCCGGCTCGACGACGGCGCCACCCATCACCACGACCCGGCTCACCAGGCGGGGCAGCTCGGGCTCCAGCCGCAGGGCGAGCGCCAGGTCGGTGAGCGGCCCGGTGGCGAGCACCGGGCACTCCCCGGGGTGGGCGCGCGCGATCCGCACGAGCTGCTCCGCCGCCGACGGTCACCACGATCTCGTCGCCGGGGCCGACGCGGAAGCGGGGGGCCTCCTCGCCCGCGGTGGCGGCGTTCGCCGGCCCCGACCATCGAGAACCGGCAGGTGCCCAGCGGCTTTTCGCGGGAGGCGGCCTCCATGGCGGCCTCGCAGCCGAGCTTGCGGGCGAGCAGATCACCCACCAGAAACGAAAGAGCCGAAGACGGATCGGGGATCACGTTCCGCTGCCCCGACTCGGGGAAGTGGGCCACGGTCCGCAGGTCGTCCGCCTTCAGCTCGGTGAGGTGAAGAGGAGTCAGGTCGATCGCCGACTCCGCGATGCTGTCGAAGTAACATCGCGCGAATTCGAGTGGCAGCATGCTGGTCGGCGTGCTGATCACATTTGGGTGGGTGGGGTTGGTGTCCGCCCGGCGTGTTCCCGTTAATACGCTGGGGCCGTCGGACGTGTTCGCCATGACGGTGCACTGGAATACCGGCTGCCAGAGCGGGCCGGGCGCGAGGCATTCGGCGAGAGTAGCGGGGCCACGGGATCGGAAACCGGTCAGTATTCCGTCGAGTTCGGACTCGCCGTAGTACTTTGCCGCGAGAGCATCCTCCCTATGATCACCAAGTAGATGCCGTCGGAATCCATAAACCCGGTCAGGTGTCTGTCAACGATCGTTTCCAGACGGACGCCGAGCGTCCGAATGGCTCAACCGGGCGGCGGGCAAGGGGAATTGGCTGGCCGAGAACTGCCCCTCGGGGTGTCGGTGCTAAAGTCCGGCACGGTTGCGGCAGTGGCCGCGTCAACGGTTTGTCAAAGATTGAGGCACACGGCATGCAGGACGGTCTCCGAGAAGCGTTCGACTTCATCGCATTCAGCGCTCGGCTACGTGAAGTCGAACGCCACAACAACGCCACCGCCGACCGGAAGGAGAGCGTCGCGGAACACTCCTGGCACCTGGCGATGGTGACCTGGGTCTTACATCGGGATTTCGAGCGCGAATGTGGACATGCGCTGGATCTGGAGCGGATGCTCAAGATGTGCCTGATGCATGACCTCGTGGAAATCGAAGCGGGTGACCCTTCGGCGTGGACCACCCAGCACAGCGCCGAGCACACCCGCGACAAGGCCAGGATCGAGGAGGAGGTCGCCCGGCGCCGCTTCACGCCCCTCCCGGGCGACTTGGGGCCCGAGTTCCTCGCCCTGTGGCACGAGTACGAGGAGGGCGTCACACCGGAGGCCCGCCTCGTGCGCGGCGTGGACCGCCTCAACCCCGCGCTGATGCGTTATCTCACCGGACAGGGCTGGCAGGACGTCGGCGCGGACACCGCGGCGCTGGACGGCCTCCAACTCCCGCGCGTACGGGTGAGCGAGACACTCACGGCGCTGTACGAGGAGGTCCGGGACGCCGCCGTGCGCCAGGGCCTGCTGCCCGCGTCGTGAAGCCCCGGGCGGTGGCCGCCGACGGGCGGCGGCCACCGCCCCCCGGGCGTGGCTCCCCTCGGGAGGAGGCCCTCAGGGCAGGAGCTGTTCGGCCCAGATGACCTTGCCCTCGGGGGTGTAGCGGGTACCCCAGCGTTCGGCGAGCTGGGCGACGAGGAACAGGCCGCGGCCCCCCTCGTCCTCGGCGGCCGCGTAGCGCAGGTGCGGCGAGGTGCTGCTGGTGTCGGAGACCTCGCAGATCAGGGTGCGGTCGTGGAGCAGCCGCACGCCGATCGGGCCGGAGGCGTAGCGAATGGCGTTGGTGATCAGTTCGCTGAGGATCAGTTCGGTGGTGAACCCCGTCTCCTCCAGGCCCCACCGCGTCAGCTGCCGGGTGACCTCGGCGCGTGCGCCGGCGACGGCCGCGGGGTCGGAGGGCAGCTCCCAGTCGGCGATCCGGTCCGGCTCCAGAACCCGGGTGCGGGCCACGAGGAGGGCGATGTCGTCGCTCTGGCGGGCGGGCAGCAGGGCGCTGATCACCGCCTCGCAGACCTCGTGGGGCGTCCGGCCGACGTGCGCCAGTGTGGCGCGCAGGATCTCCAGGCCGATGTCGATGTCCCGTTTGCGGTCCTCGATGAGCCCGTCGGTGTACAGGACCAGGCTGCTGCCCTCCGGCAGCCGCAGTTCCGCGGCCTCGAAGGGCAGGCCGCCCAGGCCGAGGGGCGGGCCGGCGGGGATCTCGGGGAAGTCCACGGTGCCGTCGGGGCCGACGACCGCGGGCAGGGGATGGCCGGCCCTGGCCAGCTGGCAGGTGCCCGACGACGGGTCGTAGATCGCGTACAGACAGGTGGCGCCCGCGATCGTGGCCTCCCCGCCCGCCGAGGCGGCCTCGGCTTCCTGGTCGATGCGGCCGACGAGCTCGTCGAGGTGTCCGAGGAGTTCGTCGGGCGGCAGGTCGAGGGTCGAGAAGTTCTGCACGGCCGTGCGCAGCCGGCCCATCGTGGCGGCGGCGTGCAGCCCGTGCCCGACCACGTCGCCGACGACCAGGGCGACGCGGGTGCCGGACAGCGGGATGACGTCGAACCAGTCACCGCCGACCCCGGCCTGGGCGGGAAGGTAGCGGTAGGCGATGTCGAGGGCGTTCTGCTCGGGCAGCCCGCGCGGCAGCAGGCTGTGCTGGAGAGTCACCGCCATGGCGTGCTCGCGCGTGAAACGGCGCGCGTTGTCGATGCAGACCGCGGCGCGGGCCGCCAGCTCCTCGGCGAGCGACAGGTCGTCCTCCTCGAAGGGCTCGCTCTCCCCGGTGCGCCAGAAGTTGACGATCCCCATGAGCACGCCCCGTGCCTTCAGCGGGACGGTGATGAGCGAGTGGAAGCCGTAGTCCAGGACCGCCTGGGTACGGGTTGGGTCCTGTGTGCGCCAGGCGGTGGAGGACGCCAGATCCGGCACGAGCACGGGGTGGCCGCCGACGAAGCCCGTGGCCTGCGGAGTCGGCGCGGCGAACGTGATCAGCTCGCCGGCGCGGTACAGCGGATGGTCGTCCGGTGTGCCGGTGAGCGCCACGCGCCGCAACTGCGGCGCCTCGCCCCCCACCCCCGCCCGGGGCTCCTCGCCGCGCAGGACGGGCTCGGCGAGGTCGACGGTGGCGTAGTCGGTGAACCGGGGAGCGGCCACCTGGGCGAGCTCCTCGGCGGTGCGCTTGACGTCCAGGGTCGTACCGACGCTCACGCTCGCGTCGTACAGCAGCCGCAGCCGGCCGCGCGCGGCCTCGGCCTTCCCCGCGAGCGCGCGCAGCTCGGTGGAGTCCCGCAGGGTGGCCACGCTGCCGGGCGGGCCTCCGCGGCGGTCCGTCGGCCGGTTGTTCACCGCCAGCAGCCGGTCGCCGACGGGGAGCACCTCGTCGGTGGCGACGCGGCGGGAGACCAGCAGTTCGGCCATTCGGGGGTCGAGGCCGAGTGAGGTGACGTGCCGCCCCTCCACGTCGGTGGGCAGGTCGAGCAGTCTGCGGGCCTCGTCGTTGGCGAGCATGACGCGGCCGTCGCCGCCGACGATGACCACGCCTTCGCGCACCGCGTGCAGTACCGCGTCGTGGTGCTCGTACATCCGGGTCATCTCGGACGGTCCGAGGCCGTGGGTCTGGCGCCGCAGCCGTCTGCTCACCAGCGCCGTGCCGGCCGTGGCCAGGGCCAGTCCGGCGGCGCCGGCGCCGAGGACGACGGGCAGCTGCCGGTCGAACGCGCTGCTCACCGCGCTGACCTTGACCCCGGAGGACACCAGGCCCACGACCGTGCCGCGTGCGTCCTTCACCGGGACCACCGCCTGCACCTCTTCGCCGAGCGGCCCGTCGACGCTCTCGACGGTGACGCCGCCCTGCTGCGACGGTCCGATCGTGCCGATGAACTTCTGGCCGATCAGCTCCGGCTTGGGGTGGGTGTAGCGGATGCCGTCCCGGTTGGTCACGACGACGAAGTCGACCCCGCCCTCCATCCGGGCGGCCTCGGTCAGCGGCTGGAGCACCGCGGTGGGATCGGGGCCGCGCAGTGTCTGCACCAGTCCGGGCGAGTGGGCGAACGTCTGGGCAGCCGCCAGCGAACGGTCGCGAGCCGCCTGGAATCTGTCACTGCGGGCCTGGAGCAGCAGGGTGACCACCGCGGCCACCACGAGCAGCAGCACGATCAGGACCTGGAGCACGAACATCTGCCCGGCGACGCTGCGCGAACGCGCCACGGCCCACAGACGCCGTGCCGACGGCGCCCGCGAGCCGTGGCGCTTGCGCCGCTCACGCCGGCTACCTGAGCGCCGACCGGCGAACCAGCGGCCCGAGGGCCCCCAGGACCGGCCCCGGATTCGGGCCATACCCCATGTCTACCCCGCACCCTTCCGCGACGCGAACGATATGCGCGGAGCCGGGGAGACGGAAGGCCCGTAAAATCGAATATGCGTGCGTATTTTGTCCTGGTGCGGCGGCGGGTCAAGGACGATTCCGGCTGACCGAAGATCGTCCGGCAGATCAGGCCGTGCCCCGCGCGCGACCGGAAAAAGCCCTATCCGCCTCATGGCAACGCGGTGAGACTCAAGCGGCGAAAGCACCGGATGCTCGCCCGACCACGTGAGGAGTGTGCACATGTACGCAAAGCTCACAGCGCTAGGCAGCCGGGTTCTCGGGTTGTTCGTGCCCGGGATCGACGCCGCGGCGGCGGAGATCCTCGCCTGCCGCAACTACCCGGCCTGCTGGCAGTGCTCCGGTAAGTGCGGCTACAACGCACCCTGCTACGCCTGCTGCAACTCGTCAGGTTGTCCGACTGTGATCTGTCACTGCTAGCAGCCGCACCAGGCAAGAGTGGCCGGTCGAGGGATACCGCCGCCATCGAGCACACACGCACTGGCCGCACTGGCCGGAACCGTGCGCTCCGGCTCCGGTTTCCCCGGCCGGCGACGCCGCCCGCCGGGCGCGGGCGCGCTGACGGCGACGACAGCCGGAGGAGGCAGCCGGGTGGGGTATGTGGCGCTCGGGATCCGCGCTCTGATCGGGGCGGTGTTCCTCGCCTCGTCGATCGGCAAGGTGACCGGACGAGGAGCCTTCGGCCGGTTCGTCTCCTCCGTGGGAGACATGCGGGTCGTGCCACGGCACCGGGCCCGGGCGGTGGCGCGCACGGTGGTGACCGCAGAGTTCGCAGTGTGGCCGGCGCTCACGGCACCGGTGCCGGCCGTCGCCGCGGCGGGGTTCGCGGTGGGCGCCGGTCTGCTGGTGGTGTTCACCTCCGGGATCGCGCTCTCGATGCGGCGCGGTGCGCGGACGCCCTGCCGTTGTTTCGGCGTGTCGGCGAGCCCGCTCGGCCCGCGGCACATCGTCCGCAATCTGGTTCTCACCGCGCTGGCGGTCGTCGGCGCGGTCGCCGTGCTCGTCTCCGGCCCGGTCGATCCGGGCGGGGCGGCCGTGGCGGTGCTCGGCGGCCTGCTGCTGGGCGCATTGGTGGCGACACTCGACGACGTTCTCGACCTGTTCCGGCCCGTGCACCGGCCCTCGGGCCCCGCGCGCGGCCGATGAGCCCTGAGGAGACGACGACATGCCCGTCATGATCGCGGCAGTGGTGCTGGTGGGGGCGCTCTGCGTGCTGGACCTCATCCTGACGCTGGGTGTGGTCAAACGGCTGCGGGAACACACCGCGTTGTTGCTCGAGGTGTCCGGCAACATGCCGGGCAGGCCCCCCGTCCTCGCGGTGGGCGCGGAGATCGGCGAGTTCACCGCCGTCACCGTCGACGGTGAGATGCTGACCCGCGAATCGCTGGCCGGTGACACCCTGGTGGCGTTCTTCTCGCCCAACTGCGAACCCTGCCAGGAGATGCTGCCGAAGTTCGTCGCCCACGCCCGGGCGGCGGGCGGCGGCCGGGACCGGGTGCTGGCCGTCGTGGTCGGCGCCACCGACCGTGCCGCGGGGCAGGTCGCCGAGCTGAGCCCGGTTGCCCGGGTCGTGGTCGAGGGCAGTGACACCGTGCTGACGTCCGCGTTCCAGATCAAGGGGTTCCCGGCGTTGTTCAAGGTGGCCCCGAACGGCGACGGCCGGCCCGTGATCGCGGACAACCGGGTGCAACTGCTGGACACCCCCACCGTGGTGGCATGAGCGGGCCGTCACCCGAGGAGCCCGCCGCCCCGGCCGCCCCGGGCGCGGATCCGCCCGGGGAGCGGTCGGCGAGCCGCGTTCCGCAGATACGACGGATCGTCGCGGCGGGCGCGCTCGTGGCGAAGGCGGCACCCGGCACGCTCGGTGTCTATCTGGTGCTCACGCTCGGGACGGGTGCGCTCCCGGTGGCCACCGCGTGGCTGACCAAGCTGATGCTGGACGGCCTGAGCGGTGACGCCCCCCTGGGAAGGTTGGTCGGCCTGGGAGCGGGGCTCGCCGCGGCGAGTGTCGCCCTCGGGGTCCTGCCGCAGGCCGCCCAGTACTTGCGCGCGGAACTCGGCCGCAGGGTGGGGCTGCTCGCCGAGGACCGGTTGTTCACGGCCGTGGAGGGCTTCGCCGGCCTGGGACGGTTCGAGGACCCCCGCTTCCTGGACCGGCTGAGGCTCGCGCAGAGCGCAGGCGGGGGCACCCCCGGCCAAGCCGTCGACGGCGCCATCGGCATCGCCCGGGCAGCCATCACGATCGTGGGATTCCTCGGATCGCTGTTCCTGCTCAGCCCGTTGATGACCGTACTGGTGCTGGCGGCCTCGGTGCCCACCCTGCTGTCCGAGATCGCGATGGCCCGGCGCAAAGCGCGCACGCTCTGGAACATCGGCCCGATCGAACGCAGGGAGATGTTCTACAGCGAGCTGTTGTCCAGCGTGGAGGCGGCCAAGGAGATACGGCTGTTCGGCATCGGTGCCTTCCTGCGGTACCGGATGCTCGACGACCGCCGTACCGCCAACGCCGCGAAGCGGTCGGTGGACCGACGCGAGGCCCTGGTCCAGTCGGGACTGGGACTGCTCGCCGGGCTCGTCTCCGGCGGCGGCCTGCTCTGGGCGGTGACGGCCGCGCACGCCGGGACCCTCTCGGCGGGCGACGTCGTGATGTTCGTGGCCGCGGTCGCCGGAGTGCAGGGCGCGCTGGCCACCCTGGCCGGCGAAGTCGCCCGGTCCCACCAGGCGTTGCTGATGTTCGAGCACTATCTCGCCGTGACGGATGCCGGACCTGATCTGGCCGCACCCGAGCGGCCCGCGCACCTCACCCCCCTGGTCCGTGGCATCGAACTGCGGGATGTCTGGTTCCGCTATTCCGAGGAACACCCGTGGGTGCTGCGGGGCGTCAGCCTGCGCGTCCCGCACGGTGGGGTGCTCGCCCTGGTCGGGCTGAACGGCGCCGGAAAGTCCACGCTGGTGAAGCTGTTGTGCCGGTTCTACGACCCCGACCACGGCGCCGTGCTGTGGGACGGCGTGGACATCCGCGCCGTCGACGTGACGGAGCTGCGACGGCGGATCGGCGCGGTGTTCCAGGACTACATGCACTACGACATGACGGCGGCGGAGAACATCGCCCTCGGCGATCTGACGGCGCTCGACGACCGCCCGCGCGTCCAGGCCGCCGCCCGGCGGGCGGGTATCCACGACAAGCTCGCCGGCCTGCCGCACGGATACGACACGCTGCTGTCGCGACGGTTCTTCATGGAATCCGACAAGGAGGACCCGGAGACCGGCGTCGTCCTCTCCGGCGGACAGCGCCAACGGCTCGCGCTCGCCCGCGCGTTCCTGCGTGACCGACGCGATCTGATGATCCTGGACGAGCCCTCGGCGGGGCTCGACGCCGAGGCCGAGCACGAGATCCACACCGCGCTGCGAGCCCATCGGGGCGAACGGACCGGCCTGCTCATCTCGCACCGGCTCGGGGCGGTGCGCGACGCCGACCTCATCGCCGTACTGGACGACGGACGGATCGTCGAACAGGGCCCGCACGCCACGCTGATCGACGCAGGAGGACAGTACGCGCGTCTGTTCGCCCTGCAGGCCGCCGGCTACCGGCCCGACGGTGAACCGGCACCCGAGGGAGAGCGGCCATGACGGGCGCGCCGGGGCCGGACCCGCTCGAACAGCGGGCGCTTCCACCGGCCGTCTCCCTCGCGCCGCCCCACCCCGCGCCGCCCGCCCGTCGCGCCGCGCCCGCCCGTCGCCGCCCGCCGTTCGTACGGGTCGCGACACCGCTTCTCGCCCTCCTGACGGTCGGTACGGCGGTGTTGCTGCGTGCCGGGACGGGGCCGTGGGCGATGCTCTGCGGCGCGGCGACGGTGACGACGGGCCTGGGACTGCTCCTCTCCGCGGTGGCGACGCGCGGATTCGTCACGGTCACCGTGCGCGGGGCGAGCATGGCGCCGGCCTACCGGGACGGGGACCGGGTCCTGGTGCGCCGCGGACCCGGGCCCTCGGTGGTGGGGCAGGTGGTCGTGGCCGAGCGGCCGGCGAAGGACGGCACCTGGGCCGCACCGCCCGTGCGGCGCACCGCCACCGCGGCCGAGGTGCACGGACGGCAATGGCTGATCAAACGCGTGGCCGCGGTGGCGGGCGACCCGGTGCCGTCGGCCGCCCTGCCCGGCACGCATGTGCCGGACGGCGGCCTGGTCCTCCTCGGGGACAACCGGGCGGTCAGCTTCGACTCGCGTGACGTGGGGTACTTCCCGACCGACCGCGTGCTGGGAACGGTACGGCGACGGTATCCCGGTGCGTCGGCGGTGCGGTGACGGCCTACGCTTTCCCGGCGTCCCCCTTCCGCCGCTCGGCCCTGTGCAGCAGCAGCGCCGCGAGAGCGCCGCCGAGGAGCACCACCGCCGCGCCCGCCAACTGGCTGGTCTCCACCCCCGAGGCGAACGCGTCCAGCACGTCCGCCCGCTCCCCTTCCGTGCGGGCGTCCGCCAGGGCGGCGGGAAGCGATCCCGCGCCGGCGAGGCCCACGGGGAGCAGGGCGGTGAACCGGGAGTTCATGACGGCGCCCAGGACGGCGACGCCGAGACTGCCGCCGAGTTCGGACATGGTGCCGTCGACCCCGGCTCCGGCCCCGGCCTTCTCCGGCGGAATCGCACCCATGATCGCCTCGGCGATGGCCGGGTTGGCGAGCGCGCAGCCCGCGCCCATGAGGACGAGGCCGGTCAGCAGCACCCCGTAGCCCTCCGCGGGGAAGGCTCCGACGACCGCGAACCCGCCCGCCAGCGTCCCCACACCGAGGGCGATGGCGAGCGGCAGCCCGAGGCGGCGCAGCAGCCGTGTCGAGATCCCGGTGAAGTTCAGGGCGACGACCGTGAGCGCGAACGGCGCCGTCCGCAGGCCCGCCTCCAGCGGTGTGTAGCCGCGGACGAACTGGAGCTGCTGGGTCAGCAGGAAGAGCGCACCGGTGCTGCCGAAGGTGATGAGGACGACGCCCACGATGGCCCCCACGAACCGGCGGTCGCGGAAGAAGCGCAGGTCCAGCATGGGGTGCGGGACACGGCTCTCCCACAGCGCGAAGACACCGAGGACGAGCACACCGCCCAGGGCCGGCAGCAGCACCCGGCCCGTGCCCCAGCCGTGCTCCGGCCCCGAGACGACCGCGAAGACGACCGCGGCCATGCCCACGGTGGACAGCAGCGCGCCGAGCAGATCGGGCCGCTGCCCGGCCGCGCTCTTCGACTCGGGCACCAGCGCCCAGGCCGCGACGAGGCCGAGCAGCACCACCGGGATGTTGACCAGGAAGATCGCCCCCCACCGGAAGTGGGCGAGCATCACACCACCGAGCAGGGGGCCGGCGGCGAAGCCGAGGGCGTTCACCGCGGCCCAGACGCCGATCGCCCGCAGGCGCTCCTCGGCGTCGAATATCTGCATGACGACGGCGAGGGTGGTGGTCAGCAGCAGCGCACCGCCGACGCCCATGCCCGCACGGGCCGCGATCAACTCCCCGGTGGAATCGGCGAACCCGGCCGCCAGCGATCCCACACCGAACAGCGCGAGGCCGACGAGCAGCATCTTCTTGCGACCGTAGCGGTCGGCGGCGCTGCCCCCGGCGAGCAGCAGACCGGACTGCACGAGCGAGTACGCGTTGATGATCCACTGGACGTCCGCGGTGCTCGCGCCCAGGTCCCTGGTGAGGGACGGCACCGCCACGTTCAGGACGGTGTTGTCCAGCAGCACGGTGAGCTGCGCCAGGCAGATCACCGCGAGGACCAGCCACCGGGTGGGGAGCCGGGCCCCGGCCGTGGTCCCGGTGGCGTCCGAAGTCACCGTCACGGCCGGGACCGCGGGGCGAAGCGGGCGAGGGGATTGGCCAGGTCACCCACCAGCTGGAGGGCGGCCGAGGGGTCCGTCAGGTCGACCATCTGCTGGTTGTCGCGCAGCTGCAGCCGGTTGAGGCAGGACAGCGCGAACCGCTCCGCGAACATGTCGTACTGCTCGAACTTCTCGGCCAGGTGCGGGACGGACGCCTGGTAGTCGCGGACGCACTCGGCGACGGTCCGCCAGAAGGTCTCCTCCGCCAGGGCGCCCTCGGTGGCCAGGATGCCGTTGAGGTAGCGGAAGAAGCAGTCGAAGACGTCGGTGAAGATCGACAGGAGCTTCATGTCCTCGGGCACGTCGGCCCGGACACGCCGGACCTCCGGCGGCAGGGCCGCGTCCGGGTCCATCACGACGATCTCCTCGGCGATGTCCTTGAAGATCACCCGCTCGACCGTGCCGCCGTCCAGGACCAGGATGACGTTCTCGCCGTGCGGCATGAAGGCCAGGTCGTAGGCGTAGAAGCTGTGCAGCAGCGGCGTCAGATACGCGTCGAGGTAGCGCCGCAGCCACACCTCGGGCGCGAGCCCGGACTGCTCGATCAGCGCGGCCGCGAAGGAACGGCCCTCGTGGTCGGTGTGGAGCAGGCCGGCCATGGTGGCCAGGCGCCGGCCCGGTTCGAGACCGGCGACGGGGCTCTCGCGCCACAGCGCGGCGAGCATCTTGCGGTAGGGGGAGTGGCGGTCGGTGGCGGCCTCGTACTGGCGGTGGTGGTAGCCGACGGCCGCCCGCTCGCGGATGATCGACAGGCGCGCCCGGCGCAGGACGTCGTCGTTGTCGACGAGGTGGGCGAGCCAGTCGTTGATGGCCGGGGTCGCCTCCATGTACGCGGCCGAGAGGCCCCGCATGAAGCCCATGTTCAGCACCGACAGGGCCGTCTTCACGTAGTGCTTGGACGGGGCGCTGGTGTTGAAGAAGGTGCGGACCGACTGCTGGGCGAGGTAGTCGTCCTCGCCGGGGCCGAGGCAGACCAGGCGCTGCCGGGCGAGCTCGGCGGCGAAGGTCACCGACAGCTTGTTCCACCACTGCCAGGGATGCACGGGGATGAGGTGGTAGTCGGCGAGGTCCAGGCCGAGGCCCGTCATGGTGTCCGCGAAGCGGGCGAGGACCGGCTCGCCCAGCTCCGCGCGCATCAGGGCGTCGTAGTCGAGGCCCGCACCCGAGGTGAAGGTGGAGTGGTCGCGGTGGGCCGCCAGCCAGATCAGCCGCACGGGGCTCGCGGTCTCGGGGGCGTACGCGTGGTACTCGTCCACGCCGAAGCCGAGCCTGCCGTTGTTGGCGACGAAGCCGGGGTGACCCTCGGTCATTCCGGTCTCTATCGCCTGGAAGTCCGCCTCGGCCAGTTCGGCGGCCGTGATCTGTGGCTTGCCGAGCTTGTAGGCCGTGCCCGCCAGGGTGGAGCTGATCTCCTCCAGGTAGACCGGGAGGATCTTGTCGGCGAGGCCGAGCGCGTCGCGCAGCTCGATGTGGAAATCGAGTGCGTCCAGCGGGAGTTCGGTGTCACCACGGTGCCGGGTGATGCTGTCCGCGTCGATGTGCCAGTGGTCGAGGGCCAGCAGACGGGCGGCGAAGCGGTACTCGACCGACCCGTCGTCACCGCGTACGACGTACCGGCCGTCCGGGGTCCGCTCGGGGGCGAGGAGCCGTTCGTGGGAGAACTCGGCGAGCGCCTTACGGATCAGCTGCCGGTTGGCGCGGTCCCAGGCGTTTGGGGTCAGATGGGAGACGGCTTCACGGGGGTTCACGCGGTCACTCCTCGGGTGGCGGCCGGCTCGGTGGAATCGAGGAACCGGTCGCGGGTGCAGATGCTCAGCAGCGCGTCCTTCTCGGGCTTCGAGATCGTGCGCACGGCCTCGAAGCCGACGGCGGCGTTGAGCGTGTGGACGGCGGTGTTGCGTATGTCGGGTTCGACCACGACGCGCAGGGTCGCCGGGTCGGCGAAGAGCCAGGCCATGACCGTGGTGATCACGGCACGGGTGAACCCGTGCACCGGGGTGTCGGCCGGCGCGCACAGGAAGTGCATGCCGACGTCGCCGGGCTGCGGGACGTACAGTCCCACCAGCTCGACCCGGGCGGGGTCGTAGCGTTCGGCCAGGAAGGCGGGGTGGCCGTCCAGCAGTCCGATGAAGGCATCGTGGTGCGGATGCTCGGCGATCTCGCGGTACGCCTGGGCGACCTCGGCCACGTCGGCGTCCTGCATCATCCAGAACGCCGCCTTGGGATGGGTGACCCAGCCGTGCACCAGCTCGGCGTCGGCGGCCGGGTCGAGCGGGCGCAGGGTGAATTCCCCGAGCCGTTCGTCGGTACGGGCGAAGACGGTCTCGTTCATCGGACGACACCCTCCGGCGCCCCGAACTCCTGGAAGGCGATGGCCTTCTCCACGGGGTAGTGCTCGCGGCCCAGCAGCTCGCGAATGATCCAGGAGTTGCGGTACGGGCCCATGCCCAGGTCGGGGGAGGTGATGCTGTGCGTGTGGGTACCGGCGTTCTGCAGGAAGACACCGCGTCCGGTGACGTCGATGCTGTAGTTGCGGGCGACGTCGAAGCGCCCGTGCCCGTCCCAGCGGATCCGGTCGTGCAGCGGCTCGAGGAAGGCCGGCGGGCGGTAGCGGTATCCGGTGGCCAGGACGAGGCCCTGGGTGGTGAGCGAGAAGTCCCGCTCCTGCTCCACATGGCGCAGACCGAGCGTGTACGTACCGGCCGCCTCGTCGTACGAGGCGCTCTCCAGCGCGGTGTTGGTCATCAGCCGGGTGGGGACCGGGCCCGCGATGCTCTTCTGGTACAGCAGATCGAAGATGCTGTTGATCAGCTCCGCGTCGATGCCCTTGAACAGGCTCTTCTGTTCGGCTTCGATCCGGTACCGGGTGTCTTCGGGGAGGGCGTGGAAGTAGTCCACGTACTCCGGGGACGTCATCTCCAGCGTGAGCTTGGTGTACTCCAGCGGGAAGAAGCGCGGGGACCGGGTGACCCAGTTCAGCCGGTAGCCGTGGGTGTCCGCGTCGCCGAGCAGGTCGTAATAGATCTCGGCCGCGCTCTGGCCGCTGCCGACGACGGTGATGCTCTCCTTGCGCTGCAGCTCCGCCTTGCCCTCCAGATAGCGGGAGTTGTGGAGGAAGTCCCCACCCAGCTCCTGGCACGCGTCCGGGACGTACGGCGGGGTGCCCGTGCCGAGCACGAGGTGCCGTGCGCGGTGCGCGGTCTTCTCCCCGGTGGCGACCGCGACCGCGTGGACGGTGTAGAGACCGTCGCCCTCGTCGTACTCGACGGAGGTCACCTCATGGCCGAACCGGACGCTGCGGAGCTTGGCCGCGGCCCAACGGCAGTAGTCGTTGTACTCGCTGCGCACGGGATAGAAGATCTCGCGTATGTAGAAGGAGTACAGCCGCCCGGATTCCTTGAGGTAACTGAGGAAGGAGTACGGGGAGGTGGGGTCGGCCAGCGTGACGAGGTCGGCCATGAAGGGGGTCTGCAGCGTGGCGGAGTCCAGCAGCATCCCCGGGTGCCAGTCGAAGTGCGGCTTGCTCTCCAGGAAGAGGCCGTCGAGTTCGTCGAGCGGTTCGGTCAGACAGGCGAGGCCCAGATTGTAGGGGCCCAGCCCGATCGCGATGAAGTCATGTGTGGACATGGGGGTCTCCGTGCGGGGTGGAACGGGCAGGTGGGGGGAGGGGAGAAGGGTTCAGCCGGCGCGGTGGCGGAGCTCGGGGGCGAGCCGCTCGTTCACGTACCGGCCGGCGTGCTCGGCGAGGAGGTCGAGGACGTGCGCGATGTCGTCCAGCGAGGTCTCCGGGTTGAGCAGGGTGAATTTCAGGTAGTGGTGGCCGTCGACCTTGGTGCCGGCCACGACGGCCTCGCCGGAGGCTGCCAGTGCCTCACGCGCGAACAGATTGGCCCCGTCGGCCAGGTCCCGGGCCGGGCCTTCCGGCGGCAGGTAGCGGAAGACGACGGTGCTGAGCTGGGATTTGGTGACGACCTCGAAGCGCGGGTCGTCGGTGAGCAGTTCCCAGGCCCCGGCCGCGCGGTCGATGACCTCGTCGAAGAGCGCGCCGACCGCGTCGGCACCCATGATGCGCAGCGTCAGCCACAGCTTGAGCGCGTCGAAGCGGCGGGTGGTCTGGATGCTCTTGTCGACCTGGTTGGGGATGCGCTGCTCGGCCATGCGGGCCGGGTTGAGGTAGTCGGCGTAGTAGGTCGCGTGCCGCAGCACGGCTCGGTCGCGCACCAGGACCGCGCTGGAGCTGACCGGCTGGAAGAAGGACTTGTGGTAGTCGACGGTCACGGAGTCCGCGCGCTCGATGCCGTCGAGCAGGTGGCGGCGGGTCGGGGAGACCAACAGCCCGCAACCGTAGGCCGCGTCCACGTGCAGCCACAGGCCGGCCCACTCGCACAGGTCGGCGATCTTGGGGAGCGGGTCGATGGAGCCGAAGTCCGTGGTGCCGGCCGTGGCGACGACGGCCATGATCACCAGGTCGTCGGCGTGGCAGCGTTCGATCTCGCGGGCGAGGGCGGCCGGCCGCATGCGCCGCTCGGGGCCGGTGCCGACGGCGATGACGGCGTCCTGGCCGAGGCCGAGCAGCTTCGCCGACTTCTGGACGCTGAAGTGGCTGGCCTCGGAAGTGAGAATGCGCAGGCGCGGCAGGATGTCGTGGCGCGAGAGCGGGGTCGGGGAGTTCTTCGCGGCGAGTGCGCAGGCCTCGTCGCGGGCGAGCAGCAACGCCTGGAAGTTGGACTGGGTGCCGCCGCTGGTGAAGATGCCGTCGGCGTCCTGGCCGAGGCCGATGCGTTCGGCCGTCCAGTCGATCAGGCGGCGCTCGATGAGTGTGCCGCCCGCGCTCTGGTCCCAGGTGTCGAGCGAGGAGTTGACGGCGGTGAGCACCGCCTCGCCGAGCAGGGCCGGAATCAGCACCGGGCAATTGAGGTGCGCGAGATAGCGCGGGTGGTGGAAGTAGACGGCGTCACGCAGATAGACCTCCTCGAGTTCGTCGAGGGCGGCGGTGGGGTCGTTCAGGGGCTGTTCCAGGTCGATCCCGTCGATTTCGGGCGCGAGCCGGGCGGGGGATATCCCGCTGAACGGCCGCTCGGTGCCGGCGATGCGGGCGGCCACCCGGTCGACGCCGTCGGCGAGTGAACGCCGGTAGTTCTCGACCGTGCGGTGGTTGAAGAGGTGCGGACTGGCGCCCGCAGCCCTGGCTCCGGGGGCCTGTGTCCCGGCTCCTGCCGAAGGGGCTTCGGCGATGTGCCCCTGGAAACTCATGATCTGTCCTTCCGGTCACGAACGTGATCGACTTAGGTAAGGCTAACCTAACTTACTTCGGCGCTGGGAAGCGCCGGCCGCCATGGGTGAGCTGGCCTTTTGGGTGGCTCGGGCGAATGTCGCGCACGGGGGAAGCGTGGATTCCGGTGCGGCGCCGAGGTGTGGCGCCCGACGAGCCGACTTAGGTTAACCTAACCTAAGTTTCATCCCGGATGGGTGCTGCCGCACCGCTCGCCGGCCGCACCCCGGCCCCGGTGTTCCCGCGCCCAAGTGGCAACGGATCCCCGGCAGTTCGGTGACCGGATGCGGTCCCGCGGGTAGCCGACAGTCCGGCCGTACCCGCCGCCCCGCCGCCACCGGCGTGGCCGTACCGGCGCATGGCGCCAAGGAGACAATGTGAGCATCAAGGTCTACCGGGACGCTTGGGGGATTCCGCATCTGCGGGCCGACAGCCCGACCGAACTCGCCTTCGCTCAGGGCCGCACCACCGCCGTGGACCGGGCCTGGCAGATCGAGGTCGAACGCCACCGGTCACAGGGCGGCACGGCTGCCTTCCTGGGCGCCGACGCCGTCGGCTGGGACCGGTTCGCCCGTCAGGCCCGACTGGACGACACCGCCCGGCGCTGCTTCCTGGGCCTCGACGCCGATACCGGCGCCTGGGTCACGGCATACGTCGACGGAGTCAACACCGGCCTCGCCGACGGAGCGCGGCGGGCGGGGCAGTTCGCGGCGACGGGACTGGCTCCCGGCCGGTGGGAGCCGTGGACGCCCCTGGGGATCTGGCTGTCCCACCACATCCTCTTCGCGGGTTTCCCCGCCAAGCTCTGGCGCGAGGAGGTCGCCCGCCTGCTCGGCCCCGGGATGACCGGGCTGTTCGCCACCGACGGCCCCGCCACCTCCGGGAGCAACGGCTGGCTGGTCACCGGCGACCGCACGGTCACCGGGGCCCCGCTCATCGGGGGCGACCCGCACCGCTTCATCGAGGACCCGGGCATTTACCAGCAGATCCACCTGGCGTGCCCGGAGTACGACGTGGTCGGCCTGGCCGTCCCGGGCGTCCCGGGCATCGCCCACTTCGGCCACACCGGCGGTGTCGCCTGGGCGATCACCAACGCCATGGCCGACTACCAGGACCTCTACGAGGAACGGCTACGCCGTCGCGGAACGGACGTGGAAGCGCTCGGCCCGCGGGGCTGGCGGCCCGCCGCGGTCCACACCGAGACCATCGAAGTGGCCGGGGCGGACCCCGTCGAGGTCGAGGTGATCGAGACCGAGCGCGGCCCGGTCGTGATCGGCGGCCCGGACGACGCGCGCGCCCTCAGCCTCCGCTGCCCACCACGGGTCCGCGAGGACCTCGGCTTCGGCACACTGCCCGCACTGCTGCGGGCCACCACCGTCGCCGACGTGGACCGGGCCTTCGACCAGTGGACGGAGCCGGTCAACGTCGTCCAGGCCGCGGACACCGAAGGCGGCCTGCTGCACCGGGTCGCGGGCCGGGTGCCGCTGCGACACCGGGACAACCGACTGCGCGTCGTGCCGGCATGGGTGCCCGGCCACGAATGGCAGGGGTGGCACGAGCCGATGCCGCGCGCGGTGGTCGACGGCATCGCGGTCATGGCGAACGAGCGGGGCCTGGCCGCACCGCTGGGCGCCGAGTTCGCACCACCGCACCGGGCCGACCGGATACGTCAGCTGCTGGAAACCTCGACGTCCTGGTCCGCCGAGAACATGGCGGCCGTCCACACCGACACCTGGTCGGCTTCGGCCCGGCCGCTGCTGGACCTGCTGGCAGGACTGGACGGGCTGAGCGCCGAAGCCCTTCGGCTGCGGGAGCGGCTGCTGCGCTGGGACCGCAGGATGGAGGCCGACAGCACGGACGCCGGAGCATACGCCGCTGTCCGGGCGGAAGTGGTGCGACGGCTGGCCGCTCACCCGGCACTGGCCGAACTGGCCGGTCCCGCCCCGTACCCGGACCTGTTCCTGCCGTGGCTCGCCCTCGTCCCACGGGTCGCGTTCGCGCTGGAGCATCTGCTGAACGATGACGTGCTGCCCGGCGTCGACCGGGCCGGACTCGTCCGCGCGGCCGTCGAGGAGGTGGCCTCCGCGGCTGACGCGCCGGTGGCATGGGGGGAGACGCATCGGCTCGCGCCGTGGCAGTCACTGCCCGGCGAGGAACCGGGAGGGTGGCCGGGGCTCTCCGGCGACCACGACTGTGTGCTGTCCACCTCCAGTGTCCCCGGCGTCACCGACCTCAGCGCGCGCGGACCCGCGGCACGCTACGTCTGGGACCTCGCGCGGCGCGAGAACAGCCTGTGGGTGGTCCCCTTCGGCGCCAGTGGTGTACCCGGCGACGCCCACCACCGAGACCAACTGCCCCTGTGGCTGCGGGGAGACCTCATCCCCGTGGTCACTGACTGGAACCTTCTGACCGAGGAGCGAAATGATCTCTGAGACCCCCACCCACCGGACGGCCGTGCACGAGCAGGTGGTCGAGGGTTTCGGCACGGTACGTGTCGTCCCCGTGCACCCCCGGGCCGACCTCGATGTGATCCACACCTGGGTCGGTCAGGAGCGGGCACGCTTTTGGGGCATGCGGGAGGCGGGCCGCGAGCGGGTCCTGGAGATCTACGAGTACCTGGACTCCCTCCCCACCCACCACGCCTATCTCCTGCACCGGGACGGCCGGCCCGTCGCGCTCTTCCAGACATACGAGCCGGAGTCGGACCCGGTCGGCGCGTGCTACGACGTACAGCCCGGTGACTTCGGCATCCACCTCCTGATCGGACCCGCCGCGGGGGAGCCGGAGCGGGGTTTCACCGACACCCTCCTCTCCGTGTTCCTCACCTTCGTCCTGGCGGACCCCGGCAGGCAGCGGATCGTGGCCGAACCGGACGCCCGCAACGCCAAGGCCATCGCCCGTCTCACCGGGGCGGGGTTCGTGCCCGGACCCGAGATCGACCTTCCCGAGAAGCGGGCCCGGCTGGTCTTTCTGAGCCGTGACACCTTCATGGGCCGCGCCTGAGCAGGAAGCCGGGTTCGCACGCCCTACCGGTCCGCTGGGGCCGACCGGTAGGGCGGCGCCTGTTCAACGCCCAGGCCGCCGCCTACCGAAGCAAGGAAGCCGCTCCATAACCACTGCTTCTGTCAGGAGGAACAGTCAGCTCTTGGACTTCTGGATCGCCTTCCCACAGAGTTGGTTCCACGCCGAGAGGAACCGCACAGAGGAGCAAGGCATGGCCGACTTCGTTCTCATCCCGGGTATGTGTCACGGCGGTTGGTGTTTCGACGCGCTCGCCGAGCAGCTGCGGCAGCACGGTCACCGCGTCCACGCGCTGACGCTCACCGGTCTGAGCGAGCGAGCGGACCAGCTGACTTCCACGGTGAATCTCGATACGCACATCCAGGACGTGGTGGACGTGCTGGTGACCGAGCAGATCGAGGACGCGGTGCTCGTCGGCCACAGCTACGGGGGGATGGTCGTCAGCGGGGTCGCGGACCGGGTGCCCGAGCGGGTGGATTCGCTGGTCTACCTGGACGCCGTCGTGCCGGACGACGGCGATTCCTGCTGGAGCCTCGTCCCCGACGAGCGGGAGTGGTATCTGGATGTCGGCGAGACGGGCTACGCAGTCCCGTCGCTGCCGTTCTTCGACCCGCGCGCCACGGCCCATCCGCTGGCTTCGCTCCTCCAGCGGATCCGGCTGACCGGCGACGCCGGGCGGTTCCGGCGCCGGGAGTACGTCTACGCGACGTTGTGGGACGGCCGGTCGCCGTTCGCCTCGACCTATCAGCGGCTGCGTGAGGATCCGACGTGGACGGTGCACGCGCTGGAGAGCAGGCACAACCTCATGCGGGATGTGCCGGACGACCTGGTGAAGATTCTGCTCCAGTCCCTCGAGGAGCCGGCCCGCCCTGCCGGTCGGCAGGAGCGGATCGGATCCGACGAGGCAGAGGGCTCCCGCCCGTGAGCGGGAGCCCTCCCCTCACTGGCGCGACGAACCGCCGGTCAGGCGCACCGTGCTGAGGATCTTCCGGACCGTCGCGTCCGGAACCTCCTCCTTCACGCCCTTCACGCCGTGGAACGTCCAGGACACGAAGTCGCCCTTGGAGTCCTTGAAGGCGAACGCGGTGGCCTTGCCGTCGGTGCCGCACTTGCCTTTCTTCCCGACGCCGGAGGACGTGGCCGTCGCCACGCTGCCGGTGATGCCGGACGCCGTGGTGAAGGACTCCACGGTGCCGGGCTTGACCTTCGACCGGTCCGGCTGGGTGTAGCCGCCGTAGATCCACTGGCTCACGTTGTGGCGGGCGGCCTCCTCGGTGCTCTTGGCGCCGTTCTCACCGCGGGAACCGGCAGCGGCGATCGGGGTGTTCTCGGTGGTGCCGTTCTTGTCCTCGTCGGACGTGCACCACTGCTCCTCGAGTACCGCCGGGGCCAAGAACCCGACGAGGGGGGTGTCCTCCGGATCCTTGTTGTCGGAGACGTAGCTGGCCCAGTCGGCATCCTTGCGCTGCCACTTCGCGGGAACGTCGAAGGCGATGCCCCGCTTGGGGTTCACCACGACCTTCCAGCCGGGAACCACCGGCTTGGGCTCGGCACCGCCGCGTCCGTCGTCACCACCCGTGGGCGTCGGCTCGGACGCCTTGGACGGCGCGGACTCGGTCGGTTCGGGGCTCGCCGCGTCGTCCTTGTCGCCGCCCAGGACCAGGAAGCCGGTGACGCCGGCCGCGATGACGACAGCGGCCGCCACGGCGACGGCGATGACGGTCGTCCTCTTTCCTCCGCCGCGCGGCGGCTGGGGTGCCGCGGCCGGGGTGGTGGGGGCGATCCACGGCGGTGCCTGTTGCGGCTCCAGGTACGGGTTCGTCTGCGTGGGCTGCTCGTGCGGGTTCGGCTGTCGGTACGGATTCGCTTGGGGGTCCTGCGGGTCCCGCTCGCCCCCGGCAGCTGTTTGTCCTGGCCACATGAGGAGCAACCCTATGCGTCGGCCATCGGAGGGGGTGCGCCAGGGCCCGTCAGCCGGCCGACGTCGCTTCGTAGAGGCCGCGGCCGGTGCGCTGTGCCCGTCCCGCCTTGACCAGCCGTTCGAGCGCGGTACGCACGGCGTTGATGCTGCCCGGGGTGTCCTCGCGCCCCAGCGCGAGGGCCGCCTCGCGGGCCCGGACCGGGGCGTCGGCCCGGGCGAGGTACGCCACGAGGTTCCTGGTCAGCCCCTGGATCCGCTGCTTCGGCAGCACCGGCTGCGGTGCTGCCGGAGCGGGGGACGCGGCTGCCTTCGCCGCGGAAGGCTTGCGGGCCTTCGATGTGACGGCGGCCTTCGACGTGACAGTGGCCTTCGACGTGACGGCGGTCCTTGCCTTGGCGGGGGTCTTCGCCTTGACACGGCTCCCGGCCTTCCGCTTCGCGGGGGTGGGCTCCCCGGCTTCCGGCTGTGGGGTCGGCGTGGCGGAGGAGAGCAACTGAAGACTGTGCAGGGCGGCACGGACGGATTCCAGGCGCTCGGTGACCGCGGTCAGCTCCGTCTCCAGGCTCTGTCGGTGCTTCTCCAACGGGGGGAGTGCCGTCCGCAACAGTTCCACGGTCTTCGCGACCTCGCTGTGCGTACCGAAGGTGGAGGGCATGCAGGGCTCCTCTCTGCGGGCGTGACACGTGAGGTGCCGGCCCGTGGGTGTTGCGCGGCAGCCTAAGCCCGCCATGGTGCGCTGAGAAGTGGCTGTTGCGAACCACTACGACCGCTTGCCCGGGAATCCCCGGCGAGGGGCGCCGGGGGCGGCGCACCGTGGAAACGGTGGCTTATGGCAGCCGCGGCCGCACGGAGGGAGACTGATATCCACGGCGGTCGTCCGGTCGCCGCGAGCACGTGGAATGAGACGGCATGCAACACCAGACAGTGAAGGACGTGATGACCCGAGAGGTCGTCAGGGTGGTACCGGAAACGGGCTTCCGCGAGATCGTGACCCTGCTGACCGAGTTCGACATCACCGCCGTCCCCGTCGTGGACGTCGACGACCGGCCCGTAGGAGTGGTTTCCGAGGCGGACCTGATGCGTACTCAGGTGGCTCAGGACGACACGGAATCCGATCTGCCGGCCCTGCCTCCCGGTCCCGCGGCGGTCACGGCCGGGCAGCTGATGACCAGCCCCGCGGTGTGCACCACGCCGGACGTGAGTGTGGTGGCCGCCGCCCGCGTGATGGCCGGCCGTCACGTCAAGCGGCTGCCGGTGGTGGACGGCCACGGACGGCTGGTCGGCATGGTCAGCCGGGGCGACCTGCTGAGGGTGTTCCTCCGCGACGACAAAGCCATCCGCACCGAGATCGTGGAGGAGGTCCTCGACGACGTGACCGGGGTCAGCCCCGCGGCGGTGGGCGTCGAGGTGGAGCAGGGACTGGTGGTGCTCAGCGGCACGATCGAGCCGCCCGAACTCGTACCGCTGGTGCTGCGCCTGTGCCGGGCGGTCGACGGCGTCGTATCGGTCACCGACCGCACCAACGGGGCGGTCGCCCGGGCCGCGGAGGCCGCTTCCGAATCCTGAACCCGTCCCTCACTCGTGTGGGGCGACCGCCACCGGGCAGGGCGCGTGATGCAGGGCGGACTGCAGTACGGGGCCGATGTGCGGCCCCAGGCCGGACCGGGGCTTGTGCCGACGGCCGATGACGAGCAACCCGGCCCCGGCCGCCGCCTTGGTGATCACCCGGGCGGGGCTCTCCAGGTGAACGCTCTCCTTCACGTCCACCCCCGGGAACTTCTCCCGCCACGGACGCAGCGCGTCACCCAGCAGCTTGCGCGCGTCGCGCGTCAGGTCCTCCACGACATCGGGGTCCATGCCCCAAGGCGCGTAGGCCTGCACGGGCAGCTTCCCCGCGTGGACGGCGTGCAGGGTGGCACCGCGGCGGGCGGCACCGGCGAAGGCGAACTCCAGGAGACGGTCGCACGGGCCCTGCAGGTTCAGCCCCACGACCACCTCACCGTCGGCGGCCGGGGGAGGCGTCTGTGCTGCCGTGTCCTCCTGGGCGCGGACGAGCACCACGGGTGTGTCGGTATGAGCCACCACGTGCAAGCCGACGTCCCCGAGGAAGTAGGCGGCGATGGGCCCCATGCCCCGGGACCCGAGGACGAGCAGGTCCGACTCCGCGGCGGCCGCCAGCAACGCCGGGGTGGGGTCCTCCGCCACCAGTTCCTCGGTGACCGGCAGCTCCGGGTAGAGCCGGTGGACCTCCCGTTGTGCGTCGTCGACGATCTTCTTCGACCAGTAGTCCCGGTCGCTCTCCGCCGTGGTCTCCTCCCCGGCGGCGGAGAGCAGGATCCACGCGTGGAGCATCCGCAGCGTGCAGCCGCGCAGCCGCGCCTCCTGAGCCGCCCACAGGGCGGCAGAGCGACTCTCCGGAGAACCGTCGAGCCCTACGGTGATGACGGGGTCCATGACGAGTGCCTCCATCTCCTCGGGATCACTTCGGCGTCCCTCCGGGCGGAATCCCGACGAGAGGGCTCGGTTTCCTCCCCCTCCCATCATGCGGCGCTCGGCGGCCGCCCGCTCAGGGGCCGGATCCCCTCGCACCCCGGGCCACGGGGTGCGACCGTGGTGATGAGGCCTTTACGGCGATCGCGGAGAGTTGGTGGAATCATGGAGATTCCGGTGGTCGTAGGGGTGGACGGGTCGGAAACCGGGCTGCGGGCGGTGGACTGGGCCGTGGCGGAGTCGCTGCGCCTGGGCCTGCCCCTTCGCATGGTCTATGCCTCCTTGTGGGAGCGCTACGAGGGAGGCGGGCCACCGGACCCCGAGCGCCCCTCCGAACAGGTCCTCGCCGATCACATCGTCTCCGCGGCGATGGAACACGCCCGTCGGCTGGCCCCGGAGATACGGGCCTCCTCGCTGATCCGGCCGCAGGACGCCGTGACGGCCCTCCTGGAGGAAGCCCGCTCGGCCACGATGGTCGTCGTCGGCTCGCGGGGCCGGGGCGGGCTCGCCGGGCTGCTCCTGGGCTCGGTGAGCCTGTCCCTGGCTGGCCGGTCCCACTGCCCGGTGGTGGTGGTCCGCACCGCGCGGCCCGGCCCTGCCACGGAACCGCACGGGGTCGTGGTCGGCGTCGGTGGTGCCGCCGAAAGCGGGCAGGCCCTCCGGTTCGCCTTCCGCGAGGCGGAGACACGCCGATCCCCACTGGTCGCGGTCCGGGCCTGGCGCTCCCCGATGCACCGCCCGATGGGCAACCCCCTCTTCACGGGCGATCCGGAGGCCGCGCACCGGCGGCAGGCCACGGACATCCTGGACGACGCCCTCGCGGGCTTCGAGCGCAGCCATCCCGACGTGGACGTGCGCCGCGAGACCGTGGAGGGCTCCGCGCACCACGCGCTGCTGACGGCGGCCGCCACCGCGGAACTTCTCGTCGTCGGCGCGCGGCGGCTGTCCGGGCACGGCGGGCTTCAGCTCGGCCGGGTCAACCACGCCGTGCTGCATCACGCGCCCTGCCCGGTCGCCGTCGTCCCCGAGCGGATGTGACGGGCACCCCCGCTTCGGTGGTGATCAGGTGCGGGCGTCAGTGGCCGGCGCACCGTCCGGTTCCGGGGTGCCGTATCCGCCGCCGCCCGGGGTCTCCACCACCAGCACATCGTCCGTCCCCACCTCGACGGAGTCGCATCCGGCCATCTGCACCGTGCTGCCGTCCGCACGCTCCACGCGGCCCGTGCCCAGGGCCCCCGGGGAGCCGCCGGCCATGCCGTAGGGCGGCACCCGGCGGTGGCCGGCGAGCGTGCTCACCGTCATCGGCCGACGGAAGCGGATCCTGCGTACGGCGCCGTCGCCGCCGTGCCACCGTCCCGAACCGCCGCTGCCGTGCCGCACCGCGAATTCCTCGAGCAGCACGGGGAAGCGCCATTCGAGGACCTCGGGGTCGGTCAGCCGTGAGTTGGTCATATGGGTCTGCACCACGGACGCGCCGTCGAACCCCGCGCCCGCGCCCGAGCCGGAGGCGACGGTCTCGTAGTACTGGTGGCGTTCGTCGCCGAAGGTGACGTTGTTCATGGTGCCGGAGCCCTCGGCCTGCACACCCATGGCGGCGTAGAGCGCCCCGGTGATGGCCTGGGACGTCTCGACGTTGCCCGCGACCACGGCGGCCGGAAAGACCGGCGCCAGCATCGAGCCCGGCGGGATGACGATCCGCAAGGGCCGCAGACAGCCGTCGTTGAGGGGGATGTCGTCGGCGACGAGGGTCCGGAAGACGTAGAGCACGGCCGCCGCCACCACGGAACTCGGCGCGTTGAGGTTCGAGTCCAGCTGCGGTGACGTACCCGTGAAGTCCACCGTCGCCGTGCGGTGTTCGCGGTCCACCGAGACGCGCACGGCGATGACCGCCCCGGAATCCGTCTCGTAGCGGTACGCGCCGTCGTCGAGCGCGTCGACGACCCGGCGTACGGCCTCCTCCGCGTTGTCCTGGACGTGGCGCATATAGGCCTGCACCACGTCCAGGCCGAAGTGGTCGATCATCTTGCCGACCTCCTCCACTCCCTTGCGGTTGGCGGCGATCTGGGCGCGCAGGTCGGCGAGGTTGGTGGCCGGGTTGCGGGACGGGTAGGGCGCCTCGGTGAGCAGCCGCAGCGTCTCGGCCTCCCGGAGACTGCCGTTCTCGACGAGCAGCCAGTTGTCGAACAGCACGCCCTCCTCGTGGATCTCGCGGCTGTTCGCCGGCATGGAGCCGGGGGTCAGCCCGCCGATCTCCGCGTGGTGCCCACGGGAGGCGACGAAGAACAGGATCCGCGCGCCCGCGGGTCCCGCCCGGCCGGCCCCGTCGCCGAAGACGGGGGTCACCACGGTCACGTCCGGCAGGTGGGTGCCGCCGTGGTACGGGTCGTTGACCGCGTAGGCGTCGCCGGGTTTCATGGCCCCCTCACGGCGGCGGACGACTTCCTTCACCGCGGTGCCCATCGAACCGAGGTGTACCGGGATGTGCGGGGCGTTGGCGACGAGGTTGCCTTCGGGGTCGAAGAGGGCGCACGAGAAGTCGAGCCGCTCCTTGATGTTGACGGACTGCGCCGTCGACTCCAGTCGCGCGCCCATCTGTTCGGCGATGGACATGAAGAGGTTGTTGAAGATCTCCAGGAGGACCGGATCGGCCGTGGTCCCGACGTCGGCCTCGGCGGGCGCAGCCACCCGTTCGACGAGCAGGTGACCCGCCGGGACGGTGGCCGCGTGCCAGCCCGTGTCCACGACCGTGGTGGCGTTGGCCTCCGTGATGACGGCCGGGCCGGTCACGGAAGCACCGGGCCGCAGGTGTTCCCGGCGGTGGAGGGGGACTTCCCGCCAGGCGCCGTCCGTGAAGAGGGACGCGGTGCCGCCTTCCGGGACTGCCGTGCCTTCCCCGTGGAGGTTGCCGAGGGCGTCGAGGTCGGGCTGGAGCGTGAGGCCGGTCGCCTCGACCGACAGGGACTCGACGACGATCGGGCGGTCCATGAGGAAGGAGTACGTCGCCCGGTGACCCGCCTCGAACGCCGCGGTCATGGTGGCCGGGTCGGTGAGGTCGACCGGCGCGGTGGTGTCGGTGCCGTCATAGCGCAGGTGCGCGCGTCGCGCGACCCGGATGTGCTCGGCGGGGACGTCCTCGTCGAGGAGTTCGGAGCGCGCCGCCGACTCCAGTTCCCCGGCGACCGCGTTGATCCGCTCCATGTGCGCTTCTTCGAGGGGCGCCTCCACCGACTGCTCGCGCATCGCCGTGGTGTCGGCGAGGCCGATGCCGAGCGCGGAGAGCACACCGGCCATCGGCGGTACGAGCACGGTGCGGATACCGAGCGAATCGGCCACCGCGCACGCGTGCTGGCCGCCGGCGCCGCCGAAGGTCGTCAGCGCGTAGCGCGTGACGTCGTGGCCCTTCTGGACGGAGATGCGTTTGATCGCGCTGCCGATGTTCGCCACGGCGATCCGCAGATACCCCTCGGCGACCTGTTCGGGCGAACGGCGGTCGCCCGTACGCGTGTGGATGTCCTCCGCCAGCTCGGTGAACCGCCGCCGCACGACGTCGCAGTCCAGGGACCGGTCGCCGTCCGGTCCGAACACGTGGGGGAAGTGCGCGGGCTGGATCCGGCCGAGCATCACGTTGGCGTCCGTGACGGTCAGCGGGCCGCCGGCGCGGTAGCAGGCGGGCCCCGGGGCGGCGCCGGCCGAGTCCGGGCCCACCCGGTAGCGGCTGCCGTCGAAGTGCAGGACCGACCCGCCGCCGGCCGCGACGGTGTGGATGTCCAGCATGGGGGCCCGCAGCCGGACACCCGCCACCTGTGTGGTGAACACCCGCTCGTAGTCACCCGCGAAGTGCGACACGTCGGTGGACGTGCCGCCCATGTCGAAGCCGATCACCTTCTCGAAGCCCGCCAGCCGTGACATGCGCACCATGCCGACGATGCCCCCGGCCGGGCCGGACAGGACCGCGTCCTTGCCGCGGAAGTGCCCCGCTTCGGCGAGACCGCCGTTGGACTGCATGAACATCAGCCGCACGTCCCGCAACCGGTCGGCGACCTGCTGCACGTAGCGCCGCAGGACCGGTGAGAGATAGGCGTCGACGACCGCGGTGTCCCCCCGCGGCACCAGCTTCATGAGCGGGCTGACCTCGCTGGACAGCGACACCTGCGGGAATCCGATCCGCTCGGCGAGGTCACCGATCGCCCTCTCGTGCGCCGGGTGCAGATGGCTGTGCAGGCACACCACCGCCACCGCGCGGATGCCGTCGTCGTGGGCGCGCCGCAGCTCGGTGGCCAGAGGGCCGAGTTCCGGGGCGCGCAGGACCGTGCCGTCCGCGGTGATGCGTTCCTCGACCTCGATCACCCGCTCGTACAGGGCCCGGGGGAGGGTGATCGCCCGGTCGAAGATCCGGGGCCGGTTCTGGTAGCCGATGCGCAGCGCGTCACCGAAGCCGCGGGTGATGACCAGTGCCGTCCGCTCGCCCTTGCGCTCCAGAAGGGCGTTGGTCGCCACCGTGGTGCCCATCCGTACGGCTTCCACCGTGCCGCTCGCGACGGTCTGGTCCTCCCGCAGGCCGAGGAGCGTGCGGATCCCGGCCACGGCGGCGTCGCGGTAGCGGGCGGGGTCCTCCGACAGGAGCTTGTGCGTCAGCAGCCCGCCGTCGGGGCGGCGCGCCACGATGTCGGTGAACGTACCGCCCCGGTCGACCCAGAACTGCCACTTCCCACCAGCGCCGTCCGTCACGTCCGCTCCCTTCACCGCCGGCCGCGACGCGGCCCGCCCACGGCCTCTACCGCAGGGTGATCTCCTCGCCGGTGCCCCGATCGCGGGCGGCGGCGAGGACCAGTGCCGCGGCGGCGGCGTCCTGCACTGCCACGCCCACCGATTTGTAGAGGGTGATCTGCTCCGGCGAGGTGCGTCCCGGCTTGTCTCCCGAGACGAGCTCGCCCAGTTCGGTGTGGACGTGCCCGGCGGTGACGACGCCGTCGCGGATCGGTTCCACCAGGTCGTTGCTGCCGGTGGGGAAGGGGGCCAGCGCGGTCCGCCGCGACTCGACGCACACCAGCGCGTCGGCGACGGTGGCGTCGTCGATCTCGCGGCCCTTCGGGTTGAACCCGACCGAGGTGATGTGCACTCCGGGTGTCAGCCAGGGGCGGCGGACCACCGGGTCGGTGGCGTGGGTGGCCGCCGCGGCGATGTCGGCGCCGTCGAGCGCCTCGGCGTAGGTCGGCACCGCCCGTACCTCGGCGTCGAGTACGGACGACAGGTCCTCGGCCAGGGCGGCCGCCTTCGCCGGGTTCCGGCCCGCCACCCGGATCTGCCGGATCGGGCGGACCCGGCACATGGCGCGGGCGTGGGAACGGGCCTGCACCCCGGTGCCCAGCACGGCCAGCACCGACGCGTCCTCGCGGGCCAGGAGCCGCGCCGAGAGCGCGGAGCAGGCAGCGGTGCGTTCCGTGGTGATGGCCGTACCGTCCAGCAGGCCCACGGGCTCGCCCGTCTCCGGGTCGAACACGACGATCAGTGCCTGGTGGGTGGGCAGCGGCGTTCCCGCGTTGCCGGGAAAGAGGGAGACCAGCTTGCTCATGAGCGCCCCGGCCGAGGGCACGTAGCCCGGCATGGCGCCCAGCAGCCCCTCGCGCTCGGGCACCAGCGCGGCGACCCGGTCCGGCGCCGAGGCGCGGCCCGCACTGAGGTCGGCCATCGCCGAGGCCAAGGTGTCGATCAACTCGTCCAGGTCGAGCAGGGTCTCGACCTGGGTGGGCCCCAGAACCAGCACACGCCTCAGCCTCCCGAATCGCCGTTCCGCCGCCGCGGTCGGGGTGTCGGCCCACCGTCCGGGCCGGCCGGCCACGAACGCACCGCGCCGCCGGGCACGTTCACCGGTACGCGTCCGACCCCGTTCGACTGTACGCGTCGCGCTCCTCGGAACGGTGGAGCCGGGCCCACGCTGGTGGAGGTGCCGTGCATGGCCTCCCGGAACAGGTCCGGCATCACCGGGACCTCGGCGCCGAACGGGCTGGACCGGGCGTCCGGGCCCCGGGCGATCCGGGCTCATGCGCAGGCGGAATCGGGTGATGTGGTGACGTACCGACAGTAAACCGCCGGGGGTTATCCCGGTGGGCGCAGGCCGGCGGTCAGGGTGAGGCTGCCCGGCAGGGCCGCGCAGGCGTCGCGCACATGGGCGGCCAGGCCGGCGCGCGTGAGGGTGCCCGGTCCGGCCGTCCAGGTGTCCAGGGCGCAGTGGAAGGCGGCGACCAGCATGTCCACGGCCAGTCGGGTGCGCGGATCGTCGGGGGTGGCCAGATCGAGGCGGCGGTACAGGGTGGCGAGCGCGGCCCGGCCGGTGTCATGGCAGAAGTGCAGGCCGTGGGCGTCCATCGACGGGGTGGCCGCGGCCAGCTGACGGGTGAGCAGGACGCGGTGGGCCCATCCGTCGGCGGTCATCCGGTCCATCGCCGCGAACAGGGCCTCTTGCAGCATCTCCAGCACCGGGCGGCCCCCGGGCTCGCGCGTCTCCAGGTCCTCGAGGAAGGCCCGCCACAGGTCCTGGGTCGGCGCCATGGCGACGTCTTCCTTGCTGGCGAAGTAGCGGAAGAAGGTGCGCTTGGAGACCTCCACCGCGTCGCAGAGCTCGTCGAGGGTCACTCCGTTGAAACCCCGCTCGGTGAATAGCTCCAGGGCGGTGTCGACCAGGGTCTGTCGCGTGCGCAGCTTTTTGCGTTCGCGCAGCGGGAGCCGGTCGTCGTGGTCGCGGGGCGGCAGCGCGTTGCTCATGGCGGCAAGCGTACCCGAGGGGTGAATGCCACTTGCGCGCTTATGCCACTCAGTGGCATAACTGTGTTTCCGATCTTCACCGGCCCGATCCCCGGTGCCGACCCGACCTCCAGCGAAGGGTGCACCCCATGCGTGCTCTGCTCGTCGACCGATCCGTTCCCGCAGGCCTCCGCCTCGGCCAGGCCCCCGACCCCGAGCCCGCCCCGCACCAGGCCCTGGTGCGGGTGACGGCGACGTCCCTCAATCACGGCGAGGTCGAGTTCGGCCTGAAGGGCGCGCCCGAGGGTGCCGTCCTCGGCTGGGACGCGGCCGGAGTCGTGGAGCGGGCCGCCGCCGACGGCTCCGGCCCCGCGGCCGGTACCCCCGTGGTCACGCTCGGCGCCGACGGCGCCTGGGCCGAACTGCGCGCCGTCGACACCGACTTGATGGGGATCGTCCCGGCGGGAGCCGACCCCGGGGCGATCAGTACGGTGCCCGTGGCGGGCGCCAGCGCCCTGCGCGCCCTCCACCGCGTCGGCCCGATCCTGGGCAGGCGCGTCCTCGTCACCGGCGCCACGGGCGGCGTCGGCCGGTACGCCGTGCAGCTCGCCCGGCTCGGCGGAGCGCACGTCATCGCTTCCACCGGAGACCCGGCGAAGCACGGTGACGGCCTCCTGGCGCTGGGAGCCCACGAAGTGGTGAACGGGCCGCTCCAGGTCGACGGGCCGGTCGACGGTGTCGTGGACCTGGTGGGAGGGCAGCAGCTCGTGGACGCCTACGACAAGCTGGTCGAGCGGGGCACCCTGGTCGCGGTCGGGCACTCCGCGCGGCAAGGCGAGACCTTGCCCTACGGTGCGCTCTTCGGCGACCAGGGCCGGCACGACCGCGCGATCACCACCTTCTTCCTGCTCGGCTGCCCGGGGCTCGCCCCGGACCTGACCTGGCTCGCGGACAAGGTCGCCACGGGCGGGCTCGACCCGCAGATCTCCTGGCGCGGCGGCTGGGACGGGGCCGCCGAGGCGATCGGCGCCCTGCTCGAACGCCGGCTCCACGGCAAGGCGGTACTGGACATCCCCTGATACGTGCCGGGGGCCGCGAGAACGCCCGCCCGCGGAGCGTCGTCGACGCCGGCCCCTGGGGCCCGCCGCTGTCGTTCCGGGACTGGGCGCACGACCTGCGGGCGGGAAACGGCGGGAGACAGCCGGAGACGACGCCCTCAGGAGCGGCGAGCTACTGGACTCCACGGGCACCCTGGAGATCTACTCCGCCCCGCCCCACCGGGTGCACCGGGTCAAGCTCGACCGCGTCACCTCGGTGACCCCCGTCGCGCCCTGCGCCGCGCCCCGCGACTGACGGAGCACTACGGCGTCGGCCCCCACGCGCCGGCGCCGTGCACGGTGTTCGTCGAGAGCACCTCGCAGCCCATCGACGCCACCGCCCCGAGCACCGCCCGGCGGGCCCGTTCACTGTCCTCGGGCGGGAACGCCACCCGGATCTGATGGCCGTACGCCGTCTCGTACGTCAGCCGCCAGCCGGTCTCCACGGTCGCGAAGTGGTCCTGGCGGCTGTCGTTGTACGGGGAGTGGAAACTGCCCCGGTCGACGGTGGGTGCCAACTCCTCGCGCAGGATCCGCAGTCGCTCCGGGTAGGGCAGGGGGCCTTCCGACAGCGGCACGTACACATGGACCTCCTCGCGCGCCGCGTCGAACCACGGGGCGAGCCCCTCGTCGTCGGGCATGACCTCGGAGACGATCCGCCCGCTGGTCCAGCCCTCGATGAAGTCCGTGGCACAGCAGTCGTATTCCTCGTGGTCGTCGTCGCGCGACCAGAGGACCACCGGCCAGGAATCGGGCTCTCCGACGGTGAGCCAGCACAGATGGTGGCCGACGTCTGTCAGCCCCCAGGCGATCAGTCCGCCCGGTTCCGGGAACAGCGGGTACGGATAGCGCTCCGGGAACATCTCCCGCGACGGTCCGTAGTCCTCGAGCAGGTCCGCCGTGAGCCGCACCGGGTTGTCCTCCCCGAACGGGGTGCACAGGCCGATGACGTCACAGAACTCCCCCCGGCCGTACGTGGCGACGAGCGCCTTGAAATCGGACGGCAGACGGGTCCCGAGCGAGGCCTCCACGGCCGCCCAGTCGCCCTGACCGCCCGTCGGGCGCGACGGCGGCGGCACGCGCCGGACGAGATCGGTCAGCAGAGGGCTGGAAAAAGACATGCGGGCCACCCTAACCGGGCCGCGGGCGCCGCCCTTGCCGCAGGCTCGGCCGGGGAACCCCGGCCGGCCTGCGGGTGCCGAGGCGTGGGCCGTTTCGCCGATAGCCTGATTCCCCATCTGTCGGGCAACAACGCGAAAGGGGTCCGTCATGGTGAAATTCACCGGTGCCGTCCCGGTTCTGACCGCAGTCGACGTGCCGGCCGACGTCGCCTTCTGGGTCGGTACCCTGGGCTTCGAAGAGGACTTCGGGGACCGGGACTTCGCGGGTATCCACCGAGGTGACGTGCAGTTGTTCATCAGCCGGACGGAACACCGGATCGTCGCGGACAACACCTCGGCGTGGGTGGAGGTCGTGGGCCTCGACGCCTTGCATGAGGAGTGGTCGCGGAAGGTCTCCACGGACTACGCGGACACCTCCGGCCCGGCCATGACCGAAGTGGGCGACTCTCCCGCGGGCCGCGAGTTCGCGCTGCGCGACCCCGCCGGGAACTGCGTCCACTTCGCTGCCGAGCGCTGAGGCGACGGGCGGCACCCACGCGGGATCGTCAAGGACCGAGGGCGCTACGAACAGTCGGAGTGGTAGGCATAGGGCCGGTCGGGGCACCTGGTGCAGACGAAGAGGTATATGCCGCCCATGTCACCGAGCATCAGCCCCGGCGGCCCCTGGATCATCCGGCGCTCCTCGTAGGGGAGGTCCCAGATCTCGCCCGTGCCGGGCGTGTCCTCCAAGGGCAGCCAGCCCCGCCACGACTCCCCGTCGAACTCCCTGCTGTTGACCGTCAGCAGATGGTCCATGCGCAGACCGCACCCGGTGCAGTCGGGCCAGTACGGATCCTGGGTCCACGTCGGGTATCCGCCGACCTTGACGCCGTGGGCCACCGAGAGGTGGGACCAGTACGACCAGCCGGTCTCCTCCTCCACCTCCTCGAACCGCTCCTCCAGCGCGTCGGCGATGTCCTCGGGCAGATCCCAGTTCGGGTACTCGGTGATCCGCTCCGGGTGCAGCACGCACGGGTCCGGGAGGTAGTCGTCGTCGGCACCGGCCGGCCGGGGCGGTGCGACGGGATCACCGTCACACCGGGCGCTGTCCCACCAGTGCAGCTCCGGGCGGGGTACGTAACCGGCCTTGTGGTCGAAGGGGCACCACAGCACCTGAAGAACGTCCGTACCGGCGGGAAAGGGCAGCTCGGGCACATCGGCGGCGAACAACTGGAGCACGGGCACCAAGGGCAGCGCACCGGCCCCCCGCGGCGGCGCGAACGCCGTCGACGGGTGGTCGTCGGCGCAGTGCGGCCACTCCACCGACCGCGGCCACAGCACCGGCCCGCCCAGCGAACTCTCCCGCACGCCGGGACTCCCGGGCCGTGGGTGCAACCGGACCGCGTCCCTGCGATAGGGGACGACCTCGGGGAACAGCGCCTCCACGTCGAGGGGGCGGGGAGGGGTGGTACGAGCCATGGCAGGCACTCCTGACGGACCGGTCACGCACGGCGGCTCCTGCCGCGGCGGACCGAGAGCGTAACCCCCGGGTGTGACACGCCCGCCGAAGAACTTGCGTTGAAGCACACTCCAGCTCGTAGCGTCGTGGGCACGACCTCACCGAAGGGAACACCGTGCGATACACACTGTTCGGCAGGACCGGCCTGCGCGTCAGCGAGCTGAGCCTGGGCGCCATGACCATCGGCGACGACTGGGGATGGGGCGCGACCAAGGAGACGAGCGGACGCATCCTCGACGCCTACGCCGACGCGGGCGGCAACTTCATCGACACCGCCAACATCTACACCGACGGCACCTCGGAGACCGTTCTCGGTGAGCTGCTCGACGGCCGCCGCGAGAGTTTCGTCCTGGCCAGCAAGTACACCTGCGCCACCCGCAAGGGCGATGTGAACGCGGCGGGCAACCACCGCAAGAGCCTCGTGCGATCGGTGGAGGAGAGCCTCGACCGGTTGCGCACCGACCGCCTCGACGTCCTGTGGGTGCACGCGCGGGACAACTTCACGCCGGTCGAGGAGGTCATGCGGGCGCTGGACGACCTCGTCCGCGCCGGAAAGGTGCTCTACATCGGCGTTTCCGACTGGCCGGCCTGGGAGATCGCGCAGGCCAACACGCTCGCCGAGCTCCGTGGGTGGACCTCGTTCGCGGGCTCGCAGCTGCGCTACAACCTGCTGGAGCGGACGCCGGAGCGTGAACTGCTCCCGCAGGCCCGCGCCTTCGACCTGGCCGTGCTGGCGTGGAGCCCGCTCGCGGCCGGCAAGCTCACCGGCAAGTACCGGCGGGGCGAGACGGGCCGACTGAACGCCCCGGGCTGGGAAAGCGGGACGGACCCCAGGGAGGACGAGATCATCACCGCGGTGATGGAGATCGCCGAACAGGGCGGCTGGAGCCCGGCGCAGGTGGCGCTGGCATGGCTCCGGAGCCGCCCCGGCAACGTCGTACCGATCATCGCCGCCACCAAGGAGAACCAGCTCGCCGACAACCTCGCCGCCGTCGAGGTCGAGCTCGACGCCGCCGCCGTCGAACGGCTCGACGAGGTGAGCGCGGTGCCGCTCGGGTTCCCGCACGACTTCCTGCGGGAACCGGGCATCACGGAGAACGTCTACGGCGACCGGTGGGCCGCCATCGAGGACCGACGCTCCACCTATCGCCGCACGACCAGCGAGATCCTCTAGGCGGTTTCGTCCGCGGCACCGGTGCGAGCCCGGAGACGGACCTCACGGTGCGTGAGCATGCTGGACTTGCTTAGCATGTACACGACGCGCGTAGCGCGGCCAAGAGGGGACTCGTCACGCTCAGGCTGCTGTTCCCCTGGGTCGGGTATTTCTGCCAGAAGGAAGAACACATGCACCACCGCTCCAAGGTCCTCTACGGGATGCTGGCCTCCGCACTGGGCATCGCACTCACCGCCTGCGGTGGTGACGGAGGCGGTGAGGAGTCCGGCGCTTCCGAGGGCCGCACGGCGAAGAGCGGGAGCGGCAAGGCGAGCCCGGCCACGAGGGTGGAGTGGAGTCCCGCGCTGGCGATGGGACAGTCGGCTCCGGAGCTGTACGAGCCCCGGAATTCCGCTGGCGGGAAGTTCCAGGTAACCGCCACGAAGGTCGTCAAGGGAACCCAGAAGCAGATGAAGGACGGCCACTACGTCGAGGCCGATCGCACTCTGGAAGGCCGTACGCCGTACTTCGTGTACGTGACGTACCTGCTGAAGGAAGGGAAGCCGGGCGTAGCCAATCCCGATCTCAATGCCCATGCCGTGGTCCTCGACGAGAACGGCGACACGGCAGCGAAGCGACCGGTCGTCCACTCGGGCTATGTCGAGGGTGGTTGCCCGGTGGGGGACATCTACATGGGCTGGGACGTCGGCGAGAAGCGCACTCTGTGCTCGATCTACATCGGGGATCCGTCGAAGCGGCCCGCCCGACTCGCCTGGAGCACGGCCGCGGAGACCGCCGACGACTACAAGAAGGGTGCCTCTTGGGCGTGGACCGCCCAGTGACCGGACGAACGACGAACTCTCCTTGATGTGAGCCGAAGCGGCGGCGCCGTCAGTCGAACCGGACGTGCCGCGCCCCCGTCCAGGCCCGGCGCAGCCGCCCCCGGAGCGGACTGTCCGTGTTCGGGGTGAGCGTCAGACCGGCGGAGCCCGCGATGTGGTCGGCGACCCGCGCGATCGGGATGTGGTCGGTCCACACGTGCTCGGCGAACTCCGCATCGCGCAGCCGCTCCAGACACAGGTCGAGCTTCGACACCGCGAAGCTCTCCCGGCGCAAAGGGGCGTCCTTGCCGGCGACGAGCCGCACGGCGTGCCCGAAGCCACGCTCGCTCAGCCGTCGCAGCACCGTCTCCCGCCGGGCCAGCAGCGCGAAGTGCCGCACGTCGTGGCCCTGTTCACGCAGCCGGCCGACGACCTCCCGGAAGTACCCGGGCTCCACGACCGTCATCGGGACGATCACCGTGCCCTCGTGCGCGGTGAGCGTCCGGTCCAGTACCTCGTACACGCCCTGCCGCCAGGCCGGAAGGTCCTGGAAGTCACCGCGCAGGGCCGGGGGCGTCATCCGGTGCAGGCCGAAGCCGACGTGTTCGGGGTCGCAGATGACGCTGCCGGGGAGCCGGCGCTGGATCTCGTGCGCGGTCTGCGTTTTTCCGCCACCGAAGGGGCCATTGATCCACAAGAGCATGCACAAGACCCTACGAGACGCCCTTTCGGTGGCGCGGAATCGGGGACCCACCCGGTCGGCCCGGCGCAGTGCCGGACCGACCGGGCGCACGGCGTCAGTGCGGTTGGTGGACCAGGACCGGCGTCTGCTGCTCCGCCTTGGCCTCGGCCGCGTACCTGTCGACGTACTCCTGTTCCGACAGCTTCAGGAGCGCGTACATGATCTCGTCCGTGGCGGCCCGCAGCACCTCGCGCCGCTCCTCCATCCCCGCGTAGCGGGAGAAGTCCAACGGCTTCCCGAAGCGGATGGTGATCGGCATGAGACGCGGGAGCCGACGCCCGATCGGCTGGGACTCGAACGTGCCGATCATCGCGCACGGAATCACCGGCGCCCCCGACCGTATCGCCATGGCCGCCACCCCCACCTTCCCCTTGTAGAGCCGCCCGTCGTGCGAGCGCGTCCCCTCGGGATAGATGCCGAGCAGCTCCCGCCTGCCCAGCACGCGCAGGCCCTCCTCGACCGCCGCCCGACCGGCCCCCTCACCGGACCGGTCCACCGGGATCTGCCCGTTGACCCGGAAGAACGCCGCGGTCAGCCGGCCTTTGAGGCCGCGGCCCGTGAAGTACTCCTTCTTGCACAGGAAGGTGACCCGGCGCTTGATCATCACGGGCATGAGGAAGCTGTCGCAGAACGACAGATGGTTCCCCGCGATGATCGCCGCACCCGCGTGCGGAACGTGCTCCAGCCCCTCGACCCGCGGCCGGAAGAGCCACCGCAGCAACGGCACCAGTACCACGGCCCTGAACACGTAGTAGAACAAGTCAGTGAGCCTCTCTCCGTAAGCGACCCCCGTGCCGAGGGACGGTAAACCGCCGGGAGTGACGAGCGGGAGAGTGCCACTTGAGCCATGAGAGGAAAGCCGACGGTGGCCGGAAGTGGTGGTCGTGCACCCTGCCGCAGCCGCGCCGCAAGCGCGGCCCTCTACTCGGCCGGTTCGAGCACGGCCTCGACGTCGACGATGACGTCGATCATGTCACTGACGACCACCCCGCCCCGGTCGACCACGTCGTTCCAACTGACCCCGAAGTCATGTCGGTTCACCCGGGCCTTGGCCGTGAAGCCGGCGCGGCGCCTGGGCCCGATGTCCTGGCCGTCCTCCCACCAGGGGGTGTCCCATTGCCCCAGATACGACACGTCGAAGGTCACGGGATGTGTCACTCCGCGTACGGTGAGATCGCCGGTGACCTCGAACCCCGTCGCGCTCACCCGATGGACGCGCGAGGAGTCGAACGTCCAGGTCGGGTGGTTGTCGACATCGAAGAAGTCGGCACTGCGCAGGTGGGCGTCGCGCTCGGGCTGCCCGGTGTACACCTGGGTCGCGTCGATCGTCGCTTCGACACGGGCCTTCTCCGGCTCGTCGGGGTCGACCTCCATCACACCACGCACGTTCTTGAACTGACCGCGCACGTAGGTGACCATCATGTGCCTGGCGCAGAACTCCGCACCGGTGTGACCGGGCTCGAAGACCCACTTCGTCGTGACCATGGCAGCTCCCTGGGCTTGCCCCCTCAGCCAGCGTAGGACGGGAGCGCCGAGTATTCCTGTGGAAGGAATCCGGGTACGGTGATCCGGTGGGGAATGTGTACGGAGGCGGTGGTCACGACCTCTATCTGTCGAACGGTGGCACCGCGGTCTTCGCCGACACGCTCATGCTCGCGGTCACCGCGCTGGCCGTCACGGACTGGGATTTCCGCTTCGCGGCCCTCATCGCACGCCAGGACCAGTCCCTCATGGGCTCCGGCGCGGTCGGGTTCGCGCTGGAGGACGTCGACTGGGGCGAGGACCCCACCGAGTGGGCCCGGAACAAGCGCTTCGTTCTTGACGTCGCCGGTCTGGCCCTCGACCGCCACCGCTGGGACGAGCTCGGCTACGAGCCGCCCTTCGCCCTGAAGTATCTGCACCGGTTCCGCCGCATCGTCGCGGCCTTCGATCCGTCCACCGCCACCGGGGAGCCGGACGAACTGCCGGCTCCCCATGACGTGATCCCCGCCTCCTGCGTGCGGGACCGGGTGCTCACCCCGCTGGCCTGGTGCGACGCGTGCATGTTCTGCGGCCGTGACCGGGGTGTCCGAACCGGCCCGGTGCGCTAGAGCCGTCCGTAGGCCATCCAGTTGCCGGGCATCTCCAGCGGCTGGAAGCCGATCTTCTCGTAGACGCCGTGGGCGTCCCCGGTCGAGAGCAGGATGCGGTTCAGACCGAAGGGCGCGAGGTGGTCACGGACGGCCGTGACCAGCCCCGTGCCGAGTCCCTTTCCCCGTGCCCTGCGGTCGACGTAGACATCGCACAGCCAGGCGAACGTGGCACGGTCCGTGACCACCCGCGCATAGGCGACCTGGGCGCCCGATGCCTTCTCGTACGCGCCGAAGTTCAGCGAACCGGCTATCGCGCTGTCCTGCTTCTCGCGCGAGCGGCCCAGCGCCCAATACGCGTCGGTGGAGAGCCAATGATGCACCAAGGCGCTGTCCAGGCGGGCCGGGTCGCTCGTGAACTCATAGTCGTCGATCACGAAAGTCGACCCTGCCACAGGCGGCCGGGATCTCGCACCGGGGTATTCCCCGGACCGAGTCGGACACTGCCCTGACGGATCACCGCAGGCCCGGCAGGCTCCGCAACTCGCCGATCTCGAAGGCCTTCGCGAGCAGCACGAAGAGGAACACCATCGTGAAGCCTCCCGCCGTGAGACTCAGGGCCGGGGCCCACGCGGTCGGGACGAGGTCCGTGGGGCAGGCGCGGGCCGCGAGCCAGCCGAGGGTGCCGGCCAGCACCGCGGAAGCGGTGAGCTTGCCGTAGGTGCGGCACAGCCTCCGGCCGTCGAGCCGGCCGTCCAGACGCCGCCGCAGCACCAGCGCGGTGACGAACAGGCCCACGGCATACGAGACGGCGTAGGCGGCGGCCATGCCGGTGACCGCCCAGCGGGCGGGCAGCAGGAAATGACAGGCGGTGGCCAGGCCGATATTGACGGCGCTGATCCACAGGGCCATCCGGAACGGCGTACGGGTGTCCTCGAAGGCATAGAAGCCGCGGAGGAGCAGGTACTGCGCGGAGAAGGGCATCAGGCCCAGTCCGAAGGCCTGGAGCATGTGCCCGAGAGGCCGGGTGGACGCGGCATCGGCCGCGCCGTGCGCGAACAGCAACTGCGCGATCTGCGGGCCGAAAGCGAGGAAGAAGAAGGCGGCGGGAACGATGACGACGCCGCTGACCCGCAGGGCCCGGGAGAGGTCACCCCGCAGGTCGTCGAGGCGGTGTTCGGCGACGGCCCGGGTCATCCGCGGCAGCAGCGCCGTGACCAGCGTGACCGTGACGATCGACTGCGGCAGCATCCAGATCGTCTGCGCGTAGGTGTAGGCGGTGAAACCCACACCGTCGTGGGGCAGCGCCTTGTCCGCCGCGGTGGCGTAGTGCGTCACCACGGTGGTGGCCACGAGGTTGACCAGCACGAACAGCAGAGTCCAGCGGGCCGCCGCGACGCTCTTGCGCAAGCCCGTGCCACGCCAGTCGAAACGCGGCCTGAAGCGGAAGCCGGCGGCGCGGACGCACGGAATCAAGGCAACGGCCTGCACGGCCAGGGCGAGCGTGGTGCCCACCCCGAGCAGCGTCACCTGCGTCGGGGTGATGTCCTCCACCCGGTCCGGGACGGTCATCATGCCGACGTACACGCCGAACATCGCGATCAGGATCACGTTGTTGAGGACCGGAGTCCACATCATCGCCCCGAACTTCCCCCGGGCGTTGAGCACTTGTCCCAAAATGCTGAACAGACCGTAGAAGAAGATCTGCGGAAGCAGGAACCGGGCGAAGACCACGGTCAGCTCGAACGCGGCGTGGTTGTCCGGCGAGTCCGTCTGGTAGACGCTGATGATCTGCGGAGCGGCCCACACGGCCAGCAGCGTGCCGATGCCGAGCACGGACAGCACGAGCGTCACCAGGCGTTGCTCGAAGGCCAGCCCGCCGTCCGCGTGCTCGACCCGGGCCCGGACCAGCTGGGGCACCAGCACCGAGTTCAGCGCCCCTCCGATGAACAGGAAGTACAAACTCGTCGGGACGACGTTGGCGTTGTTGTACGTGGTGGCGAGCAGGCCGGTCCCCAGGGCACCGGCCTGGAGTATCTGTCTGATCAGCCCCGTCGCCCGGGACACCACCGTCCCCGCCGCCATCAGCAAGGACGAGCGCATCAGCCCGCCCTTGCCCGCCTCCGACCTCCGGGCGGCGTGCCGCCCCCTGTGTTGCTCACGCGACCGCGTCGCCGCGGCGTTCTTGCCCTCTGACATGGGCTCAAATCTATGGTGCGGAGATCATTGGCTCTTCCGTCCCTACCGGGCAGACGTGACGCACCGGCGTCGGGCCATCCGGCGCCGGTGTCAGACGCGGGGCCCGCGGGGGTGGGCCGGCCAGGGGTCGACGGGGCGTGGGGCGCCCCCTTCCGCACAGCAGCGGAGGGCCTCCGCTGCTGCCCTGCGGCCGGCTTTGGCGAAGACCACCTCGTTGGAATCGACCTCATGCCACTTCGCGTCGTGCAGCCGGACCCGGAAGGCCGCGGTGGGCACCCGACGGGTACCGGACGCGCAGAGCGTGTGATGGACACCGTGCTCGAACGCGTCGGCGAATTCGCGCGGGAGGCGGTCCTCCGGAACCTCCGCGGCGAACTCGAAGAGGAGGCCCGAGTCGGCGGGGAGCGGTTCGAAGTCGGTGGTGGCGATGGCGAAGACTCCGCAGGCGGCGGACGTGACGAGTCGGACGTGCACATCACGGACGGTGCGACCGGGCACACTCGGCCGGGGGCCGGGCACGTCGTACTCCGGCACCGGGTGCGTCGCCGTACGGGCGGACGGCCAGCGGGTGACGTACGGGCGCGGGAGGACGCCTTCATGGATGCAGTGGCCCGCCTCACGGGCGGCACGCCGCCCGGCCCACGCGAACCCGGCAGCGGTCGACTCGTCTTCGCGCCAGCGCGCGTCACGCAGCCGTACGCGCACCGCGTACGGCGGCACGCCGTTGAACGACCACGCGCGCAGCTCCGCGAGAACGCCCTCGCCGAACGCCGCACCGAACTCCGGCGGCAGTTCGGCCGCGGGCACCTCGTTGACGAACGCGAGGACGTCGGAGCCCTCTCCCTCGGGCACCAGCGGTTCGAAGTCGGCCGACGCGAGGGCATAGGGCCGCAGGCCACCCGCACTCGACAGGAACGCCTGCACGTCGCGCACCGGCTGCTTCAGGCGGAGGGGGTAGTCGCGCACTCGGGGCATGGGACCACCGTAGGTCCTCGCACCCCGCTCCGGGCGGCATCACCGGCCCGCCACGACGGTGTTCCGGATGTGTGACTGTCTGCTCGTCCCTTTACAGTCACGGGATGCGGCGTACGAATCTCACCGGCTCCGACGGAACCTGGGCGGCCTTGCTCCTGGACGTCCGGGAGCGGCCCCGGCCGGCCCTCCGCGTACTGACCGCCGAGAACCGGCTGATGCTCGCTCAGGGCACGGACCCCCTGCTGCTCGGCATCGTGGATCCAGGCCGGGCCGGCGTGCAGTTCCTCCGGACCACGCGCTACCGCCCCCTCGTACCGCCGCTGAGGGCCCACACCGCCCGCGCCCACGCGGGTTCCGTACAGCGCTGGGCACACCGCTTCGCGGAGGTGCTGGCCACGACGCCCGACGGGCCTCTGCACGACGGACGCTGGGTGCTGTCCCGGGACGTCCTGCTGTGCCGCTGGAACCACGGTCGCCGACCGCTCGCCGAATACTGGCGCTCCATGCTCATCGAGGGTGAACCCGGCGGGTACATCGACTGGTACGACCATGCCGGCTCGTGGGAGATCCTTCCGCTGCGGGTCATGCCCGACGCCGACGACAGCAGAGTCAAGGCCTACCGGAAACAGGCCCGCGAGGGGATCCTCCCGCCCGTTCTCCTCTGGTGGGTCAGCGGTCTGGACAGCCACGTGGTCCTGGACGGGCACGCTCGTCTCACCGCGGCGATCGCCGAGTCCGTGGAACCCGCCGTGCTGGAACTCCAGCGCGCCACCCCCGAGGACGAGGTGGTCACCGGAACCCGGCAGGCCGTAGCGGCGTACGAGGCCGAACTGGCCAGGTTCGCCGAGCTGCGCGCCGTCCGCGGCCCCGGCGTTCCCGACGGAGCCGGTACCGCCGGGCCGGTGCTCGCCCGTCGGCTCCTCGCCCTCCGGGCCGAACACCGCCCCACCTGGGCCTGGCCGCTGCCCGGCGGCATCGAGCAGTGGCACCGCGTCGCCCGCGAGCACGACGTGCCCGGCCCGCGCGGCGATCTCACCGTCCCCTCCACCGCGGCCGAGCCTGATCGCGGTGGTGCGGGACAACCTTCAACCTCGACTTCTTAAGATTCAGCAAGAGACCCTGAGAGACACCAAAAATCACCCTTCGCCCAAAAGGGGTCATTCTCTATTACGGATTGGCTCAACGGGCATACTTTCGCCTATCATTTGGACTGTCTTCGAGAAGGGAAAACCGCAATGGCCGTCAAGTTTGTCCAGGTCGACGAATCCGAAAAGGGTGAGCCGGGAGTGGAAGAGGCTGTCACCACTACGGTAGTCGGCGGCCAGACGCTTACGACGACAACCTACGGGCGTCTGCTCCAGCACGACGACCTGAAGCCGGATGTCACCGAGGGCGTTTTCTCGGTCGAGCTTCTGGTCGCCGCCAAGGGCACCGAGGAGTACGACACGGGGGAGCAGAACGAGGACGGCAGCCCGAAGATCGCCATGCGACCGTGCGTGGTCTACGAGCGCCGGGAGCTGGACATGGGTGAGGACACCTTCAAGGAATACCTGGAGGCCATTCAGCCGTATGCGGCTGCTTCCCGGGAGGCTCAGCAGGTTCCGGCGCAGGCCCGAAAGCGTCGCGCGAAGACGTCCAAGCCGACCGCGGGCGAACCTGTATAAGGGTTTTTAGTCAGGCGCCCCAAAGGCAATCTCCAAAGGCGGCCACTGATTCGGTGGTCGCCTTTTTCGCGCCCCTGGCGAACGAGTGCGTCTATGGTGTCACTCGGAAATCGGGAATTGCGGGACGTGGATTTGCTTCGAGCCGGTCGTCATTCCTGTAAAAGGCACCGCCCCGCACCTCTTCCATGGTGCGGGGCGGTCTCTTCTCATCCGGACCGTCAATCGGACTTTCTCCGGCCGAGGAACCGCTCCACAGCCACCGCAAGGGCTTCAGGAGACTCCTCCGGAGCGTAGTGGCCGACGTCCGGGAAAACTTCGAGTTCGACATTCGGATACCACCGCAGCCACGTGGACTCCATCGCCTCGGGGCCCAGCGCCGGGTCGTGCGCCCCGGCGACGAGGAGCACCGGCGCCGGGTTGCCCTTCACGCGCTCGTGGAAGTCCTCGCGTGCCCAGGAGTCCAGATACGCGCGGAAGGCGGCCGGTGAGGACCTCTCCACCGAGCGGCTCACCATGGCGTCCAGCCAGGTGTCGTCGCGCTGCCCGCCCGTCGTGTTGTCGATGATCGCCCTGCGGTTGCCGGGATTCTCCGCGGCCCCGGCGAAGAGCCCCCAGGACTCCTCGTCGAGGGGGAAGCCGGACGCGGGCACCGGAGAGATCCCGATGATCGAGCGGACGCGTGACGGCGCGTCCAGCAGCATCAGTTGGGCCGCCTTCGCCCCCATGGAGTGACCGACGACCGAAAAGGTCTCCCAGCCCAGATGGTCGGCCACGGCGAGGGCGTCCCCGGCGATCTCCTCCATCGTGAACGCGCCGGCGGTGTCCCTCGCCTCGCCGTATCCGCGGCAGTCCAGGAACGCGTAGCTGAACGCGTCACCGTTCAGGTGCTCGCGCATGGGCCCGAAGCTCGTTCGGTCACCGAACCAGTTGTGGAGCAGCAGGCACCGTTCGGAGCCGCTGCCCTGCACCTCGTGCGGAACAACCTGTCCTGTCACCACGTCCCCCGGTCATGAGGCGGTCGCCCGTGCTGGTGGCGGAGCCGGCGTCGGCGTCGGCGGGCTGCCGACGGTCAAGTCTCGCGACCTCCCTCGGGCGAGGTCAATACGACATGCCGTGACGATCGGTGCGGCAAATCCGCTACGCCCGCATGGCTGAACTCTGCCATCATGCGACGATGATCGAACACGAGACGCCGGACCCCCGCCCGCTGCTTCGACGCCCCGAAGAAGGGGAGTTGATAGATGTGGCGGGGGTCGAGCACTTCTTCCGGCTGACCGCCGAGCACACCGAGGGGCGGTTCTCCTTCGAGGAGTTCACGTTGGAGCCGGGGATCGTGGGTGCCCGGCCCCACGTCCACCACGGACACGACGAGTATTTCTATGTACTGGAAGGCCAGTTGACCCTCCACAACGGCGACGGCGAGGTGACCGCCGGCCCCGGCACCCTGCTGGCGGCCGTTCGGGGGACACCCCACGGCTTCCGGAACGCGGGCACGGAGACCACGAGGGCCCTGTGTCTGTACACCCCCGCCGGATACGAGGGGTACTTCCGCGAAGTACACGCGGCGGTGGCCGCGGGCGCCGAGGTGACCGACGAACTGCTGGCGGAGTTCCGCGGCCGCTATCGCACGACGTCGAGCTGAGTCCGTTCCCGGGCGGGCGTCACACGCGCCGAGGGGCGGGACGCGCGGATCCTGCGCGACGGGCGGACAGGACGGTGGCGGGTACCAGCGTCACCGCGCCCAGGAAGAAGAAGGAGTTGATCACCATGTCCTTCCAGAACTCCCACAAGCCGGTGTCGAGGGGTTCCTCCTCCATGCCGAGCAGGCCGTAGGGGGTGAGGCCGGTCGCCACGGTGATGTTCTCGACGAGACCGGGTACGCCGCGGAGCGTCAACAGCGCGCAGCCGAACCATAGGGGCCAGCGCACCGACCAGGGCGGAAGGCGGCGGCCCCACGGCTTGACCGCGGCCAGTACGCACACCACTCCTGCGAGCGACATGGCGGTGATCAGGCCGTCGTACGCCAGGAAGATCCACACCGGGCCTGTGGAGTCGGCGCCCATCGCGTCCCGGTACATGATGCCCATCTGCAGATGCCACACGAAGCTCAGCGCCAGCCAGACGGCGGCGGCGTAGGCCCAACCAGTGGGTGACTTCACGGAATCGAATCGCATAAGAGGACGCTAGGAGTTCGCGTCGGCTGCCGCGTCAGCCTCTCGCGCGAGTTGCCTCCCCCCGGTGGGGGAGGAAGCCGACGCGACCGGGGACCGTCCCCGTTTGCCGGGCCGGTCGTGGGTACACCTTGACATGCAGGCATTTACCTGCATAACGTAAAACCGTGAGCTCAGAGATGGACAAGGTCTTCAAGGCCCTGGCCGACCAGACCCGGCGTTATCTGCTGGACAGGCTGCACGAGCACAACGGGCAGACGCTGGGAGAGTTGTGCGAGCGCCTCGACATGACGCGCCAATCGGCGACTCAGCATTTGGCCCTTCTCGAGGCCGCCAATCTGGTCAGCACGGTGCGGCGGGGCCGGGAGAAACTGCACTACCTCAATCCCGTTCCCCTTCACGAGATCCAGGAACGATGGATCGACAAATTCGAGAGCCCGCGTCTGCGCGCGCTCAGTGCAGTGAAACGGCGAGCGGAGGAAGTCATGACCGACAAACCGGCATTCGTCTACGTCACCTACATCGAAAGCACGCCCGAGAAGGTCTGGCAGGCGTTGACCGACGCCGACCTGACGGCGGAATACTGGGGCCACAGCAACGTCTCGGACTGGCAGGCCGGCTCCCCCTGGGAGCACCGGCGGACGGACGGTTCAGGGATCGCCGACGTCGTCGGTACCGTGGTGGAGAGTGAGGCGCCCACACGGCTGGTGACCACCTGGGCCGACCCCCGTGCGGAGCAGTCCGGTGAACCGTCCCGGGTGACCTTCGACATCCAGCCGTACGGCGAGATCGTCCGGCTGACCGTCACCCATGAGAACCTGGCCGACGAAGCCGAACGGGAAGCGGCGGCCGCGGGGTGGGCGGCCGTGTTGTCGAACCTGAAGTCCCTGCTGGAGACGGGAAGCGTCCTTCCGCAGGAGCCGTGGCTGGTGCCCGACGGCAACCAGCGCTGAGCCACCTGCCCGGCCCGGGCCCGGGCCGCCGCGTCGCTGACCGCGAGCGTCACCGGCTCGCCGGACTCCGGGCACCGGACATGCCAGGCGGCGCGGGACCCTCCGGGCGCCGTCGTACCCAGGCGAGCATCACGACAGCCGCCACCGCGGCGAAGGCGCACCAGGTGGAGATGAACTCCAGCCGCCACAGCGCCGCGCAGACCGCCGCCCCGGCCGCGACGAGAACACCGAGCAGACGCAACAGCGGATCACCGCCGAGCAGCAGAGAGCCGACCGTGGCAAGGAGATAGCCCGCGACGATCAACGGAGCGTGCGGCAGGTCGAGGACATAGCCGAGGGTGTGGCCGCGGATCTCGGCCGTCACGGGCCGCGTGCCGAGGAAGTACGCGAGGACGACGGAGGTGAGGAGCCCGACGACGACGGGGACCACCAACCGGCTCCGGACCGAAGGCGGAGCGGCGAGCCATACGCCGAACGGAACCCATACCGCCAGCAGAGGCAGGGCGACGACGGCCCAGGCCAAGGTCGCGGGGCCGGTACCGCCGCCGGAACGCCAGACGGCGGACTCGATGATCTGGTGGGTTCCCAGGAGCAACGGAAGCGCACCGAGCGGCAGATCGCGGGCACGGCGCAGCCGCACCACACACACCACCCCGACCGCGGCGATACCGGTGCCCGCCACGAGGTCCGCCGTCGCACTCCAGCACATGACGTCACCCAGAAACCCAGTCACCGGACACCTGTGAACCGACGCTTCCAGCATGCACGCCGAAGGCGGTCGCGCGCGCCGGCACCCGCCGGCCGAAGAGCGTTGTCACAGGCGTGTGGTGGGATCGAGTCACACGATGTGGGAACGAACAGAGGGGGCGCCCGGTGGCGCGTACGTATGGGCACGAGGCGGAGTCGCGGCGCTATGCCCTCCGGTTGCTAACGCCGGGGCTGCCGCCGCAGGACGTGTCCGCGTTGAAGCGGCTGTACGGGCAGGACGTGCCGGAGCCGGAAGCTGAGGGGCCCGGCGGCGAGGGCGAGGCCGCCGGCGCTGACCTGCGCGCGGCGCTCGCCGCGCCGCGCGCTGCCGCTCTCGGCCGACTCGCCACCGCCGCGCGGAAGGCCGGTGAACTCGACGACGAGCTCGTGGTGGAACTGGTGGAGCGGGTCCGGCCCGCCCGTGCGACGGCGGGCCTGCTCGGCCCCGCCGTCGTCCCCGAGGGTCGCGCGGCAGCCCGCCTGCGGGACCTGGCCGAGCGGCACCTCGGCACGGATCCGGTCCGCTGGCGGGGCGTGCACGACGCGCTGGGGACGTACCGCGGCACCCTGCCCGAACTGCTCGCCGCGGAGCCGAAGCCGGCCACCGACCCGATACCGCTCCCGCCCAGGACCGTGCCCGCCACCTTGTGCCTGCTGCTGGAGCACGCCCCACCGGAGCACACGGCAGCCGCCCTGCCCGCGCTGCCGGACACCACCCTCCGCAACATGCTGGCCACGGGTTCCCTCCCCGGCCCCGCCCTGACGGCCGCCGTGGCCGACCGGGGAGACCGGCGGTCCCGTACCGCCCTCGCCGGCCACCCCAGGCTGGACGCCCGCGTACTCAAACGGCTCATCGCCGCCGACGACCCGGCCGTCAACGCCACCGTCTACCGCAACCCCCGGTGCACCCCCTCCCTGCGCCGCGCCATCGCCCACGCGACGCACCGCGTGCCGCTGGAGCGCGCGCTGCGCGCCGAACTGCTGTCCGCCACGGGCAACGTCCCTCGCACCTGGCACGCCCCGCTGCTCGGCTGCGGCGACCCCGAACTCGTCGCGAAGGCTCTCGGCTGGGGCATGCGCAAGGTGGCCCAGCGCCACGCCCTCGTACGCGTATGGGAACTCCGCGGGCCCGACGCCGTACGGCGCATGCTCGCCGACCCCTCGACCACGCGTCACCTCCACCCGGACATCAGCGCCGAGGCCGCCGCCGCGCTGGACGAACCGGACGGCGCCGCCCGGCTGCGCGCCCGGGGCGAGCCGTACGAGGACCCCGCCACGCTCACCCGGCTGCTCTCCACCGTGCGCGGCACCAGCACCATCCGTGACCTGCTCAGCGAGCCGTACGCCCAGGACTTCCCGGCACTGGCCGCCGCGAACCGGCGGACCCCCTTCATGCCGAAGGCCGCCGAGGAACTGGTCCGGCACGAGGACGCCACCGACGCGGACCGCGGCGACTTCTCGCTCAGCGTCCTGAACGCGTCGTGGCGGGCCGACGGCCGACGCGGCGGCAACCTCACCCCGCCCGCCTGGCTGCTCGCCCAGGAGCCGCTGAACGACTCCGCAGGCGAATGGGCCACGGGGATGGCCCGCGCCGGGCTCCTGGACCCCGTCGACGTCGTCCGGCTCGCCCGCCCCGCCGCCCGCACCCTGAGCGCCCTGGCCACCTTGTCGGATCGTGACCTGCTGACCCCAGGCGCCCGCGACGCGCTGCGCACCGCCGCGCGAGCACACCTCACGGGCCGCCCCGAGGCGTGGGACGCGCTGCTGCGCCTGGTGCCCGCATTCGACGGCACCCTGCCCGAACTCCTCACGGTGGCCGGGCGGACACCACCTGCGGACGGCACGGTCGAGGCGACGGGCCGGGAAACCGGCCAACAGGCGACGCGTGAAGAGGAGACGGCCCGGCCCGCGGACGGCGCCACCGCCGCACCGCTCCCCGACGCCCCCCGCGGCGAGCGCCAGCGGGCCGCCCTGAGCGCGCTGGACCTGCTGCTCTCGCTCTGCCCCGGCGAGGCCCCCTTGCCCGACGACCCCGGCAGCCTCCATTTCCTCGCCCAACACGACCTCGTCGACTGCCCCGGCTGGGAGTCCCCGGACTGGCTGATGCACGCATGCCGCCGCCACGGTGTCGAACCGAAGGACGGCTGGTACGCCGCTCCCACCCGTGACGAGGCACTGACCGAACTCGCCCGCCCGCACCGCGAGTGGACGTGGCGCGTCGCCGAGAGGGCCTACACGCACGGCATCCTCCAGGCGGACGACATCCTCCGCACCTTCCCCGCCTGCCAGTTGATCCACCTGCCGCACGACTGGCGGCGGTTGGCCATCCCCGTGGCCTGGTGGAACGCGCTCGCCGAACTGCTCGACCGCGAGCTCGGCACCGACGCGGACGCCTGGCTGCGGCTGGCCGCGGCCGCCGCCGACGAGGCCCACAGCGACAGCTGGCGGCGGGTGGACGGCGCCACCTGGCCCGAATTGCTCGACCGCTCCCGCACGCTGCCCGTACCCGACGCCGGTGACGTAGCCCTGCGCGAGGGCGTTGGCGACGAGGAGTCGAGGCACACCCCCGTCCCCACGACCCCCGACGAGGCCTTGCGTCTACTCGCCCGCGGGAACCACCTGTGGCTGTGGCCGGCGGGCACCCTGCTCTGCCTGGCGCGTCCCGAGACCGTCGCCGCCGTGCTGCCCCGCCTCGGCCCCGACGGCCCCTGGCTGCTCGCCGCGTATCTCCTCCGGTACGACCACACGCCCCGGGCCGCCTTCGACCACCTCCTCCGGCTGCGCGACCCGCACGCGCTGCGGGTGCTCGCCGAGCAGGCACGCTGGCTGCACGAAGACCTGGAGCACCGGCTGGCCGACCTCCAGGACCCGGCCACCGACCTGACCCTGCTACGCAACAGCCACCACCACTCCGTCCGGCGGCGCATCACCACCACCGCGCCCTCCCGGGTGGCGGGCACGCTGGCCCGCGAGCTGCGGGCCGCCCCCGCCGCGGCCCCGCCCGGAGGCGCCCTCTGGCTCCAGTCGGCCGAACCCGACCTCATCGAACTGGTCTTCGCCCGGATGGGCAAACACCTGGGCCTCGCACAGCAGATCGTCGGCTGTCTCAACCTCCTGCGGCACGGCGGCAGGCAGCGCCTCGCCTCGCTGGTGGACAGCGGCCACCCCGGCCCGGCCGTGACCCGGCTCTGCCAGAAGGCGCTGGCAGCGGAGGACCCCGAGGCAGCCCTCGCCGTCCTCCGGGCCCGCGCCGACCGGGAGGCGGCCACGGACAAGCTCGTCAAGCGACTGCGCCGCTGCGATCAGCGATGGTCCGCCACGAGCCAGGTCCAGAGCCTGCCCGGCGACATCGACTGGGTTCAGCTGGAAGGCGAACACCTCCGCGAGGCCATCCCGCACTGGTCGGTGCTGGTCAACCACTGGGACGCACCACGCGAACTCAGGCTCCGCCACGCCGCGCACCTTCCCGTGCCCACACGTCGCAGGGCCGCCACCGCGGACCCGGACGTGACACGGGCCCGGCTCCGCCACGGCCTGGGCGATCACTTCCACGAACCGCTCACCGTCCGGCTCGACCACCTGCTCGGCGTCGGCCTGGTGACCGGCCCCGAGCTGGTCGCCGAAGCCGCCCCGGCCGCCCTTGTCCTCGGCTACCTCAACGCCGCCCGCCGCCGCGCCGACGCCCCGGCTCCCGTGCGGGCAGCCCTGCAGGAGGTGGCCACCTTGGTACGCGACCGGCTCGGCACGGACGCGGAAGGCTGGCGTCGGGTCTTCGACCGCCTCACCGAGCGCGACCCGGGATGGGAGCCCCTCAGCCCGGTCGGCTCCCTGCTCGCCCCGTAGCCCCGAGGGCGCACGGATGTGCGGCCGGTGTCACGTGGCCCGTTCGCGAGGACGGGCGCCTGCCGCGCGAAGGACGGCGACGGTCTCGGCATGGGAACCCTGCTCCGCCCAATCCAGCGGTGAGAGGCCGGTGCCGCGGTCTTCACGGAGATTCGGGTCGGCGCCTCCGGCCAGCAGCGCGCGCACCGCGTCGGTGTGCCCCCAACAAGAGGCGGCGCACAGCGGCGTCCCCTCCGTGGGGCCCGTGCTCTCCGTGTCGGGGGAGGCGCCGGCGGCCAGCAACTGACGGACGACGTCGGCGGTTCCGTGTACGGAAGCCCTGTACAGCGGGGTGGAGCCGTCGGCGTCGGCCTTGTCCGGGTGTGCTCCCGACCGCAGAAGGGCGGTCACCTCCGCGGCAGTTCCGTAGGCCGCGGCCGCGACCAGACGCTTCGTGAGTTTCTTCTGCTGTCTGTTGTTCACCTTCCCGAGAGTAGGCCCCACCCGTGTGGCCCGGGCGCCGGGGACCAGTCGTCCACAGCCCCTCGCGCGCCGCCCGGTGAGCTGCCATGCTGTGCTCGTGTCGGTGAGCTATCAGGCAATCGCTCTGCGTGTCCTGGGGGAGTGTTCGGCGACCGGATGGACGCTCCGCGACGGCGAAACGTGGTGCATGGTCACGCCGCCGCGCCACGTGCCCCGCCAGCAGGGCTGGAAGCTGCACCTGTCCGCAACCCCCGCCTCGGCGGCCCGCGTTCTGGAGAGCGCGACCCGCATCCTGGTGGCACACGAGTGCGCTTTCAAGTTCGCCGTCTCACCACGGGTCACCGCCGAACTCACCTCGGTGCGGGCGCCACGCGCGCAGTCGGGCAAGTTCCTCACCGTCTATCCCCTCGACGACGATCAGTTGCGTGTCCTGACCGGGCAGCTCCACGAAGCCACTCTCGGACTCGCAGGACCGGCGATTCTGTCGGACCGGCGGTACCGGCCGGACAGCCTGGTCCATTACCGCTACGGCTGTTTCGCCCGGCCCCGTGAGCTCAGCGACGAGGGTCTCTACGAAGGGCGGCTACAGGCACCCGACGGAACGTTCGTGGCGGACGAGCGCAACCCGTGGTTCTCACCACCTCCTTGGGCCCGCCCCCCGTTCGAACCGCCCGTACGCACCGCCGCCGGGCGCCGCCGCGGCGCCCCCGTCCTCATCGCCGGCCGCTATCTGGTCCGGGAGGCCGTCCGGCACTCCAACCGTGGTGGCGTCTATCGCGCGTACGACCGGCGGACCGGTGCCGACGTCCTGCTCAAGGAGGCCAGACCACACATCGGAGCCACCTCGGACGGCAAGGACGCCAGGTACTGGCTGCGGTACGAGGCCGACGTCCTGGAGCAGCTCGCACCCCTTCGCATCACACCCGCCGTCCGCGACGTCTTCGAGTCCGCCGGCCACGTCTTCCTCGTGGAGGACCTGATCGACGGCAAGAGCCTGCAGCGGTGGACCACCGACGGCATCGCGCGGGACGACCACGGCCTGATCCCGGTCACGGCCCTGTGGAAGCTGGCCCGCGAACTCACCCACATGATCGGCCGGATGCACGCGGCCGGATTCGTCGTACGCGACCTCAAGCCCGGCAACATCGTGATGACACCCCACGACACACCCGTCCTCGTCGACATGGAATGCGCCGTCCGCGCGGACGAACGGGCCCACGTCGTGGGCACACACGGCTTCACCGCCCCGGAGTACCTGGGCGGCCCCGACCGGGACGACGACACACCACCGCCCGCACCCGGCCCCGAAGTGGACTGCTACAGCCTGGGAGCCACCCTGCTGTACGCCGCCACCGGCATCATCCCGCTGCTCGCCGACGACTCCCCGCCCCGCCGTACGGCCGGTGACCGGCTCGCGGAGATCGTCGACACCGCCGCACCCGCCGCGCCCGCGCTCCGGGCGCTCGCTCCCCTCGTCATCGGCCTCACGGCGGACGGCCCGGCCCGCTGGCCGCTGGAGAAGGCCGCCGCCTTCCTCCGGGCGACCCCCGCCGAGGCCCCGGTGTCGGCGGGACCGGCGCCGGCGCGCGGCGCCCTCGACCGACTGCTCGCCGACGGCCTGGCCCACCTCGCGGCCACGGCCGAACCGGACGCCGAACACCTGTGGCCACCGTCGCGGTCGGCTCCCCACTGCGACCCCTGCAACGTGCAACTGGGCGCGGCCGGTGTGCTGGCCGTCCTCGACCGGGCGGTCCGCTCCGGCGAAACCACCGCCGAGCCGGTGCTGTGGACGGCGGCCCAGTGGCTGGACCGACGGCTCACCTCGCCGAGCAGGATCCTGCCCGGCCTGTACTTCGGCCGCTCCGGCACGGTATGGGCACTCCACGACGCCGCGCGGACGCTCAGCGACCCGGGAATGGCGGACCGGGCCGTCGAATACGCCCTGCGCATCCCCCTCGACTGGCACAACCCCGACATCTGCCACGGCCTCGCCGGCGCCGGCCTCGCCCAACTGCACCTGTGGCGTGCGACGGGCGATCCACGATTCGCCGATCGCGCGTCGGAGTGCGCCGACGGGCTCGTCCGACTGACCACGGGTGCCGAGCACGGCGTGGACTGGCCCGTCGGCCCGGAACACCGCCGCGAACTCGCCGGCTCCGCCCTGTACGGATTCGGACACGGCGTCGCCGGGAACGCCGCCTTCCTCCTCGCCGCGGGGCGGGACCTGGGACGCCCGGAGCTCCTCGACATCGCGACCGGCGCCGGGCACGCACTGTGCGCCGTGGCCGAACCGCGCGGTGACGCCGCCGTCTGGCCGAAGGGCCCCGGCCGGACCGAACGGACCGACCTGAACTTCTGGTGCCACGGTGCCTCCGGCATCGGGACGTTCCTGGTCCGGCTGTGGACCGTCACCGGTGACGCGCGCTTCCGTGAGTACGCCGACCGCGCGGCGCGGGCGGTGTACCGGGACCGCTGCCGCATCGGGCCCAGCACCTGTCACGGGGCGGCCGGCAACGCCGAGCTGCTGCTCGACCTCGCCGACGCGACGGGGGAGGAGCACTACCGCACCTGGGCGACGGAGATCGCCACCTGTCTGTACGCGCGGGCGGTCCGGCGTGACGGCCGCCTGCTCGTGCCCGACGACACCCTGCGCGACGTCAGCGCGGGCTACAACGTCGGCTCGGCCGGCGTGCTGGATTTCCTGCTGCGCCTCACCCACGGCGGCAACCGATCCTGGCTGGTCGACCCCCGATGACCGGCCGACACCACCACGAAGGAGATAACCACCATGGAAACCGAGGTCCTGGAACTCCAGGAACTGCCCGAGACGGATGAGCAGTCACTGGAGCCGATGATGTGCTGCGACACCACCTTCACCACCGATCGCACGGACGGATGCACGGAGCCGCCCCGCTGTCGCTAGAACGAACGCAGACACACGCGAACCCGTTCCGTGCGGCCCGTTCAACGGCCGCACGGAATCCTCCACGAGGTGAGGAGCCGACGTGGCCGGATGGACGGCCGCACTGCCGCCCGACACGGCCGCCGCGGCGCTCGATCTCGTCACCACTATGGTGGGACGACCGCGTCCCACGCCCCGCTGTGTCCACCCCGACCTCGCCGGCGGCGGACCGGGGCTCGCCCTGGCGTACCACCAGTTGGACCGCTGCATGCCCGGACTGGGCTGGGACGCCATGGCCGACGGATATCTCTCCGCGTCGGTCAAGGGTGCCGAGCGGCTCGGCACGACCACACCGGCGCTGTTCGGCGGCCTCGGCGGCCTCGCGTTCGCCGCCCGGTCGCTGTCCCCCGACGACCCCTCGTTCCGCTCCCTCCACGACGGCGTCGTCCGGGAAGCGGCGCGACGGGCCCGGGCCCTCGGCGGCTCGCACGGCATGCCCGTCCGGGTCTTCGACGTCATCTCCGGCGTGACCGGTACAGGCGCGTACCTGCTCGGCCGCCGCCACGAGCCCGCCGCCCGCGACGCGCTGCGCGCCGTGCTCACCGCCCTCGTGTCGCTGTGCGGTGAACGGGCGGGCACACCCCACTGGTACACCCCCGCCGAGGACCTGAGGGACGCCCGGACGCGCGAGGAGTTTCCGCACGGCGTCCTCAACTGCGGCCTGGCACACGGCATCCCGGGACCGCTCGCGTTGCTGTCCCTCGCCCTCGACGCCGGCGTCACCGTCCCCGGACAGCGGGAGGCCGTCGCCCGCGTGGCCGGATGGCTGGCGGCACACCGCACCGACGACGCGTGGGGCCCCAACTGGCCCGGAATGGCCCCGCCATCCGGCCGATCCGCTCCCCAGGACCCCCGCACCGCCCGGGCCTCGTGGTGCTACGGCAGTCCCGGCGTCGCCAGAACGCTGTGGCTCGCTGGAACGGCGCTCGATGACGCCTCTTTGCGCACCCTCGCGGTACAGGCCCTCAAAGCCGCCCTCCGGCGGCCCGTGGCGCAACGCCGCGTCGACGGCACCCCCGGTCTGTGTCATGGAGTGGCCGGGCTGCTCCACATCACGTGCCTCTTCGTGGTGGACACCGGCGACCCCGAACTCGCGCGGGCCGCGGCCGGACTCACCGAGCAGTTGCTCGCCTCGCCCGCGATGATCCCGGCCGAAGGGCCCGGGTACCTCGAAGGCGCGGCGGGAGTGGTCCTCACCCTGCTGGCGGCGGCCACCGATGTCGCCCCGACGTGGGACCGCCCCCTGCTGCTGGCGTAACTCCGTACGGGCGCGGGCGCGCTGACAGCCGTGCGGCTACCGTACGAGGTCGCTCGGGTCGGTGTTGGCGCCGCACAACACCACAGCGATCCTTTCGCCGCGGCCCGGGAGGTAGGCCCCGCACGTGAGGGCTGCCCAGGCCGTGCCCGCGGCGTGCTCGACCGCGAGGCGCCGGTCGTCCCAGAGCGACTGCCGGGCCTCGACGATGGCGTCGTCGGGTACGAGGACGGTGTGGACGTCGCCGTGCTGGGCGGCCTCGAGAGCCGTGCGGGAGACGCGGCGGGCACCCAGGGAGTCCGCGGCGACGGAGTCGACCGCCACGTCGACGGGGCTGCCTGCCGCCAGGGCGGCGTCGAGGGCGCGGCAGTTCTCCGGCTCGACCGCCACGACGCGCACACCGTGATGGCGGGCGGCGGTGGCGACACCGGCGAAGAGACCCCCGCCGCCGACGGCGACGACCACGGTGTCGAGCCCGGGGAGCCGCTGGAGGATCTCGTCGAGGAGGGTACCCGCACCGGCTGCGATGAGGGGATGGTCGTAGGCATGGGAGGAGAGCGCGCCGGTGGAGGCGGCGAAGGCCTGGCACGCGGCGAGCGCCTCGGCGTACTCGGTGCCGGTCAAGCGCACGTCGGCCCCGTAGCCCCGGAGCTTGGAGACCTTGACGGCAGGCGCGGTCTCGGGCAGGAACACGGTGGCGGGCACGCCGAGCCGGCGGGCGGCCCAGGCGCAGGCGAGTCCGGCGTTCCCGCCCGACGCGATGGTGACCCCGGCGTCGGGGAGGGCGCCTTCCTCCCGGTGCGCGGCGAGGAAGTTGTGAGCGCCGCGTGCCTTGAAGCTGCCGGTGTGCTGTATGTGCTCGAGGGCGAACCACGTCTCGCACGGCAGGCCGCCCGGCTCACCGGGGTCGGCCGGGGCGAGGGCGACGGGCCGGACGTGCCCGGCGACCCGGCCGGAGGCTCGCTTGATGTCGTCGTACGTGAGGCGCTGCACGGTGGGTTTCCTTTTGGTGGGGAGCAGGCCGGCACGAGTGGCCGGTGGTCGTCCTCGAATCCTCGCCCGGCTCGGGGACGGCGTCAAAAACCTCTGCCGTCGTGGACACAATCGGCTGATCCGGTCGAGGTGTTCACTCGCACAGTTCGGCCGGAACGGCTTCCTCTTCGCTGTCCGGGCAGGTTCAGATCTCGGGTCGGCCTCCCCGCGTACCCGGGGCCAGCAGGACGACCGTGTCCCCGGGCCCGAGCAGCGGTGTGCTGCCTTCCGTGACCGGATCGAGGCGGCCGTCCGGCCGTACCAGGAACAGCAGATCACAGCCTGTCGGCAGCACACCGCCGGCGGGCCGTGCCAGGACGGCAGCCCCGTCCTCGTACTTGCGGGAGAGAACCGGGCCGGTCAGCTCCGCGCTGAACAGGACCTCGCCGCCGATGAACGGCGCCACCACGCCGTGGCTCCCGGGCGGTGCGCTGAGGCGGTGGACCGTCCCCTCCGTGCTGCCGCGCAGAATCACCGCCGCCAGTGCGTTGAAGTCGTCCTCGGCGGTCAGGAAGTACACGGCCGTGATGCCCTCCAGCTCGGCGGTACCTCCGGTGGCGGCGGCCAGCAACTCACCGGGCACAAGCTCGATCCCTGCCTGCCCGATACGTTCGCGCTCCTCCTCCTCTCCTGCCCACATCAGCACTTCCAGCCCCGCCGACCGCAGGGCCACACCCAGGTCGACCACCCAGGGGGCGCCGCCGACCAGCAGCGGACGCGAGCGGGACGGGCGCACGACGCCCAGGCGCCGGGCCACCAGCGAGGCGGTCAGGCCGTAGAGCGTCACGGTCGCGACGATGACCACGAACGTGGCAGGGAGGATCTTCGAAGCGCCGCCGATCCCCTTGGCCACCAGGCCGGCCGAGAACGTCGACGCGGTGGCCGCCGCGACGATGCCGCGCGGCGCCATCCAGCCGATGAAGCCCCGCTCGCCGCGTGTCAGATCGGTGCCGAGGGTGGACACGGCCGCGACCAGTGGCCTGACGACCAGCACCAGAAAGGCGGCGAGCCCGAGTGCGGGCAGCCCCACATGGCGCAGCGACTGCGGGGTGACGGTGGCCGAGATCGAGATGAAGAGCAGGCCGAGGATCAGGCTGACCAGCGTCTCGAAGAACGGCCGACGCGCCGGCACGTCGATGCCGGGGAGGTTGGCGACGGCAAGCCCCATCACCACGGCGGCGATGAGCCCCGTGTCGTCGCGCAGGACATCGCAGAGCGCTGCCACACCGATCACCGAGGCCAGTTGCGCCGTGGTGCCCACCACCTCGCCGAGCCGCAGCACCCGGAACAGCACCCACAGCAGAGCCGCCCCGAGCACTCCTCCGGCCGCTCCGATGCCCACGCTGGCCAGGAAGCCCGCCGCCACGCTGCCGAAGTAGTGGCCCGTGCTCGCCACGACAGCGTGGAAGACCAGTGCTCCCAAGATGCCACCGACCGGGTCGATGAGGGAGCCTTCCCAGACCAGGATGTGCTGCAGCCGGTCCTTGGGCCGTACGAAGCCGAGCAGCGGTCCGACCACCGTCGGACCCGAGACCACGAGGATCGCGCCGATCATGACAGCCGCCCGCTGGGACATACCCAGCAGCGGTGCGGCGAGGAGCGCGCCGAGCAGCCAGGTGACCAGGACGCCGATCCAGATCAGCCGGACGGCGACACGGCGGGTGTGCCCCTTCATCCTCGCCGGGTTCAGCCCGAGGCCCGCGTCGTAGAGGATCACTGCGACGGCCAGCGAGACCAGCGGTGAGAACGCCGCGCCCAGCAGCCGCTCGGGGTTGACACTCTCGATCAGCGCACCGGCGGCGAAGCCGACCGGCAGCAGGACGATGAGGGCGGGGATGCGCAGGCGGCTCGCCAGGATCTGCGATCCGACAGCGAGGACCAAGATCAGGCCCACGCCGATGAACACCTGGTTCGTCGTCATGGGTGGCCCTTTCGGTGCGTGGTGACGAGACGGGATGACGCTCGTGCCGGCCCGCCGGAGGCGGAACGGCAGCACGGCGTGGCCCACGAGACGGTGGTGGCGTCTTGGCCCCGCATGACCACGGCAACGGCTGCGGTGACGAGACCCGCCTCAGGGGTCCACCAGTGCCGCGAATCCTTTGGAGATCCACGTCGAAGGGTGGTCCTCGGACCGATGAGGATCAGGCCGAGGGCCATGACGGCGCCGTCATTCCCCCCAAGGCGTGATCCCCCAGCGGACAGTGCGCCGCTCGCCGGGGCCGAGACCGATGAGCCCGGTGCCGCTGCGGAAGGCATCCGGCGGGCAGGTCATCGGCTCGACGGCGACCGCGCGACGTCGCTCCCCCGGCGGGAGGGTGTCGCCGGTGTAGAGCTGTACGTAGTCGGCGCCTTCACCGAGCCACACATCCGTACCGAACGCACCTGACGGGTGGGCCAGACGGATCACGGCCCGCCCGTTCGCGTCCCGGTCGAGGTCACCGAAGGGGGTGTCCAGCTGGAGCGCTCCGACAGCCGTGGGCGTACGCAAGTCGTACTCGGTCCCGGCGACCGGCTCGGCGGCCACCGGCAGGCCACGCCCGTCGGTGCGCAGCCACGTCCGTGCGGGGACCGTCAGTACCGCCTGGTCGACGACCGCGGTGCCCGCCGTGACGTAAGGATGCTGGCCGAAGCCGTAGGGTGCGGCCCTCGCGTCAAGGTTGCGCGCGGTGACGGCGACTTCGAGCCCGCCCTCGCTCAATGTGTACTCGGCGCTGACGTGGAGGTGGAACGGGTAGCCCGGCTGCGGCCACAGGGGAACGTCCAGGACGGCCCGGCTGTCGCTCGCCTCCACGACCCGCCACGCGACCCACCGGAGCAACCCGTGGATGGCGTTGCAGCCGACCGGCTCGGTGAGCGGAAGCTGCTGGTCCTGCCCGTCCCAGCGGTACTGGCCGTCGCGGATCCGGTTGGGCCACGGCACCAGGATCTGGCCGCGGCCGCCGGTGATCTGGTCCCTTTCGGCGAATCCGTCGACCACAGCGCGTTCACCGATCGCGTACGACCGGAGCGCCGCGCCCAACTCGACGACGACGGCACTGTGCGCACCGTAGCGGAGGGTCAGTTGCCGTCCGGTGCGGCTCTCCTGCACGCGTGGCCTCCTCGGTCCGCCCCGTGGACGTGGACGCGGTGGTGGCCCGCGGTGTCGGCCCCCTCGTCGGGAGCGTGCGATTTCGTACCGGTCCGGTCAAGCGCGACACGTTCCCTGCGGGCGGAATCACCCGGCACGTTCGCCCACTGGGGCCACAGGCAGCAGCCGGACGGGCGGCGGCCTCATCGGCCGCCCGAGCGCGCGCTGCGCCGGCTGATGCGCCGCCAGACAGCCCGCTGGAATCTGAGCATCAGTACGCCCACCAGAATCAGCAGCACGATGTTGAGCAGGAGTTGGATGAGTGATCCACGTGCCTCGCTCCAGCTGGAGAACGCGCAGGAGACTCCGATGTCGGCGGCGGCCGGGATGGTGGTGACCGAGATGAAGACGCCGAGCAGCGCGCTCGTCCTGGCCTGCGTCAGGGACACGATCCCGACGATGCCGGCCAGCACCGCCACCACGACGGAGAAGACGTTGGGGGCGTCGATCAGTGTGGAGACAGGCCTGATGCCGAGGTCGAACGCCTTGGGCTGGAGGCCGAAGCCCCGGATCGCCCACGAGAACAGGAGGGTCGCCATGACGGCCAGCAGGAATCCCGCGGTCAGGGCGAACAGGCCCTGCCGGATCCTGGTGCCGTTGCCGCGGTCGATGCCCAGCGCGACGCTGGTGATGGCGCCGTACTCCGGTCCGACGACCATCGCCGCGACGATCAGGATCTGGGAGTTGGTGATGATTCCCACTGCCCCGATGACGCCTGCGATGACCAAGTAGACGTAGAAACTCGGCAGATAGGTGCCTTCGGCGCGAATACGCGCTTCGACTTCCTCCCAGACCGGCGCGTGGGCGAGCGCCCCGAGCTGCCGCTGCTCCGCCTCGGCCGCGGTGCCGGAGAAGGCCATTTCGACCGGCTCGATGACGATGGATCCGCGGCGGTCGAGTTCCAGCTCGCGCAGATCGCGCAGCACGGCGTTGGCCGCACCCGCCAGGATGTCGCACTCGATCGCGTCGCCGTCGGGGTTGTGCGCCAGTTCGGGGAGGACGACCAGGTTGAAGACAAAGCGGTCGTCGGTCAGCAGCCCGACCGCCCGGGGGGTGAGGTCGCGGGGGCTCACCAGCCGGACGTGGATCATCTCCATGCACAACCTCCCTCGCTCGGCCGGTGGACGCACCGAGGCGCCGCGGTGCCCGAGCGCCGGGTTCCCGACCCACTGGTGACCGGTCGACCCCAGTCAGTAACGCCCGCAAGGAGGGGGGCGGCAAGCCGAGTGAGGTGCTCGGCTCCGGCGTCCGCGGTCGCTTCGGCCGCCCGGCAAGGCCCCGGCGGCGGCCGGTCCGCGGCCGGTCGCCGTTGCGCCGCAAGGGTGCCGCCCGCGGACTGTCGTCGACGGCAGCGGTGAGCACGGTCGTCGACCGCTCCGGCCGCGCAAGGACCACCCGTGTGGCGGATAGTGGACGTAGGGGGCTATTTCCGAGACCTCGGAGCAGCCATGGACCGCTACCCTCCCATCGCCGAGCACGGCCTCGTGGGCGACCTGCAGACCGCGGCTCTCGTCTCGTCGCAGGGTGTCATCGACTGGTTCGCCGCTCCCCGGTTCGACTCGCCCAGCATCTTCGCCGCCCTGCTCGACCACGACGGCGGTGGGTACATGCGGCTGGCCCCCGAGCACCCCGACGCGACCTGCAAGCAGCTCTACTATCCCGACACGGCCATTCTGGTGACCCGATTCATGTCACCGGACGGCGTGGGCGAGGTGGTCGACTTCATGCCGCCGGACCGGACCCGCACTGCTACCGACCGTCACACTCTGATACGCGTGGTGCGTGCGGTGCGGGGGACCGTCGACTTCACGCTCGAGTGCCGGCCGCGCTTCGACTACGCACGCGCTGATCATCAGCTCGAGCTCGGGGAGAACACCGCTCTCTTCCGGGCCCCGGAGATGGACGCGCACCTGCAGACCTCCTTCCCTCTGGAGCGGGACGGTCAGGACGTGCGCGGCAGAGTGACGCTGAGCGCCGGTGAGTCAGGCGGCGCCGTGTTCACCGTCTGCGCGTCCGGCGGCGAGACACCCGCACCCCTCACGGTCGACGGGCTCACCGCTCAGGTCGAGGACACCGGTCTCTTCTGGCAGCACTGGCTGCGCCAGTCCCGCTACCGGGGCCGCTGGCCCGAGCTGGTGCACCGCTCGGTGATCACCCTCAAGCTCCTCACCTACGCCCCCACCGGTGCCCTGATCGCGGCAGCCACCATGGGCCTGCCCGAGCAGGTCGGCGGAGAGCGCAACTGGGACTACCGGTTCACGTGGGTGCGTGATGGCGCGCTGTCCGTGCGGGCCATGCTGGACCTCGGCTTCGTCGAGGAGGCCACCGCCTTCGTCCACTGGCTGGTGGACAGGCTGCGTGAGCGCGAGGGCAAGGAGGAAGAGCCGCTCCAGACGATGTATCGGATCGACGGCAACCCCGACCTGCCGGAGGAGACGCTCGAACACTTCGAGGGCTATCGCGGTTCCTACCCCGTGCGCATCGGCAACGGCGCCGCCGACCAGCTTCAGCTGGACATCTACGGCGAGGCCCTCTACGCGCTGTCCCAGGGCCGCGAGATCGGCCAGCAGGCCACCTACCAGGGATGGAAAGCCCTGGCCAGGACGCTGGACTGGTTCGCCGACCACTGGGACCGGCCGGACGAGGGCATCTGGGAGACCCGCGGCGGCCGCCAGGACTTCACCTACAGCCGGGTGATGTCCTGGGTCGCCCTCGACCAAGGACTGACTCTGGCCGAGCACTTCCGCAGGCCCGCCGACCGGGAAAAGTGGCACTCGGCCAGGGACGCCATCCTCGAGCAGGTCATGGAACGCGGCTGGAGCGAGAAGGAGGGCGCCTTCGTCCAGCACTACGGCGGCGACGTCCTGGACGCTTCCCTGCTGCTCATGCCGAGGGCGAAATTCATCGCCCCGAGGGATCCGGCCTGGCTCTCCACGCTGGACGCGATGGACCGCAAGCTCGTCTCCGACAGCCTCGTCTACCGCTACGACCCGGCGGCGTCGCCGGACGGGCTGCGCGGCTCGGAGGGCACCTTCAGTCTGTGCACCTTCCTCTACGTCGACGCGCTGGCCCGGGCGGGGCGACTGCTCCAGGCCCGCTACACCTTCGAGAAGATGCAGACCTACGCCAACCACGTCGGCCTCTTCGCCGAGGAGGTCGGTCCGAGCGGGGAGCAGCTGGGCAACTTCCCCCAGGCGTTCACCCATCTGTCGCTCATCATGGCGGCCACCACCCTCGACGAGGCGCTCGACGCGGAGCGCGGGGGCTGACCCATGGCCCCCCATACCGGTCCGGCAGAACCGCCACGGCTGACCGAGGACGAGTTCGGCGTGCTGTACCGGCGCCTGCTCTCGCGCGCCGCCTGGGCCTCGGGGGACCGGGGCGCCCTGGTCGCGCTCACTCCTGCCCGGGTGGCGGCCGCCACCCGGGAGGTGCGGACCGGCCGGACGGTCACGCTCGCCGCGCCGGTGGAGACGCTGCCCGGTCCGGACAATCCGGAGCCCGCGAAGCACCGGATGCGCGGGCAGCCGGGAGAAGACGCCGCGGGCGGGCTCCACTTCGCGATGGACAGATTCGCGATGAACGTGCACGGCGACGCCGACAGCCACATCGACGCCCTCTGCCACGTGATCTACGACGGCACGCTGCACGGCGGCGTGGCCGCGAGCAGCGTCACGGCGTACGGGGCCACGGCGCTCACCATCGAGACGGCTCGCGACGGGATCGTCGGACGCGGCGTGCTGCTGGACATCCCGCGGCTGCGCGGCGTGCCGTGGCTCGACCCGGGTGATCATGTGACTGCCGACGACCTCAGCTCGGCTGAGACCGCCCAGCACGTCCGTGTGACCGAGGGCGACCTCCTGTTCGTCCGGGTCGGCCACCGCCGACGCCGTGGCGAGCTGGGCGCGTGGCACGCGGCGGACGCGCGTGCGGGGCTCCATCCGTCCGCGCTGGAGTTCCTCGCGGACCGACGGGTCGCCGTGCTCGGCGGCGACGGGAACAATGACACCGCCCCCAGCTCCACCGAGGGCGTCGACTTCCCCGTGCATGTGCTGGCGATCCACGCCATGGGCCTTCACCTGCTGGACTACCTCCAGTTCGAGGACCTGGCGCCGGTCTGCGAGGCGGAGGGACGCTGGTCGTTCCTCTGCGTGATCGCCGCGCTGAGACTGCCGGATGCCACCGGCTCACCGGTCAACCCGATCGCCATCCTCTGAGGTCTTTGGCCCGGATCCAGGTCAGGGCTTGTGGGGCAGCACGAGGCGGCGCACGCCGTGCGGGCAATCGGCCGAGCACCTGTCCGACTCACGTCGGGTCGCCGTTCCCGGGGCCGACCGATAGCTTTTGAATCGGCACTGAATGTTCCTATTGCGCGGGTGTGTGTCCGGCGCGGTGCAGCACAGGGGCCCGGCGGCGCTGTGGCCAGGACAGCCAACGACTCCTAGAACGGGATCTCCGCATGGCCGACGATCACCACTACGACGTCATCGTCATCGGTACGGGAGCAGGCGGCGGCACGCTCGCCCACCGGCTGGCCCCCACCGGCAAGCGTATCCTGATCCTGGAGCGCGGCGACTACCTGCCACGGGAGCGGGACAACTGGGACTCCACCGCCGTCTTCGTCAAGGGCAAGTACCGTGCCCCCGAGTTCTGGTACGACAAGCACGGCAACCAGTTTCCCCCTGAGGTCAACTACTACGTCGGGGGCAACACCAAGTTCTACGGCGCCGCGCTCTTCCGGCTCCGGCCCGAGGACTTCGGCGAACTCCGCCACCACGACGGCATCTCGCCGGCCTGGCCGATCCGCTACGAGGACCTGGAGCCGTACTACACCCAGGCCGAGCACCTCTACCTGGTGCACGGCCGGCACGGCGAGGACCCCACCGGGGGGCCGGCCAGCGCGCAGTACGCCTATCCGCCGGTCGAGCACGAGACGCGGATCCAGCAGCTCAGCGACGATCTGGAGAAGGCCGGCCTACACCCTTTCCACCTGCCCATCGGGGTGAACCTCACCCAGGACGAGAACGGCCGGGCCACCCATGACAGCGTCTGCATCCGCTGCGACCGGGTCGACGGCTTCCCCTGCCTGATGGGCGCCAAGTCCGACGCGCAGGTGATCTGCGTCGACCCGGCACTGAAGCACGACAACGTCACGATGGTGACGGACGCCAACGTGCGGCGCCTGGAGACCGACCCGACCGGACGCACCGTCACCAGGGTCGTCGCCGAGCTCGGGAACGGAACGACCGAGGGATTCAGCGCCGACATCGTCGTGGTCGCCGCCGGTGCGGTCAACTCGGCCGTCCTGCTGCTCCGTTCGGCCAACGACAAGCACCCCGGCGGCCTGGCCAACAGCTCGGACGTGGTGGGACGCCACTACATGCGCCACAACAACCTGGCGCTGATGGCGGTGTCGAAGGAACCGAACCCCACCAGGTTCCAGAAGACCCTGGCGTTGCACGACTGGTACCTTGGCGCGGACGACTGGGACTACCCGCTCGGCGGCATCCAGATGCTCGGCAAGTCGGACGCCGACCAGATCCACGGCGAGGCGCCGCGCTGGGCCGGCGCGGTCTCGCCCGACATGCCGTTCGAGATGCTGGCGCAGCACGCCGTCGACTTCTGGCTGTGCGGGGAGGACCTCCCGCTGCCCGAGAGCCGCGTCACCCTCGACAAGGACGACGACATCCACCTCGCTCTCGACGAGAAGAACAACATCGCCGGGTTGAAGCGCCTCCAGCACAAGCTGCAGAAGATGCTCGGGCACTTGGGCATGGACGAGCGCCATCTGCTGTCGCACAGCATCTACCTGCACAAGGGCATGCCGATCGGCGCCACCGCGCACCAGGCCGGCACCGTGCGGTTCGGTGACGACCCGAAGAGTTCGGCCCTCGACGTCAACTGCAAGGCTCACGACCTCGACAACCTCTACGTCGTGGACACCAGCTTCTTCCCCAGCATCGGCGCGGTGAACCCGTCACTGACCGCCATCGCCAACGCCCTGCGGGTCGGCGACCACATCGCCGCCCGGCTGGGCTGACGGGGGTGTCGCACGCAGTGACGGCCCCGGCTGAGCGCCGTTACAGGTTGTCGCCGGGTGCTCCGGCGGCCCCGGTGTCGGCGTCGGTGAGCTCCTCCAACTCGCCCATCGTGTCGAGCCGGTAGAGCAGCACCACTGCTGGGCCGACCAGCACGATCGCGACGACCGTGACGATCACCAGCCAGCGCAGGGTGTGAGCGGCGCCGGCGGCCTCGGCCACCGTCAGCGAGGTGGGCAGCACGTAGGGCCGCTGCGCGAAACCCCAGGCGCCGACTGTCAAGGCGACGCTCGCCACCGAGGTGCAACGGGACCAGCCGAAGGAGCGGCGCAGCAGAAGCAGCACCGTGGCCAGACCACAGACCGCGGCCAGGAGGACCAGCAGCAGGCCCAGGCCCCCGGTGAGACCTTCCCAGACGTACCGGGCGTCGCTGTGGGTGACGGGCAGGCCGATGAGTGCGAGGACGGCGACGACGGCGAAGGCGAGCAGCGCCCGCACCCGGAAGTAGTCGACGAGGTCATCCGCCCCGAACCGCCGGGCGTCGGAGCAGAGGAAGACCGCCCCGAGGAATGCGGTGGCGGCGACGGCCAGCAGACCTGCGAGGACGGAGGTTCCATTGGCCCAGGCGTCCGCGGCGGCGGTCGTGCCGACCTCGACCCGGCCGGAGGCGATGCCGCCGAGCACCGCTCCGAGGAAGAACGGAGTGAGCAGCGATGAGACGGCGAACATTGCGCCGTAGATCCGTCGTTGGGCCAGGCGACGGGCCGGCATGCGCAGGGCGAATCCGGCGCCGCGGAGCACCAGGCCGATGGCGGCCAGGGCGAGCGGCAGCCACATCGCGGAGAAGACAGCCTGGAACATCGTCGGGAAGCCGGTCCACATGATGACCAGGACGAAGATCAACCAGACGTTGTTGACCTCCCAGACCGGTGCCATGGCGTGGTCGATCAGCCAGCGCGGCCGCTTGCCGCGCTCCGCGCCGCCGGCCACGAGGTCCCAGAAGCCCGCGCCGTAGTCGGTGCCCCCGGCGCAGGCATAGGCGGCGATCGCGAGCACCATGACCCAGGCGATGAGATCGGCCATTACGACGCACCGCCAGGGGTGTGGTCGGACCCGCCACCGGGCGCGGCCCCGGCGGCTGCGGGGTCGGGCTCGCTCCTGGGCCCGTACGGGGTGTCGGTCTCGGGGGGCAGTGCGGCGCGCGTGGCGGCCGAGCCCTCGTCAGCGATGCGCCAGCGGGTGCGCATCTTCAGGACGACCGCGAGGAACGCACCGAAAACGGCCACGTAGACGACCACGACGATGCCGAGCATCGCCCACAGCGATCCGGCGCGGGTGGAGGTCACCGCCTCCGAGACCCTCATGTGGTTGTAGACGATCCAGGGCTGTCGACCCACCTCCGTGGTGATCCAGCCGCACTCCACAGTGACCAGGCACGCGACTCCTGCGACCGCGGCGCAGCGGAAGAACCAGCGGCTGCGCGGGAGGTCCCGGTGCCGCCACCAGGACCAGGCATACCAGAGCGCGAGCAGGATCAGCACGCTGCCGATGGTGACCATGATGTCGAAGGCCCAGTGGGCGATGGTGGCTTGGACGGCGGTCGGGCGGTCGGCGGCCGGCACCGACGTCAGCCCGGTCACCCGGGTGCTGGGCTTGAAGCCGGCGAGGATCGAGTCCAGCTGGGGGATCTTGAGTCCGCCGGAGATCGTCCCGTCACTGTTCAGCCGTCCGAACATGTACTCGGGCACATGAGTGTCCGTCTTCCAGACGATCTCCGTGGCGGCGAACTTGACCGGCTGCTTGTGGAAAACGGCCCGTGCTGCGGAGTCGCCGAGCATGAACTGGACCGGTGTGAGGATCGCGGCAACGGTGAACGGCAGCGTGAAGCCGAGCCGGTGGTAGCGGTCGCGGCGTCCGCGCAGCCAGCCGACCGCGTACACGCCGGCGACCAGGTAGCCGGCGGTCAAGAACATCGCGACCACGAAGTGCCAGTATTCCGGGCCGAAGATCGGTGTGAAGACCGCCTGCCGCACGTCGACGTGGACGGGATTGCCGTGGGCGTCGAGGCTGAACCCCTGCGGGGTGTTCATCCAGGAGTTGGCCGCGATGATGCCGAACGCCCCCATCAGGGCGGCCAGCGGCAGTGGTACGGCAAGCCAGAAATGTGTCCACGGCTTGAGCCGGCGCCAGCCGTAGAGGTAGATCGCGATCAGGACGGCCTCCAGGAAGAACGCCCATGCCTCGACGCCGAACCCGAGGCCGAAGACATCGCCCCAGCGGCCCATCATGCCGGGCCAGAGCAGGCCGAGCTCGAAGGACAGCACGGTGCCGGTGACGACGCCGATGGCGAACTGGACGGCCATCACCGCCGACCAGCGCCGGGCGAGTGTGAGGGCGACGGCGTCGTTGCGGCGCAGCGCCCGGTGGTGCATCAGCAGCGTGATGGACGGCAGTGCCACCCCGAACGGGACCAGCAGGATGTGCGAGGCCAGGGTGAAGGCCATCAGCTCGCGCGCCGGCAGGAGCTGGTCCGGGGGGTTGTTCGCCAGAAGGGCAGCTGTGCTGAGCATGTGCGCCTCGATGGTCTGCCCCGCAGCGGGCGGGGCTGAGGAGGGACAGGATGCGGAGGGGTGGCCGAGAGGTATCGGCCGTGGACCGTCGTCAGGAAGGCGGCGGAGGGGCCTTCGGCCCCGGTGCCCGGCCGGCCGACGCGTCCGTGTCGGGCATGGTGAAGGCGCGCTCGCGTCGCGAGCTGGTGGCGAAGGCGACGGACCAGCTGAGCACTGCTCCCAGCCTGCTGCGGAATCCGGTGAGGAAGGCCAGGTGGATGAAGAGCCAGGCGAGCCAGCCGGTGAAGCCCGACAGATGCAGCGGGCCCGCCTTGACGACGGCCCGGCCACGGGAGATGTAGGCGGCGCTGCCGAGATCCCGGTACGTGAAGGGCTTCGGCTGCTTCGTCCTGCCCTCCACCGCGTGGCGCACGCCCCGGCCGGCGTATGCGCCCGACTGTATGGCGACCTCGGCCAGGCCCGGCAGCCGGTTCAGGCTCATCACGTCGCCGGTGACGCGGATCTCCGGGTGGCCGGGGATGGTGAGGTCGGGTTCGACGGCGATCCGTCCGGCCCGGTCCTGGGTGGCGCCGGTTGCCCGGGCCAGCGCGGCGGCGATCGGCGGGGCCTCGACGCCCGCCGTCCACAGCACGGTGCGTGCCTCGAACCGCGTCGTCGCGCCGTCATGGTCTTGTACCGTCAGGCCGTGCGCGTCGATGCCGGTGACCATCGTGCCCAGATGGAGCTCCACGCCGAGGTTCTGAAGGGTTCGGGCCGCACGATGGGCCAGCGGGGGGCCGAACGCGCCCAGCACCGCGTCGGACCCCTCGAAAAGCAGCACCCGGGCCCGGGCTGGATCGGTCTTCCGGAACTCCCGGTCGAGCGTGTGGCCGGCGATCTCCCGGATCTGTCCCGCGAGTTCGACACCGGTCGGCCCGCCGCCCACGAGCGCGAAGGTGAGCCACTGCTGCCGTTCCCGGTCGTCCGCGGCCGTTTCGGCCATCTCGAACGCCCGGTAGATCCGTCGGCGGATGTCCAGCGCGTCCTCCAGGGTCTTCATTCCGGGGGCGTGCGCGGCGAACTCGTCGTGCCCGAAGTAGGACTGACGCATGCCGACCCCGACGATCAGATCGTCGTAGGGCAGCTCGACAGCCCCGCCGTCGGGTCGCCGGGCGTGGACCAGCCGGGCTGCGACATCCACGTCAACGGCCTCGGCGAGCAGACAGCTCACGTTGTGGTGACGGCGCAGGACCGCGCGGAGCGGTTGCGCGATCTGCCCCTCGGACAGGATTCCGGAGGCGCACTGGTACAGCAGCGGCTGGAAGAGGTGGTGGGTGCGGCGGTCGACCACGGTCACCGCGACCGGTGACCGCCGCAGGGCGCGGGCCGCGAACAGCCCGGCGAACCCCCCGCCGAGGATCACCACCCGGCGGGGCGTGATGTGATCCTGCATCGGCTGATCAGCCTCCGGTGGCGAAGCCGGGGAAGAGTGTCATTCCGCCGTCGACGAAGAGCGTGGTGCCCACGACGTAGTCGAGCATGTCGGACGCCAAGACGACGACGGCGTTGGCGATGTCGTCCGGGTCACCCACGCGGCGGTACGGGATCAGGCGCATCAGGTCGGCCTCGGCCTCGGGGGTGGACCAGGCATCGCGGTTGATCGGCGTGCGGATGGCGCCCGGCGCAACCGCGTTGACCCTGATCCCCTTGGGGGCCAGCTCCTGGGCGAGGGTCTGCATCAGCATGCCCACACCGCCTTTGGACGAGGCGTAGTTCACATGCCCCGACCACGGGATGACCTGGTGGACCGAGCTCATGCAGATGATCTTCCCGGCCGACCGGGACACCTCCTCCACCACCCCGCGCCGCATGAACTCCTTGACGGCCTCGCGCGCGCAGAGGAACTGACCGGTCAGATTGACGTCGATCACCTTCTGCCAATGGGCGAGCGTCATCTCCGCCACCGGCGCGTCCCGCTGAAGGCCCGCGTTGGCCACCATGATGTCGATGGTGCCGAACTCCTCGACCATCCGCGCGACCATGGCGACCACCTGGTCCTCGTCGGACACATCGGCCTCGTGGGCGTAGGCGCGGACCCCGAAGCCCTCGATCTGCGCCACGACCTTCTCGGCCTCGTCCGCGCCGACGACGTAGTTCACCACGACGTCCGCCCCGGCCCGGCCCAGCGCAACGGCGGTCGCCAGGCCGATGCCCGAGTTGGCACCGGTCACCAGCGCCTTCTGGCCCTTGAGAAGCTGCGTGGACATCGTCCCGCGGTTCTTGTCGGCATTTCCCGCCACGACGTTCCCTCCTTCGGCGTTTCGGACGGCACGCACGCCAGGAACGGGCCACGCGCATGAGGAAGGCCGGGAGTCGGCCGGCTCGCCAGGACAGACACACAGGAGCCGTCGCACACTCGGCCCTCCAGACGAAAGCACCCGGCGCGGGGGGCCGGACAGACCGGCGCGCCACGCAGCTGCATTTCGGCTGGGCATGTCACACGGTCGGGCTACGCATTGCCCCGGACCTCAGCGGACCCTCTTACGGTCGTGTCTGCGCGCGGGCGGGCGACCGGACTCCGCTGCGCGCCGTGCCCCATACCCCGGCCCACCACTTCCCGAGAGGAAAGAGAACGATCAAGCCCCGCCATGGCGCGTGGGCCTACGCCGGCGTACACGCCCGTCGACGCCGCCCGCGACCTGCTCAGGAACGGCCCGGACCGCGGGCGCACGCCTGCGTTCCGGGCCGGACCGGGTGGGTGAGCGGTGCGGGCCGCTACCTCCTCGATGCCTACTCGATGACGAGATCGACCTTGATGTTGCCGCGGGTCGCGTTGGAGTACGGGCAGACCTGGTGCGCCTGCTCCACGAGGCGGGTGCCCGTCTCGCCCGCGAGGTCGGCCGGGAGCTCGACGCGGAGGGTGACGGCCAGGGCGAAGCCCGGGCCTTCCTTGCCTATGGAGACCTCGGCGGTGACGGAGGCGTCCTTGGTGTCGACCTTCGCCTGGCGGCCGACGAGGCCGAGCGCGCTGGCGAAGCAGGCCGCGTAGCCGGCGGCGAAGAGCTGCTCCGGGTTGGTGCCCTGACCGTTTCCGCCGAGCGCCGGGGGCATGGCCAGCGCCAGGTCGATCTGCCCGTCCGTGCTCACGGCCCGGCCCTCGCGGCCGTTGGCGGTGGCGACAGCGGTGTACAGCGCGTCCATGGAAGATCCCTTCGAGTCGGTTCGGCGGGCTGGGTCCGCCCGCCGCACACCAGAAGCATTGCACACGATTGAGTTGTGCACAATCTAATCGGGTGGGGGCTACCCTGGGGCCATGACCACGCCGCCGCTCCCGCTGCCGGACGACGCGGAGCTGCTCCGCCTCGATCACCAGATCTGCTTCTCGCTGCACGCCGCGTCGAGGGCCTTCGGCGGTGTCTACCGCAGCGCCCTCAAGGACCTCTCCCTGACCTATCCGCAGTACCTGGCGATGATGGTCCTCTGGGAGCACGGCCCCCAGCCGGTCAAGGCCATCGGCGAACGGCTGCGGCTCGACTTCGGGACGCTCTCCCCGCTGCTCAAGCGACTCGAATCGGCGGGTCTGCTGCGGCGCGAGCGCAGCGCCGAGGACGAGCGCTCGGTCACCGTACGGCTCACGGAGGAGGGGGAAGCGCTGCGCGAGCGGGCGCTGTCGGTGCCGCGCCGCATCGCCGAGGCCGCCGGGATGCCGCTGGACGACATCATCACGCTGCGCGGACTGCTCGAACGACTCACCGACAACCTCGACGCCGCGCAGCACGGCCGGTCGAGGTAGCCCCACAGTCGAGCCCGGATGCACGGGCGGATGACGCGGAATTCGCCGGAGCCAGGGATATGCTGCCCCGGACCCCTTCGAATTGGGTAGCGAATGCCGACCTCACTCGACAAGAAGTTCTGGTCGCGGCTGTTTCTCGCTGCGGCGCTTTTCAATTACGTCATCGGATTCCCGATCCTGCTCGCGAGCCGCTGGTCGTACGACCTCACCTACATGTCGGACGTCACCCGCGACACCATGGCGCTGCGCCTCTGGGCGGACTTCGGGTTCGCGGTGCTGCTCATCGGCTTCGGATATCAGATCATCGCGCACGACGTGACACAGAATCGCGGGATCGTTCTGCTCGGAATCGCGGCCAAGCTGTTCGACGTCGTCAATCTGTCCACGCTGTACGCCTGGGATATCGCCAGGCCCCTGGTGCTCGTGCCCGCGGCGATCGACGGGGCGTTCGCGATCGCTTTTGTGTGGTTCTGGCTGGTGAGCGGCCCGCCGATGAAACTGCGAGGCCATGACCCCGGGCCGGCCGTCCGGGCCGACAAGGGGTCACCGCTCGGGTGAGGACGTCTTCCAGGGGGCGAACGCGTTGTCCACCGACTTCATGGACGAACGCAGCTCGGGGAAGTGCCGCAATAGCACACTGACCATGCTGTTGTTCTCGATCCAGTCGAGACCGGCCCGCGTGTACACCTGGGGTGTGTAGTCCTTGGTCAGGAAACGGTCGCTGTTCAGCCGGCGCGACGCCATGAGGACGAAGATCCGGAAGGCCGTGTCGCTGAAGGCGAAGCCCTGCGGCCGGGTCTCGGCGAACATGCCCACCATGAGGTCCACGCGCTCGATGTCGCCGTCGTAGACCCGACGCAATTCCTCGGCCCAGACCGGGTTGTCCGTGAGCGAGTCGAAATCCTCCGCCGGAGCGAGGTGCAGCCGGCGCCTGAATTCGTTGTACCGCGGTACGCCGAGTTCCCGGATCCGCAGGATGTCGACCGCCCCGAGGTCCATGAGATTGCCGTCCGGGCGCTCGAACTCCTGCAGGAACCTGGGGTAGTTGTGCAGGGTCACCAGACCCGGGTGCGAGGTGCCGAAGGAGTAGAACAGATCGGGCAGGGTGTGTTTGCCGAGGATCTCGTAGGCGTGCCGCCCCGCCAGGTCCCGGAAGGTCGCTTCCTGCAGCAGGGAGTCGTCCGCGACCGAGCGGAAGCTCCAGTCGTCGGGGACCAGCGGATGCATCCTGTAGACGGCCACGAACTCCTCGGTGAGGGAGTAGGGGACGCCGAAGTGGTCGGTGCGCCCGCCCACGATGCCGCTGAGCACCTCGCTCGAGCTGATCCGGCCGAGCAGCCGGTGCACCCGCTCACCGAGGACACCGAACCAGTTGGCGCGCATACCGGTGACCATCGTCGGGTGGCTGATGACCGCCGGCGTCCATTCGATGGTGTGAATCTTGGCGATGAGTGCCGCCGTGATCAGGCGCGCCCGCTGGAAGATCTCCTCGTCCGACCAGCCGGGGTACTCGCTGCGCAGTCTGTCGCAGATGGCGTTGTGCTCCAGGATGAACAGGGTGTGCATCATGGCGAGGCCCACCCAGAACCCGGGCACGCTCGCCGGGTCCCGTTCGGGGTCGTCCGAGAACAGCGAACCGTTCCGGGGGACCTTGAGCTTGCCGTCCTCGCCCGTGCGCAGCTGCCGCTGTGCGGCCAGGTCGTCACCGTAGAGCTGGGACGCGTCCCACCAGTGCGACTTCTCGTTGATGTACGTCGGCGGCAGGCCGTCGCCGCCCTCCGGGCGGGTCGGGTCGGGCAGCGTCCGCGGAACGAGCATCGGCCGGGCGGGCCAAGGGTCGTCGTCGACCAGCTCGATGTGCCAGGGGCGGTCCACCGTGCCCTGGCCATGGCTGACCCAGTCCCGGATCATGAACTGCAACCACGCCGCGACCAGGGCGTTGACGGACTCCGCGGGCACGAATTCATGCCTCGTGAGGACGGCCCGGCTCACCTCGCGGGGGCTCGGCGACATGATCTGCTGCTCGGTTTCCGGGACGTTCACCTCCGGGGGGACGTTGCGTCCGAAGCGCGAACCGGCCATGCCCATACGAGGGTTCGCCAAGTCGTTGTACGTGCCGTCGGCGGTGCGCTCGGTGAGGTGCCGCGGTTCCGGCGGTCCGATCGGCGGCGGATTCCGGGTCGGATAGGTGCTGGTGTCGAAGAGGTTCTTCCGGCGCAGATTGTTGCGGAGACCGACGAGGGTCAGCATGCCGAGCGACTTCGGCAGGTTCTGCCAGCCGACCTTGTGGTCGACGGCCAACGCCAGCTTGCTGTGCAACTGGACGAACCAGGACGCGGTTCCCCTCTCGCCGGCACCTGCCGGTGTCGTGCGGCCCGCTGAGCCGTCGGGAGCTCTGCCCATCGTGAATTTCCTTCCGGCGTCCGGTGCGGGTGTCGATGAAGACACGGTCAGTGCGTGGCGGGACGGCAGCAGTTCCGCCGCTGGGCAAGGAAGGTGAGGGCGACGTTGACCGTCGAGATCGCCGTGGCGGCCGTCGCCGGCCGCCGGGCGAGCGCCCCTTGCTGCCCGGCCCAGGCGGCTGACAGCGCGTCGCTCGTATGGATGAGCGTGCCGACGCGCAGCGCCCGCTCGAGCTCGTCCGGGTCCCTGAGGAGGAGCAGCTCGGCTCCCAGGACCACGGTGCGCACACCGAACATCCGCAGCACGTAGATGACTGCCGGCCGGCTCGGGTCCGCACCCAGCCGACGGGCCACCACCTGGGGGGCCAGGAGTGCCGCGACGCCGTTGACCAGCCGGATTCCGGCGAGGCCGTATCGCGCGATGGCGTGCCCGTCCATGGTCGTCGCCCCCTTCCGAGGGGTTTTGCATGCCGCGTACGACGCTAGGGCATGTCCTGTCGGTTCGCGCGTCGAGTCCGCCGCGTGGCCGAGCCGCCGTCAGCCACCGGCACCGGGGTCCTCGTGCGGTGTGCCGTTCATCGATTGCCGCAGCCGGGAGAGCCGGAGGTAGACGGCACGGCGGGCACGGTTCTGATTGCCGAGCGGTCGGTGCTCGGGCAGCGCGTGCCAGGGGTTGAAGGAGAGCCGGTCGGCAAGAGCGAACTGTTGCGTCGCGTCGAAATCCTGTCTCGGCAGACGGAGTGTGGCCACGGGAACGAACGGCGACAGCCGTTCGGGCCAGACCACCGAGGCGTTCTCGATCGGCATCCGATGCGGATCGGTTTGCAATTGGACGAGGAAGTCGAAGCTGACGTCCTGCTCCCGCAGCGTCGTGGCCAGGGCCTCCCGCAAGTAGTCGTCCGGCGGGTTCCACGGCGCCCGGGTGCGGGCTCCGTCGCGGGGGACCACGGAGTACTGCATGGCCTGGCCCTCACCGAGCAGATACGGGGTGCAGCTCCAGTACCGGGCCTCCAGGGGGCTGGAGTGTGTTTTGGCGTACAACCCCTGCATCACCATGTCGCACAGATGCGGGTGGCGAGGGCCCAGGAAATACAGGAGGGGGGTGCCGTCGAAGACGTGCCGCTGCAGCTCGAGGTTCTCGATGACGTCCGGAGTGGTGAAGGTCGGCGCACTGATGCCCGTGAAGTCCTGGGTGCCTTCCTCGTCGTCGAGCAGCTTCTCGCCTTCGACGCCGAGCAGTTTCACGCCGATGCTGAGGACGCCGTTGTCCTTGATGTCGGGCGGCGACAGGGGGCCCGGTCCGGCGAAGCGGACCCAGGCCCGGAAGGTCGCCGGGCGGCTGAAGACACCGTGGCGCAACCGCTCGGGCAAGCCGGCGGCCACGGTGAACTCTCCGCGCACGACTCCGTAGGTCTTGGTGTTCCCGGCCCGCTGCGCGCGCCCGGGCGTGTATTCGCGTTCGATGAAGCGGCCCATCTGACGTGCGATGTCCTCGGCGATCCCGGCTTCCTCGGGCCGGACCCTCTCCTCGGCGAGACGAAGGTGTTCGTCGCGGCGGCGGACGTTGACGATCCACTGCACCAGAGCCTGTACCGGCCGGCGCAGCAGCCGGTCGAGCAGCGGCCGGATGTAGGGGTCGACGCGCCGTTCGAGCTGGACGCACCACAGGATCGCGTCGTTGACCCGCTGTGCCCCGGTCATCGTTGCCCACCCTCGCCGGTGGCCGTACAGAGAAAGCGCAGCGCCCGCAGTCCGGGGAGGAAGAAGTAGGCGCCACCGCGTACGGAGACGAACTGCGGCAGGTCGAGGCGGCGGGTGCGCAGGGGCTCTGCCTGTTCGGTGAAGGTGGAGCGGTGGTTCCGGCGGGGTGCGACGAGTGGGTCGGGGGAGTCGTAGAGCCCGTTGAAGTTCGGATTGTTCAACCAGGTGTGCTGGATGAACTCGAACTGGCGGGAGATGTTCGCGTTGAGGCAGAGGAAATGCAGCCCGCGCTCGGTCCCGCCCCCCGGCCCGCCGTCCGCGTAGGCCCGGCCCCGGCGCAGGAGCCGGTGCCGTCTGCCGATCGCGACCGATTCGGCCGACCCCGGCCGGGGGTCCAGCGAGTCCCGTGGGTTGGCGCGGCGGACGTGTGCACCGAGGGGGCAGCGCAAGCCGTCCCGGTCGGTGGCGAAATAGCCGAAGTCGTTGTCCGTGGCGAGGGCCGGGTCGTCCCGCAGCGGTGCGTGGACCAGCGGTGCGCCGCCGGGCCAGCGTCCCACCATGCGGGCGGCGAGCGCGTCGCGCGCGTCGGGGTCGCCGCTGCCGTCGGGGCGTCTCGTTGCCTCGTCGAGGTAGCCCCAGAACGCCTCCACGTCTTGACGGAGCTGCCGGAAGACCAGATAGCTGCCGTTGTGCCCGAGGTCCGCGCCGGTGCCACCGGGCACGCGGGGCAGCAGGCCCGCGGTGTCGTGCGGGGGCGGCAGCAGTGGCCGGTCCGTCAGCAGGCCGTACTCGTTGGGGTAGCCGAGGACGAACTCCCCGGCCTTGACCACCTCGCCCCCGGCTGCGCTCCCGGCGCCGGCGGCCGTGGCTTTGGGCAGCCCCTCGATGAGCGGCTGTGAGATGCCGTCCCGGAAGCCGAAGGGTTCGCGTTCGGTCAGCTCGGCCGTTCCCAGCCGGACGACCTCGGCGAGAGAGCCCGTGGCGAGGGCGACCTGGCGTACTTCGGCTTCGAGCCGTCCCAGCCCCGGCTCGTCCCGCGCGTACAGCAGGGCGACGGCGTGCACGGGAGGGGTGGCCGGGCCGCCCCACCGCCAGTACCGAGGGGCGTTCTCCCCGGTGTCACCGAGGAAGCGGCTGCGGTCGGGGTCGGTCATCCCCGAGACGAATTCCTCGGGAAATCCCTCGGGGCCGGGTGTTTCCAGTCCCAGAAGCCGCATACCGTCCGCGGTGAAGGCGAGGTTCACGGCGGTGTCGGACGGCTCCGCCCGGCCGCTCGTCACCCGTGGTGTCAGCTGACCGAGCGCGGCACGCGCGCCCGCGGGGTCGGTGATCGACAGCATCAGGAAGCTCGCCCACCGCAGGGTGCTGTAGCCGCGGGTGATGAGTCCCTGCATGTCGTCGAGGTCCAAAGTCGCCACCATCACGTCCCCCTTCCTCAGAGCAGGGCGAGCCAGGCCTCGGTCTCGGCCGGGCTGAGCGTGCCGAACAGGCCCGCGCGTACGCGCGCATTGGTGCGGAGGTTGTGCGTGGTCAGGGTGTCGTACGCGGAGTACCAGACCTGCGTCGGCAGCTGGTGGGAGCGGAGGTAGTGCTTGAAGGCCAGCTCGTCCTTGGCGCCGTCCAGCACCAGCCACCGGGTACGCGGATAGCCCAGCCCGTTGCTGAAGACGGCGTTGAGGCCCCAGGCGACCTTGTCGATGAAGTCGTCCATGTAGCTTTCCAGGCTGCCGTCGTAGTTGCTCGCGAAGATCACCCGCCGTTTGCCGTCGATGAACAGCCAGCGGGCGAAGTGAATGGTCTTGACCCCGGCGAGGTTCCCCCGCTTGAAGAAGTGGCGGACACCGTAGTCCACGACGAACAGGATCGCGGTCAGGGTGCCCCGCCTGAACCGGCCGGGCTTGACCGCGCCGACGGCGGTGAAGGGGTTCTGCGCGGCGAAGTCCTCGTAGGAGGCGAGTTCGCGCACATGGTCGCGGTCCGGACGCTCCCGGCTGGGCACGTCACGGCGCTCGCGCCATCGCAGCAGTACGGCCCACACCGGCAGGCCGATCACGAGGAACGGCAGCAGTACCAGGCCGCCCAGCGGTACGCCGAGGAGATGCGCCGCCTGGCGGATCCGCCATCGCAGGGCGGGCGACGCGGGCCGTGAACGCGCCCAGGCCAGGTCCTCGCGACCGGTGACGTATTCCTGGACGGCGGCGCGTATCCGGGTGGGACTCGAAGCCGACAGTTCCGCACGGTGCCGGTCGAGGAAATCCTCGATCGCCTCGCGCAGCCGGGCCTCGTTCAGCATCTGCTGCCGTCCCCGGCCGACCGTATTGACGTAGAAGGCCGCGCACGGCACGCGATGCGACCGCAGCCAAGCGACCCGCTCGCCCTCCGAAGCCCCGCCCGCCGGGTACCCGTCGCAGTAGGCGAACACCTTGTCCAGCTCGTCACCCGCTCTACGGACGAGATCGGCGAGGTGGACGGAGGGAGGTACGTCCACCTCGCTCATGTAGACGACGCTGGGCGGCAGCAACGTCCCGGTGCTGTCCGGCCCTTGGGGCACCAGGACCAGCCGCGCGAAATGGACCCCCGCCACCTCGGCGAACCGGAAGACCTCACCGGCCCCCTGCCGGTTGGCTTCGTTGAGCACCTCCCGCACGTCGTCCACCCGGTCGGGTGGCACGGTGGCCAGGACGGTGACTGCCGACTGGTGTGGCATATCCAGCACCTCCACCCTGCCCTCGCGGCTGACAGGCCGTTGCCTGTGGTGTGTCAGGACGTCTCAGGTATGCGGACCGGTGAAGTGCAGGGAGAAATTGAGGATCCTGTGCCGCCCCCAGTAGACGATTCCCAGATAGAGGTGGGGGCCGATCTGGCGGATCTCGTCCCGTATCCGGTGTGCGAGCACAGAGGTGCGGGAGTAGTCCAGGACGATGCATTCGCCGTCGTCCAGCCAACTCGAGTTCCGGTACACCTTCGCGCGTATCGCGCGCACGCCGAAGGGCGTGACCTTGTTGCGCAGTCCGCCGCCGTCGCGGTCGAAGACCTTCCCCTGCCACGCGAGGAGGCGCGCCGACGCGGCCACCGCCTTGGACACCGTCGCACCGCGTGCCAGGAGCACGGTGCCGCGTCCCTCGCCTCGAGGTATCTCCCCGGGGGGACTGGCGCGGAACAGCCGGTCGAGCTCCGGCCGAGACATGGTCAGCAGCTCGTCGACGTCCGCCCCCGTGTCGTGGCTCATCGCATCCTCCAGGGCGGTCCCACGAGTCGCGCCGTCTCCTGCCCGCGTCGGGGTGCGGCGTCCCTGCTCGCTCGCCAGCCCCCATCGTATTTCGGTTCACATGGCCCGGCATCTCACAGCCGTCACTCTTCCGTGCCGTCCCCGGGACCGGCGGACCTCCGGGAGAGGTGACCGGGATACGCGTCAAAGGGGCGACGGGATGATCTTGAAGTCCTGAGAGGCCCGGCCACGTGGGCGGCGGGTGCCACCGATGGTGATGCCGCGCGGGGTGACCGCTCGTACCCTGAAGTGGATGCCTGCGGACGTTCATGTCCACGGGAAGTCGGCTCACCCGGTACACGGTGCTCGAGATTCCTGTCCGGCAGCCGGTGGAGCGGTGGGAGGTTGCCCCATGAGCAGGCGCTGGACCGCGCGTCTGGCCCTGGTGGCGGGCGCAGCGGCGCTTGTGGTGCTGGTGGTCTTCGCCGGGCTCGGAAGCCTCGTGCTCATGGGGGTGGGGTGGGCAGGACTCGCGCTCACGGCGGCCGGCGGATGGTGGATGCTCACCCACACCGGCTGGATCAGGGTGCTGGCCGCGCTGCTGGTGGTCGCCGCGCCGCTCGGTGTCCTGCTTCTGTACGCGGCTGCAGGGCTGTTGTGGGTCGTGCTGGTCTCGCTCGGCCTCTGGGCGCTGGCCGTTTCCGCAGGCAGGGCCGCACTTGCCGAAGACACCTCGCCGAGCATGCCGGAACGCTCCGTCAGCCGGGCCGCGCGACCGTTCCTGATCATGAATCCGCGCTCAGGCGGCGGAAAGGTCGAGAAGTTCCACCTGGCGGAGCGAGCCAGGGCCCTTGGTGCCGAGGTCGTCGTGCTGGATCCGGACCGGTGGCAGGATGTGGCCGAGCTGGCTCGGCAGGCCGTCCAAGGGGGAGCCGACCTGCTCGGCGTCGCGGGTGGTGACGGTACGCAGGCCTCGGTCGCCGCTGTGGCCGCAGAGCACGACATTCCCTTCATGGTGATCAGCGCCGGCACCCGCAACCACTTCGCCATGGATCTGGGCCTGGACCGGCAGGATCCCTCCCGATGTCTGGAGTCACTGACCGACGGTGTCGAACTGCGCGTCGACCTCGGCTACCTCCATGCGGGAGAGCCTGCGGACCGGGGCGCGGGGCAGGTCTTCATCAACAACGCCTCGTTCGGCGTGTACGCGGAAGTCGTGCAGAGTCCCGCCTATCGCGACGACAAGGCCCGCACCATCCTGGAGATGCTGCCGGATCTGCTGACTCGCCACAGCGGCGCACGGCTGAGTGTCCGTGCCGGTTCGTCGACCATGGACGGTACCCAGGCCGTACTGGTGAGCAACAACCCCTATGAAAGGGGCGACTCGGCGGGACTGGGGCGCCGAGTGCGACTGGACTCCGGCGAGCTGGGGGTGCTGTGTGTCAGCGTCGGCAACGCCGCCGAAGCGACGGAGCTCCTGCTGCGCGGCAGGCAGGGCCGCGGGCTGACCGCGACCACCGCCCGAGAGGTCGTCGTCGACGCCGACGCTCCCCACATCCCGGTCGGTGTCGACGGCGAGGCCCTGATGTTGCCCACCCCGGTGCACTGCCGCCTCGCCTCCGGCGTTCTGCGCGTGCGCGTGCCCCGGCATCGCCCCGGCGTGCCGCACGGCGCCCCACCGATGGACTGGCGCCGGGTGCGGCGTCTGGCGCTGACGATGGGGCGGGTCGCGGCAGGACGCGGTGCCGCCTGAGCGAACGGCTGGTGTCGGTCCGGCCGTCGAGCCGTCGAGCCGTCGGCGGCGGTGGCCGGTCCGCCGGCGGCTGTGGCCGTCGCCGTCACGATCGACAGGACTCGACGGCTGACACGGGGTCGGTGGGCTGGTGGGCTGTTGTCCGCTCAGCCGATCCCTTCCGTTCCGGATGAGCCATGAACACCATCGCCGTGATGGACAAGCAATTCTGTGTGGTCTCCAGGTACCGGCGTCTCCAGGAGCCGCTCCCAGCGTCTGAAACTGGCAAGATCCTACAAATCTTCAATGTCGACTTCCGTGGATCACAGCAGGTAATCACTCGAAGACCCCCTGGCAATGTGGCTGATGAGTTGATTCCCTCCCCGCAATCGTCCAGGCGGGGAGTTGTATCTCTACTACAAGGGGGTTCATCCGGTGAACGCTGGCACGAACGATGTGGTGGTCACAGGTCTGGGGGCCACGACGCCGCTCGGCGGGGATGTCGCTTCGACCTGGTCGGCGATGCTGGCCGGGCAGTCCGGGATCAGCCGGATAACGGAGGAGTGGGCAGCCGACTTCCCCGTGCGGATCGCGGGCAGGCTCAAGGTCGAACCGACGGAGGTCCTGGACCGGGTGCAGGCCCGCCGCATGGACCGCTGTGAGCAGATCGCGCTCGTCGCCGCCCGCGAGGCATGGGCCGACGCCGGCCACCCCGACGTCGATCCGGAGCGGCTGGCCGTCGTGATCGGCACGGGCACGGGAGGTGCGTTGACCCTCCTGGGCCAGGACGACGTACTCGAGTCCTCCGGAGTGCGGCGCGTGTCTCCCCACACCGTCCCGATGCTGATGGCGAACGGTCCGGCCGCGTGGGTCAGCATCGACCTCGGAGCCCGGGCCGGGGCCCACACCCCGGTCAGTGCCTGCGCGTCCGGGGCCGAGGCGATCGCGATGGGGATGGACCTGATCCGACTGGGCCGGGCAGACGTGGTGGTGGCAGGCGGAACCGAAGCCTGTGTCCATCCGCTGCCGCTGGCCGGGTTCGCCCAGGCCAAGGCCCACTCGAGGCGCAACGACGATCCTCAGCGGGCATCCCGGCCCTTCGACGTCGACCGCGACGGCTTCGTCATCGGTGAAGGATCCACCGTGGTGGTCCTGGAGCGCGCCGAGTTCGCCGCCGCCCGAGCGGCCCGCGCCCACGCGACACTCGCCGGAGCCGGCGTCACCTCCGACGCGTACCACATCACCGCCGCACACGCCGACGGCCAAATCCGCGCCATACGCCAGGCCTTGACGGCCGCGCGACTGTCACCGCTCGACATCGAGCACGTCCACGCCCACGCGACGTCCACGCCCCAGGGCGATCTCGTCGAGGCCGAGTCCATCACCGAAGCCATCGGCACCCACCCGGCCGTCACCGCGACCAAGTCCATGACCGGCCACCTCTTCGGAGCGGCGGGAGCGATCGGCGCCCTCGCCGCGATCCTCGCGGTCCGTGACGGCGTCATCCCCGCGACGCAGAACCTCGACGCCCTCGACCCGAGGGTCAAGCTCGACATCGTCGCAGGCGAGCCCCGGCGAGGAGGGCTGAAGGCGGCGCTGACGAATTCATTCGGTTTCGGCGGCCACAACGCCTCGCTCGTCTTCACCCCTGCTCCCTGAACCGACGCAGAAGGCCCCGCCGTCCGGGCGGGGCCGTGAGGGATGTGCCCCTCCGCTCAGTGCAGTTGCCGTACACCTGTCACGTCGCGGACGAAGACCGAGCGGGTGTCGGCCGGGCGGTACCGCTCCTTGACGGTGAACGCTTCGGGGGTGCCGGTCGCGGGCGTGTCCGGCGGTTCGAAATACAGGACGTAGGTCTTGGCCGTGTCTGATTCGTCCGCCAGCTGTAGCCAGCCTTCGTAGCCGGCTGCCGGGAAGGTGCCGGTAGCCGTGACGGTCACCGCGGTGGCCGTCCGGTTGAAGGCGTATTGCGCGGTGCCGAGCTCCAGGCGTTTGCGGGCGCCGTTCTTCCAGCGTCTGAAGAGCTCGATCCACTCGTCGGGCCACGGCCCGCCGCCGGCGACCGGCGGCATGTCGCTCTCCAGGCGGGCGAGGATGTCGTCGGCCTGCGCGACGACTGCGTCGTAGTCCCAGAGGTCGACCGCGAAGGCCATGTGGTCGCGGTCCGTCGCCCGGAACATGGGCTGGATGTGCAGCTCGAAGACGGGCGTGCGCATGCTAGCCGTACACCTCCATCAGTACGTCCTTCAACGCGACCTCCGCGACGAGTCCGGCCGGTTCCCGGGCCTCGCCGGTGGGGGCGGGAGAGGGGACGTACTGGAGCGTCAGCACATGCTCCCCGGCCGCCGTCGGCGTCGAGGCCAGCACCGCCGTCACATCGAAGCGCGCGGTGCAGGAGGTCGGGTGGTGTGCCGGCGGTTCGTGGCCTCCGTGGTGACCATGGCCTCCGTGCGGGCCGTGCGGGGTGCCGTGGCCGCCGCCGTGCCCACCACCGTGCGAGCCGTGGTGCGCCCGCCACATCGACACGTAGCCGACGCCGTAGCTCCGCGCGAACGCCTCGTCGTCCCGCCGGAACTCCACGTCGGCCGGGTGGACGAAGCCCCGCAGCGTATAACTTCCGGTCACCGGCACCTTCAGCTCGTCCAGCCTCACGACCACCCATCTGCCCAGGTCGGGCGGGGGCGCGAGACGGAACTGCACCCGGGCCTTCTCGCGCAGCTCCATCGTGAAGCCGGCCTCGGACACTGCCTCCAGCGGCTTTGTCATCACCAGCTCACGAGGCGGCGACGGCGGCGGAACGGGCACCCCGAACGCCGTGTCGAGCTGCTCGGAGTACTCGTAGGCGTAGTCCAGGTCCAGAGCGTCGCGGAAGTCCGCGACCTTGTGTTTGGGCTGGTCCAGGAACCCGCGCAGGTCGTGGTCCGGCGAGGTCGGGGGCGGTGATCCGTTACGCCGTTGCCACTCCGCCCAGAACAGGTCGATGAAGCAGTGGAAGCTGAAGTAGATCGGGTCCTGGGCCGCCGTCCCCGGGTCGGCCATCAGACCACCGATGAAATCGGGGTGCATGTAATTGTGGGGCCCCAGCTCGAGTCGGCCGTAGTCCCCGCCCGGGTGCGCTTCCGGGAACCCGCCGAACTTGCCCGGGTCCGTTTCGGTCGTCACGATCTCGAGCGTGTCCGGTGGCAGGGGCGTCGGGGAGAGATTGCGCCCTGGTGAGGACAGGCCGGGCCGGTCGAAGGCGGCCGGGAACTTCCCGGTCGGCTGGGCGTGGATCCAGTCCCAGTAGGGCACGGTGACGTTCGCCGTCCTGGGCGGATCCGTTCCTTGCAGGAGCTTCTCGAAGTAGTGCAGGTGCGCGCGATGCCACGGCAGGAACAAGTCGCTCCCGTGCTCGCACGGGCCGACGAAGACGTCGTTGTGCAGTGCGGCCTGGAAGTCGTATCCGGCCGGATCGTCGGGGTCCGCCGCCGAGCGCGCACGCAGGATGTCGACCGCGTGGATGTAGTCGTTCAGCTGACCCGCACTCAGTTCGTTGATGTCCTGACGGCTCTTGGGCATGGCGGTGCCTCCAGTCGCGAACGAACGTAGACGAGCCGTCGACGCGTGGGCGGCACGCGTCCGAACGTGGGCGTGGCACCCGGCCCGGGTCTCCCATTGGCGTACTACACACGGCGCCCCGGCCTGTGAGGGAGTGACGCTTACAGCACCGACTTGGAGGTGTGCTGTGTCCGGACTACGCAGCAACGGCATCAGGCTGTTGCTTCGCCTTACGGCTCTGACGGTTGCTCTGCTCGCTACATTGACGTCGCCGGTCTCGCTGGCGGATGCCGCCGGTACGGCGGAACCGGTGGTACGGCAGTCCGCGCCCGCGCGCGGATTCAAGCATCCGGGGGTGTTGGTGAGCAAGGCTCAGCTCAACCGCCTCCGCAAACGAGTCAAGGCCGGTGGTGAGTGGCGATCGTCGTTCGTCGCGATGCGTCACAGCCGGTACGGGTCGCTCGCGTACACCGCGATGCCCGTCCGGGTCGTGGAGTGCCCGCCGGACGACCGGCCCGGTTACGGGTGCGTCGAAGAGCGGCAGGACGCGATCGCCGCGTACACGCAGGCGCTCCTCTGGTACATCACCCGGGACCGCGCGCACGCCCGCAAGGCCGTGCAGATCATGGACGCCTGGTCTGCCGTGGTCAGGGACCACACCGAGGGCAATGCCGGGTTGCAGGCGGCATGGGCCGGCAGCTCCTGGGCGCGGGCCGCGGAGATCATGCGGCACACCTACGGCGGCTGGCCGCGAAACCGGGTGCGGCGGTTCGCCGGCATGCTGCGCACGGTCTACCTCCGTGAGGTGTCCGTCACCGCACCGGACTACAACGGGAACTGGGACCTGGCCATGACCGACGCCGCCATGGGGATCTCGGTGTTCCTCGACGACCGGCGCGGCTTCGACAGGGCCGTGCGCAGGTTCCGTGCCCGCGTCCCGGCCTACTTCTATCTCAAGTCCGACGGCCCCCTGCCCAAGCGCCCGCCGGGCGGCCACATCAGAACCCCCGACAGGATCAGGGACTACTGGTTCGGGCAGCGGAGGTTCGTCAACGGCCTCGGCCAGGAGACCTGCCGGAACTTCACCCACGTCGGCTACTCCCTCGCGGCCACCGCCCACATCGCGGAGACCGCCTGGCACCAGGGCCTCGACCTCTACGGCGAGGTCGGCAAACGGATGCAGGCAGCACTCGCCCTCCACGCCCGGTACCAACTGGGTGCCGACGTGCCGCGTTGGCTGTGCGGCGGGAATCTGGACCTCGACATGGGGCCGGACACCGAAGTGGCCCTCAACCACTTCCGCAACCGGCGGGGCGTCTCGATGCCCCAGGCCCAGCGGGTCGCCCAGCGACTGCGCAACGTGGGAACGGACGACCTCTTCGTCGCCTGGGAAGCCCTGACCCACGCGAAGAACCGCTGAGGCGTGCCGATCGTCGACCGGAGCGGGCAGTGCACACACGACGCGTGCACGTGTGTGCCTGTGCCTGCACGCTACCGTCGGTGAATGCGCATACCACCGGATCGGACGTCCGCGGCGGAGGAGATGGCGATCTCGGCCCAGGTTGCGGTGCGTGAGGTCGCCCTGCACATGGAGGAGGCGTTGAGCGGTGCCGACCATGCCGTCGGCATCTCTCTGCCGGTCGCCGTGCCGCTCACTGACGGGTTTCCCCCACGCGTGTCGCTGGCGCAGGTCGCGCAGTCGGCTGCGAGCCCTGACGGCGTCGCCGGTGTACGGCCGATCAAGCCGCTTTCGCGCTGGTACCAGGAAGTACGGCGGGCCGTCGAGTCGATGGCTTCACGTCGGAACACCGTGCCTGTGGACGTGCCTTCCGGTGGCGCGGGGAACCTCGTCGCAGCCATCGAGCAGCGCCTGGGAGTGGTACGGATCGCCGCGGAGATCGACCTGTCCGACGACGGTACCTGCTCCGCCGCTTGGCGCAAGGACTTCCTGCTGGTCACGCGGTCTCACGTCGCCGTGCTCACTTTGACCATCGACGACTGATGTCTGTGTATGCCGGAGGGCGGCGGCACCGGTGTGGTGCTGCCGCCCTTCGGCGTGTGTGGGGGTCGACTCCTTAGTAGGCGGAGTTGA
>NZ_JACHJG010000013.1 GCF_014203545.1 Streptomyces netropsis
ACAGGCCGGACGTGGCCACGGTGGCCGCCTCCGCACCGAACACGGTGGCGGGCAACGCTCGTACGGCACCGCGCTGTACCCGCCCCGTACCGCCCGTTGCTGCTGCTCCGGCGTCGGCGGTCGTCACGGTGATATCGAGCGGAATGCTCTGACCGCCGCCCCCGGGGTCAGAGGCGGGATCGGCCGAAGGTGCTGTAGTCGTCGTGCTGTTGTCAGACACTGTGGGTGCTCCTCATCTGGGGTGCGCAGGGCGCCTCCGGCCCGCTTTCTCAGGGCCTGGCCGGAGGCGCGGCACACCCCGGGCAGGGATGTCAGCAGTTGACGCGCAGGTACTTCAGTCGCACGGTTCGACCAGCGGGACGGGGCGAGAGGCCCAGGGCTGGCCGCAGGAACGGCAGTTCTCGGCGTCCGGGGGGTTCTCGGTGGGGCAGTGCTGGCAGTCCCAGTCCATGGCGTCCTTCCAGGTCAAGGGCGGGGTGTGAGGGTGTGGGCGGGGTGTGAGGCGGCGGCTTCCTGCCACCGGCGACTCTCGCCCGGGTCGCTGGTCCGTATCCGCACCCGGAAGTCACAGCCGTCGACACGGCACCGGTGCGTGGTCGCGGTGGCCGCCTCGAACAGGTGGTGCACCGCCGCGGTGACCGTGGCAAAGAGCGCCAGGACGCAGGCGGCGATGTCCATGGCGGGGACCTTGCAGGCGTGGAGGCGGACCGCGTAGGAGACGGCGACACCCGCACCGACGGTCGCGGCAGCGGGAAAGAGGAGGCGGTGGAGCTTCAACGTGCGTTCCTCTCAGAGCTGGTTGGGCTCCAGGGCGAAGAACATCGTGTTGGCTCCGGCCAGGTCCGGGTTGGCCGACGTGATGTGGTTCTTGATGGCCGTGAAGACGTCGCAGCGGGTCGCTCCGGTCGGCGGGGTCCACGTGCCGTAGAGGCTGGAGGTCAGACGGCCCGGCAGCTCCAGGGTCATGATCCAGTGGTGGGACCCCTGCATCTGCGCGGGAACCGCCGGGATGCTGCTCTGCTCGGTCTGGGTGGTCACAGCGGAACTCCTTGAACGGTTGCGGGTGGTCAGACGGCGCGCTGTTCTTCGGGGTTGGCGCAGGTGGCGCCTTGTGCCTGGTGGATGGCGGTTGTCACAGCCCTAGGAGGCGGTAGGGGAAGGGCTCGTGCTCCATGCGGACGCCGAAGTTCTTGATCCAGTACCAGTGGAAGGCGAACGATTCGATGCCCAGCTCCATCAGGGCTACGGCGCGGTGGTGACCGTCGCCGACGTACACGTCCGGGTACCGGTCGGAGACACCGAGGATGATCGGCTTCTGGAGTCCTCGTTCCGAGATCGACCGCTTGAGCTCGTCGACCTTCTTCCGGTCCTTGTCGTGCCGTTCGAAGTGCCGAACGGCGTCGGCCCACTTGCGGTACTCGATCGGGTGGATCTGCTTGTCGTTGAGGAACGAGGTTTTCATCTGTCCGCAGTACGTCATCGGCTGTCGGTTCCTTCCGGGTAGGCGCAGGTCACGCACATCCCGAGCGAGATCGGGATGCAGTAACCGGCGTCGGTAAGGCAGTTGGGGCAGGTGCGGCGGGCCGTCATGGCCCGATCGAGGGCGGCCCGCCGGCCGGGTGTCATTGGCCGGACGGGCTTCGCTCCGGTGAGCGGGTAGAGGTAGGCGACCTGCACCCCGCCCCGGCGGCAGTTGCGGCGCATGATCTGCGCCGCAACCGGCTGGCCTCCGGGGCGTAGGCCCTGGGCGCGGAGCTGGCGGCGGGTGGCCAGGCCGTCCGGCGCCAGGCGCCACGGGTACGTCGGTATCCCGTACCGGGCGCCGGTGGGGTCGTAGCACTTGCCGAAGGTCGGCGACATCAGCGGAGGTGGTGGTAGGCGGCCCGGCACTGTGAGGCGTGTGCATTGGCCCTGCCACGGTGCAGAGCCAGGACATCGCAGCCCGATGTGAAGCCGCAGCCGTGACAGGCCCAGCGGGAATTTTCGCCATAAACGCGGCCGGTGACGTCGACCGCGGCACCGACTAGGTTGTGCATCCGGATGAGCAAGTCCGCTGGTTCAAGCGGGGTGGTGTTCGGCGAGAGCTTCACGAGGTTGCTCCTTCGAGAATCCGGGGCGCCGGGGTGGGGTTGTCGCGCAGCTCCTGGTAGCGGGAGGAGACCCAGCCGGTAGACCAGCCGGTCAGCTCTGCCGCGGTACGCACGGGGAGGCCCGCTTCGAAGGCGGCGCGGGCAGTGGCGCGGGCCCGCTCCTCCGGCTGCTTCTCCGTGGCCGGCCCGGCGGCCAGCAGTGCGGCGCGGTCACGCTCAGCCCGCTCGGTGCGCTCCTGCCGTTCACGGCGCTCACGCTCGATGCGCTGCCGGCGTTCGTGTTCACGGCGTTCGGCAGCTTCGCGTTCACGGCGTTCATGCTCGCGCTGCTGCTGTTCACGCTCCTGTTCACGGCGTTCACGCTCAGCCCGCTCCTGACGCTCCCGGGCCTCCGCGTGCTCCCGTTCCTCCCGCCGTGCGCGCTCTTCCCGCTCGGCCTGTTCGCGGGCGAGACAGGCCTCATGTTCACGCTGTTCACGGGCCACCTGGGCTTCGTGGTCGCGCTGTTCACGGGCCCGCCGGTCGGCTGCTTCCACGCGTTCGGCAGCGGCCTTCCGTGCCGCTTCGCGGTCGTCCCGCTGCCGGGCCTCCAGGGCCGTCACGGCGGCGGCGATGGCCCGCCGGTAGGCCAGGCCGGTCTCCGCGGTCACGATCAGCAGCAACGGCGCCACCCCGTGCACGGCCACGCCCACCATGTCCTTGAGCAGCGCGGAGTCGCCCACGTTCAGGGCCAGCGTCATACCGCCGGTCATCCACCTCAGGACGATGGGCCACCGGCCACCACGCCCGCCCAGGCGGGCGAGGGCGGAGTCGAGGCGGACCACGATCACTACGGCGGCATCCACGACGAGCGGCAGGATCGGCGCTGTCCAGTCCCACGCGTCCGGGGTGTGGGCCGCCATGAGCGGGGTGACGGTGAGGACCGAGTAGAGCATGGCCCCGAAGACGATCAGCCACATGCCCACCGACAGAGCACGCTCGGCTGAACGGATCTGACCATCGTTCACCGACCCGCCTCCTGCCGTGAACGCGCCCCGTCGCCGCCGGGCATTTGAGCGAAGCCGATCAGGTGTACCCGGGCGCCTCCGTAGTCGGTCTCTGCCGTCAGGACGCGGGTGCGGCCGCCGCTGTGCTCGTGATAGCTCACCGACGAAGGGAGGATTTGGAGGGCGTCGCGCCATGCCTCGAACCCGGCAAAATCGCCGTGGAAGGACAGCTCCAGCCGGTCCGGGAAGATCGTGGACACCCCCAGGGCGGGGGCGGGAAGGTGCGCGAACTCCGCGCTGAACAGCCGCAGGACGAGCAGCGGAGCGCTCAGCGCCGACAGGGCCGGGGCGCTCATGCCGCATCTCCGGGGAGGCTTGCCGCGGCCTGGTTCGTCAGATCCTGGCGGGCGGCCGTGGCCCGGTTGCGGGCCCGGGGGTAGTCGGCGGGCACCGGCCGCGAGTCGGTGTCGAGGAACTGATGACGCTGTTCCGCGAGTTGCCCGGCCCGGTACTGGCGCGGGTGCAGACGACGGTAGAGACGGTGCCGTAGTGCGGTCATCGGGATCCTCCTGACCGGGGGTTGGTACCGGGGCGGCCGGTACGCCGGCCGTTGGTGGTCGTCATCACGGGGATCGGTCCGTCGGCGACGTGCCAGCCGCCACCGCCCCGCTTCGCGGCGTACATCGCCTCATCCGCCCGCCGAAGCGCCGGGCCCAGGACCGGCTCAGGGAGCCCGGCCACGGCGAACGCGCCGATGGACGCCCCCACGTCCAGCTCAGCGCCCCGGAAGGGGACGGGGGAGGTCAGGGCGTCGTGGAGGGCGTCCAGCTCGAATGGCAGGTCCGACGGTGCCGGGCAGGTGATGGTGGCGGCGAACTCGTCGCCACCCAACCGGCCCGCGCACCCGCCGCGCGTCTCCGACCAGACCGCGAGCCGCTTGGCGGCAGAGGCCAGGACCTCGTCACCGGCAGCATGACCGTGCGCGTCGTTCACCTGCTTGAACCCGTCCAGGTCCACCAGGACCACCACCCCGCCCGGGGCGCGTAACCGGCGGCGGGCGGTGGTGGTGAAGGCGTCGCGGCCGGGCAGGCCAGTCAGCGGGTCACGCCGGGCCCTCTCGACCCGGCGGCGGAGAAGCAGAGTGTGGAGCGACCAGCCTGCCGCGAGCGGCCCGGCCGCTGCGGACGCGGTGAGCAGGGCGTTCATCACGCCGCCGCCTTACCCGACGCCCGGCCCCGGCCCGAGCGCGGCCGGTCGAAGGTCGTGACGTTGAGCAGCGCGGGGGCGTGGGTGCCCAGGACGTCCACGGCGAGCTGGGTGACGGCGTCGAAGAGACCCGGGTCGTCGGCGAGGATGTCCCGCGCCGCATCCAGCCGCGCGGCCCGCTCCTCCGGGCTCTCGTCCGGCTCACCGAGCCAGAGTTCAAGCGGCGTGCCGAGGGCTAACTCGATGAACTCGGCAGCAGTGGCGGCCCGCTGGCCACCGACATAGGTCTTCATGGCGGATCTCCTGATCCTTCGGGGACGGGGCAGGGACCCCGGGCGGCCAAACGTCTTTGGCGAGAGGCAGCCGCCCCGGGTGAAGCCGCTCTTCCGGCTCCCCTCAACCCCGCCCGTACAGCGTGAAAGCGGCTGGACGGACGGAGGAGGCAACCGGCCGCAGCGCTAGGCGCTGCGGAGGGCTGATCAAGTGCAGTGTCTCCTTCCGGGAGCGCGCTCCCGTTGGTAGGCAGAGACGTGACCTTTCGGTCTGTGCCATCCGGTTGCCAAGGGATCCGGTGCCCTCAGCCCGGCTACCCGGGCCTCTTTGCCGTGCGTTACATGCAATGCATGTATTACATGTCTCTCACGGTGGCAGATCAGTTCGGCCCCCGTCAACCCTTGGGTTCTCGATGCCGAAACTGCCGCTCCCGATCAGCGACATGACCAGCTTGGCAACTAGCGGCTGGACGTTGGACTCCGCGCATGTACGACTTACTCCCGACTCGCTAGAGTCGAACTCGTCCTAGGACGTCCCAGACGGGAGAGTCGTATGGCGAACGAGAGGCTCCGCGGCGCGATCGTCGAGAGCGGCCTCAAGCTGGAGCAGGTAGCGGAACGTCTCGGCGTGTCCCCGAAGACCGTTGAGCGCTGGATCTCCGAACCAAACCGGAAGCCCTACAGGCGCTTTCAGTACGCAGCGTCCTCGATGCTTCGGCGGGAGGTCTCCTATCTCTGGCCAGACGAACGGACCTCAGAAGAGGTCACCGCGTCCAGCGACTCGGAGGTGATGAAGCTCTACCCACATCGTTCCGTCGTCCCACAGGACACGTGGACGAAGCTGTACGCCGCCGCTACCGAGCACTTCGACGTGTTGGTGTACTCGGGCTTCTGGCTGACGGAGGACCCCTGCTTTCACAGGCTCGTACGAGAGAAGTCGTCCGCCGGGGTACCTGTGCGCTTCTTACTTGGCGACCCCAATAGTCCAGCCGTCGCTGTCCGTGGCGACGACGAAGGTATCGGACCATCCATGGCCGCCAAGATCCGCAATGCGCTGATGAACTACGCACCGCTCTTCCGGCTCCCAAGCGTGGAGTTCAGGCTCCATGCCACGACGCTCTACAACTCGATCTACCGCGCCGACAGCGAGCTGCTGGCGAACGGCCACGTCTACGGCGTTGGGGCATACATGGCGCCCGTTCTGCACCTCCAGCGCGTGCCTGGGGGCGAACTGTTCGACACGTACGTGGAGAGCCTGGAGCGTGTATGGGAGAGCGGTCGACGGATCACATCACCCACTGACTACGAAGGCGCCGCAACATGAGCCGTACCGACTACTTCCGCGATCCGGACGCTCCCCCGGCCAACTCGGTTGTACCGTCCGTCACCGCGGTTGTCCGGGATGAGCGAGGCAATATCCTTCTCATCCACAAGACCGACAACGACCTTTGGGCCTTGCCCGGTGGAGGGCACGACGTAGGAGAAAGCATCGCGGACACGGTCGTTCGGGAGGTAGAGGAGGAGACCGGTGTCGCGGTAGTCGTGGAGGACATCGTGGGTCTCTACACCGACCCACAGCACGTCATGGCGTACGACGACGGCGAAGTGCGCCAGCAGTTCTCTATCTGCTTCCGTGCCCGGCCGACCGGTGGCACCCTACGCACCAGCTCCGAGTCGAAAGAGGTCCGCTGGGTCTCCCCAACGGACCTCGAAAAGCTGGACATCCATCCGTCGATGCGGCTGCGAATCACCCATGGGCTCGACGATTCACGCGCCGCTCCCTACATCGGCTGACCAGCCGCTTCCGCCGCACTGAGCCGACTCTCGACGCGCTGCACGGCTGCATGGATCTCCGGTGCGGCCCGCTGAATGAAGCGCCCCACGATCGTCTCTGGTCCATACCGGTCGACGATCTCAGCGACTCGGGCGTCTGACGTCGTCGGCTCACCGTCGGGAGTGGTCGTCATGTCGGAGAACAACAGGGCGTCGACGAGCGCCGGCCGCTCCAGCGCGAACTCACTCTCCAGCTCCTCGCGGAGTCCCCGCTCCTCAGCCTCCAGTAGGGCGCAGGAGTGGTGCGCGACGAGGCGAACCACGCGCTCGTCCATGCCCTCCTGGTCCCGTAGGAACCGAGCGCCGTCGAGGGGGTGGAAACCCGTAGAGGCAATCCGCGGCGAGTAGCCGACATCGTGAAGCACAGCCGCAGCCTCCATCAAGTAAGCGTCTTCCCCCAGGATCTCCCGGAGCGAGCGGGCCCGCCCGGCCACCCCCAAGGAATGCGACCAGCGTCGCGGCAGTGGCTCGGCCAGCAGCGATTCGGCAAGGCTGTAGGCCCGGTTGGTGAGGTCCATGGCACCCAAGGCTACGAGGCCCCCTTCTCAGCGGGGAGGGCGCGAACCTTCCGTCGACGGTTCGGGCCCATTTCGATGAGCCCCCGTCCTTCCATCTGTGCGATGGCAGAACGAACCGCCGTACGCGATACGCCGAAGTGAGCGCACAGCTCACTCTCGGACGGGAAGGTGTCACCCACCCCCACGCCTTCAGTGCCCAGGAGATCCGTCACCTGGTCGACAAGCGGGCGCCGGTCACCTGTGCCGGCCACGAACCATCCCGCCCCCTGTACAGACTCGATGACCCCGTCAGACTTCAACGCCTTGAGCGCCCGCCCGATCGTGCTGCGCCCCACACCGAAGGTGCCCATCAGCTCCGCCTCGGACGGGAGCGCCTCGCTGATCTGCCCCTTCTCGATCTTCTGGCGTAGAGTCTCCGAGATCTGCAAGTAGGTGCCTCGCGGACTGGCCTGCGGCACGTGGCCTCCCATTTCTTCACCCTCCCCGGCGTCCGCCCGGCGGCGCCCTCCTCGCCCCAGCTTCGCACGTCGCGCCAGGGCAGTGACGCCCGTGCGCACGGCGGGCCGCACACACCCATGACCAGGCCCTGCGGTCAGAAATTCCCTACCCCATCAAGGCTCGCTGCGCTCGCTCGGCCGACGGCCAACGGCGCTTGTCGATCATCGCCAACCCGGCCGCCGCACACTCCGCCCAAGCGCATCAACGGCCGCTCCCGGCCCGCATGCCACCGCCACCACGATCCGGCCTCAGGAGGGAAAGACGCAACAGCGGTCGGACCTCAACGCCCCGCTTCCGGGGCCACCACGCACCCTTTCCACCCGGTTGCCTAACACTGTTAGGTCGGATCAAACCGAGGGCCGCGCCAAGCGCGGCGGCGCCGGCCGGTCGCCGCCGCGCCGCCTCCATGTCTTCGCCACCGGCGCACGTCGCCGCCCGCCCGTCGCCGCACGCAGCGGCCACATTCCAACACGGGCACGGGGACGAACGGTGATCCCCAACGATGCAGGTAAAAGACGCTTTGTGTCACCGAAAGAGGCCGGATCGCGGTGACGGTGACACGCGGACCGACACTGCCAAATGCGCGGGCGTACGTACGGCCCGCTGATCCCGCACCAGGCCACCGGCCGGCGGACGCGGCCATGAGTGGGGGGAGAACCCCGTCGTGGCTGGGGCGGTCGGCTCCACGACTTTAGCCAGCCACTTTGGTGCGAGCCTCGAAGATCATGGCCCCAACGTCGTGCTTTAACGGGCAGGTCCACAGACTGCCCGACTCGCCGGAAGCTTACGGGGCCATGATCACTCGCGCCAAAGCAGCTCCCGGCCAAAGTCGCTCCACCGACCGCTCTCACCATAGGCCGAGAGCCAGCAGGACGTTCTCAACGTCCGTGGCACACCAGTGCCCGCCCTGCTCCGTCACCCGCATGACACCCCGAAGAAGCGAAATGGCCTGCATCGTGAGTGACTGGCTGCGGAGCAAAGGAAAAGGAGGCACCTGTGGACGCACGGGCAAGCGTCGATGGCATCTTCCCCGAACGGTTCTGGACGTACCTGACCTCAGAGGTCATGCCGAAGGCACGCGACATCGTGCACCCCTTCGAATCGGCCCACACGAAGGAAATTTCGGTCGAAATCACGACGCCCACTACTGATGCCGCAACCCTTGGGCGCCTACTTGATTACATTGACTTCCAATTTCGATGGGCACTGTCGATTGAGCCGCTACTGGGTGAGGACGCTGCTTACGCGAGGGCAATCGGATTTCCATTTCGCATTTGCCCCGCCAACTTCAAAGACGGGATGTTTCAGGTCGTAAGCATCGAGGTCGGCTCCCTCAGGGCGAAACTGATGGCGACCTCGGAGGCCACAACAGTGCTCATGGGCGCGCTGGCGAGCGTCGCGGTGACCTTCACAGCTGTCACGGGGATGTCCCCGTACGAGTTCTTTGTCGAGCGCCCTAGCCAGTCCACTAGCGTGCAGGCGCCGGCTCCGCCTGAACCAGGAAAAGATCAGGTGGACCCATTCTGCTTTAGTCCTGCACCGTTTGAAATCACGGTCGACATTAATTTGTCAGACGGTGAAAGCGTGAGGGTTATTGCAAAGGTCCCCGCAGGCAATCCAGTGAATTCTGACAGCATCTATGCCGAGTCAATGCGAACGGCTGCTATTGCGCGTGCGGACTGAATTGCCCGAACCATTAGCGCACTCACGTCCTCGCAGGTGCCATCACCGCCAACGCCGCGCGGCAGTAGGGGACGATCCCCGGACCACCCAGCATGCATCAACAACTGCACTGCCCGTAGTTCGCATCAAGGCACAGAGCGCCACAGGGAAGCCAGAGCCGCCAGCCCCTGACACACCGCTTGAGGCCCCGGCGTACTCGTTGTTAACCAGAGCCTCGACCTACTCTTCCAGAAAGCTCAAGGAGTGCATGGTCAAATAGACCTCACCGTCGACATACTCTGGATCAATATCAGATTCTTCTTCGCTTCCCTCGATGAGCTGCGTCTCTTCCGGGAGCCAATCCTCCAACATAATTGCCGCGTTCGGCCACCTGTGCTGCCAGAGGTCGCCGTGTCGCAGTATGTACTGAAGCCCGTGATCGATCAGATCCGGGTCCGCATCGTCAGGGTCGCGAGAGTATCGATCCAGCAGGTCATCAAACATCTCATCAGCCTGCCGACACAGGTCTACCCGAATCTTGTCTTCCACGTATTCAGCTAGGTCCATGGCGTGGCTAGCCGCCGCGAAGAGACCGCAGTCACCACGATCCCTATTAAACAACGACGTGAGACCTTCCAGCCGCACCGACTCGTGAAGATTCTTAATTCTCCGATTGGCAGATCCATAGGTGGTTCGAATCAGCGCAATTACGTCGCCAATTGAAGCCCGGTAGACGAAACCCGGCGAGTTCAGCCTACGCACTGCCCAATCCTCAACCTTCGGGACGTGCATTGAACCAGCAAGAGCCAGGCAAACCGCAACTCTCCCAGCTCTAGAGTGCGTGGACGTCCCATCACGTTCCAATGTGGCCAACGCGGCTTTCTCGATCTCTACCTGAAATGGCGCAAGATTCAACCGAGCCGGCAGTCCCGAATCCACTGGCGCATCATGATAGGACCAAAGCAGAGCCATCTGATCAAAAGAGTACGGATTCTTCAACACCCTAACGACCAGGTCATGCTCTTCAGAGAACTTCATCAACATGAAGTCATTTACGGAAGGGTTACTAAATTCAACGTAACCTTTAGAGTAATCTCCAAATAGGCGAACAAGCGTGCCATCCAGAACTCGCAAACTGGACTTAAATTGCGACAAGCCTCGGTTCGAGAACGCTAGATAAGCATCCCCTAGGGTTGAAAAGGTTGCCTTCCCGCCCATGGTGAAGAGGACGTAGAGGACGTCTCGATCACTGTCCTTCAACTGGTGGTCAAAAATATGCCTCCACAACCCCATGGGGTCGTTTAGGGCTGCTTCAACTTGAGCGCCAGGTTCGCCCCGATCAGGGTCGAACGGCAAAGACAGGAGGTCAGCGATGGCCCTGGGGTTAAAGCTTCTATGCCTAATAATTGGGCGATACACATCCGGCCGCGAGAACTCCCCCTTTGTAGACGTCGGCCACTCCGACCAGTAGACATGATTGTAGAGTATCTGCGCCTTTTCTTCCCGTCCTAAAACATCTAGATCGACGGTGAACGTGAGGGGGTCGAGATCCCCTCGATCCATGCGCTCATACCTTTGCCGTGCCTGCTGAAGGACATATTCGCGCGTCGTGCAGATAAATCTCTTCGTAGAATCTTTACGGATTCGACGAATCAACGAGAGAAGCCTACTGTCTTCATTCTTATGCAACTTGTCATCTAGCGAGGTTTGGCCAAGGAAGTCGTCGTAAATAAATATCTGCGGCTCTCCGTCATGCCAGACCCGGTAGACATCCTCTACGTTTTCGGATACCTCGACAACCTCAAATCCGCGATCTGCATAGTGCGCACACATTACCTGCGCCAATGTCGTCTTGCCAGCCCCCGGCGGTCCCGATACCAAAACCACGTGATTCTTCTCCACGAGGTTCATCGCTTTTCGCAAATTAGCGCTCGGTACATACGTGCGCAGTGTGTCCTTGATGTCATCAGCGAGATGCAGCGACCTTTGGATCACATTCTTTGAGATCATGGCCTCAAGGATCGTGGCATCGTTGAGCCACAGCCTCATGTTCTTGCGAACCACTTCGGGGTTGTTTTGCAAGAACGACGTGATCTCGGAGATTCCATAGATATCTCCGGTGCTTTGAATGTAGGGCCGGAACCCGTCGAGAATCTTCTCTTTGGCGGACGGCGTCATCTCGACCGAAGTGGCCAGGATGTAGCGCATCGGCGTTGGCCGGATTCGATCCAACTTAGGGAGCTCACTATCCAACAAATGCCCAATAAGTTTGGCGCGCCCACTCTTCATCCAGTGCTTACATTGAATGACAATCTTCTGGTTGGGTCCAAAGTAACGTAGATCGATTCCACCGTCTGGTCCGCTTGAAAAAATCTCAAGCCTCACACCTAGTAGGCGCTCAAAAATGTCTTTGCATAGACTCTCGAAGTCCAGGTCAGACAGCTTTCGCAGATCGAGCAAGTCCACGCCTCACCACCCCCAAGGTGTCCCACGCCGTGCAGGAAGATCGTAGTCTTCGGCAACTGCTCCGAGCCGAAGAACAGACACAACCGGCCCACCGGGGTCAAGCAGGTTATCTGCGCCACTGAAGGCCGTCAGTGATGTTGCCCCATGGGCGGCGAGGCATACCGTCGCCCGTCAGGGATCCGACGGACACAACTCAGCTTGCACGGTTCGTGAGAGCAGGCGCTGCTCCGGCAGGGCGTCGTGGACCATGCGTGGACAGGCCCGGCTCAGCCGGTCGCACACGTGGTCCTGACCAGCAGCGTTGCTTAGGACCGAAGCGCCCTCCGGAGCCGTGTGCGCTCGTACGCCGCCGCTTTTCCCGTCGTGAGCCTTACCGCCAGCCGCTGGCGGCGGAAGGCTGGACACCCGCGCCCGTCATCCGGGCGTGGCGCGGTGCTTCGGAGGGGAGGCGGATGGCAGTGGCTGGGGCGCAGCAGAAGTGTGGAGCCCGGACCAAGTCGACCGGCAGGCCGTGCAAGAACGCGGTCATGAAGGGGACTTCGCGCTGTCGTAAGCACCAGGGGGAATGGTCGCCGCAGGGCGTCCTCGACCGCCGGCAGCGCGAGTTGGACGACGCCAAGAGGAAGCTCGCCAAGGCGCGTCGGAAGTAAGGAACGCCGCGGCTTCCCGGGGAGCCAAACCGGGAGCCAAAGCCAGCGACAGCAGAGGGCCGTCCGTGGACAACCACGGACGGCCGTATCAGGTATCCCAAGGCCGAGGCGCTCATCCTTGCTGCTGCGACGACGCCTCGCTTTACACAGCACGTCTAAGAGCGGGCATGATCCGGCCCGGACAAAGCCTGCACAAGGGGGGAAATCAGCCGGCGGGACCCGGCAGATCCACCAACCGCGCCAGTGTCTCCCGGTGCCGGCCGGGCGTGCCCAGCGCGATCTGGTCGCTCTTGGCGCGCTTGAGGTACAGGTGCGCCGGGTGTTCCCAGGTCATGCCGATGCCGCCGTGCAGCTGTACGCACTCCTGGGCCGCGCGCACCGCGACCTCGCCGCAGTGGGCCTGGGCGACGGCGACCGCCACGGCCGTGTCCGGTGAGCCGGTCGCGAGCGCGTCGGCGGCGTTGCGGGCCGTCGCGCGGGCCGAGACGATGTCCAGCCACAGGGCCGCGAGCCGGTGCTTGAGGGCCTGGAACGAGCCGACGGGACGGCCGAACTGGTGCCGTCCGCCGGTGTAGCGCACCGTTTCCGCCAGGCACCACTCGGCGAGTCCGAGCTGCTCGGAGGCGAGCAGTCCGGCGCCGGTGAGCAGCGCGTCGGCGACGGCGGTACGGGCGCGGGCCGGCTCGGCGAGCAGCGTCGCGGTAGCCCCGGTGAGGGTGACCCGAGCGAGCGGCCGGGTGAGGTCCAGCGGGGTGACGGGGGTGACGGTCACGCCCGGTGCCGTGGCGTCCACGGCGTAGAGCCCGCTGTCGGCGGGGACGAGGAGCACATCGGCGCCGGCCGCTCCGGCCACGGAGGTGATCTCACCGCTGAGCCCTGCCCCGCCGCGTACGGTCCCGTGCGGCGCCCCGCCCGGGGCGGTCGGCAGCGGGACGGCGAGCGCCCCGACCCGGGTGCCGTCGGCGAGTGCGGCGAGCGGACCGGCCACCTCGGGGCGTGCGGTGTCACATCCGAGCAGCGTCCGTACGGCCAGTACGGCGCTGGTGAGGTAGGGCACGGCGGCGACGGACCGGCCCAGTTCCTCCAGCACGACGGCGGCCTCCCGGGCCGTGGCGCCCTGCCCGCCGAGCCGCTCGGGCACCAGCAGCCCGGCGGTTCCCATGCCGGTGGCCAGCGACCGCCAGAGGTCGGGGTCGTAGGGGCGGCCCGTCTCGGCTTCCGCGAGCGCGGCGGTGGGGCCGCCGCGGTCGGTGAGCAAGGACCGTACGGCCGCTCGCAGGTCGTCCTCGGTCTCGGAGTAGAGCAGGTCGGGCGGCGCGGGAGTGGTCATCGGGGCAGGTCCTTCCACGCGGCGTCCTTGTCGGTGCGGGGCTCGGGCGGCAGGCCGAGGACACGCTCGGCGATGATGTTGAGCAGGACTTCCGAGGTGCCGCCCTCGATGGAGTTCCCCTTGGCGCGCAGATAGCGGTATCCCGCGTCACGGCCCGTGAAGTCGACGAGTTCGGGCCTGGTCAGGGTCCAGTCGTCGTAGCCGAGTCCCTCCTCGGCCAGCAGTTCCACTTCCAGCCCGCTGATCTCCTGGTTGAGGCGGGCGAAGGCCAGCTTCATGCCCGAGCCCTCGGGTCCCGGCTGGCCGAGGGCGAGTTGCCGGCCGAGGCGCTCGGCGGTCAGCCGGGCGGCCTCGGCGTCCACCCACAGCTTCAGCAGCCGCTGGTGGAGGTCGTGGGTGCGCAGTTCGGGCTGGCGGCGCCACGTGTCGGCGACGAGGCCGATCATGCCGCTCTCGCGGGGCACCCGGGCGCCCCCGATGGCCACCCGCTCGTTCATGAGGGTGGTCCGGGCGACCTGCCACCCTTCGCCGACCCCGCCGAGGCGGTGGGTGTCGGGGATCCGCACCCCGGTCAGGAACACCTCGTTGAACTCGGCCTCGCCGGTGATCTGGCGCAGCGGCCGCACGTCCACGCCGGGGTCGGTCATGTCGCAGACGAAGTAGGTGATGCCACGGTGTTTGGGCAGGTCCGGATCGGTCCGGGCGAGGAGGATGCCCCAGCGGGCGAGGTGCGCCTGGGACGTCCACACCTTCTGGCCGTCGACGATCCAGCCGTCCCCCTCGCCGTCCCGGGTGGCGCGGGTCGCGAGGGCGGCGAGGTCGGATCCGGCGCCGGGTTCGCTGAACAGCTGGCACCACACCTCCTCGCCGGTCCACAACGGGCGGAGGAACCGCCGGCGTTGTGCGTCGGTGCCGTGGCGCAGGAGGGTGGGCGCGGCCATGCCGAGGCCGATGCCGATCCGGCGGGGGGCGTTGTCGGGCGCTCCCCCGGCCTCCAGGGCCTGGTCCACGACCTGCTGGAGGGCGCGCGGTGCGCCGAGCCCGCCGAGGCCTTCGGGGAAGTGGATCCAGGCGAGCCCGGCGTCGAAGCGGGCGCGGAGGAAGTCGAGGCGGTCGGTGGTGGCGGGGTCGTGCGTGGTGAGCAGGTCCGCGACCCGGCGGCGCAGCGCGTCGGCGTCGAGGGCGGTCGCGTCCGTCCCTCCGCTCCGCGCGGCGGCCGCTCCGTCCTTCGGTGACGTCGTCGGGCCGCTCATCGGACGGCCTCCGGGACGACGACGACCCGGCCGGTGGTCGTGCCGTCGGCGACGCGCTGGACGGCGTCGGCGGCCGCGTCGAGGGGGACCCGTTCGCTGACGAGCGGCTTGATCGCGCCCCGCGCGGCGAGTGTGCCCAGCTCCTCGTGGCAGGAGCGGACGGCGTCGGGGGCCTTGGCGTTGTACAGGCCCCAGTGCAGGCCGAGGATCGTGTAGTTCTTGACCAGGGCGTGGCTCAGCGCCGGGGTGGGGATCGTGCCGCTCGCGAAGCCGACGACCACGATGCGTCCCTCGAAGGCGACGCACTTGGTGGACTGGGCGAAGGCGCCGCCGCCGACCGGGTCGTAGACGACGTCCGCTCCCCGCCCGCCGGTGGCCTCCTTGACGGCCGCGACCACGTCGTCCGCCCGGCGGTCGAGGACGAGGTCGCAGCCGAGTTCGCGGGCGACGCGTGCCTTCTCCGGTCCGCCGGTGACGCCGATGACGGTGGCTCCGGCGGCCTTGCCGAGCTGGACGGCCGCGCTGCCGACGCCGCCCGCCGCCGCGTGCACGAGGAGGGTCTCGCCGCTGCGGAGCCGGGCGCGGCGGTGCAGGCCGAACCAGCCGGTCTGGTAGCCGATGTGCAGGGCGGCGGCCTCGGCGTCGTCCAGCGCCTCGGGGGCGGGCAGTACGCCTCGTGCCGACACGACCGTCCTTTCCGCGAACCCGCCGTCCGGCAGGGTGGGTTGGGCGAGGACGCGGGCCCCGATCTCGCCCTCGGCGCCGTCACCGAGGGCGAGGATCTCGGCGCACACCTCGACTCCGGGGGTGAAGGGCAGCGGGGGCCGGACCTGGTACTGCCCCCGGCACAGCAGCGCGTCGGGGAAGTTGACGTTCGCCGCCCGGATCCGCACGAGCAGCTCACCGGGGCCGGGCGAGGGTTCCGGCACGTCGCCGAGGCGCATCACCTCGCGCGGTTCGCCGTTCTCGTGCACTCGCCATGCCTTCACCGGGACCTCCACGAGGGGTAGGGGGCAGCGTCACGCCGCTCGCATACTAAGCGGTCGCTAAGGATTGGAACAGGGTGCCGTCACCCGCCCCGGCGGGCCGGGGAGTCGGGGGCGTCCGGCGAACGGGTGGGGTGCGGCAGTGGCGGCGCGGTGGACTCCCGGGCGGCGAGCCGTGGCGCCACGTCCCGCACCCGTCGGGCCGGGCCCCCGTCGAGCAGTGCGATCAGCTGCTCGGCCGCTCGTCTCCCGAAGCCCGCCGTGTCCCGGGCCAGCGCGGTCAGCGGGGGGTGGGTGTTGCGGCAGAGCACCGAGTCGTCCCAGGCGACGATGGAGAGTCGGCGCGGTACGGACACTCCGCGCTCGGCGGCCACGGCGAGGCCGGCGACGGCCATCACGTCGTTGTCGTAGACGATCGCGGTGGGCGGGTGCGGGGCCGCCAGGACGCGCCGGGTGGCGGCGGCGCCCTGGGCGTCGGAGTAGTCGGTCGTCACCGACACGACGTCCGGCAGGGCACGGCGGTCCGCCTCGGCGCGCAGGGAGTCGATCCGGCGCCGGGTGTGGGCGAGTTCGGGCAGCCCGGCGATGTGCACGATGCGGCGGTGCCCCAGGTCGCACAGGTGGCCGACGATGGAAGTCATCCCTCCGGCGTCGTCGGCCCAGAGGTTGGAGATCGCACCGTGCGGGCCTTCACCTGCGCCGTCCAGGGCGCCGATGACCACGGCGGGCAGGCCGAGTTCGTCGAGGAGCGCCGGGCGGGGGTCGTCGTCGCGGGGGTCGACGACGAGCAGACCGTCCACCCGGCGCTCGGCCCACCAGCGGCGGTAGACCGCGCACTCGGCGTCGAGGTCCTCGACGACCTGGAAGAGCAGGCCGAGCCGGCGCACCGCGAGCGCTTCCTGCACCCCGGAGACGAGTTGGAGGAAGAACGACTCGACGCCGAGCGTGCGCGCGGGCCTCGCCAGGACGAGCCCGACCGTGGCCGCCCCCTCCCCCGACAGCGCGCGGGCGGCGGTGCTGGGCTGCCAGCCGAGCTCCTCGGCGACGCGCCGGACCCGGTCGCGGGTGGCCGCGGAGACACCGGGCCGGTCGTTGAGCGCGAAGGACACCGCGCTCTCCGAGACGCCCGCGCGGCGCGCGATGTCCTTCATCGTCGGGCGGCGGGCGGGTGTACGGCGCATGGTTCTCCCTCTGCCCCGCCCGCACCGGCGGGGCCGTTACCTAAAGCGCTTGAGCGGCACCACACTAAAGCGCATTAGGTCGCGGCGTAAGTATTGACGCAACTCCCTTGCCGGGTGCAGGTTTTGATCTGCCTCCTCCCGGACTCAAGGCCCCTTGCGGCCCGATCGAAGGAGCTCATCCGGCCATGCCCATGTCCCGTAGAGCAGCCGTCACCACCGCGCCTCTCCTCGCCGCCGCCCTGGCTCTCACCGCCTGCGGATCGGGTACGGACACCGACGGCGGGTCCCGCGCCGACGGAAAGATCGCAGGTGACATCACCTTTCAGACGTGGAACTTGCGGGCGAATTTCAAGGACTACTTCAACGGCCTGGTCCGGGAGTTCGAGAAGCAGAATCCGGACGTCAAGGTCAAATGGCTCGACCAGCCCGCGGAGAACTACGCGGAAAAGCTCAGCGCCGACGCCGGAGCCGGCACCCTGCCCGACGTCGTCAACGTCTCGCCGGACCTGTCCTATCCGCTGGCCAAGGCCGGGTTGCTGATGAACCTGGACAAGGAGAAGGCCACCGCGAAGTTCAAGGGTGAATACACCCCGGAGGCATGGCAGGGCAACACCCTGCCCGGGCTGGGGGGTTCGTACGCCTTTCCCTGGTACCTCAACACCGGCCCGCTCTTCTACAACAAGGCCCTGTTCCGGCAGGCCGGGCTCGACCCCGAGAAGCCGCCGAAGAGCTACGAGGAGCTGTTCACCGCCGCCGGGACGATGGCTCGGCGGTCCGGCGGGAAGACCGCGACGCTGGCGGGGACCCCGTCCATCGAGGACTTCGGTCGCTACGGCGTCAGGCTGATGAACGACGACGCCACCCGGTTCACCTACAACGAGCCCAAGGGTGTGGAGCTGCTGACCAAGTACAAGCAGCTCTACGAACACGGCGCACTCGACGCGCAGGCACTCACCAACACCCCGGAGAAGTCCGGCCAGAAGTTCCTGGAACAGAAGGTCGCCATGAATCCGGGCGGCGCCCACGACCTGGAGACCTTCAAGAAGAACGCCCCGAGCCTGTACAAGAACCTCGGGATCACCGACGCGCCCAACAACACCGGCAAGCCGAACATGTACGTCATGGGCCTGGCCGTCAACAACCGGAGCGACCACAAGGCGGCGGCGATCGCCTTCGCCCATTTCGTCACCGACCGGAAGAACCAGGAGGCGTTCGCCCACAAGGTCGCCATCTTCCCCAGCACCAAGGACTCGCTGCGGGATCCGTACTGGACCGAGGACGACGGGACCGACGAGGGCCGCGTCCGGGTCGCATCGGCGAAACTGCTGAAGGGCGCGGTCAATTACACGCCCGTCGTGATGAGCGACGAGATGAAGGTCGTCCTCAAGAACGAAGTGGCCAAGGCCCTCCAGGGCAAGAAGTCACCCCAGCAGGCACTCGACGCCGCCGCGGCACGGAGCGACAAGCTCCTCGAGCAGAGCTGACGGGCTCGTGGACCGGCACCTCAGGCGATCGACCCCCTCCCCGCGCACCCACCGGGCGGTCAGCCCCTGGCTCTTCCTGCTGCCGGGCCTCGGGGTCGTCGCAGCGTTCAATCTGTACCCCTTCCTCACCACCGTCCACAAGGCGTTCACCGACGCCCGCACCCTCACCCCCGGCACCTGGGTCGGGCTGCGGAACTTCCAGGACATGCTGGACGACGAACAGTTCTGGGTGGCCCTGCGCAACAGCGGTCTGTACGTGCTGCTCGTCGTGCCCTTCACGGTGCTGCTGCCGCTGCTGCTCGCCCTGCTGGTCCACAAACAGCTCCCCGGCGTCACCTTCTTCCGGTCCGCCTTCTACACCCCGGTCGTCGCCTCCGTCGTCGTGGTGTCCCTGATCTGGGGCTGGATGCTGGACGACCGCGGCCTGCTCAACGGCATCCTGCGCTTCCTCGGCGCGGGTCCGGTCGCCTTCCTCGGCGACGAATGGCTGCTGCTGTTCAGCGCCATGGCCCTGACGGTGTGGCGGGGCCTCGGCTACTACATGATCATTTACCTGGCCGCGCTCGCGAACGTCCCCCGTGAGCTGCACGAGGCCGCCGCCGTCGACGGAGCGGGGGCGCTGCGCCGCTTCGTCAGCGTCACGGTCCCGGCCGTGCGCTCCACGATGGTGCTGGTCGGCGCCCTGTCGTCGGTGTCCGCCTTCAAGGTGTTCGCCGAGGTCTATCTGCTGGCCGGGCCCACCGGCGGGCCGGCCGGGCAGGACACCACGCTCGTCATGCTCGTCCAGCGGACGGGCACGGGCCTGAACGGGCGCGTCGGCTACGCCTCCGCCCTCTCGCTCGTCGTCTTCACCATCGCGCTGCTGCTGATGCTGCTGGTGCTGCGCGCCGACCGCAAGGAGGACCGGTGACGACCCGGACGAGCGCCTGGGAGAAGGCGCTGCGCTATCTGCTGATGCTCGGCGTCCTGGCGGTGACCGTCGGCCCGTTCCTCTGGCAGCTGTCGACCTCGCTCAAGAGCACCACCGAGGACATCTACGCCTACCCGCCGGGCTTTCTGCCCGAGCGGCCGACCCTGGACAACTACGCCGGCGTCGCGGACATCATCCCGGTCTGGCGCTACGCCCTGAACTCGCTCCAGGTCGCGGTGGCCAACGTCCTCACCAATCTCGTCGGCGCCTCGCTCGCCGGGTACGCGCTGGCCCGGCTGCGTTTCCGCGGCCGTGGGCTCGCGGGGCTCGCCTTCGTGGCGGCGCTGCTGGTGCCCCTGGAGTCCATCGTCATCGCGCAGTTCACGATGATGCGCGACCTCCAGCTCAACAACACGCTGATCGCCGTCGTGCTGCCCGGTGCAGTCGGTGCGCTCAATGTGCTGCTGATGCGCAACGCCTTCGCCAACCTTCCGTACGAGATCGAGGAGGCGGCCGTCATCGACGGAGCGAACGTCTGGCAGCGGTTCGTCCGGGTCGCGCTGCCGTCGGTCCGCGGCACCCTCGCCGTCGTCGCGATCTTCGCCTTCATGGGGGCGTGGGACGACTTCCTGTGGCCCCTGATCGTCCTCTCCGACTCGGACAACTTCACGCTGACCGTCGGCCTGAACTTCCTGCACGGCACGTTCCAGCAGAATCCGCGGCTGGTCGCCGCCGGCACCGTCATCGCGGTCGCCCCGCTCCTCGTGATGTTCGCCTGTCTCCAGCGGTACTTCTTCCGCGGGGTCGGCGAAGGCGCCGTCAAGGGCTGACCCCCGCCTCCCGCAGCTTCCCGCCGGCTCCCGCCGTCTTTTCACCGCCTTCTCACCGCCTTCCCGCCCGAAGGGACATCCGTATGCGCTTCGGCGTCAACTACACGCCCACCCGCGGCTGGTTCCACCACTGGCTCGACTTCGACCTCGACGACATCCGGGCCGACCTGGACCAGATCGCCGCCCTCGGCCTGGACCACATCCGGGTCTTCCCGCTCTGGCCGGTCTTCCAGCCCAACCGCACCCTGATCCGGCCGAAGGCGGTCGAGCAGCTGATCCGGCTCGTGGACGCGGCGGGCGAGCGCGGGCTCGACGTCAACGTCGACGGGTTGCAGGGCCATCTCTCCAGCTTCGACTTCCTGCCCGCCTGGACCACGACCTGGCACCGCCGGAACCTGTTCACCGACCCGGACGTGGTCGAGGCGCAGGCGGAGTACCTGCGCGTGCTCGCCGCCGCACTCGCCGACCGCCCCCACTTCCTGGGGATGACGGTCGGCAACGAGATCAACCAGTTCTCCGGTGACCCGCACCCGGACCCCGACCGGGTCGACCCGGTCCAGGCGGGCCACTGGCTGCGGCGGATGCTCGACGCCTGCGAGAAGGGCGCGCCCGGCCGGCCACATCTGCACGCCTCGTACGACGCCGCCTGGTACGACGGCGCGCACCCCTTCACGCCCGCCCACTCGGCCCGGCTCGGCGCGATGACCGCCGTGCACTCCTGGGTCTTCGACGGCACCGCCCAGCGCCACGGCCACGCCGGGACGGCCACCGAGCAGCACGCCGCGTATCTCATCGAGCTGTCCAAGGCCTGGGCGGTGGACCCCGCCCGGCCGGTCTGGCTCCAGGAGGTCGGCGCGCCCGCACCGCACATCCCGCCCGGCCACGCGGCCGCGTTCACCGAGGCGACCGTCCGCAACGCGCTGGACTGCCCGGACGTATGGGGCGTCACCTGGTGGTGCTCCCACGATGTGGACCGCGCGCTGGCGGACTTCCCCGAGCTGGAATACGGCCTCGGACTGTTCACCAACGACCGCCGGATCAAACCCGCCGGTGAGGTGATCGCCAGGATCATCCGCACCTGGCTCGAGAGCGGCCGCCCCGCGGAGCCGCGCCGGACCGCCCTGGTCGTGGACGCGGGTGCGGAGGAGGAAGCGCCCTACCGCTCGGTGTGTTCGCCGGGGGGCGCGTATTTCGAGGCGTGGATGCGGCTTGCCTCCCGCGGGGTGCGGGCGGCTTCGGTGCTCTCGCAGCGGGCGGGGGATGCGGAGTACCTGGCCGGTCGGGGGGTCACGGAGGTGCTCACGGTGGATCAGGTGCGGTAGCCGGTCGCCGTCCGGTGGATTTCTTCCCCGGCCCCGCCCCTTCCCGTAACCGGGGCTCCGCCCCGGACCCCGGTCCTCAAACGCCGGACGGGCTGGTTGTTGCCCGGACGGGCTGGTTGTGGCCGTCCCCCGCCCCTGACAGGAGCAGTCATGAGACTCACGCGTCGTGGCCTTCTCACCGCAGGCGTCGCCGCCTTGGCCGTACCCGCCGTACCCGCCGTACCCGCCGCTCGGGCCGCGCCCGCCGCGGACCTCCAGCCGTACGCCTCGTACTGGTATCCCGACAGCCTGCCGACGGGCTCTCCCGCCCCCGGGGTCACCTGGCGCAGCCTCCGTTCCTGGGCGCCCGAGAGCGACGTCGACCTGCCCTTCAACAGGGCCACCGTGCCCCTCGCCGCCCGCTTCGCTTCCCCGCCCGTCAACGCGACCGCGCGCACGGGGCAGGCCCGCGTCTGTGCCCTCGCGGCCTTCGCGCACACCGCCGGGAATCCGTCGCAGGGCTCCCCCACCGCCGACTACTACGCCCTCACCCACTGGGCCTACCTGGACGAGCTGGTCTTCTGGGGCGGTTCCTCGGGCGAGGGGCTGATCCTCGCGCCGAACGCGCCGGTCGTGGACGCCGCGCATCGCAACGGCGTGCCCGTCCTCGGAACGGTGTTCCTGCCTCCGGCCGCGTACGGCGGGCAGCTGCGCTGGACGCGGGAGCTGGTGTGCAGAGGCGCGGACGGCGGGTTCCCGCTGGCCGACCAGCTGATCCGGGTGGCCCGCGCGTACGGATTCGACGGCTGGTTCGTCAACGCCGAGACCGGCGGCGGCGACGCCGCCCTGGGCGCGGACATGCGGGACTTCCTGGCCCATCTACGGGCCCACGGCAAGGGCCTGCGCGTCACCTGGTACGACGCGCTGGCCGTCTCGGGGGACGTCTCCTGGCAGAACGAGCTGAACGACCACAACTCCCCCTTCTTCCGCGCCGCCGACTCGATGTTCCTCAACTTCAACTGGAGCCGGGCCGGCCTCGCGTCGTCCGGCGCGCTCGCCGAGCGCCTGGGGCGCGGGCGGTACGAGCTGTGGGCGGGCATCGACGTGGAGGCGAACGGCTGGGACACCCGGGTCGACTGGGACGCGATCGTCCCCGCCGACCGGCCGCACGCCACCTCGTACGGCTTCTACCGGCCCGAGTGGACGTGGACCAGCCTGCCCGCCGGCGGGCGCACGCCCGCCGCCTTCCACGCGCGGGACGACCGGTTCTGGTCCGGGCCGGCCGTGGATCCGTCCGCCCCGGCCGCCGGGCCGTGGCGGGCTCCGGCCGCCTCCGTCGCGGACCGTTCGACCCTGACCGCGCTGCCGTTCGCGACGACCTTCAACACCGGGCACGGCCTGGGCTGGTACGAGCACGGAAAGGTCCTGTCCGAATCGCCCTGGAACCATCTGGGTCTCCAGGACCGGCTGCCCGGGCGGCGCTGGGTGATCCGTACGACCGGTGCCCGGCCGGTGGTGGGCTTCGACTTCGCCGACGCCTGGCGCGGCGGCACCAGCCTGCTCGTGGAGGGCCCGCTCGCCGCGCCGACGACCGTCGAGCTGTTCACCGCGCGGCTGCCACTGCCCCGGACGGCGGTGGTGGAGCTGGCGCACCGCACCGACCCCGGGTCGGCGGGTGTCCGCGTGGAACTCCTGGTCTCCCCGGAGCCCGGCCGCTTCGTCCCCGTACCGGCGTGCACGCTGCCCGCGGGCGGGCGCGGCTGGACCACGGCCCGGCTGCGCGTCGGGGCGCTGCTGCCCGGCCGCACCGGCCGGACGATCCACGCGCTGGGCATCCGGCTCACCGCGCCCGACGGCGGGGTGGTCCGCTGGCGGCTGGGGCACCTCGCGGTGCGCGACACCGCGGCGCCCGGCCCGGCCGCACCCGCCCGCCCGGCGACGGTGACCCTCGCCGCGGCGCGGCCGAACGGCGACGGTACGGCCGCGCTGCGGCTCCTGTGGAGCCCGGGCGCGCGCCGGGCACGGCCCGTGCGCCATTACGAGCTGCATCAGGTGCTGCCGGGCGGTGGCCGTCGCTTCCTCGGCGGCACCTGTGGGCATGCCTACTACGTTCCGGCGCTGCGTCGTACGGGCGGCGAGGCGGTCACCCGCGTCGACGTGCGCGCCGTGGACGAGCTGTACGTCTCCTCGGCACCCGCACGCGTTTCCTTCCGCTGGTCCATCCCGTCTTCGTGAGGACACCGACGCCCATGCACAACGACCGCACCGTCACCGAAGCCCGTCTCAAGCGGGTGCTGGACGAGCGCATCCGGCCCGCCGTGTACCCCGAGTCGGTGCCGCTGACCGTCTCCGTATGGAACGCGCCCGGCGAGCCCGTGCCCGTGGCCGAGGGCCTCGCCGCCGCGCGCGAGCCGATCGAGGTGGGCGCGCAGTGGGGCCCGCCGTGGGGCACCAGCTGGTTCACGGTCACCGGGGCCGTGCCCGAGGAGTGGGCGGGCCGGACCGTCGAGGCACTGCTGGACCTCGGCTTCGACGAGAACATGCCGGGCTTCCAGTGCGAGGGGCTCGTCTACCGGCCGGACGGCTCGCCCGTGAAGGGCCTCAACCCCCGCAACCAGTGGGTGCGGATCGGCGAGTCGGTCGCGGGCGGCGAGGAGGTGCTGCTGCACATCGAGGCCTCGTCCAACCCCGTGATCATGGACTACCGGCCGTTCGTGCCGACCGAGCTGGGGGACCGGGAGACGGCGGACGACGCGCCGCGCTACCGGCTGGCCCGGATGGATCTGGCGGTCCTCGACCGGGTGGTGTGGGAGCTGGTCCAGGACCTGGAGGTGCTGGGTGAGCTGATGGCCGAGCTGTCGGTGGACTCGCCGCGCCGCTGGGAGATCCTGCGGGCGGTCGAGCGGGCGCTGGACGCCGTCGATCTCCAGGACGTGGGCGGGAGCGCGGAGCGGGCCCGCGAGCAGCTCACGGGCGTACTGTCCGCGCCCGCGCACGCCTCCGCGCACCGGATCAGCGCGGTCGGGCACGCGCACATCGACTCGGCGTGGCTGTGGCCGCTGCGCGAGACCGTGCGGAAGGTCGCCCGTACCACCGCCAACATGACCGCTCTGCTGGAGGACGAGCCGGACTTCGTCTACGCCATGTCGCAGGCGCAGCAGTTCGCGTGGATCAAGGAGCACCGGCCGGAGGTGTACGCGCGCGTGAAGAAGGCCGTCGCGGAGGGCCGGTTCGTTCCGGTGGGCGGCATGTGGGTGGAGTCCGATACGAACATGCCGGGATCGGAGGCGCTGGCACGGCAGTTCGTGCACGGCAAGCGCTTCTTCCTGGAGGAGTTCGGGATCGAGTCGGAGGAGGTGTGGCTGCCGGACACCTTCGGCTACTCGGCGGCGCTGCCGCAGCTGGTGAGGCTGGCGGGTGCGAAGTGGTTCCTGACGCAGAAGATCTCGTGGAGCCAAACCAACAAGTTCCCCCATCACACGTTCTGGTGGGAGGGGCTGGACGGCACCCGGGTGTTCACGCACTTCCCGCCGATCGACACCTACAACTCGCGGCTGTCGGGGCAGGAGGTGGCGCACGCGGTCCGCAACTTCCAGGAGAAGGGCGGTGCGACCCGCTCCCTCGCGCCGACCGGCTGGGGCGACGGCGGCGGGGGGACGACGCGCGAGATGGTGGCGCGGGCGAAGCGGCTGGCGGATCTGGAGGGTTCGGCGAGGGTCGCCTTCGAGCGGCCGTCGGCGTTCTTCGAGAAGGCCCACGCGGAGTACGGGCACGCGCCGGTGTGGGTGGGCGAGCTGTATCTGGAGCTGCACCGGGCGACGCTCACCAGTCAGGCGAAGACCAAGCAGGGCAACCGCCGCTCGGAGCACCTGCTGCGCGAGGCGGAGCTGTGGGCCGCGACGGCGGCCGTACGGGCCGGGTTCCGCTATCCGTACGAGGCGCTGGACCGGCTGTGGAAGACGGTGCTGCTGCACCAGTTCCACGACATCCTGCCGGGCACCTCGATCGCGTGGGTGCACCGGGAGGCGGCGGCGACCTACGCGGCGGTCGCGGCGGAGCTGGAGTCGATCGTCGGGGACGCGCTGGCCGCGCTCGCGGGTGACGCCTCGGCCGGGGGGACCGTGGTCTTCAACGCGGCCCCGCACGGGCGGGGCGGCACGGCGGCCCACGGCGGCGCCCTGGTCGACTCCCCCGCCCCCGACCCGACGGCGGTCCGGGCGCGCGAGGGCGGCGGCTTCACGCTCGACAACGGCCTGTTGCGGGTCGAGGTCGACGGGCGCGGGCTCGTGGTCTCCGTGTACGACCCGGAGGCGGACCGGGAGACGATCGCTCCGGGCACGGCGGCCAATCTGCTGCAACTGCACCCGGACTTCCCGAACATGTGGGACGCGTGGGACGTGGACCACTTCTACCGGAACACCGTCACGGATCTGACGGCCGTCGAAGCGCTGGAGCCGACGGACGAGGGGGCGGTGCGGGTCGTCCGGGCCTTCGGGGCCTCCCGCGTCGAGCAGCTGCTCTCGCTCCCGGCGGGGGTGCGGCGGCTGGACGTCGAGACGGAGGTCGACTGGCACGAGACGGAGAAGTTCCTCAAGGCCGCCTTCCCCCTCGACCTGCACGCCGACCGCACGGCGGCCGAGACCCAGTTCGGCCATCTCTACCGTCCCACGCACACCAACACCAGCTGGGACGCGGCCAAGTTCGAGGCGTGCGCGCACCGGTTCGTGCATCTGGAGGAGCCGGGGTGGGGGGTGGCGGTGGTCAACGACTCGACGTACGGCTACGACGTCACGCGCGCCGTGCGCGATGCCGACACCGGAACCACGACCACGGTCCGGCTCTCACTGCTGCGGGCGCCGCGCTTCCCCGACCCGCGCACCGACCAGGGCACGCACCGGTTCCGGTACGCGCTGGTGCCGGGTGCGTCGTTGGGGGACGCGGTGCGTGAGGGGTACCGGATCAATCTGCCGGAGCGAAGGGTGCCCGGGGCCACCGGGGTACGCCCCTTGGCGCACGTCGACAACGACGCGGTCGTCATCTCCGCGATCAAGCTCGCGGACGACGGCAGCGGGGACGTGGTGGTGCGGTTGTACGAGTCGCTCGGCGGACGGGCCCGCGCGCGGCTGGAGGCGGGCTTCCCGCTGGGCTCGGCCTCCGTGTGCGATCTGCTGGAGCGGGCGCTCACCGCGGCGGCCACGGACGGTGACGCCGTGCCGCTGTCGCTGCGGCCGTTCGAGATCGTCACGCTGCGGCTGGCGCGGCGCTGAGCTTCCAGGGTGGGAGCCCCGGTCCCGCCCCTTCACCGTCTCTTGTCCTCGATCGCCGGACGGGCTGAGCTGGGCCCGTCCGGCCGTTGAGGACACAGCGAGGACGCTTCAGGCCCCGATGGCCTTCATCAGCATCGGGAACGACGCCACCAGCTCACGCTCCCAATAGGGCCAGGTGTGCCCGCCGGTCGACGCGCACACCGTGGCCGGGACGCCGAGCTGCGCGAGCTTGGCGCGCAGCTGCTGGTTCATGCCGAAGACGGCGCGCTCGATCTGGTCGTCCGTGCCGTGCGCGGCCGGGTTCGTGCAGCGCGCGGCGGACGGCCGCGGGTCGCCCCACTTCCAGCCCACGCCCTTCTCGGCGCCGTTGCCGTAGGAGAGGTAGAGCGGGGTGCCGGCGAGCTCGGCGGCATGCTCCAGTGGGCTGTTGCGCTTCCACAGCCACTGCTGGCGCAGGTCGGCCGGGTCGTCGGTGTCGAAGGGGTAGCCGGGCTCGCCCCACACGCGCCGCCAGTCGGTCAGACACGCGATGCCGCCGGCCTTCACCGCGTCGGGGCCGTTGAAACCGCCGTCGGGTGATCGGTAGAGAGGGTTGACGGCGCCGCTGTACGAGGCGGCCGCGCTGAACAGGCCGGGGTGCGCGGCCGTGAACTTCAGCGCCCCCTGGCCGCCCATGGACAGGCCAGCGACGGCCCGCCGCGTGCCGGCGCGGTAGTCCCGCTCCAGCAGCGGCCGGACCTGGTCGAGCAGATACGTCTCCCAGGCCGGGGCACCCCACTTGCCGCCGTTGTACCAATTGCTGTAGCCGCTGCACCCGCTGGTCTCCGGCATGACGACGATCGCGTCCCGGTCGGCGGTGAGCTCCTCGACGTGCGTGTTGGCGGTCCAGTCCAGGTGGTTGCCCGTGCCGCCGTGCAGCAGCCACAAGGTGGGCCAGGTCCGCGACGCGTCCTTGGACCAGTGCTCGGGCAGCAGCAGGCGCACCCATTTGATCAGCGCCTCGGTGTCGGGCGAGGAGACCGCCAGATCGAGCGTCCGGTCGTCGACCCGTACCTCTTTGACCACCCGGGCCGGATGGTCCGCCGCGCGGGCCTCCGCGGGCTCCGCCCGGGCCGTCTGCGCCACCACCACCGGCAGCAGCAGTGCGAGCGCCGCCAGCGCCCGTGCGGCCCGCGCCCCGAATCCCCCGTGCCCAGCCCTGTGCACCATGCGATCGCCCCTCACATGCCGCTCACGTCAGTGATGCGCGTCATATTACGGTGAGGGGGTGACAACGTACGTGGCTCTCCTGCGCGGCATCAACGTGGGCACCAAACAGCGCGTCCCCATGCAGACCTTGCGCGATCTGCTCTCCGGTCTGGGCTGCGGGTCGGTGCGCACCCACCTCAACAGCGGCAACGCGGTGTTCACCCATCCGGGCTCCGACCCGGACGCGCTGGCCGCCGGGCTCGAGGAGGCCCTCGCGCGCGAGCTGGGCCTGTCCGTACGCTGCTTCGTGCGCGAGGGAGTGGACCTGCGTCGCGTCGTTGACGCCAATCCGTTCGCCGACCGCGCGGTCGATCCGGCGCGGTTCCTGGTGGTCTTCCTCTCCGGCCTCTCCGGCACCGCCCGCCCGGAGGCGTTCGCGGACCTCGATCCGGGGGCGTACGCGCCCGACGAGTTCGTCCTCGGGGAACGCGAGGTGTATCTGCTCTGCCCGGACGGCATCCGCGACTCCAAGCTGGCGAAGCTGTTGACGGGCCGGCGCCTGGGCGAGGACGGCACCGCCCGCAACTGGAACACCGTCACCCGGCTCGCGGACATGGCGGACGCGGTGGAGGGCTGATCGGGCCGGCCTGCCGCACCGAGGGAAGCCGTACCGCGCCCGCGGTACGGGCGCCGGGGGTTGTACGCCGCACGGAGGGGAGGCCACTCGTCCTGCCGGCGACACAGGTGGACGACGGCTCCGCTTAGCATTCGGGCATGAAGCTGCGTTTCCCCCGGCGCCCTCGGTCCGGACGCGATCGGCTGCTGGCCGCCACGGCCGCCGGCGCCGTACTCGTCGGTGCCGGTACCTGGACCGTGGCATCGGCCACCGGGTCGGGCGCCGCCGTGCACCGCGAGGACCGGTTCCTGACGATGCCCGACGCCCCGGGGGCCGAGCGCTCGGGGCCGGTCCGCATCGACACCTCGTACTTCACCTCCGGTGACACGGACACCCGCAGGCCGGCCGTGCTGCTCGCGCACGGCTTCGGGGGCAGCAAGGCCGATCTGCGCGAGAGGGCGGAGGAATTGGCGCGCGACGGCTACGCGGTGCTGACCTGGTCCGCGCGCGGCTTCGGCCGGTCCACGGGCCGTATCGGCCTCAACGACCCGGGGCGTGAGGTCGCCGATGTGAGCCGGCTGATCGACTGGCTGGCGCGGCGGCCGGAGGTGCGGCTCGACAAGGCGGGCGACCCCAGGGTCGGCATCGCGGGCGCCTCCTACGGCGGCGGCGCCGCCCTCCTGGCGGCCGGGCACGACAAGCGCGTCGACGCCATCGCCCCGCAGATCACCTACTGGAACCTCGCCGACTCGCTCTTCCCGAACGACGTCTTCAAGAAGCTCTGGTCCGGGATCTTCTTCACCACCGGCACCACGTCGGCCGGCGCCGCGCCGAACGCCCCCGCGCCGGCCGTCGGTGACGGCCCGGCCCGCGGGGCGGTGGCCACCGCCCGGGTCTCCGGCTGCGGCCGGTTCGAGAAGGCCCTGTGCGAGATGTACGAGCGGGTGGCCGTCGACGGGAAGCCGGACGCGCGGGCGCGGGAGCTGCTGGAGAGCCGCAGCCCCTCCGCCGTCGCCGACCGGATCAAGGTGCCCACCCTCCTCGTCCAGGGGCAGACCGACTCGCTCTTCCCCCTCGACCAGTCCGACGCGGCGGCCAAGGCCATCGCCCGCAACGGCGCACCCGTCTCCGTCGACTGGATCGCGGGCGGCCACGACGGCGGGGCGGACGAGAGCGACCGGATCGCGCGGCGCACGCGCGCGTGGTTCGACCGCTACCTCAAGGGCGACGAGAGCACGGGCAGGGGGCCCGCGTTCCGCGTCAGCAGGACCGGCGGAATCGACACCACCGACGGCAAGGCGCAGTTGCGCGGTGCGAGCGGCGAGCGCTACCCGGGGCTGCGCGGCGACCCGCGCACGATCCCGCTGACAGGGCGCGCGCAGTCGTTCGGCAACCCGGCGGGGGCGGCACCGCCCGCGATCTCCGCGGTGCCGGGCATCGGTTCGCTGACCCAGCTGTCGGGCCTCGGCGTCGGCGTCTCCCTCGACTTCCCCGGCCAGCACGCGCGCTTCGACTCGGCCCGGCTCGCCGAGGGCGTCCGCGTCACCGGCTCCCCGACCGTGAAGGCGAGGATCTCCTCGGACACCGGCGAGGCCGTCCTCTTCGCCAAGGTCTACGACGTCGGGCCGAACGGGCAGCAGGTGCTGCCCGGACAGCTCGTCACGCCCGTCCGCGTCACCGACGCCAAGGGGGGCCGCACCGTCGAACTCAAACTGCCCGCCATCGACCACACCTTCGAGTCCGGGCACCGGATGCGGCTCGTCCTCGCCGCCACCGACCTGGGCTACGCCTCCCCGGCCCGGCCCGCCGCGTACACCGTCGCACTCGCGGGCGGGGCCTTGAGCGTGCCGACCGCGCCCGGCGTACGGACCGGCTCCTCCGCCCTCCCCTGGTGGACGTGGGGACTGCCGCTCGGCGGCGCGGCCGTCGCGGCGGCCCTGCTGCTGACCGGTCGCCGCCGCACCGCACCGCCCGCGCCCGACCCGGCGCTCGCCGAGGTGCCGTTGCAGATCACCGGCCTGAGCAAGCGGTACGCCAAGCCCGCGGACCGGTACGCCGTACGGGACCTGTCCTTCCGCGTCGAGCGCGGTCAGGTGCTGGGGCTCCTCGGCCCGAACGGTGCGGGCAAGACCACCACGCTGCGCATGCTCATGGGCCTCATCCGCCCCGACGACGGCGAGGTCCGCGTCTTCGGGCACGCGATCCGGCCGGGTGCGCCGGTGCTGTCGCGGGTCGGGGCGTTCGTGGAGGGCGCGGGGTTCCTGCCGCACCTGTCCGGCCGGGCCAACCTCGATCTGTACTGGCAGGCGACGGGCCGCCCGGCCGAGGACGCGCACCTGGAGGAGGCCTTGGAGATCGCCGGCCTCGGCTCCGCGCTGGAGCGGGCGGTACGGACGTACTCCCAGGGCATGCGCCAACGTCTCGCGATCGCGCAGGCCATGCTCGGGCTGCCGGACCTGCTGATCCTGGACGAGCCGACCAACGGGCTCGACCCGCCGCAGATCCGGGAGATGCGCGAGGTGATGATCCGGTACGCGGCCGCCGGCCGTACCGTCATCGTCTCCAGCCATCTCCTGGCCGAGGTCGAACAGAGCTGTACGCACCTGGTCGTGATGGACCGCGGGCAGCTCGTGAGCGCGGGTCCGGTCGCGGAGATCGTCGGCTCGGGCGACACGCTGCTGATCGGCGTCGAGGGCGAGCTGCCCGACGTCACCGCGGAGAAGGTGGCGGCCCTGCCCGGTGTGGCCTCGGCCGTGCGGAGTGACGAAGGGCTGCTGGTGCGGCTCGACGGCATCGGCGCGCCGGAGCTGCTGGTGGAGCTGGTGCGGTTGGAGATCCCGGTGGCGCGCGTCGGCCCGCACCGCCGCCTGGAGGACGCGTTCTTGACCCTGATCGGAGGTTCGGCATGAGCACCGCGGTGACCACGGTCCCGGAGTCCGCGCCCGGATACCGGGCGCGGCACACCCTGCCGTTCCGGGTGGAGGCGATGCGGCAACTGCGACGGCGGCGCACGCTCGTGGTGGGGGCGGTGCTGGCGGTGCTGCCGTTCGTCCTGATCGCGGCCTTCGCCATCGGCGGGGAGCCGAGCGGGCGCGACGGGCGGGTGACGCTGATCGATACCGCCACGGCTTCCGGCGCGAACTTCGCGGCGACCTGTCTGTTCGTCTCGGCGGGCTTTCTGCTGGTGGTGCCGGTGGCGCTGTTCTGCGGTGACACGGTGGCCTCCGAGGCGAGCTGGTCCTCGCTGCGTTATCTGCTCGCGGCGCCGGTGCCGCGCGCCCGGCTGCTGCTGAGCAAGCTGGCCGTGGCGCTGGCGTTCAGCGCGGCCGCGATGGTGCTGCTGCCGGTGGTGGCCTTGGCCGCGGGCACGGCGGCGTACGGCTGGGACGGTCTGCAGATCCCCACCGGCGGTGCGCTCCCCGCCGGGACGGCCGTCGGCCGGCTCGCGATCGTGGTGGCGTACGTCTTCGTCGGGCAGTTGGTCACGGCGGCGCTGGCGTTCTGGTTGTCGACGGTCACGGACGCGCCGCTGGGCGCGGTGGGCGGCGCGGTCGGGCTGACCATCGTCGGCAATGTGCTGGACGCGGTGACCGCCCTCGGGCACTGGCGGGACTTCCTGCCGGCGCACTGGCAGTACGCGTGGGCGGACGCGCTGCAACCGCAGCTGGAGTGGGGCGGAATGATCAAGGGGACGGCGGTGTCGGTGGCGTACGCGCTGGTGCTCTTCGCTCTCGCGTTCCGGCACTTCCGGGCGAAGGACGTCGTGTCCTGAAGGCCCCCGGCCCGCTGTCGTCCTCAATCGCCGGACGGGGCCCCGTACACCGGTGCCGGCTCCCGTAGCCCCGGCAGCAGGTCCCGTACCGCCCCGCCCGCCTCGGCCGGTGTCCAGCGGTGCCCCTTGTCGGCCGTGGGGCCGGGGTGCCAGCCCTCCATCACGGTGATGCGGCCGCCCTCCACTTCGAAGACCTCGCCGCTGACGCCGGCGGAGTCCGCCGAGGCGAGCCACACCACCAGCGGGGAGACGTTCTCGGGGGCCATGGCGTCGAATCCGGTCGTCGGCACGGCCATGGCGTCGGGAAACGTCCGCTCGGTCATGCGGGTGCGGGCGGCGGGGGCGACGGCGTTGACCTGGACGCCGTAGCGGGCCAGTTCGGCGGCGGCGACGAGGGTCAGGGCCACGATTCCGGCCTTCGCGGCGGCGTAGTTCCCCTGCCCGACGCTGCCCAGCAGCCCCGCCCCTGAGGTGGTGTTGACGACGCGTGCCCGGCGGGCGCGGCCCGCCTTGGACTCGGCGCGCCAGTACCCGGCCGCGTGCTTGAGCGGGAGGAAGTGGCCCTTGAGGTGGACGCGCAGGACCGCGTCCCAGTCGTCCTCGTCGAGGTTGACGAGCATCCGGTCGCGCAGGAACCCGGCGTTGTTGACGAGCGTGTCGAGCCGGCCGTAGGCGTCGAGGGCCGTGGCGACGAGGGCGGCGGCGCCCTCGGTGGTGGCGATGTCGCCGCTGTGCGCGACGGCTTCGCCGCCGAGGGCGCGGATCTCGTCGGCGACCCGCCGGGCCGGGTCCGCCGAGCCGCCCTCCCCGCCGGGCCCGACGCCGAGGTCGTTGACGACGACCCGCGCGCCTTCGGCGGCGAGCGCGAGGGCGTGCGCCCGGCCGAGACCGCGGCCGGCGCCGGTGACGGCGGCGACGCGGCCCGCGCAGATTCCGGTCATCTCAGGACTCCTCGAAGGACGGGGCCGATGGGTTGGCACGCGCCGCGGCCAGGAACGCCGGCCGTTCGCCGCCGCCGTGGACGACCAGGCTCGCGCCGGTGATGTAGGACGCGCGGTCGGAGGCGAGGAAGACCACGGCGTCGCCGATCTCGTCGGGTTCGGCGAGGCGGCCCGCCGGGACCGTGCGGGCGACGGCGGCGACGCCCGCCGCGTCGCCGTAGTGCAGGTGGGCCGACTCCGTGCGCACCATGCCGAGCACGAGGGTGTTGACGCGTACGGCCGGTGCCCATTCCACCGCCATCGTGCGGGCGAGGTGTTCCAGCCCGGCCTTGGCGGCGCCGTAGGCCGCCGTGCCCGGTGACGGGCGGGTGCCGCTCACGCTCCCGATCATCAGGACGCAGCCGCCGGCCGGTTGCCGGCGCATCACCCGGTGGGCGGCGAGCGAGACGGTCAGCGGCGCGGTGAGGTTGAGTTCGAGGACGCGCGCGTGGCGCTCGGCGTCGGCGTCGTCGAGCATCCGGAAGGGTGCGCCACCGGCGTTGTTGACCAGCAGGTCCAGGCGGCCGTAGGCCGTCGCCAGCTCGTCGAACAGGGCCTGCACGGCGGCCGGCCGACGCACGTCCACCGGCCTGAAGGAGGCGGTCCGCCCGTCGGCGATGACCGGCTCGTCCGGGGGGCGGCGGGCGCAGACCACGACCCGTGCCCCGGCGCGCAGCAGCGCCCGCGCGATGCCCGCGCCGACACCGCGCGTACCGCCGGTGACGACCGCGACGCGTCCGTCCAGACCGAGCTCCGCACTCATGCCGTACCACCTCCCGCGCCGGACGATCCGCTGCTACCTTCGCCCCTAACAAACGTTTGGTGGAAAGGTAGCTGATCCACTGATGGGTGTCTCCACCTCCCGCCCCGAAGCGGGCATCGCCGTCGTCACCGTGGACTTCCCGCCCGTCAACGCCGTTCCCGTGCGGGGGTGGTACGAACTGGCGGAGGCCGTGCGCGCGGCGGGCGCCGACCCCGCCGTCCGCTGCGCGGTCCTGGCCGCCGCCGGGCGCGGCTTCAACGCGGGGGTCGATCTCAAGGAGATCCAGCGCGGTCCGGGTCACCGGGCCCTGATCGGCGCCAACCAGGGCTGCGCCGCCGCGTTCGCCGCCGTGTACGACTGCGAGGTGCCGGTCGTCGCCGCCGTGCGGGGCTTCTGCCTCGGCGGCGGGATCGGGCTCGTCGGCAACGCCGACGCCGTCGTCGCCGCCGAGGACGCCACCTTCGGCCTGCCCGAGCTGGACCGGGGCGCGCTCGGCGCCGCCACCCACCTCGCCCGGCTCGTGCCCCAGCATCTGCTGCGCACCCTGTACTACACCTCGCGCACCGTCACCGCGTGGGAGCTGCACCGGCACGGCTCCGTGTGGCGGGTCGTGCCGCCCGACGAACTCCTTCCGGCCGCCCTGGAGCTGGCGCGAGAGATCGCGGCCAAGGACGGCTCGCTGATCCGGCTCGCCAAGGCCGCCCTCAACGGCATCGACCCGGTCGACGTCCGCCGCGGCTACCGCTTCGAGCAGGGCTTCACCTTCGAGGCCGCGCTCAGCGGCGTGGCCGACCGGCACCGCGAGGCCTTCGTCTCCCGGACATCCCGGCCGTCCGGGCCATCCGGGCCGTCCGGGCCGTCCCGGAAATCCGCGACGGACCACGAGGAGGAGCCGTGACGGGCGGGAAACTGATGACCGCCGACGAGGCCGTCGGCCGGCTGGAGAGCGGCATGACCGTCGGCATCGGCGGCTGGGGCTCGCGGCGCAAGCCGATGGCGCTCGTACGGGCGCTGCTGCGTTCGGATCTGACGGACCTCACCGTGGTCTCCTACGGCGGCCCCGACGTGGGCCTGCTGGCGGCGGCGGGGCGGATCGCCAAGCTCGTGACCGCCTTCGTCACCCTCGACTCCGTCCCCCTCGAACCGCACTTCCGGGCCGCCCGGCAGCGCGGCCGCCTGGAGCTGACGGAGCTGGACGAGGCGATGCTGATGTGGGGGCTGACCGCCGCCGCGCACCGGCTGCCCTTCCTGCCCGTCCGGGCCGGTCTCGGCTCCGACGTCATGACGGTCAACCCCCACCTGCGGACGGTCACCTCGCCGTACGCGGACGGGGAGGAGCTCGTCGCCGTACCCGCGCTGACCCTGGACGCGGCCCTCGTCCACCTCAACCGGGCGGACGCGCGGGGCAACGCGCAGTACCTGGGCCCTGATCCGTACTTCGACGATCTCTTCTGCGAGGCCGCCCGTGAGGCGTACGTCTCGTGTGAACGGGTCGTGGACAGCGCCGAGTTCGCATCCGCGGGCGGCCCGCAGACCCTGCTGATCGCGCGGACGTGCGTCACCGGGGTCGTGGAGGCGCCGGGCGGTGCGCACTTCACCTCCTGTGCCCCGGACTACGACCGCGACGAGGCGTTCCAGGCCGCGTACGCCAAGGCCGCGGCCGACCCCGCGGCGTGGCGCGAGTTCGCGAGCCGCTTCCTGTCCGGGGACGAGGACGACTACCGGGCCGCCGTCGCGGCCTTCGCCGGGGAGGGCGCGTGAGCGAGGACGCGGCGAAGGGCGTGACCCGTGCCGAGTACTGCGTGGTCGCCTGCGCGGAGGCGTGGCGCGACGCCGGGGAGGTCCTGGTCGCCCCGATGGGGCTCGTCCCGACGGCCGGCGCGCGGCTCGCGAAGCTCACCTTCTCCCCCGACCTGCTGCTGACCGACGGCGAGGCGATGCTGATGGGTGACGTGCCCGCGCTGGGGGCGGCGTCGAAGGTGAGCGAGGGGTGGCTGCCCTACCGCCGGCACCTGGCGCTGGTCACCGGCGGCAGACGGCACGTGATGATGGGCGCGAGCCAACTGGACCGCCACGGCAACCAGAACATCTCCTGCATCGGCGACTGGAAGCGGCCGGGCCGTCAGCTCCTCGGAGTGCGCGGCGCTCCCGTCAACACCCTCAACAACCCCACCAGTTACTGGATCCCCCGGCACTCCCCGCGGGTGCTGGTCGCGCGGGTCGACATGGTGTGCGGCGTCGGCTACGACCGGGTGGCCGCCGCCGGGCCCTCCGCGACCCGCTTCCACCACGTCCGCCGCGTGGTCACCGATCTGGCCGTGCTCGACTTCGAGACCCCGGACCGCACGATGCGCGTGCGGTCCCTGCACCCGGGGGTCACCCCCGCCGAGCTGCGGGAGGCGACCGGCTTCCCCCTCGCCGTCCCCGACGACGTGCCGCACACCCGCGAGCCGACCCCCCGTGAACTGCGGCTGATCCGCGAGGTCGTCGACCCGGCCGGGCTGCGCGAGCGGGAGGTACCCCGATGAGGACCGCGCTCACCGAGCTGACCGGTGTCCGCCACCCGCTCGTGCAGACCGGCATGGGCTGGGTCGCGGGCCCGCGCCTCGTCGCGGCGACGGCGAACGCGGGGGCGCTCGGCATCCTGGGCTCCGCGACCATGACGCCCGACCGGCTCAGGGCGGCGGTCCGCGAGGTGCGCCTGCGCACGGACCGCCCGTTCGGGGTCAATCTGCGCGCGGACGCGGGGGACGCGGAGGAACGGGTGCGGATCATCGTCGACGAGGGCGTGAAGGTCGCCTCCTTCGCGCTCGCCCCCTCACGCGATCTGATCGCCCGCCTCAAGGACGCCGGGGTCGTCGTCATGCCGTCCGTGGGCGCGCGGCGGCACGCGGAGAAGGTCGCGGCGTGGGGCGCGGACGCAGTCGTCGTGCAAGGCGGTGAGGGCGGCGGTCACACCGGGGGCGTCGCGACCACGGTCCTGCTGCCCCAGGTGGTCGACGCGGTGGACATCCCGGTCGTCGCGGCGGGCGGCTTCCACGACGGCCGGGGCTTGGTCGCCGCCCTCGCCTTCGGGGCGGCGGGCGTGGCGATGGGGACCCGGTTCCTGCTCACGGCCGACAGCACGGTCCCGGCGGCGGTGAAGGCCGCCTACCTCGCCGCGTCCGTCGGGGACGCCATCGTCACCACGAAGGTCGACGGCCTCCCCCACCGCATGCTGCGCACGCCCTTCGTCGACGCCCTGGAGCGCTCGGGCCGGGCCAGGGCCCTGCTGCGGGCGGTGCGGCACGCCGCCTCCTTCCGCGCGGTCTCCGGGCTGACCTGGCGCCGGATGGTGCGCGACGGGCTGGCGATGCGGCACGGCAGGGACCTCACGTGGAGCCAGGTGCTGCTGGCCGCGAACACCCCGATGCTGCTCAAGGCCGCCATGGTGGACGGCCGGACGGACCTCGGGGTGATGGCCTCGGGGCAGGTCGCGGGCCTCGTCGAGGACCTGCCGTCCTGCGCGGAGCTGGTGGACCGCGTGATGCGGGAGGCCCACGAGACGCTCGCGGGCCTCCCGCCGGTCACAACCGCTCGATGATCGTCACGTTCGCCTGACCGCCGCCCTCGCACATCACCTGGAGGCCGTAGCGCCCGCCCGTGCGCTCCAGTTCGTGCAGCAGGGTGGTCATCAGCTTGACGCCGGTGGCGCCCAGGGGGTGACCGAGGGCGATCGCGCCGCCGTTGACGTTGACCCGGTCCGGGTCGGCGCCCGTCTCGTGCTGCCAGGCCAGGACCACGGGGGCGAACGCCTCGTTGATCTCGACCAGGTCGAGGTCGGCCATCGCCAGACCGGTCTTCTTGAGGGCGTGCGCCGTGGCGGGGATGGGTGCGGACAGCATGCGGATGGGGTCCTCGCCCCGGACCGAGAGATGGTGGATCCGGGCACGCGGGGTCAGCCCGTGGTCGCGCACGGCGCGTTCGCTCGCGAGGAGCATGGCCGCCGCACCGTCCGAGACCTGCGAGGAGAGGGCCGCGGTCAGCCGCCCGCCGGGCATCACGGGCGCGAGGGCCGCCATCTTCTCCCGCGTGGTGTCGCGGCGCGGGCCCTCGTCGGTGCGCACCTCGCCGTACGCGACGAGTTCGCGGTCGAAGCGGCCCTCGTCGATGGCCCGCAGCGCCCGCCGGTGCGAGCGGAGGGCGAACTCCTCCATGGCCGGGCGGGTGATGCCCCACCGCTCGGCGATCAGCTCGGCGCCGTGGAATTGGCTGACGGGCCGGTCCCCGTAGCGCTCCCGCCAGCCGCGCGACCCGGCGAACGGTCCCTCGGTCAGTCCCAGGGGCTCGGTGGCCCGGCGGGTGGCGTAGCCGATGGGTATCTGCGACATGTTCTGGGTGCCGCCCGCGACGACCAGGTCCTGGGTGCCGGAGAGCACGGCCTGGGCGGCGAAGTGGACGGCCTGCTGGGAGGAGCCGCACTGCCGGTCGACGGTGACGCCGGGCACCTCCTCCGGGAGCCCGGCGGCCAGCCAGCTGGTCCGGGCGATGTCACCGGCCTGCGGCCCGACCGCGTCGAGACAGCCGAAGACGACGTCCTCGACGGCGCCCGGGTCCACGCCCGTACGCTCCATCAGCGCCGTGAGCACGTGCGCTCCGAGGTCGGCGGGGTGGACGGACGCGAGGGCGCCGTTCCGTTTGCCGACGGGGGTGCGTACCGCTCCGACGATGTACGCCTCGGCCATGGCTGCTCCTTCGACAGATGATGTCCGTGCGGGCCCTATGCGGCGGCCGGGTCCCTCCCGGCGATGCCGTCCAGCACCATCGACAGGTACTGGCGGGCGATCTCCTCCGGGCTGTGCGCCCCGCCCGGCCGGTACCAGGACGCGGCGACCCACACGGTGTCGCGCACGAAGCGGTAGACGAGCCGGATGTCGAGGTCGGCGCGGAAGGACCCGTCGGCCACGCCGCGCTCGAGCGTGCCCAGCCAGGCCTTCTCGAACTTCCGCTGGGAGTCCACGAGATAGCCGAAGCGGGGCTGGGCGACCAGGTGCCGGGACTCCTTCTGGTAGATGGCGACGGCGGCGCGGTGCCGGTCGATCTCCCGGAAGGACTCCGTGACGAGGGCCTCGATGGTCTCCCGGGGGCCGAGACCGGCGCCCAGCACGGCGTCGTAGCCGGTCCACAGCTCGTCCAGGAAGCCGGAGAGGATCTCGTCGAGCATCGACTCCTTGGAGTCGAAGTGGTAGTAGAGGCTGCCCGCGAGCAGTCCCGCCTCGTCGGCGATCCGGCGGACGGTGGTGGCGTTGTAGCCCTGCGCTGCGAATACCTCGGCGGCGGTCGCGAGGAGCTCGCGGCGCCGCTCGGGGGCGGGGTTCGCGGTGGTCTTCTTGCTGTTCGTCGGCACTCTCTCATTGTCGGTCACGCACGCTGGCTGCTGACGGAGACCGTCTCGCCGGTCATGTACGAGGAGTAGCCGCTGGCGAGGAAGACGATCACGTTGGCGATCTCCCAGGGCTCGGCGTAGCGCCCGAACGCCTCGCGCCCGGTCAGCTCGGTGAGCAGCTCGGGCGTGGTGACCTTCGCCAGGTGCGGGTGCATGGCCAGGCTCGGGGAGACGGCGTTGACGCGCACCCCGTAGGCCGCGGCTTCCACGGCGGCGCAACGGGTGAGGGCCATGACGCCGGCCTTGGCGGCGGCGTAGTGGGCCTGGCCGCGCTGGGCCCGCCAGCCGACGACGGAGGCGTTGTTGACGACGACCCCGCCGCCGGTGCCGCGGCGCAGCCGGCGCAGGGCGGCGCGGGTGCAGCGGAAGGTGCCCGTCAAGGTGGTGTCGACGACCTTGTCCCACTGCTCGTCGGTCATGTCCACCAGATCGGCGGTGCCGCCGAGGCCGGCGTTGTTGACGACGACGTCGAGGCCGCCGTGCCGCTCCTCGGCGAGGTCGAACAGGGCGGCGACCTGCGTCTCGTCGGTGACGTCGCAGGTCAGCCCGGCGACGGACCGGGCGCCGAACTCGTCGGCGAGCGTCGCGACGCACCCCCGCAGACGCCGCGCGTGGACGTCGCCGAGCACGACGCGGGCACCCTCCTCGAGGAAGCGGCGGGCGGTGGCGCCGCCGATCCCGGCGCCGGCTGCGGCGGTGATGACGGCGGTGCGGCCGGCCAGCAGATCGTGACCGGGGGGACAGGGCGGCGGGCCCGCGGGGCGAGCGCTGGGTGCCACGGGCTCCTCGACGCTGCTCATGGCCGTACGTTAACCTACCAAACACTTGTTAGGGAAGGAGTGGCGGATGGCCCCCGACCATGACCCCGATCACGGCTCGGACCACGACGCGGAGCACGACCCGGACCACGACGGGGCATCGCGGGATCCGGTGGTGCGCTACGAGCGGCGGGGCCCGGTCGCGACCGTCACCATGAACCGGCCGGAGTACCGCAACGCCCAGAATTCCGCGATGACCTACGCCCTGGACGACGCGTTCCGCGCCGCCGCCGACGACGACGAGGTCAAGGTCGTCGTCCTCGCCGGGGCGGGTGGGCACTTCTCCGCGGGCCACGACATCGGCTCCCCGGGGCGCGACGCCGATGTCCCCTTCGCCCGCCGGGCGGGGCTGTGGTGGGACCACTGCGACAAGGCGGGCGCGGAGCGCCGCTTCGCCCGCGAGTCCGAGGTCTACCTGGGCATGTGCCGCCGCTGGCGCGAGCTGCCGAAGCCGATGATCGCGTCCGTCCAAGGGGCCTGTGTGGCGGGCGGGTTGATGCTGGCGTGGGTGTGCGATCTGATCGTGGCGAGCGAGGACGCCTTCTTCGCCGATCCGGTCGTCCGGATGGGCATTCCCGGCGTCGAGTACTTCGCCCATCCGTGGGTGATGCCGCCCCGGGTGGCGAAGGAGTTCCTCTTCACCGGCGACCGGATGAGCGCGCGGCGGGCGCACGAGGTCGGGATGGTCAACCGCGTGGTGGCCCGCGATCGACTCGCCTCACATACGGAAGAGTTGGCCGACCGGGTGGCACAGATGCCGCGCATGGGTCTCGCCCTCGCCAAACGGGCCGTCAACCAGGCCGAGGACCTCCAGGGGCTGCACAGCGGCCTGGACTCGGTGTTCGGCCTCCATCACCTCGCGCACGCGCACAACGCGGAGACCGCCGCCGATCCGCTCGGCGGGATGGACGTCGCCGCGATGAAGGCGCGGGCGGCGGGGCGAGGGGGGACGCACCGCTGATGGACCTCGACTTCACGGCCGCCGAGGACGCCTTCCGCCACGAGGCCCGCACCTGGCTGGCGGCCCACGTGCCGCGTACGCCCCTGCGCTCGCTGGAGACCGCGGAGGGGTTCGCCGAGCACCGGGCGTGGGAGCGGACGCTGTCCGCCGACCGCTGGTCGGTGGTGTCCTGGCCGTCCGCGTACGGCGGCCGGGACCGCTCGCTGCTGGAGTGGCTGGTCTTCGAGGAGGAGTACTACGCGGCCGGCGCGCCCGCCCGGGTCGCCCAGAACGGCATCCACCTCCTCGCCCCCACCCTCTTCGAGCACGGCAGTGCCGAGCAGTGTGCCCGCGTCCTGCCCGCCATGGCGAGCGGTGCGACGATCTGGGCGCAGGCCTGGTCCGAGCCGGAGGCGGGTTCCGACCTCGCCTCCTTGCGGTCCGTCGGGGTGCGCACGGCGGGTGGCTGGCTGCTCAGGGGGCAGAAGACCTGGTCCTCGCGGGCCGCCTTCGCCGACCGCGCGTTCGGACTGTTCCGTACCCACCCCGACGCGGACCGGCCGCACCGGGGGCTCACGTATGTGATGTTCCCGCTCGACGCGGACGGGGTGACCGTACGTCCCGTACGGCGCCTCGACGGCAAGCCCGCCTTCGCGGAGCTCTTCCTCGACGACGTCTTCGTCCCCGACGCGGACGTCGTCGGCGAGCCCGGGCGGGGCTGGTCCGTCGCCATGAGCACGGCGGGCAACGAACGCGGGCCGACCCTGCGCAGCCCCGGCCGCTTCACCTCCGCCGCGCGCCGGCTCGTCGGACTGTGGCACGCCCACGCCGACCGGGACGACACGGGCCTGCGGGACCGGGTCGCCGACGCCGTGATCCGGGCCCGCGCCTACCAGCTGTCCGCCTACGAGGACGCCACGCGCCTGGCCGAAGGCGGTGCGCCGGGCGCGAAGTCCAGCCTCACCAAGGTGTTCTGGTCCGAACTGGACCTCGCCCTCCACGAGACGGCCCTCGACGTGCTCGGCCCGTACGGCGAACTCGCCGACGGCGCGGGGGACGCCCCCGCGCGGGGCGCCTGGGCGGAGGGCTACACGTTCTCCCTGGCCGGGCCGATCTACGCGGGCACCAACGAGATCCAGCGGGACATCATCGCCGAGCGGCTGCTCGGGCTGCCGAGGGGGACGCGCCGCGCATGAGGTTCCTGTTGGACACCGAGCAGACCGCCTTCGGCCACACGCTCGACCGGATGCTGTCCGCCGCCGACACCCCGGCGGTCGTACGGGCCTGGGCGGCCGGAAACCACGGACCGGGGCTCGCGGTGTGGGAGCGGCTCGCGGACGCCGGGGTCTTCGCCGTCGCCGTGCCCCGGGCGTACGGCGGCATGGGGCCACTGCCCGTCGAACTGTGCGTCGCCTTCGTCGCGTTGGGGCGGCACGCCGTGCCCGGACCACTGGTCGAGACGGTCACCGCCGTGGCCCTCCTGTCCCGGCTCGCCGAGCGCGGCGAGCCGGCGCCCGCCGAGGAGTGGCTGCCCCGCCTCGGTGCCGGGAAGGCTCGGGTGACGGTGGCCCTGGCGGACGGCGGCCCGTACGCGCTGGACGCGGACGCCGCCGACGCGACCTTCGTGGTGACGGGCGGCCACCACGCGCTGCGGCTCGCCACCGGCCACGGTCCGGTGCAGCCCTCGCTCGACCCGGCGCGGCGGCTGTCGCGCCCGCTCACCGGCGGAGAGCCGCTCGCGGGCGGCCCCGCCGTGCGGGACGCGGCCTCGTACGCCACCGGCTGGGCCGCGTTCACGACCGCCGCGCAGGCGCTCGGGGTCGGGCTGGCGCTGCTGGAGCGCACGGTCGCGTACGCCAGGACGCGCACCCAGTTCGGGGCGGCCATCGGCTCGTTCCAGGCGGTCAAGCACCGGCTGGCGGACGCGCTGCTCGGGCTGGAGTTCGCCCGGCCGCTGCTCCACGGCGCCGCCGTGGCCCTCGCGTCCGGGGCGCCGGGCGCCGGGGCGGAGATCGCCGCGGCCAAGGTCGCCGCCTGCGACGCGGCGTACGCGGCCGCCCGTACGGCCCTCCAGGTGCACGGCGCGATCGGCTACACCGCCGAGTGCGACGTGTCCCTGTGGCTCGGCAAGGCCCGGGCGTTGCGGTCGGCGTGGGGCACCCCGGCGGCCTGCCGGGCCCGCGCGCTGGAACTGTTCGACCAGTAGACGGGTCAGTGGGGAGGGGCGTCGGCCGGACGGCTTCCGGTCCGGGTGCGCGGGCGCGTGCGGACGGGTCGGCCCGGCGTGTGAACCGCGCGCGTCGTGGCCTCCTTCGGCGCGTCGTCCGGGAGGCGGCAGAATCACTCTCCAGTGCACCGACCGGAGAGGATCGACACCGTGGGCCATGACGCCGGGGACGCCGGGAGCTCCAGGGACGACGGGGGCGCCGAGGACATCGTCGCGCGCGTGCTGCGCCAGTGGCAGCAGGTCCACCCCGGGCTCGACACCGCGCCGATGGCCGTGATCGGCAGGCTGAACCGCTGTGCCGCACTGCTCCAGCAGGCCACCGACGCCCCGCTGGCGAGCGAGGGGCTGACGCGTGGGGAGTTCGACATCCTCGGCACGCTGCGGCGCACCGGCCGGGAGCTGACGCCGGGGCAGATCGCCCGGGAGACCTTCGCCTCGGGGGCCGCGGTCACCAAGCGGCTGCGGGTGCTCGAAGGGCGCGGGCTCGTCGCCCGCCGCCCCGACGAACGGGACCGGCGGGTCGCCCATCTGTCGCTCACCGCGCCCGGCGGCGCGCTCATCGACCGGCTGGTCCCGCATCAGGTCGCCTACGAGGGCGCCCTGCTGGCCGGGCTCGGCGAGGAGCGCCAGGGCCGGCTCGCGGACATCCTCGCCGAGCTCCTCGTCCTTCTCGAAGGGCGGATCGGCGGGCTCCAGCCCTGAGCCGCGCACCGTCGCGGCGGCGAGAGGTCAGCACAGGAGGAGCGACATGATCAGCCGGTCCTCGCGGGGGCCGAAGTAGTCGTCCCGCCGCCCGGCCTCGGTGAAGCCGAAGGAGCCGTAGAGCCGTATCGCGGCGTGGTTGGCCGGCTCGACGCTCAGCCGCACCTCGCCGACGCCGTGGTCGGTGAGTCTGGCGAGTCCCGCCCGCAGCAGCCGTCGGCCGTGCCCGTGGCCGCGCTCGGCCGGGTCCACGCCGAGGCCGAGTATCCAGGCGTCCTTGCCGCCGGGTACGACACCGGCCAGCACATAGCCGAGGAGCCGGGGACCGCCGGGCTCGGGCCGCTGTCCGGGGCGCTCCTGAGCGGTGCCTTCCAGGACGAGTAAGTGCTCGCGGTGCACGTCGAAGAGCTGACGCATGACGAAGAACGGATAGGCGGCGCCCTGGAATACCGCGCGGTCCAGCCGCAGCAGTTGCGGAAGGTCACCTTCCGAAACTTCCCGGACTTCGTGGGCGGCCTGGGCTTCCCGAGCCTCTCGAATTTCTCGACATTCCCGGACTCCGGGGGCATAACGTTCGCCGGTGCCGGGCGCCGCGGTGCGGCACGACCTCCGGCCGCGGTCGTCGGACAGGGGATTCATCGCGCTCCCTTCGTGGGCCGATGCCACGACTATTGATCCTTTCGGGTGAAGAGCGAGATCCCCCGTCATTCGATCACAGGTCCGGGCCCATCACGCTCAATGGCGTAAGCCCCACCCCTACCCAACCCCGGCTGCCGGTGTACCCGGCGGTGCGGGTTCTGTCCAGTACGCGCCCGCTCCCATCGGGGTGTCACCGCACCCCCCAAGCGCTACCATCGACAGATGGATCTCACGTCCGCGGGATACACCCAGGGGCTCAATCGAGAAGCCCCCTGGGACTCATTCGACTCCCGGGCTTACCACCAGCACAACTACGCCTTCCTCCGGAAGGAAGACCAAGAGATCATCGAGGCCGTTCGCGACTACTTCTGCGAGCATTTCCGGAAGCATCCCGACCGCCCCGATTCCGGTATCGACGTCGGGGCCGGCACCAATCTCTATCCCGCGTTGTCCCTCTTGCCGTGGTGTTCGAATATTACGTTGTATGAGCACTCCGTGGAGAATGTGCTCTGGCTGGAGCGGGAGGTCGCCGCGTTCTCCGCCAACTGGGGCGCCTTCTGGGACGTGTTCACCGAGCGCCCGGAGTACCGGGCCGTCAGCGACCCCCGGGGGGCCGTCGCGTCGGCGGCCGCCGTCGGCAAGGGGGACCTGTTCGACCTGCCCCGCGCGCGGTGGGGCATCGGCACGATGTTCTTCGTGGCCGAGTCGATGTCCACCGCCTACCGCGAGTTCGAGGGAGCGGTGGCCGCCTTCGCCCGGGCGCTCACCCCGCGCGCGCCCTTCGCCGCCGCGTTCATGGAGAACTCACAGGGGTACCAGGTCGGCGATCTCCTCTTCCCGGCGTGCGGCGTCGACGCGGAGGACGTCCGCGGTGCCCTCGCGCCGTTCGCCGAAGATCTGCGGATCAGCCGGGTGCGACTGCCCGAAGATCCCATTCGCTCGGGTTACACGGGAATGATTCTGGCGTGCGGAAGGCGCGTATAGAACCGGCAGGTCAACATCCGGTTCCACCACGACGGGGCAGCGGGGAAAAGGGGCAGGGGTACGGGGGATGCGCATACAACCACGCCAGCACATGCTGGAGATCTGGCGGGCCGTGGCCCGCCAGTCGTTCACCCAAGGCGTGTGGCGCCCGGGCGATACCGAAGGCGAATCGAGCAGCGTGGAGGATGCCGAGCGGCTGCTCTGTCTCATGTATCCGGCGACGGAATTACCCGCGTTCAGACTGGACGCGCCGGACGAAACGGCGGCGGACGTCCTGGCCGCTCTCCAGCGGGTCGGCAACAACATCGACATTCCGCAGAAGCTGATCGGCGCCATAACGGATTTCACGCGGACGCACACGGACGAGGCGTCGGTTCCGAGTTTCGCCGGCGGCCGGTATTTCTCCGCCGTCGATCCCACCGCCGAACTCACCCCTGAGCAGCGTGCCCTCGGAGTCGTCGATTCCTATTCCATGTCGATCACTCTGTCGCTGGCGACGCTGGGCTTCCTGAAGGTCCTGACCCGGAAGGTGCACCGCAAGGACGTCCAGGAAATGGCCGAAAAGCTGGAGGCCGCCACCCGCACCCGGCTCTCGGCCGCCATGGTGAGCCTGCTGCGCAGCTTCACGGTGAACCTCTTCGACGCCGACTCCCCGCAGGGCCGCGCGGTGTGCGCGCTGGTGAACCAGGACGGGCTGTCCAACCGCCTGGTCGTGCACCAGCTCCAGCAGCGGCTCAAGCCGCTGCGCGCCTCCATCCGGGAGTACATCACCCTGGGACTCAACGTGGTGGGCGATCTGGACAACGACAACCTCCTCCTGGAGTGCGGCTGGTCGTGGGGACTCGTGCAGGACGCGCCGCCGGTCGACACCACCGAGCCGGTCGGGGCGCAGCCCAAGGGGCTGGCGCACCAGGTGCCGTATCTGTATTTCACGGTCGTGGCCCTCGACGGCATCGCCGACCTGTTCTCCGAGCGCACCCTCACCCTCGGGCTGCTCAACGACGAGCAGCAGCGGCTGGCGGAGGCGTTGCGGCTGCGCTGGGAGATCACCCAGCAGTACTGGTCGATGGTGGCCCGGTTCGGTGAGGAGCGCTGGCCGCTGGAGGACATCCCCTGGCGGGCGACGGCGCGGGTGCAGGAATCGGAGTACTTCAGTCTCTCGGTCGCCGCCATCCTCGTGCAGGACCTGGTGCGCCGGCGGGCCACGGACGACGACCTGACCCGCACCGTCGCCGTGATGGAGGAGCTCGCGGTCCGCGCCAAGATCACCCGGCGGATGACCGACGGCGATCCGGCCATCGCCCTGCATCACCCCGGGGTACGGCTGCCGCTGCTGGGCAGCGAGAGCATCGGGCCGCCCATGCAGTGGACCATGACGGATTTCTCGGCCCAGTTGCTCAAGCGCACCATCCAACTGTGCGCCCTGTCACGGAACATAGAGTCCCACGACCGGCTGCTGCGGCTCGCCGAGCAGATTCTGGACCACCTCTGGAAGCGCCGTATCCCGTCGGGCCCGGGCGCCAATCTCTGGGACAACATCCGCGCGGTCTATCCGCAGTCGTCACAAGCCGGCACCCCGCTGTCGTGGAGCATGACCGAGCGCACGGTGGAGTGCATGGTGGCGGCCGCGGGGCTGTACGAACAGCCGCCGATCCGCAGCCGCACGCTCAACGACATCGCCACGGCGCTGCTCAGCGAGGCGTCCCATCTCTTCGGCAAGGAGATGATGGAACCCGCGCCCGCCCTGGAGGAGTCCGTGCGCAACGACCTCGGCGACCAATTGACGGTCGCCGAGGGGAAGCTCCGGCGCGCCCGTCAGATCGTCGACGACCGGCCCGGCACCGCCTGCACGCTGGCGCTGCAGGTCCTCGGCCAGCTGGACGAGATCGCGCTCGGCCGGCGCGCGGCTTCGAGGGGGGTGTAGGGGGGTGCTGGTCTTCGCCGCCTCGGACAAGGGCGGCACCGGGCGCTCGGTGACGAGCGCGAACATCGCCTATCGCCGTGCGCTCGGCGGTGACGACGTGTGCTACCTCGACTTCGACTTCGGCTCGCCCACGGCCGCCGCCGTCTTCGACGTGCCGGGGTCGCTGCGGGGCGTCGAGACGGGCGGTCTGCACTCCTATCTGCAAGGGACGACGGTCGAGCCGCACCGGGTGGACGTGTGGGCCGAGTCCGAGCACGACGTGCTGCGCTCACGCCCCACCGGCGCCGGCCAGCTGGTGCTGGTCCCGGGCGACCGCAGCGGTGGCGAGTTCACCACGAACCCGGCCACCGTGCGCCGTTGCGCGGAGCTCTTCCTGCGGCTGGAGGAGGAATTCGACATCATCCTGGTCGACCTCAGCGCGGGCCGCTCCTACGCCGTCGACATGGTGCTGGAGGCGACCGCGCGGGAGGAGTTCGACGCGCTGCGGGTGCGCTGGCTGGTCTTCCACCGGTGGACGCGACAGCACATCATCGCCGCCCACGGCCTGGTGTTCGGCGAGCGCGGGGTGGTGGCCGGAGGCGTCGCGCGGGGGCACGAGGCGGACCGGCTGCGCAGCGCCATCCGGTTCGTGCGGGCGGCCGTGCCCGACCCGGAGTCGGCGCTGTTCGCCCATGTGCCGCCGCCCCAGGCGGCGTGGCTGCGCAGGTGCGACCAGGATCTCAAGGAGCTGGCGGCCCAGTTGGACATCGGGGTGACGAAGGTCCTGGGCAGTGTGCCGCTGGAGCCGGTGCTCCAGTGGCGTGAGCAGCTGATCACCGACGAGGACGCGCTCACCAGCCGGGTGGCGAACGTCCGCACGCGGGACGCGCTGAAGCGGCTGGCGGAGGCGCTGTCCGGCGAGAAGGCATGGGAGCCGCTGTGATGGAGACGACCTTCCGGGAGGAGAGCGCGGATCCGCGTACCCAGTCCGTACCGCTGTCCCATCTGTCCTTGGAGCTGGGCCATCTCTACATGGAGGACTTCGCGGCGGGGGCCGGGCGGCTGCGGGAGCAGTTCACGCGGGTGAAGCCGTGGGCGGACGCGGCGCGGCTGTCCGTGGCGGGTGCGGCCGGGGCCCGGCGTCCCCGGGTGAGTACGTGCTTTCTGGTCGACGACTACTTCACCCGTTTCTCCTCGCCCGCCGAGCTGGTGCCGATGCTGCTGGCGGAGGCGGAGGCGTGCGGTCTGACCATCGACTATCTGGCGCGTGAGTCGGGGTGTGCGACGGCCGACGGCGTGGAGCCGGCGTCGCTGGTGGAGGGCAGGCTGGTCGAGTCGCCGCCGGTGGGGAGCAACGGCTCCCGCCCCGCGGTGCGGGAGATCGGCTGGCTGTGCAACGGCGAACGGAGCCCGGCCGCCGGCGGCGGGGAGGCGATGAGCGGCGCCACGGCCTGGGCCGCGCCGGCCGAGACCGGGGCCCGTCGGCATTCGGTGTTCATGGACGTGGAGTTGTGGGACGACGGGGACCGGGGCCGTACGTGGTCGTGCCCGTTCCTGGCCGCCGTCTGGCAGCTGTTACGGCTGGGGTTGTTACGACGCGAGGGACGGCCGGTGTTACAGGCCGTCCCTTGGGGCGGTGAGCGCGGTGCCTTCCCCCGCAGTTGGGACGATCTGCCGCCGCTGGTCCAGCTCAACCCCTCGGCGGCCCCCTTCGCCGCCTACGGCACGTTCTCCGTGCTTCCCTCGCGGTTCCTGCCGGTGGAGCACGCGGTACGGCTCGTCCTCGGCCAAGTGGCCCTGGAAGAAGCGGTACTGCGCCAGACCGCCGAGCGGGCGGACCGCGAGGGCTTCGCCGTTCCCCCCGCCGTCACCGACCGCGCCGCCTACGCCTTCTACGCCGAGCCATGACGGGCGGCGCGGGAGAAGGGCCCCAGGCGTTCGTCTGCGGCGAGGTGCGCACGTGCCTGCTGCAGACGTCGGCGTCGCTGCCGCGCGCCGAGGCCGTGCGGCTGCTCCAGCTCCGGTCCGACGAGGCGGTGCGCTTCTCGGAGCGGCCGAACATGTACGCCGTCTCCCCCGAGGTGCTCACCGGCGTCGACTGCGCGCTGCCCGCCGCCACGGGCAGCCGGGTACGGGCGGTCGGCACGGTACGGGCGCGGGCGGTGCTCACCGAGGGCCGGGTGCTCCAGGCGACGGCCCGGCTGTCCTCGCCCGTCTCGGGCGCCGACCGGCGGTTGCCGTGGGGGCACTATCTCGTGCGCCCCGGTGTCGTCCAGCCGCTCGGGCGGCTTTCGGTGCCCGATGTGGCGGCGGGCTTCCTCGGTGCCCGGCCGGCCGGGCCGGACCGGCACGCGGCCGCCACGGTCGATCTGGGGGCGATCGCCGAGCGGCTGCTCGCGCGCGTCCTCGGGCAGCCGCTGCTGGACCGGCGCGCACCCTTCAAGTCCCGCCGCACCAGGCTGCGGTGGTTCGCGGTCCACGCGGCCGACGGGCAGGGCCCGCCGGCCGCGGAGTTCACCGTCGCCGCCGACGGGCTACGGACGCTGTGGATCTCCGCAGCGGGTCTCGACGCGGCGGAGATCGCCGGTTTCTGCGAGGAACTGGCCCTGCACGACTGGCTGCTGACGACGTTGATACGAATGGTCGACCGCAGTCGGCTGGGGTCGACCGCGGGGCCCGAAGCGGTGCTCGCCCTGCGACCCGCCGTGGACCATCTCCTGCACCTGTGGATGCCCGGTGCCCGTACGGGAGCCCGGCTGGCCCCGCTGTGGGACGGCCTGGAACGGCACCCGGGCTTCACCCGCCAGTGGCAGACGCTGGTCCAGCGCATCCGCGATCAACTGGCCTTGCAGGCCATCCCGTTCAGGTGCGAGGCGTGAGGAGCACCTGAACGGCCCACTCACCGACAAGAACACCCGACGGGGGAAGACATGGAACGTACGACGAGAATCCCGCCGTTCCTTCAGAAGGCCGCGATCACCGTGATCCTCGGGTGCGCCGCGTATCTGACGACCACGGTCACCGGGCAGCCGGAGATATGGCGGCTGACCATCTCGATATTCATCGGCGGCGCGTCCCTGATCGTGCAGTTCATGACGGACTTCGACCGCCGTCTGGGGGTGGTCGAGTCCTCGCTGACGTCGCACAGCGAGGACATGAAGAAGCTCGTGGACGGCGGCTTCTCCCGGATCAACGAGGCGACCCGGCTGTTCGGCCTGGTGGAGGGGTCGGCGCTGCGCACCGACGCGGTCACCCAGCTGGTGCGCAACGCCACGGAGATCGGCGTGGGCGGCCCCGACATCATCTACGGCTTCGCGCAGGCCGAGATCAGCCGGCTGGCCCAGCTGATGAAGGACCTGCACGGCGGCCAGGCCGCCTACGACGGCGAGGACCACGACTGGCTGCTGACGCTGACCGGGAGCGCGGCGGTCAGCATCGACGCCACGAGCACCGCGATGGACACCGACTTCTGGCCCACCGAGCTGGGGCGTCGCTATCTGCGGGCGCAGCGCGAGGCGATCAAGCGCGGGGTGCGGGTGCGCAGGCTGTTCATCGTGGCCCACCCCGAGCTGCTCCAGGACGAGCGGATCAAGGCCGTCTGCCGCAGCCACGAGGACCTCGGGGTCGAGGTGCGGGTCGCGGCGATGTGCACGCTGCCGCCGGCGGCCATGCTGGACCCGGTCTTCGACTTCATCGTCTTCGACGGGGGTGTGAGTTACGAGGTCAGCCCGGCGCTGGGCAGTGAGCACACGCCGCGCCCCGTCGTCGCCAAGACGACTCTGGACGTGCGCGAGGGCCTGGTGAGGGACCGGGTCCACCGCTTCAACGACCTCTGGGAGGCGGGCCAGTGACGTGGGCCCCGCCGCACGGCTCGTACCGCGCGTGAGCTGACCCCCCTTCCGGCTCTCGCCACACCATACCCCTGGGGGGTGTCCGGGAAAGCGGCTTCGGCCGCTTGCTTCCGCATACACCCCAGGGGTATACATGGGCTCAATGGATACCCCCCAGGGGTATCTCCGGCCCTCCCCAGTGGAGCAGTGATGACCACGACGACCACCGACACCGCCCGGCACTCCCGGGTCGAACTCGCCATCGGCGGCATGACCTGCGCCTCGTGCGCCGCCCGTGTCGAGAAGAAGCTCAACCGCATGGACGGAGTGACCGCCACGGTCAACTACGCCACCGAGAAGGCGCAGATCACCCATCGCGAGGACATCGCGGTGGCCGAGCTGATCGCCACGGTGGAGGCCACGGGCTACACCGCCGCGCCGCCCGCGCCCGTACGGGCCGCCGGGGCGGGCGGCGGGCACGGCGAGGCCGGCGCGGGCGAGGGGGCCGAGGGTGACGAGGAACTGCGGCCGCTGCGGCAGCGGCTGGTGACGGCCGTGCTGCTGGCCGTGCCGGTGGTCCTGCTCGCGATGGTGCCGGCCTGGCAGTTCACGTACTGGCAGTGGCTGTCCCTGACGCTGACCGCGCCCGTCGTCACGTACGCGGCGTGGCCCTTCCACCGGGCCGCCTGGACCAACGCCCGGCACGGCGCGGCCACCATGGACACCCTGATCTCGGTCGGTACCTCGGCGGCGTTCGCGTGGTCGGTGTGGGCGCTGTTCTTCGGCAGCGCCGGCATGCCCGGCATGACCCACGGCTTCGAGCTGACCATCGCGCGCGGCGACGGCGCGGGGAACCTCTATCTGGAGGCGGCCGCGGGGGTCACCGCGTTCGTCCTGGCGGGGCGCTACTTCGAGGCCCGGTCCAAGCGCCGGGCCGGCGCCGCGCTCAAGGCGCTGCTGGAGCTGGGCGCCAAGGAGGTGACCGTCCTGCGGGACGGGCGCGAGGAGTCGATCCGCACCGAGGACCTGGTGGTCGGCGACCGGTTCGTGGTCCGGCCCGGTGAGAAGATCGCCACGGACGGCACGGTCGTCGAGGGCGGTTCCGCCGTGGACGCCTCGATGCTGACCGGCGAGTCGGTGCCGGTCGAGGTCGGGGTGGGCGACACCGTGACGGGTGCGACGCTCAACGCGGGCGGCCGGCTCGTCGTGGCGGCCACCCGGGTCGGCGCCGACACCCAACTGGCCCGGATGGCCCGGCTGGTGGAGGACGCCCAGAACGGCAAGGCGGCGGCCCAGCGGCTGGCCGACCGGATCTCCGCGGTCTTCGTGCCCGTCGTCATCGCCCTGGCGCTCGGCACGCTCGGCTTCTGGCTGATCAGCGGCGCGGGCTTGACGGCCGCGTTCACCGCCGCGGTGGCCGTACTGATCATCGCCTGCCCGTGCGCGCTGGGCCTGGCCACGCCGACGGCCCTCATGGTGGGCACGGGCCGGGGTGCGCAGCTGGGCATCCTCATCAAGGGGCCCGAGGTGCTGGAGACCACGCGGAAGGTCGACACGATCGTCCTGGACAAGACCGGCACGGTCACCACCGGCCGGATGGCGCTGCGCCACGTCCACACGGCCCAGGGCACGTCGGAGGCCGAGGCACTGCGGCTGGCGGGGGCGTTGGAGCACGCGTCCGAGCACCCGATCGCGCGGGCCGTCGCGGCGGGCGCCGCGACGAGGACGGGCACGCTGCCCGTGCCGGAGGACTTCGTGAACCTGCCGGGGCGGGGCGTGCAGGGTGTCGTCGAGGGCCACGCCGTGCTCGTCGGCCGGGAGAAGCTGCTGGCCGAGTGGGCCATCGCGCTGCCGGCGGGGCTGGAGCGGGCGAAGACCGCCGCCGAGGCGGCGGGGCGCACGGCCGTCGTGGTGGCCTGGGACGGCGAGGCGCGGGCCGTGCTGGAGGTCGCGGACGCGGTGAAGGAGACCAGCGCCGAGGCCGTCGACCGGCTGCGGGCACTGGGGTTGACCCCGATCCTGCTCACCGGCGACAACCGGGCCGTGGCCGAGGCGGTCGCCGCCGAGGTCGGCATCGACGAGGTGATCGCCGAGGTCCTGCCGCAGGACAAGGTCGACGTCGTCAAGCGGCTCCAGGGCGAGGGTCGGGTCGTCGCGATGGTCGGCGACGGCGTCAACGACGCGGCCGCGCTGGCCCAGGCGGATCTGGGCCTGGCGATGGGCACCGGCACCGACGCGGCCATCGAGGCGGGCGATCTCACGCTCGTCCGGGGTGATCTGCGGGTCGCGGCGGACGCGATCCGGCTGGCGCGCCGGACGCTGGGGACCATCAGGTCCAACCTCTTCTGGGCCTTCGCCTACAACGTGGCCGCGCTGCCGCTGGCGGCCTCGGGGCTGCTCAACCCCATGATCGCGGGCGCCGCGATGGCCTTCTCGTCGGTCTTCGTCGTGGGCAACAGCCTGCGCCTGCGCCGGTTCCGCGCCATGGGCGGGTAGGGCTCATGGCGCGGAACCGAGCGGAGTGCGCGCGAAATCCGCCGTCAGGGACGCGGGGACACGGACGGGCCGGTCCGGCCGGCCTGGGGGAAGAGGGAGGCGCAGACCTGGTCGGTGACGGCCTTCCCGCCGCCGACCAGGCTCACCTTCACCTCGTCGGCGGGCAGCTTGCCCGGCACCCCGTTGTGGGCCGCGGTGCACACCAGCTGGTTGCGCGCGGTCCGGGTGAGCCGGGAGACGTCCGTCGCCAGCCGGATGACGACGCGGTCGGTGCTGGTGACGACGTCCACGCCGCCGACCTTCGGCAGCTCGGAGTAGTAGCCGCGCAGCCGCTCGGGCTCGTTGGGCCCCTTCAGCAGCAGCGGTACCGCGTCCTCGGCGCTCACCGCGTCACCGGCCGGGCGGCTCACCGGCACCACGCCCCCCGGGTAGGCGAAGTAGAGCACGGCCTGCGTCGCCGGAACGCCCGGCCGCTTGGCGCCGGTGGCCGGATAGCCCACGTCGATGACCTCGGTCGGTTCGATACCGCAGCCGGCCAGCGTGGTGAGCAGACCGAGCAGGGTCACGACGGCCGCCGCGCTTCGGATCCTCATGCTTGCCCCTCCTCGAATTCCCCGCACTCCCCGCGCCGCAGCGGGAGGTCCACGGTGAACACCGCGCCCCCTGCACGGCCGTTGGCGGCTCGTACGGTCCCGTCGTGCAGACGGACGTTCTCCAGGGTGATGGCGAGCCCGAGCCCGCTGCCCTCGGAGCGGGCCCGAGCGGAGTCCGCCTTGAAGAACCGCTCGAAGACGTGCGGCAGCACCTCGGGATCGATGCCCTCGCCCCGGTCCGCGATCTCGATCAGCAGGCGCTGTCCTTCGGCCCCGGCCCCTTCCGTCGCCCGGACCGCGACACTCACCGGTTCGCCGCCGTGCTTCAGGGCGTTGCCGACGAGGTTGGCGACCACGACGTCGATGCGGCGCGGATCCAGCCGGGCCCGTACCCCCTCGGGCAGGTCGGCGGCGACCTTGTCCTGCCAGCCGCGGGCCTGGAGGGTCTTGCGCACGGTCTCGGAGACGTCGACCTCGTCCAGGTGCAGGGCGGCGGCACCCGCGTCGAAGCGGGAGATCTCCATGAGGTCCTCGACCATGCGGGCGAGTTTGCCGGTCTCCTCACTGATGAGCCGGACGGCGTAGGCGGTGTCGGGGTCGAGCGTGGCGGCGTCCTCGTCCAGGACGTCGACGACGGCGGTCATCGCGGCCAGCGGGGTGCGCAGCTCGTGCGAGACGTCGGCCGCGAAGCGCCGGGAGTTGGCCTCCATGCGGCGCAGCTCGGCGACGTTCTCCTCCAGCGCCGCCGCCATGTCGTTGAACGTCCGGGAGAGGTCGGCGAGCTCGTCGCGGCCCGTCACCTTGAGCCGGGTGTCCAGCTCGCCGGCGGTGATCTGCTGGGTGGCGCGCCGCAGCTCCCGTACGGGCCGCAGCACCCCGCGCGCGGCGATCAGGGCGGGGACCACGGCCAGTGCGATGGCGGGCATCGCCCCGTTCTGGGCCGCCTGGACCAGCGCCTGCACATTGAGCTCGTCCTCGCGCAGCGGCAGTTTCGCGTACACCTCGAGGCCCGAGATCTCCCCGCCGTCACCGCTGTAGGTGACGGGCAGTCCGATCGCGAGCCACGGCTTGCCGTCGAGCTCGATGCGCTGGAACGCCGCGATGCCCTTGTGGACCTTGCCCTGCACGCCGGCCGGGATGCCCCGGCTCCCGTTCGGGCCGGTGGGTGGGACGAGCGGTCCGTCCTTGTAGCGGGTGTGGACCATCCAGCGCTGGGCCACCCCGGCGCGGTTGAGGCCCTCGGAGAGCCTCACGAGGTCGTCGTTCCCCGGCGGGAAGGTCACTTCGGGCACCTGCGAGTTGACCTGCGCGCGCAGGGTCTCCACGGCCGTGTCCTGGGTGCGCTTGAGGATCTTGGTGCGGGCCTCGCGGAACGTGAGCCCCGCCGTGGTGAGCGCGCTCAACGCGGCCACCAGCAGGAACGCCACCACGAGGCGCGCCCGTAGCCCCCGGGCGAAGGTGCCCAGCGCCGGGCGTCGTCCGATCCGGAGGCCCCGGAGCCGCGCGTGCCACGGGGCCGGGGGCTTCTCGGGGGTCGCCGGGGTCACAGGGGCCCGAACCGGTACCCGAAGCCCCGCACGGTCTGGATGTACTTCGGTGACCGCGAGGAGTCCTCGACCTTGGTGCGCAGCCGCATCACACAGGCGTCCACCAGCCGGGCGTCACCGTGGTAGCTGTGCTCCCAGACGTGCTCCAGGAGCTGCTGACGGCTGAAGACCCGGCCGGGGGTGGCGGAGAGGTACAGCAGCAGCTTCATCTCGGAGGGGGCGAGGGCCAGGTCCTGGCCGTTCTTGGAGACGAGCAGGCCCGCGCGGTCGACGGTCAGGTCGCCGTGGGTCTCGGCCGGCTGGGTGACGGCCGGGTCCGGGCCGCCGTCGCTCGGGGCGGCCCGGCGCAGCACGGCCCGGATGCGCGCTTCGAGGACCTCGCCCCGGGCGGGCTTGACGATGTAGTCGTCCGCGCCGGCCTCCAGGCCGAGGACGACGTCTATGTCGTCGCCGCGCGCGGTGAGCATGATGATCGGGATCTGCTGGGTGGCGCGGATGCGGCGGCACACCTCGAAGCCGCTCTTGTCGGGCAGCATCAGATCGAGCAGGACCAGGTCGGGGCGGAAGGACTCCAGGGCGACGAGACCGGCCTCGCCGGTCGGTGCGGCCTCGACCTCGTGGCCGCGGCGGCGCAGGGTGAGAGTGACCCCTTCCCGTACGGCCCGGTCGTCCTCGATCAGAAGCACGCGTGACATGCGGACAGTATCGTTCCCATCAGCACATTCGTGCGCCGCGCGGGCCTGTGAACGGCACAACTGTCACCGACTGCTCATATTCCCCGCACCCGGCGTGGGCGCCGCGGCGAGGACCGGCCACAGCCCGGGCTCCTCGAAGTCCAGCGCCCACAGTGCGGTCCCGGTGACCCCGTACCGGGCCAGTACGGGCAGGTGGGCGGCGATGCCACGGGCGTCCTGGTACCAGACCTCGCGCTGTCGGCCGCCCTCGGTGTAGGTGAAGTGCGGTGTCCGGGAGACGGGGTCGAGGGCGTAGGGGGCGCCGACGCGGCGGCGCAGTGCCTCGGCCTCGCGCGAGGTGCGGTGGGTGGCGCGGGCGGGGTCCGCCACCTTGTGGTCCCAGCCGTAGGCCGGGATCCCCATCTCGATCTTCCGGGCCGGGACCCGCGCGGTGGCGTACCGCAGGACGTCCGCGTACCAGGCGGGGCTGGAGAGCGGTCCGGGGGCGTCGAGGGCGTTGTGCAGGTTGTAGCCCATGATCCGCAGCCGGTCGAGGGTGCGGCCCAGATGCGCGTAGTCGTGGACGGGGCCGTCGTCGCGGGTGGCGGAGCGGGGGAAGACGGCGGCCACGCACTCCTTGCGCAGGGCGTGCAGACGGTCGCACAGCTCGGTGGTCAGGGTGTTGAAGCCGGTGCGGACGCGCTCGACGAGGGCCGGGTCGGCGGCGGGCTCGTTCATCCGCTCGTAGTCGAGGTCGAGGCCGTCGTAGGGGTGGGCGGTGGCGAGGCGGACCAGGGTGTCGACGTGGGTGGCGCGGGTCTTCGGGTCGCCCATCAGGCGCGCCATCGCGGCCGCGTCGAGGCTTTCGGTGACGGTCGGCACGACCTTGATCCCGGCCCGGTGCAGCCCGTCGATCACGGCCCGGTCACCGGCGCCCGGGTGTGCCGTGACGCGGTCGGCGGCGGTGGTCTCGTACCAGAAGGGGCTGACCGTGTGGAGCTGGTCGGCGTGGGCGAGGGCGTCCCGGTAGGCGCCGGGCTCCCAGTAGGGCAGCCAGGCCGACACGGTGCGCTTGGCGGGTACCCGCGGCTCGGCGGCCGTGGCGGCGGGCAGGAGCGAGCCGGCGAGGGCGAGGGCCGTGGCCAGGACGGCCACACGTCTGCTGATCACGGTCTCAGCCTCGTACGGGGTGGCTTGCGCCGCACCCGGGCACCTGCTGCGGGCCGCCTGCGGCGGCGGGCGCCCTGCGGGCGCGTCCTCGAACGCCGGACAGGCCCTAGCCCCCGATATGCCGCAGCAGCAGGCCTCGGAAGTCACGGTCAGTGCTTTCGTAGCGGCCGCGCAGCCGGTCGCCGGGCCAGTCCTCGGGGAGCAGGGCGGCGGGGAGCACCGGGTCGGCGAGGAGGTGGCGCAGGACCGCCGCCGAGACCATGAAGCGGCTCGCGAGGTTCTCGGTGCGCTCCTCCCGCAGCGCCTCCTCCAGCACGTGGGCCCGCGCCGCCCAGCCGTCGAGGTCCCACAGGGTCGCGGCGAGCGTGGCCGGATCGCCCTCGGGGACGCCGGTGAGCCGGGTGCACTGCTCGTCGACGACGTCGGGGCGGGCGCGCACGAGGTTGGCCGGGCGCAGCCAGCAGCCCTCGCGCAGCTCGGCCAGGCGCAGGGCGGCCATGGCCTGGCGGAGGGCGGCGCGGTCGCTGGCGGAGCGGCGCTCGGTGGTGACGACGGCGATCTCCCAGCCGCCGTCCCAGGGGCGGGTGCGCGGGGCCCGGCTGTCGTCCTGCCGGGCCTGGCGGGCGAGGAGGCGGTCGGTGAGCCGGTAGGTGCCGTCGCGTTGTTCCAGGTCACCGGCGGCGACCATCCGGGTGAGGGCGGTGCGGACGGTGCCTTCGGCGGTGCCGAAGAGTTCGCCGACGCGGACGAGGGCGCGGGCGGGCAGCGCGGGCGGGTGGTGGCCGAGGAGGGTGGAGAGCACGATCGAGCGGGCGGTCAGCGGCGGCAGGGTGAGGGATCCGGTGTCGTCCATGATTGCCGAAACCCTATCCATTACAGTCCTGGATCACGCATCATGAAAATGTAATACCGGGCCGTACGCACTCTCGGAGGTCGCTGTGAGCGCCACGCACGAAGTCCTCAACCAGGCTCCGCCCCTGACCGGCTTCAGCACGGCCGACGATCCGGCGTTGCTGGAGGCGCTGCGCCGCGACGGCGGCGGCTGGGGCGAGGCGGAGGTGCGCGAGCTGGGCGCACGGGCCGGGTCCCAGGAGACGCAGGAGCAGTCGCGGCTGGCCGAGGCGAACCCGCCGGTGCTGCGCACCCACGACCGCTTCGGCCACCGCGTCGACGAGGTGGAGTTCCACCCCGCCTGGCATCAGTTGATGGCGGCGGCGGTGGAGAGCGGCCAGCACGCCGCGCCCTGGGCGGAGGCCCGGCCCGGGGCGCATCTGGTGCGCGCCGCGAAGTTCTACGTCTGGGCGCAGGCCGAGCCGGGTCACGGCTGCCCGATCTCCATGACGTACGCGGCGGTCCCCGCGCTGCGCGCCCAGCCCGAGCTGGCCGCCCTCTACGAGCCGTTGCTCGCGTCGCGCGCTTACGACTACGGGCTGCGGCCCCCGTTGGGCAAGCGGGGCCTGATCGCCGGCATGTCGATGACGGAGAAGCAGGGCGGCTCGGACGTGCGGGCCAATACGACGACGGCCGTGCCGGCGGGCGACGGCTCGTATGTGATCACCGGGCACAAGTGGTTCACGTCGGCGCCCATGAGCGATGTGTTCCTGGTGCTGGCACAGACGCAAGAGGGCCTCACCTGCTTCCTCATGCCGCGCGTGCTGCCGGACGGCACCCGCAACGCGATGCGGCTCCAGCGGCTGAAGGACAAGCTGGGCAACCGCTCCAACGCCTCGGCGGAGATCGAGTACGAGCGGGCCGTGGCCTGGCCGGTGGGCGAACCGGGCCGCGGGGTGCGGACGATCGTCGAGATGGTCAACATGACCCGCCTCGACTGCGTCATCGGCTCGGCGGCCGGCATGCGCGCGGGTCTGCGGCAGGCCCTGCACCACACGGCGCACCGGCGGGCGTTCGGGGCCGAGCTGATCGACCAGCCACTGATGCGCAACGTCCTGGCGGACCTCGCCGTCGAGTCCGAGGCGGCGACGCTGCTGGCGATGCGGCTCGCGGCGGCGCTGGACGCCTCCGAGGCGGGCGACGCCTCCGAGGTGGCCCTGCGACGGCTCGCCCTGGCGGCGGGCAAGTACTGGGTCTGCAAGCGCGGCAGCGCGCACGCCGCCGAGGCGCTCGAGTGCCTCGGCGGCAACGGCTACGTCGAGGAGTCCGGCATGCCGCGGCTGTACCGGGAGGCGCCGCTGCTCTCCATCTGGGAGGGCTCGGGCAATGTGGCGGCCCTGGACGTGCTGCGCGCCCTGGCGAAGGAACCGGCGGGGCTGGACGCCTACTTCGCGGAGGTCGACGCGGCGGCCGGGGCGGACGCCCGCCTGGACGCGGCGGCGGCGCGGCTGCGCGAGCTGCTCGGTGCGCTGTCGGACCCGCACCGGGCCCAACTGCTCGCCCGTCGGGTGGCGGAGCAGCTCACGCTGGTCCTCCAGGGCAGCCTGCTCGTACGGCACAGCACCCCGGCCGTCGCGGACGCCTTCTGCGCGTCCCGGCTGGGCGGGGAGTGGGGGCACGCGTTCGGCACCCTGCCGACGGGCACGGACCTGGGTCCGATCATCGACCGCGCGGTGGCGAAGGACTCCCTGTGACGGACGGCTGGGACCGGGCGGCCGCGCCGGCCGTCCGTACCGAGCGCCGCGGGGCCGTGACCACCGTCGTCCTGTCCCGGCCCGCGGTCCGCAACGCCGTGGACGGGCCGACGGCCCGGGAACTCGGCTACGCCTTCCGGGCGTTCGAGGCCGACGACGGCGCGCGGGTCGCTGTGCTGTGGGGCGAGGGCGGTACGTTCTGCGCGGGTGCGGACCTCAAGGCGCTCGGCACCGCGCGGGGCAACCGGGTCGCGCCCGACGGCGACGGCCCGATGGGCCCCACCCGGCTGCGGCTGTCGAAGCCGGTGATCGCCGCGGTGAGCGGCCACGCGGTGGCGGGCGGGCTGGAGCTGGCCCTGTGGTGCGATCTGCGGGTGGCGGAGGAGGACGCGGTCTTCGGCGTCTTCTGCCGCCGCTGGGGCGTGCCGCTGATCGACGGCGGTACGGTCCGGCTGCCCCGGCTCATCGGCACGAGCCGGGCCATGGACATGATCCTGACGGGCCGCCCGGTGCCGGCGCCCGAGGCCCACGCCATCGGGCTCGCCAACCGCCTCGCCCCGCCGGGCGGGGCCCGGGCGGCGGCGGAGGAGCTGGCGGCGGAGATCGCCCGCTTCCCGCAGACGTGCCTGCGCGGCGACCGGGCCTCCGTCCTGGACCAGGAGGGCCTGACGGAGGAGGCCGCGCTGGCCGCCGAACTCTCCCACGGCCGAGCGGCGTTGGCGAAGGCGCCGGAGGGCGCGGCCCGCTTCGCGGCGGGCGCGGGCCGGCACGGGGACTTCTCGGGGCTGTGAGGAGGGGCGCGCGGCGGCCGGCCGGGCTTCGCACGCCGGGCCCGTCGGAGTGAATTCCCGCTGAACTCCCCGTCGTTACGCCCGCATTGCCCGGCATGGTGCACACACAACGCACACAGTTGTTCATCCCATAGGAGGGATTTGGTCCAAGGTGCGACCAAGGGGAGCGCGGGCACCGGAAGATCTCCGTCGTGAACGGACGGGCGCCGACAGGGCGAGCGGGAATCGTGGCCTTCGTGGCCGTACTGGCGACAGCGGGGGCCGGGCCCGCGTGGGGCGGTGAGGCCGACGGCCGACCGGCCGCAAAGACGCCGGCCACCGCGGCGCCCGGCGACACCGCGAGCGGCACCGACCGCCGCCCCCGCCCGCCGGCCGACGCCTTCGACGCCGCGTCGGCCGTCCGCCGCTCCCACGGAGTGAACGTCACTGCACACGAGGGTTCGTCCTCCGTCGTCATCCACCAGGGGAGCCGTCGCACCGGGGTGTCGGGCGACCGGCGGGCCCGTACCGTGACCGCCGTCTCGGGCGACGGTCTGTCCTCCGCCGTGGTCCGGGACGGGGACGGGTGCCTTGCCGTCAGCGCACACACCACGGGGAGTTCGGCCGTGGTGCGGATCTGCGGCCCACGGGCGCCCCGCCCGGAGCCCGCGGTCGTCCCCCGCCCCGCACCGGTCCCGCCGGTCGCGAAACCGGCCCCCGCTCCCCCGGCTCCCGCGGCCCCCGCACCGCCCCCGCGCCCCGTCCCGGTCCTGGCCCGGGGCGGCGACGTACCGGCACCGCCGCCTCCCGCGGCCCGGCCCACTCCCCCGCCGCCCTCGCCCGCACCACGACCGAAGCCCGCCCGGATCGCGCCACGCGCCTACCACCGGGTCATCGCCAAAACACCCGACGGCGGGCCCTCGATGGTCACGCTCATGCTGCTGCTCACGGCCCCCGCCGTGCTCGCGGCGGCGCTGCTGCGGCCACGCGGCGGCAGCGGGCGGCGCTGACCCGTCGCCACCGCGCCGCCGCGCCCCCCGAATTTCCCCCTCTGCCCCCGAAACCCCTTGTCCGATCCCGGAGGTTCCCCTTGTCCGAATGGCTGGTCCTGGCCATCGCGATGGCCGCCGCGTGCGCCGTCGTCCTGACCATCACCGTCGTCAGAGAACGCAGGCTCGGAGCGGACGACGACCCGAGCCAGACCCCCGACGTCATCGAGTACATGACGATGATGGTCGGCGTGGTCTACGCCATCGTGCTGGGCCTCGCCATCGCCGGTGTCTGGGAGGCACGCAACAGCGCGCAGCAGGCGGTCACGGCCGAAGCGCAGGCCCTGCACGAGGTCAGTGAGCGGGTGGTGGCCTACGCACCGGCCGCCCGGGACCGTACGCGCGAGGACGTCGAGGCGTACGTGACGTACGTCGTGCACACCGAGTGGCGGCACATGCTGGACGAGGGCGAACTCACCGACCGGGGTGGGGAGCTGCTGGCCAAGGTGCGCAAGGACGTGACCTCGTACGTGCCGCGCAACGACCAGGAGGGGCAGCACTACCAGCCACTGCTGGACCAGGTCTCGGCGGCGGACGCCGCGCGCGGCGCGCGGGCGCAGAACGCGGAGTCGACGATGCCGGGCGTGGTGTGGTTCGGCCTGATCGTGGGGGCGCTGGTGGCCGTGGGGCTCATCTTCACGCTGCAGATCCGGCGCTCGCCCCGCGAGCTGCTGCTGGCGGGTCTCTACAGCGCGCTGATCGCCTTCCTCCTCTTCCTCGTCTGGGACTTCAACTCCCCGTTCGGCCACAGCGTCGCGGACGCGACGGACCCGTTCACCGATCTGTTCGCCATCTGACCGGCAGGCGCTTGAGGCCGTTCTGGAAGTTGGACGCCAGCCGGACGGCCTCACCCGCCCGATCCAGGCCGGGCAGCCGGTCGATCGTGACCCGCAGCATGGTCCGCAGTTGCACGCGGGCGAGGTGGGCGCCCAGGCAGAAGTGCGGGCCGAAGCCGAAACTGACGTGGTCGTTGGGGGTGCGGGTGATGTCGAAGCGGTCGGGGTCGGTGAAGACGCGCTCGTCGCGATTGGCGGAGGCGTGGAAGACGACGACCTTCTCGCCGCGCCGGATGCGCCGCCCGCCGAGCTCGGTGTCCCGGGTGGCGGTGCGCCGGAAGTCCATGACGGGCGGCCAGTAGCGCAGCACCTCCTCCACCGCGGAATGCGTCAGGTCCTCGCGCTCCAGGAGGAGTTCGTACTGGTCCGGGTGGTCGAGGAGCGACTTGAGGCCCCCGGGGATCCCGTTGCGCAGCGTCTCGTTCCCGGCCGTCGCGAAGAGCAGGAACATGGTCTCGAACTCGTCCCGGGTCAGGCCGCCTTCGCGCATCTGCGCCATGATGCTGCCGGGCCGGGCGTGGTCCGCCAGGGCGTGGGCGTAGACGAACATGTCGGCGAGGGCCTCGTGGGTGCGGGGGGCGGCCACGGTCCCGTCGGGGCGGGCGAGCGTGGCCGGCCGGTGCGCGAGGGCCGCGCGGCCCATCGGGCTCAGCGCCTCGGGGTCGGCGGTGCTCGAGTCGGCGCGGTCGGTGTCCTGGTAGCCGATCACCCGGTTGGACCAGTCGTACAGCAGCCGCCGGTCCTCCTCGGGTACGCCCATGATGTGGGCGAGGGTCCAGACGGGCAGGTCCGCGGCCAGCTCCACGTAGTCCGTGGCGCCCACGTCCGCGACGGAGTCGACGAGGGCATGCGCCCGCGCGTCGATGACGGCCTCCAGCTCCCGCACCGCGCGGGGGGTGAAGGCGGCGGAGACGATGCGCCGCAGCCGGGCGTGGGCGGGCGGGTCCTGGTTGAGCATCATGGTCCGCAGGAACACGAGGTCGCGCTCGGTGTCCGGGTCGGCGATCTGGGTGGCGCCCGTGTACGAGGAGAAGACCTCGGGGGTGCGCAGCACGTGTTTGACGTCGGCGTGCCGGAAGACCGCCCAGAAGCCGGGGCCGGCGGGCCAGGGTCCGACGGCCGGTTCCCCGATCCGGCACACCGGGGCGGTGTCCCGCAGTTCCCGGTACCGGGCGTAGGGCACGCCGCGCGCGTAGGTCTCGGAAAGGAAGACGTCGGCGGTCACCTCGTGTGAAGTCACCTCACGGACGGTATGTCCTCCCCTGGCGGGCGCGTCAAGGGGTGGCGACAATGTCCTGGTGGCGCGGCGCCGCCCGGCCGGGCCGGGGCCGTGACGGCTGGTTCGCGCCCCCATGCACTCTTGAAGCAGCGGGCATGCAGTGGCTTAGGTGGTACGGACCGAACGTACGGGAGGTACGGACCGTGACCGACAGCAAGGACCTCAGGGAGGACCGCGACCGGCTCGTCGACCCGGCCGACGCGGACGCCTATGTGCGGGGCATCTGTTTCAAGACCGGGCCGCCCCGGCTGCTCGGTGTCGAACTGGAGTGGCTCGTCCACGACGTGCGTGACCCCGTCCGCCCGGTCGCCCCGCCCCGGCTCGCGGCCGCCGCCGACCGGTTGCGCGCGCTGCCGCTGAAATCGCTGCTGACCGTCGAGCCCGGCGGCCAGCTGGAATTCTCCTCGCAGCCCGCGAGCTCCCTCGCCTCCTGCGTCACGGAGGTCTCCGCGGATCTCGCCCTCGCCCGTGCCGAGCTGCGCGACCTCGGGCTCGTCCTCGCCGGGTACGGCAAGGCCCCCTGGCACGAACCGCCCCGGGTCCTGCACGATCCCCGCTACGACGCGATGGAGAACTACTACGGCCGGTGGAACGACGCCGGGTACACGATCATGTGCCGGACGGCGTCCGTCCAGGTCTGTGTGGACGCGGGGTACGAGGAGCCCGGCCCGCTCGGCTACGGTCGCCGCTGGGCGCTGGCGCATCTGCTGGGCGCGGTCCTGGTCGCCTCGTTCGCCAATTCCCCGCTGCACATGGGCCGCCCCACGGGCTGGCGTTCGACGCGGCAGGCCTGTTACGGGCGGATGGACCCCGGGCGCACCCTGGCCCCGTCCGACCGTCTCGATCCGCGGGCGGCCTACGCGGCGTACGCGCTCGACGCGCCGGTGATGGTGCTGCGCTCCGACGGCGCGCCCTGGGACCCTCCCGAGGGGCTGAACCTGCGCCGCTGGACCCGCACCCGGCGGCCCCGGCCGCCGACGGTCGACGATGTCGCGTACCACCTGACCACGCTGTTCCCGCCGATACGGCCGCGGGGGCACCTGGAGCTGCGCATGATCGACGCGCAGCCCGGGGAGGACGGCTGGCTGGTGCCGCTCGCCGTCACCGCCGCGCTGTTCGACGACCCGGTGGCCACCGAGACGGCCTACCGCACGGTCAAGGCGCTCGCGGACACGGCGGGCACGGACCCGGCGCCCCGCAATCAGCTGTGGCGCAACGCCGCCCGGTTCGGGCTGGCCGACCCGGAGCTGCACGCCGCCGCGGGGATCTGCTTCGCCGCGGCCCGTGAGGCGCTCCCCCGGCTCGGTGCCCCGCCGCACGTCCTCGACGCCGTCGACGCCTTCACGGCCCGCTATGTGGACCGTCACCGATGTCCCGCCGACGATCTGCTCGACCATGTGAACGGCAAGGAGATCCGCCCATGAGCGCCCCCGGCCCGGATCCCGACCTGTTCCGCCGGCGGGCCGTGGACGCCCTGCTCGCCGCGCGCGAGCGGACCCGTGTCCTCACCGCTTGCGTGGACGAGCGGGAACTGACCGCCCAGCACTCGCCGTTGATGTCCCCGCTGGTCTGGGACCTCGCCCACATCGGCAATCAGGAGGAGCAGTGGCTGCTGCGCACCGTGGGCGGCCACGACGCGCTGCGGCCCGAGATCGACTCGGTGTACGACGCGTTCGAGCACCCGCGTGCCGAGCGGCCGGCGCTGCCGCTGCTGGCCCCCGCCGAGGCCCGGGGCTATGTCGCGGACGTCCGCGAGCGGGTCCTGGACGTGCTGCACGGTGCCCCGCTGCGCGGCGGGCCGCTGCTGGAGGCGGGCTTCGCCTTCGGCATGATCGCGCAGCACGAGCAGCAGCACGACGAGACCATGCTCATCACCCATCAGCTGCGCCGCGGCCCGGCCGCGCTCACAGGCCCACAGCCGCCGCCGGCCGCGCCGGACGCGGCGCTGCTGCCGCCGGAGGTGCGGGTCGAGGGCGGCCCGTTCACGATGGGCACCTCCACCGAGCCGTGGGCCCTGGACAACGAACGGCCCGCGCACCACCGCTTCGTGCCGTCGTTCTTCATCGACACGCTGCCGGTGAGCAACGGCGCGTATCTGCGCTTCATCGACGACGGGGGCTACACCGACCCGCGCTGGTGGCATCCCGAGGGCTGGGAGCAGGTCCGCCGGCACGGGCTGGGCGCGCCGCTGTTCTGGCGGCGCGAGGGCACCGGCTGGGTGCGGCGGCGGTTCGGGGTGGTCGAGCCCGTACCGCCGGACGAGCCGGTGCTGCACGTCGGCTGGTACGAGGCGGCGGCGTACGCGGCGTGGGCGGGGCGGCGGCTGCCCACGGAGGCGGAGTGGGAGAAGGCGGCCCGCCACGACCCCGTCTCCGGCCGCTCGCTGCGCTACCCGTGGGGCGACGCCGACCCCACCCCCGAGCGGGCCAATCTCGGTCAGCGCCATCTGCGGCCGGCGCCGGTCGGGGCCTATGCCGCGGGTGACTCGCCGCTGGGTGTGCGGCAGCTGATCGGTGACGTGTGGGAGTGGACGTCGAGCGATTTCCTGCCGTACCCCGGTTTCCGGGCGTTCCCCTACCGCGAGTACTCCGAGGTGTTCTTCGGCGACTCCCACAAGGTGCTGCGCGGCGGCTCCTTCGCCGTCGACGCCGTCGCCTGCCGGGGGACGTTCCGCAACTGGGACCTGCCGGTGCGCCGGCAGATCTTCGCGGGCTTCCGTACCGCCCGTGATGCGGAACCCGTCTGATGTGCCGCCACCTGGCCGTCGTGGGGCCCGAGGCACCCCTCGGCGAGAGCGTCCTCGCGCCCCCGCACTCGCTGTTCCGGCAGTCGTGGGCGCCCCGGCGGCAGCTGCACGGGACGGTCAACGCCGACGGGTTCGGCGTCGGCTGGTACGCGGCGGGCGACCCGGTGCCGGCGCGCTACCGGCGGGCCGGGCCGATCTGGGCGGACGGCTCGTTCCTCGATCTCGCCCGCGTCGTCCGCACCGGGGCACTGCTCGCCTCGGTGCGGGACGCGACCGTCGCGGACCCGGACGGGGAGGCCGCCGCGGCCCCGTTCACGGCCGGGCCGTGGCTGTTCAGCCACAACGGCGCGGTGGTCGGGTGGCCGGACACCGCGGCGCCGCTCGCGGCGCTGCTGCCCCCGGGGGCGCTGCTGCGGCTGGCCGCGCGCTGTGACTCCGCGTTCGTCTGGGCCCTCGTGGAACACCGGTTGCGGGAGGGCGAGGCGATGGGGCAGGCGCTGGCCGGGACGGTCCGGGCGCTGGCCGACGCCGCCCCCGGCTCCCGGCTCAACTTCCTGCTCACCGACGGCACCGCGATAGCCGCCACCGCCTGGGGGGACACCCTCTGGCACCTCACCGGGCCGGACGGCCGGACGGCCGTGGCCTCCGAGCCGTACGACGACGATCCGCGCTGGGTGGAGGTCCCCGACCGCACCCTTCTCACCGCGACCCCCACCGACATCACGCTGCACACGCTCAAGGAGCCCTGTCTGTGAGCCCGTTCGCCCTGACCCGCACCCTCCCCCTCGACGCGACCGCCGCGGCCCTGCGCGCGGACGTCGCCACGGGGCTCACCCGAACCCCCAAGGAACTGCCGCCCAAGTGGTTCTACGACGCCCGGGGCAGTGAACTGTTCGACGAGATCACCCTGCTGCCCGAGTACTACCCGACGCGCGCCGAGCGGGAGATCCTCATCGACCGCGCCACGGAGATCGCCGAGGCCACCGGCGCCCGTACGCTCGTGGAGCTGGGCTCGGGCTCCTCCGACAAGACCCGCCACCTCATCCGGGCCCTGCCCGCCCTCGACCACTACGTGCCCGTCGACGTCAGCGAGAGTGCCCTGCGGGGCGCGGCCGGCACACTGCTCGCCGAGCACCCGGCGCTGACCGTGCACGCCCTCGTCGCCGACTTCCAGTACGGCCTGGCCCTGCCCGGGACCCCCGGCCCGCGCCTGGTCGCCTTCCTCGGCGGCACCATCGGCAATCTGCTGCCCGCCGAGCGGGTGGCGTTCCTCACGGCCGTACGGTCCGAACTCGCCCCCGGCGACGCCCTGCTGCTCGGCACGGACCTCGTGAAGGACGAGCGGACGCTGGTCGCCGCGTACGACGACGCGGCCGGGGTGACGGCCGCCTTCAACAAGAACGTCCTCGCCGTCGTCAACCGCGAACTCGGCGCGGACTTCGATCCGGACGACTTCGCGCACGTGGCCCTGTGGGACGCGCGGCAGGAGTGGATCGAGATGCGGCTGCGGGCCCGTACGGCGCTCGTGGCGAAGATCCCCGCGCTGGACCTCGCGGTCCACTTCGCGGCGGGCGAGGAGCTGCGCACGGAGGTGTCGGCGAAGTTCCGCCGGGCCGGGGTCGCCGGCGAGCTGGCGGAGGCCGGGCTGCGCATGAGCCACTGGTGGACGGACGAAGAGGGCCGCTTCGCCCTGTCGTTGTCGGTGCCGGACGGGCCCGCGGGCGGGCAGGACTAGCCTCGGGGGTGTGAACAAGGGGAACAGCGAAGAGAACACCTCGAACGCCGCCGACCGGCCGGCCGGCTTCGAGCGGGGCACGGACGGCCCGAAGGTGATCGTCGTCGGCGTGGACGGCTCCGACTCGTCGTGGCGCGCCGCGGCCTACGCGGCGGGCCTGGCCCGTCGGCAGAACGCGCTGCTCGCGGTCGTCTACGTCCAGCCGGTGCTCGCGGGCGGCGCGGCGCTGGGCGTGTCCGTCGTGGAGGCGACGGAGGAGATCGCCGAGGAGCTGATGGCGGAGATCCGCACCCAGGCGGAGCGGCTGCGGGGCGTCTTCGAGGTGCGCTGGCAGTTCCACACCTTCCGCGGCGACCCCTACAGCGGCCTGGTGCGGGCGGCCGACGACCTCACGGCGGACGCGGTCGTCGTGGGCGCCTCCGAGCGGGCCGGGCACCGCATCGTCGGCTCGGTGGCGGTCCGCCTGGTCAAGGCGGGGCGCTGGCCGGTCACGGTGGTGCCGTAGGCCTGCCGGCCTTGGGTCACCCGATCGGAACGGTACCGCCGCCGACGCCCGGCGGCGGCCTCCCGCGCCCACCCCGGCCCTGCGGGGCACCGACAACGGCGCTCGCCCCGCGCACCGCCGCACGTAGCGCCGCCGGGCGCCACGGGTCACCCGGCCGGAACGGTCACGCCGCCGACGCCCAGCGGGCGGGCCCGGGGGGCTTCACCCCGCCCGTCCCGGTCCGGCGGGCCACGCCAACAGCGGCGCTCGCCTCGCGCGCCGTCGGCGGGTGCACGACGGTGGAGGTGTTCACGGCCGCCCAGTCGCCTGGAGAGCACCCATGACGCACCACAGCCACACCTACCGCGTGACCGAGATCGTCGGTTCCTCCCCGGACAGCGTGGACGCAGCCGTCCGCAACGGCCTCGCGCGCGCCTCGCAGACACTCCGAAACCTCGATTGGTTCGAGGTCACGCAGATCAGGGGGCACTTCGACCAAGGCGAGGTCGGTCACTACCAGGTGGGCCTGAAAGTCGGCTTCCGGCTGGAGGACAGCGCCTGATCCCGGCTGCGCGCCCGCGGCCGGCACCCCGGACGGTCAGCCGCGGGGGACCACCGTGGCGAGGACCTTCGGAAGGGGGTGCCAGTCGGCGGTCGCGAAGCTGGCGTGGGTCTTGGCCATGAGGGCGACGCGGGCGCGTGCCTGGGCCTCGGTCGGCTTGGTGCCGTCGATGACGGGCGGCACCTTGTGCGCGTCGGTCATGACCACGAGGTAGTGCCGGTCGTCGTACCAGGCGGTGTCGATGCCGCCCTTGGCGTAGGTGGCGGCGTCACCGTCGAAGACCACGAACCACGGGCGGATGGTGGTGTCGGCGTAGCGCGTGCGCGGGTCGCCGGCCACCGCGCCGTGCACGGCGGGGAAGGCCCCGGCCTGCCGGAGCCGGCCGGCGGCGGCGAGGTCGCGCAGGTGGGTGGCGTACTCCCGGTCCGTCCACAGCCGGTCGGCGGGGTTGCCCTCCTCCACCGTGCCGGGGATCAGCTCGACGACGAACTTGCCCGCGAGCGCCGACCGGCTGGGCCAGCCGCCGGCCCGTACGGCCTCGTCGAGGTTCGCGTGGCCGGCCGCGAGGTCGGCGGGCCGGTAGAGGGCGTCGCCGAGCTTCTCGGTGAGCAGGGCGTCCAGCTCGGCGGGGCCGCGTCCGCTGTCCGCGTTGAACCCGTCCTTCATCTCCACCTTGAGGAAGACGGGCCGGTGGCCGGGGTTGGCGTCGTGCCAGGCCCGGATGTCGGCGAGGCAACCGGAGAGGGGCTGGTTGCGGGACTTGGTGCGCAGCTCGGCGGGGGACGTGGCGCCCTCGCAGTTGTTGGCGTTGCGCACCGGGTTGGCGTGCGAGACGCGGAAGGCGCGTCCGCCGAAGCCGTTCGTCCAGACGTCGAGTTCGAGGAGCGAGGCCCCGGAGTCGAGGGCGTCGGCGAAGTAGGGGTACTTGTCCTGGAGGTAGGCGTTGTGGAGGCCGACGGACGTCGTCGCGGAGTAGGGCGCGGCGGGGGTGCCCGCCGCGCCCGTGGTCCGCGCCCCCGCCGGGGCCACCGTCGTGGCCACCGCCGCCGCTGCCGCCACCGCGACCATTCCCGTACGCGTGACTGCGCGCATGTCCCCCACCGCTTTCGTTCTGTTGTCGCTGTGCCGGATCTTGCTGTTACGAACGAGGAGCAGGGTACGGGAGTTGATCGAGTGACGGGATCAGGGGTGGCTCAGCCCGCCCCGTAGACGTCCTCCACGTAGCGGCCCGCTTCGGTCAGCTCGCGCAGCCAGGCATCGCAGGCGGTGGCGTCCGCGCCCGTCCGGCGGGCGTACAGCTCGCGCAGGGCCGCGCGGACGCCCGGCGCCATCCGGGCACCGTCGCCGCACACGTAGACGTGCGCCCCGGACTCCAGCGGGGACCGGACTGGCGGGCGGCGAACGACTCGAAGTCTTGACGATGCTCCCCCGGGCGAAAGCCGGGAGATTCCCTTCGGCTACCCGCGGGTAGCCGGTTGGGCTTCACGCATCCGCATCCGCCCGTGGGCGGGACTCGGCACCGTGCGGCGCCTGCGCGTGCTGTTGATAACCGAGCCACCCGTCCGGCGGGCTCGGGCCTCAATCTCCACTGAGGCATTATGGTCCGCGTCATCCTCGTGCCCGCAGTGCGCACACGCGAACAACCTGCCGCAGCCCTGACGCGAGGCTGGGTCGACTCTCCCGCAGGCCGCGCAGGTCTAAGAAGTGTGAAAGGGCGACACCGGGCGAAGTTGCGAGCCGTACAGGCGGCACTTGTACTCCAGTTGGCGCCTGCGTTCACCGGGACAGTTGTCGAGAATTGAGCGGTTCAATCCGGCTTTGGCGCGCACGTTGCGGCCTGGCCGTTGAAGGGTGCCTTTGGCGCTGGCGGTCATGCTGGTCACGCGCAGGTCCTCGATGCCCACGAAGCCGTGGTTCTTGGCCAGGTAGGTGGTGAGACGGTGCGTGAAATCCTGGCGCCGGCTGGTTTCCCGGCCTTTCATTTTCGCGATCTGCGCGCTGGTGCGGCGCAGCCGGTTGCTGTACTTTCCTCCGTTGTGTCGCTTAGCGTGGACAAGCTGGCGGGCTTTGCGCTGTTCCAGATAACGCAGTCGGGCCCGCTCGCGCTTGTCCAGGCCCGGGGGTTTGATGCGCGGCGCGGTCTCGGTCGACACGTAGGCGGATGCAGACACCCCAAAATCGACGCCGCAGCCCGGCTTTCCGTTCAGCGCAGCTGCTTTGATCCCTGTTGCGACGCCGAAGGCAATGTGCCAGCCCACCCTGTCCCGGGAGATGGTGGCATTGCGGATGGCACCGCCGAGCGCCCGGGAGAGGCGAAAGCGCACCCAGCCCAGTTTCGGCAGACGCACCTCGGCCCAGTGCCGGTTCAGCTTGCGTATCTGGACCGCCTGCCCAGGCAGCGGGACGGACAGCCGATGCCCACGCTTCTTGAATACCGGGAACGCAGCAGGGTGTTTCGGATTGAAGAAGTTGTCGTACGCTGCGTCCAGGTGTCGCAACACCTGCTGACCGGCCTGCGCGGGCAGCTCTGCCAACCAAGCCAGCTCACTCTCAGCGCGAGCCTCTGTGAGGTACCGGCACTGCTCCATAGCCCGTAGAGTCCGACGGTGCTGCTCATAGACATGCACGCGCTGCTCAAGAGCCACATTCCACAAGGCGCGCACGGTATGCCCCCACGCGGCCAGGACCTGCTCCTGATCCACCGTGGGATACAACCGGTATCGGCGTCCCGCGTCTGCCTTCACACCCCGCAAACTACTCTCGCAGCCGGATCAGTGAAGACTGAATTTCCCTGATGAGCGTCCACTTGGCCTTCCGGACCAGTACCGATTCAATGTGTTCACCAATGTTCGCCGCACGGCAAAAAAGAGATCGCACGGGCCATGTGCTCGGACCTCAAGCAGCCCAGCGAACAGCGGACCCGGCCTGCGCGGAGGAAGGAGACGTCCAACGTGATGCGGCAGCGCTCCGCTCCCCTGTTGCCAAGCGAGCGATGCGCTTCGCCTCCGCATTGAAGGGCGGTGATGAGCGACGGGCGATCCGCAGCATGGCCGGAGTGGTGGCGCGCGCCGGCCCGAGGGCGAGGCGGGCATCAGGGGAACGGACGGTGAGATCACGGTCGCGAACCCGGCCATGGCCGCCGAGTGGGGCGCGGTCCCCGGGCGGCTGCGGGGCCGCAATGTGCTGGACCTCTTCCGGCCCCGCGCCACCGCCCAGCTCGACCGGCTCGGTGAGGCGCTGCGGCTGGGCCACCGCTCCCGCTACCGCGTCGAGGTGTGCTGGCTCCCGGTGGGCGCGGACGGGGCCGAGCGCGAGGGCGAGCTGCTGGTGGACCCGGTCGGCGAGCCGTCCCCGACGTATCCGATGCTGCTGGTGGTGCTGCGGGTGCGGGCGGCCGGGCCGACGCCGCCCGTGGCGCCGCCGGTGGCGGAGGTGAGCGAGGTGGAGGCCCGGATCCTCGCGCTGGCGGCGACGGGGGCCACGACGGCCGCCGTGGGCAAGGCGGTCGGGCTGACCGTGGACGGGGTCAATTACCACCTGGCCCGGCTCACCCGGCGCTGGCGGGTGCCGAACCGTACCGCGCTGGTGGCCAAGGCGTATGTGCTCGGCGTGCTTTCCCCCGGTCGGTGGCCGCCGGAGCCGGCCGGTCAGCGGGTGCGCAGCACGCAGTCGCCGCACATGCCGCCGGAGGGCACCCGGTAGTACAGGCAGCAGCTGCGGCGCCGGAAGGACGGCCCGCCGCGCGTGGTGAGCGTGCCGGTGTCGCGCAGCAGCGGGTCCTCGAAGAGGGCCCGGGTGACGGTGATCGCCCGGGCCGCGTCCTCGGGCCGGCCCTGTGCGAGGCACCAGGTGTGCAGGACGCGCAGGGAGCCGGCGAGGGAGGAGGCCGCGTTGCCCCACAACAGCCGGCCGGAGATCGGGACGACCGCGCGGGTGAGGTGGTGGAGGGAGGCCAGCCGGTCGTGCAGGACGCTCGTGGCGATCGGCGGCACCGGGTCGGTGCCGTGCGGCAGGGCGGCCGGGCGGGGCAGCCAGAGGTCGTCGGGGGCGGTCCGGGCGGGGTGCCACCACAGCGCCGGGCCCGAGAGGTCGGGGACGTGGCCGGTGAGCACGGCGGAGCCGAGGGCGATCGAGAGCAGCCGGCCGGCGATGCCCTGGAAGGCGATGGACGCGGCCACCCGGCGGTCCGCCGTGCCGAGCCGCTCGGCGACGGTCGCCACCCGGGCCCGCACCGCCGGTTCGGCGAGGGGCAGATAGCCGGGTCCGGGCGGCCCGTCGGGGCCACCGGCGCCGGCGTCGGTGCGCAGGGCGAAGAACGGCCCTACGGAGGCGAGGTCGCCGAGATGCATGGACGGGTGCGCCTTCCTCAGTCGATCGTGCGGCTGCCGAGGCCCATAGGTATCAGAAGGCCGCCAGGGCCTGTCCGGTGGATCTCCGTGGATCGGCGAGCGGCGCCCGGTTCGTGCGATCGCAAGACGGAGGGCCACCCCCTCGTACCGGGCGTACTCGGGCGAGCCCGACAACGCAGTGAGCTCCCCCGGCTACCGCCGGGAGGTGCCCCCGGTGACAGGCGTCAGGAGCCCGCGAAGATCCGCCGGACAGGCCCTGGGCATCAGAACACGGCCCGGAGGCCACCGGCGGGGTGACGGCCCGTCAACCCCGCTGCGGGCCGCTCGAGGACGTGGCCCGGACACCACGCCCACCATCCGACGCATCCTTGACAGCCTTCCCGCCCCCCACGAGCCTCGACCTGACAACGATGTCATCGGAACATGTGAGGGACGTGGACGATGAGATGGACCGGACACCCGCGGCCGCGCACCCTGGCGGCCGTGCTCGCCCTCGCGGCGATGCTGGGCGGTACCGCACTCGTGCCCGCACCGGCGGCCCCGAAGGCCGAGCGCCTCACCGACCTGGTGAACCCGTTCATCGGCACCCAGAACGAGGGCAACACCTTCCCCGGCGCCTCGGTGCCGTTCGGCATGGTGCAGCTCTCCCCCGACACCGGGCACAACACCGGCTACGACTACAAGGACGACCGCATCCGCGGCTTCAGCTCCGTGCATCTGTCCGGGGTCGGCTGCGACCTCGGCGGCGACCTGCCCGTCCTGCCCACCACGGGTGAGGTGACGGAGACCGACTACGCGCGCTACGCCGCGAAGTTCGCCCACGAGGACGAGAAGGCCCGCCCCGGCTACTACCGGGTCGCTCTGAAGACCGGCATCACCGCCGAGCTGACGGCGGGGACCCGCACCGGTCACCAGCGCTACACCTTCCCCGCGACGGACAAGGCCAACGTCCTGCTCAACACGGGACAGTCGCTGCACAAGACGGTCTCCACCACCGTCGAGGTCCTGGACTCCCGTACCGTCCGCACCACCATCACCGGCCGGGGCTTCTGCCGGGACACCCGCCCGTACACCCTCCACACCCTCACCCGCTTCGACCGCCCCTTCACCACCTACGGCACCTGGAACGGCGGGGCGGTCACCGACCGGTCCAAGCGCTCCACCTCCAGCGGCCGCAACGGCGCCTGGGTCCGCTTCGACACCACCGACGACCGGGACGTCGAGGCCACCACCGCCGTCAGCTACGTCGACGCGGAGGGGGCGGCGGGCAACCTGCGGGCGGAGCCGGGCGACTTCGACAGCACGGCCCAGGCGGCCCGCACCTCCTGGGAGGAGCGGCTGCGCTCGGTGCGGGCCGTGGGCGGCGGCGAGACCCTGCGGCGCACCTTCTACTCCTCGCTCTACCGCTCCTTCCTCACCCCCAGCATCGGCAGCGACGCCGACGGCCGCTACACCGGCTGGGACCAGCGCACGCACCGCGCCGAGGGTTTCACCTACTACCAGAACTGGTCCCTGTGGGACACCTACCGCACCCAGGCGCAGCTGCTGGCGCTGCTCGCGCCGGGTGAGGCGCGGGACATGGCGCTGTCGGTGCTGCGCATCGACACCGACAGCGGCTGGCTGCCCAAATGGGGCTACGCCACGGTCGAGACGAACATCATGACCGGTGACCCCGTGACGCCCTACCTCACCAACGCCTATCAGCACGGGCTGCTGACGGGCCACGAGGAGGAGGTCTACCGGGCGCTGCGCAAGAACGCCGACGGGGTGCCCCCGGCGGAGTCCATGCAGGTGGGCCGGGAGGGCAACGCCGAGTACGTACGGAACGGTTTCGTCCCCTTCCGGCCGGACGCACCCGAGAGCAAGCCCGGCGACTCCGACTACCAGCACGCCGCGTCGGCCACTTTGGAGTACGCGCTCTCCGACGCCGTGCTCGCGAAGATGGCCCGGGGCCTCGGCCACCAGGAGGACGCCGAGCGCTACGCGGACCGGTCCCGGAACTACCGGAAGCTGCACGACCCGGCCACCGGCTTCTTCCGCCCCCGGGACGCGGGCGGCGCGTTCACCGGGTCCGCCGACCCGGCGCGGAGCCCCGGCTTCCACGAGGGCACGGCCTGGCAGTACCAGTGGCTGGTGCCGCAGGACGTGCCCGGCATGCTGGAGCTGATCGGCGGCAAGGACGCGGCGGACGAGCGGCTGGACGCGTTCTTCGCGTACGACAGGCTGCTCGCGGACCCGGCGCGGACGGCGCGCGAGGTGTGGGTCAACGGCCCGTACGACTACTACAACGCCGACAAGTACAACCCGCAGAACGAGCCGGACCTCATCGCCCCGTACACCTACCTCTCCACCGGCAGGCCGTGGAAGACGACGGACGTGGTGCACGCCGCGCTGACGCTCTTCACCGACACGCCGACCGGGATGACGGGCAACGACGACCTCGGCACGATGTCGGCGTGGATGGTGCTCTCGGCCATCGGGGTGTACCCGGTGCAGCCGGGCGGTGACGTCTGGGGGCTGAGCACCCCGGTCTTCGACCGCGTCGACCTGCTGCTGGACCGGCGCTGGTACCCGGAAGGCGGCTTCACGGTCACCGCGCCGGGCACCTCGGGCACCGACCGGTACATCCGGTCCGCGCGGCTGGACGGGGACCCGCTGGACCGTACGTATCTGACGACCCGGGAGATCCGGGAGGGCCGGCGGCTGGACTTCCGTGTGGGCGACACCCCCTCCCGCTGGGGCACGGCGCGCGCGGCCACGGCGCCCGCCATCGGATGAACCCTCGGCCGGGCGCGGGGCGGCACCTTCCTTCGCCGCCCTCGCTCGGCCATGATGACCCGCCGTCAGCGTCGACGAGAGGACACGAGATGGCCGGGCTCCGGCAAGGCGTACTGCGCCGCAAACCGATCGAGCACATCGAGGAGGCGGAGACGGCCGAGGGCGGCGGGCCCTCCCAACGGCTGACCCGGACACTGGGCCTGTGGCAGCTCACGGCGATCGGCGTCGGCGGCATCATCGGCGCCGGCATCTTCAGCCTGGCGGGCACCGTCGCGAACGGCACGGCGGGCCCGGCCGTGCTCATCTCCTTCCTGATCGCGGGCGTGGCGAGCGCGGCCGCCGCGTTCTCGTACGCGGAGTTCGCGGGCCTGATCCCGCGCGCCGGGTCCGCCTACACGTACGGCTATGTGGTGCTCGGCGAGATCGGCGGCTGGTTCATCGGCTGGGACCTGCTGCTGGAGTACACGGCGATCGTCGCGGTCGTGGCGATCGGCATCTCCGGGTACATCAACTTCCTGCTCGGGGAGGCGAACGCGGAGCTGCCCGCGTGGATGCTGGGCGCCCCGGGCACCGGGGACGGCCACCGGGTGGACCTGTTCGCGGCGGTGCTGTGCCTGCTGATCGCGTATCTGCTGACCATGGGCATCAAGAACGCGGCCCGCTTCGAGACCGTGGTCGTGGGGCTGAAGATCCTGGTGGTGCTGCTGGTCGTCGTGGTGGGCTTCTTCCACGTCAAGTCCGACAACTACACCCCGTTCTTCCCTTACGGCGTCAGTGGCGCGTTCACGGGAGCGGCCACGGTCTTCTTCGCGGTGTTCGGGTACGACGCGATGTCCACGGCGGCCGAGGAGTCGAAGGACGCGCAGCGGCACATGCCGAAGGCGATCATGTACTCGCTCGCGGTCTCGATGGTCCTCTACGTCCTGGCGTGCCTGGTGCTCACCGGCATGCAGCCCTACCAGGAGATCGACAAGGAGGCCGGCTTCTCCACCGCGTTCAAGTCGGTGGGGCTGACCGGCATCGCGGACGTCATCGCGGTCGGCGCGATCATCGGCATCCTGACGGTGATGTTCACCTTCATGCTCGGCGTGACCCGCGTGTGGTACGCGATGAGCCGTGACGGACTGCTGCCGAAGTGGTTCGCGAAGACGCATCCGACCCGGCACGTGCCGACGCGGGTGACGTGGATCGTCGGTGTCGCGTCGGCGGCGATCGCGGGCTTCGTGCCGATCGGCGAGGCGGCGGAGCTGACCAACATCGGCATTCTGCTGGCCTTCGCGGTGGTGTGCACGGCGGTCATCGTGCTGCGCTACAAGCGGCCGGAGCTGCCGCGCAGCTTCCGCTGCCCGTGGGTGCCGTTCGTCCCGGCGGTCGGGGTCGCCGCGTCGATCTGGCTGATCACGTATCTGGCCTGGCAGACGTGGGTGCGGTTCGCGATCTGGTTCGTCGTCGGGCTGGTCGTGTACTTCGCGTACTCCTACCGCAATTCGGAGCTGGCCAAGGCGGAGCGGGCGGCCGGCCGCCAGGGCTGACCCGTCCTATTTCAGCAGGCGGGAAAGCCTCCGGTCCGCGAGAGGCTTCCCGCCCGTCTGGCAGGTGGGGCAGTACTGGAGGGAGGAGTCGCGGTAGGACACCTCACGGATCGTGTCCCCGCAGACCGGGCACGGCTGCCCGGTCCTGCCGTGCACCCGCAGCCCGCTCTTCTTCTCGGCCTTCAGCTCCCCGGCGGCCGTCCCGCGCGAGCGTTCCAGGGCGTCGCGCAGCGTCGCGCCGAGGGCCGTGTAGAGCGCGGCGGTCTCCTCCTCCGTGAGGCTCGCGGCGAGCTTGAAGGGGGACATGCGCGCGGCGTGCAGGATCTCGTCGGAGTAGGCGTTGCCGATGCCGGCGATCACGCTCTGGTCCCGCAGGACGCCCTTGAGCTGCCGGCGCTCGTCGCGCAGCAGCCCCGCGAAGACCTCCAGGGTGAACTCCGGTGCCAGGGGGTCCGGGCCGAGCCGGGCGATGCCCGGCACCTCCGCGACGTCGCGGACGCAGTACACGGCGAGCCGCTTCTGGGTGCCGGCCTCGGTGAGGTCGAAGCCGTCCCCGCCGGGCCCCGCGAGGCGCACGCGGAGGGCGAGCGGCCCCTTGCCGGGCCGCGGCGGGGTGTCCGGCAGCGGGTCCCGCCAGCGCAGCCACCCGGCGCGGGCGAGGTGGAAGACGAGATGGGGGCCGTCGGTGACGACATCGAGGAATTTGCCGTGCCGGCGCACCTGGAGGACCGTGCGGCCCTCGAGGTCGGTCAGCGGCGGGTCGTAGGTCTTCAGGACGCTGACCGCCAGCGGCAGCACGCGCTCGACCTCCCGGCCGACGAGGTGCTCGGTGAGGAAGGCGGCCAGCGCTTCGACCTCGGGCAGCTCCGGCATGCCTCCAGTCTGCCGCAGCGGGTCGGGGCGGCAAGTCAGCGCACGGTCGCCGCCCAGTCGACGCGGTAGTCGGTGAGCCAGTCGGCGCTGCCGTCGTTCTTCTCCGCGACCTGGCGGGCCACCTCGGCGTCGCGGGCCCGCCGCTCCTCGAAGGTGGGTGACAGGCGGCCCGCCATGTCGGCGCTGAGCGCGACGGCCCGTTCGACGCGCTCGCGGCGCAGTCGCTCGTAGGCGGCGAAGGCCCGCTCCGCGTCGGGCAGGTCGCGCAGACAGCGGGCGAGGACGACGGCGTCCTCGATGGCCAGGGAGGCGCCCTGCGCGGCGTTGGGCGCGGTGGCGTGGGCGGCGTCGCCCATGAGGACGGTGCGCCGGCCGTGCCAGACGGGGGTGGTGGGGATGTCGTAGGCGTTCATGCCGACGATGGCGTCGCCGGTGGCCGCGGCGATGGCGGCGGCGGGGGTGCGGTCGTCGGCGAAGGTGTCGACGACGCGGCGGCGCCAGTGGTCCGGGCCGGCGGCGAGATCGGCGGCGGGCAGCTCGGCGCCGGGGATGTTCGCGAACCAGTAGGTCGTGCCGTCCGGTGCGGTGGTGCAGCCGAAGAACCCCCGCCGTCCGTAGATCATGCGGTAGGTGTGCGGCGGGGCGGGGTCGGCGGTGTCCCGGGTGCGGCCGCAGACGGTGAGCTGGCCGGTGTGGCGGGGCGGCGGCGCGTCGGGGTCGAGGAGCGTGCGGGTGCGGGAGTGGATGCCGTCGGCGCCGACGAGCAGATCGCCCTCGGCGCGGGTGCCGTCCGCGAAGAACGCCACCACCCGGCCGCCGGGGGTGGTCGTGGCGTCCACGAGGCGTTTGCCGTACTCGACGCGGACGCCGCGGCGGACGGCCTCGTCGCGCAGGGCGCGGTAGAGGGCGGCGCGCTGGAGGGTGCGGGGGCTCAGGGCCGCCTCCCTCGTGCCGGCGAGGGGCCGGGCGCCGAGCGGCACGCCGGTGTCGGAGAGGAACTCGGCCGTCTCGGCGGGGAAGGAGTGCTCGCGCACGGGCAGATCGGCGCCGATGCTCCGCAGCGCGGCCAGTCCGTTGGCGAAGAGGACGAGGAACGCCCCGAGTGTGTCGGCACCGGTGGGATACGCCTCGTGGACGGTCGCGTCGAAGCCGGCTTTCCGCAGGGCCATCGCGGCCACGGGCCCGGCGATGCCGCCGCCGATGATCAGAGCATGCGTCATGGTGCTCCGTTCCGACGCCTCGCGTGCGGTCGAACGCTTGACCATGAGCTTAGCGGGCCGGGGGTGCGGTGCTCCAGAGTGCGTGCCGCCGGGTTCGGGGCCGCTCAGCCGCCCGTCCGCAGCGCCTCGGCGAGGTAGGGCGCGGTCACGCTCGCGGCGGCCGCCGCCACGTCCCGTGGGGGACCGGCGGCGACGATCCGCCCGCCGTCGGCCCCGCCGCCGGGCCCGAGGTCGACGACGTGGTCGGCGCCGGCGGCCACGGCCATGTCGTGCTCGACGACCACCACCGTGTTGCCCGCGTCGACCAGTCCGTGCAGCTGACGCAGCAGCAGTTCGGTGTCGGCGGGGTGCAGTCCGGTGGTGGGCTCGTCCAGGAGGTACAGGGTGTGCCCGCGGTGGGTGCGCTGGAGTTCGGTGGCGAGCTTGATGCGCTGCGCCTCCCCGCCGGACAGCTCGGTGGCGGGCTGCCCCAGGCGCAGATAGCCGAGGCCGACGTCCTGGAGCGTCCGCAGGCCGCGCAGCGCGGCCGGCACGTCGGCGAGGAAGCCGACGGCCGCGTCGACGGTCATGTCGAGGACGTCGGCGATGGTCGCGCCCCGGTAGGTGATCTCCAGCGTCTCGGGGTTGTACCGCGCGCCCCGGCAGGCGGTGCAGGGCGCGTACGTACCGGGCAGGAAGAGGAGTTCGACGGCGACGAAGCCCTCGCCCTGGCAGACCTCGCAGCGCCCGGCGGCGACGTTGAAGGAGAAGCGGCCGACGGTGTACCCGCGGGCGCGGGCGTCGTCCGTCGCCGCGAAGACCTTGCGCACGGCGTCGAACAGGCCGGTGTAGGTGGCGAGGTTGGAGCGCGGCGTGCGGCCGATCGGCCGCTGGTCGACCCGGACCAGCCGGTCGATCGCCGCGAGCCCTTCGGCGGCCGCGGCGGCGGGCCCGCGCTCGCCGGGCTCACCGTCCTCCTCGTCGGGGCCCGCGCCGACGTGGGCGCCGACGACCTCCGCGAGCACCTGGCTGACCAGCGTCGACTTGCCCGATCCGGAGACGCCGGTGACGGCGGTGAAGACCCCGAGCGGGAACTCTGCGTCGAGGTCGCGGAGGTTGTGCCGGGTGACGCCGCGCAGCCGCAGCGCGCCGGAGGGGGTGCGGGGCGCGCGAGGGGCCGGCGCCGCCGCGTCCGGGAAGACGAACCGCCGGGTCGCCGATTCCGCCACGTCCGCGAGCCCCGCGACCGGGCCGCTGTGCAGCACCCGCCCGCCGTGTTCCCCGGCGTGCGGCCCGACGTCGACGATCCAGTCCGCGCGGCGCACGACGTCCATGTGGTGCTCGACGACGAACAGCGAATTGCCCGCGGCCTTGAGCCGGTCCAGGACGGTCAGCAGGGCGGCGCTGTCGGCGGGGTGCAGCCCCGCCGACGGCTCGTCCAGGACGTACACGACGCCGAACAGCCCCGAGCGCAGCTGGGTGGCGAGCCGGAGCCGCTGGAGCTCACCGGCGGAGAGGGTGGGGGTGGGCCGGTCCATGCCGAGGTAGCCGAGGCCGAGTTCGGTCAGCACTTCGATGCGGGCGACGAGGTCCTTGGCGAGCGTGGCGGCGACGCCGTCGCGGTCGCCGTCGTCCGTGGCGGCGGGTCGCAGCACCTCCGCGAGGCCGGACAGGGGCAGCGCGGCGAGTGCGGCGATGTCCCGCCCGGCGAAGGTGACGGCGAGCGCCTCGGGCCGCAGCCTTCGCCCGCCGCACTCCGGGCACGGCCCGCTCACCAGGTGCCGTTCGGCGCGCGCCCGCAGCGCGGCGCTCTTGGAGTCCGCGAAGGTGTGCAGCACGTAGCGCTGCGCGCTCATGTACGTGCCCTTGTACGGGCGTTGGATGCGCTCCGCGTCCCGCACCGGGTGCACGGTGACGACCGGCTGCTCGTCGGTGAACAGGATCCACTCGCGGTCGGCGGGCGGCAGCTCGCGCCACGGCCGGTCGACGTCGTGGCCGAGCGCGGCCAGGATGTCGCGCAGGTTCTTGCCCTGCCAGGCCCCCGGCCAGGCGGCGATCGCCCCGTCCCGGATCGACAGCGACGGATCGGGCACCAGCGACTCCTGTGTCACCCGGTGCACCCGCCCGAGCCCGTGACACTCGGGGCACGCCCCGGCGGCCGTGTTGGGCGAGAAGGCGTCGGAGTCGAGCCGCGCGGCCCCTGCGGGGTACGTACCGGCCCGGGAGAACAGCATCCGCAGCGAGTTGGACAGCGTCGTCACCGTCCCGACGGACGACCGTGACGTCGGCGCGGACCGCCGCTGCTCCAGTGCCACGGCGGGCGGCAGCCCGGTGATCTCCTCCACCTTCGGCGCGCCGACCTGGTGGATCAGCCGCCGCGCGTAAGGGGCGACGGACTCGAAGTAGCGCCGCTGGGCCTCGGCGTAGACGGTCCCGAAAGCGAGCGAACTCTTGCCCGAGCCGGAGACCCCGGTGAAGACGACGAGGGCGTCCCGGGGGATGTCCACGTCGACGCCCCGCAGGTTGTGCACCCGGGCACCCCGGACGCGTACGTACGGATCGTGAGCACCGTGCGGTCGGCTCACGCCCGCCGCCGGCTCGGCGGGGAGGGCCGGGTCGTTCATCGGGGTCATCTCCGCGGGTCGGCGCTGCGCGTTGCGTTTCGCGCCGATTTTAGTGGTTACGGGGCGCCTGGCGGTGGGCGGGCCGGGTCGGGCGCGCCCGGCGCGGGTCGCTTGCCTCGCGACCGCACGGTCATCATGGGCTCGCACATCGAGGTGTAGGCGCGGCGAGGATCACCTGGCCTTGCTCAGCCCCGCGGCGGCCATCAGGCGGTCCGGGGAACGGGGGTCGGTGACGACGCGTACCCGCTCGAGTTCCCCGAGCACCCCCGCCAGCCTGGGCAGGAGGCGCACGGTGAGCCGGTCGCCGGGGGCTATCAGTCCGTCGAGCACGCCCTCGGCCAGCGTGTGGTTGAGGTGCACCAGCGCGTCGGCGACAGTGCAGTCGGCCGCGGCCAGATACAGCACCCGACGTACGGGCGGACGGTGTGCCGGATGCGGTGCCGGGCGGTGTGCGGTGGGGATCTCCACGGTGATCCCGGAATGTCCGGAGAGAGGGGCGGAGCCGGTGAACAGCCTGAGGAGCCTGCGGAGGCCCGTCGTCGCGGCCGCGGGGCCCGGTGGTGTCCAGGCCGCGGACGCGTCGTCGGCGACCGAGGCGAAGGAGAACCGGTCCCGCAGGTGAAGCGGGTTGCCCGCCAGGAAGACGGTGCGGGTGAACGACCGCCGCCAGGCATCGGCCCGCACGGGGTCGAGCCCCAGGGCGAAGCCGCAGGTCGAGCGGATCCACCGGTCCAGGTCGAAGCGGTGGACGACCGCGGCGACCAGGACCGTCTCCTCGCCGTCGGCCGCCGCGACGTCGGCACGCGCGGCCAGCAGCCCGTCGAGGGTGGCCAGGTCGTGCCGGCCCGCGAGATCGGGGCGTACGGCGGTGAGCCGGGCCGCCGCGGCCTCGCGCAGGTGGTGCTGGACCGGGTTCACAGGAACACCCCCGAGAGCAGGTCGAGGCCGGGTGCCGGGCGCCGGGTGCCCAGCAGGCTCGACGTCAGCCGGTAGGGATTGACGTGGAGGTGATCACCGCGGTGGCGCGCCAGCGGCTCGGTGCCGGTCCCGTCCACGGCCGGGCCCGCGGAGGCGATCATCCGCTCGGCCCGGCGCAGGCACTGCCGGAGCAGGTCGGCGCGGAAGGACTGCTGCTGTCCCGGGCCGAGCACGGCGATGAAGTACAGCCGCATGCCCAGCCGGACGGCGGCCTCGCCGTGGTCGGCGCGCGCACGGTCCAGGAGGGCCCGGGCGTGGGTGTCGTGCCAGCCGCCGTGGCGGGCCGAGCGGATCCGGCCGTCGATGGGTACCCGCCCGATGGGCACGCGGCGGACGCTCGGCCCCAGGGCGGTCAGGACGCGCGCCAGTTGCTGGTAGTCGGAGTCGAGTTCGGTGTCGTAGAGCAGCACCACCTCGTCGAATTCCGGCGCCAGCGGCATGAGCTCACGCAGGGCGCAGGCCAGGTAGTTGGGACGTCCGTCGGTGGTCACCAGTTGCCGCAGCGGCAGACCGAAGCGGGTGAGGTCGAGGTGGACGGGACCGCCGAGCGTCCGCTGGTCCAGGCACATCCCCAGGGCGTCGAGCCGTTCGAGGGCCGTGTCGAGGTCGTACCCGGGTGGCTGGTGGCGCAGCAGTCCCGGGTCGTGCAGGCCGAGCTCCGCGTACTGCCCGGTCCACAGCCGCAGGACGCGTTCGCCCGCGGGGTGCACCCATCCGTCCTCGACGGCGGCCGCGTAGTACCGCAGGTCCTCGGCCGGTGCCCGGCCCTCCTCGGCGCGGAAGGCGACGTAGAGCCGGCCGATGTCCTCCTCGGTGGCGTCGCCGTAGCCGCGGTCGCCCTGGGTCCGGTCGAGGAACTCCCAGAAGGCCAGGGTCTGTTCGCAGAGGTGATAGGTGGTGTGGCTGCAACGGTAGGTGACGTCGGCGAGTCGCCGGGTGGCCCGGAACATCACGTCCGTCCACAGCAGCCCCTTGAGGTGGCTGGGGGTCAGCGGCTTGGACGGGGTGATGGTGACGGGCGCCAGGAGGACCCGGGGCCGACCGGCGGGCGCCCCCGCCTCCGGCGCCCGGGTCATGGGAGAGACGCGCATGTCAGCGCTTCCGGCCGTGGACGAAGAACACCCGGCTGACCCCGGGCTCCGACCGCGGGACCACCCGGTCGGGCCAGCGCCCGAAGTCGGCTCCCTCCTCGCCCGGCTGCACCGCCCGCACCTCGTAGCCGTGGCGTGCGAAGAGCGCCTCGGGATCGTCCGTGCCGGAGATCCAGGGGCAGCCCCAGCCGGCGAAGACGTCGAGGAGACCCTTCATATGGGGCTGGGTGAGGGCGGCTTCGTTGACGAGGTCGGCGGCGATGGTGCTGCCCGGCGCCGAGATCGCGGCGATACGCCCCAGCACCCGGTCGACCTCGTTCCCGGGCAGGTAGTAGAGCAGCCCCTCGACCAGCCAGACCGAGGGGACGGCCGGGTCGTACCCGGCCTCCCGCAGATCCCGCTCCCAGTCGGGCGAGGTGAGGTCGACGGCGACCTCGCGCCGGTCGACGCGCGGCGTCTCGGCCCCCAGCAGCCGCCTCTTGTGGCCGAGCACCGCCGGGCGGTCGAGCTCGAACCACCGGACGTGGCCGGGCCAGTCGAGGCGGTGGGCGCGCGAGTCCAGGCCGGCGGGGGCGAGCACGATCTGGGTCGTCCCCGGGGCGGCCGCGGCCCGCTGGAGGAGGTCGTCGAGGAACCGGGTGCGGATGGCGTTGTAGTCGGGGGTGCTCGGCAGCGTGCCGTCCTCACCGGGCGTCACGGCCGCGGCGCGCACCTCGCCGAGCAGGGCCATGCCGGTGTCGCCGCACAGGGTCGCGGCGTAGGGGTCCTCGTAGAGCCGGTCCTCCCGTCGGGTCTCCACGGCGCGGAGGGCGGCGGTGAGGAGCGCGGTGCGCTCGACGGGGTCGTGCAGTGCGGTCACGGTTCGTTTCTCCCCAAAGGTTCGTTGGACGTGGGCGTGCCTTCGGTCAGCCGGGCCCACTGCTCCGGGTCCTGCCGGAACAGCCGGTCCTTGACCTGGGTGGGCCGGGTGCCGACGGCGACGGTCCGCTGCCAGTCGCGCAGGAAGGCGTCCGCGTCGAGGCACAGCAGGGACGGCGCCCCGAGCCGGTTCCCGTCCCGCGCCTGCCGGTATCCGGCGGACTCGCCGCGCAGGGCGTCGTCGAGGCGTGCGGTGAAGCGTTCGCGTTCCTCGTCGTTCCAGGGGGTGCGCGGGGCGACCGCGAACTCGTAGCGCGACCGGTCGACGCGGCAGGCGACGTTGTGCAGTTCGAGGCCGCCCGCGCGCAGGGCGGTCTCGACGGCCCGGACGACCTGGGCGTCGCGCAGCCGCTCTCCCGCGTGGTCGGAGCGGTTGCCGCGGCCGGTGTACTCCAGGCGGGGCACTCCCCCGTCGTGGTCCACGACACGGACCACGTCGCCGACGGCGTAGCGGTAGAGCCCGCCGACGTGGCTGAAGACGACGTGGTAGTCGCGGCCCGGTTCCAGCTCGTGCGGCCCGAGGGTCGCCGTGTCCGGGGCGAGGTCCTCGTCGGCGTCGGCGAACTCGTACACCGAGGCGGTGACGACCAGGCTGCCGGCGGAGGGGTGCCGGTCCAGGGCCACGCCGACGGGTCCCTCGGAGGCGGCCACGGGCGCGGGCAGCACGGTCACGCCGGGGCCGAACTGTTCGCGGAGCCTGGGCAGATAAAGCCTGGCCAGGCCGGTGGTCCAGCAGAAGATGGCGCGCATCCGGGGCCAGATGTGCGACGGGCGGACGGTGCCGTGGCGCTCGGCGAGCCGGTCGAGCGCTGCCGCGCGCTCCGGGTCGGGCGCGCCGTGGGGATGCCCGCCCAGGGTGCCGTCGCGGATCTCCTTGACGATCCGCGGCCACCACAGGTTCAGCTGGTACGGCAGGGCGGCGACCATGGCCGGGTTGATGCCGATCACGCAGCGGACGTCGTTCTCCACGGCGAGGCGGAGCCGCAGATACATCTTCTCCAGGTGCTCGCCCGCTTCGACGGGGACCGGCAAGGTCGCCCAGGGGGCGCCGGTACCGGGTTCGGCGGAAAGCGGCTCACCGAACCTCTCGCCGAAGTCCACCTGGCTCGCGCCCACGTGAGGGCGGCCGGAGGCGGTGGTGGGCGGGGCCGCCAGCGGGTCGTGCTTGAGGTTGAGAACGGCGCCGGGGTGCTGGAGGACGTCCGGGAAATGCTCGATGAGCGGCGCCCACGCCGCGTAATAGAAGGGGAAGAACGTGGTGCGCATGAAGCGCGGCGTGACCGGGATCTTCTTGTGGGCACCGGTGCTGCCGCTGCTGGTGAAGAACACGGCGGGCTGATCGGCCGTGAGGACACCGGTCTCGCCTGCCGCGGCGCGCTCGATCCAGGGCTCCAGGTCCGCGTACGTCTGCACCGGGACGGCTTTGCGGTAGTCGTCCAGGGTGCGGATGGCGCCGAAGCCGTGCCGTTTCCCGTATTCGGTGCCGGAATTGAATTCCAGGAGGTCGGCCAGGACAGCGCGCTGGTGGCCTTCGGGGTCGGCGAAGGCGGAGCGCAGCCGGGCGCGTTCGGTGAGGACCCGCTCTCGATAGCGGCGCACCCGGCCCGGGTCCGCCCAGGATTCAGCCAAGCTCATCGACAAGCACTCTCCGTATGGATTCGGCGGTGTGCACGGGGTCGTTCTGTTCCTCGACGACGGTCACCGGCAGGTCCCGGATTTCGTCCCACATGGCCTTGGCGAGGTCCGTCTGGTACCGGTGGAACTCGTCCCGGCGGGGCTGCGGGCCGTAGTACTCCAGCGGGTTGAGGTCGGCGCCCTCACGGCAGCGCTGCCAGGCCGTCTCGGGCGTCACATCCAGGTAGATCACATGACGTGGCCGGGGAAAAGAACGCCACCAGGCGAACATGGGGTTGTGGTCCGCCGCCCCGGCCAGCCGGCATTTGGCGAGGTACTTGTAGTAGTACGAGTCGACGACGGCGGGCACCCGGGGATCGGAGCGCAGCAGCTCGTCGCGGAGATGGACGACGGCCGTCTGCACCATGGTGGTGAGAAAATCCGCCGACCATGCCTGCCCGTTGGGCGCGACCTCCCGGACGAGCTCCCGTCGCAGCCGGTTGAGCAAGGCGTGCTCGGGGGCCAGCAGCGTTCCGTCGACGGACAGCGTCCGCCATGCCGGAGCCTCCCGGCCCAATTCGGCCAGCACCGTGGACTTTCCGGCATGGTCGGGGCCCAGCAGGACGCAGAACGGCGGCTGTCCGCCGTCCGTACCACGATGGGGCCCGGCGACGGTGTCGGTCGTCATAACAGTCCCCATGCTTTGTCCAGGAGGTCGGGCACCTCGTCGTCGGACGCTCCGGTGGTCAACGCGCGCGTGGACATCCGCTCCCCTTTCTCGACGGCGCAGAGAAGGGGCGTCGACGCCTCACCGGCGCTGGTCACGATCCCCCCTCGGAACAGCAACAGCCAGCGAAACACGAACGGAACTAAGGAATTTGCGAGACTTCGGCCCCTTCGAACCGTTCGGGCCCTTCGGGTGGTCCGCCCGGCGCCGGCGCGGATGGTGCGCCGATACGCCTGTACGCCGTCGGGGGCGGCGGACACGAGCCCGCCGCAGGCGGCCTCCGTCTCCGGCGCGGGAACGACGGCGGCCGGGCGCGGGGCGGGCAGCACGGCCCGGGCCGCCGGCGCGCGCCAGGCCATCGCCGCGGGCTGACCTCGCACCGGGCTCTTTCTCGATGATCGGCTGAGCAATCGCTTGGCCGGTCCTCGGAGGAGAGATCATCATGTGGGGATGTCTCACAACCAATCCTTTGCAGCACCGGCTGTAGTGCGGCTCCCTCGGTACACGAAGACGGAGCAGGACGAGATCCTCGGCGACGGCGACGATCCCTTCGGTGTTGCCGCGGCGGGTCTGACCTGGCTGCCCAAAGAAGAACACTTCGGCATCAGACACGGCGACCGGCTGGTGGCACACGCCGGCCTCCTACGGCTGCCTGTTGCGATCGGCGACACCCGGACCGAGGTGGTGGGCGTCGGCGGGGTGGCCGTCGCACCCGACATGCAAGGCCAGGGGCTGGCTCGGCTCGTCGTCACAGCAGCACTCGACCACGCTCGCACGATGGGTCCTCAGCACGCACTCCTGTTCTGCCGGCCTCCCCTCGTGCCGCTGTACCAGCGCCTCGGATGGCACCCGCTCGACAAGGACGTGCTCGTCGAACAACCGGAAACCCGCTTGGTGACCATGCCGCTGCGGACCATGGTGACGCCCCTGCGCGACAAGGCGCACTGGCCTTCGGGGCCAGTGCGCCTGCTCTCCCTCCCGATGTGACGGGCCCCTGCCGCACCGGTGTCAGCACTCGCGGGGTTGGCCAAGGTCGGCGACGCTGTCATGGGCGCGGCCGTGGCGGAGCGACGCGTGGTTCCCAGGTGCCATAGGAGGGTGAGGGCAGTTACGCCGGCGGCCACCAGCCCCAGTTCGGCCGGGGCAAGCCCGAACCCCTCCTGCGCCGGCGGGGCTGAGGGAGATGAGCCGGTGCTGCTGGGGGACGACGATGACGCCGACGGTCACACCCCAGACCACGGCCCAGACCAGGGCGGCGGCGAGGGCTCGGGTCGCCGGCGGGGTCAGCAGCAGAGCGAGAGCCCCGAGTGCGAGGGCGCCGGTGAGGACGCGCGCGGAGTCGTGGCGGTCGACCAGGCGCCCGGCGGCGATGTTCCCGGCCAAGACGCCGACGCCCCAGGCCAGCAGAATCAGGGTCGGGAGCGATTCATGGTGGAGGTGCTACGTGCGCTCGCTGATCCGGTGCGGCTGGAGATCGTCCAACGACTCGCCGGGACCGGCGAGGAGAGCTGCAACGCCATCGGCAGCGACCTGGACGTTCACCAGACAACGCTGTCCCACCACTACCGGGTGCTGCGCGAGGCGGGCGTCACCTGGACCACCGTCAAGGGCCGGTCCAGGCTGGTGCGGCTTCGCCGCGACGACCTGGACGTCCTGTTCCCCGGCCTGCTCGACTCCGTACTGAACGGAGCTCGCCCCGTACGTCCAGCCGCAGAAGGCTGACGCCCGCACCGTCGCCGCACTCGCTGTGGCCTCGCCGAATCCCTCCTGCCGACCTGCGAGGGAAGCGGCTTCCCCGTACTCGCCGAGTGCTGCCTCTGCCGAGCGGACTTCGCTGATCGCGCCCGGTCGGGCCCGGGGGCCCCTTGCGGGCGCTCTACGGATAGCGACCGGGCCATGACGCCGGGGCAGGCAGTGGGAGAGGATCCGACGATGGTCAATGCCGGCACGTACCCGTTGGAGTGTCCCCCGCCAAGGCTGCGGACTCCATGTGAGGCCTGGTGTCGCCGACGGCCGGGGACGGTGATGTCGGGCAGGACCCGGACCGTGCAGAGGCAGCCCGCAGTCGCGGGCTGCTCAGGAGAGGGCGGTCGGTTTGCGAGGCGGCGGGAGGGCTCGGAGCAGTTCCCATAAGGAGTGCGAGCCGGATGCCCACACGGCGAGGGTGTGGCGGTCGACCACATGGAGGCGTTGCTGCTTGGCGAAGGCCACGGCGGGCGCGGTCACCCGGCCGTTCGTCACCATCACCGCGACGTCGGCGCCGTGGACCTGACGGGCGGTGCCGTTGAGGACCTGGAGATCCGGCGTGCCGACCGCGGAGCCGGCGAGACCGTTGCGGCGGTGTTTGCACTGGATCACCCAGCGCCGCCCGTAGGGGTCGGTGGCCTTCACATCAGCGCCCAGGTCCCCGCCGCCCCCGACCCGGACCGCGTCCGGGCAACCGTCACGGCGCATCAGGTCCCGCACCGCGTCCTCGAACCTGGAATGGTGCAGGGCGTCCAGCTGAGGCAGGCCGTACCGCAGGCCCTGCGCGCGTACCGCCTCCCACCGGGCCCTCTGCTGCTTCTGGTAGAGCCGGCCGCCGCCGGTCATCACCGCGAGCGCGCCGACGACGATCAGGATCCACCAGTGGGCCAGCAGCCAGCCGACGACCGCCACCACCAGGCCAACGGCCAAGGCCGCGGCCACGAGGAGACCGATCAGCCGGTCGCCCGCGTGTTGCCGCCGCTTGCCCGGCCTCCGGGTACGCCGCCGCGCCGGCGGGCGCCTGGTCGTCGCCGCCCGCCCTTTACGGGCGCGGGGGCTCATCGGCTGGCCTGCGTGACGCCGCTGGCGAGCTGACCCAGGATCTCCAGGATTCCCTGACCGACCGGGGTGGGAGCGAGCAGGACGCCCAGCGCCAGGACGATGACGACGGTCATCTTCTCGTCGAAGCGGCTACGGGCCTCCGTACGCCGGCGCAGCCGGAAGAAGACGATGACCGCGAGCAGCACAGCCACGTTGATGGTCAGCAACTGCCTACGCCCCCCCTGCACACCTGACCGACATTCCAGTGTGGGTGGCAAGGCGCCACCCCAGCCTTCTTGTGTACCGGGGCCCCAATGATGTTGTAAGCGGGTTGTCAGCGAATGGCACAAAGCCATCGGACCTGGCCGAATACCGTGCGGCCGGGCGTGCCCCACTGCCTGGGGTGTCAGCCGGAGCGCCGCGCGGGTAGGCCGCGATGGCCACGGTCGGCGCGGAGAGCCGGTCGGGCACCGGGCGCCTTGGGCGCCGCTACGGGCGCGCCGCGCCCGAGCCCGTGCGGGCCGACGAGTCCGCTTCCGTCAACGCGCGAGTGAACCCGTGGCGAGGAGCCGCCAGCACCCGCGTCGCGTCGCCCTGTTCGACGATCTCGCCGCCGTCCAGGACCGCGATGCGGGTCGCGAGGGCCGCCGTGTCCAGGTCGTGGGTGACGAGGACGAGCGCCGGGCCGTCCGCCTCGCGGGTCAGGTCGGTCAGCAGCCGGAGGATGCCGCGGCGGGTGACCGTGTCGAGGCCGGAGGTGATCTCGTCGCAGATCAGCACCCGGGGCCGGGCGAGCAGTGCCCGTGCGAGTGCGGCGCGCTGGAGTTCGCCCCCGGAGAGCCGGCCGGGCGGCCGCCGGGCGTGTTCCTCGCTCAGCCCCACCCTGGCGAGGAGCGCGCGGGCCTCCTCCTCGGCCGCGCGCGGCCCGATGCCGCGCAGCCGTACGGCCGTACGGGCCACCTGGTCCAGCACGGGCCGGTACTCGTCGAAGGCGGCCCGCGCGTCCTGGAAGACGTACTGCACCGCCGCCAGTTGGGCCCGGCTGCGGCGCCGCAGGCTGCGGGGCAGGGGGGAGCCGTCGAGGCTCACGACCCCGTCGTACGTGGAGTGGAGCCCGGCGAGGCACCGGGCCAGGGTGGTCTTGCCGCTGCCGGAGCGGCCCACGACGGCCAGGCACTCGCCCGCGCGGAGCGTCAGGGAGGCGCCGCGGAGCAGATCACCGGTGCCGCGGTGGCGCGCGGTGACGCCTGACGCGGCGAGCAGCGGAGGCCCCGACGACACAGGCGGCGGCGTACCGGCGGCGTCCCGAGGCGCCGACGCCGCCTTCTCCTCCCCGTACAAGAGCTCACGCGTCCATGGATGCCGGGGCGCGGCCCACACGTCCTCCACCGCCCCCGACTCGATCACCCGCCCCTCCCTCATCACCAGCACCTCGTCGGCCAGCTCGCGCACCACGGCCAGGTCGTGGCTGAGCAGCACGACCGCGATGCCCTGCCCGGCGACCGCGGCCAGCTCGGCGACGATCCGGCGCTTGGTGAGGGCGTCCTGGCCCGTGGTCGGTTCGTCCGCGACCACCACGCGGGCGCCCAGCAGGAGGGCCTGGGCCAGCACCACGCGCTGTTGCTGGCCGCCCGAGAGCTGGTGCGGGTAGCGCGCCAGGACCGACCGGCCGTCGGGGAGTTGTGCCGACGCGAGGGCCGCCAGCACGCGCTCGCGCGCCGCCGCGCCGCGTGCCCGGCGGGGCAGGGAGCGGACGCGGTCACGGGCGATGTCGCGCAGGAGGGCGCCGACGCGGCGGGCCGGGTTCAGGACGGACGCCGGGTGCTGGGGTACGTACCCCACGAGCCCCTCGGCGACCCGTACGTCACCCGTGACCCGCGCACCCGCCGGGTACTCGCCGAGCAGCGCGAGGCCCGTCGTCGTCTTTCCGCTGCCGGACGCCCCGACGAGCGCCGTGACCCGGCCGGGCCGGGCCGTCAGGTCCACGCCGTCGACGACGGCGCGGCCGTCGATCTCGACCCGGAGTCCTCGGATCTCCGCCCCGGGACCGGGTCCGTTCGCCGCCTTGCTCATGACCGTCCTCTCCTTTTGGCCAGCCCCGCGTCGAACAGCAGATTCGTTCCGACGGACAGGGCCACGATCAGCGTTGCGGGGACCACCACCGCCCACGGCGCCACGAACAGTCCGGTGCGGTTGCGGTCGACCATCACCGCCCAGTCGGCGGTGTCCGCTTCGACGCCCACCCCCAGGAACGCGGCCGTCGCGACCAGGTACAGCGCGCCCGTCAGCCGGACGCCCGCGTCGGCGGCGAGCGTGCGCGCCATCGAGCGCCCGACGTACCCGGCGGCCATCCGCCACCAGGTCTCGCCCTGCATGCGCAGGGCCTCGACGGCGGGGCGGGACGCGGCCTCGGCGGCCTGCGCCCGGACGATCCGTGCCGCGTCGGGCACGGTGACGAGTGCCACGAGCAACGCGAGCCCGGTGGTCCCCGGTTGCAGGGCCGTCGCGACCAGGAGCACGAGAAGCAGTGAGGGGACGGCCAGCAGCACATCCAGGGGGCGCATCAGGGCCTCCTCCAGCCACGGCCGGTGGGTGAGCGCGGCCGTGAGACCCACCGGCAGGGCCACCGCGTACGCCAGTGCCGTCGCCGTGAGCGACACGAGAACGACGGACCGGCCGCCGAGCAGCACCTGGCGCCACACGTCCCGGCCCACGAAGTCCGTGCCGAGCCGGTGCCCGTCGCCGAGGGTGAAGGACGTGCCGCGCGCGCCCGCCTCGCCCGCGAACCAGGGGCCCAGCAGGGCGAGGAGCAGCGGGATCCCCACGATGACCGCGCCGGACAGAAAGCGGTGGTGCCTCACGCCGCCACCCCCGACCGGGGGGCGAAGCGGCGCGCGACCAGGTCGGCCGCCAGGTTGAGCACGACGGCGACGAGGCCGAAGACCACCGCGAGGCCCTGCACCACGGGGACGTCGCGGGCCGCGACCGCGTCCATGAGGACCGTGCCGAGGCCGGGGACGACGAACAGCGCCTCGACGACGATCACACCGCTGAGCAGCCAGTCGACGGTCCGGGCGAGTTGCTGGGCGGCGGGGGCGACGGCGTTGGGCAGGGCGTGGGCGTAGCGGACGCGGGCGCCGGAGACGCCGTACCGGCGGGCCTGGGCGGTGTACGGCGCGGCCAGCGCGTCGATCATGCCGGCCCGTACGAGCCGGCTGAGGGAGCACACCGGGCGGGCCAGCAGCACCAGGACGGGCAGGACCAGCACCGCCGGGTGGGCGAGCAGGTCGGTGCCGTAGCCGACGGCGGTCGGCGGCAGCCAGCCCAGGCGCAGCGCGAAGACGGTCACCAGCAGTACCCCGAAGGCGAATTCGGGCACCGCGTACACCGCGAGCGTCAGCGAGCTGACGGCCCGGTCCACGGGCCCGCCCTCGCGCCGGGCACCCAGCACACCGAGGCCGACGCCGAGGGGTACCAGCAGCGTCACGGTGAGCGCGGCCAGCAGCAGCGTGGGCCCGAAGCCGTCGGCGAGGGCGGAGGTGACGGGGCGTCCGGAGGCGAGCGAGACCCCGAGGTCCCCGTGGAGCAGGCCGGTGGTCCAGTCCGCGAGGCGTTCGTGGGCGGGCCGGTCCAGGTGCAGCGCCTCACGGATCGCGGCGATCCGGGCCGGGTCGGGGTCGTCGCCCGCCAGCGCCACGGCCGCGTCGCCCGGCAGTGCCTCGGTGAGCACGAAGACGAGCAGCACCACGGCCGCGGTCTGTGCGAGGCCGAGCAGCAGCCGCCGGGCGGCCCAGGAGCGCCACGGGGACGCCCCCGCGGGCCCGGGCGGGGCAGCGGTCACGCCAGCCACACGGTGTCGAAGCGGGCCCAGTCCAGCGTGTTGGCCGGGGCGTCGCCGGCGACGCCCCGCACCCTGCGGGCGGTGCCGACGATCCAGTCGGCGAACCCCCACACGAGGAACCCGCCCTCGGCGTGCAGCCTGCGCTGCATCCGCTCGTAGAGGGCGTTGCGCTCGGAGGTGTTCTTCGTCGACTGGAGGCGCTGGTAGAGGGCGTCGAAGTCCTTGTGCCGCCAGTGCGTGGCGTTGGTGGTGGAGTCGGTGAGCAGCCGCTGGGAGATGTGCGACTCGATGGGCATGGCGCCGGAGCGGTAGCTGGACAGGGTGCCGGAGTCGAGGATGTCCTTCCAGTAGCTGTCCTTGTTGCCGGTCTTCACCTCGATCGTGACGCCCGCCTTCTCGGCCTGGTCGCGGAAGATCCCGGCGGCCTCGACGAAGCCGGCGGCGACCGGCGAGGTGTCGAGGGTGACCCGCAGGTCCTCCGCCCCCGCCCGCTTGAGCAGATGACGGGCGCGGTCGAGGTCCTGGGTGCGCTGCGGCAGCCCGGCCGCGTAGTGGGTGTAGCCCTTGCCGAAGAGGTCGTTGCCGACCTCCCCGGCCCCGGACAGCGCCCCCTTGACGAGTTCCGCCCGGTCGGCGATGAGGAAGAACGCCTCCCGCACCTGCGGGTCGTCGAACGGTGCCCGGTCGGTCTTCATCGCGAAGCCCTGCATGGCGCTGTTGCGCAACCGTACGATCTCGACCTGCCCCTTCCCTTCGTGGGCACGGGCGGTGGTCGGATTCAGTTCGTGCGCGTACTCGACCTGGCCGCCGAGCAGGGCGTTCACCCGCGCGGATTCCTCACCCGCGACGACGAACTCGATTTCGTCCAGGTGGGGGGCGCCCTCCCAGTAGGCGTCGTTGCGGCGGAAGACCGCGGAGCGGCCGGGTGCGAAGGACACGAAGCGGAACGGGCCCGAGCCGACCGGCTTGTCGAAGCGCTCGGTGCCCTTGGGGACGATGTACGCGCCGAACGCGGCCAGCACATTGGGGAATTCGGCCGTCGGCCGCTTCAGCCGGAACTCGACGGTACGGGCGTCGACCGCGCGGCTCTCGGCGAGGTCGACGGGTTCCAGGGACGCCTTGGCCCGGTACGCCTTCTTGGGGTCGGCGATGCGGCGGTAGCTGTAGAGCACGTCCTCGGCGGTGACGGGCTTGCCGTCGTGGAAGACCGCCTCGCGCAGGGTGACCGTCCAGCGGTCGAGCCCGGAGTTCGGCTCCCAGCGGGTGGCGAGGCGCGGCCGGGCGGACATGTCGGAGCCGTAGTCGGCGAGCTTGTCGAACAGCGCCTTGGCGCGGGCGGCGTCGACGAAGAGGTTGCTGAGGTGCGGGTCGAGCGTCTCGGCGGCGCCACCACCGGCGAAGGCGGCCCGGAGGCGGCCGCCGCGCCTGGGCTTGCCGCCCTGGTCCTTGCCGGACTTGAGGGCGGGTCCGCCGCCGCACCCGGCGAGGGTGAGCGCTGCGGCTGCGCCGCCGGTCGCGGCGAGGAAGCCGCGGCGGTGGAGGCCTGGGTAATCGTGCATGGGTGCTCCTGGTGGTGGGTGACTGTGGGTGTCCTCAATCGCCGGACGGGCTGGATTTCACCGCCGGTCCGGGCGACACATGAGCCCGTCCGGCGATTGAGGACCGGGGGTCCGGGGGCGGAGCCCCCGGTCAGGTCCGGCGGGCCACCACGTGCAGGCGGTCGCCGTCCGCACCGCCCGTCGGGGCCGGGCCGCCGGACCGCCACGCCGGCTCCGTCCGCGGCCCGGGGCCGTCGTGCAGCTCCAGCACCGTGAAGCCGTGCGCGGCCAGCGCGTACCGCAGTTCCTGGGGGAACAGCAGCCGCCAGGCGGAGCGTTGCTCCACCGGTGGCGCCCCGTCGTCGGTCGTCCAGACGCGGCGCCGGCACAACAGCTGCGCGGCCCGGTCGACGCGCAGCCTCGTGACGTGGCGGTACGTCGTGCCCTGCCACGTGAACGAACCGGTCGCCGGCGCGTCCAGCAGCTCCGTACCGCCCAGGAAGAACGCCCCGTTGCGCATCTCCGCGACGAGCAGCCCGCCCGGCGCCAGCGCCCGCCGGCACGAGGCCAGCAGCCCGTCGAGGTCGTCGTTGGTGTGGCAGTACAGCAGGGCGCTGTCCAGGCAGACCACGGCGTCGAACGCCTTCGCGCCGAGGTCGAAGCCGCGCAGGTCGGCGCGGACGTACTCCGGGCCCGGGTGGTGGGCGCGGGCGTGGGCGAGCATCGCGTCGGACAGGTCCGCGCCGGTGACGTCGTACCCGGCCCGGTGCAACCATGCCGCGTCACGGCCCGTACCGCAGCCGAGGTCCAGGACGCGGGGCCCGGCGGTGTGGGAGCGCAGGCAGTGCGCGGCCCAGCGCGCGGCCAGGTGGCCGGGGTCGGGGAATCTGGCCTCGTACAGCGCGGGGTGGTCGGTGAGGAGGTTCGCGTCGGTCATCGTGTGGCTCCCACGGGCCGCGGCGGCAGGGCGCGCAGCCGGTGCAGCCAGGCGACACCGCCCGCCGACGCGAGTCCGAGGGCGAGGCAGCAGGCCCACGGCAGCCACGCGGCCCCGCCGCGCCCGCCCGCGTCCATCGCCCAGCCGACGACGGTGTTGCCCACGGCCGCGGCGATGCCGGAGACGACGTAGAAGATCCCGAAGTAGGTGCCGGTCAGCTCGGGGCGGCCGAACGCGGGGATCAGTTCCATCACGAACGGCTGCGCCACCATCACCCCGAGGTACAGCAGCAGTGCCCCGCCCAGCACCGGCAGCAGTCCGAGGGCCGCCCGGGCCGCGCCGCCTGGCTCCGCGGCTCCCGCCACGGCCATGGGCGGCAGGAACGCGAGTCCCATGAGGGCGAGCCCCGCGCCGATCCATGCCGCCCGGCTGCCCCGGTCCTTGAGCGCGCGGGTGACGCGCAGTTGCAGGCCCAGGTTGGTGAGGGTGCCGACGAGGAAGACGATCCCGGCCGCGCCGTCCCAGCCGGTGGCCCGGCGGGCGCCGTCGGGCAGCAGGAGGTAGAGCTGGTTCTCCATGGTGAACATGCCGACCATGGCGAGCGAGAACGCCAGGAAGGCACGGTTGGAGAGGACTTCACGCCAGTCGGCGAGCACACTGCCGCCGGTGGGCGTCACCTCGCGGGCGGGCAGGACGAGTGCCTGGGCGACGGTCAGCAGGGCGAAGATGCCGGCGGCCGTGAGCGCCGAGGCACGGAAGTCGACGAGCAGCAGGGCGCTGCCGAGCAGGGGGCCGACGAGGGCCCCGGTCGTCGCGAAGACGTTGAACAGGGCGAACGCCTCCGCCTTGCGCTCCCCCGCCTCCTGCGCGAGATAGGCCCGCACGGCCGGGTTGAACAGGGCCCCCGCGAGTCCGCTGAGGACGGATGCGGCGAGCAGCACCGGCAGTCCGTCGCCGAGCGCGAAGAGGGCGAAGCCGACGGTGCGCAGCGCGCATCCGGTGATGATGACGCCGCGCGCCCCGAGCCGGTCGGCGGCCGAGCCGCCGACGATGAACAGGCCCTGCTGGCTGAGGTTGCGGACACCGAGGACGATGCCGACGACGGCCGCGGACATGCCGAGGTCCTGGCCGAGGTGGGTGGCGAGATAGGGGATGAGCAGATAGAAGCCGGTGTTGACGCCGAGCTGGTTGACCAGCAGAAGGCGGATCGCGAGCGGGAAGCCGCGTATCTCATGCCACGTGCGCACGGTGCGGTGTCTCCTTGGAGGGGCCGGGTATGCCGGGGGCGGGCGTGCCCGTGGTGGTCGTGGCTTCGGACTCGGGGGCGGGGCCGGGCTCGGCCCGGCGCACGCCGAGCCCGGCGCGGTCGGCCGCCCGTACGGTCCCGTCGGTGCCGCCGATGCCCTGCCAGGGGTCGTGGGCGAGCAGCAGGTGGCCGTCGAGGTCGACCCAGCGGGCCCGGTCGGCGAGGTGGACGGCGGGGGCGATGCCGAGCGAACTCGCCGTCAGACAGCCGAGCATGAGGTCGGTGCCGCTGCCCTCCAGCGCCTCGGCGATGCGCAGCGCGGCGTGGGGGCCGCCGCACTTGGCGAGCTTGACGTTGACGCCGTGCACCCGTCCGGCGAGGCGGCGCGCGTCGTCGAGGCCGACGGCGTCCTCGTCGGCGATGAGGGGCAGCGGTGAGGTCCGCGCGAGGCGGGCGAGCGCCTCGGGGTCGCCGGGGGCGGTGGGTTGCTCCACGGCCTCGACGCCGAGTTCGGCGAAGCGCGGCAGCAGTCGCTCCGCTTCGGCGGTGGTCCAGGCGCCGTTGGGGTCGAGGAGGAGCCGCGCGTGGGGGGCTCCCTCGCGTACGGCCCGCACCCGCGCGAGGTCGTCGGCGGGGTCCGGCGAGCCGCCCTTGACCTTGATGACGGTGAAGCCGCTGTCCGCCAGGCAGCGGGCCCGCAGGGCGGCCCGTACCGGCGAGGTGATCCCGATGGTGCGGGCGGTCGCGGCGGCGGGCGGGGCCTGGGCGCCGAGCAGTCGGTGGACGGGGGTGCCCGCGCGCTTGCCGACGAGGTCGAGCAGGGCCGAGTCGACGGCGGCGCGTACCGCGGGCGGGGTGTCGTGGGGCAGCAGTCCGCCGTCCCGGGACGCCTCCAGCGCGCTCTCCGGCTCGGCGAACCGCCCGAGTTCCACCGCCGCCTCGCGCAGCAGCCGCCCGAGGGTGTCGGTGTCCAGCCCGTAGTACACGCTGGCCACGGCCTCGCCGTGGCCGCGCGCCCCGCCGTGCTCGACGGACAGCCACACGGCGTCCCGGGCGTCCATGACGGACCGGGAGATGCGCAGCGGCTCGGCGAGCGTCAGGCGCGTGGTGTGCAGGGTGCTCTTCACGGGGTGCCTCCGCAGGGGGTGCCGGGTGCCGGGTCGGTCACCGTCGCGCACCGCGCCCAGCCCGTGGCCTCCGCCGCGCGGGGGTGCGGGATCTGCACGGGGCGGGTGACGGCGGCGGCGAGGTCGAGGCCGTGGGCGGTGGTGAAGTCGTCGTCGTAGAGCGTGCCGAGGTAGCGGTGCGGGCCGTCGGGGAAGACCGTGGCGACGACGGCGCCGGGGTGGACGCGGGCCGCCCAGGCCGCGACGAGTGCGACGGCGCCGGTGCTCCAGCCGCCGCTGACGAAGTTGGCGCGGGCCAGGCGCCGGCAGGCGCCGGCCGCCTCGGCGGGGCCGACCCAGTGGACCTCGTCGAAGGCGTCGTAGGCGACGTTGCGCGGGTGGATGCTGCTGCCGAGGCCGCGCATGAGGCGGGTCCGGGCGGGCTGGCCGAAGATGGTCGAGCCGGTGGCGTCGACGCCGATGAGCCGCAGCGCCGGCCAGTGGCGGCGCAGTGGTGCGGCGACACCGGCGCTGTGTCCGCCCGTGCCGACGCTGCAGACGAGTATGTCGAGGTGGTCGAGCGCCCCGGCCAGCTCGGCGGCGAGCGAGGCGTAGCCGGCGACGTTGTCGGGGTTGTTGTACTGGTCGGGCCAGTACGCGCCGGGGTGCGCCGCGAGTACCTGGCGCAGCCGGGCGAGCCGGGCGGCCTGCCAGCCGCCCTCGGGGGCCGGCCGGTCGACGAGTTCGAGGCGGGCGCCGTAGGCGCGCAGCAGCTGCCGCATCGAGGGTTCCAGCTCGGTGTCGCCGATGAGGACGACGGGGTGGCCGAGGGCCTGTCCGGCGAAGGCGAGGCCGATGCCGAGCGTCCCGGAGGTGGACTCGACGACGGGTGCGCCGGGGAGGAGCTCACCGCGCTCCCGGGCGCCCATGAGCATGGACACGGCGGCGCGGGCCTTCATGCCCCCGGCGCCGAGCCCTTCGAGCTTGGCCCAGAACCCGGGGTGGGGGAAGGGGAGTTCGGCGGTGACGCGGGCGAGCGGGGTGCGGCCGAGGAGGGCGAGGAGGTCACGGTTGGCCGGTGGTGCGGCCAGCAGCGCGGGGGTCATCGGGTGCCTCCGTAGCGGTGGATCACGCCGGGTCCGCCGTCGAGCCAGAAGAAGGGGTAGGGCTCGGCGCACACCGCGCCGACGCCCGCGCCGAGCAGTCGCGGCAGGACGGCGCTGCCCGTCTGCGCGAACATCACGAGCGGCGTGCCGTGCCGGGCGGCGTGCTCGCGCAGCGCCTCGAAGGTGCCGTTGCCGAGGGTCATCCCGGAGGCGAGCACGGCGTCGCAGCCCGGGAGTTCGGCGAGCGCGTCGGTACGGACGCGCTCGCCCCACTCGGTGGTGCCGCCCTTGAGGTCGCAGGGCACGTAGTCGACGCCCCGCGCCCGCAGGGCCTCCAGCAGGGAGTTGACGACGCCGACCACGAGGACGCGGCCGGGGGCGTCGCCCAGCAGGTCGACGACACCGCGGGCCCGGGCCCGCGACTTGCGCAGCGAGCTGCCGGCGGGCAGCGGCCAGGGGCTCGCGCCGTTGGCGGGGGTGTGCGGGGCGACGTGCATCAGATAGGCGTCCAGGGCGGCCACCCGGACGGCCTGGACGGGGTGGGCGAGGAGGGTGGCGACGCTCGCGCCGACGCATTCCTCGATGGCGGCGGCGGGCAGCGCGCCCGGCTCGACCGCGCACGAGCCGACGGCTTCGCCGAGGCGCAGGCTGAGCACCTCGTTGCGGTAGCCGCCGCTGCGCCCGTCGTGGCGGACCGCCTGGCTGGTGGTGAAGGCGACGCTGATCCGAGCGTCGTGCGGGGGCGGGCCGAACTCGCCCGCCCGTACGCGCTGTTCGAGGTCGGGAAGGGAGGTGGCGAGCGGGATGTCGGGCACGGTCACGGCTGCACCATCCGGGGGCCGAGGCCGGCCAGGAGCCGCTCGACGTGACCGCGCGCGCCGGGCCCGTCGGGGTCGGCGGCCATGACGTGGCCGAGGTAGTCGTTGTTGCTGCCGCTCGCCTTCACGGTGGCGCCGGGGTGGGCGAGGTGGGTTTCCAGCACGCCGGGTTCGTCGTCGAGGCCGTCGGCTCCGTCGATGCCCGCCAGCGTGCCGGGGGCCTCGGGGACGAGGAAGCCGATGGCGGCGCTGCGCAGCCCGGTGGCGCGGACGGTCAGGTCGGGCCTGAGACCGAGGGCGACGTCCACGCAGGCGGCGGTGAGGTCGATGCCGGTGACGTGGCGGACGAGTTCGGTGATGCGGTTGCCGGCCGGGCGGGGATTGACCTCGACGACGCGGGGGCCGTCCTCGGTGAGCTTGATCTCGGTGTGGGCGACGAGGCCGTCGAGCCCGAGGGCGTCGAGGGCGCGCAGCGCGGTGTCCGCGGCGGCGCGGGCGGCCTCCTCGGGGAGGTCGGCGGGGAACATGTGGCCCGTCTCGATGAACGCGGGCGCACCGCCGACGCTCTTGTCGGTGACGCCGACGACGTGCGCGGTGCCGGCGAACGAGACGGTCTCGACGCTGACTTCGGGGCCATCGAGCAGCTCCTCGAGCAGGACGACGGGGTCGCGTCGCTGGCCGCGGGCGTTGACGGGGAAGTCGGCGAGGGCGCGGTAGGCCCCGGCCAGCTCCGTCTCGTCGGCGACCATGCGTACGTACATCCCGGCGCACAGGTCCACGGGCTTGAACACGAGGGGGTAGCCGAGGTCGCGGGCCGCCCCGGCGGCGGCCGCCCAGTCCGGGCAGAGCGCGAAGCGCGGGCCGGGCAGGCCGGCGTCGGCGAGGGCGCGGCGGGTGGCGTCCTTGCGGCAGGCGGCGGCGACGGCCCGCTCGGCGGGGCCGGGCAGGCCGAGGTGGGCGGCGATCCCGGCGGCGGTGGGGAGGTAGTAGTCGCAGGAGGTGACGACGCCGTCGAAGCGCAGCGCGGAGTGCAGCCGCTCGATGTGCGGGAGCAGCGCGTCCGGATCGTTGGTGTCGGCGGTGACGACGTTGCGGGCGGCGAGCAGCGGGTGGGCCGTGCCCTCGGGGGCGGTCCGCAGGTAGTGGTGGAGGTCGCGGGTGAGGAAGGTGAACTCGTGGCCGCCTTCGCGGATCGCCCGTGGCAGGAGTCTGCTCATCGATCCGACCCAGCTCTCGACCATCAGCAGATGTCCCACAACTCTCCCTTGGGGTGGCGCTGTCCGGGGGTGGGGCATGCCGAGGAGAGCCCTCGGGGCCCGGGTCCCGTCTTGACTGAGCCCACACGTTATCGATAATCGTTTTCATTGTCATCTGTCGTTCCATCAGCCACCCGCGCCCCACCCACCTCGATTGCGAGCCACGTGAACCGCCCCACCCGCCTGCCCGGTCTCCTCTGCGCCCTCGCCGTGACGAGCGCCGTCCTCTCCCCCACCGCCCCGGCACGGGCCGCCGACGCACCCGCCGCCACCCGCTCCCCGCACTCCGGCATCCGCTTCGGCGCCTGCCCGGCGTCGGTACCGGCCCCGCCCGCCCCCGCCCGCGTCGAGTGCGGCTCCCTGAGCGTGCCGCTGGACCACCACCACCCCGACGGCCCCCGTCTGCGCATCGCCGTCTCCCGGGTCCGCGCCACCGGCACCCCCGCCGAACGCCGGGGCGTCCTGCTCGTCAATCCCGGCGGGCCGGGCGGCTCGGGCCTCCCCTACGCCGTGACCAAGCGCGCCAAGCTGCCCGAACGGGTCCGCCGCGCCTACGACGTCATCGGCTTCGACCCGCGCGGCGTCGGCGGCAGCGCACCCGCCGACTGCGGTGCCATGGGCGGCCTGTTCCGCACCCCCGCCGCCGATCCCCTCCCGCGCGGCCGGGCGGGGATGCGGGACCACCTGAACGCGCTGCGCCGCCTCGCCGACGACTGCGCGGCCGGCGCGGGCCCGGCCCTGCCCCATCTGTCGACCGGGGCCACGGCCCGGGACATGGACGCGATACGGGCGGCGCTCGGCGAAGCGCGCATCGGCTTCCTCGGCGTCTCCTACGGCAGCTACCTCGGCGCGGCCTACGCGGCGCGCTTCCCCCACCGGACCGGACCGATGGTGCTCGACAGCGTCGTCGGGCCCGAGAGCTGGTACGACTTCGACCTGCGCCAGGCCCGCGCGATGCTCCGGCAGCGCGACACCCTGCTGGAATGGCTGGCCGCCCATGACGACCGGTTCGCACTCGGCAGGAGCGCGCGCGAGGTCCGCGCGGCCTACGAGCGGGTGCGGGCGTCCCTGGCCGCCCACCCGGCCGACGGCTTCGGCCCGGCCGAGTTCGACCGCGCGGTGTACCGGGCCCTCGGCCGCACCGAGCGCTGGGCACCGCTCGGCGACGGGCTGCGCGCCCGTCTGCGGGACGGCGGGGTCGACGGGCTGCGCCCCAAGGCGCCCTTCGGTAGCCCGGAGTCCCGCAACTACGAGGCCGCGAACCGCATCGTGAAGTGCGCGGACGGCCCCGGACCCACGCCCGCCCGGGTCACCGCGGACCTCCGCGCACTGCGCCGGCTCGACCCGCTCCCCGTCGTCACCGGCATCGAGGCGTCGGCCTGCGCGTACTGGCACCACCGCCCGCAGAGCCGCACCCCGCTCGGCGGCCCGGCGACGCCACCCGTCCTGCTGGTCGCCTCCGCGCACGACCCGGTCACCCCGATCGAGGGCGCCCGGCGGCTGCGGCGCGAACTGCCCGGCTCCCGTCTGGTGACCCTGGCGGACGACTACTCGCACGGCGTCTTCGCCAGCCGGGGCAACGCCTGCGTGGACGACACGGTCGCCGCCTACCTCGTCGACGGCTCCGTACCGGCCGGGGACGTCCGCTGCGCGGGGCCGGGCCTGCCGCAGGCCTGACCGGCGGGCGATCGCCCCGGGCCCCGGTTCTCACGGCCCCCGGTTCTTACGAAAGGAGGACGTCTGCCCTGGTGGGACCCACCCCGTCGGGCATGCGCCGCCCGACGGTGCGACCCTTGCGGCATGCAGACCCCACCCCCCGCCCGCGTCCTCGTCGTGGACGACGATCCGACCGTCGCCGAGATCGTGACGGGATATCTCGACCGGGCCGGTTTCGACGTCGACCGGGCCGCGGACGGCCCCGCCGCGCTGGAGCGGGCCGACGCGGCCCGGCCCGACCTCGTGGTGCTGGACCTGATGCTGCCGGGCATGGACGGCCTGGAGGTGTGCCGCCGGTTGCGCGAGCGCGGGCCGGTGGCGGTCATCATGCTGACGGCGCGCGGCGACGAGGACGACCGCATCCTCGGGCTGGAGGTCGGTGCCGACGACTACGTGACCAAGCCGTTCAGCCCCCGGGAGCTGGTCCTGCGGGTGGAGTCCGTGCTGCGCCGCGCCCGCGCGGGGCGCTCCGGGCCCCCGTCCGCGCCGCCGCTGCGCGCCGCCGGGCTGGAACTCGACCCGGTGGGCCGCCGCGCCACCAAGGACGGCACCGAACTCGCCCTCACGCTCCGCGAGTTCGACCTGCTGTCCTATCTGCTGCGCCACCCGGGGAAGGCCTGCGGCCGCGAGGAGCTGATGCGCGAGGTGTGGGGGTGGGAGTTCGGCGACCTGTCGACGGTCACCGTGCACGTACGGCGCCTGCGCGGCAAGGTCGAGGACGACCCGGCGCGCCCGCTGCTGATCCGGACCGTGTGGGGCGTCGGCTACCGCTTCGAGCCGGCGGCGGAGCTCCGGGAGAGCGGGGGCGGCCGTGCGTGACGTCCTGCTGATCGCCCTCTTCGCCTTCCTGGGCGCGGCCGCCGCGGGACTGCTGGGAGCCCTCGCGCTGCGGGCCCTGCGCCACCGCTCGGTCGCGGTGTCCCTGACCGTGGTGGCCGTGGTCTCGGTGGCTGCCATGCTCGCCGGGACGCTCGCCGTGGCCCGGGCGATGTTCCTGTCGCCCCACGATCTGACGGTCGTGACGACGGTGTGCGCGATGGCCGCCGTGGTCTCGCTCGCGACGGCGCTGCTGCTGGGCCGGTGGGTGGTGGCGCGCAGCAACGCCCTGACCCTGGCGGCCCGTTCCTTCGGCGAAGGCGGCAGCTTCGCCGCCCCGGGCGGCGGTGCCACGGCCGAACTGGCCGGACTCGGGCGCGAGCTGGCCGCGACGAGCGAGAAACTCGCGCGGTCACGGGAGCGGGAGCGGGCGCTGGACGCCTCCCGCCGGGAACTCGTCGCCTGGATCTCGCACGACCTGCGGACCCCGCTGGCCGGGCTGCGGGCCATGGCGGAGGCGCTGGAGGACGGCGTGGCCGAGGACCCGCAGCGCTACTTCCGACAGATCCGCACCGAGGTGGACCGGCTCAACTCCATGGTCGGCGACCTCTTCGAGCTCTCCCGCATCCACGCGGGCGCGCTCCCGCTGAGCCCGAGCCGGATGTCGGTGTACGACCTGGTGGGCGACGCGCTCGCCGGGGCGGGCCCGTTGGCCCGCGAACACGGGGTCCACCTGGTCGGCGACACGGTGGCCGAGGTCCCGGTGGAGGTCGACGGCAAGGAGATGACGCGCGTCCTCGGCAACCTCCTCGTCAACGCGATCCGCCACACCCCGGCCGACGGCACGGTCGCGGTGGCCGCGCGGCGGGGCACGGACGAGGAAAGGGACACCGTCGTGCTGTCCGTCACGGACGGCTGCGGCGGCATTTCCGAGGAGGACCTCCCCCGCGTCTTCGACACGGGCTGGCGCGGCTCCGAGGCCCGCACGCCGCCGGCGGGCGCGGGCCTGGGCCTGGCCATCGTCCGCGGCATCGTCGAGGCCCACGCGGGCCACGCCGCGGTCCGCAACGTCCCCGGCGGCTGCCGCTTCGACGTCGTCCTGCCGGCGGCGCGGTAGCGCTGCGGCTCGCGTGGGCCGTACGGTCCGGCCCACGGCCGGGCCGTCCGGCGCCGCGACGTCCACCCCCGCGCTTCGGCTCAGACTCCACCCGCGGGCACACCACACCGAACCCCGGCGAGCCGGCCGCCCGACGGGGGTGGCCCTGCCGACGCCGACGCAACGCTGCGACCGGGGAGCCGGACAGTCCGGCCCGCGTCCTTAGCCCCGGGGCGGGCACCATGCGACGGCCGTGACACGCCGAACATCGCCGAGCCGTCCACCGCCCACCGTCCGCCGGACGGAGCCGTGACCGCCGCGCGAGCGCCATCGCACTGCCGGCCCAGAAACTGCCGGGGCGGTGGAGCAGGCCCGTGGGCGCGCTTCCAGCGCCGGGGGACGGCGAAGGGACCGTTGCCGCCTCACGGCCGGCTCACCCGCCGCGCCAAGGCCGTCGATCCGCGCGTCCCGCGAAACGGTACGGCCCCCGTCGACGTGGCAACCGGCCCCAGGTCAGCGGCGCGGACCCGGCATCGCCTGGCCGCCGAAGCCGCGGCCGCCGTCGGCCGCCTCCCGCCACCAGGCGTCGATCGCGTCCGGGTCCATCGCCGGCCAATCCGGCGTCCGCTGGACCTGTGCCCGGCCCAGCCGACGGGCGAGTTCGACCGCCGCGCGGCCGGAGGGGGTGCGCTCGGCGTCGTACGTGGCGACGGCCTCGTCCCAGGTGGCGGCCGAGCGCAGGGAGCGCTCCAGCACCGAGGCGTCCTGGAGCGCCTTGACCGCGCCGCCGCCGGCGTGCGGGCGGGCGACGGCGGCCGCGTCGCCGACGAGGACGAGCCGGTCCTCCCCGAAGTGCGGGACGATGAGGTCGTAGATGGGCTGGACCTGGGTCTCGGCCTCGGGGGTGCGCCTGATGACTTCCTGCCAGAAGGGCGGGAAGTACTTCTCGATCACCTCGGTGTGACCGGCGATCAGCTCCTGGGGCACCGCGCCCGGCGGCAGGCTGGTGGGGTCCTCCAGCGTGAGCCCCGCCGCGGCCGGCGGGGCGGCGTAGAACACCCAGTTGGCGGAGACGCCCCGGCCGCCGCGGCCGGGGATGCGGTAGGCCATCAGATGACCACCGGGGAAGCCGACGGACGTGGCGGCCTCCTCGGGCCAGGCCGTGTCCGGGCCGGGCAGCAGTTCGGCGGGCAGGGCGCCGCGCCAGGCCAGATACCCCGCGTAAACGGGCACGGTGGCCGCGTGGGTCGCCGCCCGGACGACCGAGCGGTAGCCGTCCGCGCCGACGACGAGGTCGAAGCGCTCCTCGCTCCCGTCAGCGAACCGCAGCGTGGCGCCGTCGGGCTCCGACAGGACCCGCTCGACGACCGCGCCCTGGTGGTAGGTGACGGACGCGGGTATCCGGGCCCGTAACTCCTGCCAGAGCGATCCCCAGTTGTACGAGCGGAACGGGAAGGGCACCGCGCCCACCGTCCGCCCGGCCCGCTCCTCGCCGTCCCTGACCACCCAGGGCCGGTGGGTGAGGCGCACCCAGGGGATGTCCGCGTCGATGTAACCGGCGGCCTCCATCTCGGCGTACCGGTCGTCGTGGACGGCGAGGCCGACTCCCCGGTCCTCGAGCCGGCCGGCCGCCCGTTCGTACACCACGACCTCGTCGGCCCCGGCCCGTGTCGCGGCGAGCGCGGCGGCACAGCCCGCCACGCTCCCGCCGACGACGGCCACACGTCCTCCGTGCATTGACGATCCCGTTCCTTTCCCGACCCGGGACGTCACGCGCTCTCCCGGATCTTCGACCTGTGCCCGGATCACCGACGTGATCCGTAGAGTGCTGAGCGGGCTCCCCCGTTCGATAGCGAGTCTGCTCAACTTCGCTCCCGCACGCTCCTCTTTTCACCGTGACCTGCGACTCGTTGTGCGCCGAACGGGCGGTGGCGCCGAGTCCGCTTCGTGCAGCGGCGTCCATGTGGTGGACGCGTCGGGCGGCCCGGTGCTACGCACACCCTGAGCGCGTCGCGCGGACCGCAGGCACCCGGCACGAGAAAGGGCTGACCGCCATGGCAGACACGGAAGACGAGCCGGGCCGACGGGTCGGATTCGTACGTCGCATCGGGCTGTTCCAGGCCACCGCCCTCAACATGAGTCAGATGTGCGGCATCGGGCCCTTCGTCACCATCCCGCTGATGGTCGCGGCGTTCGGCGGGCCGCAGGCCGTCATCGGGTTCGTGGCGGGGGCGGTCCTCGCGCTGGCGGACGGGCTGATCTGGGCCGAGCTGGGCGCCGCGATGCCGGGGGCGGGCGGCAGTTACGTCTATCTGCGGCAGGCGTTCCAGTACCGCACCGGAAAGCTGATGCCGTTCCTGTTCGTCTGGACGGCGATGCTCTTCATCCCGCTCGGCATGTCCACGGGCGTCATCGGCTTCGTGCAGTATCTCGGCTATCTGTGGCCGGACATGGGGCAGACGCAGGGGGATCTCGTCGGGCTGGCCGTCGTCGCACTGATCATCGCGGCGCTGTGGCGGCGGGTCGAGAACATCGCGAAGATCACCGTCGTGCTGTGGTGCGTGATGATCGCCTCCGTCGTCCTCGTCATCGTCGCAGCCTTCACCCACTTCAGCCCCGACCGGGCCTTCACCTACCCGGCCCACGCCTTCGAGCTGACGACCAATCACTTCTGGATCGGCTTCGCGGCGGGTCTGACCATCGGCATCTACGACTACCTCGGCTACAACACCGCCGCCTACATGGGCGCCGAGATCAAGAACCCCGGACGCACCCTGCCGCGCGCCATCGTCTACTCCATCCTCGGCATCATGGGCATCTATCTGCTGCTCCAGATCGGCACCCTGGGCATCATCGACTGGAAGCAGATGCTCGACCCCGACTCGACGGCCTCGAGCTCCGTCGCCTCCGCCGTCCTGGAGAAGGCGTGGGGGAAGACGGCGGCCAACACGGTGACCGTACTGATCCTGATCACGGCGGTCGCCTCGGTCTTCGCCGGGCTGCTCGGCGGCTCCCGCGTCCCGTACGACGCCGCGCGGGACAAGGTCTTCTTCCGCCCGTTCGGCAAGCTCCACCCCCGTCATCGCTTCCCGGTGCTGGGGCTGGCGACGATGGGCGTACTGACCGCCGTCGGCTTCCTGATCGGCCGCCACACCAATCTGGCGACGCTCATCCAGCTGCTGACCGCCGTCATGGTGATCGTGCAGGCGCTGGCCCAGGTGGCCGCCGTGACCGTGCTGCGCCGCCGTCAGCCGACGCTGCGGCGCCCGTACCGCATGTGGCTCTACCCGCTGCCGAGCATCGTCGCGCTCGTCGGCTGGCTGGTGATCTACGGCTACGCGGACGAGAACTCCCCCGGCCGGCACCCCATCGAATGGTCCCTGGCCTGGGTCGCGGCGGGCTGTGTGGCCTTCGTGCTGTGGGCGCGCTACGAGAAGGCGTGGCCGTTCGGGCCCCGGGAGATCAACGAGGAGTATCTGCGGGGCGCCGACCCGGACACCGACCCCGACGCCGACCCGGACACGAAGGAGCCGGTGGCGCTCTGACCCCCGCGCGGTCGGCCCGCGCGCCGCTCCCCCGGCCGGCCGGCCGCCGCCTGGGCACCGGCGGCCGGGCCGAACGGTGATAAAACGGCACCCATGCCTGTGACCACCGCTGCTCCCCCGTCCGCCACCACCGCCCCGCGGCGCAAGCTGTTCTGGCACCGCCTCATATTCGGGCTCTGGTACCGCCCCGTCGAAGTACTCGACGAGGCACGGGACCGGAGCGTCTGGGGGGCTGCCGCGTTTCTGTGCCTGCTGTGCGGAGCACTCGGAACGCTGGCGAAGGACTCGTTCTGGGGGCAGTGGCGGGTCGACCGCACGCTCGCGCTGGAGGCCATGGGCATCGCCGCGGTCGTGGTGCTCTTCGCCAGCCTGCTGCTGGGGGTCGTCACCCACGCCATCGCGCGGCGCCTCGGCGGCAACGGCAAGTTCGGACCGACCGTCGGGCTGTTCGTCGTCCTCTTCTGGGCGACGGATCTGCCGCGTCTGCTCCTCGACACCTGGCTGGCGGGCGACACCGTCCCGGTACGGGCCGCCGCCTGGATCACCTCGGCCTTCGGCTACGCGCTCGCGGCCCTGCTGATCCGCGGCCAGCACCATCTGCCCACCCACAAGGCGGTGGCGGCGGTGAGCATCCAGATGCTGGCGGCCGTGGCCCTGCTCAAGTTTCCCTACGGGAGCGGCGGCTGAGGCCGGTCCCGGTGGCCGGGCCGACGCCGCGCCGGTGCCGTACTGGTGCCGTACCGGTGCCGGGAAGTCGAAGGCCCGCCCGGTGCGACGGGGGATGCACACCGGGCGGGCTCGAGGACAGTTCTACCTCATCAAGGATGGGTTATGCACCAAAAATCTGTTCGGCTTGTCGATTACCAGCGAACGGGGAGCGAAATCAGGCCACGCGCGCGAACCGTCGGACGCCACCTCAGTTCCTCGCGCGGCACATCGAGCGCCAGCCCCGGAAAGCGCTCCAGCAGCACGGCCAGCGCGGTCTCGGTCTCCATCCGGGCCAGCGGCGCACCCAGGCAGTAGTGGATTCCATGGCCCAGCGTGAGCTGCCCGGACCGGTCCCGTTGCAGGTCAAGGCGGTCGGGGTCGGAGAATTGCCCGGGGTCGCGGTTGGCGGAGGCCAGCGAGAGCAGCACGGTCTCACCGGCCGGCACGATCACTCCACCGATTTCGACGTCCTCCAGGGGGAAGCGCCGGATCGCCAGCGGAGCGGGCCCTTCCCAGCGTCCCAGCTCCTCCACGGCCCTTCCGAGACCGTCCGGATTCTTTCGTAGCTCGCGCAGCTGTTCGGGATGGTCGAGCAGGGCCAGAACCGCGTTGGCGATGAGATGGACGGTGTTCTCGTATCCGGCGAAGAGGATGAGGAACGCCAAGGACGTCAGCTCGTCCTCGGAGAGCCGGTCGCCGTCGGCACCGCCCTCCTCGTCCCGGGCGGCGATCAGGTCGGAGAGCAGATCGTCGGCGGGGTCGGCGCGCTTGCTCGCGATGAGCCCGGCGAAGAAGCGCATCATGCTGCCGACGGCCTGCTTGGCCAGCTCGGGCCGCGCGCGGTCCGGGGTGATCAGGGCATCGGTCCAGGCCCGGAAGTCGTGCCGGTCCTCCTTCGGGACGCCGAGGAGATCGCAGATGACGGTGATGGGCAAGGGGCCCGCGTAGGCGGCGAGCAGATCCGCGCGCCCGTCGGCCTCGACGGCGTCGAGGAGTTCCCCGGCGAGCTCGCGGACCGGCTCGCGGAGCTTGTCGACCCGGCCGGTGGTGAACGCCTTCACCACCAGGCGGCGCACCCGGGTGTGGTCGGGCGGGTCCATGTTGAGCAGGTTGGCGTCCAGCGCCGGGGGCAGCGCGAAGCCGCCGTAGTTGCCGGGCAGGGCGTTGCGCTTGTCCAGCGAGAACCGGGGATCGGCGAGCGCCCGGCGCACGTCGTCATACCGGGTCACCAGCCAGGCGGGCCGGCCGTCGTGGCCGACGATCCGGTGGGCGGGAGCCGCTTCGCGGAGTTCGGCGTTGGCGCCGTGCGGGTCGGAGATCAGCCGGGCGGTGACGTCGGCGGGCGTGGAGGCGCCGGGCGGGGCGGAGTTCTGCATGGCATCCGACTCTAGACGGGGGCGTCGCCACCCCGGGGCGGTGATGCGCACCGGCGGCGCTGGATCCGTACTGTCGTACGGATCCAGCGCCGGCCTGTGTCGCAGGCGGCCTTGACCCCCGTCCATGGCCGCCTCGTCTGTGGGCCCCGCCGTCATAGCAGGCGTGCCGAGCAGGACTCGCGCAGTTCGGTGAGCACCTCGTCGACCATGGGGTCGTGGTAGACGTCGGCGACGCGCGCCAAGTGCTCGTGTTCCTCGGCCGGATCGGCGCTGACGGTGACCACCACGCTGTCGGCGTGCGGTGTCGGCACGTGTCCGGTGATCTGGTTCGCCAGGCCCCGGCGCAGGGCCGCGGCCTCCACCACCGCGGCGAGCCGGCGCTCGTCGAGCGCGGCGGCGGTCGCCTTACGCCGGGCGATGACGAGGGTCTCGGGCTCCACGTGGCGCCGGATGCCGCGCTGGATGTCGCGGATCTCCGCCATCTGCCGGTTGGCCCGCCACTCCAGGTCGGCGACCGGCCAGCGACGGCTCCAACGGGACTCCCCGATGGTGACCTCGGGGGCGTGCTCGGTGACGGCCCGCCACAGCGGGCCGAGCCGGCGCAGCCGGCGCCAGGCGGCGGCCCGGGGGCCGACGGCGGGCAGCGAGAACCCGAGGAGGACCAGCAGGGCGGCCACCGAGGCACTCATCGGCGCGACCCCGTTGGAGAGCCAGTACATCTCGTGGCCGGCCCAGCTGAGCACGAACCCGACCAGCTTGCAGGCGCAGTACAGCAGGCCGAGCCAGCAGCCGGCGGCCAGCGTCCGCAGGCCCTTGGCGAGCCAGGAGCGGCCGAGTTGGGCGGCGTAGCGCGGGCACAGGGTGCCGAGCCCGGCGAGGCTGACGCCGAAGATGGTCAGGTACAGCACCAGGAAGGCGACGACACCGGGCGCGTCGGCGTAGGCGGTGGAGAAGTCCCGGGGGTGCTCCACGTCGTCGGGGCGGCCGACGGCGAAGCAGACGATGGCGGCGGTCCACGCCACGGCCACGGTGATCACGGCGAACCGGGACCGGGCGGCCGCGCGGGCCCTGGCCGCCTCGTCGCCCCGGCCGGTCCAGCGCAGCAGCAGCACCGTGGCACCCGACGCGAAGAGCACGACCGCGGAGTACAGGAAGACCATCGCCAGATTGGCCACGCCCGTCAGCCGGTCGAACCAGCGGTAGACGCTGGGCGCGGAGAAGAGGAAGACTACGGGTACGCCCGAGGTCATGAGGGCGGTCAGACCGAGGTCGGTGTTGCCGCGGTCGCGGAACCAGGCACGGGCCTTGTAGCCGACGATGGCCCAGGCGATGGCGCTGAAGGTGAGGTAGAGGACGTCAAACACCGGCGTCCCCTCCCCTGTCCCGCGCGGCGTCGCCGCGGTCGTCGGTGTCGTTCTCCTGCGCGCCCGCACGGGTGTCGTCGCGCGGACCGATGCCCGTCTCGGGGCGTACGGCGCCCCCTTCGCGCAGTTGGCGGCGTACGTGCTGGAGCGCGGGCCCCAGCGAGGCGGCGAGTTCGGCCGCCTGGCCCTCCAGCGGCAGGTCCTGGCCCGGCGGCGGGGGCACCACCCGCTCCATGAGGAGGGTGCCGAGGATCTCGGTCTCGCGCTCGGTGAGGTTGTCGTAGCAGTGGTGACGGGCGAGCCCCATCGTGAGGCCCATCCGGCGCATGGCGGTGGCCACGTCGACGGACGGCGTCCACATCTTGAGCGCGTCCTCGGTGACCGCCGGGTCCTGGTCGTGGCCGAGGATCAGGTGCCCGATCTCGTGCAGCACGATGTGCACCTGGTGCCAGGGCGAGGTCTTCTGCTCGTAGAACACCCAGAACGCGTCGTCGGTGGTGGCCGTCATGCCCGAGACGACCCCGTCCAGGCTCATCGGCACCAGACGGATGGGACGGCCCACACGGCGCGCGACGACGTCGCACATGCCCTGGAGATCGGTCGACGCGGGCAGCGCCAGCTCATGGATGAGCTGCTTGCACCGTCGCCGTATCCGCCCCACACGCATGCTTGCACCGTCCTCGTCCTCGGAACGCCGCCAGGTATAGAAGAGCCGGTCATCCGCCATGACGGTCACGGGCGTTCGTCACCACCCGCGTCGGGCGGGTCGGCGGGCAGATTCATCTGCTGCCGGAACTGACAGATGATCGTGGTGAGGCTGTCCTGCACTTCCGGCGGCAGACCCACCGAACGCAGGGCGATGCCCCTGACGCGCTGATCCCTCATGGCGACGAGGAACCGGACCTCCTCCTCGACCCGCGCGGCCTGGGAGGCCGAGAGGTCGCCCATCAGATAGCCGACCGGCACGGCGAAGAACTTCGCCAGCGCCCGCAGCACATCCGGGCTGGGGTTGGCCCGCCGGCCGTTGCGCAGCATCGACAGATACTGCTCGGTCAGCGTGATCCCGCCGTACTCGTCGGTGCCGCGGCTGATCTCCTCGGCCACGTGCCCGTTGGTGTACGGCGCCCCCGGCGGATGCATGTTCGCGAACAGGTAGTTGAGCCGCTCCGCGAGCGGGCTGCCCACGTCACCTGCCGACCTGTCGCCCCCGACTGCCATCTGCTCCGTCCTTCGGACTCTTCCTCCACGGCGCCTCACGGCCAGTTAAGCCCGACCCGGCCGCGATAGGCATCCTGCCACGGGAAGAAGGCCTCGCACTAGTCCACCCTCCATGAAAAGCGGCTCCGCGACTTAACCAGGAGTTGATAGACCGGTGAACAAGCTGGTCGACAAGGAAGCGTCGAGGGCTGCGAGAACATTCCGAGGCCGGATTTCCGACGCCCCGAAGAGCCGGGGATCCGACGCCCCCAAGAGCCGGGGAGGGCGGGGCAGGGCTCGCGGGCACGCCGGAGGGCGCCCTCGCGGTCACGCGGGGCGTACGGGCCGGTGCGGCGGTGCCGACGGGGTGCTGCGCGTGGGCCACGACCTCAGAGGTCGTGGCCCACGACGTCACCGATGGCGAACCAAAGCCCCGGTGCTAGTTGGACGTCCAGGTGATGTCCCTGCCCTGGACCAGATTGCCGACCTGGGCGTTTCCGGAAACGGTGTTGTTCACCTGGCTGTTGTCGACGGTCAGGTGCGGCCGGGCGCCTTCGGCCCAGGCGCGGAACTCCGCGGCGAAGCCGGGGTTCTGGAGTGCCTGCGCGAAGAGCAGCGCGGAGAGCGACTGGACCTGTTCGTCGTCCCCGGGGTCGAGGGGAAGCACGGCCGTGGCACCGTCGTCGTCCGGCCCTCGGCCGAAGGTCCGGCGGGCAAGAGCCACGAGGGAGCCCCATGCCTGGCGCCCCGCCTCGGTGCCGACGGAACCCGCGGCGGCGGTCACCGCCGTTGTGATCGCGCTCAAAGACAACGGATCGACCATGAGCCAACTCCCCACCCTGCAGTCGGAATCTTCGCGGTCGGACACATCCCAGCCGCGACAGGCTACCGCTTGGCCCTATTCGAACGGGTGACGTCATCCCGTGTGTCGCGTGTCTCGCTTACGCGACCCGGTGGTGTCACGCTCGCCTCGTACGTGTCCGTACTCCCGTACGCCCGTCCGTCATCGGCGTATCAGAGAGGAATCCGTTCATGCACAGACGTTTCGCCCTGCGCGGCCTCGCGACCCTCTTCCTCGGGCTGCTGGCCGCGGCTCTCCCGGGCCCGGCCGCGCTCGCCTCCGGTACGGGCAGCGCGCCCGCGGCGATCGCGGCCGCCTCGGCCGACGCCTACTGGACCTCCGAGCGGATGGCGGCCGCACAGCCGGTGGCCACGGGCGGGAAGCGGCAGCCGGCCGCCGTGGGCGAACCGGTGCCGCCCAGCCGCCCCTTCGACGGGCTTCCGCAGGTGGGCACCTTCTTCTGGACCGACGGGCAGAACGTGGGCCGGTTCTGCGGCGGGACGGTGGTGCGCAGCCCGCACCGCGACCTCGTGGTGAGCGCCGCGCACTGCCTGCGGTCGCCGAGCCCGAAGCTGCGGCTGTCGTTCGTGCCGCAGTACCACGACGGGCTCAAGCCGCACGGCGTCTTCCCGGTCGAGCTGATCTACATCGACCAGCGCTACTACGACCTCGGTACGGGTGGCGGTGCCCGCTGGGACTACACGGTGGTCCGGCTCGGTACCCGCGAGGACGGCGAGGAGGTGCAGAGCGCCGTCGGCGGCTTCGACCTGCTGCCCTATCCGGGCTACCGGCACGAGGACGTGCGACTGATCGGCTACCCGGGCAACAGCGACGCCAAGTACCCCAAGCCCCTGGACTGCCGCTCCGCCACGCACCGCTACACCAGTACGGATCCGGGCGCGCCGGGTGACTTCCTGGAGATCCCCTGCGCGGGCTACGTGGGCGGCACCTCGGGCGGGCCGTTCCTGGTGCGCGGCCTGACCGGGTACGCGCTGGTCGGCGTCATCGGCGGCTACCACACGGGCGGTGACACGCCGGACATCTCCTACAGCTCGTACTTCACCCGCGACCTGCTCGCGCTGTATCTGCACGCCGTCCACGGCGATCCGCCCGCCCGTCCCACGCCTGTGTGACGGACCCGCACAGCGGGACGCGCCCGTGGTCACGAGGACCACGGGCGCGTCGGGTGGGTGAACCGCCGGGACTCAGCTCCCCGCGGGGGGACGGGTGGTCCAGCGGGGCCGTCGGGTGAGGGTGTACCCGCCGACGGCCGCGAGGGCGCCGAGCACGGCGCCGCCCACGGTCCACACCCAGCGGTCGGAGAACCAGCCGCCGTTCCAGCCGCTCTCGGGTTCGGAGACGGCCGCCGCGTGCAGCGGAGCGCCCAGCTCGCCGCCCTCGGCGCGCGGTCCGCCGATGTCGTTCGCGGTCGCCTCGACCTCGGCCCGTACGGGCTGCCCGAGGTCACGGTCGGGAATGTCGGTGACGGTGAGCCTCACGTAGTACGCCCCGGGGAGCGGGTCGTTGGCCCAGCGCTCGGACCAGGGTCGTACGGTCCGCAGGGTGCAGGTCACGGTCACCGTGGCGTCCTGGGCCGACGCCTTGTTGGTCGGCACGCCGGAGGCGCACGCCTGACGGCGGCGCAGGCCGTCGAAGACGTCCAGCTGCCAGGTGGCCGAGCCGTGCCGCGCGGCCGATTCCGGCAGCTTGACCTTCGCCCTGACGGTCGGCTGCTGGCCTGCCCCGGCGGGGAACTGCCAGTAGAGGTAGTCACCGGTGGACGCGTCGGCCGTGGCCTTCTGGCCCTGCTTGACCGCCGTCGCGGTGCGGAAGGTGGTCCCCGCCTCGGTGGGCGCGTCGCGCTCCGCGGAGGAGGGGCTCGGGCTCGCGTCGTCCGCCGTGGCGGACGTCGCGGAGGTGAAGAGGGCGGCCGCGGCGAGCAGCGCGGAGGTCAGCACTCGTGTCGTACGCATCAGTTCGTCCTCCACACCGAGACACGCCAGCGGGACAGCCAGCCCCAGAGCAGACCGGCGATCAGCCCGGTCACGACCAGGACGGCCAGCAGCACCCAGCCCCGGCCGAGGCCGAAGGCGGCCAGGTCGGAGGGGTCGTCCGGGGCATCGACGAGGTCGACGGCCAGCTCGACGGGGAGACCGGGGTCCCGCTTGACGGAGGCGGGGGCGGAGAAGGAGTGCGAGACCTCCAGGCAGACGGTCCGCGCCCGCTCGTCCTCGCCCTTCTTGCCCTCGGCGATCGGGTAGCGCAGACCCGCCGACATGACGTCGGTCCGCCCGCTGCCCGCGTCGGTGCCGCGCACCAGCTCCTGGCCGCCCTCGCCCACGGCGCGTACCAGCACCCCGTAGTCGGGGTCGACCGCACGGTCCGCGCCGACGCTCACCGACGTGCGCAGTTCCTGGCCGGGTGTCACCTTGACGCGGTACCAGCGGTGCTGGCCGAAGGTCGCGCGGTCGGTGTAGACACCGGCACCGAGTTCGGGAGCCTTCGCGCACTCGGCCGCGCCCTGGGTCGCCTTGGGCGTCTCGACGGGGTCGGCGGCGCGCCGCACGAGCTGCTTGACCCGGCCGGACAGCTCCTTGGTGTGCCGCACGGTGGTGTACGTCCCACCGGTGGCCTCGGCGATGCAGCTGAGCTGCTCGCGCGTCTTGTCGTCCTGGGTCAGCCCCAGGGTGTCGACGGTCAAGTGGGTGCCCTTGGCGGCCAGCTCACGGGCCACGTCACACGGGTCGGGCTGCCCGCAGGAGTCCTCGCCGTCGGTGATGAGCACGATCCTGCGGGTGCCGCCCCCGGTGTCGAGGTCGGCGTCCGCACCGCGCAGCGCGTACCCGATGGGCGTCCAGCCCGTGGGCCGCAGCGTGGCGACGGCCGCCTTGGCCTCGGTCCGGTTCACCGGCCCGACGGGGTACAGCTGCTTGCTGTCCTTGCAGCCCAGTTCCTTGTCGTCACCGGGGTAGTTGGCCCCGAGGGTGCGAATGCCGAGCCGTACGTCGTCGGGAACGGCGTCGATCACCTCGTTGAACGCCTGCTGGGCCGCCGCCATGCGCGACTGCCCGTCCACGTCCCGGGCGCGCATCGAGCCGCTGACGTCGAGTACGAGCTCGACCTTCGGGGAGTTCTTCGAGGGTTCGTCGGCGGCGTTCGCCGGCGCGATACCCGCGGCCAAAGCGGCGAGCAGGGCGCACGCCCCCGCCGCCAGCCGTTTTCTGATGATCATCCAAATGATCCTAGTGAGCGCCGGGCGGCAGCCCCAAACGGGAGGTGGGCGGAGCGGGCCGGCCGGGCCGCGTCACGGGCGACCGGAACCTCGCCCACCGTGTCCCGTCCGTTGTCCCGCGCCCCGGCCGCCGCGAGGATGAAGGCCATGGGGAGTCCGGGAGAATCGGCGCCGCACGAGGCACGGGACGCCGCCGAGTTCGTCGCTCTGATGCGGCAGCTCAAGGCGCGGTCAGGGTTGACCTTCCGGCAGTTGGAGGAGCGGGCGGCTGCGCGGGGGGACGTGCTGGCGCGCAGCACGCTGGCCGACGCGTTGCGTCACGATGCGTTGCCGCGAGCGGAGACGCTGACGGCCTTCCTCCGCGCCTGCGGGGAGGAAGGGGACGCCGGGGCCTGGCTGGAGGCCCGGGAGCGGCTCTGCGCCGCGGACGCCCCCGGCGCGGGGGCGGCACGTGAGGAGCGGGGCGGGTTGGCCGACAGGCGTCCTTCCCGGTGGCGTACCCGCTCGTTCCGCATCGCGGCGGCCGCCGGGGTGGTGGTGTTCCTGGCCGCCGGAGGTCTCGCCGGAGCGCGGTATTTCGGCGGTCAGGGACCGGACGGGCCGGCCGCCGCCGGCGAGGTGAAGCGCTGCCGGAACGGCACGTGCAAAGGAAAGGATCCCCAGGAATTCCAGTGCCTCGGTGACGCCCAAGTGGCCTCGGCCGTCAAGAGCGCGGAGGGGCTGATCTACCTGTACCACAGCGCGGATTGCCAGGCGTTGTGGGCGGGAATCGGTTCGGGCGCGGACAAGGTCGTCTCCGTCTATGTGAAATCGGGCAGTGGAGACGCCCTGTCGCTCAAGCGCGACCGGTTGCTGGGGGATCCGGCGGGGCTCGGATCGGCGCGCACGCCGATGCTGCCCTCGAAGGAACTGCCGCGGCATGCCGAGGTCTGCGTCACCTACCGCGAGATGGAGGCGTGTACGGGCAGCGACGGCATGAGCCGAGTGAAGCCGTACCCGTCCGCGTCGTAGTTGCCCCCCTTGTCGACGACTTGTCCACGACGGAGGCCTCCCCGCGGGAGCAGTCCGGGACTGCCCCGCGGGGAGGTCTTCGTACGTCACCGTGAGATGGCCCCGGGCCTACTCCTCGCCCTCCAGGTTGCCCTCGGTCTCCAGGAACGCCTGGCGCAGCCCCTCCAGCGTCTCCGCGTCCGGCTTGGCCCACATGCCGCGGCTCTCCGCCTCCAGGAGGCGCTCGGCGATGCCGTGCAGCGCCCAGGGGTTGGCCTCCTGGAGGAAGGCGCGGTTCTCCGGGTCGAGGACGTAGGTCTGGGCGAGCTTGTCGTACATCCAGTCGGGGACGACACCGGTGGTGGCGTCGTAGCCGAACAGGTAGTCCACGGTGGCGGCGAGTTCGAAGGCGCCCTTGTAGCCGTGGCGGCGCATCGCCTCGATCCAGCGGGGGTTGACCACGCGGGCGCGGAAGACGCGGGAGGTCTCCTCGACCAGGGTGCGGGTGCGGACCGTCTCCGGGCGGGTGGAGTCGCCGATGTACGCCTCCGGGGCCTTGCCCTTGAGGGCCTTCACCGTGGCGACCATACCGCCGTGGTACTGGAAGTAGTCGTCGGAGTCGGCGATGTCGTGCTCGCGGGTGTCGGTGTTCTTCGCCGCGACCGCGATGCGCTTGTAGGCGGTCTCCATCTCCTCGCGGGCCGGGCGGCCCTCGAGTTCGCGGCCGTAGGCGTAGCCGCCCCAGACGGTGTAGACCTCGGCCAGGTCGGCGTCGGTGCGCCAGTCGCGGCTGTCGATGAGCTGGAGCAGGCCCGCGCCGTAGGTGCCGGGGCGGGAGCCGAAGATGCGGGTGGTGGCGCGGCGTTCGTCGCCGTGTTCGGCGAGGTCGGCCTGGGCGTGGGCCCGGACGTAGTTGTCGTCGGCGGGCTCGTCGAGGGCGGCGGCCAGCCGGACCGCGTCGTCCAGGAGGCCGATGACGTGCGGGAAGGCGTCGCGGAAGAAGCCGCTGATGCGCAGGGTGACGTCGATGCGGGGGCGGCCCAGCTCCGCCAGGGGGATCGGCTCCAGGCCGTTGACCCGGCGGGAGGCGTCGTCCCAGAGCGGACGGACGCCCATCAGGGCGAGGGCCTCGGCGACGTCGTCGCCGGAGGTGCGCATCGCGCTCGTGCCCCACAGGGACAGGCCCACCGACTTCGGCCAGTCGCCGTGGTCGGTGCGGTAGCGCTGCAGGAGGGAGTCGGCGAGGGCCTGGCCGGTCTCCCAGGCGAGACGGCTGGGGACGGCCTTGGGGTCGACGGAGTAGAAGTTACGGCCCGTCGGGAGGACGTTGACCAGGCCGCGGAGGGGCGAGCCGGACGGGCCCGCCGGGACGAAGCCGCCGTTCAGGGCGTGCACCGCGTGGTCGATCTCGTCGGTGGTGGCGGCCAGGCGGGGGACGACCTCGCGGGCGGCGAAGTCGAGGATCGCGGCGACCTGTTCGCCGTGCTCCCCCGCCACGGAAGCGACCGCGGCCGGGTCCCAGTCCGCGTCCTCCATCGCCTGGACGAGCGCGCGGGCCTGCTCCTCCGCCTCGTCGGCGGTGGTGCGGGTGGCCGCGGACTCGTCGAGGCCGAGGGCCTCGCGCAGGCCCGGCAGGGCCGCCGTGCCGCCCCAGATCTGGCGGGCGCGCAGGATCGACAGGACGAGGTTGACGCGCGCCTCGCCGGTGGGCGCGCCGCCGAGGACGTGCAGACCGTCGCGGATCTGGGCGTCCTTGACCTCGCACAGCCAGCCGTCGACGTGCAGGAGGAAGTCGTCGAAGCCGTCGTCGTCCGGGCGGTCGTCGAGGCCGAGGTCGTGGTCGAGCTTCGCGGCCTGGATCAGCGTCCAGATCTGGGCGCGGATGGCGGGCAGCTTGGCCGGGTCCATCGCGGAGATGGAGGCGTACTCGTCGAGGAGCTGCTCCAGGCGGGCGATGTCGCCGTAGGACTCGGCGCGGGCCATCGGCGGCACGAGGTGGTCGACGAGGGTGGCGTGGGCGCGGCGCTTGGCCTGGGTGCCCTCGCCGGGGTCGTTGACGAGGAAGGGGTAGATCAGCGGCAGGTCGCCGAGGGCGGCGTCCGGGCCGCAGGCGGCGGACAGGCCGGCGTTCTTGCCGGGCAGCCACTCCAGGTTGCCGTGCTTGCCGAGGTGGACCATGGCGTCGGCGCCGAAGCCGCCGTCCGCCTGGGAGGCGGCGATCCAGCGGTAGGCGGCGAGGTAGTGGTGCGAGGGCGGCAGGTCGGGGTCGTGGTAGATCGCGATGGGGTTCTCACCGAAGCCGCGCGGCGGCTGGATGAGGACGAGGAGGTTGCCGCGGCGCAGCGCCGCGAGGACGATGTCGCCCTCGGGGTTGGCGCTGCGGTCGACGAACATCTCGCCGGGCGCGGGGCCCCAGTGCTCCTCGACGGCCTCGCGCAGCTCGGCGGGCAGCTCGGCGAACCAGCGCCGGTAGTCGGCGGCCGGGATGCGGACGGGGTTGCGGGCGAGCTGCTCCTCGGTGAGCCACTCCTGGTCGTGGCCGCCGGCCTCGATGAGGGCGTAGATCAGCTCGTCGCCGTCGCCGGACGCGAGCCCGGGGACCTCCTCCGTACCGAAGTCGTAGCCCTCCTCGCGGAGTCGGCGCAGCAGCGCCACGGCGCTGGCCGGGGTGTCGAGCCCGACGGCGTTGCCGATGCGGGAGTGCTTGGTGGGGTAGGCGGAGAGGACCAGCGCGAGGCGCTTGTCGGCCGCGGGGATGTGGCGCAGCCGGGCGTGGCGCACGGCGATGCCGGCGACGCGGGAGGCGCGCTCGGCGTCGGCCACGTACATCGGCAGGCCGTCCTCGTCGACCTCCTTGAAGGAGAACGGGACGGTGATGAGACGGCCGTCGAACTCGGGGACGGCGACCTGGGTGGCGGCGTCGAGCGGCGAGAGGCCCTCGTCGTTCTCCTCCCAGGCGCTGCGGGAGCCGGTCAGGCACAGGGCCTGGAGGATCGGCACGTCGAGCGCGGCGAGGGCGCCGGCGTCCCAGGACTCGTCGTCGCCGCCGGCGGAGGCGGCCGCGGGCTTGGTGCCGCCCGCGGCGAGGACGGTGGTGACGACGGCGTCGGCGGTGCCGAGCGCCTCGACGAGCGCGGGCTCGGGGGAGCGCAGCGAGGCGACGTACAGCGGCAGGGCGCGGCCGCCGGCGTCCTCGATCGCCCCGCACAGGGTGTCCACGAAGGCGGTGTTGCCGCTCATGTGGTGGGCGCGGTAGTAGAGCACCGCGATGAGCGGGCCGGTCGCGCCGGGCTTGGCGGTGCGCTCCAGCGGGCCCCAGGTGGGGGCGGCCGCGGGCGCCTCGAAGCCGTGTCCGGTGAGCAGCACGGTGTCGGAGAGGAAGCGCGCGAGCTGTTCGAGGTTGGCGGGGCCGCCGTGCGCGAGGTAGGCGTGGGCCTCGGCGGCGATCCCGATGGGAACGGTGGAGGCCTCCATCAGCTGGGCGTCGGGGGCCTGTTCGCCGGTGAGGACGACGACGGGGCGGTCCCCGGCGAGCAGCAGGTCGAGCCCCTCCTGCCAGGCGCGGATGCCGCCGAGGAGCCGCACGACGACGAGGTCGGTGCCCTCCAGCAGCGCGGGAAGCTCTTCGAGCGCGAGCCGGGCGGGGTTGGCGAGGCGGTACGGGACCGGGCCCTCATGAGCAGCAGCCGCGCGGGCGCTGAGCAGGTCGGTGTCGGACGTCGACAGGAGAAGGATCACGCGGCGCTCCCCAGGGCATCGAGGGTCGCCCGGGGTACGCCGGACCGGATGGTGCGCATGCGGCGGCTGGCCTTCCTCGGGGTCCGCGCCCCGGGCGGTTGGAGGACGGCGGGAGTTCCTGACTCGCCCGGCATCGCTGCCGGGCTCACAGTGGCGGGACCGTGCCGGAGTCTCACCGGCTTCCTCCCCTGACGCCGTCGCTGGCGTTGGCGGACCAGAGGACGAATAAGAGATTCTGGCCACCGCTGAGCATAGTAAGCGCTGGCCGTCCCGCACAGGACGGTGCACCCGGTGTGATCGTCGGTATGCTCGCCGCCATGCCCGTCACCCCCACATCCCCCCCGGAGCGGGATAAACCGGCCGCCGGCGGACGGACCGTCCGCGCGGGCGGCGACGCGTGCCCCGGAGCGCTGCGGCTGCACGCCGCGGACGACGGTTCGCTGGCGCGCGTCCGGTTGCCCGCCGGGTTGTTGACGGCCCGTCAGGCGACGGCGTTGGCGCTGGTCGCCGAGGAGCTGGGCGACGGGAATCTCGACATCACCTCGCGCGGCAACGTCCAGCTGCGCGGGCTGGCCGACGGCTGCGGCGGCGAGCTGGCCGGCCGGTTGCGGGCGGCGGGGCTGCTGCCGTCGGACCGGCACGACCGGGTGCGCAACGTGGCGGCCTCGCCGCTGTGCGGCCTGGACGGGGCGTCGGGGCCGCCCCGCACCGGGGCAACCGATGTGCAGGACTGGGCGCGCGCCCTGGACGCACTCCTCTGCACCCCCGCGGCCGACCCTTCCGACGGCCTGGATTTGTCAGGTTTGTCGGGCCGTTTTCTCTTCGGCCTCGACGACGGCCGCGGCGACATCGTGGCCCTCGGCCCCGATGTGACATTGATCGCAAGCGGCGAGGGGCAGGCCACCCTGTGCTTCGCCGCCACCGGACCCGGTCTGCGGATCGCCGCCTCCGACGCGCCGCGCGCGGCCGTGCTGGCCGCGCGCGAGTTCCTCGCGGCGCCGGCTCGGAGCGGCGCCAAGGCCTGGCGCGTCCGGGACCTGGCCCCCGAACACCGCCCGCGCGTCGACGCGTTGGCGGACCGGCTCACGGCCGCGGGCATCGCTGCCGCACTGCTCCCCGACCCCCGTCTGCCGCACGGGCCCCCGGCCCCGCCGGGCCTGGTCACCGGCCGGGACGGGCGGTGCGCCCTGTCGGTGACCGCGCCGCTCGGGCGGCTGACCGCCGCCCAGTGGCGGCTCATGACTACCGTGGCCGCCCGGGACGGGGCGGGCGAGCTGCGTGTGACACCCTGGCGCGGCATCGTCGTCCCCGGCCTCCCGGCCGGTACGGCCCGCACCCGGCTGACGGCGCTCGCGGACGCCGGGCTCGTCACCTCCACCACGTCCCCCTGGCACCGGGCGGGCGCGTGCGCGGGCCGGCCGGGCTGCGCCAAGTCTCTCGCGGACGTACGGGCGGACGCGGCGGCCTGCCTCACGGGGCTGCCCCCGGCGGGGCTCCCGGTGTACTGGTCCGGCTGCGAGCGGCGGTGCGGCCACCCGGGCGGGAGCTGGGTCGACGTGCTCGCGACCGGTGACGGCTACCGGATCGCGGTACGGGACGGGGAGACGGAAACGGAAACGGTCACCGCACGAGCCACAGCGAGGGGACTGGCCGACGCGGTCGCGGCGGCACGTACCTCCGCAGACTGACCCTGCACGACACCACCAGGCGCAACCCAGCAAGCGAGGCACAGTGTTCGAGTACGAGAAGGACGGCGCGTCCATCTACCGCCAGTCCTTTGCCACCATCAGGGCCGAGGCCGACCTCGGCGGACTGCCGCCGGACGTCAGCCAGGTCGCGGTGCGCATGATCCACGCCTGCGGGATGGTCGATCTCGTACGGGACCTCGCGTACTCCCCCCAGGTGGTGGCGCGGGCCCGCGCGGCGCTGCGCGCCGGGGCGCCGATCCTGTGCGACGCGAACATGGTCGCCAGCGGCGTGACCCGCAAGCGGCTGCCCGCGGACAACGAGGTGCTGTGCACCCTCGCCGACCCGTCGGTGCCGGAGCTGGCACGGCGGATGGGCACGACCCGCAGCGCGGCGGCGCTGGAGCTGTGGCGCGAGAAGCTCGACGGCGCGGTCGTCGCGGTCGGCAACGCGCCGACGGCACTGTTCCGTCTGCTGGAGATGCTCGAAGAAGGAGGGGCGGGCGGGGCGGACGGGCCGCGCCCGGCCGCGGTCATCGGCATACCGGTGGGCTTCATCGGTGCCGCCGAGTCCAAGGACGCCCTGGCCGACAGCCCGCTGGGGCTCGATTATCTGGTGGTGCGGGGCCGTCGCGGCGGCAGCGCCATGGCAGCGGCGGCGATCAACGCGATAGCGAGCGAGGAAGAGTGAACGAGCAGCCTTCGACGACGGGCCGACTGTACGGAGTGGGGCTCGGTCCCGGCGACCCGTCGCTGATGACCGTGCGGGCCGTCGAGGTCATCACCGCGGCCGACGTCGTCGCGTACCACAGCGCCCGGCACGGCCGCAGCATCGCGCGCACCATCGCCGCACGCCATCTGCGCCCCGACCACATCGAGGAGCAGCTGGTCTACCCCGTCACCACGGAGACCACCGACCACCCCGGGGGCTACCGGGGCGCGATGGAGGAGTTCTACGAGGAGGCCGCGGCGCGGCTGGCCGTCCACCTGGACGCCGGGCGCACGGTCGCGGTGCTCGCGGAGGGCGACCCGCTCTTCTACAGCTCGTACATGCACATGCACAAGCGGCTCGCGGACCGCTACCCCACGGAGGTGATCCCCGGGGTCACGTCCGTCAGCGCGGCGGCGGCCCGGCTGGGTGAGCCGCTGGTGGAGGGCGAGGAAGTCCTGACGATCCTGCCGGGCACCCTGCCCGAGGAGGAGCTGACGGCCCGCCTGGCCTCGACCGACTCGGCCGTCGTGATGAAGCTCGGCCGGACGTTCCCCGCCGTGCGGGGCGCGCTGGAGCGCGCGGGGCGGCTCGCGGACGCGCGGTACGTCGAGCGCGCCACGATGCCCGGGGAGCGTACGGGCCTGCTGGCGGAGGTGGACCCCGAGTCGGTGCCGTACTTCTCGGTGGCGGTGCTGCCGAGCCGCATCGACGCGGCTCCGGCCGCCTCGGGCCGGGGCGAGGTCGTGGTCGTCGGGCTCGGCCCGGCCGGCCCGCTGTGGCTGACGCCGGAGGCGCGCGGCGAGCTGGCGGCGGCCGAGGACGTCGTCGGCTACAGCACGTACGTGGACCGGGTGCCCGTCCGGCCGGGCCAGCGGCGGCACCCGTCCGACAACAAGGTGGAGTCCGAGCGCGCCGAGTTCGCGCTCGACCTCGCCCGGCAGGGGCGGCGGGTCGCCGTCGTCTCCTCCGGCGACCCGGGTGTCTTCGCGATGGCGACGGCCGTACTGGAGGTCGCCTCCGAGGACCCGTACCGCGAGGTGCCCGTCCGGGTGCTGCCCGGCATGACGGCGGCCCACGCCGCCGCCTCCCGGGCGGGCGCGCCACTCGGCCACGACTACGCGGTCGTGTCGCTGTCCGACCGGCTCAAGCCGTGGGAGGTCATCGCGGAGCGACTGCGGTCCGCCGCGGCGGCGGACCTGGTCCTCGCCCTGTACAACCCCGGCTCCCGCAGCCGCGTCTGGCAGGTCGGCAAGGCCCGCGACCTCCTCCTGGAACACCGCCCGGCGGACACCCCGGTCGTCCTGGGCCGGGACGTGGGCGGCCCGGAGGAGAGCGTACGGATCGTCCGGCTCGGCGAACTGGATCCGGAGCAGGTCGACATGCGCACGATCCTCATCGTGGGCTCCACGCAGACCCGCGCGGTACGGCGTGGTTCCGGCGACGGCGAGGAGATCGTCTGGACGCCTCGGCGGTATCCGGAGCGGTAACGCCACGGTGCCCTCCGGGCCGGGGACCACCCGGCCCGGAGGGCACCGTGTCCGTTCGCTCGCGGAACACCCCGCCCCGGCGGGGGCCGGGGCCTCACGGAACGGCTCCGTGCCGCCCGTACGCCGGGACAGGGTCCTGAACGGAACGGCCCCAGAAGCCTGTTCGGATGAGGCGGGGAGGACTAGCCTGTAGGGTGCCGCCCCGGTCCCCGGCAGCATCGAGCACCGACCGCGCCCCGGGGCGCACGGCTTGCGCATCGACGCGGCGGCCTTCCCCGCACGACCGGGACCGCTCCCGCGCCCACCGTCACCACACCCCGGCCCGGCCCGGTGCGCCCATCGCGGGCAGCGTTCCGCTGCCCGCCCGCGTCGCACGCATCCGATGGCAGGCGGTACTTCATGTACGCGCTGATCCTCCCCGCTCTGACCCCCTTCGTCCTGCTCGCCGGCGTCATGGGCCTGTCCTGGTGGGAGGACCACATCCTGCCGCCGGCCGACCCGGTGAAACCCGATGAACAGCGCCACAGCCCCGTCACCGTCCCCATCAGCCCCGGGCGGGGGGCCGGAACGCATCGCTCTTGCCAGTTCGTTGACAAGGGATGCCGCCGGGCGTTGACTGACCATTACGGCGTAGGGCTACGACGCTCCGGCATTCTCCGGACGGCGCCCCCCGTCCGGCTTCGCCCGGCCCCCGCGGAACCCAGGGAATCCTCCCTGTGCCCATTGGAGTTCCGGCCGTGATCTTCTGGACTGTTCTCCTCCTGCTGGCCCTGCTTCTCTTCGGGTTCGGCTTCACCATGCACCTGCTGTGGTTCGCCGCGGCTCTCGTGCTGATCGTCTGGATCGTCGGCTTCGGCCGCCGCACCCGCAGTCGTGGCGGATTCCGCTACGGCCACAGCCACGGCCGCCGGTAAGCGGCCTCAGCTTTCGGCCCACCCGCGAACAGTCGGATCGGCTTACGAGCCGGGAAGCAGCGAGGGACGCCATGTCCGCAGTCGTGATCATCGCCTCGATCGTCGTGGCCGTCATGGCCGTGGCCGCCGCCCTCTTCATCGGACGCGGCCGGGCACGTGGCGGCCACGGCCTGAAGAGGCGCTTCGGCCTCGAGTACGACCGTGCCGTCGCCCGTCACGACGGCAACACCGAGGCCGCCGAGCGGGAACTCGGCGAGCGCCTACAACGGCACGGTTCCCTCAAGGAGCAGCCGATGCCGCCCGAGACCCGCGAGCGGTACCTGGTCCTGTGGGCCCGGATCCAGGAGCGGTTCGTCGACGCCCCGCGGGAGGCTGCCGCCGAGGCCGACGCGCTGTTGGCGCGGCTGGCCGAGGACCGGGGCTTCCCCGGCGGTGAGCGGTTCGAGGAACAGCTGGCCGCGCTCTCCGTCCACCACGCCGGGCAGGTCCACGGCTACCGCAGGGTGCACATGGCCGTGCGCGGCAAGGCCGGCACGGAAGAAACGCGGGAGGCCCTGGTCGAAGCCCGGGACCTGTTCGACGAACTGGTCGCACGACGGCCGGACAACTCGGAGCGACGCCGCCCGCACTCCCCCGACCAGTCCACCGGCGACCGCAGCCATGCGCCGAGGGCGCTTGGCCGGCGTCACGCGAAGGGATAGTGGCACCTGATGCTGTACGACCAAGCACGCGCGCAACAACCCCCGGACAAGAACCGGCCCCCCGCCGAGCCGCGCACCCCGCACACACCTCCCCCTGTGCCGACCCGGAACCCCCTGGAACCGGCCATGGGCGCCGACGAACCCGGCCGCGCCCCGGCGCCGCTGTTCCCGCAGGACGCCCGGGACGAACTGGCCACGCGTCTCCAGCGGGCCGTCAGCACCTTCGTCGACAGCCCGCGCCGGGCGGTCGAGGAAGCCGAGGGCGTCTTCCGAGAAACCGTCACCCACCTCACGGACACCCTCGCGGAACGAGAGCGCATGCTCCGCGCGAGCTGGAAGGACCCGGGCACCGAAGCGGAGACGGAGGAGCTACGGCTCGCGCTGCGCCAGTACCGGGAGAGCGCGGAGCGGCTGCTGCGCATGTGAGCCGTCGCCGACCGTGGCCGACCCAACGCTGCGGCACCGGGTCGCCGCAGCAGGAAGCGCCCGGCCGCCACGGGGACGAGGATCGGCGACCCGCCGGTCGTCCTCGCGGGGCTTCACCCACCACAGCCGTACGGTCTCGGGCTCACCCGCACGAGGCCGTACGCCGCAAGGTCGCACCCTCGCTGCGACGGTCGTACCCGGCTGTCGGTCGTACCCGGCTATGGGGACTGCTCGCGGGAGTCCTTCTTCACCGAGGCCTCGGACGCCCTGTCCTCGGCGTCCTCCTTGGCCTGCTTCACTCTGCCTCGCGCCACATGCTCCGCATGCTTCGTGCGGGCTCTCTCGCCGGGGGCGGGATGTTTGGCCTCGTCGGCCAGATGGCGTTCCTTGTCCTGGGACTGATCGGCGTTTCCCATGATCGCTTCTCCCACGGAGGCTCGGTCTGGGGGATCACCCCTCACCATGCCACCAGCGGCCGGGCACCGCACATCGTCGTGTCCCGGGCCCTCACGTCAGTGATGCGCGCAGCCAGCGCACCGCTTCCGCCGGATCCGCCGCGACAGGCACCCCCTCCGGGGCCGGCGGGCGGCGGACGACCACCACCGGGATGCCCGCCTCGCGCGCGGCGACGAGCTTCGCAGCCGTCGCCGCCGCGCCGCTGTCCTTCGTGACCAGGACGTCGATGCCGTAGCGGCGCAACAGGTCCGCCTCGCCCTCCACCGTGAACGGGCCCCGGTCCAGCAGCACCTCCGTGCGCGCCGGCATCGGTGGTTCCGGGGCGTCCACGGAGCGGACGAGGAACCACATATCCTCCAGGTGGGCAAAGGCCGCGAGGCCCATCCTCCCCGTGGTCAGGAAGGCCCGCCCGCCGAGGGCGGGCAGGGCGTCCGCCGCCTCGGTCAGCGAGCCGACCGGGTGCCAGTCGTCGTCCGGCTCCGCGACCCAGCCGGGGCGGCGGAGGGCCAGCAGGGGAACATGGACGTCTGCGGCAGCCCGTGCCGCGTTGAAACTGATCGTGCCGGCGAAAGGATGGGTGGCGTCGATGAGCGCGTCCACCTGCTGCTCGCGCAGCCACCGGGCCAGGCCCTCGGGTCCCCCGAAGCCCCCGATCCGCACCTGCCCCGCGGGCAGTCGCGGTGCGGCGACGCGCCCCGCCAGCGAGCTGGTGACGCGCAGGGCGGGGTCGGCCGCCAGCTCGGCCGCGAGCCGTCGCGCCTCGGTGGTGCCGCCGAGGATCAGGACGTGGCGTGGCCTGTGCACCGCCGGCCTCCCGGGTCGGGCCCGCGGGCGCGGGCCTGTGGGCCGGGCGCACGGCCCGGCCGGTGCCGCGGCGGCACCGAGTGGTCAGGTTAGCCGGACCGGCGGAGCCCCCCGTGACTGACGTCAAGGCCGAACCGACCGCGAGCGGGCGCGGTGCGCAGCTCGCGCACACCGGGCTCCGGCACGGCTGGACCACCGGCGCCTGCGCGACGGCGGCGACGACCGCCGCGTACACCGCGCTGCTCACCGGCGACTTCCCCGACCCCGTGACGATCACCCTGCCCAAGGGGCAGACGCCCGCCTTCGCCCTCGCCGCCGAGGAGCTGCGCGACGAGGGCCGGACGGCCATGGCGGCGATCGTCAAGGATGCGGGCGACGATCCGGACGTCACGCACGGGGCGTTGATCCGGGTCACGGTCCGGGTGCTGCCGCCCGGCTCCGGGGTCGTCTTCCGGGCGGGTCCCGGGGTGGGCACGGTCACCCGGCCGGGGCTGCCGCTGGCCGTCGGCGAGCCGGCGGTCAACCCCGTCCCCCGGCAGATGATGCGCGACCACGTGGCCGAGGTCGCCGCCCGGCACGGGGGTGCCGGGGACGTCGAGATCGAGGTGTCGGTCGATCACGGCGAGGAGATCGCCCGCTCCACCTGGAACCCGCGCCTGGGCATCCTGGGCGGCATCTCCATCCTCGGCACCACGGGCATCGTCGTCCCCTACTCCTGCTCGGCGTGGATCGACAGCATCCGGCGCGGCGTGGACGTGGCCCGCGCGGCGGGGCGCACGCATGTGGCGGGCTGTACGGGCTCGACGTCGGAGAAGGTCGCGGTCGCCGTGCACGGGCTGCCCGAGGACGCCCTGCTGGACATGGGCGACTTCGCGGGGGCGGTCCTGAAGTACGTACGCCGTCACCCGGTCGACCGGCTCACCGTCGCGGGCGGCTTCGCGAAGCTCTCCAAGCTCGCCGCGGGCCACCTCGATCTGCACTCGGCCCGCTCGCAGGTGGACAAGGGCTTCCTCGCCGAGCTGGCCCGCCGGGGCGGCGCGGACGCGGAGCTGGCCGCCGCGGTCGCCGCCGCCAACACCGGGCTGGAGGCCCTGACCCTGTGCGCGGCCCGCGGTGTCCCCCTCGGCGACCTCGTCGCCGCGACCGCCCGTGACGAGGCGCTGGCGGTGCTGCGCGGGGCGCCCGTCGCGGTCGACGTCATCTGCATCGACCGCGCGGGCACGATCGTGGGCCGGGCGGAGTCGCGCGGTCCGGCCGGGCGCTGACCCCGGACCGCTCGCACGGTAGGGTCACGGCGAAGATCGTCAAGGGGGATTTCCGCACATGCACCGCCGCCTCACCACGCCTCCATGGGGGCTTTCGATACTCGTCGGCGCGCTCCTGGCCACGTCCGGTTGCACCACGGGCTCCGTCGGCGCGGCCCCCGCGGCCGGGTCCGGCGAGCGGACCGCCGCCCCGGCGGACCGGCCCGCCGCCCCGGCTCCGACGAAGCCGGCCCGTGTCGCCGAGCTCAGGCGCCTGCTGCTGACCACCGACGACCTCGGCGGCGACTACACCGCGCAGCCCTCGAAGGACGACGCGAAGGACGACGACGAGGCGGTGAGCGGCTGCCCGGCGATGGAGCGGCTCGCCACCAGGATGCCCGGACTGCAGCCGGTGAACCAGGCGGAGGTCCAGTTCATGTACGGCAGCTCGGGCTTCGGGGAAGAGCTCGACAGCGACTCCCCCGCGAAGTTGTCCGCCACGCTGCGGGAGATGCGGGACGCCTTCCGGGCCTGCCCCTCCTACACCGTGACGTCGGGCACCACACCGCTCCCGATCACGCTGGCCGAAGCCGTCGTACCCGAGCTGGGTGACGAGCGGTACGCCTTCACCTTGAAGTTCGTCGGCCCCGGGGGCGCGTCGGAGGTCAAGCAGATCGCCGTCCGCAAGGGCAACATCCTCCTCCATATGAGCGGCTCCCCCGGGCTCGTCGACAAGCACCTCAAGAAGGCGTACGAGAAGGCCACCGCCGGCTGAGTCAGCCCGCGCAGCGGTCGCGCGTGGTGGAGTACAGGTGGCTGTCCGGGAACTGCTCCGCGGTCAGGGTGCGGCCCACGATGATGACCGCCGTCCGGACCACGCCCGCCGCCTTCACCTGGTCGGCGATGTCGGCGAGGGTGCCGCGCAGGACGAGCTCGTCGGGGCGGCTGGCCATGGCGACGACGGCGGCGGGGCAGTCCGGGCCGTAGTGCGGGAGCAGTTCGGCGACGACGCGGTCGGCGTAGCGGGCCGCGAGGTGCAGGACGAGGAGGGCTCCGCTGCGGCCGAGGGTGGCGAGGTCCTCGCCGGGGGGCATCGGGGTGGCCTGCTGGGCGATGCGGGTGAGGATGACGGTCTGGCCGACGGTCGGCACGGTCAGCTCACGGCCGAGCGCCGCCGCGGCGGCGGCGAAGGCGGGCACGCCGGGGACGATCTCGTACGGGATGCCGGCCGCGTCGAGGCGGCGCATCTGCTCGGCGACGGCGCTGAAGACGGCCGGGTCGCCGGAGTGCAGCCGGGCGACGTCGAGGCCCGCCTCGTGGGCGGCGACGAACTCGGCGGTGATCTGGTCCAGGTCGAGCTGTGCGGTGTCGACGAGGCGGGCGTCCGGCGGGCACTCGGCGAGGAGTTCGCGGGGGACGAGGCTGCCGGCGTAGAGGCAGACGCCGCACCGGGCCAGGGTCCGCGCGCCGCGCACCGTGATGAGGTCGGCGGCGCCGGGGCCTGCGCCGATGAAGTACACGGTCATGCGTCGGTTTCTCCTTCTGCGGGTTTGACCACGGACCACTGGGTGACCGGCATGGCCTGCCGCCAGCCGGTGAAGCCGCCGACGGGCACGGCGTGCGCGACGGTCAGGCGGGTCAGGTCGCCGCCGTGGCGGCGGTACCGGTCGGTGAGCAGCGCCTCGGATTCGAGGGTGACGGTGTTGGCGACGAGCCGGCCGCCCGCGGGGAGCGCGTCCCAGCACGCGGTGAGCAGGCCGGGGGCGGTGAGCCCGCCGCCGATGAACACGGCGTCGGGGGTGGGCAGGCCGGCGAGCCCGGCGGGGGCGGCGCCGGTGACGACGCGCAGCGCGGGTACGCCGAGGGCCTCGGCGTTGCGGGCGACGCGCGCGGCCCGTACGGGGTCGCGTTCGACGCTGACGGCACGGCAGGAGCGGTGGGCGCGCATCCATTCGATGCCGATGGAGCCCGAGCCGCCGCCGATGTCCCAGAGCAGCTCGCCGGGGGCCGGGGCGAGTGCGGCGAGGGTCGCCGCCCGCACATGACGCTTCGTCAACTGTCCGTCGTGCTCGAAGGCTTCGTCCGGCAGCCCGGGGGTGAGCGGCAGCCGGAGCGCGTCGTCGGCGCGTCGGCAGTCGACGGCGATGACGTTCAGCGCGTCGCCGGGGGCGTGGTGCCAGTCGTCGGCCGTGCCCTCGACGCGGCGCTCGTGGGCGCCGCCGAGCTGTTCCAGCACGGTCAGCGGGCTCGGTCCGAAGCCGCGGTCGCGCAGCAGGGCGGCGACCTCGGCGGGGGTGTCCGCGCCGGCGCTGAGCACCAGCAGCCGGCGGCCGGGGTGCAGGGCGGCGGACAGCGCGCCGAGCGGGCGGCCGACGAGGCTGCGCACCTCGGTGTCGTCGAGCGGCCAGCCGAGCCGGGCACAGGCGTACGACACGGAGGACGGGTGCGGCAGCACCCGCAGCCCGTCGGCGGTGCCGAGGGCGTCCACGAGCGTGCGGCCGATGCCGAAGAACATGGGGTCGCCGCTGGCGAGTACGCACACCCGCCGTCCGGCGTGCGCGGCCAGCAGCCCGGGGACGGCCGGGCGCAGCGGGGAGGGCCAGGCGACGCGCTCGCCCGCGCAGTCGGGGGGCAGCAGATCGAGCTGGCGGGGGCCTCCGACGATCACCTCGGCCCGGCGCAGGGCCTCCTGGGAGCCGGGGGCGAGGCCCGGCCAGCCGTCGGCGCCGATGCCTACGACCGTCACGGCGGCTTGGCTCACGTGGGCGCACCTCGGGATTCGCGGTGTACAGGGGCATCGGAACTCTACTGACCTGCGACGACGGCGCCACGACCGGGACCTTGTTGCATAGAATGTGCAATTACGTAATCTAGGCAGGAGGTCCGCCGTGAGGCGTTCACCGGTGGTGCTGGGCATCGAGTCGTCCTGCGACGAGACCGGCGCCGGTCTCGTCCGGGACGGGAAGCTGCTGGGTCACGCGGTGGCCTCCAGCATGGACGAGCACGCGCGGTTCGGCGGTGTCGTGCCGGAGATCGCGGCCCGCGCGCATGTGCACGCGGCGGCGCCCGTCGTCCGTGCCGCGCTGGCCGACGCGGGCCTGACGATGCGCGACATCGGGGCGGTCGCCGTGACGACGGGCCCCGGCCTGTCGGGCGCGCTCCAGGTCGGCGTCGCCGCGGCGAAGGGCTTCGCGTACGCGCTGGGGGTGCCGCTGTACGGGGTGCACCACCTCGCCGGGCACGTGGCCGCCGACACCCTGGAGCACGGGCCGCTGCCGAACCCGTGCATGGTGCTGATCGTCTCCGGCGGGCACACCTCGCTGCTGCTCGTCCGGGATCTCGCGCGCGACCCGATCGTCCACCTCGGCGACACCCTGGACGACGCGGCGGGCGAGTGCTTCGACAAGGTGGCCCGGGTCTTCGGCCTGCCCTACCCCGGCGGTCCCGCCGTCGACCGGGCGGCCCGCGAGGGCGACCCGCGCGCGGTGGCGTTCCCCCGTCCGCTGACCGGGCCGCGCGACGATCCGTACGCCTTCTCCTTCTCCGGTCTGAAGACGGCCGCCGCCCGCTGGGCGGAGCGGCACCGGCAGGCCGGGCGGCCGTTGCCCGTCGCGGACGGGGCCGCGTCCCTCCAGGAGGCCGTGGCCGACGTCCTCACCCGCAAGGCCGTCGCGGCGTGCGTCGAGCACGGCGTGGGCACCCTCGTCGTGGTCGGCGGGGTGGCCGCCAACTCCCGGGTGCGGGCGCTGGCCCAGGACCGCTGCGCGGCCGCGGGCATCGAGCTGCGGGTGCCGCCGCTGCGGCTGTGCACCGACAACGGCGCGATGATCGCGGCCGTCGGCGATCTGCTGGTGCGCGCGGGGGCGGAGCCCGCGCCGCTGGAGGTGTCCATCGACCCGTCGGCGCCCCTGGAGTACGCGGCGCTCCACCCGGTGGCGAGCCTCGCCCGCGCCGCCTGAGCCGTGTCCGGCGGGTCAAGTGAACGGGCGCCGCGGCCCGTAGCGCCCCGCACCACCGCTGCGCGGCGGGCACAGCACGGCAGCCCGTCCGGCGATTGAGGACGCGCCCGCAGGGCGCTCGCCGCCGCGGGCGGCAGGACCGGCCGGACACGGCCTAAGACCCCCGGTACGACCGCGCCCGGTGCGCGATGTTGCGGGCCATGCCGCCGAACACGATCGCGTGGAACGGGGCCACGGACCACCAGTAGGCGTGGCCGGCCAGCCCGTGCGGGCGGAACAGCGCCCGCTGGCGGTACGTCGCGCGGGACGGCCCGTCGGGGGTGACGGTCAGCTCCAGCCAGGCCCGGCCGGGCAGCCGCATCTCGGCGCGCAGCCGCAGCAGCCGGCCCGGTTCGATCTCCTCGACGCGCCAGAAGTCGAGGGAGTCGCCGACGCGCAGCGCGTGCGGGTCCCGGCGGCCGCGGCGCAGGCCGACGCCGCCGACGAGGCGGTCGAGGAGGCCGCGCAGCGACCAGGCGAGGGGGAAGGAGTACCAGCCGTTGTCCCCGCCGATGCCCTCGACGACCCGCCAGAGCGCCTCGGGCCCGGCGTCGACGGGCACCTCGCGGCGGTCCTCGTAGAGGCTGCCGCCCGACCAGTCGGGGTCGGAGGGCAGCGGGTCGCTGGGGGCGCCGGGCAGGGACGCGGAGGACCAGCGGGTGGCGACGTCGGCGTCCCGTACGCGTTTGAGGGCCAGGCGCACGGCCTCGTCGAAGCCGATCAGGCCCTGTGGCGGGTCCGGTGCGTAGCGGGCGATGTCGTGCTCCCGGCAGACCACCTCGTGCCGCAGCGACTCCACCAGGGGACGCGCGATGCCGCTGGGGACGGGGGTGACCAGCCCGACCCAGAGGCTGGACAGGCCGGGGGTGAGCACCGGCACGGTCAGGACGATCCGCCGGGGCAGCCGGGCGACGGACGCGTAGCGGTCCATCATCCGGCGGTAGGTGAGGACGTCGGGGCCGCCCACGTCGAAGCTGCGGCTGACGTCGTCGGGCAGCCCTGCCGCCGCCACGAGGCAGCGCAGCACGTCGCGGACGGCGATGGGCTGGATGCGGGTGTTCACCCAGCTCGGGGTGACCATCACCGGGAGCCGCTCGGTGAGGTAGCGGAGCATCTCGAAGGAGGCGGAGCCGGATCCGATGATCACCGCGGCGCGCAGCTGTGCCGTGGGGACCCCGCTGGCGAGGAGGATCCGTCCGACCTCGGCGCGGGAGCGCAGGTGCGGGGAGAGCAGACGTTCGGGCACCTGACGGGGGGAGAGTCCGCCGAGGTAGACGATGCGGCGCACCCCGGCCGCCTTCGCGGCGCGCCCGACGGCGAGCGCCGCCCGCCGGTCGGTCTCCTCGAAGTCCGCGCCGGTGCCGAGGGCGTGTACGAGGTAGTAGAGGACGTCCACGTCGGCGAAGGCGTCGGGGAGGGTGTCCGGGCGGGTCACGTCGGCCTTGACGGTCTCGACCCGGCCGGCCCAGGGCTGGTCGCGCAGCCGCCGCGGGTCGCGCGCCAGGCAGCGCACCCGGTACCCGGCGTCGAGCAGTTCGGGGACGAGCCGGCCCCCGATGTAGCCGGTGGCCCCGGCGACGAGGGCGCGGGGCGACGGCTTCTCCGCACTCCCGCGGTCGCCCCGGATCCGGTCCTGGTCGTTCCCTGTGGTGCCCATGGGTCCACGGTCTCCCGCCCGGCGCACCTCGCGCCAGGCGGGGCTGGTCCTTTAGGGTGCGGCGGCTCCCGTACGGGTGCCGCCGCGGCGCGGTCACCAGTTGGCGGGGGCGTAGTCCTTGAGGAAGCAGCCGTAGAGGTCCTCGCCCTGCTCACCGCGGACGATCGGGTCGTAGACCCGGGCCGCGCCGTCGACGAGGTCGAGGGGGGCGTGGAAGCCCTCCTCGGCGAGGCGCACCTTGTCCGGGTGCGGGCGCTCGTCGGTGATCCAGCCGGTGTCGACGGCGGTCATCAGGATTCCGTCGGCCTCCAGCATCTCCTGGGCGCTGGTGCGGGTGAGCATGTTCAGGGCGGCCTTGGCCATGTTGGTGTGCGGGTGGCCGGCGCCCTTGTAGCCGCGGCTGAACACGCCCTCCATGGCGGAGACGTTCACGACGTACTTGCGGCGGGCAGCGGACGCGGCCATGGCCGGGCGCAGTCGGCTGACCAGCACGAACGGCGCGGTCACATTGCACAGCTGCACTTCGAGGAGCTCGACGGGGTCGACCTCGCTGACCGTCTGGACCCAGGTGTTCGTGGCGTCCAGGTCGGGTACGAGCCCGCCCGCGTCGATCGCGGTGCCCGCCTCGACCCGCGCGAGGGAGGCGGAGCCGCTGGTCAGGGCCAGGTCGGTGAGGGCCTGGGGGGTCAGCTCGTCGTGCCGGCTGCCCGCCGGGGCGGGCAGGGCCGCCTGGGCGCCGCTGCCGAAGGCACCGAAGACGATCGAGGCGGGCAGCTCGCCGGCGGGCAGCGGGGCGGCCTCGGCGGCGACCAGCTCACGGTAGGCGGAGGGGCTGCGACGCACGGTCTGGGCCGCGTTGTTGATCAGGATGTCGAGCGGGCCCTCGGCGGCGACGGAGTCGGCCAGGGCGACGACCTGGGCGGGGTCGCGCAGGTCGATGCCGACGATCTTGAGGCGGTGCAGCCAGTCCGCGCTGTCCGGCATGGCCTTGAACCGCCGGATGGCGTCGTTGGGGAAGCGCGTGGTGACGGTGGTGTGCGCACCGTCGCGCAGCAGCCGCAGCGCGATGTACATGCCGATCTTCGCCCGGCCGCCGGTGAGCAGCGCGCGCTTGCCGGTCAGGTCCGTGCGGGCGTCCCGGCGGGCGCGGTTCTCCGCGGCGCAGGGCTGGCACAGCTGGTGGTAGAAGGCGTCGACCTCGGTGTAACGGGTCTTGCAGATGTAGCAGGAGCGGGGGCGCTCCAGGATGCCGACGATCTGGGCGGCGGAGGTGGCGGCCAGGGGTATGCCGCGCGTCTCGTCGTCGATGCGGTCGGCGGCACCGGTGGCGGTGGCCTCGGTCACGGCCCGGTCGTTGGCGGTCTTGGCGGCCCGGCGCTCCTGGCGGCGGCGCTGCTTGACGGTCCGGTAGATCCCCGCGGTGGCCCGTCGGATCTCGATCGCGTCGGGGTGGTCGACCGGCAGGGCGTCGAGTTCCTCGAGCACGCTCAGGCACATCGCCATGCGCTCCGGATCGATACCGGACTCACCGGACTGGCGACCTGCACCGTCGCGGCTTTCTTCTGTGACCGTCATCGGCGCTGTCGTTTCCCAGTTCGTCTGATCAATTGAAGCTTCGAAGAACTGTACGTAGACAGGGGCGGCCACGCCAAACGCGCACCTTAGAGCATGCCCTCGGCGGAGCGGCACGGGGGTGCGGTGAAGGGGCGGACACCCACGGCCGGTGACGCAGGTCACAGGCCCGGCCGCGCCGGAGAGGGCGCGGCGATCACCCCGGGCCCCCGGCCGACGGCGGGGAAACACCGGCGGAAAACCGAGGAAAAACGCGCCGCAAAAACGTCGGAATATCGACGGAATTCAGAGAAACATCACACCCCGCATTTCATACGACTTATTGGCCTTTCCGGGTTAATCATGCCCTTTGGAGTCCAAATTGACTCAACCGCCGCCATTCCGGCGGTAACAATTGCCGCTCAACGCCCCTTAGAAAGGTTTAGCCATGTCGCGTATCGCCAAGGCAGCCATCCTGACCGTCGCCGCCGGCACCGCCCTCTCGGGTGCGGCGGGCATCGCCGTCGCCGACGCCGGCGCGAAGGGTGTGGCCGTGGGTTCGCCCGGCATCGTCTCCGGCAACGTCATTCAGGTGCCGGTGCACATCCCGATCAACCTCTGCGGCAACACCATTGACATCGTCGCTCTGCTGAACCCGACCTTCGGCAACACCTGCGTCAACGCCGACGGCCACCACGGGAACAAGGGCCACGACGGCCACAACGGGCACAACGGCCACCACTGAGCCCTCCCTTAAGACGCGGGCAGCAGACCGCGTCCGCGCAGCCCGCGCGGGAAGGGAGCCACAGTCAGCCGCCGGAGCCCTTGCTCGCGCGTCCGTGGCGTCCACCATGTTCTTCATGGTGGACGCCACTGCCATGTCCGGACGCCGTCGCCCGCCGTACGGCCGGGCCTCAGTCCGCGGGCGCGCGCTGCCCGGGCGAGCCGTCGGGCGGCTCCTCGCGGCGCGGCTCGCGTTCGCCGTGGTCGGTGCGGGGGTCATGGGGGCGCTGGGCGCCGGGGAGGTCGGGTACCTCGACGATCGGGGGCAGGTCGGGGGTCAGATGCGTATGGCGTGAGGTCATGGTGATGCGCCTGCCTGTCGTTGTAGGGGGAGGAGCGATCAGACGGCGACGACGGCCTCGGCCGTCGGGTACTGCGCCGCGCGCGAGCGCGCGGCGCGCAGGGCGGCGTCGATGTCGCGGGTGCCGGTGGTGACGCACAGGGTGTAGGCGGTGTCCTGGAGCTGCCGGTAGACCTGAGCACGGACGACCCGCTCGCCCGCGACGGCCCGCAGCCTTTCGTACCGGTCGAGCAGGTCGCGCAGAACCGCCGGGTGAGCCATCAGCATGAGGGGGATCCCTTCGACGGTGGACGGGCGGGGGCCGTGACGGCCGGATGGCTTCCGGGTCACCACCGGGGCAGGCCTCACACCGGCGCGAGCAGCTGCTCGCGCAGCCGGGCGCAGGTGCGGGTGAGGATGCGGGAGATCTGCATCTGGGAGACGCCCAGCCGCGCGCCGATCTGTTTCTGGGTGAGGCCCGCGAAGAACCGCCAGTACAGGACGGTCTTCTCCCGTTCGGGCAGCGCGTCCAGCAGGGGCCTGAGCGACTGGCGGTCGATGACCAGGTCCAGGGTGCGGTCGGCGCGGCCGAGGGTGTCGGCGAGCGGCAGCTCCCCCAGCCCGGCCGACGGCTGGTCCAGCGACAGCGTGCGGTGCACCCCGTCGGCGTCGAGCCCGCGCCGCACCTCCCCCTCCGTCAGTCCGGCCTCCACGGCCAGCTCGGCGAGGGTGAACCGGCCCCCGGTGCCGCGCTGTTCCAGCCGCCCCTGGGCGGAGCGGACGGCGGAGCGGAGCTCCTGGTCCCTGCGCGGGATGCGCAGGGACCACACATGGTCGCGGACGTGCCGTTTGAGTTCGCCGTTGATGGTGGGGACGGCGAAGGACTCGAAGGCGAACCCCAGCTCCGGATCGAACCGGTCCACGGCGTTGACCAGCGCCAGGGCCGCCACCTGCCGGAGATCCGCCGGGCTCTCCCCGCTCGCGCGGAACCGCCGGCTGATGCGCTCGGCCATCGGCAGCCACGCGGCGATCGCCTCCTGCCGCAGCCGGTCGCGCTCGGGGCCGTCGGGGAGGGCGGCCATCCGTACGAAGAGGGCTGCCGTGTCGGGTGCGTCGCGCACCCACCGGGGGGACGTCGTCTCGGCCATGGTCACAGTGGTCCCCTCGCTCGTGCGACAAGGAGTGCCGGCCGGAACGCCGTCCGCCCGGCCGCCACCCTCGCGTACCCGTGAACGGATCGGCGCCGGGGCCGGGGCGGCCGGTGTCGGCCACGGCTCTCAGCATGCCGCGCAGGGTCCGAACGCGCGACTCGGAGCAAGCGATCCGTCACACGGGGTGAGTGCGTGGGCAGGGGGGAGAACCGGCCCCGCCCGCCGTACCGCCGTTTCCCCCCGCCCCGGACGGGGTACTCGCGGCAGCGGCAGCTCCGTCCGGCCATCACCGAGGAGACCCCGTGGCCCCGCATCCGCAGCCCTTCGCCCCCTCCGCCGAGCCGGGTGCCCACGACCTCACCGACCGCGACGTCGCGGCCCTGGACGCCCACTGGCGCGCGGCCAACTACCTGTCGGTCGGCCAGATCTACCTGCTGAGCAACCCGCTGCTGGCGGTGCCGCTGGAGCCGGAGCACATCAAGCCACGACTGCTGGGGCACTGGGGCACCTCCCCGGGCCTCAACCTCGTGCACACCCACCTCAACCGTGTCGTCAAGGCACGGGACCTCGACGCGATCTGCGTCTGGGGCCCGGGACACGGCGGGCCCGCCGTGCTCGCCAACTCCTGGCTGGAGGGCAGCTACCGCGAGGTCTACCCGGACGTGAGCCGGGACGCGGCGGGCATGGAAGCGCTCTTCAGGCAGTTCTCCTTCCCCGGCGGGGTGCCCAGCCACGTGGCCCCGGAGACACCCGGTTCGATCCACGAGGGCGGCGAGCTGGGCTACTCCCTCGCCCACGCCTACGGCGCCGCCCTGGACAACCCCGGCCTGCTGGTCGCCTGCGTCGTCGGTGACGGCGAGGCCGAGACCGGCCCGCTCGCCACGTCCTGGCACGCGAACAAATTCCTCGACCCCGTCCACGACGGCGCGGTCCTGCCGATCCTGCACCTCAACGGCTACAAGATCGCCAACCCCACGGTCCTCGCCCGTCTGCCCGAGGAAGAACTGGACAGGTTGCTGCGCGGCTACGGCCACGAACCCCTCTACGTGACCGGCGACGACCCGGCGCAGGTGCACCGGGCGATGGCGCACGCCATGGACCGGGCGCTGGACCACATCGCCGTCGCCCAGCGCGTCGCCCGCGAGGACGGCGTCACCGACCGGCCGCACTGGCCCGTGATCGTGCTGCGCACCCCCAAGGGCTGGACCGGTCCGGCCGAGGTCGACGGGGTGCCCGTCGAAGGCACCTGGCGCTCCCACCAGGTCCCGCTGTCCCAGGTCCGCGACAACCCCGAGCACCTGCGCCAACTCGAGGACTGGCTGCGCTCGTACCGGCCGGAGGAACTCTTCGACGAGCACGGCGGGCCCCGCCCGGAGGTGCTGGCCTGTGTGCCGGAGGGCGAGCGGCGGCTGGGGGCCAATCCGCACACCAACGGCGGCCTGTTGCTGCGGTCCCTGCCGATGCCGCCGCTGGAGCACTTCGCCGTCCCCGTCGACAAGCCCGGGGCGGCGCTGCACGAGCCGACCCGCATCCTCGGCCGGTTCCTCGCCCAGATCATGGCCGACACGGCCGGGAGCCGGAACTTCCGTGTGGTCGGCCCGGACGAGACCGACTCCAACCGGCTGGAGGCGCTCTACGCCGCCACCGGCAAGGCGTGGCAGGCCCTCACCCTCGACACCGACGAGCATCTGGTCCCGGGCGGACGGGTGATGGAGGTGCTCTCCGAGCACCTCTGCCAGGGCTGGCTGGAGGGGTATCTGCTGACGGGCCGTCATGGGGTGTTCTCGTGCTACGAGGCGTTCGTCCACATCGTCGACTCCATGGTCAACCAGCACATCAAGTGGCTGCGGACCTCCCGCGCCCTGCCCTGGCGCCGCCCGGTGGCCTCGCTCAACTACCTGCTCACCTCGCACGTCTGGCGCCAGGACCACAACGGCTTCTCCCACCAGGACCCCGGCTTCGTCGACCACGTCCTCAACAAGTCCCCCGAGGTCGTGCGGGTGTATCTGCCGCCGGACGCCAACACCCTGCTGTCCGTGGCCGATCACGCCCTGCGCAGCCGCGACTACGTCAACGTCATCGTCGCGGGCAAGCAGCCCTGCTTCGACTGGCTCGGCATGGACGAGGCCCGCGCCCACTGCGCGCGGGGCGCGGGGGTGTGGGACTGGGCGGGCACGGAGACCGGCGAGCGGGAACCGGACGTCGTGCTCGGCTGCGCGGGCGACGTCCCCACCCAGGAGACGCTGGCCGCCGCCGACCTGATCCGCCGCCATCTGCCCGAGCTGACCGTACGCGTCGTCAACGTCGTCGACATGACCCGGCTCCTGCCGCAGGGGGAACACCCGCACGGGATGACCGACGCGGAGTACGACGCGCTGTTCACCCCCGACAAACCGGTCGTCTTCGCGTACCACGGCTATCCGTGGCTGATCCACCGCCTCACCTACCGCCGCACCGGCCACGCCCACCTGCATGTGCGCGGCTACAAGGAGAGGGGCGCGACGACCACGCCGTTCGACATGGTCGTCCGCAACGACCTCGACCGCTACCGCCTCGTCATGGACGTCATCGACCGGGTCCCCGGTCTGGGCGTCCGCGCGGCGTCCGTACGGCAGACCATGGCCGACGTCCGCACCCGCCACCACGCCTGGATCCGCGAACACGGGGTGGACCTGCCGGAGGTCGTCGACTGGTCCTGGTCCGGCTGACCCCGCCCGGCACGGACACCGTTTCGGCCAAGCCGCCTGTGCCGCGCGTCACATTGGCGAGTTCTTGACGCCATGGCCGTGTAATCGATTACCTGTCCCCGTCGCGAACGCGCGAAATCGATTACACACCGGCGGCCGGAGGCTCCATGGCGAACATCAAGGACGTGGCCGAGCGGGCCGGCGTATCGGTGGCCACCGTCTCCCGCGTGCTGAACGGCCGCTCTCCCGTGGCCGAAACCCGCGAGCGCGTCCTGGCCGCCGTCCACGAGCTCGGCTACCGCCCCAACGTGGTCGCCCGGTCGCTGCGCACCGCCCGCACCCGCACGCTCGGGCTGGTCATCAGCGATCTGCGGAACCCGTTCTTCACCGAGCTGGCCGACGCCGTGGAGCAGGAGGCCCGGCGGCTGGGGTACAGCCTCATCATCGGTAACGCGGGCGAGAGCCCGCAGCAGCAGGACGACTACATCCGCACCCTGCTGGACCGCCGGATCGACGGGCTGATGGTCAGCTCCGCCGGCACCGGGTCGGAGATGCTCGGCGAGGTCGTCGCCTCCGACACCCCGCTGGTGCTCCTCGACCGCACGGTCCCCGGGATCGCCGCCCCGTGTGTGCGGGCGGCCGGCGGAGCGGCCCTGACCGACCTCGCCGCGCATCTCGCGGCCCTGGGCAGGCACCGGCCCGCCGTGATCGTCGCGCCCGCCGGGACCCCCATCGGCGACGAGCGTCTGGAGCTGTTCGCGACCGCCCTCGCCACGCACGGCATCGCGCTGCCCGCGGAGCGGATCGGCTCGTCGCCCGACCTCGGCCCCGGCGGGGGCCGGCGGGTGATGCGGGAGCTGCTGGATCTGCCCGAACCGCCCGACGCGGTGCTGGCCACCGACAACCTGATGGCGCTGGGCGCTCTGGACGAGGTCCGGGCGCGGGGCCTGCGGGTCCCGGACGACGTGGCGCTCGTGGCCTTCGACGACGTGCCGTGGTTCGCGCACACCGACCCGCCGCTCACCGCCATCGCCCAGCCGACCCGCGACCTCGGCCGGGCCGCCGTGCACGCCCTGCTGGAGCGGATCGAGGGCCGCCCGGCCGACTCGGTGCTGCTGCCCGCGCGGCTCGTCGTCCGCCGCTCGTGCGGCGAGGGCCCCACCCACCCAGGACCGTCCCACTGAGGGACCGACCCACCGACGATCGAGAGGGGCAGCGCATGACCGGCGTCAACGACGACGTACCGGGCGGCCGCGAACTGCTACGGGTGGAAGGAGTCACCAAGTCCTTCCCCGGGGTCCGCGCGCTGGACGGCGTGGACCTGAGCCTGCGCGCGGGCGAGGTGCACGTCCTGCTCGGGGAGAACGGCGCGGGCAAGAGCACGCTCATCAAGATGCTCTCCGGCGCGCACCGCCCCGACGAGGGCCGCATCCTGGTGGACGGCGAGGAGGTGGCCATCCGCTCCGCGCAGGACGCCGAGCGCCTGGGCATCGCCACCATCTACCAGGAGTTCAATCTCGTCCCCGGCCTCACGGTGGCCGAGAACATCTTCCTGGGACGGCAGCCGCGCACCTCCCTCGGCCTGATCGACAAGCGCGCCATGCGCGCCCGGGCCGCGGAGCTGCTGCGCCGGGTCCGCCTGGACGTCTCCCCCACCACACCGGTGGCCGAACTCGGCATAGCCCGGCTCCAGATGGTGGAGATCGCCAAGGCCCTGAGCCTGGACGCACGCGTTCTGATCATGGACGAGCCGACCGCGGTGCTCACCTCCGAGGAGGTGGCCACGCTCTTCGGGATCGTCCGCGAACTGCGCGCGAGCGGCGTCGGGATCATCTTCATCACCCACCATCTGGAGGAGATCGCCGCCCTCGGCGACCGGGTCACCGTCCTGCGGGACGGCCGTTCGGTGACCGAGGTGCCCGCCGGGACGGACGAGGACGAGCTGATCCGGCTGATGGTCGGCCGGGACATCGCCGAGCAGTACCCGCGGCAGCGGCCCGAGCGGCCGGGCGCGCCCCTGCTGCGGGTGCGCGGCCTCACCCGCGACGGCGGCGGTCGGCAGGGCGCCGCCTTCCGGGACGTCGGCTTCGAGGTCCGGGCCGGGGAGGTGGTCGGGCTGGCCGGGCTGGTCGGCGCGGGCCGCACCGAGGTGGCGCGGGCGCTGTTCGGCGTCGACCGGTACGACGCCGGCACCGTCGAGGTGGACGGCCGGGTGCTGCCCCGGGGTGACGTGCGGGCCGCGATGCGGGCCGGCGTCGGGCTCGTGCCCGAGGACCGCAAGGGCCAGGGGCTGTTGCTGGACGCCTCGCTGCGGGACAACCTCACGCTGGCCCGGCTGGAGCGGGACACCCGGGGCGGGCTGGTCGACCGGCGCGGTCAGCGCCGCGCGGCGGCGGAGGTCGCGGCGCGGCTGAAGGTGCGAATGAGCGGGCTGGAGCAGTCGGCGCGCACCCTGTCCGGCGGCAACCAGCAGAAGATCGTCATCGGCAAGTGGCTGCTGGCCGGCACCCGGCTGCTGATCCTCGACGAGCCGACGCGCGGCATCGACGTCGGCGCCAAGGTCGAGATCTACAGAGTCGTCAACGAGCTGACGGCGGCGGGCTGCGCGGTGCTGATGATCTCCAGCGATCTGCCCGAGGTGCTCGGGATGAGCGACCGGGTGCTGGTGATGGCGCAGGGCCGGCTGGTGGGCGAGCTGTCGGGCGACGCGGCCACGCAGGACGCCGTGATGGAACTGGCCGTGCGGCCGGCCACGGATACGAAGAACACGTACGAGAGCGCGATGGAGGGCTCCGATGTCGGCTGAGGTGCTGCGGGCGCCCGGGAGCGTTTCCGGGCAGTGGTTCACGAGGGCGGTGCTGCGCAACGGCCCGCTGGGCGGTCTGATCGCCCTGGTCGTGGTGATGGCGGTGCTGTCCCGGGACTTCCTGAACGGTCAGAACCTCCTGAACGTCGGCGTCCAGGCGTCGGTGACGGCGATCTTGGCCTTCGGTGTGACGTTCGTGATCGTGTCGGCGGGCATCGATCTGTCCGTCGGGTCGGTGGCCGCGCTGTCGGCGACCGTCGTCGCGTGGGCCGCCACCTCCGGGGGCCTGCCCGTGTGGATGGCCGTGCTCCTCGGCCTCGCCGTCGGCGCGGCGGCCGGGCTGGTCTCCGGCGCCCTGGTCGCGTACGGGAGGCTGCCGGCCTTCATCGCCACGCTGGCGATGCTCTCGATCGGCCGCGGTCTCGCCCTGGTGATCTCTGGTGGTTCGCCGATCGCCTTCCCCTCCTCGGTCGGCCGGCTCGGTGACACCCTCGGCGGCTGGCTGCCGGTGCCGGTGCTGGTGATGGTGGCGATGGGGCTGATCGCGGCGCTGGTCCTGGCCCGTACGTACACGGGCCGGGCGATGTTCGCGATCGGCGGCAACGAGGAGGCGGCCCGGCTGTCGGGGATCGACGTCAAGCGCCGCAAGCTTGTCATCTACGCCCTCTCCGGGCTGTTCGCCGCCGTGGCGGGCATCGTGCTGGCCGCCCGGCTGACGTCGGCTCAGCCGCAGGCCGCGGCGGGCTACGAACTGGACGCCATCGCCGCCGTCGTGATCGGCGGGGCGAGTCTGTCGGGTGGCTCCGGCAAGGCGTCCGGCACCCTGATCGGGGCGCTGATCCTCGCGGTGCTGCGCAACGGTCTCAATCTGCTGAGCGTCTCCGCCTTCTGGCAGCAGGTGGCGACGGGCCTCGTCATCGCGCTGGCCGTGCTCCTGGACACCCTGCGCCGCCGGAGCGCCCGATGAGGGGGCGCACGGGAGTGCTCGCCGCGGTGGCGGTGCTGGCCGGGTCGCTGGCGCTGTCCGGCTGCGACCGGGGCGGCCACACGGATCTGGGGCTCGCGCTCTCCACGATGAACAACCCCTTCTTCGTCGGCATCAAGAAGGGTGCGCAGGCAGAGGCCGCCGCGCGCGGCCTGAAGATCAACATCACGGACGCGCAGAACGACCCGACGCAGCAGATCAACCAGATGGAGACGTTCACCAGCCAGAACGTCAAGGCGGCCATCATCAACCCGGTCGACTCCGACGCGGCGGTGCCCGCGGTGGGCGTGGCGAACCGGGCGGACGTGCCGGTGATCTCCATCGACCGGGGGGTGAACGGCGGCCGGGTCGGCTCCACGATCGCTTCCGACAACGTCGCGGGCGGGCGGCTGGCCGCGAGGGCGCTCGCCACGTCGCTCGGCGGCAAGGGGAAGGTGGCTTTCCTGGAGGGCCAGCCGGGTACGTCCGCCGCCCGCGAGCGCGGCAAGGGCTTCGAGGAAGGCATCAAGGCGTACCCGGGCATCGAGGTCGTCGCCCGGCAGCCCGCCGACTTCGACCGCACCAAGGGCATGGACGTGATGGCCAACATGCGCCAGTCGCACCGGGACATCACCGGGGTGTTCGCCGCCAACGACGAGATGGCGCTGGGCGCGGCCAAGGCGCTCGGCTCCGCGGCGGGCAAGGGGGTGAAGGTCGTCGCCTTCGACGGCACGCCGGACGGGATCAAGGCCGTGCGCGGCGGGACCCTGACGGCGACGGTGGCCCAGCAGCCGAGGCTGCTGGGCAAGCAGGCGGTGGACTGGGCGGTCCGGGCATCCGAGGGCGAGCGGCTGCCGCGCCTGGTGAAGGTTCCCGTGGTCCTCGTGACGCGGGAGAACGCGGCGGAGTTCGACCACTGAGACGGTGTGCGACAACGGAGACGACAGGAGGAGGACGACGGTGAGCGATGCGGGGTCCGGCGGCATGCGGACGTACGACGTGCTGGTGATCGGTTCGGCCAACGCGGATCTGACGGTCCGGGTGGACCGGCGCCCGGGAGCGGGCGAGACCGTGCACGGCACGGACCTGGTGGAGTCGGCGGGCGGCAAGGGGGCCAATCAGGCCGCGGCGGCGGCCCGGCTCGGCGCCCGGACGGCGTTGCTGGCGAGGGTCGGTGACGACGCCTACGGCGAACTGCTGCTGGCCGCCCAGCGGGAGGCCGGCACCGAGGTGCGGCACGTGCTGGTCGAGGGGGGCGCGCGGACGGGTACCGCGCTGATCGTGGTGGGCCCGGACGGGGACAACTCCATCGTCGTCTCCCCGGGCGCCAACGACCGCCTCACCCCGGACGACGTCACCTCGGCGCGGGAGACGGTCGCGGCGTCGGCGGTCCTCTCGCTCCAGCTGGAGGTCCCGCCCGCGACCGTACGGGCGGCCGTCGCCGTCGCACGGGAGACCGGCACCCGGGTCGTGCTCAACCCCTCCCCCACGCCGGACCGGCTGGACCCCGAACTCCTTGCCGCCGCAGATCCGTTGGTGGTCAACGAGCACGAGGCACGGCAGCTGTCCGGGCTCACGGACGGCACCCCCGCCGAGTGGGCCCGCGCCCTGCGGGACCGGGGCGCCCGGTCGGTCGTGGTCACGCTGGGCGGCGACGGCGCGCTCGCCCTGGACCACGCGGACGCGAAGCCGGTGACGGTCCCGGGGACCCCGGTGAAGGCCGTGGACACCACGGGCGCCGGGGACGCGTTCACCGGCGCCCTGGCGGTGCGGCTCGCGGCCGGCACCCCGCTGGCCGCGGCCGCGCGGTTCGCGGTGCGGGTCGGCGCCGCGTCCGTCACCAAGGCGGGTGCGCAGCCGTCGTACCCGACCCTCGCGGAGCTGCCCCCGGCGCCCGGATTGTCCGCATAGCGAACGGATCCCGGGTCGTTGTCGTCCCACCGGACGACCGCTTTTCTCTGGCGGGTGATGTTCTGTCGGCGGCGTCGGCCGGGCGGTACGGTCGGGAGTCGAGGTGAACGCGGCGTCGGACGAGGCGGGTGGGGGGAGCCCGGCGGTCCGACGGACCGCCCCCGACTCGATCTGGAGGAACCGATGTTCCGTGACCGATCCCGCCGTACCGTCGCCGCCGCCGTCGCCGTCGCCGCCGCGGCGTCCCTCGGTGCCGTGGCCTTCGGCCTGACGTCCCCGCACGCCGCCTCCGCCGCCCAGGAGGACACGGAGCTGCGGCTGACCACCGTGGAGAAGGCCGACACCCGGACCGAATACCCCAAGGCCGGGGACCACTGGGTGAGTTACTTCGACGTGCACACCACCGAGACCGGCAGGGACGGCAAGGAGAGCGCCGGCCGCCGGGTCGGTGACGGGAGCGACCGCTGCGACGTGGTCCTCGCCCGGTACGAGGGCGTGGTCACGCAGTGCCAGCGGGTGCTGCGCACCGAGAACGGCACCCTGGTGCTGACGTCCATGACCGACCGCTTCGGCCGCGGCCCGCACACCGGTACCGCCGCCGTGACCGGCGGCACCGGTGCGTACGCCAAGGCGCGGGGCGAGGCCTCGCTCACCCAGACCGACAAGCAGGGTTCGTTCCGCATCCGGCTGCGGGACTGACCCCGACTCCCGGCTCCCCGCAGGAGACCCGGGCGCGGGCTCAGGCGCCCTTGCGCTCCAGCTCCAGCGCGAAGCGTTGCCACGCCTCCGCGCAGTTCCGGGCGGCCTGGGCCACCATCGCGGTGCGGTGCGCGGGCACGCTCTCGACGAGCCGCTGCCAACGGTCGCCCCCCATCGCATGGGCACTGAGCAGTTGAAGCAGCGCCCGGCCGCCCTCGGTGAAGCGGAGGGAGGGGTCCCGGCGCAGATTGGGCAGCGGCTGCTCGCCGCCCGTGGCCACCGACGAGGAGGCCACGGGCGTCGCGCGCAGCGCCACGGTGGCGTCGGCGGCGGTCCGGCTCTCGGCCTCCCGCAGCTTCTTCGGCACCGGGTCCTCACCCAGCCGCAGCCGCTGCCGTACGTCCCGCGCGGTGCCGACGGCTATCCCGGCGACGTCGGCGATCTCCCGCAGACTGGCGTGCGGCTTGGCGGTGATCAGCGCGACCGCCCGTCGGCGGCCCTCCGCCGCGTTGAGCGGGCGGACCCGCCCGTCGCGGCCGGTCCTGGCGCTCAACTGCACGCTGCCCGCACTTGAACGCCTGCGCAGCGAGGCGACCGTGCTCGCGGCGAGACCGGTCGCCGAGGCGATCAGCCGGTCCGACCACTGCGGGTGGGTGCCGATGATGCGCTCGGCGGCGGCGGTGCGGTCGGCCGGGCTGAGCGGCAGCCCCTGGAGGGTGTTGAGCCTGACGCCGTAGACGAAGGCGTCCGCCTCGCTGCCCTCGAAGAAGCGGACCGCGATGCGGTCCTCGCCGCGCAGTCGCGCGGCCCGCAGCCGGTGCATGCCGTCGACGACGCGCATCGTCGAGCGGTGCACGATGATCGGCGGGAGACGGACGTCGAGCTTGGCGAGCATGTGGACATGATGGAGGTCCTCCCCGGCCACGCGGGGGGAATCGGCGGGCAGTAACGCGTCGAGGGGGACCACTGCCGTCAGACAGCGGTCCGATCCGCTCTCACCGCGCACGCCCGCCTCACGCACCGCGAACTCCGCGGTCGCCGCGTCCGTTGCCAACTCTCCCGATCGAGCACATTCCGAAGTCGTCACGACACCCTTCCAGGAACTCCTCCGACGGACCGTGGTGGAGATCACGCACACGACGAAGACAGCTACCCGGGGCCCCCGCCTCGCCAACTGGCAGTCGACCGCCGGAGCGGGCGATCCAACACCAGTTGATCCCACCGACAGCAGGGACGCTAGGCAGCGACCGGTACGGCTGTCAACTGCATTGCCGGGTGCGCCTCATGGGGTCGCCGGTGGCCTCTAAGCTAGATTGACCCGCTGGAGGGAGGTGTGATCATGAACGACCCCGACGCCCCTGCCGAGCACACGCTCGCCGACAAGCTCAATCATCTGTTCAACACGGTGGTACCGGCCGGCCGTGAGCCGTACAGCACCGAGGAAGTGGCGCGCTCGATCACCACCGGGGGTGTGTCGATCTCCGGGAGCTACATCTGGCTGCTGCGCAAGGGGCAGCGCGACAATCCGACGCTGCGGCACCTGGAGGCGCTGGCGAAGTTCTTCGGCGTGCCGCCGGCCTATTTCTTCGACGACCGGGTCACCGAGGCCGTCAACGCGGACCTGCGCCTGCTCGTCGCCTTCCGCGACACCCAGGTGCAGCGGGTCGCGCTGCGTGCGGCCGGGCTGTCCCCCAAGAGTCTGCACTCGATCAACGAAGTGATCGAGCGCGTCCGCGAGCTGGAGGGCCTTCCGGCCAACCGGCCCGAGAAGCACCACCCCTAGCAGCGTCGGGAGCGCGGCGCGACAAAGCCACGGGGGGACCCACACCGTGAACTTCAAGAGGCTGCACCGGCGAAGCCTGGAACGGGTTCGCAGCCTGGACATACCCATACCGTTCGACGTCTGGGAGCTGTGCGACAGGGTCGCCGAGCGCCATGGCCGGCCCATCCGGCTGGAGCCCATCCACCTGCCCGTGGACGGGCCGTGCGGGCTGTGGATATCCGGGCCCGAAGTCGACTACATCTTCTACGAATCCGATACCAGCCCGCTCCATCAGGAGCACATCATCGCCCACGAGCTGGGCCACGTGATCTGTGGCCACAAGGAGAACGCGGTACTGGGCGAGGAGACCTCGCGGCTGGTGCTGCCGACGCTCGATCCGCGGATGGTGCAGAGCGTGCTGCAGCGTACGTACTACACCTCGGCCGAGGAGCAGGAGGCCGAGATGATCGCCTCCCTGATCCTCCAGGAGGCCAACCGGCGCCCGTTGGAGCGCAACTGGACCGTGCCCAGCGAGGCAGCCGAAAGCGTCGAGCGGCTGGACCGGTCGCTGCGCAGCTCCACCCAGGACGAGACGTGATCACCTCCCTCCACGCCTTCGGCGCCGTCGCCGCCTGGGCCGGCCTGTTCTACAAGTGGCGTTCCCTGCGGCAGAACCCGGCGGACCCCGCCCTGCTCGCCCTGTGTGCCGTCTTCACCCTCTCGGGCCTGAGCTTCTTCATCTCGCTGCCGGTGGTGTGGGTCCGCGTCGACGATCTCCTGGGGGTGCCGAACATCGCGGCACTGCTCGCCCAGAGCTGTGTGATGGCGCTCCTCGTCGGCCAGCAGCTCGTGCTGACGTACTGGGCCCGGCCGCCCGAGCGGGCCCGGGTGCTGGCCCGGCTGCAGTTGTGCTTCGGGGTGGCGGCCATCGCGTCGCTGGCCACCCTCTTCTGGCTGCTCACCCCGACCGCGCAGCGCCCGAGGGACTTCACGCTCTACTACGTGCACGATCCGTACTACATCGCCTATCTCTCGCTCTACGTCGGTGCGTACCTGATCGGCGAGATCAACGTCGTCCGCGTCTGCTGGGGCTACTCCGCGGTCGCCGGACGGACCTGGCTGCGGCGGGGTCTGCGGGTCACGGCCGTCGGGGCGTTCATCACCCTCGGCTACGGCGGCATCCGGGCCGGCAACATCCTCGGCATCGCGTTCGGCTTCGATCTGCGCCACCTGGAGACCGTCGCCTGGCTGTGCGGGGACCTCGGCTCGGCGATCACCCTGGTGGGCTGGACGCTGCCGGGGTGGGGCCCGCGCGTGGCCGCGGCGGGCCGGTGGGTGACGGCGTACCGCCGGCACCGCCGGCTCTATCCGCTGTGGGCGGCGCTCCACGAGGCCGTTCCCACCATCGCGCTCGCCCCGGCGCGCAGCGAGCTGGCCGACCGGCTGGCGGTGCGGCAGGTGGAGTTCCGGCTCTACCGCCGGGTCATCGAGATCAGGGACGGGCAGCTCGCCCTGCGGGCCCACGCCGACCCCGAGGCGATGGCGGAGGTGACCCGCGCGAGCCATGAGGCGGGGCTGTCCGGGGACGAACTGCGGGCGAGGGTCGAGGCCCTGCGGATCGCCTCGGCCCTGCGGGCGCGGGCGCGGGGCCGGACGGTGGCCGACGCCGACCGCGCGCGGGTCGGCGCCGAGGGCCCGGCGTTCACCGACCTCGCCGCGGAGACCGCCTGGCTGGTGCGGGTGGCGGTCGTCTTCGCGGCCCTGCCGGCCGACGCCTCCGAGCAGGCCGACGGTGCGGCCCGTGCGGCCGCATCGGGTGACGGCCGCGTGCCGGAAGTCGGTTGATAGCGTGACGGCTTGTGAGGTTCCGTTCACGATCGGAAGGTCCGGCATGCCCGTACGTAGCGGTGTCGAGCAGCGGCTCGCCCTGGCGCCCAACGGCAAGTCCATCGACGTCTACCGGCCTTCGAGCGCCCCGGCGGCGTTGCCGACGGTGTTGCTGTGGCACGGCATAGGCCCCGACGAGCGGGACATCCTCATGCCGCTGGCGTGGGAGGTCGCGGCCCTCGGCACGGTCGTCTTCGCACCGGACTGGCGTTCCGACGCGGCCGACGGCGGGCGCGCGGATCTGCTCGGCTCGCTGGAGTTCGTCCGCGCGCGGGCCGCCGAGCACGGCGGCGACGCGGACCGGATCGTGCTCGCCGGCTGGTCGGCGGGGGCCTCCGCCGCGCTGGGGGTCGCGCTGCACCCGGAGGTGGCCGACGGCTGGCGTCCCCGGGCGGTCGTGGGCATCGCCTCGCGGTACGACCGTCCGGCGCGGACGACGGGGCACGTGCCCCTGGTCGATCTGGCCGCCGGCCCCGCCGCGACGCCGGTGCCGGTCCGTCTGGTGCACGGCACGGCGGACGAACAGATCGACGTCGCGTACTCCCGTGACCTGGTGGCGGCCCTGGAGGCGCACGGCTGGGCGGCCCGTCTCGACGAGGTGCACGCCGACCACGCGGGCGCCATCATGGCCGCCTACGACCCGGAGCTCGGCCGCTGCCGTCCGAGCGAGGACGAGCGCGTCCGCCGGGCCGGGGAGCTGACGGCCCGTGCCGTGGCGGAGGCGGCGGGCGCGTAGGCCCGCACCTCCGCTGCGCGGCGGTGTCCTCAAGCGCCGGACGGGCTGGAATCGGCTGAGCTCAGCCGCCAAGCCCGTCCGCCGTTGAGGCCGCAGCGCGTGCCCGGCTCGGATCAGCTCTCGACGAGGTCGCCCCGGCGCAGACCGGACCCGTCCGGGACGGCGGCGGGGTCGCTGCCCAGGTCGACGACGGCGTTGCGCTCGTCGACGAAGACGACCCGGGGTTCGAAGGCGGCAGCCTCCGCGGTGTCCATCGAGCCGTAGGCGATGATGATGACCAGATCACCGGGGCTGATCAGACGCGCGGCGGCGCCGTTGATGCCGATCACCCCGGAGCCGCGGGGCCCCTCGATGACATAGGTCGACAGCCGGGCGCCGTTGTCGATGTCGACGATGTCGACCTTTTCGCCGGGCAGCAGGTCTGCGGCTTCCATCAGATCGGCGTCGATCGTCAGGGAACCCACATAGTGCAGGTCCGCCTGGGTCACGGTGGCGCGATGGATCTTGGACTTCATCATGGTGCGGTACATGGTGTCCGCATTTTACGCGCACAGGCTTTCGAGTGCGCAAGGAAAAGGAACGGCGGCGTCACTCAATGCACCCCCGTGGCTCTGAGTGACCGCCGCACGCAACACCGGGGACGTTAGCCATCCGGATCCGGTCATCGCAACTTGCTGCATCGAAGTTGCAACATAATGCACTCGAACTCGACCTCAAATACGCATGCACCGCCCGTAAGCCGGGCATTCGATCCGCCTGCCGATGCCGTTACCGCAGGAAGGCCGCGTCCTCGGCGACGGAACGGCCGGCCGGGACTGGCTAGGGACTTCACCAGGAAGTTAGAGTCCTCCGGTCGGCACACCGCCGCGCCGCGGCGTCGACGGTGCCGCACATCGACATCCGAGAGGTTGAAGGATGAATCAGGGGGGAGGGGCTCCGGAGGCGTCGGCACGGCCCTCCCTGGAGCAGCGGATCCAGGCGGCGAAGGCCGAAATCGCCCGTCGGCTGCGGTACGTGCGCCAGCACCACCCCGAAGGCCCCTTCACCCTGGCCGGTTTGGCCGAGCGCGCGGGCGTCTCCAAACGCACGCTGTCCCACGCGGAATCCGCGGACGGCTCGAACCTCACCCTGGAGACCCTCCTCAAGGTCTCCTACAGCCTGGGCATTTCACGAGACGCGTACTTCCTGGACGAGCAGGTCTTCCACCAGGTGAACGAGGAACTGGAGACCCTGCGCGTGCTGCGGACCCAGCGCGTGGAGGGCGTGGCCCTGCGCACGTCCTCCCCCGGCTCCCCCGGCTCCCCCGGGACCGGCCACGCGCCGCCCGTGGACCGGCTGTCGGGCCTGCTCCAGGAGATCCTCGCCTCCGCGGCGCAGGCGCAGAACGAGTTACGGGACCTTCCGGCGCCGCCCGGGCCGCCGGTAATGAACGACGACCGTTGATGATGGTGATGCGCTGGCGCCGGAAAGAGCCGGACCGTGAATTCACCTCGTTCCGGCTCGACTGCGAGGAGCGCGTGCGCGCGCTCCGGCTTCCCCCGGGCGAACTGACCATTCAATCGCTCCTCGACCATCTCGGCGAGCGGTTCGGCCGCCCCATTCATCTGGTACCGCTCGCGCTTCCGCCCGGCAGCCCCGACGGGATGTGGGTGTCGGCGGAGGAGCGGGACTTCATCGCGTTCGAGGAGCGGCTCGCACCCATTCACCAACGCCAGGTCATTCTCCATGAGATCGGGCATTTCGTCTGCGACCACGAGGCGGCTCCGGTGATGACCCCCGAGGCGACCCGGTTGCTGCTGCCCTCCCTCGACCCGGAGTTGGTGCAGCGGGTCCTGGGCCGGGAGCACGCGCACTCGCCCGCCGAGCGCGAGGCCGAATTCATCGGCTCCCTCCTCGGCCGGCAGATCGGTAGCTGGACCACACAGCGCGTGTGGGAGGTACCACCGGAGGCCGCGGAACTCGCGGCCCGGCTGTCCGCGCTGGAGCGCCCGGCCCGTGAGCGAGACGAACGGTAAAAGAATGAACAACACCCTGAACAGCGTCATGTATCCGACGTGCGCCGCGGTGAACCTCCTGGCGTTCCTCTACAAGGCGAGAGTCCTGCGCGTCGACCGGTCCCCCGCGCAATGGGCCCTCGCCGGCAACTTCTTCATACCCTTCCTGATCTTCACCGTGTCGACCCCTGCGGTCTGGGTGGCGACCAGCGAGGCGGTGGGCATCCGCAACTTCTCGGGCCTGTTCACCCAGAGCTGTGTCATGCTCCTGACCGCCTGCCAGCAGCTGGTCCTGCTGCACCTCACCTACGAGCGGAACGTCGCCTGGCGCAAGGCGACACCGCGCCTCATCGGCATCGGCGCCACCATCATCGTCATGGTGACGCTGTTCTCCTTGGCCACCGAACTCCACGAGCGCCCCACCGACTTCGCGCTGAGCAGGGCGCAGTTCTACCCCGCGTACCTCAGTGTCTATCTGATCGCCTACGCCTGGAATCAGATCGACGTGTGCATCCTGTGCTGGCGCTACGCCAACATCGCCCCCACCCCGTGGCTGCGCCGCGGCCTGCGGCTCGTGGCCCTCACGCTGCCCGCCGGCCTGCTCTACGCGGGCTGCCGGGCCGCCGACATCGTCGCCGGGCAGTTCGGCACGACGGGCCACGCCTGGGAGCCGATCGTGCCGATCGCGGTCACCGTCAACACGATCGGGAAGACGGCAGGCTGGACGATGCCCGACTGGGGGCGCTCCCTCAGCGCCCTGTGGGCACGGATCGACCTGCGCCGGGCCCACGGTGAACTGCGGCCCCTGCACCGGGTCCTGACCGCCCAGGTGCCCGAGCCGGTGCTCGAACTGGAGCCGGACGCCGACCGCCGCACCCGGGTGTACCGCACGGTGATCGAGATCCGGGACGCCCAGTGGGCCCTGCGGACGTGGATGGACCCCGCCGTCGCCGAGACCGCCGTGGCCCGGGCCGCGGACGCCGGGCTGACGGGCGACGACCTCGCCGCGACCGTCGAGGCCGCACTGCTCGCCGCCGCCCTGCGGGCGAAGGAGCACGGCCTGCGGCCCGCCGAGCACGCGAGCACCCCGCTCGCCGCCGAACCCCAGGACCTGGCCGCCGAGCTGTCCTTCCAGCGCACGCTGGCCCGCGCCTTCGCCACGTCCCCGATCGTGGCGGACACCCTCGCCCGTACCCCGCTCAGCCACGCCTCGTCGGAGCAGACCGCATGACAGACCGGACCACGGCCCCCGCTCTCCCCCAACCCTTCGTGGGGACGTTCTTCACCGACCCCTACCCCGTCTACGCGCGGCTGCGCGAGGCCGCGCCCGTGCACCGCATCGCGCTGCCGGACGGCTCCCCGGTGTGGCTCGTGACCCGGGAGGCCGATGTACGCGCCGGCATCACCGATCCGCGGCTGTCGGTCAACAAGGACCGCTCCGGCGTGGGCTACAAGGGCTTCTCCCTGCCCCCGGCGCTGGACGCCAACCTCCTCAACATCGACCCCGAGGACCATCTGCGGCTGCGCCGCCTGGTCTCGAAGGGCTTCACCCCGCGGCGCGTCGAGGACCTGCGGGGGCGCGTACAGGCCGCGGCAGACCGGCTCGCCGACGAACTCGCGGTCCGCGAAGGCCCCGTCGACGTCGTCGCCGCCTTCGCCAATCCGCTGCCGCTGGTCGTCATCGGGGATCTGCTCGGGGTGCCGGAGCCGGACCGCCGGCCCTTCTCGGAGCGGGTCGCGACCATGCTCGCCCCGGAGCACCCGGGGCAGATCGTGGAGGCCGTGGACCACATCCACCGCTTCCTGGTGGACCTCGTCGCGGCCCGTCGGGCGGATCCCGGCGACGACCTCCTCTCGGCGCTCATCGCGGCCCGCGACGACGGCGACCGGCTCAGTGAGGACGAGCTGGTCTCCCTGGCCTTCCTGATCCTCATGGCCGGCAGCGAGAACGCCCAGCACCTGATCAGCGGCGGTCTGCTGACCCTGCTGAGCCACCCCGGCCAGCTCGCCGAGGTACGGGCCGACCCGGCGCTGCTGCCCGCGGCCGTGGAGGAGCTGCTGCGCTACGCGCACCCCAATCAGATGGCCATCCGCCGCTTCCCCACCGAGCCCGTCGAGTTCGGCGGGGTACGCATCCCGGTCGGCGACACGGTGCTGCTCTGCCTGGCCTCCGCCCACCGCGACCCCGCCCGCTACCCGGACCCGGACCGCTTCGACGTCCACCGGGCGGACAAGGCGCATCTCGCGCTCGGCCAGGGCATCCACTACTGCCTCGGGGCACCGCTGGCCCGGATGGAGATCCAGATCGCCCTGGAGACGCTGCTGCGCCGGTTCCCCCGCCTGGAGCTCACCGTGCCCGCGGACCGGCTGCGCTGGCGCACCTCGTTCCGCTCGCACGCCCTCAGGGAGCTGCCCGTCACGGTGCGGGCGAATCCGGAGAAGCCGGAGAAGGATTAGGCGGTTCGCTGACGGGGTCCGGCTCTGCACGGACCCGTGCGATGAGCAGGGCGACGTCGTCGTCGTTGCCCTCGGGCAGGTCCTTCAGCAGCAGGTCGCAGGTGGCCTCCGGCTCCCGGGGCGGGCCGTCGAGCAGGGCGAGCAGGGCCTCCAGGCGGGAGTCGATGGCCTGGTCGCGGGTCTCCACCAGGCCGTCGGTGTAGAGGATCAGCTGGTCGCCGGGGGCCAGGTCCACGCTGACGCTCTCGAAGGGGATGCCGCCGACGCCGAGCGGGGCCCCGGTGGGGAGTTCGACCAGTTCGGGGCGGTGGCCGGGGCGGAGGACGACGGGCGGCAGATGCCCGGCGTTGGCCACGCAGGCCCGCCCGCGCTCGGGGTCGTAGACGGCGTAGACGCAGGTGGCGATCATCTGGTCGAGCCCGGAGGCGGTGTCGTCGAGGTGGCGCAGCACCTGTGCCGGGTCGATGCCGAGGCCGGTCAGGGTGCGGGCGGCGGTGCGCAGCTGTCCCATCGCCGCGGCGGCGTTGATGCCGCTGCCCATCACGTCGCCGACGACGAGGGCGCTCTTGCCGCCGGGTTGCGGGATGGCGTCGAACCAGTCGCCGCCGACGTTGTTGGCGAGCCCGGCGGGCTGGTAGCGGTAGGCGATGTCCAGGCCCGCCAGCTGCGGGGGCCGGTGCGGCAGCAGATCGCGCTGGAGGGTGAGGGCGGTGGCGCGTTCGCGCTGGTACCAGCGGGCGTTGTCGATGCAGACCGCGGCGCGGGCGGCCAGTTCGCCGGCGAGGACGACGTCGTCCTCGCCGAAGGGCGCCGGGTTGCCGATGCGCTTGAGGTCCAGGGCACCGAGCACCTCGCCCCTGGCGATCAGCGGCACCGCCATGTAGGAGTGCAGCCCGGCGTCGGCCAGCAGGCGGACGGCGGCCTCGTCCCGGGCGATGCGCGGCAGGTCGGCGGCGGTGACGTGGGCGATGTGGACGGGGCGGCCGGTGCTGACGCACTGGGTGACCAGCCGGTCGGCGTCGTACTTCGCGATCTGCCCCGGGGGGTCGGCCGCGCGGACGGCCTCGGCGGCCTCGGCCGTGTCACTCGCCGCCACGGCCAGCGCGCGGAAGACGGCCGCCTGCCCGCCCGGTACGGAACCGGAGCGGGTGCCGCCCAGGACGGTGTCGAGGACGTCGACGGCGGCCACGTCCGCCAGGTCGGGCACGACGACCTCGGCGAGCTCCCGGGCCGTCTGGTCGAGGTCGAGGGTGGTACCGATCAGTACGGAGGCGTCGGCGACGAGGGACAGCCTGCGGCGGGCCTCGGCGGCCGCGCGGTGCCGGTCGGTGACGTCCACGACGGAGGTGGCGAGGCCCAGGGGGCGGCCGCCGGCGTCCTCCAGCCGGTAGTAGGAGACCAGCAGCGCCCGGTCGGGGCCGACGCCGCTGCCCACGGGACGGCCGACGGAGAACTCGTCCAGCAGCGGGATGCCGGTCTCCATGACCCGGCGCATCGCGGACTCGATCTGCTCGGTGTCCGCGAACGGCAGCGCGTCCCGGACGGGCCGGCCGAGGTGCCGCTCGGCGGGCAGGTCGTTGATGCGCTCCAGGGCGGGGTTGACCAGGACGTACCGCAGCTCGGTGTCCAGCACGGCGAGCCCGATCGGGGACTGGGCCACCAGCCGGAGCGACAGCGCAAGGTCCCGTTCGACGTCCCGCAGGACCGCCTGGTCGGTGGACATCCCGAGGGCGTACAGCCTGCCGTCCTCGTCCTCCAGCCGCATGGTGCGCAGCTCGATCAGCCGGGAGCCGCCGTTCTTGTGCCGGGCGGGGAAGACACCGGCCCAGCCCCCGCCCTCGCTGACCACCCGGGCGAACTCCGCGAGGACCGTCTCGAAGTCCTCCTCGGCGACCAGCAGCCGGGCGGCGAACGACCCGAGCGCCTCGGCCGGGGTCCAGCCGAACAGTTCCTCGGCCTGGGGGCTCCACAGCACGATGCGGCCGTCCTGGTCCAGGACCACGGCGGCGACGCTCAGTACGTCCAGCAGGCTGCCCGGCTCGTGCCGGGCGGTGTGCCCGGCCGGGATCCGGCCGGGCTCGGGCCGGAATGTGTCGGCACTGCCCATGCGAGGACCTCCCTCCGCCCGCTCGGGGTGGTGCGGCGGCCTCGTGCCGGTCTGCCTGTCCCTCTTTCCTCGTCCCGTGCGCCGCAGCGACTTCCATGGTCTCTCCGAACCGGCCCACCTCGCAGCCCGCGGCGCCGGGGAAGCACCACCGGCGGCGGCCCGGAAGCGGTCCACGGGAGGTCACCGCCCCGGTCAGGCCCCGGGCGTGCCCGCCGGGATGCGCAGCGTGAACCAGACGGTCTTCCCCTCGTCGCACGCGTGGTGGCCCCACTGGGCGGCGATCTGCTCGACCAGCCACATCCCCCGCCCGTTCTCGCTGTCCGGCCCGGCCTCGGCGCAGTGGGGCAGCAGCCCGCCGGCGTCGGTGACCTGGGCGACCAGGTGGTCGAAGGCGCGGGTGAGGACGAGGCGGACGTCACCGGCCGCCATCGGGACGTGCACGATGGCGTTGGTGACGAGTTCGGAGAGCAGGAGCGTGGTGTCCGCCGCGAGCTCGGCGAGCCCCCACTCGCTCAGCCGGCGCTCGGAGAAGCGCCGCGCGGCCGCGACGGACCGGGTCGAGGAGGGCAGCGAGATGGTGTGCGAGGGCAGACCGGGCGGCAGGTAGTGCGGCGCCCAGCGCGAGGGCGGGCTGTGCATGCACAGCGGCATGCCGCGGCCCCCGTGGCCGAGGAGTCGCTGCGGGTGCGGCGCCCGGGTCCGGAGGGGGTCGGGGACGCCGGGGGCCCCGGGAGCGGGGAAGGCTCCGGGAAAGACATGGGCCGTATGCGAGGAGCTCAGGATGTGGCTACTGGGAGGCATAGGGGGCTCTGGCAATCGACTAGCGCGAAGGGCGCTGAACGAGGACTCGTCTCCGACGCCTGGGCGGCCCTGGGGGCTGTGCGGACCGCTCGTCTTCGCATGGGGATTTCCCACATTCGCTCGATTTCCGCCAGAGGTCTATACCCTATGGGTGACGATGGGCCTGCGGAGCGCTATCCCCGCAGGTGGGGTGGTTGCAAGGGCATAAAGTCCCGGTGTGCAAAAGGCGGGCAAAGACCCTGAACGGCCGCGCGCACCGGGTGCCGCGAGGATCACGAGCGGGCGCGAGCCCGCCGGAACGCCTCCGGCGGACCCGCCGGTCGCCAAAGGCGCCCCCGCGGGTCCGCTGGTCGCCCGCGTCCGCGGGGCGTGACGGCTAGGCCGTTCTCGGGCATTCCTTCCAGGACAGGTGGTAGACGGTGTTGATGTCGCCGTCCGTCGAGTCCATCGTCATGAAGCTCGTCGTCCTGCTCGGGTCCGAGCTGCCGGCGCCGACGCGGAGTTCGGTGTTGATGTTGAAGTTCCGCTTCTCACCGCAGGGCGCCCAGACCAGCGCGCCGACCGGAACCCGGTCGTTCGCCTGCCAGTTGTCCTTGTACGGACCCCTGAAGGCGTGGCTGCTCGGCGTGGTCGCGGACGACCCCTGGAAGTAGTACGACGCCTTCTGGGTGCCGACGGCACCGGACTCCAGGGACGCGAATCCGCGGTAGTCGGCACTGGCGATCGCGTAGGTGAAGCCCTGCGGCACGTGCACGATCAGGTTCAGCTGGCAGTTCTTGCGGAAGTCGGTCGGCTTGGAACCGACGCCCACCTGGGCGAGGTAGTCGCTGTAGGTGACGGTGAAGGCCGTGTTGTCGGGGGCGACGGCCACCGCCGCGGTTCCCGCGGGACATCCCGACCCATTGACGGTCGCTATCTCGATCACGATTTTGTCGGGGGGCGGGGTGATGAGGGACGCGGGGTTGTGCGTGGCGAGCGGCGCGGCGAGTAATGCCGCGATCGCGCTGCCGGTGAGAATGCCGCCGGGCATGGGTTCTCCTGTCGATTGTCTTCGCGCCCTACGGCGCGAGGGGAAGACGAAAGGATCCTGAAGTGCCCGCACCGCGGGAATCACGGCTGTGAATTCACGCTTTCCCCTGAGCGGTAGGGGCGGGTCGATGGGGTGCCGACTCGGCTGCGGGAGCGTCAGGAGTCAGTGGTTCCGGACCGACGAAAGAGCCATGGACCACGGCATTGTCCTTCGAGCACGGTTTTGATACGAGCATGCACATGCCAAGCCACTGTGCTGCCCTCCTGCGGTCCGTAGGACTGGGAGCGTTCGAATAATAGGGAGCGGCACGCGCGTTGGCTAGAGTTCGCACCGGTGATCCGTTTCGGCTCTTTGGCTCAAAAGGAATGGGCCGCCGAACGCCGCTTCCCGGGCGTTTACTTCTCGCTTCAAGCAGTGCCGCCCGAGAGTTTTCCGATCGGGTCCACAACGGGCCTACAACTCGCGCAACCGCACCGACAGGCAGGTCACGCAGCCCTCCAGTTTCTCGAACTCGCCGATGTCCACCACTACCGGCCGATATCCCAGGCCGGCGTAGAGCGCGGCCGTCCTCGGGGCACTGGCGGCCATCAACAGCCGGTCGCCGCCCAGCAGCACGACGTGCGCACCGGACTCCTCGGGCACCGGCAGGAAGCGCGGGAAGAGGGACGGCTCGTCGACGAGCGACGGGTGCCCGACGACCGTGCCGTCGGGGAGCGCGGTCACCGCGGACTTCAGGTGCAGCACCTTGGCGCCGCCCCCGAGGGGGACGGCCACCACCCGGGCGCCCAGCGGGCCGAAGACCGCGCGCAACTGCCGTACGCCGTCCGCGTTCGTACGTCCACCCCGGCCTACGTAGAGGGTGTCGCCGACCTTGAGGACGTCGCCGCCGTCGAGCGTGCCGGGCTCACGGATCCGGTCGACGGAGCAGCCGAGCGCCGCGACGGCCTCCTTCGCCCCCGCCCTCTCGGCCCGGCGCCCGGCCGCGCCGGAACGGGCGATGAGGGCGACGTTCCGGAAGACCACCATGGTGTCCTCGATGAAGACCCCGTCCGGGCAGTCGTCGGCGGGGGTGGCCTCGACGGTCCGCCAGCCGTGCGCGCGCAGCGCCTCGACGTAGCCGTGCCATTGGCGCAGGGCGAGCGCGGCGTCGACGGGGGTGCGTTCGATGTGGGTCACCAGACCCTCGGCGAGCCGGGGCCCCGGGCGGCGCACCAGGGCGGTTTTGCCGGACATACAGTCATCCTCTCGTCAACGGACGGACGGGCCCGGCCTGCGTATCATCGGGCCGGTGATCTCGAACAGCACCCGCCGCGCCCCTTCCGCTCCCGCCCCCTGCCGGATCACGGTCTGCCGCGGCTGCTGCTGCGGCGACCCGGCGAAGATCCCCGGTGTCGACCACGGCGGGCAGATAGCGAGGCTGCGCGGCGCCGTCGACGGGGCCGCGCAGGTGCGCGCGTCGGAGTGCCTGGACGTGTGCGACCAGGCGAATGTGATGGTGGTTCAGCCGTCGGCGGCGGGCCGGGCCGCCGGGGGGCGGCCCGTGTGGCTGGGGCTCGTCAACGACGACGACGCGCTGGCGGACATCGCCGCGTGGGTGCGGGCCGGCGGTCCCGGGCTGGCGGAGCCGCCCGGGGTGCTGGACCTGTACGCGTTCACGGTCTCGCGGCGGGTGAGCCAGGGGCTGGGCGGCTCGGAGGCCTGAGACCGGTCAGCGGCGGGACGACTCGGACAAGGGGGCGGCCGCCGCCTTCTCCAGCAGGAACGCCTCGTTGCCCAGCCCGATCCGGGCGTGCCGCTCCGGCCGCGCGGACTTCAGCACCAGCCCGTAGACCAGCCCGAGGACGACGGCCGCGGCGACGATGCCCGGCAGTACCCAGCGCAGGACGGAACCGGGGTCGGCGCCGAGCAGCACGTCGAAGTCCTTGACCGCGTAGACGAGGATGCCGAGCAGCGCGAGCCCGGCGACGCCGGAGGCCACCAGCCGCGGGGCCTGGGCACGGGCCGCGCCCCGCCGGACGAAGAAGACGATGACCGCGGCGCTCGCGGCGGCCATCAGGACGATGATGCCGAGCGCCCCGACGTTGCCCATCCAGGTGAACAGCCGCTGGACGGGCGCGGTCGGGTCGCCGTGCGGCTTGTCGTCGGTGATCGCGAAGAGCAGGACGGCGAGCAGCGAGACGACGCTCTGGAGCAGCGAGCCGTGGGCGGGCGCGCCACTGGCCTTGGAGGTCCGGCCGAAGGCGGCGGGCAGCAGGCCCTCGCGGCCCATGGCGAAGGCGTAGCGGGCGACGACGTTGTGGAAGCTGAGCATCGCGGCGAACATGCCGGTGACGTAGAAGACGTGCATCACGTCGGTGAAGGTGTTCCCGAACCGGTCGGCGGTGAGGGCGAACAGCAGGTTCGGGCCTTCCTTCCGGGACTCGCCGACGATCTGCGAAGGCCCGGCGGCGACGCTCAGCGCCCAGGAGCTGACGGCGTAGAAGAGGGTGACGAAGCCGACGGCGAGGAAGGTCACCCGGGCGACGACCTCCTGCGGACGGGTGGTCTCCTCGGCGTACACGGCGGCCTGCTCGAAGCCGACGAAGGAGGCGATGGTGAAGCAGAGCGCGGTGCCCAGGCCGGCGCCACCGAGGGTCTCGGGGTTGAACGCGTGCAGCGAGAAGCCGTCCTTGCCGGGGCTCGCGACACCCGCGACGTCGAAGACGGCGACCATGGCGCACTCGACGAGCAGCAGCACGCCGAGGACCTTGGCGTTGAGGTCTATCTTGAGCCAGCCGAGGGCACCGACGATCAGCACGGCGCCCAGCGCGGGCAGCCACCACGCGACGTCGACGTGCAGGTACGTGGCGAGCAGCCCGGAGAGTTCGTAGCCGAAGATGCCGTAGATCGCGAACTGCATGGCGCTGTAGGCGACCAGCGCGACGACGGAGGCGGCGGCGCCGGCCGTGCCGCCGAGGCCGCGGGCGATGTAGGCGTAGAAGGCCCCGGCATTGTGGACGTGGCGGCTCATCTCGGCGTAGCCGAAGCCGAACAGCGTCAGCACCACGCCGAGGATGACGTAGAGGAGGGGCTGCCCGACGATGCCCATGGTCCCGTAGGTGGTGGGCATGACGCCGGCCGTGACCATCAGGGGCGCGCTGGCGGCGACCACCGACAGCAACAGTCCGGCCAGGCCTATCCGGTCGGCGCGCAGGCGTCTGTCCTGGCCCTTGAAGGTGCTGATCTCGCTCGTGGTGCCCGTCGACATGGCGGGGGTCGTCCTTCCCGTGGGGGGTGAGCGGGGTTGGGGGTGCGCACGCGACCGGCGGGGACGCGCGCGGGTGGCGCGGGGTCCGCGCGGGTCACGCCGCGCCGAGGGCGGCGCGGCGAGCGGCGTGGAACGCCTTGGCGGGATCCCGGTCGGGGTAGGACCAGGGGGCGCGGACGGCGTGCGGGCCGATGCGGGTGAGCAGGGCCGCGGCCTCGGCCATCCGGCCCTCGTGGAGCTTGGCGTGGGCGAGGTAGTTGAGGTCGACCTTGCGGCGGGGGTGGGCGGTGGCGGCCGCGTCCTCGTCGACGTCCCATTCGAGCCACCAGTCGAAGGCCGCCTTCATCACCTGCCGGGCCCGCCGGGTGGCCCAGTGCCCGGAGCGGGCGGGGTCGCGGGGTTCGAGGCCGGCCTGGGCGAGGACGCGGTAGCGCTCGGCGTGGGCCACCACGGGCAGGACGGCCAGGGGCGAGTCGGCGGGGGCCTGCTCGGCGGCCCAGGAGGCGAAGTCGTAGACCTCGTGCAGCGGGTCGTCCCGGTCGTCCCTCTGGTGTTCGGCCAGGCAGGCGGCCATCAGGTGGTGCGCGTGGTGGTGGTCGCGGTGGCGGGCGCGCACCTGGTCGAAGGCGCGGACGCGCTCGTCGTCGGTGCCGGTCCGGCGGGCGAGGACGAGGATGGCGAGCCAGGGGGACGGATCGGCCGGGGCCATCCTGGCCGCGGTCAGCGCGCACGCGCGGGCCGCCTCGGGGCTGCCCTTGCCGCGCACGGCCCGGAAGACGGTGGCGCAGGCGAGGAGGGCGGCGGCGTCGGGACTGTCGGGCTCGGCGAGCTGCCACTCCCGGGCCCAGGCGACGCTGGTGGAACCTTCGCCGAGGACGGTGAGGCGGTGGCCGCGGCGGTCCCAGTCGTCGCCGGTCTCGGCGAGGAGCTTACGGGCGTCCGCCCAGCGGCCCCTCGCCAGCGCGTCGCGGACGGTGGCGAGTTCGGTGTCGTCGAGGGCGGGGTCGAAGGTCAGCCCGTCCTTGTTCCGGGGGCGGCCCAAGGGGGGTGGGGGCGTCATCGTCGGGCTTCCTCCACGGCGTACGTCCCCTCCGGGCGCCGGGTCAAGGCGTCCGCAAACAAGCTGTCGCAATCACGCACAGCAAAGCGGTAGTCACGGCTCCGAGTCAAGACCGATCTTGAGCTGACACTTCATCAATTGACGTAGCGTCAGATCCCCTTACCGAGGGACAGCATGTCCGATCGACGAACGACTGTTCGGTCGTGAGAGTGGAGGCCGGGACACCGTTCGGCCGTTTGCCCGCCCGGCGAGCCGAAAGACCGGCACCCGGCCGTCGCACCGCCCTACGGCGGTTAGCCTCGTCCCGTCAAGTCTCCTACGACCCGCTGGTCTTGAGGTGCACGGCGTGTTGGTCTTCGTCTTCGCCCTGAGTGCGGCGTTCTGCCTGGGTGTCGGATTCGTTCTCCAGCAGAACGCGGCCCAGCACGCCCCGATGAGCGACTTCCTGTCCTTGCGGCTGCTGCTGGACCTCGCCCGGATGCCCCGCTGGCTGGCCGGCATCGGGCTGATGGTGTGCGGCATGGCCCTCGGCGCGGTGGCGCTCGGCCGGGGCGAGGTCTCGCTGGTGGAGCCGCTGCTGGCAACGAATCTGCTGTTCGCGATGGCCCTGTCCCGCCGGCAGACCGGGCAGCCGCTCGGACCGGCGGGCTGGGGCGGGCTGTGGCTGCTGGCGGGCGGGGTGACGGCGTTCATCGTCGCGGGCCGCCCGCACGGCGGGGACACCACCGCCGACCCCTTGCGCCAGTGGCTGTTCATCGGCCCGATGGTGGGCACGGCGCTCCTGCTGGCGGCGGTCTCCAGGCGGGTCCGGATGACCGTGGAGGCGGCGCTGCTGGGCGTGGCGGCAGGCCTGCTGTACGGCGTTCAGGATGCCCTGACCCGGCTGAGCGGCCAGCGGCTGCACAGCGGCGGCTGGGCCGCGCTGCTGCTGAGCTGGCAGCCCTACGCGGTGGTGGTCCTCGGCGTCGTGGGGCTGGTGTTCGTGCAGAGCGCCTTCGAGACGGCCCCGCTGCGGCTGTCGCTGCCCGCCCTGACGGCGGCCCAGCCACTGGCGGGCATCGTGTGCGGGGTGGGGTTCCTGGGAGACCAGGTGCGGACCACGACCGCGGCGCTGGCCTGGGAGGCGGCGGGGCTGGCGGCGATCGTGATCGGCATCGTGCTGATCGGCCGCCACCCGGCGATGCCACCGGGGGTGGGCGACGCGGGCCGGGTACGCGATCTCCAGCCGCGCTGAGCCGCGCGCGCCGGCCGGCTGGTTGGATGGCCGCATGACCGATCAGCAAGGGCGGGCGGCCGACGAGCTGCTGGACATCGTCGACGAGCGGGACGAGGTCGTGGGACAGGCGCCCCGCGGCGAGGCCTACGCACGCGGGCTGCGCCACCGCTGCGTCTTCGTCCTGGCCAGGGACGGCGCGGGGCGGATCTTCGTGCACCGCCGCACCGCCACGAAGCTCGTCTTCCCCTCGCGCTACGACATGTTCGTGGGGGGTGTGGTCGGAGCCGGCGAGTCGTACGACACGGCGGCGCTGCGCGAGGCCGAGGAGGAACTGGGCGTCAGCGGCCTGCCGGCCCCCACGCCGCTGTTCCGCTTCCTCTACGGCACTCCGGAACACTCGTGGTGGTCGGCGGTCTACGAGGTGCGGTGCGACCTGCCGGTCGAGCCCCAGGCCGAGGAGGTCGCCTGGCACGCCTTCCTCACCGAGGAGGAGCTGACGGCACGGCTCCCCGAGTGGGACTGGGTCCCGGACGGCCTGGAAGCCTACCGGCGCTTGCTCGGGTCGCGGGATGACACCGGCGGCCGGCAGTAGGTGGCCTGCTACGGCCGGGTCACGGGCACGAGAGCCCGGATGCCCCTCCCCACCAGGGGCGGAGGCGCCGCAGGCCCACGGACCTGAGGGCCCGGGACGCGCAGGTGGGTCGCGGGGCGTAAAGCGAAGCAGCCCCGCAACCCACCGGAGCGGCACGGGCCCGCCCCCGGCCGGGCCCGCACGGGCCGACGGCCCGAACCACACTGCCCGCCGCAGGCGAAGGGGCCGGGCCCGCACAAGGGGCGAAGACCCGAGCCCCCACCAGCCCGCCGCCGGCGACCGTCAGACGGTGACCACGATCTTCCCTCGCGTGTGCCCCTCCGCGCTCAGCCGCTGCGCGTCCGCCGTCTTCTCCAGCGGGAACACCTCCGCGACCTCGACCGTCAGCACACCCTGCTCCGCCAGGTGGCTGAGCGCGGTGAGATCGGCGGTGTCGGGACGCACCCACAGCAGGCGGCCGCCGAGGGCCGCCACGTCCGGGTCCGCGATGGAGATCAGCCGGGCGCCGGGGGCGGTCACCTCGGGCGAGGTGTGGATCGTTCCGCCGCCGACCAGGTCGAGGACCACGTCGACGCCTTCGGGCGCCAGGGCCCGCACCCGCCCGGCCAGGCCGTCCCCGTAGGTGACGGGCTCGGCGCCCAGCGAGCGGAGGTAGTCGTGGTTGCGCTCGCCCGCCGTGCCGATGACGCGGGCGCCGAGGTGCTTGGCGAGCTGTACGGCCATGGTGCCGACCCCGCCGGCGGCGGCGTGGACGAGGACGGTGTCCCCCTCGCCGGTTCCGGCGGCCCGCAGCGCCTGGTAGGCGGTCAGGCCGGCCAGCGGGATGCCCGCGGCTTGCTCGAAGGTGAGGTTGGCCGGCTTGCGCGCGAGGGTGCGCACCGGAGCGGCCACGTACTCGGCGAAGGTGCCCCGGGAGAGGAAGTCCTCACGGACGTAGCCGATGACCTCGTCGCCGATCTCGAACTCGGGGGTGTCCGCGCCCAGGCCGACGACGACGCCGGAGACGTCCCAGCCCGGGACGACCGGGAAGACGGCCTGGAGCATGCCGTCGAGGTAGCCCGCCTGGGCCTTCCAGTCGACGGGGTTGACGGCCGCGGCCCGGACCTTGATCAGGACCGAGTCCGGACCGACCTTGGGCTCGGGGAGCTCGCCGAACTCCAGGACCTCGGGTCCGCCGTAGGCGCGGTAGCTGATGGCCTTCATGGTGGTGCTCCTTACGGGAGGGTTGGCGGGGGCCGGAGGGTCAGGCTTTGGCGGATGCGGTCCCAGCGTCCGCCGGGGCGGCGTGGTCCGCCACTTCGGCGGGGCGCGGGCCGTGGACCTTGCGCAGGCCCAGCCAGGCGACGAACGCGACCAGCAGGAACGCGGTACCCGCGATCACGAAGGTCAGCGAGAACTGGCTCTCGGCGGGCAGCCTCGGTGCGCCCGGCGGCAGGTGCTCGAGGCTCTTGGAGGCGAGCACCGTGGTGATCATCGCGCTGCCGATCGCGCTGCCGGTCGAGCGGGAGATGGAGTTGATGCCGTTGGCGATGCCGGTCTGGTGGGGCGGCACGCTGGCGACGATCACCGCGGGCATGGCGGCGTAGCCGAAGCTGATGGCCGCGCCGACGAACATGCCGGCGGCGATGACGGAGAAGGCGTGCTCGTGGTCGAGGGCGATCCAGACGAAGCCCGCGGTGCCGACGATCGAGGCGAGCAGCAGGACCAGGCGCGGGCCCTTGTGGCGGACGAGCTGGCCGCCGACGGGGGCCGCGAGCAGCGAGACGATCGTGCTGGGCAGCAGGAACTGGACGGAGGCGCGCAGGACGCTGGCGTCGAAGCCGTAACCGGCGATCTTCGAGGGCATCTGCACGAGGTAGGAGACGCCGATGAAGAGCGCGAAGGAGCCGAAGCCGACGAGCAGACCGGCGATGTTCGCGAAGAGCACCGGGCGGTGGGCGAACATCTTCATGTCGACCAGCGGCTCGCGCACCTTGCGCTCGACGATCGTCCAGAGGGCGGCCATCACCACGGCGCCGGCGAAGCAGCCGATCGTCCGGGTGGAGGACCAGCCCCATTCGTGGCCCTGGGTGATGGGCAGCAGGAGCAGCACGAGGGCGGCGGCGAGGCTCAGCGCGCCGAGGACGTCGGTGCGGCCGCCGGTGGTCTGCCGGGTGGCGGGGACGAGGAGGACGACGGCCAGCAGGGCGAGCGCGGCCAGGCCGGTGGCCAGCCAGAACGCACTGCGGTAGTCGGGGTTGTCGCCGGAGGTCAGCAGGCCGGTGGCCACGAGCGCGAGGCCGCTGCCGAACGCGAGCGTGCCGCTGACCATGGCCATCGCGCCGGGGAGCTTGGCGGGGCGGACCTCCTCGCGCAGGACGGACAGCGCGAGCGGGAAGATCGCGGTGGCGGCGCCCTGGAGCACCCGGCCGACGATGAGCCACAGCAGGGAGTGGGTGACGGCCGCGAGGACCGAGCCCGCGACCATGACGATCAGCACGCCGACGAGGGTCTGCTTCTTGCCGTGCTGGTCGCCGAAGCGGCCCAGCAGCGGGGTGAAGACCGCGGCGGAGAGCAGGGTGGCGGTGGTGACCCAGCTGACGTTGGCCGAGGAGGTTTCGAGGTCGTTCTGGATGAGGCCGAGGATCGGCACGACCAGCGTCTGCATCATCGAGACGACCATGGCGGCGAGGCTCAGGGCGAAGACGATGACCGTCTCGTTCCGCTGCCCGCCGCCGGATGCGGTGGTGGCTTGGGTACTCATGAGGGGTGGCGGGTCCTTCGAGTTACTTCACGACATGGATGCTTGAGATCGTCAAGCAACTCGATGCACGGTAGGCTTAAATAGTTCACGTAGTCAAGTTAATGTTTTACGGGCTCAAGCTCCTTGAGTACACTCGAACCATGACCGCGATCACCCCCCAGCCCCCGACCAAGGCCCAGCTCCTGGAGCTGGTGGCGGCGCTCGGCACCGCCCAGTGGCAGGACTTCGCGGCCGCCGCCGCCCGGCACGGGCTCACCTCCGTCCAGGCGAAGCTGCTCGCCCAGCTCAAGGGCCCGGTCCCGATGCGCGGCCTGGCCACCCTGCTGGTCTGTGACGCCTCCAACGTCACCGGCATCGTGGACCGCCTCGAATCGCGCGGCCTGGTCCGCCGCGAGCCCGACCCCCGCGACCGCCGGGTGAAGAACGTGGTCGCCACCGACGAGGGCCTGGAGACCATCCGCCGGGTCCGGGCCGAGATGCAGGCCACGCACAGCGCGCTCGACGCCCTCGACGAGGAGGAGCGCACCGCGCTCTACGGACTGCTGGAGCGGCTGCGCCCGGGCATGGAGCGGCGGGCCTGACCGGCCCTCCCCCGGCCGGCCCCTGACCGTATTCTGACGGTCAGTCCGATCCGCGCGCCCGCGCGGACGCAAGGGGAGGCCAGCGATGTCCAGCTCGACCACCGCCCGAGCCGTCGAACCGGCGGACACGGAGCCGTACACGGTGCCGCTCGCACCAGGGGTGAGCGCGTTCGTCCAGCCCGACGGCGGCTGGTGCCTGAACAACGCCGGGTTCGTGACGGCGGGCGGCCGGACCCTGCTGATCGACACCGCCGCGACCGAGCGGCGGGCGCGCCTGCTGCGCGCCGCCGTCACCGACAGCGGCGCTCCGCTGCCCACCACCGTGGTCAACACCCACCACCACGGCGACCACACCTACGGCAACTGCGTGTTCCCCGAGGCCACCGTCGTCGGGCACACGGCCTGCCGCGAGGAGACCCTCGCCGCGGGACACCAGCTGCACGGCATCTGGCCCGGGGTCGACTACGGCGATGTCGCCATCACCCCCGCCACGCTCACCTACTCCGACTCGCTCGCCGTCCACATCGGCGACATCGAGGTACGCCTGATCCACCCGGGCGTCGCCCACACCGTCGGCGACACCGTCGCCTGGCTGCCGGAGCAGGGCATCGTCTTCACCGGCGACCTGATCTTCAACGGCGGCACCCCCTTCCTCATGATGGGCTCCCTCGCGGGATCGCTGCGCGCGCTGGAGCGGCTGCGCGCGCTCGACGCCCGGATCGTGGTGCCCGGCCACGGCCCCGTCACCGACCCCGGGGTGTACGACGCCACCGAGGCCTATCTCCGGTACGTCGACGAGCTGGCCCGCACCTCCCGCGCGGCGGGGCGCACCCCGCTGGAGGCGGCCCGCGCGGCGGATCTCGGGGAGTTCGCGTCGCTGCGCGAGAGCGAGCGCCTGGTCGCCAATCTGCACCGCGCGTACGCCGAGCTGGAGGGGCTTCCGCTGGGCGCCCCGCTGAACCTGCCGGAAGTACTCGGCGACATGATGACGATGAACGGTGGCAAACCGATGGCCTGCCACGCCTGAGCCCGCGCGAGCCCCCGCGCCGGTCGGCCCGGGGGCGGTCCGCGGCCGGGGAGAGGCCAGGGGGACGCGAAAGCGGATCACTTTCGTCCCCGGTGCCCCCTAGACGGCATACCGACCGGTCGGCATCATGATCGGGGACCGCACGTCCGCATGTTCAACTCCCCGTGGAGGAGCACTCGATGAGCAAGGGCAACCCCCCAGGGCTCGACCTGGAACGGCTGCGCGCGTATCTGGAGCGGGAGCGGCCGGGGCTGGTGCGCGGGCCGCTGGGCGCGGATCTGGTCGAGGGGGGACGTTCCAACCTCACCTACGCCGTCACGGACGGCACCGGCCGCTGGGTGGTGCGCCGCCCGCCGCTCGGGCACGTGCTCGCCACCGCCCACGACATGCGGCGCGAGCACCGGGTGATCAGCGCGCTGCGCGACACCGCCGTGCCGGTGCCCGAGGCGATCGCGCTCTGCGAGGACGAGGACGTCCTCGGATCGCCCTTCTACGTCATGGAGTTCGTGACCGGCACCCCGTACCGCACGGCCGAACAGCTCGGCGCCCTCGGCCCCGCCCGGACCCGCGAGGTCGTCCTCGGCCTCGCCGACACGCTCGTGGACCTGCACGCCGTGGACCCGGAGGAGGTCGGGCTCGGGGACTTCGGGCGGCCGGAGGGGTTCTTGGAGCGGCAGCTGCGGCGCTGGGGCAAGCAGTTGGAGGCCTCCAGGAACCGCGAGCTGGCCGGGATCGACGAGCTGCGCGAAGCGCTGGGCAAGGCGCTCCCGCCCTCCCCCGCGCCCACCGTCGTGCACGGCGACTACCGGCTGGACAACGTCCTGATCGGCGCCGACGACACCGTCGAGGCCGTCCTGGACTGGGAGATGTCCACGCTCGGCGACCCGCTCACCGATCTCGGGCTGCTGATGATGTACAGCGAGCAGCGGCCCGTTCCCGGCTCGCCGATCTCCACCACGCGCGACGCCCCCGGCCACCCCGAACCCGCCGAGATCGTCGAGCGGTACGCCGCGCGCTCGGGCCGCGACGTCTCCGCTCTCCCCTGGTACACCGCCTTCGCCTACTTCAAGCTCGCGGTCATCCTCGAAGGCATTCACTACCGCTACACGCTCGGCCAGACCCTCGGCGCGGGCTTCGACCGCATCGGGCAGCTCGTGCCGCTCTTCGTCGAAGGCGGCCTCACCACCCTGCAGGAGGGCTGAGCCATGGACTTCGCGTTCGACGCGCGCACCGAGGAGCTGCGCGGCAGGCTGCTGGCCTTCATGGACGAGCACGTGTACCCGGCGGAGGCGGTCGCCGAGGAGCAGCGCGCCGCCCTCGCGGACCCGTGGGACACCCCGCCGGTCGTCGAGGAGCTGAAGGCCGAGGCCCGGCGGCGGGGGTTGTGGAACGTGTTCCTACCGGACGCGGAGTACGGCGCCGGGCTGACCAACGTCCAGTACGCGCCGCTCGCCGAGATCACCGGCCGCAGCCCGCAGCTCGCCCCCACCGCCCTCAACTGCGCGGCCCCCGACACGGGGAACATGGAGGTGCTCGCCCAGTTCGGCACCGAGGAGCAGCGCAAGCGCTGGCTCCAGCCGCTGCTCGCCGGCGAGATCCGGTCCGCGTTCGCGATGACCGAGCCGGAGGTCGCCTCCTCCGACGCCACGAACATCGAGACGCGGATCGAGCGGGACGGCGACGACTACGTCGTCACCGGCCGCAAGTGGTACATCTCCGGGGCGATGAACCCCCGTTGCGAGATCTTCATCGTGATGGGCAAGACCGACCCGGAGGGCGCGGACCCACGCCGCCAGCAGTCCATGGTCCTCGTCCCCCGCGAGACCCCCGGCGTCGAGATCAGGCGTGCCATGCGGGTCTACGGCTACGAGGACCACTACCACGGCGGCCACGCCGAGGTGGTCTTCGACGGCGTCCGCGTCCCGGCGGCGAACATCGTCGGTGAGGAGGGCGGCGGGTTCGCCATCGCCCAGGCCCGTCTCGGCCCCGGCCGGATCCACCACTGCATGCGGCTGATCGGCATGGCGGAGCGCGCCATCGAGCTGATGTGCCGGCGCGCGGTGGACCGTGCGGCGTTCGGCAAGCTGCTGGCGGGGCAGGGCGTCGTCCAGGAGTGGATCGCCGACTCCCGGGTCGCGGTCGAGCAGTTGCGGCTGCTGGTGCTGAAGACCGCGTGGCTGATGGACACCGTCGGCAACCGCGGGGCGCACACGGAGATCCAGGCCATCAAGATCGCGACGCCGCGCACGGTCGCCGACATCATCGACAAGGCGGTCCAGCTGCACGGCGCGGGCGGTGTCGGCCAGGACTTCCCGCTCGCCGAGCTGTGGGCCGCGGCGCGGACGCTGCGCCTGGCCGACGGGCCGGACGAGGTGCATCAGCGGTCGCTGGCGCGGCGGGAGTTGAAGCGGTACCGCTAGCCCTGCGGGCGGCTTGCGCCGGCCCACCGGCTTGCGGGTCTTCGGCCGTGGCCGTCTGTGACGCCTGCGGCGGCGAGCGCCCTGCGGGCGCGTCCTCAAGCGCCGGACGGGCTGCTGTGCCGTGTCCGGGAGATTGAGGACCGGGGCCCGGGGCGGAGCGCCGGCTAGGGCCGCAGGGCCCGCATCAGCAGGTCCGCCAAGTGCTCCGCGACCTGCTGGGGGCTCAGCGGACCGTCGGGGCGGTACCAGCTGCCCAGGTGGTGGACCGAGCCGAAGTGGTAGTCCACCACCAGGTCGGCGGGGGTCGCCGCGCTGAACACCCCGGTGCGCTGGCCCTCCTCGACCAGCGCGCGGAATCTCTCGTGGTAGCGGCGGCGTTCGGCGCGCACCTGCTTGTCCTTCTCCGGCGCGAGGTGGTGCATGGACCGGAAGAAGATCTTCGTGTCGTCGAGGTTCTCGATCGTCGTGACCACGACGTCGGCGGCCGCGTCGCGCAGCCGCCGCTCGACGGGGGCTTCCGAGCCCGCCAGCGCGTCCAGCCGCTCCTGCTGGAGGCGCAGGACCCGCGCGTAGACCTCGTGCAGCAGGTCGTCCTTCGACCCGAAGTAGTGATAGAGCGCGCCCTTGGTGACGCCCGCCGCCTCGACGATCTCCTGCACGGACGTCCGGTCGTAGCCCTGGTCCGCGAAGAGGCGGGTGGCGGCGGCCAGCAGCCGCTGCGGCACGGCCCTGCCGCCGCCGTCCGTCGTTCCGGCCGTCGTCGTCCTGGTCATCGCCGCCACCCGCCTGTCGCCGAAGTGCTGTGCTACGCCCGGCCGCGCAGCTCCCGTCTGAGGATCTTGCCACTGCTCGTCTTGGGAAGGTCCGGCAGGATCTCGACCGCGCGCGGGTACTTGTACGCGGCGAGCCGCTCGCGGCAGTAGGCGACGACCGCGGCCGGGTCCGCGGTCGTGCCCGGCCGGAGACTGATCCAGGCCTTGACCGTCTCCCCCCGGTAGGGGTCCGGCACCCCGACGACGGCCGCCTCGCGGACGGCGGGGTGGGTGTAGAGGACGTCCTCGACCTCGCGGGGCCACACCTTGAAGCCCGATGCGTTGATCATGTCCTTCTTGCGGTCGACCACGTAGAGCCAGCCGTCGCGGTCCATGAAACCGATGTCGCCGGTCCGCAGTTCGCCGCCGGGCAGGGCGGCGGCGGTGTCCTCGGGACGCCGCCAGTAACCGGGGATCACCTGCGGACCGCGCACCACGATCTCGCCCTGCTCGCCGAAGGGGACGTCCGCGCCCTGCTCGTCGACGACGCGGACGAGGGTGTCGGCGCCGGGCACCCCGACGGCGAGGGTGCCGGAGACGGGGTCGACCGGGGCCTCGAGGCCGGGCAGGACGGCGGCGCAGGGGGCGGTGCACTCGGTGAGTCCGTAGCCGTTGTGGAGGTACGGGCCGAGGGTGGCGCGGAACTGCTCGACCAGCGCGGGCGGCAGCGGGGCTCCGCCTGAAGAGATCATGCGGAAGGACGCGAAGTGGTCCCGGCCGACTCCCTCCTGGGCCATCAGGGCCATGAACGCGGTGGCCGGGCCCACGGTGTAGGCGGGACGGTGCTCCAGGAACGCGTCGAGGACGACACCGGGTTCGAAGCGGTAGGCGAGCGCGAGCGTCCCCGCCCCGGCGACGCAGGCCGCGAGCTGGGCGACCATGCCGGTGATGTGGAACAGCGGGGCGAGGGCGAAGTAGGTGCAGCCCTCGGGCAGCCCGGATCCGGTGCGCTGCCGCTCGGCGTTGTGGCAGACGTTGCCGTGGGTGTTCATGGCGCCCTTGGGACGGCCGGTGGTGCCCGAGGTGTAGCTGATGAGTGCGACGTCCCCGGGGCCGAGGTCGATGCCCTCGGGCGCCCCGGCGCCGGAGCGGGCCACGGTCAGGAAGTCCTCGGCGTCCTCGGGCACGGGCAGCCGGCCGCCGCGCAGCACCCGGGTGTCGTCGCGGGTCTGGAGGCCGGACTCGCAGGCCGTGAGGACGATCCGGACGGGCGAGGAGTCCGCCGCCTCCCGCAGCCGCTCCGCCCAGGCGCGGTCCGCGCAGATCAGGGCCGTGGCCCCGGCGTCGTGCAGGATGTGGCCGGCCTCGGCCGCCTTGTACATGGGATTCATGGGGACGACGGTGCCGCCCGCCTTCCAGATACCGAGGACGGCGAGGACGAAGTGCGGGGAGTTCTGCAGCACGACCGCCGCCCGGTCGCCGCGCCGGAAGCCACGCCCGGCGAGGTGACCCGCGATCGCGTCGGACATCTCGTCGGCCCGGCGGTAGGTGAGCCGCCCGTCGAAGTAGGCGAGCGCGTGACGGTCGGGAGCGCGCCGCACGGCGTCCCGGAAGGCGTACAGCACGCTCGGCGGCGGATCGACGGGCTTCCGCTGTGCCTCGCTGAGCAGTCCGAGCCAGGGCTTGTCCGCGTAGGAGTTCGGCACCGCCCGTGCCATCGGCGCCCGGGTTAAGTGGGGTTGGGAGGAGGAGGGGTTCGTTGTCATCGTGGGGATGCCGCCCTTTCCGTGGCTTCTCCGGCTGCCACCGCGGCTACGCGCGGTCGGGGTCCGGGGCCTGTTCGAGCTTGCGCTGAAGGTGGTTCATGCCATCGAGCCAGCGGTCGGGGTCGGCGGCCCGCGCGGTGTAGTAGTCCGCGACCTCGGGGTGCGGGAGGATCAGGAAGCGATCGGCGGCCATGCCCTCGAACAGGGCGTCCACGACCCGCTCGGGCTCGATGGCGGTGGGCGTGAGCAGCAGGTCCCCGGCCGCTCCGGTGCCCCGCAGCATGTCCGTCCGGACGCCTTGCGGACAGATCGCGTGGACGGCGATACCGCGGTGCCGGTAGGTGAGGGAGAGCCATTCGGCGAAGGCGTACGCCGCGTGCTTGGAGACGCTGTAGGGGGCCGAGCCGACCATGGTGAGCAGCCCGGCGGCGGAGACGGTGGCGACGAAGCGCCCGCTGCCGCGCTCCAGCCAGGCGGGGAGCAGCTCGCGGCTCGCCCGTACGTGCGCCATGACGTTGACGTCCCAGGAGGCGGCCCACCGGTCCTCGTCCGCCTCCGGGCCGCCGGTGGCGGCGACGCCGGCGTTGGCGCAGTAGACGTCGATCACACCGCCCAGCGCCTCGCGGGCGGCGGGAAGGATCTCCGAGGCGTCACCGGGGACGGCGGTCGCGCCGATCTCCGCGGCGACGGCCGCGGCCTTGGCGGCGTCGAGGTCGTTGACGACGACGCGGGCGCCTTCGGCGGCGAACCGACGGGCGAGGGCGGCGCCTATGCCGCCGCCCGCTCCGGTGACCACAACTCCCGCGTCCCGCACGGTGTTCACGTTCGTGTCTCCCTCGGTCTCGGTACCCGGCCGCCGCCGCGGCCGCGTGCGCAGACTAACCAGTCGGTATGTGGAAGCGGAAGGGCGCGTCGCATCGTGGGGACGCCGTGCCTGTGCCGCCTGCGGCGGCGGGCGCCCTGCGGGCGCGTCCTCAAGCGCCGGACGGGCTGATTGCAGCCCGTCCGGCGCTTGAGGACACAGCGCAGCAGCCCGCTGGGGGCACCTCCCAGCGGTAGCTGGGGGAGCTTGAGGACACCGCCGCGCAGCGGAGGTGCAACCCGGCACGGCCCAGCCGCAGGCGGAAAGGCTGGACAGGCCCTCTTGACGGCGGGACGATGCGCGTCACATCTGACCGGCACAGGGGGACTGGGCATGGCGGGCATGTGTGTGGAGCCTTACTGGGAACTGACCTTCGACGCGGACGGCGACGTCCACACCGGCGAGCGGGACGCCCTGGTGGCAGGCGCCGGGCGGGAGCGGCTCACCGATCTGGTGATCTTCGCGCACGGCTGGAACAACGACCGGTCGCGGGCGACCGGACTCTACCGGCGCTTCTTCGCCCCCTTCCCGGCGCTCGTCGACGGCGCCGTCGGGGCCGACGGGGACGAGGTGCGCGTGGGCTACGGCGGCGTGATCTGGCCGTCGATGCGGTTCACCGACGAGCCCGTCCCCGACTTCCCGGAACGGGCGCTCGCGACCACCGCCACCGGGCCGCCCGTGCTCGACGAGGCCACCCGACAGGCGCTGACCACGGTTTTCCCGGACGGCGAAGAGACGCTGACCCGGCTCGCGGAACTGCTCGAGCACCGGCCGGAGGCCCCGGAGCGGCTGGCGGAGTTCACCGGCCTCGTCCGCGCGCTCGTCACGGCGGATCGAGCGGGCGCGGGATTCGTCCAGGACCTGGAGGGCGAGAGTGAACCCGCCGTGCTCGCCGGGGATCCGGAGGCGGTGTGCGAGGCGTTCGCCGACGCCCTGGCGGGTGGCGAGGCGCCGGAGGAGCTGTTCGGCGGTGGCTGGAAGAAGGTGTGGAAGGGCGCCCACGAGCTGCTGCGCCAGGCCTCGTACTACACGATGAAGCGCCGGGCCGGCACGGTGGGCGAGCGGGGGCTCGGCCCGGCGCTCGGGGTGCTCGCGCGCTCCGCGCCGGACCTGCGGATCCATCTGGTCGGGCACAGTTTCGGCGCCCGGCTGATGGCCTTCGGGCTGCGCGGGCTGCCGGACGAGGCCACGGTCTCCTCCCTGACGCTGCTCCAGGGTGCCTTCTCGCACTACGCGTTCTCCTCCCGGCTGCCCTTCGACACCGGCCGCGGCGGCGCGCTGAAGGGCGCGTACCGCCGGGTGCGGGGGCCGGTGGTGTGTGTCCACTCGCGTCACGACACGGCGCTCGGCGTGATGTATCCCCTCGCGTCCCGGCTGGCCCGGGACGCGGACTCGGTGCTGGGGGTCGACAACACCCGGTGGGGCGCGATGGGCTACGACGGCATCCAGTCCGTGGACGGCTCCGCGCGCCTCTCCCTCGCGCGGGCGCTGGACGGCGGGCTGCCCGCCGAGGGGTGCGCGAGCGTCGACGCGTCGGTGGTCGTCTCCCGCGGCGGGCCGCCGTCGGGAGCGCACGGCGACATCTGTCACGACGAGCTGGCGCGGCTCGTCCTGCTGGCCGGCCGCATCGGCGGCTGAGCACGACCCACGGCCGAACGGAGGGTGAGGATCCGCCACCTTCGTGGATCCTCACATCTGTGCGCGCGATGGGGGTAGCAGAGCGGAGTCGGCCGCGTCGGGCGTCCGATGGATCCGAATGGCGATGAGTTACGTCCCTTCCATGTCGATCCGAGTCCGCGCTGTCGGAGGTGGGATGCAGTGGCAGGTTTCAGAGCACTCGCACGAGAGGTGCGCAATCCACGGAACACGATCGCACTGCGACGGACCTCCTTGCGCAAATGTCTCGAACGTTTCGCCCCGTACGGGCACCGGGCGACCTGGCAACACCTGTGCGCCCGGGCGGGACTGTCCCCCGACGACCGCGCGCCCGACCCGGAGCTGCTGATCTCGGCGCTGGAGGAGCTGGAGGAGGCCCGGGAGGTCTGGCTGGCCTACGAGGTCGAGTTCGCCGGCCGGCGCCGGCGCGAGAAGCACGACGGCATCCGGCAGCCCAGTGCCGTCGACGACTGGCACCGCAACACCTGGGGCGGGTGTGACATCGTGCCGTGCGCGAGCCCCACGCTGTTCCCGAGCGCGCGCCTCGCCGAGGTGCTGCGCCGCATGATCACCGCCATGGAGTCCGGGCCCGGGGACGCCTGCCCGGTCTGCTCGCAGGAGCGGATCGAGTGGCGTACCGACCTGGAGCGTTACCCGCTGGCGGGACCCGTCTGCACGGACTGCGGCATCGTGGTGCCGGTGCCCGTGCTCACCGCGGGCGCGCTGGCCGCGACCAGGAGGTACGCCTACGCGGCCCGGTACGCCGCGGTGTGAGGGCCTGCCCGTCGCGCGTCCGGAAGGCACGGCGCGCCGCCCGAGGCGATCAGCGGCTGATCGCCTCGGGACCGGTGGCGAGGCCCGGACCTCAGGCCCCGGGCTCGGCGCACCGATCGGAGGGGGCGTTCCTCCTCGGCGTCCCGGCCTTCGCGGCCGTCCCGGCCGTCCCGGCCTTCGCGTTCTTCGCCTCGGGGGCCGACCCGCCGGGCTTGTCGGCCACGGCGAGCAGGACCGAGCCGCTGCCGTAACCGCCGAAGCGGTCCTCCGGGTTGGACAGCGCGCACTTGTCGAGCGAGAGGCAGCCGCAGCCGATGCAGTCGGCGAGGCGGTCGCGCAACTGGTTGAGCTGCGCTATCCGCTGGTCCAGCTCCGAGCGCCACCGCTCGGACATCCGGGCCCAGTCCTCGCGGTTGGGGGTGCGCTCGTCGGGCAGTTCGGCGAGCGCCTCACGGATGGTGGCGAGCGGGATGCCGACGCGCTGCGCGGCACGGATGAAGGCGACCCGGCGCAGCGCGTCACGCTCGTAGCGGCGTTGGTTGCCGGAGGTGCGGCGGCTGCTGATCAGGCCTTTGGACTCGTAGAAGTGCAGCGCGGAGACGGCCGCGCCGCTGCGCGCGGACAGCTGGCCGACGGTGAGTTCGTGAACCTTCGTGGAAATCTGCGGCACGGCTCAAGACCTTACGTCAACGCGGGGCGTTGACAGCGGGAGAGCCGCCCCACATGCTGAGCAAGCGCTTGGACACTCTGTGTGGGAGGCACGTGGATGACGGAGCCCCGGATCTTCACCTCGTTGGACGACCTGCGGGCCGCGGTCGGTGTGGAACTCGGCCCGAGCGACTGGCTCGACGTGGACCAGAAACGGATCGACCTCTTCGCCGAGGCGACCGGGGACCACCAGTGGATCCATGTGGACCCGGAGCGGGCGGCGGCCGGACCCTTCGGGGCGACCATCGCGCACGGCTATCTGACGCTCTCGCTGCTGCCGTCCCTCGTGCCGCTGCTGATGCGCGTCGAGAACGTCCGCATGGGCATCAACTACGGCGTGAACAAGGTCCGCTTCCCCTCCCCCGTGCCGGTCGGCTCACGGCTGCGGGCCACGGCGAGGATCGCCGGGGTGTCGGAGGTGGAGGGCGGAGTGCAGTTGGTGACGGCGGTGACGATCGAGCGCGAGGGCGGCGACAAGCCGGTGTGCGTGGCGGAGTCGGTGAGCCGCTTCTACCTCTGAGGTCTGCTCCTGAGGCGGTGCCCCTGGGGCCCGGCGGCTCCGGAACGCCTCACTCCTGGCCCGCGTACCCCACCATGCGCAGGACCAGCCCCGCGTACAACTCGCCCACCTCGCCCGGGGTGCGCTTGCCGTCCGCGCTGAACCAGCGGGCGACGTCGATGCACAGGGACAGCACGGCGAGGGTGGTGCCGCGCACGTCCGGGACGTCGAAGTCGCCCGTCGCGACGCCGTCCTCGATGATGGCGCGGACGGCTGCGTCCGAGTCCCGGCGCAGCCCGACGATCTCGTCGTGGTGCTCCTCGCCGAGCGCCCCCAGTTCGTACTGCACGACGCGGGCGGTGGTGTGGTGCTCCGCGTGCCAGCGGACGAAGGTCCGCACGGCTTCGGCGAGTCGCTCGGCGGGGCTGCCGTCGCCCTCCCGGGCACGGCGGAGGATGTCGAGCGCGAGCCGGTGGCCGACGCCGCTGATCTGGTAGAGCAGCTCTTCCTTGGTCTTGTAGTGGATGTAGAGCGCGGCGGGGCTCATGCCGGCCCGCCCGGCGATGTCGCGGGTGGTGGTGGCGTGGTAGCCGCGCTCGGCGAAGGCCTGGACGGCCGCGGTCACCAACCGCCGGGCGGCATCGGGTGTGACGTCGGCCCACTCCTCGGCCCGCTTCGCCTCCGCGCCCATCGCACGCCCCGCTCTCCCGGCCCGCCACGGGCCTGTTCCGACAGAACGAACACCATACCGCGAAGGTGAGCAAGCGCTTAGGGTGCGGAGGGGCCGTGTCCGGGAATCATGCCTTCAATACACCTGACGGTATCCAGGGGAGGGCCGGATGGACGGCAAACGGAATCGCCGGTGGGCGGGGCGCGCGATGATCGGCGGGCGCGGGGGCCCACCGGCCCTCGGCACCCTGCCCGTGGCGGCGACGGCGCTCACCGCGACCCTGGCGCTGTACATGGCGCTGGTCGTCTTCGGCAACGTCACGGACTTCGGCACCAACCGGGAGTTCGTCCGGCACGTCCTCGCGATGGACACCACCTTCCAGGACGACGACCTGATGTGGCGGGCCGTCACCTCCCGCACGGCCCAGGACCTCGCCTACCTCGCCATCATCGGCTGGGAGGCGCTGACCGCGCTCGCCCTCCTCGCGGGCACGGTGCTGTGGGTGCGGGGGTTGCGGGGGCGCGTCACCCGCCCCCGGGGTTACGACGCGGCCCGCCGGGCGACCACCGTGGGGCTCGTGATGCTCATAGTGCTCTTCGGCATGGGCTTCATCGCCATAGGCGGCGAGTGGTTCGCGATGTGGCAGTCCTCGAAGTGGAACGGTCTCGAAGCCGCCGGACGCAATGTCATGCTGGCCGGATTCGTGCTCGTCACCGTCCATCTCCCGTCACGGCACTGGCCCCGGACGGCCGCGGGCTGAGCCCCCGGCCGGGCGCGGTGACGGGGGCGAGGCGGGATCCGGGAGTCACTCCCTAGCCCGCCTCCGGGAACACCACCAGCGCCCGGCCGCCGCGCCCCGCGAGCATGGCGTCGAAGGCGGCGGGAATGCCGTCGAGCCCGATCCGCTCGGTGACCAGGGCGGAGAGGTCGAGCCGCCCGGCGCGCACGTGTCCTGCGATGACGGGCAGGTCGCGCGCCGGGTCGCTGTTGCCGTAGACACAGCCCGACAGCGTCCGCCCGAAGTGGAAGAGCTCCAGGGCGGAGAAGGTCACCTGCTGGTCCTTGCCGCCGATGCCCACGACGGTGGTGCGCCCGCCCCGGCGCGTGGCGGACCAGGCCGTGCGGATCGTGTCGGCCCGGCCCACGCACTCGATGGCGACGTCCGCGCCGTGACCGCCGGTGAGTTCACGGATCCGCTTGGCCGTCGTGTCGTCCGCGACGAGGAAGTCGGTGGCCCCGGCGGCACGGGCCAGTTCCTCCTTCCGCGGCGACACGTCGACGGCGACGATCGTCCCGGCGCCGGCGAGGCGTGCCGACTGGAGGGTGGCCAGTCCCACGCCACCGGCGCCGAAGACCACGACGGACTCGCCCGCCCGGACCCGGGCGCTGTGGTGCACCGCGCCGTAGCCGGTCAGGACCGCGCACCCCAGCAGCGCCGCTTCCACCAGCGGCACGCCCTCGGGCAGGGGCAGCACGGCGCTCGCCCGGACGACGGTCTCCTCGGCGAAGACCGCGGTACCGAGCCCCGGGTAGAGCGAGGAGCCGTCGGCGGCGAGCGTGGCGTACGGGACGGTGGCGGTGGAACCGGCGTCGGCGCACAGCCAGGGCTCGCCGAGTCCGCAGAGGTGGCAGTCGCCGCAGGACGGCGCCCAGTTGAGGACGACGCGGTCGCCGGGCGCCACATGGGTCACGCCCTCCCCGACCTCGGTCACCGTGCCCGCGCCCTCGTGGCCGAGGACGGCGGGCACGGGCTGGCGCAGCGTCCCGTTGGAGAGGGAGAGGTCGGAGTGGCAGACGCCGGCGGCGGCGAGCTTGACGCGGACCCGGCCGGGGCCGGGTGACGGCAGCTCGATCCCGGTGATCCGGAGCGGGGCACCCACGGCGGACAGTACGGCGGCACGGATCATGACGGGCCTTCCCTTACCTCTACGTCGGCGGACTCAGCCGGGGCCGGGCGCGATGGCGACCGGGCTCCGGTCAGAACTGCAGGGACTTCGTCTGCAGGAACTCCGCCAGGCCGTGCGCGCCCAGTTCACGGCCGATGCCCGACTGCTTGTGGCCTCCGAAGGGCGCGAGCAGATTGAAGCCGCCGCCGTTGATGTCGACCTGTCCGGTGTCCATGCGCCGGGCGAACGCGGCGGCCGTGGCGTCGTCGGCGGCCCAGACGGCCCCGCCCAGCCCGTAGACGGTGCCGTTGGCGATGCGGGCCGCCTCGTCCTCGTCGGTGTACTTGATGAAGGTGAGGACCGGGCCGAAGATCTCCTCCTGGGCGATCGTCATCTCCGGGGTGACGTCGGCGAAGACGGTCGGACGGACGAAGTAGCCCTGGTCGCGGCCCTCCGGGACGTCGGAGCCGCCCGCGGCGAGCCGCGCGCCTTCCGCGACGCCCCGGTCGATGTAACCGCGGACGCGGGCGTGCTGCGCGGCGTTGACGAGCGGGCCGAGGCGGACGTCCGGGTCGGTGGGATCGCCGGGGGTGTACGCGGCGACGGCCGCTACCGCGAGGGCGACCGCCTCCTCGTAGTCGTCGGCGTGGACGAGCGTCCGCGTCCACGCGTTGCAGGACTGGCCGGTGTTGCGGCAGACGTCGGCGACATTGGCGGCGACGGCCTTGGCCAGGTCCGCGCCGGGGAGGATGACGTTCGCGGACTTGCCGCCCAGTTCGAGGGTGACGCGTTTGACGGCCGCGCCGGCGATCGCGCCGATCCGCTTGCCCACCGCCGTCGATCCGGTGAAGGAGACCAGGTCGACGTCGGGGTGCTCGGCGAGCGCCTGGCCGGCGACGGCGCCGAGCCCGGTGACGAGGTTGAAGACACCCGCCGGGATCCCGGCGGCGGCCACGCACTCGGCGAAGAGCCGGGCGGTGAGCGGGGTGTCCTCGGCGGGCTTGAGGACGACCGTGCAGCCCGCGGCGAGGGCGGGTGCGACCTTGACGACGATCTGGTGGAGCGGGTAGTTCCAGGGCGTGATGGCGCCGACGACGCCGACCGGCTCGTGCAGGACGGTCGAGTTGCCGATCTTCTCCTCGAAGGGGTGGGTGGCGGCGAGTTCCGCGCAGGAGCCGGTGACGGCGATCGGCAGGCCGGCGTGGACCCGCTGCGCGAAGCGTGCGGGCGAGCCCAGTTCGGCGACGACGGTGGCGGCGATCTCCTCGCGGCGGGCGTCGAGCGCGTCGCGCAGGGCGGCGAGGTGGCGCCCCCGCTCGGCGGGCGGGGTGGCGGCCCAGCCGGGCAGGGCCGCGCGGGCGGCCCGTACGGCGGCGTCGACGTCCTCGGGCGTTCCGGCCGGGACGGTGCCGATGACCTGCTCGTCGGCGGGGTTGACGACCTCGATCGTGTCGGGTCCGGCTGCGGGCCGCCACTCGCCGTCGATGAACATCCCGTCGTGCGCGATCACAGGCCGTCTCCTCGGTTTCGGGGTAGGGGCAGGCCGCGGGCGCCCACACCTTCGCGCGCCCGTTCGATGCCCGTACGCGCCTCACGCTAACGCCGAACGCATTTGGTGCGCCAGGGGACGTCCGGTGCACTTGATCACGTACGGCGTGACCGTAACGACCGTTCGGTGAATGCCTAGATGATGCCGAAGAGCATCCCCGCGCCGAGGACGACGAGGGAGGTGAGCGCCGCCCATTTGACGGTGAAGCGGGTGTGGTCGCCGAACTCCACCTTCGCCATGCCCACGAGCACGTAGACGGCGGGCACGAGCGGGCTCGACATGTGCAGGGCCTGGCCGACGAGCGAGGCCCGGGCGATCTCCAGCGGGGAGACCCCGTGGGCGGCGCCGGCCTCGGCGAGGATCGGCACGATGCCGAAGTAGAAGCCGTCGTTGGACATGAAGTACGTGAACGGGATCGACAGGACGCCGGTGACCAGGCCCATGTGCGGGCCCATCGCGTCGGGGACGGCGTCGACGACGGTACGGGCCATCTCCTCGACCATGCCGGTGCCGGTCAGCACCCCGGTGAAGACGGCGGCGGCGAAGACCATCCCGGAGACGTTGAGGACGTTCTCGGCGTGGGCCGCGATGCGGGCCTTCTGGTCGGGCATGTGCGGGAAGTTGACGGTCAGGGCGATGGCGGCGCCGAGCAGGAAGAGCACCGGGATGGGCAGCGTCTGGAGGATCAGAAGGGTCAGCAGCGCGACGGTCAGCGCGGCGTTGAACCAGTACAGGCGCGGGCGCAGGGTGGCGCGGCGGGGGTCGAGGATCTCGGAGGAGGCGTCGTCCTCGGTGTCGCCGCCGTCGGCCGGGTGGTCCTCGGCTGCCGAACCGGTCGCCGTGCCGCTCGCCGTGGCCCCGGCGCCGGCCGGAGCCGTCTTGCGAGCGGGGACGTCGCCCGCGCCGGCCGAGCCGATCAGCGCCTGCTCGGGCTCCGGCTCGCCGTCGGGCCGGCCCAGGGCCTGCTCCAGGGTCAGGACGCCGAGCCGCTTGCGCTCACGCAGGCCGAGGACGTACGCGAGGCCGATGACGAAGAGCAGGCCCACGGCCAGCGCCGGGATCATCGGTACGAAGATGTCGCCGGCGTCGAGCTTGAGCGCGGTGGCGGCGCGGGCGGTCGGGCCGCCCCAGGGCAGGGTGTTCATGACGCCGTTGGCCATGGCGGCGACACCGGTCATGATGACCAGGCTCATCTTGAGGCGGCGGTAGAGCGGCACCATGGCCGACACGGTGATCATGAAGGTGGTGGAGCCGTCCCCGTCGAGCGAGACGATCGCGGCGAGCACCGCGGTACCGACGACCACCCGCATCGGGTCGGCCTTGCAGAAGCGCAGGATGCCGCGGACGATCGGATCGAAGAGTCCGACGTCGATCATCACGCCGAAGTAGACGATGGCGAACATCAGCATGGCGGCCGTCGGCGCCAGGGAGCCGATGCCCTTGAGCACGTAGTCGCCGAGGTGGGAGCCCTTGCCCACCAGGACGCAGAACGACGCCGGGACGATCACCAGCGCCGCCATGGGCGACATCTTCTTCAGCATGATCAGCACCAGGAAGGTGGCGATCATGCCGAAGCCCAGGATGGTCAGCATGCGGGTACCTCACGTTCGCCTTTGAACTCCACCGCGGGACGGCGGTCCTGGTGACGCTAAGTGGGCAAACTTTGGGTTCACAAGGCCTTGACACCTGCGCAATACGAGCAGAACCCCAGGTCACGGGGTTGGTGCGAGCGATATGAGGGTGACCGGAGTGACGCGCACCGGGTAGCCGTTGAGCACGGCGGTGCCGGAGAGAGGGTCGAGGCGGGTGCCGTCGGACAGCGCGTTGACGTTGACGCCCGGGGTGGCGGCCGCGACCGACAGCCGGGTGCCCGGCCGGTCGTGCCCCCAGCCGTGCGGCAGGCTGACCACACCCCGTCGCACCGTGTCGGTGACCTCGACCGGCGCCTCCACCGCGCCGCCGTCGCCCGTGACCCGCGCGCCGCCGCCGTCGCACAGCCCCAGCCGTGCGGCGTCCTCGGGGTGGACCTGGAGGGTGCAGCGGTTGCTGCCGCCGGTCAGGGCGGGGACGTTGTGCATCCAGCTGTTGTTGGAGCGCAGATGGCGCCTGCCGACCAGGACGAGGGAGTCCGGCGACGCGGCACCGTCCTCGAGGGAACGCCGCAGCCGGAGCGCCTCGCCGACGATGGGGTCGGGGCAGAGCTCGATCTTCCCGCTGCGGGTCCGCAGCAGCTCGGGCACGCGCGGGGTGAGCGGGCCCAGGTCGATGCCGTGCGGGTGGGCGAGCAGCTTCTCCAGCGTCAGCCCTTCCCGGTCGGCGCCGAATCCCTCGCCGTAGGGGCCCAGGCGCAGCATCAGGTCGAGCCGTCGCTCGGCGCCCGTCCGGCCGGTGAGACGCTCGGCGAGGACGGCGGGGTCGTGCCCGTGCACCGGGGAGAGCGGGTCGGTGACGGCCTTCCCCAGGGTGCGGGCGATGGTGGCGGTGTCGACCGAGCGGTGGTCGGCGTCCGGGCGGCCGCCGGCGCACAGGACGAGCCGGGCGAGGATCTCGGCCTCGTCGGGGCGGTCGTCGCCGAGGGGGATCGGGGGCCGGGTGTAGCGCACCTGGTTGCGGACGGCGAAGGCGTTGAAGGTGAAGTCGAAGTGGGCGCTGCGGCTGGGCGGGGGCGGCGGCAGGACGACGTGCGCGTGGCGGGCGGTCTCGTTGAGATAGGGGTCGACGCTGACCATGAAGTCGAGCCCGGCCAGGGCCCGGTCGAGACGGGCGCCGTTCGGCGCGGAGAGCACCGGGTTGGCGGCGACGGAGACGAGCGCCCGTACCTGCCCCTCCCCCGGTGTGTCGATCTCCTCGGCCAGCGCGGCGACGGGCAGCTCCGACTTCGCCTCGGGGTGCCCGCCGACCCGGCTGTGCCAGCGGCCGAGGGCGAAGCCCCTGCCCGGCCGGGGCGGGCGGGGCGCGGCGGCGGTGGCGGAGAGCGGGAACATCGCGCCGCCCGGCCGGTCGAGGTTGCCGGTGAGGATGTTGAGCACGTCGATCAGCCAGCTGGTGAGCGTGCCGAAGGCGACGGTCGTGCTGCCGATGCGGCCGTAGACGGCGGCGCGGGGGGCCGCGGCCAGTTCGCGGGCGAGGGCGCGGATCTCCTCGGCGGGCACGTCGCACGCCCCGGCCACGGCCTCCGGGGTGAAGTCCTCGGCCAGTCCCCGCACTTCCGCCACGCCCACCAGGTGCTCGTCGAGCGGGCCGGGGCGGACGAGACCTTCCGCGAAGAGCGTGTGGACGACCGCGAAGAGCAGCAGCGCGTCGGCGCCCGGCCGGATCGCCACGTACCGGTCGGCGAGGGCGGCCGTGCGGGTGCGGCGCGGGTCGATCACCACGAGCCGTCCGCCGCGCCGCCGGAGCGCCTTGAGGCGGCCGGGGAAGTCCGGCGCGGTGCACAGGCTGCCGTTGGAGTCGAGCGGGTTGGCGCCGATCATCAGCAGGTGGTCCGTGCGGTCCAGGTCGGGCACGGGCACCGCCATCGCGTCGCCGTAGAGCAGCCCGCTGGAGACGTGCTTGGGCATCTGGTCGAGCGTGCTGGCGGTGAAGACGTTGCGGCTGCCCAACGCCCCGATCAGGAGCGGCGGGTAGAGCGCCCCCGCCATGGTGTGCGCGTTGGGATTGCCGAGGACGGTGGCCACGGCCTGCGGTCCGTGCTCCTCGAGGACCGGGCGCAGTCCGCGCGCGACCGCGGTGAACGCCTCGTCCCAGCTGGTCTCCCGCAGCCGTCCGTCGCGGCGCACGAGGGGGCGGGCGAGCCGGTCCGGGTCACCGTCCAGTTCGCCGAAGGCGGCGCCCTTGGGGCAGACGAAGCCCCGGCTGAAGACGTCGGCGCGGTCGCCGCGGGCGCCGGTCACCCGCCCGTCCTCCAGCGTGAGGATCAGCCCGCAGGTGGCCTCGCACAGCGGGCAGATCCGCGGGGCACTCACGGGGCCGGTCGGGGCGCTGCTGTGGGGTCGGGTCATCGGGTCCCTCCCGGGGACGGCGGCGGTGACGCTCGGTCCGGGCCGACCCTACCCACCGGTACGGACGACCGGCACGCCTCGCCCCCGGCCCCTCGGGCCCCCTCGGCGCGCGCGGGTCCGGCCCCGTCGCTCCCGCGCGTCGGCGAACTGATCCATTGACGCGCCGCGCCGGGAATCCTACGGTCTTCCATAGGAATCCACCGGCAGCGGGAGCACGCGATGAGCGGTACGGACAACGAGCAGGCACGCAAGACGGCCGACGGGCTGGTCCACTCGTCCGGCTTCGGCAACGAACACAGCACCGAAGCCGTCCCCGGAGCCCTGCCGCACGGCCGCAATTCACCGCAGCGGGCACCGCTGGGGCTGTACGCGGAGCAGCTGAGCGGCACCGCGTTCACCGAGCCCCGGCACAGCAACCAGCGCTCGTGGCTCTACCGCATCCGCCCGTCCGCCGCCCACCCGCCGTTCACCCGGATCGACAACGGCGGCCTGCGCAGCGCGCCGTTCACCGAGACCGTCCCGGACCCCAACCGGCTGCGCTGGGATCCGCTGCCCGAGCCCGCCCCGGGCACGGACTTCCTCGCCGGGCTGTGGACCCTCGGCGGCAACGGCGACGTCACCCAGCGCACGGGCATGGCCGTGCACCTCTACGCGGCCAACGCCTCGATGACCGACCGGGTGTTCAGCGACGCCGACGGCGAGCTGCTGATCGTCCCCCAGCGCGGCGGGCTGCTGCTGCGCACCGAGTTCGGCCTGCTGCGCGCCGAGCCCGGGCACGTGGCACTGATCCCGCGCGGGGTGCGCTTCCGGGTGGAGCTGCTGGACCCCGAGGCCCGCGGATACGTCTGCGAGAACTACGGCCGCCCGTTCGTCCTCCCCGACCTCGGCCCGATCGGTGCCAACGGACTGGCCAACGCCCGCGACTTCCTCGCCCCCGTCGCCGCCTTCGAGGACGTCGAGGGCCCCGTCCAGGTGATCAACAAGTTCTGCGGCAACCTCTGGTCGGCGACGTACGGCCACTCGCCGCTGGACGTCGTCGCCTGGCACGGCAACCTCACCCCGTACGTCTACGACCTGCGCCGCTTCAATGTGATCGGCACGATCAGCTACGACCACCCCGACCCGTCGATCTTCACGGTCCTCACCTCGCCGTCCGACACCCCGGGGCTGGCCGGTGTCGACTTCGTGGTCTTCGCGCCGCGCTGGCTGGTCGGCGAGGACACCTTCCGGCCGCCGTACTTCCACCGGAACGTGATGAGCGAGTACATGGGGCTGATCGAGGGCGCGTACGACGCGAAGACCGCCGGCAAGGGGGGATTCGTGCCGGGCGGCGGCTCGCTGCACAACATGATGTCCGCACACGGCCCGGACCGGGACACCTTCGACAAGGCGAGCGCGGCCGAGCTGCGGCCGCAGAAGGTGGACGACGGGCTGGCGTTCATGTTCGAGACGCGCTGGCCGGTGACGGCGACCGAGCAGGCGCGGACCGCGGAACACCTGCAGAAGGGGTACGACGAGGTGTGGCAGGGTCTGGAGCGCCATTGGGGCTCCGGGGCGTGACCCCCGGCAGGACCCAGCCGTCAGTGCCGCAGTAGAGCCGGAGTTCCCGTGACCACCTTCGCCCCCGACTCCCTCGCGCTCAACCGCAAGCTGCCGCTCTGGTATCAGGTGTCGCAGTCCCTGCGCGCCTCGATACTCGGGCGCCGCCCGCACGACCCGCTGCGGCTGCCCACCGAGGACGCCCTCGCCGAGCACTACGGCGTCAGCGTGCTCACCATGCGGCAGGCGCTCAAGGAGCTGGAGGCGGAGGGGCTGATCAGCCGCCACCGCCGGCGCGGCACGTTCATCGAGCCGAGCGCCCGGCGCGGCTCGCCGGTGCGGCTGCTCGGCTCGGTGGACACGATCGTGGCCCAGCAGTCCGGCGAGCGCACGGCCGTGCTCGGCCATGGCCCGGTCCCGGTCCCGGCCGAGCTGACCGAGCACTTCCCGGACATCGACGAGGCGGTGGCCTACCGGCGGCTGCGCTGCGACGAGGAGTCGGGCGAGCCGACGAACTGGGCGGAGAACCTCGTCCGCCCCGAGCTGGCCGAGCGCATCGACCTCGCGGACCTCGCCCGCTGGCCGATGACGAAGGTACTGCGCGACGCGGTCGGGGTGCGCATCAGCCGCATCACGGACACCGTCGAGGCGCGCCTGGCGGACCCGGAGACGGCCCGGCTGCTCCAGGTGCCGCTGCTCAGCCCGATCCTGCACTACACGGGCGTCACCTACGACGAGACCGGCCGCGCCGTCGACGTCGCGCGCATTCGCTACCGCGGCGACCGGTTCTCCTTCACCGTCACGCTCGAAGCGGAAGCGGAGACGGACTGACGGACGGGGGCCGGGCCGGGCCGGGCTGGACCAGCCGCGCTGAACCGGGCTCGCCTGGATACACCGAAGCGCCGACGGTCGCCCCCGGGGAAAGGGGGTGCGACCGTCGGCGCTGTGCCGGGTCGGTGGGGCTGCCGGGCTCCGAGCTTCGGGGGCCGGGCCCCGGGTCAGCTGTGGTTGCCGAACAGCGAACGGCGAAGCCGTCGCAGCGGTGCGAACAGCGAGACCCTGGCGGTCCGGCTCTGCTTGGTACGCGCGCGGTCACGCGCGGTCAGCTCGCGCATCAGCACCGTCGCGCCCTCCACCTCACGCTGCGGCAGGGCGGGTCCGCCCAGCACGGCGAGATGGCGGTCGAGACGCGCGCTGGAAGCGCCGCTTCCGCAGTTGATGGCAGGCACACGTGGCCTGCCGCGCATTGCTATCTGATCCATTTGACTCCCCACCCGTACGAGGCACCCGGCCCAGGCAGAGTAACCCTATCGCCCCATCGCGTCACCCGCGCATCGGGAACCCGGATTCACCACCCCGTCAAGGGCGTTGACGGCCCTGGCGCGAACCTGCCGTCACGGAGGGCGAGTTGACAAGGCGAAAGCAGTGACGAACCGGCGGTAATCACACTCCGTTGTGGTGCATTTACTCCGAATTGCTCCGTTGCGGGAGCGGAGCCGGGGGCGAGGGGAAACAGGCTGGGAAGGGCGGGTCGGGCGGCGCGCCGCCCCCGGGGAGGCCGGGGTGCGGTCGCACGACGTGGTATGAGTCACGGAGGGTGAGGCCCATGGGTAACAAGGGGGGAGCCTTTCCCCTTCTTATGCGCCCCCGGCGCACCTACCTACGCGCCCCCTTTCCCCGGCACCTCCGGCCCCCGGCGGTCCGCCGCCGGGGGCCGCACGTCAAGCTCGCGACTCAGGCCGCCGAGGCGAACACCGGCAGATAGCCGCCGGACTGCCCCGAGGCGGTGGGGTGGTACGACTCGTCGACGGGGAGCGTCACGCTGTGCAGCCACGCGTTGCCGGAGCAGATCTCGTGCCCGGCGAAGGTGGAGTTCACATCACCGAAGGCGAAGCCGTGGTCGGCGGCGCGCTTGGCGAGGACGGTGTTGATGTGGTCGGCCGCGCCGTTGATGGCGATCCGCTTCTTGTCACTCAGGCCGCCGCTACACCCGCCGCCGATCCGATAGAAGCGTGGATAGCCCAGCACGACGACGTGGGCGCCGGGCGCCTTGGCCTTGATCGCGGAGTAGACCGAGTCGAGCTGTCCGGGGAGAGTGCCCTCGATGTACGTACGGGCCTGGGCGACCCGGTTCAGGCAGGTGCTGTCGGAGCCGAAGACGCACGTCGACATGGTGTCGGCGAATCCGGCGTCGTTGCCGCCGACACTGATGCTGACGAGCCCGGTCGAGCTGTTGAGCGGGGCGAGCTGACTGCTGAGAACATCACCCGTTCGAGCACCCGAGCAGGCGGTGAAGGCGAAGCTCGCGGGCGCGTTCGCGGCGGCCCAGAGCGCCGGGTAGGACTTGCTGCTGCGCTTGCAGTCGCCGCTGGAGCCGATGTAGCCGCCGGCCCCCACTCCGGATGAGTAGGAGTCGCCGAGGGCCACATAGGCGGGAGTTGAGGATCTCTCCGTGGAATGTGCGGCTCCGGCCCCGGACAAGGCGAGGACGGCCGCGAGGGCGAACGCGGAAACGGAGCCGGTGAGCGTGGACAGTTTCATGGAACCTCCCATAGCAGGGTTTCGGCCACGTCCGTCGTAGCAGCCACCCCCGCAACAATGGAAGTGTCCATGCCAAAATTGTGGGAACGGTGGTCCTATAAATGACCTTTGCGTGTCAGGTCTATGACATTCCGCTACCGACTGCCCACCGCCGGGAGCCCCGACGGCCGGGTGCGGGAATCCGCGTGCGCGTCCGTATGGGTGTCGGGCGTCGCCCGGCGTCCCTCATTTGCCCCAACGGGCCTTTGAAGATCCTGGGTTGACGGTGCGACACTTTGGTGAAGTGTTCACCTGACGGACAACCTCCGGTTCCGCCGCGGTGCGATATCCGGAGGCCGTTTGCACGGCCTTCACATCTTGACGCGCCTCTGCCGATTGCGCGACATTGAAGCCCGGCATCCGGCGCTTCGGGGGGCAAAGTCGCCAATGCAGAACGTCACTGATCTCACGGATCCCACGGAACTCAACCAAGCCGACGACCCCGTCGGAAGGAGAACTCGGGCGGCCGAGTCCCTTCCCCTGGTCGTCGGCGCCGCCGTCGCCATCGCGGGGGTCGGGGCCGTGCTGGCGCTCGCCGACATCGGCTCGCCACTGCGTGCGCCGCTCACCCTCTTCTTTCTCGTCATGGCACCGGCGGGCGCCGTGGGGGCGGCGCTGCGCGGTATCGATCCGCTCAGCCGCTCGGTCGTCGCGGCGGGCGGGGCGGTCGCCATCGATCTGCTGGTCGCGCAGACCATGCTCGCGCTGCACGCCTGGAGCGTGCGGGGCGGGGTGGCCGCGGTCGCGGTCGTCAGCCTGCTGCTGTTCCTGCTGGCGCATGTGCGCCGGCGCCGGGACGGCGCTCCGCGAAGTCGGGCCGCCTGAGGTGGACATCAGGGTGTACCGACCCGGTGACCTCACGGCGGCGGACCGGGCGGCATGGTCCGCCATGCAGCGGCAAGCCGCCCTCGACGGGTCGCCCCAGCTCGCGAACCCCTTTCTCGCACCGGAGTTCACGCTCGCGGTCGGCAGGTCACGGCACGGCGCGCGGATCGCGGTCGTGCGGGAGGACGGCGAGCCGGTGGCCTTCTTCCCTTACCAGCGCAGCTCGTTGGGGGTGGGCCGGGCGATCGGCCTCGGTGTCTCCGACGCCCAGGGCCTGATCCACCGACCCGGATTCCAGTGGGACGCACGGGATTTGCTGCACGCCTGCGGGCTGTCCGTCTGGGAGTTCGACCACTTGGTGGAGGGGCAGAAGCCGTTCGAGGTGGCGTCCTCCGGGTCGTTCGCCTCGCCCGTCATCGATGTGGACCAGGGCTTCGAGCGGTATCTGACGGCGCTGCGCAAGCAGCGGCCGAAGTTCGTCCGCGCCACCCGCGCCAAGGAGCGCAGGCTCGCCCGGAACGTCGGCGAGGTGCGGTACGTGCACGACGAACGCGATCCGGCCGTCCTGCGGAAGCTGATCGGATGGAAGTCGGCGCAGTATCGAAGAACGGGGCGCAGCGACCGGTTCGCGCGCCCTTGGATCTGCCGGCTGGTCGATCAGCTCTTCCACACCCGCACCGAGTCGTTCGCGGGTCTGCTGTCGGTGCTCTACGCGGGCGGGCGGCCGGTCGCGGCGCACTTCGGGCCGCGCTCGCGGACGGTGCTGTCCTGCTGGTTCCCCGCGTACGACCCGGAGTTCGGGAGGTACTCCCCCGGGCTGCTGCTGCATCTGCGGATGGCGGAAGGGGCCGCCGCGGAGGGCCTGGGCTACGTGGACCTGGGGCGGGGCGAGAAGGAGTACAAGGACTCCCTCAAGACACGTGAACTCATCGTGTGCGAGGGGTGGGTGATGCGCCGTCACCCGGTGGCCTTCGGACACCGCGCACGCCGGGCGCCCATACGGGCGCTCCGCAACACCGTGGTGTCCCGGCCCGGTCTCTTCGAGCCGGCCGACCGGCTTCTCAAACGCATGGGAAGCCTGCGCGAAGGTAGTTGAGGCGCACGAGATTCGAATGCGCCGTCGACACAGATCACCAATACCCGACACCTCGAACCCGGCGGAAAAACACCAAAGGAGGAGTCACCGCGGGAGCTCTTGCCATACAGTCTCAAGCATCAATACCGTCGTACATCCACCCGCAACGGCCCATCATGCAAAGCGGCACTAGGGGAGGGCTCAAGCGTCGCGATGGTGTCCGGAGCGGGGCGCGGTAGGGGGTAGCCGCGCTCGGCCTTCACAGCGTGCCGAGTCGCGTGCCGCGCGGCCAGCAACACTTGCCAACTCACCCTGTCCGTACGGCGATCCATGCCGTTCGGGGCAAGGTGAGTACCCCCTTTTCGACCCGGAAAACCACCGGACCGCTCTGGGCGGGCGGTCCACCGGACGAGAGGGAGACAGTACATGAGTTCTTTTCTGCGCCCGGCGGCCGATCAAGATCCATTGATAAGCGGTCGCTACCGCCCGGTCACCTCACATTTCGCGATCGCACCGCCGGTCAGCGTCGTCATCCCGGCGATGAACGAGGCGGAGAACCTTCCGTACGTGTTCAAGACGCTGCCCGAGTGGATTCACGAAGTGGTCCTCGTCGACGGCAATTCGACCGACGACACCGTGCAGGTCGCCCGCGACCTGTGGCCGGACGTCAAGGTCGTCGAACAGCTCGGCAAGGGCAAGGGGGATGCCCTGATCACGGGCTTCGCGGCCTGCACGGGCGAGATCATCGTCATGGTCGACGCGGACGGCTCCGCGGACGGCAACGAGATCGTCAGCTATGTCTCCGCGCTCGTCGGTGGCGCGGACTTCGCCAAGGGCTCTCGGTTCGCCAACGGGGGCGGCACTGACGACATGACTCCGATCCGGAAGCTCGGCAACCGGGTCCTGACCTCCATCGTCAATCACAAGTTCGGGGCGCGCTACACCGATCTGTGCTACGGCTACAACGCGTTCTGGAAGCGCTGCCTGGACGAACTCGCCCTGGACTGCGCGGGGTTCGAGGTGGAGACGTTGATGAACATCAGAGTGGCCAAAGCGGGGCTGCGGGTACAGGAGATTCCCAGCCATGAGTTCGTCCGCATCCACGGCACCAGCAATCTACGGGCCGTGCGCGACGGACTACGGGTGCTGCATGTGATTCTGCGTGAACACGGTGCAAAGCGACTCCGAAGCCGCCCACCGCGGCTCGCGATCGCGCCGGCCGCGAGCCGGGGGGAGGTGTCTTGAAACCTCCACCGGCCGGGCCGGGTGGGGCGCCTGACGTCTCGGTGGTCATCTGTGTCTACACCGAGGACCGGTGGGACGACATCCTCGCGGCGGTGTCCTCGGTGCGCGATCAGTCACGGCCCGCGCTGGAGACGCTGATCGTCGTGGACCACAATCCCGCCCTCCTGCGGCGGCTCGCCAAGACCTTCGGCGACGACGGCGCCGGGGGCGCGCCGGACCGGGTGCGGGTGCTCGCGAACGCGGGCCCCCGCGGTCTGTCGGCGGGCCGCAACACCGGCATCGCGGCGTCGACGGGCGAGGTGATCGCCTTCCTCGACGACGACGCGGTGGCCGAGCGGGACTGGCTGCGGTATTTCGCCGAGGCCTACGCCGACCCGCGGGTCATGGCGGTGGGCGGCCGCACCCTCCCCGTGTGGGAGTCCCGGCGCAGACCCGTGTGGTTCCCGGCCGAGTTCGACTGGGTCGTGGGCTGTACGTATCTGGGGTTGCCGCCCGGCCGGACCGAGGTCCGCAACGTCCTCGGCGGCAACGCCTCCTTCCGCAGGTCGGCGCTGACCGCCGTGGGCGGCTTCGCCAACGGCATCGGCCGCGACGGCAACCGGCTGCCGCTGGGCTGCGAGGAGACGGAGCTGTGCATCCGGCTGACCCGGGCCGTACCGGACGCGGTGCTGCTGATCGACGACCGCTCGGTGATCCACCACCGGGTGCCCGCCGCGCGTGAACGGTTCGCCTACTTCCGCACCCGCGCGTTCGCAGAGGGCCTGTCCAAGGCGCTCGTGGCGCGGAGCGTGGGCGCCCGGGCGGGGTTGGAGACGGAGCGCCGGTACACCACGCGCGTGCTGCCCGCGGGCATCGCGCGCGGGGTCCGCGACGCGCTGCTCGGCCGGCCCGGGGGCGCGGGTAGGGCGGGGGCGATCGTGGCCGGCGTGGCCGCGGCGGCCGGGGGCTACGCGCTCGGCAGCGTGCGGGCGCGCCGGGGCGGCGAGCGGTTCGCGCCGGCGACCGTACCGGGCGCCGGGGCCCACACCGGGCCGGCGGGCGGTCCGGGGCGGTCCGCCGCCCCGGAGGGACCGGCCGCGGCCGGTCCCGTGACGGAACCGGCCAAGGAGGGGACCGAGGCATGAACGGTGGTCCGGTCCCCATACTGATGTATCACGCGGTGGCGCACACGCCCTCGCGCGCGGCACACGCGCTGTCGGTGTCACCGGCCGCGTTCGGCGAGCAGATGCGGCTGCTCGCCGAGCGGGGTTTCACCCCGCTGACCGCCGACCAGCTGGCAACCGCCTGGCGCGACGGCCTCGCGCTGCCCCCGGATCCGGTCCTGATCACCTTCGACGACGGCTACGAGGGCGTGCACCGCTACGCCCTCCCCGTCCTCGTCGAGCACGGCTTCGCGGCGACGCTGTTCGCCTCCACGGGGTGGGTGCGCGGGGAGCACGAGACCGGTGGGGCGCTGGATCTCATGCTCACCTGGGACCAGGTCCGCGAGCTGGCCGGGGCGGGGCTGGAGATCGGCGGTCACAGTCACACCCACCCACAGCTCGACCAACTCGCCGATGACACGCTGCGGTTCGAGGTGGAACGCTGCCGGGACGTACTGACGCTGGAGCTCGGCCGTCCGCCGGTGTCCTTCGCCTATCCCTACGGCTATTCGAGCCGTCGGGTGCGGAGCGCCGTGCGGACGGCCGGCTTCGGCGTCTCGCTGGCCGTGGGCAACGCCCTGGCCGCGCGGCGGCAGGGGCCGTACGCACTGGAGCGCGTCACCGTGGGCCGCTCGACGACGATCGACGAGTTCGAACAACTCGTCGAAGGCCGGGACATCGGCCGTCACTTCGCCGGGGACCGCGCGTTGACCAAGGGTTACGCCATGGTTCGCAGAACTCGACAGATCATGAGGAAGGTAAGCGAAGTCCGTGTCTGACACGTCCACCCGGGCCGAGGAACGGGAGGCGCAGAGTCCGGTGAGCCGCAGACTGCGGCTCCCGGGGCGCGGCGGCAGCAGTCCACTGTTCCGCAACGCCTTCGCCCTGATGCTCAATACGGGCATCAGTGCCGTCCTCGGCGTGGGCTACTGGCTGATAGCCGCCCGGTACTACACCCCGACCGCGGTCGGCCAGGGGTCCGCGGCCATCGCCGCGATGAAGCTGCTCGCGGGGCTCACCGCGATCACCCTCACCGGGGCGCTGGCCCGCTTCATCCCCGTGGCCGGACGGTCGACGGGCCGGCTCGTCCTGCGTACGTACGCGGGGAGTTCGGCCGTCGTCGCCGTCGCGGCCTGCGTCTTCCTGTCCACACTGGACCTCTGGGGTCCCTCCTACCGCTCGTTGCACGGATTGCTGCCCGGTCTCGGGTTCGTCGTCGCCGTCGTCGCCTGGTCCCTCCTCACCCTCCAGGACGGGGTGCTGACCGGGCTGCGCAGCGCGTTCTGGGTGCCGGTGGGCAATACGGTGTTCTCCGCGGCGAAGCTCGCGCTGCTGGTGGCGCTGGCGGCGGTGCTGCCGGCGTCCGGGGTGTTCACCTCCTGGGTCGTCTCCATCGGTGTGTCGGTGCTGCCGCTGGGCTGGCTGGTCTTCCGCCGGCTGGCGCCGCGGCACGCCCTGGCGACCGCGAAGACGGCCCGGCCCCCCACCTACCGGGAGATGGGCCGCTTCCTGGCCGGGGACTACACCGGGTCGCTGTTCTCACTGGCCGTGGTCTATCTGGTGCCGGTGATCGTCGCCTCGCAGGTCAGCTCCACCAACAACGCGTACTTCTACATCGCCACCACCATCGGTGGCACGGTGAACCTGCTCGCCATCAACATGGGCGCCTCCCTGACCGTCGAGGGCTCGCACGACCCGGCCCGGCTCGCGGAGAACTGCCGGGCGGCGCTGCGCCGGATGGCCAAGATCATGGTCCCGGTCTGTGTGCTGCTCTTCCTCCTCGCGCCCTACGTCCTGCGGGTCTTCGGGCAGGGGTACGCGGACGCGGCCACGCCGCTGCTGCGGTGGTTCGCCGTGGGGGCTGCGCTGCGGGTGGTGATGGAGGTGTACTTCGCGGTGCTGCGGGCCCAGAGCCGGACGGCCGGGCTCGCCTATCTCCAGGGGCTGCTGTGCGTCCTGGTGCTGGGGCTGACACTGCTGCTGCTCCCCCGACTGAGGCTGGCGGGTGCGGGCATCGCGGAGGTCGTCAGCCTCGCGGTGATCGCCTCGATCTCGGCGGTCAGGCTCCGCAGGATCCTCAAGGACGCGTCGGCGGACTCCCCGCCCCGCGCCCCCGGCGCCGCGCCCGACGGCGATCTCGCGGATCTGGCGGTCCACGGCGACCGGCGGGGTTTCCGCCAGGGTTTTAGGCACGGCCGCGGGGCGGCGGCCGGAGCGGAGCGCGACGGCGGCGGTTACGGCACCCGGTGGGCGCTGCGCGCCGCGCTGGACGCGGACACGATGCCGCTGGGCGTGCGGCTGGACTTCGACCACTTGGAGAGGCGCCCCGATCTCCGGCACACCCCCGAGGCGGTACCGATGTCCTCCGCAGTCCCCACCGAGCCGGACGAGCCGCGTACGGCGGCCGCCGCCTCGGCGCCCGCCTCCGTCGCCGCCGCGGCGTCGGGCGGCACGTCCGCGGCGTCCGCGGCGGCCCCTTCGACAGGGCCGACCGGTACCTCCTCGGCCTCGACCGCCGCGTCCGTCTCCGCGGCCTCCGACGTCTCCGCGCTTCCCGAGGGCTCGGGGACGCCGCCCACCGTGGTCGCCCGTACGCTGCCGGGGGCGCGCAGGCCGTGGTGGCGGGGCCCGGAGGCCGGGATCTGGCTGCTGTTCGGCGCCGCCCTGGCGTTGTACTGGGTGCCGCTGCGGTCCCTCGGCGAGTCCGATCTGGACGGCATGGGCGGGCTCGGGCTGGTGTCCGTGCTCCCCGTGGCGACGGTGCTGGGGGCCGCGCTGCTGGTGGTGTCGTTCGCGTCCGCGCTGTGGCTGGACCGGCCGCGCCGCGGGCTGCTGACCGCCGTCCTGCTGCTGACGGTGGTGTCCCTGCACGCCGTGCCCGCGGTGCTGGAGGACCAGCCGCGCTTCGCGACGGCCTGGCAGCACCTCGGCTTCCTGGACTACATCGACCGGTCCGGGACGGCCGCGCCGGACCTCGACGCCCGCTGGAGCTGGCCCGGCTTCTTCGCCCTCGCCGCCCTCGCCGCCCGGGCCTGTGGGCTGAGCGACCTCACGGAGGTGCTCCGCTGGTGGCCGTTGACCGTTCAGCTGCTGTGCCTCGCGCCGCTGGCGCTGCTGCTGAGAGCCGTGCGGGCGAGCTGGCGGGCCAAGTGGACGGCGGTGTGGCTGTTCGCCCTGTGCGGCTGGGTCGGACAGGACTACTTCTCGCCCCAGGCGCTGAACTACTTCATCTATCTGCTCTTCGTGGCCGTGCTGCTGGTGTGGTTCCGCTGGCCCCGGCAGCTGGGCGGCAAGCTGCTGCCGGGCGAGGCCGAGGTCGCACCCGCCGGCCGTCGCCAGCAAGGGGTGCTGCTGGCGCTGCTCATCGCCCTGTTCGCGGCCTCGGTGGCCAGCCATCAGCTGACCCCCTTCGTGATGCTGGGCGTGCTGACCGTTCTGGTGCTCACCCGCCGCTCGACGCTGACCGGACTGCCACTGCTGTGCGGTGTGATGCTGGCGGTGTGGGTGGGGTTCCTGGCGGAGCCGTACTGGTCGGGTCACTTCGACGAGCTGTTCGGCGGCCTGGGCTCGCTGGGCGGCAATGTCTCCTCGTCCGTCTCGGGCCGCATCGAAGGCGGCAGCAGCACCCACAAGCTGGTGCTGTACACCCGGGTCGCGCTCGCGGGCGGTGTGCTGGCCTTCGCCGCGTTCGGCTGGTGGCGCCGCCGGCGGTCCGGTCGCGCCGACACCGCGCTCCTGGTCCTGACCGCCGTCCCCTTCCTCGCCTTCGGCATGCAGTCGTACGGCGGCGAAGTGGCCCTGCGGGTCTTCCTGTTCGCGCTGCCCGGCGCCTGCGTCCTCGCAGCCCTCGCGGTCTTCCCGCGCACGGGCGCGACACGCGGCCGTGCCGCCACGGGGCCGCTCGCCGCACTGCTGGCGGGGCTCGTCCTCATCTTCGGCTTCCTGGTGGCGCGTTGGGGCAACGAGCCCTTCGAGCGGGTACGGCCGGGTGAGGTCGCCGCGATGGAGTACGTGTACGAGCACGACAGGCCGACCGTGCGGCTGCTGTGGATGAGCCAGGACCCCGTCAACAGCGTGACGCCCGCGATGCCGTGGGGCGCCCGTGACATGGAGCGGGTGACGTACGAACCGACGCAGGCGCCGCGCGATCCGGTCCTGGTGGACAGCCTGGTCGACGCGCTGCGGAAGGCCGGGCCCAACTCCTACCTCATGGTCAACCGCGGCCAGTCCGTGACCCTCCAGCTGGACGCGGGCTACGCCGTGAACTGGGAGCCGCGGCTGCTGCGCGCACTCGACCGGCGGCCCGAACTGCGCCGGGTGCTGTCCAACGACGACGCGGTGTTGTACGAACTGTCCCGGCAGTCCCCCGGCGAGGTCCCGGAGCCCCGGCCGGGCCCGGCCGGGCCGCGGGTGACGTGGACACCGATGTCGGTGATCGGCGGGCTGGCGGCACTGGCGCTGATGGTGCTGCTCACGGCGCGGGAGCTGTCGCGGGTAGCGGCCCGGCCGGGCGTGCGGCAACTGCGGTGGCTGCAGGGTTCGTACTGGTTCGCGCTGCCGCTGTTGGTACTGCTGCTGGTGTCGTTGGTCGTACGGCTCACGACGATGTCCTGACGGGCGCCGGGCGCCGGTGAGGTGGGCCGGCGTCCGTCTCACCGGCACCCGGCGGTGCAGCGTCCCCGCGCCCCGGCTACGACTCCCAGCGGACCTCGTACGCCTTCAGGTCGAAGCGGCGGCCGTCCACCCGGGTCGATACGGCCCGGTTCTGGGTGTTGACGACCAGCAGCGTCCTGTCCGTCGCGAGCGCGCGGACGCGTGAGCTGTCGTCGATGTCGACCTCGCGGTAGTCCGCACCGGGCGGGAAGTCCTTGGCGAACCGGGTCAGCAGCTTCATCATCGGCAGCTCCTTCCCCCCGCCGGCCAGTTCGGTGCTGCGCCACAGACAGCCGGGGCAGTCGGCGCTCTTCTCCTGCGGGTTCCAGTAGAAGGCCGCGGAGGCGCCCGAGCCGGCCAGCTGCATCATCGCGGTGGCCTGGACGGCGAGACGGTGCTGTTCGGTCCACCCCCTTCGGTCGTCATTGCCGTCGGCGGGCTCCACGTACCACTCGGCCCACCAGACCGGCAGCCCGGTGGTCTTCCTGAGCCAGGTCGTGACATCGGCGAACTTGGCGGTGGCGCCGAATTCGTCGGGGTGGAACTGATCGCTCTCGCGCGTATAGCTGGAGCCGTCGACCACGACGAAGTCGGCTCCGGCCTTGTGCTTGTTCCAGTACGTGACGGCGTCGACGGACCGCTGGTCGACGACCCCCCAGGGGCCTCTCAGCGACGACGCGTTGGCCTTGGATCCGGGGGCCTCGCTGTCCATGACGACGTACGGGCCGCCGACGAGGTTGTTCTTGTTCTGCTTCTTCAGTTCGGCGTGGACAAGGTTGTACAGCTCCGTATAGCCCTCGTAGTCCCAGCGGTTCTTGGATTCGTCGAAGAAACCCTTGAGTTCGTTCCAGACGATGAAATGACGTACGTCCGGATAGCGCTTGGCCACCACTCCGGCGAGTTTCGCGAAATCTTTGTAATATTTACGGTCGGGCGCCGTCTCCAATGATTTCTGGGACCAGTCGGTCCGCTGCCCGCCGCCCTTCATCCAGTCGGGGGCGCAGCACAGCGTGAGCACCGGCGTCCCGGCCGTTCTTCGCATCAGCGCGACACGCCGGTCCAGGTCGGCGAAGTTGTACGCGCCGGGCTTGGGCTCGGGGTTGTCCACCCCCCAGCCCATGATGTGCTGGTTCTGCGACAGGGGGCCGGCGGCGAGGAGCCGGCCGGCGGCCTTGCGGGCATCGGCGTCGCCGTGGTCGGCGCTGTACTGCGTGTGCGTGAACCCCCAGCCGACGGCCGCGTCCCGGCGGGTGTCCGCGTCACCGCCGCGCGGCTGGAGGACGCCGCCGCACATGGCCACCAGCAGCGCGAGCACGAGCAGGGTGAGACCGAGCAGTGCGGTGAATCCCCACCGACCCGCCCGGGACAACCGCCTGCTCGTCTCATGACGTCCCATCACCGGCCAGAGTATCGGCGCGGGAATCGGTGTGCGGCGATTTACCGGGTAACTACGACGGAACCGGGGAAAACCATGGTGCGCACGGGCGGCCCGTGCCGGATCATGGGCGGCATGTGTGCCGACCGCCCCGCTGCCAGGAGGCAGGCCCTGCCCGCCGAACCGGACACCACCCCGACGGAGAAGTCCCTGCCCATCCGGCTGAACGTGGATGACAGCGACTCACCGTCCGACGTCATCGACGCCCTCTTCCTCGGCCGGTTCGCCACCGGCGAGCAGCCGTACGCGCACAGCCACTCCGTGGACCGCGTCAAGACCGGGGTGACGCTGCTGCCACCGTCCGCCCGCGTGGTGCGCGCCGCGCGGGACGACGACCGCAGCGCGACCCTCGCGGAGGGCGACGGCTGGACGCTGCTGATCTCCCGCTGGAGCCGGGGCGCGGACGTGTCGGTGACGGCGGCCACGGACGAGCTGGCCAAGAAGGTGCTGGACCAGGCGGTCTCGGGCGCGGAGGACGAGCCCGAGCCCCAGCCCGAGCACGTCACCATGGGCTTCTGGTACGTCTCCCCGCGGCGCGGCCCGCACCGCACCACCCGGCAGATCTCCGCCGGTACGTGGGAGGAGGTGCGTCCGAACTACACCGCGCCGGTGGCGGACGCCATGGACCGGCTGATGAAGATCACCCCGGATGACATCGCCGGCCGCCTGCTGCTCCTGCACGGCCCGCCGGGCACGGGCAAGACCTCCGCGCTGCGCACCCTGGCCCGCTCGTGGCGGGACTGGTGCCAGGTGGACTGCGTGCTCGACCCGGAGCGGCTGTTCAACGACGTCGGCTATCTGATGGACATCGCGATCGGTGAGGACGACGGCACGGCGAAGGGCCGTTGGCGGCTGCTGCTCCTGGAGGACTGCGACGAGCTGATCCGGGGCGAGGCCAAACACACCGCCGGGCAGGCGCTGTCGCGGCTGCTGAACCTCACGGACGGTCTGCTCGGCCAGGGCCGCAACGTCCTCGTCGGCGTGACCACCAACGAGGACCTGGAGCGGCTGCACCCCGCCGTCGTACGTCCCGGCCGCTGTCTCGCCCGGATCGAGGTGGGCTCGCTGACCCGCCCGGAGGCGGTCAACTGGCTCGGCAGGGAGGAGGGCGTCGGCCGGGAGGGGGCGACGCTCGCGGAGCTGTTCGCGCTGCGGCGGGGCAGCGGTCCCGCGTCGGTGCCCGCGCAGCACGACGGGGCGGACTCGGGGCTCTATCTGTAGACCGGCCCCGGGGGCAGGGCCGGTCGGGCTCTACCGCTGGTCCCCGCCGTCGTACGCGGCGCGCAGCGCGTCCTCGACGGCGGCGAGCGCGGCCGCCCGGTCCAGACCCAGCCGGTGGGCGCGCTGGGCGAAGGCCTGGGCGGCCGCGGCCGCCTCCCGGTCGGCGGCGTCGCCGGGGGCCGCGATGAAGGTGCCGTTGCGGCCCCGGGTCTCGATCACCCCGTCCGCTTCGAGCGCGCGGTAGGCCTTGGCCACGGTGTTGGCGGCCAGGCCCAGCTCTTCGGCGAAGCCCCGTACGGTCGGGAGTTTGTAGCCCACGGGGAGCGCGCCGGAGCGGGCCCGGTCGGCGATGCGGGCGCGGATCTGCTCGTAGGGCGGTTCGGCCGCGTCCGGGTCGACGGTCAGTTGCAAGGCCACGGTGGGACTCCTGGCTGGGCGAGGTGGTGCCACCCATTGTGCGCCTCGGAGACCCACCGTGCCCGGTCCTCGGGCAATGCCCGGCCCTGCTACACCTCCAGGGTCGTGTCGTGGGTGCGCAGCCAGGAGTCGATGCCGAGGACCAGTTCCGTACCGGTCCGGAAGGACTCGCCCGCGTCGTCGGCGAGCGCCTGCGCGACGGTCCCGGTGTCGAGCAGCGGGCGTACGGGCGCGTCCCGGTCGGCCATGACCCGCTTCAGCTCGGTGCGGAGGGCGGCCGCGTAGCGCGGGTCCTGGGTGCTCGGGTAGGGGCTCTTCACCCGGTCGGCGACGATGTCGGGCAGCGTGTCGCGGGTGGCGGCGCGCAGCAGGGACTTCTCCCGGCCGTCGAAGGTCTTCATCGCCCAGGGGGTGTTGAAGACGTATTCGACCAGGCGGTGGTCGCAGAACGGCACCCGGACCTCGAGGCCGACGGCCATGCTGGCGCGGTCCTTGCGGTCGAGGAGGAGGTTCACGAACCGGGTCAGGTGCAGGTACGAGACCTCGCGCATGCGCCGCTCCCGGCCGCTCTCGCCGGCCAGCCGGGGCACCTCGGCGAGGGCTTCGCGGTAGCGCGCGTCCCGGTAGGCGTCCACGTCGAGCTTGCCGAGGAAGCCCGGGTCGAGGAGGGCGACACGGCCGCCGCTGCGCGGGCCCGAGAAGCGGTCGGCGATGCCGGCCGCGATCCACGGGAAGGTGTCGGCCGCCACGAGCTCGGGGTCGTGGAACCAGTGGTAGCCGCCGAAGAGTTCGTCGGCGGACTCGCCGGAGAGGGCCACGGTGGACTGTTCGCGGATCGCCTTGAACAGCAGGTAGAGCGAGGTGTCGCCGTCGCCGAAGGCCAGCGGCAGATCGCGGGCGGACTGGACCGCCGCGCGATGGGCCGGGTCCATCAGGGCGGCGGTGTCGAGGACGATGTCGGAATGGTCGGAGCCCACGTGCGCCGCGAGGGCGTGCGCGTACGGGCCGTCGGGGGTGGGCCGCATCTGGTCGGGGGTGAAGTTCTCGGTGTGGCCGGCGAAGTCGACGGAGAACGAACGCACCGGGCCGCGGCCCGCGTCGGCCAGGCCCTTCGCCGCGAGCGCGGTGATGGCGGAGGAGTCGAGCCCGCCGGAGAGCAGGGTGCACAGCGGGACGTCGGCGATGAGCTGGCGGGCGACGATGTCGTCGAGCAGCTCGCGTATGTGGCGGACGGTGGCGCCCAGGTCGTCGGTGTGCTCCCGCGCCTCCAGCGCCCAGTAGCGCCGGACGGTGAGGCCGTCGCGGCGGATGCGCGCGAGGTGGCCGGGGCGCAGTTCGTACATGCCCTTGTAGACGGCGTGGCCGGGGGTCTTGGTGTTCGATATCAGCTCGGCGAGGCCCTCGGCGTCCACGGCGGGGCGGACGGCGGGGTGGGCGAGGATGCCCTTGGCCTCCGAGGCGAAGAGCACGCCGTCGGGGGTGGGGTGGTAGTAAAGCGGCTTGACGCCCATGCGGTCGCGGACCAGGAGGAGTTCCTCGGTGCGCGGGTCCCAGATCGCGAAGGCGTACATGCCGTTGAGACGCTCGGCGAACGCGTCGCCCCATTCGAGATAGGCGTGCAGGACGACTTCGGTGTCGCTGGAGGTGCGGAACGCATGGCCCAGGGCCTCGAGTTCGGCCCGCAGCTCACGGTAGTTGTAGACCTCGCCGCTGTAGGTGGTGGCGAGGAGGGTGCGGCCGTCGCGCTCGACGAGCATCGGCTGCTTGCCGCCCTCGATGTCGATGACGGCCAGTCGGCGGTGGCCCAAAGCGGCGTGGGTGTCCAGCCAGACGCCTCCGGCGTCCGGGCCGCGGCACACCATCGTCTCGGTCATCGCATCGAGCGTGCGGCGCGTGGTGGGGGTATTGAGGTCCTGGTCGTAGGAGATCCATCCGGTGATCCCGCACATGGTCGCGGTCTCCTTCTCGGTAGGCCGCCCGGGTGGCCCGGGTTCGGCTGTGCCCTCGTCGATCACGGTCCGCGACGATTCACGAGCGGATCGCGATGATCACCGTACGCCCAATCTAGATGCATGCACCATCTAAGATCGTTTCCAACCCCGGGAAACCGGCCAACGCGTTCACAGGCCGCCGTGAAGTGCGGCCCACCGCCCTTCCGTTGACGACCACCATGCCCTGACCGGTGATCGGTCGAGCGGCCCGCGCGCCCGCGGAGCAGCGGTTCGGGCCGCCGGTCACCGAGCCGGGCGGAGGGAGGTTCGGCACGGCCCGGGCGACGTGCGGACCGCCGGCCGCGGGCGCAACCTGTCCGGATGACGGGGCGGCACGGGGCGTTCCGGGGCCGCGAGCTGGCCGAAACCGTAGGCCCCGACAGCGCCCGTCCGGCCCTGAAAGGGGGCCGTCCGCCCGTCGCACACCAGGCCGGAGTCGGCCGGGGCAGCCGGGACTTGCGGGGCCCCGGGGCTCGAAACCACCCCCGAACCCGCCCGACCTGCGGCTTTAGAGAGGCGTCGAAAAGGTGGCTCTTCCCTGGCACCCCCTGGCACGGTGGGTCTTGCCGCCGGGCCGGGCGGGGGGACCCGGCCCGCGGCACCGGGCCGAGCCGCGGCAAGGAAGCCGTCGTGAACGCAGCCGGACGACCCGATCTCCTTCCGGTCCGGGTGTCGCCGTGACCCCGCCGGGGCGCGACTCGCCCCCGGCGCGCAGGGGACGCCGGGGGCGGCCGAGGGGCAGGCCGGGGCGGCGGCGAGCACACCGTCCGGCTGCCCCTGCGGCACCGGCGGCGGGAGGGCGAGGGCCGGATCGTGGTCACCGGCCCGGTCACGGGGCGTGCCGTGACGGCCGGCTCCCGGACCCCAGCCGTCCGGAAAGTGTACAGAAAGTGACCAAAAGTCAACCCAGAGCAACCCTATGGGTGTGCCGGGCGTCCCATCCAGCAAGGGGGACACACGGACACGCCTGGCAACCGCGGCCACCGCCGTGGGAGCGCGAGGCATCCCGAGCCACGAGGGACGCCGCCATGACGCTGCGCATCCATTTCACCAGCGAGGATCTGACCCGCATCACGATCGCCCAGTACCCGGATCCGCTGTGGGAGGTGCTGCTGAGCCTGCACATGCTGCAGAGCACCGACGCGGCGCCCGTGTTCGCCCGCTGGCGCCGCCAGGTCCGCGCCGATCCGGGCACGGTCGACCGACGGCTGCTGGACCTCGCGCCCCCTGTCGGCTACTCCCCCGACTTCCTCACCCCCGCCGCCGCGGCCGACGGGCTGGAGAACGGCATCGACGCGCTGCGCTCGACCCCCCGCGTCCGGCTGCGCAAGGATCTGACGGAGCTGTCGGCCACCCGGCCGCCGGCCCGCTGGACCCGGCTGCTCGGGGACGGCGACCGGGACACCCTCGACGGTCTGGCGCAGGCGGTGCGCGACTACCACCGGGCGGTGCTGCTGCCGCACTGGGCGCATATCCAGGGCCGGCTGGGCGCCGACCGCTCGGTGCGCACCCGTGCCCTGCTCACCGGCGGCAGCGCGCGACTGCTGCCCACGCTGCACCCCGCGCTGTGCTGGAGCCCGCCGGTGCTGGAGCTGCGCGGACCGCACGTGCGGGGCGACCTCCATCTCGACGGACGCGGCCTGCGGCTCGTCCCCTCGTTCTTCTGCTGGCCCACGCCGACGCTGCTGCGCGACCGGGAGCTCACGCCCGTGCTGGTCTACCCCATCGCCCACGATCTGCGCTGGCTCGGCGAGCGGGAGCCCCGGCCGGCCTCGGGGCGGGCGCTGGCGGCCCTGCTGGGGATGCGCAGGGCCGCGGTCCTGGAGACCGTCGCGGGCGGGGCGGGCTGTACGACCGGCGAGGTGGCCCGCCGGGTGGGCATCTCGCCCGCCACCGTCAGCCATCACACCTCCGTGCTGCGCCAGGCCGGGCTGATCGGCACCCGGCGCGTCGGGGAGACCGTCCTGCACACCGCCACCGGGCTGGGCGTGGACCTCCTCAACGGCGACTCCTGCCTGGCCGTCGGACAGCCCACCGGCCTGGCGTGACCCCCGCCCGGGGGCGGTCGGGCCAAGGCCCCCTCAGTCCAAGAAGTGGAAGGTCGGCGCGGGGTGCATCAGGAAGTCGTGGTGCGAGATGTTCCAGGCGTACGCGCCGGCCATGGAGAACGCCACCCGGTCCCCCACCCGCAGCTCGGCCACCGGGACGCGGCGCGCCAGGGTGTCCTTGGGGGTGCACAGCTGGCCGACGAGCGTCACCGGCTCGTCCAGGGCGGCCGGGCGCGGCCAGGGCCGCTCCCACGCGTCGACGGGCAGCACGGTGAAGGGCTGGTCGTGCTGTTTGGCGGCGGGGGTGCGCAGGTGGTGGGTGCCGCCGCGCAGGATCGCGAAGGCCTCGCCGTGGCTGTGCTTGAGGTCGAGGACCTCGGTGACGTACCAGCCGCAGTACGCGGTGAGCGCCCGGCCGGGTTCGACGCGCAGGGTCAGTCCGGGGTTGCGGACGGCCAGGTCGCGCAGGCCCGCGCCGTAGGAGTTCCAGTCGAAGGGGACGGCCGGGCGGGTGTAGTCGACGGCCATGCCGCCACCGACGTTGATCTCGGTGAGGGTGAGGCCGTGCCGGTCGGCCAGCTCGCGCGCCCAGTCGGCGACCCGGGCCGCGACGACGAGATGGGCGCCCTCGCTCAGTCCGCTGGCCAGATGGGCGTGGATGCCGCGCAGCCGTAGTCTCCTGCCGCGCAGCAGCGGCAGGCACGCCTCGGCGCGGCGGGGGTCGAGGCCGAAGGGGCCGGGTCTGCCGCCCATGGCCAGGGCCGCCCCGTCCAGCTCGTCGTCCCCCGCCGGGAGGTTGACGCGCAGCAGCACGTCCACGGGGGCGTCGCCGGGCTGTTCGTCGGCGAGTTCGGCGAGCAGCCGCAGTTCGCCCTCGCTCTCCACGTGGAATCGCCGGGTGCCCAGGCGGAGGGCGAGCCGCAGTTCGGCCTCGGTCTTGCCGGGGCCGCCGAAGGCGACGGGGAGGGTGGGGACGGCCTTGCGTACGTGGGCCAGTTCACCGCCGGAGGAGACCTCGAACCCGGTGACGTGCGGAGCGAGGGCCTGGAGGATCTCCGGGGCGGGGTTGGCCTTGGCCGCGTAGTACAGCTCGACGCTGCCGGGCAGGGCGGCCCGTATCGCGCGCGCGTGGTCGTCGAGCGCGGCCAGGTCGTAGACGTAGGCGGGCAGTTCGTCGGCGGGCAGGCCGGCGGCGCGGGCGGCGGCGCGGGGGGTGATCACGGTGTGGCACTCCAGGGTTCGGTGCGGGTGGTGCCCGGGAACGCGGACAGCAGGTCGGGCACCAGGGGGGAGGCGATGCGGACGTAGCCGGCGTCCCGGTCGGCCTTGCGTTCCCAGCGGGTCAGCAGGTTGGTCTTGGCGGGCAGCGGCACCCCGGCGACCAGGGCGCGCAGCGGGGGCGGGTCGCCGTGGGCGGTGGCGCGCCGGTCCAGCGTCGCGCGCACGGCGCGCCACAGCTCCGGTTCCAGGTGCGGGTGCCGGTCGGCGAGGGCGGCGAGCATCTCGGCGAGGTGGTTGACGAGCAGGCAGTAGACGACCCGGTCCCAGCCGCGTTCCCGGTCGTACGTCATGGGGCGGGCCACGTCGTCGGCGAGGGTGGCGAGGGCGGTGGCGTGCCGGTCGGGGAGCAGTTTGGTCCCCTCGAGGTCCCGGAAGAGGATCTGCCGGGGGGTGCCGTCGGCGTCGACGCCGAGGACGACGTTCTGCAGGTGCGGTTCGAGGACGACGCCGTGGTCGAAGTAGGCGGCGAGCACGGGCGGGACGAGCAGGCCGAGGTAGGCGTCCCACCAGGCGAGTGCCTCCGCCGGGCCGGCGGTGGCCGGCAGCCGGGCGAGCTGCGCGCCGCCGGTGGGGTATTCGTCGGCGACGGCGGCGGCGAGCAGCCCGGTGACGCCGGGGGCGAGCCGGGCGTCCAGGCCCTCGCGGACGATGACGCCGAAGCCTTCGGCCAGGTCGCGGCTGCCGAGGTCGAGGGTGCGGTAGGCGGGCTCGCGCAGCAGGTCGGTGCCGGGGAAGCGGGCGGCCAGGTCGGCGGCGACGGGCTCCAGCAGCCGGGTCAGGGCGACGGCGCCGGTCAGCTCGTACTCGGCGTTCTTGCGCAGGCAGTTGGTGATGCGGATGTTCAGGCTGAACTTGAGGAAGTCCCGGCCGTCGTAGAGCGTCCGCACCGAGGCGGTCGGCTCGAACTCCGCGCCGCGCGGCCCGAGGTCGAGGACGTCGCGGCGGCCGATGGCGGCGCGCAGCGTCCGGTCGTCGCGGAGCATGGCGTACTGCCAGGGGTGCACGGGCAGCAGTCGGTAGCCGTCGGGGACGGTGCCCTGCCGGTCGAGGGCGGCGAGGGCGCCGGGCGTCGCGGTCTCCTCGCGGACGTGCTCCCGCCGTACGGCCAGGTGGCGGAGCCGGAAGCGGGCGCGGGTCTCGGGGGCGTAGCGGTCCCAGTCCGCCAGGGAGCCGGTGCGGGCCTTGGGGGTGGGGTGGAATCGGTGGCCGAAGAGCAGGGACTGCTCCGAGTCCATGTAGGCGTCCGCGCCTCGCCGGCCCGGGGTCCCGCTCTCCCGGCGGGCCGCGTCGAGGGCGGCGCTCACGCCCGCGTGGCTGGAGGCCACTTGGGCGAGGAATTCGTCGTTGCGGACGCCGGTGCGCAGTTCCAGCTCGCGGTGGATGTGCTCGGCGACGGTCTGCCAGGGCAATTCGGCCCAGCCGTCGGGGCGTTGCGCGCTGACGGGCCCGGTGAAGCGGTGGGCGCCGATCAGGGAGGCGCGGCGCAGGGCGACGCGCAGCAGCGCGCCGCAGCGGGGCAGGCGCAGCAGCAGGTGTCCGTCGCTGACGGCGGTCTGGTGCTCGGGGCCGGACACCTCGCGGAGCAGGCAGTTCAGCAGGGTGTGCGCGACGACGTGGTCGGCGTCCGCCCGGCCCGCGAGGGCGGTGGCCTGCGGGCGGTGCGGCGCCCCTGACGAGCGGGGCGAGCGGGGAGGCGAGGTGGGAAGGGGCGCGGAGGACATTCAGCGACTCCAGCGGGTACGGAGGGCAGTGGGGGTGCCGGCGGGGGCGGTCGGCGGCAGCGGGTACCGGCGGTGCGGTGACGCCCATGGAGTGAGTGTGCCCACCTGGAGGGGTGCGGCCACGAGCACGGGCCGGGCACCGGACCGGGTCGCCATCACGCCTCCCTTCGCAGGTAGTTGGGGCCTTCGACGTAGTACTTGTTGATGTCGGCGGCGCCGGACCGCTCCTTGGTGAGCAGGGTGCCGGCGGTGACCATGGCCTTGACCGGCAGCCGGTCGGCGTCGAGGACCCGGGCGCGCAGCACGGCAGCCGGGCCGGGGGCGAGCCGGTCCACGGCTTCGGCGAGCCGGTGGCGGAGCTGCCCGAGCAGGGTGTCCAGCCGGGCACGGCCGGTGCGGGCCAGCTCGAAGGCGAGGGCGCCCGCGCACAGGTGCACGGTGATCGTCGCGAAGACGTCCGCGACGGGGCCGTCGCCGCCGACGAGGATCCGCCGGTCGTCGAAGCCGAGGAGGTCGGCGGCCTCGCCGCCGAGCCGCCGGGCGAGCCGGACGGAGTGCACGCGCGGCCCGTCGTTGTCCTTGAGCAGCAGGCGCAGCCGGGGGCCCGCGGGGGTCTCGTCGAGGACGACGGAGGTGTTCTGCTGGTGGGATTCCAGGGCGATGCCGTACGCGAACAGGGTGGTGTGCCAGTCGAGGAGCAGCGTCAGATAGGCGTCGAGGAAGGCGGTGAGCGAACCGCCGTAGTAGCGCCCGGCGAGTGCGTCGGCGACGAGCGTGCCGTCGGGGGTGCGGGCGAGCAGCGCGGCGACGGGCACGATGTGCGCGTCGTGGAGACCGGGCGGGTGGCGGCGTACGAGGGCGGCGAGGAGTTCGTGGGCGGCGCCGAGGTGGGTGCGCTCGTCGGCGAGGAGCACGGTGGCGGCGAAGCGCGGCTCCGCGGCGATGACCTCTTCGAGGAGCCGCTGTCCGACCTCGCCGTCGTCGAGGGTGCCGGGTTTGATGGTGCGCCGGTTGCGCAGGCCCAGGGTGGCGGTGGCGAGCGGGAGTTTGAGGTGGACCTCCGGGTCGTCCACGACGGCGAGGGTGCGCATCGACAGGGTCGGCGTCACCGTGAGCCAGGGCCGTTCGGCGAGGTGGGCGGAGCCGTCGAGCCCGGCGGCCTTCAGCGCTTCGGCGAGCGGGTCGCCCACGGTGAGGGGGTGGACGGGCAGGGTGAGGTGGGTGGTGTCGAGGCCGGGCAGGCCGAGGGCGCCGGCCGTGGGCCACCAGTGCGGGAGCTCCGCCCGGCCGCCGCGTACGGCGTCGCGTGGGGCGGCGAGCCAGCGCAGGGCGAAGGTGGGGTGGAACTCGGGCGCGTAGGCGCGGAGTTCCGCCTCGGTGAGTCCGGCGCGGGCCCGGCCGGTGGGGTAGACGGGGTGGTCGCGGAAGGCGGCGAGGGTGTCGTAGGCGAGGGAGCGGCGCGGGCCCGTCCACCGGCCGGTGTTCCGTCCGTAGGCCCCGGCCAGCCGCTCCACGACGTCTTCGCGCACCCGGCCGTGCAGGCGGGCGGCGGCGAGCGCCTCGTCGCACTCGGCGAGGAAGTGGTCGAATCCGGCCCGGTCCCCGGGGGCCACCGCGGCGCGCAGCCGGGTGAGGACGGGGCGCAGCCCGGTGAGGACGCCGTCGGGTGTCTCCAACAACGGCTCACGGGCCCGCACGTCGCACTGGAAGCCCTCGGGTGCGACGGGCAGCGCGCAGCCGTCCCCGCCGACGCGGAGCCGGAGCCAGTCGCCGTCCGGGCGCCGTTCGGTGCGCGCGCGGCTGCGCAGGCCGTAGGTGTCCTCGCGGAGCAGCGTGCTCAGTATCCGCCCGAGGAGTTCGTCCTCCACCGGGTCGGAGCCGTTCGGGGTCATGACACGATCTCCCAGCGCCGGTCGGCCAGGAATTCCTCGACGGCCCGGTCGATCCGGCCCTGGTCGGTGCCGGTCGCCCGCAGTACTCCGAGGTAGTCGCGATTGGTGCGGTGGAGCGGGTGCTCTTCGCCCCTCTCCCGCAGCGGCCGGTAGACCAGCCGTACGCCGTCGCGCTCGGTGTCGCTCGCCTGGGGGGCCGCGACGAGCGTACCGCCGCGGTCCGCGCAGACGTACTCCACGCGGGCCCGGCCGTCGGTGCGTGCCCCGAGGTCGGCGGGCAGCGGCTCGCCGAGGTGGACGCGCAGGATGTGCTCGAAGAGCGGGATGTCCAGCAGGTGGGCGAGGGTGAGGTCGCACTGGTCGCCGATGGCCCGGTAGTTGACCTCGATCAGGCGGGCGCGGTCGCCCTGGATGACGAACTCGGTGTGGCAGGCGCCGAAGCCGACGCCGAGGGCGTGGAGCTGTTCGAGGACCCGGTCGGCGTGCGGTCGCGGTGGGGCGGGCAGCAGGTCGAGCCGCTCCTCGATGAAGTACGGCGGCGGGGACAGCCGGGTGCGGAAGGCGCCGATCGTGTGCAGGGTGCGGCCGTCGCCCAGCGTCTCCAGCGTGTGCAGCGGGCCGTCCAGGTATTCCTCGACGAGGAGCGCCGCGTGGGGCCTGCGTTCGCGGATCTCCCGGCAGCGCGCCACGAGTTCGTCGGCGTCCTCGACGCGTACGACGTCCTCGCTGGCCACGCCTTCGCGTGGTTTGACGACACAGGGGAAGGGCGCCTCGAGGTCCTTCAGGGTGGCCGGGTCCTCGACGGGCCCCAGTTCGGTGGACCAGACGGTGTCGACGCCCGCTTCGGCGAGGCTGCGGCGCAGCTGGGCCTTGTTCTTGGTGCACAGCGCGGCACGCCAGTCCTTGCCGGGCAGGGCGAAGTAGTCGGCGGCGAGGGCGGCCTGCGTCTGGAGGTGGTCGCTGTTGGTGAAGACCGCGTCGGGGCGGCCGAGTGCGGACATCCGCCCGATGACCTCGCGGAATTCGCGTACGTCGCAGTACACGACGGTGAGTTCGGGCCAGGGGCCGTCGTGGGCCGCTCCTTCGGTGAACCGGGCGTAGGCGCGCCGGTGGGCGGCCGGCTGGTCGGTCAGGAGGGTGACGGCGAGACCGAGCCGGGCGGCCGCGGGAAGGAAGCCCTCGGTGACGGAGTCGGTCGGGTTGAGCGCGAGCAGATGAAGCCGCACGGGAGGCGCCTTTCGGGGCGGGTGGCGGGTTTCGGGCAGGTCTCAGCGCCGTGGGGGCGCGCTGAAAGGGGTGTTTCCGCCGGGCCGCACCGCACAGGCCGCCCGGCTGGGGCTACGTTCCGGGGGTCTCGATGCCGGCGGTCCCGGCGCCGACTGCGTGCGCGTATCCGTCCCGCCCCGTCCCGCCGCCGCACGCGGTGGGGGTGGCGGTGCCGGTGGGCAGGGCGCGCGCCCCGATCGGCCTTCGGAGGACGGGCCGACGCCGGCCGGGCGGGCATCGGACGTGACGGAGCGCGGGCCGGGCGTCCGCGACCACGAGCACCGCGCAGCGGGCCGGCTCGGGGGCGACGGCCCGGAGCGCAGCCTTCCGTGGGCGCGCGGCCACGGTCCGGTTCTCCCGGAGATCGATCGCCTTCACACCAGAGACCTTAGGTTAGGCAAACCTAAGGATGCCAATCTCCCTTGGCGGTTTGGAGGCAATGCCCACATTTTTCGGGGCGTGAAGTCACCTGCGCACGCCCAGGTTTCGGTAGCGCGCGCGGCGGGCGGTAAGCCGTTCACCCTGTTCACGCCCCTTGAGGACAGCGAGTTCGGCGCCGAGGATCCGGCCGAGCCGGGGAAGGAAGCCGTCGGGGTCCGCCGTCTCTCCCTCGCCCTCCTCCACGATGCGGTCCACGATGCCGTTCGCCAACAGGTCGGCGGACCGCACCCCCTGACGTTCGGCCACTTCGTACGCCCGGTCCGTCGTGCGGTACAGAATCGCCGACGCGCCCTCCGGCGGCAGGGGCGACAGCCACGCGTGACGGGCCGCCAGCACCCGGTCGGCCGGGAGCAGCGCGAGGGCGGCACCGCCCGCGCCCTGCCCCAACAGCAGGCACAGGGTCGGGGCGGGCAGGGCCATCAGGTCCGCGAGGCACCGGGCGATCTCCCCCGCCAGCCCGCCCTCCTCCGCGTCCCGCGACAGCGCGGCCCCGGCCGTGTCGACGACGGTGAGCAGCGGCAGGTCCAGCTCGGCGGCGACCCGCATCCCCCGCCGCGCGGCGCGCAACCCGGCCGGACCGAGCGCCTGACCGTGCGCGGGAACGCCTGATTCCACGGCGTCCGTGCCCGGTTCCTCCGCGTGGCTGCCGCGGTCGTGACCGAGCACGACGCACGGGGTGCCGCCCACGCGCGCGAGCGCGAGCAGCAGTCCGGGATCCCGCTCCCCCGCACCCGTGCCACTGAGCGGCGTGACGTCGGTGGCCGCGGCCCTCAGCAGCCGCCGCACGCCGGGCCGCTCGGGGCGCCGGGAACGGCGAATCGATTCCGCGGCGGAGGCGGGGACCGGAGCCGGAGCCTGATCGTGCGCACCGGCGGGGTCCTTCGGCGGGGCGTCGACGGCGGCGTCCCCGCACAGCACGGTGAGCGCCCGCGCCACCGTCTCCGGCAGCCGGTCGGCGGGCAGCACGGCGTCCACCAGACCGTGCGCCAGCAGGTTCTCCGCGATCTGGACGCCGGGCGGGAACTCCTCGCCGTAGAGGGCCTCGTGGACGCGCGGCCCGAGGAACCCGATGAGGGCACCCGGTTCGGCGGCGGTGACGTGGCCGAGGGAGCCCCAGGACGCGAGGACTCCGCCCGTCGTGGGATGGCGGAGATACACGAGGTAGGGCAGCCCGGCGGCCTTGTGGTCGGTGATCGCGGCGGTGACCTTCACCATCTGGAGGAAGGCGATCGTGCCCTCCTGCATCCGCGTGCCGCCCGACGCGGGCGCCGCCAGCAGCGGCAGCCCCTCGGCCGTGGCCCGCTCCACGGCGGTGACGAGCCGCTCCCCCGCCGCGACGCCGATCGACCCGGCCAGGAAGCGGAACTCGCAGGCCACGACCGCCACTCGACGCCCGCGCAGCAGACCCTCACCGGTGACGACCGACTCGTCCAGCCCGGTGCGTTCGCGCGCGGCGAGCAGATCGGCCCGGTAGGCGGGGTCGTCGGTCGTCACCTCGACCGGTTCGTCCCACCCGCGCCAGCTACCGGGGTCCACCACCGCTTCGATGAGGTCCAGGGCACTGGTGCGGGGGCTCGTAGCACTCATGGGGCCAGCCTGCCACGAGTTCCCTGCGGACGTGTCTCTGTGGGCCGGGGTGTGCACCCCCGCTGCGCGGCGGTGTCCTCAATCGCCGGACAGGCTGCTGTGCCTTGTCCTCAAACGCCGGACGGGCTGCTGTGCTCTGTCCTCAAACGCCGGACGGGCTGATTCAGCCCGTCCGGCGATTGAGGACGCGCCCGCAGGGCGCCCGCCGCCACAGGCGGCGGGACGAACCACCGGCCAGGCTAACGGCCGAGGAGCCCGGCGAAACCTCCGGAGCGGGCGATCTCCTCGAGGTCGTCCAGCGCCTGTCGGGCGTGCCCGGCGGCGACGGGGTCGCGCTCGGCGATGCCGCTCTCGTCGAACTCGTCCTCGTCCAGGCGCAGTACCGTGGCCCCGTCGGCCGAGAGCCACAGGTCGAGGTCCAGGTCGGTGACGACGAGGCCGTCCGCCTCGACGCGGGCGGGGCGGGTGACGTCGCAGTACCAGCCCTTCACGGCCCCGGCGGCGTCCCGCACCTCCTTGACGGCGTACCAGCGGTCGCGCCAGTAGTGCTCGGTGAACACGTCACCCTTCTCGAACCGCACGAAGCCGAAGTCCCGGGTGTCGGCGCCCGCCCACGGGGCGCGCACCACGACGTGCGTGCCGTCGTCGCGCACGACGGTGGCGGGATACCGCACCTCGGGCCGGGGCTCCTTGACCAGCCTCACCGTCACCGCGTCGCCCGCCGTCAGCGTCCCGCTCATGGTCCCGCTCATGGAATCCGCTCCCCGTTCGTAGATCGTTCGGCGGCAGCTTCCTCCATGGCGGGATCCAGGGCCAATGGTTTTCGGGACCGGTCGACCGGCCGACGGCGCACGGCCCCGGGTTCCCGCGTTCAGACGGCCATCGGGACCGGGCGCTGGTCCGGGCCGTTGTAGGCACCGAGGGGGCGGATCAGGGCGTTGTGGTCGAGTTGCTCGGTGATGTGGGCGGTCCAGCCGGTGACGCGGCTCATGACGAAGATTGGTGTGAAGGCCGGGGTGTCGAAGCCCATCAGGTGGTAGGCGAGGCCCGCGGGGTAGTCGAGGTTGGGGTGGATGCCCTTGCGGTCGAGCACGGCGTGGCGGAGGGCGGTGTGCAACGCGGCCAGGCGGACCGCCTCCGGATCGCCGGTGCGGGCGACGAGCCGGTCGGTGGCCTCCTGCATGAGCGGGACGCGGGAGTCGCCGTGCTTGTAGACGCGATGGCCGAAACCCATGATCTTGCGCCGCGCGGCCAGAGCCCCGTCCAGCCACTCCGCCGCCCGCCCCGGGTCGCCGATCTCCCGCAGCATGTGCATCACCGCTTCGTTGGCACCGCCGTGCAGGGGGCCCTTGAGCGCGCCGATGGCGGCGGTGACGGCGCTGTAGAGGTCGGAGAGGGTGGAGGTGACGACGCGGGCGGTGAAGGTGGAGGCGTTGAAGCTGTGTTCGGCGTAGAGGATGAGCGAGATCTCGAAGCAGCGGACCACCTCGGGCTCCGGGACCGCTCCGAAGCACATGTGGAAGAAGTTCTCGGCGAGCCCGAGTGCGGGGTCGGGGAGGATCGGGTCGAGGCCGCGGCGGCGACGGTGGTCGGCGGCCACCACCACGGGCAGCTTGGCCAGCAGGGTCAGCGACTTGGCGCGGTTCGCGGCGGGGCTGCCGTCGTCCTCGGTCGGGTCCTCGGCGCCGAACAGGCTGACCGCGGTGCGCAGGACGTCCATGGGGTGGCAGGTCGAGGGCAGCCGGGTCAGCAGTTCGGCGGTGGTGCGGCCCAGTGGTCGCAGGGCGCGTTCGCGGGTCTCGAACTCCCGCAGCTGGCCGGCGTCCGGGAGTTCACCGTAACGGAGCAGATAGGCGACCTCCTCGAAGGAACGGTGTGCGGCCAGTTCCTGTACGGGGTAGCCGCGGTAGGTGAGGGAGTTGGTCTCCTGGATCACGGTGGAGACGGCGGTGGTGTCGACGACGACACCGGCCAGTCCACGGTGGACGCCGGGCGGGTTGACGGTCATGGGCATGCCCCTTCTCGGGTGCCGGGCGGGTCTCAGGTGCCGGGCTGGTCTCTCAGGTGCCGGGCGGATCTCAGGTGCCGGGCGAGAGGGTGAAGTCGAAGACGGCCGAGTCGAAGGCCGTGTACTCCTCGTAGCCGAGGAGCTCGTAGAGCCGTGAACGGGTCTGCATACGCGGCAGCAGGGACGCCTGGGTGCCGTCGGCGGCGATCGCGCGCAGGCCGTCCTCGACGGCACCCATCGCGAGCCGCAGCAGGGTGACGGGGTAGAGGGCGATGTTGTAGCCGAGGTTCTCCAGCGTGGTGGCGTCCAGCAGCGGGCCCTTGCCGAACTCGGTCATATTGGCGAGCAGCGGCACGTCCACGGCCTCGCGGAACGCCTCGAACTCGCCCTCGTCGGCGAGCGCCTCCGGGAAGACCGCGTCGGCGCCCGCGTCCACGTACGCCTTGGCCCGGTCGATCGCCGCCGCCAGACCCTCGACCGCGCGGGCGTCGGTGCGGGCCATGAGCAGGAAGTCCGCGTCGCGGCGGGCGCGGGCGGCGGCCTGCAGCCGACGGACCATGTCCGCGCGCGGGACGACCGACTTTCCGTCGAGATGACCGCATCGCTTGGGGTTGACCTGGTCCTCCAGGTGGAGCCCGGCCAGGCCCGCGTCCTCCATCAGCTGCACGGTGCGGGCGGCGTTCATCGGCTCGCCGAAGCCGGTGTCCGCGTCGATCAGGGCGGGCAGATCGGTGACGCGGGTGATCTGCTGCGCGCGGGCGGCGATCTCCGTGGAGGTGGTCAGTCCGATGTCGGGCAGCCCGAGGTCGGCGGCGAGTACGGCTCCGGAGAGGTAGACGGCCTCGAAGCCGGTCTCCTGGACGAGCCGGGCCGACAGCGGGTTGATCGCCCCAGGCATCCGCAGCAGCCGGCCCGAGGCGAGCCGCTCCCGGAAGGCGCGGCGTCGCGATCCGGGGGTGGTGTGGGTGTGCAGCATCAGAACAGGCCTTTCGGGAGCCGGGCGTCGTCCGCGGCGAGGGCGTCGGTGTCGACGGCGGGGAAGAGGGCGTCCAGGCCGGCGGGGTCCAGCTCGGCCAGCCGGCCCGCCGCGTCCAGGAACCGTTCCCGCGCGTCCGCCGCGACCACGCCCTCGGCCAGGGTGTGGAACTTGGCCGTGTACCCGTCGCGGTCGAAGGGCCGGGCCCCGGCGGGGTGGGCGTCGGCGACGGCGAGTTCGTCCTCGATCACCGTGCCGTCGGCCAGGGTGATCACGGCCCGCCCGCCGAAGGCCCGGCGCGCCGGGTCGGGGTCGTGGTAGCGGCGGGTCCACTCCGGGTCCTCGACCGTGGAGATCTTCCGCCACAGCTCGACGGTCCCGGGCCGCCGGGCGCGCTCGGGGGCGTAGGAGCGCTCGTGGTGCCAGCTGCCGTCCTCCAGGGCGACGGCGAAGATGTACGGAACGGAGTGGTCGAGGGTCTCCCGGCCGGCGGCGGGGTCGTACTTCTGCGGGTCGCCGGAGCCGGAGCCGATGACGTGGTGCGTGTGGTGGCTGGTGTGCAGCACGATCTCGCGCACCCGCTCCGGCGGCCCGGTCCGCTCCCGCAGCCGCCGGGCCAGGTCGATGACGGCCTGCGCCTGGTACTCGGCGGAGTGCTCCTTGGTGTATGTGTCGAGGATCCCGCGCCGCGCCTCGCCGGGTTCGGGAAGGGACACGGTGTACGAGGTGGCGGGGCCGCCCAGCATCCAGGCGAGGAAGCCGTCCTCGCCCTCGTACACCGGGGAGGGCGAGGTCTCGCCGCGCATCGCCCGGTCCACGGCCTCGACGGCGGCCTTCCCGGCGAAGGCGGGGGCGTAGGCCTTCCAGCTGGAGATCTCGCCCTTGCGGGACTGCCGGGTGGCGGTGGTGGTGTGCACGGCCTGCTGGACCGCCTGGTGGACGACTGCGACGGGCAGGCGCAGCAGGGCCCCGAGGCCGCAGGCGGTGGCGGCGCTCAGGTGGGCGACGTGGTCGATCCGGTGTTCGTGCAGGCAGATGCCCTTGACCAGCGCGACGTGGATCTCGTACGCGGCGATGATGCCGCGCAGCAGGTCGGCGCCGCGACGGCCGGTGTGCTGGGCGACGGCCAGCAGGGGCGGGATGTTGTCGCCGGGGTGGGAGTAGTCGGCGGCCAGGAAGGTGTCGTGGAAGTCCAGTTCGCGCACGGCCGTACCGTTCGCCCAGGCGGCCCACTCGGGTGACACGCGGAGGCCCGGCGCCGCGCCGAACACCGAGGCCCCGGGCGCGGCGCGGTGGGGCAGTGCCTGGGCGCGGGCGACGGCCACCGGGCGGCGGCGCAGCGAGGCGACGGCGACGGCCGCGTTGTCGACGACGCGGTTGACGGCCATGGCCGCGGACGGGGCGTCGAGGTCCGGGGCGTCCGGGGTTCCGGTGGCGGCGGCGGCCAGTTTCCAGGCGAGCTGTTCCTCGCGCGGCAGCCGGGCGGCGCTGGGGTGGACGCGTACCTGATGGTTGATCACGGGACTCCTCACGGCGTGCGGACGCGGTGTACGTGTCCGAGCCTGCCCGCCCCCGCCCTCGATCCGCGAGGGCTCCACCGTGTGGAATTCCGCCAGCCGTGAGCTGCGAATCTGTGAATTCTGCGAAAGGTGCGGATGCTACTTTCGCACGACGGAACGGGAGAGGGGGCCACGGCATGGCGCGTTCGGCCGGCCGGAAGATCTACGCGCACGCGAAGCTGCGCAGGCTCCGCCGTGAGCAGGGGATGAACCAGGTGGAGCTGGCCCGCGCGCTGGGCATCTCCACCAGCTATCTGAATCAGATCGAGCAGAGCCGGCGGCCGCTGACGGCCGCCGTGCTGCTACGGATCGCCGAGGTGCTGGGCGTCGACGCGGAGTTCTTCTCCGAGGCCGGCGAGGAGCGGCTCGCCACGGATCTGCGGGCCGCTCTCGGTGACGAGGCGTGCGGGGCGCCGCCGCCCGTCGAGGAGATCGCCGAGGTGGCCCGTGACCACCCGGAGGTGGCCCGCGCCCTCGTCTCCCTGCACCGGCGCTACCGGGACGCCGCCGAACGGGTCGCCGCGCTGGCCGCTCCCGGTGACCCGGCGGTCCTCCCGTCGGCCGAACCGCACGACGAGGTGCGGGACTTCTTCTACGACCACCACAACCACTTCGGCTCCCTCGACGTCGCGGCCGAGCGGACCGCCCTGGAGCTGGAGCTGCGGCCGGGCCGGTCGGCGGACACGCTGGCCGCCCGGCTCGCCGCCCGCCACGGGGTCAAGGTCGTCCAGGCCTCCCCGGCCCGGTCGGCCGACGCCCGGCGTTTCGACGCGGAGTCGGGGCTGGTCTTCCTGTCGCCATGGCTCAGCGACGGCCAGCGCGCGTTCCAGCTCGCCACGCAGATCGCCCTGTTGGAGCACGGCCCGCTGCTCGACGCGCTCGCCGGGAGCGCCGGACCGTCCTCTCCGGAGTCCCTGGCGCTCGCCCGGATCGGCCTGGCCGACTACTTCGCGGGCGCGCTGCTCATGCCGTACACGGCCTTCCACACGGCTGCCGAGAAGCTGCGCTACGACGTGGAACTGCTGCAGACCCGCTTCGGTGTCGGTTTCGAGACCGTGTGCCACCGGCTCAGCACCCTCCAGCGGACCGGGCGGCGCGGGGTGCCGTTCTCCTTCCTGCGGGTGGACCGGGCCGGCAACATCTCCAAGCGGCAGTCCGCGACGGACTTCCACTTCTCCCGGCTCGGCGGCACGTGTCCGCTGTGGACGGTGTACGAGGCGTTCTCGGCACCCGGCCGGATCCTCACCCAGGTGGCCGAGATGCCGGACGGCAAGCGGTACTTCTGGATAGCGCGCACGGTGACCCGCGGCGGCCCCGGCCATCACGCGCCGCGGGCGGATTTCGCGGTGGCACTCGGCTGCGAGGTCCGCCATGCGGCGCGTCTGGTCTATGCGGAGGGAATCGCCCTGGACGATCCACGGGCGGCCACGCCGATCGGGTTGGGGTGCCGGATCTGTGAGCGGAGGGACTGCGCGCAGCGGGCCCGGCCGCCGGCGGGCGGAAAACTCGCCATCGACCCGGACCGCCGGACCCGCGTGCCGTATCCGGTGGTGGGCGGTGAGTGAGGCGCCGCGGCACCCGGCCCGCCCGGCGATCGAGGGCGAAGGGGGCCCGGGTGCTTGCACCCGGGCCCCCGGCCCCGCTACCGGTGCGTGAACTCCGGCGGTCGCTTCTCCACGAACGCCGCCATCCCTTCCTTCTGGTCCGCGACGGCGAACACCGCGTGGAAGAGCCTGCGTTCGAACCGCACGCCCTCCGCCAGGGTCGTCTCGAAGGCGCGGTTGACCGCTTCCTTGGCCATCATCGCGACCGGCGCCGACATCCCGGCCACGGTCCCGGCCACCGCGAGTGCCTCGTCGAGGAGGTCGTCCGCCGGCACGATCCGGGAGACCAGCCCGGCCCGTTCGGCCTCCGCCGCGTCCATGGTGCGGCCCGTCAGACACAGCTCCATGGCCTTGGCCTTGCCGACCGCGCGGGTCAGCCGCTGTGAACCGCCGATACCGGGGATCACACCGAGCTTGATCTCCGGCTGGCCGAAGACCGCGGTGTCGGAGGCGAGCAGGATGTCGCAGAGCATGGCGAGCTCGCAGCCGCCGCCGAGGGCGTAGCCGGAGACGGCCGCGACGGTGGGCGTGCGGAGTTCACCGAGCCGGTCCCAGGCGGTGAACCAGTCGCTGAGGTACATGTCCATGTACCCCTGCGGCCGCATCTCCTTGATGTCGGCCCCGGCCGCGAACGCCTTCGGTGAGCCGGTGAGGACGATGCAGCCGATGTCGGGGTCGCGGTCGAGTGCGGCCGTGGCCTCGACGACCTCGTTCATGACCTGGAGGTTGAGGGCGTTGAGGGCCTTCGGCCGGTTGAGTGTGACGAGGGCCGTGCGGCCCTTGCGCTCGACGAGGATGGTCTCGTAGGTCATGCGCTGGTCGTTCCGTTCTCTTCGGTGTCCTGCGTGGACCGGTCCCTGATCGTCCGGATGATCCCGGAGAAGTCCTCCGCGGCCCCCGGTCCCTCGGCGAATTCCGCGTACAGCTCCGCGGCCCGCAGACCGAGTTCGGCGTGCACCCCGCCCGCGCGGAGGGCGTTGGCGGCGAGGCCGAGGTCCTTGGCCATCAGGGGCGCGGCGAAGCCGGGCCGGTAGTCGCGGCCCGCGGGGCTGCCCGGGACGGGGCCGGGGACCGGGCAGTTGACGGTGAGGGCCCAGCACTGGCCGGACGCGGTGGAGGCGACGTCGTAGAGGGCCTGATGGGACAGGCCGAGGCTCTCCCCGAGGACGAACGCCTCACTGACCGCGATCATCGAGATGCCGAGGATCATGTTGTTGCAGATCTTGGCGGCCTGACCCGAGCCTGCCGCTCCGCAGTGGACGGCCTTCTTGCCCATCGCCGACAGCAGCGGCTCGGCCTGCGCGAACTCGGCCTCGCCGCCCCCGGCCATGAAGGTCAAGGTGGCGGCTTCCGCGCCCATCACACCGCCCGAGACGGGTGCGTCCAGGGCGCGGTGACCGGCCCGCGCCGCGGCGTCGTGGGCGGCACGGGCGTCGGCCACGTCGATGGTGGAGCAGTCGACGAAGAGGGTGCCGGGCTTCGCCGCCGCGAGCAGCCCCTCGTCCTGGTAGAGGGCGAGGACATGGCGGCCGGCGGGCAGCATGGTGATCACCACGTCCGCGCCCGCGGCGGCTTCGGCCGCGGAGGCGGCCGGCTCGACGCCGGCGGCCACGGCCGCCGCCAGGGACGCGGCCGACAGGTCGTAGCCGCGCACCCGGTGCCCGGCCTTGACGAGGTTGGCGGCCATCGGGCCACCCATGTGGCCGAGGCCGACGAAGCCGACGACCGTGTTCACGGGGTTCACCAGGGCACCTCCTGCGGGGCGTTGTCGGCGAGGGAGAGTTCCCGGGCGCCGAGCGGTGCGAAGAACCGGGCCACGTCCGCCTCGCCGACCTCCGCGAGGGTCGCCGGGGACCAGCGCGGGGCGCGGTCCTTTTCGATCACCTGGGCGCGGATGCCCTCCACCAGGTCGGGGGCGGACAGGGCCGCGCAGGAGACGCGGTACTCCTGCTCCAGGACCCGCTCCAGCGGTCCGAGGTCCCGGGCGCGGCGCAGCGCGGCGAGGGTGACCTTCAGGGCGGTGGGCGACTTGGCGAGGATCGTCTCGGCGGCTTCCTTGGCGGCCGGGGTGCCCGCGGCGAGCAGCCGGTCGACGATCTCCTCGACGGTGTCGGCCGCGTAGCAGTGGTCGATCCACTCCCGGTCGGCGGCCAGCCGGCCCTCCGGTGCCTCGCGGACGTGGCGGGGCAGGACGTCGGACACGGCTCCGGCGGCGAGGTCCGCGGCGAGGGCGGGCAGTGCGTCCGCCGGTACGAAGTGGTCGGCGAGGCCGCACAGCAGGGCGTCCGCGGCGCCCATGGGTACTCCGGTGAGCCCGAGGTGCGTGCCGAGTTCCCCGGGGGCGAGGGCCAGCAGATAGGTGCCGCCCACGTCGGGCACGAAGCCGATGCCCGTCTCGGGCATCGCGACCTTGGAGCGCTCGGTGACGATCCGCACGCTGCCGTGGGCCGAGATCCCCACTCCCCCGCCCATCACGATGCCGTCCATGAGGGCGACGTACGGCTTGGGGTAGCGGGCGATGCGGGCGTTGAGCCGGTACTCGTCGCGCCAGAAGGCGGCCGAGGCGTCGCCGCCGGAGCGGGCGTCGGCGTGGATGGACCGGATGTCGCCGCCCGCGCACAGCCCGCGCCCGCCCGCGCCGGTGATCACGACGGTCTCGACGGCGGGGTCGTGCTCCCAGGTGGTGAGGGCCTCGTCGACGCGGCGCACCATGGTGTGGCTGAGGGCGTTGAGGGCCTTCGGCCGGTTGAGCGTGAGGTACGCGGCGCGGCCCTCGGTGCGCAGCAGTACGGAGTCGGCCGCCTCGTCCGTCGGGGTCATCGGGCGGCTCCCGTCAGTCCACGGGCCACGATCAGGCGCATGATCTCGTTCGTTCCTTCCAGGATCCGGTGCACGCGAAGGTCTCGGACGATCTTCTCGATGCCGTACTCGGTGAGGTAGCCGTAGCCCCCGTGCAGTTGCAGGGCGCGGTCGGCGACGGAGTAGCCGGTGTCGGTGGCGAAGCGTTTGGCCATGGCGCACAGCTGGGCAGCCTGCGGGTCGCCGCGGTCCAGTGCCTCCGCGGCCTGACGGACCAGGGCGCGGGCGGCGGCGAGTTCGGTCGCCATGTCGGCGAGCTGGAACTGGAGCGCCTGGGCGTCGAGCAGCGGTGCCCCGAAGGCCTCCCGGTCGGCGAGGTATTCCAGGCTGCGGTGCAGGGCGCTCTGCCCGCCGCCGAGGGAGCAGGCGGCGATCCCGAGCCGGCCGCCGTTGAGCCCGTTCATGGCGATGCGGAAGCCGTCGCCCTCGGCGCCGAGCCGGCGGTCGGCCGGGAGGCGGACGCCGTCCAGGACGACCTGGCGGGTGGGCTGGGCGTTCCAGCCCATCTTCTTCTCGTCGGGGCCGAAGGACAGCCCGGCGTCGTCCCGTTCGACGATGAACGCGGAGATGCCGCCCGGCCCCTCCCCGCCCGTGCGCGCCATGACGATGTACACCTCGGCGGCCCCGGCGCCGGAGATGAACTGCTTCACGCCGGTCAGGACGTAGGAGTCCCCGTCGCGTACGGCCCGGGTCCGCAGCGCGGCGGCGTCCGAGCCGGCGCCCGGCTCGGTCAGGCAGTAGCTGCCGAGGGTGTCCATCGAGCACAGCCGGGGCAGTCGGCGGGCGCGCTGGGCCTCGTCGCCGTAGCGGTCGATCATCCAGCCGACCATGTTGTGGATGGAGAGGTAGCCGGCGATGGAGGGGCAGCCGGTGGCCAGTACCTCGAAGATCAGCACGCCGTCCGCGCGGGTGAGGCCGGAGCCGCCGGCGTCCTCGCGTACGTAGACGCCGCCGAGGCCGAGGTCCGCGGCCTTGCGCAGCACGTCGAGGGGGAAGTGTTTGTCCTGGTCCCAGGCGACGGCGTGCGGGGCGAGGTGTTCCTGGGCGAAGTCCAGCGTCGTCTCGGCCATCGCGAGCTGGTCGTCGGTGAGTCCCGTCTTCATGGCGCTCATCCCATCGTGGGGATGGTGAAGCTCGCGCCTTCCTTGACCCCGGAGGGCCAGCGCGAGGTGACGGTCTTGGTGCGGGTGTAGAAGCGGATGGCGTCCGGGCCGTGCTGGTTGAGGTCGCCGAAGCCGGACCGCTTCCAGCCGCCGAAGGTGTGGTACGCGACCGGCACCGGGATCGGCACGTTGACGCCGATCATGCCGGTGTCCACGCGCCGGGTGAAGTCGCGGGCGGTGTCCCCGTCGCGGGTGAAGATCGCGACGCCGTTGCCGAAGGCGTGCTCGGAGGGCAGCCGCAGCGCCTCCTCGTAGTCCGCCGCGCGGACCACCGACAGGACGGGGCCGAAGATCTCCTCCTGGTAGATGCGCATGTCCGGGGTGACCCGGTCGAAGAGGGAGGCTCCGGCGAAGAAGCCGTTCTCGTGCCCGGCGAGGGTGAAGCCGCGTCCGTCCACGACCAGTTCGGCGCCCTCCTCCACGCCGAGGTCGACATAGCCGCGGACCCGGTCGACGGCGTCGCGGCCGACGAGGGGGCCGAAGTCGGCGTCGGGGTCGTCGGACCGGCCGATCCGCAGGGTGCCGATCCGCTCCTTGAGGCGGGCGACCAGCGCGTCGGCGGTGTCCTCGCCGACCGGTACGGCGACGGAGATGGCCATGCAGCGCTCCCCGGCCGAGCCGTAGCCCGCGCCGATCAGGGCGTCGACGGCCTGGTCGAGGTCGGCGTCCGGCATCACGATCATGTGGTTCTTGGCGCCGCCGAAGCACTGGGCCCGTTTGCCGTGGGCGGCGGCGGTGGCGTAGATGTGGGCCGCGATCGGGGTCGAGCCGACGAAGCCGAGCGCCTGCACCCGCGGGTCCTCGAGCAGGGTGTCGACGGTTTCCTTGCCGCCGTTGACGACGTTGAGCACGCCGGGCGGCAGGCCCGCCTCCAGGAACAGCTCGGCGAGCCGCAGCGGGACGGACGGGTCGCGCTCGGAGGGCTTGAGGATGAAGGAGTTGCCGCAGGCGATGGCCGGGGCGGCCTTCCACAGCGGGATCATCGCGGGGAAGTTGAACGGGGTGATCCCTGCGGTCACGCCGATCGGGCGGCGCAGGGAGTGCACGTCGATGCCGGTCCCGGCGTTGTCGGTGAAGTCGCCCTTGAGCAGATGCGGGATGCCGGCGGCGAACTCCACCACCTCCAGACCGCGCTGGATGTCGCCGAGCGCGTCGGGGACGGTCTTGCCGTGCTCGGAGGACAGCAGCCGGGCGAGGGAGTCCTTCTCGCCCTCGACGAGCTGGAGGAAGCGCAGCAGGACGCGGGCCCGGCGCTGCGGGTTCCACTCGCCCCATTCCCGCTGGGCCCCGGCCGCGTCGGCGATGGCCGCCTCGGTCTCGGCCCGGTTCGCCAGGGGCACCCGGGCCTGCACGGCGCCGGTGTTGGGGTCGTACACATCGCCGTAGGCACCCGATGTTCCTGGTGTGTGCGTGCCGCCGATGAAGTGGGTGAGTTCACGGACCATGGGAGAGCCTGCTCTCGTCAGGTGAGATCCGGGGATGGCGCGAAGCGTCCGGCGGAGGGCGCGAGGTGGCGCGCGGCCGCCGACGGGTCGCGGGACGCGAAGGGCATAGAGCCGTCAGGAAGCGGGAGTTGCCGCTCGCTGCGCCGGATCACCAGGGTCGTGGGTACGGACCGGTGCCATGCGTGTCTGCTCCATCCTCGTGGACAACACGGAACGTTCCGCGGCCGGTATCCTGACTCCCGGATCAGCGCGCGTCCTCGTGCCTTCCCGACATCCCGCTCGTCAGTGGCGTGTACCGCGAGGACGAACTCCCCGGTCACAGTGGCGGGACCGTGCCGGTTTCACACCGGCTTCCCTGCACCGCGGACCTTGTCCCCCGAACATATAGTTGGACGTCCTAGTAAGTCCAGGGGCTCCCGGTCCCGAGTGTCGGCCGGCCGATTTCAGCGGGGCCCCGTGTCCAGCACCGGGTACGGCACGAAGGTGCTGCGGTTCTCGTCGACGGCGAGGGGCCGGCCGAGCGGCGGAACGGCCCGCTGCGGGCAGTCCAGGCGCTCGCAGATCCGGCAGCCCATGCCGATCGGGGTGGCGGCCGAGGCGTTGTCCAGGTCGAGCCCGTCGGAGTAGACGAGCCGGGAGGCGTGGCGGATCTCGCAGCCGAGCCCGATGGCGAAGGTCTTGCCGGGCTCGCCCCAGCCGCCCCGGTGCCGGGTGACGGTGCGGGCGGTCCACAGATGACGCTGCCCGTCCGGCATGGCCGCGATCTGCACATGGATGCGGCCGGGAGAGGCGAACGCCTCGTAGACGTTCCACAGCGGGCAGGTGCCGCCGGCGCGGGAGAAGTGGAAGCCGGTGGCCGACTGCCGTTTGGACATGTTGCCCGCGCGGTCGACCCGGACGAACGAGAACGGCACCCCGCGCAGCCGCGGGCGCTGGAGCGTGCTGAGCCGGTGGCAGACGGTCTCGTAGCCGAGCCCGAAGCGGTCGGCGAGCCGCTCGATGTCGTACCGCAGTTCCTCCGCCGCGGCGTGGAACTCGCGGTACGGCAGGATCAGCGCGGCGGCGAAGTAGTTGGCGACGCCGATCCGGGCCAGCGGCCAGATGGCGGAGCCTTCCTCGTAGTCCTCCGAGGCGAGCCGGGTGAGTTCCCCGCCGTACTCCAGCAGGGCGAGCTGGGTCGCCATCCGGAAGGCCTGCTGGCCGGGGCGCAGCCGGTTCGACAGGTGCAGCACCCGCGCGAGGGGGTCGTAGCGGTGGAGCTGGTCGGCGTCGGCGGCGATGCGGACCCCGTGGCGTTCGGCGAGCCGGGTGGCCAGGGCCCGCAGCACCTCGCCGGGGCGGATGCCGATCTGGGCGGCCAGCTCCTCGGCGGCGGTGTCGGCGGTGGGGAGGTAGTTCTGCCGGCGGTAGAAGAACTCGCGGATCTCCTCGTGGGGGGAGCGCGGCATGGCCGGGTCGTCGGTGCCGCGGTGCTCGGCGACCTCGGCGAGCCGCTCGGTCAGGGCCTGGTTGCGCCGCCCCAGGTCGAGCAGCACCGCCGCCACGGCGGGCAGCCGGGAGGCGAGTTCCGACAGGTCGGTGGGTGAGACGCGGGCGGCGGCGACCTCGTCGGCGAGGGCCTCGCGCAGGTCGGCCAGGACACGGCCGGTGTCGCGCTCGGAGAATAAGCCGGGGTCCACGCCGAACGCCTCGGTGAGCCGGAGCAGTACGGGCACGGTCAGCGGGCGGGAGTCGTGCTCCATCTGGTTGAGGTAGCTGGGCGAGATGGCGAGCATCCGGGCCAGTTGGGCCTGGCTGAGCCGCCGCTCCTCGCGCAGCCGCCGCAGTCGTACCCCCGCGTATGTCTTGCTCACCCAGGCCCCCTTCGGCCGCCCCCGGCTCCGTGCGCCCACCCTAGCCGGGCGCAAGCGGAGTCGGATGTTGGCAAGGTTGGCAAACAAGTCCGAGAAGATTCACAGAACTTGGCAACCGGCCATGGTTGATGGCACTGAGTGCCGCTGCCAGAGTCGTAGCACGGCCCGCCGGAGCCCCCGCTTCTCAACATTGCCCGCTCAACGGGGGCACGGCGGGCCGCACTTACCAGGGGAAACGCTTTCCCTTCGCATTCTTGACAGAAGTCCGGGCGGATTCGCTGCGGTCCCCGCAGGGGTCCGGTACGGATCCACCGCGGACTCACCGCGGATCCGACGCGACACGGCGACACTGGGAGACGGTCATGGCGCAGGCAGGGACGACGACGGCCGAGGAGCTGGCACAGCGGTGGGCGACGGACCCGCGCTGGCAGGGCGTGCGGCGCTCGTACGGCGCCGAGGACGTGGTGCGGCTGAGCGGCAGCGTCCGGGAGGAGCACACCCTGGCCCGGCGCGGCGCCGAGCGGCTGTGGCGGCAGCTCCACGAGCGTGACTACATCCACGCGCTCGGCGCGCTGACCGGCGGCCAGGCCGTGCAGATGGTCAAGGCCGGGCTGCAGGCCATCTACCTGTCCGGCTGGCAGGTCGCCGCCGACGCCAACCAGGCCGGGCACACCTACCCCGACCAGAGCCTGTACCCCGTCAACTCCGTGCCGACCGTGGTGCGCCGGATCAACAACGCGCTGCTGCGCGCCGACCAGATCGCCACCGCCGAGGGCGACGGCGCGGGCGTCGACTGGCTGGCCCCGATCGTGGCCGACGCCGAGGCCGGCTTCGGCGGCCCGCTCAACGCCTTCGAGCTGACCAAGGCGATGATCGCGGCGGGCGCGGCCGGCATCCACTACGAGGACCAGCTCGCGTCCGAGAAGAAGTGCGGCCACCTCGGCGGCAAGGTCCTGGTGCCCACCTCCCAGCACATCCGCACCCTCAACGCGGCCCGCCTCGCCGCCGACATCGCCGATGTGCCGACCCTGATCGTGGCCCGTACGGACGCGCTCGCCGCCAACCTCCTGACCACCGACGTCGACGAGCGCGACGCCCGTTTCTGCACCGGCGAGCGCACGGCCGAGGGCTTCTACCGCGTCGAGCCCGGCATGGGTCCCGTGATCTCCCGGGGCCTCGCCTACGCCCCCTACGCGGACCTGCTGTGGGTGGAGACCGGCACCCCCGACCTGGCGCAGGCGCGCGAGTTCGCCGAGGCCGTCCACGCCGAGTACCCCGAGCAGATGCTCGCCTACAACTGCTCGCCTTCCTTCAACTGGCGGGCCGCGCTGGACGACGACCAGATCGCCAAGTTCCAGCGGGAGCTGGGGGCCATGGGCTACCGCTTCCAGTTCATCACCCTGGCCGGCTTCCACTCCCTCAACCACGGCATGTTCGACCTGGCCCGGGGCTACGCGGAGCACGGCATGCCCGCCTATGTCGACCTCCAGGAGCGGGAGTTCGCCGACCAGCAGCACGGCTTCACCGCCGTGAAGCACCAGCGCGAGGTCGGCACCGGCTACTTCGACCAGGTCAGCACGGCGCTCAACCCCGCCGCGGAGACGCTCGCGCTGCGCGGCTCCACGGAGGAGGAGCAGTTCCACTAGGGCCTGGCCGGCGGATCTTCGCGGACCCCCGGCGCCCGGCGCCGGGGACACCTCCCGGCGGTGGCCGGGGGAACCCGCCGCGTCGCCGGCGTCGCCCGGGTGCGCCCGGTACGAGGGCGGCCCCCCACCGTGCGCCCGCACCCACCGGACGCCGCTCGCCGACCCACGAAGATCCACCGGGCAGCCCCCAGGACCCGCGGCCCGCGTGACCCGCAGACCCGGGCAGGCCGGATCACCCCGGCCCGCCCCTCCGGCTCAGGAGCATCCCCATGACTCTCACCTCCAGGCGCGTCCACGCCGAGTCCCCCACCCGCCACCTCGTCCGGCGCCCGGCGGTACGGTCATGAGCGCGCGCATCCGACGGGTCGGAGTGGTCGGCGGCGGCCGGATGGGCGCCGGAATCGCCGAGGTCTGCGCCCGCGCGGGGCTCGACACGGTGGTCTGCGAGACGGACGCCTTCGCGGCCCGGCAGGCCCGGGAGCGGATCGCCCGGTCCCTGGAGCGGGCCGTCGAGCGCGGAAAGACGGACCGCGCGACAGCGGCGGACGCCCTCGCCCGGATCGCCTTCAGCGGCGACCTGGCCGATCTGGCCGACCGGCAGCTCGTCGTCGAAGCCGTCGTGGAGAACGCCGAGGCCAAGACCGAGATCTTCGGCGCCCTCGACAAGATCGTCGAGGATCCACAGGCGATCCTGGCCACCAACACCTCCTCGATCCCCGTGATGCGCCTCGGCATGGCGACCCGCCGCGCCGACCGCGTGCTGGGCCTGCACTTCTTCAACCCGGTGCCGGTGCTGCCGCTGGTGGAGATCGTCATCTCGCTGCACACGAGCGCCGAGGCTGCCGCCGAAGTCGAGGAATTCGCCGTCACGACACTCGGCAAGACCGCGATCCGCTCCCAGGACCGGGCGGGCTTCGTCGTCAACGCCCTGCTGATCCCCTACGTGCTCGCAGCGGTCCGCATGGCGGAGTCCGGCTTCGCGACCGCCACCGACGTCGACGCCGGCATGGAGCTGGGCTGCGCCCACCCGATGGGCCCGCTCAAACTGGCCGACCTGATCGGCCTCGACACGGTCGCCTCCATCGCGGAATCCCTCTACGCCGAGTTCAAGGAGCCCCTCTACGCGCCACCGCCGCTGTTGCTACGGATGGTCGAGGCGGGGCTGCTGGGACGGAAAACGGGCCGGGGGTTCCATATATACGACCGGGGCTGAGGGGCCCGGGTCACGGCCGGGGCTGAGGGGCCCGGGTCACGGCCGGGGCTGAGGGGCCCGGGCCGCTACGGAGCGGCGCGGAGCGACCACGGGGGGGCGCGCCGCGCCCTCCGCACGCTCTGGGATACGCCGAAGGGCGGCAGCACCGGTGTGATGCTGCCGCCCTTCGGCATGCGGGGGTCGACTCCTTAGTACGCGGAGTTGACGTTGTCCATGGAGCCGTACTTGTCGGCGGCGTAGTTGCAGGACGCGGTGATGTTGGCGACGGGGTCGTAGGGGTCCCAGGAGGTGCCCTCGACGTGGTAGGCCTTGAAGGTCGGGTCGATGATCTGCAGCAGGCCCTTGGAGGGGACACCGTTGACGGCGTTGATGTCCCAGTCGTTGATCGCGCGGGGGTTGCCGGTCGACTCACGCATGACGTTGCGCTTGATGCCGTCGTAGGTGGCGGGGATGTTCTTGGACTTCAGGATGTCCAGGGACTCCTTGATCCACCCGTCCAGGTTGTCCGCGTAGGCCTTCTTCACCGGAGCCGCCGGGGCCGCGGGCTTGACGGGGGTGCGGGCCTGGGAGCGGCTGGCGGCCTGCTGATCGGCGCGGGCCTTGTCGCTCTTGGCCTTCGCGGCGGCGTCGGCCTTCTTCTTCGCGGCAGCGGCGTCGACCTTGGCCTTGGCGGCGGCGGTGTCGGACTGCTTGCCGATGTTGTCGTGGGCGCCGAGGTCGGTGGTGGTCCACGCGACGGGCTTCACGGCGATGGAGGGGGTCTCGGCGGCGGCATGGCCGGGGGTGACGGCGAAGGCCAGGGCCGCGGCGCCCGCAGCGGCGGTCAGGCCGGCGGCGGAGAGCTTGTGGGTCTTGGTCAGTCGGGCAGTACCGGTGATGGTGGAGCGCATGCTGGCTGAACCTCTTCCAATCGCGTGAGTCGCACTGGCCGGATCGGCGCGAAAAAAGCGCCGCGTCTCGATCGACGGCGCCATGCGACTCGGCAATTGTTAGCGGCCCGAAAACCCGCTGGCAAAGGTGTGACCTACTACCCCGCCCCCGAACAACACACCCCCGCACACCCCACCCAGCACCCCATTTCACACCCTTATGTCCGAATCGGGATCCCACTATCCGGGTTCGTACGTGATCTGGATCCCATGAGCGGCCTCACACCACACCCCCCACCCCCACACACCACGTGACCGCACAGGCGCATGGCGTGCACACCGGCACCGGCGTCATGGCCGGAGGCTGAGCGCACGGCGTCCCGCGGGCCCCTGAGCGTCCGGCCGGCTTGCCCGGAACGCCGTTCACCCCCCGCACCGCTTGGCTAGGGTGCGGTGACGGATGTCCGCGAGTCCGTGCTCGATCTCGTCGGCGGCACGCCGCTGGTCCGTCTGCGCACGCCGGTGGCGAGCAGTCCGCCGCCGTCTACGCCAAGCTGGAGTACTTGAGCGTCGGTGGCAGCTCCAAGGACCGAATAGGCCTCCGCATGGTCGAGCGGGCCGAGCGGGACGGGCTGCTGCGGCCGGGCGGGACGATCGTCGAGGCCGGAGATCTGGCGGCAGACCCGGGGCCGCGTCACACACCTGGTGTCCTGCGTCGGGACCGGCAGCACGATCAGCGGTGCCGGCCGTTACCTCAAGGAGGTCGGTGGCGGTGCCGTCCAGGTGACCGGCGCCGACCCCACGTCCTCCGTGTACTCCGGCGGCGACGGCCGTCCGTACTTCACCGAAGCCGCCGGGCACTTCCGCCACGCGGAGACGGTCGAGGACCCCTGGCCGCAGTCGTACCACCAGGACGTCGTCGACCGCATCCTGCCCGTCGAGGACCGCGAAGCGATCACGACCATCCGCCGACTCGCGCGCGAACAGGGACTGCTCGTCGGTGGATCCTCCGGCACGGCGCTGTCCGCGGCCCTGCGCGTCGGCGCCGAGGCGGGTCCGGAAGCCGTGGTCGTGGTGGTCCTCCCGGACTCCGGGCGGCAGTACCTCTCGAAGTACTTCGACGACACCTGGCTGCTGCGCCTGGGCTTCCTGGACGGTGACGCCACACACGCCCGGGTCGCGGACGCGGCACCCACGGACGAGCACGCGCCACCGCTGCCGTACCTGCACACGCGGAGCACCGTGGGCGACGCCCTGGCATCCCTGCGGGCAGGGCGCGACGGCGGCGCACCGCCCGTGTTCCCGGCCGGGCCGTGCCCGGTGGGCCCCCGGCGTCGGCCCACCGCGCCCGAGCTGACGGGATCCGTGTCGCTGGAGGAACTCGAAACCGCCGTCCGGGACGGCAAGGCCGCCCCTGCCGACCCGATCGCCGGCCGACTCGGCGCACCGCTCCCCCACTTCGGCTACGGGGAACCGGCAGCGGCGGCGCTCGCCGAGCTGACAGAGCGGGGTCTGGACACAGCCGTGGTCCTCCGCGACGGCTACGCGATGGCCCTGATCGACCGGGCCGCGCTGCGGGCCGTCACGGAGTGAGCACCCCGTGCCGGCGTCCGACGGGGCGGAGGCCAGGAGCCGGCCCGTCGGCGCCTCACCGCGACTGGAGGGCGTCCAGGGCCACGACCATGCTCAGGGCGAGCCGGCGATCGAGGTCCGCGTCCTGGATCCGCACGGCGTAGCGGTCCTTGAACCCCATCTTCCGCTCCACCGACATCACCGGCTGCCCGTCCCGGGCGAAGTCGAAGTGGTACACGAAGGGCACCGGGACCGGTATCGGCAGCACCGCGTCGGCTATCTCCACGGCCCGGCGCGCCAGAGCGATGCCGACACTGCGCTCGGCGCCCTTGACCGACGGCTCCTCACCCTGCGTCAGGTGCCAGGTGGACCGGAGCAGGGAGGCCTTGGCGTCCTTGCGGAAGGTGCCTATGGGCTCGCCTTCCGCCCCGCTCACCTCGTAAGTGGCCCCGAGGTCGATGACTTTCCGGGCCTTGAAACGGCAGAGCACCACAGAGCGGTCCTCGCCCGTCCAGAGCGTGACCTCCTCCTTGAGCGCCACCCTCTTCTGCTCCGCGAACGCGACGACGGCACTGCCGTCGCGGGTGGTGATCACATACCGATTCACCAGTGCGGTGATCTTCTGTGTCATGACGAACTCACTCAATTGCTGCATACGGGGGACAGTAACCTCCCCGCCGGACGGCCCGTGACACGCACTCAGGGGGTGTCGGGATAGAGCCAGCGGCGGAACAGCTCACTGAGGCGGGGCATGACCAGGTAGGTCAACGTCGGGGACAGGACGAGCGGGAGAACGGCGGCGCGCAGGGGAATCGGCCAGGACAGGAGGTTCGGCGCCACCAGCCAGGTGTACGCGAGGACGAAGGGGTACACGGCCAGGAGCGTCGTGCACGCCATCTTCCAACGGGCGGGCGGCCGGGCGACCCCGCCGGGCACGGTGAACCAGGACTCCATCCCGGTGGTCGTGAGGTGGGGGTGCTCCGGACGCGCGATGCCCGTGAGCCGGTCGTGCCACTGTGCGCGCTCGGGGGATTCCATCCACCGTTCCAGGCTCGCGGTGTCCTGGAACCGTACGACCGTGTGGAAGCGGTTGCCGCCGCTCTCCGGGCGCAGCCAGGTGACGCCCAGTTCTCCCGGGAAGGTGCGGGCCACCCGCTGGATGCCGTGCGCCCATTCCTCGAAGTCGCCTTCCCTGCCCGGTTCCACCAGCCAGGTGTAGACGACGTTGACCTGGTCGTCACCACTGCTGTGTGTTCCCCGTGCCGGTTCGGTCATGAGGACACGATAGGTGCCGTTATGTCACATACACCTCTTGTGCACTGACTGCCCCGGCATATTCCCCTGCGCGAGGCACGCGAGACTCCGCACGCGCACGATGCGCCACACCTTCCCCAGTCATAGTTGTTCTATTACTATGCAAACAACTGGAGGTGTTGTCATGCCGCAAACCCGGCACCTGCCCGTCAACGCGCGTCGCGCCCTGGTCGCCGTCGCGCCACCCCTACTGGCCGCCGTCGTCGTCCTCTCCGTCTTCCTCTCCCTGCGCGACCGCTTACCCGGGCGGATGGCCACGCACATAGGCCCCGGCGGGGAGGCCGACGGCTTCTCGGGGCAAGGGGCCTTTCTCGCCGTCGCGCTGGCCGTCCTGCTCGGTGACGCGGTGCTCTTCGGTGGGCTCACCCACTGGATACGCACAACCCCCGGCGTTCAGCGGGTGATCGCCGTCACCGGCGGCGCCGCCGCCGTGCTGACCGGGTGGCTGGTCGTCGCCGTGCTGCTGGCCAACGCCGATGCCGACAACGCCGCGTCCGTCACGCTGCCCGGTCTCCAGGCCGTGCTCGCCTTCGGGGCCGCGGCGGCCTACGCGACGGTGGGGTGGTTCGCCTGCGGGCGGGTCGAGGAGAGCGAAACCGTCGCCGGCCCCTCGGTCGGCACCGCCCTCCTCCCTCTCGGCGATGCCGAGACCGCCTCCTGGTCCCGCGTCACCGGATCCCGCGTCCTTCCCCTCACCGGCATGCTCGTTCTGACCGCCGGCCTCGTCGTCGGGATCACCACCGGGTGGCTGCCCGCCGTGCCCCTGCTGGTCACCGGGGTTCCCCTCGCCCTGCTGACCGGGGCCCGCATCACCGCAGACCGGCGCGGGATCACCGTCACTCCCACGCTCGCCCCCTGGCCTCGCCTCAATGTCCCACTGGAGCGCATCGCCGAAGCGGGCCACCGCCCCGTCAACCCCGTCCGCGATTTCGGCGGGTGGGGCTACCGGGCGCGGCCCGGCGCCAGTGGCATCGTGCTGCGCTCCGGTGACGCCCTCTCCGCTCGGCTGACGACAGGCAGCGAGTTCGTCGTCACCGTCGACGACGCCGCGACCGCCGCGGCGCTGCTCAACGCTCTGGCCGACCGTGAACGCCGCAGTCCCGCCGGGGGGTGACCCTACCCCTTCCGCCTCGATCACTCCCGTGTGGGCACCGAGGCCCGACGGAACCTGAACTTCCGTACATCGACGGGCAATTCCCGGCATCAAGAACACATAAGAAACCCTCGACGACCGGTGACCTTACTTCCGGGTAATGGAAAAGTTCCCCGTCGAAGATCACGTGTCCCGCGGCAGCGACCACTCCACCGCCGCGGGACCGGAACACCCACCATCGAGGGGGAACACTCATGAAGATGAACCGGCGCACCGCCGGGATCGTCGGCGGCCTGACGGCCGCGGCGGTCTGCTTCACCGGCGTCACGGCCGCCGCGTCGCCGAGCGCGGACCACGCGAAGACCGTCAAGTCCGCGCCCGCCAAGCCGGGCCCGAACGCCACCCAGGACGGCAAGGCCGTCTTCAACGGCCTGTTCTTCGGCCAGGGCAAGGTCGGCGCGGAGCTCGCCAAGAGCCCGATGTTCAGCGGGATGCACCAGGAGCTCGCCAAGGCCGACGCCAAGGACTCCGCGCGCGTCGCGCAGGCGGTCAACGAGGCCATCGAGGCCAAGTACCCAGGCTTCTTCGCCGCCTTCGCCAAGAAGGTCCGCAGCGGTGACCCGCGCAAGGTCGAGTCCGCCATCAACGACGCGCAGTCCAAGCTGCTGTCGACAGCCAAGACCACGAACGGCAAGAACTCCGCGCAGCTGGCCCAGAACGGCCAGATGTGCGGCACGCTCGTCGCCGTCGCCGGTGCGGTCGTGCACATCGCCGCGGCCGTGACGGCCGCGGCCGCCGCGGTCACCGTGACCGTCGCGGTCGGCGCCAACTTCGTCAAGGCCAAGAACTGGTTCTGGAGCGCGCCGCCCAAGGGCGACGACACCGCTCTCGGCCACGACGAAGCCGTCGCCAACGTGACGAAGATCCTCAAGACCGCCTGATCCAGGCGCGGTCGCACAGCACCTCCCGTGGGCCGGGCCACGCCGGCGTGGCCCGGCCCACACCCAGACCACCCACGACCGGGATGACGACGTGACACGCCCCCAAGGGACCTCAGGGTTCCGCCACTTCCTCCGCCGAACCATGCAAGGGACCTCGCCGCGCCGCGTCCAGGTATCCGGACGTTCGGTGCTCGCCGTCGTCGCCGTCTGGGGCGTGGCGGTCCTTTACGTGGCTCAGGTCCACGTGCCCAAGAACGTGCTGTCCCTGCCCGGCCAGAAGCAGGCCCGGTCCACCGTCGCCAACGTCGCCCCGCAGGGCTGGGCGTTCTTCACCAAGTCCCCCAGGGACGTGGAGGTCCTGCCCTACGGGCGGACCGCGGACGGCACCTGGACCTCCCTGGCCCTCACCCCGCACTCCAGCCCGCACAACGCCTTCGGCCTCGACCGCGCGTCCCGCTCCCAGGGCATCGAGATCTCCCTCCTGCTCAACCTGGCGGAGAAGAAGGACTGGAAGGAATGCGAGGAGGGGCTCGCCGACTGCCTGGCAGGCGCCCGGGCCGCCCGGAAGGTCGAGAACCCCTCGCCCGAGCCGACGGTCTGCGGCCGCGTCGCGCTCGTCCAGGAGAAGCCCGTCCCCTGGGCCTGGCGCGATCTCGTCGATGAACGCACGACACCCGAGCGCTTCCTCACCCTGGACGTCACATGCTGACCCGCACCCGCAGCATCCCGCTGCCCTGGGGCAACGCCTACGGGCTCGCCCGCACCCTGCTCGCCCTCGGCACGGCCGGCACCCTGGCCTTCAGCAGCACGGCCACCCTCTTCCGCCCCGTGGTGACCATCGGCGAATACCCCTTGTGCCAGGGCATGACGGCAGGCGGCGCCTTCTGCCTCGTACCGCGGGGGCAGTTCGACCTGCTGCGGTGGCTGTCCGTCGCCGTCCTGCTGGTCGTCGCATCCGGCTGGCGGCCACGGATCACCGCGCTGCCGCACGCCTACATCAGCTTCAGTGTCTTCTCCGGCATCGCCATCGGAGACGGCGGCGACCAGATCACCTGGATCCTGTGCCTGCTCCTGGCACTGATCGCACTCGGCGACGGACGCCGCTGGCACTGGCAGACAACCGAAGACTCCACCGCCGGCGAGCCCACGACCCGTGTCACCCGCGGCCGGGCCCTGCTCGGCACCAGCGCATGGACCATCGCCCGCCTCCAGATGGCCTTCCTCTACTTCCAGGCGAGCGTGGCCAAACTCCCGCACACCGAATGGGCCGACGGCAGCGCCATGTACTACTGGGCGAACAACTCCTCGTTCGGCTTCCCCGAGTGGCTGCGCCCCCTGACCGACCCGGTCGTCTACTCCCCCGTCGGCGTCGCCGCCCTGACCTGGCTGCCCGTCGCCCTCGAACTCGCCCTGGCCGCCGCCCTGCTGATGCCGCAGCGCAGGCGATGGGTGCTGCTGCCGCTCGGCATCGCGTTCCACCTGGGCATCGCCGTGTTGATGGGCCTGTGGAGCTTCGCCTTCGCCATGTGGGCGGGACTCTTCCTCCTCCTGACCCCCATCGGGCACAGCTTCCCGCTCCCCACCTCCGTCCGCACGCGAAAGAGGGCGACGGCGAACGCATCCGCACCGACCAAGGACAACGCACCCGCGACCCCGGAACCCGCCGTGCCCGCCTCACCCAGGCCGCTGGTCCCGTAGCCCTCGACCGGCTCCCCGCGCCTCGGGGGCGCGCACGCCCGGGCGCGGGACGCGAGGACACGCCGCGACGCAGGGAACCTCTTGCGAGGGTGCCCGTCAGGGCCGGCCGGAGGGGGCGGTTGCTCCTGGCGCCCCGGGCGGGAGGGGCTCGATGCCGGTCACGTGGCGGATCCGGGACGGCTCGACCAGCACGATGACACGCTGCTCGCCCGGGATCCCCCATTCGAATTGCTCGGTGCCCACGTAGGTGCGGGCCAGCCGGTCCATGTTCCGGTCCGCTTCCGGGCCTTCCACGAAGCGGACGGCGATGCCGCGGATCTGCACGCGGTCGTAGGGATCCGTCGGGTCGGCGTGGGACAGACACACCCGCGGTTCGCGGCGCAGGTTGCGTTCCTTGATCCGGCCGATGGCGGTGTTGAACATCAGCAGGTCTCCGTCGAGCCCCACCCACATGGGGCTGACGTGCGGTGACCCGTCAGGATTGACCGTGGCGACGTACCAGATGTGCGGCGCTTCGATCCTGCTTCGTATGTCGCGCGGTATCGCCATCATGAGGCAGTACTGCCCGGCCCGACGCGAGCGATGCGCGAACGCGCAGTCCATCCTGACGTGCGCACCGACGTCACCACACTGCGTGGCCTTCTGCGACCGGGGGCGAGGGGATGCCGAGCAATTGGCACGGCTGTAGATCAATGCCGTCCTCAATGCCCCGTGCGCCTTTGCCAGGCCGCACCGGCGCCGGCTCCGGGGCGGCCATCCGAGGGGCGGACCATGCGTCCGCGCGTGCGGTGGGGGTCAGCCGACGTTGACGGTGGACTTCTCGATGTGGCCATAGGCGGCCTGGAGGCCGTCCACGCCCAGGTAGTGCATACCGGCGAAGCCGATGGGGGTGTCCGCGAGGACGGGAAGCCAGTTCTTGAGGTCGTCGTTGCTGTAGAGCATCGCGCAGAACTCGCCCTGGTAGAAGAGCATGTGGATGTCGTCGCCGGGCTTGGCGGTGCTGCCGGAACCCGGGCGGCGCCCCCGCCGCCTGCTCCGCCTTTACTGGCGGCGACCACAGCGAGTCCACCCCGCCCCGAAAAACCCGAAAGCCCGCCTCCGCATCTCTGCGAAAACGGGCTCCGACCTGCGAAAACGCTGGTCGGGACGACAGGATTTGAACCTGCGACCCCTTGACCCCCAGTCAAGTGCGCTACCAAGCTGCGCCACGTCCCGATGCTCAACCGGCCCGGGCTTTCGCCCTCGCCGACCGCGCATGAGAACAATACCGCACTTCAGCCGGTGGTCGCGCACGGCTTTCGCGAGCCTCTGACCTCGGATGGAGACGGATCCGGAGATCGATCCGGAGACGGATCCGGGGCCCGGCCGGAGCATGATCGGGACCGGCGGCCCACGGAGATGAGTAGCCGTACTCATGCGCTCGGGGTCAGGGCGCGGACACGCTACGCGCATGAGCACTCCATCGATACAGCGGCCGACGACCACGGCCTTCTTCGTGCAGGCCGCGCTCTCGTTCGGGTTGTCCCTGGTCGCGCTGGCCGTGGGGATCGCGAAGCTGCCCGTGGGGGCGTGGGAGCGGGCGTTCCTGGGGCTGGGGCTGATCTTCGTGGTCTCGTCCGCGTTCACGCTGGCCAAATGCGTGCGGGACCGGCAGGAGGTCGAGGAGGTGACCAACCGCGTGGACAAGGCGCGGATCGACAAGCTGCTCATCGAGCAGGACGTCTTCAAAGCCGGGGGGATCTGAGAAGCCGAGGGCCGACAGGCCGCGCACTCAGCCGGCCCCTCACCCCACCCCACACCCCACCCCTCACCCCTCCCCCTCCGCCACCGCCTCCCCCGCCCCGCCGTGCGCGTCGACGACCGAGCGGGGCGCGGTCCGGCGCCAGGCGTCGAGGAGGATCGCGCGCAGCTCCGTGGTGTCCTCGATCGCGGCGAGGCGCACCCGCAGCCAGTCGTAGTTGTCGTCGTGGCCGGGGCGGACGAAGAACTTCGCCGGCTCCGTCGCGATCAGCTCCGCCCGCTCCTCGCGCGGACACTTCACGCCCAGCGACGCGTCGTCGTCCGCCAGCGCAGCGAAGATCTTTCCGGACTTGCCGCTCTTCCCGGCCGCCCCGCCCACCCGGAACGTGGGCATCCCCCAGGCGAGCTTCTCCGCCGTCTCCGGCAGGGAGAGCGCGATCGTGCGTACGTCCTCGGCAGTGACCATGATCGCCCGTCTCTCTCCGACGGCAGGACCACCGGCGCGGGCCCGACCCCGCCGGCCCGTCCGGTGCGGATACGAACGACCGTAGCCCCCGGCACCGGCACCCGCACCGGCGGCAGCGCCGGAGCGAGCTCGGGGGCCGCGCGGTGTTGACCTTGGACCGGTGTGGCGTGCAAGTATCAAGCCTCTCGTTTTCAGCTCCCGCACCGCGCAACTCCCCCGCACCAGGAGGACAGTTGGACACCACCGGCCCGGCGGACGCTACCCCTTCCGCCCTCTCCCGGCGCAGATTCCTGCAGGCCACCGCTGGCACCGCCGCCGTGGCCGGCGCGGCCGCCGCGCTCCCTGTGGACGCGGTGGCCGCGGTGCCCGGTCTCGCTTCCGGTGAGGCCGCCACGCGCAAGGTCACGTTCTCCTTCACCGCCGCCACGAACGGTTCGGCGTCGCTCTCGCCCGCCGGTGACCGGCTGGTCGCCGAGGTGCAGAACGTCCTGTGGTCCATTCCCCGCGCGGGTGGGGAGGCCGTCGCCATCACCCCGGCCGACCTCGAGCCCACGCGCCCGGTGCACTCCCCGGACGGCAAGCACCTCGCGGTCTGCGCCTACCGGGGCGGCGGCTTCCATCTGTGGACCTGCCGCACCGACGGCTCCGGGCTCCGGCAGCTCACGGACGGGCCCTGGGACGACCGCGGGCCGTCCTGGTCGCCGGACGGCACCCGGATCGCCTTCGCCTCCGAGCGCGACGGGGACCCGGTGGCGGGCAGCCCGTACCGCGTGTGGGTGATCGACGTCCGTACCGGTGCGCTCACCCGGGTCACCGGGCTGCCCGGGCAGGAGGGGCCGGCGCAGGACGGGGCCTGGGAGGACTTCGACCCCGTCTGGTCCCCGGACGGGTCCCGGCTGCTCTTCGTCCGCGCCAAGGTCGCCGGGGCGGCGCTGGAGGCCCGGACGGTCGCCTCCGTGCCGTCGGACGGGCAGGGGCCGGTACGGGTCGAGCACGTCGAGAGCGCCGCGGCGCAGGTGATGACGCCGGCGGTGTCACCGGCCGGGAAGCTGGCCTATCTGCGGACGACGGCCGCGCCCACCGCCTCCTGCGTGCTCGTCGTGGACGGGGCCGTGGTGGCGGTGGACGGGGACGTGGAGCCGGTTCCGCCGCGGTGGGTGTCGCGCGACGAGCTGCTGCTGACGGTGAGCGGTCAGTTCCGGATCGTCCGCCCCGCGCGGCCCGGAGCGAACCGCGAGGCCGACACCGCCGACACCATCGCCTTCACCGCTCCTCTGCCCGTCGACCGCCCCCGCTACCGCGGCAAGCGGTACGACTTCGAGGGCGGCGTCGTGCGCCGGGTGCGGGCGGTGCACCTGCCGGCGCTGTCGCCGGACGCCCGGCAGGTGGTGTTCGCCGCGCTCAACTCGCTCTGGGTGGCCGACGTCTCCGGCGGCCGGGCGCCGCGTCGCGTGGTGCGGACGGACCCCACGCGCTATCTGCTGGCCCCGACCTGGACCCACGACGGGCGGGCGCTGGTCTATACCGACGACCGCGGCGGGCTGCCGGCGGTGCGCCGCCACGACCTCGCCTCCGGCAAGGAGACCGTGCTGGCCGACGGCGGGCGCGCGTATCCGGCGCTCTCGCCGGACGGCAAGCGGCTGGCCTGCCTGGACCTCTCCGGCAACCTCCTCGTGCGGGACCTCGCCGCCGGTACGGAGCGGGTGCTGGCGGCCCCCATGGGCGGCGGCGGGCTGCCCGGGCGGCCCAGCTGGGCGCCCGACGGCCGCCATGTCGCGTTCTGCGACCGCAACCGCCTCAACCAGCGATTCCGTGAGGGCTACAACCTGATCCGGGTCGTCGACACCACCACCGGCGCCGCCCGGCTGCACCCCGTCGCCCCGCACACCTCGATCGCCGACCGCTACGACTCGGGCCCCGTCTGGTCGCCCGACGGCCGCCTGATGGCGGTGATCGTCGAATCCGCGCTGTGGCTGCTGCCCGTACGGCCCGACGGGACCCCCGACGGCGAGGCCCGCCGGATCACCGACGAGGCCGCCGACCACCCCTCGTGGTCCGCGGACTCGCGCAAGCTGCTCTACCTCTCGGCCGGGCGGCTGCGGCTGCTCGACGTCACGGGCGGCAAGGCGAACGGCCCGGCGCGCACCGTTCCCGTCCCGCTCGACTACCGCCGTCTCACGCCCGCCGACACCGTCGTGCGGGCCGGGAAGTTCTGGGACGGCACGGGCAAGGCCGTCCGCGAGGACGTCGACATCGTCGTGCGGGGCGGGCGCATCGCCGCCGTCGAGCCGCACCGGGCGCGGCGGGCGGCGCTGCGGACCGTCGACGCGTCGCGGCGGACCGTGATCCCGGGGCTGTGGGACACCCACACGCACCCCTACCAGAACACCTACGGCGGCCGGCAGACGGCGCTGCAGCTGGCCTACGGGATCACCACCGCGGTCTCCTTCGGCGGCTTCGCCTACGAGCAGGCGCGGATCCGGGAGGCCGTCGCGGCGGGCGAGCTCGCCGGGCCGCGGCTGCTGGCCACCGGTGAGCTGCTGGACGGGGCCCGGGTGGCGTACAGCATGGGGCGCGCGCACCGCACCGAGGAGGGGTTGCGCCGGTCGCTGACCCGTGCCGCCGCCCTGGACTGGGACTTCGTCAAGACGTATGTCAGGGCGCCGGGTTGGGTGATGGAGGAGGCGGCGCGGTTCGCGCACGAGCGGCTCGGCGTCCGGGCCGGCAGCCATCTGTGCTCGCCGGGCGTCCAGCTCGGGCAGGACCTGACGACGCACCTCCAGGCCACGCAGCGGCTGGAGTTCGGGCACGCCACGACCGCGGCCGGGCAGGCCTACCAGGACCTGACGGAGATCTATACCGCCACGGACTTCCACCTGGTCGCCACGATGTTCACGTCCGTTCCCCTGCTGGGCGACGACCCGGACCTGGCGCAGGACCCCCGGGTCACCCGGCTGATGCCGCCGTGGGACCTCGCGGTCGTCCGGCAGACGGCGGCGGCGCGGCCGACCGCCGACCAGCTGGCGACGCTGGAGCGGGAGATCGGGGTCTACCGGCGGGTGCTGGCCGGTGGCGGGATCGTGGCGCTCGGCACGGACGCCCCGCTGGTGCCGGTCGGGCTGTCCCTGCATCTGGGGCTGCGGGCCCTGCACCGCTTCGGGCTGTCGGCGGCCCAGGCGCTGAGCACCGCGACGGTGCTGCCCGCGCGGGCGCTCGGCGCGGAGCGGGATCTGGGCACCCTGGAGGTCGGCAAGTTCGCCGACGCGACGGTGATCGACGGTGATCCGTTCACGGACTTCGACTCGCTCGTCCGCACGGAGTCGGTGCTGCGGGGCGGGGTGCCGTTCGAGCAGGCGCGGCTGGTCGGTGCGTACGAGCCGGCGGGGGTCCCGGCCCCGCGCGCGGGGGTCCGGCAGGAGGACTGGCTCGCGGTGGGGCGGCAGTTGCGCCGCGATTCCTGCTGCGACATGGACACGCTCTGACCGATGGCTGCCCGCGCACCCTCGGCGGAGGGTGCGCGGGTCCGCCGGCTACTCGTTGATCTCGTACGAGTCGCCGTAGACCTTCCACTTCAGCGGCGGCTTGAGGTCGAAGTTGCCGTTGTTGAGGAAGACGCGCTGCGCGGTGTCGACGCGGCTGGTGTCGCTGTGCGCCTCCTCGCTCTGCATGGCCTTCTTGCGGGCGTCGAGGAAGGCGCCCAGGTAGGTCTTCTCGTCGCCGCCCTGCGCCGGGGGCTTGGCCTTGGCCAGTGCGGCCTTGCGGATGCCGCCGAAGCTGTCCTTGCTGCTGCCGGGGCCGTGCATGACGATCGCGTCGTAGTAGGCGAACTGGCCGAGTGCGCGCAGGCCGTCGGCCTTGGCCTGCTTGACCGCGGGGTCGAAGTAGACGCGGTCGCGCTCGGATTCCTGCGCGTCCTGGAAGGCCTTGTGCTGGGCGGCCTTCTTCCAGGCGTCCTCGAAGGGCTTGCCGAGGCCCGCGTGCGAGTCGCTGCCGTTGACCTTGCGCAGCGCGGGGAGGTACTTGGCCAGCGGGTTGTCGGGCTTCTGCTTGGTGTAGCGCTCGACGAGGTCGAGCATGTCGCCGGTGCCGGAACAGAAGCCGATGATGCCGGCGGTGTAGCCGCGGCCGTCGCCTATGTCCTCGATGTAGGTGAACTGGGCGCGCCAGTCGAGCGAGGAGTTCTCCGCGCTCGACACCAGCCGCATGGCGATGTCCTTCTTGTACGGGTCGTTCAGGTCGGTGCCCGCCGCCAGGGTGTGGGAGGTGGCCCGGGGGGCGGGGGCGGTGGAGGTCGCGGTGGCGGACGCCTGGTCCACCCCGGTGAGCATCAGGGCGGTGGGGATCGCGGCGGCCAGACCCACGAGGGCGAGTCGGCCGGACACAGGGATCCTCTTCGAGGTGCGCGCGGGCATGCGGAGCTCCGTTCCCGATCGGCTGTTAGGAAGCTTTCCTAACCATCGGCGCCATTGAAGCGGCCCTTCCGCTCACGCCACAAGAGGCCCGTACGCATCCTGGTGAGAAACCGCCACCTGCCCGGCCGCCGCCAACAGGCTTGCTACGCCTGCAGAATGACCTCGGCGTCGTCCTCGACACCGTTCGCCGCGCCGTCCCCGATGTCGGCCCAGCCGCCGGCCGGCCGTACCGCGACCGTGCGCCACCACGGGTCCACCCGCGGCCCGGCGGCGGGCTCGAACGGCTGCCCGGGACGGGGGGTGGCCACCGTCGCACCGGCACGGTGCGCCGCGGCGAGCGTCCCCTCTGCGGGCTCCTCCCAGGGGTGCGGTGCGAGGTTGAAGGTCCCCCAGTGGATCGGCAGCATGAACCCGTGGGGCACGCCGCCCTGCAGGTCGAGATGGGCGCGCATGCCCTCCTCGGGGGTCATGTGGATGTCCGGCCAGAATTCGCTGTACGCGCCGATCTGCACCATCGTGACGTCGAAGGGCCCGTACTGGGCGCCGATGTCCGCGAAGCCCGGGAAGTAACCGGTGTCACCGCTGTGGAAGATCCGGTGTTCGGGGCCGGTGACCACCCAGGAGGCCCACAGGGTGTGCTGGGTGTTGCGCAGCCCCCGGCCGCAGAAGTGTCGGGCGGGGGTGGCGGTGAGCGTGAGGCCCTCGACGACCTGGGTCGACTCGTGCCAGTCGAGCTCGGTCACCCGGTCGGCGGACACCCCCCAGTGCTCGAGGTGGGCGCCGACTCCGAGCGGCACGACGAAGCGCGTGCCGGCCCGGGCCAGGGCCTTGACCGTCGGCAGGTCCAGGTGATCGTAGTGGTCGTGGGAGATGATCACCGCGTCGACCGGCCCGACCTCGGCCAGCGGCACCGGCACCGGGTGCAGGCGCTTGGGCCCCACGAAGTCGAACGGCGAGCAGCGCTCGCCCCACACCGGGTCGAACAGCAGTCGGCGGCCGTCGATCTCGGCGAGGACGCTGGAGTGGCCCATCCAGGTGATGCGCAGCCCGGAGGCGGCGGGGTCCGCGAGGTCGGCGATGGTCGTGGGGTGCACGGGCACCGGCCCGGCGGGGGCTCTGCGGACGCGCTCGTCCCTGCGGAAGTAGGTGGGCAGGAACTTCAGCATGGAGCCGGACGGGGTCCGGTCGGCCGCCACCGGATTGACGAACCGGCCGTCGGCGAAGTGCGGCGACCGCCGGATGCGCGCCATCCGCTCCCCGGACGGATCCGCCCCGAAGGCGGCCGGGCGCAGAGAGTCGAGCGGTGAGCTGTGCGGTCGGGAGCCGGTCACGGCACCTCCAAGACGATGGGGGCGCCCCCGTGCCGTGCGGGCCACGGGGGAGGGCAGGTCACCCCATTATCTGCCCGAGCGGCCGGAGCACACGGTGATCCATCCCACGCGCCGGGCCGCTGAGCTGCGCGTACACCTGGACGTCACCGCCCGGGCCCACCCCCGTTGACTTATGGGCCCGGACGGCGGCGTCCGTACCGGGAACCCACTGTGCAGGCTCGGCGCCCGGCGCGCACGTCAATTTTCCGGCGCGCGCCCGCTCCGGAGGGCGTTCACAGCCCGCTGACGCGCAGGGTGATGTTGAGCCGGCCGGTCAGGCCCAGGCCGGGCGGCGCGGTGCCCGGCCTGGTGCGGGGGACGCCGTGGTAGGCGAGCCTGGAAGGGCCGCCGAAGACGAAGAGATCACCGCTGCGCAGTTCGACGTCGGTCCAGGGCCGGGTCCGGCCGCCCGGGTGCCCGAACCGGAAGACGCAGGTGTCCCCGAGGCTGAGCGAGACGACCGGCGCGTCGGACTTCTCGTCGGCGTCCCGGTGCAGGCCCATGTGCGAGCCCGCCGCGTAGAAGTTCACGAGCGCGATGTCGTACTCCGGTGCCGCCGCCTGCCGTCCGTAGGCGCGCGCCACCGCCGCCCGGGCCAGCTCGCCGAGCCGGCCCGGGAAGGGTTTGACGGGTGAGCCGTCGCCGTCGACGACGGTGCGGGCGTAGCCGTAGGGGAACCAGTGCCAGCCCAGGCAGAACGACCGCACGGACATCTCACCGCCGCTCGGCATCCGCACGGTCCGCAGGCCCGCCGGGGGCTTCGCCCACTGCCGGCAGTCGGCCAGCAGGCGGCGCTGCGCGGCGTCGTCGAGCCAGCCGGGGATGTGCACGGCGCCCGGGGCGATCTCGGCGGCGGGGCGGGGGAACAGCTCGTCGTGCATGTCCCCCAGCGTAGGCCGGGGTCCGTGGCGGTCCGGGAAAGTCTTTTCCCGTCTTCCCCGCCCGGATGTCACGAACGCGCACGTCCCGTCCGTCGTACGGGCAGAGGCGACCGCGGCAGCGGCCGCCACCGGACGACACCGCAGCGACCACCGGAGGTACCCGCCATGGCCCGCATCCCCCTCGACCCGCCCCGCACCCCGCTGATCCGCGTGCTGGAGTGGTATTCGAAGCGCGCTTACGGGAAGGTCCTCGAACCGCTGATGGCCTACGCCCACCACCGTCGGGTGCTGATCGGCACGTCCCGCTTCGAGCTGTCGGTGGCCCGCTGGAAGAAGCTCGACCCGGGGCTGAAGGCCCTCGCGGTGATGACGTCGGCGTCGGCCATCGGCTGCTCGTGGTGCGTGGACTTCGGCTACTGGGAGAACCGCAGGCACGGAATGCCGCACGAGAAGCTGCACGACGTGCCCAGGTGGCGGGAGAGCGAGGTCTACACCCCGCTGGAGCGGGACGTCATGGAGTACGCCGAGGCGATGACCGCGACCCCGCCGACGGTCGAGGACGACCTGGTCGACCGGCTGCGGCAGCGCCTCGGCGACGAGCGGCTGGTCGAGCTGACCGCGATGGTCGCGGTCGAGAACCTCCGCTCGCGCGTCAACGCGGCCCTCGGGCTGAGCAGCCAGGGCTTCAAGGACAGCTGTGACGTCCCGGCGGGGGCGTCCCGCTAGGCCTTGCGCCCGACTCCCCCGTAGAAGATGGTGTTGCTCAGTTCCTCGGCGCCCGGCACCGGCCCGTCCGGGCGCCACAGCGGTACCCGGACCAGTCCGGGGTCGAGGAGGGTGAACCCGCCGAAGAGCGGTGCGATCTCAGTGCGCCCGCGCAGGTTCAAGGTGGCGGTGGCGTTCTTGTAGACGTCGAGGACGCCGTCCCGGGCCACCTCGTCCGTGCGGCCCGCCTCGTACGCCTCGTAGGGTTCGCCGGTGGCGTGGGAGAGCACGAGGCAGCTGCCGGACGGCAGCGCCTCGGCGAAGGCGGCGACGATGCCCGCCGGGTCCTCCTCGTCCTTGACGAAGTGCAGGACGGCGACGAGCAGCAGGGCCACCGGGCGGTCGAAGTCGATGAGTCCGCGGACCACCGGGTCGGCGAGGATCGCCCCGGGGTCGCGGACGTCGCCGAGGGCGAATCCGGCGCCGCCCGCGTTCGTCAGCTTCGCCCCGGCATGGGTGGCGACGATCGGGTCGTTGTCGACGTAGGCCACCTTGACGTCGGGCGCCACCTCCCGGGCCACCTCGTGGGTGTTGGGCGAGGTGGGTATGCCCGTGCCGACGTCGATGATCTGGCGGATGCCGCCGCCCACCACCTCGCGCACGGCCCGGCGCAGGAAGGCGCGGTTCGCGCGGGCGGAGAGACGGACCTGGGGGTGGGCCTCGATGACGCGCTCGGCGGCCTGCCGGTCGACCTCGTAGTTGTCCCAGCCGTCGAGGTAGTAGTCGTACATCCGGGCCGGGTGCGGCCGGCTGGTGTCGATCTGGTCGGCCGTGAATCCCTGCTCGCTCACGCGGTTGTTCCCTTCGGTACGCATGACCTTCGGTGCCGGTTGTGCCGGTGCCGCCCCGCCGTGTTCGCCGGCGGGGCCGCTTCACTCGCCGCTGACGCTCGGTCCGGCGAGCAGGAAGTCGGCCTCGCCGGCCTTCGCGCCGCGGATGAACGTCTCCATCTCGTGGTGCGTGTAGATCAGAGCGGGGCCCGCCGGGTCGGTGGACTGGCGGACGGCCACCCGGCCGTCACCCAGGCGCATGACCTCGACGCAGCTGCCTCCGTTGCCGCCGCTCCACGGCTTGCTCCAGCCCTCGGTGCCGAGGTCGGTGGCCCGCATGCCGTTGTAGATGCGATCCATGGTTCAGATCTCCTTACGAATGCCACCCAGGAAGGCCTCGGTGGTCTGTGCCGGCGCGGCTTGCGCGCACATCCGGTCCAGCGCCTCCAGGAAGGCCGAGACATCGTCACGCTGGTCGAAGTAGGAGGCCCCGACGAGGTTTTCCGCGTACGCGATGTCCGGTAGCTCGGGGAGCGGGAACCGGAAGATATGGAACGGTCCGTACATCGCCGGGTGCGGTCCGGCGGCGAACGGCATGATCTGCAGTCGTACGTTGGGCAGTGCGGTCGCCTCGACGAGGTGGGCGATCTGCTCGCGCATCACACCGGGCCCGCCGATCGGCCGGCGCAGCACCGTCTCGTCCATCACCACCCACAGCAGCGGCGCCCGGTCCCGGCTGAGCAGGCTCTGGCGCTCGCGGCGGACGGCCACCGCCCGGTCGATGTCGGCGTCGGGCGCGTGGGGCATTCCGGCGCGGAGCACGGCGCGGGCGTACTGTTCCGTCTGCAACAGGCCGGGGACGTAGTGCGGTTCGTAGGCGCGGATGAGGTTGGCCTCTCCCTCCAGAGAGACGAACGCGCTGAACCACTCCGGCAGGACGTCACGGAAGCGGTGCCACCAGCCGGGGCGGTTGGCTTCCCGGGCGAGGGTGAGGAAGCCCTCGACCTCCGCCGGGTCGGTGACGCCGTAGACCCCCAGCAGCTTCTCCACGTACGGAATCTTCAGGCCGACCTCGGCCTTTTCCATTCTCCGGACGGTGGCGTGCGTGACGTCGAGGGCGCGGCCCGCCTCCTCGAAGGAGAGCCCGGCCTTCTCTCTGAGATCCTGCAGCCGCTTGCCGAGCACGACTCGCAGGACAGTCGGGGCGCCTACACCGCGCGCGTCCGCCACTGTCCACCCCCTCCAACTGCTGTCATATGCCAGCAGTGTGCCACGCGACCTGTGGAGCCGACAGACTGTCCTTACGATTCTGCAATTTACAGATTGAACCTTGCCACACCCAACGCGTATCGCACATAGTTGCGGAGTGGTCCCCTCCCATGACGCCCCCCCGTTCGGGCGCTGCGGCAGTTCCATCGCCGAGCGTCTGCAAGACGCCTTTCATTTCCCGGCCCTCAACACCTCGGTGGCGGAGGCGCGAAGACGAGTCCTCGCGCGGCTGCGGGAGTGGGGCATCGACGAAGTGGCGTGCGACGACGCCCAATTGGTGGTGTCGGAGCTCTTCACCAACGCCGTACGGCACACCGACAGCGACAAGGTCAGCTGTCAACTGCGGATCAGCGGCGCACGGCTGCGCATAGAGATCGCCGACCAGGGGCACACCCCCACCGAGCCCCGGGCGCGGTGCAGCGGCGCGGACGAGGAGAGCGGACGCGGTCTGCTGCTGGTCGGCGCGGTGTCCGAGGCCTGGGGGGTGCGGCCCGACGACAGCGGCCGTGGCCGTGTCGTCTGGGCCGACCTGTCGCACCGCCGGATCCTCCACTGAGCCGTACGGACCTGTCTTTCCGTACGAGCCCCTCACCGAGGACCGGGCTGCGGGTGCGGTGGTTACAGCGGCAGCAAGTCCGGCCGCTTGGCCTCCACATGGTCCCCCGAGGACTCCCCGCGCAGCCGTCGGCCGATCCATGGCACGAGGTGCTCGCGCGCCCAGTGGATGTTGTCCCGGCGCACCTCGGCGGGCGAGCGGTGTCCCTCTTCCGGCCAGGCCTGGTCGGGATCGGCCGGCACCTGGAGCCCGAGGACCTGGGCGGCCCGCAGCGCGACGCGCGTGTGCCCGTCCGCCGAGAGGTGCAGCCGGTCGTCGCTCCACGCCCGCCGGTCCTGGACCGAGCGCAGCGACCACAGGTCGAGGACCGGGCAGTCGTGCCGGTCGGCGATGGCCCGCACGTGCGCGGTGTACGTCGCGATCTTGCCCCGCAGATGGCGCAGGACGGGAACGCCGCGGGTGTCGAAGCCGGTGCACAGCAGGACCGTGCCGACGGAACCCGCGAGCTCGACGACGGCCGCCTCGTAGCGCTCGGCCACGTCGTCGGGGTCGCTGCCCGGCCGCAGGATGTCGTTGCCCCCGGCGCAGAAGGTGACGAGGTCCGGCGCCAGCTCCTTCGCCCGGGGGATCTGTTCTTCGACGATCTGGTCGAGAAGTCTGCCGCGGACCGCGAGGTTGGCGTATCTGAAGGAGTGTTCCGCCTGCTGGTCCGAGAGGAGTACGGCCAGTCGGTCGGCCCAGCCGATGAAGGTGTCGTCCGGCCCAGGGTCGCCGACGCCTTCGGTGAAGCTGTCCCCGACGGCTGCGTACGACCCGATCGCGCCCTTGCTGAATGATTCCGAATCGTCTGCCACGTCAGCACATCTTTCACCTCGCTGAGTGACTTACGCCACCGTAACCAAGGGTTGACGTGCCGTGATGTATCCCACCCCGACAAAGTCGGCCAAGGCGGAATACGGCGTCACGGCTCCCGTACGGGCCGATCCCACCGTGAATAGGGTGTCGTAAGGTCGTTGGGCCGCTTCGTCGACGAGCAGCGTCGACAGCCGGACCAGAGGAGAGCGCCCGTGACGCAGACGCCGCAGATCCCGTCGACCGAGCCGGAGCTGGCGGGGGTGCGCAACTTCCGTGATCTCGGCGGTCTGCCGGCCGCCGACGGGCGGCGGGTCCGACCCGGCGTCCTCTTCCGCAGCGGCCACCTCGCCCACGCGACCGAGGACGACGCACGCTTCCTCGACTCGCTGGGGCTGCACACGATCTTCGACTTCCGCAACGCCGCCGACATCGCGCTGGAGGGCGAGGACGTCGCCCTCACCGGGGTGCGGAACGTGAACATCCCGCTGACCGACCCGGCGGACGGCACCGAGTTCTGGCGGATGGTCCGCGACGGCGACCTGGATCTGCTGCGGTCGATCCTGTCCGAGGGCCGGGCCGCCGGCCGGATGTCCGCCACGTACCGCGAGATCATCACCACCCGCACCGAGGACCACAGCCGGGTGGTGCACGCCCTCGCCGAGGACAGCGTCCCCGCGCTCATGCACTGTGCCGCCGGCAAGGACCGGGCGGGGCTGTCCATCGCGGTGACCCTGCTCGCGCTCGGCGCCTCGCGCGAGGCCATCGAGGCGGACTACCTGGAGTCGAACGCGCCGCACCGCCGTTACCGGGTGCGAAGGGGCGAGGGCGCGCCCGGCGGTACGTCCCCCGAGGTCATGGAGCTGCTCTCGCCGCTGTTCGAGGCCCGGGCCGAGTACCTGGCCGCCGCGTTCACGGCCATCGAGGAGACATGGGGGACGACCGAGCGCTATCTCGCCGAGGGCCTCGGGCTCACGGCGGGTACGCGCGAGCGGCTGCGGGAGCGGCTGCTCACCGACTGACCCCGCTCCCGGCTGCGGGGGGGCTCCCCCGCAGCCGTCAGCGGCCCGCGACCGCCTGTTTGACCAGGGTCCGCCCGAACTCCCACATCAGCCCGCCGCCACCGTGGGCGTCGTCCATGACGGCCGTGAAGGCGTCCAGGAACCGGTCCACCTCCCGCTCGCCGATGATCAGCGGCGGGATCAGCTTGATGACCTCCAGGCGGTCACCGGAGACCTGGGTGAGGACGCGGTGCCGCTGGAGCAGCGGCGCCACCACCATCTGCGCGAACAGCCCCTTCCGCGCGGCCTGGAGCATCGTCCAACGGCTCCGCAGTCCGAGCGACTTGGGCCGGCCGAACTCGATGCCGATCATCAGGCCGCGCCCACGCACCTCGTGCAGCAGCTCGTACTTCTCGACGAGCGCCGCCAGCCGGGTCCGTAGCAGGTCACCGGTCTGCCGGGCGTTGGCCACGACCTGTTCGTCCTCCATCACGGCGAGCACCGCGAGCCCGGCCGCCATGGCCTGCGCGTTGGACCCGAAGCTCGCCGAGTGGACCAGCACCCGGTCCATGGAGGAGTAGACCTTCTTGAAGATCCAGTCCTTGCCGAGGGTCGCGCCGACCGGCACATAGCCGCCGGAGAGCGCCTTGGCCACGCACACCAGGTCCGGTTCGAGCCCCGTCTCGTGCTGGTAGGCGAAGAACTCGCCGGTGCGCCCCATGCCGGTCTGCACCTCGTCGGCGATCAGCAGCGCCTTGTGCCGGCGCAGCAGGTCCTGTGCGGTCCGCAGGAATCCGGCCGGCGGTTCGAGGACGCCCTTGCCCTGGATGGGCTCGACCACGAAGCCGGCCACGTCGCCGCGCTCCAGCTCCCGCTCCAGGGCGTCGAGGTCGCCGAGCGGGATCGCCGTGTCCGGCAGCAGGGGGGCGAAGCCGTCGCGGAAGCCGCCCTCGCCGTTGACGGACAGGGAGCCGACGGTCAGCCCGTGGAAGGCGTGCGCGCAGTACAGGATCCTGGGCCTGCCGGTGGCGTAGCGGGCGAACTTCAGGGCCGTCTCGACGGCCTCGGTGCCGCTGTTGCCGAAGAACACCCGGTCCAGGTGCGGTGCGTACGACAGCAGCTTCTCGGCGAGGAGGCCGGGCAGCGGCTGGCAGTCGAAGCGGGTGAGGTCGGCGAGGGAGGCGTCGAGGACGTCGTGCAGCGCCTTGCGTACGACGGGGTGGTGCCGGCCGAGGCCCATCACCCCGAAGCCCGCGAGCATGTCGAGGTAGTCCTGCCCGTCCGCGTCCCAGAAGTACGCGCCCTCGGCCCGTTCGTAGATCTTGTCGAAGCCGATGGTGTGCAGCATGCGCGGGAGCTGGTGGTTGAGGTACCGGGCGTGCAGGTCGTACCGCTCGCCGCCGCGCTCCGCCAGGAGCCGGGCGAGGTCGAAGTCGCGTGTCTCGTCCGTCATGCGTCCTTCTCCTCCGTGACCGGGGCGGCCGCCCGGCGGACCAGCGCGGCGCTGATCCGGCCGGCGATCTCGGCGGGGGTGAGACCCAGGTCCGCCAACACCTCGCCGCGCTTGGCGTGCGGCAGGAACTGCTCGGGGATGCCGAAGGTCCGCACGGGCAGGTCGACGTCGGCGTCGCGCAGCGTCTGCGCGATCGCCGAGCCGACGCCGCCGGTGCGGCTGTTGTCCTCGACGACGGCGACGACACGGTGTCGCGCGGCGAGCGCGGGCAGCGCCGCGTCGACCGGCTTGACCCAGCGGGGGTCGACGACGGTGCAGGCGGTACCGCGCGCGGCGAGCAGATCGGCGGCGTCGAGGGCGACGCGTGCCATGGCGCCGACCGCGACCAGCAGTACATCGGGGTGGGTGGTCTCGGGGGCGCTCAGCACGTCCATGCCACCGACCCGGGCCACGGAGGGGAGGGTGGGACCCACGGTCTCCTTGGGGAACCGCACGACGGTCGGGGCGTCATGGACGTCGACGGCCTCGCGCAGCTGGGCGCGGAGCTGGTCGGCGTCGCGCGGGGCGGCGATCCGCAGCCCGGGGACGACCTGGAGGACCGACATGTCCCACATGCCGTTGTGACTGGGCCCGTCGGTGCCGGTGACCCCGGCCCGGTCCAGCACGAACGTCACCCCGCACTGGTGCAGGGCCACGTCCATGAGCACTTGGTCGAAGGCCCGGTTGAGGAAGGTGGCGTACACCGCGAAGACCGGGTGCAGCCCGCCCGTCGCCAGCCCGGCCGCCGAGGTCGCCGCGTGCTGCTCGGCGATGCCCACGTCCCAGACGCGGTCGGGGTAGGCGGCCGCGAACTTCGTCAGCCCCACGGGGTGCAGCATCGCCGCGGTGATCGCCACCACGTCCGGCCGCTCGGCCCCGATCCGCAGCATCTCGTCGCCGAACACCGAGGTCCAGGACCGGCCGCCGGCCGGCACCAGCGGCTCGCAGGTCAGCGGGTTCATCACGCCGACGGTGTGGAAACGGTCCGCCTCGTCCTCCAGGGCGGGCCGGTAGCCACGCCCCTTCTCGGTGCGGCAGTGCACGAGCACGGGACCGTGGAAGCGCTTCGCCCGGCGCAGCGCCTCCTCGACGGCCCCGATGTCGTGTCCGTCTATCGGGCCGAGGTACTTGAGGCCGAGGTCCTCGAACATGCCCTGTGGCGCGAAGGCGTCCTTGAAGCCCTTCTTCGCACCGTGCAGCGATTCGTAGAGCGGGGTGCCGAGCAGCGGCAGCCGCTGGACGACGTCCTTGCCCCAGGACAGGGCCCGTTCGTAGCCGTCGGTGGTGCGGAGCCCGGCGAGGTGGTGGGCGAGGCCGCCGATGGTCGGCGCGTAGGAGCGCTCGTTGTCGTTGACGACGATGATCAGCGGGCGGTCCTTGGCCGCGGCGATGTTGTTCAGCGCCTCCCAGGCCATGCCGCCGGTCAGCGCGCCGTCACCGATGACGGCGACGACGTGGCGGTTCCAGTGCCCGAGCACCTGGTTGGCCTTGGCGAGCCCGTCGGCCCAGCCGAGCGCGGTGGAGGCGTGGCTGTTCTCGATGACGTCGTGCTCGGACTCCTCACGCGAGGGGTAGCCGGAGAGGCCGCCCTTGCCGCGTAGCTTGGAGAAGTCCTGCCGCCCGGTGAGCAGCTTGTGCACATAGGCCTGGTGCCCGGTGTCCCACAGGATGCGGTCGGCGGGCGAGTCGAAGGCGCGGTGCAGGGCTATGGAGAGCTCCACCACGCCGAGGTTCGGCCCCAGGTGGCCGCCGGTCCTGGCGACCGCGTGGATCAGGAAGTGCCGGATCTCCTCGGCCAGTTCGGTCAGGTCCTCCGCGTCGAGCGCCTTCAGATCGCGCGGACCACGGATGTTCTCCAACAACGACACGCAGGCCCCTCCTCGTCCTTCGCTCTCGTCTTGATGCTCGCCGGTCAGCCGACGGTGACGTCAGGGGTCCCGGAGGCGATGCCGTCCTTCTCCATCTGCTCGGCGAGCTTCAGTGCTTCCTCGATGAGGGTCTCCACGATCTTCGACTCCGGAACGGTCTTGATGACCTCGCCCTTCACGAAGATCTGCCCCTTGCCGTTACCCGACGCCACCCCGAGATCCGCCTCACGCGCCTCACCCGGACCGTTCACCACACAACCCATCACCGCGACCCGCAGCGGCACCTCCATGCCCTCCAGGCCCGCGGTGACCTCCTCCGCCAGCTTGTACACATCCACCTGTGCACGGCCGCAGGACGGACAGGAAACGATCTCCAGCCGCCGCTGACGCAGATTGAGGGACTCCAGGATCTGCATGCCGACCTTGATCTCCTCCGCCGGCGGCGCCGACAGCGAAACCCGGATCGTGTCACCGATCCCCTCCGACAACAGCGCACCGAACGCGACCGCGGACTTGATCGTGCCCTGGAACGCCGGACCCGCCTCCGTCACACCCAGGTGCAACGGGTAGTCGCACTGCGCGGCCAGCTGCCGGTAAGCGTTGACCATCACCACCGGGTCGTTGTGCTTCACCGAGATCTTGATGTCCCGGAAACCGTGCTCCTCGAACAGCGACGCTTCCCAGAGAGCGGACTCGACCAGGGCCTCGGGGGT
>NZ_JACHJG010000014.1:0-106257 GCF_014203545.1 Streptomyces netropsis
GTCGAGCGGCGCCGGATCCGCCGACGCCGCAAGGCCCGCTTGAAGGCTGCCGCCCTGGGGCGCTCGCGGGGCGGGCTGACCGCCAAGACACATCGACGCATCTGTCCACCGACCGCCGCTGCCCGGGCGACCTCTTCGGCTTCCTTCGGTGTCAACTCACCATGGCGGAAGAGCAACGTCAGCGGCCAGGTCGGAGTGCCCGACCGCTCACCGTCGAAGGGGTGCCAGTCATCCCCAGATGAAAGGGCGAGGCTAGAGGCAGATGCCGGGAGGGGCCGCGTTCGGACCAATGTTGCCGGTCCAGGTGTTGGCCGTGCCATCGGTGCCGGTGCCGCTGGTGTTGTCGCGGCAGTCGAGCATGCCGTTGCGGCGGGCGACGTTGGACCGGATGTTGTTGCCCCCGTTGCCGCCGGCATCGATTCGGATTCCGTCGCCCGCGTTGTCGTCGGCGATGTTTCCGGAGATGACGGAGTTCGTGAGGGAGTTCGCTGCCACACTGATGCCGTGACCAACGGTGCTTGATTCGGAATTTCTGATGACGTTGCTGGCGATGGTGACGTTGGTGCTGGGCGAAAGGCCGAAGGCGTTGGCCCGCACGCCTAGAAATCCCCTCTCAATGATGTTGGAGGTGATCTTCAAGTTCGTGTTGTTGTCGCCCAAGAAGATCCCGGGGGCGCCAAAGTTGTCCCGGATGATGTTACTCCCTACGCTGGAGTTGCTGGACTTGAAGATGAACGCAAAGGCCCTGTCTTCCAGGGAGGTATTGCTGTTTACTTTGACATTGTCGACTTCTCCGGGAGCCAGCGCGTCCAGAAGGACGCCGGAGTTTTCGTTACCAGAGAAGGTGTTTGTTTCGATGTCCGCCTTTTTCAGGCCCGCGTCTGAGTAGATTCCGCTGCCACTTGCAGAACCTGGTTGATTGTTCTGGCGGATGCAGTTCTGTTCAACCTCGGAAAGGATTGTGCCGCTGGAGTGGAAATAGACTCCGATGACATTGTTCTGGATCATGTTCTGTCGGACTTGGTGGCCTGAGTGTGTCGCACTCGTGACGATGCCATAGCTGGAGGTGTTGTTCTGAACGGTGAAGCGGGAGAATCTGATGCCGTTCTCCAGCAAGCGGACACTGCCTGAACCGCCCGCCGACTGAATGATCGCCTGTCTGGACGGATCCGGAGCTCCGGCCTGGCGGCACGCTGTCCCTGTGGGGGCGGCGGCCGGTCCGATCAACTGCAAATTCGCCTTGTTCACGGTGACAACCTCGTTGTATGTTCCGGCACAGACCCTGATCACATCTCCTGGTGAGGCCGCAGTAATCGCTGCCTGGATCGTGGTGAAAGGTGCGCCCGGGCATTGCACCCCGTTGTCATCCACAACGAGTACGGACTGGGCTGCCTGGCTGGGCACTGCTGAGAATGCCGTAGCCACTGCCACGCCCGCCATGACGAGGACTGTCTTCTTCATAACCTTCTCCTTGGATTTCGGTGCAGCCCACAATCAGGTCGTGCGGTAGCATGGTCGACTAGGTGGCACATGGCTGGCAGCGAAACTAATGGAATCACCTGGAATTGGCAGGACTCCATCAGCTATGCAGATCGAACGAAGAGCGGGTGGTTTCCGCTGATTACGAAGCTAGGTGTGCCACGTTAGGTGTGCAAGCGGTAGCACTCTGTATGTGCCGCTGGGCATGCGACGCCACTGACCCGCCGGGGAGGGCAAGCGCGTGCCTCAGCTCGGAAGGTTGTCGAACGGCGCCGTCCACTGCCGCAGAAGATCAGCCGGTTTCCCGCCCTGGCGGACCGAGGGCGGGCTCAGGATCGCCCGCCCGTGGGCCCGCAGCCTTGCACCTGCTGAGGACGGGATCTTCGCCGATGCTCAGGAAGAGGGCGACGCAGTGGCCTGATCGAATGCGCTTGGTCTGCTCCCTGTTGCGTGCCTCGGCCACCGGTCAGACTTCAGTGGCAAACGGTCAAGGTTCAGGGGCACCGGACAACCAGGGGCGGATCGAAGCGGTGGACCGCCTGGACGTGCACCACGGTCGCGGGGATACCCACCAGCCAGGTATCGCCCGGCTTCAGTGCGGTCTCCTCCGGTTCCGTTCGAAAGATCTCCCACTCGCGGGCCGCGGGTGTTGGAAGCGCCCTCTGGCCGTTCCATCTGATGTTCTCGGCGCCCGCAGCCCCGGCAAGCAGCACTGGCGAAGACCCAGCGGATCAGACCTCAGCCGCCGACGCGACGCCGTCGCGTCCAGGCCCGCGAAAGCGTGCTCGCGCCAGCGGGCAGCCACCGCGTAGCGCCAGCCGCAGGCGACAGCGACCTCGGCGGCCGCGGCGAACGACTCCCGGTCTACCTCCTTGATCAAAGGCTCGGGGCGCACGTCGATCAGCCAGACACCGCGGCGGGTCACCGCGAGGTAGTCAGGGGTGTGGGAGCGGCGCTTCCCGCAGGTCCCGAAGGAGATCTTCAACGGCTGCGAGACGACGTCGACCACATCGCCGGCGCAGTCCATTGCCAGCAACACCCGGCCCTCCTCCAGGCTCTCCGCGCCGTGATGACGGCCAGTGCTGGTCAGGAACCGCAGGCCAGGACGGTGCCGTTGGTCCCGGCGCCAGGTGAAGTGAAGTGCCGCATCGGGAGAGCCACCGGCTCGCGATCTTCGTTTCTGGTGACAGAAAGAGTGCTGAATGAGCGCGTGTGACAAGTCGAATGCCTTGTCGGTGACAACCAGACTGCTCTGACGGCTCCACTTCGCCAGCTCACTCGGCTCGGCAGGTGACAACTCCTGAGCTTCGGCTCATGTGACGGTCCGTCGGAGAGGCGCTCTGGACGGCGGGCCGTCATCAATCCCGACATTGAATGCGAGGCCCTGATGAGCACTCCCGCGCCCCGGCGGCCACACCACCCCCGCACCGGATCTGCCTCGCCAGCGCCGGTCGACTTCGCGAAGGTGGGCCGGAGCTCGGTGCGGCGCCGGGCCCGGGGCATGACGCACGCTGAGGCCGCGGCCGCGCTCGAGGACGCCCGCTTCGATGCCCGGCAGGACTCCCGCCACGAGGACCTGGCCCTCGATGAACGAGGGATGGCGGAGCTCGCTGAGTGGGAGCGTGTTGAAGGGCTGCTGGCCAGGATCGGCGGCGTGTACGACCCGGACGGTGACGTCGTCGTCCAGGAGGAGCGCGCCGCCGAAGCCGCGGCCGCCGCCGCGCGGGAGGTAGAGCTGCGCGAAGCCGACCGGATCGCCACCCGCGCCGATGAGCTCCAGGTGTTGCGCGACCGGGGCGCCCTGGAACAGGCCGAGCCCCGCGAGGGCGACGAAGCCGTCCGCGACGAGCTGACCCGCCGCGCCGGGTCGTACGTGCAGCAGGACGTCGACGCCTGGCTCGCCCGCGCGCTCGCCGCCCACCGCGGCCACTACGCCGACCCGGCCGCCCGCGAAGCTGCCGCCGGCCTGTTGCACCCGCCGGTCCTCGCCCACGCCGCGCTGCTCGCCGCCCTCACCCAGCTAGTCCCCGGCGCCGACGTCGACCAGCTCCCGTTCGCGGCCCGGCTGGCCGCCGCTGACTCCGAGGCCGCCGGCGAGCTCGCGGCGTTCCTCACCGGCGCCGTCACCGCGGGGATCCAGGCATGAACCACGACCAAGAGGTCGTTGCCATCTGGGAAGAGCACAGCGCCATCGGCCACCACTACGAGGAACTGCGCGCCGACGGTACGGTCGACTCCTGGACCGAGCCGCCCTTCGGCGAGACCCGGTACCCCGGCGAAGACGACCCTGACCACAACCCGATCTGCGACTGCCCCGGGCCGTCTCCTCTGGCCTTCTGCCTGGAGTGCGCCAGCTGCGCCGAGTGCGAGCAGTGCTCGTGCAACCGTCCCCGCCTGCTGTGAGGCTCACGCTGAGCGACAACAACACCTCACAACAACCTTCCTGAACACCTGTGAGCTGTGAGCCAAAATAGACCTGTATGCCCTGTTTGCCTATGGGGTAGGAACCTGTTTTCCCTGGTGAACAGGCTCCACGGCCTTCGGCCCCGCTCCTGTGAGGCCCCCGGGTCGGCTGTGGCTTTCCGTGGCCCACGAATCGCGTGCAACCGTGCAACGCGGCCGCGTTCGGGGTGCAACACGCACTGCAACGCGCGAGTGCAACAGGCTTCTGTTGCGGCCCTGACCTGCGATAACACCCCGCATTCCCACCGTGAGCACCGTGTTGCACCTCGGGTTGCACCCTCGGGTTCCAGCTGCTCACCCAGCCTCTGGCCGCGCAGGCCCGGGGGCATGCGCGATCCATCGGGGGCCGACTGGAGCAGCCCCCTCCTGAACAACCAGCCGCGGCTGTGCCCGACCGTGTCATGCTGACGGTCCGTGAGCGTGACACCTGCTGTCACGCTCCCTCGGGAAAGTGTCACGCCGCCTATGATCCTTCCCTGTATGTCCGTTTCTCGGAACCTGGAGGAGCCTCCAGGCCCGGTTTCGCGGGCGGAGCGTGACACATAAAAGTTGATCTCCCGCGCGCCTACGAGCACCACGGAACGTAGTTGTCCTGTGCTATCAAGCTTTGAGCGTGTGCCATCGAACTTTGACGGACGCGAGTTCGTGTCATCGAAGACTGATCACGGAGCGCGGCGTTCCACTGGGCCAGGGGGGGCGGGTGCTTTGCGGGGGCTGGTACTGGGCGGCGGTGAAGGAATGAAGGGAAACCGCTGTGTGATGCCCGCCGTGCGGTGGACCGTGGGAAGTCCTGATGGCGGGAGGCTGGGGGATTCGTGGAGCAGCGGGTGCGAGTTCTCGCCGGGCGGTATCGCTTGTTGGAGATATTGGGCACGGGAGGCTTCGGGGAGGTGTGGACCGCGCACGATCACGTCATCGGGCGCACCGTGGCGGTCAAGTTGCTGCGCGATCCGGGCAGCGCGGAGGCGGTGGCGATGTTTCACCGGGAGGCCCGCACGGCCGGTGGGGTCAACCATCCAGGGATCGTCACCGTGCACGATCTAGGCCAGGACGTAGACGGCACCCTGTTCCTGGTCATGGAGCGTCTACACGGCCGCGACCTGGCTACCGTCCTGTCGGACACTGGACGCCCTCTCGATGTCGACCTGATTGTCGAGTGGGCGGGACAGGTCTGCGCGGCTTTGGAGGTCGCACACGCGGCGGGCATGGTCCACCGCGACCTCAAGCCAGCGAACCTGTTCCTGACCACCGACGGGCGGGTGAAGGTTCTCGACTTCGGGATCGCCCGCTATATCGACTCCGCGTCCGCCACCGCCAGTAGAGTCTTCGGCACCCTGGCATACATGGCGCCGGAGAGGCTGAGCGGCCGTGCCGGCGACCATCGCGCGGACCTGTACTCCCTCGGTTGTGTCCTCTACGAACTCCTCACCGGGCGAACACCACTGTCCGGGATCGAGGGAGACGCCCTCGACCAGGTGGGGCTTCCCCAGGCTTTTGAGCATCTTGTCTCAGATCTCCTGGCGAAAGACCCTGACGACCGACCCGCGAACGCGGCCATCGTCCACGAGCGACTCCGGGCACTTCCTCCCCGGTCGGCACGGTCCTCCGGCCGGCCGCCCGGTCACCGTGACAATGCGGCCGGCGCAGGCGCGCTCCGACGGAGCGAGTTGCCTCCGCCTCCCGCGCCACGGTCACCGGCCCGCTGGATGGCGGTCTCCTTGGGTCTGGTCGAGGATGAGCACTTCCTGTCCGACGGGGAGCTGCCACCGTTCCCGTTTTGGTTCACGGTCACGACCCGGCTAAATACCGTTATCCCAAGCAGGGAGCAAAGCCCCGAATCAACCTACGTCGACCATGGCATCCAGCTGGTCCCGCAACAGTGGTATCTGGCGGTGGGCTTCGCCGTACCGAAAGACCGCTCGCGTCGTAGCGGCCTGTTTGTGAGGACGCCGCACGGGCGGACGGTGATCCTGCGGGACCCCCGAAAGGTGCGCCCCGGACCTCAGGCGATCATCGACGAAGCACCGTGAGAGCCCGTTTAGTCATCAGACTTCGATGGCACACGATCAAGATTCGGTGGCACAGGACAACTGCCGGTCAGTAGGTGACGAAGATCCGCCGCGCGGGCCCGTCCACCCGGATGCGCCCTCCGACGGGGATCACCATCTGCGGATCGGTGTGGCCGAAGTCCACGTCGAACACCACCATGGCGTCGGGGGCGTACTGACGCAGAGCGCGCAGCACGGCCTCCCGCTGCTCCCGACGGAAACGCGCCTTCTCCTCCCCGCCGAGCCGCTTCTCGAAGGACCAGCTCTTCGCCCGGCCTACCAGTACGGCCGGGAACTGCTCCAGGAGCCCGCGTTCCCCCATGTTCCGCAGGATCCAGAACACCTCCCGGGCGGCGGGCATGTCCTCGGACGTCTCCAGGAAGAGCACGTCGCCGCGGTAGGAGGCCGACGGCCGTACTTCGCGGTCGGCCATCAACAGCCAGGACAGGATCTCCAGATTGCCGCCCCACCCGGCCCCCTCGACGACCCGGTCCGCCTGGAACCAGGTCCAGCCCTCGGCGGGCTCCATCTCCGGTTCGCTCTCGAACGTCCGCGGTTCCTCCCAGGGGCGGTCCACGTCCCTGGAGGTATGCGGGGCGGTGAGTTCGTACGCGCCCGAGGTGAACAGGGCTGCCCGCAGGGAGTCGGCGGTCAGCCGATGCATCGCGCCGGGGCGCCCGAACTCGGCCATCACCGAACCGCCGTGGTAGGAGACCATGCCCAGTTCGCGGAGGAAGAGCAGCAGGTTGGTGTTGTCGCTGTAGCCGAAGAACGGCTTCGGATGCGCGCGGACGAGGTCGCGGTCGAGGTGGGGGAGGACCGTGATCTGGTCGTCACCGCCGATGCTGGTGATCACGGCCGTGATCTCGGGATCCGAGAAGGCCGCGTGGATGTCGGCCGCCCGGTCCTCGGGCGACGACCCCATCCGGCGGGTGGCCGGGTACTCGACGGGCTTCAGCCCGAAGTCGTCCCGCAGTCTGCGCAGCCCCAGCTCGTACGGCAGGGGCAGCAGGCCGGGCAGGCCGGACGAGGGGGACAGCACCGCGACGAGGTCGCCGGGGCGGGGCTTGGCGGGGTACTGGGGAGCCGTCATCGGCAGATCGTAGACGTCAAGTGGGCCTGGTGGCAGTGGATTTACGCCCGGTGGGGGACGGCTCCGTGCGGCTCGTGAGCCCCTCTCACGACCCGGCGTCGAACGCGCGACGCGCGGCGCGGCGCCAGCGGTTGGCGGGGAGGGCGGGGCGCAGGGCCGCGAACGCGCCGCAGTACTTGGTGAAGACGGCCGGCCGTACGCCGTAGGAGTGCAGCAGGAGGTCCGCCTCGGTGAGGTGCCCCGCCGTCTTCGTCTCGACCAGGACGAGGCCCGTGTCGCAGCGCACTGTCCGGCCCGCGCGCAGGTCCTCGCAGACCAGCCCGGCGTCGCAGGTGATGCGCTCGCCGTCGGCCACCAGGGTCGCGCGGAGATAGTCGGTGCTGAGGGACGGGTGCAGCGTGGCGGGGGAGTCGATGCCGTAGGCGTGGTGGAGGGTGTCGGCGAGGAAGGTCCGGAAGTGGCCGTCGAGCGGGGTGTCCTCGCCGGTCAGCGGCGCGCGGTGCTTGACGGTGTCACCACGTCGGCCTTTGAGCTTGATCTCGAACTGCCGCTCTCCCGAGTCCTGGTACACCCGCTCGCGGATCTTGAAGCGAAGCCGTCGCCCCTGCCGGTGGTCGTGGAAGGAACGGAGCCCGGGGGTGTCGTAGTAGACCGAGTGGTACCGGAAGGTGCGGCGGCCGTCGATGGCCAGGGCGCGGAACGGGCCGCCGGGCCGCCGGGGGTCGGTCAGCCGCTCGACCATCCGCAGATAGATGTCGACGGGCACGAGATAGCTGCGGTCGAAACGGGCGAGCAGTTCGGCCCGCTCGTTGACCTCGGCGAGGGAGATGGCTCCGGTGCCGTGGGCCGCCTCGCCGATGGCCCGCACGGCCGCTGCCGCCGGCGGCGCCTGCGCGATGGTGGTCATGCCGCCTCCCACGCGGGAGCCGCGGCGCGTACGGTCTCCGACGGCTCGGCCCGGCGGGTGTCCGCCCCCGGCTCGGGCTCGCGGTAGCGGACGTCGACGACCGTCAGATCGCGGACGAAGTCGACTTCCATGACCGTCCAGTTCAGGGGCTCGCCGAGGCGGCGGGCGAGATCGGCGCGCAGGGCCGCGGGGTCGCTGTGGACGGCGTCGAGGGTGACGACCGTGCGGCGGGAGCGGGCGAGCAGCCGGGGGTGGTCGGCGCCGTAGATGACGAGGAGCAGCAGGGCGCTCAGCGCGGCCGCGAGGGAGAACGCCAGATGCGGCAGCCCGCAGATGAGGCCGAGGACGAGCGTGGTGAAGTAGTAGGCGACCTCCTCGTGCTGGACGGAGTCGGAGCGGAGCCGGATGATCGACAGCACGCCGAAGAGCCCGAAGCCGAGCGCGGTGCCACCGTTGCCGCCCACCTCCGCGAGGGCCGCGACGACGGTGAACAGGGCGACGTTCAAGGCCAGGTAGGCCGGTACGAGGTCGCGCCGCCGGTGTCGCGGGTAGTAGATGGCGAAGGTCAGCAGGCACACGGCGGCGAGGTCGAGCCCCAGATGTGCGGCGAGGTGTCGTAGGGAGTCCATGGCTTCGCTCTCTCTGTACGTTCGAAGGAATGCGGACGTAGAGAGAACTCTGGGTGAACGAGTGCACACATGTGAGTGAACATTGCGGATCGTTGACGGAACCGGATGAGGACTGTCCGGAAGGACACCCGTCCTGTCGCATTCGACGTTCTTGCGATGCCGTGCCCCACCACTCACGGCGGCCCCACACAGTGAAGGCGGGCCGCCGTGCACCCCCCCCCCGCGCCCGGTGGCTCAGTCCGCGGCCGGCGCGCGCAGGGCGAGGATGGCCATGTCGTCGTGCCCGTCGCTCGGCCGCGCCGCGACCACGGCCTCGCCCAGCGACTCCAGGGGCAGCCGGGCGTGTGCCGCCGCCACCTCCGCGACCGTCCGCAGCCCCTCTTCCGGATCGCGGCCCGGGTGTTCGACGAGACCGTCGGTGAACATCAGCACCGTGGCCCCCGGGGGCAGCACGTGCCGGTGGTCGTGGCGGGCGAAGGTGGTGTCGACCCCGATCGGTACGTCGGGCCGGCCCTCCAGGTAGCGCGCGTCGCCGTCCGCCGTGACCACCAGCGGCGGCGGATGACCGGCGCTGCTCCACACGATCGACCACCCGTCGTCGTGCGGTTCGAGCCGGGCCAGGCAGACGGTCGCCATGGTGGGTTCGGCGACGGCCTGCAGAGTGCGGTCGAGCCGGCCCAGCAGCTCGCTGGGCAGCACGCCCGAGTCGTAGGCGAGGGCGCGCAGCATATTGCGGACCTGCGCCATGGCGGCGGCCGCCCGTACGTCGTGGCCGACGACATCGCCCACGATCATCGCCCGGGCTCCGTCGGGCAGCAGGAACGCGTCGTACCAATCGCCTCCGATCAGGGCCGGTTCGGCCGCGGGCCGGTACAGGGACCAGGACGTGAAGGGCGCGAGTTCGGGCAGGCTCGGCAGCAGCAGCCGCTGGAACTGCTCGGCCGCCGTACGGACCTGGCCGTAGAGCCGGGCGTTCTCGATGGCCACGCCCGCGGCGCCGGCGAGCGCGATCACGACGGCCTCGTCGTCGGCGTCGAACGGCTTGCCGTCCCGGCGATCGGTCAGATACAGATTGCCGTAGACACGGCCGCGCACACCGATGGCGACCCCGAGCAGCGTGGTCATCGGGGGATGGCCCGGCGGGAAGCCCGCGGACCCCGGGTGGGTGGTGATGGTGTCGACCCGCAGCGGACGCGGATCGCTGATGAGCAGGCCCAGCAGCCCCAGCCCGTGCGGGAGCGCCACCCCGGCCAGCCGTTCGTTCTCCTCCTCGTCCAGGCCGACGGGGATGAACTCGGCGAGCTCCGTCCCCTCCTCGTCGAGCACCCCCAGCGCGCCGTAGCGGGCATCCACCAGGTCCATGGCAGTGGTCACGATGCGACGCAGCACGACAGGCAGTTCCAGCTCGCCGCTGATCGCGAGTACGGACCCCAGCAGCCCCCGCATCCGCTTCTGGACGCGGGCGAACTCGGCCGGCTGCTCACCGGCCCACGCGGGGTTCGCGTCCAGGAGCACCCGATGGCTCGGGAGCCCGTACCGTGACTCTTCTTCGTCTGCTTCCGGTTTGCCTGTCACCACTGGTCAAGGGTAGTGAGTCCGTGCCCGCACGGGGGCGGGTTGCCGTAGGTCGGGCGTGTGAGCTTGACCCGCTCGGCGCAGCGCGAGCCGTTCCCCCCCCCCCCCCCCCCCGGGGCGCGCCGGAGGTGAACCTCCCACCACGCCCCGCGGGCTCCGGGCCCTCAGGTCCCGCTGGTACGAGGGGTGAGTCCCCGCAACGGGTTGAGCCGGTCCTCCCCGATGCGCGCGCGCAGCTCGGGGTCGGTCACTCCGAGCCCGGTGCGCGGCGCCATGCACAGCACCGCGATCTTGCCCACCTGCCGGCTGGTCTGCACGACACGGCACGCTTCCGCCGCGTCGGCCAGGGGATAGACGGCCGACATGGCCGGTACGACGTCCCCGCGCTCGAACAGCCGATGGGTCTCCCACTGCTCCTGGAGGTTGGCGGCGTGACTGCCGATGATCTTCTTGAGCCGCATCCACAGGTAGCGGTTGTCGAAGGAGTGTTGATACCCGGAGCTCGAACCGCAGGTCACCACGGTGCCGCCGCGTCGCGCCACGAACACGGAGATGCCGAAGGTGGCACGGCCGGTGTGCTCGAACACGATGTCCGGCTCGCGGCCGGCCCGTTCGATGATGAGCTTGCCGAGCCGCTTGCCCGCCTCGATCACCTGCTGCGGGTCGTCGCTCAGGTCATTGGTGATGCCCAGCTCGGCGCGATTGATCACGATGTCGCAGCCGAGTGCGCGCACCGCTTCCGCCTTGCGCTCGGAGCTGACGACCGCCACCGGAACGCCGCCGCCGTTCTTCACGAACTGGATCGCGTACGCGCCCAGTCCGCCCGCCGCACCCCAGATCAGGACGATGTCGCCCTGCTTCATCCGGGCGCCCCGGTCGCTGACGAGCATGCGGTAGGCCGTTCCGGCGCACAGCGGGTTGCTCGCGGCCTCTTCCCACGTCAGATGCGCGGGCTTGGGGACCAGCTGGCTCGCCCGTACGACGCCGTACTCGGCGAGCGCCCCGAAGTTCGTCTCGAATCCCCAGGCCCGCTGCTCCTCGCCCAGCACCGCGTCCGCCTGCGAGGCGGGCTCCTGGTCGTCCGCCTGGACGGGGTGGACCACGACGTGGTCGCCCACCTTCCAGCGTCGCACCCCGGAACCCGTGCGCACGACGACGCCGGAGCAGTCCGACCCGACGACGTGGTACGGCTGGTCGTGGCGCGTGGCCCAGCCTCCTTGCCGGGCGTTCTGCTTCAGGAAGCGGAAGGTCGGCAGCGGCTCGAACATGGCCGACCACACGGTGTTGTAGTTGATGGAACTGGCCATCACCGCGACCAGGACCTCGTCCGGCGCGAGTTCCGGCAGGGGCACGGTGCCGAGGCGGAGCGATTTGCGGACGTCCTTGTCGGCCACCCCGTCGAACATGTCGACGTCCTCGGCCCGCAGATGCAGAGCCAGGTAGTCGTCGGGCAGCGGAGCGTTCTCGATCTCCTCGGCCGACGCGCCGTTCAGCACGGCATCGGACAGCTGGCTCATGCTCGTCTCCTCGTCTCCACGGAACTCTCCTCGACTCGGGCGTCCTTGCCCGCGAGGCATCTCGAAATGGTCTTGTCGACGGATGTGAACGGCACTATCGCTCGGCCCCGGCCCGCTCGACCGGCCCCAGTTCGGTCCAGTTCCGCTCGATGTGGTCCAGCGCGGCCTCCCGGTCGGTACCGGGAACGACGACGCTCCAGCCGTCGGGGAGGTCCAGGTACGGTCGCCAAAGGGCGTATGCGCCCTGGCTGTTGACGACCACCTGCCAGTCGCTGTCACCCGCCTGCGAGTCGCCGGCACCCGCGTCGAATGGATTTCCGGTCATCACTTCGCCCCGCTCAGGTTGTCGTCGCGTGCCAGTCCGGCACGGTCCGGGTGGAACCGCACCGGCAGGCTGTGGAAGCCGTTCAGAAGGTTGGAGCGAACCCGCGGCGCCTCGCCGGTCCGCTCGAAGCCCACGGTGAAGTCCCGCAGAGCCATGAGAAGTTCGGATATCTCGATCCTGGCGAGATAGGAGCCGACACAGAAGTGGGGGCCGTAGCCGAACGCGATCTGTCTGTTGGGCGTACGCCCCAGGTCGAACACGTCAGGCTGGTCGAACACCCGCTCGTCCCGGTTGGCGGAGGAGTGCCACAGGGTCACGATCTCGTTCTTCGCGATGCGGACACCCTCGATCTCCGTGTCACGCACCGCGGTCCGGCCGAAGTGCATCGACGGGGACGCCCACCGCAGCACCTCGTCGACGGCGGTGTCGATCCCGCAGTCCCCGTCCTTGAGCCGTCGCCACTGCTCCGGATGCGCGGCGAGCGAGTACACGCTGTCGATCATGGTCAGTCGGCTGGTCTCGTCACCGCCGATGATCAGGCTGTAGCAGTTGAGGACGACGTCCTCGTCGCTCAGCGGCGCCCCGTCGACCGTGCTCTGAGCCAGCGTGCTGATCAGATCCTCGCCCGGTGCTGTGCGCCGCTCCTCCACCAGATCCTGGAAGTAGAGCAGGATCTCGTTGCGCGCCATCGCCGACTCCTCCTCGTCGATGGCGTCGTCATCGGCGCTCAGGGCGGTCTTCGTCTGGGTGAGGAGGAAGTCGCGATCGCTCTCGGGTACGCCCAGCAGATTGGAGATGGTGGTCATCGGGATGCGGCTGGCGATCTCCAGGGCGAAATCGCAGTCGCCGCGTGCGACCGCTTCCCGGACCAATTGACGGGTGTTGGCCCGCACCGCGTCCGCCACGGGTTTGAGCACCCGTGGCCCCAGGGCCCGCAGCAGGATCTTGCGCAACTGCTCGTGCCGCGGGCCGTCGGTGACCGCGAGCATCTTTCCCGCTCCCGCGTCGCCGCCCTCCAACAGGGTCACGAGGACATTGCCCCGCTCCGAGGTGAAGTTCTCGTCGTCGCGGTGGACGGCCATGATGTCCGCATGGCGCGACAGCACCCAGAACCCTCGCCGCTGCCGCGTCGGCGGATTCCATCGAACGGGGCTGGTGTCCCTCAGGGTGCGCCAGAACTCGGTGAGATCGTGGTCCGCGAAGGTGGCGGGGTCGGCGAGGTCGACCGTGTCGGTGGTGACCGTTGTGGCATTCATCGCGATGCTCCGGCTGTTCGGGCCAAGGGAGAGGTCGACATGTCCGGTGGTCACCAGCTGGTGCGCCAGAAGCGCCGGCGCGCGAACGGATAGCTCGGCAGGGGCACGCGGTGGCTCGGCTCCCCCTCGTGCAGGACGGCGAAGTCCACCCGTTGGCCCCGCGCCCAGGCCTCGGCGAGCCCGAAGAGCGTCTCCTCGTCGTGGCGCGCGTCGTCGGTGGCCGGCACGAGACCGCCGTCGGTGCGCCGGAAACCGGAAAGGTCCACCTGTCGCGCCGAGCCGCTGGAGGTCACCCGACCGCCGGTGCCGGCCGAGAGGGCCTCGAGCAGTTCACCCTTGGTGCTCACCACGGCCGCCCAGCGCCGGTCCATGATCCGGCGTCCGAGGTTGAGACTGAAGCAGATGTCGTCGAGCCGCGCCCCGGGATGCCGGACCATCCACTCCCGCAGGGCCGCGCGCCGCTCGGCCAGCCCCCGGTCGTCGAGCGCGGAGAGCGTGACGAGCCTCGCCGCCCTGGACTCGGGCTCCCGGGCGGGCAGGGCCGGCGGTTCCTCCAGCACCAGGTGCGCGTTGTAGCCACCGCCACCGAGTGCGGTGATGCCCGCGCGCCGGATGCCGGCCTTCGGCGCCCAGTCCGCGCCTTCCAGCTGGGGTACGAAGGGGGAGTGGGGGAAGTCGAGCTCCTCGTTCACCTCCGTCAGGTTGATCGTGGCGACCAGCTTCCGGTGGTAGAGGGACAGCGCTGCCTTGACGGTGCCGGACCCGCCCGCGGCCACTCCCGCGTGGCCGATGTTCCCCTTGACCGAGCCGATGGAGGTGGTGCCGGTCTCCTTGCCGAGCGCCATCTGCGCCGCGCGGACCTCCAGCCCGTCGGTGATCGGCAGGCCGAAGGTGTTGGCCTCGTACAGCGACACGCTGTCCGGGGTCACGCCGCCGACGTGCATGGCGTTGGCGATGCAGGCGCTGAGCCGCTCGGGTTGGGCGAAGCCGTACGACAGCGCGCTGGCACCGTTGTTGTTGATGGCCGACCCCTTCACCGTCGCGTAGATGTGATCGCGATCGGCGACGGCCTGCCGCAGCGGTTTGAGCAGGAGCGTCGCCACACCGCTGGCGAGCCGCGTTCCCGTGCCCTTGGCGTCGAACGGACGGCAGTGGCCGTCCCGGGACGCGATGCGGCCCTCTTCCCACAGGTAACCGCGGCGCTGGGGCAGCCGGACCATGACCCCGCTCGCGACGGCCATGTCCGTCTGGCCCAGCAGGAGCGACTGGCACGCGAGGTGCACCGCGTAGTGGAACCCGGTGCACACCGCCGTCAGGGTGACCGCCTCGCCCGTCAACCCGAGGTAGTAAAGGGCGTTCGAGGTCATCGTGTCCGTGAACCAGGCGTTGCTGCGGTCCATCACCTCGGGGCCGACCGAGACCCAGTCGGGCGGGGAGCTGTACTGCGCCGGAGTCATGGGATTGGCTCCCGCGTAGACGCCCACCTCGCCCCCGACGCGGTCCGGGTCGTAACCGGCGTCCTCCAGGACGTCCCAGACGCTCTCCAGGAAGATGCGGTGCTCCGGCGTCATCAGCGTCGCCACGTGGTCCGGGATGCCGAAGACCGAGGGGTCGAACTCGTCGTAGCCGTCGAGCGGCGCGCAGGCCCGTACGTATGCCGGGTTGTTGACCAGCGCCTGATCCACCTCGATCTCCTCCTTGCGGAGGAAGGTGATGGACTCCCGTCCGTCGACGAGGTTCTCCCAGAACTGCTCCTTGTCGCGCGCGCCGGGATAGCGGCACGCGATACCGATGATCGCGACGTCGCCGTCGTCGTATTCCTGCTCAGGGGTTTCGTTCATCAGCCTCAAGATCTCCAATGGACCAGGATGTTCACGGTGGGGACGGCTCAGCCGCCGGACGGCCTGCCCCGGCCGCGCACGACGGAACGGCGGGCCGTGGCACGGCGCCTCGCTTCCGTGATCGCGTCGGGAGTGGCACCCTGCTCCTCGGTGTCCAGCCACGTGCCGAGCGACGCGATGTCACGGAACCGGAAGAGATCCGACACCCCGACTCGTCTGCCGAACCGCTGACCCATCCGCTTGGCCAGCCGCACCAGCAGCAGCGAGTTGCCCCCGAGGTCGTAGAACGCGTCGCGCACACCGATGGTCTGCGGCGCACGGTCGAGGATCTCGGCCCAGAGCTCGACCAGGGCCACCTCGGTCGGGGTACCGGCCGCCTCCACCGCCGTCGGCGCGTCGGGCGTCGGAGGTTCCGGCAGGGCCGCCCGGTCGAGCTTGCCGTTCGGCGACACGGGGAGCGCGGCGAGGAACACCACCGTCTCGGGGACCATGTAGTCGGGCAGTGCCCCGTTCAGCCGGTCCGTGATACGGGACTGGAGGGCGGAATCCAGCCACGGGCCGCGGTCGGCGGACTCCCCGCCCCGGCCATCGTGCGGCACGACGTACGCCACCAGCGAGCCCGCGTCCTGCTGCCCGTCGGCCGCGCGCACCGAGACCGCCGCCTCCCGTACCTCGGGGCAGCCGGACAGCCACGCCTCGGCCTCCTCCAGCTCGATGCGGTACCCGCGTACCTTCACCTGGTGGTCCGCGCGCCCTACGAACTCCAGTTCGCCACCGGGCACGAACCGGGCGATGTCACCGGTGCGGTACATGCGTTCGCCGACGAGATGCGGATCCGGTACGAAGCGTTCGGCGGTCAGCCGCGGCCGATTGAGGTAACCCCGGGCCAGGCCCGCGCCGCCGAGGTACAGCTCGCCCGCCTCCCCTTCCGTCAGCGGACGCAGCTTCTCGTCCAGGACGTAGAGCCGGGCGGTGGACGAGGGCGTGCCGATCGACGGCTCGCCGGGCTCGCCGCGTGCGACGAGCTTGAACGTGCAGAAGACGGTTCCCTCGGTGGGCCCGTACCCGTTGAAGACCCGCTCCACCTCCGTCCCGTCGTACACCCGGTCCACGAGCCGGCGGCGTACCGTCTCCCCGCCGAGGACCACCGATCGCAGCCCGGGTGGCACTCCGCCGGCGTCGAGCAGGCTCGCCATGACGGACGGCACGGTGTTGAGGTGGGTCACCCGGTTCAGATGCGGGCTCTCCGGGAGGTGGACCGCGCTCTCCAGCAGCACCACGCCGCCGCCCCGGGAGAGCGGGGCGAAGATCTCCATGACCGCCAGGTCGAAGCAGACGGAGCTCACGGCCGCGACACCGCTCAGGTCGCACTCCGCGAAGATCCGGTCTGCCTCGGACAGCATCGCCGCGCAGCTGCTGTGCCGGATCGGCACTCCCTTGGGCCGGCCCGTCGAACCGGACGTGTAGATCAGATAGGCGGAGTCGCCCGGAACGGTGGCGACGGGCCGGTCCGTACCGCCCGGACCGCCTGCGGTCCCGGCGGCGTCGCCGAGCACGAGCACCGTGGGCCCCTGCGGGCAACGGTCCCGCGACGCGACCGAGGTCAGCAGCAGCCGGGTACCGCTGTCCTCCACCATGAAGCGCAGCCGCTCGTCCGGGTACTTGGGGTCGAGCGGCAGGTAGCAGGCGCCCGAGCGCAGGATCCCCAGGATGCCGACGAGCAGGCTCGGGGTGCGCTCGACGCAGATGCCGACGGCAACCCCGGCGCGCGCGCCCTCGGCGACCAGCCGTTCGGCCAGGAGCGCCGACTGCCGGTCGAGTTCTCCGTAGGTCAGCACCCCCGCGTCGGAGAAGACCGCCGGTGCGTCCGGGGTCTTCGCGGCGTGTTCCAAGAACCTGCCGTGAAGGGTGTCAGCAGTAGGTGTCACAGGTCCGTCTCCTCCGGCCGGTCGTCCACGGGAAGGTGCTCAAGTGCCAGGTCCGGCTGGTCGATCGCCTGGAAGAGCACGGAGCGGAAGCGCTCCAGCAGCATGGTCACGGTCTCTCTTTCCACAAAGTTCGGCTTGTACTGGACCTGGCCGACCACCTCGTCGGAGACATCAGCCATCGTGATCTCCAGGTCGAATTTCGCGATGTCCCGCCGTAGGGGAAGCGGGACGAGCGGCAGCGCCCCGGAGGGCTTCTCGGGCTCACCGACGCCGTGGAAGAGCGTGTTGGCGTAGGTGAACGCGTCGCCGGAGAGCCAGTTGACGGCGAAGTCGAACCAGGGTGGACGTCCGTCGGCCCGGGGCGGATTGAGCTCCGACACCAGCAGGTCCAGGGGGTAGTCCATGTGCTTCAACAGGCCGAGCGAGAACGTGTGGACCTCACCGAGCAGTTGACGGAAACTGCCGGCGCCACTCGGCCGGGCACGTACCAGCACCGTGTTGAGGTAGTATCCCACCGCGGACTCCCGGCCCGCCTCACCACGCTGCGCGATGGCCGTGGCGACCACGGTGTCCTCGGTGCCGACCACCCGGTTCAGCGTCGCGAAGAAGCCCGTCAGTACGAGGGTGCTGATCGAAACGCCCTCCCGCACCGCGAAGGCCTTCAGCCGGCGCGCCTCCTCGGCGCCCCACCGGAACGTCAGGTCCTCCCCCTCGTATCCGACCCCGGGGGGCCGCTGCCCGGCCGGTGCCACGGCCCCGGCCGACCGCTGCGGCAGGTCGAGGTGGGCCGGAGGCGCGGACAGGCGTTCCGACCACCAGTGCAGCGCCTCTTCGGCCTCCGCGCCCTGGAGCCACGCACACTCCCAATCGACGAAGTCCGTGTAGGGAGCCACCGGCTCCTGGGGCGCCAGGTCCCCGTGCAACGCCCGCTCGTAGTACTCCCGCAGATCGCCTACCACGATGTCCACGGAGGCGGCATCGGCGGCGACATGATGGATGACCAGCAGCAGGTGGTTGTCCTCGGCCCCGCGGGACACCAGCACCGCCCGGAGGATGGGGCCCTGGTCGAGGTCGAGCGGTCGGTGTCCGTGCTCCACGAGCAGGTCGCGCACCGCCTCGTCGTCGAGCCCCGAGCCGTCGACCGTCAGGAACTCGTACACCGGCTCCGCCAGGATCAGCTGGTAGGGCCGTCCGCCCGTCTCGACGAAGAGGGTGCGCAGCGCGGGGTGCCGCTCCACCACCGCTCGTACGGCCCGCTCCAGGGCCCGCTCGTCCACCACGGCGGGGATGCGCGCGGCGCACATGAGGTTGTAGGCCACGCCGTCGGGCGACAGCTGCTGCATCAACCAGATCGAGCCCTGCCCGTGCCCGGTGGGCGCCAGCTCGAAGGACCGCTGCTCCAGCGCGGACCGCAGGCTCTCACGCGCGGGCACCGCGTCGGCCGGAGCGTCCAGCAGCTGCCTCGCGACGAGTTCGTCCAGCAGTTCTTCCGCGTCCTCGTCCGTCAGCTGTGCGACGGCGGATGTCCGGTCGTACGTCTTCGCCGGCTCCGCCGCATCGTCGCCCGCGGCTGTCCCCTCCCGCCGGTCGACGAGCTCGAGAAGATGATCGAGCAGGTCCCGTACGGTGCGGCCGTCGAGGAACTCCACCGGCGACACCCGGTGCCCGAAGAGCGTCTGCATCCTGTTGCTCAGGCGGATGGCCAGCATGGAGTCCAGTCCGAAGTCCCGCAACCGGGTCTGGGGGCCGAACATCCTGGGCGGCACCCCGAGCACCTCGGCGATCTCGCCGAGGATCACGTCCCGCGGCGCCCGGCTCACGTCCGGGTCCGCCGGGGCCGTGCCGGTCCCGGGCGGCCGCGGCGCCTCGGTGGCGGTGCCGGCCTCGCCCCGGCCGTGCGATGCCGTCCCCGTCCCCAGCCAGTAGCGGTCCTTCTGCCAGCGGACGAGCGGTGTCTCGACCACCTGCGCGCCGTCCGGGAACAGCGTCGCCGGCGACAGGGGCACGCCGTGCGCGAACAGGGAGGCCGCGGAGCCGAGCAGGCTGCGGATGTCGCTCTCGCCCCGCCGCAGGGATGCGACCACATGGACGTGGGCTCCATGGGCCAGTGCCGTCTCCTCGACGGCGCCTCGCAAGGTTCCGTGCGGGCCGATCTCGATGAAGGTGTCGACGCCGCCCTCGACGAGCGCCGCGACCGCCGGGGCGAACCGCACGGGATTGCGGAGGTTGTGCGCCCAGTAGTCCGCGTCGACACGGGGGTCCACCACACCGTCGAGCGCCGTGGAGTGGAACGGCACCTCGAACGGCCGGGGTGTGACGTCCTCGAGCGCCTCGCGCAGCGTCGGCAGGATCGGGTCCATCAGCACGCTGTGCCCCGCCCGCTCCACACGGATGGAACGCGTCGGTATCCCCGCGCGCCGCAGATCCTCTTCCAGGGCGCGGACCGCGTCGGGCGCGCCGGAGACGGCCACGCTGGTGGGACTGTTGTACGCCGCGACGGAAGCGCGTCCCTCGTAGCGGGCGAGGTAGGGGAGGACGTCGTCCGACAGCTCTACGACGATCATGGCGCCCGGGCCGGACCCGTGCTGGATGAGGTGCGCGCGGGCGACGGCGATCCGGGCCCCGTCCTCCAGCGACAGCGCGCCGCCCACGCAGGCCGCGGCCACCTCGCCCACGCTGTGCCCGAGGAGCGCCGCGGGCTGCACGCCGAGATCGGTCCACAGCCGCGCCAGCGCGACGTGGAGCGCGAACAGCACGGGCTGTTGTATGTCCACCGCGTCCAGACGCGACGTCTCCGGTGGCGCCACCAGCTCGTCGATCACCGACCAGCCGGCCACGGCGCGCACAGCGGTGTCGCAGGCTTCCATCCGCTCCCGGAAGCCGGCGTGCCACGTGAGCAGTTCGCGGCCCATGCGCGGCCACTGCGTCCCGCTCCCGGAGAAGACCAACGCGACCCGCCCCCCGCCGCCGCCCTCGGCCGTGCCCCGCACGAGGTCGGTGTGCGGCTCGCCGGCGCTGACCCGCGCGAGCCCGTCGAGGAGGTCCTGGCGGTCACGTGCCAGGATCGCCACGCGGTGTGGGTGGTGGGTGCGCCGGTCCGCGAGGGTGTAAGCGAGATCGGGAACCCCGAGGCCGGGCTCGCGCTCGACGTGATTGGACAGTTCGCGGCAGGTGTCGAGCAGGGCTTCCGCCGAGCGGGCGGTCACCGGCACGAGGTGCACCCGCCCCGCCGGCTCGGGCGTGCGCTCGGCGCGGGCGAACGCCCCCCGCCGGCTCGGCGCGAGATGGCGGCCTCGTACCCCGCAGACGAAGGCGTCGGCGGTGACGGGAAGCCCGGCGGCGTGCAGCTCGCCCAGTGCACAGAGCAGGCTCCAGCCGTCGTCCGTGCCGCGCTGGAGCGTGGGGAGGCAGCTGACCGGATGCCCCGCGAGGGTCTCGCGCACCGGCTTCAGCAGCACCGGGTGGGGGCCCAGTTCGATGACGGCGTCGACGCCGTGCTCCGCCATCGCCTCTACGGCACCGGTGAGTTCGCTCCGCCCTCGGACGTTCTCCACCCAGTAGTCCGGGCCGAGGAGGTCGCCGCCGGCGATCTGCTTCCCGGTGACGGTGGAGATCATGGGAATGCGCGGCTCGACCGGCTTGATCCCTTCGAGCGCGGCGCGTAACGGGGCCAGTACGGGGTCCACCAGGGGCGAGTGCGACGCGTACCCCATCCGTACCCGGTGACAGCTCACGCCGTCCGCCGCGAGCCGCTCGGCCAACGCCTGGAGCGCCGCGGTCCCGCCCGAGACCAGCACGGACGTGGGGCTGTTGTGCCCCGCCAGGGTGAGGCCTTCGGCGGCGACGAGATACGGGGCGAGACGGTCCGCCTCGGCCATGACCACCATCGTGTCTCCGAGGCCCACGGCATGCCGCTGCACGAGCCGCGCGTGGTGCACGGCCAGCAGGGTCGCGTCCTCGAAGTCGAGGGCCCCGGCGATGTGGGCCGCGGCGAACTCGCCGATGCTCTGGCCGAGCACCAGATCGGGTTCCACGCCCAGCGAGCGCCAGGCGTCCGCGAGGGCGATCTGGAGGGCGAACAGGAGCGGTTGGACGACCTCCATGTCATCGAGCCGGGAGTGTTCCCCGTCCGCGAGCAGCTGGTCGACCACGGAGAAGCCCGCCAGCTCCCTGATGCGTGCGTCCGCGCGCATCAGGGACCGGCGGAACGCGGGCATCCCCGCGAGCAGTCGTCTGCCCATCCCCAGCCACTGGCCGCCGGTGCCGGAGCACAGGAAAGCCACCCGCGGCTTCCTCGCACCGCTCTCACCCACTGCCAGCCCCGCGTGGGCGCGGTCGGCGGCGAACGCGTCGAGCTGTGCACGGAGTTCGGTCCGGTTGCGGGCAGCAGCCGCGAGCCGGAACGGGCCCGTACCGCGCGTGTCGAGTGCCTGCCGGCACATGGCCGGCAGATCCGTCGTGGCATCGTCCGCCAGCTCGGCGCGGAGTTCGGCGACCCGGTCGGAGAGCGCCTGCGGGGAGTCCTCGGCCAGCAGCAGGAGCGAGCTCTCCGGGTGGGGGAACTCCTCGGCGACGACGTGGCAGTTGGTGCCGCCGAAGCCGAAGGCACTGACACCCGCCCGGCGCGCGTCCGACCGTCGTGGCCATGCTGTGGTCCGGTCCTGGACCCGCAGACGGGCCTCGGCGAAGGAGATCTGCGGGTTGGGACTGCTGTAGTGCAGACTGGCCGGGAGAACGCCGTTGCGCAGGGCGAGGGCCACCTTGACGAGACCGGCGACACCCGCCGCGGGTTCGAGGTGCCCGATGTTCGTCTTCACCGACCCGATCCGCAGGGCGTCCTCGGGCGCGCGGCCACGGCCCAGCACGGTCCCGAGGGCCTTCGCCTCGATCGGATCTCCCAAGGGGGTGCCGGTGCCGTGGCACTCCACGTAGTCCACCAGAGACGGTGAGACGCCGGCCCGCCGGTAGGCCGCGCGCAGCAGGGCTTCCTGGGCGCGGGGGTTGGGGGCGGTGAGCCCGTTGCTCAGACCGTCGTTGTTGACCGCGCTGCCGCGGATGAGGCAGTACACGGGCAGCCCGCGTTCCAGCGCCACCCGCAGCGGCGCGAGGACGACCACGGCCGCCCCCTCGGAGCGCACGGCGCCGTCGGCGCGCGCGTCGAACGCCTTGATACGGCCGTCGGACGACAGTGCCCCGGTCTGGTTCATGGCCAGAAAATGGTCGGTGAAGAAGCTCAGGTTCACCCCGCCGGCGAGGGCCAGCTCGCTCTCTCCGGCCCGGATCGCCTGACAGGCGAGGTGCACCGCGACGAGCGAGGCCGAACAGGCCGTGTCGACGGCCATGCTGGGCCCCTGCAGCCCGAGGACGTAGGAGACACGGTTGGCGATGATGCTGTTGTGCATCCCCGTTGCCGTGTGGGGCCCGATGTCCTGCCGCGAACCGCTCTGGTGCGCCATCGCGGCGTAATCACTCCAACTGGAGCCCATGAAGACGCCGGTGTCGCTCCCGACGAGGCCGCCCGGTGGAACACCGGCATCCTCCAGCGCCTCCCACGCCAACTCCAGCACCAGACGCTGCTGGGGATCCATGGAAACGGCCTCACGCGGTGAGATCCCGAAGAAAAGCGGATCGAACATGTCGATGTCGTCGAGGTACCCGCCCCAGCGGAACGCGGTCGTCTCACCGTCGGGTCCCAGACGCTCTCGGCGCCGAGGACGCACCGTGTCCACGGCGTCCCGTCCGTCCACGAGCAGTTGCCAGTACGACGACGGGTCCGCCGCTCCGGGAAGCCTGCACCCGATCCCGACGAGAGCCACCGGCTCCTGCGGACCGTACGTCCTCGTCGGATGCCGCTCCCCGTCCGCTGCGGAATCGGCGTCGTCGCGAGGGCCTCGGGCAAGGGCAAGGGACAGCCCCTCCAGCGTCGGGTGGTCCCACAGCAAGGTGACCGGCACCGGCCTTGCGAGAAATTCCGACAAGGTGGCGACAAGCGCAGTGGACTTCAGCGAGTCCAGCCCGTACCGGTGAAGTGGTGCCCATCGGTCCACCTCGCCCCGGGGCACGCCCAGCAAGTCCACGAGCCGAGAAAGAAGGAAATCTCTGATCTCATGGATACTGCGCGGAACGGAATCAGCTGACATGTCTCTTCCCTAGTACTTCTCAAGCAACGGAAGGGGGTTGGCCGAGTCGACCGCCATCGCACGGAAACGCTGCTGACCGGCGGAAATGGGCATCTTCCACATCGCCCACCCGCAACTATTCGCCAGAGCAAGCCGATCTTCAAACGCACTTTGTCGATGCAGTGGAACACTTCATGTGATGCTCGATCACACAGGTTCGGGCACAGGCGAAGTCACCAGGTGACAGGGAGACCGTGAACACCGTGGGAAAGCGGGCTCTCGCGGAAAGCGATCTCTTCGAAAGGGACGGCGAGCCGCAGTCCGGGCAGACGCTCGAGTCCTTTGGTGGATGACTCCGGCATCACACGTGAACGGTGCCGCGGACACACGTGACGCTCTCGCCGCCCGTCCACACCTCACCGCCGTGAGCCTCCACGGTGAGCACGCCCTGGCGCCCCAGGCAGGCGCCCTGACCCGCCCTGTAGGAGTGTGGGGCAGCGCCGGTGCCGATGAGCCACTGGGCGATGCCCGCGTGCAGACTTCCGGTCACCGGGTCCTCACGCACACCGGCCGGCTGGGCGAAGGCGCGCACCTCGAACCGCAGGCGTGAACCTTCGGGGTAAGCGCCGACGACGCCGAGCATCAGATCGCGCATGTGCCACTCGTCCGGATCCAGGGCCAGCACCTCCTCGGCCGCGGCCAGCTGGACGGCGGCCCAGCCCGGGCCGTTGTCCACCCACTGGTGGGCGATGATCCGCTCCCGGTCGATGCGCAGCCCCCGTGCGATGCGGTCGAGGTGCGCAGGGTCCAAAGGGCCGCCACGCCGGAGACCGGGGGCGCGGAAACTCAGGCCGGTGCCGGACCGCCGTACTTCGACCAACCCGATCCCGCACTCCTGCGTGAGTTTCCCCGGCGACTTCGGGACGCCGCCGGATTCGAGCCACGCGTGGGCGGAGCCGAGTGTGGGATGGCCCGCGAACGGGATCTCCCCGCCCGGTGTGAAGATGCGCAGCCCGTAGTCGGCCTCGTCGGACGTGGGCGGGACGACGAACGTCGTCTCGGACAGGTTGGTCCATGCCGCGAGCCGGGCCATGTCCTGGTCGGAGACTCCGTCGCCGTCCAGGACGACCGCGACGGGATTGCCGAGATAGGGCGTCTCGGCGAACACGTCGACCTGCGCGAAGGAACGCATGCGCCGGCCGGACGGCTCAGCCGTGTCCCTGCGACGGAGGTCGTGCCGCGGCCGCGGGGTCACTCGCCCTCCACCAGGATCAGGTCCATGTGGGTGCCGTCGCGGAGGGGCACGATGGCGCGGTACTCGGGCGAGGCGTACCAGCGGCGGGCGTGGTCCGCCGTCGGAAACGCCATCACCGAAAGATGTGTGGGCTTCCAGTCGCCCTCCAGCGCCTCGAACTCGCCGCCACGGATCATGAACCCGCCGCCGAACAGCTCCAGTGTGCGGAGCACTTTCGCGCGGTACTCCGCCATGCGCCGTTCGTCGCCGATGACTCCGACATTGCCGATCAGTAGTGCCGTCATGTGAAGGACTCTGCTTCCGGTTGGATCCTGGTGGGTTTCAGCAGGCGAAGTCGGTCACGGTGCCGATGCCGAGCCGCTGTGCGGCGCGGACGACGGCAAACCCGGACGCGACGTCCTGTGCCGCCATCCCCAGCGATTTGTAGAGCGTGCGTTCGGTGGGACGGGTACGGCCGGGGTGCTTGCCGAGCAGTACCTCGCCGATCTCGGGCAGCTGCCGGTCGGCCGGTACCAGACCTTCCTCGACCGGACCGCTGATCTCGGAGGACTCACGCAGGGCACCCTCCCGGCTGTCCACGAACACCGAACAGGACGCCACCGCGTGCGAGTCGAGTTCGCGTTTGCCGGGCACGGAAGAACCGACGGCGTTGACATGGACCCCGTCGGCCAGGTCCTCCGCCCGCACCACGGGATCGGTCGTGTCCACCGTCGTACACACCAGATCGGCGCCCCGCAACGCGTCGGCGGGCGTGTTCACCAGCTCGACGTCGACGTCGACCCGCGTACGCGCCCACTTCAGGAACTCCTCGGCCCGCACGCGGCCGCGGTTCCAGAGCCGTATCCGGTGTATGCGCCTGATCTCGTTCAACGCGAGAAGATGGCTGCGCGCCTGGGCGCCGGCGCCGATCAGGGCCAAGTCGCCGGCGTCGGGCCGAGCCAGGGCATCGGTCGCCACGGCGGACGCTGCGGCCGTCCGCAGCGCGGTCACCGCCGCTCCCTCCATCATGGCCAGGGGCTGCGCGGTCTCGGGATCGAACACCACCACCACACCCACGTGCGTCGGCAGGCCGCGAGCGGTGTTGCCGGGGGCGTGCAGCACCGCCTTGAGACCGTAGCCCGAGTCGGACTCGCCGGTGACGTGGCACGGCATGGTGGCGAAGAGCGAGGCGTCCCGGCCCGACGCCAGCACGGTGCGGACCGGCTGGACGACATCGCCCCCGCTGTAGCGGCGCATCACCTCGGCCACCACCCGGTACGCCTCAGCCACCGGGAATGCCTCCCGTACCTGATCTCCGCTCAACAGCAGCATGGGATCTCCTTCACTCTCTCCTGTGTCATGCGCCCGAGCCGTCCGGCACCGACCTGGCGAACACCGACCACACCATGCGGATCGGCCTGGTCCGCGAGATGAACTCCAGGTCGTACAGTGCGGCGCACGGCCCGGTGGTGAGCGCGAGGTCGGCCGTGCCGTCCAGGGCGGCGCGAGCCGCCGCGCTGGTCGAGGTGGAGTGGAGCACCTTGTGTGTGGTGTGCTTGCGCGACAGCAGTTGCGCGATGATCGGTTCGGGCGCGGGATGCGTCGCGATCGTGGGGGAGTCCGGCACCGGTGTCGCTCCGCGGCGCACGGCGAGGCCGTACAGCGGTGTGTCCATCACGAACACGTTGGTGAGCTCCAAGGCCGGGTCCATGTAGAAGTGGTTGATCGCCTTATAGGCGTTGGCCACGACCACGTGCGCCACGTCCGCGGCGCGTAACGCGGCACCCGCCTCCTCATAGGTGTCGAACAGACGGACAGCGGCCGCCGGGCCGTCGGGCCCGGCGGATCTGCGCGCGAACTGGGTCGCGGCCACCTCACTGCTCGTGCCGGGCGGCCCGAGCGTGCCCACGGCCGAGGTCCCGTCCGAACCGGGGTGCAGGAGCGTGGTGAAGCTCAGCAGCGTCATCCTTGTTTCCCTGAAGTTGGCGTTGTCCGGGTGCGGGAGCCCCGGGGCACTTCTCCGACGGTCCGGCCGCCGGCCCTCGGGTCCCCGTCGGTGACCACCGGCGTGAGCCATTCGGGATGAGCTCCGGCGGTGGATCTCGTGGCCGAGTCGTAGAGCGCGGCGACCCGGGTCGTGACCGGGCCGATGGCGCCGCTTCCGATGTCCCTCCCGGACAGGGAGGTCACGGAGACCACGCCCTTGCCGGTGGAGGAAAGGAAGATCTCGTCGGCGGTGAACAGCTCCGCGGGACTGAGCACGCGCTCCACGACCTCCGTGCCGGACTCCCGGCACAAGGTGATCAAGGTGTCCCTGGTGATGCCCGGCAGGAGATCGCCCGTATCGGGAGGGGTGACGATGCGGCCGTCGAGAACGGCGAAGACATTCGCGGTGCTCGCTTCGGCGACGTTGCCCGTGTGGTCCAGGAGGATGGCGTCGTCGAATCCGGCGGCACGAGCCTCGTCACAAGCGAGAGCGCTGGTCACATAGCCACCGGCGATCTTGGCTTGGGCGGGCAGGGTGTCGCGCGGCGGACGCCGCCACGAGCTGACCGCGCAGCGTGTTCCCTGCACGGTTCCCCCCGAGGGAAAACCGAACGTGGTGATGGACAGCCCGTCGGACACACCCGCCAGTGACACACCGGGGGGCGTGTTCGGCAGCAGAGAGAGCTTGTGCGCCAGGGGCCGCACATAGGTGTCCCCCTCGTGGCCGTTGCGCCTCAACAGCTCGACCGTGATGTCGATGAGCTCTTCGACCGCGCTCGGTACGGCGATGATGCGCAGGACCTGGCAGGCGCGCAGCAGGCGTTCGTAGTGTTCGCGCGCCCGGAACAGGAAGAGCCCGGAGTCCGAGCGGTAAGCGCGAATGCCCTCGAACGCACCCGTTCCGTAGTGCAGGGCCTGCGTGGAGAGCGGCAGTCTCCGGGCGGTCGCGGAAACGAACTCACCGCGGTCGTAGGCCCACTCGCCGAGCCCGAGCGCCGATGGAGTGGCCGTGGCCTGAGCAGCCATCATGCCCTCGTCGCGGCGATGCACTCGGCCGAGCTGTTCTCGGCGGACGGATCCGTACGCAGATCCACGACCCGCGCGGCCTTCCAGCTCACCATGGCTCCCGTGCTGGTGATGGGGCCGGGGGTGCCGAACCCGACGGTCAAAGGGGTGTCCAGGGCGTCGAGGCAGTCCCCGGCAGCCGGCGCGATGTCGTCGCGGTGGTGGTCCGGATCGGCCTTGAGGGTCAGCGAGAGCAGATCCCTGCCGCGGTCGTCCCGGGCCACGGTGATCTGGTAGTCCTGGTAGCCGCGGAACCGGCGGAGCAGCAGATCCTCGAGGTCGTAACCGTTGACGAGGTGGCCGTTGAGGAGGAGCCGGTCGCGCACCCGCCCGACCGCTTCCACCGCCGGCGCCGGTACGGCGGCACCGGGGGCGGGGTCGGTCATCCTCACCATGTCACCGGTTCGGTACCTGATGAGCGGCTTCGCACCCGAGTACAGGTTCGTCACGACGAGTTCGCCGTACCGTACGCCGTCGGTGTCGGGTCGCACCGGCTCAAGGGTCTCGGGATCGATCACCTCGTAGAGGTTGATCAGCGGGGCGGTGCGGAGCGCCCCGTCGGAGGTGGCCGCCGCGAGCACCGAAGCCTCCTGCGACGCGTAGAGGGCGTTGCGCGCCTCGGCCCCCCAGAGCACGCCGATGTTCTCCAGCAGACTGGGTGACATCAACTCGCCGGTGAGCATCAGGACATCGAGTGAGAAGTCACGCCGGGGATCCAGGCCCTCTTCGACCGCCTTCTGCGCGAGCCGCATGGCCATACCGGGGGTGCAGAACAACCCGGTCACCGGCAGGAGGCGCATGACCTCCAGGGCGCGTTCGAAGCCGATCACCGGTGAGTGCGGCCACATCTTGGCCACCGCGTGCCCCAGATTGCGGCACACGTCCCCGAAGGTGTCCCCGGTGGCGTGCAGCTCAGTGGGGCCGGAGATACCGATGACCTGGTCGCCCCCGTGTGCGGCCAGGACATCGCGGTAATAGGCGGTGAGTACGGTGTTGTTGTGGATGGTGTCCCCGTTGGTGCGTGGACACGGTGTTGCCGCCCCTGTCGTGCCGGTCGTCTCGTAGAAGACCCAGGCGTCGGAGACGGGGCGCGACAGAATGTCGAGCTGGGCCTTCCTCAGGTCGTCCTTGGTGGTGAACGGAACACTCCGCAGGTCGTCGATCCGCAGCGCGGACACGTCCGCGTCGGTGATCCCCGCCAATCGTTCTCGGTAGAAGGGGGAGTTGGCGCGCACGTAGGTGAGAACCTCGCGCAGCCTGCGGGTCTGGTGGGACGCCAGCATGTCTGCATCCCACCCCCCTGCGATGAACGCGTCGAACTGGTTGCGCAGCTCGTTCGTGAGCGCCGCGGATTCCGGGTCGTACTGTGTGAACACCCAATCCTCCAATCGGGGATGTGCCGTCTCTCGCGCGAGACGAATCGGATGGGTCAGGCGTCGTTCAGGTCGGCGACCACCCAGTCGGAGATCGACCGCCAGCGCTCCACAGCGTCGCGATGGAACTCGTTGGTCTGGTACTTCTCCAGTGCCAGCAGATCGGGTAGCACCCCGATGACGGCGAAGTCGTAGGAGACGTCACGGTCGACCACATTCCAGCCGACCCGCCAGGTAAGAAGCTCCGGGACGTGACGCCCGACCTCCCTGGCGAACTTCTCGGCCTCGATCACGGACGGCGAGTTGCGCTCGACGCCGTCCTTGAGCTTGAAGAGAGCAATGTGCGTGATCACCGCTGCCTTTCACGCACCCACAACGGCCTTCAGGGAGCGAGCAGTTCCGTTCCATGGGAGAGGCGTTGAGGCGTGTGCGATTTACGTCGGCACCGACGAAGCGAGGGGTCGCGGTCTTCGCGCCGGAGCCCCGGCGGGATGCGACTCTGCTGCTCATCGGCGAACAAGGGGATTCCTCTGCTGTACCACCGTTCCCGCGAAGAAAAGCATGGCGGGATCTCTTGGAACGATCATGCCGATGTCCCCGGCGCTGTTCAATCGCACTTTTCCGATGCTGTGGATCGAACAATCGAATGGACCGCGCCGACTGGATGGCAGACTCCGGAGTCTCACGGGTCTTGCGGCGGTCTCGAGGCGACCGGCATCACTCAGGATGGCGCCTGCGCAGGGGTACCGGGCGCTGCTTCGCGTGACACGTTGTCGTGTTCACTTCTTGAGCAACGTCTTCGTCGTGATTCCCAGGACTACGCCGAGACGGCCGGCCGCCGGTTCCCCAAGGCGGAACAGAGACAGCTGCTCCTCGGCGGGGCTACGGCACTCCCTGGGACAGACGGCCGCCAGGTCCGAGCAGACAACCGTGGCGGAGTGGCCAGGAGAAGAGGGTGTTCCGTCGAGCTACGCATGCCCGACGGGGATGCGGGGACCCGCAACGCAGCATTTTCGGCGGTGCGTTGCGGCGTCCCGCGCTCTGCTTACAACGTGGCGACCGGGCCGTCCGGCTGGTGGTGGCGCTGTTCGACCATCTCGCGGCTCAGCTCCTCGGTCTCCTGCTGGGAGAGCCGCTCGAATCCGTCCTCGGTGATGACGGACACGATGGGGAAGATCCGGCGGCTGATGTCCGGGCCGCCGGTGGCCGAGTCGTCGTCGGCCGCGTCGAACAGGGCCTGGAGTGCGGCCAGGGCCGCGTCGCGCCGGGACATGTCCGCGCGGTACAGCTTCTTCAACGCGCCCCGCGCGTAGGGGGACCCGGAACCCTCGGCGTGGAAATCCGTCTTCTCGTACGGGCCGCCGGTGACGTCGAAGCTGAAGATGCGGCCCCTCCTACCGAGGGGGGCCGTCGGGTCGTACCCGGTGAGCAGCGGCACCACGGCGAGACCCTGCATGGCTTGGCCCAGGTTCTGCCGGATCATCGCGGCCAGCCGGGCCGCCTTCGCGTTGAGGGTCATGGGGATGCCCTCGATCTTCTCGAAGTGGGTCAGCTCGACTTGGTAGAGCTTCACCAGGTCCAGCGCGAGGCCCACCGTGCCGGCGAAGGCGACAGCTGAGTAATCGTCCGCCGGGTGCACCTTCTCCAGGTCGCGCTGCGCGATGAGGTTCCCCATCGTCGCCCGGCGGTCGCCCGCGATCATCACGCCGTCGCGGTAGGTGAGCGCCAGCACCGTGGTGCCGTGCGGAACCTGGTCCGGCGCGGCCTGAACGCCCTCGGGAAGGAGCCCGACCGTGCTGAGCAGCTCCGGCCGGTGCGCCTGGACGAACTCGGTGAAGGAGGAGCTTCCAGGGGTGAAGAACTCCGCTCCTAAGCGGCCTATGCTGTCACTCCGCGCCATGTTTGTCCTCCTTGGGTCAGGTGCGAACGATCAACTACTACCATGAACGACCCTATGGAAAACTCCTGTTGCCAGTGAGGGCGAACGGGCCCCGGGCCGGATGCGACAGGCGCCCGGCGCGGCTCCTGCCGCACTCCTGACCGGCTGCTGACAAGTGGTCGTCCGTGAACAGGACCTCCGGGTTGATGAGCCGGCCGGCACGGGGCACAGAGCGCGACATTGACGTCTTCCACGCCGCTTTCGACTTCGCCCGTGTCGGGGCCGCCCGCGCCACCGGTCTACGCGATCTGCCCCTGTACGACGCCGTGCGGAACCGGGGCTGGCTGGAAAACATTCCAAATCACCCTAGACCTGTTGCGCTGGGCGCCGATGCCTGCCCTGTCCGGAAAGCTCCGCCTGCGGAACCCTCGTGCGCGGCTGCGGCTGCTCTCCGTCGCCGCCCCGCCCCTCACCACCGCACGCCGACGGCACCCGGATGTGCCCGCCCCTGGCCGCGGATACCCGCGGTCATCCGTGCGATCGACCGGCGCCAGACTCTCCCGAACTCTGGATGACCAGCGACAACGCTCCTGCTCCCCATGAACTTGCCATCCCTTCGGGGGCCGTGGGGCCCGGCACCCACGCGACGCGACAGCCGCGGCCTTGCCCTTCCGGCGCCACCAGGCGGCTTGGGCAGTTGAACTGGCGGACCGTCATGAAACGGCGCGGTCGACCGCCCCGGCCCAGCAGTACGTCACCGCGGGTCGCCCTGGCGTCGGTCGTGCCGGGCGTGGGCTCCGCGGTCACATTCCAGCCATTCCGATCTTGGACTCTTTGCCTGCACGCATTGCGCAGGTATTTTCCTTTTCGAGGAATCAATGAATTGAGTTACATCCGCTCAGCGCACGCGACGCAAGGTACCCCCACCGACCTGCATTACCCGCCGCTCCATCAAGAGTTTGGATGTGAATATGTCAGCCAACGGCGCCGGGATAAAAATATTCCGTCAATAATGGGTTCGCGGCGGCGGTAACGCCGGTACCCGTCGACTCCGCTCTTCCGGGATGCCACCACCCGGCAGAGCGATGACCGAAAGTGCCAGCCTTCCGAGCATCGGCCCGCGCGTCATGAACCGGAATCGTTCCCCGGTCCCCTGCGCAAGCCCAAAGAAATCGAGACCCCCCATGACATACCGACTGGACTTCAGTCTGACTCAGCTGCTCTATTTCGTCACCATAGCAGAGACAAGAAATATCTCTGAAGCCGCAGCTCGTCTGCACGCTTCACAGTCTGCCGTCTCCTCGGCCATTCAGAGGCTGGAGCGACAGTTAGGCAGTCAATTACTGTCGCGCCAGCACGCCAAAGGAGTCACGCTCACGCCGAGCGGTCAGCTGCTTCTCGACGACGCGCGGAAGGTCCTGTTTCAGGCCCGCACCCTCAAGGACCACAGCAGCAGACTCCAGGGCGAGACCGCAGGCCATATCGACGTCGGCTGTTGTTGCACGATCACCCCTTTTCTCATCCCGGAGGCCCTCGCCGGACTGGCGAAGTCGCATCCGGGTCTGAAGGTGAACCTCCATGACACGCGCAAGCCGACCGAACTGCTGCGCAACGGATCGTGCGATCTGGTGGTGACGTACAGCTTCACCCCCACCGAGGGCAGGACGTTTATCGAACTGGCCACCCCTCCGCTCTATTGCCTCATTCCTCAGGAGCACCCACTGGCGCGTGCAGGGCATGCCTCGCTGAGAGAGATAGTCGAGCTGCCGCTTTTGATGCTGAATCTGTCTTCCGACAACGCATACAAATCCTATATGGAATCCATTTTTGCGGTGGGTGGAATCCCCATGCCTGAAGTGATCTGGGCGACGGGGACGGAGGTGATGCGTAGTCTGGTCAGCATAGGGGCGGGATTCATGCTCACGCACCACCGCCCCCTGTCGTTGGATACGTCCGACGACAGGAAGAACGCACTGGTGGTGATCACGGACGATCGCCCTCCCCTGTCCATCGGGGTGCAAATGCCGAAAACCCAGGTATCGAGCCAGAAAACACGCCACGTCATACACGCCCTCCGCAAGGCGGCGAGCGAGATATACGCACCGGCGCCCCGCGCCCTGCTACGACCGCCGGTCGACGTCCGTGGGTGAGCCGCGCTCGGCGTAGGGAACTGACAAGGCGTTCTAGACGGATGCGCCGAAGAGCTGGGTCCAGTAGGTGCCGGCCCGGCTGCCGGTGGCGTAGCCGATGCCGATGTGTGTGAAGTGCGGCGTGAGGATGTTGGCGCGGTGGCCCGGGCTGTCCATCCAGCCGCGCAGGACGTCGACGGGGGAGCGCTGACCGCAGGCGATGTTCTCGCCGATGCCACGGTGCGGGCACCCCGCGGCGGCGGCCCGGTCCCATGGTTCGCGCCCCTCGGGGGTGGTGTGAGAATAGAAGTCACGGCCGACCATGTCGGTGCTGTGGCCCTGCGCGGCCGCGGTCAGTCGTGGGTCGACGGCAAGCGGCCGCAGCCCGGCGGCGGTTCGTTCGGCGTTGGTGAGCGTGACCACCTCCGATGCGAGCCGGGCCAGGCCGTCCTCGGTGAAGGGCCTGGCCCACACAGCGGTCCAATAGACCTCATCGGGGCGGCCGCCGACGGCGTGACCGATCCCGACGTGGGTGAAGTCCGGGTCGCGCAGCGGGAGCCGGCGCTCCGCACCGGCCAGGCAGTAGGCGACGAACTCGTCCGGGGTGCGAGGCCCGGAGACGAGGTGCTCGGCGAGCGTCAGACACCGGTATCCGCCGGTGGTGATCCGGTGGAAGAGCGAGGTCCCGTCGGGGCTCTCGACACCGAGGCGGCCGTGCGCGGCCATGCCCGCGGCATGCGTCCGCGCGGCGGTGACCAGGCGGGGTTCGAGGGCCACCGGTGCCGCGCGGCGCGCCGCCCGTTCGACGTTGACCAGCCGGAGGAAGGCGGCCTCGTCGGAGGTGGGTCGAGGCGTGGTGGGCGGCGGCTCGGTGTCGTCCAGGACGTCGACGCCGAAATCGCGGGCGACCCCGGCGAGACCGTCCGCGTACCCCTGGCCCAGTGCCCGTAGTTTCCAGCCCGCCCCGCGCCGGTAGAGCTCGGCCAGCAGCAGCACGGTCTCGTGCGCGGGCCGGGGCGGGGTGAAGCGGAGCAGCGCGGTCCCGGCGCTGCCCGAGACGGTCATGACGGGGACCGCCGCCCGGGCGAGCGGCGTACCGGGCACGGCGGAGCTGACGACCACCGTGACCCGGGCCGCACCGGACCGCAACCGCCGGGGGTCGACGACGACGGTGTCCCCGCGCAGCCGGGCGCCCGGCGCGGACGGCTGGTTGAAGAACACGAAGTCGGCGTCGCCCGCGACCTTGCCCGATTCGTCGGTGACGATCACCGACAGGTCGAACGGCCCCGGCACGTGGATCGACAGGGCGCCGTCCGGCAGTGCCCGGTTCTCCCCGGTGGTCAACTCGTTCATCGTGCCCCTCCCGCTGCCATCGGCCGACGCCGGGTCAACGCGCGGCGAAGGGCCGGCGGTTCCGCGGACAGGACGGCAACGTCGCTGATCAGATGGCGGCCGACGACGCGGGGAGCACGTGGTCGCCGATTCTGTCGGTGCTCAGGCACAGGGAGCAGACCACCGCGTCGTGGGTGCGGCAGGCGGCCACGTCCGGACGCTCGAACTCCTGTCGGCACACGTGGCACGCGTAGAGCGCGGCGCTCGGGTTGCCGTCCGCGTCGAGCAGGGGTTCGTCGATCCCGTCCGTGGTGCGGCGCAGGTAGTAGCGCCCCTTGGTCAGTACGGCCATCAGCGGGGTGAGGACGAAGGCGATCAGTGCCGCCGCGACCGGGGAGTACGGCTGAAGCGTGTCGCCCAGGGCGTGGAAGTACAGGGCGATCGACAGGCCGGAGGCGGCGACGAAGGCGACCGTGCCCACCGGGTTGACGGCGTAGAGCATGCCGCGCCGGAACTCGGGTGCGTGCGGGGAGAGCTTCAGGAGGTATTTGTTCACGATGATGTCGGTGGCGACGGTGACGACCCAGGCGATGGCGCAGTTGGAGTAGAAGCTCAGGACGTGGCTCAGGAAGCTGAACATGTCGGCTTCCATCAACGTCAGCGCGAAGGCCAGGTTGAGCAGGACGAACACCATGCGTCCCGGGTAGCGCTTGGTCAGCCGGGTGAAGGAGTTGGTCCATGCCAGCGAGCCGGAGTAGGCGTTCGTCACGTTGATCTTGATCTGGCTGATCACGACCAGCGCCACAGCCAGCGGAACGACGAGCCACGAGGGCATCATCGCGTCGAACGCCGCCTTGAACTGCTGAATGGGCTCCGCCGCGGCCGTCGGCCCCACGGAGGCGATGACGTACACCGCGAGGAAGACCCCGATCGCCTGCTTCAGCGCACCCAGCACCACCCAGCCCGGGCCCGCCACCACGACCGCCGCCCACCAAGCGCGCCGGTTCGCGTCGGTCCGAGGAGGCATGAAGCGCAAATAGTCGATCTGTTCGCCGATCTGCGCGATCAGCGACAGACAGACACCCGAGCCCAGCAGCACCGAGGCCGTATCCAACCCACCCTGCCCGTCGGTGCCCGCGTAGGACAGCCAGCGGTCCACCGTTCCCGGATCGGTGACCATCAGATACACCAGCGGTCCCACCATCAGCAGCAACCAGACCGGCGTCGTCCACACCTGGAGCTTGCTGAGCGCCTTCATCCCGTAGACGACCAGGGGTATCACCATGAACGTCGAGACCAGATAGCCCAGCCACAGCGGCAGTCCCAGGCCGAGCTTCAGTCCTTGCGCCATGATCGCCCCTTCGAGGGCGAAGAAGATGAAGGTGAAGCTGGCGAAGATGACGCTGGTCAGGACCGAGCCGTAGTAGCCGAAGCCGGAGCCGCGGGTGATCAGGTCCAGGTCGATGTTGTAGCGCGCCCCGTAATAGGCGAGCGGAAAGCCGGTGACGAAGATGATCACGGCGGCGACGAGGATCGCGGCCAGCGCGTTCCCGGTGCCGTGGGTGAGTCCGATGCCGGCGCCGATCGAGAAGTCGGCCATGTACGCGATCCCGCCCATCGCGGTGGTCGCCACGACCGTCGGCGTCCAGCGACGGTAGCTGCGCGGCGCGAACCGGAGGGTGTAGTCCTCCAGCGTCTCCCGGGCCGCGTGCTCGGCGTCGGCCCCGGGGCGCGGAGACTCTTCACGGCCGGCGGGATCCTTGAGGCGTGGCTCGGTACTCATGTTGTCTCCTGGGCACGTGGTGGCTGCGACGGCTTCGCAGCCGGCCACGGGGAACGCTAGGCAAGGCGTATTTCCTGCCGCCGCCTCGAACGTGAAGGCGATGTTTCCGTGTCCTCTGTTCAGGTGAGTCACCGCGAATGTGGGCGGTGTTCGGTGTCCCGACGCACGGGTTGTCGTTTGGACTGACAGGCGGTGCCGCCCCATGCCCTGTTGCGCGCAGTGGCGACCAGAGGACGGCTGTTGTGTGCAGTTCGTGGCGGAACAAGAAGAGGTAACCGGTGCCAACAGATGACATCGATCGTCGGCTCGCCCACGACCCCATCGCGATCGTGGGACTCGCGGGAATGTTCCCCAAGGCAGAGGACCTCGGCGAGTTCTGGGACAACGTCGTGGCGGGCAGGGACTGCACCACCGAAGTCCCGCCCGCCTGGTGGAAGACCGAGGACCACTACGACCCGGACCTGTTCGCACCCGACAAGACCTACGCCCGCCGCGGCGGGTTCCTCTCGCCGACCGTGTTCGACCCCCGCGCGTTCGGGATGCCGCCGAACACCGTCGACTCCACCGGGCTGGTGCAGCTGCTGAGCCTCATGGTGGCCAAGGAGGTGCTGCGGGATGCGGGGTGCGAGCAGGCCGAGTGGTACGACCCGGCGCGCACCGGGGTGGTGCTCGGGGTGTGCGGCACCAACTCCACCCTCATCCCGCTCGCCGCCCGTCTGTTGGCCCCCGCGATCACCGATATCGCGCGTCGGCACGGGGTACCGGAAGCGGAGGCGCGCCGGCTCGCCCGCTCGTATCTGGACACCCTGCCGCCGTGGACGGAGGACTCCTTCCCGGGAATCCTCGGCAACGTCGTCTCCGGCCGGGTCGCCAACCGCTTCGACTTCGGCGCCGCCAATCACACCGTCGACGCGGCCTGCGCCAGCTCCCTGACCGCCGTGCGGGCCGCCGTCGACGAACTCGTCTGCCGCCGGGCCGACTTGATGATCACCGGAGGGTGCGACGCGGACAACTCCGTGGTGTCCTTCATGTGCTTCAGCAAGACCCCCGCCCTCTCGCTCACCGGCCGGGTGCGCCCCTTCGACGCCGAAGCCGACGGCACACTGATCGGTGAAGGCATCGGCATGCTGGCACTCAAGCGCCTCGACGACGCCGAACGGGACGGCGACCGGGTCTACGCGGTCATCCGCGGCCTCGGCAGCTCGAGCGACGGCCGCGCCAAGAGCATCTATGCCCCCTGCGGACAGGGGCAGTTGGCCGCACTGCGGCGTGCCTACCACGACGCCGACTGCGCACCCCGCTCCGTCGAGCTGATCGAGGCCCACGGCACCGGAACCCCGGCCGGTGACGAGGTGGAGCTGACGGCGCTCGCCGAACTCATGGCCACCCCGGACGACAGCCGCTACGTCGCCGTGGGCAGCGTCAAATCACAGATCGGGCACACCAAGGCGGCGGCCGGCGCCGCCGGGCTCATCAAGACCGCGCTGGCCCTGCACCACAAGCTGCTGCCGCCCACCATCAACGTCACCACCCCCAGCGCCCCGGCCGCCCGCGAGGACGGCGCCCTCTACGTCAACACCACCGCCCGGCCCTGGATCCTCGACCCGGCCCGGCCGGTGCGCCGGGCGGGCGTCTCCGCGTTCGGCTTCGGCGGGGTGAACCACCACGCCGTGCTGGAGGAGCACCGTCCCCCGCAGGGCCGGCCGGAGCGACGGGTCCTGCACCGCACCCCCCGTGCCCGCCTGTGGCACGCCCCGACCCCGCGGGAACTGCTCGTCCTGCTGGAGAACGGCGGGGCACCCGACGACGGGCCGGTCCCGGCCGGTCACGCCCGCGTCGGGTACGTCGCGAAGGACGAGGAGCACCACACCAAGCTGCTCACCGCCACCATCGACCAACTGCGCAACAACCTCGGACTCGACGAGTGGCACCATGTCAGGGGCATCCACTACCGCCGCACCGCCCTGCCGTCCGGCACCAAGGTCGGCGCGCTGTTCGCCGGACAGGGCAGCCAGTACGTGGACATGGGCCTGCGGGCCCTGCTCGACGTACCACCCGTGCGCGCGGCCTTCGACGCGGCGGGCGCCCTCTTCCCGCCCGAGGACACCCTGGCCCGCACCGTCTTCCCACCGCCCGGCGCCCACGACAAGCAGCTCGCGGACGAGCGCCTGCGCCGCACCGCGTACGCCCAGCCCGCCATCGCCGCGCTGGCCATGGGGCAGTACCGGTTCCTGACCGAGCTGGGGTTCGCCCCGCACGCGGTGCTCGGCCACAGCTTCGGCGAACTGCCCGCGCTCTGGGCCGCCGGAACCCTGGACGACGACGCGTTCCTGGCACTCGCGCGAGCCAGGGGCCAGGCCATGCAGTCCCCGCCGCCCGGCAGCACCGACCCCGGGGCCATGGCCGCGCTGCGCGTTACGGAAGCCAGACTGCGGAACCTGCTGGCCGACCACCCCGAGCTGGTGGTCTGCGGCCGCAACGCGCCGGACGAGCAGGTGGTGGGCGGCCCGAGGGCGGCCGTCGAGGGCTTCGTGCGGTCGTGCGCCGGGCAGTCGGTGCCCGTCCAGCGGCTGCCGGTCGCCGCGGCCTTCCACACCGCGTTCGTCGAGCACGCCCTCGACGCCTTCGGCGCGGCCTGCGCCACCGTGGACTTCGCCGCCCCCGCCATTCCGGTCCACGCCAACACCGCGGGAGCGACGTACGGCCCTGACCAGGAAGCCAACCGGCGCACCCTCGTGGAACAACTGCGCCACCCGGTGGAGTTCGCCTCCCGGCTGGAGGAGATGCACGCGGACGGCGTCGGCGTCTTCGTCGAATTCGGCCCCGGGCGCACCCTGACCGGTCTGGTGGAACGCACCCTGGGCGAGCGCGGCGCCCAGGCCGTCCCGTGTGACATCAGTGGTGCCGACGGAGGGGTGGTCCTCAAGGAGGCGGCACTCAGGCTCGCCGTACTGGGGCTGCCACTGGCGGGCATCAACCGCTACGACGCCCCGGAGCGACCGCAACGCCCCACGGCCTCGAACGTCGCCCGCCTGCTGGAGGGACCGAACTTCGCATGGGAGGCCAGACAAGGAGCGTACGAGGCCGAACCCCCTCGCCTCCCGGAGCAGCAGCGGGCCCCGCAGCCCCTCGTGCCGCCCGGGACGGACCCGCTGTCCCAGGCCGCCGCCGAACACCTCACCGCCCATGTCCGTTATCTGAACGGTCAGTTGGACACCGCGGAGCAGCTCACCGGCCTGCTGGCGGCCGGCACCGTCGACGGGCACGTGGACGAATCGCTCGCCGCCGCCGTCCACGCCATCACGGAACACAGCATCGCGCTGGGGGAGGCACACACCCGCGCCGGCGAGGTCGTCACCCGGCTGCTGAACCTGCCTGCCGACGACCCCGAGGCGTGGCCCTCCACGGCCTCGCAGGCCCCGGACGGGCCGGCCGTCCGACCGCCCGGGACGGCCGCCGCCCCGGACCGGACCACTCCGCTCGTTCCCCGCCCGGCGGGCGAACCACTGCCGCGCCCCCGCCCCGCCTCCCGCACCGCGCGGCCCCCGGCGCCCCGGACCTCCGCTCTGGCGGAACTCATGGCCGACCAGGACGGGCCGGGGCGACCGGCACGGACATCGACGAACACCTCGGACGTGGACCTGGAGGAGATGGAACAGGTCTTCCACCAGGTGGTCGCCGAAAAGACCGGCTACGACGTCGACATGATCGAGCCGGACCTCTTCATCCAGGAGGACCTCGGTATCGACTCGCTCAAACAGGTGGAGATCGCCGCGGAGGTCTGGCGCCGCTATCCCGTGATCACCCGGGACGAACTCTTCCGGTTCACCGAGGCCCGCACGGTCGGCGAACTCACCGACATGCTCCGGAACATCCTCGGCGGCTCGCGCCCCGAACTCCGGCGGGCCGACGTCATGCCCCTCGACCGGGCCTTCGTGACGTTGCGGGAACTGCCCGCCGCCGACGTCCGTACCGATGCCTACGGCGACCGACCGTGCGCGCTGCTGCTGGACGACGGAGGCGAGCTGTGCGCGGCAGTGGCCGAAGCCCTGCGCACCCGCGGCTGGCGCACGTGCCATCTGACGCTCCCCGGCGCCGACCGCGCCGACGGCGAGACCTGGGCCCTCGCGGACTGGACCGAGACGGCACTGGCCGCCCGCCTCGCCGACGTCCTGGCGGCCACCTCTCGGATCGACCTGTGCGCCCTGCCGGTCGACCGCCGCGCCGACACGACGGCGGATCAGCTCGTCACCCGACTGCAACACGCCGTCCTGGTGGCCAAGCACACCTTCCCCGTACTGGAGGAGACCGCCCGCGGCGGCACGCGTGCCGGGTTCGTCACCGCCACCCGGCTCGACGGCGCCCTCGGCTACGCCGGGTCCGGCGAGGATCCGGTGGCGGCCTTCGCCGGTGGCCTCGGCGGCCTCGTCAAGACGCTCGCCCTGGAGTCGGGGCCCCTGTTCTGCCGGGCTCTGGACTTCGCCCCGGAGCTGGCCGCCCCCACCGTCGGCGATGCCTTCGCGGCGGAGATCGCGGACTCCGCCACCGACGTCCGCGAGGTGGGAGTCGACGCGACACGGCGCCGCACGCCCGTCCTGTCCACGACCCCGGACCCCCTGCTGCCGCACCCGTCGGAGACGGCGGAGCTGGGCCCCGATGACGTGCTGCTCGTCACCGGCGGCGCCTCCGGCATCACCGCGTGGTGCGTCGAAGCCCTCGCCGCCGAACACCGCTGCTCCTACCTGCTGCTCGGCCGGACCCCGCTCACGGAGGAACCGGAGTGGGCGGCGGGCCTGGACGGGCCCGAGGCGCTCCGCGACGCGCTCGCCGAGCGGCTGCGCGCCGCCGGGGACGACGCCGCCGACCCGCACCACCGGTCCCGCACCGACCGGCAGGCCCAGGAGATCCTGGCCGGCCGCAGGATCCGGTCCGTGCTCGACGCCCTGCGGGCACGAGGCGCCGAAGCCGACTACCTCGCCGCGGACGTACGCGAGGCCGACGCGCTGTCGCGGGCGCTGGCTCCGCACGCCTCGCGCATCACCGGCGTGATCCACGCCGCGGGATCCCTCGGCGACTCGCCCCTGGCGGACAAGACACTCGACTCCCTCGCCCGGGTGATCGGCACCAAACTGTCCGGCCTGCACCACGTGCTCGACGCCCTGGACTCCTCCCGGCTCCGTCACCTCGTGGTCTTCTCCTCCGTGTCGGGCATCTGGGGCAACGTCCGGCAGTCGGACTACGCGCTGGCCAACGAGGCCGTCAACCGCTACGCCTGCGCCTTCAAGGCGGCCCACCCGACCTGCAGGGTCACGGCCGTCGCCTGGGGCCCGTGGGCAGGCGGCATGGCCGCCCCCGTGCAGGAGTTCTTCCGCCAGCAGGGCGTCCCCGTGCTGGCGCGCGACGTCGGCTGCGACTACTTCCTCGGCCAGATGCGTCCCGGCAGCGGCGCGGACGAAGTCGTCGTCATCGGGCCGGTCACCCCGCTGTTCCGCCGGTCCGACAGCCTGCCGGACCAAGGGCTGACGGCGCTGCGCTCCCTGGACGGACTGGAGCGCGAGCCGATGCTGCGCGATCACTGCTGGGCGGGCGCGCCGCTGCTGCCCATGACGGCCGCCGTCGGATGGGGGGTGCGCGCCGTGGAGGGCGCTCGGGCCGGGGCCCGGCCGGTGGTCGAGTGCCGGGACTTCCGCATCCGCCGGGGCCTGTACTTCGACGGCTCGCAGCCGAAGCAGGCCGAGGTCCGCGTGGTGCCGGACCCCGAGACGCCGGCGACCGACGCCCGGGTGACCGTACACACCCTCGATGACGACCACGAAGCGCAGATGCGGTACGAAGGCGGCTTCCGGTGCGCCGACCGTGCCCCCGACGCGCCGCGCCTGGAACTGCCGCCCTACCTGATCGCGGACGAGCCGCACCCCGCCTACACCGAAGGATTCCTCTTCCACGGCCCCACGCTGCGCGGACTGCGCAACGTCCTGGCCGAGGAGGACGGCAGGCTCGTCCTGGCCGCGCGGCTGCCGGACCCCGTCCTCGCCCACGGTGCGTACGCCGGACAGCTCTACAGCCCCGGCCCGGCCGATCTGCTGCTCCAGACCGCGGCCCTGCTCGGGCGCCGGCAGCACGAGGACGGTTGCGCACCGGTCAGCGTCGAACGCGTGGAGCTGTTCACACCGATCCCGGGCGACGCGCCGTTCGCCATCGTCGCCGAACTGGAGTCGGCGACCGTGCTCGACGTGCGCTGCACGGTCACCGCCTGTTCCCCGGACGGAGTGGTCCACCAGCGCTGGTCGGGACTGACTCTGGTCGGGCTCAGCAAAGAACAGATGGCGGACCGGATGACCGCACGCAGCCGCCGGGCGTCCGCAGGGGGCGGGGCATGACGGGCTCGGGAACGACGGACGAGCTCGGCTTCGACGGTGTCCCGTTCGCCGAGCTGTACGGCGAATCCGCTGCGGTTCCACCGGGCGGCATCGGCAGCAGCACCGCCGCGTCGTCGGACCGGCCCACGCCGACGGAGCCGGCCCGGCGCATGGCACGGCAAGTACAGCGCGCCCACGCCTCCGTGCTCCAAGCACACCGGGCGATCAGCGCCCGGCAGGCCCTCCTCGCCGGGGCCGGTACGTCCACGGGGCCGCGGTACGACCCTCGCGCGTGGGCGCGGCTGGGCGGCGCGTTGGCGGTGCTACGGGCGGGGGCGGCCCGGCTGCCGGACGCCGCCGCGCCAGGTGTGTACGAGGTGACCTGGCGGGGCCGGGTGCCGACGGAACCGACCGGGCTCCATGCCCACCTCACCGGCCCCGGCTCGACCGGCGCCCTCTGCCTTGTCCACGACGGCGACCGGCAGCCCGTCGCCTCGATCGAGCGGAGCACGGCAGGGCTGTCCGAAGAGGAACCGACGCAGCGTCATATCCACGGGATTCCCGCGGAGTTCCGGCCCCTCGCGCGCACCGCCGTTCATCGGCTGTCCGCGCCCGGGCTCGACGCGCTCGCCGCCGGGGACATCGCCGGTGTCTTCGGCGACGCCTTCGACCAAGACGGCTTGGAGCCGGAATGCCTGCCCGAGCGATGGCCCGCCCGCCTGCTGGAGGAGATCTCCGTCATCGAACCGGGCGGCGGCCCGTACGCCCAAGGGCTGCTCGCCGCGTCCGCCCGTATCGAGGCCGCCTGCGACACCGAACCGGTGTGGCCGTGGCTGGTCGCGGCGGCCACCGAGGCGCTGCGGGTGTACGTCTTCCACCAGGGCCTGCACCTGTGCCTGCCCGGGGCGCGGGTGGTTCCCTCCGAGGACGGCCCCATGAGGGTCGAGGTGCTCGACTCCGCGGCGGCGCGCGCGAGCGAACTGCGGTTCGCGGTCGAGGTGACCGGACTCGGCCTGGCGCCCCGCCCGTACGCGACGGCCGACTGCCGGGTCACCGCGGCCGGGCGGACGGTGGCCCGGCTGCGGGACATCGGCGTGACCGTCCTGGAGCGGCCCGGTGCCGACGTCATGCCGCACCCCGAGCGGCTCAGCTGCCGTAGGTCGCCGACGGGCGCCCGGGTGGCCGTCAACGAACTGCACATCGCGCAGGCGGTGGAAGACGATCCGGCGGAGGTGTTCGCCGCGTACGGTGCGCGGCCCACCGCGACCGCGACCCGGCCCCGGCTGCCCCGCGGCGACCTGCGGATGGTGGACCGCTGCACGCGCGCCGACGCCGGCCCGGCACCGGACCGGCCCGGCGGCAGGCTGACCGCCGAGTACGACGTCCCGGCCGGTCCCTGGTACTGCCGGGAGAACGGTGACACCGGCGTACCGCCGTTCGCTCTGATGGAGATGGCGCTCCAGCCCCTGGGGCTGCTCGGCGGGCTGACCGGTATGACATGGGAGTACCCCGAGCAGGACTTCGTGTGCCGCAATCTCGAAGGACGGGCCAGGCTGGTCCGCGAGGTGGACCCCCGCGCGGTGACGGTAGGTCAGGATGTGGTCCTGCGCTCGTCCGTGCCGCTCCCGGGGGCGGTGATCCAGCGCTCCGACTTCGAGCTGAGCACCGACGGCGAGGCGTTCTGCGTCGGCGAGGCGACGCACGGCTACTTCACCGCCGAGGTGCTGGGCGCCCAACAGGGGCTGGACGGCGGTACATACGTCGCGCCGTGGCTGGAACGCCGGTCCCAGAGCCCGACCGGGGCACTTCGGCTGGACCTGCGTGACGACACCCGCGTGGGCACCGGCCGGCTGGCGCTGCTCGAAGACGTGGTCGTGGTGCCCGGTGGCGGTGACCACGGCGCCGGATACGTGTGGTGCGACAAATCGGTGCGCGACGACGACTGGTTCTTCGAGCAGCACTTCCCCCACGACCCGGTGCTGCCCGGATCGGTCGGGGTGCAGATGCTCTTCCAGGCCGTACAGGCGTGCGCCGTGCACACCGGACTCGTCGACCACCTGCCGAGCCCCCGGTTCGCGCTCGCGGTCGGCGAGGAACTGCGGTGGTCCTACCGGGGCCAGATCCTGCGCCACCACCGGCGGGTGCGCGGCGAGGCGCACATCCGCGAGGTGCGGCGGGAGCGCGACCGGCTGCTCGTGCTCGCGGACGGCAGCGTATGGCGTGACGACCTGCGGATCTATCACGTGGACAACATCGCCTTGGCCGTCCGGCCCGGGGCGGGGCGGGAGGCCGGGCGATGACCGTGCACCACGACGCGGACGGCGTGTACGCGGTCCTCTCCTCGCTCGATCTCCCGTGCTACGTCGTCGCCGTCGGCGGGCGGGTGGGGGCCACCCACGAGCGTCCCGCGCCGGGCTCCGCCATCACCCTGCTCGCCGCGGCCGGTCCGCTGCCGCCCCACCGCCTCGGCTCGGCTGCCTTCGCGCGCCACCACGGTGTGCGCTCCGCCTACATGGCGGGCGCGATGGCCGGCGGCATCTCCGGCGAGGACCTCGTCGTCGCGCTGTCCCGCGCCGGTCATCTCGCCTCCTTCGGGTCCGCCGGTCTGCCCGCATCCCGGCTGCGGGAGGCGCTCGGACAGCTGGAGAACCGGCTCGGCGACGCTTCGTACGCCTGCAACCTGATCCACAGCCCCATGGCGCCGGAGGCGGAACGGACCTGCGTGGACCTCTGCCTGCGCCACCGCGTGCGCTGTGTGGAGGCGTCCGCCTTCGTCCAGCTCACCCCGGACCTGGTGCGCTACCGCCTCACGGGACTGCGCACCGACCCCGGCGGCGGTGTCCGCGCGGGGCACCGGGTCATCGCCAAGATCTCCCGCCCCGAGACCGCGGAGCTGTTCCTGCGGCCGGCCCCCGAAGAGCTCGTCGCCGAACTGCTGGCCCGCGGCGGGATCACGGCCGAGCAGGCAACCCTCGCCCGTTCGGTGCCGATGGCCGACGACATCACCGTGGAAGCCGATTCCGGGGGCCACACCGACCGTCGGCCGCTGACCGTGCTCCTCCCGGCCATCGCTCGGCTGCGCGACCGGCTCGGCCGCCCGCACCCCGGTGGTGACCCGGTGCGCCTCGGCGCGGCCGGAGGCATCGGCACCCCCCGCGCCGTCGCCGCCGCGCTCGCCCTCGGCGCGGACTACGTCGTCACCGGCTCGGTCAACCAGGGCAGCGTCGAGGCCGGGACCTCGCCGTCCGTCAAGCGGCTGCTGGCCGAAGCGGGCCTGGCCGACTGCGTCATGGCGCCGGCCGCGGACATGTTCGAGCAGGGCGTCACCGTGCAGGTCCTCGGCCGGGGCACGCTCTTCCCGAGCCGCGCCGGGCGGCTGTACCGGCTGTACCGCGACCACCCCGGACTGGACTCCCTGCCCGCCGTCGAACAGCGGCGCCTGGAGCGGACCTTCGGGATGTCCGTGGACCGGGTGTGGCAGGAGACCACCGACTACCTGAAGGATCGTCACCCCGAACGGCTCGTCCGGGCACAGCAGGACCCCAAGCACCGGATGGCCATGGTCTTCCGCTGGTACCTGGCCATGGCCTCACGATGGGCGACCTCAGGGGTGGACGACCGTGCCGAGGACTGGCAGATCTGGTGCGGGCCGGCGATGGGCGCGTTCAACGACTGGACCGCGGACAGCGCACTGGCCGCCCCCGAACGCCGTCACGTCACCGCCATCGCCGAACACCTCCTGCGCGGCGCCGCCTACCACCGCCGACTGGACCAACTGCGCGCCGCGGGCGTACGGATCCCCGACAGCTGCGCCGAATACCGACTGCCCGCACCGCCGGTACCGCGACAGGCCGGGGTGCGTGACACCGCGCCCCGTGCCCGTCGCTGACGCCCGCGCCCGCTAGTTCGCGGTCAGCCGACGCCGAGGCGGCCACGTCCTTCGACGCGGCCGAGACCGCGCGTGAGACACGTCCTGACGTCGTTGGTGGGAACCGCGGTGCCGGAGAACGAGCGACCTGCCATGAGGCCGGAGGTCACCCTGCCGCCGAGGAAGGAGTCGAGGGGCGTGTAACCCTGCCGGCCCCCGGAGGCGGGCCGCACGACGGACCGTCCGACGACGCCACCGGTGCGGTTCGCGCCCGTGTACCAGGTGATGGTGCCGCTGCCCTTGACGCCCGTCGCCCCGGAGCAGTTCGCGAGGCCGCTGCCGCTCAGGGCGAGCCGCCCGGACCTGATCCGTGACTGCCTGCCGTCGGGGGAGACACAGCCGCTCAGGTGGACGGTGCCGCGGGCGGAGACGCGCCGGGGGGTGCCGGAGACGGCGGGCGACAGCGTGATGCCGGGCGCCGTCCGCAGGGAGCACCTGAGCGTGCCGCCCGCCCGGACGGCGTCGGGTCCGGCCTGTGCGGACGGCCGTGCGGGTGTCTCGGCGTGACCCGGCGCGGTACCGGTCACGAGCAGGACGACCGCCGCTCCGGCGGCGGTCGCCACGTCGGCGCCGCGCCGCGCCCAGGCGGCAGCGGCGGCGCGGACGGTGTGAGCCCTACCGGGCATGTGACTCCTCCTTGTGTCGCAACGGATCTTCGCCGCGACGGATGGTCGCGGTGAAGGGAAACGGGCGCTCCCGGTCGGGCAAGGTAGTCCAACCGCTCCCTGGATTGCCATAGTTCACCCAATTACTTACCCCATACGAGTAAAGTGCTGTTTGCCGGAACTGCTCGTATTTCGTCAGGATTGCCGCGTCGACGAAAGGACCCGCATGCGAGGCGAACGTCCGGTGGCCGCCCCGAAGGCACGCGGAGGCGGTGCGGCCGGGTGGTCCGCCCGGCACCCGTGGTGGGTCCTGGTGACCGCGCTGGGGCTCGGTGCCCTGCTGGCGTTCGCCGCCCTCGGCGCTCCGGCCCGGCTGTCCAACGGCGGCTACATCGCCCACGGCACCGAGGCGACGCGCGTCGAGAACGTGCTCACCCAGCGGTTCGGCGCGGGCATTCCGGACCTCGTGCTGCACGCGCGCGCCGCCGGGCCCGTCACCGGTCCCGAGGCGGCCGCGGCCGGGCGGGAGTTCGCCCGTCAGGTGGCCCGGCGGCCCGGGGTGCGCCAGGTCCTCTCCTACTGGACCGTCGGGGACGCCCGGCTGCTGAGCGAGGACGGGCACGCCGCCCTCGTCACCGTCGATCTCCACGGGGACGAGCACGCGACGGCCCGGCGCGCCGCGACGCTGGTGCCCGGGCTGACGGGCCGGCACGGGCCGCTGCGGGTCACCGCGACCGGTCCGGCGTGGGTCATGGCGCAGGCCACCGAACTCAGCGGACACGAGCTCGTCCGGGCCGAACTCATCGGCGTACCGCTCGCCGTACTGGTGCTGCTCTTCGCCTTCGGCTCGCTGACCGCCGCCCTGCTGCCCGCGCTGGTCGGAGGGCTCGCGGTGGCCGGCACGTTCGCGGTGCTGCGGCTGCTGACCGCGCTCCTGCCCGTCTCCGCCTTCGCGTCGAACATCACCACGGCGCTCGGCTTCGGCCTGGCCGTCGACTACGGGCTCTTCGTCGTCACGCGCTACCGGGAGGAACTGGCCGCCGGCGCCGACCCCGGCCGAGCCGTCATCCGCACCATGCGCACGGCCGGCCGCACCGTGAGCTACTCCGCGGCCACCGTCGTCGTCTGTCTGAGCGCGCTCCTGCTCTTCCCGCAGGGATTCCTGCGCTCCCTGGCCGTCGCGGGGGTGAGCGTGGTGGTGCTGGCGGCGGCCACGACCGCGCTGGTCCTGCCCGCTCTGCTCTCCGTCGTCGGCACCCGCATCGACCGAGGTGACGTCTTCGCGCCCCTGCGCCGAGCCCGGCGCGGCGACGGCACGTCGCCGTGGCATCGCGCCGCGCGCGCCGCCACGGCGCGACCGGTGCTGTCCGGTGGCTGCGCGGTGCTCTTCCTGGCGACGCTCGCCCTGCCCTTCGCGCACGTCCGCTTCGGCGTCGCGGACGAGCGCGTCCTGCCCGAGCGGGTCGAGTCGCACGCCACCGCCGTCACGGTGGAGCGGGACTTCGACCTGCCGTGGAACCGCACCCTGACCGTGCTCCTGCCAGAAGTCGACGCCGTGGACCAGGAGGCGGAACTGGACGCGTACGCCCGCCGCGTCTCCGCCCTCCCCACGGTGGACCGGGTCTCCACCGGCCTCGGTGCCTACGACGACGGCCGGCTCACCGAGGGCCCGCGCGTCGGCTCGCTCGCCCACATCACCCAGGGCGCGACCTGGCTGGCCGTGACCGGCAGCGGAACGCCCGAGCAGGACGAGCGCCTGGTCGAGGAGCTACGCGCCCTGCCGTCCCCCGGGCCACACCTCGTCGGGGGCCGACCCGCCCGGGTGCTCGACACCAAGGACGCCGTCTTCGCCGCCCTGCCGAAGGCGGCGGCCGTCGTCATCGGCGGGGTCCTCCTGCTGCTGTTCCTCTTCACCGGCTCGGTCCTCATCCCCGTCAAAGCGGTGCTCATGGGGGTGATGAGCCTGACCGCGAGTTTCGGAGCCATGGTCCACGTCTTCCAGGACGGGCACCTGCGTGGCCTCCTCGGCGACTTCACCGTCACGGGGGAACTGGAGACCTCCATGCCCGTCCTGGTCTTCGGCGCGGCCTTCGCGCTCTCCGTGGACTACGAACTGTTCCTCGTCTCCCGGATCCAGGAGGAGTACCGGGCCTCGGGCGACCACCGCGGCGCCGTGGTGAACGGCGTCGCCCGCACCGGCAAAATGATCACGACCGCTTCGGTGATCTTCGCCGTCGCGCTCCTTCCCCTGGTCGCCTCCGAGATCACGCTGCTCAAACTCATCGGATGCGGACTGGCGACGGCGGTCCTGGTCGACGCCACCGTCGTCCGGGGCGTGCTCGTGCCCGCCTTCATGCGGCTGACCGGTCACGCCAACTGGTGGGCGCCCCGCCCGCTCGCCGTTCTCCATCGACGGCTGGGCGCGGACCGGTGGCACGTCCCGCCGCCCCGGCCCGCGGACGTGCCGGCCGCCCGGCACCTCACCGCGGATGGGCGGCCGTACGAGGCGGCCGGCCTGGACTCCGGCCGGGCGTCACGAGAGGGACCGCCCTGAAACAGGCCTCGTCGTAGCGGCGCAGCACCAAACGGGCCACCGTCTCGTGCGCGCCCAAGGGCGCGCAGGTGATGTTCGCGCCGCAGTCCGCCGCCCGCCGGGCGAAGAATCCGGGGGCCAGCAGATAGGGGGCCACCGCCGTGCACCGGTGGCCCCGCGCCCGTAGCGCGACGACGGCCTCGGCGGGCGTGGGGGACGCCCCGCCCAGATACGACGGCAGCACCGGGCACCCCAGCCGCACTCCGAGCAGCCGTGCCGCCTCGGCCGTCGCGGCGTTCGCCGCCGGGTCACGGGAGCCGGCGGCCGCGAGGACGACCGCCCCGCCCCGGGCGGTCCCGGGCCAGCCGGCCTCGCGCAGCCGGTCGCCGAGGGCCGTCGCGAGCAGCGGGTCCGGGCCGAGGACACGGGCCACGGGAGCCCGGCCGAAACCGGCCGCGGCCAGGGCGGCGGGGATGTCCGTACGGACGTGGTAGCCGGTTCCCAGCAGCAGCGGCACCACGACCGGGGTGCCGCGCAGATCGTCCAGCGTCTCCGCCAGTCCGGGATCGGCATGGCCGAGGAAGCCGGCTCTCACCCGCAGGCCGGGACGCAACCCCCTTACCTGATCCAGGAGTTGACGGACAGTCCGGACGCCCGCCGGGTCTCGTGTGCCGTGGGCGACGGCGACCAGCACCGGCGTGCGCGCGGCGCGACCCGCGGTCATGCGTCACCCACCAGGCGGTAGCCGCGCTTGGGCACCGTACGGACCAGGTCCGCGTGCGGCCCCAGGGCCGACCGCAACCGGGCTACGGCCACCTCCACCGCGTGCTCGTCGGCGCGGGCGGCGTCCGGCCAGGCACGGCGCAGCAGCTCACCGCGGCTGAGCACATGGCCGTGCCGCTCGGCCAAGGCCCGCAGCACGGCCGCGAGCAGCGGCGGCAGCCACACCGCCGTGCCGTCGCGGAGCAGCGCGCTGCCCTGGAGCACCAACCGTCCGGGCGGGCGCAGGAGTTCCAGGCGGCCGCGCCCCGGCAGTACCTCACCGAGGGTCCGTACCAGCGAGCCCAGCCGGCCCCGCTCCGGGCAGTGCGGCCGGAGGCCGAGCTCCAGCAGGGGCCGCGCGCAGACCGTCCCGACACACACCCCCAGCACGTCCTCGCGCAGCGCCGCCACCAGCGCGCCGTGGCGGCCGAGGGCGGCGGCCGTCTCCAGCAGGGCGACCACCGCCGGGGCACTGGTGAAGGTCAGGGCGTGCACCTCCCCGCGCACGGTCGCCTCCACCAGCCTCCGCAGCGCCTCCGGGTCCTGGGGCGGACCCCACCGGTAGACCGGCACCTCGATGACCTCTGCACCACGCTCGCGCAACGCCGAGGCGAAGCCGTCGAGCGGGGCGCCGTGTTCCTGGATCGCCACCCGCCGACCGCGCAGATCCCGGGCCAGCAGCCACGTCAACAGCTCGTGATTGGCCTCGGAATCGGGGGAGTAGGCCTCGTCCACACCGCTCGCCCGGACCGCCCCGGTGGCTTTCGGCCCACGGCTGATGACGGTGGCGCCACGGCACAGCCGGGTGAGCTCCGCCCCGATGCCCCATCCGTCGGCGGTGCTCATCCAGCCGCGCCAGCCCAGCCCCGTGGTGGCCACCACGTAGTCCAGCGGCCCCGCGAGACAGCGCTCGGTGGCCCGGCGCAGCGCCGTGTCGTCCTCGAGCGGGACGATGCTCAGCGCGGGCGCCTCGACGACCCGGGCACCGCGCCGGCGCAGCAGCGCCACCAGCTCCTCCCGGCGCCGCGCGGCCGTCACCCCGACGGTGAAGCCCGTCAGCTGCCCCACGGGCGAGTCGTTCGGCGACGCGGTGGCCGTGCGGGTAGTTCTCATGTGTGCAGGCTGCGCGCCCGGTGTTTCCGCCGGATTGCCCGGCCGTCACACCCGGGTGAGAACCCGCGGCCGCTTTGTTACGGCACATGTCGTGGTCATCACCGAGCCTCCCGGGACGTATGAAGAGCCCGTACCCCGCGCGCAACACCGCGGACGCCGCCGTGAAACGGCCGGGGGCGAACGTGGTCGGCATGACGACGACCGACACGCACTGCCCGTACTGCGCACTGCAGTGCGGCATGGGGCTGCGACGCCCTCCCCCCGGCGCCGGGCCCGGCGTGCCACCCGTGGAGGTCGTCGAGCGCCCCGGCTTCCCCGTCAACCGGGGCGCGCTGTGCGGCAAGGGCCGCACCGCCGCCGCCGTCCTGGACCCGGCCGTGCGGCTGACGGCCCCGCTCGTCCGCGACCCGGCCACCGGCACCCTCGTACGGGCGTCGTGGGACGAGGCCCTCAGCCGGGTCGCGGCCGGGCTCGAGGAGACCGCCACCCGCTACGGGCCCGAGGCCACCGGCGTCTTCGGAGGCGGCGGCCTGACCAACGAGAAGGCCTATCTGCTGGGCAAGTTCGCGCGCGTCGTGCTGCGCACCCCGCACATCGACTACAACGGCCGCTTCTGCATGTCGTCCGCCGCGGCGGCCCACCGGGCCGCGTTCGGCATCGACCGGGGGCTGCCCTTCCCGGTCGAGGACATCGCTACAGCCGGATGCGTCATCCTGGTCGGCGCCAACCCCGCCGAGACCATGCCGCCCCTGCTGCGGTACTTCACCGAGCTCCGCCGCAACGGCGGCCATCTGATCGTCGTCGACCCGCGCCGCACCCGCACCGCCGAACGGGCCGACACGCACCTGCGCCCGGTGCCGGGCACCGACCTCGCGCTCGCGCTGGGGCTGCTGCACCTGGCCGTCGCCGACGGCCACCTGGACGAGGAGTTCATCGCCGACCGCACCACCGGTTTCGAGCAGGCCCGGGCGGCGGCGATGGCGCACTGGCCCGAGCGGGTCGAACAGCTCACCGGAGTACCGGTGCCGCTGATGCGCGAGGCGGTCCGCCGGTTCGCCGACGCCCCCACCGCCATGGTCCTCACGGCCCGGGGCGCCGAGCAGCACAGCAAGGGCACCGACACCGTCGGCGCGTGGATCAACCTGTGCCTGGCCACCGGCAAGGCCGGCCGCCCCGGCAGCGGCTACGGCTGCCTGACCGGACAGGGCAACGGCCAAGGCGGGCGCGAACACGGTCAGAAGGCCGACCAACTGCCCGGCTACCGCTCCCTCACCGACCCGGCGGCACGCGCCCACGTCGCGAAGGTATGGGGCGTGGACCCCGGCACGCTGCCGGGCCCGGGGGTGAGCGCGTACGAGCTGCTGGACCGCCTCGGCACCCCCGGCGGCGTCAAGGCCCTGCTGGTGGCGGGCTCCAACCCGATGGTCTCCGCCCCGCGCGCGGCCCACGTCACCGAACGCCTCGCGGCACTGGACTTCCTCGCCGTCAGCGACGTCGTGCTCTCGGAGACCGCGGCGCTGGCCGACGTGGTCCTGCCCGTGGCGCAGTGGGCCGAGGAGACCGGCACCACCACCAACCTGGAGGGCCGGGTCATCCTGCGCCGAGCCGCCGTCACCCCGCCCGACGGCGTCCGCACCGACCTCGACGTCCTGCACGGACTCGCCGCGCGGCTCGGTGTCCCCCGGGGTTTCCCCACCGACCCGCAAGAGGTGTTCGAGGAGCTGCGGCGCGCCTCCGCGGGCGGCCCCGCCGACTACGCGGGCATCAGCTACCCCAGGATCCGGGCCGAGGACGGCGTCTTCTGGCCCTGCCCCCACCCCACCCACCCGGGCACCCCACGCCTCTTCCTCGACCGCTTCGCCACCCCCGACGGCCGGGCCCGCTTCGCCGCCGTCTCCCACCGGCCGGCCGCCGAGGAACCCGACGCCCACTACCCGCTGCACCTGACCACCGGCCGGGTCACCGCCCAGTACCAGAGCGGGGCGCAGACCCGGCGCGTGCCCGAACTGAACGCGGCCGCGCCCGGACCCTTCGTCGAACTCCACCCCCGTCTCGCGACGCGCCTCGGCGTCACCGAGGGCCAGCTGCTGGCCGTCACCAGCCGCCGCGGCCGGGCCCTGGCCCCCGCCCGGATCACCGACGCCATCCGCCCCGACACCGTCTTCATGCCCTTCCACTGGCCCGGCGCCGGCCGCGCCAACACCCTGACCAACCCCGCACTCGACCCGGTATCGAAAATGCCCGAATTCAAGGTGTGCGCCGTCCGGTTGGAGAAGGCGGCCACCGGAGAGCAGCAGCCATGAACCCCCACCGGATCGCGGTCGTCGGCGCCGGCATGGCCGCCGCCCGCCTCGCCCGACAGCTCCAGGCCCACAGCGCCCCCGAGGACATCGAACTGACGCTCTACGGAGCCGAACCCGACGCCCCCTACAACCGCACCCTGCTCACCGAGGTCCTCACCGGCCGGTACGCCGCCGTCGACCTCCCCTACGGCCCGGGCACCACGGTCCGTACCGGCACCGAAGTCGTCGCCCTCGACACGGACGCGCGGAAGATCGTCCTCGCGGACGGGGAGCACACCGCCTACGACAGCCTGGTCCTGGCCACGGGCGCGAGCCCCGTGCGGCCGGCCCTCCCGGGCTCGCGCACGCCGGACGGCGACCTCCTCGGCGGCGTCCACCACCTGCGCACGCTCACCGACTGCCGACTCCTCGCCGACGCCGCCGCACGGGCCGCGCGAGCCGTCGTCATCGGCGGGGGAGTGCTGGGCGTCAGCGCGGCCCGGGCCCTCGCCACCCTCGGCCCGCACGTCGACCTCGTCCACCGGGAACCACACCTGATGGGCCGCCACCTCGACGCCGAGTCGGCGGCGGCACTGCGCCACCAGCTGACCGGCCTCGGCATCGACACCCACCTGGGCCACCGGCCCCGCGCCCTGCACGGCACCGGCCGGGTGACCGCCGTCGAACTGGCCGACGGCACCCGCCTGGACACCGACCTCGTGCTCCTCGCCTGCGGAGTCCGTCCCCGCACCCACCTGGCCCGGGCCGCCGGACTCGACGTGCGCCAAGGGATCGTCGTCGACGACCGCCTGGCGACCTCCGCCCCCGGCACCTACGCCCTCGGCGACTGCGCCGAACACCGGGGCGTCGTCCACGGTCTGGCGGACCCCGCCTGGCGACAGGCGGACACCCTGGCCGCCCTCCTCTCGGGCACCGACCCGCACGCCCGCTACACCGGCGCCCGCCCCCTGACCCGGCTGACGGCGGGCCCCGTGCAGCTGGCCGCCTTCGGCGACCCGGCCGCCGAACGCCACGGCGACCACGAGGTGCTGCGCCTCACCGACGCCACCCGCGGCACCCACAGGAAGCTCGTCCGACGCGGCGACCGACTGGCGGGCGCCGTCCTGCTCGGCGACCTCGCCACCCTCGGCGACCTGCTCGCCGTATGGCAACGCGACGAGGACCTCCCCGCCGACCCCCTGTACCTGATCCACGAAGGAGCCCGCCCATGACGCGACCGTCCGACGCCACCGACACCCGCCGCAGCCTCGTCCTGGCCGGCCACGGCATGGTCGGCCAGCGCTTCCTGGAAGCGCTGTACGAGAAGGAGGGCGCGGACCGCCGGTGGCGCGTCACCGTCCTGGCCGAGGAACCCCGGCCCGCCTACGACCGCGTACACCTCACCGCCACCTTCACCGGCACCCGCGCCGAGGACCTGGCCCTCACCCCGCCCGGCTTCCTCGACTCCCACGGCATCGACCTGCGCCTGGGCGAGCCCGCCACCGCCGTCGACCGCGACGGGCGCACCGTCACCACCGCGTCCGGAGACCGGATCGGCTACGACGCACTGGTCCTGGCCACCGGCTCCTACCCCTTCGTACCGCCCGTCCCCGGCCACGACGCCGACGGCTGCCACGTCTACCGCACCATCGAGGACGTCGCCGCCATCCGCTCCCGCGCCGCCGGCGCGCGCACCGGCGTCGTCGTCGGCGGCGGACTCCTCGGCCTGGAGGCCGCCGGGGCCCTGCGCGCCCTGGGACTGCGGACCCACGTCGTCGAATTCGCCCCCCGCCTGATGGCCCTCCAGATCGACGACGCCGGCGGCGCGGCCCTCCGCCGCAAGATCGAAGAGCTGGGCGTGTCCGTCCACACCGGAGCCGCCGCCGAACGGATCGACACCGACGCCGACGGGCGGGTCCGCGCACTGGCCCTCTCCGACGGCACCGTGCTCGACGCGGACCTCGTCGTCTTCTCCGCGGGCGTACGGCCCAGGGACCAGCTCGCCCGAGACTGCGGCCTGCCCGTCGGCGACCGCGGCGGCATCGTCGTCGACACCGGCTGCCGCACCGCCGACCCCCGCATCCACGCCATCGGCGAATGCGCCCTCGCCGCCGACGGGCGCGTCTACGGACTCGTGGCCCCCGGATACGCCATGGCGGAGACCGCGGCCCGCCGGCTGGGCGGCGAGGACGGCGAGTTCACCGGCGCCGACACCTCCACCAAACTCAAACTCCTCGGCGTCGACGTCGCCAGCTTCGGCGACGCCCACGGCACCACCGAAGGCGCCCTCGACGTCCTCTACGCCGACAGCCGGGCCGGCGTCTACAAAAAACTCGTCATCGGCCCCGACGGCAGCCTGCTCGGCGGCATCCTCGTCGGGGACGCCGACTCCTACGCCACCCTCCGACCACTCGCCGGGAGCAGCGCCCCCCTGCCCGTACCGCCCGAACAACTCCTGCTGCCCGCCTCGGCCGGACCCGCGGGCGGCCCGGTGGGGGCCGCGGCCCTTCCCGACGACGCGGTGATCTGCTCCTGTCACAACGTCAGCAAAGGCACGATCCGCACCGCGGTCGCCGAAGGCGGCTGCGCCACGGTCGCCGCCGTCAAGAAGTGCACCAAGGCCGGCACCGGCTGCGGCAGCTGCGAGAAGGCCCTCACCACCCTCGTCACCGACGAACTCGCCGCCACCGGCACCGAGACGGCCCGGGGCCTGTGCGAACACTTCACCCACACCCGCGCCGAGCTGTACGAGATCATCCGGGTCAAGGGCATCACCACCTTCACCCGGCTCCTCGCCGAGCACGGCAGCGGCCAGGGCTGCGCCGTCTGCAAACCCACCGTCGCCTCCATCCTGGCGACCCTCGGGGACACCCCCTACATCCTCGACGGCGAACAGGCCGCCCTCCAGGACACCAACGACCACTTCCTCGCCAACCTCCAGCGCAACGGCTCCTACTCCGTCGTCCCCCGCGTTCCCGGCGGCGAGATCACCCCCGACGGGCTCATCGTCATCGGCGAGATCGCCCGCGACTTCGGCCTTTACACCAAAATCACCGGCGGGCAGCGCATCGACATGTTCGGCGCGACCGTCGACCAGCTCCCCCCGATCTGGCGCCGCCTGGTGGACGCCGGATTCGAGTCCGGCCACGCCTACGGCAAGGCACTGCGCACCGTGAAGTCGTGCGTCGGGCAGACCTGGTGCCGCTACGGCGTCCAGGACTCCGTCGCCCTCGCCATCGACCTCGAACTGCGCTACCGGGGCCTGCGCGCCCCGCACAAACTCAAGTCCGCGGTCTCCGGCTGTGCCCGCGAGTGCGCCGAGGCACAGAGCAAGGACTTCGGCGTCATCGCCACCTCCACCGGCTGGAACCTCTACGTCGGCGGCAACGGCGGCATGACACCCCGCCACGCCGACCTGCTGGTCCAGGACGTCGACCGCACCACGCTCGTCCGCACCATCGACCGCTTCCTGATGTTCTACATCCGCACCGCCGACCGGCTCGAGCGCACCGCCCCCTGGATCGAGCGGCTCGAAGGCGGCCTCGATCACCTCCGTGCCGTGATCCTCGACGACAGCCTCGGCATCTGCGCCGAACTCGACGAGCTGATGGCCCGTCATGTGGACACCTACCAGGACGAATGGGCCGCGACCCTGGACGATCCCGAACGCCTGCGCCGCTTCGCCTCCTTCGTCAACGCCCCCGGCACCCCCGACCCCGCCGTGCGCTTCGTCCCCGAACGCGCCCAGATCCGACCCTCCCGCCCCGGCGACGTGGACGGCACGGCCCCGTCCGTGCCCCTGATCGCCGGCCCCGCCCTGAAGGTGCGTACCCCATGACCGACATCGTTCACGCCCCCACCGCCCCCATCGCGGAGCCCGCGCTCCCACCGCCGCCACCGAACGAAGCGGCAGGTACGGCCCCCGCCCCGGACGCGCTCGTCGAGATCGGCGACGGCGACACCTGGACGACCGTCTGCCGCTACGGCGACCTCACCCCCGGCCGGGGCGTCACCGCCCTCGTCGGCGGCGAACAGGTCGCCCTCTTCCGCGACGCCGCCGGAGCGCTCTACGCGCTCGACAACCGTGACCCCTTCAGCGGCGCCTACGTCATCTCCCGCGGTGTCACCGGCAGCCGCGCCGGAACCCCCGTGGTGACCTCACCCATGTACAAGCAGGCCTTCGACCTGCGCACCGGGGACTGCCTCGACGACGACAACGCCCCCGCCGCCCTGCGCACCTGGCCCGTACGGACCACCGGGCCGGCCACCTTGCCACCGCCACCGCGGCCCGCACCTCCGAGGGCCCGCACCCTCACCGAATGGCGCCCCGAGGACCCCGCGTTCTGGGAACGCGTCGGCGCCCGCATCGCCCGGCGCAACCTCTGGCTGTCCGTCCTCACCGAACACATCGGCTTCTCGATCTGGAGCATGTGGTCCGTCCTCGTGCTCTTCCTCGGCCCGGAATACGGCATCGACCCCGCCGGGAAATTCACCCTCGCCGCCGTCCCCACGGCCGTCGGCGCGGCCCTGCGCCTGCCCTACACCGCCGCGGTCGGCCGCTTCGGCGGCCGGAACTGGACCGTCGTCAGCGCCCTGCTGCTCCTGCTCCCCACCGCGTTCGTCGCCGTCGTCCTCGAACCCGGCGTCTCCTACTCCACGCTGCTCGTGGCCGCGGCCGTGGCCGGCGTCGGCGGCGGCAACTTCGCCTCCTCCATGGCCAACATCAACGCCTTCTACCCCCAGCGGCTCAAGGGCCGCGCCCTGGGCATCAACGCGGGCGGCGGCAACCTCGGCGTCCCCGCCGTACAGCTCGTCGGCCTGCTGATCCTCGCCACCGCCGGCGCCGCGCACCCGCGCCTGCTGCCCCTGATCTACCTCCCGCTGATCGCCCTGACCGCCGTCGTGGCCGCCCTGCGCATGGACAACGTGCCCACCACGCGGGAGACCGGACACGCCCTGCGCGAGATCACACGAGACCGTCACACCTGGGTGATGTCACTGCTGTACCTCGGCACGTTCGGCTCGTTCATCGGCTTCGGCTTCGCCTTCGGGCTGGTCCTCCAGGCGCAGTTCCACGACCAGCTCGACACCCCGGTCAAGGTCGCGTGCCTGACCGTGCTGGGCCCGCTGCTCGGTTCGCTCGCCCGGCCCTTCGGCGGTGCGTGGGCCGACCGCCACGGCGGTGCGCGGGTGACACTGGCAACCTTCGCGGCCATGACCGCCGGCACCGCCCTGATCCTCACCGCCTCCCGGCTCCATCTCCCGGCTCTCTTCCTCGGCGCGTTCGCCGCGCTGTTCGTCCTGAGCGGCATCGGCAACGGTTCCACCTATCGCATGATCCCCGCCCTCCACCGGGCCAAGGCCCGGGACCGGGCCCTCACCGGTGGCGCCGACCCCGCCGCGACCGAGGCCGCCGCCCACCGCCGCGCCACCGCCCTGATCGGCCTCGCCGGCGCGATCGGCGCCTTCGGTGGCGTGCTCGTCAACGTCGCCTTCCGGCAGAGCTTCCTCACCTTCCACAACGGCGACGCGGCCTACCTCGCCTTCCTCGCCTTCTACGTCGCCTGCTCGGCCCTGACCTGGATCGTGTACCTGCGCCCGTCCCGGCACCGGCTGAGCGGAGTCTGACGCCGCCCGGGGCGGGCACCTCGGGAAGAGGAAACGGTAGTGTGGCCGCCGCTTCTTCACGAGGGAGGGACCATGGCCGATGCGCCGCAGGCCACCACGGTGCGCGGGCCCCGCAAGGACCAGGCCCGCAACCGGCGACGGCTGCTCGACGCCGCCCGCGAGGCGTTCAAGGACCAGGGCCCGGACGCCGGCATCGACGGCATCGCCCGTCGCGCGGGGGTCGGCGCGACCACCTTCTACCGCCACTTCCCCACGAAGGACGACCTGGTCGACGTGTTGCTCGACGAACTGTCCGAAGGTTCCCGGGAGGCCGCCGAGCACGCCGCCGGCATCACCGACGGCTGGACGGCCTTCCGTACCGTCTTCACCCGGGGCTGCGTTCCGCACGAGGAGGACCTCGCGCTCTTCGACATCCTGTGCCGCACCAGCGCGCGGGCGGCCGAGCGCGGGCGGCGGGTCACCGTCGAGCTGATCGGCCCGGTCGTCGAACGCGCCCGGAGCGAGGGGATGTTGCGCGGCGACGCGACGGTGGAGGACATCGCCGCGTTCATGCGCATGGCCGACTCGGCCGCCTCCGCCGGGCAACGCCGGAGGGCGCACGACGTCCTCCTCGCCGGTCTGCGCTCCCGCGGCGGTGCCGCCGACGCGTGACGACACGAGGCCCCAGAGACGCTATCGCCCGGCCGGGGCGGCCGCTTCGAGGTCGTCGACGCTGCCGGACATGATGGTGCGCACGTGCTCGGTGATGTGCGCGGCGGGCCAGTCCCACCAGGCCAGGGCCAGCAGGCGGGCGATGTCGGCCTCGTCGAACCGGGTGCGGATGAGCTTGGCCGGGTTGCCGCCCACGATGCCGTAGTCGGGAACGTCGTCGACGACGACCGAGCCGGAGGCGATGATCGCGCCGTGCCCGATGCGGACGCCGGGCATCACCATGACGCCGTAGCCGAACCACACGTCGTTGCCGACCACGGTGTCCCCCCGGCCGGGCAGTCCGCTCAGCAGGTCGAAGTGCTCGGCCCAGGAACCGCCCATGACGGGGAAGGGGAACGTCGAGGGGCCGTCCATCCGGTGGTTGGCGCCGTTCATGATGAACCGCACCCCGGTGCCCAGCGCGCAGAACTTCCCGATGACGAGCTTCTCCGGCCCGTAGTGGTAGAGCACGTTGCGACTCTCGAACGCGGTCGGGTCGTCCGGGTCGTCGTAGTAGGAGTACTCCCCGGCCTCGATCAGCGCGGAGGTCACCAGCGGCTTCAACTGGACGACGCGCGGCTGGTCGGGGAAGGGGTGGAGCGCGGTGGGGTCGGCGGGAACGCGGTTCACGGTGACGTCACTTCCGGGTGGTTGCAGGGGGCATTCATGATGCCGCGCCGTTCCCCGCGTCCGCACGCCGATATGCGCGTCGCGCTCATGGCGTGGCCGAGGCCGGAGCCGGAGAGCCTCGCGCGCGGCTTCGCGGTCCTGTCGGCTTTCGGGCACGCCCCGGTTATGCAACTTGTTGCATAATGCGTCCACGTGCTCTACAACTGTGCTGACGACACAGCGCGAGGAGCCGCCCGATGAGCCCGTACCCGCACCTGCTGAGCCCCCTCGACCTGGGGTTCACGACCCTGCCCAACCGGGTGATCATGGGGTCGATGCACATCGGACTCGAAGAGGCCGAGGGGGGCTTCGAGCGGATGGCGGCGTTCTACGCCGCGCGGGCGCGCGGCGGCGCGGGGCTGATCGTCACCGGCGGCATCGCCCCCAACGAGGCCGGGCGCCCCTGGGAGGGCGGAGCCAAGCTGACCACGTCGGCGGAGGCCGAACAGCACCGGGCCGTGACCGCCGCGGTGCACCGCGCAGGCGGCAGGATCGCGATGCAGATCCTGCACTTCGGCCGGTACGCCCACCACCCCGGCCTCGTGGCGCCCAGCGCGCTCCAGGCGCCCATCAGCCGCCACACACCGCACGCCCTCACCGACGACGAGGTCGAAGCGACCGTCGAGGACTTCGTGCGCGCGGCGGAACTGGCCCGGCTCGCCGGCTACGACGGTGTCGAGATCATGGGTTCCGAGGGCTATCTGATCAACGAGTTCATCGCCCCCGGCACCAATCGGCGCACCGACCGCTGGGGCGGCTCGTACGAGAAGCGGATCCGCTTCCCCCTGGAGATCGTCCGCCGCACCCGCGAGCGCCTGGGACCGGACTTCATCCTGATCTACCGGCTGTCGATGCTCGACCTCGTACCGGGCGGCTCCTCACTGGAAGAGGTGATCACGCTGGCCCGGGAGATCGAGGCCGCCGGAGCCACGATCATCAACACCGGAATCGGCTGGCACGAGGCCCGCATCCCCACCATCGCGACCTCCGTGCCGCGCGGCGCCTACACCTGGGTCACGAGGAAGGTCATGGGCTCGGTCTCCGTTCCGCTGGTGACCAGCAACCGCATCAACACCCCCGAGCTGGCGGAGCAGTTGCTCGCCGAAGGGTGCGCGGACCTGGTGTCCATGGCCCGCCCGTTCCTGGCCGACCCCGACTTCGTGGCCAAGGCCCGGCAGGGCAGGGCCGAGGCGATCAACACCTGCATCGGCTGCAACCAGGCCTGCCTCGACCACACCTTCAGCGGCCTGATCACCTCCTGCCTGGTCAATCCCCGCGCCTGCCACGAGACGGAACTCGTGCTGTCGCCGACCCGCCGCCGCAAGCACCTCGCCGTCGTCGGAGCCGGCCCCGCGGGCCTGGCCTTCGCCGTGTCGGCGGCCGAACGCGGGCACACGGTGACGCTGTTCGACGCGGCGGACGAGATCGGCGGACAGCTGAACATCGCCCGGCGGATCCCCGGCAAGGAGGAGTTCGGCGAGACCCTGCGCTACTTCCGCACACAGCTCGAACTGCACGGCGTGGACGTGCGGCTGAACACCCCCGTCACCGCCGCGGACCTCGCCGAAGGCACCTACGACGAGATCGTCGTCGCCACCGGCGTCACCCCGAGGACCCCGGAGATACCCGGCGCCCGGCACCCCAGCGTCCTCAGCTACCTCGACGTCCTGCGCGACGGCGCCGAGGCCGGCGAACGCGTCGCCGTCATCGGCGCGGGCGGCATCGGCTTCGACGTCGCCGAATACCTCACCGACGGCGGCGAGGGGGCGAGCCTCGACGCGACGACGTACTTCCGGCAGTGGGGCGTCGACACGGACTACCGCACCCCCGGCGGACTCCGCGCGGCCGACCGGCCGAAGCCGCCCCGCACCGTGCACCTGCTCCAGCGCAAGACCACCAAGGTCGGCGCCGGACTCGGCAAGACCACCGGCTGGATCCACCGCACCGAACTCAAGCACCGGGGCGTCACCATGGTCGCCGGCGCGCGCTACGACCGCATCGACGACGAGGGCCTGCACATCACGGTCGACGGCGTCCCCACGGTCCTGGCCGTCGACACGGTGGTCCTGTGCGCCGGGCAGGAGCCGCGACGCGAACTGTACGAGGAGCTGCGCGCGGCCGGCCGGACCGTCCACCTCATCGGCGGCGCCGACGTCGCCGCCGAACTCGACGCCAAGCGGGCCATCCGCCAGGGCACGGAACTGGCCGCTGCCATCTGACCGCCACGCCTAGGATGCGGGCATGTCCCTCCCGCACGCGATCCTGACCGCACTGCTCGAAAAGCCCTCCTCCGGGCTGGAACTCGCCCGCCGTTTCGACAAGTCGATCGGCTACTTCTGGTCCGCCACACACCAGCAGATCTATCGCGAGCTGGGAAAGCTGGAACAGGCCGGACTGATCCGCGCCCTGCCGTCCGACGCGCCGACCCGCGGACAGAAGAAGGAGTACGAGGTCCTGCCCGCGGGCCGCGCCGAGCTGACCGCGTGGACGGCCCGGGCCGAGGACCCGAAGCCCATCCGCGACCCGCTCCTGCTGCGCATGCGCGCGGCGGGAGTCGTCGGCGTCCAGGGCCTCGAAGCCGAGCTGCGCCGTCACCTGGCACTGCACCGGCAGCAGCTCGCCACCTACACGGAGATCGAGGAGCGCGACTTCCCGCCGGAGCGGGACACGGAGGAGGACCGGCTGCGGCACCTCGTGCTGGGCGGCGGCATCGAGCTGGAGACCTTCTGGACGACCTGGCTGGCCAAGGCGCTCGCCCAGGTCGAGGAGATGACGGCGGGGGAGGGCGGAGCGCCCGCCGCCTGAACAGGGACCGCCCGGCCGCTCGCACCCCCCGCGGAGGTCACCTCGACCGCCCGGTCCGCGTTGCCGGGTGTGGTCGGCTGTGTTGAGGTGGAGCCGACCGTAATGTCTCCCATGCGTCTGCGGCCGTTCACGGGCTGCGGGGCGAGGTCGGATCATGGACGACGATCTTCGTGTGCCGGGACCCCCCGACGCCGTCCCGCACGGTGCCGCCCCGGCGGGCCGCCATGGCTGACACCCCACCCGACGCCCGACGGCAAAAAATCACCGGCGCGAAGGTCTTCGCGAGCGACTACCGCCCGCGCGACCTCGCCGACGAGGGATGGCCCGCCGACTGCGCCCACGCCCTGCTGCTGCGCAGCAGCCACGTCGACCGGCCCTACCTCCGCCTCGACCTCGACCTGCTCCCCGCCGACCTGCGACCCGACAAGCTCGTACGGGCCCAGGACCTCACCTCCCCGCCCTACCGCAACCAGATCTCGGCCGAGTCCGTGCAGGCCCTGCTCCCCGAGGGAGAAGTGGCCGACTATCTGGGGCAACCCGTCGCCATCGCCCTCTACGGCGACTTCGTACGGTTCCGCCGCGCCGCGCAGGAACTGCGCGAGGACGCCGGCCCCCTGGTCTACGGACCGCCCCAGGCGACCGGCCCGACCCCCACGACCGCGCAGGAGCTGGAGGAGTGGACGCACCTGCGGGCCACCGGCGCCAGGCGCCAGGCGCACTTCCTCCTCGACACCACCGTTCCCCAGGGCTACTCCCACTGGAGCCGGGGGCGGGTCACCTTCGACGGCACCTCCTTCGTCCGGGACAACCAACCCGACCCCGAGGCGGACGAGCTGTTCAGGGCCCTCGCGGCCGAGCCGACCGACCCCACGGAGACCCAGCTCGTCACCACGACCTTCACCCAGCAGACCGACCCGGCGTTCCTGGAGCCCGAATCCGGACTCGGCTGGCTGGACCGCACGACCGGTGCGCTGCACCTGCTCCTCGGCACGCAGTCCCCGCACGGCGACGTGCCCGATCTGCGCAGACTCCTCGGCGCGGGCAACCCGGCGGTGAGCTCCATCCGGCTGACGACGACCGACAGCGGCGGCGGCTTCGGCGGGCGGGACAAGTCCCCGTTCGCCTTCTACCTCGCGCTCGCGGCGGTCTTCTCCCCGGGACCGGTCCGGCTGGCCTACGACCGGCGCGAACAATTCCAGGGCGGCCTCAAACGCCACGGGTCCGCCGTACGCAGCTTGGTCCGCACCGGCCCCGACGGACGGCTGCGGTCCATGCGCTCCTTCATCGTCCTGCGGGGCGGCGTCGAGGCCAACCTCAACGGGGCCGTCCTCGGACTGGCGGCCCTGCACGCCACCGGTCCCTACCGCGTCCCGCGCGCCTCGGTCCACGGCATCGTGCTCGAACGGGCCATCCCCGCCGTCGGATCGATGCGAGGATTCGGCATCCCGCAGGTCGCGTTCAACCTCGAAACCGCCCTCGACCGCCTCGCCGTGCTGCGCCTGGGCATGGACCCCATCGCCTTCCGCCTCGCGAACGTCCTGCGCCCCCACACCGGCCCGGGCGACGGCGACGTCGACCTGGCCGGAACACCCCTGCGGTTCCACGTCGCGAACGCCGAGATCTGCGCCGCCGCGCTGGCACACCCGTTGTGGCGCACCCGGAACGACCCCCGGCGAGCCGACGGCACCCTCTACGGCGTGGGGTTCGCCTGCTGCATGGAAGCGTTCGGCACCAGCCAGGACAGCGTCTACAGCGCCGTGCACCTCACCGACGACGGACGCGTCGAGGTGTGGGGACAGAACGTGGACATGGGGCAGGGCGCACGCCGCTCCCTGGAACAGGCCGCCCGTGAACTCCTCGGCGCGCCCGTCGACGTCCGCCTCGGCGTGGTCGGCCCCTTCGAGAAGTTCGAGAAGCAGGTCGACGACCTGGGCGAGCACCGCCTCGCGGGGATCAAACTCAGCCACGGCGCGAGCAGCGCCTCCAAGACGGCGTTCTTCCATGTGCACGTCTTGCGGGAGACGTGCCGCGCGCTGCTGCGGCTGCGGCTCGTACCGGCGGCGCGCACGCTGCTGGGCCTGCCCACGCTCGCCGAGGACGTGCTGCTGGCCGCCTGGCGCGACGGCGCCTTCCGTCTGCCCGACCACGCACCCGTTTCCCTGGCCGCGCTGGTCGCGGAACTCCGGCGCACCGGAGCGGCGACCTACGCCGTCGCGCACGGCTATTTCTGCAACGGCTGGTCGTCGGCCACGTTCCGGGTCGACGGAGTCGCCCACGCGATGGACATCGACGCGCTGGGCTTCGCGACCTCTCCCGAAGGCCAGGTCCTCCTCCCGGAGTACCAAGGGCCGCTGCGACCGCCCCCCGGCGAAGGACCGGGAAAGGCGACGGTCCCACGGTCCCTGTACGCGGCGGCCGGTCACCTCGTCGGCGTGGAAGTCTCCCCCCGACAGGGGACGATCCGGGTCGTCGACGCCGTCACCTTCCTCGACGCCGGCGACCCCCTGCTGCCTTCGGTGATCGAGGGGCAGGTGGAGGGCGGACTCGCGATGGGCATCTCGCACACCCTTTTCGAGGAACTGCCCGAGGAAGCGGGCGCCGGCCCCTTCGTCAACTTCGACCGCTACCGGATGCCGCGCTACGCCGACGTCACCGCGATCCGGCGCGAGACGGTCCTCGTCCCCCTGCCCCCGGGCGGTGTGCTGGCGGGCGGCGGACCCGTGCTGCGCCACAAGGGCATCGGCGAGGCCACCATGACGACCGTCAGCCCCGCCATCGCCAACGCGGTCGCGCACGCCCTCGGCCACACCGACGACCGCTGCTGGCCCGCCGCCACCCCGATCCGGGTGGCCGACCTCCCCCTCCCCGCCGGACGGCCGTGATGCAGGAACCGCAGACCGCACTCGACCTCACCGTCAACGGCACCCGTCACACCGGACGGGACGTCCCGGGTGACATGTCGCTCGTGCACTTCCTGCACGAGGACCTGGGGCTGACCGGCACCAAGATCGGCTGCTCGATCGGCGAGTGCCGCGCCTGCACCGTCGCCGTCCGCCCCCACCCCGGCGCCGCGCTGGTGACACGGCAGTCCTGCATGACGAGCATGCGGCACGTGCGCGGCTGGGACGTCGTCACCGTCGAGGGGCTCGCGACGGGAGACACCCTGCACCCGGTCCAGGAGGCGTTCCTCGAACGGGACGCCTTCCAATGCGGCTACTGCGCACCCGGCTTCGCGATGGCGGGACGCGTCGCCGTCGAACACGCCGCGGGCGAGAGGGACGAGCGAGGTGTGGAAGCCCTTGTCGACGCCGTGCTCGGCCCGCACGTATGCCGTTGCACCGGCTACAACCGGTACCGGGAGGCGATCATCGCCGTCGCGTCGGCCGCCACGGACGAACGCCCGGCCGAGCCGGCCCCCGAGCCGTCCCCCATGCCGGAGACGCGCCCGCCCGCCCGTACGGTGACGGCCCGGCTGTCGGCCGAGGAGTCGGACGCGCTCGGGTACACCCCGCTCTTCGACGACCCGACTCTCGAGCTGGTCCGGCTGCTGCGCGACGGCGCCGAGATCGAACACTCCCTGCTCGTCCAGTACCTGTACGCGGCCTTCTCGGTCGAGGTCCCCCGCTACACCCGCCTCGCCGGCTGGCCCAGCCACCGCTACGGCGGCCGGCCGCTGCATCTGATGGGTGTGGCGATCGAGGAGATGACGCACCTCGACATCGTCAACGGCCTTCTCGTGGCCCTGGGTTCGGCACCCCACCTCGGGCGGCAGCAGTTCCCGTACGAGAAGGACATCTACCCCTTCGACTTCGTGCTGGAGCCGCTGAGCCTCAAGTCCCTCGCGAAGTACGTCTACGTGGAGGCCTCGCCGGAGGCGGTCGACCCGGACCGGCCGCACACGCCCGAGGACCGTGCCTTCATCGAGAGGCTCTACGAGGTGCTCGGCGCGGGCGCGCAGCCTCGCCCCAACCAGGTCGGCAGCCTCTACCGCAAGGTCGGCAGGGTCCTCGCACTCCTGGAGAAGCGCGAACCCGACCGCCTCGACTACCCCACCTGGCAGGCCCGGCTCGACGTACTCCGCGAGGAGGGGGAGAGCGAACACTTCGCGCTGTTCCGCGCGCTGTTCGAAGGAACCCACCCGGCTCTGCTCGGCGCCCACCGGGTATGGGACCCCGAGAGCCCGGACCACCCGGTGATCCGCCTCCACCACGCCACCGGGCTCCCCCCGTCCGGCGAACCCGTCCGCGACGAGACCGTACCGGCACTGCGCCACCTGGCGAATCTGCACTACTGGGCCGTCTGCATGCTCCTGGACCAGTCCTACCGACGCGGCGGACAGTTCCACAGCGCGGCCCGCCGCCACATGACCGGCCCCCTCAGAAGCCTCGGAACCGCCCTCGCCCACCTCGGCGAGGGCGTGCCCTTCGACGCGTTCGTCGCGGGCTACGCACCCGGACGGGACGAGCGGGAGAACCTCCTGCTGAGCCGGAGCATGGTGAGCCAGACGGCCATCGCCCAGGAACGCTACGCACGGCACCTCCCGCCCGACTACGCCCACACCTGCGCCTGGGAGACCCTCTGGGAGCTGTCCCTCCTGGAATGAGGCGGTCACATCAGCAGTGGCCCCCGTCGCCTTCATACGGCCACACCTCACGAGGCCGGGTAGCGGGCTTTCGGAAGAACGGGGAGCGCCGCGGAAATGAAAAAGCCCCGGACCGTATTGACGGCCGGGGTAATTCTCTGCGTATATTGGAGAATTCCATGCCGTGACGAACTCATGGCATGGGGAAGCTTTATGAGGTCATGATATCCGGGTGGGAGCAGAATTGTCAAACGAGAAATTGGCGCACGAGCAGGAATTCATCGATCTGCTCCACGGCCGCCTGGACGAACTGCGGGCCGGAGCCGAGGCGTCGGTGAAGGGCGCCCTGGCGCCGACGGGGAACGGACTCCAGGCACGGGTGGAGCGCGATGTGCTGGTCGCCGAGCAGTCCGGGCTGCTCGCCGCCTTCAACGCCGGGGAGAACGGGCTCTGCTTCGGCCGGCTGGTGTTCCGGGACGGGCGCGATCACCACATCGGCCGGATCGGCATCCGGCGCGACGACGCCGACCGCACACCGCTCGTCGTCGACTGGCGGGCGGAGGTCGCCCGTCCCTTCTACCTCGCCACCGGGCACACCCCCATGGGGCTGCGACGCAGGCGTCACATCACCACCGAGGGCCCCCGGGTCACCGCTCTGCACGACGAGATCCTGGACCTCGCCGACACCCTGCGCACCGGCCATGAGGGAACCGACGCGGACGCCGTCCTGCTCGCCGCGCTGGACGCCTCCCGCACCGGACGGATGCACGACATCGTGCAGACCATCCAGGCCGAGCAGGACCGCATCATCCGCGCCCCGCACCACGGCGTCCTCGTCGTGGAGGGCGGTCCCGGCACCGGGAAGACCGTCGTGGCCCTGCACCGTGCCGCCTTCCTGCTCTACGCCCACCGGGAGCAGCTGGCCCGCCGGGCCGTGCTGATCGTCGGGCCCAACCCCGCGTTCCTCGGCTACATCTCGGAGGTGCTGCCCTCGCTCGGCGAGACCGGCGTCCTGCTCGCCACGCCCGGCGAACTCTTCCCCGGCGTGACCGCCACCGGAACCGACACCGCCCGGGCCGCCGCCGTCAAGGGCGGCTTGGCGATGGCCGACGCGCTGGCGCGGTTCGTGCGGGACCGGCAGACGCTGCCCGACCCCGTGACCGTGATCGAGCACGAGGACGGCGAGCTGCTCCTGGACGCCGAGATCGCCCACGAGGCCCGGCGCCGGGCGCGCGAGACCGGGCTGCCGCACAACCTCGCCCGCCCGTACTTCGCGTTCCGCGTCATCGACGCGCTGACCGCGCAGCTGACCGACCGGATCGGCGCCGACCCCTACGGCGGACCGAACCTCCTCGGCCCCGACGACATCGCCCAGCTCGGCAAGGCCATCGCCACCAGCCCCGAGGTGCGCTCCGCCATCGAGGAGCTGTGGCCCGCCCTCACACCGGAGCAACTGGTCGCCGACTTCCTCACCGACCCCGTCCACCTCCCGGAGGCCGACGCGCGGGCGATCCGCCGCACCGGAGGCGACTGGACCCCCGCGGACGTCCCGCTGCTCGACGAGGCCGCCGAACTCCTCGGCGAGGACGACGCGGCGGCCCGCGCGGCCGCCGAGGCCGAGCGCCAGGAGCGGATCGCGTACGCGCAGGGCGTCCTCGACCTCAGCTACGGCTCCCGCACCCAGGAGTTCGAGGACCGCGAGGACGAGGACTCGGAGGTGCTGGCCGCCCACGACCTGGTCGACGCGGAACGGCTCGCGGACCGGCACGAGGAGGCCGACCACCGCAGCGCCGCCGAACGCGCCGCCGCCGACCGCACCTGGGCGTTCGGTCACATCATCGTGGACGAGGCGCAGGAGCTGTCCCCGATGGCGTGGCGGCTGCTGATGCGCCGCTGCCCGACCCGCTCGATGACCCTGGTCGGCGACCCGGCGCAGACCGCCGAGCCGGGCGGCTGCGGCGCGTGGGAGCCGATCCTCGCGCCGTACGTCGACGACCGCTGGGAACACGTCAAGCTGGGCGTGAACTACCGCACGCCGACGGAGATCATGGAGATCGCCGCAGACGTGATCCGGTCCGTGGACACCACCTTCGAGCCCCCGCGCTCGATCCGCTCCACGGGCGCGGGACCGTGGGCGCGGCACACCGACGACCTGAGCGGCGCGGTCGCCGAGGCCGTCGCCCGGGAGTCGCGCGCGGAAGGACGCCTCGCGGTGATCGCCCCGCGCGGGCACCACGAAGCCCTGGCCGCGGCCCTCCCGGACGCCTCCGCAGGCCCCTCCCCGGATCTGACCGGTCCGGTGGTGCTGCTCGACCCGAGGCAGGCCAAGGGCCTGGAATTCGACACGGTGATCGTGGCGGAACCGGGGGAGTTCGGGGTGAGTGACCTGTACGTCGCGCTCACCCGGGCGACGCAGCGACTGGGCGTGGTCCACACGGGGGCGCTGCCCGCGGGGCTCCAGGGGTTGGCCGCCGCCGACGCCGCGCCCGGCCGGTGACCGCCCGGTGCGGGGACGCGCCGCGTCCCCGCACCGGGGAGGAGGGGAGACCGCGCCCTACGGCTTCGCCGAGTCCATCCCGGGGCGGGCCTGCCGCCACAGCCCCCGTGTGAAGTCGGGGATGGCCTGCGGCGCGCCCTGTGCCTTGATCGAGGCAGAGCTGAGCGGCACCGGAGCGGTCCAGGTGGCCCCGTCGTACACGTCGAAGTCGGGCACCAGACCCAGCTGCATGCACTGCATCAGCCGGAAGACCATGATGTAGTCCATGCCGCCGTGCCCGCCGGGCGGGTTGGCGTGCTCCTTCCACAGCCAGTGGTCCCATTTCGCGTACTTCTTGAAATCGCCCCACTCGTCGTCGGACATCTCCGGCTCGAGATAGATCCTCGGCGGGTAGTCCTCGAAGACCCCCTTCGTGCCGCCCAGAATGTTCAGACGGCTGTAGGGATGCGGATTGGAGACCGCGTGCTCCAGCCGGATCACCCGGCCCTTCGCCGTCTGTACGAGACTGATCGACATGTCGCTCTGGATGTAGCTCTCCTTCCAGCTCGCATCGCCCGGCGGCATGTGCTGCGCGCGATAGGCGGCCAGTCCCAGGGCGGGGGAGCCGAACGTCGTGATCCGCACGGCGCGGTCCCCGCGGTTGACGTCCATGTAGTTGGCGACCGGCCCGCACCCGTGGTTGGGGTAGAGGTCGCCCTTGAGCCGGGTGTGCCAGAGCCGCCGCCACGGGCTCTCGTAGTACGTCGGTGAGAACATCAGACCGCGCAGATCGTGGATGTACGCTCCCGCGCCGTGCAGGAGGTCGCCGAAGAGCCCTGCGTGCGCCATGCGCAGGACCCGCATCTCGTTTCTGCCGTAACAGCAGTTCTCCATCTGTATGCAGTGCCGGCGGTTGCGCTCGGAGAGGTCCACCAACCGCCACAGCTGGTCGAGTTCCATGGCGAGGGGACACTCGACGCCGACGTGTTTGCCGTTCCGCAGAGCCGTCTCGGCCATCGGGAAGTGCCATTCCCAGGGCGTCGCTACGTAGACGAAGTCCAGATCGCCGCGCGCGCAGAGCTGTTCGTAGTCGTCGTCGCCCTTGGTGTAGAGGGCGGGAGCCGGCTGTCCCGCGGCCGTGACCTTGGCGGCGACCTTCTCCGCCTTCGCTCTGACGGGGTCGCACAGCGCGTTGACCCGGACACCGGGGACGGCGAGGAAGAGGTCGGTCATGGCGTCGCCGCGGTTGCCCAGGCCGATGATCCCGACCCGGACGGTGCCACGCCGCTCGAACGGCGTGCCGATCATGGTCTTGCCCTGGCGGGCCGGCCAGGCCGGCTCGTCGGCCGCCTGCGGCGCCGGGGCGCCGGGGTCATGGGGGGCGGCAGCCGCGGCGCTCGCCGCGCCGAGTCCGCCGAGGCCCACACCGAGTCCGGCGCCGGCGGCGCCCGCGGACCTCAGCACGGAACGACGGCTGACCTCGGGGTCCTCACGGTGGTGCTGCGGGGCTGGCTCGTGCATCGGTCCTCCTGGGAGCTGATGATGAGCTGCACGTGCGTGAACGTCGGTAAGGACCTTGACGGTTGAGGCGGATGCAGCGCAAGAGGCCCTGGGGGCTCTCGGCACCGGTTCGTCACCGCGTCCTTGATGCTGTCGGGCCTCGGCGAGGTCGCGGGCGTGGCACCGGCTCGTCTGCGACCGGAGCCTACGTGGCCTACGGCGGCCTGCCGTCGGTGGTGCCACCGTGGGCGGTCGTCGGCCTCCGCGCCGCCACCCAGGCCATCGGAACGGTCGCGGAACCGCTACCCCGCGGTCCGGGCGTCCCGGCCCTCGCCGACCCCGGCCCTGACGCGGCGTAGGCCCCGGCCCGTAGCCCGATTGGTTCGAATCCGGCCGGCATCGGCTTCACCGTGGCCGTGACCGGTGATGTGTTGTAGCGGGGAGGGACCACCGAAGGAAGGATCTCTATGCGCAGTCAACTGCTCAGACGCGGCGTGAGGACGGCGGCCGTCGCCACCCTCACCTTCGCCACCGCCGTGGGCGGAGCGAGCGGTGCCACCGCACAGCGGCACGGGGCGTCCCCGATCGACGTCACCGTCAACGCCTCGGGCATCAAGGCACCGCACCACCACGAAGGCGGCCGCGTCGCCTTCCGGGTCTCGACCGACGCCAAGGACGGCCGTCAGCTCCAGGTCGTGCGCCCGCACAAGGGCGTACCCATCAGCCGCGTGCTCCGCGACCTGGCCGACGCGGTCAGCCACACCCCGTCCAAGGCGGCGGCCGGAATGCGGGCGTTCGAGGCCGACGCCGAGGCGGTGGGCGGGGCCTTCGTCACCCGGAAGGTCAACGAGGAATTCATCACGTCGATCCCGGCCGGCACGGTCTACCTGATCGACTTCACGGCGTTCCTGGACCGTCCCACCAAGCCGGTGGTGAAGTCCCTCAAGCTGTACGGTTCGCACGGCGGGCACCACAAGGCCCTGACGAGGTCGCCGCACAGCACCGTGACCTTCCGGGACACCGACGCGGGACCGCGCTTCCGTACCGAGGGACTGGTCACCTCCCACAAGCCCATCCTGATCCGCAACGCCTCGACCGAGATCCACGAGGCACAGATCCAGCGGGTCACCGCGGGCACCACCGACCGCGGGCTCCGCGCGTACTTCGACGCGATGGCGCAGAACAAGAAGGCGAAGTCGCCCTTCACCGGTCAGCCCGTGGGCTTCGGCGGCATCTCGCCCGGTCACACGGCGCTTCTGCGCATCCACGGCCTGAAGCCGGGCACCTACGCGCTGACGTGCTGGGTTCCCGATGAGCACAGCGGTCTGCCGCATGTCTTCATGGGCATGTACAAGATCGTCCACCTCCGCTGAGGAGTGAGCCCGTCGGCGGAGGTCGTCGGGAGCGGTCCCCGCTCCCGACGACCTCCCCTCACGCCGCCGCCTTCTCGAACTCGCCGGTGAAGGCCGCGCAGAAGGCCTCCAGATCGCCGGGCTTGCGGCTGGTGACGAGCGTATTGGGGCCGCTCGCACAGATCGCGACCCGCTCGTCGACCCAGGTGCCCCCGGCATTACGGATGTCGGTGCGCAGACTGGGCCACGAGGTGAGCGTCCGGCCCCGCAGGACATCGGCCTCCACCAGGGTCCAGGGGGCGTGACAGATGGCCGCGACGGGCTTGCCCGCGTCGAAGAACCCCTTCGCGAAGGCCACCGCCCGCTCGTCCATCCGCAGGGCGTCGGGGTTGGCAACGCCCCCGGGCAGGACCAGCGCGTCGTAGTCGTCGACGCCGGTGTGATCCAGGTCCGCGTCCACGGCGAAAGTGTCGCCCTTGTCCAGGTGGTGGAACGCCTGGATCCGGCCGGATTTCGTGGAGACCAGCCGGGGGGTGCCGTCGGCGTCGAGCACCGCCTGCCAGGGATCCGTGAGCTCGATCTGTTCGACACCCTCCGGTGCCACCAGGAACGCGATCCGCATGCTGCTCATCATGGTCCTCTCGTTGTCGGAGAAGCGGTTCCGGCCGTGACGACGGGGCGGCGCGGTCACGCGGTCCCGCCCCCACGCCGGTACGGGTGACCGGGCGGCGGCCGAGGAAACCCCGGCCGCCCTGAATCCCCTCGAACGATGTGCCCGCGCTACTCCCTCGGCTTGTGGCGGTGCAGTGCCCAGCCGGGCAGCCCGAACCAGCACAGCACCAACCAGGCGACCACCCCCGCGACCAGCCAGGGAACCGCCGCGTTGTGCAGCGCGATCCGCAGGATCAACAGCAGCGCGCAGGTGACGGTGGCCAGGAGCAGCACGACACCGACCATGGTCAGCCGCCCGGCCCAGACGACGGTCTGCGGCTTCATCCGGCGTCCGCTCACGATCCGGTGGAACGAGACCGGGCTGACGAGGGCGCCGGTGGTGGCCGCTCCCAGGACGACCGTGATCACGTAGATGGTGTGATCGGTGTCGTCCAGGGTGGCGAATCGTGGTGTGAAGACCACGGTCAGCAGGAAGCCGAAGAGGATCTGCACGCCCGTCTGCGTGACGCGGACTTCCTGGAGCAGCTCGTTCCAGCGCCGGTCCGCCCGTTCGTCGGCCGATTCCTCGCGCCCGTTGTGCTGCTCCCCGCCCGGCCCGGTTCTGCCGCCCTGCCCGCCGGTCGCCGCCATGCGGTCCTCCTTCCTGTCCCGCCGCCGCGTCCCGCCGCTGTCCCGTCGCCGCGTCGCGATGCCCGGCGCTCTCCTCAGCTTGCGCCGGATCCGGCTCCGGGGTGGTCCGGGCGGAGGAACGGGCGGCGAGCTGAGCGGTTGCGGGATCCTCTCCGCCCGGGCGCCTCCCCACCTGCGGGGGGAGGCGCCGTCATCCGGTCGGCTGCCCGCCGATCGGCTCCGTTGCGCCGTTCGGTACCCCCACGTTAGGGCGAGGCCGCACCGGGAACATGGAAGGGCATGCCGAAGCCCGCCCGCACGACGTACGAGTCCCACTGGATGGATTCGACACCGGACACGGCGTACCCCGCGATCGGCCCCGAGGCCGTGGTGGAGGCGGATGTCGCCGTGGTCGGCGGTGGCATCGCGGGCCTGTGCACCGCGTGGGAGCTGGCCCGGGCGGGCCGGGACGTCGTCGTCCTGGAGGCCGACCGGATCGCCACCGGCGTCAGCGGCTACACCACCGCCAAAGTCTCGGCGCTGCAAGGCCTGTGCTACGCGCGACTGCGGACCGAGCACGGGGCGGACGCCGCCGCCCTCTACGCACGCTCGCAGCTCGACGCCGTGGAACACACGGCAGCGCTCTGCGGGGAACTGGGCATCGACGCCGAACTGGAGCGGGCCCCCGCGTACACGTACGCGCGGACGGCCGAGCACGTGGACGCCGTCGGCGCCGAGGCACGCGCGGCACGGGAAGCCGGCCTCGACGCCTCGCTCGTCACCGACACCGACCTGCCGTTCCCGGTGGCCGCCGCCGTACACGTCCCGGACCAACTCCAGTTCCACCCGCGCAAGTTCCTGCTGGCACTCGCCGAACAGTTCACCGCGGGCGGCGGACGCGTCCACGAGCGCACCCGTGTGGTGGGGCTCCACGACGGCGCGCACTGCCGTCTCACCACCGAGAGCGGAGCCGTGGTGCACGCGCGTGACGTCGTCATCGCCACGCACTACCCGGTGTTCGACCGGTCCCTGCTCTCCGCCCGGCTCACGCCGCGCCGGGAACCGGTCGTCGCCGCGCCGGTCACGGCCGCGCGGGCGCCCCGGGGCATGTACGTCACACCCGAGGACGACATCCGCTCGGTACGCAGCGCCCCCTACGGCGAGGGGCAGCGGCTGGTCATCGTCACCGGAGCGTCCTTCGCACCGGGTGCACAGGGCGTGGCCGACCGGTTCGAGCGGCTCCAGGCCTGGGCGGACGCCTGCCTGCCGGGCTTCGCCGACGCGCCGTCCGTCCACCGATGGTCCGCGCAGGACAACGACTCCGACGACCACCTGCCGTACGTCGGCCACGTCCATCCCGGAACCCGGCACGTCCACGTGGCCACCGGATTCGGCGGCTGGGGCATGACCAACGGGGTGATGGCCGGCCGGCTGCTCGCCGCCCGCATCACCGGCGCCCCGCGTCCCGCCTGGGCGCGGCTCGTCGACCCGAGAAGGCTGCCACCCCTGCGGGACACCTCGGAGCTGATGAAGGGCCAACTGGACGTCGCCCGGCACTTCGTGGGGGACCGGCTGCACACCACCCACGTCGACGCGGTCGCGGACATCACACCGGGCCGCGGGGCCGTCGTACGGATCGGCGGACGCCGGTGCGCGGTCTACCGCGACCCGTCCGGCGAGGCACGGGCCGTCTCGGCGCGGTGCACACACCTGGGCTGCCTCGTCCACTTCGACGACGCCGAGCGGGTGTGGGAGTGCCCCTGCCACGGCTCCCGGTTCGCCACCGACGGCTCGGTCCTGCACGGGCCCGCCGTCCACCCCCTCGAACCACGCGAGATTCCCGGCAATGACGATCACGACAAGGGGAACAAGGAAACGGACACGTCAGGCTGAGTGCGGTTGCGGACCCCGGGGGCCGCCCACAGGGTGGGTTCCGAAGGCAGCCGCCTTCCGACAGACAGGAGACCGGACCATGAGCAAGGCAAAGGGCAAGGCCAAGCAGGTCAAGGGCAAGCTGAAGGAGACCACCGGCCGCGCCACCGACGACAAGCGGATGGAAGCCGAGGGTCGCGCCGAGAAGGTGGAAGGCAAGGCCCACGAGGCCGTCGCCGACGCCAAGAAGAAGTTCGAGCGCTGACGCGCCGGTTTCGGCTGGGAATGCCGAAGCCGGTACGGACGGTAAGGACCGGAGAACATGCCTCGAGGATCAAGCCCGAAGCGTGAACGCCAGTACGAGCACATCAAGGAGAGCGCCGAGGACCGTGGCGAGAGCACGAAACGGGCCAAGGAGATAGCCGCCCGCACCGTGAACAAGGAACGCGCCCGCTCCGGTGAGTCCCGCACCGCGAGCAAGAGCTCCACGCAGGACATGTCCTCCTCCCGGCGAGGCGGACAGCGCTCCCACAGCGGCGCCCAGGGACCGACCTACGATCAGCTCTACGCCGAGGCTCAGCGCCGCAACATCCACGGCCGCTCGTCGATGAACAAGACCGAACTCAAGCGTTCCCTGGGACGTTGACGGGTCACTGATCGCAGGTCACCGCGGCCGTTCCGGACGGAACGGCCGCGGCTCGTCGTGACCGCGGGTCCGTACGGGCACGATCAGGACTCGATGACGGCTTTCACGCCCGTGACCTCCGCACCCGGTACGAGGGCGGTCCTCCGCCGTGCGAGCGGACGCCGCTCGCCGGTCCACGCGGATCCGCCGGAGGGGCTTCAGTGTGCGCTGGTGGCATACTGCCTTCGCCCAGCGCGGATGGCCTGTCGGTCCTTCTCGCTCGTCGCGCCCCATACCCCGTATTCCTGACCGGAGTTCATGGCCCATCGCAGGCACTGTTCCATGACAGGGCAGCGCCGGCACACGGATTTGGCGTCTTCGGTCTGCGTGACGGCAGGGCCCGTGGTGCCGACGGGGAAGAACAGGTCGGGGTCCTCTTCCCGGCAGGCGGCGTCTTGTCGCCAGTTCACGTGGCAACTCCCTCTGTCGCGATCGGATCGGCTCTCTCTCCGCGTTGCCGGGAAGAGACGGCGTATTCCTGATCCCGGCGACGGGCTGGGACTTCCGCGCGTCAGCCGTCCAGCAGGCGGCTCACCACCCTGCCGAAGACCAGCCGGCCGGACCAGGAGACGAGCGGATCGAACAGCCGCGGCAGCCCGCGGACACGCAGGTCCTCCTCCCAGACGACCCACGACCCCGCACCGTGCGCGCGCACCTCCAGCTCGGCCCAGCCGGTGACCACCGAACCCCGCTTCTCCAGACGGCAGCGACCGGGGGCGGTGGCGGAGGGCGGCTGCCAGCGCACGACGTCCATGCAGTCGTCGAAGGCGACGCGCCCGATCCCCGTCCTGGCCACGATCCTCGTCCCCACACCGGGCGGGTGCGGCGTCGGCACGACGATCCGGGTGAGCGGGACATGCGCCGCGTGGGCCTCCCAGTGGGTGAGCCGTTGCCACGCGGCACCCACGGGCAACCGTGACGGGCGTTCGATCAGGAACGGGGCCATGACGGCATCGTAGGCGGCGACGCGGCGTGGGGCGGCCGCGTCAGCCGACGACGGACTCCACCACGACCGCGACCGTCAGCAGCACCAGGAAGAAAGCCACCACGCCCGCGCAGCCACCGAGCAACACCGTGCGTGCCCGCACCGGCCGCCCCTCGGCGGCGCGGCGCCGGGCGAGACGGGCCAGCAGGCCCGCGGGGACGATCAGAGCCGTCACCGCGAGCCACCACCAGAGGTAGACCGGGGGAGCCGCCACGCCCCCGCGGCACCCCGCCCACAGCCCCACGACGGCGATCGCGGCCGCCGAGACCGCCGAGGCCACGGCCGGTATCCACCACCAGGCCCCCGCTCCGCCCCACCACACGCCTGCCCGGCGCGCCAGTGCGACGGTGGGCATCACCAGAGTCAGCGCGAGGACCAGGGCCACGCCGGCCACGACCGGGAGAAGGAAGGGCAGCACCACGACGGCCAGGGCGCCGCTGTCGTCTTCGGGGCCGGGGTGGGTCACCCCCCAGGACCACAGGGCGGCGGCCGCGAACGCCATCTCGACCATCAGCGCCGAGACCGTCACCGTGAGCCCGGACGACGGCCGTCTGTCGCTGTCTGCTGTCACTGTCTGCACGCCCTGATCATCCTCCGCCCCCTTCCGCGCAGGTGCGGGGGCCGCGGCGCGATGATTCGATGTCAGCGTCGGGACGAGGTGTTCGCCTCCAGGAGTGGATCATGTAGTGTTGCCAACTCCATTACGGAACGACCCAGGAGGTGAGACCCATTACCGCTGTAGCAGGCTGGGTGCTCTCATCTCACGGCTGTACGGTCCACTTGACACAGTGACCGCGAGAGCGCCCTTCGGTATCCCGAAAGGCTTCCCATGTCGGTTTCCCCGTCATCGCTCTCCCCTCTCTCCGGTCGTTCTGATCTTTCCCGATCCGTCATCGTCACCAGGCTCCGGGCCGTCGGCTGTGTCTTCGCCGAGGACGAGGCGGAGCTGCTCCTCTCCACGGCACGTACCCCCGCCGACCTCGCCGCCATGGTGGACCGACGGGTCGCCGGTCTTCCCCTCGAACACGTCCTCGGCTGGGCGGAGTTCCACGGCCTGCGCATAGCCGTCGACCCCGGAGTCTTCGTACCCCGCCGTCGCACCGAGTTCCTCGTCGGACAAGCCGTCGCCCTCGCCCGGCAGGCCACGGCCACCGCCGCTCGGACCGCCCGAGCCGTCGTCGTCGACCTGTGCTGCGGCTCGGGGGCCGTGGGCGCCGCGCTGGGCGCGGCCCTGGACCGGATCGAGTTGCACGCCGCCGACATCGACCCCGTCGCGGTGCGCTGTGCCCGCGGCAACCTCGCCCCGGCCGGCGGCCGGGTCTACGAAGGCGACCTCTACGAACCGCTGCCCCTCACCCTGCGGGGCCGCATCGACGTCCTCGTCGCCAACGCGCCCTACGTACCCACCGAGGCGATCGGACTGCTGCCCCCGGAGGCCCGCCTGTACGAGCCCCTGGTTTCGCTCGACGGCGGCGCGGACGGGCTGGACGTCCAGCGGCGGGTGACCGCCGCGGCACCGCAGTGGCTGGCACCGGGCGGCCATCTGCTGGTCGAGACGAGCGAGCGTCAGGCCTCGAGGACCGTCGAGGCCTTCGCCGCCAACGGGCTGATCCCGCGCGTGGTCAGCTGTGACGACCTGAACGCCACCGTCGTCATCGGAACCAGGCCCGCCGTCGCGCCCGCGAGGGAGCGGCACGGCCGGTAGAACCCGCGGGAGCCGCCTCGCCCCGGCCGTTAGGCTACCGGGGCGGGGCGGCCAAGTCCTGCCGAACCACAGCGGGTTGAGCGCCATGAGTCCCCCTGCCCGCCCTCAGATACCAGCGCAGCAGGTCCACCACCCTGCCGCCCAGGACGGGTTCGGCCCGGTCGATCAGCGTGTCCAGGTGCGTGCGCTCGCCGGTGGAGAGGGCGGCGTACACCGACGCCGCGTCGGCGGGGTCCCACCGTGGCACGGCGGCGCGGGCCCGGCCGCGCAGCCCCGGCTCCGGGTCGTCCAGCAGGCTCAGGTGACAGCGCAGCCGGACCGTGCTGCGGTGCCCCGACAGCAGACGGTAGGCGGCGGTCCGCGCATGCCGGGGACGGTCGACGGCCAGACGCTCCCACAGCCACGCTTCGGGGAGCTCCGCGGCGTACGGTACGAGCGCGACGGACACCTCGCGCACCACGGACGCCGACGGGTCGTCCAGCAGGGGGCGCAGCCACGTGGGCTCCGCCGCACCCAGCGTGCGCAGCCCGCCGACCGCGCGGGCCCGCACCGGACCGCTCGGATGCGCCAGCAAGGGGCGCAGCAGGTCGGCGTCCGCCCGGGTGCCGCACTCGCCCAGCCCGGCGACCGCCCCGGGCGAGACGGCCGCGGCCGGGCCGGCGCACGCCTTCCGGTAGTGCGGCAGCGGGTCCTGGCCGTTCCGGCGCAGAACCCACCGCGCGCAGGCGCGGACGATGCCCGAGCGGTCGACGAGGAACGCCGTGGCCTCCTCGGCGCGTCCGGTCCGGCCCAGCGCCGTCACCCCCGCCGCACGCACCCGCGAGTGGCGGGAGCCCAACAACAGCCGGAGGACCTCGTCGTGCCGCCCGTCCCCGACGCGGGCGAGGGCAGCGTCGGCGCACATGTCCTGGACGACCACGTCGTCGTCGGTGGCCGCGAGGCGGGCGAGACGGGCGGGGGAGAAGCGGTCCCGGCCGATCGCGATCCGGTGCGCGAGGCGCCGGGTGGCCCGGTCCCGGCTGCCCAGCAGGGCGTCGGTCAGCTCGTCGTCCGCCTGCCGCAGGGTCTCCACGACGAGCTCCTGGGCGTACTCGCCGTGCCGGCGCCGTGCCGTGCGCAGCACGACCGCGGTCACGGTGGCCAGGGTCGTCGGATCCGCCTCGGCCAGAGCCGCGCGCAGCAACTCCCGGGCCTGTGCGCGGACCGGGACGACCCAGTCCGCGCAGCGCACGGCGACGAGCGGCAGCAGCGCCGGGACGGCCGCGCCGCTCACCAGGGCGGCCTGCCGTATCCGGCCGTCGGGGTGGCACAGGGCCACGGCGAGCGACGGTTCGTTCGCGGGCGGCTCGCCCGCGCGTACCCACGCCATGGAGGGCAGCGTGTCCGACCAGTACCAGGACCGCCGCCGTATCCCGAGGTCGAGCGCGATCCAGTGCTCGGCGTCCCCGGCGTCGAGAAGCGTCTCCAGCGAGGCTGCACTCCCTCGGCGGACGGCGTCGACCGCCTTCCGGGCCGGCTCGTCGTGCTTGTTCACGTGGTGTCTCTCCGCCCGGGTCGTGCGATCCTGGGCTCGGCGGCCCGGCTGTACGCATGGGGAGTCGGCTTCCTGGCCCCGGGCATCGTGTGGTGGCCGACCGCCGTGCTCGGCGCGGCCGCCCTCGTCACCGCGTCGCGCCGCGGGCCGGGAGCGGACACCGCCCTCGCCGAACTCGTCGAATCCACCGTCGACCTGCACCTGCACCTGCGCGGACGTGCGGCCGAACTCGGCATCGACTGCGCGCGCCCGCCGACCCGAGCCGTGGGGGCGGCCGTGACCCGCGCCCTGCGACAGGCCGCCTGAACACCGGCCCGGGCGGCGGGGCTCAGCGGCGCGGGCGGCGCCGCCAGGCGCCGACCAACTGGCTGCCGACGTAGAGCGCGGAGACGGTCGCGAGCAACGGCCGGAGGAACATCACGTCGTCCGACATCCAGCCCCAGGCCGCCATCATGACGCAGAGCGGCAGGAACAGCAGACGCAGCGTCCACCAGTGCCAGGGCTTGCGTACGGTGTAGACCCGATGGGGTCCCTGTCCGTCGGCGGCGGTGGCCTTCTCCCAGTCGCCCATCGCCCCGGGGCGGGTGAGGATCCGGGCGTCGGGCAGCTCCGTGAGGACCTCGGCGCGGGTTCCGAAGGCCGCGGGCAGGGGCGGCATGCGCAGCGCCGCGACGAGGTCCGCCTGTCGGCGCGGGGCGTCGTCGGAGCCGCGCAGCAGGGCGATGAGCGGGCGGATGTCGGCGATGTCGTACACGCCGGCCACCGCCTGGGCCGTGGCCGTCACCTCGTCGAGGCCGGGCACGGGGGCGGCCGGATCCCACTGGTGCTCGGCCAGTCGCTTGCCCTGGTGCACCAGGGTGAAGCCGTGCCGGTCACCCGACCGGTGGAGTATCAGGGCGGGCCACCGCTCCCGGGTGGTGAAGGTGCCCGCCGCGGTGACGAGCCGGTCCCGGGTGTGCAGGGAGCCGCGGCGCGCGTGGTCGGGGTGGAGCGCCATCTCGACCAGGGTGTGCCAGCCGTTGGCGGCCGTGGCCACGCGCAGCGGCGGCCCCGAGGTGAGGGTCGCCTCGGCGACCGTGTCCAGGGTCGCGGCGACGACGGCGAGGGAGCAGTGTTCCGCCGACGGGTACGGCTCGCCCGCAGCCGTTGCCTCGGCCGGACCGGGGACGGGCAGCGGGGCAGGCCGCGGGGGACGGCCGAAGAGCGGGGTGTTCCCCGCGACCTGCATCCGTACTCCGGTGCGGTATTCCAGGAACTCCTGGCGCGGGTCCCCCACATAGGCCCAGGGGAATCGGGTGGCGTGCACGCCGATGGCCCGGAACTGTTCGAGCGACTCCGCCCAGCGGCCGGAGTTGGCCAGCATCAGGGCGAGGTGGTTGCGCACGTCGGCGACCTCCGGGTCGCCCGCCTCGTAGTGCGCGACCATGTCGAGGGCGCGCTGGATCGCGGCATCGATCCGGGCCGGGTCGATCGGCCCGTCCGCGACGGCGGAGGCCACGATGACGTACTCGACGGCCGCCTGGAGCGGCAGCGATTGCACCTTGGACGGGGGCAGCGCCTGATCGGCGGCGCGTTCCGCGAAGGCGAACATCTCCTCGTGCGAGCCGTACCACTTGTCGCACAGGTACTGCAGGGCCGTCGCGTGGCAGCCGAAGTGATGCGGGGAGCGGGCGGTGGCCTCTTCCCAGTAGCTGTCGAAGATCTCACGGGGTGCCTGGCAGCCCCGGGCGTGCGTGAGCGCGATGCGCCAGGGCACCGGGTCGGCGGGGTTGAGCTCGATGGCCGTCCCGATCACCGGGACGGCGTCCTCCAGCAGCGCGAAGAAGCCGCGGAACCGGTCCTCGCTCACGTCGTCGGCCCGCGCCGAGCTGCGGATCTCCCACGCCTGAAGGATGCACAGGTCCGCCTTCACCAGCATGGCGTCCGGGTCCTCGGGCGCCGCGGACAGCCAGGCGTCCAGCCAGCCGGGGTTGTGCAGCGCGAAGGAGGCCAGGTCCGAGACGCAGGCGTCGCGGCGCTCCCACTGCATGTCGAGCCGGGTGGTGGCGAGGAGTTCACGGGCCGCACCGAAGTCACCGGAGGCGGCCGCGACCAACGCGGCGCGCAGCGGCGCGTCCGGGGCGTCGACGACGACGGCCTCGTCGGGCGGCAGCCCCACGCTCAGGGCGGAGGCATGGCGCGCCATGCGAGGGTAAGTGATCAAGGAACGCGGAGAGAACATAGGTTCCCTATTAAAGGACGTATTCCCGCATTCGCCGAATCAAATAGGACCGGCCCGGGGGCCCGGTGGCTCCGGGGCGACGGCTGCGGACCGGCCCCACCCGGTCGTCGGACGGGCCCGCGGACGCGCGCACACCTCGTCAGTTCGCGTGTGCACGGCGTTCCGCGACGCCGGCAGGAAGACACCCGGTGTCGCGCGGACTGCGTTCGGCGGCTCCGGCGGTCCTGCCGCAGAGGTCAGCCCGTGGCCACACCGTCGGCCGGGGTCTGCCGGGCGGGCTCCTCGGGGGTGTGGTCCTCGGCCGGGGCATCGCCGCGCAGTGGGACCTCCCGGACGAACCAGGCGGCCGCGAAGGCGATCACCGACACGACCGCGGCGCCGACGAGGATGCCGTGCAGCCCACTGGTGACGGCGGCCTGGAAGGCGGCACGGACAGGAGCAGCCATGTCCTGCACCAGGGCCGGAGTCACTTCACCGGCTCCGGAGGACGCCCGCTGGGCAGCCTCGGAGCCGAGCTTCCCGGCCAGGCTCGCTTCCATGCGGCTCGCGTAGACGGCACCGAGCAGCGCAATGCCGAGCGACCCGCCAATGGTGCGCATCAAGGTGACCGTTCCGCTGGCGGCGCCCATGTCACGGGGGTCGGCGCTGTTCATCGTGATGAGCATGACGCTCTGCGTCAGCAGACCCATCCCGAGGCCCGTGACGAGGGTGAGCGCGGAAGCCACGGCCGTGCCGGTGCTCACGTCGAGCAGCAGCAGGAGGAGCGAGCCCACGGTCATGGCGGCGCCACCGAGGATCGGGTAGACGCGGTAGCGGCCGTTGCGGCTGACGAGGCGGCCGGTCGTGAGCTGGGCGCCGAGCATGCCGAACATCAGGGGCAGCAGCAGCATGCCGCTGGCCGTCGGGGACGTGCCCTGGACGAACTGCATGTACTGCGGAAGGTAGTTCGTCACCGTGAGCATCACCGCCCCGACGAGGAAGCTGAGGATCTGGGCGAGGGTGAAGTTGCGGTTGCCGAACAGCCGGGGCGGGATGACCGGTTCCTCGGCGCGCCGCTCGGCGTACACGAACCCGGCCAGCGTGAGGACGCTGACGGCGCCCAGGGCGAGGATGACCGGCGAGGACCAGGCGTAGCTGGTGCCACCCCAGCTGGCGAGCAGCGTCAGCGCCAGGATCCCGGCGGTGAGCAGGCCCGCGCCCGCGTAGTCGATCCGAGCCTTGATCCGCTCGGTGCGCAGCCGGATCCCGATGCCCACGATCAGCAGGGCGACGGCTCCGATGGGCACGTTCACGTAGAAGGTCCAGCGCCAGCTCAGATGATCGGTGAGAAAGCCGCCGACCAGCGGGCCGCCGATGAAGGCGACCGGCATCATCGCGCCGATCATCGACTGCAGACGGCCGCTCTCCCTCGGCGGCACCAGAACGCCGATGATCGACAGGGCGCCGACCATCAGCCCGCCGGCCCCGACCCCCTGCACGGCGCGGAACGCGATGAGCTGGCCCATGTCCCGCGCGAGCCCGGCGAGCATCGAGCCGATCAGGAAAAGCACGATCGCGGTCATGAAGGTGCCCTTGCGACCGTAGAGGTCGCCGAGCTTGCCCCAGATGGGGGTGGTCGCGGCGGTGGTGAGCAGATAGGCCGTCACCACCCAGGACAGGTGGTTCAGCCCGCCGAGCTCACCCACGATCGTGGGCAGCGCGGTGCCCACGATCAGGCCGTCGAGCATGGCCAGGAACATGCCGAGCATCAGGCCGAACACGCCGAAATAGATCGACCTGTGGCGTGCCGGCTCTTCGTCCCGCTCCTCTTCCGGCGTCGGACTGTGGACGTCGTGGTCGTTCATCGCTGATCCCCCTGGCAGTGATGGGTGTGCTGAGGCGGTGGTGTGTACGTCGTATTGAGTTGCGTACAACGTACACACCGCTGTGTACGCTGTCCACTGGAGATACGATGTACACACACCAGCTAAGGAGCCCGGCCCGTGACCGACCGGAAGAAGGGCGAGGAAGGCGAGGAAGAGGCCCCGGTCTCCCTCTGGGAGCGGCTCGAACGCCCCTCGCCCACCCCCCGAGCAGCAGCCCTGACACCCCATCGGATCGCCACGGTGGCGGTCGGGATCGCCGACGCGGAGGGCCTCGACGCCGTCACGATGCGGCGGCTCGCCACCGCCCTGGGGGTCGCGCCGATGGCCGCCTACCGTTACGTGTCGGGCAAGGACGACGTCCTGGCGCTCATGGTCGACCTGGTCTACGGAGAGCTGGCGGTCCCCACCGCCATCGACTGGCGGGAGAGCATGCGTGTTCTCGCCCTCAACACACGCACCCTGTTGCTCGAACACCCCTGGCTCGCCCGGCTCCCCGCACCCCAGGCGGTGCTCGCGCTGACCCCGAACAGGATTGCCGTGGCGGAGCGGGCGCTGACGGTGCTCGACGGTCTGGGCCTGGACGCCGACACGATGATGTCCGTACTCCAGGCGGTCACCGCGTACACCTACGGCAGCACCCACTCCGAGATCGCCATGCGCCAGCTGATGGAAGGTCAGGGCTGGTCCAGCGGCGACGAGGTGAGGACGGCGCTGGCTCCCCAGATGGCGTGGCTCATGAAGACCGGCCGCTATCCGGCCTTCCAGAGCTACGCCCTTCAGGCCCACCGCAAGGACGACGCCCGGTGGCGCTTCGAAACCGGCCTGGACTACGTCCTGGACGGCATCGCGGCCCGGATGAGGGGCTGACTGCGCCCCGTCTGATCGATTGTGGACACCGGGGGGCGGGTGGGCCGACAATCACCCCATGACGTCTCCCGATTTCCGTACGCAGGTGAGCCGCCGGCCGTCGGAGGCGGAGCGGGACCGGGCGCTCGAAGTGCTGCGGGCCGGCACCGGCGAGGGCCGGCTCTCGCACGACACGTTCATGCACCGCATGCAGATCGTCCTCACCGCCCGCAGCCGGGCCGAGATCGACGTCATCGTGGCCGATCTGCCGGCCCGTAGAAGCCTCTCGGACGTCATCGTGCGTACGGTGGCGCGCTTTTCGGCCCTCGGGGTCCGCCTGCGCGGTGCCTGGCACATGGCGCGCCTCCCCGGGCTGCGCCTTCCCGCACCGGACACGAAGCCGCTGTGCATCGGCCGTTCCCCGCTGTCGGATCTGCGCTTCGACCACGACACGGTCTCGCGCCGGCATGCCGAACTGCGTTACCTGGGCGGCTCCTGGCGGCTGTCCGACCTGGGCTCACGCAACGGCACGTACGTCAACGGCCTCCGCATCGCCGGTACCGTGTGCGTCCGCCCGGGCGACCACGTCGCCTTCGGCAGCCTTCACTTCCGCCTGTCCGCGTAGCCGCGGCGCCCGCTCATCGGTCAGGCGGGCGGCTTCCACAGCGTCAGCGTGCCGGAGTACGTGGGCGGGTCGAGGAAGCGCCCCGTCGGCGTCACCTCGGTGATCCTGAACATCGAGAGGTTCCCCTTCGAGGTCATCATGCCGCGCGGCCACCGCCGGGGCGACCGGGGCGGGCAGCCGGCCGTCGAAGGCGCGCGCCGCGCGCCCCGACGCCTGCTCGGACAGGTCCGGCGGCCGCTGAGCGGTGTTGGCGATCTGCGTGGCCACGGTCAGCGGACCGCCCGCGCCGTAGGGGTGGCGGCCGGTGGCCGTCACGGCGGCGATCAGACCGAGGGAGAACACGTCGGTGGAGGGGGTGAGTTCGGCCCCCATGCCGTGCTCGGGCGACATGAACTGCGGGGTACCGATGAAGGCGCCGCTGCGCGTCAGCCGGGTGGCCTCCGCGGCGCGCGCGATGCCGAAGTCGATGACCCAGGGGCCGTCCGCGCCGAGCAGGATGTTCCCGGGCTTGAGATCGCGGTGGACGACACCGGCGGTGTGCACGGAGTCCAGCGCCCATGGGCCGGGACCGGTACCGGCGTCGACCGATGGCGCGCAGGCCCTCGGACGAACGACGATGTCGGCCATGACGACCCCCTCGCGCGCTCGTTCCTTCGACGCGGCAGCCGCCCGCTACGCGGCGCACCGCCCTTCCTACCCGCCCGCCCTCCTGGACGCCGTCGAGGAGCTCGCCGGACGCCCGCTCGCCGGAGCCCGCGTCGCGGACGTCGGGGCCGGCACCGGCATCGCCACCCGCCTCCTCCACGCCCGCGGAGCCCGCGTCATAGCCGTCGAGCCCGGTGACGGCATGTCGGCACAGTTCCGCCGGTCCCTCCCCGACGTGCCGGTCGTGCGCGGCGACGGCAACCACCTTCCGCTGGCCTCCGCTTCCACCGACTTCCTCACGTACGCCCAGGCCTGGCACTGGACGGACCGGAGCCGGTCGGTCCCCGAAGCGCTCCGCGTCCTGCGCCCGGGCGGCGCGCTCGCCCTCTGGTGGAACGACTTCGATGCCGACGTCCCGTGGATCGCCGACCAGGACACCCGCCTTCGCCGCTTCTTCGGCGAGACCGAGAGCACCCGGTTCGCTCCCGTGCACCTGCGCGGCCTGCCGAGCGGGCTCGGTTTCGTCAGCCGCCAAGTGCCCTGGACCCGGCGCGTGCCGATCGACGTGCACCTGGGCAATCTCGGCAGCCACTCCGCCTTCCTCGTCACCGGTCCCGAAGCCGCCGACGCGTTCCTCGCCGAAGAGCGTGACCGTCTGACCGGGTTCTTCCCGGACGGCATGGTGGAGGAGAGCTATACGGTCAGCCTCAGTGTCGCCCTCGCGGATTGAGGTGGTGGTATCGCGAATCCGATGTCTGAGACGCGCGATCGCGGGCACCCGCTGGTGGACCGACCCTTTCGTCCGACTCACCGAGTCCCCATCAGCGAATCCCCATCACTGAGGAGGAGACGTCATGTCACAGATCGAGGAGTCCATCGAGGTCGCCGTCCCGGTCACCACGGCGTACAACCAGTGGACCCAGTTCGAGGACTTCCCCCGGTTCATGAAGGGCGTCGAGCGCATCGAACAGCGCACGCCGACCCTCACCCACTGGGTGACGAAGATCGACGGCGTCACCCGGGAATTCGACGCCGAGATCACCGAGCAGATCCCCGACGAGCGCGTGGCCTGGACGACCGTGTCCGGCGAGGTCCGCCAGGCAGGTGTGGTCACCTTCCACCGCCTCGACACGACACGCACCAAGGTCATGCTGCAGTTCGACCACGCTCCCGAAGGCATCGTCGACACCGTCGGCGACAAGCTCGGCTTCGTCCGCCGCCAGGCCAAGGGCGATCTGGAGCGCTTCAAGACGTTCATCGAGTCCCGCGGCATCGAGTCCGGGCAGTGGCGCGGCACCGTCGTCTGACCCGCGCCCCGCGGCCGGGCGCCTACGGCCGCCACGTCGCAACCACCACGAAAGCAGCGGTACGGCCGGTTTGCGCCGGAGAAGCCCGGGTACTCGATGGCTCGGCCTTCCTCCGCGGAGGGCCGGGCCCACCGGGCAAGTGCTGATCAGGAGGAACGATGGACCGGGGAAGCAGCAAGCACGGCGCCAAGCGGGACGACGAACTGAAGAAGGAAGTGGAAGGCCTGACCCGCTCCGGGAGGCCGACGCGCGCCCAGGAGTGGCGCGAGGTGGAGACGTCGGCGACCGAGGAGACCGCGGCGGAGGAGGGGACCGCCCCGGGAGAGGGCAAGAGCGGAAGGTGAACGGCCGGCCCTCGGACCCGCGGGCGGGACGTGGGGACGGGCCGAAAGCCGGGCATCAGGCCAGCAGCTTCTCCGGGTGGAGAGGCAGATCGCGGACGCGCACGCCCGTCGCATGGTGCACCGCGTTGGCGATCGCCGCGGCCGTGCCCACGATGCCGATCTCGCCGATGCCCTTGCTGCCCATGGGGTTCAGATGAGGGTCGTGCTCGTCGATCCAGTGCGCCTCGATGTCGCGGATGTCCGCACAGGCAGGCACGTGGTACGACGCGAGGTCGCGCTCGGCGAAGTCACCGAACCGCGTGTCCAGGGTGCTGCTCTCGAGGAGCGCCATCCCCACACCCATCACCATCGCGCCGACGAGTTGGCTGCGCCCGGTACGGGCGTTGAGGATCCGGCCCGTGGCGAAGACGCCCAGGAGACGGCTGACACGGATCTCGCCGGTGTCGGCGTCGACCCGCACCTCGGCGAACTGCGCGCCGAAGGAGGACTTCGCCTGGGGCGGCTCGGACACGATGTCGTCCGAGGTGTCGGCGGTGACGGTCAGACCGCCGGCCGGGACCGTCCCTGCGTGCTCGCCGATCAGATCCCCCAAAGCACGACAGGCCTTGTGCACGGCCCACCCCCAGGAGGCGGTCCCGCAGGAACCCCCGGCGAGCGGGGCGGTGGGCAGGGCGCTGCTGCCGATCTCGACCGCGACCCGGTCCATCGGGACGGCGAGCGCCTCGGCCGCGATCTGCGTCAGCACGGTACGGGCCCCCGTACCGATGTCCGTCGCGTTGACCCGCACGGAAAAGCGGCCGTCGCCGTCGACGCGCGCCTGTGCCGACGAGGCCGACACATAGACGGGGTAGCAGGAGGAGGCCACGCCGGTACCGATGAGGTGGCGGCCCTCCGCGCGCGAGCGGGGGCGCGGGTCCCGCTCGTGCCAGCCGAAGCGCCGCGCGCCCTCCCGCAGACACTCCACCAGGTGCCGGCTGCTGAACGGTTTCCCGCTGTCCGGCTCCGTCGCCGTGTCGTTGCGCACCCGCAGCTCGACCGGGTCCACCCCGGTGGCGCAGGCGAGTTCGTCCATCGCGCACTCCAGTGCGTACATCCCCGAGGCCTCGCCGGGCGCCCGCATCCAGGACGGGCTGGGGACGTCGAGCGCGACGACCCGGTGGGTGGTACGGCTGTGCGGCGAGACGTACATGGTGCGTGAGGGGGTGGCGGCCTGTTCCACGAACTGCCGGACGGTGGAGGTCTGGGTGATGACCTCGTGGGCGAGGGCGCTGATCGTCCCGTCCTCGCCCGCCCCGAGCCGGACCCGCTGGATGACGGGCGGGCGATGACCGACGACGGCCGCGAGCTGCGCCCGGGGCAGCGCGAGCTTGACGGGCACCCCGGTGTGCCGGGCGGCCATCGCGGCCAGGACCACCTGGGGGCGGGGCGTGCCCTTGGAGCCGAAGCCACCGCCCACGTGCTCGGAGACGACGGTGATTCGCTCCTTGTCCGTGCCGAAGAGCGCGGCCAGGGTCTTCTGGACGGTGGTGGCGCCCTGGCTGGAGTCGTACGCGAGGAGGCGGTCGTCCTCCCACCGGGCGGTCGCGGCGTGCGGTTCCATGGGGTGGTTGTGCAGACCGGCCATGGTGTACGTGGCGTCGACGCGCACGGCAGCGCGCTCGTACGCCGTGTCGAAGTCGCCGCGCTCGCGGCTGCCGGGAAAGCCGCCGTTGGCCTCGTCGGGGACGTAGAGGCCCGGGTGGTCGGGGGCCAGCACGGCGTCGTGGTCCTCGGCCGCGTACGTGACCCGCACCGCGGCGGCCATGGCGCGTGCGGCCTCCAGGCTGCGGGCGACCGCCAGCGCGACGTACCAGCCGCGGTGCGGCACGCGGTCGTTCTGCAGGAGGAGCAGGGTGGCGTCGTCCACGTCCTTCAGCCGCGGGGCGTTCTCGTGGGTCAGGACGGCGAGGGCCCCCGGCTCGTCCATCGCCCGGCCCGCGTCGACCGAGACGACCCGCCCGCGGGCGATCGTGGCGGGGACGGGCCAGGCGTAGGCGGTGCCGGGCGGGGTGTGTTCGGCGGCGTAGCGGGCCGCCCCGGTGACCTTCTCGCGCCCTTCGACGCGCACGGGCCCGGGCGTACTCGTGGTGCTCATGAGACGGTCCCCTCGGTGACTGCGGCGGCGCCGCCGAGGCTGGCGAGTCCGCTGAGGACGCGCACGGCCAGATTGCGCGCGAGACGCACCTTGAAGGCGTTGTCGCGCAAGGGCTCCGCGGCCGCCAGCTCGGCGTCGGCGGCGCGGGTGAAGGACTCCTCGGTGGCCCGGGCCCCCCGCAGCGCGCCCTCCGCCGCGCGGGCCCGCCACGGCTTGTGGGCCAGACCGCCGAACGCCAGCCGTACATCCTGGACACTGCCGTCACGCACCTCGAGCGCGGCCGCGACGGAGACGAGGGCGAAGGCGTACGAGGCACGGTCGCGCACCTTGCGGTAGCCGGACCCGCCCGCCGGCGGGGGCGGCAGCTCGACGGCGACGACGAGCTCGGCGGGGCGGATGACGGTGTCCAGATGGGGTTCGTCGCCCGGCAGCCGGTGGAAGTCCGTGAGGTCGACCGTCCGCTCGCCCCCGGGCCCCCGCAGATGGACGACGGCGTCGAGCGCCGCGAGCGCCACGGCCATGTCGGAGGGATGCGTGGCCACGCAGGCCTCGGAATGGCCGAGTACGGCGAGGTCGCGGTGGACGCCGTCGCGGGCGGGGCAGCCGCTGCCGGGTACGCGTTTGTTGCACGGCTTGCCGACGTCCTGGAAGTACAGGCAGCGGGTGCGCTGGAGCAGGTTCCCGCCCGTGGTGGCGGTGTTGCGGATCTGACCCGACGCGCCCGCCAGCACCGCCTGGGACAGCGCCGGGTAGCGGGTGCGTACGGCCGGGTGGGCGGCGAGGTCGCTGTTGCGGACGCCGGAGCCGATCCACAGGCCGCCGCCCGCCGTCTCCCGGATCTCCGCGAGGGGCAGTCTGCTGACGTCCACCAGGAGACCGGGGGACACCACGCCCAGCTTCATCAGGTCGACGAGGTTCGTACCGCCGCCGAGGAACACGCCGTCCGGGTGGTCGGCCAGGGCCGCGATGGCCGCGTCGACGTCGTCGGCGCGCGTGTAGGCGAACCTCCTCACCGCGTCACGTCCTCGATCGCGCCGACGATGTTCGGGTACGCGCCGCACCGGCACAGATTGCCGCTCATCCGCTCGCGGATCTCGTCGGGGGAGAGGGGGACGGGCGGGCCGGGCGGACCGGCCGTCAGGGAGGTGACGTACGAGGGGTGACCCGCCGCCGCCTCGGAGATCGCCCCGACCGCCGAGCAGAGCTGTCCCGGGGTGCAGTAGCCGCACTGGAAGCCGTCGCGGTCGACGAACGCCTGCTGGAGCGGATGCAGTGCGCCGCCTTCGGCCGGGCCCACCAGTTCCGCCAGGCCCTCAACGGTGGTGATCTCCGCGCCGTCGTGGGCGACCGCCGGCAGCAGACAGCTGTTGGTGCGCCGCCCGTCGACCAGTACGGTGCACGCCCCGCACTGCCCGTGATCGCAGCCCTTCTTGGCACCGGTGAGATCCAGGTGCTCGCGCAGGGCGTCGAGCACGGTGGTGCGGTTGTCGAGGGTCAGCCGCCGGGGAACGCCGTTGACCCGGAGGGTCACCGTCGACGTGGTGGTCCGGTCAGGGTCGCCGGACCGTCCCGGACCGGTGGACCGGTCGGGGGCGGGGTGCGTTGCCACGGTGCCTCGCCTTTCGCTGGTGTCCCATCAGCACCGTGACGAGGTCCCCGGTTCCCCGGCGGGTAAACGCACCGGGGAGGGACGACACCCATTCGGCCCGCCTCGCGACGGGCCCGCGGCCGTAGCCCCGTGACCCGGGCTCACGCCTGCTCGGCGGCGGCCAGGAGCGCGGCCACATCCAGCTTCTTCATGCCCAGCATGGCCTTCATCGCGCGCTGCGAGCGTCCCTCGTCCGGATCGGTCAGCAACTCCGTCATGACAGCCGGGACGACCTGCCAGGACAGCCCGTACTTGTCCTTCAGCCAGCCGCACGGGCCCTCCGCACCGCCCTCGGAGAGCTTGGCCCAGTAGTAGTCGACCTCGTCCTGATCGGCGCAGTCGATCTGGAACGAGATCGCCTCGTCGAACGTGAAATCGGGGCCGCCGTTGATCGCGGTGTACGGCTGGCCGTCGAGGACGAACTCGACGGTCAAGACGGTGCCGGCCTCCCGCGGGCCGGCCTCGCCGTAGAAGGTGACGCGCCTGATCCCGGAGTTCGGGAACACCGAGACGTAGAACTCGGCGGCCTCCTTGCCCTCGGTGTCGAACCAGAGGCTGGGGGTGATCCGGGGCATGACACTCTCCTGAGTCGTCGGCGTTGCGGCCCTGTGCCTCCCCCACCGTGGCACCGGACCGAGACCGTCGCTACCGCGTATGCGGGGAGGGGGTCACTTCAGCGCGCTGCGCTGGTGCCACTGCTCCCAGGTCTCCTGCCAGACCTCGAGGCCGTTGCCGACGTCCGTCTTCTTGGTGCTGCTGGTGCCCTTGACCTCGACGGTGGAGCCGATGGACAGGAAGTCGTAGACCTTCTTGGCGTCGCCGGTGGTCATGCCGAAGCAGCCGTGGCTGTTGTTCTCCACGCCGATGGAGTTGTTCCAGGGCGCCGAGTGCAGGAAGGTCCCGGAGGCGGTCAGATGGGTCACCCACTTCGAGTCCAGCATCCACTGCTTGCCGTAGCCGATGGTGGAGGAGTCCATCGTCTCCGCGGCGTTCTTGCTGCGCACCGTGTGGATGCCGCCGCGCGTGGGGTCGGTGGGGGAGCCCGCGGAACCCTTGATGTCGCCGATGGGCTTGCCGTCCTCGTACATGGTCAGGGTGTGGCCGGGGACGTCGATGACGGCCTTGCGGTCGGCGCCTACGGTGAAGCCGAAGTTGTAGTTCCGCGCGAACCAACCGCCCTCACCGGAGTTGATCCCGGACAGCGAGCCGTTCACGGAGACCTTGGTTCCGCTCGGCCAGTAGTCCTTGGGCCGCCAGTCGATCCGGTCCTGGCCCGAGTAGTCCTTGACCCATCCCCAGGAGCCTTCCACCTTGGGCTGGGTGGTGACCTTCAGGGACTTCTCGATCTCGGCCCGCTTGCTCTCGTCCACCGGCTTGTCGAAGAGGATCGACACCGGCATGCCCGTACCGACGGTCTGTCCGTTGCTCGGCGTGTTGGTGAGCTTGTTGACCGCGGGCGCCTGCCGTGTGGTGAAGGTGGCGGTCGAGGACGACTCCTTGCCCTTGCCGTCCTTGCCGCCCTTGGCCTTGGCCCGCACGGTGTACGTGGTCTGGGGGCCGGCCTTGCCGTCCGAGGACCAGGAGGAACCGTCGGCCGCCAGCTGCCCCGTGACCTTGTTGCCCTTGTCGTCCTTGACGTCCACCTCGGTGAGCCGTCCGCCGTCCGCCTTCACCGCTATCGGCGAGCCGAGCGCGACGTCCTTGCCGCCCGCCGGGCTGACGGTGATTTTGGCTTCCGGCCCCGCATCGGAACCGGAGCCACCGGAACCGCCCCCGCAAGCGGTGAGCATCATGGATCCCGTGAGAGCGGAAACCAGCAGAACGGAGCGACGGCTCGATCCGAGGTGCACGTCAGTCGACCTTTCCAGCAACAAGAACAAGGCAGCGGGTCACGGCCTCGGCGACCCACCAGCACGGCGGCAAACGCCGTCCACAGCTCTACAGATGAGCTGCGGGCTTGTGCGGTTGCATGGAGAAAGAAACGTTTGTGCGCCTGATCGGCCGGAGTGTCCGCCTCCGCCGGGCCGACGGCCGGTCTACGCGGTGAATTCCGTCAGATCGATGGAGTGGACGAACAGCGGCACGTCGTACTCGGGATGCGTGATCTCACGCTCCTGCGCCATGCCGAGCTTGCGCAACACGTTCCGAGAGGCGTCGTCGCCCGGCCGGGACAGGCTGATGACGCGGTCGAGCCCACGCTCCTGCAACGCGAACTCCAACGTGGCCTGGGCTGCTTCGGACGCATACCCCTGGCCCCAGAACTGCCGTCCGAGCCGCCAGCTGATCTGGACCTCGTGCTCCAGCTCGGGCAGCGAGAGGGGCACGGACAGACCGACGCACCCGGCCAGTTCACCGGAGGCGAGCAGCTCGACGGCGAACAGACCGAAGCCCTCGTCGTCCCACTCCTCCTCCCACCTCTCGATGTCCTCGGCGGTCTCCTCCAGGTCCCGGACCGAGCCGTCACCGACCCAGCGCATGACCTCCGGGTCGGCGTTGATGTCGGCCATCGGGCCGAGATCGTCCTCGCGCCAGCGGCGGAGCATGAGTCGGGGCGTTCGAATCTCTGTCACGGCGATCATCCTGCCGACAGGAGGCGAACAAAGCCAAACGGGACGCGCCACCGAACGCCGGACCGACCGCACCCCGCGATCCCGCCACCCCGTGGCGAAGCGGGACCACGCGCGTTGACAACCGGGTACCTGATGGCTGTAATGGCGGGGCGCCGCGTGACGCCGACCAAAGAGCAGTGGGCAGGTCGGCAGTCGGGCGAGCGCCGTACCAAGGGACCGAACCATGAGTGCATACTCCGCACCCCGCGCCTGACGTCAGCACGTCCGCGCGTCTTCCCTTGTCCTCCGCGGTGCCCCGCACCGCCCTGTGACGTCATCACACGCCGTTGCCTTCCCGACGGCCGCCCGGGTGTCCGACCGGCGACCGCTCCAGGCGAGGGATCGCGTGCCGCGCGCCTCACGCCATCCACCCTCACCACGGTCCGACCGTGGAACCCGCGTACTTCTCTGGAGATCCGACACCGCATGCCCACCTCCTTCAACCAATCCGTCATCGAGGAGTTCCGAGCCAACGACGGAAAGGTCGGCGGCCCCTTCGAGGGCGGCGACCTGCTCCTGCTCACCACCACCGGCGCGAAGTCGGGAGAGGAGCACACCGTTCCGCTCGGATACCTCCGCGTCGGCGGGCTGCTGCTCGTCATCGGCTCCGCCGCCGGCGCGCCCCGTCACCCCGCCTGGTACCACAACCTGCTCGCCCACCCGCTGGTACGGGTGGAACTCGGCACCGAGACGTTCGAAGCGATCGCGGTGCCCGCCGAAGGCACGCGGCGCGACCGGCTCTTCGAGCAAGTGGCCCGTGTGGAACCGGGATACGCCGACTACCAGAACCGCACCACCCGACTCCTGCCGGTCGTGGCGCTGGAGCGCCCCGGCCTCGAGCCGGGGGAGGGGCCGGGCAAGGTCACGCATCTCGCCGACAAGCTCCTGGAGGTCCACACATGGCTGCGCGCACAGCTGCGCCATGTGGTCGCCGAGGTCGACGCCCACTTCGCCGCGCGGGCGGACCGTACCGGGCCCGGCGACCCCCCGACGCCCGGGCTGGGACTGCAGATCCGGCAGCACTGCCTGGCGTTCTGCCAGTCCCTGGAGTTCCATCACGCGGGCGAGGACGCGCATGTCTTCCCCGCACTCGCGCGTCACCACCCCCACCTGGCGGCCGCGCTCGACCGGCTCCGTGACGAACACCGGACGGTCGCACGCCTCCAGGGCGAGCTGGTCGCCCTGCTGGCCGACATCGGCGGCGCCGACCCCGTGCGCTTCCGCGCCGAGCTGAACCGCATGGCACGCGAACTGACGGCGCACCTCGACTACGAGGAGGAGTCACTGATCCCCGTCCTCGCCGAGATCCCGTTCCCCCCGGCCCCACCGGCGGCCGACGCCGCCGGAACCGCGACCGCCTGACGAATGATCAGGGGCGGCGGCCGGCTGCCGCCCCTGACCGTTCCTCGTGGCCGTTCACGACAGCGGGCGCGCCGCACGGAACGCGTGCAGGTGGATGAGGACGCCGTGCCCCTTGCCGAGGGCGAACGGGCGGTACGGGTCGCCGGGCGGTCCGATGTCCCGGGTGGGGCGGGCCCGGTACGACCAGTCGCGGGCCGCCGGCGGCGCGGTCCGCAGATCCACCAGGAAATCCCGGTATCGCGTCTCGTGGCCCACCCGCTCCAGGAGCTCCTCGCTGCTGCCCGCCCTGGGCGCCCCGAACTCCTCGGTCCGCCACTTCCCGTCGTCGCCCGGCACGGTGGCGGCTCCGCGTCCGAAGGTCGTGCCCACGCTGAGGTAGTGGTCTTCGCCGAGCAGTTCTCGCAGGTACGCACCTTGGGTGACGGGGTAGTGCGTGGGGTCGTAGGTCTCGTACGCGGTGTGCCCGTTGTGGCCGGACAGCAGGATCTTGTGACCGGTGTGCCTGTACCACCAGGCGGTGTTCCGAGCCATCAGTTCGTCGCGATAGCGCATGGCCTCGGGCCAGCTCGCCGAGTCCTTGAGATCGAAGGACAGCAGGGTGGCGGTCTGTTCGATGACCCGCGCGTGCTGCACGGCCCAGTCGTGTGCCGCGCGGTCGGGCCCGGGGCGCAGGCCCTCCAGGGTGCTCACGGCTCGCCGGGCCAGGCCGGCCAGCCGACGGCGTTCGGCCGGGGGCAGCGCGCTGAAGTCGGCCTCGGCGGCATGGGTCCACAACTCGCCGTAGAGCCCGTCGAACCTCGCCCGCAGTGCCGGATGCCGTCGGCCGACGTACCCGAGGACCCGCTCGAACAACATGTCGTCGATGCGCGGGTAGGCCAGGTCGTTCCCCATGAACCGCACCGGGGACTCCGGGTGGCGCACGTTGTGCTCACGCATCCACGTGATCAGGGCCAGATACTCCTGGACGAGCCACGGCCACGCGCCGTTCCCGAACTCCTCCTCCATGATCGCGCGCGGATCGCCGGTGCCGTGCCGCACATACGCGTCGATCCGCAACCCGGCACCCCAACCGGCCTCCAACGCGAAGGTCGTGAACCCCTTCTTCTCGACCAGGTACCGGAAGACCCGGTGCTTGAGGGTGAACAGCTCGTGCGCACCGTGGGCCACTTCACCGAGCCCGACCACCGGCACGTCACCGATCGCCGCGCCCAACGGGCGCAGATCGCCGAGGTCGCCGGACGGCTCGGTCGACCGCAGGGGCCGGGAGGCGCGGGCCAGCGCGGCGACGACCGGTTCGTCGCCCGTCGGGGCGGTCCGGGCTTGCGCCGGCCGCGCGGTGGCGGCGAGGCCCAGGGCGGGCAGCGCGGCGAGCAGCGACCGCCGTGAGACGGGTGACATGCGGGTTCTCCCTACGGGTGGGTCCGGGTGATCGGTCCGGATCCAGTCTTCCCGGGGGCGCGCCGCGTCGGCGATCCGGCCACCACCCGCCTTGCGGTGGGGACAGCCCTACCGCGCCTCAGCTCGGCTCCAGCGCCCGGATCCGATGGTCGAGCTCCCGCTCGTAGAAGTCGATGAACCCGTCCGGGTCCGGGCCGGCGTTCTGCATGACCAGATGGTCGAAACCGGCGTCGACGTACCGCTGCGCGGCCTCGACGTAGCGGGCGGGATCGGGCCCGCAGGCGAACTGCGCGAGGATGTCCTCCTCGCGGACGGTGGCCGTGGCGGCGTCGAAGTTGGCCGGGTCGGGCAGCTCGCTCATCACCTTCCAGCCCGTCACGGCCCAGCGTGAGGTCTCCAGCACCGCCTTGGCGGCGGTGTGTTCGTCGGCCGCCCACGCCATGGGCACCTCGGCATAACAGGGTCCGCTGCCACCGGCCTCGCGGTAGTGCCGGACGAGCTCCGGCTTCGGCTCGGTCGCGAACAGCCCGTCCCCGTGCTCGGCCGCGATCCGGGCCGAGGCCGCCCCGCCGGCTGCCACCGGGATCAGCGGCGGCTCCTCCGGCAGGTCGAAGACCCGCGCGTCCTCCAGCCGCAGGTGCTTGCCTTCGTAGGAGCGGTAACCACCGCGCCACAACGACCGGATGATCTCCAGGGCCTCTCGCAGCATCTCGTGGCGCACCCGGACCGAGCCGGCAAACCCCGGACCGACGACGTGTTCGTTGAGCCGTTCCCCGGACCCGACACCGAGGGTGAAGCGGCCGTCGCAGACCAGGGCGAGCGTGGCGGCGGCCTGAGCGATGATCGCCGGGTGGTAGCGCACCGTCGGGCACGTCACGCCCGTCACCAGACCGATCCGCTCGGTCTTCACCGCGATCGCGCCCAACACCGTCCAGGTGAACGGTGAATGCCCCTGGTTGTCCAGCCAGGGATGGAAATGATCACTCATCTCCACGAAGTCGAACCCGGCCCGTTCGGCCCGCACGGCCTGCCGGATCAGCTCGCCCGGCCCGAAGGACTCCGCCGCCAGCTTGTAGCCGACCTTCATCTGCCTCACTCCTTTGGCTCGTGCGACGTGCTCGTGCGACACGTCCGATGAGCCGCCCGTCGCCCTGACGTGTTCCCCGACCTGCGCGCGGTAGGGGGCCGGGCCGGGCGGCGCCGCTCATGACGGGGCGAGCCCCCGGCCGTCGCTGCTCGCGTCGGCCGGGGCGGGAGGCGCGGGCGGGTTCTAGCTGCCGTTCCCCGCGGCGGCCTTGTGGTCGTTGTGGCTGTCGTGGCAGGTGCCCCCGTGTACGAGGCCGAGGTGCATGACGACGGTGGGCCGGAGCTTCTTCGCCAGGTGCCGGACCTTCTCGTCGTGGCCGTATTTGAGCTCGTGGTCGATCAGGTCCAGGGTCTTCTCGTGCCCGGCGGCCTGCGCCTTGAGCCACGCGGCGTCGTACGCCTTGGTATGGGCCTTCGCCCGCAACGCCGCGAGCTGCTTCTTCTGCTCGTCGGTGGGGGAGCCGGGCAGGGAGGCCCTGAGCTTGTCCGCCAGCTTCTTCACCTCGTCATCCATCTTCATGTGGTCGCGGACCAGGACCTTGGCGACCCGCTTCACACAGGACGTGGTGGCGTTCTTGCCGGCGTCCTTCGCGGTGGCGATCTCGGCCAGATTGTTCCGGTGGGCGGTGCGCAGGAAGGTGTCGTCGGCCGAGCTGGTGCGGGGGGAGGTGGCCAGGGCGGGGCTGATGGCCGCACCGCTCACGGCCAGTACCGCCACGGCCGTGGCCAGCTGGTGTCGCATACGCATGGGTTGCTCCGTTCGTTCTCGGGCTGACGGCCCGCGCGCGACGATGTGTGCCGGGCGGGCCGCCGTGCGGTGCCGGGTCACGCGGCTCGCTGGTACGGCGCCCCGGCGACAACATGCCTGCCACCGAGCCGGGTCAGCGCGCGCAGCATCCCGCGAACGGCCCAGCGGGCGCACCCGGGTGGCTCAGCCGTCGGGTGTCCGGCACCTGTCGATGCTCCCGACGATCGGTCGAACGCCCCGCACGTCGGCCTCAGCCGCGGTCGACGTGCTCGCGCAGGATCCTGCGGTGGGCCGCGTCGACGTCGAACGTGGTCTTGTTCCAGTCGCCGGTCGTCATGACGTCGACGGACCAGATGACCGCGTCGGCGTCCGTTTCGTCGAGTTCGACGGAGGTGACCGTGCCCTTGGTCCGGCCGAGGGCCGTCGCGGCCGCGTCCCGCGGTGACACCTTGGCCTTCCCCGGCAGGTCGGCCAGCTCCTGCTTGTCCCCGTCCGGGTCCGCCTTCACCCGGGACTCGAGGACCTTTCCGGAGACGGCGTCGACACGGACGACGTGGGCGTCGCCGCACCGGCGGACGGCGTCGTTGACGAGGCGTTCCCGTCACCACCCCCGTCACCGCACCCCGCCACCGGTGCGAGCGAGAGGGCGAGCCCGCACAGCGCGCCGACGCCGCGACGGCGTCGTGGACGCGGACCGCCGTGCACGTCGGATCCGGATACGGATGCATCGTCCATGGGCACACGTGTTGCCCCGACCCGCCCCGGTCATGCCCCGTCGCGTCGGGAATCACCCGACGGTGGGCGGCGCGGCGCGGGCTCACCCCCCGTCGACGCGGAGCCGCACCTGCTCCTCCAGCCGCTCCAGGCTCCGCTCCAGCGCGGTGCGCACCGTCTCCTCCCCGGGGTCGTGCCGCTCGTCGAAGAAGGTCAGGTGGACCGTCACCTCGCTCGCGCCCACGCCGACGCCGGTCACCTGGAGCCACCCTGCGTAGCTCGAGCTGTCCCGCGTCCCCCACTCCACCCGCAGCCGGTCCGGAAACGTGCGGAACAACGCGGCCGCGTCCTCGCCGGTGCGGTCCTCGTGCACGGTCACGGCCGGGAGCCCCTGCGCCGCGTGCACATGCAGGTCCGACGGCAGCCAGCTGTCGAGCCGGCTCACCATGCTCGCCTGGTCGAAGACATGCTCAGGCAGCGCGGGCATCGTACGGGAACGCTCGTAATCGCTCATGCCACACCCATCGTCGGTCCGGAACCCTCCCTGACCGGCCTGCCCAGCCGACGGCGCCCGAGGCGCGAAACCACCCGTTCGCTCCGGCCCGGGTCCGTCCTTCGGCCCCCGCAGGATCGCGGCCGGTTTCGCGTCACGACCACCTCCCCCGCGAGGGGATGTAGGCGATACTGGCCACCGCGGCAGAAGCTGGGGGCGAGTCCATGGAGGGGCCACACACGGTGAGGGCGGGCGAAGACGCGCCTCGACACGGCGTTCTCGACATCCGTCCCTGCGCGGACCGGCCAGGAATGTCCGCCTCCGGTGAGATCAGCCTGACGACGCAACCGGAATGGGAGGGTGCGTTGGAACGCCTGCTCTCCCGCGGCGGGGACGCCTATCTGGAACTGTCGGACGTCACGTTCGTCGACGTCGCGGGCACCTCCGCCCTGGCCCTCGCGGCCCAGCGGCTCGGCCGCGCCGGCAGACGGATCGTCGTCCACGAGCCACCGCCGTCGCTGCGTCGTGCGTTGGAGATGTTCTGGTCCGATCTGACGGTGATCGAGGTGACGGGGTGACGGGCGTGACAGTCAGCGGCGAGGCGTTCGTGCACCCGGCCCTTTTCTACCGCGGTGACACCGCATACCTGGCCGCCACCGTGCCCTTCATCCGGGACGGGCTGGCCGCGGGGGAGCCGGTGGCCGTGGCCGTTCCCGAACGGAACCTCGCTCTGCTCCGGGAAGCCCTGGGCGGGCAGGCCGACGCGGTGCGCTTCATCGACATGCAACAGGCCGGGCGCAATCCGGGCCGGATCATCCCGCGCGTCCTGCGCGCGTTCGCCGACGCCCATCAGGGCCGTCGTGTGCGGATCATCGGAGAGCCGATCTGGGCCGGCCGCACCGCGCAGGAGTACCCGGCGTGCGTGCAGCACGAGGCGCTGATCAATTACGCCTTCACGGGGCGCGACGTCACCATCGTGTGCCCCTACGACACCGGCCGGCTGTCCGCCGCCGTGCTGGCCGACGCCGAGGCCACCCATCCCGTCGTCAGGGACGGCGGCCTGGAGCGGCCCAGCGGGGCCTACGCACCCGACCGCGTCATCGCCCGGTACAACGAGCCCCTGCCGCTGCCGCCCGGAGTCTCCACGTTCACCTTCGACGCGAAGAGCCTCCCCGAGGCCCGGCACTTCGCCGCCGGGCTCGCCGCGGGGTTCGGGCTGCCCGACGGCAGGCACAGTGATCTGGAACTGTCGGTGGCGGAGCTGACCACCAACAGCGTGGTGCACGGCGGCGGTGCCGGCACCCTGCGGGTCTGGGCCGAGGGCGACCACCTGGTCTGCGAGGTCGAGGACCGTGGACACATCAGCGCTCCGCTGGCCGGCCGCTGTCCGCCCCCGCCGACCCAGCCCGGTGGCCGGGGTCTGCTCATGGTCCACTACGTCACCGACCTGGTCCGTACCCATACCCGCCCGCAGGGCACCACCACCCGCTTCTACCTCCGGCGCTGACCGGTCAGGACACGAGCACCGTCACACCGTCGGCGCGCAGCGGCCGCGCCGAGACCGCGAACCCGTGACGGGGGCGTGCCGAGAGCGACATCGTCGCGCGTCGTGAGGGGTGTTCCCCCCGTCCTGCCGAACCACGCCTGCCACCGGGAGCCCGACGACGCCGGTCAGCCCATCGTGCCGGGCGCATCTCCATGCTGGTCATCCCGGCAATATCAACGTTCCGTACGACTCGGCAGAGACCCGCCGCACACCGGGCGGCGGCGCGAGCCCCCGAGGCGCCAGCGCCCTGCCGCGCGCGCCGTGCGCACGAGCAGTGCGCCGCGCGCTGGATCATGCACACGGGGTGTCTTTTCCCCTCGTGTCCCCCTCGTGCGTCCCACAAGGTGACCCCCGCAGCAGATTTCCCCAAGGAGATCGACTGCGACCCTACTGTCTGGACATGGGACACACCGCCTCGGGACCGGCACATCCCGCCGGATACCGCGAACTCGTCACCCGTCCCCTGCTGATCTGGGCGGCGGTCATGACCACCGCCCGACTGCCCGTCGCCATAATGCCGCTGGCCTGCGTCTTCCTCGTCCGCGAGGAACCCGGCGGCTACGCACTGGGCGCGTTTCTCGCTGCGGCGTTCACGCTGGGCGAGGTCGTGGGCGGGGCAATCCTCGGGCCACGGCTACGCCCCAAACGCGTCGTCGGCCAGCTGGCCTGCGGGCTGGGCGGCGGAGCCGTCGCCTTCGCCGCGCTCGGCATACTGCGAGGCGCTCATCCGGTGCTCCTGGCGGCGCTCGCCGCTCTCGCGGGCGCCGCACCCGCCGCGAGCCCCGCGGGCCTGCGCACGCTGCTCACCACCCAGGTGCCCGCACAACTGCGCCCCCGCGTCCTGAGCGCCGAGACCATGCTCGCCTACACCACCTCGGCCGTCGGCCCGGCACTCGTCAGCTGGCTGGCCCTGGACTTCGCCTCCTGCGCCCCCCTGTGGGTGGCCGCCCTGCTGGCCTTCACCGCAGCCAAGGCGCTGCGCGCATTGCCGATGCGATGGGAGTCCGACGAGGCGACCCGCACCGGCCCCTCGCTCCTGCGGTGCGTTCTCCCCGCCTGGCCCGCCTATCTCGCGGGCGCGGCCGCACTCATCCTGTTCGCCCTGTCGGAACTGGCGCTGCCCGCGTTGATGGAGGAGTGCGGCGCACCCATCGGCTGGGTGGGTCTCATGCTCACCATGCAATCGGGCTTCGCCGTACTGGGCGCCATGATCTACGGGCTCCGCCGCTGGCCGGGCGACCCCCAGCGGCAAGGGCTCGTCCTGGTGCTCGGCATCGCGGGCTGTGTGGTGTCCGCGGCCCTCGGCCACTGCCTCGCGGCCATCGTGGCCGCGCTGTCGGTCGCCGGCCTGCTGTACGCGGGTGCCCAGGTCACCCGGCACATGGCGGTGCGCGAGAGATTGGAGCCCGCCGCGTTGGCCGCCGGCTACTCGGTGATGGGAGCGATCGCCGCCATCGGCTACGCGCTCGGCGCGACCCTGGCGGGCGCCATGCTCAGCTCCACCACTCCCACGTTCACCCTCCTCACCGGGGTGGCCGTCGCCTGCGTCCTCATCTCCATCGGCGCACTGGGCGACCGCCGCCGCCGCGAACCTCCCGCCCGGGAGTTCGCACCGGACGAGGAAGAGCCGAGAGTGCCACGGCAGGCGTTGGGCGGGTCCCCGGACACCGCGCGGACCCACCACGACCCGTGAGGGAGGGCGTGCGGTGGCCGCGACCGCATCACGTGCCGAGCAGGTCGAGGATGTCGTCGGCGTGCTCCTCTTCCTCCTCGAGGATGGATTCCAGCAGTCGGCGCGTGGTGGGGTCGCGGTCCGCCAGCCAGCGGACGATCTCCTGGTAGCTGGAGATGACGATCCGCTCGGCGAGCAGATTGTGTTCCAGCATCTCCTTCAGTTCGTTCGGCGACGGGGTGGTGTAGTCGGTGTGCGCACGCCGGGCCAGGGTCGCCGGGTCGAAATCGGGCTCGCCACCCAGCTGGGAAACGCGTTCGGCCGCCCTCATGGCGTGCTGCATCTCCTGCGCCGCGTGCTCGGTGAACTCGGCGGCCACCTGGGCCCGGTCGATGCCGGTGGCCGAGATGGCGTGCCGGGTGTAGCGCAGCCAGCACACCATCTCCGTCGCGATGACGTCATTGAGGATGTCGATCACGCGTTCGCTGTCGACGCCGTACGAGTCGGTGACGGGCCCCGCCTCCATCTTCCGTCGTGCGTCCTCGCGGATCCTGGTGACGTCCAGAACGAAGTCGTCGCTCATGCCCGGGCCCTCTCTGCTCGCGTCGCGCCCCGCTTCCGGAGCTCGGGGAAGAAGAAGGTTCCCCCGGAGTGGGGCACAGCCACGCAGGCCGCCCCAAGATGACCGGTTCGCCGCAACGGGGGGGGCGGGGTCAGTCGCGGACGGGGACCTTGTGGGCCACCGCGGTGACGTGGAGTTCACCGTGGTCGACGACGTCGCCGAGCGCGATGGTGCGGTAGGTCGTGGCGCCCGGCGGCGTCACCCGCAGGAAGTCGGCTCGGCGGGCCTCGGTGCCGGAGTGGGTCCAGGCCACGTTGGCCTGCGCCGCCTCGCCGGGACGCAGCCGTACGACCTTGTTGCCGGGGTCGTCCGCGTACCAGGTGTTGCCCCGCACCGTGCGGGTGGGCAGCGGGGCGTGCCGGGCGTTCTCCAACCCCAGCCCCGGATAGCCGCGCAGTGCGCAGAGGCGGTCGGTGGTGTTCCGCAGCTCCAGTGTGCCGCCGGCGTGGTTCATTCCGCCGCCGAGCCGGTCGCGGAAGGAGATCCGCAGGTCGGGGGTGCCGCAAGTGGCGACCGCCTGCGGCGCGGACGCTCCCGCCGGAGCTGCCTGGGCGGCCCCCGCCCCGGCCGTCACGGCGAGCGCCGTGCCGATCGCGGCAGCGGTGGAGACGAGTTGGGCGGTGGTGGGACGTATCACGAGCGTGTCCTTTCCACAGGCGCTGGACATCCGTTGTCCTGGCCCGGCGCGCGCCGGGCCACCTGGCCGCCTACCCGCAGGGGGCGCGGGCGAACACGGGCGGTCGCGCCGACCGCACGGCCCGAGGGACGCCGGGACGGTGTGAGGCCGGTCTGCCCGGCACCCCGGGGCCGAGCAGACCGACGCGGTGTTCGGGGCATGGGCCGGGCACTCAGCCCAGGATGTGCACCTCGGTGCTGTTCGTCCCCGTGCGGCTCTTCTTGACGGCCACGAGGTCGGGACGGCCGTCACGGTTCCAGTCGGCGACGGAGAAGTCGAACGTCCCGTCCGTCTCGTGGAGTGCTGTGCCGGTCTGGAGGGTGAAGCGTTGGAAGTTGCTGGCGCCGGAGAGGATATGGACTTCGGTGCTGTTGGTGCCGGTTCTGTTT
>NZ_JACHJG010000014.1:106355-226441 GCF_014203545.1 Streptomyces netropsis
ACTGCGACGAGGTCGGGGCGGGTGTCTCGGTCCCAGTCGGTTATGGCGAAGTCGAACGAGGCGTCTGTTTCGTGGAGTGCTGTGCCGGTCTGGAGGGTGAAGCGTTGGAAGTTGCTGGCGCCGGAGAGGATATGGACTTCGGTGCTGTTGGTGCCGGTTCTGTTTTTCTTTACTGCGACGAGGTCGGGGCGGGTGTCTCGGTCCCAGTCGGTTATGGCGAAGTCGAACGAGGCGTCTGTTTCGTGGAGTGCTGTGCCGGTCTGGAGGATGTAGCGTTGGAAGTTGCTGGCGCCGGAGAGGATATGGACTTCGGTGCTGTTGGTGCCCGTTCTGCTCTTCTTCACCGCGACCAGGTCCGGGCGGCCGTCCCGGTCCCAGTCGGTCGTCGCGGTGGCGAAGGTGTCGTCCGTCTCGTGGAGCGCCGTACCGGTTTGCAGGATGAAGTTGCCGAACGCGGGCGCGGTGGCCTGCCGGGTACCGGTCGATGCGTGCTCGTCGCCCGCCGCCACGGCGGCGCCGGGAGCGGCGAGTATCACGCCCAGAACCACGGGGGCGAACGCGGCAATGGCCTTCACGGTGCGCACAGGAATGCCTCCCTGACACTTTCTCCCGAGAAGATCTCGCGAGCTCGCCTGATACTAGAGGCCGGTCTTCACCAACAGAGTTGAAAAGCCGGTCGGTAGGCCGGAAAGGGCGGCTGAAGGACTCATTCCGTAGGCCGCGGATGGTGATCGCCATTGCGCCGCCATCCGCCGTTCGTACTGCTGAAATCGATCGTCGGAGTTCGGAATTTCAAGCCGAGCGCCCGACGGGCCGGGGCGGTCCCTGCCCGCGCCCGGCGGAGGCGTGGCTAGATGCCGAACGGGGCGGCGTAGTGGATGGTGCCGCTCGGCAGGGGGCGGTCGTCGAGGCCGAGGACCATCATGGCCTCGTCCGGGACCTCGATGGTGGGCCGGATCCCGAACCCGGAGGCGGGAGAGAAGCCGAATCGCGGGTAGTAGGCGGGGTGCCCCAGCACGGTGACGATGTGCTCCCCCTTGTCCCTGGCGGCAGCGAGCGCGGCGCGGACGGCAGCCGAACCGGCGCCGGTCTTCTGGTACTCGGGCAGCACGGCGACGGGGGCCAGGCACAGAGCCGGGGTGTCGTCGATGTGGCAGCGCGTCAGCAGCGCGTGGCCGGCAAGGGTGCCCTCCGGGGTCTGGGCGACCACGGACAGACCGGGGATCCACGCGGCGTCGGCGCGCAGGGCGTCGACGAGGTCGGCTTCCAGCGGGGTGTCGAACGCGGCCAGATTGATCTCGCGGATCATCGGAATGTCGGCGTCGGTCTCGGCGCGGCTGATCCAGTCGGTATGCGTGTCCATAAGAGGATGAGTCTCCATTTCATGCGCCTTGTTGTCGATTGATTTCCACACCCCGGCGCCGGGCCCGGCGGAACACCAGCCGAGGCCCTGCCCTAGCGCAGGATCCCCTCCAGGAAGTCGCTGCTGAGCCGGGCGACCACCGTGATGTCGAGCTGGTACATGACGTACCGGCCACGGCGGCGCGTGACGATCAGGCCGGCCTTCTTCAGCACCGCCAGATGACGCGAGACCTCGGGCGCGCTGATGCCGAGGATGACGGCCAGCTCACCCGTCGTGTGCGGGGCCCGGGCCGTGTTGCGGCACAACTGCATCCGTACGGGGTGGGCCAGGGCCTCGAGCCGCAGCTTGAGCAGCTCCACCGAGGCGGGCGCCGGAAGTTCGGGGCCGCCGACGGGGTAATGGACGACCGGACGCCACCCCGGCCGGTGCAGGATCATCAGATGCGGCCAGCCGAAGTGTGACGGCACGAAGGTGAGGCCCGCCCCCACGTCGGGATCCGTCGCCGTCGCCTGCCCCTCCGACAGCTTGTCGGCACGGATCCGCGTGCCGCCGTCCTCCAGGGCCAGGGCGGGCGAAACCGCGGTCAGCGCGTGACCGAGCCCCTTGCGCCGCAGCAGCTGCGTCTTGTGCCGGGCGTCGGCGGCCAGCTTGCCCTGCACCCGGCGCCAGGTGTCCGCGAAGAAGGCGGCGTCGCAGTCCTCGACGAGACGGCGCACCCACACCCGTACCGAATCGGGGTCCTTGAGCAGCCGCGCGGTGAACTCCAACTGCTGCGGGCCGCGGGCCGTGGCCAGTTCCAGCGCCCGTGCGCGGGCCGCGGGATCGCTGAGCGGTGACGTACCGCCCGTGTTGTACGAGTCGAGGCTGCAGAACTCCAGGGCCGTCGAGACGAACTGCTCGTCGTCCAGCAGGTCCAGCAGGTCCAGCTCCTCGGCGAGCGTCGCCCGGGTCCTGCCGTCACCGCCGCGCACCCCGGCGAACGGCATGAAGAGGTCGGAGAACGTATTGCGCCAGAGGAAGTCGGCTTCGCAGAGACGACCCGCGAGATCCGGCTGGAGCGATGCCGCCGTGGCCGTGGCCCAGCCTGCCAGCCCCGGGTGGTGCCCGGGCTCGGACAGGGTGTGCAGGGCGAGGCTCAGCTCGGCGAGCGGGGACAACTCGAAGACGATGTCCGCGGTCGCCAGACCCGCGATGTCGATGAAGACGCTCATACCCACCATGGTGCCTGCCGCCGTGCCGGACCCACGACGCGCGGCCGGGCCGGCCGCGGTGCCGCCCCGGTTTGCGGGTAGGAGTGCCGAAGACGCACGCGACCGGCCTTTTCGACAATGGTGAGGAGATGACGGATGACCGTCGCGAAAACGAGTGTCCTGGTCCTGGACTGCGCGGAGCCCGAGGCGTTGGCGGAGTTCTACGCCACGCTGCTCGACGCGCGGACGCAGCCGGGAGCCGACCCCGACTTCATCGAGGTCGTCGGCCTCGACGGCGCGCACCTGGCGATCCGAAGGGATCACGGTCTGGCGCCGCCCAGTTGGCCGCGACCGGACGACTCCCAGCAGGCGCACCTCCGCCTTCTCGTCGCCCGGCACGACATGGACGAGGCGGAGCGCGAAGCCATCGGACTCGGTGCCCGGCCGCTGGACACCAAGGACAACGGCGGCCCTGGCGATGTGCGGATCTACTCCGACCCCGCCGGGCACCCGTTCTCCCTGGCCGTACGCCGCGACCGGCCCCGGTGCTGAGCCGCGCGGTCGCATAGGGTGCCGGGCATGGTGCCTCTGATCCTCTTCTGCGGTGATCCGCTCGACCCCCGGCGGGTGGACCCGCACTTCGCCGACGAGGCCCGGGCCGCTCGGCGGCTGGGGCTGCGGGTGGCCCTGCTGGATCACGACGCGCTGGTCGCCGGGGACGCGCGGCGTGCCGTGGCGCGTGTGCCGCGCGGAGGCGGAGCGGCGTGGTACCGGGGCTGGATGGTGCCGGCCGCTCGATGGGCCGACCTCGCGCGCTCACTCTCCGCACGTGGCGTCACCACCCTGACGTCGGCTGCGGACTACCGGCGGGCTCACGAGCTGCCTGGCTGGTACGACACCTTCGCCGCGGTCACCCCACGCAGTGTCTGGCTGCCGGCGCCGCACGGACGGGCGCCCGCCGAGCCGGAGCTGGCGGACTGCGCCACGGCGCTGGGCCACGGCCCGGCGATCGTCAAAGACTTCGTGAAGTCACGCAAACACGACTGGCACGAGGCGTGTTACATCCCGGACCTCACCGACACCGCCCGGCTCGCCGCGGTGGTCACCCGGTTCGTTGAGCTGCAGGAGGAGTTCCTCGCGGGCGGTGTGGTGCTCCGGGCCTTCGAGCGCTTCTCGGACGCGGGCGAGGCCCGCGTGTGGTGGGTGGACGGCGTCCCCGCCCTCACGACGGCCCACCCCGACAGCCCGGGCCTGCTGCCCGAGCCGGACCTCGGCGCGGTGGCGCCGCTCGTCGCGGCCTTGGGCTGTCGGTTCGTCACCACCGATCTCGCACTGCGGGAGGACGGGGTGTGGCGGGTGGTGGAGGTGGGGGACGGGCAGGTCAGCGACCGCCCGCGGGGGACGGACCCGACGCCCCTGCTGCGTGCCCTGGCCGGAGTCCTCGACCGAGATCCGGCGCAAGGCGGCCGCGGGCTCGCCGGTCAGGAGTCGAGCACCTCGGTGTTCTGACAGGCGGTCAGGCGCCATTGCCCGTCCTCCTTGGCCATGACGTACAGCGGGCTCCCCTCGTTCCCGATCGGCTGACCGTCGCCTGTCAGGTAGCGCTGACGCACCTTGACGGCGGCCACGTCCGGGCGGATGAACAGCACGTGCACCACCTCGTAGGTGGTGCACGAGTCCGTCATCGCTCCGGGGAGCACCTGGTGGGTGAAGGCCGCGATCTCCTCCCGGCCGGTGAGGCGCCGGCCCTGGTCCGTCGTCCAGATCGCGTCCGGCCGGAACAGGGCGGCGAACTCGTCGGGAAGTCCGTCCCGCTGGGACTGCTCGATGGCGGCGACCACCTGCTTGATCGCCTCGATCTCGGTCCCGCGCGACGGCTCTGTTGCGTTCATGGAGATCATGACGGGATCTCAAGTCGACGTTCTGTCAAGCCACTTCGATGGGCGATGCTTCCCCCGGGCGTGGCCGTGGCGTCCGGCGCACCCAGGGCCTCGCGAGGCAGCTCACCGAGCGGGGTATCCGCGCCAAGGTCCTCAACGCCACCGGTGGCATTCCCCTGCCGTGACGGCAGGGCGCGTCGGCGAGGAGCCACACGAAGAGCGGGTGGCCGGACGAGTCGTCCGGCCACCCGCTTCGTTCCGCGTCCGCGCGGGGTGGGATGTTCATCCACCGCGGCTACCAGCGGTACCAACGGCCGCTCCGGCGGCCGCCACCACCGGCGGTCGGCCGGATGACGAAGCCGAGCAGCCATACGGCGAGCACGATGAGGGCGACCCACCACAGGGCCTTGAGCGCGAAACCCGCACCGAAGAGGAGCAGGGCGAGCAGGAGAACTGCGAGCAGGGGAACCATTGTCATCAACCTCCGAACAGCCGTTTGCCCTGAACGGGCCTCGGTATGCGTGCGGCTCCCGGCCGACGGCCGGAGCCGTCAGGAGGCCGCACCGCCCCTGGCGGGGCCATCGCGTGTGTGGTGGGATGCGAACCGCCGCCCAGAAGCCTGTTCGAGGGAGACGTGACATGGAACGCCCATCCGAGGCCCTGGAACATCGGACGGTCCGTCTGGTCCGCTGGCGTACGGGCGACGCGGAGTGGGCGTTCGACCTGGTCACGCAAGCCCTGGACCATCTTCGTCCGTACATGCCCTGGGCCGACGGCTACAGCGCCGAGCAGAATCTCGCGTTCCTTCGCTCGTGCGAGCAGGACTGGGACGCCGGTACCTCCTTTCAGTACTCCGTGCACCACCAGGGGCGCCCCGTCGGGTCGTGCGGACTCCTCCGACGCCCCGAAACCGAAACGGGAGTCATGGAGATCGGCTATTGGCTTCACCCGGATCACACCGGGAAGGGCCTGGCGACCGACTCCGCCCGCCTCCTCGTCACGGCCGCGTTCGCACTGTCCGACGTCGGCGCCGTGGAGATCGTGCACGACGAGGGGAATCACGCGAGCGGAGCCGTGCCCCGCCGGCTGAACTTCACGCGAATCGGCACGCGAAGATCCCTGCCGCCACTGCCGCCCGCCGATTCCGGCACCGAAGTGATCTGGAGCCTGACGCGGCAGCAGGCTGCGGGCTGAACCGGGTCAGTCGTGCGGGCGCCGCGCGTGCCGCCCGTGCCCCGGCTGGAACATCGACTGCAGCCGCCCGAACAGCCCCTTGTCGGAGCGGCTGCTGTCCGTCTCCCGGACCGGGCCCCCGCTGTGGGGCGGGACGGCGGGGAGTGAGGGCTCGGTCCGGGCGACCGCCGGGGGCTTTTCCAGCTCCCGGCCCGTGGCGCCGGGCGCTGCCGGGCCCGGCAGCGGGCCCAGCAGCGCCCACCCGTATGCCGTGCGAGGCGTCCCTTGCGGGGGAGCCGGTGTGGTGGCCGGAGGCGAGGGCCATACGTTCGGCCACGGCACGTCTGGCTTGCCGAGGCCGTACGGATGGGCGTATTCGAGCGAGTCCACGGGTGAGGAGGCATAGCCGGTGAAGTCGCCGTAGCCGCCGTAGCCGTCGGGATCGTAGGTGACGGTGGAGTCGTATGCCGCGGGGTCGCCCATGGGCCGGAGGTGGCCGGCGGCCGAGGCGACGGTGGCCTCGGCCTCCTTGAGGGTGGCGAGGGCGTGTGCCTGGGAGGTCTCCACCCGGGCGGTCGTGAGCTCGCTCTGCAGCGAGGTGACATGGTCCTGCAGCCGCCGCAGCTGGTCGACGTTGGCATGGAGGTCGGTCCGCAGGCGCTCGGCTTCCCGCTGCGCGGTGGACTCGTGCAGTCTGACGCGCTTCAGCTCGACCTGGAGCCGCTCGGCGTCGCCCTTCCGCCGGAGGGCGAGGGCCGTGCCGCGGGCCGCCTGCTGCCCGGTCTCCCGCAATTCCCTCCGCAGTGCCCGCACTTCGTCCTCGAGCGAGCTCGTGTACGCGTGGCGGGCGGCACGCTCGTCCTCCGCCAGGTACTCCTCGTACCGGGCGGGATCACCGTCACGGAGGGCGGCGAAGTAGGAGCACATCAGGGCCTGTCGGTCCCCAGGGGGGAGGTCCCGGCCGTCCGGCATCAGAGCGAGCAGCTGATCGATCTGATGCCGGTCGGGCACCCGCGCACCCCGGGCGACGGCAGCCAGCGCGGCCGGCGAGACCGTATCGGCCGGTGCGGTGGGGAAGCGCAGCCGCAGCGCGCGGCTGACGGCGTCGAGGTCGGACCCCAGCCGGTCGATGACCAAGTCGCGCACCGTCGAGGCGAATGCCTGTACGGACTTGGGGAGGGGGCGGCGCTTCTCCTGATCCGCCTGCGTCCACAGGGCCTTGATCTCCGACCAGACCTCGCCCTCCGGCCGCTTCCTTCCGGTGCTCATCCGCAGCAACTGCAGGACGACGGCGTGCAGGGTGTCAGATCCTGTCAGACTCCGGCCGGTCAGGATCTCCCCGACCGTGGTGTGCGAGGCGGTCGCGGGCAGGGAGTTGTCCTGATTGATGGCCTGGGAGATCTTGCGGTACGAAGGGGCGCCCGCGGCCTCGCGCAAGGCGCACATCGCGTCGCGTAGACGGAGCAGAGCGCCGTCCGGCCCCCGCCCACCCCGCATCTGTGCGGGCATAGCCGAGGCTCCCTGCTGTCAGATCGTGTCAGAGGAAGCCGATCGTCCCATATCCCGGTGTACCGCCGGGGATTATCTGACAACTCTCTTCACGGCAGATGCGTCAGCCCTGCCGAGCCGAGGTGTCGACTGGAGGGGCCGACGGTGATCGCCGCCGGTTTCGTTACGACCGGGCCGCCGCATACCAGCGGGCAGCAGGACCGGCGGCCCGGTCCCCACCCCGATGAGGGGCGTCATGAACCACCTTAAAGAGCACGACTTCCGCGACCGCCTTCATGGCCAAAGCCGCCACCGTGCGGCGCCGGTGCGCTACCGTGCCCGCCACGCGGTCATCGCGCTGACCTTCCTCGCAGCGGCCCTTCCCGCCGTCCCCGCCGCCCAGGCCGCCGCCCAGGCGTCCCGCGCGGCGGCCGCCGCGCCGGCGCAGCCCACAGCCCGTCCGCCCGCCCGGCCCGACGGTCTGTCCAGGGAAGAGCTGTGGCGCGCCGGCCTGCCCCCGTTCCTCGCTTCCCTGGGGTCGGGCACCGTTCTCGCCGTCACCGGCTGGGGCATCAAGCGGATCACCTCCCGTCGATCCGCCCCGTAGCGGGCGGATCGGCTCCCGTGCCCGGGAGCGGCGTCCGGGACGAGCCGCGACGCACCGCCGGGGAGCCCACGTCGGACTCCCCGGCGGTGCGCCGAACGCGGGAACCCCGGGCCGTGGTCGTCACACCCGCTGCTTGCTCGCGACGGCTTCCGCCGGGGTGGCGCGCGGTGGTCGGACGGACACCGCGAGCACGGGGACGATCGCGAGCGCGAGGACGGCTCCTCCCGCAGCCAGCGCCGGGAATCCGCTTGCCGCCACGACCAGGCCCGAAGCCATCCCGCCGGTGGCACCGGCCATGGCGATGCCCACGTCGACCGTGCCTTGTGTCGCGGCACGCCGGGCGAGCGGAACCGCGTCCGTGACGATGGCGGTGCCGCTGATCAACCCGAAGTTCCACCCCAGGCCCAGAAGGACGAGGGCCGCGGCGAGGGCGGCCACGGAGTGCGGCGGTGCCACGGCGGCGAGGATTCCGGCCGTGAGGAGGGTCAGACCGGACGCGGCGGCGACCCACAGCCGGCCGAGGCGGTCGACGAGCATGCCCGTGAGGGGGGAGGGCATGAACATCGCCGCCACATGGAGGGCGATGACGATCCCGGCCGCCTGTGTGCCGTGCCCGTGGGCCCGCATGTGGACGGGCGTCATCGTCATGATCGCGATCATCACGAGCTGGGTGACGACCATGACCGCCGCGCCCGTGGCCACGGCGCGGGTGTCCGTCCGGGCGGTGGGGTCCTCCCCCTTGCGGCCGGGGTCGCCCGGCGCCCTGCCGGCCGCCGCGAGGTCGCGGGCCAGCAGCAACGGGTCGGGGCGCAGGCAGGTGCCCAGGACGGAGGCGGCCGCCGTGAAGGCGACGACGGCCAGCATGAAGGGGCCGGCGAGGCGGGGGATGCCCCATGCCTCGGCGACCTCTCCCGTGGCGCTCACCAGGAGGGGGCCGACGACCGCGCCGAGCGTGGTGGCGAAGAGCACGGTGCTCACCGCGCGGCCCCGGCGCGAGGGCGAGGCGAGGTCCGCCCCCGCGTACCGGGCCAGCAGATTGGTTGCCGTGCCCGCCCCGTAGACGAAGAGGGAGAGGAAGAGCAGGTACACACTGTCGACGGCGGCCGCGATGACGACGCCGAGACTGCCGAGCGCGCCGACGCCGTAGCCCAGGGCGAGCCCCGGCCGCCGTCCCCAGCGCTGGCAGAGGCGCCCGACCCCCATGGCGCCGAGCGCGGCCCCGGCGGTGAACAGGGCGCTGGGCACCCCGGCGAGGCCGGTGGAGTCGAGCATCTCCTCGGCCAGTAGCGCGCCGACGGTGATGCCGGCGGCGAGCCCCGCGCCACTGAGGATCTGGGAGACGACCAGGACGGTCAGGACCCGCCGCTGCTGGGGGACCTCCGGTTCGCCGTGCGGGGCCGGTATGCCGGACCGAGCGCTCATGATGTCTTTCCCCGTCCCGCGCAGTGAGAAGTCGTCCCGGACAGCACGCCGGGTGGTGGTGCGGGCGCCGTGGTCCCGTCGGTGGTGCGCGCGCAGGCGGCGCGCGTGTCAGGCCGCTCCCAGCGGCTCGAGTGCCGCGATCTCCTCCAGCGGCATGTCCAACTGCTGGTGCAGGAAGCGCACGATCGTCCAGTGCGGCAGAGCGCCCTCGTCGAAGGGGCCGAACTCCCGGCAGTACAGCGGGATCCAGCGCAGAGCTTCCTCGATCGCCTGCTCACGGCCGGGCTCCCGCTGGTAGTCCTCGTAGCCGATGCTCCGGTGGTGGATGAAGAACCGGCCGGGCAACCTCTCCTCGCACAGCTCACGGTACTCGCGCGTCTGCAGGATGAGGTAGTGCCATATCTCGTCGATGTCCTGCTCGACGGGCAGGAAGAGGCCGCCGAGCTGCTCGCGATGGAGTGAGATGAGGTAGAGGTACCGCAGGCACTCGATGACCTGGCGTTCTACGTGGTCCGGAGCCGCTTCGGTCTTGTCGGTGAAGTACTTCACCACCTCGTCGTGAAGTCGGCTGCCGAGGAGGGCCTTGAGGTCCTCGGCGGAAACAGTCGGCTGTGGGGTGGTCACACCATTCTCCCGTCCGGGTGGATCAGAGGTCGTTCACGAGCCAGGCGTACTTGCCGGACTTGCCGATGGCAATGTGCGCGCGGTGCTCGATACGGCACCGGCGACCGGTCAGTTCACCGACACCGTGCTCCAGCGCGGCGGCCTCGGCCGGCTCGAGTGGTCCGCCGTGGAAGGTCGTGTACCGCAGCACGGCCTCCGCGTCACCGGCGGGCCGGAGCTGGTGGAGGAAGACGTGGGACGACGCGCCGCCGACGCAGTCGTCGAGATCTCCCTGCGCGACCGGGCCGTGCGGTGCCGGGAGCAGTTCCTTCTCCCGGCCGCAGAACCGGGAGATCCTGGCCGGGTCCGGTGTGCCGTCCAGGGTGCGTACGCAGTCTCCCGAGCGGTAACGGATCAGCGGCATGTGGGGATTGCGCACACTCGTCACGATGAGATTGAAGAGTTGACTGCCCGGGGCCACCGGAATCAATTCCACATTCATCTGGTCGAGATACGGCCAGTACCGGCCGTCGCGGTCGCTGTAGTAGAGGTAGCCCAGTTCCGTGCTGCCGAACAGGTCGATGATCGGGCACGTGAAGTGCCGCTGGAGGAACCGGCGGACATTCACCGGGGTGTATTCGTAGGCGTGGATGATGCTGGCGGGCTGCGGAAATTGGTCCCACAGGCCCCACTCGTTCACCTTCTGTACGAGGTGCGCCAGGTGGTAGCCGGAGCAGTCGAGGTGGTACCACCCCTGCGGATGTGCCTGCCGCGCCGTCCGGATCTCGGCGAGCATGCGCTCGACCTCGTCGCGCTCCCACAACGCCGGGTCGAGCCGCAGGTTGAGATAGAGAGTGCGGGCGTCCAGCCGCCGTTCCTCGAGGGCGGGTACGGGGTCCGGATCGGCTCCGCGCTTCTTCGCGTTGACCCGTGCGACGTGCTCCGTCGCCAATACCGTGGTGAGGGAGACGCGTTGGCACCCCTGGTCCCAGGTGTGGGCGATGTCGGGATGCTCGCTCCACAGCCGGTAATAGGAGTTGAGCAGGAAGTACGGGGGGCGGATGATCTGCATGCGGGCGTGATTGGTGCCCGTGGAGAGCACGAACTCCGCCTCACCGGCCGCGAGTGCCTCCGCGAGCCGGGGCGTCATCCAGTTGTCCGGGAAATCTCGCGCTATCTCGGGTTTTTCGAGTACAGGGAAGTGTCCCTGCTCGATGGACCTTCGGTAGATCGGTATGTCCCTGATCCGATCGACGACGTCGGCTGTCGGCTGACCGTTCATTCTCACCCTCGGGGTCTGCTCGGAGAACGGGAGCCCCGCGTGAAGCGCCCGGGGCCGTGCGCCGGGGGAGCGGGCCGCGGACGCGCCGAAGCGGCCGGGCCCGTTCCCCCGGGTTCAGCGGACGGGTCGTCAGGAGATGCAACCGGCCTTGGGAGCCGCGCTGATGCAGCCGGACTTGGCCACGCTGATACAACCGTCCTTCGCGGCGTCGCGCGCCGAGTTGGCGGCGACCCAACCCTTCCAGACGTTGTCCTGAGCCATCTTCTTGATGAGCTTGTCCATCTCGACCTCCGAAAACGGTGACGTATGCGACGGGTGACCTGCTCTTTTGTCGCTCCGTCAGACCGTAAAGGAATTCCCAAGAGAGTGTCAACGTTGGGCAAGGTGATGATCGCCAGGATGTTGGCCGGTCGGTGAGTTGACACTCGGGTGTCGCTCAACTCGGCGGAGGAGGAGCGGTGGGCCCCGGGTGTTCGGCGACCGCGGCGAGCCGGGCGCGGAGCCGTGGTGACGCCATGGGGCGGGTGGCCGTGAGGCGGGGGCGTGGCGTGGCGGCGGTGGGGTGAGACGTCCTGGCGATGGCGTGAAGCGGCCCTGGGGGCGTACGCCCCCAGGACGCGCTGCCGACTACGCATCCACCAACCAGTTAAGCGCATTATTGAGCTGCCTAGGCCTGCCGAGCTAAGGTAACGTACAGGCAAAAGACGGCGTGGCCGCAGCGCGGGATCGTACATGTGACCGCCGGTTCCCTTGCTGCGGTGTGGCATTCATGACGCGTGGTCAACGAAACACGTTCTCGGGGGAGTTCGTGTTCACGGGGCAACACGTGTTCAAAGAACAACAGCGAATTTCAACCGGGTGGGGATGCCGGGACCATCGGGCCGCCTCCGGACCGCACGCTCTTCCAGCGCGCCACCCCTGCGGTGGAAACCTGTGCGGCGCTGAAGTCACAGCAGGGAATACCGGTCGAGTTCGGCACAGCACCCCTGAGTCGGCCTGCCCCGGTAAGCCCTCACACGCGAAGTACTCCAATGCTGACCTTGAACACACCGTGCCTGAATGCCTCAGGCGCAGGAGGCGGGCCAACATGAAGTCCCTGATAGCCAACGCGCGATCGTTCGCGACGCACGTGACCGGGTGTGCAGAGGAATTCCGTGCCCTGGAGGCCGGACAGCATCCGGAAGCTCTGTTCATCACCTGCTCCGACTCGCGTGTGGTGCCCTCACTGATCACCGGTGCGCGCCCCGGTGAGCTGTTCGAGCTGCGGACCGCGGGCAACATCGTGCCGGAGTACTGCAGTGACCACCCCGCGGGCGAGACGGCCACCATCGAATACGCGGTGCGCGTGCTGGCCGTCCGCACCCTCATCGTGTGCGGACACTCCCACTGCGGCGCGGTCGGAGCCCTCGTGCGCGGCGACGACCTGTCCGGCGCGCCGGCGGTGCGGGGCTGGCTGGAGCGCGGCGCGTCCGCCGAGCTGAAGGCATTCGCCGACGACCGTGACGACCCGGTCGTCGCCGCCGCCGTGCAGCGCCATGCCCTCGCCCAGCTCGACCGGCTGCGCGCCTACCCCTGCGTCGCCGAGCGGCTGTCCGACGGCCGGATGACGCTGCACGCCTGGTACTACGAAGTCCACACCGGGTCCGTCCTCGCCCACCGCGCCACGGACGGCGAAGCAGCGTTCCTGCCCCTGTGACCTGCGGCTCCTCGCACGCGGTCACACCAGCTCGTCCTTCCCCACCTCACGTGAGGAACCCATGCTCTCCATACCCGCCCCCGTGTCCCTGCGACGGGACTTCACCGCCTCCCTCGTCGTCTTCCTCGTCGCCCTGCCCCTGTGCGTCGGCATTGCCGTCGCCTCGGGCGTGCCCGCCGAACTCGGCCTGATCACCGGCATCGTCGGCGGCCTCGTCGTGGGAGTACTGCCGGGCAGCTCCCTCCAGGTCAGCGGTCCGGCGGCCGGGTTGACCGTCCTCGTCTACGAAGCGGTCCAGGCCCACGGGCTTGCCACCCTCGGCGTCATCGTCCTGGTCGCCGGCGTCACCCAACTCGTCCTCGGTTTCATGAAATTCGGGCGTTGGTTCCGTGCCATCTCGGTCGCCGTCGTCCAAGGGATGCTCGCGGGCATCGGACTCGTTCTGATCTTCGGCCAGTGTTATGCCATGGCCGATCTCAAGGCGCCCAGCGCCGGGATCGACAAGATCGCCGGGCTGCCGGCACTGGCCGCCGACGTCGCCGCGGACCAGCAGTCACTGACCGCGCTCGCCATCGGATCCGGCACCGTGGCCGTCCTCGTCCTCTGGAAGCGCCTGCCGGACCGGATCTCCGGGGCGCTCCCGGCGCCCCTGGCCGCCGTCGCCCTCGCCACCGCCGCGACCGCGGCCTTCTCCCTGCCCATCGCCAAAGTCGAGGTCCAGGGCCTGCTCGAATCGATCCAGCCACCCGCTCTGGACGACTTCACCGGCCTCGGCGAGATCACCCTGCTCGGCACCGTCCTCGCCTTCACCCTCATCGCCTCCGCCGAAAGCCTCTTCAGCGCGGCAGCGGTCGACCGCATGCACGACGGCCCGCGCACCGACTACGACAAGGAACTCATGGCCCAAGGCGCCGGGAACGCCGTATGCGGCTTCCTCGGCGCGCTGCCCATGACCGCGGTCATCGTCCGCAGCGCGGCCAACGTCCAGGCCGGCGCCCGCACCAAAGCCTCCCGAGTCCTGCACGGTGTGTGGCTCCTGCTGTTCGCCGCCCTGCTCCCCGCGGCCCTCGGCGTCATCCCCGTCGCCGCCCTCGCCGCTGTTCTGGTGCACGCCGGCTGCAAACTCGTCCCCGTCCGGGAACTCCTCCCGCTGTGGCGCGAACACCGCGGTGAAGCGGTGGTGCTGGGCGTCACCGCGCTCGCCATCGTCACCACCAACCTGTTCGAGGGCGTCCTGGTCGGCCTGCTGCTGGCCGTCGCCAAGACCGCGTGGGCGATCTCCCACGTCCACATGAACGTCAAGCAGGCCGGCACCGGTCCCATCCACGTGAGCCTGACCGGCAATGCCACCTTCCTGCGCCTGCCACTCATCCTCGACACCCTCGAAGCACTGCCCAAGGACCGGCCCATCGAACTGGACCTGTCCGGGCTCCGCCACCTCGACCACGCCTGCCAGACGGCCCTCACCAACTGGGCCGACCGGCACAACGAAGAAGGCACCGAGCCGGTACGGATGAGCGGCCGCAACCACGGCCACGGGTAGCCGCCCGCCCGATCGGGTCTCCACGGATCGCGGCGCGCCCGGCGTTCACCACGGGCGCGCCCGATCCTGCGGCAGGCTAGAAGTTCCGCCAGCGCACCATCGCCAAGGAGAACAGCCCGAACAGCGCCAGCCCCACCGCGACCACAGCCAGCAGCCACGGGCCGGCCGGGGTGTCGGCGAAGGTGCGAAGCGTGTCGTCCAGCCCCTTGGCGTGATCCGGGTCGTACGTGACCGCCGCCCGGATGGCGAATCCGCCCGCCGCCGCGAAGACGAGCCCCCGGCTGACCCCGCCCCCGACGCCGAGGACATCGACGGTCCTGCGCGTGGCCGGGGACATCTGCGCCGGCTTCAGATGCCGGCGGTACGCGCGCGTGGCCGCCCTGACCGTGATCCAGACCCCCGCCGCCGCCACCCCGGCCCCCGCCGCGGCCACCAGCGCCTGGCCGCCCGGCCAGTCCAGCACGCGGGCCGTCGCGTCCCGCGATTGCTCGTCGGTCGAGCCGGCACCGCTGCTCCGCTCACCGGCCGCGAAGGCGATCACCGAGCCGGCGACGGCGGAGTAGAACACGAACCGCACGGCCGACAGCAGCCGCTTACGGGCCTTCGAGTCGTCAGGGCCGGCCCCGCCGAAGACCGCCTCCGACAACCGCCACAAGGCCATGCCGATCAATCCGATGCCCACCGCCCAGACCAGCACCCGGCCGAAGGGCCGCTCGGCCAGCTCCTGCACCGCTCCACCGCGGTCGGCCTGCTCACTGCCGTCGATGAGGGCGATGCGCAGCGCGAGTGCGGCGATGAGGAGGTAGAGCACCCCCCGCGCCGCCAGCCCCGCACGCGCCGCCGCGGCCACTCCCGTCCCGTGCGCCGCTCGTGCTTCGCTGCGGTCCGGCCACCATCTCATTGTGTCGCCTTTCGCGTCAGGCCCCGCCCACACGGCTCAAGGGATGAACCGTCTGCCCCGCGGCACCCGGGTGGAAACGACTGCGGGCCCTGGGCGGCCCGCGACGCAGAGGACGTCGTCCCGCTGCCCTACGTCCTACCGGTCGAGGACACGGTTGCGGACTTCACCGCGGCTGTTCGCGGGATCGGATCAGCGACCACGCCGACGGTATTCACGGACCAGCACACCCACCGCGGCGGGTACGGAAGGCCGCGCCGCGTCGCGCAGGACGCCCGTGCCCTTGGCCGCGGCCGCGTCAGCGGTGAGTACCTCCAGCGCGATGACCGCCCGGGTGAACGCGCGATGGGCGGGCGGCGCGAGGTCGGGCAGCCGTCGGCTGGTGAGCAGGTCCCGGCGGGCCTGCGCCAAGAGGGCCTCGATCAGGGCGCGAACCTCCGGGGATTCCCGACCCTGCTCGAGGTCGGCCCGGGAGACGCCGTGGTGCGCCAGCGCGTCGTCCGGGAGGGTGAGTCTGCCGTCCCGCAGGTCCTCGGCGAGATCGTTGACGAAGTCGAGTCGCTGGCTGCCGTCGATGTACGCACGGCACAGCCCGTGGCTCAGATCGGCGTCGGCGTCCGGCGACAGGAGCAGGCAGGCGATGAGCATGAACGCGGGCAGCGAGTACGCGTCGACGTACCGCTGGTAGTCCGCCTCGTCGGAGAAGCCCGTGAAGTCGCGGTCCACGGGCGCCCCGGCGAGGAAGTCCTCGACGTGGCCTCGCAGGCGCGGGTGGACCGCGACGGTGTGCAGGAGCGGGCGGAGGACGGGGTCCCCGCTGTTCCCGGTCGCCAGCCCCTCGCGGACGCGCTTTTCCCACACGATGCAGGAATCCTCGGTGTGCGTGCCCCCGGGGCTCGCGTCGAGAAGGGTGTCGGTGTGGTGCATGAACGCGGTGGCGGCGATCACGTGCGGAACGAGCGCCGGCGGTAGCAACAGCCGTACGGCGACATAGGCGTGGCGCCGGTACGCCGAGACACGATCACGCTGCCGGGTGTAGTCGGCGCGCAGCCGGGGGTCGCCGATGCCCGCTGCAGTGAGCGTCCTGTCCCACGTGTGCATGTGGCACGTCTTCCTGCGAGTGATGACGATCAGGGGGCGAGCCTATCGGGCCCCCGGAGGAACCTCTGGCCTTCGCTTGATTCCGGGCCCACCGGAGGAGGCTCTTGCCGACGACTCATACGAAGGATGTAGTGGGGATCTGGTCCGCTGCGGCGATTCATCCCGCATGCTCCTTATCTACCGTTTTACGTATGACGCCATCGAACGCCCGGACCGTGACATCCGAGGCCCCGGCATGGAGAGCGTTGGCCGCCCCGCTCCTGTTCGACGTGGCCCTCCCGCTGACCGTCTACTACGTACTGCGGTCCCAGGGCACAGGGCAGTGGCAGGCGCTGATGCTCAGCGGAACCGTCCCGGTGGGACGGGTCGCCGTCATGCTGGCCGCACGGCGGCACGTCGCCGGCTTCGAAACCTTCATGATCGGCATGCTGGCGGTCCGCGTGGTCACGTCGCTGTTCACGGGCGATCCACGGGTCCTCCTGGTCAAGGACGCCTGCCTGTCGGTGGCCGCCGGCGTCTGGATCCTCGGCTCGCTCCTGACCGCCAGGCCCTTCGCCTTCCAGATGGGCCAGTACTGGTCCGCACCGGCCGCACAACACGGCCGTGACGCGGCCTGGCACCGATCACCGGCCCTGCGCGGCGCACTGACCAGGCTGACGGTCCTGTGGGGCTGCGGTCAGGTACTCGATTGCGTCGTGGGCGTGACGATCGCGACGACCTGCGCCGTCGAGGCGGTACCGGCACTCAACCGGGCCAAGGGGCTGGCCCTGCTCGGCCTCGCCGCGATCGTCACCGTTCTCTACAGCCGCCATTGCGCGCGCCGGCGCGGACTGTCCCTGTTCGGCACGGTGCCGCTGCGTACCCGGCACCCGCGCGTGGCGCCCCGGACATACGACCCCCAGGCACATGACACAGAAGAAAGGACTCCCCATCATGACCGCACATAGGAAAACCCCCGCGTCGGAACCGGGCGCGCTGTCCGCGACCCTGGCCGAACTGCGACGCGTGGCCGCGCTTCCTCTCGAACGGGGCGAGACCCTGCCGCCCGCTGCCTACACCTCACCCGAGATGTACACGCGCGAGACCGAGCGCATCTTCGGCCGGGAGTGGCTCTGCGTGGCACGGGCCGAGGAAATCCCCGAGCCCGGCAGCTATCTGCGGCTGGACGTCCTCGGCGTGCCACTGGTGATCACCCGGGACGAGGAGGGCGAGCTGCACGCGCTCTCCCGCGTCTGCCGACACCGGTTCATGGACGTCCTGCCCCCGGAGACGACCCCCGAACAAGGCAGCCTCAAGCGGTTGACCTGCCCGTACCACACCTGGACCTACCGGCTGAACGGTCAGCACGTGGGCCGGCTCGCCGGAGCTCCGCTGATGCGGGACGTCGAATTCGACAATGCGTCCTGCCGACTCCCGGCTCACCCCGTCGAGGTGTGGAACGGTTTCGTCCTCCTCAATCTCGACCCCGACGCGGAGCCACCGGCACCCGAGCTCGAGGGCCTCGACCGCGTCCTGCGCGGTCACGGGCTGGAGGACTGGGTGAGTGTGGAGACGAAGAACTGGCGGGACATCCCGGCGAACTGGAAAGTGGCGGTCGAGAACGGCTCGGAGAACTACCACCACATGGGCACCCACGCCGCCACCCTGGAGCCCGTCCTGCCGGGTCGCGACACCCGGGTCGACGAGTGCGACGGCCGCTGGTTCACCATGTTCACGCCCTACTCGGCAGAGGCCGTAGCCGCTGCCGCACCCGATGGTGAGCCATCGCGCGGCCGGCCGGACCGGGACGGGGAAACAGGGCCGGCGAACGGACGGGACGGGCAGGACCCGCCGGGAATGCTGATCGCCGGGATCTTCCCCCAGTTCGTCCTGGCGGTCGTGCCCGACAGCGCCGTCTGGATCCGCTGGATGCCCACCGGTCCCACCACCCACGACACGCGGATCACCGTCATGGTTCCGCCCGACGCGCCGCGGACGCCCGACTTCGACAACTACCTGGTCCGCCTCCGCGAGCAGATCACCCTGATCCAGGAGGAGGACCTGGTGGCGATACGGGGCGTACAACGCGGTCTCGCCTCCGACCCGCCCCCCTCGGGCGGCCGGTTCTCCCATCTGGAGCGCCCGCTGTGGCAGTTCCAGCGCTACCTCGCCGAGCGGCTCCTGTGACCACCGGGCGAACGGGTCCGGGCCCGCCACGGCTGAACCCTTGCCTCCGGAGGCGCCGTTGCGGAAGCTGGAGGAACAACCGCCGGGGCGCGCACGCAAGCGCCCGGCACCGGCCCGCACCACGCCCGGCGGACCCGGCGTCGTCGGGCGGGCCTTCACCATCGGACACCGTGCTGAACGGGGAACATGATGACCCACCGCGTCCGCCTGCGCCGCGCCGCAGCCATCGTCCTGACCGTCGTGGCGGGGGCGGCCGCCGCCGTGACCGCGCATCCCGCGGCCGCCGCGGCGGCCGGCCCCGCCTTCCTCGACCCCGCCCAGCTTCCGCCGCACCCGGGATCGGCCTGGTACGGCGGCCCGGTGACCAGTGGGGTACCGGACCCGTTGCCGTTCTGCGTGGGCGCGACCCTGCCCGGGGCCACCTCCCAGTACCGTGACTTCTGGACGGAGTTCGACACCAACGCGGAGCAGATCACGGTGGTCGAACGCGACGAGGCCCGGGCCAAGACCCTGGCCACGCTTCTGAACAACGCGGTCAGGCAATGCGCGGACAAGGCCGAGCAGGAGGATCCGGACGTCACCGCGGAGTGGCGGGACTACGGCCGGATCGACGTGGAGGAAGGCGCCCGGGTCCATGGCGTGCGCACCACGCACGCCTGGACCGGCAACGACGTCCATCTCTTCTCCGTCGGCCGCGACGGAAGGACGGTCACCGTCGTGCACTGGGGCCAGATGGGAACCTTCGACGGCATCCCCCTGCCCGGCTTCAAGAAGACCACGCGCACGGCGGTGAACAAGCTCTACTGACACGGCTCCGCTCCACGCCGTAACCCGCCCGGACAAGAGCCGCGAACCGGAAGCGTGTGGTAGGTGCGGTCCGACAACACTTCATACCAGGTGCGCTCCGTCATGATCGCTGTTTGCGGAGCGTGACGCCTTTCTCACATCACAGCCGGACGAGATGACTTTCGCGTCCCCGTCCGCTGTCCTTGGTGGCGACAGCTGTGAAGTAACTGTGAAGACAGGACTGGTGAGTTGGACAGACAGAAGCGGAACCTGTGGAGCGGTGTGATGATGACGGCCGTCCGTGGCAGGATCGCCGCGGTCGCCGGAGTGGTGGCGCTGATCGCGACCGTCCTCACCGGCACCGCGGCCGGCACGGCCGCCGCGGCGCCCCATGCGGCGAAGCCCCGGGGGCAGTGGTCCTGCTCCGGTGCGCCCGTTCCCAGCGGGTACGTCATCACCGCGTACGACCGCACCGGCTGCAAGGGGGCGGGCTCCTGGTACCAGGAGCCGGTGCAGGACGGCATCTGGACCTGCTCGGGCTCGCCGATCGTGCCCGGCTACGTCATCACCGATTACGACCGCACCGGATGCAACGGCATCGGCCAGTGGCGTCACAAGCTCGCCAAGGACCGCACCTGGACCTGCTCGGGCTCGCCCATCCCACCCGGTTATGTCACCACCGGCTTCAACCGCAGCTACTGCCAGGGCATCGGCGCCTGGTACCACGAGCTCGTCCGCGACGGCATCTGGACCTGCCCCGGCTCGCCCATTCCGCCCGGCTACCGCAGCACCACCTACCGTGCGAGCGGTTGCGACGGCCAGGGCGCGTGGTACACCGAACGCATCTGACCGAGGTGTGAAGACCGAGGCCGCCGCGCATCGCGCGGCGGCCTTCGCCCTTGTGGCCGTTCGACACGCGGCCCGACGCCGCCGTGCGTCCGCGACGCCCGAAGGCGCGCGGAGAATCGACTCCGAGGCGGACGGGCGGCAAGGGGCGCCCCGCGCCGTCGACACCCCAGCATCCGGAGGTTCCATGAACAGGCAGTCACGTCCACAACGTCCTTACGACGTCGTGCTCTTCGGGGCGACCGGGTTCGTCGGTGAGCTCACCGCCGAGTACCTGCTGGCGCACGCACCGCGAGGATGCCGATGGGCGCTCGCCGGGCGCAGCCGGGAGAAGCTGGAGCGGCTGCGGGACCGGCTGGCCGCGCTCGATTCGGCACGGGCCGCGGAGGTGGCCGTGGTGACCGCGGATGCGGGCGACCCGGCCGCGATGCGTGCGCTGGCCGAGTCGACCCACGTCGTCGCCTCGACCGTCGGCCCGTACATCCTGCACGGGCGGGAACTGGTGGCCGTGTGCGCGGAGGCCGGTACCGACTACACGGACCTCACCGGCGAGCCGGAATTCGTGGATCTCATGTGGGTACGCCACGACGCGCGGGCCCGGGAGACCGGCGCGCGGATCGTGCACGCCTGCGGCTTCGACTCGATGCCGCACGACCTCCTCGCGTACTTCACCGTCCGTCAGCTGCCGGAAGGGGTGCCGCTGACGGTCGACGGATTCGTACGGGCGTCGGGGATCATCTCCGGCGGGACACTGGCGACGTCCCTGACGATCGCCGCGCGACAGCGCCAGGCGAAGGCCGCGGCCCGGGAGCGCCGCCGGTACGAGCCGCGGTCGGCCCTGCGCCGGGTGCGGGCTCCGCTGGGGGCGCCGCGGTTCAGCAAGGAGACGGGCACGTGGGCGCTGCCGCTGCCCACCCTCGACCCCCGGATCGTGTGCCGGTCGGCCGCCGCGCTGGAGCGGTACGGCCCCGACTTCCGCTACCGCCACTACGCGTCCGTCAAGACGCTGCCCATGGCCCTGGCCGGGCCGATCGGCGTGGGCGCGCTGGCCGCCGCGGCACAGCTGCCTTTCGTCCGGTCCTGGTTGACGGATCGCTACGCACCGGGGAGAGGCCCGAGCCCGGAGCAGCGTGCCCGCGCCTGGTTCCAGGTGCGGGCCGTGGGTGAAGGGGGCGGCCGTCGGGTGTTCACCGAGGTCTCGGGCGGCGACCCGGGCTACGGCGAGACCGCGAAGATGCTGGCCGAGGCGTCGCTGTGCCTCGCCCTGGACGATCTGCCCACAACATCGGGGCAGGTCACGACGGCTACGGCCATGGGCGACGCCCTGATCGAGCGGCTGCGGGCCGCCGGCATCCCGTTCCGCGTCCGTCATACGGCCGACGAACCGCGGTGACCCGGTGAGCTCCCTCCCACGCTCGCCGAGCGCGCGGCGCGCGAACAGATCAAGGACCTTCCCGGAAGCTGCGCAAGCAGTTCGACACGGAGATCCGGGACGCGCTCGTGGAACGGGCGAAGCAGTACAACGAGGAGTTCATCAAGCGGGAAGTCGACATCGGCCGCTGGACCGAGGAGTCGTGGCGGGCCGCCCTTCACGGCCCCAGCCAGTCCCGGGAGGAACGGCAGCTCTACCTCGACAGGCTGGTCCAGCGGCTCCCTGACACCGACATCCTGCCGCCGGTACCGGATGCGACCGGCCTCGCCGCCGACATCGAGCGAGCGCGCAAAGCCTGGCCCCGCACAGCCAGATGTAGGCGAGCAGGGCACGTTCCTGGCCGGACAGAAGGACTCCTGGATCAGCCGGAGCTCGAACAGGAGCCGGTCAACAGCGGATCAACACGCGTTGAAGGCTCCTGCCGATCCGTGTCACAAACCGGCCTGGACGGTTTAGACCGGCCCGAACCGGTTCCGCGACCGCTGATCGGCCGACGAGGATGGTGCCCACCGGGACGGCGCGGAAGGACCGGCCACCCGACCTGCTTCAGGAGTACCAGCAGCCAGATCAGCTCGATGAGACAAGGCGTTTCCCATGGCAGTCCGCACCCGCATCCCGGCAGTCCGGCCGTCCGGGCCACCGCCGCCCGGCAGGCCCCGACCTCTCAGGTGGTGCGATCGCTGTGATCCGGGACTGACCTACCCCCGACCATGCAACTGACCGTCATCACTCCGGCGCCACCGGGACGGGCTCCCGTCGCGTACTCGACGGAGCACAGGTAGCCGCCGTGTTGTGGGTCGCGGCAGCCGCCGAGGACCAGCTGGAGCACATCAGCGCCCACTGTGCTCCCGGCCGTCTCCATCCGGGGATCTTCACCGCGGCACTCCCCGAGGCCGCCGCCGAGGCCGCCGCCCTCGGCATCTGCCGACGCGCGCCGGCCATGTCCCCGCTCCTGCACGACTGGAGCGTCCGCTCCGTCCGCCCCGCGTAGGGCCGGCCTCCGCCCACCTGTGACACCCGTCGGTCACCGGCACCGCCCTGCCGTGGCGGTGACCGCCCTACCCGGGACCCCTGCCACCCCATCCACGAGAGAGGGAATTCCCCCATGACCAACCCCTTCGATGGCGACGACGGCGAGTACCTGGTCCTGACGAACGAGGAGAACCAGCACTCGCTCTGGCCCGCGGGCATCGACGTGCCCGCCGGGTGGACCGTCGTCCACGGCCAGGACACCCGAGCTGCCTGCCTCGACCACATCGAGCGGAACTGGACCGACATGCGCCCGGCCTCCCTGGTCGCCCTCACCCGCGAGTCCTAGCCCGGCCCTCCCCGCCCCGCCCGCGCAATCCACCCGACCGGAGACCCCCCATGCCCGAACAGCGACGGCCGGCCCGTACGGCCCGGCTCCGGCACTACCTGATGTGCCGTCCGACGTATTTCACCGTCGACTACCGCATCAACCCCTGGATGGATCCCGCCAAGCCGGTCGACACCGCGCTGGCCGTGCTCCAGTGGGAGCGGCTGTACGACCTCTACCAGCAGCTCGGCCACACCGTCGAGCTGATCGAGCCGATACCCGGCCTGCCCGACATGGTCTACTCCGCGAACGGCGCCACCGTCCACGACGGCCGCGTCCTGGTCGCCGACTTCCGGCACGAGCAGCGGGCCGCCGAGGCCCCCGCCTACCGCTCGTGGTTCGAGAACGCCGGCCACACCGAGGTGAAGGCCGCCGAGCACACCAACGAGGGCGAGGGCGACTTCCTGGTGGCCGGCGGCCGGGTGCTGGCCGGCACGGGTTTCCGCACCGAACCCGCCGCGCACGCCGAGGCCCAGGAGCTGTTCGGCGTCCCCGTCATCGGCCTGACGCTCGTCGACCCGCGCTTCTACCACCTCGACACCGCGCTCGCCGTCCTCGATGACGACGAGATCATGTACTACCCGGCCGCCTTCTCGGAGGAGAGCCGGCGGACGCTGCGGGAGATGTTCCCCGACGCGATCCTCGCCGAGGAGGCGGACGCCGAGGTGTTCGGCCTGAACGCCATCTCCGACGGGCTCAACGTTCTCCTCCCGCAGGCTGCGACCGCCCTCGCCGACCAGCTCGCCGCCCGCGGTTTCCGGCCCGTCGGCGTCGACCTGTCCGAACTCCTCAAAGGCGGCGGCAGCGTCAAGTGCTGCACCCTGGAGATCCGCCACCGCGTCTCGGGCGGCCCCCGGTGACCGCCCGCTGGACCGTCGAGCCGGGCGGGCCCGCCACTCTCGTGGCTCCCCACCCGGCCGGCGTCGAGGAGGCGCTCGCCTGGCTGGAGTCCGCGCACACCGAACTGCGCGCCGGCCTGCGGGCGTACGGAGCCGTGTACGTCCGCGGCCTGCCCGTGCACAGCGTGGACACCTTCGCGCGGGTCCGGGACGTCCTCATACCCCAGCGCACCCCGTACCGCGAGAAGGCCACCCCCCGCAGCGACTTCGGCGGCGACGTCTACTCCTCCACGGACCTGCCCGCCGCCCAGCCGATCCGGATGCACAACGAGAACAGCTACACCCTCACCTTCCCCGGGCTGCTGCTCTTCGGCTGCCTCACCGCACCCGAGCAGGGCGGCGCCACCCCCGTCGCCGACTGCCGCAGCGTGCTGCGCAACCTTCCCCCGCACCTGGTGGAGCGGATGCGGACCCACGGCTGGCTGCTCAGGCGCACCTATTCCGACCACCTCTCGGTGGACTGGCAGTCCGCGTTCGCCACCGACTCCCCGGCCGAGGTGGAGCGCTACTGCGCCGGGAACCTCATCTCCTGCGCCTGGGACGAGGACGGCAACCTCCGCACCCGCCAACTGCGCCCCGGCACCGTCCATCACCCGGAGACCGGTGAGGAGGTGTGGTTCAACCACCTGGCGTTCTGGAACGAGTGGTCGCTGGACGAGGAGGTCCGCGAGACCCTCGTCGACGAGCTCGGCCACGACGGCCTGCCCTTCAACACGGGCTTCGGCGACGGCCTGCCCCTCACCCGGGACGAGCTCGACACCATCAACGCCGCCTATGAGGCGGCCACCGTCCGCCGGGCGTGGGAACCGGGCGACCTGCTGCTGGTCGACAACGTCCTGGCCGCCCACGGTCGCGACCCCTTCCGCGGCGACCGGCGCATCGTGGTGGCCATGGGCGCCCCCGTGGCGCTCGCCGACTGCCGCCCCACCGCCCCGCCCGCCGCCGACACGCCCCGCCCGGCACCGGAGGCGGTGCCCTCACATGGCTGATGCCCGCGAACTCCCGCTCCCCGCCGACCCGGTGGACCGGTTCCGGCAGACCGTACGGGCCATGCCGGACCGCACGGCCGTCATCGGCCCGGACGGCACCCTCACCTTCGCCGAACTCGACGCCCGCACCGCCGATCTCGCCGGCCGCCTCCATGCCCTGGGCATCGGGCCGGGCGACCGGGTCGGCGTCGGCCTGCCCCGGGGCGTGGACTGGGCCGCGGCACCGCTCGCGGTGTGGCGCGCGGGTGCCGCGTACGTCCCCCTCGACCCGGCCCACCCCGAAGCCCGGCTCACCCGCGTCGCCGCCGACGCCGGGCTGAGCGCACTGGTGACGGACACCACCCCCGCCTGGCTCACCGGCGTGCCGGTCCTCGCCCCCGGACCCACGGGCGCCACCGCGCCGCCGCGCGGGAAACCGTCCGCCCAGGACCCGGCGTACGTCATCCACACCTCCGGCTCCACCGGCACCCCCAAGGGCGTCGAGATCAGCCGGGGCGGCGTCGCCGCCCTCATCGCCGGCCTGGAACAGCGGGGCGTGTACGCGGACAGCCACCGGGTCGTGGCCTGGAACGCGAGCCTGTCCTTCGACGCCTCCGTCCAGCAGTGGGTCCGCGTGTGCCGGGGCGACACCTTGGTCGTCCTCGGCGACGCGGACCGTACCGACCCCCACCGGCTGGCCGCGCTCCTCGCCGAGCACCGGGTGACCGACCTCGACCTCACCCCCTCCCACTGGGAAGCACTCGCCCCCCAACTGCTGCCGCAGGCGCCCCCCGAGCGGATGCTGCGCCTCCTCATCGGCGGCGAGCCGGTGCCGCCGCGCATGTGGCGCGAGCTGGCCGACACGTGGGCCGAGGGCCGGATCGAGGCGTTCAACCTCTACGGACCCACCGAGACCACCGTCGACGCCACCGCCTGCCGCATCGAGGGCCCGGGCCCGCACCTGGGCAGCCCCCTGCCCCGGGTACGGGCGTACGTCCTCGACACCGCCCTGCGCCCCGCCCCCGTCGGCACGGCCGGTGAGCTCTACCTGGCGGGGCCCGGCCTGGCCAACGGCTACACCGGCCGGCGCGCGCTCACCGCCGAGCGGTTCGTCGCCGACCCCTTCGCCGAGGACGGCACCCGCATGTACCGCAGCGGCGACGAGGTCCGCCAGGGCGCAGACGGCACCCTGGAGTTCCTGGGCCGCACCGACCGGCAGATCAAGGTCCGCGGCTTCCGGGTGGAGCTCGGCGAGGTCGAGGCGGCGCTGCGCTCGCACCCCGGTGTCACCGCCGCGGTGGCGACGGTACGACAGGGGACCGAACTCCTCGCCCACTATGTGCCGGCCGACGGCGCGGGCCTCACCCCCGAGGAACTCCGGGCACACACCACGGCTGCCCTGCCCGGCTACATGGTCCCGGCCGCCTTCGTGGCCCTGGACGCCCTGCCGATGACCGTCAGCGGAAAGGTCGACGTCCGTGCCCTGCCGGCGCCGGAAGCCGGGACGGAACGCTCCGGCCCCGGCCTCGACGGCGAGATCGAGGAGCTGATCGCCGGCGTGTGGTCGGAGGTCCTCGGCCGCGAGGACATCCACCCGGACGACGACTTCTTCGCGCTCGGCGGCCACTCCCTGGTGGCGCTGCGCGTCGTCTCCCGGCTGAAGAAACGGATCGGTGTGGTCATGCCGACGAAGGACGTCTACCGGCACCCGCGCCTGCGCGACCTCGCCGGGCACGCCGAGTCGCTGCGCGCGGGGAGTACGTCATGAGCGCCGTACCGGACACCACGGTGGTCGCCCTGAAGCGGACCGAAGGCGCGGAGCGGACGCTGGTGTGCCTCGGCTTCTGCGGCGGCGGCACGGCCGCCTACCACAAGTGGGCCGCGGCGATGCCGGCCGCCACCGACCTCCTCGCGGTGTGCTACCCGGGCCGTGAGGGGCGCTTCGTCGAGGACTTCGCCGACAGCTGGGGCGCCCTCGCCGAGGACGCCACCGCGGCCGTCCGCGCCGCCACGGCGGCCGGTGGCCCGTACGTCCTCTTCGGGCACAGCATGGGCGGCTGGATGGCCTTCGACGTGACCTGCCGCCTGGCCGCGGCGGGCGACCCCGCGCCGGAGGCGCTGGTGGTGTCGTCGTGCAACGCCCCGGACCGGGGGCTGACCGCACGGGACCGGTTCCCCGCCCAGCGCGACGGGGACGGCGAGCTCCTGACGTGGATGAGCACCCACGGGCTGCTGCCCGCTCATGTCCTCGGTGACGAGGACCTGACGGAGATGGCCGTGGAGCTGATGCGCGCCGACATCCGGGTCCGCGACACCTTCACCTACGGCGGCGCGAAGGTCACCGTCCCCCTCCAGGTCTTCTCCGGTGCCGACGACCCGGTCGTCGGGGATGACGCCGGGACCCGATGGGGCGGCCTCACGACCGCCGCCCACCGGCACGATGTGCTGCCCGGCGGCCACTTCTACACCCCCGAGGTCTGGCGGACCCTCCCGGACCGCATTCCGGCACTCACGGCTCCGGACGGACAGCCGCACACCCTGCCCACCGGGCACACGGACCGAAGAAGGGCGGCCTGAGCGGATGACCGGCGACACCTCCCTGATCCAGGGGCTCGTCGATGCCGCCCGCCGGAACTCCGACGCGGCCGCCGGCGGCACGTCGTCGCTTCGGGTGCCGGGGGCGCACTCGCACGAACCGCCTGCACCGTCGCCGGGAACGTGATCATCGTCAGCTTCCGGCAGTCGTACGGCCGCTCGGAATGCCGGGCCGGGTCGGTTCGAGCCGGATCCACCACCGATCGCATGCCTCCACTTATTCATCCGCCCATTCATCCATCTCTTCATTCAACGAGGGTTCCCTGCGGAACCGTCAATTCCCCTGGGGGACAGGAGTATGACCATGACGCCTTCGGAGCTTTCGAAGAACGGATACGACCGCTGGGACCTGGCCGACCATTTCGGTCTGACCGAGGCGGACGAGAATTACCGGGCGCTTCGAGCCGCTTACGACGACCTCCCCTCCGACCCCTACGCACCCGGTTCCGGCCGACACCGCAGGTATGCCCGGGGCGTCTTCCTCCCGTGGTCGAAGGAGTTCTTCTGGATGCCGGCGACCGAGAGCCAGGCCCGCGAGGGCATGAACGGCTACTACCAGGGTGACAACAACCCCGAGTATGTCGGCGTGGTGCGGGAACTGCCCGCCATCAGCCCGGAGATCTGCGACAACCCGCTGCTCCTGGACCTGATCCGGTTCGACTTCGAGCAGACCCGCTGGAGCCAGGACGACGCCGTCTGGCCGCTGTACGTGGGCGTGCACCTGATCAAACTGCACGTCGCGGACGACGGGGGGCAGGCCGTTTCCTCGCCCAACGAGCTCCACCAGGACGGCGAGCCCTACGTCTTCTGCCACATGATCTACCGGGACAACGCGGAGGGCGGCAACAACGTCATCGCCACGCCCGCCCACCGTGGCAAGCAGCCGCAGGAGGTCCCGGCGCACGACCTCCTGGCCGAGTTCGAGCTCCACAAGCCGCTCGAGTCGTACGCCATCGCTGACGATCTGGTCAGCCACTACGTGGCGCCCATTCGCAACGCCGGCGCGCCGCGGCCGGGCGAGCGAGCGATCCTCCTGGCCGACTGGGTGCCCATGCGGCACCGCGTCTGAGCCCTGTTCAGGTCGTCGAGCGGGCGGGACGCGACCGGCCGGACCGCCTGCGGCGACTGCTCCATACGTGCGACCGGCAGGCATGTCCTGCACCGGTCCCGCCGGCGGTGACGGGCCCAGCACCGAGCACGCACCAACCACTGCAGACAACGCGGCCACGGCCCACCACCGCCTGACCACCCGTCACACCAAGCACGGTTGCAGTACTAGGCCGTCTTGACGGCACCTCCGTCGATGAGGAAGTCCGCCCCGGAGGTGCTCGCCGCCAGGGGAGAGGCGAGGAACGCGACGACCGCCGCGACCTCCGCCGGTTCGACGAGCCGGCCCGTCGTCATGCCCATCGCCGCCGGGATCTGCTCCAGCAACTGCTCCCGCGTCACGCCCATGGACCGGGCGAGCTCCGCCCCGTAACCGTCCGGGCTCTCCCACATCGCGGTGCGGACCGGCCCGGGCGAGACCGTGTTGACACGGACGCCCCGCGGTCCGAACTCCTCGGCCAGCGCCTTGCCGAAGGCGGTCAGCGCGGCTTTCGCGGTGGTGTACGGAACGGGGCCGGCGTGCGGCACCCGGGCGCTGTTCGAGGAGACGCTGACAAGGGCGCCACGCCGCCGGACCAGGCTCGGCAGCGCCGCGCGGCTCGTCCGCACGGCCGCGAGGAAATTCAGGTCGAACGTCTGCTGCCACTGCTCCTCGGTGAAGGCCAGGAAGCCGCCCGTCTGGCCTTCACCGCTGTCGCCGCCACCCACGTTGTTGACGAGGATGTCGAGATCGCCCAGCTCGGCCAGCGCCCGTTCGACCAACCGGGCGGGCCCGTCGGGTGTGGACAGATCCGCGGAGACGGCGATCGCGCCCGTCTCCTTCAACTCCGGTGTGATCGTGCGGGCGGCGGCCACCACGGTGACGCCCTCGCCGATGAGGGCGCCGACCGTCGCGAGCCCTATGCCGCGGCTCGCGCCGGTGACCACGGCTGTCTTGCCCGTCAACTGCAGATCCATGAGCGTTCCCCTCCGATGACGAATAGCCGCTTCTTCAGCGACGCCGTAAAGCTAATACCTGCAACATCGATGTTGCAAGTATCTCCGGAGTGGCGTCCTTCGCGTACGATCTGGCGCATGGAGACGAAGGGGCGGGCGCTGCGCGCCGACGCAGAGCGGACCGTACGGGCGATCCTGGAGGCGGCCGAGCGCGTGCTGAGCTCCGACCCGACGGCGACCATGGAGCAGATCGCCGCGGCGGCGGGGGTCGCCAGGACGACCGTCCACCGCCGGTTCGTCACTCGCGAGGCGCTGGTCGACGCCTTGGCGGCGTGGGCCACCCAGCGGTTCCACGAAGCCGTCGAGGCCGCCCGTCCGCGCACGTCACCGCCTCTGGTCGCCCTGCATCAGGTCACCGTCAACGTCCTCCAGGTGAAGATCGGTTGGGGCTTCGCGATGAGCCGGACGGCGCCGACGGACCCCGAAGTGGCGCGGGCGCACGCCGATGTGCTGGACCAGTGCGACCACCTCTTCCGCCGGGCGCGGGAGGAGGGGCTGCTGCCCCCGGACGTCGATCTGGAGTGGGCCCGCCGCGTCTACTACGCCCTCATCCACGAAGCCGCGGAGGAGGGCCGGGGCGCGGAGGAGGGGGCCGTCGACGCACTTGCCGCGCGCGTCGTGGACACACTCCTGCACGGCGTCGGAACCTCGAAGTAACGCGTCAATTCCCCCGGAAATCGGGTCGGTTGAGGGGCATCGACGAGGGCGGGACGGGCATACGGGACAGTGCCGGACTCCGTCGCAGTGGCCGGGGCCGGACCGGGAGGTGGACGGTGATCTGGTGGGGGTGGCTGATCGTCGCGGCCGTGATGCTGCTCGCGCTGGCGGCCGCGGTGGCGGGCGTGCAGGCGCGCAGGCGGGCCGGCACGGTGATCGCGGTGCAGCGCGGGCGCCGGTTCGGCAAGGGATTCCGTAAAGGGGGCGACCGGTGAACACACTGGTGCTGGCATCCGAGTTGACCAAACGACCGGTGGTCACCCTCGAAGGGGAGGCCGTCGCGCAGATCAAGGACACCGTCTTCGACGGCCCGGCCGGACAGATCACCGGCTTCACCCTCAACGGCCGGGGCCTGCTGTCCGGCCCCCTCAAGCAGAGCTTGCCCTGGCCCGCCGTACACGCGCTGGGCCGCCACGCCGTGATGATCCTCGGCCGGGAGGTGCTGGCCGAGCCCGCGGCGGTCGTCGCCTCCGGTGAGGCGGCAGGGGGCGGGGTCCTGGGGGTGAGGGTGCTGACGGACGAGGGTACCGACGCCGGCACCGTGCTCGACGTGGTCGTCGAAGCCGACGGCCGGGTGGCAGGGTTCCAGGTCGCCGCCATCGAGCCCCCCGAACACCGCCGGCGTACCGTCTTCATCCCCCGCGGCGAGGGCGTGGCGGTCTCCGGTCAGGCCTTGGTCATCCCCGCCGAGGCGTGCCGCTTCGTGGCCGACGACCTGCCGAGCTTCACCGCTCAGGTGGAGATCTTCCGCACCCGGCAGGCCGCCCGGGGAACCGGGGCCGGCCAGGAGGGGAGGGAGCGGACATGGTGATGTTGTTCTCCCAGGCCCGCGGCCTTCCGGTCGTCACCGCGGGCGAGGCCGCCGAACTGGGCACCGTCGACGCACTGACGATCGACGCCTCCGCGCAGTGCATCAGCCACGTACGCCTCTCCGGTACGCGAGCCAAGGGCCATCCGGTCCTGGCCTGGAATCTGGTGCGGACGGTCGGCCAGGACGCGGTCATCGCCCACTCCACTCCCGCCGCCGAAACGACCCCCACCCAGGCCCCGGTGCACCGGGAGGCCCTGGGCAGCCGTGTGCTGACGGACCTCGGTGACGAGCACGGAGCGGTCAAGGACATCGCCTTCGACCCCACGACCGGCCACATCCGCACCATCTACACCACACTGGGACCCATACCGGGACCACGCCTGATCGGGCTCGGCGACTACGCCCTCGTGGTCCGCGCCCACTGACGGACTGCCACCGGCCGAAGGGAGTTCAGATCACTCCGAGGGGAACGGCCTTCCGCACAGCGTCGGACAGACCGGTGAACATCTCGAACTCGCCGGTGCCGACGTACTTCTTCGGCACCGTCACCTCGACCCACGCCTCCCGCTTCGAGGTCGTGCAGCGGAGACTGCCATCCGGCTGCTGTTCGGGCATCCACTCGACACCGTTGATCTCTACGGTGGCCGACCAGGGGTTGTAGTGCTTGTAGCCACGGGTGAGGACCAGAGGGCGCGGCACCCCGCAGCGCAGCGTGATCGGTGTGTCGCCCCAGGCGGCGGTGAAGTCCGAGTCCGGGCGGTCGGTCCGCCGCTTCAATTCGTTGACGGTCGAGGGCAGCTCGTGGCGCAGTGCGCGGCAGTGCGCGGCCTGCTGCCCCGAGGGCGTGGGTGCGGGGAGGGCGCCGGAGGCGTCGTCGGTGGAGGTGCAGCCGGCGACGGTGAGCAGGGTGGCGGCGACAGGCAGGCCGAACAACCGGCGGCATGAAGACTTCACTTGTCGATCATAGAAATGGGCGCTGTGCGGCGGCCGGGTGGGGCCTTACCCGGCATCGGTCCCGGAGGCGAACGGACCGGTCACCGGCGGGAAGGACGCGTGCAGTACCGCTCCGCCGCCCGCGCCGTTGGTGATGTGGAAGTGCCCGCCCAGTTCCGCCGCCCGTTCCCGCATGGACCGCAGGCCCACTCCGCTGCCGGTGCGATGTTCCGGCAGGCCCTGCCCGTCATCGCTGACCTCGACGGTGACGCGGTCCGGCACCACACGCACCATCAGGGTGGCCGTGGCCGCCCCGGAGTGCCGTACGACGTTGTTCAGCGCCTCGCCGCCGATCAGGTACACCGCCACTTCCACGGCCGCCGGCAGCGGCGGCAACGGGTCGGGCGTGAACTCCACGCCCACCCGGAGCCGCCCGTCGAGCCGGCCGGCCACCTCCCGCAGCGCCTTGCTCAGCCCGAGCCGGTCCAATGCCGCCGGGGTGAGGCCGTCCGCGATACGGCGAAGCTCGGAGATGGCCTGTCCGATGCCCTCGGACGCGGTGGCCAGGGGCCTGGCGGCGGCGGAGTCGTCCGGCACCGCGTACCGCGCGGTGTCGACTTGCAGCCGGACCCCCGACAGGGCCGGACCCAGGCCGTCATGGAGGTTGCGCCGCAGCCGGCGGCGCGCGTCCTCCCGGGCCACCACCATCTGTTCCCGGGCCGCGCGCAGGTCTTCGTACAGGCGCAGCGACGCGATCGCCGGTGCCATCTGGTCGGCCAGGAACCGCAGCACCTCTTGGTCCTGCCGGTCCGGCACCCGGTCGCCCGGCCTGGGCGTGACGTCCAGACTGCCGACGGCAGCGCCCTCGTACACCAGCGGGAACCCGGTGCCGCCCGGCCCCGGCTCACCCGCGGCGGCCAGCACGCGGGAACCGCCGCGGGTATCGACCCGTACTTCGGCGCCGGGCATGCGCAGCCCGGCCACGACGGCGTCGCACAGCAGCCGCGGTGCTTCGCCCGGGCCCGCGGCCTGGCTGAGACGCTCGGCGAGTTCGCGTACGACGTGGTACGGGCGGGCGCGGTCGCCGTAGTAGAAGCGGTCCACGCACCGTACGGCCCAGTGCGCGGTGGGGTAGAGCAGACCGCCTGCCACCAGCCCGGCCGCTCCCATCACCAGGGCGCCGCCGCTCAGTCCGCCGGGGAGGGTACGGGAGAGCAGCAGGACCACGGCCGTGCAGCCGACGATCAGCGCGGTGCCGAGGACGAAGGCGGACAACACCCGGCGCGTCGCCCGGTCGAGATGGGCGGAGCGGTCACGGTTGAAGGCATACGCCGCCGCGATCAGCCACGCGGCGGCTCCGACGTAGGTGGCGTACCACCAGTCGCCTCTCAGGAGGTCGGACCGGATGACGTAGACGTCGCCGAGCCACACCAGATAGGCCAGCAGCGCCACGACCTGCCGTCGGTCGGGGGAGTGCCGCCAGCGCACCGTCATGACGGTCAAGTTGGCCAGCACGAAGAGCGACATCGGGTACACGGCCGGGACATGAGCGTCCAGCAGCGTCCGCAGCGGGCTCCAGCCACCGTGGTCCAGTGGGTCGGGAAGCCCGTAGTCGGCGCCCAGCGTGACGTACTCGCCGTACGACTGCACCAGGCTCCATACGGCGAGGACCACCGCGTACGGCCGGAGCAGCCGGTGGCGGGGCAGGCTCCCGTCGGGCAGATACAGCGGGAACATGTACAGGGCGAAGATGAACAGGGCGATGCAGACCGTCGATGCGACGGCCAGCGCCTGGCCGACGCCACCACCGACACCTGCGGCGGACGCCCAGAGCCGGGCCGTCGCCGACAAGGTGCTCGCTGCCCCGGCCGCGATCATCAGCGGCCCGAGGCCGCTGCGGGACCGGTGAGCCGTGAGGAAGGTTCCGAGCAGGACGAACCCGACGACGGCCAGTACCTCGGGCCCGCGGACCTTGACGTAGGGCGCCAGCTCGGCGTCGTCCAGACGGGCGAGGGCGAGGACGACCCACGCGGTGACCGAGACCAGCGTGACCGCGCACGCCCCGTAGGCCAGGACGACTCTCCGCTCCCGCACCACGGCCTCTTCGCGCACAGTGCCATCCTCGCCCGCTCGTTGTCCCGGGCACGTGGGGTCACCGTCCCGGAAACGTCCCATCTTCCTCCTTCAGGACATGGCCCCGGAGCAGTACGGACAGCGCGTCACGGGCTGCGTCGCCGAGGGGCAGCGCGGTGCTCGGCCGTGGTGCCGGGCCACCCGGTGGCGCCCGCCGGGGGCCGACAGCGGGGTGTCGCCCCGGGAGTCACGTGCTGCCATCGGCATTCACGAGCTGCTCAGCGACACGTCGCTTCGTGCAATTCGTGCACCGCGCGGAGCCAGAGGGCGGGCAGCCGTTCGGCGTGCGGAAGCCGGTCGGTGTGGGCGAGGTACAGGTAGGCCGTGTCGTGGTAGCCGGTGAACATGCTGTAGCAGTGATGGCCGGGAGCGATGGGCCCGAGTGCCACCGCGTGGATCACCGGTGCGTCCCGGAAGGACAACGGGTCGGCACTCATCCGCACGTTGCTCGCCGACATCACCCCGCGCTGCGGGCGCAGGCTGCGATGGGCGATCCAGGAGGCAAGGGGGAACGACAGCCGGTCGTACGCCGCCTGGGCGGCGATGCGCCGGCGGTCGGGGCGCAGGAGCGCGGTCTGCCGCGCGACGGCACGCAGACGTCGCCCGGGATCCGGCTCGGCGCAGGGCAGTACCACCCGTTCCGAGATGACCCGGTTGCCGATGACCGGGGACGGCGGTCCGAGGTGCCGGGTCGACACCGGCATCCGTACCGGCAGGTCTTCCGGCCGGCTGTCCGCCGCCGTCCGGGATTCGGCTCGGATCTGCTGCCAGTACCGCAGGGCTCCCGCCCATCCGGCGAGGTAGACGTCGTTGACCGTGGCGCCCGTCGTGTGCCCGGCCGCGCGCAGCAGGGACAGTGGCAGCCGTGCGAAGCCGAAACGGGGTGCGCGGCCGGGTCTGTCGTCGGGGACCGGCCACGTGACCGGGGTGCGGTACCTGCGGAGCACATCGGCGGCGGCGCCGGTGGCGGCGCTCGCGGAGACATCCGCCGCGGGCGGTCGCGCGGACCGGGGTGTCGTGTTCCGGGAGGGGGACTCCGGGCTCGGCGGCCGCAGGCCGAGGAGCTCGGTGACCACCCGCGTGGTCGCGACGCCGTCCAGGAGAGCGTGGTGGACCCGGAAGAGCAACACGTAGCGTGAGCCGGCCTCCTGGCTCCGGACCAGCCACAGGTCCCACTGCGGCCGGCGGTCGGCGGGCAGCGGCTGCGCCCACAGGCGTGCCAGCAGGGCCGACCAGTCCGCGAGCCGGTCCACCGTGGCCTGCCGCACGTGGTGGTGCAACTGCGGGGGGCCGACGTGCTCGAACTCCCGTGCGCTGCGGAAGGGGACCGGCCAGTGCCGTGACAACGCCGTGACGGTCTCGATCCGGGGAGCGAGCCAATCACGGAGCTCCGTCACGTCCGGCGGTCGGTCGGCGACGGTGAGGAGGCAGCCGACCATGGGCGGGAGGCCGCCCGTCACCGAGAGGTAGTGCGCGTCGGCCGGGCGGTACGGCACACCGGTCGGCGCGGAAGCGGTATCGGACAGCAGCACCGGTGTTCTCCCTCGCGAACGGCAATGGCCACGCGGCCGGACCGTTCGGGGCTGCCGCGTCGGCGGTCTGCGGGCGAACGCGGTGTCGACCGACGGCCGCCCGTCCGGCCTTTGTCCGGCGGCGGGGCCGCGACCAGCGGCGGGCCCTTGAAGGAAGCTAACACCGCTGTGCCGGGTCGGAAGGGAGGGAGATCGACCCACGCCGCGCATCCCTCGCGATTCACCCGATCGTCCCTCCTTTCTTCCACCTGAGGGACTGTTATCAGCCACCTCGGTCGCGGCGCGGCCGTGTCGGTGCTGTCGTGGGTACCCCTGACTCGGCACGGCCGAAAGGTAAGTAACCGCAGCACAGCGGACATGAACGCCCTCCTTGGTCGGCATGGGGTGCCCAAGGGGCGCGGAGTCGGGCGGGTGAGCCCGTATCTCTTCAGTGGCGCAAATACGTCGGTGTGCCCTCGGTGTTCTCGACCAACATCATTAAGCGCTGCTTCACTTGCGCGGCGGGAGCTCCTCGTCGCCCGATCGGGCGATTTCAGGGGCTCCCTCTTGACGCATGCGTGCAGAGGGAAGGAACCGGGATGTCGATCGCAGCGCACCGGCAGCAGCCGGAGCAGCCCGCACCGCAAGAGGGCCGGGCGCAGCTCAGCCTGGGGATCGCCGCTGCGCGGAACCTGGCGACCACCACCAAGAGCGTCCCGCAGACGCAGGGCATCAGCTCGAGGTGGCTGCTGCGCATGCTGCCCTGGGTGGAAGTGAAGGGTGGCACCTACCGGGTCAACCGACGCCTGGTGTACGAGGTCGGCGACGGCCGGGTCACCTTCGTCCAGGACGGGGCCACGGTCAGGGTCGTCCCCGCGGAGCTGGGGGAACTGCCGCTGCTGCGCGGGTTCCACGACGACGGGGCGCTGCGGGCGCTGGCCGAGCGGTGCCGGCAGCAGGAGTACGCACCCGGCCAGGTGATAGCCGAGCGGGGCGAGGTCGTCGACCACGTCTATCTCATCGCGCGCGGCAAGGTGGAGAAGGTCGGCACCGGGGCGCACGGCGAGGAGACCCGGAGCGGCGTAATGGCCGACGGCGGGTTCTTCGGCGCGCAGACGGTGGCCGAGGAGCCGGGTGAGTGGGGGTTCACGGCGCGCGCGATGACGGCGTGCACCGTACTGGCCCTGCCCCGGGCCGCGTACGAGGAGGTGGCCGGCCGCAACGAGCGACTGCGGGACCACGTCCGGCGGCGCGAGGCCGAGAAGGCACGGCCGCGGAACAGGAAGGGCGAGGCGAACATCGCCCTCGCGTCCGGCCACATCGGCGAGCCGGTGCTGCCGGGTACCTTCGTGGACTACGAACTCGCCCCCCGCGAATACGAGCTGAGCGTGGCCCAGACGATCCTCCGGGTGCACAGCCGGGTCGCCGATCTCTACAACGACCCGATGGACCAGGTCGAGCAGCAGCTGCGGCTGACCATCGAGGCGCTGCGCGAGCGCCAGGAGTCCGAGCTGGTCAACAACCCCGAGTTCGGCCTGCTGCACAACGCCGACCACAGCCAGCGCATCTCCACCCACTCCGGCCCGCCCACCCCCGACGACATGGACGAGCTGCTGAGCATGCGGCGGGGGACCAAGGCGTTCTTCGCCCACCCCCGGGCCGTCTCCGCCCTCGCCCGCGAGTGCAACAAGCGGGGGCTGTCCTTCGACAGCGCCGACGTCGGCGGCCACTCCGTTCCGGCCTGGCGGGGCGTGCCGATCCTGCCCTGCGGCAAGATCCCCGTCTCGGACGAGGGCACCTCCGCCATCCTCGCCATGCGCCTGGGCGAGGCCGAGCAAGGGGTGATCGGCCTGCGGCAGACCGGGATCCCCGACGAGTACGAGCCCGGCCTGAACGTGCGGTTCATGGGCATCAACGACCAGGCTCTCATCTCCTACCTGGTCAGCACCTACTACTCGGCGGCCGTTCTCGTTCCCGACGCGATCGGCGTCCTCGAGAACGTCGAGGTCTTCCACACCCCGTCCTGACGGGCACCACCCCCCGGAACGGAGAGAAGAACCTGTGTCACTGCTGTCCCGGATCACCGCGCCCACGGCCCGCCACGACACGGCGCGGCTCGTGGCCACGCTGCTCACCCACCACCAGGGCATCCGCCGTTCCGCGCCGACGACGCTGCCCGGAACCGCCCCCCGCCCGGTGGGCACCGTCCTGCCCACCGGGCCGACGGGGCTCGGCACCTCCGCCGCCCGCCTCGCGGCCGGCAGACCAGTCGACACAGCAGTCGGTCGAGCCGTCGGGAAACCGGCCGGCGACACCCCCGCCACCTCGGACGAGCGCGGTGCCGGCGTCCCGGAGCTGTACTGCCCGCCCGCGCTCCGGGACGACCCGGCGCTCGGCCGGGAGGTCAACGACCGCCTGGTGGAGTGGGCCGACGAGGTCGGCATCTACGACGGACGCCTCGACCGCGTCCGCGCGGCCGACTTCGGCCGCCTGATGATGCTGGCCCACCCCGACACCGACGACGGCGACCGGCTGCTGGCGGCGGGGAAGTGCGCGCTGGCGGAGTGGGCGACGGACGACTACTACTGCGACGACGAGACCGTGGGCTCCCGCCCCGACCTCCTCGGCTCGCACCTCGGGCTCGCCTACGCGGCACTCGACCCCGCCCATCTCCCGTCCCGCTACGCGCCCGCGTGGGAAAGGGACCTGCGGGGCGACCCCGTACGGGGCGCCCTGCGCTCGGGCCTGGCGCACCTGGCCCGCTACGCGGAGCCGTCCCAGGTGGCCCGGCTGCGGCACGAGGTCGCCGTCCTCTTCGTCGGCTACGGCCAGGAAGGCTCCTGGCGTTCCCGGGGCCACATGCCCAGCGTCCACGAGTATCTGGCCCACCGTCAGATCAACAGCTTCCTTCCCTGCATCGCCCTGACCGACGTGGTGGGCGGCTACGCGCTGTCCGCCACCGAATACGCCGACCCCCGTGTGCGCCGCGCCGTGACGACGGCCGCCACGGCCGGCACGCTCGTCAACGACCTGTACTCGATGACGAAGGAACACGACTCCTCGGGTGTGGAGTTCAACCTGCCCATCGTGATCGCCGAGGAGGAGCGCTGCTCGACGCGCGAGGCGATCGAGCGGAGCGTGGAGATCCACGACGAGCTGGTGCGCGCCTTCGAGGCGGAGGCCGCCGCTCTCGTCCTCACCGGCTCGCCCCAGCTGCGCCGGTTCCTCGCGGGCGTGTGGGCCTGGCTGGGCGGCAACCGCGAATGGCACAGCGGCAGCCCTCGCTACAACGGCGCGTGAGCCCGCCCCTTTCTTGTCACCACCACACACATCCCCGCTTGCCGTAAGGAGCACCACCCCATGACGACCATGCCCGCCCCCGCCGGCGTCCTGCGCACCGCCTACCAGAAGTCCGTCGCGGAGTACTGGAACAACGAGAAGGACCCGGTCAACCTGCGTCTGGGCGACGTCGACGGCCTCTACCACCACCACTACGGGATCGGTGACTACGACCCCTCCGTCCTGGAGGGCCCGCAGGAGACCCGGGACGAGCGCATCATCGAGGAACTGCACCGGCTGGAGTCGGCGCAGGCCGATGTCCTCCTCGACCACCTGGGCCCCATCACCGCCGACCAGCGCCTGCTGGACGCCGGCTGCGGCCGCGGCGGCACCAGCATCATGGCCAACGCCCGCTTCGGCTGCCGGGCCGACGGCGTCTCCATCTCGCAGGCCCAGGTCGACTTCGCCAACGACCAGGCCCGCAAGCGCGGTGTGGACGACAAGGTCCGCTACCACTTCCGCAACATGCTGGACACCGGCCTGCCCACCGGCGCCTTCCAGGGAATCTGGAACAACGAGTCCACCATGTACGTGGACCTGAACGAGCTCTTCGCCGAGCACGCCCGACAGCTGGCCTACGGCGGCCGGTACGTCACCATCACCGGCTGCTCCAACGACGTGACGGGCCTGCGCTCCAAGGCGGTCAGCCGCATCGACGAGCACTACACCTGCAACATCCACCCGCGCAGCGCCTACTTCAAGGCCATGGCCGCCAACGGCCTCGTGCCCATCAACGTGGTCGACCTCACGGCCGCCACGATCCCGTACTGGGAGCTGCGCGCCAAGTCCTCCCTCGCCACCGGTGTCGAGGACCCGTTCCTGACGGCGTACCGCGAAGGCAGCTTCCACTACCTCCTCATTGCTGCCGACCGCATCTGACCACCCGTATGACACGGGGGGTGTGGCGTGGGCCACATCGTCACTCGGCCGACGGGCCGGAGGCGGAACGGGGCCGGCGTCGCTGACGCCGGCCCCGTTCGCACTGAAGTCGCAGGCCACCGAATGTGTGGCCGAACCATGAAACGATCACATATACGAAAAGCGGAACTTCGTGCGAAGATGCCGTCCCCCGGTCCGTCCGGACGGGGTGACAAGGGGAACATAGTGAATCCATCGACGTTCAGATCCGCGGTCGGTGCGGTCCTGACGGTGGCCGTGTCGGCCGTGCTTCTGCCCGCCTCCGCGGCGAACGCGGCGGCGGGAAACACGCCGGACAGCGATGCGGCAGCCAAGTCCTTCGGCCGCATAGCCGACGCCGTACTGACCGAGCGCACGGCGGCGCTGCTGGACACCCGGTCGGTGCGCCGGGCGCCGCTGCTGCTCGACAGCAACGTGCGCCTGTCGGCCGGCCTCGCACGGGCGGAGGACACCGCGCTGTCCTCGCTCCGCACCCGCAAGTCCCGGCTCGCCGCCCTGGGTGAGGCGTACACCGCCGCCGACACCAAGGTCACCACGGGCACGCCGCGCGTCAAGAACGGGCGGGCCACGGTCCAGGTCACCGAGACCACGACGCTCACGTACAAGAAGATCCGCGGTGACGAGCCGGCGACGACCGGTTTCCAGGCCCACCACGAAATGAACTTCGCCGTCACGTCGGGCGGGAAGTGGGAACTGACGGGCATCAAGCCCAAGGACGACGGCCCCCGGGCGATCAACCAGCCCGTGACGGTTGCCGTGGCGAGCGCGGGATCTCCGCCCAAGGGCACCCCCGCCTCCACGTCATGGACGACGCGGACGGTGCGGAAGACCTCGGGAACCTCCGGCTACAACTACGCGGCCATGGCGGCCTACGCGGAGAAGTACTGGAAGAACTACAACCCCGCGTACCGGAAGTTCAACGACGCCGGTGGTGACTGCACCAACTTCATCAGCCAGGCCCTGAAGGCGGGCGGCTGGAAGGACGACTCCGGCACGTACTCGGACTACCGCAACTGGTGGTACAACTCCTCCAACCAGACCACATCCTGGGTGGGGGCCAACGAGTGGGCGTGGTTCACCCTCTCCGCCAAGCGGGCGACCAACCTGTCGAACGTGTACCAGTTGGACGTCGGTGACATCCTGCAGATGGACTTCGAGCGGGACGGCTCGAAGGACCACTCCATGATGACCACCTACCGGAGCAGGAGCGGTGTCCCGTACCTGACTTACCACTCGACCAACACGTACCGGAAGTCCGTGGCGAGCATCGTGGCCTCCAACCCCGGCTCGGTCTACTTCGCCTACCGCACCTGACAGCCCGCGGAGGAGGGCCCTTAGCACCCGCCTCACGCCTGTGGGCCCCGCTTCCGGCGGGGCCCACATGTGCGTGTGTATGTGTTTATCGGGTGGCGCCGTCGAGGGCTTCGCCCAGGTCCCGGCTGTAGGAGATCCCCGGGTGGCCGCCGAGCAGGACCTCGCCGGTGGGCACGAACCCGGTACGGGCCAGTACGGCCCGTGAGCCGGCGTTGTCGACGGTCGTGGCGGCCCGCAGCGTGGTCAGACCGTAGTGGGTGGCGGCCAGGGCGCATGCCCGCAGGACGGCGGACGTGGCCAGACCCCGACCGGCGGCCTTCTCGGCGATCCGGTATCCGAGTTCGGCGGAACCGTCCGCCACATCGACCAGGTTGATCCGCCCCAGCACCTCCCCACTGTCGTCCACCAGCACATGGAAGTGGATCAGTCCGGCGTCCTGCTCCGCGAGCAGACTGCTGTGCCGTGCGTCGAACTGGGTGAAGTAGTCGTCGCCACGGTCCGGGACCGAGGCGGCGAAATAGGCCCGGTTCTCCTGCTCGAACGCGAGCAGGGCGGGGGCGTGGTCGGGGCGCAGGCGCTGGAGTGAAGGCATGGGGCAACGGTACGTATCCCCACGTCGTCGGTGCTCCTCGGGTGGGCTCAGTGACGTGCTGTCAGCCTGTCACATTCCACCGTGTCGCCGGACCAGCAGACTCCCCAGATCGGTGCGCCGGTGCAGCACCGCCCGCCCGGCGCGCACCGTGGTGATCAGCCCCGCACCACGCAGCGCCGCGGTGTGGGCGGAAACGGTGGCATTGCTGACGCCCAGCCGCCGGGCCAGGTCGCTCGTGGTGTGCTCCTCCGCCAGCAGAAGCAGCAGGTCGAGGCGCGTTCGCCCGAGCACCCCCGCCAGCGCGTCCTGTCGGTCGCCCGCGCCGGTCGGCGGGAGCGGCAGGCCCGGGCCCGCCGGGTAGGTCAGGGCCAAGGAGTGACCGGGCACGTCGGCGGTGATGGGCCGGCCCGTCCAGTGGAAGGTGGGCAGCAGCAGCAAGCCGCGCCCGCGGAGCTCGATGTCCCCCTCGCCGTGGCCGTCGAACTCCCAGACATCCTGGTGCAGTCGGCTGCCGGGGACGAGCGCGCGGAGCGCGGCGCCGACGCCGTGCTCGGCCACGGCCAGGGCGTGGCGGGTGAACTCCGCCTGGTGCAGATCCTGGACCAACGGCCACACCGGACGCAGCACCGTTTCGAAGGCGGCCTGCTGGGCGCGGCGGAGTCGTTGCCAGGCATCGGCACCACCACGGTGCAGATCGCGGATCCATAACGGAGCCGGGGACGGGGACGTGGCGTAGACCCGCTCGATCTCGGAGCGGACCAGGCCGGGCTGCGCGGTCCGGACGGTGTTCAGTCCCTCCTTCAGGTCGTCGCTGAACACGTCGATGAACTTCGGAGCCTCCGCCGCGGGCACCAGGTCCGCCAGTGGCTCGACGGCACCGGGCAGGGAACGGAGCAACCGACGTCTCCAGCGGCCGAAGAGCAGCTCGTCGTCGCGACGACACATCATGGCGAGTGCCGCGTTCAGTTCCTGCAACGGGGCCGGCCGGGGCGCGAGACGGACCCGGGCGAAGTCGGCGGCCGTGAATCGGATCCGGATCACTACTCTCCCTCGCTGCGCTGCGCCATCGTTTCGGCCAGGGCCTCAACCCTCGCCTGCCCTCCCCGCCGACTGCCAGCATCCCAGCCATGCCCCCGGTCATTCCTGCGGGGGCCGCCGCAAGGCGCGAGGACTCGCGCCACAGGGACACAAGGGGAGTGCCATGTTTCGTCAACAGCCCGGCGACAGCGAGCGGGTGGGCCGAGCGGGTCGTGCTGTGACGGCCGCAGTGGACCGGCGGACCGTCGCGAAATCGGTCGTGCTGGCCGCCGGACTGTTGCTCACCGGCACCGGCACCGGCGGCGTCGCACGGGCCCGGACCGCGGACGACGTCACCGTGCGCTTGCCGGCGCCGACCGGCCCGCACCGGATCGGGACCACCACGCTGCACCTGGTCGATCACACCAGGCGAGACCCGTGGGATCCCACCATCCCCGTCCGGGAAGTGATGGTCAGCGTCTTCTACCCCGCCCGCACCGTTCGCGGCTACCCGGTCGCACGGCAGATGACCAAGGACGCCGCGAAACTCTTCGCAGTGATCGACCCCGCCATCCACCCGGGACTGCCGAAGGCCGGGGTGAACTGGGCGGCCACCACGACCCACGCCCACACGGGCGCGCCCGCGCAGTCGGTACGGCGACCGGTGCTGCTCTACAGCCCGGGGGGCGGCGACCCGCGCACCCTCGGCACCGCGACCGCCGAGGAACTGGCGAGCCGGGGCTACGTGGTGGTGACCGTCGATCACCCCGGCGATGCGAGCGAGGTGGACTTCCCGACCGGGACGCCACACAGGGAGAAGGTCCGCCCGACGGTCTTCCGGGGAGATCCCAGGACGGATCCGGGCCTCTTCCGCACCGCGATCGACACCCGGATCACCGACACCCGGTTCGTGCTGGACAAGCTGGAAGCCATGGCAGCCGGACACCTTCCCGACGCGGAGCGACGCGCACTGCCGGAGAACCTCGGCAGTGCGCTGGATCTGCGGCGCGTGGGCATGTACGGCCACTCGGCCGGAGGCACCACCGCGGCCGAGGCGATGTACGAGGACCGTCGCATCAGGGCGGCGGTCAATCTGGAGGGCTATCTGAACCATCCGCCGGGCAAGCCGGGCCGGGCAGGCAAGCTGTTCCCCGTCGCCCGGCACGGGGTGGACCGGCCGCTGCTCCTGCTGGGCACCGATGGCTTCCGCGACGAGGACATCGACCGTTCCTGGTCGGCCATGCTCGCCCACCCGGGGGGACACACCCGCAGACGGCAGCTCGACAACGCCACGCACTGGGTGTTCACCGACTACGCGGCCATGGCACCCCAGTTGCAGGCCGCCGGGCTGATGACCGCCGACAGCCGGATCAAGCTGGTCGGAGCGATCGACCCGGCACAGTCGGTGCCCGCGGTGCGCGACCACGTGCTTTCGTTCTTCGCCCGGCACCTGCCGCCCTCGGGGGCGCCCCTGCCGTAAGTGTGGAAGGGGGCCACCGGCGTCCGGGAACCCGGGCCGGGCCGCCGTGTCGTCGGCCCCCGGGAGACCCCGGAGGCCGACGACATCGCCGCCACCTGTGCTGCTCAGCGGCACCTACTGGCACTTTTGCCCATCGGATCGGCTGCCGCCGACCTGGAACGGCCGGTGCACGCGGTCGTCCGGATCCGGGCAGAAGGCGTGGCCCGGATCTCCGTCACCTGTCCTGGCTGAGGGCGTACAGCTCCTGGAACAGCCCGCCTGCCTTGAGGAGCTGGTCGAAGGATCCGTTCTCCGTGATGCGTCCCTTCTCCATCACGATGATCCGGTCGGCGATCCTGGTGTTCTCGAGACGGTGTGTGACGACGATGGTGATACGGCCGTCGGCGACGTTCTTCAGCTCCTGGAAGATCCTGTGCTCGCCGCGGGCGTCCATCTCGCTGGTCGGCTCGTCGAGCACGAGCACGGCCGGCCGTCGGTACAGCGCACGGGCGCAGGCGATGCGTTGCCATTGGCCGCCGGACAGATCGCTGCCGCCCCACAACTCCCGGGCGAGCAAGGTGTTCAGGCCGTCGGGCAGCTCTTCGACGGCCTCGCGCATACCGACCTCGTCGATCGTCCGCCACACCCGGTCGTCGTCCCAGGTCACCGGCTGGCCGAGGGTGATGTTCTCCCGGACCGAGAGCGGCCAGTGCGCGAAGAACTGCGTCACGACACCCGTGCGCTCCCACACGGTGTCGGGATCGGCCTCGGCCAGGTTCACGCCGTCCCAGCACACCGTGCCCTTCTCCGCGGTGAACAGTCCGGTGAGCAGGCGCGTGAGGGTGGACTTCCCCGACCCGTTCTCGCCGACGACCGCCACGACCTCCCCACGGTTCAAGGTGAGCGACAGCCCGTCGACGGCCGGGCGGGTCTTGCCCGGGTAGGAGTACGACACCTGGTTGATCCGGATCCGCTCCGGGCACACCGGGGCGACGACGCCGCCGCGTTGGGGAGCCAGGGAGCGCGCCTTGTCCACGAAGCGCCGCCAGTCCCCGAGGTACAGAGTCGTCTGGAACAGGCTCGTGGCGTAGTGCACGACGTTCGACAGCGCCATCAGCGCGGTGCGGACCGCGACGACGGCGGTCGCGGAGACGGCCAGGGACACCCGTCCGGTGACGGTCAGCCACACGAGCATGGCCCACGCGCCCAGCAGACACACGCCACCGATCGCGGCGGAGAGGAGATTGATCCGCAGCATGCGCGGCGCGGCGTCCATGACCTTGGCGTCGATGCGGGCCGACATCGTCCGGTACCAGAAGATCAGGTACGAGCGCATGCTGTTGCCGCGCACCTCGTCCGCCAGCCTCGACGTGGTGACGTGCCAGCGCATCATGCCCTTGACGTTGCGGCCCGAGTTCGTCGCGAAGTGCACCTGGTACTCGACCTTGGCCTCGGCCACCGCGCCCACGCCCGCCGGCAGCACCGCGAGGACGAGGACGGGCAGCATCAGGGGATGGAGCATGGTGAGCACCCCGCCGGCGGCGACCAGGCGGATGAGCGAGGACATGAACAACTGCGCGTCGTAGAGCATGCGATCGACGCGCACCGCCCCGGACTCGGCGGCTTCGTGCTCGTCGGCGAACACGGGGTCGTTGAACGCGGACAGCTCGACCGAGCACATCGCCTCCACGAGCGCCACGTCCGCCGAGGTCGCGAGCCTGGGTTTGAGTCGTTGCTCGGCCCACTGCGCCAGCGCGTAGGTGAGGCGGGCGGTGGAGGCCGCGGCCGCGACCACCACGAGCGCCGGCAGGGCGTCCCGGACCCGGTCGGGCACCAGGCCGCCGCCCAGGATCGGCACCATCGCCTGCGCGGTGGCGGCGAGGACCACGGCGGCCGACACCCCCGACACAACCTGGGCGAAGATCATGATCAGCACGGCGCGGGGATCGATCTCCCACGCCATGCGGCCGATCCGTCCCACCAGTTGGGGAATCTTCCCGCACAGACGAAGGAACGACGTCTCCTCGAACGCGTTCCTCGTCCCCGCCCCCTGGTACGCGATCTCCTGCGGCTCCGGCGGCGGTGGGCGGCGCCCAACCTGCCCGCCCTGGGCTGATTTCGGATGGTTCGACATGGTGTCTCCCTCACTCGTTTTCCGTGTCAAGTCGTAGGCACCCGGTGTCCAACCGGTCGAAGTGGGTGAAGGACACGTATTCCCGGCGCCGCTCCTGGCGCGGTGAGAGCCGGGTGGGGGCGCGCGGAGGGGTGAGTGCGCCCGGTTCTGAAGCGTTCCTGACATGGACTGCACGATCGGGCCGGGTTTTCGCTTAGCTGGTCAGTGAGGGCCCAGCGGCCCCTGGGCGCCGAGGGGGTGGCGCTGTCGACCGGTGAAAGGGACACGTCCGTGAAAGACCACATGCCGCCGGACCGGAGGAGGGCCCATCATGGCTGACCAGCCCCGCCCGGTCCTGGGGGAGGACCTGTCAGCCGCGTTACCGGCTGATTTCCTTGCTTTCTTCTCCGTCCATCACCAGGCATATCTGCGGTACGCCCACATCCAGCTCGGAAGCACCGCCGATGCCGAGTGGGTCGTGGAGGAGGTCTTCGGACAACTGGCCCTGATCTGGGGGGAGGTGCTGCGCCGACCGAGCGTCCCCGCCTTCGCCCTGGCCACCCTCCGGGAGGAGATCGCCAAACTGCTGGCGGCCCGGGGACGGGACGTCGCCCTCGTCGAGACGGCGGCCTTCGCCGCGGTGCGGGAGGCGACCCGTGCCCGCCTGGGCGTCCTGGAATCCGCCCTGGGCCTGTACGCGGCGATCACCCGGCTCCCCGACCGGCAGTACGACGTCGTCGTCATGCACTTCGTGCTGGGCTACCCCGTGCGGCGAGTCGCCGGGATCATGGGACTGTCGCCCGCCACGGTCCGCTCCCACGTGCGCGGAGCCCGCCGGCGGCTGGCTCGTGACCTGCGGATCGACTGGGCCACGGAAGAGGAGGACTGAATGATTCACACCCGTCACACGAGCGGCCGCGAGGAACTCGCCTCGATCGGAGAGCTGTTGGCCCGAGCCGACGTCCTCACCGCACAGTTCGACGACTACGACGAGGAGGCCGCCCTGCGCCGCATCGCCGCCCGCGTCGTCCTGGACAGGGCCAACGCCCTCGACCGCCATGCCCGAGCCATCCGCCACGGCCTCGGAGGCGGCCGCTGGACCCCACCCGACGGTCTGCCGCACGGCCAGCGCACGGCGCTCCACGCCCGCGCGGCCGACGAACTGGGTGCGCTGTCGTCCAGGGTCGCGCACGACCGCTCCGCCATCGCCTCCATGGCCCTGCTGGTCGACGACCCGGCGAGGATCGAACCCGTCGGCGCGCTGACCTTCGCCTGCCTGCTCCACCTCGCCGACCGCCAGGAAGGCGCGGTGTTCTGGTGGCAGTTCGCCGCCGGCGCCGAGTCCGCCACCGCCGCCCACTGCCTGTACCTGCACCACCTGCGGCACAGCGAACGGGACGCGGCCCGGCACTGGTTCACCCAGGCCACCGAGCTCCACGGGCAAGGAGGCGACGTGTTCCCCGGCGAAGCCCCCACCCGCGTCAAGGGCGACACCCCACCGAGCCGCTACGGAGCGTCCGACACCGACCCCCGGCCTTCCTGGGGAGAAGGATCCGACCGGCCGGCCGGCGGTACGCAGGTGTACCCGCCCGGTGCGCCGTGGCGGACGAACACCACCCACCTCACCGACGCGGTACGCAGGCTGGAGGCGGGGAGCGACACCGACTTCGGCGCCATCCCGCGCCCCGCCCCGGGGCTGGCCGCCGAACTCAAGGACACCACCCCGCCGATCCGTCCGCGGCCCGCCGCCCTCGACGGACTGCCCACAGGCACGCATTTCTGACCGACGGCCGCCGGACGGCGGTGTCCCAGCGGTCTGGAATCATGTGCGGGTGATACCGAACGTAACCGCCCCTCCGCTGTTCAGCGGGGCCTTCGAGGCCCATGTGACCGTCCGCTCCAGCTCGCCCCAGCCGCTGTCACCGTCCCCGGAGACGGAAGCGCTCGAGCGGTACGCGGCCGCCCATGGCATGGGGTTCGTCGACATCGTGCTGGACCGCGGGCGGACTCCGCACCAGCCCATGCTCACCCTGCGGGAGTCCGGAGCGCTTCCGGCCGTCCGGGAAACCGTCGAGGATGCCGGCCGCCGGCTGCGGGCCGCGGGTTTCGACGTGGCACGGACGAAGATCGAGGCATCCCCGTGGGCCGACGGGGTGCCGGACACCGACGAGGCCGCGGCGGCCCTCGGAGCGCGGTACTACTTCGAGCATCACGTCAAGCTGCTGCTCACGCCGGGCGCGGACACCTCCGCGCTGGCGGAGCTCGCCACAGCCCACACCGCCCACCTCTCGCGCAACGCCCGCCGGCTGCGGGCGGACGGCCGTGCCGAGCGCTTCGTCACACAGCGCTGCCGGCTCGTCGGCCGACGAACGGCGGGACAGCGGCTGGACGCGCTGGTGGCGGAGCTCCGAAGCAGCGGTCACGATGTGGCGTCCGTGGAGCGGGAGTTCGTCGTCCACGACAGCGACGCATCGCTCGACGCGGGCTGGATCACCGAGGAGAGGACAGACGCATGACGGCGACACCATGGGAGCGGTTCTCCCACGGGCCCTGGGACGACACGGCGGTCGTCCCCCAGCTCCCGCCGGAAGAGGCGACCCGAGCGGCCAAGGACTTCCCGCACACCCTGCTCCCGGTACCCGGCCGAGGCGTCCTGCAGCGCCCGGCGTACGATCCCGCGGCCAACCACCACGTGATGGGGATGCGGCTGAGCGAACCGCAGTTCACCGACGCGCGCACCGGCCGGGAGTGGGGCGCGGCCCGGCGCCACGCACTGGACCACGTGCTCGCCGCGGTCGCGGGCTCGCCGTGGGCCGAGCACCTGGTGCTGCGGGGCAGTGTGCTGCTGAAGGCGTGGTTCGGGGAAGCGGCGCGCGAGCCGGGAGACCTGGACTTCGTGGTCGTCCCGGACACCTGGCACCTCGAGGACGACCGCACGGCCGCGATGCTCGACGGCATCGCGCGCAGGGCGGAGGAACTCTCGCGGGAGGCCGGCGGCCCCGTCCGCATCGACGCGGCGGGAGCGGTCAGCGACGAGATATGGACCTACGACCGGGTGCCCGGCCGCCGGCTCGTGCTGCCCTGGACGGCCGCCGAAGACACCCCGCCGGGCACGGTCCAGCTCGACTTCGTCTTCAACGAGACCCTCCCCGCCCAGGCCGTACCCACCACGGTCCCGCGCCGCGGCCCGGGCGCGCCCGCCGTTCTCATGGCGGCGAGCCCGGAACTCTCCCTCGCGTGGAAGATCCTCTGGCTGGTGACGGACCGGCACCCCGAGGCGAAGGACCTCTACGACGCCGTGCTCCTCGCGGAGAACACCCGCCTCCCTTACGAGCTCCTCCAGCGCGTCCTGGTGGCGGCGGGCGAGTACCCCGAAGGCTCGCCCCTCTTCCTGAGCCACATCCTCCACCAGGCGGCCGAGGCCGACTGGTACGAGTTCCGCAAGGACCACCCGGACTTCCCCGACGACGACGCCGCCTTCCTGACCCGCTTCGCCCTCGCCCTCGCCCCTGCCTTCGCCCCGGCGGAGGAAGGGGTGTACGCGCAACTCGCCGCTTCCTTCCTGTATCTGACGGAGACGCTGTACGAACAGCGGGAAGGAGGAGGGATGGAGGCGGTCGAAGAGTGGCTCGTCCTGCGCAGCGTGCACAGTGTCGAAGCCGTCGTCGCCGTCCGCGAGCTCCTCGGCCGCACGCAGTGCACCCTTCGTGAGGCAGCCGACGTCCTCACCTCTTTCCGCGCCACGCGCTTCGGCCGTGACCAGCCGCTGTACGCGGGTGGCTGGTGCGGTGACGCGCACCGGATCGCCGAGCAACTGGAGGCAGCCGACGCGCGCACCCGTTCCGTCTGACGGCTGTGACCCACATCGCCCGGCGCGCTGTGGTGACGCGCGGACCTGACCTGGCATTCTGCGGGCATGAGCGTGGGCCTCGCCGCAGAGTTCGAGTCATACCGACCCCGGCTGTTCTCACTCGCCTACCGCCTGCTCGGAGCGGCGAGCGAAGCCGAGGACGCCGTACAGGACACCTTTCTGCGGTGGAACGCCGCCGACCGGGAGGCGATCCGTACACCGGCCGCCTGGCTGACCACCGTCCTGACCCACCTCTGCCTGAACCACCTCGCCTCGGCGCGCGTCCGGCGCGAGCAGTACCTCGGGCCGTGGCTGCCGGAGCCCGTGCTGACGCACGGCGGCCGGACGGCGCTCGGTCCCCTGGAGACCACCTTGCAACGGGAGTCGGTGTCGATGGCGCTGCTCACGTTGATGGAGCGGCTCACTCCCGCCGAGCGTGCGGTGTTCGTCCTGCGTGAGGCGTTCGAGCACAGTCACCGGGAGATCGCCGCCGTCCTCGGCGTCGACGAGGCCCACTCGCGAAAGCTGCACAGCCGGGCACGGGAGCAACTCGGACGCCCGCGCCGACAGCTGCCGGTCGACGCCGAACAGCGCAGCCGGATCGTGGAGCGGTTCTTCGCCGCCACCGTCGAAGGGGACGTGGCCGGACTCGAACGGCTCCTCGCCGAGGATGTGGTCGCCTGGGCCGACGGCGGAGGCCGGGTGTCCGCGGCGCGGCGGCCGATCAGCGGGCGCGAGAAGGTGCTCCGCTACCTGCTCGGGCTGTCCGCACGGCCGGAGGCGGCACTGGTCCGGCTGGAGTCCACCGAGGTGAACGGCGAGCCCGGCGTGCTCGTCCTCGTGGACCGGACCCTGATCGCCGTCGTCGTGCCGGACATCGAGGACGGCCGGGTCACCGCCGTCCGTACGGTCCTCAACCCCGGCAAGCTCGCCTTCGCGACCTCTCAGCTCATGTGACCCACCTCATATCCGTCATCGTCACGCATCCACCCGCTCACCGGTTCAAGGAGGACACGACCGCCGCTGAACGGGAGGATCGATGAAGCACCACATCGTGGTTCTGGGAGCCGGTTACGCCGGACTCGGCGCCGCCCAACGCATGGCACGGCAACTGCGCCGCACCGGCGCACGGATCACGCTGGTCAATGAGGCGGACCGGTTCGTCGAGCGCGTCCGGCTGCATCAGCTGGCAGCCGGTCGGCCGCTGCGGGAACTGCCCCTCCGGCCGCTCCTGGCCGGCACGGGCATCGAATTGGTCGTCGCCCGGGTGACCGCGGTCGACACGAAGAACCGGGCCGTACGGCTCGACGGGGCCCCGTACGGGGTCGGGTACGACACGCTCGTCTACGCCTTGGGAAGCGCGACCGACACCGCCACGGTTCCCGGCGCCACCGCCTACGCCTCGTCGGTGGCCGCCTTCGACGAGGCGGTCCGGCTGCGCGGCCGGATGAGGGATGCCCGGGGCACGCTGGCAGTCGTCGGCGCGGGACTGACCGGCATCGAGGTGGCCACCGAGCTGGCCGAGAGCCATCCGGGGCTCTCGGTGCACCTGGTCACCGGCGGTGCGTTCGGCGCCGGGTTCTCGGACCGGGGCGGACGCTATCTGCGCGACGCGCTCGACCGTCGCGGCATCACCCTGCGTGAACACACCCGGGTCTCCGAGGTCGCCGCGCACGGTCTCGCCCTGGCCGACGGTACGGAGATCCCGGCGGACACCGTCGTCTGGGCGGCCGGCGTCCGCGTCCCCGGCCTGGCCCGCGACGCCGGTATCGCCGTCGACGCGCGCGGAGTGATCCGCGTCGACGCGGCATTGCGGTCGGTCTCCCACCCCGAGGTGTTCGCGGCGGGTGACGCCGCGGGAGCGCACGGGCCCGACGGCAGTGCGTCCCGCATGTCCTGCCAGACCGGAATTCCCATGGGAAGGCACGTCGCGGACACCGTCACCGCGATCCTGACCGGCCGTGCCCCCGCGCCCCTGCGGCTGCGCTACGCCGGGCAGAACATCAGCCTCGGCCGCCGGGACGGGCTCATCCAATTCACGCGCCCCGACGACAGCCCGGTCGCCGCCGTCCTCACCGGACGCGCGTCGGCACGCGTCAAAGAGGCGGTCATCCGGGGTGCGTTCTGGGCCACGCGGCGCCCGGGGCCGTATCTGCCCGGAGCAGGCGGTAGCTAGCCGCGTCCGGCGGATCTCCGGCAGGCGCCCTCCGGCGTGGCCCGCGGCAGCGGGGATCCGCGGACGCGGCCCAGGGGCTGCAACGGGGCTTGGCCCTGGCGGAAGCCAGGGCCAAGCGGGGTGTGGAGTCGGGGCTTCGCGCCCCTGGCGTCGGATCCTCAGTGTGCCGAGGCGGTCCGTTGCCGCAGGTAGCCGGTGACGGCCAGGGCCAGTGCCAGGCCACCGGTGAAGTACACCTGCACCCGGGTGTCCGCGTCGAGGGCCATGAGGACCAGCACCCCGGCGACACCGGCCAGCGTCACCCACGTCAGATACGGGAAGCCCCACATCCGGACCACCAGCTTCTCGGGCGCTTCGCGCTCCAGCCGACGGCGCAGCAGCAACTGCGAGGCCGCGATGAAGCCCCACACGACCAGCACGACCCCGCCGACCATGTTCAGCAGCCAGGCGAAGACGGTGGTGGGCCACCAGAGGGACAGCAGGACGGCGAAGAAGCCGAACGCGGACGACGCGAGCACCGCGCGGCGCGGCACCCCGCCGCTGACCTTGCCCAGGGCCTTGGGGCCCTGGCCGCGCGCGACCAGCGAGTAGGCCATGCGGGAAGAGCCGTAGATGTTGGCGTTCATCGCGGACAGCAGGGCGATCAGGATGACCACGTTCATGATCTCGCCGCCGGCCGGGACACCGAGGCGGTCGAGCACGGCCGCGTACGGGCCCTGTTCCGTGACGGCCTTGTCGTTCCACGGGATCAGCGTGACGATCACCAGCATCGAGCCGACGTACACGATGCCGATCCGCCACATCGTCGTGCGCACGGCCTTGGCCACACCGCGCACCGGGTCCTGGGACTCGGCGGCCGCGATGGTGACCGTCTCCAGGCCGCCGTAGGCGACGACGGAGGCCAGCAGTCCGGCGAGCAGCCCGTCCGCGCCGTTGGGCAGGAAGCCGCCGTCGTGGAGGAGGTGCGCGCTGCCGGGGGAGTCGCTGCCGGGCAGGAGGCCCAGGATCGCGAGCGTGGCGAGGCCCAGGAAGAGCACGATGGCGCCGATCTTCAGGGCGGCGAACCAGAACTCGAACTCACCGAAGTTCGCGACCGCGCCCAGATTGGTTCCGCAGAAGAGCGCCATGAAGATCAGCACCCACATCCAGGACGGCGTGCCCGGGAACCAGCCCTGCATGATGTGGGCCGCGCCGATCGCCTCGACCGCCACCCCCACGACCAGCAGGGTCCAGAACATCCAGCCGGCGGTGAAACCGGCCCACGGGCCGATCGCGCGCTCCGCGTGGACGGAGAAGGAGCCGGAGGCGGGATTGGCGGCGGACATCTCGCCGAGCATCCGCATCACGAACATCACGAGGAGACCGGACGCGGCGTACGCGAGCACGATCGACGGGCCGGCCGCGGCGATGCCCGCGCCGGAGCCCACGAAGAGGCCGGCACCGATGACGCCGCCGAGGGCGATCATCGAAAGGTGCCGCTGCTTGAGTCCGTTCGACAGCGGGGAACCCTGCTGCGGGGAGGCCTCGGCCTGCGGGGGAGGAGAGTGAAGTGTCCGGCTCATGGTCGTGCCTGTCCATTATGCGAGATCTGGAAGCCACGAGTATGAGCAAGCGGGCGACGGTCCGGTCTGCTCGTCCGGTATTCGGACACTTGATTCACGGAACGTGATCGCCGTGCGGCACAGCCGCCGGGCCCGGCCGCCCGGACAGGCGGCTCAGGGCGTACAGCAGCAGGGGCCGTCGGGCCGCACTCCGGGTGCGGCCCGACGGCCCCGGGTGTCGCGCTGGGTCACCAGGTGTGCGCGACGTCCACGATCAGCCGGTCGCCGGACTGCAGCACCCGGAAGGGCAGCTTGGCGCGGACGCCCAGGCCCACCTGGGTCTGTCCTTCGAAGCTCGCCCCGAACCGGGTGTCCTTGAACGTCTTGTATCCGGCGATGTTCACACCCGGCAGCGGCTGTCCGGCCTTGCCGGGATAGGTCGGCTTGCCGGTCGCCGGGGAGTAGCTCGGAGCGTTCACGTACACCTGCAGGATGGCGCCGCCGCCGACGGGGATCAGGTCACCGGATCCGTCCTGGTGGAACGCGCTGACGTAACCGACGTGATAGCCGAGCTTGCCCGTCGCACCGCCGATGTCGAAGACCATGCGGTCGTAGCATGCGTGCCGGCCGGTCGTGATGTTCTTCAGCGGCTTGGAGCCGGAGTCCCTGGCCGTCTTGTCGCCGCTGCCCCAGACGGTCGAGCAGGCGGTGGCCGTGGGAGCCTTCCCTGCCTGGCCGGTCGTGGCGCCGGCCGTACCGGCCGTGCCCGCGAGCCCCGCGCCCGCCAGCACGAGTGTCGCGGCCGCTGTTGTCAGCCGTCGCATGACGTACCTCCAATATGATCTGAATACAGATACATGTGAGAGAACGTTCCGGGCGGCGGCGGAGTTGCACACGAGGCGGCTTTCGGCCAACGCCGGGGCGAAGTTGTCGCGAAGGCGGGCAGACGCCAGGACCACCGGCCGACGGCAGTCATGACCGGGATCCGCGAGACGCCGCAGCGTCGGGTCGAGGCCCGCGAGTCGGCCGGCGGCGGCTGCTAGCAGCCGGACCGCGCGACGGCGCGTTCCGGGTGCCGGCCCACCCGCGCACCCCGCCTCGGGATGCCCGTCCGGGTGGCGGCCTCAGACGACCCAGTGCGGTCGGCGGCTGGTGGGCGAAGGCGGGAGGCCGTCCGCGAGGACGGCGGCCATGCGGTGTACGGCCTCGCGCAGCGTGTCCGGAGGCATCGTGTAGGGGATGCGGAGCCGTTGCTCGAAGATGCCCGGGTCGGTGGCGAAGTAGGCACCGCTCTCGATCCGGACCCCCTTGTCCAGCGCCCGCTCGGCCAGCGCCGAGGCGACCGGCGCGCCCAGGTCGACCCACAGCGACAGGCCGCCGGGCGGCAGTTGCCAGGTCCACTGCGGGATGTGCGCGGACAGGGCCGCGGCGAGGGCGGCGCGCTGCCGGCGCAGCTGTTCCAGCCGGGACGGCAGGAGTTCCCCGCCCCGGTCCAGCAGGGTGAGGGCCAGGAGTTGATCCAGGACCGAGCCGCCCATGTCGGTGGCGACGCGCTGTCCGGCGAGCTCGGTGACGAGGCGCGCGGGCGCGCGCAGCCAGCCGATGCGCAGACCGCCCCAGTGGGTCTTGCTCATCGACCCGATGGTGATGACCTGGCCGGTTCCACCGGGCGTGGGGTGGGAGGCGAAGGGCTGCGGGGCGGGGATGTCGAGGGCGAGGTCCGCCAGGGTCTCGTCGATGACCAGCCAGGTGCCGGAGCGGCTCACGGCGCGCAGGACGCGCTCGCGCGCGTCCTCGGGCATGAGGCAGCCGGTCGGATTGTGGAAGTCGGGGATCAGATAGGCCAGTTGGGGCACCATCTGGCGCAGGGTGGATCCGATGATCTCGACATCCCAGCCGGTGTCGGTCACAGGGACCGACACGGTGCGAAGCCGGGCCCGGCGCATGGCCTCCAGAGCGTTCGGGTAGGACGGATTCTCGACCATGACCCGGTCGCCGGGGCGACAGAGCAGCCCCAGGACGAGCGTGAGCGCGTGCTGGGCGCCGGAGGTCACCAGGATCTGCTCGGGCACGGTGGTCAGGCCCCGCCGGGTGAAACGCTCGGCTACGGCGGCGCGCAGTTCCGGCAGGCCGTAGGGGTGGTAGCCGGGAGTGTGCGCGTGCTCGGCCAGTTGCGGGGTGATGCGGGCGAGGGCGTCGACGAGCGTCTGTTCCGGTAGCCCGGGGGCAGCCCTGGCCAGGTCGATCGCGGTGTCCTGGGGCCCGAGGAGCCGGGTGATGCCGCTGGGGGCGCGGCCCTCGGGCAGGGCCGTCCACGTGCCGGAACCCTGGCGACTGTGCGCGTAACCGCTCTCCCGCAGCAGGTCGTACACGGCGGTGACGGTGGTCCTGCTGGTGTCGAGGGCGGCGGCCAGTTCCCGTTCGGCGGGGAGCCTGATGTGCAGCGCGATGCGTCCGTCCAGGATCAGCGCGCTGATCGCCTGGGCCAGATGCCGGTAGGCGGGCCTCGCTCCCGCCGGGTCGGGCAGCATCGCCGCGAGCTGCCGGCTCCCGAGGGTCCGGTCCGTGTGACCCACCCTGTCCACGCGCGGGAACGGATTCGTCTCAGCCATACCATTCTCCGGGGATTGGCCATGCCATCTGGGCCGATCACTCTACAGAGTTGCCCCAATGGCCTTGAAGGCGCCCAAGCACACGGTGGAGGCAACCAGGTATGCGACAAGACATCACGGACCGCTCGGAGCGCGAACTCCGGTACGGCCAGGAGGATCACACCGCGATACCGCCCGGGTCCCGGACGAGCCCGCCCCCGCCGCCCCTCACCTACGTGTCCCTCGGCGAGCGTCCGCTACGGCGCCTGGCCCAACTGTTCATCGGCCTCGCCCTGTACGGATTCAGCCTCGCGCTCATGGTCCGGGCCGCGCTGGGCGTCAACCCCTGGAGCGTCCTGTACGAGGGTCTGGAGAACCACACCACCTTGAGCTTCGGCACGATCAGTGCAGTCCTGGGTGTTCTCGTGCTGCTGTTGTGGATCCCCCTCAAGCAGCGGCCGACGTTCGGCACCGTCGCCAACATCGTCGTCCTGGCGTGCTCGTCCGACCTCGGTCTCCTGCTCGTCCCCCACCACCTCGGGCTTCCCGCCCGGATCGCTCTGCTCCTCGGCGGTGTCCTCGTCAACGGACTGTCCGTCGCCGTCTACGTCGGCGCGCGCTTCGGCCCCGGCCCCCGGGACGGGCTGATGACCGGCGCGGCCGCCGCGACCGGGCGTTCCATCCGGCTGGTCCGCACCCTGATGGAGATCACCGTGCTCGCCGTGGGCTGGCTGCTCGGTGGGAGCGTGGGTGCCGGCACCGCGCTGTACGCACTCGCGGTCGGCCCCACGACTCAGTTCTTCATGCCCTGGTTCGCCTACAGGGAGCCAGGACCGCGACGGCTCCGTCCAGGGCCTGTCCCGAAGTGAAGTCAGGAGCCGGTCGTTGATGACGGTGATGCGGAGGACGGCTTCGTGGCGACGGCGCGGTCGGCGGGAGCTCCCGCCAGGAGCCGTAGCAGTCCTGGAGTCCCGCCAGGGCGCACCGACCCGCACCCGCCCTCTGATCCCAACAGCGTTTCCAGCCGCGCCCACTGCTCATCGGTCAGGTCAAGCCGCCTCGTCAACGCCAGGTACCTGGTGCCGAGGCGCGACCGATGCGCATCAGAGTGGGTTGAGGCGGGCCTTGAGCAGGCAGAACTCATTGCCTTCGGGGTCGGTCAGGACATGCCACTGCTCCTGCCCTGTCTGGCCGATGTCGGCCGGGCGCACACCGAGCTTCAGAAGGCGTTCGAGCTCGGCGTCCTGATCGCGGTCGGTGGCGTTGACGTCGATGTGCAGCCGGGACTTCCCCTTCTCCGGCTCGTCCCTGCGACTGAGGATGATCGTCGGCTGCGGACCGCCGAACCCTTCGCGCGGCCCGATCTCCAGCGTGCCGTCGTCCTCGCGATCGAGCACGACGAAGTCCAGGACCTCGCACCAGAACCGCGCCAGCAGTTCAGGGTCGCGGCAACCGAGCACGAGCTCACTGATGCGACATGCCATGACGAAACCTGCTCTCAGCCTGGGAGCCGCCGGGGAGGCCACACGCGAACCTCATGGGCTTCCAGCAGTGAAGACAATCCCGCGACCGTACCGGACCCCCTTCTCCGCGTTGAACGACTTCACAATGCCCTGAGGCATGGTCGTGCCTCTCTGCGGACGGTGTTCGAGTGTCCCCATGGGACAGCGAGAGACCTACCCGCTGAGAGGGCACCGGAGGCGGGGTTCACCCAAGCGGTGGAGTGTCGTGGGGATGCCGGCCCTCTCCTGGCGGCGTCACCGGCAACCGCCGAACGTTGCCGCTCACAGCACTTAGGCCGCCGTCAGGAAACGGCCTAGTTCTGCACCTCATGCACCCAGGCGGAAAGACCCGCCAGGAAACCCGCCCGTTCGCTCGGTGACAACCCGTCCAAGGCGCGCAGCAAGGGCTCGCCGCGGCGGGCGACGAAGCTTTCGAGCGGCGCGCGGAACTCCTCGGCGAGCGACACCAGGATCCGGCGGCGGTTCGCCGGATCCTCGGTGCGTTCCACGATGCCCGCCCGGCTCAGGCCGCCGACCAGTTCGCTGGCGGTGGGCAGTGACACATGCAGCCGACGGGCGATCTCGCTGACGGACAGCGGTTGTCCGGCCAGCAGTTGCGGCAGTACGGCGCCGTGGCGCGGCGTCAGCCCGTGCGTCTCCATCGCCTCGCGCAGCGGAGCCGGCATGAGGCCCCGCACCACCGGCCCGCGGAAGAACGGTTCCAGCAGCGGTACGAGGCCGACGACGGCGATCTCGTCGGGAGTCGGCCTCCGGGGGGCCTTCCCGGCCTCGTCAGTGTGCGGCATACTGCGAGTGTAGATGGTTTGTATTTCCAAACTATTGGGATGTTCGAAGGGTGGGGTTCTGTGTCCTCGGTCAGCTACATCGACGCGGTCAACGATGCTTTGGAGCGGATGGACGATCTCGGGTACGAGCGCGGGCAGGGGGCCGACCTCGCCAACCACGGCCCGATGGGCGCCGAGGCGCTGGCTCTGCTCGGGCAGGAGGACGAGGTCGCCCGATGGGTCGGGCGCTACCGGGGCGCGATGGAGCATCACGAGCCGCCCACCGCGCGCTTCGCCCTGGACCCCATGGACGAGTCCTCCTGGCGTTCCGCGCTGGGGGCCTTCGGCCGGGCCGGGGACTGGGAGCTGCTCTTCGTCCGGGAGCTGGCCGAGGCGCACTGGCGGGAGGTCCTCGTCCGCTGGTGGCCCCGCTTGATCCCGGGCCTGTTCGCCGGTCTGACCCACGGCCTCATCCGCACCGCCCACGCGGTACGCGGCCTGTACGCGGCCGGCGACAAGCCGACGCGGCTCCAACTGCGGGAACTGGCGCGAGGCCTGGCGTACTGGGCCGCCCGTTATACGGAGCTCCCCGGCCACCCGCGACTGGTCGGCCCCCACACCCTGCCCGCCGCGGTCGCCGCACTGCCCCGCGTGGCGTCGGACGGCCCGATGGGCCCTGCCACGGCCCGCGGACGCCTGGACACCCTCGCCGAGCTGCCCGGCTACACCGAGTCGCTGGAGTGGCTGGCTCCCGAGCAGGCCCCCCGGCTGCTGAGCGAGATGACGCTCCAGTTCGCCGACGTCTATCTGGGCCACCCCGAGGTGTTTCCGGTCCCGCTGATCCACGGTGTCACCGCGCCCGCCGCCGTACGCATCGTCCTTCCGCATCTGCCGCACGAGTTGTACGAGCCGACGCTGGCCCAGCTGTGGCAGGTGCACGCTGCGTTCCTGCTGGTCTTCACCACCGACCGGCGCGACGAGGGCACGGCGGCCTGGCGGTCGGAAGTCCCGGACCTGCCCCCGGTGGCCGATCTGGGCGCACGTGCCGCCGAACACGGCGACGAGCACGTCATCAAGTTCACCGAGGCGTGCCTGCGTGAATACGCCTTGCTTCCCGACCCGCGCTACGTTGCCGCCGCGTCCGCCGCGCAGCGGCGCATCTCCCGGCTGGACGCCGGCGGCGGTGTCGGGGGTGCGGGGGCCGGCACGCCGTGACCGGTCCGGGATGGCCGCACCGGCACCGTGACGCACTCAGGGGCCGATGCGGCAGGCCGGGGACGGGCAAGGGCCGGAGGTGCGCGGGTTCCCAGCGCGGCCGCATGCCTGCCCCCGGTCGGGAGAGCGCGTACCCCTCGGGATGACCGCGATTCCTCGCGCCCGTCGTCGGCCTCACACCACCCGGCACGGCGGAGCCGGCGGAGAAGGGTGTGGGCCGGTTCGGATCCCCACGGATCCGAACCGGCCCACGACGTGCTATGGCGGGGTCAGGTCACCATCGGTACCACCGGCCGCGCCCGCCGCCCGCGTTGGTGGAGCGCATGAGGAAACCGAGGAGCCAGATCACGAGCACGACGACCGCGACCCACCACAGGATCTTCAGTGCGAAGCCGGCACCGAAGAGGATCAGAGCGAGTAGTAGGACCAGAAGCAAGGGAACCATGTCATCCACCTCCAGACGAACGTGTGCCCCGCGGAACGCCGTTCACGCCTGGTGGTTCTCCCGGCCCGTCTCCCGGGGCGGAGGGCAGTGGTGCCGTGGCGATCGCCGGTTCCACCAGGCTTCCCAGGTACAGCGTCCCGTTGTGTTCCAAGGCGCTGGTGGCCAGGCGGTAGTTGTGCGCGCGGCGCCGCAGATCGTGCACCAGACGGCCCTGCGCATCCCGGCCTTGTACGTGTGTCGTACGCCGGGGGTCGGGCAGCAGGGCGCCGGGCAATGCCCACAGAGCCCTTCGAAGCGCGGGGTGGTGGCGGTGCAGAGAGTCGAGGAGCGCGTTGCGGGGGCCGGCCAGAGCCACCCAGACGAGGCCGTCACGGCTGGTCGTCAGGTTGTCGGGAAACCCCGGCAGACGGTCGGCGAAGAGGTCGGTGGCACCCGCCCGGTCGCCGGTGAGCCACAGACGCCGCAGCCGGTACGCCCCCGACTCGGCCATGACCAGGAACGACTCATCGGGAGCCAGGCAGAGGCCGTTGGCGAACTGCAGCCCGTCCACGACGACCTCCGCGGCGCTGCCCGGCACCCAGCGGATGACGCGGCCGGTGCCGGAGTGTTCGAGGATGTCGCCCTTCCAGTGGTGAAGGGGGAACCGCCGACTGGAGTCGCTCACGAAGACGGTGCCGTCCCGGGTGACGGTGACGTTGCTGCACAGGTTCAGCGGTTCTCCGGCCGCCGCGGTCAGAACGGTCTCCACCGTGCCGGTCGCCGGGTCGACGCGTAACAGCCCGTCGTAGGCGTCGCAGACCAGAAGCCGGCCGTCCGGAAGCAGGTGCATCCCCAGAGGCCGACCTCGTGTACGGGCCACCTCCTCCACCCGCCCCGTGGTGGCGTCCACCCGCAGGATGCGGCCGTCGGCCACGCCGGTCAGTAGATTCCCGGACGCGTCGAGCGCGAGGTGCTCGGGACCGGCCCCGTCGAGCGGGAGCAGCCGCAAGGGCGGCAGCGCGGGACTTCCCGCCCCGGTCGGCGGGCGGCGGGGCCGCGGCGGCCGCCAGACGACCGGCCTCATGCGCGGCTTATGCGGCATGGCCGATCCGCCCCCGCCGGGCCCGTACGCAGCGCAGCATCTCCTCCGCGTACGGCAAGGCGACGAAGAGGCCCACCGCCGCACCGACCGACGCGAGGTACGCGGCGGGAAGAGGCTGATCCTTGGGTACGAGCTTCCAGTCGTCCGCGGCGGCCTCCTTGCCGTTCCGCAGGCCGGCCCGCACCTTGTCCCAGTGCAGGCAGGCGGTGAAGGCTGCCGCCGACAACGGCAGCACCTCCAGGAAGCTGTGGATGTGCTGCTCCACCGGGTGTACTTCCCGGTCGTGTGTGGCGATCGTGACGTCCCACAGCGCGGTCGCGCCGTGCGCGACGGCCGCGCCGCCCATCAAGGACAGCACCAACGGGTTGACCTTCGCGACCAGGCCCGCCACGACCGGGATGCCGGCCTCGGTCATCATCAACGCGTGCACCGCCGACTCCCGTACGCCGCTGGTCTCCTCGATCCGTGTGCGCCGGTGCATCACCCAGTCCGCCACGGCGGGTACGAACCACAACGGCAGCACTCCGTACATGAGGAACCTGCGGCTGGCGTTCTCCACGTCGTCCGCACCCGGGGGAATCCGCAAGGCGGGACCGTCACGCCACCGCAGCCACCGGCGTGCGGGACCTGTCCGGGATATACGCATGGAAGTCCTCCCTCTTGTCGTGACGGGAACCGAGCCGGTCCGGGCGCCCATCGCGGTCCGGTCGTTCCGCCGTGTTCCGGGCGCGAGCGGCTCGAATGTCTGCTCGAAGTGACGGCGCCGGGAGGGCAGGGGGGCGGCTCGCCGGGGGCACGCCGGGCCCGGCGGGCTTTCCCGCCGGGCGCGGCTCTGTGCCGTGTGTTCCGCTTCCTGCCATAGCGCTCCTTCACTGTTGCCGTCGCGTGGCCGGGTACCCGGCCACGCGGCCGGTATTCCCGTGTCGCGCCCGGCGGACGGACGGCCAGGGCCGGCCGGCCCAGCGCGCCCGGCACGGGGACGAACCCGGATGGGCGGCCGTGTCGAGGATCGGCGGTGTGACGGCGCTTCGGCGGGGCGATCGCCCCTGACAACCGAAGGGGCCCGGACGTCATGCCGACGCCATGGCCGGGAACTGCAACGTCCCTGCGTAATAAGGGTGTCGGCCGATTCGCAAACCGCTGCCGCCGACCCTTATGCGGAGCGCCCCGGGTCGCTACGATGACGGCAATGGTCACGGTCCGGCGCGCCTTCGGTCTGCCGCGGACTCGCCCTGTGGGCGCAGGTCCGCGGCGCCTGTTGCTGCTGGCGACGCTCCTGCTGGGCCTGTTGTACACCCATGGCTTGAGCAGTGAGGGGGCCGGCGGTCACGCGGTCACCGCCATGGTGTCCGGCGTGGTGGCCACCGGTCACGCGGCGGAAGCGGAACGGCTTCCCGCTGCCGGCGGTGCGGCCGCGGGCAGCGGTGCCCATCGGCAGCGGCCCGCTCCCCACGGCGCCGCCGGGCATGGGGTGGAGGACTGCCTGTCCGCTCAACCCCAGCAGATCTCACCCCTGCCGACTCCCTGTGCCACACGGTCGGTCGTGGTGCCCGTACCTCCCCTCCTCCAGGCCGTCGCGTCAGCGGCCGAGGCCGCGTCAGCGCCCCCGCCGTCGATCGATTCCGCGATTCTGATCATTTAGGCGCGCACCACCACGGATCGGCCTCCCCTTCCGGCGTGCTCGGCCGCGCTGGTCGAGGAGGCCGTCGACAGGGCCGTTCGCGATGCCCGCGGGACCGCGTCGCACGCCGCCTTCCCGCAGGCGAACGGCGCTCCCCATGACCTTCCCCGCCGTTCGTCCGCCGAGGCCCGTCCGCCGCACGCCCTGTGCGCTGCGCGCGCGGTCCCGGCTGCCGTCCCGGCTGCCTACGGAGCACTGGTGACGTACAACCCCCCACCCCTTTACGCCCTCCGGAAACCCGTCCCCCCACCCCGCCCACCGCTGTGGCTTCCCGTTCTCGGCCTCGCGGCAGTCCTGCTGGTCACCCTCTTCGGCTGCGGACCCTCCGCCTACGGCGGCGGCTTGCCCCAGACCCCGTGGAAGGCGGAAGCGGGCAGCGGTGCGCAAGGCACCCCGCCCGCGCAGCCCGCGTCGTCCCACCACCACGGATCGATCTGCCACGGGCCGGCCACCACGGACCGATCCGGGCGGATTCCGCGCTGGGCACCGGAGCCGGCGCCCCTGGCCCCAGGCGTCATCGGTTCCGCGGTCGTCCCCCTGTTCCCGGTCGCCTCCGGGCGTCCGCCCCACGGAGAGCAGGAGGAGAGGCGGACGGGACGGGCGACACTCACCCGCCTCTGCCGGTGGAGGACGTAGGCCCGCACGGTCACGGCCGAGTGCCACCACCTCGGCTCTTCGCGCACACCGTGCCCGCATCCCACACGAGAGCGAAACAATGACGCGTCCTCAGATCTCCAAGGCACCTTCCGCCGCCCCCGGACACGCGGGGCAAGCCACTGCGACAGCCGTCCACCCGCCCGCCCAGGGCGTGTCCGGATTAGTGGGCAACACCCCGCTCCTGCGGGTGTCCGAACCGCTCGCCCCCGCCGGACGCGGATTCTGGGCGAAGCTCGAGGGCTTCAACCCCGGCGGGATCAAGGACCGCCCCGCCCTGCACATGGTCGAGCGCGCCCGTGCCCGTGGTGACCTGCGCCCCGGCGGCGTGATCATCGAATCCACGAGCGGCACCTTGGGGCTGGGACTGGCCCTGGCCGGCATGGTCTACGGCCACCCCGTCGTCCTCGTCACCGACCCGGGCCTGGAACGGTCCATGACCCGGCTGCTCACCGCCTACGGAGCCCAGGTCAACGTGGTCTCCGAACCCCACCCCACCGGCGGCTGGCAGCAGGCCCGCAGAGATCGCGTGACCCAGCTGATGGACCGGCACCCCGGCTCCTGGTGCCCGGACCAGTACAACAACCCCGACAACGTGGCCGCGTACACACCGCTCGCCCTGGAACTGGCCGCCGGAATCGGCCACATCGACGTCCTGGTGTGCAGTGTGGGAACCGGCGGGCACTCCGCCGGGGTGTCACGGGTCCTGCGGCAGCTCTACCCCGAACTGAAGCTCGTCGGTGTCGACACCATCGGGTCGACCATCTTCGGCCAGCCCGCCCGCACCCGGCTGATGCGCGGGCTCGGGTCGAGCATCTACCCCCGCAACGTCGCCTACGGCAACTTCAGCGAGGTGCACTGGGTCGCTCCCGCGGAGGCCGTATGGACCTGTCGGGAACTGGCCGCCTCGCACTACGCGACCGGCGGCTGGAGCGTGGGCGCCGTCGCGCTCGTCGCCGGGTGGCTGGCCCGGACCCTGCCCGCCGACACCCGGATCGCCGCCGTCTTCCCGGACGGACCGCAGCGCTATCTCGGGACGGTCTACGACGACGACTACTGCGCGGCCCATGGGCTGCTGGACGCCCGGCCGTCGGTCGAGCCGGACGTCGTGGGAAGCCCCGACGAGAAGGAAGTCAGGCGCTGGACGCGGTGTGTGAAGGTGGTCGACCCGCTCACCCTGCCCGCCCTCTGCACGGACCCCAGGGAACCCGCTGCGGCCCGGCCGGACGCGGCGGCGGACCCGTCGGACGCCACTGGCCGAAACGCCCCGCAGGCGGCCCCTGACGTCCGGGAGCGCAACCGGTGAAAGGCATGATCACCCAGGTGCGTTCCTTCGAACGCAGCGTCCAGCTCCTGATGGTGAACCAATTCACCATCAATCTCGGCTTCTACATGCTGATGCCCTATCTGGCCCAGCACCTCGCGGGGAACCTCGGTCTGGCCGCGTGGCTGGTCGGATTGATCCTGGGGGTGCGGAACTTCAGTCAGCAGGGGATGTTCCTCTTCGGCGGCACCCTCGCGGACCGGCTCGGCTACAAGCCGGTGATCATCGCCGGGCTGATGCTGCGCATCGTCGGTTTCGCCGTGCTCGGGCTCGTCGACTCCCTGCCCGCGCTGCTGGCTGCGTCCGCGGCCACCGGTCTGGCCGGCGCACTGTTCAACCCGGCGGTCCGGGCGTACCTGGCCCAGGACGCGGGCGAGCGCCGGGTGGAGGCGTTCGCCCTCTTCAACGTCTTCTACCAGGCCGGGATACTCCTCGGGCCACTGGTCGGCATCGCGCTGACCGGCGTGAGCTTCCGGCTGACGTGTGTGGTGGCCGCGGGTGTCTTCGCGGTGCTGTCGGTTGTGCAGATCCGTGCCCTGCCTGCCCGTACCGCACCGCCCGACCCGGACAAGTCGGCGGTGTCGGTCCTCTCCCAGTGGCGGACGGTCGTGACCAACCGGCCGTTCCTGCTCTTCTCCCTCGCCATGATCGGTTCCTACGCGCTGTCCTTCCAGGTCTACCTCGCGTTGCCGCTGGAGGTGGAACGCGTCGCCGGAGACGGACAAGTCAACACCGTGGGCGTCGGGTTGCTCTTCGCCGCCTCCGGCCTGGCCACGATCTTCTGTCAGACCCGGCTCACCACGTGGTGCAAAAGAAGACTGGGCCCGGGGCTCTCCATGGTCGCGGGGCTCGGCTGCCTCGGCGTCGCCTTCCTGCCGCTCCTGGCCGCCACGGCGCTGACGGCGCCGGGCCAGGGACCGGCGCGCTGGGCCCTGGCCGTCGGACCGCCGCTGATCTCGGCGCTGTTCATCGCCCTCGGCACCATGCTGGCCTACCCGTTCGAGATGGACACGATCGTCGCGCTGGCGGGGAACCGGTACGTGGCCACGCACTACGGCCTCTACAACACCATCAGCGGCATCGGTATCACCGTCGGCAACCTCCTCACCGGCGTGACGCTGGACGCGGCCCGCACCGCCGGGGCCCCGGCTCTGCCCTGGGCCGTCCTCGCCGCCACCGGTGGGGCCTGCGCACTGGCTGTTCTGGGCCTCCACCGCACGGGCCGCCTCACACTGGCCGCGGCACCGCGGCCGCACCCCGCGACGGCCTGATCCGTCCGGCCTCCGATGCCGGGGGCGGGGCACTCACCACGTGTCCCGCCCCGGCGTCGGCAAGGTCTCTGTCTGCACCGGGCCGCCCCGTCGCCATCGGCCTCCTGTTCGCCCGTCGTCCGCCGGCCGGGCGGCCCGTCACGGGCAGCGCTGGATGGCGACCAGGGCGACGTCGTCGCCGAGGGCGCCACCGGTGTGGGCGAGCAGGTCCGTGTGGATGCGGTCGATGAGCTGCTGCGGTCCGGTCACCTCGCACCCGGCCAGGCGTTCCGCGAGGGGGTAGAAGACGCCTTTGCCGTCGCGTGCCTCGATGACTCCGTCCGTGTAGATCAGGATCAGATCGCCGTTGTCGTAGCCGAACGGCTCGGAGACGTAGTCGTCCTCGGTGAAGTCGCTCCCCAAGCCGAGAGGGAGACAGGGGTCCTGCACCGCGAGCGGGGTGACCTGGCCGTCGCGTACGAGCAGCGGGGAGGGGTGGCCGCAGTTGATGAGCTGGATCTGCTCGCCCTCGTCCGGGATCTCCAGGACGGCGGCGGTCACGAAGCACTCTCCGGCTTCGGGGCCGGCGGTCGGTTCGGCCATGTCCCAGTAGACGGTGTTGTGGAGGTGGGCGACCAGTCGCGGCAGCGGGGGATGGCGGTGGGCGGCGGCGCGGAAGGCGCCGAGGAGCAGGGCCGCGTCGCCGACGGCGGCAAGGCCCTTGCCGCGTACGTCGCCGATCATGATGCGGGTTCCCTGCCGGGTACGGACCGCCGCGTACAGGTCGCCGCCGATGCGGGCCTCGGCTTCCGCCGCGATGTAGAGAGACGCGATCCGCAGCGGGCCGATCCTGGACGGCAGCGGCCTGAGCAGGACCTTCTGGGCGACATCGGCGACCAGCCGCGTCTGGCCGAGTTTCCGCTCGTGCCGCTCGTAGACGATGCGGAAGGCGACGACGAAGAGGGAGACCGCGAGGATGGCCCCGATCTGTGTCTGCTGCTCGGCTGTCGTCAGCCGGCCGAAGATCGCGCTGAGTGCGACCTCGGCGCCCACGGCGAGCGCACCGATGAAGGCTGTCAGCCGGGGGCCGCCGATCGCCGCCGTGATGGCCGGCGCCACGACGAGGAGCGGCCCCAGATGGATGTCGGCACCGGTCGCCAAGTCGACCGCCATGATCGCCCCGATGAGCCCGAGCGGTACCGCGATCAGTCCGGGGCGGTGCCGCCACGGCTGGCCCTGGCCCAGCGGACGGTGCGGAAGACGCATGGTTCCTGCTTACCTTGCCGACGGCACCGGGCGCTCGTCCGACACGTCTTGTGCGCAGGGCACGTAGGGCCGGGCGGAGACGGCAAGGCCCGCGCGACGAACCTGCCGGCGACACGTGCTCACCCCGCCGGCCCGGTCACTCCCGAGGTTCGGATCCGGCGGGCAGCCCGCGGGCCCGCTCGGCCGGGTCGTAGCCCGGTCCCACACCATCGATCAGCAGCACGTCCCCCTCGATGTGATCGGTACGCAACCGAAGGATGTCCTGGTAGGCCGCGGAGTCGTACCAGGCACGGGCCTCGGCCAGGCCGGGGAACCCGATCAGCACCATGCTGCCGGGCCAGTTCCCCTCCAGCACCTCCGTCGGCGGCCCGTGGATGACGAAGCGGCCCGCGAAGGGGTCGAGAGTGGCCTGGATACGCTCCAGGTATTCGATGATGTCGGAGTGATGGCGGCGGCTGCGGAGATGAGCGAAGCCGAATGCGGACATGGCCGGGCTCCCTTGGTTCCGGGGAAACGGTCGGTGTCGAGGCGTGGTGAAGCGCACTGCGCCTTCGCGGGGCCCCGGACCGGATACGGATCACCCTGACCGCCGGTGAGGGGGAAAGCGATTACCTGTCAGGTAATGAGGCGCACCGGTCTCGCCGACAGTCGGATGCGCGCGGGCCGGCGGAGCCGTAGCCTCACTCGATGACCAGCTTCGAGACGCATCGTCGGCGGGTCCACGATGCGAGCCTTCCGGTGCGCGCCCGGCACGCCGCCTTGCGTACATGCGTGGTGTGCTTCGCTCCGTACGGCTTCCGTGCGACCTACCACCATCTGTGCCGCAGCGCCCGGATCCCGGCCGACCTGCGAAGTGACCCGGCGTCGCTGATCCGGGCGGTGGAGGAACTCCACGCGGCCCGCGGGCTCTGGGTGGCGGACGAGGCGGCGTTCATGGCACGCCGCCGACAGGAGAAGGCAGTTGGCCGGCGGCACATCACCTCGGACGGTGGCTGGCGGGACCGGGGACGCGGTCCGGCAGGCAGCCTCGCCTACTGCCCCGACCCCGAGCGTCACCCCACCGAACCGCTCCCGACCGTGCTGGGACGCATCCTGCGTTCCCGCGTCCCGGCCGCGGCGGCATCCTCGATGTGCCGGGCGTGCGGCAGCGACGCGGGGACGACCGGCTGGAGCTGCGGCCACTACCTGCACCGGCTGTGCGCGCGGTGCGGAGTGAGCCTCAGCTCGCAGGAGACCGATGCCGACCGGGCCGTTCTGGCGGCCCGGGAGGAGCGGTGGAAGGAAGTCTGGAGACGCGCGGTCTGACCACGAAGACCCTGCCGCCCCGAGGGACCGCCGGTCAGGTGACCCTGCCGTGAAAGAGGTGCTATCCCCTCCGATCGCTGGAAGAAAGCCAGGGGATGACCACCACGCCCGGCACACGGCCGCGCGGACACCAGGGACGGACCATGCAGACCGACACCGTAAAACGGTTCCTCAACGCCCTCAGCCCGGCAAGTCGGGACGACGTGCAGCACATGCCCGCCGAGAAGCAGGAACAGATGGCCGCGGCGTGGGAGAAGTACCTCAGCGACGACACCTCGCTGCTGACGCTGAGCGAGCTCGACCCACCCAGCGCCGAACACCGAGCCGCCGAGCACGTCATCCAGGATCTCCACTGACACACCCCACGCCTCGGGGTGTCCCGCCGGGAGGCCGGTGGCGGGGTGTGCGGCCCGAGGGTTCAGGCACCGCCGGTGAACGGCACCGTCCGCCACGGGCTGTCCGGGTCGCTGGTCAGCGCCCGGTGCGCGTCCAGGACCGTCGTGTACCAGGGGCCGAACTCCTCCGCGTCGAAGTGCAGACACCGCCCCAGTACGTACCCGGCGGAAAACTCCTCCCACGAGTCGTACGAGGCCTGCGCGGCCCCGGCCGCGTGCTCGATCGCCGCGTACATCTCGGACTCCGTGGCATGCCGGGCGCCCCGGCCCCAGCGGGCCATCTTGGAGCCGCGGCCGATGTCCCACGCCGCGATCGTGCGCACGAAACCGTCGGGCGGCAGAAGACCATCGGCGCGGAAACGGGCCTCGTACCGCAGCACCTTGCCCACCAGAGCACGCAGATGCGCCACGAAGTCACCGAACTCGGGGTCGTCGTCGACCGTGCCGTCCTCCTGGGCACGGGCGCGCAGCGTCGACTCCACGCAGTCGCGCCACTGTTCGGGATCGACGCGGCGGGCCCCCGCACGGAGCAACGCCGTCCGTGCCCCCAGTACGAAGTCCCAGTACCAGGGGCTCACCTCCTGGTCGAGGAGCCGCTGCTGGATCCCGAGCCAGTCCTCACGGTCCTGCACACCCCAGTCGTCGGCGATCCGTTCGGTCTCGCCCCGATAGCCCATGCCGTGCCAGTGCGGCGTGTTCCACGCGTCGCCGTTACGGAAGCACAGGTGTGCCCCGCAGGCCAGGCCGTGCAGCAGCGGGCCGGGGGCGGGGGCGCCGGTGCGCCGGGTCACCACACGGTCCATCAGCGCGTCCGGGGAGAACAGCTCGTGATGCAGGTCCAGCCACGTCTCCCGTTCCTCGTCGTCGGTCAGGAAGTACTGCTCGCAGGGTGTGGCCGCGTTGACCGCGAGGACGTCCACCTCTCGGGGGACGATCTGCGCGAGCGCGCCGAGGGTCGCGTACTCGTAGACGAGGTACGGATGCGGTCGCGGGAGCAGGCCGGAGGTGTAGACCTGCGCGACGGTGCGTCCGTCGGGCGTCTCGGTGGTCAGCATGGGGTACGTGCCCTGGCCGGCCGCCCGCGCCTGGTCGAGGCGCACCGGGTAGTACACGCCCTCGATCGCGAGGGTGCGCAGATAGGCGTACGCACTGTCCGCCCGGCTCAGCTTGTACAGGTACTGCTCCACGTCGGTGGGCGCCTGCCAGCGGCTCCCGTCCTGGGGCGCCGGGACCAGCGGGAAGAACTCGTCGTGGACCTCGTCCTCGGCTGCCGCGTGCATCAGGGTTCCCTCTGTTCCGGTCCCGCCCGGGGGCGGTCTCACGATCGTGTGCGTACGGTGACGGCCGCTCTTCCGTGTCCGGAGACGGGGCGGCCGGGCCCGACGGGCGGACGGCCGCCGGGCGGGGCGCGTTCTCAGCCCGTCCGACGGTCCGGCACCTGAGGTGCGGATTCCAAGGCGTGGGCGTCCGTGTCCTGTTCGGCACGGAGCTGAGCGGCCACCGCGTCCGTGCGGTCCCTCAGTGCGCGCACCCGCTCGGCGGTACGGGTTCCCTGCGGGGGAGCCTCTGCGGGAAGGACCGGTACGCCGTGGGCCTGCGCGGTGAGGACCAGACTGTGCATGACCTCCGCCTGCTGGGCCAGCAGGGCCGTGGTGAACATGTTGGCCCGCAGGGTCTTCTGCAAGCCGAACGCGCCCCGGTAGGTGATCTCACAGGCGACGGCGACGGTCTCCAGCCGTTGCTCGGCCGCCTGCTCCAGCGCGGCGAGCATGACGGACGCGAGACCCTCGACGACCTTGGTGACCACCCACTTCCGGCCCGGAAGGGGCGGCAGCAGATCCCGGATCCGGTCGATCTCGGCGTCGAGCGCCTCTGTGGTCATGGCGCTGAACGCGTCGTGCATCTGAAGGTTGACCACCTTCGACCACGGGATGTCCTCGCCGTCGAAGCCGACCGACTCGGGGCCGAAGCGCAGTGCGCCGATGCCGTCCAAGGGGCGCAGCGCCTTCGCGGTGATGGCGGGGACCCGGGGATGGCGGCAGATGAGGGCGCCGAGCGAGAATTCCCACTGCTCGTGCGTGGGCGCGGCAGGTGCGGGCAAGGAGCGGAGGACGGAGAGAACCCAGTCACCGGAGGCGTTGGTACCGGCACGTCCGGCGTCGGCTCCGCGCTGTACGGCCTGTGCGATGTTACTGCCGAAGGCGGTGGCCGCGGTGCCCACCGAATCGCCCAGACTGCGTGCCCGGTCGAATATACCCATGCCCTGACCCTGCCTCACCTGCGATGTTCTTGTGGCGGCGACACTCTACCCAGAGTTCGGGAGCCGGTGATCAGCCACAGCGCGCCGGCACGCGACGCCGTGGGGGCAGGGGGGCGGACCGCCGCCCCGGCAAAGCGCTTGGTCGTATTCCTTCGAGAACGTCGTTGTATTGCCCATGGGGCGATTTCTGCCTCCCCCGTGACGGCGCGTCGGCCCTCCGGACGCGGAATTCCGGTACGAACTCACGGTGGGTGTGTAGAAAGGAGAAGCAAGGGCACGCGATGGATCGAGGGACGGTCGCTCCCTTTCGGAGCACCGATTTCCTCACGGCTGCATATCGTCGATGAAGGAGCCTTTCATGACCGAGAACATCTGGGGTTACCAGCCGACGGCCGGCCACACCGCGGGCACCAGCCTGGTCGGGTACAAGGTCGAGGCGACCGACGGGAGCATCGGCAAGGTCGACAAACACAGCGACGACGTGGGTTCCGCGTACCTGGTCGTGGACACCGGGGTGTGGATCTTCGGAAAGCACGTCCTGCTGCCCGCCGGCACCATCATCCGGATCGACGCGGACGAGCAGAAGATCTACGTCGGCCGGACCAAGGCCGAGATCAAGGACGCACCCGAGTTCGACAAGGAAAAGCACCTCGGAGACCCGGGCTACCACGATCAGGTGGGCGGCTACTACAGCGGTCACCGCGCCTGACACCGCACGCGACCTGACACACCGCACACGAGTGGGGGCCCGCCGGAAACCGGCGGGCCCCCACCCCGTGTGCACGCACGGGGATCAGGTGCTGAGGACGGAGTCGTCCGAGGGCCGGGCCCCGGGGAGCCGGTGGCGGGCCGCGATCAGGGCGGCGTCCACATCACGGGTCCCGGTGGACACGCACAGCGTGTAGGAGACGTCCTCCATCCGCCTGCGCACCTCTTCCCCGCCCTTCCGTGCGCCGAGGGCATGGAGGGTCTCGTACTCCGCGATCAGGTCGGCCAGCACTGCGGGGTGGGCCATCAGCATGTTCGGGCTCCTCTCGACTGCCGTCCCCCGGTCGGGCGACCGCCTACCCGCGATGCCGGTCTTCATCCATGAGCCGGCCGTGGAGGTTCACCGAATCCGGCCGAACGGGCTGTCGTCGAGCCCGCGGCGGATTCGACGTCGTCGGCACTGGTGGCATCGAGGATGCCGTCGACATCGAACACGGCCGCGCGGGGACGCGTGCCGCCGGGATGGTCGTGGGCGGTCACGGCATCGGCCTCCGGGCACATGGCTCAGCCCTCTTCCGCGTCGTGGGCGATGTCGTCCTCGACGGCGTACTCGTCCAACGGGATGGTGGCCGGCCCTTGGAGGAGGGTTCCGTCGGTGTCGAAACGGGAGCCGTGGCAGGGACACTCCCACGTCCGTTCGGCGGCGTTGAACGCGACCAGGCAGCCCAGGTGGGTGCAGCGGGCGGAGAGGACGCGCAGGGCGCCGTCGTCCTGCCGGTAGGCCGCGCACCGGCGGCCCTTCACCCGCACGAGGGCTCCGGTGCCGGGGGCGATGTCCGCGACGGAGTTCACGTGGGAGGGTCTGAGCCGGTCGCCCAGGAAGTGCCGGCCGACCTCCGCCTGGTGTGCGAGGAAGGCGGGCGCCTCGCGCAGGGCGCTCCACAGCCGCCGGGGGTCGTACAGGCCGGCCCAGGACGGGGAGGGGGTGCGGTCGGTGATGAGATCCGTCAGCAGCCGGCCCGCCATGACACCACCGCTCATGCCCCAGCCGCCGAAGCCGGTGGCGACGTAGGTGTGCCGGGCGCCCGGGTGGAAGGGGCCCACGAGCGGGACGGTGTCGGTGGAGTCGTTGTCCTGGGCGGCCCAGCGGCGGACGATCCCGGTTCCCGGGAAGTGTGCGCGGGTCCAGTCGGCCAGCCTCTCGAACCGCTCGGCGACGCCTCCCGCGCCGGGGGTGAAGCTTTCGCCGGTGACGATCAGCAGGCGTTGCCCTTCGGCGTAGGGCGTGGTCCGCACCGACCGTTTGTTCTCCTCCTCCGTGATGTACATGCCGCCGGGGTCGAGGTCGTGGGGGAGCGAGGCCGCGACGACGAGTTCGCGGCGGGGCGAGAGACGGGTGAACAGCAGAGCGCGGTCGAAGACCGGATAGTGCGTGGCCACGACGACGTCGCCCGCGGTGACGACGGCTCCCCCTTCGGAGGTGACGCGGCACGGTGTGCCTTCGGTCAGTCCGGTGACGCGCGTACGTTCGTGGATCCGCCCGCCCCGGGCGCTGATGTCTTCGGCGAGGGCGAGCAGGTACTTGCGCGGGTGGAACTGGGCCTGGTTCTCCACCCGGACCGCGCCGGCGACGGGGAAGGGCAGCCCGGTCTCCTCGACGTAGGACGCGGCGAGACCCGCCTCCCGGGCCGCCTCGGCCTCGGCCCGTACGGTCTCACGCGACCGCGGGTCGGTGACGTAGGTGCAGGCGGGGAGGCGCTCCAGTTCGCAGTCCGTCCCGAGGGCGGCCGTGATCTCCGCGACCCGTTCGACGGCTTCCTGTTGGGAGCGCGCGTACAGCAGGGCGGCCTCGCTCCCTCGCGTGCGGCACAGTTTCCCGTAGACGAGGGTGTGCAGGGCCGTCACCTTGGCGGTGGTGTGGCCGCTGACGCCCGCGGCGATGCGGTCGGCCTCCAGGACGGCCACCGAGCGGCCGGCCTCCACCAGTTCCCAAGCGGTGCTCAGCCCCGCGATGCCGCCGCCGACGACCGCGACGTCGACCTCGAGGTCGGAGGTCAGGGGAGGGTGGGCGGTGGCGGGGGCCGTGGCCATCCAATGGGATTCGGCGATGCCGGGGAGCGCGCGTGCGGGATCGGTGGCGGGTGACATGGCAGACCGGGTTCCCCCGTCGCCCCGGCCGAACCGCCGTCCGCCGGTATTCGCCCGGACGGCCGGTCCGCACCGCTCTCAGCCGGGTCCGGCGACCGAGGGGCGGTCGTGGCCGCGCTGGTTGAACCGGTCGGCGGCCCTGTCGTTGAGGGCGCTCAGGGTGCGGCGCAGCCGGGAGGCCGGCCCGTCGGGCGGGGTGTCCAGGGTGTGGCCCTCGACGGCCTCGCTCCGCCCGCCGTCGGGCCCCGGCAGGGCGCGGGCGACGACCGACAGGAGACGGGTGGTGGCCGCCGGGGCGAGGCCGTGGGCAGCCGCGGCGAGACGGGCGGCGGGTGTCAGGACGATGCGCGGCCGACGGCGCTCGATGCCCGAGACGATGCGTTCGGCGGCCCGCTCGGCGTCCATGGAGACGAGGGGCGCGCCCGCGAGCGCGGAGAACCAGGCGAATTCCCGGTCGGCCGCCCCGGCGAAGCGGGCGTGCAGATGGGAGCCGGTACGCATCAGACCGGGGTGGACGGCGGTCACCGTGACCCCGCGCGCCGTCTCCTCGGCGCGCAGCCCCTCCGCCAGCGTCGCCACGGCCGACTTGGCGCACGAGTACGGCAGGAGATGCGGGACGGCGACCAGACCGCCGACGGAACCGATGAGCGCCAGCCGCCCGCCGGCCCGGCTGCGCCGCAGGTGCGGCAGGGCCTCGGCCGCGGTGTGGAGCGCCCCCTCGAAGATCGTGGACATGGCGTCCCGGAAGCCTTGGGTGCCTACGGATTCCCAGGGCGCCACCTGGATGACGCCCGCGTTGGCGATGACGAGGTCGACGCTCCCGTGCCGGGCGGCGACCTCGGCGAAGAGGTCCCGTACGGCGGCCTGGTCGCGTACGTCGCAGACCGCGCCCCGGACGTGGTCCGCCGGGCCGGTCCCGCTCAGGATCGACTCGGCGTCGGCCAGTTCCGCCGCGTCCCTGGCGGCGATGGTCACGGTGGCCCCGCGGGCCATCAGCTGACGTGCCATGAGCAGGCCCAGACCGCGGGAGCCGCCGGTGACCACGGCGGACAGCCCGTCGAAGGGGCGGTGGTGCGGGGCGGGGCGTTGCATGGCGGGCTCCTTCACCCGTGCGGCGGGCTCTCCCGCGCGACGGGGGACTCATGGGGCGGGGCGGTCACGGGTGCAGAAGGACCTTCAGCACCCCGTCGGCCTTCTTCTGGAACAGCTCATAGGCATCCGGCGCCTCGGAGAGGCGGAGACGGTGGGTGGCGAAGGTGTCGACGCCGAGGACGTCCTCGTCGGTGAGCAGCGGGAGGATCTCGTCCGACCAGCGGCGGACGTTGGCCTGGCCCATCCGGATCTGGATCTGCTTGTCGAAGAGCGTGAGCATGGGCATGGGGTCGGTCATCCCGCCGTACACACCGCTGATGGAGACGGTGCCGCCGCGGCGCACCAGGGCGATGGCCAGGTGCAGGGCGCTCATGCGGTCCACGCCGGCCTTGTGCATGAGCTTCTCCGCCCAGCGCGGCGGCATCAGACCGGCGGCCTGCTGGGCGAGCCGGCCGGCGGGGCTGCCGTGGGCCTCGGTGCCCACCGCGTCGATGACGGCATCGGGGCCCCGGCCGCCGGTGACGTCGCGAACGGCGGTCAAGAGGTCGCTCTCGTGGTCGAAGCCCTCCAGGTCGAAGACGTCGAAGCCGTCGCGCCGCGCCCGCTCCAGCCGGTCGGGCACGTGGTCGATGCCGATCACCTGAGCGGCGCCCAGATGGCGGGCGACCCTGCAGGCCATCGTCCCGATGGGACCGAGCCCGAGGACCACCACACTGCTGCCCGCCTCGACACCGGCATAGCGCACGGCCTGCCAGGCCGTGGGCAGGACGTCGGAGAGATAGACGAAGCGGTCGTCGCTCGGCCCGTGCGGCACCTTGATCGGGCCGAACTGTGCCTGCGGCACCCGGAGGTATTCGGCCTGGGCCCCGGGTACGGAACCGTAGAGCTTGGTGTAGCCGAACAGTTGTGCGCCCATGCCGTGTTCGCGGACCTGGGTGGTCTCGCACTGGGTGGGCAGGCCGTCCCCGCACATCACGCAGCTGCCGCAGGCGATCTGGAAGGGGACCACGACGCGGTCGCCCGGCGAGAGCCCGGGCACCTCGGATCCGGTCTCTTCCACGATGCCCATCGGCTCGTGGCCCAGGATGTCGCCGGGCGTCATGAACGGGGTGAGCACCTCGTACAGGTGGAGGTCCGAGCCGCACAGCCCGGTCGAGGTGATGCGGATGACGGCGTCGGTGGGTTCCTGGATCACCGGGTCCGGGACCTGGTCGACCCGGACGTCGCGCTTGCCGTGCCAGACGGTGGCCCGCATAGCGGATCGCCCTCCTTCGGGGACAGGGGACAGAGGACAGCGGGTGGAAGGCGGGGTCGGCGGCTCGGGGCTCCCTCGGCAGCTGAGTGGCGTCTCTTGTCCGTAACCGAGTGACCAGGCGCGCGAAAATGAAACGTGGGCCGTTCGAGGAGCCGGCCGTTGCGCCGGACGGGGCAGGGACGGGAACAGCCGGCACCGTGGCACGACACGCCGGGAGCGGAGCCGGGAATGATTGCGCCGGCTCCGGCTGTTGAGCGAAGGTGCTTGGCGGTCGTGCGTGACATGCCTGCCGCGGCGACCGTGCTCGATACGACATGAGACTTCGTGGACGGGACAGACAGCATGCCTCTTGAAGGTGAGTACGAGCCGAGCCCGGAGCAGTGGGTGCGTGATCAGGTCGAGCTGTACGAGAGCTCGGGCGGCACGCAGGGGACGACGCTGCGGGGCATGCCCGTCATCGTCCTGACCACCCGGGGCGCGAAGAGCGGCAAGATCCGCAAGAGCCCGCTGATGCGGGTGGAACACGAGGGCACCTACGCCGCGGTCGCCTCCCTCGGCGGTGCGCCCAAGCATCCGGTCTGGTACCACAACGTGGTGGCGGACCCCCGCGTGGAACTCCAGGACGGCCCCGTGCGCCAGGACATGACGGCCCGCGAGGTCACCGGGGAAGAGAAGGCCCTGTGGTGGGGACGTGCGGTCGCCGCATACCCCGACTACGACGACTACCAGAAGAAGACGGACCGTGAGATCCCCGTCTTCGTCCTGGAGGCGACCTCCACCGGACACTGACCGGAGGCCACCGCACCCCAGCGGAGAGGGAGGCTCCCGGCGCGCAGGGCTCACGGGTTCAGACGCACTGCCGTGCCGCGCCGAACCTCGCCCGTTCGGCCGTGATGTGCGAGGCGGTCAGCCAGACGTCGTGAGCCTCCACCTCGGTGAGGGTGACGTGGGGAACGGGGAGGGGCGGAATCGTCCGTGTCGAGGCCCTGAGCGGCAGCAGGCCCAGCAGGCGTGCGCGCAAGTCCTCCGCACGGAAGCGCACCGCACCGGTCAGGGTGAACCTCCGTCCCTTCAGACACGCCTCGGGGTCGGAGCCGGTACCGCCGAACCGGAGCCTGGGGCGCAGCGCTTCCATGGACTGCGCGTGGCAGACCGGTTCGGCGCCGGCCCGGTGGGAAGAGGCGGGCAGTACAGGCCTGACAGGGCGAGGGAGTCCGCGCGCAGCGTGCTGCCGACGACGCCGACGGGTGCGCGCGGCTCGGCCGGACGGGCGGCCGCCGCCCAGGGGGCCGGAGCGGCGCAGACCGATGCCGTCTGGATCGCCAGCGCGAGGAAGGTCCAGCGGGTCGCCGAGCCGCGAGCCGCCGGAGGCGCTCGTCACGGGGTGTGGGGAGCCGGGGCCACACGCCAGGGCGCCGCCCGGCAGCGCGAGCAGCATGCCGACGAAGAACCCTCCGAGGTTGGCGAACGGATAGGACAGGATGCCCGCCGCGATCGCCGCCCACCCGCTGCGGACGGCCCGCGCCGGGTGGAGCCACATGTGCACCGCGCACGTCACGAGCGCCACGGCGATACACAGCGCCGCGGCGCCGCCGAGACCTTGGAGTGCGAGATAGGAGGGCTGTCCGAGCGGAAAGCAGCCGATCTCCGCGCCTGCGGCGAGGAGGACGAAGCCGGCCGCGGCGGGCCGGTCGCGCATGATCAGAAACATGACCGGTCTCCCGGCTTCACGGACATCCGCGCCTCGCGGAGCGCGAACGAACCGGCGGTGATCGACCAGGAGCTGAGCCGCATGCGGTGGATGTCCCGCGTCCGGGCCTGCTGGCCGTATTGGCCCCGCGCGGCCCCCGGACACCGCCGACGGCGTCGAGGGTCGAGGCGTCACGGCCCAGCTCGGCGTCGCTGAAGGTCCAGGTCGCCCGGCGATGACCGGAGTGGCCGCACGGCTCCGTCCCACTCGCGTGAAGCACGCCTGGGCCGCGGCGCGGGCGGCGGCGCCCGCACTCCCATGTGGGGAGACCGAGGGGGATAGGTGCGGCGGCGTGGGCGGCAGCGGAGGCGCCCACGTTCCGGGGGAGACGTTGTGACAGGCTGCGTGGAGACGCCCGGCCGGTCAGGTCGTCGGGCTGGAAGAATCAGGAAACCGAGACACAGTGAATACGCCGGATCATTCGGGCTGGGGATCCGCCCCCGCCATCCACCGCGAGGCGATCGCGACGGAGACCGCCAGGTTCGTGGACGTGGTCAAGGGCGCAAGCCTGGCGACCCCCGTTCCCAGCTGCCCGGGGTGGACGCTCGTCGACCTCGTCAGGCACACCGGCAGTGTCCAACGCTGGTTCTCGGTCCTCCTGCGTCAACGCGTTCAGGAACCGCCGCGGAGCCGCGATGTGGAGCTGCGGCTGCCGGCGTCCGAGGACGGCTACGCCGACTGGCTGACGGCGAGCGCGGCCGAGGCCGCGAGCGCCTTCGCGGGCCTCGACCCGGACGCCCCGATGTGGGCATGGGGCGCCGATCAGCATGCCCGCTTCTGGGTACGGCGGATGCTGTTCGAGACGCTGATGCACCGCGTCGACGCGGAACTCGCCGTCGGCCTCCAGCCCGTGATCGACCGCGACTTGGCAGCCGACGGTGTCGACGAGTTCTTGGTCAACCTGCCCTTCGCCGCGTTCTTCGCCCCCAAGGTGAACAACTTGCGGGGCAACGGCGAAACCGTGCACTTCCGCTGCACCGACACGAGCGGCGACTGGCTGGTCCACCTCCGCCCCGATGGATTCAGCGTCGAGGCGAAGGCCGCGAGTACGGAGACGACCACGTCGGCCGACGCCGCGATCCACGCGGCTGCCGCGGATCTGCTGCTGCTCATGTACGGCCGCCTCGACCGCGGCGCGGACGCCTTCGAGGTGCGCGGTAACGAGGACCTGCTGACGCGTTGGTCCGCCAACTCGGAGTTCTGAGGCTCCAAGAGGGTGGGGTCGGGGTATGCCTCGCCGGTGACGAGACATACCCTCGACGTCCTGCCTGCCGACCTCCAACGGCGAGGCACGCATGACCTGTTAGCACCCGGATCGGATCCGACAGCCCCCGTACACTGTGCGGCGATGGATTGCCGGACAGGTGGGGGCTGCGCGATGGTCAGATATGAAGGCATCGGGGGATGGATCGAGGTCGAGGAGGCCTCGTTGACCATGTGCCGGACCGACGGTGGGTCCGCGAACATCGGCCCTCGCACACTGCCTCTCCGCGCTCTGTCCGGTGTCGCCGTCAAAGAGGCGACGAGGCTGCGCCGTGGGCACATCCAATTATGGTTCGGAGCCTGCGCCCTGGTGCCGGTCGGGTCCGATGAAGACCCGAACATGATCGGATTCGGTCACGGGCAGCGCGAGACGTTCCGGAGCCTCCACGAGTACCTGGCCGCCGTCGTGCGGACGAACGAGGCCCAGGATGTCGACGTGGCAGCGGCTTACGCCGCCGCGCGGGATCCCTTGGCCGCCTGGGTGGCCGGGCGCGAGCAGGCTTTCGAGCAGGCCGAGTCGGCCCGGAGCGAGCAGCAACGAGAGGCGGAGCGGCAACGGATCGAGACGCTGGCCCGGAAGATCGGCCCCGAAGCCGCCTCACGCCCGGACATCATGGCCGCCGGGCTTGCCTCGGCCACGGGTGACCGGTCCTGGTACGTCCTCCAAAGCCTGCCCGCTCTCCTGCTCGGCGGAGAGCAGGTCTTCGTCGTCGCGGAGTGCTTTTCCGGCAATGACCTGGGCACCTTGGTGCTGACGAACCAGCGTCTCGTGCTGGTGAGAAGTAAGCTGTCCGGCCACCAGGTGGAGGTACTGCGCCTCGGTGAGATCAGAGCGGTGTCGGCCGACTCGAAAATCACCAAGGGCGTCCTGCGGGTGGACACCGTGCGTGGTGTCATCGAGTTCCACGGCATTCGGATCGAGGACCTGAAACGGCTCGACGAGTCACTGCGTCTCGCCATCGGCCATGCCGGTCGGCCCTCCGTGCCCGAGGCGGCACCACCGCGCCCGGGCGTCCTGGACCAGATCGCCCAGTTGGCCGAGTTGCACGCGGCGGGTGTACTGACGACCGCCGAGTTCGAGGCGAAGAAACGTCAATTGCTCGACAGGCTGTAGCGCCTGAGTATGGAACGGCTTCGGCCTTCGTCCAGCGGACGGCCGACGGACTGCTCGACGGCGTGGAGCGGCACGGCAGCCCGGCGGACCTGGTGGAGCAGCTCCACGGCCCGCTGCCACGGACGGTGATCAGCACCGTGACGGGAGTTCCCCCCTCCGACCGGCCCGTCACTCTGCCGCCCGCCACCATGTCGGCAGGGTTCCTGCCACTGGCCCTATGGAGTGCCGGGACTGCGGCGACACGGCGGAGCGCGTCGTCCGGCTGGCCGCACAAGGGCTGCCCAAGGGGCAGGGGACGCGCTCACCGACGGACGTTCTTCACAAGCTGTCGACCTTGTGAACGTCGTGGGTCATCACCCCTCGTTCGCAGAACACGTCGGAGTCGGTGATGAAGTATTCGATGCGGAGGTCATACCCGGTCAGTGTCCGGCACTTGACGTAGTGCTCGTAGTGACCAGGAGTGATGCACCTGGCCTCTGCCGTGCGTCCTCCGTCGATATTCCTGAGACTGCAGCCGGGTGGGGCCATCGGAGCCTGTCCGTCTGCCCGAACCGCAGCGTGTTCGACGGAAGCCGGCGTTGCGGCCAGCGCTGTCGGCCCCCCGCCCGCCGCAAGTACGACGGCGGAGGCCAACAGCGCCAGCTTTGCCGGTGTTCGTTGCATCATCCGCACTCCCTCTACAAAGCGTTGGGTATGGCTCTTGCCGCCTGCTGATCGCGTAGACGCCCGGCCTCCACCAGGGTCGACGACTGCATGCAGCCCAGCAAGGGCCTTGGGTGAGTGGCCGCACGCATGAGTGAAAATCCGTGAAAACCAGGACATCGGCTGAGACGACCGGCATGCTGTCCTGCGCACGCATGTGTCTGTGCAGGGGGAGCCTCATGAAACCTCGCGGCTGCGTTGCGGGTGTGGCGCTTGGTGTCGTACTCCTCCTTGGCTCAACCGACGTGCCAGCAGACGCAAGTCAGACGTTGCCGAGGCCGCGAGGCAGGAAGGGCCAACGAGGAGGACTGCGCCCCATGGCTTCAAAGTGACCCGGGACCGCGGCTACCTGTCCGGTCGTTTCGCAGCCGGCGACGACGAGCGCAAGAAGAAGTGCCAGGAGACATGCCGGTCCTGGGACGTGCTGCACGGGCTGCTGGTCACCAAGATCGATACGGGATTCGACCGTGCCTGTTGGCTGCGGAGTCGGCCATGCCCTTCGTGTCCGGGCTCCGGGGCCTGGATGTAGGCGGGTCGCCGATGGTCTTGCGCACGGACGTCGGGGCGTTGCCGGGGTCCATCATCTGCGGCTACCGGTGGGGGCGGCGAGGTGAGGGGGGAGGCCGTCGCGCCATGCCCGGAGAAGAACGACCAGACTCCCTGGCCTCGCGCCCCACGGTCAACGACCACGTCGTCGATGCGGGCTCGCAATCCAGACGGCAAGGACAACAGCGCCAGAGCCAGAGTCGCTCACCCGCCGCCGTCGCTCTACTCGGTCGGTTCCCCGAGCGGCGGAAGGACGCCGAGCTGTTGCAGGAAACCGAGTGTGTCCCTGTCGGACCACTTTTCCGCCAGCTTGCCGTTCTCGATGCGGTGGACGACCGTCGCCGTGATCTCCAACTGGTTGCCCGTGGCGGGAATGCCCGGCAGATCGCGCTCGTGCACACCCCGGCACAGCAGCCGCGTGGCGACCTTGTCGCCCTCCGCCACCTGGTCCTGGATCTCGTGCGTGCCCGGCGTCGCCTCCCAGAACACGCGAAAGACCTGCTTCAGCCCCTCGAGACCGGTACCGAAGCCCGGGAAGGGCGGGGGAGAGTGGTCCAGGTAGTCCTCGGCGACGAGGTCGTCCAAGGCGTCGACGTTGCCCTGGTCGATCTCCTTGTAGAAGCGGCGGACGAGCCTCTTGTTCTCTGCTGCGGACACCCCCGCAGTGTGGCCGGGTGCGCCGTATCCCTCGGATATGACGCGCCCGGCTTCCGTCGAGGTTCACCCCTGTGGAGCCCGGCCCGGTCGACGACGGCAGTCGACCGGCTGATCGCCCGCCGCGACGTCCACCGGAGGGAAAAGACTCTCTGGCGGATGCTCTACGAGACGGTCGCGAGGGTGGAAGCTCGGTGGTGCGACTCTCTGTCGGCAATCCCTACTCGACGGGCTCGGCGATCAGGGCGGTGGCGACTTGGCGGAAGCCGAGCCGGGCGTAGATCCGGGCGACGTCCTCGTCTCCTGCGGACAAGAACACGGTCTCCACGCCCCGTGAGCGGGCATCGGCTACCAGCACCGCGGTGACCGCGAGCGCAAGCCCGCGACGGCGCGCGGTGGGCAAGGTGCCCACCCCCACGATTTCACTGACCGCTCCCACCGGCTGGTGCTGGCCGGCGCACAGTGCCCTTCCGTCCTCCACTGCGGCGGCAACGCACGTCAGGCCCGACAGGATGCGTGCCGCCATACGGTCCACCGACCCGTCGCCGGCGCGGCCACGCACCGCCTCGTCCAGTTCCGGCACACCGTCCGGACCGGTGCGGGTTCCGGGCTCGGCGAAGGCCGGGTAGGGGACAGCCAGCGCGCTCGGCAGCACGGGATCGCCCGGCCCGATGGTCCGCAGCGCCACGCCATCGGCTACGTCGGCCACGGCGCGGGTCGGCGCCTCCGGGCCAAGCACCATCAAGGGGTGCTCGTGCACGACAAGCCCCGTGCGCTCGACAGCATCCCGCAGTGAGGGCGTGGTCTCGGCAACCCACTCGAAGGTCTCCGGGATGCCCAGCTCCCGCTGCCGGACACGCACCCGGGTTACATCGTCGGCGCTCACCGCTCCGGACCACCCGTGGGCAGGGCGTGCGTAAAAGGGCCAGCCCTGTCCCTCCCGAACGAACAGGGTCAGCGGGCCGAAGTCCTCGATCCGGGCACCGGCCCGGGGAACCACGTCGTAGTACTGCTCAAGCCGGTCCAGCAGTTCACGACGGCCGTCAAACCCCACAGATGTCACACCAGGCATGCGGATCAGCCGCCCTGACCGGCGCTTCCGATCGGGCCGACCTTCACCGGGGAGCCGGAGCCGTCCGTGATGGGCAACGTGGCGGCACCCGGCCAAGGGAGGGAGACCGTCTTCGTCTCGCTTGGCGGGGTCACCAGAAGCCCCGTGACGCGGATGCCGGAGCCACCCGACTTGTTGAACGGATAGTTGATGCCGAAGAACGTCGACTGCCCGGCCTTGAGGACTGTCGAGGGGGCCTGCTCACCAGTGCGCTTCGCGGACAGCGACCCCGCGTTGGTCTTCAGATCGACGCCCGCGTACCCGGAGATCGCACAGCTGCGGCCGCCGCGGTTCTTCAGCTCCACCACGACGGTGCCATCGGAGTCACCGTCGATGGTGCCGTCCTTGGCCGTGATCTGCAGCTCGTCTGTACGGCACTTGGCGGCCTTGCCGCTCTCCTTGGAGCCGGTCCCGGCGGCCGCACCCTGCCCGCCGGAGCCCTGCCCGCCGGAGCCCTTCCCGGCGGAGTCCTTTCCGCCGCCCTGATCCGAACCGCCCGCGCCCGAGCTGTCGGAGCCGGGGCCACCGCCCGAGGACGACACGGAAGGCGGGGACGACGGAGCGCTTTGTCCCTTGCCGTCATCGTCGCTCTGGCAGGCCGTGAGCGTGAGGCCCGCGGCGATGGCCAGGGCGGCGAAGGTTAACTTTTGAACGCGCATCGTTTCTGCCTCAATATCGGTTGGGGGCGCCAGCGCTCGGTACGAGTCCGTACGAGCGAGCGCTTCTGACCACCAGGATGCACCCGGCCTGGCGAACCGTTCCGCCCAACCACTCCCTAATACATTCCTGTTACACGCACAGCCGGGCGTGACACGCACCGCCACCGGTCGGACTCCGCCCGCACCCGTCCCTCGCACAGCCTTTCCCGGCCGTCGTCCAGGGCGGGAAGCAGGACCCGAACACGGTGTGCCGTGCCGCGCCGGGACACACCGTCGGCCGCCGACTGGGACAGATCCGTAACTCGGCGGAACTTGACCACAAGGGGGCATGCCCACCTCACCCGTCCCACCCGTGTCCGGGGCAGGCGCCGGGTCCACCGGGTAGTCCGCGGGCGCCGGGATCGACCGCGACCCACCCAGCCGGGCACGCGTCGATGCCGAGGACCGTCGTCATGTCAGCCCACGTCCTCGAACGGTGCCGTCGAGGGATAGCCGTATTCCCCGTACGGCCGGACGAAGCGAGCCGGTACGACGGTCCTGCGGTGCACGAGTGCGTGGCGCGTGCGCTCGTAGAGCTCGACCGGCTCCTGGCCGCCGGGCCCGATCGGCTGAATGCCCTGCGCGGGATCGCGCGCAGCGCCCGCAACAGGCGCTCGTCCGTCCCGCCCGAGGCGCGGGCGGCCCTGACCAGGTGCTCGGGGCCGGGCTGGGACGGGTCATCGTGCCCGCCTCTGTACCCAGGCGCCATCCCCCGGAATGCGCGTGACGCCGGAATTCGTGTGACGCGCTGCCGGCGGCGGGCAAGGCGGCGGGGATACCCGCGGGGCGTGGTGTAAGCAGGAGCCATGGAACTTCGGCGGTGGCGACGGGATCGTAGCCGGGCGCTGGTGGCGGTGCCCTTCCTTCTGATCCTGGTCGTCACCGTCGTCGACATCCTGGCCCCGCCTGAGGTGCATCTCGGACCCTTCCTGGTGGCCGCTCCCGCTGTCACCGCGTCGTTCGGCGGCCCATGGCTGACGGGGCTCGTCGGATTCGTCGCCATCGTGGCCCAGGCGGTCGTCGCTGTGACCCGCACCAGCCTCACCGACCTCAACCACACCCTGCAGATCTCCGCCCTGATCCTGATCTCGGCGATCGTGACCTTGTTCGCACTCCACCGTGAGCGGCACGAACAGCAGATGACACGGCTCAGATCGGTGGCCCAGGCGACCCAGGGAGTGCTGCTCCGGCCGCTTCCCCGGCAGGTCGGCCCGCTGCGCATCGCCTCGGTCTATCTCGCGGCCGAGGCCGAGGCGGAGATCGGCGGCGACCTCTACGCGGTCGCGCGGACGGCTGACGCAACCAGGCTCGTCATCGGCGACGTCCGCGGCAAGGGTCTGGAGGCCATCAGCGATGCGGCGCTCGTCCTCGGAGCCTTCCGGGCCGCCGCTCACCGGCAGGCGGCGCTGCCCGCGCTCGTCGCCCACCTGGAAGGGGCCGTCTCCTCCGATCTGAACGATCCCGGCGTGCAGGAGGAGGAGTCCTTCGTTACCGCGGCCGTGCTGGACGTCCCCGACACCGAGCACGTCCTGCACCTCGTCAGTTGCGGGCACCCGCCGCCCCTGCTGCTGCGCGACGGGCGGGCCGCCCCGATGGAGGTGACCCGCCCCGCGCTCCCGCTGGGCCTCACCGACATCGCCCGCCCTGAATTCACCGTGGAGTCCTTCCCTTTCGAGGCCGACGATGTCGTGCTCCTCTACACCGATGGAGTCACCGAGGCGCGCGACGGCTCGGGGACGTTCTACCCCCTGGCCGAACGGATGGCCGCCTGGTCGGGCGACGGCCCGGAGGCCCTGCTGCGGTACCTGTCCGGCGACCTGCTGGCGTACGCGGGTGGCTTCCTCGGCGACGATGCGGCGATGGTCGCCGTCCAGCGCCTGCCCATGGCACAGGCCGGTCCTGTGGCAACTCCGGCCCCGGCAAAGCGATCCCGAGCGTGACGTTGCCGACCCGTCCGACTCTCCGACGTCGGCTGGGTCCTGGGCGCGGGCAACCGCTGAGCGGGCCTGGCCGTCGAGCAGGAGAGCCAGGCCCTCTCCGTGGATCACCACCAACCTTGACGACCCGAGGTTCGACCGCGCGCTGGTGCGCGCCGGCGCCGGGTGGAGTGGGGCGTAAGCGGTGCGCGGACGCATCCCGCGAGTGCTCGTCGCGGGGCCGGGGTGGTCGGTGCGGCCGGGGGAGTACGCGCCGGGTGTGGAGCGGTTGACCGGGCTGCGAACGGCGGCGGACCGGATCGAGTCGCTCTTTGCGGGCTGAGGCGTCGGGTGGCCTGTGGGCGCACTCCGAACAGCCACATCTGTCCGTATTGCCATTGATTGAGGCCCTGTGGGTGTTGTGTTCACCCCTCGCTTTGGTGTCAGAGAACTTGGTGAATGGCTCTGTCGGTGGATTCCGGGATGGGTGCCCACCATCGTGGAAGGGCGGAAGGGAAACGGCCGGACGGCATCGGCCGGGACTTTTTCAGCATTCCTCACCCTGAATTCCGGGAGAAGTAATGAAGTCTGTCCCCGCGTTCGTGGTCGCTGTTCTCTGCGTGATGATGGTCGGCGCCGTTGCCGGAACCGCTACCGCCGACAGCGGCCGCGCCGACACCCGGCCGACGTCCTCCATCCTGCCCGACGGCGACAGCGGCTGGGGATGACCTGCGTGTACGTGCGGGGAAGCCGACTCTTGATGAGTTCCGGAGTCTGCTGCCCGCAGGGCCCGGAACGCGCGAATCGTACAGAGAAAGGGCGCCCGAATCCGTGAGCAGTAAACTACGGGAAGCAGTCCGCGAAATTCGTGACCGGGAAAGAGAAGTGCTCGGACACGTCGCGTGCGGGGACGCCTATGGGGAGACGGACCGGCGCATGAACGTCAGTCCGCAAACTGTCGAAAAAAAGTCGGCACCCAGACCTTCGCTGCGCGACCGCGCAGCCCGTGGCCGACGAGAGCAGCCGGTGCCGGTACCGTCGGAGGGGGATGCCGGAGCAGTCCCCTTCGCCGAGCTTCTGAAGAGCCATCGGGGCCGGTCCGGACTGACCCAGCAACAACTGGCGGACTTCGCCACGTTGAGCGTCCGAGCGATCCGGGACCTGGAGAGCGGCAGGGTACGACGGCCCCGGCGGGAGAGTGTGGGGCTGCTCGCCGACGCGTTGCGGTTGGGTGACCAGGAGCGCCTGCAACTGCACGCCGCCGGGGGGAGCCCGGCGGACCATCGGGTTTCGCTGTTCGAACTGCCCACGCCGCCGGCTCCGCCCGGCGCGCTGGTGGGCCGGGAAGCGGAGCTGCAGGTTCTGCTCGATCAGGTGACCGTGCACGGCCACCGCCTGGTGAGCGTGGTCGGAATCAGCGGCATCGGCAAGACGCATCTGGTGCTTGAGGCGGCCAAAGTGCTGCGTGCCAGGGGCTGGCAGGTCGGGTGGCACTCCTTGGCCGGGGATCCACTGTGCTGCGGTGTGATCCCGGCGGCCGACTCCGGTTCCGACGAGCCGCCGACGCGCGCCACCGACCTGACCGACGACCTCGCCGGGGCGATCGGCGAGAGACACCAGCTGCTGGTGATCGATGGCGACGACGCTCCCGGGCCCGGCAGGGTGGACGTCGGCGAACTGCTTCGGCGTTGCCCGGGTCTGCGCGTTGTGGTGACCGGTCTGGCGCCGCGCTACCTGCCAGGCGAGCGCGTACTGCCGCTCACCGCGATGGCCGTGCCGGAGGAGGCGCGGGACCATGACTACGCCCGTTTGAGCGAGGTCGCGTCCGTGGCGCTGTTCCTGTCCCACATGCGCCGGTCACGGCCGGGGTTCCGGCTGCGGGAGGACAACGCGCACGCGGTGGTGCGGTTGTGCCGCTGGCTCGACGGCGTACCCAGGGCGCTTGAATACGCGGCAGGCTGGTGCCTGGTGTACTCGCCGGAGCTCCTGCTGGCCCGAGTCGGTCGTGACTCGCATCTCTTCTCCTCGCCGACGGGCTGCGCCTGCCAGAACCTGCTGCGTTCCCTGGCGCGCAGCGTCGACGTCGTGGCCGAGCGCTACCGCCACGTGCTGGCCGAGGTGGCGGACCGTCCGCACTGGACGGTCGCGGACATCGATCACCTTGTCCCGGATCCGGCCGCCGCCTTGCACGCGCTGTTGATCCACGGCCTTGTGCGGCCGGCAGGCGCCCACCTGCCGGAGCAGTTCACAGCGCTGCAACTGGTGCGGCTCCTGTACGTGTAGGACCGCACCCCGACCAGGACCGCACCCCGACGGGGGCGAGCCAGGCTGCTGAGACTGCCGCTGGTTCTGCCTATCGGGACCCGGAACGGCCATTACGTTTTACCCGTATCGCGTGGCGGTCAATGAAAGGAACTGGAAATGGTCACCTGCCCGGAATGCGAGAGCTCGGTGGTTCCCGCCGTAGCACCGGTGATTGGCGAAATCGTGGAATGCGGTGAGTGCGCCAGCGAACTCGAGATCCTCACGCTGGATCCGATACGGGCTGCGCTCGCGCCGGAGATCGAAGAGGACTGGGGGGAGTGAGCCGCGCCGTGCCCTTCGCAGTACTCGCTTCTCGCGTGCGGGCCAGTGAGAAAAGCATCCTCGAAGCCTTCGGCCGCAGAGGGATCGCCCATCGGCACATCGACAGCCGTGAGTGGTGGCACCAACTCGGTGACCGAGGCCCTCGCCCGATCGTGCTGAACAGGGAGATCGGGCTCGCCAGGGCGACGTACGCGGCCCACGCGCTGGAATCGGCGGGGGCGACGGTGGTCAACTCGGCGCGGGCGACCGAGCTGTGCGGGGACAAGTGGCGCACGTCCGCGGCGCTGGTCGAAGCCGGACTTCCGACGCCGCGAACGGCCCTCGGGCTCACCCCGGAAGCGGCGCTGACGGCTTTGGAGACCATCGGCTATCCGGCTGTGGTGAAGCCTTTGCAGGGTTCGTGGGGACGGCTGGTCGCCGCGTTGCCGGATCGGCAGACCGCGGAAACCGTATTGGAGTACGTCGCCGCGTTGCCCTCACCGCAGGCTCGGATCGTCTACCTGCAGGAGTGGATGGCCAAACCGGGACGGGACATCCGGGTCGTCGTGGTGGGCGGCGAAGCGCTCGCTGCGACCTACCGGCGCAGTGAGGATTGGCGGACCAACGTGGCACGGGGTGCCGTGAGCGAACTGTGTACCTTGACACCGGACATCGCGAAACTCGCGGTCATGGCCGCGCAGGCCGTGGAGGCCGAGATCGCCGGTGTCGACCTGATCGAGGACGAGACGGGAGAGGTCCTTGTCCTGGAGGTCAACCACGGTGTCGAGTTCTCCGGTCTGCAGCAGGCTCTCGGTGACACGGTTTCCGTCGCCGACCGGATCGTCGACCACCTCCTGACGAAGTCACGCTCATGCTCCGAGTAGCGATCGTCGGGGCATCCGGTTACATCGGCGGCGAGCTGCTTCGCCTGCTGCACGGTCATCCACGGGTCACGGTCGTGGCCGCCACGTCCGACCGCTTCGCCGGGCGCCGGGTCGACGGTCCCCATCCCAATCTGCGCGGCCACACGGACATGTGCTTCGTCGGCCACGACACATTGGAGAGCGCCGATTTCGAGGTGCTCTTCCTGGCCGCTCCTCATCGGGAAACGATGGGGAAGATGGACGGTTTCCTGAAGCTGGCCGAGACCGTCATCGACCTGTCCGGAGATTTCCGTCTGCGAGACCCCGAGATCTACGCGTCCTACTACGGAGTCACGCACACCGCACCGCATCTGATCCCCGATTTCACCACCGGGCTGCCTGAATGGCATCGCGCTCAACTGGCCTCAAGCGACCGGATCTCGATTCCCGGTTGCATGGCCACCGCCGGCATTCTCGCGGTCCGGCCGATGGCCCGGGCAGGCTTGATCGAGGGCCCGGTCCAGGTGGACGCCAGAACCGGTTCCAGCGGATCGGGGGTTTCCAGCGGACCCGCCGGCGCCCACGCCGAACGCAGCGGTGCCCTCAGGGTGTTCGCTCCCTTCCGGCATCGGCACGAGGCCGAGATCGCCCAGGCCACGGATCGCACCGTGCGGATGACCGCCACCGGCGTCGAGGCGGTCCGCGGCGTGCAGGTGTTGTGCCACGCGAAGCTGGCGTCCGGCGTGTCGGAAAGAGATGTCCGGTCCGCGTTCCGCGCGGCGTACAAGAACGAGCCGTTCGTCCGGGTCATCGCCCAGCGTCATGGCCTGTATCGGCTGCCGGAGCCGAAGATCCTGACGGGATCCAACTTCTGCGACGTCGGGTTCGCGGTGTCCGCGGATGACGGCACCGTGGTCCTGATCGGAGCCTTGGACAACCTGGTCAAGGGCGGCGCGGGCGGCGCGGTGCAATGCCTGAACGTCCGCTTCGGCTGGCCGGAGCGGACGGGGCTGGAATTCCCCGGACTGCACCCGAACTGACGTGAGGCTGATAAAGCGAATGCGGGACATACTCGTGGTCAAATGCGGTGGGAACGCCGCTGTGCGGTCGGAGGCGATCTGCGCGGACGTCGCTGCCGTGCACCGCGGCGGCAGGCCGGTGATCCTCGCCCACGGCGGTTCGGCCGACATCGACAGCCTTGCCGAACGCCTCGGAGTGCCTTCCCGCCGGCTCGTCGCCCCGGACGGGGTGTCGACCCGGTACACCGACGATCGAACTCTCGAAGTGGTGCAGCTGGCGCTGGCCGGCTCCGCCAAGCCCCGTCTGCTGGCCGCCCTGCGCGCATGCGGAGTGAACGCGGTCGGGTTGACCGGTCTGGACGCCGGACTTCTCGTGGCCGCCCGCAAGCCGGCGCACCGCGCACTCATCGGCGGACGTCGGGTCGTGGTCAGGGACGACCACAGTGGACGGATCGTCGAAGTGAACGGCGACTTGCTGTCCACGGTGCTCGCGGCGGGGCTGCTGCCCGTGGTGTCGCCACCGGCAGTGGCCCAGGACGGCCGTGTGGTCAACACGGACGCGGACCGCGCCGCCGCGGCCATCGCGGGCGCCGTCCGGGCGAGCACCCTTGTGCTGCTCACCGGGGCGAGGGGGGTGCTGGCCGACCGGCACGACGAACGGTCGGTGCTCCCCGTCTGCCGGGTTCCCCGTCAGGGAACGCCTCCGGTGACCACTGGAGGAATGGGGATCAAGCTGATCGCGGCTCGTGAGGCACTGCTGGCCGGTGCGAACCGCGTCCTGATCGCGGACGGCCGTCGACCGCATCCGGTCCAGGAGGCCCTGGCGGGCTCGTGCACCGAAGTGCTCCTGGAGGAAGAGTGACAAGGTTTTCCGACCCGGCCGCGATCGAACTGCTCCACGGAATGCTGAGGATTCCCTCACCGTCCTTTGCGGAGTCGGAGCTGGCCGGTTACGTGGTGGATGCCATGCGCGGAGCCGGTCTCACCGCGCGGATCGACGGGGCGGGCAACGCGGTCGGGGAGATCCGGCGTGGCCCGGGGCCGACGGTGATGTTGCTCGGGCACATGGACACCGTGCCGGGGGACGTCCCGGTGCGGGTGGTCGGCGATCGCTTGTACGGCAGGGGTTCGGTCGACGCCAAGGGGCCGCTCGCCGCGATGATCTGCGCGGCCGCCGGCAGTACCGGATTCCGCGGCCGGATCGTGGTCGTGGGTGCGGTGGAGGAGGAGACCACGATGTCCCGGGGTGCGGTGGAGATCCGCCGTACGCACGAGCCACCGGACGCGCTGATCATCGGCGAGCCCAGCGGCTGCGACACGGTTGTCCTGGGGTACAAGGGAAAAATCGACCTCCGCTACCACGTGCGGTGCGAGGCGACCCACCCCAGCAACGTCGTGCCCAAAGCGTCCGAGCTGGCGACCCGGGCGTGGACAGAACTCCTGGAGCTGCTCGGCCCGGAGGCGAGCCATGCCCGATTCGACTTTCCTGGCCCGACCCTGACGTCGATCAAGGGCGGACTGACCTCCGCCACCGCGGAGTTCAGTATCCGCATTCCCCCGGGCTTCGACGGCGAGAGCCTGGTGACCGCGCTGTCCGAGCGGTCGGCCCCGGGCACGCTCCAGGTCGTCAACACGGTGCGTGCCTGCCGTGTCGGCCGCAACGATCCCGTGGTGCGGGCCCTTTCGGTCGCGATCCGCACGCAGGGCGGCAGCCCGAGGGCGAAGGTGAAGACCGGCACCTCCGACATGAACACATTGGCGGAGAAGTGGACGACGCCGATGGCCACCTACGGACCAGGGGACAGCAGCCTGGACCATTCCGACCGGGAACACATCAAACTGCCCGAGTATCTGTTCGGTATCCGGGTGCTGACCCGGGCGCTGGCCGAACTGGACGGGTATCTCACCAGAGAGGGCCGATGAACGACGACCACGCGCGCAAGGCACGGGAACTCATCGTGCGCATGTGCGCCAACCCGGAAGGCGGCCACCTCGGCGGATCGATGTCCCTGGTCGAGATCCTGGTCACGCTCTACCATCACGTGCTGCGGATCGACCCGCGGCTGCCGCAGGCGCCGGACCGGGACATCCTCCTGCTGAGCAAGGGCCACGGCGCGATCGGACTGTACGCCGTCCTGGCTGAACGAGGCTTCTTCCCCGAGGAGCGGCTGGCGAGCTACGGCGCTCCGGACAGTGTGTTCACCGCACACCCGAACCCAGCCGTCCCCGGGGTCGAGATGCCGACCGGGTCGCTCGGGCACGGACTGCCGCTCGGCGTCGGCTTCGCGCTCGCCGCACGGCTGGACGAGAGCGACCGGCGTTGCTTCGTCGTGCTCGGCGACGGCGAACTGCAGGAGGGTTCGGTCTGGGAGGCAGCGATGGCTGCCGGTGCCCAGCGACTGGACCGGCTGGTGGCGATCGTGGACCGCAACGGGCTGCAGATCAGCGGTGACACGGAGGAGACCGTGGGCCTCGAGCCGCTGGGGGACCGTTGGCGCGGCTTCGGGTGGACGGTGCGTGAGGTCGACGGGCACGACACGGACCAGTTGCGGACGGCCCTGTCGAACATCCCGCACACCCCGGGCAAACCGACCGTTGTGCTGGCCCGCACGGTCAAAGGCAAAGGATTGCCCTACATCGAAGGCCAGGCCCGCAGCCACTACGTCCGGCTCACCGAACGCGGGCACCGGCGTGCTCGTGCGGCGGTGATGCGCGGCGAACGACCCTGAACGGAGACGACATGTCCGTCGTGACAGCCGAACCCACCGCGTCGGACCAGGCCCGCGCGGCCCGGGAGATATACCGGGACGTACTGGTCGAGTTGGTCGGCGAGGACGAACGCTATGTGTGCCTGGACAGCGACACCGGTCTGTTCTCCGCCACCTCATGGGGCGAGGCCGCGCGGCGGTACCTCAACCTCGGTATCGCGGAACAGAACCTGATGGGTGTGGCGGCGGGACTGGCCAGGTCCGGCCGGATTCCCTTCGTCAACACCATGGCGACCTTCGCCGCCACCCGTGCGCTGGAGGCGGTGAAACTCGACATCGCCTGGAACGACCTGCCGGTGCGGATCGTCGCCACCCACGGCGGGCTCTCCGCCGGCCATCTCGGTTCCACCCACCATTCGCTGGAAGACCTCGCCATCATGCGGATGCTGCCGAACATGACGGTGCTGGTACCCGCGGACGGCCCTGCCACCGAGAGTCTGGTCCGAGCCGGCGCGGAGCTGCCGGGACCCGTGTACCTGCGCCTTGGGCGCGGTGCGACGCCGGCCCTGGCATCGCGGGAGCCGGTGCGGATCGGGGTTGCGCAGTCCTTGCGCCGGGGAACCGATGTGACGCTGATCGCCACCGGACCGTATCCCGTGCTCACCGCGGTCGAGACCGCCGACGAGCTGGCCGGTGCCGGAATCGACGTGGCCGTGCTCAACATGCACACGGTCAAACCGCTCGATCAGGAGGCGATCGTCACGGCCGCCACCCGCACGCGCGGAATCGTCACCATCGAAGAACACTGGGCGGCCGGGGGCCTCGGTTCCACCGTGGCCGAGGTTGTGGCCGACCTGGGTGTCGCCTGTCCGGTACGGCGGGTGGCGGTGGCCGATCGGTTCGCCGCCGGTACCGGCGGACACCGTCATCTATTGGCGCGCAACGGGATTTCCGGCGCGACGGTGACGGAGCAGGTGCGACGGCTGCTGGCTTGAACCGCTGCCGTCGAGGTCATCGATCATGGAACGCCGTGGACCATTCGGCGTCGGCGATCTCCGAGGCGCGTTCCCAGTGTGGCTTGTAGGCCGCCGTCGTGGCGACGGCGGCCAGTGAGTCGCGGTGCTGCCAGACCTTCTCGAACGCGTCGGCGTACCTGGCGAGCAACGGTCCTGACTCCGGGTGCAGGTGCGCTTTCTGAAGGGTGAAGGAATCGTCGAGGACCCGCAGGGTGGCCGGGAAGTCTTCGGCGCGGTAGGGGCGGGCCACGACGCCGGGCAACGCCCACGGGTAGGCGCCGAACCCACGCTGTTCGGTGAACACCCGTTGCGCGGGAAGCGGCTGGAGCTGGTAGGGCGCGGCGGGCACCCCTTCGGCACGCAGGGCTCGCTGTACGACAGCGCGCAGCGGGCCCGCGAACTCGTCGGCCAGCCCGAAGGCGGCGGGGTTCACCCGGAAGCGCAGGATGTGCCAGGCATGGGTGCGATCCCGTGGGACCTCGGGCACCAGGAAGCCGGGGTACGCGGCCAGCCGTCCCAGCAGTCGGCGGACATTCTCCTCGCGGACGGCCGCTTCGGCGGGGAACCGCGTGAGACGGCTACGGGTGAAGGCTGCCTGTATCGCGTTCGGTTTGCAGTTCCAGCCCAGCAGATGCGCGACGTAGCTGCGTTCGCCGTTGGCCGGAATGAGTTCACCGAATTGCCGCAGCATGGTCGCCCTCGTCGCCACGTCCGCGTCATCGGTCGTGATCAGACCGCCCTCACCACACGTGGCGAGATTCTTGCTGACGTTGAGACTGAACGTGTTCACAGCACCGATCGAGCCCACGGCCCGGCCCTGGTACCGGGCGCCGTGCGCCTGCGCGGCGTCCTCGACCACGGCGACCCCGTGCCGGGCGGCGAGCGCGGTGATCCGGTCCAGGTCGGCGGGCAGACCGTGCAGGTGGACCACGACGATCGCCTTGGTGCGGCGGGTGATCGCGGCTTCGAGCGCCGCGGGGTCCAGATTGAACGTGACGGGGTCGATGTCCACGAAAACCGGCACGGCCATGAGGTGAAGCGGAGCGGTGGCGCTGCCGATGAAGCTCAGGGCGGGCACGATCACCTCGTCACCGGCTCCCACGCCCACGGCGCTCAGCGCGACCGACAGCGCCGCGGTTCCGTTGCTCACCGCCACACAGTGCTCCGTGCCGACGTACTGTGCCCACTCCCGCTCCAGCCCCGCGATCTCCTGCTCTCCTGACGAGGCGGAGGTGAACCGGCCGGACCGCAGTACCCGGTGGGCCGCCTGCTCGTCCTGCTCGGTCACCATCGGCCAGGGCCTGATCCGGAGTTCCCTGGGTACGGCTCGTTCGCCGCCGAACATGGCAAGGTCGACCGCCGACTGGGCCGGTTGCTGGATTGTCACCGTTGAGCCTCTTCTCGATGTGATTCCGTGCGAACGTCGCACCTGTCAGTGTCGGCGTGCGCCGTCGCGTCCGGCGGCAATCGCACCGGCAATTCACATGCCCTCCTTTGTGGTCCTCCCTCGGATTGCCGCTGTGACTGCCGCTGATGGCGACCGCCGCTCGATAGCTTCGTTCTCGATTCCAGACCGGACTCGGAATGAGGGAATACGTGACCAGCCCTTTCGATGAACCGAATTCGAGTGTGGCCGGGCGAAATCCGGTCACCCGGCGCCAGCGCGTCCTCTGTGAACTGGTCGCCGACGTGCTCCGGGTGAGTGACGTGCGGCTCGATGACGGCTTCGTGGCGCTCGGCGGAGACAGCATCATCGCCATGCAACTCGTCAGCCAGGCGCGGAAAGCCGGTCTGCGGATCACCGTCGGTGATGTGCTGAGGCACCGGGACATGGAAGCACTGGCGGAGGCGGCCACCACGGTCGACCAGGAGCCGACGCCCGTCGCGGACAGCGGGGTGGGGCCCGTCGTCACCACTCCCATCATGCACTGGTTCCGGGAACGCGGTGGTGGGGTGGACACCTACAACCAGTTCGCGGTCCTGCGTACACCTTCAGGACTGACGGAAACGCACCTGATCTCGATGGCGCAGGCTTTGCTCGACCACCACGACGTCCTGCGCCTGCGGCTGTCCGTGCTCGGCGGCGAGGAAGAATGGGTGCTCGAAACCCTGCCGGTGGGCGCGGTCGACGCGGCCTCGGCCGTCCGGCGGATCGACGTGGCGGGGCGTCCCGAGGATGACTGGGCGGCGCTGGTCCGACAGGAGTCGGATGTGGCGCGCGACAGGCTTCGCCCGCGGGAGGGCAACGTCCTCCAGGCCGTGTGGTTCGATGCCGGACCGGATCGCCGGGGCAAGCTCGCGTTGGTCGTCCATCACCTGGCCATCGACTCCATTTCCTGGCGCATCCTGGCTGCCGACCTCGCGACGGCCTGGCGAGGGGTCGAAGAGAACGCCGCGATCGCTCTCGATCCGGTGCCGAGCTCGTTCCGCCGCTGGTCCGAAGTGCTCAGCGAGCAGGCGCACGCGCAGGCCGGCGTCGCGGAACTCCCCGGCTGGCTCGAACGGTTGCGTCCCGGCGCCGCCCGGTTCGGTGACCGGGCGAGGGTGCCCGGTCATGACCAGGAAAGCCGGGGCCGGTGCTTCACCGAGTCCTTGCCGGCCGAGTTCACGGAGGAGTTGCTGACCGCGGTGCCGACGTTGTTCAACGCCGACATCAACGACGTCCTCCTTACCGGTCTCGCGCTGGCGATGGGCGACTGGCACCGCGGACGCGGCACGGCAGGCGACGGCACCGCGCTGCTGCACCTGGAAGGCCACGGCAGGGAGGGCGCGCTGGCGGACGTGGATCTCTCCCGGACCGTGGGCTGGTTCACCAGCATGTTCCCGATCAGGCTCGAACTGGGGAAGCTGGACTGGGCGGATGTGGAGGCCGCCGGGCCTGCGGTGGGGACCGCGGTGAAGCGGATCAAGGAGCAAGTGCGCGGCATTCCCGACAAGGGGGTCCGGTACAGCCTCCTTCGCTATCTGAACCCGGAAACCGGTGCGCTGCTGGAGCAGGCGGCCCAGCCGGAGTTCGTCTTCAACTACCTGGGCCGCTTCGAGGTCTCGGACGACGCCGACTGGTCGGTCGTACCGGAGTACGGGACGGGCTTGGACGACACGGGGCCAGGCATGCCCATGGCCCACAGCATCGAGGTCAACGTGGCCACGGTGGACCAGGCGGACGGTCCGGTGCTGCGTGCCACCTGGACCTGGGCCGACAGCGTCGTGTCCGAAGCGGACACACGCGAGCTGGCGGAAACGTGGTTCCGGATGCTCCGGACCCTGGTCGCGCACGCCCGCGAACCCGGAGCGGGCGGACTCACCCCGTCCGACCTGACCCTGAGCTCGCTCAGCCAACACGAACTCGAAGAGATCGAATCCGATCTGCGGGCTATCTGAGGAAGTTGACACTGAAGATGAGCCAATCAGTAGTCGAGGACGTCCTTCCGCTGTCGCCCCTTCAGGAAGGTCTTCTCTTTCACGCGCTGTTCGATCGGGAAACGCGCAGCCCCTACCTCGCGCAATTCGCGGTGGACCTCAACGGACCGGTGGATACCGTGCTCCTGAGGGCGGCTGCGGAGACCGTGATACGGCGCCACGCCACGTTGCGGTCCGGATTCCGGTACCGGAAGTCAGGTGAACCGATACGGGTGGTCCGTCGCGATGTCCCGCTGGATTGGCAGGAGATCGAACTGGGGCAGGAAGGGGACGCGCAAGAGCGGTTCGCCGAACTGACCGAGCAGGACTGGGTACGAGGCATCGACGTCGGCGGATCGTCGTTGATCCGGTTCACACTCATCGGGCACACCGCCCGCCGCCACCGGCTTCTCGTCACCGCCCACCATCTCCTGCTGGACGGATGGTCCTTCGCCCTGCTGTTCCAGGAGCTGTTCGCGGTGTACTCCCGAGGAGGCGGCACCGCCGGCCTGGCGCCGGTGCGTCCGTACCGGGACTACCTGGCGTGGCTGGCGGAACAGGACCGGGTCGGCGCGGAGCGGCACTGGGCGGCGGCCCTGGAAGGGGTCGTCGAGCCCACCTTCGTCGCGTCCGCCGATTCCCGGACCGGTCCGCCGCCGGAGGAGGTGGCGGTGCTGCTGCCGACGGAGACGACGGCGCTGCTGACCGCGCACGCCCGGCAGAACCACGTCCTGCTCAACACGGTGTGCCAAGGGGTATGGGCCATCCTGGTCGGCTCGCTCACCGGGCGCGACGATGTCGTGTTCGGCTCGACGGTCAGCGGCCGTCCGGCGGAACTTACCGGCGCGGACTCGATGATCGGGATGCTCATCAACACGGTCCCGGTGCGGGTGCGGCTGGACCGGGCGGCTTCGGTGAGCGCGCTGTTCGAGCAGATCCAGTCGGGACGCGCCGCATCGCTCGACCACGATCACCTCGGCCTGACGGAGATCCAGCGCCTCACCGGTTGTCCCACCGGGCTCTTCGACACCAACGTGGTCTTCGACAACTTCCCGATGCATGACTACAAGGTCGACTCGCCCGACGGCGAACTCGAGGTGGGCGTCACGTTCCGCGACAGCGCGCACTACCCGCTGACCCTCGCCGTCGAACCGGGCGAGCGGCTCGCCCTGCGTCTGCACTACCGTCCGGACCTGTTCACCGCCGCCGAGGCCGCCGAACTCGCCGAACGGCTGAGGCTGCTGCTGGAACAAGTGGCCGCGGATCCGGATCGGCCGCTCTCCGCGCTGACCGTGCTGTCGCCCGATCAGCGCGACCGGGTCGTACGGGAGTGGAACGACACCGCGGTCGAGCTGCCTGAGGTGACGCTTGCCGAGCTGTGGTCGGAGCAGGTCCGGCGCACGCCACAAGCGACGGCCCTGGTGGCGCCCGACGAGCGACTGAGCTACGCCGAGTTGGACGAACGAGTGGATCGGCTGGCGTCGCAGCTCGCTCACAGAGGTGCGGGCCCGGACCGGGTCGTGGCCGTGGCACTGCCCCGTTCGGTGGATCTCGTGGTCGCGATCCTCGCCGTGATCAAAGCGGGCGCGGCCTACCTTCCGGTGGACCTGGACCACCCCGCCGGGCGGATCGCCGCGATGATCGCGGACGCCGGGCCGGTCCTCGTGCTGACCGACTCGAAGAGCGCCGACGCCCTTCCCGGCTCCACACCGAGGCTGTTGCTCGACGAGCCGGTCGAGTCCGTTGCCGCCCGGCCGGTACGGCAGCATCCGGCGCACTCCGCCTATGTCATCTTCACCTCCGGATCCACCGGACGGCCCAAGGGCGTCATGGTCCCGCACGCGGCCATCGTCAACCGTCTGCTGTGGATGCAGGGGCAGTATCGACTCACTGGTGCCGACAGGGTGCTGCAGAAGACCCCGGCCGGTTTCGACGTGTCGGTTTGGGAGTTCTTCTGGCCGCTGATCTCCGGCGCGACCCTGGTGATGGCGAAGCCCGGCGGACACCGCGACCCCGGCTATCTCGCCGAGCTGATCCGGCGTGAGTCGGTGACTGTCGCGCACTTTGTGCCCTCCATGCTGCAAGCGTTCCTCCGGGAGCCTGGTGCGGCCGACTGCACGGGCCTGCGCCAGATCATCTGCAGCGGCGAGGCCCTGCCCGCGGAAACGCAACGCGAACTGTTCGCCACGCTCGGCTCCACCGAGCTGCACAACCTCTACGGGCCGACCGAAGTGGCTGTCGACGCGACCTACTGGCAGTGTCGCCGTGACGATGAGGGAAGGTCGGTGCCGATCGGCCGGCCGCTGGCCAATGTGTCGGCGTTCGTGCTGGACGGTGCGCTGCGGCCGGTGCCGCCGGGGGTGGTGGGCGAGCTCTACCTGAGCGGGATCCAGCTCGCCAGGGGTTACACCGGGCGTCCCGCGCTGACCGCCGAGAGGTTCGTGGCCTGCCCGTTCTCGGCGGGGGAGCGGATGTACCGGTCCGGTGACCTGGTCCGGTGGACCGCCGACGGGGAGCTGGAGTTCGTCGGCCGCGCGGACGCGCAGGTGAAGATCCGGGGCTTCCGTGTGGAGCTCGGCGAGGTCGAAGCCGTGCTGGCCGGCCACCCCGAGGTGACCCAGGCCGCGGTCGTCCTCCGGGAGGACCGGCCAGGTGACCAACGCTTGGTCGCGTATGTCGTGGCCCGGTCCCTCGGCCTCACGGACCAGGAGCTTCGCCGGTTCGTGTCGGACAGCCTGCCCGACTACATGGTCCCCGCCGCCGTGGTCCTGGTCGAGACCATGCCGACGACAGTGAACGGGAAACTCGACCGTGCCGCGCTGCCGGAGCCGGACCGGACCGCGCACGCCGTGCGGGAGCCGCGGAGTCCGCGTGAAGAGATCCTGTGCGAACTCTTCGCGGAAGTGCTCGGGGTGCCCCGCGTGGGGATCGACGATCACTTCTTCGACCTGGGAGGGCACTCCCTCCTTGCGCTCCGGTTGCTCTCCCGGATCCGGTCGGTCCTGGGAGAGGGATTCGAGATCCGGGACCTGTTCGCCGAACCCACAGTGGCCGGACTGGCCCGGCTGACCGGGGCCGCGCGTCCGGCGTTGACCGCCCGAGCAGGGGCGGAGCCCGTGCCGCTGTCGTTCGCCCAGCGACGGCTGTGGTTCCTGAACCGGATGGAACGCGGCGAAGGGACGTACAACGTGCCCGTCGCGGTCCGTCTCACCGGGACGGTGGACGGGGACGCTCTGACACGGGCGCTCGCCGACGTGGCAGAACGGCACGAGAGCCTGCGCACGGTCTTTCCCGAGGACGGCGGTGAGCCGCACCCGGTGGTTCTGGATTCGGTCCCCGGGATCGAGGTCGTCGAGGTGGCGCCGCCCGACCTCGCCGACGCCATGGCGGAGCGGGTTCGTCACCGGTTCGACCTCACCGAGGACGCACCCCTCCGGGCCACGTTGTTCCTGCTCGGTCCTGAGCAGCAGGTACTGCTGTTGGTCATCCAGCACATCGCGGCCGACGGATGGTCCCTGCGTCCGCTGCTGAGGGACCTCGGCCTGGCTTACACCGCCCGATGCGAGGGGGCCGCACCGGACTGGCCGCCGCAGCCGGTGCGCTACGCCGACTACACGCTGTGGCAGCGAGAGCTGCTCGGCGGCGCCGAGGACCCGGCGAGCCTGATGAGCCGCCAGCTGGATTACTGGCGCACGCAACTGGCCGGTCTGCCCTCGGAGCTGACGTTGCCGGTGGACCGGCCGCGCTCCCCGGTGGCGGCACAGTCCGGTGGGATCGTGGCTGTCCACTGGGAGCCGGAGCTGCACGGCAGGCTGCTCGAACTCGCCAGGTCCGCCGGCTGCACGCTGTTCATGGTGGTGCAGGCGGGCTTCGCGGCGCTCCTGACCCGTATGGGCGCGGGCACCGACATCCCCTTCGGCACCCCGGTGGCGGGCCGGTCGGACAGCGCGCTCGACGATCTGGTCGGGTTCTTCGTCAACACCCTGGTGCTGCGTACCGACACCGCGGGCGATCCCGGGTTCGCCGAACTGCTGCGGCGGGTCCGGGAGACCGACCTGGAGGCGTTCGCCCACCAGGACGTCCCGTTCGAGCGTCTCGTCGAGGACCTGCAGCCTGAGCGGTCGCTGTCCCGGAATCCGCTGTTCCAGGTCATGGTCCAGGTGCAGCACGCCGAGACCACCACCCCGGACTTCGCCGGACTGGAGGCCGAACGGGCCCCGGTGAACTGGGACGTCGCGAAGTTCGACCTCAGTCTTGAACTGGTGGACGAACGCGATGCCCAGGGCGCACCGGCCGGGCTGACCGGCTACCTCGAGTACGCCGAGGAGCTGTTCGACCGGACCACCGCCGAACAGCTCGTGATGCGCCTGCGATGGCTGCTGGAACAGGTGCTCGCCGCCCCGGAACGACCGATCAGCGCTGTCGACGTGCTCTCGGACGGGGAACGGCGACGCCTCCTCCCCGAGCGTCCCGCGCCCGCGCCGCAGACCGTGTTCCTGCCCGACGCGTTCCGGGAGCAGGTCGCCCGCACGCCGGACGTGACGGCGCTGGTCTTCGAGGACACCGCGATGACCTACGCCGAACTCGACGCACGTGCCACCCGGCTCGCCCGCCGCCTCGTGAGCCAGGGTGCGGGCCCGGACCAAGTGGTGGCGGTGGCCCTGCCCCGGTCCACTGACCTGGTGGTCGCGCTTCTGGCCGTACTGAAGTCGGGCGCCGCATTCCTGTTCGTCGACACGGCGTACCCGGCCCGGCGGATCGCCTACCTGCTCGAGGACTCCGCCGCCGCCCTGGTCGTCACCGACAGCGAATCCGCCACGTCGCTGCCCGCGTGCGAACCCGTGCTCATCGACGCCCCCGCGCTCGACGACGAGTCCTCGGAAGAACTCGAGATCGCTGTCGCCGCGGACCATCCGGCATATGTCGTGTACACCTCGGGGTCGACCGGTCAGCCCAAGGGCGTGATGGTGACCCACGGCGGGCTGGCCAACCTGCTGGCCTTCTACCGCGCGGAGGTCATCGCCACCGCCGAGCGGATCCGTGGCTCGCGACGCTGCCGGATGGCGCTGACGGCGTCCCTTTCCTTCGACACCTCGGTCGTCGGTCTGTTGTGGCAGGCCGTTGGCCACGAACTCCACCTGATCGGCGACGACACCCGCCGCGACCCCGCCGCCATGGCCCGGTACATGGACCGGTGCGGCATCGACGCCCTCGATGTGATGCCCAGCTACGCCGAAGAGCTGATCCGGCAGGGGATGCTCGATCCGGCCGGGACGCCGCCGGCGGTGGTGATGACCGGCGCGGAAACGGTGGGCGAGAAGCTGTGGGCACGGATCCGGGAGACCGAGGGGATCACCGTCTACAACATCTACGGACAGACCGAGACCACGGTGGACACTCTCTTCTGGTCATCGGACGCGAGTGACCGCCCCCTGATCGGCCGTCCGATCGCCGGGGTGGACGTGTTTGTGCTCGACCCGGGACTGCGGCCTGTTCCGCCGCGGGTGGTCGGCGAACTGTACGTCGCGGGCGCCCAGTTGGCGCGAGGTTATGTGAACCGTCCCGGCCTGACCGCGGAACGGTTCGTGGCGAACCCGTTCAGTCCGGGCCGGCGCATGTACCGCACGGGTGACCTGGTTCGGTGGACCGGCGACGGCGCGCTGGAATTCCTCGGCCGGGCCGACGACCAGGTGAAGATCCGCGGCTTCCGGGTCGAACTCGGCGAAGTCGAGGCGGCACTGGCCCGCCACGAGGGCGTCGCGCACGCGGTGGCGGTCCTGCGCGAGGACCACCCCGGGGACAAACGTCTCGTCGGATACGTGCTCGCGCGGAACACGGAACTCGACGTGCGACGACTGCGCGAGTTCGCACGGCAGAACCTGCCGGACTACATGGTGCCCGCCGCGATCGTGGTGATCGACGAACTGCCGTTGACACCGAACGGGAAAGTGGACAGTGCCGCGCTGCCGAAACCGACGTACCCCACCGGCACCCGGCGCGCGCCGCGCAATCTCCGCGAGGAACTCCTGTGCGGGCTGTTCGCGGAAGTGCTTGGCCGCGACGCGGTAGGGATCGATGACGGCTTCTTCGACCTCGGCGGCCACTCCCTGCTGGCTGTGCGGCTGAGCAGCAAGGCGCGCTCCGTTCTCGGCGTGGAACTGCCGGCCCGGCTGTTGTTCAGCACCCCGACCGTGGCCGGGCTGGCGGAGAGCCTTGACGACATGCTCCCCGCCAGGCCGACGCTCCGGGCGGGGGAACGCCCGGACGTGCTGCCGCTGTCCTACGCCCAGCAGCGGCTGTGGTTCCTGAGCCAGTGGGAGGAGACGGGCACCGCCTACAACCTCCCCGTCGCTCTTCACCTGTCGGGGCCGCTGGACCGGGAAGCTCTCGAAAAGGCGTTGTCCGATGTCACGGATCGACACGAGAGTCTGCGGACGGTCTTCGTCGAACGGGGCGACCGGCCGGTGCAGTCGGTGCTCGCACCGGGAGAGGTCCGGTCGGCACTGGTGCACCGAGAGGTGTCCGAGGCCGAGGTCGAGGCGGCGATGTGCGCGGCCGCGGACCACCGGTTCGAGCCGGCCGCACAGCCTCCCATGATCGCCCACCTGCTCACGACGGGCCAGGAGGACCACCTCCTGCTGCTGGTGTTCCACCACATCATCTGCGACGGCTGGTCGCTCGGACCGCTCCTGCGCGATCTCTCCGCCGCCTACGCTGCCCGCACGCGGCGCGAGGCTCCCCAGTGGGACGAACTACCGGTGCAGTACGCCGACTACGCGCTGTGGCAACGGGATCTGCTCGGCAGTGAGAGCGATCAGGACAGTGTGCTGTCCCGCCAGCTGAGCTACTGGCGCGCCCAACTGGCCGATCTGCCAGTGGAATTGGCCCTGCCGACGGATCGGCCTCGCCCCGAGACCAGCGACTGCGCAGGGGGATCGGCGAACGTCGAGTGGGGCCCCGAACTCCATCGAAGCCTGCTCGCGGTTGCCAAGGAGCACAACTGCACGTTGTTCATGGTGCTCCAAGCCGGATGTGCCGCCCTGCTCAGCAGGCTGGGCGCGGGAGCGGACATTCCGATCGGCACCCCGGTGGCGGGCCGGTCGGACAGCGCGCTCGACGATCTGGTCGGGTTCTTCGTCAACACGGTGGTCCTGCGGACCGACGTCTCGGGGACCCCGAGCTTCACGGAGCTGCTCCGTCGCGTCCGGGCCACCGACCTTGCGGCCTACGAGCACCAGGACGTCCCGTTCGAGCGGCTGGTCGAAGCGGTGAATCCACCACGCTCGCCCAGTCGCCACCCGCTCTTCCAAGTCATGGTCCAGCTCCAGCACGCGACCGCCGACCCCGAATTCCCCGGTCTGCGGGCGACCGAGTGGCCGGTCCCGTCGACCACCGCGAAATTCGACCTGGTCATCGACGTGGAGGAGCGGCTCGACCAGGACGGCGCACCGGCCGGGCTGGTCGGCGTCCTGATGTACTCGACCGCGTTGTTCGACGCCTCGACGGGTGAGGCGCTCGCGGACGGCCTGCGCCGGTTGCTCACGCAGGTCGTCGAGAACCCGGAACGGCTGGTCGCCGACCTCGACGTACCACCCGTCCAGGACCGGCGGTCCCGTGACGTCACCGCATGCCCGGCTCCGTCGCGGGAGGCGGCGCCGGCCACCACCGGCCCGCGTACGGCGCACGAGGAGGTGCTCAGCGAGCTGTTCGCCACGGTGCTCGGCCTGGACTCGGTCGGCATCGACGACAACTTCTTCGCCCTGGGCGGGCATTCGCTGCTGGCAACCCGGCTGATCTCCCGGGTGCGTTCGACCCTGGGGCTGGAACTGCCGGTCCGCGAACTCTTCCGGTCCCCGACCGTCGCCGGGGTCGCCACCTACCTCGTGAAGGCCCGGCCCGCCCGCCCGGCGCTGCGGCCAGCCACTTCCCGCTGACAGTGGAGCGTTCACCGACACACCTGGGAGACGGACCTCATGCTCACCATGTTCGGACTGGAACTGATGGAAGAAGCGGTGTACCGGGAGATGCGCGCATCACCCGCGCCGGGCGCCGAGGCGATCGCCGACCGGCTGGCCGTCGCGCCGGACCTGGTACGTGCTTGCCTCGACCGACTGCTCGAACTCGGCCTGGTACGGCACTCCTTCGAGGTACCGGGCGGATTCGCCGCAGTGGATCCGATCTTGAGCTTGCAGCAGTCGTTGGCCGGCCAGCACGAGGAGTTGATGCGTCGGCAGCGGCGGCTCGCCGAAACCCACGCCGAGGTCGTCTGCCTGCTCACATCCGGCGCCTTCGGCCTGTCGGGCAAGGTCGAACAGGTCGAGCGGCTCCTGGGGATGGACGAGGTGCAGTGCCGGGTGGACCGCCTGGCGGGGGCAGCCACCCGCGAGGTGCTGACGTTCCGGCCCGGCGGCGCGCAGTCGACGCCGGAACTCATGGCCTCGCGCCGGAACGACGCGGCGTTGCTGAGCCGCTCAGTGTCGATCCGGACCGTCGGCACGGACACCGACTCCTACGACGCCGCGACGATGGCGCACGTGCACTGGCTGACCGGCAACGGGGGCCAGTTCCGCGGCTCCGAGGCCCCGCTGCCGAGAATGATGCTGGTCGACGGCTCGGTCGCACTGGTACCCGTCGACCCGGACAACACAGCGGCGGGCGCGCTCTATGTGACCGATCCCGGCCTCGTCGCCCCCATGGTCGTCCTGTTCGAACAGACCTGGTCGTCGGCCACACCGCTGGATGCTGAGCGGCCCTCGGCGGGCGACGCCCCGAGCGGCAAGGAACTGGCACTGCTCAGGCTGGTCGCCAAGGGGTGCACCGATGCTGCCGCCGCAGGTCGGCTGCATGTTTCGCACCGGACCGCTCGACGCATGATGGCAGCGCTGATGGAGCGCCTCGGCGCTCGCAGCCGTTTCGAAGCCGGGGTCAAAGCCGCCCGGCTCGGCTGGCTCTGACCGTCGAACAGGCCGGCCGCGCCCAATCCAGACGCTATGTCACATCCTCGGCCCGATCTCCATGATCCGGCCTGATCACCTTGAAAGGACAGTTCCGTGAACAACCCGTTCGATGACGAGAATGGCTCCCATCTCGTGCTGGCCAATGCGGAGCGACAGCATTCCTTGTGGCCCGCGAACATCGACGTGCCCGCCGGATGGTCCACCGTGTTCGGAGCGGGAACGCGGACCGCGTGTCTGGACTACGTCGAGGAGAACTGGACGGACATGCGTCCCGCCAGCCTGGCGGCCACGATGAACGGGGCCTGACCGATGGCAGTGAGCGGCGTACGGGACACCACGGTGGTGCCCCTGCACCGGGCGCCGGACGCCGGACGGACTCCGGTCGGCCTGAGCTTCTCCGGTGCCGACGATCCGCTGATCAGCGCCGACGTCGGTTCCCGGCGGAGCGGCTTGACTTCCGGCCCGTACCGGCACGACGTGCTCGGCGGCGGCCACTTCTCCACCCCGGAGATCTGGCGGGCCCTGCCGAGTCGGATCGTTCCCACCCATTTTGCCGCATCCGGCTCTGCCTCCTGAGGAGTGGCCCGTGCCCCCCGTGTCCTACGCCCAGCGGAGGCTGTGGTTCCTGAATCGCGTGGACGGCCGGTCGGCGGTCTACAACTGCCCGCTCGTGATCCGGGCGAAAGGTGAGCTGGACCGCACCGCCCTGGCATCGGCGCTCACCGACCTGGCAGACCGGCACCAAGTGCTGCGCACGGTATACCCAGGGGTCGACGGCGAACCCGTACAGCGGGTGCTCGCCCGACGGCCTGAGCTCGACGTGGTCGTGTGCGAGGAGGAGAGCCAGCTCGCCGAGGCGCTCGGCTCCACTATCGACCGCGGCTTCGACCTGACGACGGATCTCCCGATCCGGGCGACGGTCTTCGCGCTGGCGCCACAGGAACACGTGCTGGCGTTGGTGATCCACCACATCGCCTGCGACGGGTGGTCCTGGCAGCCGCTGCTCAACGACCTGGCCACGGCCTATCACGCCAGGGCCGCGGGGCAGTCTCCGCAGTGGACGCCACTGCCGGTGAGCTACCCGGACTACGCGGTATGGCAGCGGGAACTGCTGGGCGACCAGGACGATCCGGCGAGCCTGCTCGCGACGCAGCTGTCCTTCTGGCGGGAACAGCTGGCCGGGCTGCCCGCCGAGCTGGACCTGCCGTTCGACCGCCCGCGCCCCGCGGTGGCCGACTACCGCGGTGACTGGGTACCGCTGAAGCTCGACGGCGATCTGCACCGCCGCCTGATCACGGTCGCCGCCGACCACGGGTGCACCACGTTCATGGTCCTGCAAGCCGGGCTGGCGGTCCTGCTGTCCCGGCTGGGGGCCGGTACGGACATCCCGATCGGCACTGCGGTGGCGGGGCGTTTGGACGAGGCGCTGGAAGACGTGGTGGGCTTCTTCGTGAACACCTTGGTGCTGCGCAGCGATGTGTCCGGTGATCCGACCTTCAGTGAGCTGCTGCACCGCCTGCGGGACGCGAATCTCGCCGCCTACGACCACCAGGACGTCCCTTTCGAGCGGCTGGTCGAAGACCTGAACCCGGAACGGTCACTGGCACGGCATCCGCTCTTCCAGGTCATGCTGACCCTGTCCCGAGCGGAGGAGGCAACGCTTTCGTTGCCGGGCCTGACATGCACCGAGGAGCATCTGGACTGGAAGGTCGCGAAATTCGACCTGTCCGCGGACTTCCGGGAGAACTACACGCCGGACGGGAACGCCGCGGGCATCGACGGCGCCCTTGAGTACGCCACCAGCCTGTTCGACCGGGCCACCGCCGACCACATCGCCGACGCCCTGCCCCGGCTGCTGCGGCAACTCGTGTCGGCACCACAACGCCCCATCGGCGAAGCCGACCCGCTGTCCGCCGAACACCGCCACCAGGTCCTCGTCGCGTGGAACGACACCGCCCGGCCCGTGTCGCCGGCCACCGTGCCGGAGTTGTTCGAGGCGCAGGCCGCGCGAACGCCCCGAGCGACCGCGGTGGTGTGCGGGAACACGAGACTCACCTTCGCCGAACTCAACGATCGTGCCAACCTCCTCGCACGCCGTCTGCGCGCCGAGGGAGCCGGGACGGAGCGGCTGGTCGGGCTGGCCCTGCCCCGGTCGGCCGAGTCCATAGTGGCGATGCTGGCGGTACTCAAGACCGGCGCGGCCTATCTGCAGGTCGATCTCGAATACCCACCGGACCGGATCGGGCACATGCTGCGGGACGCCGCACCGGTCGCTGTCGTCACGGACACCGCGACCGCGGCAGCGCACGGATTCGGTGAGTTGCCCGCGGTGTTCATCGACCGGATCGAGATGCCGACCGGTCCCGTGGCCAACCTGAATTGTCGCGTACTGCCGCCAAGCGCGGCGTACGTCATCTACACGTCCGGATCCACCGGCCGTCCCAAGGGAGTGCTGACGCCGCATTCCGCGTTGAGCAACCTGTACGCCTTCCACCGCGAGGGCCTGATCGCGCGCACCGAGGCCACCGCGCGCCGGCGGCTGAGGTCCGCCGTCACCGCTTCGCTGTCGTTCGACACGTCGTGGGAGGCACTGTTCTGGATGCTGGCCGGACACGAACTCCACGTGATCCGTGACGACATCCGGCGCGATGCCGTCGCGTTGACCGCCTACGTCACGGCCGCCGGGATCGACGTCCTGGACGTGACCCCCACCTACGCGGAGCACCTGCTCGACGAGGGCCTGCTGTCCGGACCACATGCGCCGCTGGTGCTGCTGCTCGGCGGGGAAGCCGCCGGGCGGACGCTGTGGACCCGGGTCCGGGAGGCGTCCGGGACGCTCTGTTACAACCTCTACGGTCCCACGGAGTGCACCCTGGATGCGCTGTGGTGGGACGTCGCGGACAGCCTGTCCCCGCTGATCGGCACGCCGATCGGGAACACCAGGGTCTTCGTGCTCGACGAGCGGCTGCGCCCCGTCGCGCCCGGTGTCCCGGGCGAGTTGTACGTGACCGGGCCCGGCGTGGCCCGCGGCTACGTGAACCGCCCGGCCGCGACCGCCGAACGGTTCGTCGCCTGCCCCTTCGTTCCGCACGGGGAGACGGGGAGCCGCATGTACCGCACCGGTGACCTGGTCCGGTGGGATCGCCAGGGCAGGCTGGACTACCTGGGCCGCATCGACGACCAGGTCAAGGTGCGGGGCTTCCGGATCGAACTCGGCGAAGTGGAGGCCGCGCTGGCCCGGTGCCCGGAGGTGGCACAGGCTGCCGTGGCCGTGCACGAGGCCGCCGGGGGCGACAAGCGGCTGGTGGGTTACGTGCAACCCACAGCGGACCAGCCGCTCGAGACGCGCGACCTGCGCCGGCGGCTGTCCACGATCCTGCCCGACCACATGATCCCGTCGTTCTTCCAGGTGGTGGGGCGGCTGCCGATGACGCCCAACGGAAAACTCGACCGGGACGCGCTGCCGCCCCCGGACCTCGCGCACCGTCCGCCGTCGCGTGGTCCGCGCGGACCCTACGAGGAAGTCCTCTGCGGACTGTTCGCGGAGGTGCTGGGGCTGAGCCGGGTCGGCGCCGAGGAGAGCTTCTTCGAACTGGGCGGTCACTCCCTGCTCGCCACCAGGTTGCTCGCCCGGGTGCGAGCGGTGCTGGGCGGAGAACTCACCATCCTGGACCTGTTCCAGGCGCCCACCGTGGCCGACCTGGTGGACCGGCTGGCCGCCGACGCGCGACACGACCCGCTGTCGGCCCTGCTCCCGTTGCGGACGGGAGCCGATCGGCCCGCTGTGTTCTGCGTGCATCCGGCCGCCGGGATCAGCTGGGTCTACGCGGGCCTGCTCGGCCACATCGACGCCGACTACCCCGTGTACGGCCTACAGGCGAAGGGCCTCACCGATGCGGCGGCGACAGGCCAGTCCTGGCGGGAGATGGTCAAGGACTACGTGGAGCAGATCAGGTCCGTCCAGCCCGAAGGGCCCTATCGGCTGATCGGATGGTCCTTCGGTGCCGTGCTCGCTCACCTGATGGCCACCGAGCTGCAGGCCGGGGGAGCCCAGGTCGACCTGCTCGCCCTGCTCGACGGCTACCCGCCCGACCCGGTAGCCGGCTACCGGCCCCTCGTCGACGGCAGTTCGGAGGCGTTCACCGAGCTCCTGGACTCCTTGGGGTACGACCTTTCCGAATGCGGCGAGGGACCACTGCGCTACGACGACTACGAGCGGACGGTCCGCCGGCCGGGCAGCACCCTCGAACGGCTGACGCGGTCGGAGGCCGCCGCCCTGGCCCGGGTGTTCGTGGACAACGACCGGATCTACGGGGAACTGAGGCCCCGAACGTACCGGGGGGACATGGTGTTCTTCTCCGCCACGGAGGAGAAACCGGAGGATTCGCCCGCGCCGGAATCCTGGCGTGACCACGTGACCGGACGCCTCGAGGTGCACGAGATCGCCTGTAGCCACGGCGAGATCACCCAGGCGAAGCCGATCGCGCGGATCGGCGCCGTCCTCGCCGGGAAACTCGCCCAGCTGGACGGTTCGCGGACCGCGGCGGGAGAACGATGACCGGCAAGCCACGCCAGGGCTCCGTGGCCGGCCGAGAGTTCCGGTTGTTCTGGCTCGGGGAAACCACAAGCCTGCTCGGCAACGGGATCGCGGTGGTGGCGCTGCCCCTGGTCGCCGTCATCACCCTGCACGCGGGCACCCTCGTTGTCGGACTGCTGACATCGGTCGCCTATCTGCCCTGGCTGATACTCGGTCTGCCCGCGGGCGCGTGGGTGGACCGCCTGCCGCGCCGCCCGGTGATGCTGGTCTGCGACGCCGTTTCCTTCGTCGCCTTCGCCAGTGTCCCGGTCGCGGCCTGGGTCGGCGTACTCACCATTCCCCACCTGCTCCTGGCCGCCTTCATCGGCGGTTGCGCCAACGTCTTCTTCACCACCGCGCAGCGTGCGTATATGCCGACGCTGCTCTCCGACGCGGAGTTGCTGGCCGGTAATGCGCGGCTGCAGGGCAGTGAGTCGACAGCCGAGGTCACCGGCCCCGGCCTGGCCGGACTGCTGGTGCAGGCATTCGGCGCCGTCACCGGATTGCTGGCCAACGCGCTGAGTTTCGTGGTGTCGTGGCTCTGCCTGCGGGCGATCCGGACGACCGAGCCGCCGCCCCCGGCGGTCCGGCGGCGTCGACTGCGCACCGAGGTCGGCGATGGTCTGAGATTCCTGTTCCGGGACCCCATTCTGCGCACACTCGCGGTTTTCAGCGCGATGTCCAACATCGCGTTGACCGGAATGAGTTCGATCGAAGTGGCATTCCTGGTTCGGACAGTCGGCGCCGACGAGGCCGTGGTCGGCGCGGTGTTGACGTTGTGCGGTCTCGGCGGGGTCCTCGGAGTGCTGTTGTCCAACCGGGTATCCCACCGATTCGGCACCGCCCGGGCCGCGCTGATCTGTCAGGTGGGTGCCGCGCCCTTCACGTTGCTCTTTCCGCTGACCGGCCCGGGTGCCGGTCTCGCGTTCTTCGTCGTCGGCGGTGTCGGTGCCGGCGCCGGTGTGGTCGCGGCGAGCATCATCACCGACACCTTCCGCCAGCGGTACTGCCCACCGGGCCTGATCGGGCGGATCAGTGCGAGCGCCGCCGTGATCAGCTTCGGCGCCATCGCTGTCGGCGGGTTGCTCGGCGGCGCGCTCGGCGAGTTGTCCGGTGTCCGGGAAACGCTGTGGATGATGAGCGGGCTGCAAGTACTGTCGACGGTCATTCTGCTGTTCAGCCCGATCCGAAAATTGCGTGATTTCCCGGAATCCGAGCGCGCCATTTTCGCGGCTGAGGCCGGAAAGGTCATGTCCTAAAGGGTCCTGGCCGCTTCAGCGCGTCGCGAGAAACTTTTCCCGGTGTCATACAGAAGTAAGATACTGATAGCAAGGCCAAAGCGAACAAGGCTCATTGAAGCGAGGCTTTCATGCAAGAGAGCGGATCCTTGAGGAATCTTCCGGCCGCAGTGATGTTGCGGGACGACCTGGATACCGATCGGCTGAACGCGGATCTCGCAGAACTCAGCGGTTCCGAGTTCTGGGCATTGCAGCAGTCCTTCGAGGACGGCGTCGTCGGGGAAGAATCCGATGTGGACTGGAAGGTCCTTTCGCTGCGTGCGCCGAGGGGGGATGTCCGGCGAACCGACCCCGGTGGTCCGGGACGTGACTGGTTCGACGACACCCCCTTGATGGCGAAGGCGCCCTACCTCGGTCAGATCCTGTCCGAGCTGGGTACCGAACTGCGCAGTGTCCGCTTGATGGCCCTGGCTCCCGGGGTGTCCGTCGCGGAACACTCGGACACCCCGATCGGGCTCCCCTACGGCTACGTACGGCTGCACATCCCGCTGGTCACCAATCCCGGTGCGGTGCTGGTGATGGACGGGGCCGAACAGCGGTGGCAGCCGGGAACGCTCTGGTACGCCGACTTCGACCGACCGCACTCCGTGCGCAACACCGGTGACCGGGCCAGGATCCATCTGGTCGCGGACTGCGCGACCAACGACAGGCTGCTGGGCCTGTTCCCGGAGAGCTTCCGGGCACAGCTGCCGGCCAGCGACATCGCCTACTACCGCCCCGTTCTGCCGCTGACCCCGCCCGAACTCGCCGAGTTCAGCTGCCGCTTCGCCATCCCGTTCTCCTTCATGGAGTGGGGACTTCCGGTGGTCGACGACCAGGAGACCGACCTCGTCGCCGAAGTGGCCGCCGAAGACGGCGGGCTCGTCCTGCGCGTCGAGGGGCGCGCGTCGGTGGAACTGCTGCACCTGGGCGCCGGTGAGTTCCGGTTGCTCGGCTGGAGCGAGGAGCGGCTGCTCCGCCTCGACCTCTTCGACGACAACCCGCGGGTGGAGCTCTCCACCAGGCGCGGACGCCGGCGCCAGGTGGTCGTCCGCCCGGCTCACCGGCTCGCCACGGTCTGACGGCCCGGGCCCGTCGTCCACCACGAGCGTGCGGTGATCCTGGTCGACTTCACCCCGATGCGACAGCACAACTGAGACCGAGCCCCTCACCACCTGTTCGTTCGTGTCTACGTCCGTGCTGGGGAGTCATCTACTCGGGACCACGGCGACGCGATGCTGATGGCACATTCAGTGGAGGGCCGGTTCCCGTTCCTCGGCAATCCCGTGGTCGACTTGGCGCTGCGCGTCGGCGACGACGAGAAGGTCGCCGATTTCGAGGGAAAGGCCTGCCTCGAATCGGCATACGCCGGCGTCGCTCCGAAGACCGTCCTGCGACGCGCGAAGCAGGGATTCACCGCGCACGGTCTGTCCGCGCTCGCAGACGACCACCTCATGACCAAGTGGCGTGACCTGGTCGCGGCGAGCGGTGTCTTCCGTGGGACTCCAGATGTGATGCCGCGGATGTTCCCGCGCCTACGTAACGCTTTTCACCGCCCCACAGAACAAGGCAGAGAGGCCATCGAGTTATGCTCACCGAAAGCCAGATATCGGAATACCGTTCCGAAGGGTTCCTGCTCCTCGAAGACGTTTTCGATGCCGACGATATCGCCGCTCTGCGGCGTGAGGTGGTCGATCTCTACGCGACCGAGCACCCCGGGCGGATCTTCGAGGAGGACGGCACCACGGTGCGGGGCATCCACGGCTGCCACACCACGGGAGCGCTGTTCTCCAGGCTGGTGCGGCTGCCCGAGCTGCTTTCCGCGGCGGAGGAACTGCTGGAAAGCAAGGTGCATGTGTTCCAGTGCAAAGTCAACGCGAAGCAGGCGCTTCGCGGGGAAGTGTGGCAATGGCATCAGGACTACAGCGTCTGGGGGAACAAGGACGGTATGCCGGAGCCGCGGGCGGTCAATGCCGCGTTGCTCCTGGACGACGCGACCGAGCACAACGGCCCGCTGTTGGTCGTACCCGGTTCGCATCGAAACGACGCGATAGCCCCGTGGCGTCCTGAGTCCGAGGGCGCGTTGCGGTGGGAGGCCGACCTGTCGGCGAAGCTGGAGTTCGCCCTGGACGCCGAACAGATGGCCAGGGTCACCGCGGAGTCGGAGATCCGGTCCATCGTCGGACGTGCCGGAAGCCTGCTGTTCTTCCACCCCTGCATCGCGCACGGCTCCGGTGCGAACATGTCGCCGACCGACCGGACCATGGCGTTCGTCAGCTACAACAGTGTCGACAACGAATTGCGCGAAGTGCCCGACCCGCGCCCGGAGTTCGTGGCGTCGCGTGACTACCGGCCGCTGGAACTCGTCGACGGGGGGCTGATCGCATGAGCGACCTCGACGGTTCACTGATCCGGACGCTGGTCGACGCCATCGCCCGGCACCGGGACGCGGTGGCGGTCGTCGACAACGGCATCGCCCATACCTACGCCGAACTCGACGACGTGTCGGCCGAGATCGCCGGCGGCCTCGCCGAACACGGCATCGGTCCCGGTGACGTGGTCGACGTGCACGCGACTCGTTCGTGGTCCCGTTGCGCGGCGGTGCTGGGTGTGTGGCGCGTCGGAGCCGGCGTGCTGTCCATCGACCCGACCATGCCGCCCGCCTGGACCGGCAAACTGGTGAGCAGCGCCGACTGCGCCATGATCCTGCGGGCCGATGAGTGCGCACCGATCGGATCGGGGGTCGCGGAACACACCTTCCGGTCGATTCGGGGAACGAGGCGGGACGAGGTCGCGACCGGTCCGGTCTGCTACGTCATCCCCACCTCCGGGTCCACGGGCGAACCCAAGGCTGTCGCGGTGCCGCCGGTAGTCCTGGCGGATCTGGGGAACTGGCACGTCCAGCGGTGGAGCCACGACCGGCCTCCGAACACCCTGCACATGTCGTCCATCGGCTTCGACATGGTGTACGAGGACACGGTGGCGACCTGGCTGGCCGGTGCGACCCTGATCGTGGTGAACGACCAAGACCGGCTGGACCCCTTCACGTTGATCGACATCATTCGCGAGCACGACGCCGCCCGGCTCTTCCAGCCGGTGGTCGGATTGCACGGACTGGCCGCCGCCGCGTGTGCCGCGGGCGAGAGGACACCGAGTCTGCGGGAGATCTCGGTGGCAGGCGAACAGTTGGTGATCAACGACGAGGTGCGGCAGTTCTGTGCCGACGGTGACCTCACGCTGGTGAATCAGTACGGGCCGAGCGAAACCCATGTGGTCACTCAATACCGGCTGACGGGCGACGTCACCAACTGGCCCGACCGGCCGCCCATCGGCACTGCGGTCGTCGACGCGGAGCTGCTGTGCCATGTGGACGGACGGCTGCGCCCGTTCGCGCCCGGCGAGACCCGAGAGCTGGTCATCGCCGGGAATTGCGTCGGGATCGGGTACGCCGGTGACGACGCGCTCACCGCGGAGCGATTCCGGGAGGTCGAACATCAAGACGGCGGCATGCGGCGCTGCTATTTCAGCGGAGACCTGGTCACGTTCGACGGTGTCGAGTTCCACTTCGTCTCCAGGCTCGACGACCAGCTCAAGGTGAACGGCTACCGAGTCGAGCCGGGTGAGGTGGAAACCGTGCTCACCGGGGTCGCCGGTGTCCGTCGAGCCGCGGTCGTCGGGGTCAAGGTGGCTGCCTCCACGCAACTGGCGGCGTTCTACACCCTCGTGACCGGTGCGGAGGTCGACCAGGACGACCTGCTCAGTGCGTGTGCCTCCCGTCTGCCCCGGTTCATGGTCCCCAGACACTTCACTGAGCTGGACGCACTCCCGTCGACGCGGAACGGAAAGATCGACCGGGCGAAGCTCCGGGAGTCGTTTCAAGAGCCTTCGGCGAGCCGTGACGGCTGAGGGTGTCGGACAGTCATATCTGCCCGAATCACCAGTTGTTGAGAAGCTTTGGGTGTTTCGTTCGCCCCCCGCTTCGGTGCCGGAGGACTTGGTGAATGGTTCCGTCGGTGGATTCCGGGACGGGTGATATGTGGCTGCCGGGACCGACGCCCGAGCGGCAGAATTCCCGCTACGGTTGCAGGCGCTCAGGTAGCCCCTCCCTTTCCCCGGTGTGTCCGGGAGCCCTGATACACCTCGTCCACCCCGCATCGCCCGGACTTGCGGCGAGATCGGAGAACCGTGCCCGGACAGCGAGGTCTCAGTCAGCCGATGCAGTCCTTCGTCGAAGAGCTGGCCTTGTGCGTGGCGGCCAACGGTGTCAAGGGGCCCGCCCTGCTGTGGTCCGAGGATCCGACGACCTTGCCGGCCCTGCTCGGGATGTCCCGGCCGGCCCGCCCGGAACCGGGTGCAGGTTCCTCCGTGCCGGGCGGACCGGGCACGGAGGAACTGGCGGCGGAGCTGGGCCGCAGGCTGCAACTGCGGGTGCGCTCCTCCTACCGCTTCCTGTCGGCCGGTTCCCCCGTCACGGAGGGTGCACCGAGGGGTGCCGAGTCCACGGTCACGGTCCTGGAAGGAGCCTGCCGCTGCGTCCTGTCGCGTATCGGTGAGGACCCGGCACCTCGCCCCTCGCACCCGCTGGGCATGCGGCTGCGTTCCGGTGGCACCCTCTTCGTGCCCCGGGGCCACACCTACCGGCTGTCGGAGATCTACGCCCCGACCACACTGCTCGAACTCCACCTGGAGTGCCCGGACTGACGGTGTGCGCCCCCGGAGGACGGCTGCCGGATCAGGCCGGGGCTGTCGTGGGTTCCGCGTCCGGCTCTCCGTCGTCATTCAGCAGCCCCCTCGCGGACACCGCGACGCCGGCCTGGAAACGGCTCTGGACGCCCAGCACCTGTAGCATGTCCGCGATGTGCTTGCGGGTCGTGCGCAGAGACATGCCCAGCCGCCGCGCGATGGTCTCGTCCTTCAGTCCCGCCGCCAGCAGCCGCAGGATGGTGCGGTCCAGATCCTTGGCGACCGCCTCGAGGCCGTCGGCGGCTGCGTCGGAGAACGGCTGGGCCTGCGACCACATCTGCTCGAACAGCTCGTACAGGAAGTGCACCACCGACGGCTCCCGGACCACCACCGCGCCCAGCCGGTCGTTGCGGTTGGTCATGAACGCCAGTTCCCGGTCGAAGATGATCACACGGCCGACGAGCTGGTGGGCGGTCCGGTACTCGCCGCCCAGCGCGCTCATCGTGGCCACGTACGCCTGGCTGGGACTGTTGAACCGGGCGGTGTGGTGGTAAAGGGTGCGCATCCGCACCCCCCGGGCGAGCATCTGCCTGTCCCGGAGCAAGGCGTCCTGGAGCACTTCGGGCGGGCGGGTGCCGCCGGGCTGCACGGTGACCGTGTCCTCCTGGCACTGCTCGGCCGCCCGGTTCAGCGCGGCCCGCACCTGGGTGAGTCCGGGGATGGTCTCCAAGTCCGTGAAGGCACCGTGCCTCCCCTTCTTGTAGTCGGACGCCAGCCGGGCGAACTGGTCGCGGAAGACGCGCAGTCGCGTCTGCTGTTCCGCGATGGCCTGTTCCACCGGCGCGGTGGCCACGGAGGCGACGAGGTGCGGGTCGACGGCCCGCAGCCGGTCGTCGCCCTCCTCGCCTTTCTGTACCAGGCCGATCCGGACGAGGTAGTCCACCGCACTGCTCACCGCCCTCTCGCAGACCCCCGTCTCCTCGGCCATCCGGACCAGGTCGAGCTGACCGTGCAGGGCCAGCCAGCGGTAGACGGCCACTTCCTCGGCACCAAGTGTGTCCTCCACAGTCAATACGTCGTCATCATCGCTCTGCTGCTTGCCCATCAGTCCTCCTGGTTTCTGCTCGTAGCGGTGTTGAGCCTGCGGTCGTCGGTCAGCTTCTATGCCTCCGAAGAGCCGGAGGCAGGGGAATCGGTTGCCCCGTGGGGGCGAGGAGGCGCCGCTGCCACCGACGCGACCTTCACGTGGCGTCGGCCCGGGCGGTACGTCCCACAGACGCCGCCGCCCCCTACCGGATCGGCGTTTCCCCTGGTCGGGAAGGGCGTTGGGGGGAGCGGGAAATGGGGTCTCCGGCGCAAACTCCCCAGGCCGTAAAGACCGTCCAGGAGCGTCCAGCCGGTCCAGCGCAGGGGCTTAGGTCCTGTCCGATGGGTCGGTGTGACTGGCCTGCCAGTTGATCGTTCCCGTCGGCATGGGGCGGGGTGATCTATCCGATGAGGAATGGGCTCGGTTGGAGCCACACCTGCCCAAGAACGTGGGGCGAGACGGCCGTTGGGAGAGCCACCGCAGAGTGATCAACGGCATCCTCTTCCGGCAGCGGACCGGCCTCTATTTGCCCGCCGCCCCAGGCGGGCGGGCTCGCGATGCACGCGGTACAGGTCGATCGAAGGGACAGTTTCAACCCGGGAATGGTGGGTGACATCGCGCCGGCGAGGACGGAGATGCTCTCCTGCCACCGCGTACTCGTGGGGCTCGGCTCGGACGCGGCCACGACCGTGAGCCTGGCGGTGCCGATCACCTCGTGCTTGGGTGCCGTGGCCGTTGAGAGCCGCCCGGCCGGCCGCCGACGGTGCGGCGGCGGCCGGTGAGGCGCCCAGGGCGAGGAGGGCTGCGGTCAGGGCGAGTGCGGCTACTGCCGCGCGCAGGTGCCTGGCGCCTTCAAAGAGTGGTCCCCCATGTTCGGTGGCGTGCGGGTTCACCGGGGATCGAACCGGCCCGGCAACGGTCTGCTTCAGGGGCGGAATAAGCCCCTCCGTGATCATTTGTGGCCAGTTCGGGCCTCACGTCACCACCCCTGTGGCCGCTACATTCACCCCCGACCGGACACACACGACCAGGGGGAAATAGGCAATGATGCGTCCCATAAGACCCGTCAGCCGCACCGGCAGATCACTCATGGCGGTGACCGCTACGGCGGCCGCCATGGCGGTCACCGCCATGGGCCTTGCCGCCTCACCGGCTGCCGCAGCACCCACCACCACGACGGCACAGTCGCCGGGGCCCGGCGACACCTGTACGGCAGGCGACCTCGGCACACGCCACCCGTACATCAAGAGCACCGAAGTGTCCCCGACGATCACCCACTTCAAGGGCTGGTACGTCACCGAGGGCACCACCGGAACCCAGACCGTCACCACCAGCACCCAGACGACCATCTCGGTCTCCGTCGGCCTCACCGGCAACGTCGAGGGCGGTTTCGCCGTCGAGAC
>NZ_JACHJG010000015.1 GCF_014203545.1 Streptomyces netropsis
ACAGGCCGGACGTGGCCACGGTGGCCGCCTCCGCACCGAACACGGTGGCGGGCAACGCTCGTACGGCACCGCGCTGTACCCGCCCCGTACCGCCCATTGCCGAGGCTCCGGCATCAGTGGTCGTCACGGTGATATCGAGCGGAATGGCCTGGCCGCCGCCGGGATCGGAGGCGGGATCGGCCGAAGGTGCTGTAGTCGTCGTGGTGCTGTTGTCAGACACTGTGGGTGCTCCTCATCTGGGGTGCGCAGGGCGCCTCCGGCCTGCTTTCTCAGGGCCTGGCCGGAGGCGCGGCACACGGCAGGGATGTCAGTCGCGCGGTTCGACCAGCGGGGTGGGGCGAGAGGCCCAGGGCTGGCCGCAGGAGCGGCAGTTCTCGGCGTCCGGGGGGTTCTGGGTGGTGCAGTGCTGGCATTTCCAGTCCATGACGTGTCCTTCCAGGTCAAGGGCGTTGTGTGAGGGTGTGGGCGGGGTGTGAGGCGGCGGCTTCCTGCCACCGGCGGCTCTCGCCCGGGTCGGTGCTCTGTATCCGCACCCGGAACGAGCACCCGGACACCTTGCAGCGGTGGGTGGTCGCGGTCGCGGCCTCGAAGGCCTGGTGCACTGCCGTTGTGACCGTGGCGAAGAGCGCCAGGACACAGGCGGCGATGTCCAGGGCGGGGACCTTGCAGGCGGAGAGCCGGACCGCGTAGGAGACGGCGACACCCGCACCGACGGTGGCGGCAGCGGGAAAGAGGAGACGGCCGAGTCGGCGCTTCAACGTCGTCGCCCTCAGAGCTGGTTGGGCTCCAGGGCGAAGAACATGGTGTTGGCTCCGGTCAGGTCCGGGTTAGCTGAGGTGATGTGGTTCTTGATGGCCGTGAAGACGTCGTGGCGGGTCGCTCCGGCCGGCGGGGTCCACGTGCCGTAGAGGCTGGAGGTCAGACGGCCCGGCAGCTCCAGGGTGATGATCCAGTGGTGGGATCCCTGCGTCTGGGCGGCCGGGATGCTGCTCTGCTCGGTCTGGGTGGTCACAGCAGAACTCCTTGGTTGAGGTGGTCAGGCGGTGCGCTGTTCCTCGGGGTAGGCGCAGGTCACGCACATTCCGAGCGAGGTCGGGATGCAGTAACCGGCGTCAACACGGCAGTTGGGGCAGGTGCGGCGGGCCGTCATGGCCCGGTCGAGGGAGGCCCGCCGGCCGGGTGTCATCGGCCGGACGGGCTTCGCTCCGGTGAGCGGGTAGAGGTAGGCGACCTGCACCCCGCCCCGGCGGCGGTTTTGGCGCATGATCTGCGCCGCGATCGGCTGACCGCCGGGGCGTAAGCCGCGGGCGCGGAGCTGGCGGCGCGTGGCCAGGCCGTCCGGGGCCAGACGCCACGGGTACGTCGGTATCCCGTACCGGGCCCCGGTGGGGTCGTAGCACTTACCGAACGTCGGCGACATCAGCCGAGGCGGTGGTAGGCGGCCCGGCACTGTGCGGCGTGCGCGTTGGCCCTGCCACTGGTGAAGGGCAGGAAGTCGCTCACGGGGTAGTCCGATGTGGCACCGCAGCCGTGGCACGTCCAGCGGGAGTTCTTGCCGTAGCTGCGGCCGGTGACGTCGACCGCGGCACCGACGAGGTTGTGCATCCGGATGAGCAAGTCCGCTGGTTCCAGCGGGCTGGTGTTCGGCGAGAGCTTCACGGGGCGACTCCTTCGAGAGCCCTGGGTGCCGGGGTGGGGTTGTCGCGCAGTTCCTGGTAGCGGGAGGAGACCCAGCCGGTAGACCAGCCGGTTAGCTCGGCCGCCGTGCGCACGGGGAGGCCCGCTTCGAAGGCGGCGCGGGCAGTGGCGCGGGCCCGTTCCTCCGGCTGCTTCTCCGTGGCCGGTCCGGCGGCCAGCAGTGCGGCGCGGTCACGCTCGGCCCGCTCGGTGCGCTCCTGCCGTTCACGGCGTTCACGTTCGATGCGCTGCCGGCGTTCGTGTTCACGGCGTTCGGCAGCTTCGCGTTCACGGCGTTCATGCTCGCGCTGCTGCTGTTCACGCTCCTGTTCGCGGCGTTCACGCTCGGCCCGTTCCTGACGCTCCCGGGCCTCCGCGTGCTCCCGTTCCTCCCGGCGTGCGCGCTCTTCCCGCTCGGCCTGTTCGCGGGCGAGACGGGCCTCGTGTTCACGCTGTTCACGGGCGACCTGGGCTTCGTGGTCGCGCTGTTCACGGGCCCGCCGGTCGGCTGCTTCCACGCGTTCGGCAGCGGCCTTCCGTGCCGCTTCGCGTTCGTCCCGCTGCCGGGCTTCCAGGGCCGTTACGGCGGCGGCGATGGCCCGCCGGTAGGCCAGCCCGGTCTCAGCAGTGACGATCAGCAGCAACGGCGCCACCCCGTGCACGGCCACGCCCACCATGTCCTTGAGCAGCGCGGAGTCGCCCACGTTCAGGGCCAGCGTCATGCCGCCGGTCATCCACCTCAGGACGATGGGCCACCGGCCGCCACGCCCGCCGAGACGGGCCAGGGCGGAGTCGAGGCGGACCACGATCACCACAGCGGCATCCACGACCAGCGGCAGGATCGGCGCCGTCCAGTCCCACGCATTCGGGGTGTGGGCGGCCATGAGCGGGGTGACGGTGAGGACCGAGTAGAGCATGGCCCCGAAGACGATCAGCCACATGCCCACCGACAGAGCACGCTCGGCTGAACGGATCTGAACATCGTTCACCGGACCGCCCCCTGCCGTGAACGCGCCTCGTCGCGAGCGGGCACATCGGCGTAGCCGATCAGGCGTACCCGGGCGTCGGCGCAGCCGGTCTCTGCCGTCAGGACACGGGTACGGCCACCGCTCTGCTCGCGGTAGTTCACCGAAGAAGGAAGGATTCCGAGGGCGCTGCGCCATGCCTCGAAACCGGCAAGGTCGTCGTGGAAGGACAGCTCCAGCCTGTCCGGGAAGATCGTGGACACCCCCAGGGTGGGGGCGGGAAGGTGCGCGAATTCCGCGCTGAACTGCCGCAGAGCGAGCAGCGGAGCGTTCAGCGCCGACAGGGCCGGGGCGCTCATGCCGCATCTCCGGGGAGGCTTGCCCCGGCCTGGTCCGTCAGTTCCTGGCGGCCGGCCGTGGCCGGGGGGTGGGCCGGGGGGTAGTCGGTGGGCACCGGCCGGGAGTCGGTGTCGAGGACCTGGTGTCGCTGTTCCGCGAGTTGCCCGGCCCGGTACTGGCGCGGGTGCAGACGGCGGTAGAGACGGTGGCGCAGCGCGGTCATCGGGAACCTCCACTTCGGGCGGTGGTGCCGGAGCGGCCGGTACGCCGGCCGTTGGTCGTCGTCATCGCGGGGACCGGCCCGTCGGCGATGCGCCAGCCGCCGCCATCGCGCTTCGCGGCGTACATCGCCTCATCCGCCCGCCGCAGCGCACGGTGCAAGACGGGGTCGGGGAGGCCAGCCACGGGAAACGCGCCGATGGACGCCCCCACGGGCAGTGCCGTGTCCCGGAAGGTGACCGGGACGCACAGCAGGTCGGCCAGGGTGTGCAGCTCGCACGGCAGGTCACGCAGCGTCGGGCAGGTGATCGTGGCGGCGAACTCATCCCCGCCCAACCGCCCCGCGCACCCGCCACGCACCTGCGCCCAGGACTTCAGCCGCGCGGCGACGGTGGCCAGGACCTCGTCACCGGCGGCGTGGCCGTAGGTGTCGTTCACCTGCTTGAACCCGTCCAGATCCACCAGCACGACCACCCCAGCGGGAGCAAGCAGCCGACGGCGGGCGGTCGTCGTGAAGGAGTCACGGCCGGGCAGGCCGGTCAGCGGGTCGCGCCGGGCAAGGGCGACCTTGCGGCGGAGAAACAGGGTATGGAGCGACCAGCCGGCCGCGAGCGGACCGGCGGCCACCGATGCGGTGACCAAGGCGTTCATCACGCCGCCACCGCCCTACCCGACGCCCGCCCCCGGCCCGTGCGCGGCCGGTCGAGCACCGTGACGTTGAGCAGCGCGGGAGCGTGGGCACCGAGGACCTCCACGGCGAGCTGGGTGACCGAGTCGACCAGAGCCGGGTCGTCCGCGAGGATGTCCCGCGCCGCGTCCAACCGCGCCGCCCGCTCCTCCGCGCTCTCATCCGGCTCGCCGAGCCACAGCTCAAGCGGCGTACCGAGCGCTAACTCGATGAACTCGTCGGCACTGGCGGCCCGCTGACCGCCGACATAGGTCTTCATGGCAGGGATCTCCTGACCTTCGGGAAGGGGTAGGACCCGGGGCAGCCGTACGTCTTTGGCGAGAGGAAGCCACCCCGGGGCGAAGCCGTATCCCGGCTCCCCTCAACCCCGCCCGTACGACCACGACGGCCGGACGGGCGAAGGAGGCAACCGGCCGCAGCGCACGGCGGCGCTGCGGAGGGTTGAGCAAGTGCTGTGCGTGTCTCCTTCGGGACTGCGGCTCCCGTACCAGGTAGAGCCGCCATGCCCGGCGAAGGCGTATGGAGACGTGACCTTTCGGTCTAAGCCCTCCGGCTGCAAAGGTGCCGGGGAACCTCCCCCCGTCCAGTGCGGGGCTCCTGAGCCTGATCTCCCGGGCCCGTCGGGTCGTGCAGGTGCTTGTGGTGAATGCAGTTGCGGTGGTCTGGGGTCCGCTTCACTCGGCTGGAGCCGAGCTGCCACGTGCCATCCCGAACCAATCGCTAGGTAACCTAGGTCAGTTGCCTGAGAAGAAGCTACCTAGGTCGCTTCGTTGCCGTCAAGGACTCCGGGCGAGAAAGTCCAAACGACCTAGGTTGGGTACGCTCTACTGATGGACTCGAAGCCCAACGCCCGGGAGATTGCCGCCCAGCTCCGCAGCGAGATCGCCGACGGGACGTACGGCCCCGGAACGCGGTTGCCCGGCGCCAAGGGCTACGCCAAGAAGCTGGGCGTAGCCCTCATGACCGTGCAAAGCGCGTATGGGCAACTCGCCGAAGAGGGCTTGGTCGAAGGTCGCCCGGGGAGCGGCACCTTCGTGCTTGACCCAGTGAAGGGTGAGCCCACCGCCCAGCAGACCGCTATGGGCCTCCGTGAGCTTCAGGTCGAACTGAAGCATGTCACCTCCCAGCTCTCCGATCTTCACGGCCGGATCGAACGACTCGAAGCCGAGCTTTCCGGTCGCGCTGTCGAGAACCAGTAGGCCTCATGTGGCGCCGATCCACAGTGGACAGGGTTAACACCCGGCACCTGTTACCTGTTAACTCCGCACCTCCGGGCGCATATTGGGCGATGATGTGGGTCCGCCGCATCGCCTGACGCTGGGGGCGCGATGAAGACGAAGCTGCAAGCAGCCCGTGCGGATCGGGGCTGGCCGCAGGCTGAGCTGATGAGCGAGATGGCGGTCGCTGCCGAACGACTGGGAATCGAGTTACCGGCGCCATCAAGCCTGAAGACGCAGGTCTCCATGTTCGAGAACGGCCGGCGGACCCCGGGAGATGAATATCAAGCGATCTTCTGTGAGGTCTACCAGGCCACCCGGGTCGAACTCGGATTCGTGGTGGAGACCGCTCCATCCCAGCTCGATTCCCTTCCCACGCTACCGAGCCCGCGCATCCTCTCGCCAAAGGCCAGCCCCGAGGTTCTCGACTACCTGCGGTCGGTGTTCATCCAGCACGCACAGGCTGAGCCTCTTGTCGGGCCGCGCTTCCTCGTGCCCGCCGTACAGAGCCAGATGCCGCTCATCGAGGAACTCTGCAAGGAGGCGTCAGGGCCCCTCCGGGGCGACGTAGTACGCGTAGGGGCCCGCTATGCCGAGTTCCTGGGCTGGCTGCACCAGGACACCGGAGACTCCCAGTCGGCGATGCTTTGGACGAACCGCGCTCTCCACTACTCGTCCGAATTAGATGATCCCGCCCTAAACGCGTACGTCTTCCAGCGCCGCAGTAACATCGCCGCCGAAGCGGGTCAGGCGGGCTACGCCTCTGGGCTTGCCAACGCAGCGCTGAGGCACGCCGGCCGACTCCCCGGCCAGGTTCGAGCTGTGGCCCTCCGAGCACGCGCCAACTCCTACGCGCTCCTGGGACAGTCGATGGCGGATGAATGCGCCCGTGCCCTCGATGAAGCCCGGAGCCTTGCCGACGGGGCAAGCGATGAAGACGGCAATCTCGCGCCGTATTGCTCGGTCTCGTACATCGACATGGAGGCGGCTAATTGCGCTCTCCAGCTCAGACGCCCTCAGGATGCCGTGAGGACACTGGAAGAGAGCCTGACCCGGTGGCCTGCTGAACAGCAGCGGGACCGCGGCCTCTGCCTAGCCCGGCTCGCTACGGCATACGCCCAGCTTGAAGACGTCATGGGCGCGTACAGCGCGGCATCACAAGCCGTGGACATCGCCCAGACGACAGGATCGGCTCGCATCCTCGCGGAGCTGAGCCGACTACAGACGTACCTCACGCCGTGGCGGAAACTGGTGGAGATTGCTGAACTGAACCGGCTGCTGGGCAGTATGAAGGAGACCTGAGCCGGACCGAAGGAGCACCGTGAACCTGCTGCCCACGATCACCACCGCCGATGTTCAGGAGCAGTCTCCGCGCGTGGCCGTACTCCCGATCGGTTCGTACGAGCAACACGGGGCCCACCTCCCCCTGGTCACGGATACAGCAATCGCCTGCATCATCACGCGCGAGCTATCCGCCGCGTACAGGGTGCTTGCCCTCCCGCCGATCAGCATCGCGTGCAGCCACGAGCACGGGACGTGGCCAGGCACCGTCAGCATCAGTGCTCGCACCCTGCACGCAGTGGTAACCGATATTGCAGATTCGCTGGAAGCCTCCGGCGTCCGGAAGCTCGTGCTCGTCAACGCGCACGGTGGCAATTACGTGCTCTCCAACATCGTCCAGGAAGCCAACCTCGTCGAACCGCGGATGACGCTGTTCCCTCACGGACGCGAGTGGGCTCGGGCAAGGGAGCACGCGGGCCTGGTCTCCAACGCGCATGATGACATGCACGCAGGTGAGATCGAGACCTCGATCCTGCTCCACGCGGAACCCTCGCTCGTGCGCCCTGGCTACGAGGCCGCGGACCACGACGGTGGCGACAGGCCGTTTCTGCTCACACTGGGGATGAGGGAGTACACCGACAGTGGGGTTATCGGCTTCCCCTCGTATGCCTCAGCGGAGAAGGGCGAAGCAGTGCTGACCAGCCTTGTGGCCAGCTTCGGCGATCACCTCGCGGTTCTCGGCGAGAAGTAACCGGAGCCCACGGGTGTCCCTGCCAGGTCACATCGCAGCCCCGCCGCCGTGCGGAATTCGATCAGCCGCAGGAGCACCTGCGGGAGGCCAGGTTGCTGGCGTGCCGCACCGGGCGGTGCGGCACCGCCGACGGATCGAGCAGATTACCGGGCGGCTCTAGGAGCCCCGTCGCCACGAGTGGCGAGCAGGTGCAAGAGGGCAACCAGCGTGCCTGACCCCATCAGTTCGTCGCGAGCCATGAGCCCGGGAATGTCGGCCAGAGACACCCATTCGACGTGGCCGGCTTCCTCAACGTCCGTTGGGTCGCCGACATGCTGAGCCCCGCGCCCGACGAAGATCTCATGAGGAGAGTCCACCATGCCGACCATGGGCTGATAGATGACTACGCGCTCCAGGGCGTCCGGTCGCCAGCCGGTTTCCTCCTCCACTTCCCGTAGAGCGGCGGCAAGGGCGTCTTCCCCGGCATCCACGATGCCCCCAGGGAGCTCCCAGCCCCACTTGTCCGGCACGAAGCGGTACCGCCAGAGCATCAGGACGCGGTCCTGGTCGTCGAGCACTGCGGCGATGGACACGTGCTGTAGCCGCACCACATGGTGTTCGAACCGCTTGACGCCCGGCGGCTCGACGTCGACCAGGTCGAGCTTCACCCACCGGTTGTCGTAGACGGTGCGCTCGCCGTGGATCTGCCACTGCTCCAGCACTCCGGGAGAGGTGACGCTTACGCTTTCGTCCGCCAGCGCGGCGGGCACGGTGTACGAGCTGCGGCCTCGAACTTGCAGCACGCCTTCGGCGACGAGTCGGGCCAGCACTTGCCGAAGGGCGGTCCGGCCAATGTCGAGTTGCTCCACTAGCGTGCGCTCCGACGGGAGCTTGTCCCCGGGGGACAGCTCTCCAGACGCGATCCATTCCCGAAGCGTCTTGTCGACCCGCGCGGTCTTCGGCCCCATCCCCTGAGCACACTCCCGAGTCGTCGTCTGGCGCCTACCAGCGTATCTACCCGGTTCTGTGCTCGTACCGATGGTGGCTTCGGAGCGCTGACCAAGGTGAAGTCCTTCGGCTAGGCGAATATGACCCTCCACTACATACCCGCTGCTGCGGTGCTCAGCGGCGATCCTGGCGTCCACCCCTCGATGCTCCTCCGCTTCACTCATGGCCTGGACGACTCGCGTACTGAGCCCCACATCGGCTGAGCCGCGCTGACGCGGGAGAGGCGCTGTTCAACCCGGGCCGTAGCGCTGTGAATCTCAGGGGCGGCACGCTGAATGAATCGACCTACCAGCGTGTCCGGCCCGTATCGCTGCACGATCTCGTCCAGCCGCTCCGCCGGCGTCGTGCATGCCCCGTCCGGCGTGGTCGTCATGTCGCAGAAGATCAGTGCATCCACCAGGTCCGGGCGCTCCAACTCGAACTCGCCTTCCAGCTCCTCGCGGAGTCCCCGCTCCTCAGCCTCCAGCAGGGCGCAGGAGTGGTGCGCGACCAGACGGACCACCCGCTCATCCATGCCCTCCTGGTCCCGAAGAAACCGAGCGCCGTCAAGGGGGTGGAAGCCCGTGGAGGCAATCCGCGGCGAGTAGCCGACATCGTGGAGTACGGCTGCAGCCTCCATCAAGGAAGCGTCGTCTCCCAGGATCCCCCGGAGTGAGCGGGCCCGCCCGGCCACCCCCAAGGAATGCGACCAACGTCGCGGCAATGGCTCGGCAAGCAACGATTCGGCAAGGCTGTAGAACCGGTGGTGAGATCCATGGCACCCAAGGCTACGAGGCCCCCCTCTCAGTCGGGAGGGCGCGAATCTTCCGTCGACGGTTCGGGCTCATTTCGATGAACCCCCGTCCTTCCATCTGTGCGATGGCAGAACGAACCGCCGTACGCGATACGCCGAAGTGAGCGCACAGCTCACTCTCGGAGGGGAAGGTGTCGCCCACCTCTACGCCCTTGGTCCCCAGGAGGTCCGTCATCTGGTCGACCAGCGGGCGCCGGTCACCCGTGCCCGCTACGAACCATCCCGCGCCCTGCACGGACTCGATGACTCCCGTCGGCCTTCAACGCCTTGAGCGCCCGCCCGATCGTGCTGCGCCCCACACCGAAGGTACCCATCAGCTCCGCCTCGGGCGGGAGTGCCTCGCTGATCTGCCCCTTCTCGATCTTCTGGCGCAGAGTCTCCGAGATCTGCAAGTAGGTGCCTCGCGGACTGGCCTGCGGCACGTGGCCTCCCATTACTTCGCCCGTCCCGGCGTCCGCCCGGCGGCGCCCTCCTCGCACCAGCTTCGCACGTCGCCCCGGGACGGTGACGGCCGTGCGCACGGCGGGCCGCACACACCCATGATCAGGCCCTGCGGTCAGAAATTCCCTACTCCATCAAGGCACCCGCCGCGCACGGCGCGGCGCGCGCGGCCCGGCGTCCGGGCCTGCGCTCCTGTCTGCGCCCCGCTCCAGCCCGGCCGCCGTCCGCACGCCTGACAGCTCGGGTTGATGGGTGGCGAACCCGCGATGTGGCCGAGTCGGTACGCGAGTGCGGCTCAGGACGATGCCTCCGGCGGGGGCACTCAGGCTCCGGGATGGAGGGGCCCGTGCGCGAGTGCTGGCCGGTGGGTGTTGCGGTGGGGGCTCCCATCCCGTCTGCCGTCGCCCCAGGCAGACGGGATGGGAGCTGGGGGTGAATGGTGGGTTGATCTATGCCTTGGAGGCGGACGGCTTGTTATCGCTGCGAGCGTCGATAACAACGATTGAAGGCTCGTTCCGAATATCGAGCTCCGTCAGAACTCGTGCCGTCTTCTCCTGGTCCTCAGCGGTATAGCAGAGGATCACCTTCACCGACTGACGCGTCCCGTTAGCCGCCTCATAGATGGAAACCTGCTTTTCCAAATTCCTCTTAAGCGAGGAATTCGAGGCCAGCTTGAACTCAATTAGAGATTTATCCCCCGACCCGTACGACACCTTGAAATCTACAGGACCCCTCCCGTTGTTCGGCTCTCGATTCACATCGAAATCCGTATAACACCAAATCAAACCAAAGAAGAGCTGAACCTCGACCTCTTGAGAGAATGGACGCCCTGCGCGATTGATGACGCGGTAACCGTCCTTGTTCTCGATGTAGTCCTTGAAACAGAGAACTCTTTCCAGCGCCTCGTCGTAGCTCGTCCAGGGTCTTCCGTAGAAGTCAGTTTTCCCCTGAAGGTCGGGAACGGCTAGCTTCACTTGCCGCACGAGGACTTCATGAGTGTCATCCGTCTTCTCCCTACTGGAAGCTTTCGCCTCCTCTCCTTCTTCTTCCTTCAGGCCAATATAGAGGTCAACGAGCTCCGGGAACTCCTTGATCACGCGGTCGATCGCCGCATTCCGATCCCTAATCGTCTGCTTTTTGTAGAAAACGCGGGAGAAGTAGTTATTGAGCTGCGCCCGAGTCTGATCGTCCTCGACCGCCGCTGGCAGGCCCTTGAAGCGCCTGAGCAGATCTTCGCGACTAATCCAGGTATCGTCGCGGGTCAGCATGTCAACTGGCGTTAGTATGACGAAGTCGTCTCGCAACTCGGGAAGGAAGTACGTGCGAGTCTCCCAGGTCTCAGTCTCGTAGTTGAAGGCTGCCCTAGGAACCGAGAAGGAGCTGCAGTCCTCTTCGCGCATATGATCGCGCGCAAACTTTTCGGTATAACGGAGAAGGTAGTGCTTAATCAGGTTTGTCGTGAAGTCGCTGACACAATCCCGACCCACTCTCGGGCCAATGATTGCCAATTTCTCCAAGTGCGTGCCGACTACCTCCTCTTTCCCAACGTTGCGCAGAATGTCACCAAGCGAGCTGTTAAGAGATTTCGCGAAAGTCTCCCCCAAGGCGTGGCCGCCGTTACCGAAAACCGTGAATCCCAACCAGTTCTGCTTAACCTCCTTGAAGTGATACCAGTTCTTGATGTCGCCAGTAGACAACTCGCTGCCCGATTTTTTTTGCAGGAACTGCAGATAAATGACAATCTGCTGGTGCAGCGCCTGATATTCGGGCTTCTCGCTGGTGAACAAGAGAAACGGGTCGATGAACATCGGGAGATCTGAAACGATGCAGATGTCGAACGCCCCGTATGCGGCGAGAGTTTCAGCGGACACGCCGAAGTGTTCCGAAAAGTAAATTCTGGGCTCAATCATCGGTTCGTAGCCTTCCCTGGAGCTAAACCTAACTTGCGTGACTCTGAGCGAGCGTTAATCGGCCCATGGAGGGAGCTCTCCAACATCCGGGCTCCGGGCCACAGCCATGGTTCGTACCAGCTGGCCGATGGGGGTATACGAACCTGTCGGGAGTCTGTATAGCGCAGTTGGCGTTGGCTTGGTCATGGGTGACCATCGGTCCTGGGCGAGCACCCACGAGCTGCCCAGGGAGGCGTGGGATGCAACCACAGGTCTCAAAGCTCGCCCCCCAGCAGCTGGCACCACGTACTTGAGACCTTAGAGCCCGGTACTGACATCCGTCGCGCTATCAGACGACTTCAGACAGCCAGTGCCTGATCAACTTCGAGACTCGCCGTCCTGACAGTGCTGACCGGTACTGTCGACCCCGATCGTCGGGTCAGTACTGCTGGGGGCATGTGTGGGTAGTCAGTTGCGTGTCGGTCAGGTCTTTCGCTACGCGACCGGCAAGGATCCGGGGCCGGCGATGCTGGAGGGGTACCCCAACTTTCACCATGCGACTCACTCGCCGGAGCGTGCGCGGGCATTGCTGGAAGCCGGGATCAACGGCATGGCGAAGGTCCGCACAGCAGACGGTGATCGGCGGCCGGTGATCTTGATTCGATCGAGCCCCTGGAAAGCGGGCACCGAGCAGACGCCTTGGCATGACGTGTTCGATATGGACAACGGGCACGTCCGCTACTTCGGCGACCACAAGGCCACGACCACGGTCGCGCCGGGAAGCACTAACGGCAACGCGGCTCTGCTCGACGCGTTCACCGGACACCAAGGGCACACCCCGGAGGAGCGAGCCGGAGCCGTCCCATTGCTGCTATTCCGCGCAGTCTCGCGCAACGGAAAGGTGAAAGGACACGTCGAGTTCTGCGGGTTGGGTGTCATCGAGCGAGCAGAGCGACTGGTGCAGTGGGGTGGTAACGAGCACACGACGTTCACGAACTACGTGTACGACATCGCTCTCATCGACCTCACCGACGAAGACGATAAGGTCTCCTGGACCTGGATCGATGCCCGTCGGGACAAGTCCGTGACCGACGCGGCATCACTCGACCTCGCCCCGCGGGCTTGGCGCGAGTGGGTCAAGCACGGCAACTCGGCACTGCCCCGGCTCCGACGACGCGTCGCTCGGGCCAAGGTGACCAAGGTGCCTGAGCAGCGTCCCGCTCCCAGTAGCCCCGAGGCCAAGGATCTGGAACTGATCTACAAGTACTTCGATGGACGCAAGCACGACTTCGAGGCCGTCGCCTCCGCGGTCGCATCGCGGGTTCTGCGCGGCGCCGGCAACAGCTACGTCGAAGGGTGGCTTACCCGACGATCCGGCGATGGAGGGGCCGACTTCGTGGGACGGCTCGACATCGGCAACGGCTTGGCCGGCACCAGTCTCGTCGTCCTCGGGCAGGCAAAATGCGTCAAGCTCGACAACCTCGTGACCGCTGAGCAGATCGCCCGCGTTGTAGCCAGGCTCCGGCGGGGCTGGATCGGCGTCTACGTCACCACAGGCTCCTACTCCGTGCCCGCGCAAACTGAGATGGTGGAGGATCAGTACCCAATCGTCCTCATCAACGGGAAAGATTTGGCCCGAGAGCTCAGAAGCATGGCCCGGGATGACCACGGCGGAGACCTCGAAGCCTGCATCGAGCACATACTGACCGTACGAGAGACCGCGGTCACGAACCGGCGCCCCGAAGAGATCCTGTTGGAGTAGCCACCCGTGCGACACGCGGCCTATTCGTGGACGGCGGAGGGGCACCGGTGCGCTCATGGCTCGCTGACCAGCAGTAATGCATAGGACGCACGCGCCCTCCGGAGCCGTGTGCGCGGCCGTGCCTCCGTTCTACCGAACGCGCGCCCTACCCGTCGGCCGCCAGCGCGGGGACCGTGGAGCCGACCACGTCGCCAGGCGTGGACGGTGAAATCAGGTAGGGGGTTCATCGTGGCTCGGACTCAGTCGAAGTGTGGCGCACGAACCCAAGCCGGCGGGCGGTGCGCCAACCTCGCCATGCTCGGGACATCGCGGTGCCGTGTACATCAAGGCCCTTGGTCGAAGATCGGATCGGCTGACCGCAAAGCGAAGGAAGCCAAGGAGAAGCAACGTAAGTCGCGCAAGAAGTGACACACCGACCGCAGCCGCTGTCGCGCCCCGGTGAATACGCGGCGAAATCGTCGCCCGATGGCGCTCCCGACACAGGAAACTCCAAGTCAGGCGCCCCTCGATGCGCGACGGATCGAGCCTCTTCTAAGCACTCGCCCACTCAGGCCGCGGGACTGCCCGAGTCATCGCTGAGCCGTGGATGGGACCAGATGGGGCAAGGGAGGCCCGGGCCGCCGCTGGGCCGTGCGAGGTTACCCAACGACGACCATCGACGACAGCCAACGACCGCCCCGCCGCAGCTCAGAGCGTCATCCCAGGGAGACCGCCAAGGTCAGCAACCTGGCACATAAGATCCGCGACATCTGATCCCACAGGTCACACTGGCCTCACGGATCATGCTGATGCGACAGGGAGGTGGCCCTCGTGGCGGTGAACAAGGCCGAGCTGGTGGTGGCGCTCAAGGAGGGGCGGCTGGCGTACGAGTTGGGCGAGCAGGTGGCCGACTGTCCGTATCCCCCGGGTGATCCGCTGCGGGCGGCGTGGCTGCGGGGCTGGGCCGCCGCCCGCGACGAGCGGGAGGGCGGCGCGGGCGAGGGCTGAGCGGAGCAGTCGGCGGGGTCACGGCAGGACCGCCACCCCGTCCAGTTCGACCAGGGCCTCCTCGTCCCAGAGGCGGGTCGTGCCGATCACGGCCATGGCCGGGTAGTCGCGACCCGCAAGCCGGCGCCAGATCGCCCCCAGGTCACGGGCGTGCGCGCGGTAGTCGCCGACGTCCGTGGCGTAGACGGTGACGCGCGCCAGGTGGTGCGGCTCGCCTCCGGCGGCGCGCAGGGCGGCGAGGAGGTTGGCCAGGGCCCGCTCGAACTGTTCCGGCAGGCCGTCCCCGACGACCTTGCCGGCACCGTCGAGTGCGGTCTGTCCGGCGAGGAAGACCAGTCGGCCGCCGGTGGCGGTGACGGCGTGGGAGAAGCCCGAGGGCGGGGAGAGTTCGGCGGGGTTGACGCGTTCGAGGCCGCTCATCGGCTCGGCTCCTCAGGGCTCGTGGGTGCGGTGGTGCCCTCCGCGGCCGCCCGGTACAGCTCCTTCGCGATGATCGTGCGCTGTACCTCCGTCGCGCCCTCGTAGATGCGCGGCGCCCGGACCTCGCGGTAGAGGTGTTCGAGGAGGTGGCCGCGTTCCAGGGCGCGGGCGCCGTGGATCTGCACGGCGGCGTCCACGACGTACTGCGCGGTCTCGGTGGCGAACAGCTTGGCCATCGCCGAGCGGCCCGCCGTCCCGGGTTCGCCCGCGTCGTACGCCGCCGCGGCCGCGTGGACGAGCAGGGCGGCGGCCTCGGTGCGGGTCGCCATCTCGGCGAGCTGGTGGGAGACGGCCTGGAGGTCCTTCAACGTCCCGCCGAACGCGCGGCGTTCGGCCGCGTGGGCCAGGGAGGCGCGGAGCGCGGACCGCGCCATGCCGACGGCGAAGGCGCCGACGCTCGGGCGGAAGAGGTCCAGGGTGCGCATGGCGACGCGGAAGCCGCCGCCGACCTCACCGATGACGTCGTCGGGGCCGACGGGGACGGCGTCGAAGGTGAGGGTGCCGATGGGATGCGGGCTGACCATGGCGAGCGGGCGGCCGCCGAGGCCGGGGCGGTCGGCGGGAACGAGGAAGGCGGTGACGCCACGGGCGCCGGGGGCCGGGCCGGTGCGGGCGAAGACGGTGTAGAGATCGGCCTCGGGGGCGTTGGAGATCCAGCACTTCTCCCCCGTGAGCCGCCAGGTGGGCCCCTCGCGCTCCGCGCGCAGTTCGAGCGCCGCCGCGTCGGAGCCCGCGCCGGGCTCGCTGAGCGCGAACGCGGCGACCGCGCGGCCCGCGACCACCTCCGGCAACCAGCGCGCCCGCTGCGCGGGGGTCCCCGCGTCCACGACCGGGTACGTGCCGAGGCCCTGGAGGGCGAGGGCCGTCTCGGCCTCCGTGGACTCCAGCGCGAGGGACTCGCGCAGCAGGCACAGGTCCATGGCCCGTACGGAGCCGTCGGCGGGGAACAGCCGGGCCAGCAGGCCCAGTTCACCGAGGGCCGCGACGAGCGGGCGGTTGACGCGCCCGGGCTCGCCCTTGTCCGCCAGGGGGCGCAGTCGCCCCGCGGCGAGGGCGCGCAGCTCGGCGCACCAGTCACGCTGCCGCTGGTCCAGTGCGAACGGTGTCGACACCGGGCACCCTCCTCTGTTGTCGTATCGCGCTCTGTTGACTGCCGTCACCAAGTCGCTACGCTGGCAGCGGATCCGCATGGCTGGCAAGACCCCCGTTCACCTCCATTTTTTCTCGGCGCTAGGGGGCGCAACCCGCGATGGAGCTCATGCCGTCGGCCCACGTCGACACCTTCCCGCGTGACCATCTGCCACCCGGCGGACAGTGGCCGGACCTCCGCTTCGACCTGGCGGGGGCGACCGGACCGCGCTACCCCGACCGCCTCAACTGCGGCGTCGAGCTGCTGGACGCGACGGTGGCGCGGCTGGGGGCGGACCGGCCCGCCGTGCGGGACGGCGAGGGCGGCGTCTGGTCGTACGGCGAGCTGAACGCCCGGGTGAACCGGATCGCCCACGCGCTCACCGAGGACCTCGGGGTGGTCCCCGGCAACCGGATCCTTTTACGGGGCCCCACCACGCCCTGGCTGGCGGCCTGCTGGCTCGCGGTGATGAAGGCGGGCGCGGTGGCGGTGACGGTGCTGGCCGCGCAGCGCCCGCACGAACTCGCGACGATCTGCGCACTCGCGCGGGTGCGGCACGCGCTGTGCGACACCCGGTCGATCGACGACCTGGTCGCGGCCGGGGTCCCGGCCCTGACGATCACACCGTTCGGCGGGGGCGACGGGGGCGACCTGCTGCGGCTCGCGGCCAAAAAATCCATAGCGTACGCACCCGTCGAGACCTCCGCGGACGACGTCGCGCTCATCGCCTTCACCTCCGGCACGACCGGGCGCCCCAAGGGCTGTATCCATTTCCACCGTGACGTGCTCGCCGTCGCCGACACCTTCTCCGCCCACGTCCTGCGACCGCGCCCCGACGACGTCTTCGCGGGCAGCCCGCCCCTCGGCTTCACCTTCGGTCTCGGCGGGCTGCTCGTCTTCCCGCTGCGCTCGGGCGCCCAGACCCTGCTCGCCGACTGGGGCGGCCCCCGGCGGCTGCTCGCCGACATCCAACGGCACCGCGTCTCGGTGCTGTTCACCGCGCCGACCGCCTACCGTGCGATGCTGGGCGAGCTCGACGCGTACGACGTCTCCTCGCTGCGCCGGTGCGTCTCCGCGGGCGAGCACCTGCCCGCCGCGCTCTGGCACGACTGGCAGCGCGCGACCGGACTGCACGTCATCAACGGCATAGGCGCCACCGAGATGCTGCACATCTTCATCTCCGCGGCCGACGAGGCGGCCCGGCCCGGTACGACCGGGCTGCCGGTGCCCGGTTACGAGGCGCGGGTGATCGGCGCCGACGGCCGTCCGCTGCCGGACGGCGAACCGGGGCTGCTGGCCGTGCGCGGCCCGACCGGCTGCCGCTATCTGACGGACGAGCGTCAGCGCGACTACGTGCGCGACGGCTGGAACCTCACCGGGGACACCTATGTCCGGGACGAGGACGGCTACTTCCACTATGTGGCCCGCGCCGACGACATGATCATTTCGGCGGGGTACAACATCGCGGGCCCCGAGGTCGAGGAAGCCCTGCTACGCCACCCCGACGTCCTCGAAGCAGCCGTCGTCGGACGGCCGGACAGCCGGCGCGGCGAGGTGGTCGTCGCGCACGTGGTGCTGCGGGCGGGGGTGCCGCGCACCGAGGAGACCGTCGCGGAGCTGCGGGAGTTCACCAAAAAGGAGATCGTTCCCTACAAGTGCCCTCGCGAGATCGAGTTCCTGGACGCCCTCCCCCGCACGCCCACCGGCAAACTGCAGCGCTTCAGACTGCGCGCGGGCGCTTTACAGTTTCCCCGTGACTGACCAGCCGACTGACCCGCCGACGGACCCGCAGCCGTCCCACACCCCCCGGTCCCTCATCGTCACCTTCTACGGCGCGTACGGGCGCGGCAGCGCCGACGACCCGGGCGGTCCGGTACCGATCGCGGCCCTCATCCGGCTGCTCGGCGCCGTGGGCGTGGACTCCCCGTCGGTGCGGTCCGCCGTCTCCCGGCTCAAGCGCCGCGGGCTGCTCGTCGCGGGCCGCACGGCGGACGGAGCGGCGGGATACGGGCTGTCGGACGACGCCCGGGAGCTGCTGCGCGACGGCGACCGGCGGATCTACGGCCGCTCCCCGGCGCGGGCCGGGGAGGGGTGGCTGCTGGCCGTCTTCTCGGTTCCCGAGGAGGAGCGCCACAAGCGGCACCTGTTGCGCTCCCGGCTGGCCAGGCTGGGGTTCGGCACGGCGGCACCCGGGGTGTGGATCGCCCCGGCGCACGTCTACGAGGAGACGCGGCACACCCTGGAGCGGCTCGGACTGGCCGCCTACGTCGACCTGTTCAAGGGCGGCCACCTCGGCTTCGAACCGACCCCCGAGGCGGTGGCCCGGTGGTGGGACCTGGAGGCGCTGGCGACGCAGCACCGCGCGTTCCTGGACGCCCACGAGCCCGTGCTGCGGCGCTGGGCGCGCCGGCGGACGCTGCCGCCGGAGGAGGCCTACCGCGACTACCTGCTCGCGCTGGACTCCTGGCGGCGGCTGCCGTACGCCGACCCCGGGCTGCCGGCGTCGCTGCTGCCGGACCGGTGGCCGGGCGGGCGGGCGGCCCGGGTGTTCGGGGCGCTGCACGCGCGACTACGGGACGCGGGCGGGCAGTTCGTCGCGCCCGTCCTGGCGTAGACGGGCCGGGTGCCCCTCCGGTCAGAGGGTGCGCCCCGTCGGCGGCTTGCGGCTGCCCGCCCGGTACGGCTGCGGCCAGGGCGCGCCGGGGCCGGTGTAGCCCTGGTCGGCCGCGGCGTGCAGGGTCCAGTTCGGGTCGTAGAGGTGCGGTCGGGCGAGGGCGCAGAGGTCCGCACGGCCCGCCAGGATCAGTGAATTGACGTCGTCCCAGGAGGAGATGGCGCCGACCGCGACGACCGGGACGCCCACCTCGTGGCGGATCCGGTCGGCGAAGGGAGTCTGGTACGAGCGGCCGTAGTCGGGCTTCTCGTCGGGGACGACCTGGCCGGTGGAGACGTCGATGGCGTCGGCGCCGTGGTCGGCGAAGGCGCGGGCGACGGTGACCGCGTCGTCGGCGGTGGTGCCGCCGGCGGCCCAGTCGGTGGCGGAGATGCGGACGGTCATGGGCCGCTCGGCGGGCCAGACGGCTCGTACGGCGTCGAAGACCTCCAGCGGGTAGCGCAACCGGCCTTCGAGGTCGCCGCCGTAGGCGTCGTCGCGCCGGTTGGTGAGGGGGGAGAGGAAGCCGGACAGCAGATAGCCGTGCGCGCAGTGCAGTTCGAGGAGGTCGAAGCCCGCCCGGGCGGCGGACTCGGCGGAGCGTACGAACTGCTCGCGGATCCCGGCGAGTTCCGGGCCGGTGAGGGCCTTGGGCATCTGGTTGACGCCGGGCCGGTAGGGCAGCGGGGACGCGGCGACGAGGGGCCAGTTGCCGTCGGGGAGCGGCTGGTCGATGCCTTCCCACATGAGCCGGGTGGAGCCCTTGCGGCCGGAGTGGCCGAGCTGGACGCCGATGGCGGTGCCGGGGGCCCGGGTGTGGACGAAGTCCGTGATGCGACGCCAGGCGTCCTCGTGTTCCGGCTCGTACAGGCCCGTGCAGCCCGGGGTGATCCGGCCTTGTGGGCTGACGCAGACCATCTCGGTCATGACGAGGCCGGCGCCGCCGAGGGCCCGGGCGCCGAGGTGGACGAGGTGGAAGTCGTCCGGGGTGCCGTCGACGGCGGAGTACATGTCCATCGGGGAGACGACGACGCGGTTGCGCAGGGTCAGTTCGCGCAGCCGGAAGGGGGTGAACATCGGCGGTGTCGCGGGGGGTATGCCCGCCTCGCGCTCGACGGCGGCGACGAAGTCCGCGTCCCGCAGGCGGAGGTTGTCGTGGGTGACGCGGCGGCTGCGGGTGAGGAGGTTGAAGGCGAACCGGCGGGGCGGCTGGTCGACGTGGACGGCGAGGTTCTCGAACCACTCCAGGCTGGCCCGGGCCGCCCGCTGGGTGGACGCCACCACCGGGCGTCGTTCGGCCTCGTAGGCGGCCAGGGCCTCGGTGACCGTGGGCCGGTCCGTGAGGTGGGCGATGAGGGCGAGGGCGTCCTCGACGGCGAGCTTGGTGCCGGAGCCGATGGAGAAGTGTGCGGTGTGGGCGGCGTCGCCGAGCAGCACGGTGTTCCGGTGGGACCAGTGCTCGTTGACGACGGTGCGGAAGGCGGTCCAGGTGGAGTGGTTCGAGCGCAGGGGGCGCCCGCCGAGGAAGTCGGCGAAGTACTTGCCGCACTGTTCGATGGAGGTGTCCTCATCGCAGCGGTCGAGGCCGGCGCGGCGCCACACCTCTTCGCGCATCTCGACGATGACGGTGCTCGCGTGGGGCGAGAAGGGATAGCCGTGCAGTTGCATCAGGCCGTGTTCGGTCTCGGCCAGCTCGAAACGGAAGGCGTCGAGGGCGAAGTCGGCGGCGAGCCAGATGTAGCGGCAGCGGTGCGTGGTGAGAGTGGGACGGAAGGCGTCGCGGTGGGCGTCCCGGGTGCGGCTGTGGACACCGTCGGCGGCGACGACGAGGTCGTGGGAGCGGGCCAGCTCGGCGGCGGGCGGCGCCTCGGAGGAGAAGCGCAGGGTGACACCGAGGGCGCGACAGCGCTCGTGGAGGATCTCCAGGAGCCGTCGGCGGCCGAGGGCGGCGAAGCCGTGACCGCCCGAGGTCAGGACGCGGCCGCGGTGGACGACGTCGATGTCGTCCCAGCGGACGAACTCCTCGCTCAGGGCGCGGTGGACGGCCGGGTCGGCGCTCTCGATGCCGCCGAGGGTCTCGTCGGAGAGGACGACGCCGAAGCCGAAGGTGTCGTCGGGGGCGTTGCGCTCCCAGAGGGTGACCTCGTGCTCGGGGCTCTGGCGTTTCAGCAGCGCGGCGGTGTAGAGACCGCCGGGTCCGCCGCCGATGACCGCGACCTTCATGTCACCGCCCCTGCCACTTGGGGGGCCGCTTCTCGGTGAACGCGGCGTGGAATTCGGCGTAGTCGGCGCCGTTCATCAGCAGTGCCTGGGTGGCGGCGTCCAGCTCGATGGCGGCGGCGAGCGGCATGTCGAGTTCCGCGGTGAGCAGGGCCTTGGTCTGGGCGTGCGCGAGGGCGGGGCCGTCGGCGAGACGGCGGGCGAGCGCCTGTGCCGTGGCGGCCGCCTCGCCCTCGTCGGCCAACTGGCTGATGAGGCCGATGCGTTCGGCCTCGGGGGCGCGCACGCTCTCGCCGAGCATCAGCAGCCGGGTGGCGTGGCCGAGGCCGACGACGCGGGGCAGCAGATAGGCGGCGCCCATGTCGCCGCCGGAGAGGCCGACCTTGGTGAAGAGGAAGGCGAAGCGGGTGGTCGGGTCGGCGACGCGGAAGTCGGCGGCGAGCGCGAAGACGGCGCCGGCGCCCGCCGCGACCCCGTGGACGGCGGCGATCACCGGGAAGGGGCACTCGCGCAGGGCCCGTACGACCTGGCCGGTCATGCGGTTGAAGTCGAGTAATTGGCCGGTGTCCATGGCCAGGGTGGCGCCGATGATCTCGTCGACGTCGCCGCCGGAGCAGAAGCCGCGGCCCTCGCCGCCGAGCACGAGGGCCCGTACGGAGCCGTCGCGGGCCAGCTCGGGCAGGAGGTCGCGGAGGTCTGCGTAGGCGCCGAAGGTCAGGGCGTTGAGCTTGTCGGGCCGGGCGAGGGTGACGGTCGCGACGCCCGCGTCGAGGGTCAGACGCAGGTGCCGCCATTCCTCGGTGCGGTGCGCGGAGCCGGTGAACGGACTCATGGAGCACGGCCTCCTTCAGCCGGTGGCTGGTGCGTGCCTGCTCCGCGAAGTTATCACCGATGCGTGACTGTCGTCACGAGTGCGCGATAAGGATTCACCGGGAGACGACAAGGGCCCGGCACCCCGTTCCAGGGGTGCCGGGCCCTTGTCGTCCGCCGTCGGCCGGGCTCATTCGCCCAGGGTCGCCACCAGCACCGCCTTGATCGTGTGCATCCGGTTCTCGGCCTCGTCGAAGACGACGGAGTGCACGGACTCGAAGACCTCGTCGGTGACCTCCAGCGAGGTCAGCCCGTGGCGCTCGTGGATCTCACGGGCGACCGAGGTGCCGAGGTCATGGAAGGCGGGCAGGCAGTGCAGGAACTTCACGGCCGGATTGCCGGTCGCGCGCAGCACGTCCATGGTGACCGCGTACGGGGCGAGCAGCGCGATCCGGGCGTCCCACACCTCCTTGGGCTCCCCCATCGACACCCACACGTCGGTGGCGACGAAGTCGGCGCCCCGCACCCCTTCGGTGACGTCCGCCGTCAGCGTGATGCGTGCGCCGCTCTCCTCGGCGAGGCGCCGTGCCTCGGCGATGATCTCCGGGGCCGGCCAGAGTTCCTCGGGGGCCACGATCCGTACGTCCATGCCGAGGAGGGCGCCGGTGATCAGGTAGGAGTTGCCCATGTTGTACCGGGCGTCGCCGAGGTAGGCGTAAGTGACGTGCTCCAGCGACTTGGCGGTGTGCTCGCTCATGGTGAGCACGTCGGCGAGCATCTGCGTGGGGTGCCACTCGTCGGTGAGGCCGTTGAAGACCGGCACCCCGGCGTGCACGGCCAGCTCCTCGACGACCTCCTGGCCGTGGCCGCGGTACTCGATGCCGTCGAACATCCGGCCGAGCACCCGTGCGGTGTCCCTGACGGACTCCTTGTGCCCGACCTGGGAGCCCGCGGGGTCCAGATAGGTCGTACGGGCGCCCTGATCGGCGGCGGCCACCTCGAAGGCACAGCGGGTGCGGGTCGAGGTCTTCTCGAAGACGAGCGCGATGTTCCGGCCCCGCAGCCGCGGCTCCTCGGTGCCCGCGCGCTTGGCCGCCTTGAGTTCCGCGGCCAACTCGATCAGGCTGTGGAACTCCTCCGCGGTGAAGTCCGTCTCCTTGAGGAAGTGGCGGCCCTTGAGGTCTGTCGCCATGGGGTGGGCTCCTAGGTCACGACTACAGGGGAAAATCGGAACTCTATACGATCCATCGCATCACTATGCAGTGCGTCTCACTGTGCGATGGGCCACGCCCACCTCATCTCGGGGGTCACGGGGACACCGCGTCCCGCTCGACCGGGCAGCTCATGCAGCGCGGGCCGCCCCTGCCCCGGCCCAGCTCGCTGCCCGGGATCGTGATGACCTCCACTCCATGTTTGCGCAGAAACGTGTTGGTCGTCGCGTTGCGCTCGTACGCGACCACCACCCCCGGCTCGATCGCCAGCACGTTGCAGCCGTCGTCCCACTGCTCGCGCTCCGCCGCGTGCACGTCCTGGGTCGCGGTGAGCACCCGGATGTCGTCGAGCCCGAGGGCAGCGGCGATCGCGCGGTGCATGTGCTCCGGGGCGTGGTCGGTGACCTTCAGCTCGTTCTCGCTCGTCCCGGGTTCGATCGTGTACGAGCGGAGCATGCCCAGCCCCGCGTACTGCGTGAAGGTGTCGCCGTCAACCATCGTCATCACGGTGTCCAGATGCATGAACGCCCGCGCCTTGGGCATGTCCAGCGCCACGATCGTGCGGGCGGACCCGGCCGCGAAGAGACCGCGGGCCAGCATCTCCACGGCCTGCGGGGTGGTCCGCTCGCTCATGCCGATCAGCACCGCGCCCTCCCCGATGACGAGGACGTCGCCTCCTTCTATCGTCGACGGGTAGGCCGCCTGGCCCTCGGACCAGAGGTGGAAGCCGCCCGGGGCGAAGAGCGGGTGGTGGCGGTAGACGGCCTCGTAATGCACGGTCTCGTGCCAACGGGCGGGCCAGCGCATCGCGTTGATGCACACCCCGTCGTACACCCAGGCCGAGGTGTCGCGGGTGAAGAGGTGGTTGGGCAGGGGGTTGATCAGGAAGTCGTCGAGGTCCATGGCGTGGAAGCGGACGGAGACCGGCTCCGCGTGCCGCTCCAGGAACTCGCGCTTGGTCATCCCGCCGACGAGTGAGGTGGTCAGCTCGGCAGCGGTCATCGCGTCGAACGCGGCTCTCAGATGGTCGGTGGCGAGCGGACCGTACTCCTTCTCGTCGAAGACCCGGTCCAGCACGAGCGAACGCGCCGCCGGCACCACGAGGCTCTCCTGCAACAGGTCCTGGAAGAGGTGCACCTCCACGCCGCGGTCGCGCAGCACGTCGGCGAAGCCGTCGTGCTCGGCTCGGGCGCGACGCACCCAGAGCACGTCGTCGAAGAGGAGGGCGTCCTTATTGGACGGGGTGAGCCGCTTCAGCTCCAGGTCGGGGCGGTGCACGATGACGCGGCGCAGCCGCCCGGCCTCGGAATCGACATGGAATCCCATCTCTCCATCCTGGCCCCATCACACCGTGATCACTCGGTACCCGGCGCGCGGAAACCGCCGTGGCGACGGCTGCGCGGGTCCGCGGCGGACTGCGCCGCGGACCCGCTCGATGCCCGCTCAGGGCCGCTCGAGGTGCCTTACAGCCGGGGGTCCACCGGCTCGGACTCCAGTGCGAGGATGCCGAAGACCGCCTCGTGGACGCGCCACAGCGGCTCCCCGGCCGCCAGCCGGTCCAGCGCCTCCAGGCCGAGGGCGTACTCGCGCAGCGCGAGCGAACGCTTGTGGCCGAGGTGGCGCACGCGCAGCCGGGCGAGGTTGTCCGGGCGGGTGTACTCCGGGCCGTAGATGATCCGCAGGTACTCCCGGCCACGGCACTTGACGCCCGGCTGTACGAGCCGGCCGTCGGCACCCCGCAGCAGCGCGGCGAGAGGCTTGACGACCATTCCCTCGCCACCGGCGGCGGTCAGCTCCAGCCACCAGCGCACACCCGCGGCGACGGACGTCTCGTCCTCGGTGTCGACGACCAGCCGACCGGTGGGGGCCAGGAGGCGGTTCAGATACGTGCCGTCGCCGTCGGCGGGCGAGGACGCGAGGGCGGCCTCGGCGTCGATCAGGCGGTCGATCAGCGCGAGCTGCTCGTCGTGCGGGAGCGCGGCGAGACTGCGGCCCTGGGCGGCCAGGATCTGGAACGGGGCCAGGCGGATGCCGTCCAGGCCGTCCGTGCCCCCGGCGCCGGCATCGGCCCGGCCCGGACGTCCGGGCGCCGGCTCCTCGCTCTCGCCCGGCCAGCCCCGCGTGGTGTCGCCGACCGGCCAGCAGTAACGCCCGTAGGCCTCCGTGAACGCCTCGGCGTCCTCGGCGCGCTCGCGCTGGCGGCCGAGCAGGTCCGCGACGTCCACGCCGCGGGCCGCGGCGGACTCCAGGGCGGTGAGCACACCGGGGAAGACCGTACGGGCGGCGGCGCCGACGGCCGCGTACTGGTTGCGCAGCAGGCCCGCGGCCTTGAGGGACCAGGGCATCAGCTCGGCGTCCAGCAGCAGCCAGTCCGTGTCGAGCTCCGCCCACAGGCCCGCCGCGCCGACGCAGCGGCCCAGTCGGCCGAGGACGCGCTCGGTCATCTCCGGGTCGTCGAAGAACGGCCGTCCGGTACGGGTGTACAGCGCCCCGGAGGCGCCTTCGGGGGCACCGAACCGTTCGCGGGCCACGTCCGCGTCACGGCAGACGAGGACCACGGCGCGCGAGCCCATGTGCTTCTCCTCGCAGACCACCTGGCGCACACCGTCGGCGCGGTAGGCGGCGAAGGCCTCCGCGGGGTGCTCCAGATAGCCCTCCTCCTTGGACGTCGCGCAGGGCGCCATGGTCGGCGGGAGGTAGGTGAGCAGTCGGGGGTCGACCGCGAAGCGGCTCATGACCTCCAGAGCCGCCGCGGCGTTCTCCTCCTTCACGGCGACGCGGCCCATGTGCCGGGTCTCCACGGACCGGCGGCCCGTGACGTCGGCGAGGTCGAGCGGGCGCCCGTCGGCACCGCCCGGGGCCTCGCTCGCGAGGGGCTTCGTCGGCTCGTACCAGACACGCTCGGCGGGCACGCCCACGAGCTCGCGCTCGGGCCAGCGCAGGGCGGTCATCCGGCCGCCGAAGACGGCGCCCGTGTCGAGGCAGATGGTGTTGTTGAGCCAGGTGGCCGAGGGGGTCGGGGTGTGGCCGTAGACCACGGCGGCACGGCCGCGGTAGTCCTCGGCCCAGGGGTAGCGCACGGGCAGGCCGAACTCGTCGGTCTCGCCGGTCGTGTCGCCGTATAGGGCGTGCGAGCGGACCCGGCCGGAGGTGCGGCCGTGGTACTTCTCGGGCAGCCCGGCGTGGCAGACGACGAGCGCGCCGCCGTCGAGGACGTAGTGGCTGACCAGGGACTCGATGAACTCCCGCACCCGGGCGCGGAAGTCCGGGTCGGCGGCGTCCTCGCGCTCCAGCTGCTCGATCGTCTCGGCGAGGCCGTGGGAGTGCTGGACCTTGCGGCCGCTCAGGTAACGGCCGAGCTTGTTCTCGTGGTTGCCGGGGACGCACAGGGCGTGCCCGGCGGCGACCATGCCCATGACGAGGCGCAGCACACCGGGGCTGTCGGGGCCGCGGTCGACCAGGTCGCCGACGAAGACGGCGGTGCGCCCGTCGGGGTGCGCGGCGTCCACCGGGCGGCCGGCGTCGTCGCGGGTCAGGGCGTAGCCGAGCGCGGTGAGCAGGGTCTCCAGCTCGGACCGGCAGCCGTGGATGTCGCCGACGATGTCGAACGGGCCGGTGACGTGCCGCAGGTCGTTGAAGCGGCGCTCCAAGACGATCTCGGCCGCGTCGGTCTCGGCGGCGCCCCGCAGGACATGCACCTTGCGGAATCCCTCGCGCTCCAGGTGGCGCAGGGAGCGGCGCAGTTCGCGCTGGTGGCGCTGGATGACACGGCGCGGCAGCCCGGCCCGGTCGGGGCGGGCGGCGTTGCGCTCGGCGCAGATCTGCTCGGGGACGTCGAGGACGATCGCGACGGGCAGCACGTCGTACTGACGGGCCAGGGCCACGAGCTGCTTGCGGGCCTCGGGCTGGACGTTGGTCGCGTCGACGACGGTGAGCCGCCCGGCCGCGAGCCGCTTGCCCGCGATGTAGTGCAGGACGTCGAAGGCGTCACCGCTGGCGCTCTGGTCGTTCTCGTCGTCGCTGACCAGGGCGCGGCAGAAGTCGGAGGAGACGACCTCGGTGGGCTTGAAGTGCCGGGCGGCGAAGGTGGACTTGCCGGAGCCGGTGGCGCCGACGAGGACCACGAGGGACAGGTCGGGCACGGCGAGCGTGCGGTGGTCGGGGGCCGGGGCCGGGGTCGGGGTCGGGCCGTTCATCGCGTTCATACCGCCTTCGCCTCCTTCGCGGTCTCGTTGTGCGGGGTGGGCTTGTCGCTCTTCAGCTTGTGGAAGACCGCCATCTGGGTGGGCGGCCCCACCTCGGGGTCGTCGGGGCCCACGGGGGCGAACTCCACGCCGTATCCGTGCCGTTCGGCGACCGCGTCCGCCCAGGTGCGGAACTCGTCCCGGTTCCACTCGAAGCGGTGGTCGGCGTGCCGGACGTGCCCGGCGGGGAGGGACTCCCAGCGGACGTTGTACTCCACGTTGGGAGTGGTCACCACGACCGTCGCGGGCCGGGCAGCGCCGAACACCGCGTACTCCAGGGCGGGCAGCCGGGGCAGGTCGAGGTGCTCGATGACCTCGCTGAGCACGGCCGCGTCGTACCCGGCGAGCCGGCGGTCGGTGTAGGCGAGCGAACCCTGCAGCAGCCGCACCCGCGCCGACTGGCGCTCGGTCATGCGCTCCAGCCGCAGCCGCCGCGATGCCTCCTTGAGTGCGCGCATCGAGACGTCCACGCCGACGATCTCGGTGAACCGCGTGTCCTTGAGCAGCTCCCCCACCAGCTGGCCCTGCCCGCACCCCAGGTCGAGCACGCGCTCCGCGCCGGCCGCGCGCAGGGCGCCGAGGATCGCCTCCCGTCGCCGCACGGCGAGCGGCACCGGCTTCTCCTCGGTGTCCGCCTCCTCGTCCACGGCGTTGTCGAGCTCCTCGGCCTCGGCGTCGTCCGCCTCGGCCAGCCGGGCGAGGGCATCGCGGGTGAGCGACCAGCGGCGGGCGAGATAGCGGCTGGTGATGAGCCGCTGCTCGGGGTGGCTCTCCAGCCAGCCCGCACCGGCGCGCAGCAGCTTCTCCACCTCGTCGGGCGACACCCAGTAGTGCTTGGCGTCGTCCAGCACGGGCAGCAGCACGTACAGATGCCGCAGCGCGTCAGCGAGCGGCAGCTCGCCCTCTAGCACCAGCTGTACGTAGCGCGAGTGACCCCACTCCGGGAACCGCTCGTCCAGCTCCACCGGCTGAGCCGTCACCGCCCAGCCCAGGGGGGCGAAGAGCCGATGCACCAGCCCCGCGCCGCCCCGGGCGGGCAGCACGGGCACCTCGATGCGCAGGGGCATCGAGGTGCCGGGCAGCTCCGGCCGGGCGGCGCACTGGCCCTTGAGGGCGCTGGAGAAGACGGCGGCGAGCGCCACCGCCAGCAGCGAGGACGCCGCGTACGGCCGGTCGTTGACGTACTGCGCCAAAGCCGAGTCGGGGGCACCGCCGCGGCCTTGGCTCTTGCTCCTGCGCACCAGCGCCACGGGGTCGATCTCCAACAGCAGCGCCGCCGTGCAGCGCTCCGCCGTCGCCTCGGGGTAGAGGACGTGCGCGGTGCCATGGGAGGTCGAGAACTGCTGCGCCCGGTCGGGGTGTTTGTGCAGCAGGAACCCGAGATCGGTCGCGGGAGCCCCGGCCGTGCCGGTGGTACTTATCGTCAGGAACACGCGACTGAGTATGGTCGGACGCGTTCCACGACTGCTAACCCTTTTCGGGGTGGCCGGCTTCGGCGGGGCGGTTCTGGAGGAGGGGGTTTTCGAGGAGGGGGTTTTCGAGAAGGCGGGCCAACTCCGCGATCCGCTCCGGGCCGACCCGGCAGCAGCCACCGATGAGCCGCGCCCCCGCCTGCTGCCACGCCCCCACCCGCTCGGGGTCGAACGTGGGGCTCCCCCGCCAGTCCCGTGCCCACGCATCCCACTCCTCCCCACTGTTCGGATAGACCACCACCGGCTTCCCGGTCGTCCGCGCCGCGATCTCCACGGCCCGGTCGACATCACGCGGCTCACAGCAATTGACCCCCACGGCGATGACCTGGTCGTCGTCCGCGGCGAGCGCGAACGCCTCGGCGAGCGGCTGTCCCGCCCGGGTCTGCTCCCCCACGACGCTGTACGACAGCCATACGGGCACCCCGCAACCCCGCACCGCCGCGAGCAGCGCCCGTGCCTCGTCCATGTCCGGCACGGTCTCCAGCGCGAGCACGTCCGGCCCGGCCGCCACCAGGGCCTCGATCCGGGGCCGGTGGAAGCGCTCCAGCTCCGTCACGCTCAGCCCGTACCGGCCGCGGTACTCGCTGCCGTCCGCGAGCATCGCCCCGTACGGCCCCACGGACGCGGCGACCCACACCTCCCGCCCGCCCCCCGCGGCCTCCCCGGCCCCCGCGGCCTGCCGCGCGAGCTCCACGCTCCGCCGCAGCAGGCCCGCGGCCTCCTCCGGCCCCAGGCCACGCCGGGCGAACCCTTCGAACGTGGCCTGGTAGCTGGAAGTGATGAGCACCCGCGCGCCGGCCCGTACGTACGCCGCGTGCGCCTGCTCGATCTGCCCCGGATCGTCGGCGAGCAGCCGGGCCGACCACAGCTCGTCGGACAGGTCACAGCCCTGCGCCGCCAGTTGGTTGGACAGGCCGCCGTCCAGGACGAGCGGTCCGCGCGCGAGCGCGGTGGCGAGCGGCATGCTGGGGGCGGGGGTGGCTGTCATCGGCTGCTCCTCGGGGGCGGTGGACGGCGGCCGGCGAGGCAGATGGGGAAGCCAGCGGGCGCCGGGCGGACGGGGCGGGGGTCAGCCCAACTGGGGCTGGACCTGTGAGGAAATCAGCTCCAGCTGATCGAGGTCGTCGAGGTCCAGGATCTGGAAGTAGATCCGGGACGAGCCGATCGCCGCGTACCGGCCGATCTTGTCAACCACCTCGGCCGGCGAGCCCGCCAGCCCGTTCGCCTTGAGCTCGGCCACGTCCCGGCCGATGACCGCCGCCCGCCGCGCCACCTCGGCGTCGTCCTTGCCGACGCAGGCCACCAGGGCGTTGGAGTAGACCAGGTCCTCACCCTTGCGGCCGATCGCCTCGGCGGCCGCCCGCACCCGGCCGAACTGCCGCTCGCTGTCCTCGATGGAGGCGAAGGGGATGTTGAACTCGTCGGCGTACTTCGCGGCGAGCCGCGGCGTACGGATCGCGCCGTGACCACCGATCAGCACCGGCACCTTGGCCTGGGCGGGCTTGGGCAGCGCCGGGGAGTCGGCGAGCTGGTAATAGGTGCCGTCGAACGTGAACGTCTTGCCCTGCTCCGTCTCCCAGAGCCCCGTGATGATCTCCAGCTGCTCCTCCAGCCGTCCGAACTTCTCCTTCGGGAACGGGATGCCGTACGCCCGGTGCTCCTCCTCGAACCAGCCCGCGCCCAGCCCCAACTCGACCCGGCCGCCGGACATCTGGTCGACCTGCGCCACCTGGATGGCGAGCACCCCGGGCAGTCGGAAGGTGCCGGCGGTCATCAGCGTGCCCAGCCGGATCCGGCGGGTCTCACGGGCGAGGCCCGCGAGCGTGATCCAGGCGTCGGTCGGCCCGGGCAGCCCGTCGGCGGAGCCCATGGCCAGATAGTGGTCGGACCGGAAGAAGGCGTCGAAGCCGAGGTCCTCGGTGGCCTTGGCGACGGTGAGCAAGGTCTCATAGCTCGCCCCTTGCTGGGGCTCGGTGAAGATGCGCAGATCCATGCTTCCATCCTGCACTCCCGGGCCCGCGTCAACCGCCCACCACCTCCTTCGCCCCACCCTCCCCGGTCGGGTGAAATTCCGTCACGCCCACCGGGCGGCGCAACCCCCGACAGTGTCCGGCGCGCCCGGTGATCGTTGGCTCGGGCGGAGCCGGACCGCCCGGCCCGCGCACCGGTGTCCGCCGCCGGAGGCGACGACCGCGACACCGCCCGCCCGCACCGGGCGGGCCGGGGCCGAGGAGGCCGCGATGACCCAGGAAACCGTGCCCGACGAGGCGCCACCACCACAGGCCGCTCCACAGCCCGCTCCACAGCCACAAGGCCCACCCAAGGGTCTGCTGCAGCAGATGGAGGAGCTGATGGCGGCGCTGACCGCCGATCTGTCGCAACTCGACGCCGAACTCCAGTCCTCCGGCGAGGGCCCCTCGGCCGATGCGCCGCGGTCGCCGGCATCGCCGCGTGAGTGGCATGTCCCGGCCGACCCGGCCGGCACTCCGGCCGCGGACACGATCAGCCGTCCGGCCGACGGCCATCGCACCCGTCACGCACTCTGACCGCGCCGCGCGGTAAGCGGACCGCCGAGCGCCGTACGCGAGCGGACCGTACGCGGACCGCCGAGCGCCGTAGCCGGCGACGCCGTCACGGCTTCCGTAAGTGATGGCGTTCCGCGTCATGCCGCCCCTCCTCGCTCCCTCAGCGCGAGCCGCCTTTGCAGGCCGCGCACCCGGTCACTCGTCTCGTCGGCGGCGTCTATCGCCTCGATGCACTGCCAGTACAGGCCGTCCTCCTCGGAGGCGCAGGCGACGCCGACCAGCGCTATGCCCACCTCGCCGAGGAGTCCGCCCAGCGCCGTCAACGCCGCCCAGGGGTCGCGCACTTCCGTCAGCTGCGCCGCCCGTAAGCCTCCCTCGCGCGGCGCACCCTGGCGCAGCGCACCGGAGGCCCGGCCTCCCGCCTCGCTCAGGCCACCGGCCGCCGCGCGGGCCTCGAAGGGCCCGTGCACCGCGAGATGACCACCGATCGCTTCCGCCAGTGCCTGTGTCTGCCATGCCTCGATGACGATGTCCTGCACCGCCCTGGCCTGCGCCAAGGCGAGCCGGGTGGCTCTGACGAGCCGCATTGCCTCCATGCCCGGTCCCCCACTTTCCCGACTGCCCGCTCCTCACTACCCAGAGTGATGACTAACCGCCGGAAAAGCCAGGGGAATTCAGAAATCTGTGGATACCAGATGCGCTGTGGATATCTCAATCACTCCGGAGAGTGACGAGGGCCCTCGTCCGCCCGCGATCCCGGCGTCGTACCCTCCACCGGGAAACGGCTCTCATTGCGGTCGATCTTCGCCGCGAGCGCCGCCAGCAGGTCGATCCCGAGGACCTCGCAGAACTGCAACAGGTAGGCCAGGACGTCGGCGACCTCGTCCTCCACCCGCCCCGCCGTCTCAGGGGCGTCCATCACCCGCGCCGACTGCTCCGGCGTCAGCCACTGGAAGATCTCGACCAGTTCGGACGCCTCGACGCTGAGCGCGGCGGCGAGATTCTTGGGTGTGTGGAAGGGCTGCCAGTCGCGCGCCGCGGCGAACGCGGACAGCCTCTGCTGCAAGGTCTTGAGATCTTCGGTCACGGCCCCAGGTCTACCACCGACGCTCCCGCCGCCCGCGCCGCCTCCTCCCCCGCCGCCCCACGCACCGTGCCCACCAGCCGGATGTGCCCCCGCTCGCACATGCGCGCCGCCAGCCCCACCAGTTCCCGTGCCTGCCGCTCGTCCAGACACCGGTCGAGCCCGTCCGCCAGCACGGTCAGCGTCTGCAGAGCCGGTAACACCTCGGCCGCCTGGTCCACGGCCAGCACCCCGGGCCCGGTCAACAGGACGAGACACAAGGCCAGATAGCGCAGCTCCCCGTCCGCCAGCCGCTCCAGAGGCGTCGCCGCACCCGCCTTCCGCGCCAGCACGGCCCGCACGAAGCCACCGTCCAGTTCCTGGACCGTCAACCCTTCGACCGACCCTCGGCAACCGGCGCCCGCCGCCGCGACCAGCAGCCCGTGCCGGATGACGCACTCGTGACGGGTGCGCCCCAGAACCGCCGCGACGTTGTCGCAGGCACCCCGCAGCATCCCGTCGCGGGCAGCAGCCGGCATGCGCATCAGCTCCGGCCGGGGGTCGCAGGGGAAGACGGAGCGCAGCGCGACCACCACCTGCTCGGCCGCGTCGAGGACCATTCGCTGGCCCGCGGTCTTGCCCGCCACCCGAAGAGGCAGCAACGAGGTACCGAGCCGGTCGTCGGGCAGCGGCGCCCGGGTGACCGGCACCGCGCCCGCGGTGTGCCAGACGGCCTCGACCGTCCGCAGTCCCGGATCGCGCAGCGCGGTGGACAGCAGAGTCTCCCCGGAACCGGTCAGCCGCTCACCGACGACCCGCAGCACGGGCTCGGCCTGTACGGCCACATCCAGCCGCACCGGACCCGCCGGGCCCGTGACGGTGCAGCCGATCCGGAAGCCGCGCCGCCCTTGCGCGTCGGGCCGGGCCTGCTGCGGCACGCACGCGGAAGGGCCGCCGGCCACCGGGGCGAGGGCCTCTTCGAGGGTGTCACCGCCTGCGAGCCGCGCGAGGACTTCGTAGGCCTGGAGGGCACTGGATTTACCGCTGCCGCTCCCTCCTCTGAAGAGGGTCAGCGGTCCGAGCGGGAAGACGGCGTTGCGATGCGACTTGAAAGCGGACAGCCGCAGTTCGGTCACCGCGGGCCTCTGAGGAAGCCGAGAAGGCTGCTGAGGAACCTGAGGGGGCTGTGAAACCTGCTGTGGGAGCTGAGAAGCCTGAGGAAGCTGAGAAGGGGGGCCGGCGGCCGGTCGGGCACAGCTTGCGTCCATGCCCGGACCGTATGCGGCTACCGGTCAGCCAAACCGTTTCATCTGATCACTTTTCCTACGATCGGGGTATCCCGATGCCACCTCGGTCCCCTCGGGGGCCAACAGGAAGACATTGGTGTCGACACGGTGCATACCGCTGCCCAGACCGAAGACCACACCGCTGGAGAAGTCGAGAATCCGCTTGGCGACGTCCGAGTCGGCGCTGGTGAGGTCCAGCAGCACCGGGACGCGGGCGATCAGATACTCGGCGACCTCGCGCGCGTCCGCGAAGATCTGGACACGCAGAACGACGAGCTGACGCCGATTCGGCTCCGGCTCCTCCTCGGGCAGCGCCCGATGATTGGGCCAGGACGGCCATGCGTGATGACCGCGCAGTGGGACGACCTCGGCCAGGCCCTCCCACTGCTCGTCTGTGGCCTCGGACCTGTTCACCGGACCACCCCTCCGGGGAACGTGCTGGCTATGTACATCCCACAATCCTAGGGACAATCGCGGGCCGCTACGCCGAATGACACGCACGGGTGTCGCCTTCGGCGACGAATCGGGACATGGCGGGGATCACGTGATGACAGAAGGGGCGGGTGTGGGACCGGGGCGATGGAGACTGGCCCCGCGCTGCCATCGACACACTCAGCGAATGCCGAACAGAGGAGCGACCGAGCCGTGGCTACCAGGGCCCTGATCGGGAGCGCCGCCCTCTGCTCGGACCTGAGGCAGTTCGGGTCGCGCGAGTTCACCGAGAGGCGTCGCCAAGGCTTCATCTCGACGGGAGGCCAGCTGATCGAGACGGGCAAGGCTGGCTTCCCGCCGGAGACTCTGCGGAATCGTCGGTTTGACTATTCGGCACAGCAGCGCGTCACTACACTTCCCTAGGACCGCTCCAGGTTGGCTTGCCTCACCCGCTCCCTTCCAGTCTGTCACAGACCCAATGTGTCTGTCGTCCGCGAATCAGCGCGCTCGCCTTGGACGCCCGAGACCAGCGGAACAGAGCAGACGCCTCTCGCGGTAGCAGCGTCTGCTGATGAGGGCGAAGGCCCCGTCGCTGAGCTATGGCGGGATCCGGGCTACCGCTCGGATGGCCGGGAAGGGGGAGGCCACGACCAGGAAGCACCCGGACCAAGATGCTCAGTTCCGTTACCTCAGCGAGCAGGCCAGGCGGCTCATCGCCCCGGACAGCCAGCAATCAGCGTCGACACCAACAAGAAGGAGCTAGCGGGCGACGACAAGACCAAGGGCTGGGCTGGGAGTGGCAGACAGCCAGCGAGCCAGTCAGAGGCAATGCGCAAGCTGCCTTGCACTGCCCAGGGCCAGCAACGGACCCGTACGGAAGCTACGACGTGACCGCGACTCCAACCGGAGGGACCGTCAACGCCAGACTCGACACCAATACCTGTCCCACCAGCTTAACTCCGCGGAAGCTCCGCGCCCAGGACCTCTTGGCCGAGCTCTTCGGCATGAACAGGAGCACGATCACCCCGCCGATGGCCAGATTCCGCACACCCGCCAACCTCCTCGCCTGTCTCACCTCAACAGCCCCAGAGCCCCGACCGACGGCGCCAAACGTAAAACCCTCTCGTTAACCATCTGCACACCCTTGAGAACTCACCATAGGAATATCTTTGTCGTGTCCGCCTTCGGGAGGGTCACGAAGTAGCCCTTCCCCTGGGGATGCACACTTCGGTTCTACTTGCCGCCGAATAAGACCTGCACCCCTCACGCCCTAGCCAAGCCCCGGAGTATCCGCGCCATGCTGGGAATCCAAGCCCTGCCGACGTCCCGAGCAGCAGCATCCCCACGCCATGCCGCCAATGCAGCCTTCTCGGCCGATGACACCACCACCCCAAGCTCCTGCTGGCGGACGAGCACCCAGACCTCCACCACAAAGCGTGACCCTGATCACGCCACATAGTCGCTGGTCAGGAGGCCTCTTGAGCACACAGCTGACAAAGGCCCCCATGTCTCGTAAGATGCATCGCATGCCCGAGCGCCCCACCCAGCAACACAGCCTCTTTGACGCCCCTGCCCAGCCTGAGGGGAGCGAGGGGCCATTCGTACCCAGCAAGATCCGAACGACTTCCCCCTTCCATCAACCCCGTGACCTAACGGAGGCCCAAAGGGAGAAGTTCCGCAAAATGTCGCGAGATTCACGGGAAGCGCGACGGTCAGCACTTGCCGGCGAGGGGCCTGCCCCGCTCCATGAGATCAACATTCCTAAATTCCGCCCTTTGGATCTCATGCCGCAGCGCGATGGCCAAGGGGTCAGTGCGTTGTCTCTGTTCAGTGGTGGCGGAGGACTTGACCTGGGGGTTGAGCGCGCAGGCTTCACCCACACAGCATCGTTCGAAATCATGCAGGAAGCGGGCGACACCCTAAGGAAGGCTCGAAACGACTGGGCCGTATTCAGCGGGGAGGAAGACGGCGATGTAAGGCGGGCCAATTTCAAGCAATGGCGAGGCAAAGTCGACCTTCTTCACGGAGGGCCACCTTGCCAGCCATTCTCCAACGCTGGCCGCCAACAGGGCCACCTGGACGAGCGCGACATGTGGCCCCAGTTCGTCAGGGCAGTGAAGGACATCCGCCCCGCAGCGTTCATTGGCGAAAACGTACCAGCGCTGGCAAGTCCGAAGTTCTCGCAGTACGTCTCAGAAAACATTCTGGCTCCACTGTCGGGCAATTACCAAATTCAGACGGTAACTCTGCAGGCGAGCGACTTTGGAGTACCTCAGGTCAGGCGCCGAGTCTTCTTTGTCGGTTTTCGGACGAAGAAAATGGCTAAGGCTTGGAGCGCTCCAGATCCCACCCACTACTGGGGAGACGCCTCGATCACAGGCGGAGCCCGCTGCATGGGCCTTCGGGAAGCACTGGGACTTCCCGACACCGGTATCGATGACCTTTCCCCCACCATCCGCAGCAGCCTGACTGGCCCACGCCACACTACCTCCATCCTCAATAGTGTGGCCGCACAGCGGAAGTTCGAAAGCCTTGAAATCTGGCCTAACGGAGTGGCCGCCGACCGCGCCTCTGCACGCGCCTTTGTGGCCAAGAACGGCCACTTCCGTCTCTCGGTGCCTGATGTCGCACTGATTCAGGGGTTCCCCGAAGACTGGCCTTTCGTGGGAGCTACCTATATGGCTCTAGGGCAGATCGGAAACGCAGTCCCCCCGCCGCTCGCCTACGCCGTAGCATCGTCCGTGCTCGACGCACTCTCCAAGTAGGCACGCACCAGTCGGCGTAGGTTAATTGCGGGCTCAGTGGTGATTTTCGGCAGCCTCTCGACGTAAGAGATCGGGATGTGAGGATTGTTAAGGGTGGCACCACGGGACATCACATAATGGCAGCGCTCTCGCATTAGCTCCACCATGCGATCCAGCGAGTAACGAATTTCTCGACCCACCGAGAGATCTGCCGCCTCTATGTACCGCGCTGCAGACCACTGGTTCTTCATGATCCATCTGGCCTCCTCCTTGGTGTAGAAATCCTTCTCACCGAGGAGCTCAATCACCGAGTCCACCGATACGCCTCTCGTCGCATGCTCGGCAAGCTCGACGTCAGGGCGGACATATTTTTCCTTGGCTGAAATCCAGGGCACCATGTCATCCGGAGATGCATAATAACTATGAAGAAGGCGCGCACCCGTAGAGTCATAGACACCAAAAACCCAATGAATGTTTTTCCATTTCGCAAAGTGATTGGGACCCAGATCCCGAACAGTCGAGACCCCCTTGCTGGTGGCCGATTTAAGCTCGAAGGCGACGGTCTGATCACCGATCGTCAGGTAGGCATCAATATCCGACCTCTTTCGATCTTCCGGAACCTCAAGGTTGAATCGATCAACCATCTGAATTTCACGCCTGTCGTCCTGAACGCTCATGATCGCATGATGGCAGCCCAGATGGATCAATGCGACCACCTTCAACATATGGACGATTTTGGTCGATTTAGCGACTAATGTCATCCAGAGCGTTTTTTGCACCCTTGGAGCCAGCAGCGGGGTTGGGTCACCGAAGAGAGTCCTGCAGCCCCGCCATGCGCGCCGAGTTGTCGTCTAACCGTGGCCTGAATTGCTGCACGGGAGCTCCCTACAGCCCTGACCAGAAAGGTCAGTCAAGGGGCGTTAAGCCTCCGGAGCCAGGCAGCCCCCCATTGTGGTGCCATGCAGGATGAGAGACAGGGCGGGCCTCTGTCCAAGCAGGAGTTGGAGCTGTTCTTCTAGCACCTACACCGCTTCTGCAGGCACGGCCCGGGTCTCTTCGCACCATCGAAGCCGGGGTCCCGAATGCCCGCCTAGGTGAAGACCGCACACCGTCCCCCAGTCATGCGGGGATAGCTTCGAGGCGTTCAGTGTCAGGACCACCTCTCGTCCGGACCACGGTGGCGCCTGCCCCACCTGCGCGACGTCATCATCATCAACCAATGGGCCTAAGCCAACTTCGCCATGGACTGGCTGCCCCGGGAGAAATCCGGGAGGCCTCCAACGATGGCAAGGAAACCTATGGCGCCATCCGGCAAGGCCTCCTGGTCATCCACGCCCACGAGGCACTGGACAACCGTCACTGTCGGTATCCACCGCGAGCGAGCGACATCCACCCGGCGGTGCAATCCCTGAATGCCGCCAGCGTGCAGACAGGGACGCAAACCCTCTCCCCCAGGAGCCGCGAACCTTCTGCACGGCAGACCACTCCGAATGGGACTGCGCTGTAGGCAACTTGAGCGCAACCGAAGAAAGTCCACGGAAGCTGCCGAGGCTGAGGTCCAGGTTACTGCTGAGCGCTATCGGATGAAGCCTAGGCTCAGGGCGGAAGCAACCACCTGAACCGCCCAATGAGAGCCGTCAGGCATGACCCGCCAACCTCGGGATGGACGAGCTCGGGTCAGAGCCGCGTGTCTGCGAAGTGGCCCGAGAGTCTGGGGAGTTCGCCGACTTGGCCCTCGGTTCTCACTTCCAACCGTTCTGTGGCCCAGGCAACGCTGTCTCACGCTTCGAGCATCTTGCCGCACACCCGTCTGCACTTTTAAGCTCGTCCGCTGCTCGGCCAGGGAGAGATGGGCAGCGGTGACCAGAATAACGTGGCGGTGCCAGCCGTCGAAGGAGCGGCCTTCGGCGAGGTCCAGACCCATGGCGGTCTCCAGCTCGCGGTAGTCGTGCTCGATCAGCCAGCGCAGTTTCGCCAGCCGCACCACGGTCGCGGGCGGGATACCCGCAGGCAGGTTCGAGATCCAGTTACGCATGCTGGGTTCCCTGGGGCCGATCCGCCCTCTCCCGGTACCTCAGCAGAGTCCTAGTCCCGCCTGCCGACTTCGCCGAACAGCTCACCAGTGACGGTAACCAGCCTCTCGGCTCTCCCAAGGCCAGCGCCCTGGTCCGTCGGCTGCACCGTGAAGCGCTGCGCCACGAGCCCGGCCGCTGGAGACCTCCAAGGCAAACTCGCCGAGGCCGATCGGCAGAGTCGTCTGCTTCAGCAGGAGGCGGATCTTCTACGCGACATGCTCGCCGCCGCTAACAAAGGGATCGACGACCAGGACGCCGAGCCCCACTCGCTCGAACAGCCGGAGCAGCCGAGCGGATCACTCACCACGCGGAAGTCATCCAGTGAACCGAGCACTAACGTCCTTGCGCCCGGAGCACGATCCCCTTAAGGCACCCGTTAGCAAGCTGAGGCTGGAACTGGGTGTCACCGAACGGCGCACCTCCAGCCGAGGAGCGGGTGCGCCGTTCAGGAAAACTGCCTGGAGACTGCCGAGGAGGCGGCTGCCGTCCAGGTCGAGGAAGAACATCAGGTGCCAAGGGGCCCTGGCGCCCGGTCCGCTAGCAGGACGCCAGCATCATCAGACCGCCAAGTGGCTTCTAACCTGCACGCGAGGCTAATTGGCTACCAATCAGAACGAGCGCCAGCTCAGCATCGAGATATCGTCCACAACGCCCGTAGCGCACGTCATGCCCGCTGGGAGCCCCGGCTCACGCCTCCTTGGCCACCGGCTTCAGGATCGCCACGCACTCCACGTGGTGCGTCATCGGGAAGAAGTCGAACGCCCGGAGCTTCACCGGCTTGTAGCCCTCCTCCGCGAAGTACTTGAGGTCGCGGGCCAGGGCTGCCGGGTCGCAGGCCACGTACGCGATCCGGCGCGCCCCCAGCGACGCCAGGTGGCGGACCGTCTGCTTGCCGGCGCCCGCGCGGGGCGGGTCGAGGACGATGATGTCGGCTTCCTCGATGCGCGTGCGCGGCAGGACCTGCTCGACCTTGCCCTGCTCGATGCGGACCCGCTCCAGGTCCTTGAGGTTGTGGCGGGCGTCCTCCACCGCGCGCTTGCCGGACTCGATGCCGAGCACCGCGCCCTTGTCGCCGATGCGCTCGGCGAGCGCGCCCGCGAAGAGGCCGACGCCGCAGTAGAGGTCGAGGGCCATGTCGCCCTTGCGCGGCATCAGGCCCTGCATGACGGCCTTCACCAGCATGTCCGCGGCCTGCGGGTGGACCTGCCAGAAGCCGCCCTCGCCGACGCGGTAGGTGCGGCCGTCGGCGCGCTCGCGGACGAAGGCGCGGCCGTGGACGGGGTGGACCTGCTTGTCCTTCTCCCCGATGCGCAGGACGGAGACCGGCTTGTCGAGCTCGACGATCGGGAGGCGGCCGCCCGGCTTCGGGGTGAGGATGACCTGGCGGTCGCCGGAGCCGGAGGCGGCGATGGCCTCGACGGAGGCCATCTGCGGCCACTCGCGCTTCTCGATGCCGAGCTCCGTGACGCCCGGGGCGGCGATCAGGCAGCGGTCGATGACCTCGACGTCGTGCGAGCGGTGCTTGCGGAGTCCGGCGTGGCCCTCGGCGTCCACCGCGTACTGCACGCGGGTGCGCCAGGCGGGGACCTCGCCGGCCGGGAGCTTGTCGCCGTCGGCCGGTACGACCGTGCCGTCCCAGCCCGCCTCCTCGGGGGTGAGGCCCGCGAGGCGCATCAGCTGCTCGGTGATGACCTCGCTCTTGAGGCGACGCTGGGCGCCGGGCTTGGCGTGCTGCCAGTCGCAGCCGCCGCACTTGCCGGGGCCGGAGAAGGGGCAGGGGGCCTCGACGCGGTCCTTCGAGGCGTCCAGGACGCGGACCGCGTCCGCGCGCAGGAAGCGGGACGTCGACTCGCCCTCGGTGACCCGGGCGACGACCCGCTCGCCGGGGAGTGCGTGCCGGACGAACAGGACCCGGCCCGCCTCCGTGCGGGCGACGCAGTGGCCGCCGTGGGCGACGGGGCCGACCTCGACCTCGTACTCGTGGCCGACCAGCGATGCTTCGGTCTCGTGCTGCATGGCGGGTCGACTCCAGAGAACTCAAAAGGGGTGAGGGGGACAGCCTTCGAGTCTACGTCCCACCTCACCCCACCGACGACCGCGCTGCTCCGTCGCGGCGCGCTACTTCTTCGTGGCCGCCTTTTCCCGCTTCGGCTGCGTGACCGGGCCGCGGCGCACCGAACCCGGGGCGTTCCATTCGGCGCGCTTGCGGGCCCGCTTCTTGGCGGCCTCGGAGGAGTCGAGCTGCCAGGGCACCGAGGTGACCATCACGCCGGGGGTGAAGAGCAGCCGGCCCTTCAGGCGCAGCGCGCTCTGGTTGTGCAGCAGGTGCTCGTACCAGTGGCCGACCACGTATTCGGGGATGTAGACGCTGACCACGTCGCGTGGGCTCTCCTTCCGCAGCCGCTTGACGTAGTCGATGATCGGCCGGGTGATCTCGCGGTAGGGCGAGTCGAGGACCTTCAGCGGTACGTCGAGGCCGCGGCGCGACCATTCCTCGTGCAGCGCCCGGGTCTCGGCCGCGTCGACGCTGATGGTCAGGGCCTCGAGGGTGTCGGAGCGCATGAGCTTGGCGTAGGCCAGGGCCCGCAGGGTCGGCTTGTGGATCTTGGATACCAGGACGATGGAGTGCACCCGGGAGGGGCGTACGGCCTCTTCGCCGGGCTCGTCCTCGACGGCGATCTCCTCGGCGACCCGGTCGTAGTGCTTCCGGATCGCGGTCATGGTGGCGTAGAAGATCACCATGCCGAGCAGGGCGACCCACGCGCCGTGGGTGAACTTCGTCAGCAGCACCACGACGAGGACCAGGCCGGTGAAGAAGGCGCCGAAGGTGTTGATCGCGCGGGAGCGGACCATGCGGCGGCGCTCGGCCGGGTCGGTCTCGGTGGCCAGGTGGCGGTTCCAGTGCCGGACCATGCCGATCTGGCTGAGGGTGAAGGAGACGAAGACGCCGACGATGTAGAGCTGGATGAGGCGGGTGGAGTCGGCCCCGTAGATGACGACGAGTATGGCGGCGGCCCCGGAGAGCAGCACGATGCCGTTGGAGAACGCGAGGCGGTCGCCGCGGGTGTGCAGCTGGCGCGGCAGGTAGCGGTCCTGGGCGAGGATCGAGCCGAGCAGCGGGAAGCCGTTGTAGGCGGTGTTCGCGGCCAGGAACAGCACGAGGGCGGTGGCGGCGGCGAGCACGATGAAGAGGAACGAGCCGTTGCCGAAGACCGCCTCGGCGACCTGCGAGATCACCGGGTTCTGGGTGTAGTCCTCGCCGACCGGCTTGCCGTCCCTGAGCAGGTCGGTGGCCGGGTGCTCGGCCATCCGCACCTTGGTGACCATGGCCAGCGCGATGATGCCGCAGAACATGGTGACGGCGAGGCCGCCCATGAGCGCGAGCGTCGTCGCGGCGTTCTTGCTCTTGGGCTTGCGGAAGGCCGGCACGCCGTTGCTGATGGCCTCGACGCCGGTGAGGGCGGCGCAGCCGGAGGAGAAGGCGCGCAGCAGCAGGAAGACGAGCGCGAAGCCCGCGAGTCCCTGGTGTTCGGCGTGGATGGTGTAGTCGGCGGTGGGGGCCTTCATGGTGTCGCCCATGAACAGGCCGCGGACGGCGCCCCAGGCGATCATCAGGAAGACGCCGCCGACGAAGACGTACGTCGGGATGGCGAAGAGCTTGCCGGACTCCTTGACGCCACGCAGGTTCATCAGCGTGAGCAGCACGATGACGCCGACGGCGCAGGCCGTCTTGTGCTCGATGACGAAGGGGATGGCGGAGCCGAGGTTCTCGATTCCGGAGGAGATCGAGACCGCGACGGTCAGGACGTAGTCGACGAGCAGGGCGCTGGCGACGGTCAGTCCGGCCTTGGGGCCCAGGTTGGTGTTGGCGACCTCGTAGTCGCCGCCGCCGCTGGGGTAGGCGTGCACGTTCTGGCGGTACGAGGCGACCACCGTGAACATGAGCACCACGACCGCGACGGCGATCCATGGACTGAAGTGGTAGGCCGACACGCCTGCCACGGAGAGGACGAGCAGCACTTCGCCCGGCGCGTACGCCACCGAGGACAGCGGGTCGGAGGCGAAGACGGGGAGGGCGATGCGCTTGGGGAGGAGTGTTTCCCCCAGCTTGTTGCTGTGCAGCGCCCGGCCGATAAGGATCCGTTTGGGCAGGTCGGTCAGTTTGGACACGCAGAGGATCGTATGCGCTCGCTCCGGGGTGCGCCCACCCGCCACCCGCCGGGGAAGGGGAATGTGGCGTGTGTCGCTTCCGGTCCCGGCGGGTGGAGGGGACGGGTGGGCCCCGGGGCACACGCCCTAGTGGCGGCCCAGCCGGGCGGGCAGGGCGCGGTGGCCGTTGGAGATGAAGGACTCCACGGGGCTCAGCTCGTCGGGGGCGGCGGCGAGGGTCAGCTCGGGGAAGCGGGCGAAGAGGGCGGGCAGCGCGACGGCGGCCTCCAGCCGGGCCAGTGGGGCGCCCAGGCAGTGGTGGACGCCGTGGCCGAAGGCCAGGTGGTCCTTGTCGGCGCGGGTGAGGTCGAAGTCGTCGGCCGACGCCCCGTACAGCTGCGGGTCGCGGCCGGCCGCGGCGTAGGCGGCGATGATCGCGTCGCCCTTGCGCAGGGTGACCCCGCCGTCGAGCTCGATGTCCTCGACGGCGTAGCGCAGCGGCAGGTTGGCGACCGGGGCCTGGAGGCGCAGTGTCTCTTCGATCACATCGTCCCAGCCGGCCTTGCCGGTGCGGACCAGCTCCAGCTGCTCGGGGTGGGTGAGCAGCGCGTGGATGGCGTTGTCGAGGAGGTTCACGGTGGTCTCGTGCCCGGCGCCGATCATCAGCAGCAGGGTGTCGACCAGCTCTTGCTCGCTCAGCCGGCTGCCGCCGGGGCCGTCCTCCTCGCGGGCGGAGATGAGGACGCTGGTCATGTCGTCGCCGGGCTTCTCGCGCTTGGCTGCGACGATCCCGCCGAGCAGTGCGTACAGCTCGGTGTAGGTGGCCGTGACCTCGGCCGGGTCGGCGGAGGTGTGGAAGATCGAGTCGACGCAGCGGCGCAGCCCCTCGCGGGTCTCGTCATCGTCCACGCCGAAAAGCTCGCAGATCACCTGGATCGGGATCGGGTAGGCGTAGCCCTCACGCAGGTCGACGATCTCGTCCGGCCCGTGGGCCGCGAGACCGTCGAGGAGGTCGGCGGTCATCTCCTCGATGCGGGGGCGCAGGGCGGCGGTGCGGCGGGCGGTGAACGCCTTGGAGACGAGGACGCGCAGCCGTTTGTGGTCGCTGCCGTAGGCGGTGAACATGTTCTGCACCGCGACCCAGGTGTACAGCGGCCAGTCCGGGGAGACCTTGCCGTCGATCCAGGTCGGCCAGTGCCGGCGCGGGTCCTTCGAGACGCGTGGGTCGGTGAGGAGTTCCTTGAGCAGCGGCCGGGTGGTCACTGCCCACGCCACCACGCCACCAGGGAGCTCCACGGCGGTCGCCGGGCCGAGGGCGCGGAGGCGGGCGGCCTCGCCGTGGATGTCGTGGCCGGCGGGGTCGATGCGGACGGGGCAGGTCTGCTGGTCCATCGTCGGTCTCCTGGGGGTTCGGCGGACGGGTGGACGTGCGCCCGGTCGGGGTCGGGCACCAGCAGCGGCGCTGGCGCCGCCGTGGGCACGGGAACCGGGGGGAAGCGCACGGGCAGGGCGGTGAGGGCCCGGTGGAAGGGGCCGGGTCGCCAGACGAGGCGGTCGACGGGGACGGCCAGCTCCAGGTCGGGCAGCCGGTCGAGGAGCTTCTCGACGGCGACGGCCGCGATGAGCCGGGCGGAGTCCTTGGCGGGGCAGGTGTGCGGGCCGGCGCTCCAGGCGAGGTGGGCGCGGTTGCCGGTGCGCTGGTCGGACAGCAGCGCGGGATCGGTGTTGGCGGCGGCGAAGCTCACCACGACCGGTTCGCCCTGGTTCAGCGGTACGCCGCCGAAGTCCACGTCGTGGACGGGGTAGTGGACGGCGTAGTTGGCCATCGGCGGGTCCAGCCAGAGGACCTCGTCGAGGGCGTCCTCGACGGGCATGCTGCCGCCGGCGAGGTCGCCGGCGAACCGGTCGTCGGAGAGCAGCAGGCGCAGCGCGTTGGCGATCAGGTTCTGCTGGGGTTCGGTGCCGGCGCCGATGAGGACCACGAGCTGGTGGATCATCTCCTCGTCGGTGAGGGCGACCGGGTGGGCGAGCAGCCAGGAGATGACGTCCGCGCCGGGCCGGGCCCGCTTGAGGGAGACGAGCCGCACCAGGGTCTCGGTGATGAGGTCGTTGGCGCGCTCGGCGTCCACGCCGTCGAAGATCCCGGAGAAGCCTTCGACGAGGCGGTCGCCGAGCTCGGGCGGGCAGCCGAAGAGCTGCTGGAAGACCAGCAGGGGCAGCACCTTGGCGTAGCCGCCGAGCAGATCGGTCTCGCCGAGCGGCGCGAACCGGTCGATGAGGGTGTCGGCGCTGCGCTCGACGTAACCGCGCAGGGCGTTGGGGTCGATCCGGCCGAGGCTGTCGGTGACCGCCTGGCGCAGCCTGCGGTGGGCGTCGCCGTCGGAGAACAGGCAGTTGGGCCGGTAGGCCATCATCGGCACGACGGGGTTGTCCGGGGCCACCCGGCCGTCGGCGAGGGCCCGCCAGCGGCGGGCGTCCTTCGCGAAGGTCTCGGGGGTGCGGAGCACTTCGAGGGCGGCCCGGTAGTCCGTGACGAGGGTGGCGGTGGCGCCGGGCGCGAGCTCGACGGGCGCGGCCGGGCCCAGGGTGCGCAGCCGCGCGTAGACGGCGTGCGGGTCGGCGGCGAAGTCGGGCCCGTACAGCGGCTGGGGGCGCGGTGGCGGCGCCGGGGCGCGGTGCGCGGGGCAGCCCGGCGGCGGGGGGCCGGCGTCGGGGCGGTGGGTCACACATGCTCCTGGGCGGTGCTGGACAGGCGGGTCTGCCGGGTCTGGAGGTATTCCACGAGGGTGATCAGGGCCCGGGTGGAGGAGATCCGGTCGCGTGCGTCGCAGGTGATCAGCGGGGTCTCGGGGAGCAGATCGAGGGCTTCGCGGATCTCCTCCTCGGGGTGGGCGGGGGCGCCGTCGAAGTGGTTGACGGCGACGGCGTACGGCAGGCCGTGCTCCTCCAGCAGTCCCATGACGTCGAAGGACTGCTCCAGGCGCCGGGTGTCGGCGAGGACCAGGGCGCCGAGCGCGCCGCGGGTCATGTCCTGCCAGAGCCGGGTGAAGCGCTGCTGGCCGGGGGCGCCGAAGAGATAGAGAACGAGGCTGTCGCTGAGGGTGAGCCGGCCGAAGTCCATGGCCACCGTGGTGGTGGTCTTGCCCCGGATGCCGGCCAGGTCGTCGACGAGGGCGCCGGCCTGCGTCATGGTCTCCTCGGTGCGCAGCGGCCGGATCTCCGACAGCGAGCCGACGAAGGTGGTCTTGCCCACCGCGAAGTGCCCCACGACGAGCAGCTTCGCGGCGGTCCGCACCGACTGACGAAGATAGACGGCCCCCTCATGAGCGGTGTCAGAGGCGAGCGCGGAGTCCATCGAGTACCTCCTGCAAGATCTGGGCCTCGGGCAGTTGGGCCGAGGGGATGGGGGCCCGGGTACTGAGGTGGCCGCTGTCCACGAGATCGCCGAGCAGCACCTTGGTGACGCTGACGGGCAGCATCAGGTGACCGGCGATCTCGGCGACCGACAGGGCGCCGCCGAGGCAGAGTTCCATGAGCGCGCGCTTTTCGGGGCTGAGGCCGCCGATCGGCAGGTCGCCGTGCGCCATGACCAGCGTGACCAGGTCGAAGGTGTTGCGGGTCGGGTGGGCACGCCCGTCGGTGACGACGTACGGACGTACTAACCCTTTGTCGCGCCTCGGCGCCGGCGGGGTCATGCCGGGTTGCCCGGGCCCTGCCAGACACCCTGCCGGGGCGGGCTGGTCAGTTCCTTGCCGAGCCGGTCCACGAGCTTCTGCATGCGGTAGGTGACGGCTTCCATGTCGACGTGCTCGGAGGCCGAGACGGCGAGGTAGGCGCCGGGGCCGGCGGCTATGAGGAAGACGTAGCCGTGGGCGAACTCGACGAGTGTCTGCCGCCAGGGGGTCTCCTGGTGGGCCTGGTGGGTACAGAACTCGCCGGTGGAGCGGCTGATCGACTGCAGCCCGGAGAGGGCGGCGGCCTGTCGCTCCGCCTCGTCGCGGCCGATGCCCTGGGAGTGGGCGCGCAGCATGCCGTCGGCGGAGAGCAGGATCGCGTGCCGGGTCTCCGGCATCTTGACGACCTCGTCGAGCATCCAGCCGAGCTCGTTGTTCATGTGGTCGTTCACGCGGGGGGTTTCCCTTCGTCGTCGGGGGTGGGGGCGCCGTGGTCGGCGGGGCCCGTGGGGCCGCCGGTCACGGGGGGATCGCAGGCGTCCCGGCCGGAGCGGGTGCCGCGGGCGAACGCGCCCATGATCCGGGCGGTCTGTTCCGCGGTGCGCTCGCTGGGGCTCTCGGCGGGCGGCGGCGCGGCCGGCCGGGGGGCCGGGGGCTGCCGGCGGCGGCGCTTGGGCAGCCCGCCGGCCGTCGAGCCGGTCACCGCGGGGGCGTCGTCGGCGAGCCGGTCCGGGTGTCCGGCGGGGAACTCCTCGGGGGCGGGGGGCCGTTCCGGGGAGCGTACGGGCGGCTGCTGCGACCTGGGCGCCCCGGTTGTGCCGCGACCGGTGCCGGTCGCCGCCGGGTGCCGGAGCGGGGTGGTGCCGGGGCCGTCGATCTCGAGGTGGGTCAGCAGGGCGCTGGGCAGGAACAGCACGGCCCGTACGCCGCCGTACGGCGAGCGGGTGTCGACGGAGACGCTGAAGCCGTAGCGCGCGGCGAGCACGCCGATGACCGGGAAGCCGAACTGCGGGGGGTCGCCGAGCCGGGAGACGTCCACGACCCGCTGCCCGGAGAGCAGTGCGACCGCGTGCTGCACCTCCTGGCCGTCCATGCCCACGCCCGCGTCGTCGATGATGACGACGGCGCCGTTGTGCACGGGCTGGAGGCTGACCTCGACGGTGGTGTTGGGCTGCGAGTGGCGGGCGGCGTTGTCGAGGAGTTCGGCGACGGCGAGCACCACGGGCTCCACGACCCGGCTGACGACGGCGATGTCGGCCTGGCTGTGCACCCGGACGCGGCGGTAGTCGCGGATGCGGGAGGTGGCGCCCCGGACGACGTCGGTCAGCTGGGAGGCGACGCGCTGGCGGCCGGGCCAGGAGCCGCACAGGACGGCGATGGCCTGGGCGCGGCGCCCGAACTGGGAGTTGGCGTGGTCGATCTCCAGCAGGTCGCGCAGCACGTCGGGATTGTCGTGCCGGTCCTGCATGTCGGAGATGGCCAGCTGCTGTTCGTGCGCGAGTCCCTGGAGGGCGCGCATGGAGGCCTTGAGGGCGGCCTTGGCGGACTGGTCCGCGCGGGCCTGCGCCTTGTCGACGGCCTGGGTGAACAGCTCCAGGGCCGACTGCAGGCTCTGCGCGAACACGGTGCCGGCGAGCCGTTCGTCGAGCGGGCCGGGCAGCGGTACGGGCTGGTTCATGGTCTCCGCCACGGCGGGCAGCCGGACCCCGACCAGGTGCCGTACCTCCTCGTCACGCGCCTGCAGGCTCTCTTCCAGCTGGGCGACGCGCCTGCGCACTCCGGCGGTGATCCCGCGCTGGCGGACCAGCAGGATCAGGACGGCGGTCAACGCGACGGCCAGGCACCAGATCACCGCCTCCGGTATGTGATGTGACATCAATTCCTCGTGGGCGATGGACGTAAGGGGCATGTGGTCGGCCGGACAGGTCGGCGTCCTGACGTCCCGTCCGGAAGCGGAATACGCCGATCATCCTAACCACGACGGTGACCGTGTGTCCGAACTTCATCACGAAATACGAACAGGCGTCCGCCCCTTGTCCACTCTTCCTCACGCGCTCAAGGGGCGGACGTGCGGTTATGGGCGCGGTGACGGCAGCGGCAAGACGGGCAAGAGGCAGGAATCGAGCCACGCCGCGGGAACGGAATGAGGCCTTCCAGGCGTCCGGCCGCGTGCGGCACCCTCAGACCGTCGCGCCCGTGAGATCGGTGCCGGCGGGGGCCTGTCGCGGCGCGGAGGGCGCGTGGGCGACGGGCGGCAGGCCGAGGACCGCGCGGGCGATGGCGTCGGAGTCGCCGAGGGTCACCGAGTCCACGCCGGGCCGGATGCCGGCGGCGGTGACCCAGTGCACCGACTCGGTCGGGACGCCGTAGGCGAACCGGCGCGGGTGAGCGTGTCCCCGGGCGTCGATCACGCGGTACGGGCGCTCGGTGACGGCCATTCCGCCGGTCTCGTGGCCGGCGCCGGTGGCCGCGTCGACGCGGAAGGTGGTGATCTGACCGGTGTCGATCAGGTGCCGCAGCAAGGGGTCGGCGGTGCGGCGCAGATCGGGCTCGGGCAGCCGGGCCTCGATGAGCACGCCGGAGCGGATCGCGTCACCGGGGACGACGGCGGACTCGGCGACGAAGGCGGGGCCGCCGGGGCCTGCGGCGTCGATCCGTACCCGCGTGCCCGGCCCGGTGACCTCCAGGATCCCCGCCTCGATGAGGGCGGTCATCTCCTCAATGCGGGAGGCGGGCGGGCCGATGGAGAGGAAGGCGTTGAGCGGGGTGTACCAGCCGTCCAGGTCGTCGCGGTGCGAGTCGCCGTCCAGGCCGCCGTGGTCGACGGCGAGCCTGATCTCGTTGCGCAGGTCGCGCAGGACGTCCAGGGCCGCCTTGAGCGGGCCGCTGACGTTGCCGGCACCGGCCGCCCTCACGTCCTCGGCCAGATGCCCGAGCAGCCAGCGGCGGAACTCGGCGCGGCAGGCGAACGCGCGGTCGCCGTACGGCCTGGACAGCCGTTCCCAGTCCCAGCGGTCGCCGTCGGCGATGCCGAAGGACGTCAGCAGCGCGGCCGGGTCCGCGCCGGGCGGCAGGGCCAGATAGCGGTCGACGAACGTCTCCCGTTCCCTCTCGCGGCCCCGGGCGCCCAGCAGCGTGCCGTAGTAGACGCTCTCGACCTCGCGGGCGATCAGCGGCCACAGGTCCCTGCCGAAGCGCACCGGGCTCCCGCGCCGGGCGCGCTCCCGCAGACCGGCGATGTGCTCGGCGGTGAGCAGCCGGGGTAAGTGGCGGCCGGCGGCTCCCTTCTCGTTCCGCCCGCGTGCGTGGTAGGGAACGCCGCGTCGGGAGAAGGCGTACAGGCGCGGCTCGTCGCCCGAAGGCCGGTAGACCAGGCGACGGCCCTCGCGGGCGAAGGTGCCGCCGCGCCCGGCGGTGAACAACGCCATGTGGTCGAAGAAGTTCAGCCCGAGTCCGCGCAGCAGGACGGGCTCACCGGCCCCGACCCCGCTCAGGTCGAGGTCGGCGGGGTTGGCGGGGGTGACGTACCGCAGCCGGTGGCGCCGGGCCAGGGCCGCCGTCTCCGCCTCGCGGGGCGCGAGGTGCGCGGGGACGTGGCCGAGCGCCATGACGACCGCGTCCAGCCGGCTCAGCCGGGTGCCGTCCGCCAGGCGGACGCCCTGCGGGCCGTCCGGGACGCCCTCGGTGTCGGCCAGGGCGACCGCGCGCGAGCGGTGGACCACGACGGTGACGTGCCCGGGGGCGCGGGCCACGACGTACCGGAAACTGTCGCGGAGGTAGCGGCCGTAGAACGCGCGGGTGGGGTAGGAGTCCGGGCCGAGGTCACGGGCTTCGGCGAGGGTCTCGTCGTCGTGGTCGTCGGCCCGGCCGACGGCCACGAGGCGGCGCGCCCACGTGTACAGGCTCGGGCCGTGCTCGATGGGGCCCGCTATCCGCGTGCTGTCGTCCGTGTAGACGGTGATCTGCGAGGCGACGGTGTTCATCAGCAGGTGACGGGGCTGGTCGGTGCGCCAGACGGCGCCGGCGCCGGGGCCTGCGGGGTCGACGACGTGCACGGTGACGGCGGAGTGCGACGGCGCGGCGCGCTCGTTCGCGCAGAGCCGCTCCAGCACGGAGAGCCCTCGCGGCCCGGCACCGACCACGCAGATCTCGACACGACTGCTCCTCATGCGGGCACTCCTGTTCTGGGAAGCGTTCTGGGAAGCGTTCTGGGAGTTCTCTGGGGCGCGTTCTGAGAAAGGGGCATGTTCCGGCGCACGGCGCGGCGATGGGCCGTGACTGGGCGAGAGCCTGGCGCGGCTGCCGGGCGGAAGAGGGGCAGCTTCCGTTCGCGGCACAATCTGATCGGTTCTGATTGGCGGATTAACGACGGATGAGCGGATCTGTCAATTTCCAGCCGACTATGCCCGCGGCGTGACACGACCCGGGCGCGACCCGAGGTGGAATCCCGCCTACCGTTCGTGTCTGCCGCTCCTGTGCGAGCGCACCGGACGGGGGCTGCTCGCGGAGCGAGTCGGCACAGCGGCGCTCGACGCGCGGGGTCTTGCGGATACGGTGGTGTCATGCGTCGGCATGGCCGAAAGTGCCGGTCGGCGCGGCACGTGGAGACCGCGAGCTGTGGTCTCGTGGGCCCGTGAGCTGAACGTGAACAAAAAGGGAAGATGTGAGCAGGGTGTTGGTGCAGGTCAACGCGGTAGTCCGGAGCACGGGGGCGTCGTCGTGCACATCGTGATCATGGGTTGCGGGCGAGTGGGTTCGGCCCTCGCCCAGACCCTTGAGCAGCAGGGACACACGGTCGCCGTGATCGACCAGGACCCGACGGCGTTCCGGCGTCTGGGCTCCGGGTTCAGCGGTCGGCGGGTGACCGGCGTCGGCTTCGACCAGGACACCCTGCGGGAGGCGGGCATCGAGGAGGCCGGCGCCTTCGCCGCGGTGAGCAGCGGCGACAACTCCAACATCATCGCGGCCCGGGTGGCCCGCGAGATGTTCGGCGTCGAGAACGTGGCGGCCCGGATCTACGACCCGCGCCGCGCCGAGGTCTACCAGCGGCTCGGCATCCCGACCGTGGCCACCGTGCGGTGGACGGCGGACCAGATGCTCCGCCGGCTGCTGCCGTCCGGGGCGGAGCCGCTGTGGCGCGACCCCACCGGCGGCGTCCAGCTCGCCGAGGTCCCTGCCTCGGAGGCCTGGGTCGGCCACCGGATCAGCAAGCTCCAGGATGAGACGGGCGTACGGGTGGCGTTCCTCACCCGGCTGGGCGAGGCCGTGCTGCCGACGTCCTCGACGGTCCTGCAGGAAGGCGACCTGGTGCACGTGATGATGCGCACCGACGAGGTCGAGAAGGTCGAAGCGGCGTTCTCCGCCGGTCCCGAGGAGGCGGCGCACTGATGAGGGTTGCTATTGCCGGAGCCGGGGCGGTCGGCCGGTCCATCGCGGGCGAGCTGCTGGAGAACGGGCACGAGGTGCTGCTCATCGACAAGGCCCCCTCGGCCATCTCGGTGGAGCGGGTGCCGCTGGCGGAGTGGCTGCTGGCCGACGCCTGCGAGATCACCTCGCTCGACGAGGCGGCGCTCCAGCGCTGCAACGTCGTGATCGCGGCGACCGGTGACGACAAGGTCAACCTCGTCGTCTCGCTGCTCGCCAAGACCGAGTACGGGGTCCCCCGGGTCGTGGCCCGGGTGAACAACCCGAAGAACGAGTGGCTCTTCAACGAGTCCTGGGGCGTGGACGTCGCCGTCTCCACCCCGCGTCTGATGTCGGCGCTGGTCGAGGAGGCCGTGAGCGTCGGCGACCTGGTGCGGCTGATGCGCTTCAGCCAGGGCGACGCCAACCTGGTGGAGCTGACGCTGCCGCCGGAGGCGGCGCTGGCCGGCACCCGGGTCGGGGACGTGGACTGGCCGGAGGACACCGCGCTGGTCACCATCATCCGCGGCACCCGCGTGCTCACCCCGAACAAGGAGGACGCGCTGGAGGCGGGCGACGAGCTCCTCTTCGTCGCGGCCCCCGCGCGTGAGGAGCAGCTGGAGGACCTGCTGTCGGTGCGCCGCGAGGACGCCACCGGCTGAGCGGTGGACACGGTTGTCCGTACATGACCGAAGGGCCCCGGGAGCGATTCCCGGGGCCCTTCGGCATGGAGCGGTGGTGGAGCGGGTGGGCGGTGCGGCTCAGCGCGGCGGCGTGGAGTCGTGGGACCGCTCGCCGGTCACGATCCCCCCGAGGGGACCGTCCGTGTGCGCGCCGACGACGGCGCCCCCGGAGCCCTGGGCCTTCGCCGCCCGCTCGGCGGCCTCCTCCGCCTCCATCTCCGCGAACACGTCGATCGGCGGCGGAGCCTTGGAGAGGAAGATCCAGGTCAGATACACCGAGAGCAGCATCGGGGGAATGCCGAGGGCCATCCTGACCCAGCCCAGCTGGGTGGCGTCACCCCACCAGTACAGCGGGAAGAGCACCGCCGACTTGGCGAGCAGGATCAGACCCCAGGCCCAGCTGGCCTTGATGTAGGCGACCTTGCGGCCGGGGTTGCGGGTGCGCCAGGAGAGGTTCTCCTTGAAGACCGGGCCGAGGATCAGGCCGATCAGCGGATATCCGGCGATCGCCGAGACGATGTAGCCCAGGGACAGCCCGAAGGTGTAGATCATGCCGGGCAGATGGAAGTTCTTGGCGTCGCCGGACATCATCGCGAAGACCGCGCCGACGGCGACCCCGAACACACCGCTGAAGGCGTGCTTGAGGGTGTCCTTGCGCAGCAGCCGGACGGCCACGAGCAGCACGGACAGGCTCAGTGCGGCGATCGCCGCGAGATGGATGTCCCGCTTGACCGTGTAGAGCGCGACGAAGACCAGGCCGGGCAGGGTGGTCTCCACCATGCCCCGCACACCGCCGAACGCCTCGAAAAGGGCGGCTTCGGTCGCCGACCGTGCGTCGGCGCCCTCTCCCTGCTGGTCGTTCGGCTTGTCGAGAGACGTCACCCGCTACTCCTGTCCGAGCGGTCGGAGTTCATATTTGGGATTGAACAGCACGCGCCGGCCGCGGCTCATGGAGATCCGGCCGGAGGCGATCAGCTTACGGCCGGGCTCTATGCCGACTATGGAGCGGCGTCCCAGCCACACCACGTCGAGCGCGGCCGAGCCGTCGAACAGCTCGGCCTCCAGCGCGGGCACACCGGCGCGCGGCCGGAGCGTGACCGTGCGCAGCGTGCCGGTGACCTTCACTATCTGTCGGTCGCCGCAGTCGCATATCTTCGTGCAGCCCACGGCTTCCGCGTCCTGTTGCAGCTCTGCGGAGTGCAGCTCCTCCTGGGAGGTGGACAGCCGGTCCAGCATCCGGCGGAAACGGCCGGTCGGCTTCTCGGAACGGGGTACGGCGCTCATGAAACCAGCGTACCGGGGGCCATCCTGGCGGGAGCACACTCAGCGGGCGGTCCTCAATCGCCGGACGGGCTGGAAAATCCAGCCCGTCCGGCGATTGAGGACTCGTTCACACCTCGAAGCGGTATCCCATCCCCGGCTCCGTGATGAAGTGCTTCGGATGCGACGGGTCCAGCTCCAGCTTGCGCCGCAGCTGGGCCATGTAGACCCGCAGGTAATTGGTCTCGGTGCCGTACGACGGCCCCCATACCTCCTGGAGCAGCTGCTTCTGGCTGACAAGACGGCCCGTATTGCGTACGAGCACTTCGAGGAGATGCCACTCGGTCGGGGTGAGGCGTACGTCCCGCCCGCCGCGGTTGACCTTCTTCGCGGCGAGGTCGACGGTGAAGACCTCGGTCTCGACGATCGCGTCGTCCCCCGCGGCCGCCGCGCCGGTGGGCTCCGCGCGCCGCACGGCGGCCCGCAGCCGGGCGAGCAGCTCGTCCATGCCGAAGGGCTTGGTGACGTAGTCGTCGGCGCCCGCGTCGAGCGCCTCCACCTTCTCGTCCGAGGTCTGGCGGGCGGACAGCACCAGGATCGGCACCCGGGTCCAGCCGCGCAGCCCCTTGATCACCTCGACCCCGTCCATGTCGGGCAGGCCGAGGTCGAGGATGACCACGTCGGGGTGGCGGGCGGCGGCGAGCTGAAGGGCGGTGGCACCGTCGGGCGCGGCGTCGACCTCGTACTTCCGCGCCTTGAGGTTGATCACGAGCGCGCGGACGATCTGCGGCTCGTCATCCACCACGAGCACCCGGTTCATGCGGAACCACCTCTGCTGTTCGTGCGGGCCCCGCCACGGGGCCCGGGGTATCGGCTGGGCGTCCGGGGGTGGTCCCCCGGTGCGGGGCGGCGGCCTGCGGCCGGCTCCGCGCAGTGGTCACGGCGGTGCCGGCGTGGGCCGGCGGCCGGGTTCATGAGGTGGCCTGGGCCGGGAGGTCCGGGCGTACGGGCGGGCGGCCGGCGGCGGCCCGCAGGGTGAGGACCATGGTCATGCCGCCGCCGGGGGTGTCCTCCGCGGCGAGCGTGCCGCCCATGGCCTCGGCGAAGCCCCGGGCGACCGCGAGGCCGAGACCGACGCCCGCGCCGCGCGGCGCGTCCCCGTACCGCTGGAAGGGCTCGAAGATCCGGTCCTTGGCGCTGTCGGGCACACCGGGGCCGCGGTCGGCGACGCGTACCTCCACGCGGTCGCCGAGGGCGCTGGCGGCGACGAGGACGTGCGTGCCGTCGGGGCTGTACTTCACGGCGTTCTCGACGATGTTGGCGACGCTGCGCTCCAGCAGCCCGGGGTCGACGGCGACCATCGGGAGCGTTTCGGGGATGTCCAGGGTGACGCTGCCCTCGGGGACGCCGCCGAGCGCCATCGGGACCACCTCGTCGAGGTCGATCTCCCTGATCAGCGGGGTGACGGTACCGGTCTGGAGGCGGGACATGTCGAGGAGGTTGCCGACCAGGTGGTCCAGGCGGTCGGCGCCGTCCTCGATGCCGGCCAGCAGCTCGGCCTCGTCCTCCTCGGACCAGGCGACGTCGTCGGAGCGCAGTGAGGTGACGGCCGCCTTGATCCCGGCGAGGGGGGTGCGCAGGTCGTGGCTGACGGCGGCCAGCAGGGCGGTGCGGATGCGGTTGCCCTCGGCCAGTTGCTGGGCCCGCTCGGCCTCGCCGACGAGCCGCTGGCGGTCGAGGAAGACCGCGGCCTGGGCGGCGAAGGCGGCCAGCACGCGGCGGTCCTCGGCGGGCAGCACCCGGCCGGCGAGCGCGAGCGCCATATTGTCGCCGACGGGCATGTCCACGTCCGCGTCCTCGGGGCGCAGCAGCGGCTTGCCCGTGCTGGTCACGACGCTGCTCGCGCAGGTCCAGGGGTCCACTTCGCTGGCCCGCTCCAGCAGCGCGACGGACTCCATGGCGAAGGTCTCCCGGACCCGCTCCAGGAGCGCCTCCAGGCTGGTGTCGCCACGCAGGACGCTGCCGGCGAGGAAGGAGAGGATCTCGGACTCGGCGCGCAGCCGGGAGGCCTGGTGGGTGCGGCGGGCGGCCACGTCCACGACGGAGGCCACGGAGACCGCGACGAAGACGAAGATCGCTATGGCGACGATGTTCTTCGGGTCGGTGATCGTGAGCCGGTGGACCGGCTGGACGAAGAAGTAGTTCAGCAGCAGGGATCCGAAGGCCGCCGAGGCGAGGGACGGCAGGAGTCCGCCGAGCAGCGCGGCCGCCACCGTCATGCACAGGAACAGCAGCATGTCGTTGGCGAGGCCCAGGTCCGGGCCGAAGTTCGTGAGGACCAGGCTGAGCAGGACGGGCCCGGCCAGACCGACGAGCCAGCCGGCCAGGATGCGGCCCCGGCCGAGGCGGGCGCCGCGGGCGACGGGCAGGCCCCGGCCCTTGGCGACCTCCTCGTGGGTGACGATGTGGACGTCGAGGTCGGGTCCGGAGTCCCGGGCGACGGTCTGGCCGACGCCGGGGCCGAAGATGTACTGCCAGTTCTTGCGACGGCTGGAGCCGAGCACGATCTGGGTGGCGTTGACACCGCGCGCGAACTCCAGCAGCGAAGCGGGCACGTCGTCCCCGATCACATGGTGGAAGGTGCCGCCGAGGTCCTCGACCAGCGTCCGCTGGACGGCCAGCTCCTTGGGCGAGGCCGAGGTCAGGCCGTCGCTGCGGGCGATGTAGACCGCGAGGATCTCGCTGCCGGAGCCCTTGGCGGCCATCCGTGAGGCACGGCGGATGAGGGTGCGGCCCTCGGGGCCGCCGGTGAGGCCGACGACGATCCGCTCGCGGGCCGACCAGATGGTCGAGACGCTGTGGTCGGTGCGGTACTGCCGCAGGTACTCGTCGACGCGGTCGGCGGTCCACAGCAGGGCGAGCTCGCGCAGCGCGGTCAGGTTGCCAGGCCGGAAGTAGTTGGAGAGGGCGGCGTCGACCTTGTCCGGCTTGTAGATGTTGCCGTGCGCCATGCGGCGCCGCAGCGCCTGCGGCGACATGTCGACCAGCTCTATCTGGTCGGCGCGCCGCACGACCTCGTCGGGCACGGTCTCGCGCTGCCGGACGCCCGTTATCGACTCCACGACGTCACCCAGCGATTCGAGGTGCTGGATGTTGACGGTGGACACGACGTCGATGCCGGCTTGCAGCAGCTCCTCGACGTCCTGCCAGCGCTTGGTGTTGCGGGAGCCGGGAACATTGGTGTGGGCCAGCTCGTCCACGAGGGCGACGGCCGGGCGGCGGGCGAGGAGCGCGTCCACGTCCATTTCGGTGAAGACGGAGTCTCGATAGGTGAGCTCACGGCGGGGCACCTCCTCCAGGCCGTGCAGCATGACCTCGGTCCGGGGGCGTCCGTGGTGCTCCACGAAGCCCACGACGGCGTCGGTACCGCGCTCGACCCGGCGGTGGGCCTCGGAGAGCATCGCGTACGTCTTGCCGACGCCCGGTGCCGCGCCGAGGTAGATACGAAGCTTGCCGCGTCCCATGGGCCCCATTGTCTTTCACGATGCGCGGCGGTGTTCGGCCGGTTTCTCCGAGTCGTGTGCTGCACGGCCGCGCAGGGTCGACCTTACGGCCAGAGATTTGGACAAATGGGGCGATGGGCGGTCTCACGTCATCTATTGACGCAGTTCTGACGCCTCCTCCCGTGACCTTTCCGCCGCTCGGCGGCTCGCCCGCGAGGGGCGGGGCATGATCAGGCACGGTCCGTCCGGGATGGCGTGGATGGTGCCTAAATGACATGCAATCCGCTTCCCGGGGCACGCACAATGACGCGGATCGGTTCCTGACAACCTTCTGATGCCCTTGAGGACAATCCGAATGACCGATGTACGCACCGCACACACCGCGGATCTGACCGGCGCCGAACTGGCCGCGATCCGCGCCCTGTTGGACGACGCCTTCGAGGGCGACTTCTCCGACGACGACTGGGACCACACCATGGGCGGCGTGCACGCCCTCGTCCTGGACGCAGGCGAGCTGATCGGCCACGGCTCGCTGGTGCAGCGCCGCATGCTGCACGAGGGCCGCTCGCTGCGCACCGGCTACGTGGAGGGCGTCGCGGTCCGCGCGGACCGCCGCCGCCGGGGCCACGGCGCGGCCGTGATGGACGCGCTGGAGCGGGTCCTGCGCGGCGCGTACGAACTGGGCGCCCTCAGCGCGTCGGACGGCGCCGTTCCCTTCTACACCGCCCGCGGCTGGCAGCCATGGCGCGGCCCGTCCGCCGTCGTGGCCCCCACCGGCATCGAACGCACCGAGGAGGACGACGGCGGCGTCTACGTCCTCCCGGTCACCGCGAAGATCGACCCCGACGCCGAGCTGGCCTGCGACTGGCGCCCCGGCGACGTGTGGTGACCGCGTCCGACATGTGGTGACCCCGGCCCGGCGGGCCGTGAGCCGGGCATCCCCGGGCCGCTGCGCAGCAGCTCACCGCACCCCCGCGCGAGGTCGCGGGCCGCGGCCCAGGAGGTCGGCCAGGCCCTGGCGGGTGGCGGCCAGGACGACGCGGTCCTCGGGGCGCAGGACGCGGCCGGGTGGTGGGTCCCAGAGCGGGGCGGGGTGGGGGTCCGTGGGGTCCGGGGCCAGGGCGAGCACCCGCCAGGATCCCGGTTCGACCGCCTCGGCCGCGGTGCGGCCGCGCAGGGCGCTGTGGGCTCCGACCTCCAGGACGGCGATGAGGATCACCTTGCGCTCCACCGGGACCGCACCCTGGATCTGACGGCCCATCATCGCCATGGCGAAGGCGGGCGCGACCAGATAGGAGACGCTGCGGCTGCGGGTCCACGCCTGGGTGTGGGAGTCGCGCAGGGTGCGGTAGACGGCTTTGGCGAACCGGTCCTCGTACAGCCGCATGACGGCGCGGACGTCGGGCTTGACCGAGCGGGCGTACAGGACGGCTTCCAGATTGGTGACGTCGCTGCTGGTCAGCGCCATGAGCGTGCGGCTCTGGCCGATCTTGGCGGCCTCCAGGACGCCCTCCTCCGTGACGTCGCCGATGACGGTGGGCACGCGCAGCGAGCGGGCGAGCGCGACGCCGCGGGCCTGTGGGTCGCGTTCCACGCAGACCACCGGGATGTCCAGCTCGCGCAGCCGGGCCAGCACCCGGGTGCCGATCTTGCCGAGGCCGAGCAGCACCACATGGCTGGAGAGGCCACGCGGCGGGCGGCGCAGTGCGGAGGCGGAGCGGAAGGTGCCGAGGCCCTCCAGGGCCGCGGCCACCAGCAGGGGGAGGAGCAGCAGGCCGGTGAGCCCGGAGAGGAGTTGGAGGACCTGGCGGCCCAGCGGCTCGCCGACGGCCGGGTCGTTGATGGCGAAGAGGTCGAGGAGCGAGAGGTACGCGGCGTGCGGCGGGTCCTCGTCGGAGACCAGCCAGGAGGCGACGGCCAGCCCGCAGACGGCGCCCGCCAGGCAGACCAGCGCCCAGCGGAGCCGGCGCGAGAAGAAGGACCCCAGCGGCAGGCCACGGGACGTGAGACGGGTGGGCGGCTGCGGCGGAGGTGAGGAGCGGACGGTTTCCAGGACGATCCGGCCGCGTCCGGTGGCGGATCGTTCCTCCTCCGTGCCGGGCAGCATGAGGGGTCCCGCGTCGGAGCCCGGGGCGGGGAGCAGGGCGAGCGTGCGGGTGCCGGGTGCGGCGGACTCGCCGGGGCGCAGGGGTGGTCTCTCGAGGGCTCGCAGGAACAGCCCGCCCGCTTCGATGACCTTGCTGTGTCCGGAGACGGCGACGGCGACCAGGGCGGGGGCCGCGGTGTCGGCGTCCGACAGGACCGTGGTGGTCGCTTCGGCGGGGGTGCCCTCGGGGTCGCCGGTCCCCACCCGGGCGGCCTGGTCGAGGAGTTCCTCCAGGTACTGGCCGAGGCGGCGGTTGTAGAGCCGGATGACCAGGCGCAGCCGGGGGTTGACGCGGCGGGCCCGCAGGGCCGCGTGGATGTTGGTCTCGTCGTCGTCATAGACGAGGGCGAGGGCGGCGGCCCGGTCGACCCCGGCCTCGGCGAGCGCCTCGTCGTCGGGCTCGGCGGCCTCCACGATCCGTACGGGAGCGCCGGGCGTCGTGGCTCCGGCGGTGCCGTTGACGCCGGAGGCGCGGCCGACGGCGCCGGTCACCCGCCCGAGGAGCGCGGCGGCCCGGCCCGCCGCGGCGGCCGGCCGCGGACGCCCGTCTCGGGCGGGCGGCAGGACGACGGTGACGCGCTCGCCGTAGACGCCGGAGAGTTCGGCCGCGAGCCGGTGGACGAGACCGTCGTCGCCGCAGACCACCATGTGTGGTGCGGAGGGGTCTGCATGGGGCTGGGGAGGAAGGGAGGCCACGCTCCCAGAGTGCCCTGACGCGGTCGAACGTACAGGGGAATTCACGAGGTGTGACGATCAGTCGGAACGGCCGGCGGCCGGGGCGAGCGCCCCGGCCGTCGGCCGTGTTCCGTACTGCCGCCGCGTCAGCTCTTGGCGAGCTCCCGCAGAGCGATGTTGAGCTTGAGTACGTTGACGCGCTCGTTGCCCATGAACCCCAGGACGCGGCCGTCCGTGTGGTCCTCCACGAGCTTCCGGACCGCGGCCGCCGGCAGGCCGTTGGCCTTGGCGACGCGCTCGGCCTGGAGGCGGGCGTACTCCGGGGAGATGTCCGGGTCGAGGCCGGAGGCGGAGGCGGTGAGGGCGTCCACCGGGACCGACGACGGGGAGACGCCGTTGAAGGCGGCGACGTCCGCGCGGCGCTGCTCGACGCTGGTCAGCAGGACCTTGCTGTCGGCGGCGAGGTTGGAGGCGCCGGACACCACGATCTTGTACTGGGTGTTCTCGGTGTTCGCACCGGCCGCCGAGGCGCGCGGCTGGAAGAACTTGGGGTCGGGCAGCGGGTTGCCGTCCTTGCCCTTCTTGTCGAGGTCGTAGCGCTGGCCGAGCCGCTCGGAGCCGACGGACCTGCCGTCGGCCTTCACCTCGGAGCCGTTGGCCTTGTCGTGGAAAGCGGCCTGGGCCACGCCGGTGACGACCAGCGGGTAAATGACGCCGCAGACCAGCGTGAGGACGAGCAGGGCCCGCAGGCCCGCCCCCACCACGCGGAACGTACTGCTTACGGAATTGTTCATGGTGACGTCACCCGATGCCAGGGATGAGGGAGATGAGCAGGTCGATGATCTTGATGCCGATGAAGGGCGCGATCAGCCCGCCCAGCCCGTAGACGGTGAGGTTGCGCCGGAGCATGCTGTCCGCGCTCATCGGCCGGTAGCGCACGCCCTTGAGGGCGAGCGGCACCAGCGCCACGATGACCAGCGCGTTGAAGACGACCGCCGAGAGGATCGCGGACTCGGGCGAGGCCAGGCCCATGATGTTGAGCTTGTCCAGGCCCGGGTAGACCACCGCGAACATCGCCGGGATGATGGCGAAGTACTTCGCGACGTCGTTGGCGATCGAGAAGGTGGTGAGCGCGCCCCGGGTGATCAGGAGCTGCTTGCCGATCTCGACGATCTCGATCAGCTTGGTCGGGTTGGAGTCCAGGTCCACCATGTTCCCGGCCTCCTTGGCGGCCGAGGTACCGGTGTTCATGGCCACGCCGACATCGGCCTGGGCCAGCGCGGGGGCGTCGTTGGTGCCGTCGCCCGTCATCGCGACGAGCTTGCCGCCCGCCTGCTCGCGCTTGATGAGGGCCATCTTGTCCTCGGGGGTGGCTTCGGCGAGGAAGTCGTCCACGCCCGCCTCCTCGGCGATGGCCTTGGCCGTCAGCGGGTTGTCACCCGTGATCATGACGGTCTTGATGCCCATGCGGCGCAGCTCGTCGAACCGCTCCCGCATGCCCTCCTTGACGACGTCCTTGAGGTGGATGACACCGAGGACGCGGGCCCCCTTGTCGTCCTCGAGCGCGACGAGCAGCGGCGTGCCGCCCGCCTGGGAGATCTCCTCGGTGAGCTTCTGGGTGTCCTCGGCGACCCGGCCGCCGCGCTCCTCGACCCAGGCGACGACCGAACCGGTCGCGCCCTTGCGGACCTTCCTGCCGTCCACGTCGACGCCCGACATCCGGGTCTGGGCCGTGAACGGCACCCACTCGGCTCCGACGAGCTCGCCCTCGTGCCGTTCGCGCAGGCCGTACTTCTCCTTGGCGAGGACGACGATCGAACGGCCTTCCGGCGTCTCGTCGGCGAGCGACGAGAGCTGGGCGGCATCGGCCACCTCGGCGGCCGTGGTGCCCTTGACCGGGACGAACTCGGCGGCCTGGCGGTTGCCGTAGGTGATGGTGCCGGTCTTGTCGAGCAGCAGCGTGGAGATGTCGCCGGCCGCCTCGACCGCGCGCCCCGACATCGCCAGCACGTTGCGCTGGACGAGGCGGTCCATGCCCGCGATGCCGATCGCGGAGAGCAGCGCGCCGATGGTGGTCGGGATCAGACAGACCACCAGGGCCGCGAGCACGATCATCGACTGCTCGGCGCCCGCGTAGATCGCGAAGGGCTGGAGGGTGACGACGGCGAGCAGGAAGACGATGGTGAGCGAGGCGAGCAGGATGTTGAGCGCGATCTCGTTCGGCGTCTTCTGCCGGGCGGCGCCCTCGACCAGGTTGATCATCCGGTCGATGAAGGTCTCGCCCGGCTTCGTCATGATCTTGACGACGATGCGGTCGGACAGCACCTTCGTACCGCCGGTGACCGCGGACCGGTCACCGCCGGACTCGCGGATGACCGGCGCCGACTCGCCCGTGATGGCGGACTCGTCGACGCTCGCGACGCCCTCGACCACGTCACCGTCGCCGGGGATGATGTCGCCGGCCTCGCAGACGACCAGGTCGCCCACGCGCAGCTCGGTGCCGGGCACCGACTCCTCGACGCCGCCGTTCAGCCGACGGGCGACCGTGTCGGTCTTGGCCTTGCGCAGCGTGTCGGCCTGGGCCTTGCCACGGCCCTCGGCGACGGCCTCGGCGAGGTTGGCGAACAGGACGGTCAGCCACAGCCAGACGGTGATCGCCCAGCCGAACCAGTCGCCCGGGTCCTTGACCGCAAGCAGGGTGGTGACCACCGAGCCGATCAGGACGACGAACATGACGGGCGACTTGACCATCACCCGCGGGTCGAGCTTGCGGAACGCGTCGGGCAGCGACTTGACCAGCTGCGCCGGGTCGAAGAGGCCACCGGAGACGCGCCCGTGCTCCTCGGAACCCGGGGAGTTGCTCTCCTCGGTCTCTCCGGGGGCGGTACGTACGGGGGTGGTCGTGCTCATGAGAGTCCCTCCGCCATCGGGCCAAGGGCCAGTGCCGGGAAGTAGGTCAAGCCGGTGATGATGAGGATCGCGCCGACGAGCAGCCCGGCGAAGAGCGGCTTCTCGGTGCGCAGGGTGCCCGCGGTCTCGGGCACCGGCTTCTGCTCGGCGAGCGAGCCCGCGAGCGCCAGGACGAACACCATCGGCAGGAAGCGGCCGAGCAGCATGGCGAGGCCGATCGTGGTGTTGTACCAGGGGGTGTTGGCGTTCAGGCCGCCGAACGCGGAGCCGTTGTTGTTGGCGCCGGAGGTGAAGGCGTAGAGGACCTCGGAGAAGCCGTGCGCCCCGCTGCCGTCCACCGAGTTGGCCGCGGTGTTCAGCATGGACTCCGGCGGCCCGGACAGCGCCATGGACAGGGCGGTGAAGCCGAGCACGAGCGTCGGGGTGATGAGGATGTAGCACGCGGCGAGCTTGATCTCGCGGGTGCCGATCTTCTTGCCGAGGTACTCGGGCGTACGGCCGACCATCAGACCGGCGATGAACACCGCGATGATCGCCATGACGAGCATGCCGTAGAGGCCGGAGCCGACGCCGCCGGGCGCGATCTCGCCGAGCATCATGCCGAGCAGCGTGATGCCGCCGCCGAAGCCGGTGAACGAGGAGTGGAAGGAGTCCACCGCGCCGGTCGAGGTCAGGGTGGTGGCCACCCCGAAGATCGCGGAGGCGCCGACGCCGAAGCGCTGCTCCTTGCCTTCCATCGCGCCGCCGGCCGCTTCGAGCGCGGCGCCGTGGCCTGCGAACTCGGTCCACATCATCAGGGCGGTGAAGCCGAGCCAGATGACACCCATCGTGGCGAGGATCGCGTAGCCCTGCTTCACGTTGCCGACGAGCTTGCCGAAGGTCCGGGTCAGTGCGAACGGGATGACCAGGATCAGGAAGATCTCGAAGAGGTTGGTGAAGGCGTTCGGGTTCTCGAACGGGTGGGAGGAGTTGGCGTTGAAGTAGCCGCCGCCGTTGGTGCCCAGCTCCTTGATGACCTCCTGCGAGGCCACGGCTCCACCGTTGACCTGCTGGGTGCCGCCGGTCAGCCGGCCGATCTCGTGGATGCCCGCGAAGTTCTGGATCGCGCCGCACGCGACGAGCACCAGCGCGCCGACCACGGAGATCGGTATCAGGACGCGGACGGTGCCGCGCACCAGGTCGGCCCAGAAGTTGCCCAGCTCGCCGGTGCGGGAGCGGGCGAAGCCGCGGACGAGCGCGACGGCGACGGCGATGCCGACGGCCGCGGAGACGAAGTTCTGCACGGCGAGGCCGAGCGTCTGGACGGCGTGGCCCATGGCCTGCTCGCCGGAGTACGACTGCCAGTTGGTGTTGGCGACGAACGAGGCGGCGGTGTTGAAGGCCTGGTCCGGGCTGATCGCGGTGAAGCCGAGCGAGACCGAATCCGGCAGGATCCCCTGAATCCGCTGGAGCAGATAAAGGAAGAGCACGCCGACGAAGGAAAAGGCCAGGACGCCGCGGAGATAGGCGGGCCAGCGCATTTCGGCGTCGGGGTCGGCGCCGATCGAGCGGTAGATCCACTTTTCGACGCGCAGATGCTTCTCGGAGCTGTAGACGCGGGCCATGTAATCGCCCAGCGGGCGGTAGACCAGTGCCAGCGCCGCGACGAGGGCGGTGAGCTGGAGGACTCCGGAGAGAACGGGGCTCATATCTGTGCTCAGAACCTCTCCGGGAAAACGAGGGCGAGGATCAGGTAGCCCAGCAGGGCGACGGCCACGACCAGACCGACGACGTTCTCGATGGTCACAGCTTCGTCACCCCCTTGGCGACGAGAGCCACCAGCGCGAAGACCGCGATCGTGGTGACGACGAAGGCCACGTCGGCCATCGTGTGCTCCTAGAGGGTTCGGATATGAACGGACCTCTGAAGGAAACCTCTCTTGTCGACCCGCGTGCGGTCCGTTGACGCCTCCCTTACGGCCATTAGCGCGCCCTTGACGAGATTCATACGCGCGCGGCGCGGACCTGCGAAAACGCCGCTGGGCCGCAACCCCGGAAAGGGGTTGCGGCCCAGCGGAACGACTTGATCCAGCCGCTTGACGAGCGTTTTTCAGCGGATCTCGGAGATCTCCGGACCGCGCTGGAGGCGGTCCACGCCGCCCGCGAAGCGCGAGCTCTCGGGCTCCTCCTGCTGCAGGCCCTCGGCCACCATCTGCGCGTCGTCCGGCAGGTTCAGCACGATCGGGTCGCGCGGCGCCATCGGGGAGTCGCCGCGCACGACGACGGTGTCGAGGAAGATCTGCTCCAGCAGCCCGGCGGTCTGCGGCTGCACCGCGCCCTGGCCGGAGATCACCCCGCGCAGGAACCAGCGCGGTCCGTCGCAGCCGACGAAGCGCACCAGCTGTACGCCGTTGGTCCCGTCCGGCAGGGTCACCGGCACCTGGGCCCGCAGCTCCCAGCCGAGCGGCCCCTGCACCTCGTCCACGACACCGCCCTGCTGGGTGATGCCGCCGGCGATCTCGTCCCGTACCTCGTGCCAGATGCCCTCGCGCTTGGGGGCGGCGAAGGCCTGCAGCTGCACGGCGCTGTCGCGCAGCACCACGGTCGCGGCGACGATCGCGTCACCGGCGACCTCGACCCGCAGCTCCATGCCCTCGACCCCGGGCACGAACAGTCCGCCCAGGTCCACCCGGCCCTCGCCGGGCTCCCGGACCTCTGCGATGTCCCACGGCCCGTCGGGGCGCGGCTCCGGCTCCAGCCGGACCCGGGTCTCGGCCGCGGTGTCCTGTGCGGACTCGTCGGCGAGGGAGTCCTCAGCCGACTCCTCGGAGGTCACACCGTCGACCTGGTCGACGGCGTCCTCGCTCTGCTTGCGGCGACGACCGAACACGTCACTGTCCTTCCCGGTCGCGGGCGACCGAAGCGAATCCATTCCCCACGGCAGCGTGGCCACCGGTGGACCCGAAGCCCCCTTCGGCCCGCGCCGAGCCGGGAAGCTCCGCCACCTCGTGGAAGCGGACCTTCTCGACCTGCTGGACAACCAATTGGGCGATGCGGTCGAACCGCTCGAACCGCACACTCTCGCGCGGGTCCAGATTGACCACAATCACCTTGATCTCTCCACGGTACCCGGCATCGATGGTCCCCGGGGCATTGACCATGGAGACCCCGCACCGGGCAGCGAGTCCCGAACGCGGGTGCACGAAGGCGGCGTACCCGTCCGGCAGTGCGATGGAAACCCCGGTGGGGAGCACCATCCGCTCGCCGGGGGCCAGCACCGCGGCCTCGGTGGTGACGAGATCACAGCCGGCGTCGCCGGGGTGGCCGTAGGCGGGAATCGGCACCTCCGGGTCCACTCGGCGGATCAACACGTCAAGGGGACTGCGCATCACGGGTTCACCTCGAAAGCTCGCGCGACCTTCACCTGGTCGGGGTCGGCCAGAGCGGCCTTGATCTCGGCCGGGCGGCCGTTCTCGATGAAGTGGTCGATCTTGACCTCGACGAACATCGCGTCCGCGCGCACCGCGACGGGCCCCTCGGGGCCGCCGATCCGGCCGGTGGCCGTGCAGTAGATCTTGCGGCCGTGCACCGCGAGCACCTCGGCGTCCAGATGCAGCACCGTGTCCACGGGGACGGGGCGGACGAAGTCCGTCTCCAGCCGGCCGGTCACCGCGATCACCCGCAGCAGCCAGCCCAGCGCGCCCAGCGTCTCGTCCAGCGCCGTGGCCAGCACTCCGCCGTGCGCGAGACCGGGTGCGCCCTGGTGGGCCTCCTTGACCCGGAACTCGGCCGTGACCCGCACGCCCTCGCCGGCCCGTGCCTCGAGGTGCAGGCCGTGCGGCACCGAAGGGCCGCAGCCGAAGCAGTACTCGTAGTGCGACCCGATGATCTCTCCGGGCGCGGGGGCGTCGGGGTGCCGCACCGGCGGCCCGGCGTCGTCCGGGGGCGTCAGCGCTGTCGTTCTTCCACTCACAGGGGCTGACCTTACCCGCGCCGGGGGCACCCGGTCCCGGCCGTGCCAAGCTTGGGCTTATGCAGCCTTACGAAGAACGCCTGACCGCGCCCCGTTCCTGGTGGTTCATCGCGGTTCTCGTCGGGATCGCCATGGCACTGATCCTGCTGCCGCTGGGCACGCTGCCGCTGGTGTGCGGTCTGGTCGGCGGCAGCGCGCTGGCCGCCGTCGCGGTCAGCTCCTACGGGTCCGCGCGGATCCGGGTGGTCGGCGGCGCGCTGGTCGCGGGCGACGCCCGGATCCCCGTCGAGGCGCTGGGGGTGCCGGAGGTGCTGGACGCGGAGGAGGCCCGTGCCTGGCGGACGCACAAGGCCGACACCCGCGCCTTCATGCTGCTGCGCGGCTACGTCCGCACCGCGGTGCGGATCGAGGTCGTCGACCCGGCCGACCCCACCCCGTACGTCTATCTCTCCACCCGCTCCCCCGAGCGCCTGGCCGCCGCCCTCACCGCCGTACGGGCCTGAGACCCGCAGCGGGCCCGCCGGGACGGTCCCACGACCGCCCCGGAAGGGCCCCAGGGGCCCGGCTGACGGGCGAAGGGCGACTCGACGGCCCGAGGGGGTCACCCCGTCCCCGGATGCTCCTGGGCGGGCGGCAGGCCGGTTCGGCCGGCGTCGGGCAGCGCGTCCCAGGGAACCTGCTTGCTGCGCAGGTCCTTCCGCACCTTCTCGGCGAGCCTCTTGGTGTCGCGGCGGTTCATCGCCGCGCCGACGGCCGCGCCGATCATGAAGGGCGTGAGGTTCGGCAGATTGCGGAACGTGCGCTTGAGGACCTGCTGGCGCAGCTCGCGCCTCAGCTGGCCGCCGAGGGCCGCGTTGAGGGTCATGGGGGAGGTCACGTCGATGCCGCGCTCCTCGGCCCAGGCGCCCAGATAGGCCGTCGCCCGCTGGCGCAGGCTTCCCGGTGCCCGGAGCCCGTAGACCTCGTGGAGCTCGGCGATGAGCTTGAACTCCACGGCGGCGACGCCGACGATCTCGGTCGCCAGCTCGGCGGGCATGGCGGGCGGCACCGGCAGCATCGCCGCCGCGCCGACGCCGGCGCCCACGGTGGACGTGCCGTACGCGGCACCGGCCACCAGCTTGTCGGCGAGCTGCTCCGGGCCGAGGCCCGGGAACTGCTCGCGCAGGGTCGCGAGGTCGCGCACCGGGATGCGCGGGGCGTTCGCGATGATCCGTTCGGTGACGGCGGTCAGACCCGCCCTCACCCCCCGGCCGCCCTTCTTGGCCCCACGGCCGACCGCGGCCGCGAGCGAGGCCGTGCGGCCCCGCTCCACGCTCGCGTCGACCGCTTCGCCGGATGCGGGTGCATCCTGCCGCGCGACGCCCTCGGCCGGCCCGGTGGTCAATTCGGGCTGCCGGGAGCGTCGCTTCCGGAACGGGGTCGAGCCTGCCATGGCAGACCCGGTCCTCAGTCGCAGTCGCGGCAGATCGGCTGGCCGTCCTTCTCGCGGGCCAGCTGACTGCGGTGGTGCACGAGGAAGCAGCTCATGCACGTGAACTCGTCGGCCTGCCGGGGCAGGACCCGGACGGACAGTTCCTCATTGGAAAGGTCCGCGCCGGGCAGCTCCATGCCCTCGGCGGACTCGAACTCGTCGACGTCGACCGTCGACGCGGACTTGTCGTTCCGCCGGGACTTGAGTTCCTCGATGCTGTCCTCGTTGACGTCATCGTCGGTCTTGCGTGGGGTGTCGTAGTCCGTTGCCATGTCGCTCTCCCCCTCTGGGTGTCTGCGGTGTCTCCAGCGCACGTAACGCGTGAGAGGCCGGACTTGTGCCCGACCTGAGGCGGAGATTTTGCCTCACATCAAGGTCTGTTACTCAATCGACACCCAACCGCACACCTGAAGAGGTGATGGGGATGGATGGCGAACGGGACCGTACACGGTCCGGACGACGCATGCGGATGCGCCATCACCTGTACTTCCCGTGATCAGGACCCCCGGAAACCCCCATTTTTCCGGCGTTCCGGCAGCCTGATCGATCACGGAGAGTAGATGGCCGGAAGTTTGCGCATGTGATCGATCACACATACCGACAGCGATGGCCGGAACGTGAAAATTCCGCCCAAAGCGAACCTTCGGCCGCCCTATTCTCGCAGAGTTCTCAGGTCGGCAGGACAACCCTCATGATCAACCCGCCTCCCTCTCTGGGTTCGGCCGTGATCCGCCCGCCGTGCGCCCGGGCGACCGAGCGCACGATCGACAGACCGAGGCCCACGCCCTTGTCGCTGCCCGTGCGCTCCGTGCGCAGCCGCCGGAACGGCTCGAAGATGTTGTCCACCTCGTACGCCGGGACGATCGGCCCCGTGTTCTCCACGACCAGCAGCGCCTGGCCCGGCAGGGACCGCGTGGTGACCTCGACCCAGCCGTCGGGGGTGTTGTAGCGCACGGCGTTCTGCACGAGGTTCAGCGCGATCCGCTCCAGGAGCACGCCGTTGCCCTGCACGACCGCGGGCTCCCGGGTCCCCCGCAGCTCCACGCCCTTGCCCTGCGCCTCGGCACGGGCCTGGTCGAGGGCCTGGGAGGCCACCTCGGCGAGATCCACGGGCTTGCGGTCCACGATCTCGTTGTCACTGCGGGCGAGCAGCAGCAGGCCCTCCACGAGCTGCTCGCTGCGCTCGTTGGTGGCGAGCAGGGTCTTGCCGAGCTGCTGCAGCTCGGGCGAGGCGCCGGGGTCGGAGAGATGGACCTCCAGCAGCGTCCGGTTGATCGCCAACGGGGTGCGCAGCTCGTGCGAGGCGTTGGCCACGAACCGCTGCTGCGCGGTGAAGGCCCGCTCCAGCCGGTCCAGCATCTCGTCGAAGGTGTCCGAAAGCTCCTTCAGCTCGTCGTCCGGCCCACCCAGTTCGATGCGCCGGGACAGGTCCGTCCCCGCGACGCGGCGGGCGGTGCGGGTCATCTTGCCGAGCGGCGAGAGGACCCGGCCGGCCATGGCGTAGCCGAAGGCGAAGGCGATGACGGCGAGACCGAGGAGGGCGAGCAGGGAGCGGCGCAGAAGGCCTTCCAGGGCCCCCTGGCGCTGGTGGCCCATGCAGGTGCTGAGGATGTCGTTGGCCTGGCCGGGGGTGAGGCCGGGGGCCTTGAGCTCGGGGCAGGCGCCGCTGGTCACCTCGACCTTGCTGCCCTCGATCAGCTTGATCAACGGCTCGCTGCCGACGCTCAAGGCATTGGCCGCCAGCAGATAGATGATCGTCAGCAGCAGGACGCCGGCCATCAGGAACATCCCGCCGTAGAGCAGGGTGAGCCTTATCCGGATGGTCGGGCGCAGCCAGGGGAACGGCCTGACGACCGGCTGGCGGGGGTCCCAGGTGGGCTTCGGCGGCGTGGGAGGGGTCGCCGGTGGTGCGGGGGTGGCAGGAGTGGGCATAGGGCGTCAGATCCGGTATCCGGAGCCGGGCACGGTGACGATGACGGCGGGCTCGCCGAGCTTGCGGCGCAGCGTCATGACCGTGACCCGGACGACGTTGGTGAACGGGTCGGTGTTCTCGTCCCAGGCCTTCTCCAGGAGCTGCTCGGCCGAGACCACCGCGCCCTCGCTGCGCATCAGCACCTCCAGCACCGCGAACTCCTTCGGCGCCAGCTGCACCTCCCGGCCGTCGCGGAAGACCTCGCGGCGGTTGGGGTCCAGCTTGATGCCGGCACGCTCCAGGACGGGCGGCAGGGCCACGGTGGTGCGGCGGCCCAGCGCCCGTACACGCGCGGTCAGCTCGCTGAACGCGAAGGGCTTGGGCAGATAGTCGTCCGCGCCGATCTCCAGGCCCTCCACGCGGTCGCTGACGTCGCCGGAGGCGGTGAGCATCAGGACGCGGGTGGGCATGCCGAGCTCGACGACCTTGCGGCAGACGTCGTCGCCGTGGACGAGCGGGAGGTCCCGGTCGAGCACGATGACGTCGTAGTCGTTGACGGCGATGCGCTCCAGAGCGGCGGCTCCGTCGTACACGACGTCGACGGCCATGGCCTCCCGGCGCAGTCCGGTGGCGACGGCATCGGCGAGCAGCTGCTCGTCCTCGACGACGAGTACGCGCACGGCGCTGTTCCTTTCCTTGGGCCCTGTGGGCAGGTGTGAGTCCCCTGACGGGTGCGCCGTCCATCCTGCCTCGAACGTCGATAAACCGGCCGTAAGGGGGGTCCGGATGGCCGGAACGACGGGGATTCCGGATTCCTTGAAGTTCACAGGTTTCCGCTTGGATCGCGGTGGGGAAGACGTCTGCACACCCGCGATCACGCTTTGTGGCGGCACGTCACGACCGGCCGCCACCCGCAGGGACACCGCACGTGATCGTTTCGCCGTCGGCACACCCCCGTGCCATCGACCCACGACGAGAGGGCGCCGCACCATGGACGCGTTCACCGCTGGCATCCTGCAGCGCATAGAGAACACCCGGACCGACCTCGACCAGGCCCGCCGGACCGGCGACGAGTTCCTCGCCGAGGTGGAGCAGGCCGAGCTGGACGACCTGCACCGCCTGGCCGCCGAGCACGGCGTCGAGGTCACCGCCGCGTGAGCCCTTCGGGCTGAACCCCCACGGCCGAGCGCCCCGCTGCCATGTATGGCGGCGGGGCGTTCGTCGTGTCCGGCGCTTGAGGACACCGCCGCGCAGCGGTGGTGCGCCCCCCATGGACCCGCCCGGAGGGCTAGTCGTGCCAGGCGCCCAGCTCTTCCAGGCGGGCCTGGAGCGGCTCGAAGAGGCCCTGTGGGGCCGCCACGGTGAGTTCCGTGGACACCGGGTCGCCGGGGCGGCCGCCCGTCACCGCGCCCGCCTCGCGGGCGATCAGCGCGCCCGCCGCGTAGTCCCAGGGGTTGAGCCCGCGCTCGTAGTACCCGTCCAGCCGGCCGCAGGCCACGTCGCACAGGTCGATCGCCGCCGATCCCCCGCGCCGGATGTCCCGGACCTCCGGCAGGAGGGACCGCAGGACCTCCGCCTGGGCGGCCCGCCGGGCCGTGAGGTAGCCGAAGCCGGTGCCGATCAGTGCCTGGTCGGGGGCCGGCGCCGGGCGCACCCGCAGGCGGCGGTCGCCGGCGAACGCCCCCTCGCCGAGCACCGCCCGGTACGTCTCGCCGCGCATCGGGGCGGCGACGACGCCGACGGCCGCCTCGCCGTCGATCTCGGCGGCGATGGACACGGCCCACGACGGCAGCCCGTACAGATAGTTCACCGTGCCGTCGAGCGGATCGATGACCCATCGCACCCCGCTGGTGCCGTCGCTGCTGGCGCCCTCCTCGCCCAGCACCCCGTCGTACGGGCGCCGGTCCGCGAGGAAGCCGGTGATCAGCTTCTCGGAGGCGATGTCCATCTCGGTGACGACGTCGATGGAGCTGGTCTTGGTCGCGGCCACCCCGAGATCGGCCGGGCGGCCGTCCCGCAGCAGCGCGGCGGCGCGGTCGGCGGCCTCCAGGGCCACGGCCAGGAGTTCGGCCTTCAGCGGGGCGTTGGACACGTCGTTCACGGTGCTCCTCGGTGCGTCTTTCCTCTGCGTACGGGACTTACGCGTAGGGGACTGCTGATCGCTCGCGGGCGGGGCCCCGCGGCGGCTATGCGTACGGACTGTCGGCGCCCGCGGCGGCGGGGCGCGGGGCGCGGGCCGGGCAGCAGCCGACGGGGCACAGGTCGTGGCCCGGGCCGAGGGCGCCCAGCGCGCAGCGCTCGGGCGACCGGCCGCGCTCGGTGGCGGCGCGCTCCAGCACCAGCTCGCGGACGGCGGCGGCGAAGCGCGGGTCCGCGCCCACGGTGGCGGCGCGGGCGACGGGCAGCCCGAGGTCGGCGGCCTTGGCGGTGGCTTCGGTGTCGAGGTCGTACTTGACCTCCATGTGGTCCGAGACGAAGCCGATCGGGACCATGACCACACCGGGGACCCCGGCGCCGTGGGCGCTCTCCAGGTGGTCGCAGATGTCGGGTTCGAGCCAGGGGATGTGCGGGGCGCCGCTGCGGGACTGGTAGACGAGCTGCCAGGGGTGGTCGACGCCGGTCTCCTCGCGGACCGCCTCGGCGATCAGCCGGGCGACGTCGAGGTGCTGGGCGACGTACGCGCCGCCGTCGCCGTGCCCGGCCACCGGGCCGGAGGTGTCGGCGGCGGCGGTCGGGATGGAGTGCGTGGTGAAGGCGAGGTGTGCCTGTTCCCGTACGCCCTCGGGCAGCTCGGCGAGCGCCGCCAGCGTCGCGTCGACCATGGGGCGGACGAAGCCGGGGTGGTTGAAGTAGTGGCGCAGTTTGTCGACGCGCGGCGGCGTCAGGCCCTCCGCCTCCAGGGCGGCGAGGGCGTCCGCGAGGTTCTCGCGGTACTGCCGGCAGCCGGAGTAGGAGGCGTAGGCGCTGGTGGCCAGCGTCAGGACGCGGCGGTGGCCGTCCTGCGTCAGCCGGCGCAGGGTGTCCGGCAGATACGGCGCCCAGTTGCGGTTGCCCCAGTAGACCGGCAGGTCCAGGCCGTGGTCGGCGAAGTCCTTGCGCAGGGCGTCGAGCAGCTCACGGTTCTGGGCGTTGATCGGGCTGACGCCGTCGAAGAGGAAGTAGTGCTGCCCGACCTCCTTGAGCCGCTCGCGGGGGATGCCCCGGCCGCGGGTCACGTTCTCCAGGAACGGCACGACGTCGTCCGGGCCCTCGGGTCCGCCGAAGGACAGCAGCAGCAGGGCGTCGTAAGGGGAACACGGGGCAGCGGGGCTCTGATCCGACATGCGTCCGATCCTGCCACCCGGCACTGACAGGCAGGAAATGGCCGTGCGTCGCACTCATGTACGGCGTAAGCTGTATCGGCCACTTACATCCCTTACGCCCAGCGCGCCCTCCTCCAGCCGCCCCTGGCCGTCCTTTCTCGCGGAGTCACCCTTGCCCAGTCCCTACCGCGCGATATTCGCCGCCCCCGGCGCCAAGGGCTTCTCCACCGCCGGCTTCTTCGGCCGGATGCCGCTGTCGATGATGGGCATCGGCATCGTCACGATGGTCTCCCAGCTCACCGGCCGCTACGGGCTGGCGGGCGCCCTCTCGGCGACGCTCGCGCTGTCGGCAGCCGTGCTCGGCCCGCAGATATCCCGGCTCGTCGACCGGCACGGGCAGCGCCGGGTGCTCCGCCCGGCGACGCTGGTGGCGCTCACCGCGGTCGCGGGGCTGCTGATCAGCGCGCAGCAGGGGTGGCCGGACTGGACGCTGTTCCTCTTCTCGGCCTGTGGCGGCTGTGTGCCGAGCGTGGGCTCGATGGTGCGGGCCCGGTGGGCGGCGATCTACCGGGGTTCGCAGCGGGAGCTGCACACCGCGTACTCCTTCGAGTCCGTCGTCGACGAGGTGTGCTTCATCTTCGGGCCGATCCTGTCGATCGGTCTGTCCACGGCGTGGTTCCCGGAGGCGGGCCCGCTGCTGGCCGGCTGCTTCCTGGCCGTCGGCGTCTTCTGGCTGACCTCGCTGCGCGCCACCGAGCCCGAGCCGCATCCCCGCGACCACCACGGCGACGGCTCCGCGCTGCGCTCGCGGGGGCTGCAGGTGCTGGTCGCGACCTTCGTCGCCACGGGCGCCATCTTCGGCGCGGTGGACGTGGTGACGGTGGCGTTCGCCGAGGAGGAGGGCCACAAGGCCGCGGCGAGCGTGGTGCTCGCGGTGTACGCGCTGGGCTCCTGCCTGGCGGGCGCGGTCTTCGGCCTGCTGCACCTGAAGGGCGACCCGGCCCGCCGCTGGCTGCTGGGCGTCTGTGCGATGGCCGTGAGTATGATCCCCCTCCAACTGGTCGGGAACCTGCCGTTCTTGGCCGTGGCGCTCTTTGTCGCGGGCCTGTCCATCGCGCCGACGATGGTCACCACGATGGCCCTCGTCGAACAGCATGTACCGCGCGCGAAGCTGACCGAGGGCATGACCTGGACGAGCACCGGGCTCGCGGTCGGGGTGGCGCTCGGGTCGTCGGCCGCCGGCTGGGTGGTCGACGCCGCGGGGGCCGGGGCGGGGTACACGGTGGCCGGCGTGTCGGGGGTGCTCGCGGCGGCGGTCGCGTTCCTCGGGTACCGCCGGCTCCGGCCGGCGCCGCAGCGGGTGGGGGCACCCATGCCGCAGGCAAGGGGAGGGTCTGTCGCAGATGACGGAGCGGACGACGGGAACGAGCAGCAGCGCGTGGCGTAACTGGGCGGGGAACGTCACCGTCCGGCCGGAACGGACCGCGGCCCCGGCCTCCGCCGAGGAGCTGGCCGCCCTGGTCGCCGAGGCGGCCGCCGAGGGCCTGCGGGTGAAGGCGGTCGGCACCGGTCACTCCTTCACGGCCGCCGCGGCCACGGACGGGCTGCTGATCCGCCCCGACCGGCTCACCGGCGTGCACGCGATCGACCGCGCCGCCGGGACCGTGACGGTCGCCGCGGGCACGACGGTCAGGCGGTTGAACGAGACGCTGTCCGCACACGGCCTGTCGCTGGCCAACATGGGCGACATCATGGAGCAGACGGTCTCCGGGGCGGTCAGCACCGGCACCCACGGCACGGGCCGCGACTCGGCCTCGCTGGCCACCCAGATCACCGGCCTGGAACTGGTGACGGCCGGCGGCTCGCGGCTCACCTGCTCCGCGAGCGAGAACGCGGACGTCTTCGCCGCGGCCCGGCTGGGGCTCGGCGCCCTGGGCGTGATCACCGCGATCACCTTCGCGGTGGAGCCGGAGTTCCTGCTCAGAGCACGTGAGGAACCGATGCCCTTCGACCGGGTGACGGCCGAGTTCGATCAGCTGATCGCCGAGAACGAGCACTTCGAGTTCTTTTGGTTCCCGCACACCGACAGCTGCACCACCAAGCGCAACAACCGCAGCGCGGGCCCCGCGGCGCCGCCCGGTCGCGTCGGCGGCTGGGTCGAGGACGAGCTGCTGGCCAACGGCCTCTTCCAGGCCGTCTGCACGCTGGGCCGGGCCGTCCCCGCCGCCGTCCCCGGCATCGCCAAGGTCGCCGGCCGGGCCCTCTCCGCCCGTACGTACACCGACGTCGCCTACAAGGTCTTCACCAGCCCGCGCCGGGTCCGCTTCCTGGAGATGGAGTACGCGCTGCCGCGCGAGGCCGCCGTGGCGGCGCTGCGCGAGTTACGGGCGATGATCGAGCGCACGGGCCTGCGGATCGGCTTCCCGGTGGAGGTGCGCACCGCCCCGGCCGACGACGTGCCGCTGTCCACCGCCTACGGGCGGGACACCGCCTATCTCGCCGTGCACACGTACCGGGGCACCCCGCACCGGGCCTACTTCACCGCCGCCGAGCAGATCATGACGGCCCACGGCGGACGGCCGCACTGGGGGAAGCTGCACAGCCGTGACGCCGCCCATCTGGCCGGGGCCTATCCGCGGTTCGCGGAGTTCGGCGCGCTGCGGGACCGGCTGGACCCGCAGCGCGTCTTCGGCAACGACTACCTGCGGCGTGTCCTAGGAGCCTGAGCCCGCGCCGGCCGCGGCGTTCTGCTGCCCCTGGGGCGGCGGGGGCGTCTGACCGCCGCCGCCGGCCGCGCCACCGGTGGTGGTGCCGTCCTTGGCGCCGTCGTCGCCCTTGCCGCTGTCCGGCGTGCCGCTGGGCTCGGTCGGCGGGGTCGGCTTCGGGGTCGGCGTGGAGCCTCCGCCGGAGGACGGCGAGGTCTGCGGGTCCGGCGACGAGTGGTCCGTACCGCCGCCGCCCTGCCGGGAGGAGTCGGGGGACGGGGACGACCCGCCGGTGCCGCTCTCCTGGCCGCCGCCGCCCTGCGAGTGGCCCGGGTCGGGCGTCTGCGAAGGCGTCCGGTCGGGCTTCTTCTCCGGCTTCTGCGGCTGGAAGATCTGGCCGACCGTGGTCCCGCCGCCGCCGTCCGCACTGGAGCCCTGGACCAGTTCCACGGCGGTCACCGTGCCCATGGCCAGGACGAAGACGGCACCGGCGGCCAGCAGCGGGCGCTTCCAGCCGCGCAGCCGGGTGCCGTGGGTCGTGCCGTCGCTGAACGTGTCATTGAACGGGTCGCTGAACGGGGCGCTGAACGTGTCGGCATGCTGATCGGGGTGCGGTTCGGAGCCTGCGCCGGAGTGCGCCCCCGCGTGCGCCCCGGCTCCCGCCGAGGGGCCCGCCTGGTGCAGCGCCTGACTCGCGTCGATCTCCGGCAGCATCTGGGTCGCCTCGGCCTGCCGGAGCAGCCGCGTACGGTCCGGATCCGGCATCCCGGGCCGGCCCCTGTCGGCCGCGGGCATGACGGTCGTCGCGTCCGCGTCACGCCCGGACCAGCCGTTATGCCCTTCGCCGCCCGCTCTGCCGGCCGCGTTCTCGATGGCTCGGCCGGCGTCCCGCACGGGGACCTGGCGCAGCTTCGGCTTCGCCGCCTGGACCGTCGCCTCGGTGATCTTCTCGCCGGTGCGCTTGAACAAGTGCTGGAAGATCGTGCCACCGGTAGTGGCGACCACGCTGACGACACCGGCACCGATAATCGTCCCGTATACACCGAGCTTGCCCGCGAGCAGCGCGGCGATGCACGCCGCCAAGGCGCTGCCGGCTACCTGCGCGACGCTCAGCTCCAGACGCTTGTTCTTCGGTTTTGCCTCGCTTTCGCCTTTGTCGTCCATCTCCAGCCTCTGTGTAGCCCTTTCATTCCTTCTGACAGACAGGACAGACTTCCGAGCGTAACGAACAGTTCCGATTCGGGCGATTGTGTGAACCTCGCCACCTATGGGACAGCCGTACACACGAAGGGGCGCACTCAACTCCCTTGTCGGGGGTGAACTTCGATGGCGCGCCGATCCACCCCCAGTGGCCCAAATGGAGTACTGTGGCGAGCCCTGGCCCCGGTTATCCCGTCCGGCTGCCCGGACCCAACGGGAGGGGCCCAGGCGGCACTCGCCCCGTCAACTCGGCAATGTTGTGGCAGGCTGCACCCGGGCAGGCCACACTCGACTAGCGGAAGCAGCGACGCACGTGACGTCGGCAGGCACCACCCGGGAGGTCCCCATGCCCGAACTGCGTGTCGTGGCCGTCTCCAACGACGGCACACGGCTGGTGCTCAAGGCTGCGGACAGCACGGAGTACACGCTTCCCATCGACGAGCGCCTGCGCGCCGCGGTGCGCAACGACCGTGCCCGTCTGGGACAGATCGAGATCGAGGTGGAGAGTCATCTCCGCCCGCGAGACATCCAGGCCCGTATACGTGCGGGTGCCTCCGCCGAGGAGGTCGCGCAGCTCGCCGGCATCCCGGTCGAGCGTGTCCGCCGCTTCGAGGGCCCCGTACTGGCCGAGCGCGCGTTCATGGCCGAGCGGGCCCGCAAGACACCCGTACGCCGCCCCGGCGAGAACACCGGCCCGCAGCTCGGTGAGGCCGTGGCGGAGCGGATGTCCCTGCGCGGGGCCGAGAAGGACACCGCGCAGTGGGACTCCTGGCGCCGCGACGACGGCACCTGGGAGGTCCTCCTCGTCTACCGCGTGGCCGGTGAGCCACGCGCCGCGAGCTGGACGTACGACCCGCCCAGACGGATCGTCCAGGCGATGGACGACGAGGCGCGGGCCCTCATCGGCGAGACCGATGACACGCCCGAGCCGAGCTTCCCGTTCGTCCCGCGTATCGCCCGGCTGCCCCGCGACAGACCGCTGGACCGGTCACTGGACCGGCAGCAGCTGACTCCCCCGCCGTCGGACGCGGACAGCGCGCCCCCGGCCGAGGAGACGGTCAAGGAGCGGGACACCCTGACGAGCCTGCTCGAAGCGGTGCCCAGCTTCCGTGGCGACATGGTGGTGCCCGAGGCACCGTCGTCGGCTCCCGCGGCCTCGGCCGAGGCACCGCCCGAAGAGGCGGAGGCCGCCGAGCCGCCCGCACCGGCGGCGAGCGCCGGTGCCGCGTACGCGGATGTGCTGATGCCGCGGTCGGTGGCCGGCCACCGGGACCGGCTGACCGGCACGACGGACCGTCAGGCGGAGGCGGACGGCGTCCGGCCGGGCCGCCGGGCGGCGGTACCCAGCTGGGACGAGATCGTCTTCGGCACCCGCCGCAAGAAACAGGAATGAGCCGACCGCGGTGAGCCGCCGTCATCTCCCCAGCTTCGATGGGGGAGATGACGGCGGCTCACGCGCTCGCTCACCCACATGGCCGCCGCCCGATCGGCTCGTTTCCCCCACGGGGATCCGTCGTCCGCTTCAGCGGCCGCCAGGCTTATTTTCAGCCAGCAGCGAGGGGGCGGTCAGCCCGGCTGAGGGCCCGTCGCCACGGGACGCTTCTCATCCGCCGTCCACTCGCTCCAGGAGCCGATGTACAGCGCCGCCGGGATCCCGGCGACCGCGAGGGCCAGCACCTGCTGCGCCGCCGACACACCCGAGCCGCAGTAGACGCCCACCTCCGTGTCCGCCGTGGCGCCCAGCTCCGCGAACCGCCGGCTGAGCACCGCCGCGGGGTGGAAACGGCCGTCCTCGGCCGCGTTCTCGCTCGTCGGGGCTGACACCGCGCCGGGGATGTGGCCGGCGACCCGGTCGATCGGCTCGACCTCGCCCCGGTAGCGCTCCCCCGCCCGCGCGTCCAGCAGCAGCCCTCGCCGGGCCAGCGCCGCCGCGCCGTCCGCGTCGAGGAGGATCGGCCGCGCGCCGGGCTCGGGGACGAAGTCGCCCTCCGCCACCGGCGGGATCTCCTTGGTCAGCGAACCGCCCCCGCGCGTCCAGGCGGCGAGCCCGCCGTCGAGCACCCGTACGGCCGGGTGTCCCGTCCAGCGCAGCAGCCACCAGGCGCGGGCCGCCGCCCAGCCGAGCCCGCCGTCGTAGACGACGACCTCACGGTCCCGGCTCACCCCGGCCCGTCGCATCGCCGCGCCGAACGCGGCGATGTCCGGCAGCGGGTGACGGCCCGTCTCCCCCGGTGCCCCGGCGAGCTCGGTGTCCAGGTCCACATAGACGGCGCCGGGCAGGTGCCCGGCCTCGTACTCCGGGCGGCCGGAGGGCCGGCCGTGCTGCCAGCGAATGTCCAGGAGGGTCGGCGGCCCGTCTCCGGCCGCTGCGCTCGCGAGTTGGTCTGCGGTGATGATGGCGTCCATGTCCGCCATTCTGGCGTAGACGGCGTTGCGCCGAATGGCCCTCTGGCCAGACCGCGCGAAGCTGATCGATACTGGACGCCCCTGACGCCGAAACGGATGCGCAGCGCGAAATCGGGCATTCTCCTGCGGGAACTCGGGGAATCCGGCGCGGCCGGGGGGTACGTCACCACAGGTGGTGCAAGCATCTGGTCGGGCCCCGTCCCATCCAGAGCGCCACCGACCGGCGCGGGCGCGCGGCCACCACGATGGTCCGAGGAGAGAGTGACGATGACCGAGGTATGGGGGTCCCCCCAGCAGAGCAAGGGGGAGGCTCGGCACACCCCAGGCACCCCATGCTGGACAAGCCTCCTGGTGCACGATCTGGAGGCTATCCAGGACTTCTACAGTGGTCTGTTCGGCTGGAGCTACTACAGCCCCGGACCACGCCAACTGGGCCCGTACGTCCGTGCGACGATCGACGGCCGCGATGTGGCCGGGATCGGCGAACTGCTGCCCGACCGCCATCTGTCGACCACCTGGACGACGTATCTCGCGAGCGACGACGCGGACGCGACCGCGGAGTGGATCCGCTGTTCCGGCGGCACGGTGGGCGTCGGCCCGCTGACCGCGGAGGACGCGGGGCGGCTCGTGCTCGCCTCCGACCCGGCGGGCGCGCCCTTCGGCGTCTGGCAGGGCCAGGAGCTGGTGGGCCCCGCGCTGGTGGGCGTGCCGGGCACGCCGGTCTGGCATGAGCTGATCACCTATGAAGCGACCGCCGTCGTGAAGTTCTACCAGGCCCTCTTCGGCTACGAGACGGTGTCGGCCGACGCGTTGGACACCGACTACCTCACCCTGCTCGTGGACGGCCGTCCGGTCGCCGCCGTCCACGGTGTGGGGGCCGCCCTGCCACGTCGCCGGGGCCCGCACTGGATGACGTACTTCGAGGTGACGGACACCGATGCCGCCGCCCGGCGGGCGAGCGAGCTCGGCGGCCGGGTGCTGCTGCCGCCCCAGGAGGGGCGGACCGGCCGGGTGGCCACGGTCGCGGACCCAGAGGGGGCCGTCTTCACACTCCTACGGACGACGCGTTAGCGGCCTCGTCCACGGGGTCCAGCGGCAGGACGTCGGGCGACAGCGCCGCGGCACGGGCCGCGGCGGCCGTCAGCCGGCGGCGGTGGTGACGGCGGCACAGCACCTCGTAACCCACCACGGTCTCCGGCTGGTTGACGTCGCCCACGACCACCTGCGCGCCTTCGACGACCATCTGTCCGCCGACCGTACGGGCGTTGTGGGTGGCGCGCGCGCCGCACCAGCAGAGCGCCTCGACCTGGAGGACCTCTATCCGGTCGGCGAGTTCGACCAGGCGCTGGGAGCCGGGGAAGAGCCGGGTGCGGAAGTCGGTGGTGATGCCGAAGGCGAAGACGTCGAGTTCGAGGTCGTCGACGATGCGGGCCAGTTGGTCGACCTGCTCCGGGGCGAGGAACTGCGCCTCGTCGGCGATGACGTAGTCCGCGCGGCCGCCGGCGGAGATGTGGCCGACGATGTGCGCGTAGAAGTCGAAGCCCTCGCCCGCCTCGACGGAGTCGGTGACCAGACCGAGCCGGGAGGACAGCTTTCCCTCACCCGCGCGGTCGTTCTTGGTGTAGATCATCCCTTGGAGTCCGCGGGTCGAGCGGTTGTGCTCGATCTGCAGAGCGAGGGTGCTCTTTCCGCAGTCCATGGTTCCGGAGAAGAACACCAGCTCGGGCATGGGAAAGCCAATGCCTTTCATTTGTCTCGGTCGTCGGCGGGCGGGCGGTGGGGCGGGTCGGTCAGGTGCGTACTTCGAGGAGCGGCACGAGCTGCTCGACGGGCGTCATGGAACCGTGCAGCCCGACCATCGCGGACTCGTTCGGCTCGGTCTCGGACGCGACGATCGCGATGTCGTCGCGGGCCGCGGCGACGACATCGCCGATCCGGGCGTACACCCGGTCGTCGACGCCCTCCCCGGGCGGTCCGAACCAGCCGGCCTCGATGGCCTCGTCGCGGCCCGCCACCCACATCTGCTCGCCGAGCACCTCGCGCCACACGGCGAGCACATCGTTGGCGGCACCGGGCACGGCGTACACATGGCGGGCCCGGGCCTCGCCGCCGAGCAGGGCGACCCCGGCGCGCAGCTCCCAGTCCTCGTCGAAGTCGATGCGCGACTCCGGGTCGAAGGGGATGTCGATCATGCCGTGGTCGGCGGTGACGTACAGCGCCGAGCGGGGCGGCAGCTGCTCGGCGAGCCGCTGGGCGAGCCGGTCCACGTACATCAACTGGCCGCGCCACTCGTCGGAGTCGACACCGAAGCGGTGCCCCTTGCCGTCGACCTCGCTGTAGTAGGTGTAGACGAGCGAGCGGTCGGCGGCGGCGAGCCGGTCGGCCGCGAGGTCCATCCGGTCCTCGCCGGAGAGCCGGCCGTGGAAGGTGCCGCCGCTCAGTGCGATCTTCGTCAGCGGGGTGTGCTGGAAGTCGGGTGCGGAGACCTGGCAGGTGTGCACCCCGGCGGCGTCCGCGAGTTGGAAGACGGTCGGGTACGGCTGCCAGACGTGCGGGTCGGTCCACGGCCGCCAGCGGAGCTGGTTCATCAGCGCTCCGGTGGCGGGGTCGGCGACGGTGTAGCCCGGCAGGCCGTGGGCGCCGGGCGGCAGACCGGTGCCCACCGAGGCCAGCGAGGTGGCGGTGGTCGACGGGAAGCCCGCGGTCATGGGCTCGCCGGTGCCGTTCATGGACGTGGCGAGCAAGGAGTGCAGGAACGGTGCCTCCGCCGGGTGGGCGCGCAGCAGCTCCCAGCCGAGACCGTCGATGAGGAAGACGCAGACCCGGTCGGCGGACGCGAGGTCCATGCCGGCGGGCAGGCCGGGGACGCCCATGCCGGACGCGATGGTGGGCAGCAGATCGGCGAGCGAGCCGGTGCCGTAGCGCGGGAGCGGGGCGGAGCGGGGGTCGAGCGGGGCGGGCTCGTGCCAGGCGGAGCCCGCCGTCGTCAGGTGTGCCATCAGCGGGCGGTGGCCGCGGTCGCCTCGGAGAGCGCCTGGGCGAAGGCCAGGGTCTGGCGGACGGTGTCCGGACCGTCGCCCGCCTCGCTGACGCGCAGGCTCAGGTCGTCGGCGGTGGACGAACCGGTGTAGCCGTGGTCGGCGTCGCAGTTGGGGTCGCCGCAGGCGGCGGGCTCCAGGTCGATCCGGGAGACCGCGCCCCAGCCGATGGTGAGGACGACCTCGCGCGGCAGGGTGCCGGGGGTGTACGACTCGGGGTTGGCGACGACGCGGCTGAGCACGACCGAGGAGATCCGGCCGATCTTCACGGACTCGGTCGAGGTGGTGGCGTACGGGGACGGCGACGTGGCGTCGGCGGCCTGCTCGTCGGTGTGGCTGACGATGAAGCGGGTGCCGGTCAGGACGAGGACCGTGACATGGCGGCGGACCTCGTTCGAATCGAAGGTCGTCTCCTGGTGGACCAGGTACGAAACGACCGGCTCCCCGCCCACGGCGGCCTCCACCGCCTCGGCCACGAGGGCCGGGTAGTAGCCGCTGCGCTCGATCGCCGCGCGCAGCCCCTGGGTGGTCGTACCGGTCTTCGCCATACGCCCATCCTACGGGGCGTACGGGGTCGCCTTGGCGCTTGGCCTTACCGGGCCCCTGGGGGTCCGAGGTCCGCGGCCGGCTCGGTCCGGTCCCCCTTCACGCCGCGTCGCGCGGGCGGGCGGATCGTTCGACTGCGGGTCGTCTCGGCCGCCTGCGGCGGCGAGCCCCCTGCGGGCGCGTCCTCAAGCTCCCCCGGCTACCGCTGGGAGGTACCCCCAGCGGGCTGGTTCGGGCTGAGCTCAGCCTCCAAGCACGTCCGGCGTCCGAGGACACGGCACAGCAGCCCGTCCGGCGCTTGAGGACACCGCCGCGCAGCGGGGGTGCGCCCACCACGGCCCGCAGAGCGGGTCGTACCGCGTCAATACGCGGGCAGGCTGCGCGGGCCGAGATCGGTGCGGGCCGGGGGCGGGGCGAGGCGTATGGCCGCGCCGAGTACGTGGACGCCGTGCGGCGCGACGATCACGGGCTCCAGGTCGGCGCCCACGACCTCGGGGTGGTCGTCCACCAGACGCGAGACGCGCAGCAGCAGCTCTTCGAGGGCGCCGGTGTCCACGGGGGCGGAGCCGCGCCAGCCGAAGAGCAGCGGCGCGGTACGGATCGAGCGGATCAGCTCGGCGACGTCCCGGTCGGTCGCGGGGACGAGGCGGTGGGCCGTGTCACCGAGCAGCAGGGAGGGCGCCCCCGCCAGCCCGAAGGAGAGCACCGCGCCGGCCGCGGGGTCGATCGCGGCCCGTACGACCGTGTCGACGCCGCGCGGGGCCATCGACTGCACCACCAGCCAGCTCTCCTCGGGCTTGCCGAGCAGCTCGGTCAACTCCGCGTAGGCCCTGCGCAGTTCGCCTTCGCCGCCCAGGTCGAGCCGGACGCCGCCGAGGTCGGCGCGGTGGCGCAGGTGCGGGGCGGTGGGCTTGAGCGCCACGGGGAACCCGAGCCGGTGTGCCGCGCGGACGGCGCTGTCGGGGTCGGGCGCGGGCAGGGCGGGCAGCACGGCGATGCCGTACCGGGCGAGCAGCCGCTGGGTGTCGGCGGCCGACAGCGTGACGGCCCGGGCGCCGCCCGGCGGTGCGGAGGCCGCGCCGTGAGCGGTCAGCAGCACGTCGATGTCGGCGGCCGCGCCGGCCTCGTCGATGTCGTCGTACTCGGGCACCCGGCCGGGCTCCGCGAGCTGCCGCCGCCATCGCGCGTAACGCGCGGCCTCGGCCAACGCCCGCACGGCGCGCTCGGCCGCGGGATAGGCGGGTATCCGCACGGCGGGCGAGCCGCCGACGGGGCCGGGCGTCCGCTCCGGCTCCCCCGGGGGCGCCCCGGGGTCGGCCGCCAACGCCTCGGCGAGGCCCTCGATCTCCAGGTGGACGACGGTGACGGGCTTGGCGGCCGGGGACTTCGCGACGGCTTCCCGCAGGGCGGTCGCGAGGTCGGCGGCGGAGGTGTCGCCCACCCAGGGGATCGCGGTGACCACCACGGCGTCGCTCCCGCCGTCCGCCAGGGCCTCGGCGAGGGCCGCGCGGAAGTCGGCGGGCCCCGCGGCCGTCGTGAGGTCGCGCGGGGGCAGCGGGCGCAGGCCCTCCGTGAGGCAGGCGTCGTAGGTGAGGAGGGCGAGCGACTCGGAATTGCCGAGGATGGCCACCCGCGGGCCGGCCGGCAGCGGCTGGGAGGCGAGGAGCAACCCGGCGTCGGCGAGCTCGGTGACCGTGTCGACGCGGATGACGCCCGCCTGCCGCAGCAGGTCGGAGACGGTGGCGTCGGGGATGCGGGTGGTGGGGACGGCGTGCCCGGTGGGGGCCGCGCCGCCGTGGCGGGCGCCCTTGACGACGACGACCGGCTTACGGGCCGCGGTGCGCTTGGCGAGGCGGGTGAACTTCCGGGGGTTGCCGATCGACTCCAGGTACATGAGGGCGACGTCGGTGTCCGGGTCGTCGTGCCAGTACTGGAGGAAGTCGTTGCCGGAGACGTCGGCGCGGTTTCCCGCGGAGACGAAGGTGGAGACGCCGACCAGCCCGGCGGCGCGCCGGTGCAGTCCGGCGAGCAGGGCGATGCCGATCGCGCCGGACTGGCTGAACAGCCCGAGCCGCCCGGCCGCGGGCAGCTCGGGCGACAGGGAGGCGTTGAGCCGGACGCCATCGGCGGTGTTGATGAGGCCGAAGGCGTTGGGGCCGATGATGCGCATGCCGTACGAGCGGGCCTGGCGGACGAGTTCGCGCTGGCGGGCGCGGCCGTCGGGGCCGCTCTCGGCGTATCCGGCGGAGAGGACGACGAGGCCCTGGACGCCGTGCTCGCCGCACTCGGCGACGACGGACGGCACCGCGGCGGCGGGCACGGCGACGACGGCGAGGTCGACGGGGTCGGTGATGTCGAGGACCGAGCGGTGGGCGGGGACGCCCTCGGGCTCGAGGACGGAAAGCCCTTCGGGGAAGGCCCGGTTGACCGCGTGCGTCCGCCCGGTGAAGCCGCCGGCCAGCACATTGCGCAGGACGGTGCGGCCCATGCCGCCCGCCTCGCGGCCCGTGCCGATGACGGCGACGGAGCCGGGGGCGAGGAGGCGCTGGACGGAGCGGGCCTCGGCGCGCTGCTCGCGGGCCCGCTGGACGGCGAGGGACCGGTCGGTGGGCTCGAGGTCCAGCTCGAGGCGGACGACGCCGTCCTCGAAGCTGCGCTTCTGGGTGTAGCCCGCGTCCGTGAACACCTTGATCATCTTGGAGTTGGCGGGCAGCACCTCGGCGGCGAAGCGCCGGATGGAGCGCTCGCGCGCGACGGCCGCGATGTGTTCGAGCAGGGCGGAGGCGACACCGCGGCCCTGGTGGGCGTCCTGGACGAGGAAGGCGACCTCGGCCTCGTCGGCGGGGGCGGTGGCGGGCATGCCCCGGGCGTCGATGCGGTCGTAGCGGACGGTGGCGATGAACTCGCCCCCGACGGTGGCGGCCAGGCCCACCCGGTCGACGTAGTCGTGGTGGGTGAAGCGGTGCACGTCCCGGTCGGAGAGCCGGGGGTAGGGGGCGAAGAAGCGGTAGTACTTCGACTCGTCCGACACCTGTTCGTAGAAGCTGACCAGGCGGCCCGCGTCGTCGGAGGTGATGGGGCGGACCTGGGCGGTGCCGCCGTCGCGCAGCACGACGTCGGCTTCCCAGTGGGTCGGGTACGCGTGCTCGGACGGCGTCTGCATGGGGCCAGCGTACGACCGGGGACCGACAACGGTTCGGCTCGCACCCCCGGCGGCGAGGGGGCAGGGTAGGGCTGTTGTCACCCGGGGGGGCGACCGGGGTGTCACGCGAGGTGTCGCCCGAGGCGTCGTGGGGAGCACCACACCGGAGCACCGCCACCCCCGTGAGACACTGGTCTAGACAACCAATAGCGACTTGAAGGGCAACACCATGGTTGAGCGCCGCGTCAACGTCGGCTGGGCCGAGGGCCTGCACGCCCGTCCCGCGTCGATCTTCGTCCGTGCGGCGACGGCCGCCGGCGTCCCCGTGACGATCGCCAAGGCCGACGGCAGCCCCGTCAACGCCGCGTCGATGCTGGCCGTGCTGGGCCTGGGCGCCCAGGGCGGCGAGGAGATCGTCCTCGCCACCGAGGCGGAAGGCGCCGAGGCCGCGCTCGACCGTCTGGCCAAGCTGGTCGCCGAGGGGCTCGAGGAGCTCCCGGAGACCGTCTGATTCACCGCGCTTCGCGCGTGGCGGGGCCGCGGCGGCCGATCGGGGCCGTCGCGGCCCCGCTCTTTTGTTTTCTGTGGACACGTTGTTGTTTCGTGCGGACACGTTTGTTTGTGCGGGCGCACGAGGCCGCACCCCGGAATTACCCGGCCCCTCGCCCGTCGATGGCGCCTTGAATAGCGGATTCTTGTTAAGAGCGAGCGCTCACCGTGTTTACGGATTGTTTCGGATTTCGCACGCGCCCGGTCCGTCCCACGCGCACCGCCCGCCGCAGCCGGTATTCACCCGGCGGCCGGCCTGCCCGCGCCTCGGCCAGCGCCCGGGCCCGCTCCGCGTCGCCCCGGGCGACGGCGTCGACGAGAGCCCCGTGGGCGTCCCAGATCTCGACGGGCCGCAGGGGGGTCTCCGGTGCGTAGACCCAGGCGATCTTGAGTCGTAGCTGGGTGAGCAGCGCGGCGAGGCTGGGGCTGCCGGAGGCGTGGGCGAGCGTCTCGTCGAACCAGTCGCCCAGGGGGCGCAGTTCTGCCGTACGGCCGCCCCGGGCGCGCTCCTGCCCCAGCCTGACCAGTCCGCGCAACACCTTCAGATGGGCCTCCGTGCGGCGCTGAGCGGCGCGTGCGGCGCCGAGCGGCTCCAGCAGGGCGCGGACGTCGAGCAGATCGGCGGCCTCCCGCTCGGTGGGTTCGGCGACACAGGCCCCGGCGTGCCGACGGGTGGTCACGAACCCCTCGGAGGCGAGGGTGCGCAGGGCTTCGCGCACCGGCACCCGGGAGACGCCGTAACGGCGGGCCAGTAACTCCTCGATGAGTCGGCTGCCGGGCGGGTGGACCCCGGAGACGATGTCGTCGCGGATCGCCGCGCACACGGCGTGCGCGGAAATGCGGCTGCCTTCTCGCACTGCGTCGCCATTGCCGGTCACGTGGGGCCCCGCATCAGTGAACCTCCGCCTTAATCCCCGCGAAACGCGGCCGATTGACGTCTGTTCGGCGACTCTATTGCAATGCCGTGCGATTTCCGATGGGAGACCGGAATCCATGGCTATTTTTTGGCCAACGCGCCGGTCGGTGCGCCCGGTCGACGCTCCGGACCGACACGAAGGCCCCGGCGGGAGCCAGGGCCTTCGTGAAGAAAAGTGTGTGCGGGACTGCCGCCCCGGACGCGTCGATCAGATGCCGACGCCGTGCGCGCGCAGGTAGGCGACGGGGTCGATGTCGGAGCCGTAGTTGGCACCCGTACGGGCCTCGAAGTGCAGGTGCGGGCCGGTGACGTTGCCCGTGGCGCCCGAGAGGCCGATCTGCTGGCCCGCGGTGACCGTCTGGCCCGCGGAGACGCTGAGCGACGACAGGTGGCCGTACTGGGTGTAGGTGCCGTCGTTGTGCTTGATGACGACGTTGGTGCCGTACGCGCCACCGTCGCCGGCCTCGACGACGGTGCCGCCGGCGACGGACTGCACGACGGTGCCGGTCTCGGCGTGGAAGTCGACGCCGGTGTGGCTGCCGGAGGACCACAGGCCGCTGGAGGCCTTGTACGAGGTGGAGACGTAACTGCCGTCGATCGGGGAGACGTAGGCGTTGAGGCGCTTGCGCTCCTCGTCGCGGGCGGCGCGCTCCTTCTCGGCACGCTCGGCCTCGGCCTTGCGCTTGGCCTCGTCCGCGCGCTGCTTGGCGTCCGCGGCCTTCTGCTTCGCGTCGGCCTCCGCCTTCAGCCGCGCCTCGGCCTCATAGGCGGCGCTCTGCTGGGTGTCGGCCTGGGCGTCGATCCGGTCGGCGGTCTCGTCACCCATGACGACGGCCTGGGTGAGGCCGGTGTCCTGGACGCGCGGAGCGTCGTCGGTGGCGGCGATCGCCGGAGCGGCGAAGCCCGCGACCACACCGGTGGCGGTGAGCGTGGCGATGCCCGCCACGTTCGCGCTCACGCGGACGGCGCGGCTCGGACGACGATGCTTGCCAGTGGCACCTATGAACGCCATGGGGGTGGCCAGTCCTTTCCTTCCTTCTCGCCTACCGGGTTAGCTGACGGGTTCGGAGCAGGAAGGTCTCCTACGGTTCCCTCCGGAAAGGGACCCGATTCACCCCAGGGACTGTGGGTCCCCGGCTCCCCTGGCTCGCGCCATTGGGGACTCGGCGATGACTGACCGGTGCCGCGGATGCGACTCACATCTGACGGTCAGCCGGACTGACGCTAATCGGGGTGCGATTCGATCGACAAACAGAACGGAGGTTTTGTGTCGTACGCCACACGCCAGACATGCAACCTCTCCTTCAAATCGGACATAAGGGAGGCACGCGAGCCTCGTTGGTCTCGCGTGCCTCCCTTATGCGCTTATCGACGGACCAGTTGACCACGGCGAGCGGGTGCCGCCGGGTGCGACCGACTACGACCGACTGCCACCGTCAAGGGCTCCGACGTGCCGTCAGCCCTGGACGACCGTCACCTGTCCGATGCCCAGCGCCTTGACCGGCTCCAGGATCTCCGCGGCGTCACCGACGAGGACCGTCACGAGGCGGTCGGCCGGGAACGCGCTCACGACGGCCGCGGTGGCCTCCACGGTGCCCGTCTCCGCGAGGCGCTCGTACAGCCGCGCCTGGAAGTCGTCCGGGAGGTACTGCTCGACCTGGTCGGCGAGCGTGCCCGCGACAGCGGCAGCCGTCTCGTACTTGAGCGGGGCGACGCCCACGAGGTTCTGCACGGCGACGTCGCGCTCGGCGTCGGTCAGCCCCTCGGCGGCCAGGGTGCGCAGCACGGTCCACAGGTCGGCCAGCGCCGGGCCGGTGGACGCGGTGTCCACGGAGCCGCTGATGGCGAGCATCGCGGCGCCGGTGCCGTCGGGCGCCGAGCGGAGCACCTGGCCGAAGGAGCGCACGCCGTAGGTGTAGCCCTTCTCCTCGCGCAGGACGCGGTCCAGGCGGGAGGTGAGGGTGCCGCCGAGGCAGTACGTGCCGAGCACCTGGGCGGGCCAGACGCGGTCGTGCCGGTCGCCGCCGATCCGGCCGATGAGGAGCTGGGTCTGCACCGCGCCGGGGCGGTCGACGATCACGACGCGGCCGGCGTCGTCCGCGGTGATCGGCGGTACGGGCCGGGGCTCGGCGGAGGAGCCGGTCCACGCACCGAGGGTGTCGGCCAGCGCCTTGTCGAGGTCGACGTCGGTGAAGTCGCCGACGACCACGGCGGTCGCCGTGGCGGGGCGGACGTGCGCCTCGTAGAAGGCGCGGACGGCCGCGGCGTCGATGCGCTCGACGGTCTCCTCGGTGCCCTGGCGGGGGCGGGACATCCGCGACTCGGCGGGGAAGAGCTCCTTGGAGAGCGCCATGGCGGCCCGGCGGGCGGGGTTGGCCAGCTCGTGCGGGATCTCGTCCAGCCGGTTGCGGACGAGGCGCTCGACCTCGCCGTCGGGGAACGCGGGGGCGCGCAGGGCGTCGGCGAGCAGGCCGAGAGCCTTGGGCAGCCGGGAGGCCGGGACCTCCAGGGAGACCCGGACGCCGGGGTGGTCGGCGTGCGCGTCGAGGGTGGCCCCGCAGCGCTCCAGCTCGGCCGTGAACTCCTCGGCGGTGTGCTTGTCGGTGCCCTCGGACAGGGCGCGCGCCATGATCGTGGAGACGCCGTCGAGCCCCTGCGGCTCGGCGTCCAGGGGCGCCACGAGGTTGATCTCGACGGCGACGACCTGCTGGCCGGGTCGGTGGCAGCGCAGCAGGGTGAGGCCGTTGGGCAGCTCACCGCGCTCGGGGGCCGGGAAGGCCCACGGGGTGGCCTCGCCGGGCTGGGGCCGGGGGTGGAACTCCATCGAAGGGCCTGCGGTCTGCGTGCTGCTCGCGGGTGCGGCGTCGCTCACTGGGCCGTCTCGCTTTCCGTTGCGTTTCCTGCGTTCTCGTCGGCCTCGGGGGCGGTCGGCTCGTACACCAGCACGGCGCGGTTGTCGGGGCGCAGCCGGGCCGCGGCGACCTCCCGCACCTCCTCGGCGGTGATCTCCAGGACGCGGTTGACCGCGCTGAGGGCGAGCTGCGGGTCGCCGAACAGGACCGCGTAGCGGCACAGTTCGTCCGCGCGACCGCTGACCGTGGAGAGCCGGTCCAGCCACTCGCGCTCCAGCTGGGCCTGGGCGCGCTCCATCTCCTCCGGGGTCGGCCCCTCCGCGGCGAAGCGGGCCAGCTCCTCGTCGACGGCGGTCTCGATGGCCGGGACCTCGACGCCGCCGGACGTCTTGACGTCCAGCCAGCCGAGCGAGGGGGCGCCGGCGAGCCGCAGCAGGCCGAAGCCCGCGGCGACGGCGGTGCGGTCGTGGCGGACCAGGCGGTTGTGGAGCCGGGAGGACTCGCCGCCGCCGAGGACGGTGAGGGCGAGGTCGGCGGCGTCGGCCTCACGGGTGCCGTCGTGCGGCAGGCGGTAGGCGGCCATCAGGGCACGGGAGGGGACCTCCTCGCGCACGACCTCGCGCAGCTACTCGCCGATGACGTCGGGAAGGGCGCCGTCGCGCGGCGGCTGCTTGCCGTCGTGGGCGGGGATGGAGCCGAAGTACTTCTCGATCCAGGCGAGCGTCCGCTCGGGGTCGATGTCGCCGACGACCGACAGGACGGCGTTGCCCGGGGCGTAGTACGTGCGGAAGAAGGCGCGCGCGTCCTCCAGGGAGGCGGCGTCCAGGTCGGCCATCGAGCCGATCGGGGTGTGGTGGTACGGGTGGCCGTCGGGGTAGGCCATCGCCGTCAGCTTCTCGAACGCGGTGCCGTAGGGCACGTTGTCGTAGCGCTGGCGGCGCTCGTTCTTGACGACGTCGCGCTGGTTCTCCATCGACTCCTCGTCGAGGGCGGTCAGCAGCGACCCCATCCGGTCGGCCTCGAGCCACAGGGCCAGCTCCACCTGGTGGGCCGGCATGGTCTCGAAATAATTGGTGCGCTCGAAGCTGGTGGTGCCGTTGAGCGAGCCGCCCGCACCCTGCACCAGCTCGAAGTGGCCGTTGCCCTTGACCTGCGCCGAGCCCTGGAACATGAGGTGCTCGAAGAGGTGGGCGAGGCCGGTGCGGCCCTTGACTTCGTGGCGCGAGCCGACGTCGTACCAGAGGCAGACCGCGGCGACCGGGGTCTGATGGTCCTCGGAGAGCACCACCCGCAGGCCGTTGGCCAGGCGGTGCTCGGTCGCTGTCAGGCCGCCGGTACCGGCCTGTTGCGTGGCCGTGTGACCCATGGGCATGTACGTCCCTTCGATCGCTGGAAAAATCCCGCGCCGTCCCGCGGCGTCCGCCGCGGCGACTAGCGTGATGAACAGTTCTGTCACTGTATGCAAGCGCGCTGACATCTGGCGAAGTTCCCGTCACGGTGCGCTCTTACGGACGGGTCGCGGTCGGCGTTGTCAGTGGCGCGGTCCACAATGGTCGGCGTCAGACCCCCCACCTCGGCAATCGATCGAAGGAGCCGCAGCCGCGATGGCCCGCCGCAGCACGAAGACCCCGCCGCCGGACGACTTCGAGGAGCGCATCCTCGACATCGACGTCGTCGACGAGATGCAGGGCTCCTTCCTCGAGTACGCCTACTCGGTCATCTACTCGCGCGCTCTGCCCGATGCCCGGGACGGGCTCAAGCCCGTCCAGCGCCGCATCCTGTTCCAGATGAACGACATGGGGCTGCGCCCCGAGCGTTCGTACGTGAAGTGCGCCCGCGTCGTCGGCGAGGTGATGGGCAAGCTCCACCCGCACGGCGACGCGTCCATCTACGACGCCCTCGTGCGCATGGCACAGCCGTTCTCCATGCGGGTGCCGCTGGTCGACGGGCACGGCAACTTCGGTTCGCTGGGCAACGACGACCCGCCCGCCGCGATGCGGTACACCGAGGCCCGCATGGCCGCGGCGACGTCACTGATGACGGAGTCGATCGACGAGGACACCGTCGACTTCACGCCGAATTACGACGGCAGCGAGCAGGAGCCGGTGGCCCTCCCGGCCGCCTATCCGAACCTGCTGGTCAACGGCGCGACCGGGATCGCGGTCGGCATGGCGACGAACATGCCGCCGCACAATCTGGGCGAGGTCGTCGCCGCCGCCCGGCACCTGATCAAGCACCCGGGCGCCGACCTCGACACCCTGATGCGGTTCGTCCCGGGTCCGGACCTGCCCACGGGCGGCCGGATCGTCGGGCTGAGCGGCATCCGGGACGCCTACGAGACCGGCCGCGGCACCTTCAAGATCCGTGCGACCGTCGCCGTGGAGAACGTGACGGCCCGCCGCAAGGGCATCGTCGTGACCGAACTCCCCTTCACGGTGGGTCCGGAAAAGGTGATCGCCAAGATCAAGGACCTGGTCGGCTCGAAGAAGCTCCAGGGCATCGCCGACGTCAAGGACCTCACCGACCGTTCCCACGGTCTGCGCCTGGTCATCGAGGTGAAGAACGGCTTCAACCCGGAGGCCGTGCTCGAGCAGCTCTACAAGCTGACGCCGATGGAGGAGTCCTTCGGCATCAACAACGTCGCGCTGGTGGACGGCCAGCCGTTGACGCTGGGCCTCAAGGAGCTGCTGGAGGTCTATGTCGACCACCGCTTCGAGGTCGTGCGCCGTCGCAGCGAGTTCCGTCGTGGCAAGCGGCAGGACCGGCTGCACCTCGTCGAGGGCCTGCTGGTGGCCCTCATCGACATCGACGAGGTCATCCGAATCATTCGATCGAGTGAGAACGCGGCGCAGGCCAAGGAGTCACTCGTCGCGCGCTTCTCGCTCTCCGAGGTGCAGACGCAGTACATCCTCGACACCCCGCTGCGCCGCCTGACGAAATTCGACCGCGTGGAGCTGGAGTCGGAGCGCGACCGGCTCACCGGCGAGATCGAGGAGCTGACCCGGATCCTGGAGTCCGACGCCGAGCTGCGCAAGCTCGTCTCGGGCGAACTGGCGGACGTGGCGAAGAAGTTCGGCACCGACCGTCGCACGGTACTGCTGCAGTCGGCGGGCTCGCCGGTATCCGCCGTGCCGCTGGAGGTCGCGGACGACCCGTGCCGGGTGCTGCTGTCCTCCACCGGGCTGCTGGCCCGTACGGCCAGCGCCGAGCCGTTCGCGCACGAAAGCGACCACGGCGAGGTCAAGCGCGTCAAGCACGACGTGATCGTCTCGGCGGTCCCGGCGACCGCGCGGGCGGACGTGGGGGCGGTCACCTCGGCCGGCCGGCTGCTGCGGCTGCCGGTGATCGACCTGCCGCAGCTCCCGGAGACGGCGTCGGCGCCGAATCTGTCGGGCGGCGCGCCGGTCTCGGAGTTCCTGTCGCTGGAGGACGGCGAACGGATCGTCTGCCTCACCACCTTGGACGAGTCCTCACCGGGGCTCGCGATCGGCACGGAGCAGGGCGTCGTCAAGCGCGTGGTCCCGGACTATCCGGCCAACAAGGACGAGCTGGAGGTCATCGGCCTCAAGGACGGCGACCGCGTCGTCGGCGCGGTGGAGCTGCGGACGGGCGAGGAGGACCTGGTCTTCGTCACGGACGACGCCCAGCTGCTGCGCTATCCGGCCGGGCAGGTACGGCCCCAGGGGCGGCCCGCGGGCGGCATGGCGGGGATCAAGCTGGCCGACGGGGCGAAGGTGATCTCCTTCACAGCCATCGACCCGGCGGGCGACGCCGTGGTGTTCACCGTGGCGGGCGCGCGCGGCACACTGCTCGGCGCCTCGGAGACGACGGCGAAGCTGACGCCGTTCGACCAGTACCCCCGCAAGGGGCGGGCCACGGGCGGTGTGCGCTGCCAGCGGTTCCTCAAGGGCGAGGACTGCCTGGTGCTGGCCTGGGCGGGCGCGTCGCCGGCCCGCGCCGCGAACGCGGCCGGAACCCCCGTCGAGCTGCCGGACCTCGACCCGCGCCGCGACGGCTCCGGCGTGCCGCTGGCGAAGCCGGTGGCCGTCGTGGCGGGGCCGGTGTAGCCGCCGGTCAGCCCTGCGCGTACCGCAGGACGCCCCACATGCCGTGTTCGTCGGCGGTGGCGGCGTCCTGCGGATCGGTCTCCCGGCAGGTCGCGAGCTCGCACCGCAGCGCCTCGGCGTCGATGCCCGAGCCGATCAGCACCAGCTGGGTGAGGCGCTGCGCGCCGCGCGCCCAGGGCGCCGGGTAGAAGCGCAGGAAGCGGCCGACGGCGTGCACCGCGTACCGGTTGCGCGGGTCGGCCGCCCCGAAGTGGACGTAGCCCTTGATCCGGTAGAGCCCGTCGGGCCTGTTGTCGAGGAACGCCATGAGCCGGCGCGGGTTCATGGGTTCCTCGGCGGTGAAGGAGGCACTCTCGTACGCGGCGTGCAGATGCGCCGCGTGGGTGTGACGGCCCTGGCAGTCGTGCGCGTGGCAGTCGTGCGCGTCGTCTTCGCCGCCGGTGTCGTCGTCGCTGTCGGCGTACAGGTCCTCGAAGGAGAGCTGGCCGATCGTCTCGGTCCTGGGCTTGCGGTCGAAGAACAGCTCCGGGTCGACCCGGCCGTGCGAGGCGGGGATCACGGCCGTGCCGTCGCAGAGGCCGCCGAGCGTCTTGCGCACCCGGCCGAGCTCCGCCTCGGCCACCCGGTCGGCCTTGTTCAGCACGACGAGGTCGGCGAGGGCGAGGTGCCGGTCGATCTCGGGGTGCCGGTCCCTGGTGGCGTCGAATTCCGCCGCGTCGACGACCTCGACCAGTCCGCCGTACACGATGTGCGGGTTCTCGCTGGCGAGGATCATCCGGACCAGTTCCTGCGGCTCGGCCAGCCCGCTCGCCTCGATGACGATGACGTCCAGCCGGGCCGAGGGCCGGGTGAGCTTCTCCAGGAAGACGTCCAGCTCGCTCGCGTCGACCGCGCAGCACAGGCAGCCGTTGCCGAGCGAGACGGTGGAGTCGACCTGCCCGGCGATCGCCATGGCGTCGATCTCGATGGAGCCGAAGTCGTTGACGATCGCGCCGATCCGGGTGCCGCCGCTGTGCCGCAGCAGATGGTTGAGCAGGGTGGTCTTCCCGGAGCCCAGGAAGCCCGCGAGGACGACGACCGGGATCTGGGGACCTGCGGGCCGAGCGGGGCCACCGGCTGCGAGGGCCCCGATCGGGTGATCCATGTCGGCGGCGTCGGCCGCGTTCTCGTCGTTGTCCGGGTCGTTCGCCGTGCTGTCCGTACTGGCCGTGCTGTTCAAGGGGGTGGCGCCTCCATCACGCGTAGGGAGCGGCGGTGTCCGGCTTCCGCGCCGGGCGACTGGTCCGTACGCGGTCCGGGCACCGTCCACCCGCCCCAGGATATGAGCGTGCCGGCGGGTCCGGCCCGCAGCCCGTCCCCCGCCGGTCCCGACAGCCCCCACGGCCCGTTCCGGCCCGTGCGCACCGGGCCGTCCCGGTGGTCGTATCGCGTCAACATGACCGGGCCACCGCGCAACCCCGCTCCGGGTCAGGTTAGGCTTACCTTCGTGAGCACGTGCGCTACCGCATCCCGACTCCTGACCGAGCCGCTGGCCGGCACCGCCGCCACCGCGCCGACGTGGCTGCTGCTCGAGCAGCCCGGCCCGTGGGGCTCGGACGCCCTCACCGCCAGCCACCTCGACCCCGTCGTCGGCCGGGCGCTCGACGCCGCCGCCGAGGGCACCGGGGTGCGGATCGCGCTGATCCGCCGCCCCGGGCGGCACGCCGACTGCCACGAACCGGCCACCCAGCGGGTCTTCGTCGCCCACACCGCGCCGGGCCGCTCCTGGATCCGTACGACCTCCGTCGCCGACCCCGGCCTGCTGACGGACCTGGACTTCGCCGCCCTCGGCGCGGGCGAGCACGGCGGGCTGTGGGAGCCCTACGCCGGGGACCCCCTCGCGCTCGTGTGCACCAACGGCAAGCGCGACCGCTGCTGCGCCCTGCTCGGCCGCCCCCTCGCCGCCGAGCTGACCGCGTCGGGCGGCCTGGAGGTCTGGGAGGTCACCCACATCGGCGGGCACCGGTTCGCGCCGACCCTCTTCGTCCTGCCGTACGGCTACGCGTACGGGCGGGCCACCGCGCACGGCGTCAAGAACGCCCTCGAGGCGGCGCGGGACGGCCGCATCGCGATCGAGGACTGCCGGGGCCGCTCGGCCTGGGAGCGCCCCGCCCAGGCCGCCGACCTGGCGGTCCGGGGCCTGACCGGCGAGGAGGGCGCGGACGCGCTGGACGTGGTGCGCACCGAGGGCGCGGCGCCGCTGTGGTTCGTGACCGTCGGCCACACAGACGGCCGCGCCTGGCGGGTCACCGTCGAACAGGGCGCCGCCGAGCCGCCGCGGCCGGAGAGCTGCGGCAGGGCGCTCGGCAGCCCGGCCCGGATGGACGTGCTGTCGATCGACCGGCTGTCCTCGTCCGACGCCGCACTGTCCCCCGCGGCCCGTACGGGCTCGCCGCCGGCGCTGTCCCTCAGCCGGCCTTCTTGACGAACTCGCTGGTGTAGGTCTTCTCCAGGTCCAACGAGGCGTTCTTCAGGCTGGGGTCGAAGGACTTGAGGACCGTGTGGACGGTCCTCGGCCCGTCGGCGGGCATCACGCCGTCCTTGGTGAACATCGGCAGCGTGCTCTCGATCGCGCGCACGTAGAGGTCCTTGCCGCCCTTGGCGTAGTCGGCGGGCATCTTCTCGGCGATCTCCTCGGCGCTGTGCTCGGCCATCCACTTGAGGGTCCTGACCATGGCGTTGGCGAGCTTCTGGACGGTCTCCTTGTGGCCCTCCACCCAACTGGTGTTCATGTAGAGGCTCGACGCGGGGTAGAGCCCACCGAGCGCGGCCCGGGACCCCTCGGGGGTACGCATGTCGACGAGGACCTTGCCGAGGCCCTTGGCGAGGACCTGCGCGACAGTCGGTTCGGTGGTCATGCCGCCGTCGATCGAGCCCCGCTCGAGCGCGGAGACGAAGGTCTGGCCCGCGCCGACGGCCACCGGGGTGAACTCGCTGACCTTCACCCCGTTCTTCACCGCCAGGTACTTCGTCAGGAAGTCGGTGGAGGAGCCGAGCCCGGTGACCCCGAGTTTGCGGCCCTTGAAGTCCCTGGGCGAGGCGACGTGGGCCGCGGCCCTCGTCGAGACGATCTCCACCTCCCCCGGCGTCCGGGCCAGTTGGACGACGGACTGCACCCGCTTGCCCTTGGCCTGGAGGTCGAGGGTGTGGTCGTAGAAGCCGACCACGCCCTGGACGTCGCCGGAGACGAGTGCGGTGGTGGCCTGCACGCCCGCGGGCTCGCTCAGGAGCTTGACCGTCACTCCCTCGTCGTGGAAGTAGCCAAGGCGCTGGGTGAGCACCGCCGGCAGGTAGACGACCTTGTCCAGGCCGCCGACCATGATCTTCACGGTGCCGCCCTTGACCGCTTCGCTGCGCTCTCCTGCCCCGTCCGACGACGATTCGTCGGCACAGCCGGCCAGGGCGAGACACAGCGCCCCCGCGACGGCCGTCGCGGAGACTTTGGTGAGCTTGCCGAACGTACGCATCATCTGGTCCTTATGGTCAGGAGTGACGGTCGTGGTGGGGGGATTCGGCGGGAGTTTGTGGGGGGAACTCGCGGAAGAGCAGGGGGAAGCCAGGGGAAACGGGCGGGGTCCGGGGTCAGCGTTCGCCGCCCGGCGCGGCGGGCTTCCAGCGGAAGAGCCGCTTCTCGGCGAAGGTCAGCAGCCCCTCCGCGAGGAGCGCGACGACGGCGAGGATCACCATGGCCGCGTAGACGCCGGCCGCGTTGAAGGTCCCCTGCGAGGTGGCGACGAGCAGTCCGAGCCCCTTGGTGGCGCCGATGTACTCGCCGACGATCGCGCCGATCAGCGCGAAGCCGAAGCTGATGTGCAGGCTGGTGAAGATCCAGGAGGTCGCGGAGGGGACGACGACCTGCAGGGTCACGCGGCGGTTGCTCGCGCCCAGGATCCGGGCGTTGGCGACGAGGTTGCGGTCCACCTCGCGCGCGCCCTGGAAGGCGTTGAAGAAGACGGGGAAGAACACCAGCACGACCGCCGAGGCGACCTTGGAGGCGGGGCCGAGGCCGAACCAGATCAGGAAGATCGGCGCGAGGACGATGCGCGGCAGGGCGTTGAGCACCTTGAGGTACGGGCCGAGGACCTCGGCGAGGAAGGGAACGCGGCCGAGCGTGATGCCGAGCACCACCCCGCAGGTCACGCCGATGACCCAGCCGAGGAGGGCTTCGTAGAGCGTGTACCCGATCTGTTCCCCGAGCGAGCCCTGCGCGGTGCCGTGCGCCGCCCACTGCGCGATCTGGTCCCAGATCCTCGACGGCATCGAGAAGTTGAACGGGTCGATGACCTCGGTGCGGGCCAGCAGCTCCCAGGCGCCCAGTACGGCGGTGAGCAGCAGGACCCGGGTGCCGTGGACCAGCAGGCCGCGGCGGCGGGCGGCGCGTGCCCGGGCTCGCGTGCGCCCTCCCGCGCGGCGGTCCTCGGTCGCGGGGGCGGTGCGGAGGTCAGGCGGCATGGGTCCCCCGCTCGCGGGTGATGCGGACCTCTTCGCCGAGCGAGGTCCAGATCTCGCGGTGGATCTCGACGAACCGCGCCTCCAGACGCACGGCTTCGACCTTGCGCGGGCGGGGCAGGCCCACCGGGAAGATCTTCTTGACGGTGGCCGGGCCGGCGGTCATGACCACGACCCGGTCGGCCAGGGAGATCGCCTCCTCCAGGTCGTGGGTGACGAAGACGACGGAGGCGGCCGAGCCGCCCCACAGCTCCAGCAGTTCGTCCGACATCAGGGCCCGGGTCTGGACGTCGAGGGCCGAGAACGGCTCGTCCATGAGCAGAATGCGGGGGTCGCCGACGAAGGTCTGGGCGAGGGCGACGCGTTTGCGCTGGCCGCCGGAGAGCTGGTGCGGATAGCGGTCCTCGAAGGCGGTGAGGCCCACCCGGGCGAGCCAGTCGCGGGCCCGTTCCCGCGCCCGCGCCTTCGGTACGCCGCGAAACCGCGGTCCGGCCATCACATTGGACAGGACCGTCCGCCAGGGGAAGACCGCGTCCTGCTGGAAGACGAAGCCGACCTCGGGCCGGATCCCGGTCACCGGCTCGCCACCGATCAGCACGTCCCCCTCGGTCGGCTCGTCCAACCCGCTGACCAGGGTGAGGACGGTGGACTTGCCGCATCCGGTCGGCCCCACGACCGCCACGAACTCGCTCGGTCCGACGGCCAGATCGAGGTCGCGTACAGCCGGGTGGGCGCCGCCCGACGGGGTGCGGAACACCTTGCTCACACCCCGCAGCTCGATCGCCGGGGCATCGCCCGGGCTGCCGCTGTCCATCCGTCCGCCTCCGCCGTCGGCTCCTCCGTCCCGCGGTCACGGGCGGGGTCGGCACGGGCTGGAGGGTAGGTGTGCCCTGCGACACATGGGCAGACTTGTGAGCACTGTGGGACTTCAGAGCACGAACCCTGTTCTGCTCGTTTTGCTCGCGCTACCGCAACGAATGCGACACGAGGCTGGGCCGGGGGGCCTGGTCCCGCTACGTTCGACGCGGCCACCGGTTCAGACCGCTGAAGCCGCAATGCCGTGCTCCGCTACGGGGCGACGACACGAAAGGGACATACATGCGCCCCCGGTGGCCCCGCCGCGTCTTCGCCCAGGTCCTCCTCGTCCAGTTGCTGCTCACCACCGGCGTCACCGCGCTCGCCGCGGGCCTCTTCCTCGCGCCGCTCGGCTCCCAGCTGGACGACCAGGCCGAGCACCGGGCGCTGGCCATCGCGCAGACCACCGCCGCCCAGCCCGGCCTCGCCCACGATCTGCTGGCCCACCGGCCCGCCCCCGGCGGCCCGGTGCAGGCCGGGGCCGAGCGCGTCCGGCGGGCCACCGGCGCGAGCTATGTCGTGGTGGTCGACAACCAGGGCATCCGCTACTCCCACACCACCCCCTCGGAGATCGGCCGGCACGTCAGCACCGACCCGGGCCCGGCCCTGACCGGACGCGAGTGGACGGGCATCGAGCGCGGCACCCTCGGCCGCTCCGCGCGCGGGAAGGTGCCCCTGCGCGACCAGCGGGGCGACATCGTCGGCGCCGTCTCCGTGGGCATCGCCTACGGCAGCGTGCGCGCGCTGTGGCTGGAAGCCGTGCCCGGCGTGCTGATGTACGCGGGCGCCGCGCTCGGCGTGGGCGCGCTGGCCGCGTGCGCCGTCTCCTGGCGGCTGCGCAAGCGCACGCACGGCATCGAGCTCTCCGAGATATCCGCCCTCCTCGACGAGCGTGAGGCCATGCTGCACGGCATCCGCGAGGGAGTGCTCGCCCTCGACCGGCGCGGCCGGGTGCGGCTGGTCAACGACGAGGCGCAGCGGCTGCTCGGTCTCGGCCCGGAGGCCACCGGGCGCCCGCTCGACGACGTCCTGCCGCCCGGCCGGACCACCGATGTGCTGGCCGGGCGGGTCGCGGGGGCGGACCTGCTCACCGTCTGGGGCGGCCGGGTCCTGGTCGCCAACCGGATGGACACGGCCGACGGCGGGGCGGTGGCGACGCTGCGCGACCGCACCGAGCTGGAGCTCCTCGGCCGCGAGCTGGACGGCATCCGGGGGCTGACCGATGCGCTGCGCGCCCAGGACCACGAGCACGCCAATCAGCTGCACACCATCGTCGGACTGCTGGAACTGGGCCTGTACGAGCAGGCCGTGGCGTTCGTCACGGAGGTCACCGGCGCGCACCGGGCCACGGCCGAACAGGTCACCGAGCGGGTGCGCGAGCCGATGGTCAGCGCCCTGCTGGTGGGCAAGAGCGCGGTCGCGGCGGAGCGGGGGGTGGCGCTGCGGGTGAGCGAGGCGACGCATCTGCCCCATCGCGTGGTGGACTCGCGGGACCTGGTCACCGTGCTCGGCAATCTCGTGGACAACGCCCTGGACGCCGCCGGGACCGTGCGCGGGGTCACGGCCGGTGGGCCGCCCGCGGCCGAACCCTTCGTGGAGGTGGAGCTGCGGGCGGAGGGCTCCACGGTCGTCCTGCGGGTCTCGGACAACGGCCCGGGCGTCCCCGAAGGGGCCGCGGAGCTGGTGTTCACCGACGGCTGGTCCACCAAGGAGCCGCCCGCGCACCGCCGCCGCGGCCTCGGCCTCTCGCTCGTACGGCGGCTGGCCGAGCGGTACGGCGGCTCGGCCCGGGTGGGCGAACGGGACGGCGGCGGTGCGGTGTTCACCGTGGAGCTGCCGGAGGCGTTGCGGGAATTCGAAGGAGCGAAGCGGTGAGCACGGTGACCGCGGTGACGGGGACACAGAGACGAGAAGAACGAAGGGGTGAACCAGTGATCGAAGTCCTGGTCGTGGACGACGACTTCCGGGTCGCCGAGATCAACGCCGCGTATGTCGCGCGCGTTCCCGGCTTCCACGTCGTGGCCAAGGCCCATAACGCGGCACAGGCCCTGGCGATGCTGGAGCGCGGTGGCATCGATCTGGTGCTGCTGGACCACTATCTGCCGGACGAGACGGGGCTGTCGCTGGTCCGCCGGATCCGGCAGCAGGGCCACCTCACCGACGTGATCATGGTGACGGCCGCCCGCGACATCGCGACCGTGCAGACGGCGATGCGCTACGGCGCCCTGCAGTATCTGGTCAAGCCGTTCGCCTTCCCGGCGCTGCGGGTGAAGCTGGAGGCCTACGCACAGCTGCGCCGGACCCTCGACGACGCGGAGGAGGCGGGGCAGGACCAGGTGGACCGGATCTTCGGCACCCTGCGCACCGCCGCGACCGCCGCTCCCCTGCCCAAGGGGCATTCCGCGCCGACCGCCGAGCTGATCCGCCAGGTGCTCTCGGCCGCGGCGTGTCCCCTGTCGGCGCACGAGGTCGCGGAGCGCTCGGGCCTCAGCCGTTCCACGGCGCAGCGCTATCTCAAGCGGCTGGAGGAGTCCGGCAGGCTGAGTCTCACCCTCCGGTACGGCGAGACGGGCCGCCCGGAGCACCGTTACGCCTGGGCGGCCCGTTGACCCGGCACCGGCCGGGTGCGCGCTCAGGCCGCCCCGGCGCCCGTCAGTGAGCGCACCTCGGCCTCGGCGTGGCCGGCCTCGTCGGCGGGCTCGGATGAGGTGAGGGTGCCGAGCCAGCCGGCCAGGAAGCCGAGCGGCACGGAGACCAGGCCCGGGTTCTCCAGCGGGAACAGGTCGAAGTCGAGGCCGGGGAAGACCGCCCCCGGGCCGCCGGAGACGACCGGGGAGAGGACGACGAGCGCCAGGGCGGGCACCAGGCCCCCGTAGACGGACCAGACGGCGCCGCGCGTGGTGAACCGCCGCCAGAAGAGCGCATAGAGCAGCACGGGAAGGTTTGCGGAGGCCGCGACGGCAAAGGCGAGACCCACCAGGAACGCGACGTTGAGGTTCTGGGCGAGCAGCCCGAGGCCGATGGCGACCGCGCCGGTGACGACCGCCGCGACGCGCGCGACCGCGACCTCGCCGCGCGCCCCGCGGCCCGTCCGGCGGCTGAGCGTGGCGTAGAGGTCGTGGGCGACGGACGCGGAGGAGGCGAGGGTGACCCCGGCGACGACCGCGAGGATGGTGGCGAAGGCGACGGCCGCGACGACGGCGAAGAGGATCGTTCCGCCGGTGGAGCCCGCGCCGCCGCCGAGGTCGAGGGCGAGCAGCGGTACGGCCGTGTTCCCGGAGGGGCTGGAGGCGCGCACGGCGTCGGTGCCGAGCACGGCGGCGGCTCCGAAGCCGAGGACGATCGTCATCAGGTAGAAGCCGCCGATGAGGCCGATCGACCAGACGACCGACCGGCGGGCGGCGCGGGCGGTCGGCACGGTGGAGAAGCGCGAGAGGATGTGCGGGAGCCCGGCGGTGCCGAGGACCAGCGCGAGGCCGAGGCTGATGAAGTCCAGTCGGGCCGTCCAGTCGCCGCCGTATTTCAAACCCGGCGCGAGGAAGTTCCGGCCGTGCCCGCTGCGGTCGGCGGCCGTGGTGAGCAGGGCCGAGATGTCGCCGTGGAAGCGGATCAGTACGAGCGTGGTCAGCGCGATCGTGCCGCCCATCAGCAGGACGGCCTTGACGATCTGGATCCAGGTGGTGGCCCGCATGCCGCCGAGGGTGACGTAGAGGACCATCAGGGCGCCGACGCCGATGACCGTCCAGGTGCGGGCCCGGCCGCCCGTACCGCCCAGCAGCAGGGCCATCAGGCTGCCGGCCCCGACCATCTGGGCGACCAGGTAGACGACCGAGACGGTGACGGAGGAGATGCCGGCGGCCGTCCTGACCCGCGGTTCGCCCATCCGGGCGGCCAGGACGTCGGCGAGGGTGAACCGCCCGCAGTTGCGGACGAGTTCGGCGACGAGGAACAGCACGACGAGCCAGGCGACGAGGAAGCCGACGGAGTAGAGCATGCCGTCGTAGCCGTAGAGGGCGATGAGCCCGGAGATCCCGAGGAAGGAGGCGGCGGACATGTAGTCACCGGCGATGGCGAAACCGTTCTCCATGGGGGAGAACATCCGCCCGCCCGCGTAGAACTCCTCGGGCGAGCCGCGCCGCACCCGCCCGGCCCAGGCGCTGATGGCGAGGGTGACCACGACGATGACGCTGAACAGGCCCAGCGCCAGGCCCTGATGCGTGCCGGTCAACGCGCTTCCTCCCGCATCGGCGGGACCCGCCCGCCCGCCCGCGCCGGCCCCTGCTGCGTCTCCAGCGCGACCGCCCAGCGCAGCTCCAGGGCCTCCGGGTCGCGGCGCAGCCGGGCGTGCCGGGCGTAGGCCCAGGTGAGCAGGAAGGTCGTAGCGAACTGGCCGAGCCCGAGGAGCATCGCGACGTTGATCGCACCGGCCACGGGCCGGGCCATCAGCTGCGGTGCGGCGGTCGCCAGCACCAGGTAACCGAGGTACCAGCCGAGGAAGGCGACGGTCACGGGGAAGGCGAACCCGCGGTAGCGACCGCGCACTTCGCGGAAGGCGGCACTGCGCTGGACCTCCCGGTAGACACCGGAGGGATCACGCGCGGCCTCTCGGCCCTCATGGGGCGCGTGCGGCTCGCCCGAAGCCTGCGGCTCATGCGACTCGCACGGCGTGGGGTCACCCTTCAGGCGAACCGTTCCGGCATCGCCTTCGTCGTCCTTCTCCACCGAACTCTCCTTGGTCGCCGCCCTCGTTGGCCGGGGCCCAAGAATGGTCAGAACAGGGAGATCCGGATCCCCTCAATACCGGGACGTTCACCCCATCAGGTGATGGAGACACCGAGTGACGGAGATACCCGGGACCCGGACGGATCCGGGCACGGGTGCGCCTCCGGCCGGAGATCCTCTCTCCGGCCGGAGGCGCGGGGGCTGACGGCCCGCCCCGGTCAGGCGTCGATGCGGGAGCGGTCCAGGGTGGCGGCGGAGTTGGTGATGAACTCCTTGCGCGGCGCGACCTCATTGCCCATCAGCAGGTCGAAGGCGCGCTCGGCCGCCTCCAGGTCGCTGATGTTGATCCGGCGCAGGGTGCGGTGGCGCGGGTCCATCGTGGTCTCCGCCAGCTGGTCGGCGTCCATCTCACCGAGACCCTTGTAGCGCTGGATGCCGTCCTTGTAGGGCACCTTCTTGCGGTCCAGGTCCATCAGCGTCTGACGCAACTCGCTGTCGGAGTAGGTGTAGATGTACTTGTCCTGCCCCTTCTTGGGGCGGGTCAGCTCGATCCGGTGCAGTGGGGGAACGGCCGAGAAGACCCGTCCCTCCTCGACCATCGGCCGCATGTAGCGCTGGAAGAGCGTGAGCAGCAGACAGCGGATGTGCGCGCCGTCGACATCGGCGTCGGCGAGGAAGATGACCTTCCCGTACCGCGCGGCGTCGATGTCGAAGGTCCGGCCGGATCCGGCTCCTATCACCTGGATGATCGCGCCGCACTCGGCGTTCTTGAGCATGTCGGAGACCGACGACTTCTGGACATTGAGGATCTTGCCGCGGATCGGCAGCAAGGCCTGGAATTCGGAGTTCCGGGCCAGCTTGGCCGTGCCCAGCGCCGAGTCGCCCTCGACGATGAACAGCTCGCTGCGCTCGACGTCGTCACTGCGGCAGTCGGCGAGCTTGGCCGGCAGCGAGGAGGACTCCAGGGCGGTCTTCCGCCGCTGGGCCTCCTTGTGCTGCCGGGCGGCGATGCGGGTACGGGCCGCGGCGACGACCTTCTCCAGGACGGCGCGCGCCTGCTGCTTGGCGTCGCGCTTGGTGGAGGCCAGGAACGCCTTGAGCTCCTTGGCGACCACGTTCGCCACGATCCGCGAGGCGGCCGAGGTACCCAGGACCTCCTTGGTCTGCCCCTCGAACTGCGGCTCGGCCAGCCGGACGGTCACGACCGCGGTGAGCCCCTCCATGGCGTCGTCCTTGACGACGTCGTCCTCGGCGACCCGCAGCAGCTTGGACGAGCGCAGGACCTCGTTGACGGTCTTGGCGATCGAGCGCTCGAATCCGGCCACATGCGTGCCGCCCTTGGGGGTGGCGATGATGTTGACGAAGGACTTCACGTTCGACTCGTAGCCGGTGCCCCAGCGCAGGGCGATGTCCACCCCGAGCTCACGGGTGACCTCGGTGGGGGTCATGTGGCCGCGGTCGTCGAGGACCGGCACGGTCTCCTTGAAGGTGCCCTGCCCGGTCAGCCGGAGCACGTCGCAGACGGCCTTGTCCTGCGCGAGGTACTCGCAGAACTCGCTGATGCCCCCGTCGTAGCGGAAGGTCTCCTCGGTGGCGGTCTCGCTCTCGACCCCCCGCTCGTCGCGGACGACGATGGTCAGCCCCGGCACGAGGAACGCGGTCTGCCGGGCCCGCCCGTAGAGGTTCTCCAGGGAGAGCTTGGCGTCCTTGAGGAAGATCTGGCGGTCCGCCCAGTAGCGGACGCGGGTGCCGGTGCGGGCCTTGGGGACCTTCTTGCCCTTGAGGAGGCCGTTGGCGGGGTCGAAGGGCGCGTCCGGACCGGATTCGGTGAAGATGCCGGGGACGCCGCGCCGGAAGCTGATCGAGTGCGTCCTGCTGTTGCGGTCGACCTCGACGTCCAGGCGGGCGGAGAGCGCGTTGACGACGGACGCGCCGACGCCGTGCAGACCGCCGGAGGCCGCGTACGAGCCGCCGCCGAACTTTCCGCCGGCGTGCAGCTTGGTCATCACGACCTCGACGCCGGACAGCCCGGTCTTGGGCTCGACGTCCACGGGGATGCCGCGGCCGTTGTCCCGCACCTCCACGGAGCCGTCCTCGTGGAGGATCACCTCGATGCGGTCACAGTATCCGCCGAGCGCCTCATCGACGGAGTTGTCGATGATTTCCCAGAGACAGTGCATCAAACCGCGGCTGTCGGTGGAGCCGATATACATTCCGGGGCGCTTGCGGACGGCTTCGAGACCCTCGAGGACGAGCAGGTGCCGCGCGGTGTAGTTGGATCCGTCCCGGTCTGCCCCGGTCAGCAACGCAGTGGACGGCACGGACGTTTCGGCGGTCACGCGGTTCGCTCCTCGCTGAATTTCTGTACTGGCCCGGGTACGGGCGCAGTGGTGGCTCGTTCGCCGTTCAGAGGGTACCGAGGCCTGGTAGAGCCTTTGTGCCGCCACCCATGGGAGCGCCCATGCTAGTCCAGCTTCGCTCAGGTGTTCGATACCCCGATGGAGTGACGTGCACATCACGTTCCCTTGGAGGCATGAACCATTTAGGCTCCGGGCACGTCCTCAAGAACAACCCGGCAAGCCGGCCGGGCGGACGAAAGACCCCCAGCGACGTGAAACCGTAAGCCCACGCAATACGGCTCATTCGCCGCCAACCGTCAAGATCCGGCCCACTCGGAAGGAAGTTTCGAGGAAAAGCCACGAGCGGGAACGTTTTCGGCCTGGTTGGATGTTGACCCTGGTACGACAGCTCGTCGAGCTAGAGAAGAGGCGACGTGACTACTGTTCTGACCCCCGCGAGCCCGCTGACGGCCGCTGACCGCTGCGACCGGTGCGGCGCTCAGGCTTACCTGCGCGTCGTTCTCATGAGCGGCGGTGAACTGCTCTTCTGCGCTCACCATGGGCGCAAGTTCGAGCCAGAACTCAAGAAGATCGCCGCGGAGATACAGGACGAGACGGAGCGGCTCACCGCTGCTCCGGCGTCCGCGTCCGATGAGGACCGCTGAGTCCGCAGCGGATAGCTGACACATCGCATCCGACGACGAGCGAGGTCCGGCCATCCAGGGCCGGGCAGCCGCGGGCGGCCACCCCCACGGGGGAGGCCGCCCGCTCTCGTGCGTCCGGGCACCCTTCGCGCACCCGCCCTCGCCGGGGGACGGGGATCGGACGGCCCCAGGAGGCTCACTGCGGGCCCCGCCTGGGCAGGCCCGTACCCTGCGGCGCGATCCCGTCCGCAGGCCGCGAGGGGGGCTGCGGGGCGGCTTGCGGGGCGATCCGCGGCGGGAGCTGCGGGCCGGTCTGTGCGGATGCCTGCCCGGCGCCCTCCGGAGCGGGTGCCGGCTGAGTCCGGGTCGGTACCTGCTGGACCGGTTGCGACACGTCCGGCGGCAGGAGGGGGGTCACCACCGGCGGCACGGCCGGCGACGCGCTCTGCGGCGCGGCCCCGCCCTTGTGAGCCGCCACCAGCGGTGCGACCGCCGACATCCGCGTGTACACCCCGGGGTGCCCGGGCTGGGCGCAACCGCTCCCCCAGGACACCAGCCCGACCAGCTTCCCCCTGGCCACGAGCGGCCCGCCGCTGTCCCCCTGGCACGCGTCCCGCCCGCCCTCCGGCCGCCCTGCGCACAGCATCGAAGCCCGCCGGTACGCACCCTCCGGGCCGCCCGGATACGCCTGCTCGCAAAAGACGTCGCCCAGGACGAACACCCCGGCCGCGCGCAGCGTCTGCGCGTACGTGCCGTTGCCCAGCATGTCGCCCCAGCCGTACACCTTGGCCGGCGTGCCGGGCCGATAGGCCTGGTCGCCCGCCTGCGCCAGGGCGATCGGAAAATTCGCCGGCACCTGTTCCGCCAGAGTGAGTACGGCGACGTCCCCGGCGTTGGTCGTCGCGTCGAACCCGGGGTTGACCCAGGTGTCCCGCAGCGCCACCTCGGCGCCGCTCCCGCTGCGCAGATCACCGCGTCCCACGATCACCCGGAGGTCCCTCGCCTCGCCCACGTCGACACCGAGCACCTCGTGGCTGAGGCAGTGCGCGGCGGTGACGACCTTCGTGCGGCTCACCAGGACCCCGCCGCAGAACTGCCCCGATCTCGCGGCACCGAACCGATCACGGCTCGCCAGAGCGACCGCCCAGGGCGCCTCGGAGACGTTGACGGGCTGCCCGCCGATGACCAGCCGGTCCGCGGCGGCCGGACCGGGGGCCGCCAGCAGCAGCGCCACCGCGCCGGCGAGCGGGTAGCTCAGTGCACGCATACAGTCTCCTGACCCTGCGGAGTTAGTCGCATACCCAGGGTCAAGCCGAATGGCAATCGGCGCATCCGGAAGATGGACCGGTCGGCGGGAAAGCGCGGCGGTCCGGGCAGCCGAAATGCCGCGAGGCCCGGCCCCTCTTCCGGGGGTACCGGGCCTCGCGGCATTCGTTCTGCATTCCACCCGGCGCCCGCGGAGGGGCCGGGTGGAGGGGGGACGGATTAGTCCAGGTAGTCGCGCAGGACCTGAGAACGCGACGGGTGACGCAGCTTGGACATCGTCTTCGACTCGATCTGACGGATGCGCTCACGCGTCACCCCGTAGACCTTGCCGATCTCGTCGAGGGTCTTCGGCTGACCGTCGGTGAGGCCGAAGCGCATGGAGACCACGCCCGCCTCGCGCTCGCTGAGCGTGTCCAGGACGGAGTGCAGCTGCTCCTGGAGGAGCGTGAAGCTGACCGCGTCGGCCGGCACGACCGCCTCGGAGTCCTCGATGAGGTCACCGAACTCGCTGTCGCCGTCCTCACCCAGGGGGGTGTGGAGGGAGATCGGCTCACGGCCGTACTTCTGGACCTCGATGACCTTCTCGGGGGTCATGTCGAGCTCCTTGGCCAGCTCCTCCGGGGTGGGCTCACGGCCCAGGTCCTGGAGCATCTGGCGCTGGACACGCGCGAGCTTGTTGATGACCTCGACCATGTGCACCGGGATACGGATGGTGCGGGCCTGGTCGGCCATCGCGCGCGTGATCGCCTGGCGGATCCACCAGGTCGCGTAGGTCGAGAACTTGTAACCCTTGGTGTAGTCGAACTTCTCGACCGCGCGGATCAGACCGAGGTTGCCTTCCTGGATGAGGTCCAGGAAGAGCATGCCGCGGCCGGTGTAGCGCTTGGCCAGCGAGACCACCAGGCGGAGGTTGGCCTCCAGGAGGTGGTTCTTGGCGCGGCGGCCGTCCTCGGCGATGATCTCCAGCTCGCGCTTGAGCTTCGGCGCGAGCTTGTCGGAGTTCGCCAGCTTGTCCTCGGCGAACAGGCCGGCCTCGATGCGCTTGGCGAGCTCGACCTCCTGCTCGGCGTTGAGGAGGGGGACCTTGCCGATCTGCTTGAGGTAGTCCTTGACCGGGTCGGCCGTGGCACCGGCCACCGCGACCTGCTGCGCGGGGGCGTCGTCCTCGTCGTCGTCGGAGAGGACGAAGCCCTTGTTCTCGCCGGTCTCGTCCTCGTCGTCACCCTTGCCCGGGGTGGGGGTCTCCTCGACGATCTCGTCGTCGAGAAGCTCGTCGGCGTCCTTCTTGGAGGCGGTCTTCTTGGCCGCCGTCTTCTTGGCGGTGGCCTTCTTCGCCACCGTCTTCTTGGCCGTCGCCTTCTTGGCGGCGGTCTTCTTGGCGGGCGCGCCCATGGCCTCGTCACCCTCGTCGTCCCCGTACGCGCCACCCTGGGCGGACGTGACGGAGGACGTGGACCTGGCCGTGACCGTCTTGGACGAGACGGCCTTGGTGGCGGTGCGCTTCGCCGGGCTCTTCGCTGCGACGCTCTTGCGGGTGCGCTTGGGCGCCTCTGCGGCACTGACCATCAGCGTCACACCCTCCTCGTCGAGGACCTGGTTGAGGCTGCGCAGAACATTCTTCCACTGGGTTGGCGGAATCTGGTCAGCCTCGAAGGCCCGACGCACGTCGTCGCCGGCGATCTGCCCCTCGGCCTTTCCCTGCTCGATGAGCGCCATCAGAGACTCGGATTCGGCGATCTCCGGCGGGAGCGTACGGGATGTGCTGGCCGACACGAACAACCTCTCGGAACGATGGAAACGGCTTCCGGCCCCGTCCGTAGCGGACCGGAGCCGACGACCGCCGGCATTGGATGAACCGACGGCGCGGGCGGGAGTGCAGAGCAACACAGCACCTCGATCGAGGCCCGTATTCCCTCCGCGTCTGCCACCTCTTTAGTCATCGCGCTTCGCCGGACAGCGTTACGCCCAATCCTCGTGGCCCGAGTCACACCCCATATCGGAGCGAATAACCATCGAATTGGACAGATCACCCGGTTCCGTCGCGCCCCATCCCGGGGCCGGACCCACGCCGGCCCTTCGCGAGGCCGCCCACACGGCTCGCACGCACGGTCGTACGCGCGAGCCGCCACCGCGGCCCCGCGCGTACGGATCCGGCCGTACGACCCAGCCCGTACGGCCCCGTCCGTACGGCCCCGGTCCCGCGATCAGTGCTCGCGGGGGGCGGGCACCACGCGCTCGACGTCGGGGTGGGTGATGAGCAGCTGACGCATCGCGGCCTCCGCCCCGGCGGCGTCTCCCGAGCCCACGGCGTCCACGATCCGCAGGTGCTGGCCGACCCCGGTCTCGGTGGGGCGGTCGCAGCCGCTGACCGGGGCGCCCGAGACGTGCAGGGCGGCGGAGACGATGCCCGAGAGGTGCTCGAGCATGCGGTTGCCCGCGACCTGGAGGAGGAGGGAGTGGAACTCGGCGTCGGCGCGGGAGAAGGTGAGGGAGTCACCCTGGGTCAGCGCGTGGCCCATGATCTCGGCCATGTCGGCGAGACGCTGCTGGACGTCCTCGCGCCCGTGTCCGGCCGCGAGCCGGGCGGCGAGCGGCTCGATGGTCCAGCGCAGCTCGCACAGCTCGCGGCGCTGGTCTTCCCGCTGGGGCCCGAAGGCCCGCCATTCGATGATGTCCGGGTCGAGGAGATTCCAGTCGCTGACGGGGCGGACGCGGGTGCCGACGTTGGGCCGGGCGCTGACCAGGCCCTTCGCTTCGAGGACGCGCAGGGACTCGCGGACGACGGTCCGGGAGACCTCGAAGCGCTGCCCGATCTCCTCCGGGACGAGCGGGCGGTCGGCGCCCAGGTCGCCGGAGACGATCATCTGGCCCAGCTGTTGGACGAGCTGGCCGTGCAGCCCTCGGCCACGGCTGCCGGCCGCGCGGCGGCCGGCCCGGCTCAGCTCCGCGTCGCCGTCCCAGGCGGACGACGCCCCGCGGTCGACCCCGGGGGCCTCCGCGTAGGAGTAACGGTCAAGCTCGCCCGATCCTGCGAGGCCGGAGTCGGCGGGGCGAGCCGCGGTCATCATGGTGTGCGCAAGGGTACTCACGCATCCTTTGTCGGCGACACGTTGAGAGCCCTTGAGGTCTTTGGTGAAAAGCACACGAAAGGGTGATCGCGCATTACCTCACAATTGACGCTCAATCGGACGGAATCGGGCGCCCTCTCCGGGAGGGCGAGTGCGGAGCGTGACGACAATTCTGCCGAGGCCGGGACTTGGGTGCCGGGCATGATTACGCGGTGTGATCCCGTCGCGGGGGCGAGGGACGGCGTGCGGGCCGGGGCTCGGGAGCGAGGCCATTACCACGCGCGCCCGGTCCGGCAACTCGAGCAGGGCGACTGCCTCCGGAGCGGCTGACGCTCCCCGGTGAGCGACCGGCCCCGGCCGTCTCCCGCCGTCTCCGGCCGCGTCCCACCGGAGCCACGCGGCCCGGCACCCGCCCCGCCGGCCGCCGCTCAACGCGGCCTGCCGCGGAACACGGTGAGCACGTACGCCCCGAGAAGCGCCGCCAGGGACAGCGTCAGCGCCCAGCCGACGGGCTGGGACATCAGCCGCAGGGCCGCGGAGAGCGCTCGGTCCACCCCGGACGGCCACTGCACCAGCACCGTCGCACGCAACCGCTCCGGCAGCCCCACCAGGGAACGGGCCGTCGGGTGGGTGAACACCCCGCCCAGGACAGGCATCACGAGGGCGGGCACCGCGAGCACCGCCACCAGCCCCAGGGTGGTGGACCGGAACACCCCCGCGGCGAGCAGGCCGGCCCACGCGCAGCCGAGGGTGAGCCCGGCCCAGCCGACGAGCGTGAGAGCCCAGTCGGCGGGGAGGTGGGCGGCGGGGTCGCCGAAGAGCAGCCTCAGGACGGCCGCGTCGAGGCCGAGGGAGGCGAAGGCGAGCAGCAGGGCGGCCATCGCCGTGACCACGAGCTTGGCGACGAGCAGCCCGAGGCGGCGGGGGACGGTGCCCTGGTCCGGCGCCAGTGCCGGATAGCGGAACTCCTGGCCGAAGGCGAGGGCCCCGAGCAGCCCCGCGCCGAAGGCGGCCGGAGGGAGCGGCAGCAGCGCCGGCCAGCCGGTGAGGAGGCGCAGCGCCGTGGTGCCGCCGGTGCGGGCGAGCAGCACGGAGGCCACGAGTGAGGCCGCGAGGGCGACGGCTCCGGTGATCCAGCCGGCCCGCACGCCCGTGGCGCGGCGCAGTTCGTAGAGCAGCGGCCAGACGGGGCCGGGGGCAGGCAGCCTGGGCTGGAGGCGGGCCTGCGAGCGTGAGGTCGGCATGGCCTGGGGCGAGGGGCCGGCGCCGGCGGCGGGCTCCACAGCGGGGGTCTCTCCGGGGGTCTCTCCGGGGGTCTCTCCGGGCGCCGCTTCCGGATCCGCGGCGGCCGCAGGATCCGTGGTGTCGGGGCGGCGGCCGTCGGCACGGTGCAGGGGGGACACGGGGCCGGTGTCCCCGGTCTCGTCGGCCAGGCGGTGCACGAGGATGCCGTGGCGGTAGGCGGTCTCACCGACGGCGGCGCAGCTGCTGCCGTAGACGCTGATCCGGCTGCCGCCCTCGTGCGTCACTTCCACGGGGGGCCCGTCGGGGGACGCGCGCACCACGTCGGCCTCGACCGTGAGGAGGTGGGCGAGGCGGCTCGCGAACGGCGAGTGGACGGCGACCCGGGGGCGTAGCCGGGTACGGGCGAAGGCCGCGGCCTCCTGGTCGGCGACGAGACGGCCCCGTTCGACGGTGACGACCTGGTCAGCGATGCGGGCCGCCTCCCTGGGGTCGCCGGAGGTGACGAGAACGGCACCGCCCTGGGCGGCGTAGCCGCGCAGCATGCCGTGCAGCCAGGCCGTCTCACGCGGCGACAGGCCTTCGGCGGGTTCGTCGAGCAGCAGGGTGTGCGGGTCGCCGAGGAGCGCCGCGGCGAGGCCGAGACGGCGGTCCATGCCGAGGGAGAAGTCGCCGAGGCGCTGGTCGGCGAGGCCGCTGAGCCCGACGACCTCGAGGACGTCGTCGGCGCGCTCCGCGGGCACCCCGGCTACGGCGCAGAGCATCCGCAGATGACCGCGGGCGGTGCGGGCGGGGTGGCCGGGGACGTCGCCGAGCAGCACGCCGATCTCGCGGGTGGGGTGGGCGACCCGGTCGAGCGTGCGGCCGCGGAACAGCGCGACCCCGCGCCCGGGGTCGAGCCGCAGCATGAGCCGCAGCGCGCTGGTCTTGCCCGCCCCGGGCTCACCGAGCAGAACGGTGACCCGGCCGGGGCGGGCCTCGAAGGTGAGGTCGTCGACGGCGGGAGGGTGGTTGCGGCGGGGGGCGCTGGTCAGCCCGATGGCCTGGATCATGGCTTCTCCCGCGGGGCGTGGGCCGGCTCGGCGCGGAAACCCTGGGCTGCGGGGGCGCGCGGAACGCTGGGACGTACCGCAGCACCGTAACCCGATATGCCCGATTTGCTCCGTACTGTCAGCATTTCCGGGCGGCCGTGTCCCACCCCGGAGCGGGACGGACGCTACGAGCCCGACCGATCCCGCGACGGGCGCGCGGCGGCGGGGTGGGTACGGGACTGCCGTGGGCACCCGGCCGCGTCCGGGCTTTGCCCTACGCCTCGGGGCGCAGCATCGGCGGGTTCAGCAACGTGGCCCCGCCGGCCCGGAAGAGCTGCGCGGGGCGGCCGCCCTGACGTGTCGTCGTCCCGCCGGTGGGCACCAGGAATCCGGGGGTGCCCGTGACCTTGCGATGGAAGTTGCGCGGATCCAGGGCGACGCCCCACACCGCCTCGTACACCCGGCGCAGCTCGCCGACAGTGAATTCCTGCGGGCAGAAGGCGGTGGCCAGCGAGGAGTACTCGATCTTGGAGCGGGCCCGCTCGACACCGTCGGCGAGGATGCGGGCGTGATCGAAGGCGAGCGGCGCGGTCAGCTCCCCGTCGCGGCCGTAGCCGTCCTCCTGGTCCAGCAGGTCTTCCACGGGCGCCCACCGCACACTGCGCGCGTCGCCGCCGGCGCGCGGGGCGGGCAGATCCGGCGCGAGGGCGAGGTGCGCCACGCTGACGACCCGCATGCGGGGGTCGCGCTTCGGGTCGCCGTAGGTGGCGAGCTGTTCGAGGTGCGCGGCGTTCACGGGGGCGGGCCCGGCCGGGTCGTGGGCATGCAGCCCGGTCTCCTCGGCCAGCTCACGGGCCGCCGCGGTCGCCAGGTCCTCGTCACCCCTGACGAATCCGCCCGGCAGCGCCCAGCGCCCCTGGTAGGGAGGCTCACCTCGACGGACGGCCAGCGCGCACAGCGCATGGCGCTGCACGGTGAGCACGACCAGGTCGACGGTGACGGCGAAGGGCGGAAAGGCCGACGGGTCGTAGGGCATGACGCGATCATAGTCGTCTGCTTGACGATAAACAGGGTCTTGTTCACTGCTCACCAACGTCCCTTCGGACAGCTTGGCCCGCACCCGCTCACACCCCCAGCTGAAGACCGTCGGCGGCTTCCTCGACCATGCCCAGACCGAGCCTGCTGATCCGCACGGCGAACGGCTGGTCGGCGACCCGCAGTCCGGTGAACCGCAGGGCGCCCAGCGGTGCGGTCCGTGGCGGGCGGACCGCCACGCTCCCCGCCGGCACGTCGGGGCGCACCCCGGCCAGGGTGGTCAGGAGCTGGACCGCGCCCGCCGCGGCGACAGCGGCGGGACGGCAGGCCGCCGGGTGCGGCAGCGGCACGCTGCCGGTGGTGCGCTGCTCCCCCGCGTACATCTCCGGCAGTCGGTATCCGAAGGCCTCGGCCGCGTCGAGGGTGCCTCGCAGCAACCCTCCTGCCTCCTTCTCGAAACCGGCGGCCGCCAGCCCGGCCACGGCCACGGCCGTCTCATGGACCCGCACGGCCCCGCTGCGGTGCCCGAACGGATTGTGCCCGGGTTCCTTCGCCCCGAGGCTGCGCAGCCCCCAGCCCGAGTCGAGCGCCGGCCCGCCGAGCAGCCTGGCCAACTGCTCGGTCTGCACCTTGTCGAGCAGCCCCGGGGCGTAGTCACCGGCTCCGAGCAGACCTGTGTCGAGCAGATGCGCGGCGGCGCATCCCAGATGCGGTATCCGCCGCCCGTCCGGCGTCCGGGCGGCGACGGGACGCCCGCCGCCAGGGTCCTCGGCCCAGAAGTCGTCCCGGAAGCGGCGCCGCAGCTCGCCCGCCCAGTCCCGCCACCGCTCCGCGCCGGGACGGCCGTACGCCTCCAGGAGATCCGCGCCGAGCAACGCGGCACGGTGCGCGTGCGCCTGCACCTCGCAGCGGTACGGCCCGCCCGGCACCGGGTCCGCGAGGTACCCGCCCTCCCCCACCGCCGTCCGCAGCCACCCCAGGCACCGCTCGGCGGCCGGCAGCAGGGCCTCGGTCTCCCGCTCGGCCAGCCCCCATCGCCGGGCCTCGGCGAGGACCACGGGGAACAGCAAGGTCGCCTCGACGCCCGTGCACCCGGGCGGCAGGTGCGCTCCCGCGTGCCGCAGCGCCCCGGGGATGCGACCGCCGTCCCCGTGCGGCCCGGGCAGTTGCGCGCGGGCCAGGGTGCGCAGCGTCCCCGCGGCGAGGCGGACCCCCAGGGGCAGTGTCATCCGGGCCGCCCACAGCGCCTCGGCGGGGGCGAGGTGACCGCAGCGCCAGGGGACGCCCGCGGCGAGGTGGACGTCGGCGGGCTGCCCCGGATCGCGGACCAGCAGCGCGCGGAGATCGTCGAGGCTGGCTTCCAACAGGGCCGCCGTCCGCGGGTCGTCGCCCTCCGCCGCCGCCTCGCCCCAGGGCGCGGTGCCACCGCGGCCCCGGGGCGCCGCGGTCTCGGCCGGTCGCGCCCGTCCGGGCAGCTCCAGCCTGACGCGGAGCTCGATGCTCCGAGTGCCGCCGGGCGGCAGCTCCAGCTCCCAGCACAGCAGCCCGGCCGAAGCGAGGGAGTCCCCGGGCGCCGGGTCGGCGGTGACCGTCACCTGGGTCCCCGCCGCCGACCAGCGCAGCCCGCAGGCGTGCACCGCGGCGGGAACCTCGGGTCCCGCCAGACCCGAGGCGACCGCACCGAGCTCGGCGAGGTCGGTGCCCAGCGATACCTCGACGCCCAGCTTCAACGCCCGCGCGGCCGTGCTGCGCAGGGTGATCCGCTCGGTTCCCTCGGCGTCCCGCAGCCGCTCGACGGTGACGGCCGGGTCGGGCCCCGAGTCGGCGACGGTCCGCACGGTGCCCACGAAGCGGGCCCGGTCGGCGGCGAGCATCCGCCCCTGCACGGGCACCGGTTCCGCTCCGGCGACCCGCACCCGGCAGCGCGCCAGCAGCCGCCGCCCCGCGCGGTAGAACCCGTCGAGTCCGTGCCCGGTCAGCTGACCGTCCTCGCCGGAGATCGCGAGAGCGGGCAGCGCCACGCAGATCAGTGCGCCGTGCACGGGCTGCGGCCCGTGAGCGCGTCCCAGCCCCGGGCGTGGGGTGGGGGGCGGGCGGCGTGTCGCGGCGGAGCCCGCGGTCGGGCTCGGGGTCAGGGTCGGATGACCATGGGGGACATTGCCTTGCATGTGTCTGCGCTCCCTGTGGACGTCGCGACCGGGCGACGGACGGCTGCGGGGCCACCTAGGTGAACGGCGCGGGGGCCACGTAAGTCACGGTGCCCCCCGCCCCACACCCTGATCACTGCCGGCCACGAGCCCCTCGGGGCCCGCTGCGGCGCCGCGCCCGGGCCTTACCGGCGGGCCCGTTCGCTCCGCCGGGGCCGGTGGGACGAAGGCTCCCGGCGTTCCTGAGGGGACCGGCCGTCCGGTTGCCCTCACCGGCTTCGGCCGCGCCGGTGAGGGGCGGGCGACGGCGCCGCCTGACCCGGGGCGCCTGCTGCACGCCCCGGGCGCCACCCTCCGCGTCCGCGCCCCCGACTCGGTCCGCTTCAGCGTGCGCGGCGGCGTGCACGGCACGGTCGGCGCGCTCGCGGCGCAGACAGCGGCGCAGGGGCTCCGGGTCCATGCCCTCGTTACAGGCGCGGTGCAGGAGCTGGGCGAAGAGATACTCGGGATCGGCCGCCAGGGCGCGGCTCAACGCGACCCGGGCCTCCGGCTGATCGCCGGTGGACCAGGCGACCCAGCCCGCGAGCGTGAGCGGCGCGGCCGCGTGCTCGGCGTACGAGGACACACAGCGCCGGGCGAGGGCGCGCCAAAGGCGCAGCACCGTGGGCGCGAGGGGGCCCTCCATCCATTCCGCCGCCTGGTCCCGTGTGGTGCGGTCCTGGAGCCCGAGGATGATCGCGGCGGCTTCGTCGTGGGCGAGGAGGGCGTCGTCCTGGGCGTCCGCCTCCGGCCGCCGGGGGTTCGGAGGTGCGGCGTGGAGTCGGTCCAGCACCAGCCGCGCCAGGCCCATCGTCTCCTCGCGCACGGTCTCGCAGTCCGTCCCTCGGAGGATGCGGGGCACGAGGTCGACGGCGGCCGCGTCCAGCGCCCGTTCCTGTTCCTCGGCCGGGGGGCCGGTGAGCGGTGCGAGCCGGGCTTCCATCTGGCGCAGGGATCCGCGCACCTGGATGCCGGCGTAGGCGGCGGCCGCCGCCATGACCGACGTGCCGGGCGCTGCCAGTGGCGTGCCTTCCGGTGGGCAGCAACGGGCGTCGGGGCAGCAGTTTTCTCTTGCGCTTCTGCTGTGTCTCGATGAGAGGCGAACTGGGTCCTCGGTTGATTCACCCAGCCCCCTCAGCTGTAAGGCGAAAGTCGGCTCGTACACCTAGCTTGTGGTCGTGGACACTGATCAGCCGACTTGGCCGCCCCCCGGTTCGAACCGGCTCCGGCACAAGATGGCGAAGTGGTTCTACAGGTGGTGGAAGCGGCCCCTCTTCATCTGGTTTAGGCAGCGCGGCGTCTGGGGCTTTGTGGCCGTGACCGTCCTGTACTTGGCCGCCAGCTGCTCCCTTGAGTCTTTCGAATGTGCGGCTCAGTTCATGATCGGGTACTTGAATCCTTTCAACCCTCCTCACCCTCTGCGGCCGGGCCAGCAGGCGTGGGCGATCACGATCCGTTTTGTCGGCTGGATCTTGGTGCCTGCGGTGGTGGGTTCGGCAGCTGGACTCTTGGTTGCGGAACAGATGCGGCGGCTCTTCAATAAAGATCCACTCAGGGTGAGACGGAGGGGGTTGGCCTGGTGGCTCTTCCACAGAGAGCCGAAGGGGAAGGTGCCCAATGAGTGACGCCTTCGAGTTCTGGGGCCTCCCAGATGAGGCCCTGATCTGCAGCTTCTTCCACGAGATCCATGGACGCGACGAGGAGGACACGCGGAGTCACTTCCGAAAGATCTTCTACGACTTGCATTGGCAGACGAACCCCGTCTACCTCGCCAACGACCGCGAGCGGGCCTGCAGGATTGAGACGCTCACCTACATCGACGAGACGATCTTCGGTCACGCAAAGGGGGCGTGCCCATTTTGCCTCGCCTGAATGTCGTACTAACGAACGGGGCAGTAGCCTGAAGCCATGGGCCAGCTACTGAAGCGTCTCCCGGTGCGACTCTCGGCTGAGGAAGAAGAAAAGGTCGAGCGTTTGCTCAGCCATGAGGTGACCCGGCAGCTGTTCGTCCGCTCTTTGCCTGGAGCTTCCGACGAAGAGATCGTCGAGGCGGTCAGGAAGTACGTTCGAGGCGTCACCAAGAGGCTTCAGGCTTCTACTTTCGGTGTTCCTACAGAGCCTTCCGGCGACCCGAAGGGCGCCACCAAGGCCGGTTAATCACACGGACTTTGGGGCTCCTGGCTCGAATCCTGCCCACACTTCTCGTTTGGGTGAAGCCCAACAGGTGCCGGGCAGCCTGAGCGGATGAGCATCTACGCTCAACGCCTGTGGAGCTGGTGTTTTTCAAGCCGGCGGGTTGGGAAGAGTGGGGACTTGATCATGAGCCCTTGATCCCTGAGGGGATGCCTGTCCTCGTCGACAACGACTTGCGGTTCGAGGACGGCCCCGAGTCGCCCCGGCCGCTGGTGGCCGTCAACCAGTGGTTACGCGAGCTGCCGTCGAGCGGCTGCCCCGAGCCGGGCTCATGGCGTGTCTATGCCCGGGCAGTGCGGGACTGGGCAGTCTTTCTGAATGACCATGGGACCGGACTGTTCGATCACAGGAGTCAGCTCAAGTCCGCCCTCAGTTCGTACGCGGTGCATCGTGGCAGCGGCCCCTTGGACGTGCGTCTCGCGGCGACGACGTGGAACCAGCACGTGAGCGTCCTGGCGCTCTTCTACCGGTGGGCCGTGGCAGAGGGGCACGCGCAGGCGGAGCCATTCACCTACCGGCAGGCCACTCTCTTCTTCGCCGACCAGGTCGCCAGCCGGCCGGTGAACCAAGCGGTCCGGCGGGTGCCGAAGCCGCACGTGACGATCAAATACCTGGAGGACGACTTCACGGAGCTGTTCGTCCGTGGCCTACACGGCAGGGGTCCCGACGGGGAGGACGAGCGTTTCCGGGGCCGGGAATTGGCCCGCAACGGCGCCGTCGGCCGCGCCGCCCTGGACACCGGGCTGCGGTCACAGGAGTTCACGTTCTACCTTGCGGTCGAACTGCCGCCACTTCCGGCCAAGCCGACCACGCTCCCGATTCCATTCCCAGTGCCGTCCGGCATCGCTAAGGGCCGCAAGTTCCGCACGTCGTGGATCCCCTACACCACCCTGGCGAACCTGCACCAATACCGGGAACTGGACCGGGCCCTGGCTGCGGACGGTTCGGGGTGGCATCCGCCTGAGCGGTGGGGTCCGCCGCTGCTGGTGACCGAAGCCGATCAGTGGGGCGGCCGGATCAACGGCCGCCGGCTGTCCTGGCAGGAACTGCGACCGTCCGAGCGCCGGCGACTTGTGGCTCCCGACGGCGGATCGATGCTGCTGGCGGTCAAGTCGGACGGCGGGCCCTTCACGGCCTGGCCCACCGTCTTCTCACGGACCGCGGACCGCATCCGCGAACGGTTCGAGCCCAGGTTCCCGCACATCCACCCGCACCGGCTCCGGCACACCTTCTCGATGGCGACCCTGGCCCGACTGGTGGGCGGCTACTACCAGCAGGCCGCACAGCTGGTGAAGGACACCGATGCGTCAGCGGGGCTGGCCCTCTACCTGGCCAAGGCCGACCCGCTGATGGTCCTGCGCGATCTGCTCGGTCACTCGAGCGTCCTGACCACGGAAAAGTACCTTCGCCGTCTGGACATGACCCGCATCTACCGGGATGCCTACGACCGAGCCGGACGCGACTACGGGCTGGTCGGCGACGCTGCGGCCGAGCGGGAAGCCCGCGGCGAATTCGACGAGGAGGACGAGGACCTGTGGTGACAGCAGCCACCCTTCACGACCCCATCGGCATCGCCTACACCACCGCGGAGGGCGTTCAGCGGAAAGGCCTGATGCCGGAGGTCGGCTGCCGGGGCCTGGCCGCCGACCTGATGACGGGCATGGTCAACCTGATCCATCCACACGGACGGCTGGCCTCCCGGAGCATCATCGACAAGTACCTGATCGCCGCCCGGCACCTGCTGCTGTTCCTGGACGCCCGCGGTTTCACGGGCGGCGCCGCCGATCTTTCCCGCACTCATCTGGTCGAGTTCTGGATGGCCTCCCAGCGGATCACCGAACTGCACACCAAGGCCCTGCTGAAGGCATGGGACGAGGATCGGGGAAGGCTTCCCGGGCCGGTCCGGGCGATGGCCGAGGGCCGGACCTTCAACCAGCCCGAACAGCGGGGCAATTACGCCCCCTATAGCGAAGCCGAGTGGGACCGGCTGATCACCCTCTGCCGCCGCCGGGTCCGCGCCGCATTCGCCGCCCACGCCGCGGCCCGGGCAGCCGCCTGCCGGGGTTCCTCTCCGCTGGAAAACGGGGTGTGGTCCGGAGACAATCTGCACTGGCTCCTGGCCCACCACGGGCCGCTGGCCTACCCCCATCTGCGATTCCTCGGAGTCTCGAACCAGACAGCCACGCAGGTCCGTCGGCCGCTCGCCGAAAGCCGGGCGGCCCTGTTTCCCCAGACCGACCTGGTGATCTCCTACCAGCTTCTGTTCGGTTCCTACAGCGGGGTCGTGCCCGACGGCATCGACGGGCTCAGCCTGGAGGACATCGACTGGGCGGGCGGATCCGAAGCGATCCTCACCTACATCAAGGGCCGCACCTCGCGGGAAAGCCTGAATCTGCCTCGCAACGCAGTCCGCCTGCTGGAGCGCTGGCTCGAACACTCGGCTCTTCTCCGCTCGCTGGCCCCGGAAGAAGACCGCTCCGTGCTCTGGCTGCGGGACATCCTCAACAGCCCCGGCTCGTTCGAGACTGGGCGGGTCTCCGATCCGTCGGTGCGGGCCTGGGTTATCAGGCACGAGCTGCGAGACGATGCGGGCGCCCCGCTGCCAGTCCACCGCCAGCGCATCCGCACCACCTTTCACACCCACCGAGACCGCCGGACCTGGTCCGGCAGCCCGCGGGCGACGATCGACCCGAACCACACTCCGGGAGTCGAGGGCGACAACTACCTGTCTGCGCCGACAAAATCCCAGCTCCGGGCGGTTGAAGAGGTCATCGAGGAGGCCCAGGGTGATCTTCTTCGCCGGGCTTCACCTCCCACGGTCCTGACCGAGGAGGCGACCGTCGCGCTCGCGCGCGACTATCCCCAGGTCATCGCCCAGCTGCGGCTGGAGGACGCGGTGATCGAGGAACTGGTGGGCGGCGAACGGGACGTCTTCGTCGCGGCCTGCGCGGATCAGCTCTCCGGACTGCACGGCCCGAAGGGCAAGCCCTGCCCGGCCCGGCCCTGGGTCTGCCTGCTCTGCCCCTTGGCCGTCTTCGCCCCGCGACACGCGGGCAACCTGCTGCGGTTGAAGGCATTCTTCAGCCGCCAGTGGCGGCAGATGCCGGCCCAGCACTTTATGGCCGTGTTCAGCCCCTATGCCCAGCGCGTCTCACAGGTCCTGGACTGTTTCGACCCTGTCGTGGTGACGGCGGCCGCCACACAGGTGACCGACACCGACGACGAACTGCCCCTGCGGCCGGAGGAGCGAACCGCGTGATCGGACAGCATGCCCCCGGCCTGGCGCTGGCCTCGATCTCGCCTTTCGCAGGGGCGGATGTCTTCCGGGAAGCCGGCTGGACCGAGGCCAACGGGTTCACCGGACCCCGCTTCGACGACGACGTATGGGATCTTTCAGGCATCCAGGGACGGCCCCAGCAGTTTCGCCGCTATGAGCTGGTCTGGGACTTCACGGAGATCACCAACCCGCGCTGGCGGCTGGTCGCCAAAGAATTCCTGCTTGCCTGCTGGGCTCCGACCCACCCCGTAGTCGCCCACCTGGCCCGGGCCTACCGCACACCGCGAGCACTGGGGACCTGCAGCCGGCTGAAGTTCACCCTGTTCGGCTGGCTCAACTGGCTCTCCCAACACGGCATCACCAGCCTGCGGGAGGTCACGCAGGAGCACTGCGACCGCTACCTCGCCCTACGCAGCACCATCCGCGACAAGCGCGGGCAGCGTCTGCGCGATGCCAGCGCGGGATCCAAGCAGACGCTCGTCAGCACGATCATGGATCTGGCCTTCTACGGTGACCTGTTCAGCAGTGATCGCTACGAGCCCGATCTTGAGCCCTGGCGCTTCGCCAGTCCCTCGGTCGTTGCCGGCTCGCCGAAAACCGCGGAGAACAAAACCCAACCCGTCCCGGAACTCATCCTGCAGCCGCTGCTGGCCGCCTGCCTCTACATCGTCGACAGCCTCGGCCCGCACCTGACCAGCCTGCTGCACCAGGTCAGAGACCGTCCTCCCCGCAAGGGCGGGCCGTTCCGGCGCCGCCCCACCCACACAGACCTCTCCCTCGCCCTGGACGAGCACCGCCTGAGCCGGGAACCCCTGGTCGAGCTGACCGACTGCCGTCTCCAGACACGGCTCTCCGCCGGCTGGAGCCCGGAGGATCCATTGATCCGGGTGAGTCTCACCGCTCTGGCGACCCGGGCTGGCTGCCGCGAGTTCCGCTCGGCCATGCTCACCCCCGCACTCCGCACCCATGCCGAGGAGACGCTTCGGGCCGTCGGCCTGGCAAAGCCATGGGGCCAGGACGCCCCGGCCGTTCCCCGCGCCGACACCCAGGAACTGGTCCCTTGGACAGTCCCCCTGCACACGCGGGAGGTCTTGGAACTCGTGAGCATGGCCCGACAGGCGACGCTGGTGATCACTGCACTGGTCTCCGGCATGCGGCGCAGTGAGCTCTGCGAACTGCTGATCGGCTGCCGACGCACCCTGGAAACCGCCCCCGGCATGGTCCGTCACAGCCTCGCCAGCAAGATCATCAAGGGGAAGGAACTCGGCGGGGTCGCCGACGAGTGGATCGTACTCAAGGAGGTCCATCAGGCCATCGCCCTCGCGGAAGACCTTCACGACGACCCGAGATGCGGTGAGTCGTTGTTCGGCGCGTTCGCCTGGGAATACGCCAATTCACTCCGGGCCTGGGTCAACGGAGCCGGGGGCCGCCGCCTGGGCCTCGCCCCGATCCCGGAAGGGAAGGTCAACCTGCGGATGCTGCGGCGGACTCTCGCCATGGAAGTGGCCTACCGGCCTAACGGGATGCTGGCGGCGAAGATCGCCCTCAAGCATGTGTCGGTAGTCACAACAGAGGGTTACGCCGCCCGGCCCGGAGGCGCCCAGGCCAAGCTCCTGGCCGAGATCAATCTGCATGAACAGGACCGAAACACCTCCCTGGCCCTCGCCGAGTTCCGCCACTACCAGCAAGGCATCATGCCAGCCGGCCCCGGAGCCCAAGACCTCATCAGGTTCTTCGCCCACGTCGACGACCAGATCACCCAGCACACAACCGCCTCACCCCACGTCCGCTCCGGTGACCAGGACGTCCGAAACCTTCTGGCGAAACGAGCCGACACTCTCCACCTGAGCAGCGCGAATTACTGCTGGTTCGCCGATCCCAGCAAGGCCCTGTGCTTGAAACTGGCCGGCACCCCGAACGCCCGCAAGCCACTGGCGGGAATGTGTGACTCCGCGCGATGCCCACAGGCCACCCACCATCCCGGTCACCGGCCGGTCTGGGCCGAGGCGGTCTCCCAGACCACGATCTTTCTCGGTTCTCTCAGTCGCCCCCAGAAGGGCGAGCGCATCCGCCTCCAGGCCGAACTCGACCGGGCACAGCGCGTCCTCGACGAGATCGACAACGCCTCCGGCCGAACGCCGGACGAGGAGTCCCATGCGGACCACTGACGAACAACGGCAGCTAGCCGAAGACCGCGTCCGAGCCGCGATGGACCGCCTCCTTCGAGGTGAGATCCCGCCTGGTGGGCGTTGCGACCTCAAGACGCTCGCCGCCCAGGCAGGTGTGAACCGCACCGGGTTCTACGGCAAGGAAGGACACCCCGGCCCCTTCCAGCACCTGGCCGAGGAATTCACCCGCAGGCGTGACCTTCTTCAGCAAGCAGGCACCATCCCTGACCCTCGCGAGGCCCAGATCCTCCGGCTCAAGGAGGACGCTTCCGGCCTCCGGCGGCGGCTGGCCGAGCGTGACACCGAGGTCGAGGAGCTGACTCGTTTCCGGCAACGTGCGGTCTCGCAGCTGGCCGCGCTACACCTCGAAATCGAGCGCCTCCGGCGACAGCTCAGCGAGGGGTCACACCAGCAGGTCACGAACCTGCCCCGCCCCCGACGTGACCACCATCAGCAGTCCCGGCTGATCTCAGAATGAGACTCACGCCACTAATCCACGCCGAGCGCCTGCTGCTGAACGCCTTCCACCCGCAACAGATTGGGCCGGGACACGGGGAGTGCCGCAAAAAAGAGGGAGGACCAGAAGCGGCCGTCGGAGATGCACAACGCCTCGTACACCGGTACGTCCAGCCCTCCGCAGGCCAGGCGCAGGCATTGGGCGAGCGGATGGAGCCGCTCCATCACGTCCCGCGCGGTCTCCCCGGCCCCGGGGTCCTGGCAGAGGAACAGGACGATGCCGTCGGGCCGGGCGCCGCGCTTGCTGCTGCCCGCGATGAGGGTCTCGGCGAGCTGGGTGCTGACTTCCGGCCATTCCTCGCGGGTCCGCGGAATGCCGAGCCTGAGCCGGCCGCCGAAGCGGCCGCGCTCGCCGTGCAGCGCGACCATGACGACGCTGTCGTCCGGGAAGAAGCCGAGAAGGTACGGCAGGGCGTCGGCCAGCTCGGCCGGGCTGCGGAGGCTGATCTGCTCCTCCGCCGGCGAGGCCGGCGCGCCGGACGGCGTGGCGGAGGCGGCGGACGAGGTGGCGGACGAGGTGGACGGGCGGGCTGATTCATCGCGCTTGGTCATGGCCCGAGAGTCCCGCGGACTTGTCAAGGTTCGCCAGGCCTGTGGATAACTCCCGCATATTGTCCTACTAGTCCTGTGGACGCGGCGTTTCCGGGCCTTCGGCGTGTGCTGGGTCTGCCGCGTTTTCCACAGGCCGACGGTCCCCATTCGCGCATTGTCAGTGGGCTCGTGTTGCATGGGGGCATGAGCAACGAAGATCTCCGCGCCTCGGCCGACGCCGTCCTGGCCCGCCTCGTCGGGGACACCACGGGGACGGCGAAGCTGCGTGAGGATCAGTGGCGCGCGATCGAGGCCCTGGTCGCGGAGCACCGCCGCGCGCTCGTGGTGCAGCGCACCGGCTGGGGCAAGTCGGCCGTCTACTTCGTCGCCACCGCGCTGCTGCGCGGGCGCGGCAGCGGCCCGACGGTCATCGTCTCGCCGCTGCTCGCCCTGATGCGCAACCAGGTGGAGGCCGCGGCGCGGGCCGGGATCCACGCGCGCACGATCAACTCCGCCAATGTCGAGGAATGGGACACCGTCCAGGCCGAGATCGCCGCGGGCGAGGTCGACGTGCTGCTGGTGAGCCCCGAGCGGCTCAACAATCCGGACTTCCGCGATCAGGTGCTGCCCAAGCTCGCCGCCGCCACCGGCCTGCTCGTCGTCGACGAGGCCCACTGCATCTCCGACTGGGGCCACGACTTCCGGCCCGACTACCGCCGGCTGCGCACCATGCTGGCCGACCTCCCCCCGGGCGTGCCCGTCCTCGCGACGACCGCCACCGCCAATGCCCGGGTCACCGCCGACGTCGCCGAGCAGCTGGGGACGGGCGAGGGCGCCGCTCAAACGCTCGTGCTGCGCGGACCGCTGGACCGGGAGAGCCTGAGCCTCGGCGTCCTGCGGCTCCCCGATGCCGCCCACCGGCTGGCCTGGCTCGCCGACCACCTCGACGACCTGCCGGGCTCCGGCATCATCTACACCCTCACGGTCGCCGCCGCCGAGGAGGTGACGGCGTTCCTGCGCCGGCGCGGGCACACGGTCTCCTCCTACACCGGCAAGACGGAGAACGCCGACCGGCAGCAGGCGGAGGAGGACCTCCTCGCCAACCGGGTCAAGGCACTCGTCGCCACCTCCGCCCTGGGCATGGGCTTCGACAAGCCCGACCTCGGTTTCGTGGTCCACCTGGGCTCGCCCTCCTCCCCCATCGCCTACTACCAGCAGGTGGGCCGCGCCGGCCGCGGCGTCGAGCACGCCGAAGTCCTGCTGCTCCCGGGCCGTGAGGACGAGGCGATCTGGAAGTACTTCGCCTCGCTCGCCTTCCCTCCGGAGGATCAGGTGCGCCGCACGCTGGACGTGCTGGCCGCCTCGGACCGGCCCGTGTCCCTTCCCGCCCTGGAGCCGCAGGTCGAGCTGCGGCGCTCGCGTTTGGAGACCATGCTCAAGGTCCTCGACGTGGACGGCGCGGTGCACCGCGTCAAGGGCGGCTGGACCGCGACCGGCCGGCCGTGGGCCTACGACGGCGAGCGGTACGCGTGGGTCGCGCGGCAGCGCGAGACGGAGCAGCAGGCGATGCGGGACTACGCCACCACGACCGAGTGCCGGATGGAGTTCCTGCGCCGCCAGTTGGACGACGAGCAAGCAGCTCCCTGCGGGCGGTGTGACAACTGCGTGGGTGCCAGGTTCACCGCCGAGGTCTCCAGCGTGGCGCTGGACGCGTCGCGCGGCGAACTGGGCCGCCCCGGTGTCGAGGTCGAGCCGCGGCGGATGTGGCCGACGGGGATGTCCGCCGTGGGCGTGGATCTCAAGGGCCGTATCCCGGCGGGCGAGCAGGCCGCTGCCGGACGCGCCCTCGGGCGGCTCTCCGACATCGGCTGGGGCAACCGGCTGCGACCGCTGCTCGCCCCGCAGACGCCCGACAGTCGGATTCCGGACGATGTGGCAGAAGCAGTGGTGACCGTCCTGGCCGACTGGGCCAAGGGGCCCGGCGGTTGGGCGTCCGGCGCCCCCGACGCCCCGTCCCGTCCCGTGGGCGTCGTCACCCTCGCCTCCCGCACCCGTCCCCAGCTGATCGGGTCCCTCGGCCACCACATCGCCACGATCGGCCGGATGCCCCTGCTGGGCTCCGTCGAATACCGGGACGCGGCGACGGACACCCGGCTGCCGCGCACCAACAGCGCGCAGCGCCTGCGGGCGCTCGACGGGGCGCTGACCGTGCCCCCCGCGCTCGCCCAGGCGCTCGCGTCGGCGGACGGGCCGGTGCTGCTCGTGGACGACATGGCCGACACCGGATGGACCCTCGCCGTGGCCGCGAGGCTGCTGCGCCGGTCCGGCGCCAGGGAGGTGTTCCCGCTGGTCTTGGCGGTTCAGGGGTGAACCGCCACCGTGCGCGCGGGCAAGCGGCGGGAATATACACGACGGACCGCCCGATAACGGTCGGTGGCGCCAATTGATCGTTGCCGGGTGACTGGTGCGGCCGCGAGAATTGGGACCGGCCCCCCGCTCCCGCCTCCACGGCTTCGCCGGGACGGCTGTCGTGGTGCGCGCCCGCGCCTGACGCCCCACCCGAGCCGTGGGCGCGCAGACGAAGGGAGAATCGTGGCCTTCGGTTTCGCCGCACCGCCGTCCGCCGATTCCGTTTCCCGGTTGGCCCGGCTGCTCGAACCCGCCGAGTGGGCCGCTGCCGGGATCCCTCTGCTGCGCAATCCGCGCGAGGTCGTCACCGGGCTGCACGACCGCCACGCGCCGACACCGTCGACGGCCGTCATCGCCGTCCTGGGTCCGGACGAACGGCTCGCGGCCAGCGCCTCCGTGGTCAGACAGCAGGCCGCGGCCGACGGATGGGAGCTGCGCAACGCGCTCCTCACCCAGCTACGCCAGGTGATCCCGCACGATCTGCGCCGCAGGACCCCGATCCGCACGGCCGTGCTGCTCTACTGCCGTGAGGGCGGGGGTCATTGGACCCGGGAGGACGGCGCCTGGATGTGGGGGCTGCGTGACGCGTGCACCCTGCACGGGCTGCGCTGCGGCGCGTACATCACACTGACCCGCAACGGGTGGCGGATCCTCGGGGAGGGTCGCAGCGGGCGTCAGCCGCGGTCCCCCGCGTACTCGGCGGCACGCTTGAGGTCCGGCGGCGGAGCACCCGAAGCGCACCGCCATACGGCGGCCCGCTGAAGGCCACGGCCTCGCACGGCAGGGCCGGACGGTTCACCCGGCGACGCGCCCGCGTCCCCGCGACCACGGATCCGTCGGCCACCGGCGCCTCCTCGACGGGGCGGGGTGGCCGACGGGTTCGAACGCTAGACGCCCGTGGAGAGAAGGGCGTTGACCCGCTGCGGGTCACCACAGACGATCAGCAGCGCACCGGCGCGAGCCAGCGCCGCGGGCAGCGCGCCGGACACCGCGGCGTCCGTGCCGCCGTTGACGGCGACGACCACGACCGGGCGGGTCGTGGCACGGGCCGCGTCGGCACCCGCGTAGAAGACATCGTCTCCGGCGTCGTGCTGCGCCCAGTACGACGCCTCGCCGAAGGACAGCTCGTGCGCCGCCCAGGGGTGCGGATCACCGGTGGTGAGCACCAGGATCTCACCGGGCGCGCGGCCCGTGTCGAGCAGCAGGTCGACGGCTTCGTCCGCCGCGTCCAAGGCGCCCTGCACGGAGGCGGGGATCAGCTGGATCTGCGGGGCGGCCGCCGGGGCGGGCCGCGAAGCCTGCGCCGGTATCGAGGCGGCGGCCGGGGCGTCCGCCACCGTCTCGCGCGGGCTGCGCGGAGCGGGGACCGGTCCGCGGTTCGAGCCGGGGTTTCCGGGTCGCGCCGGGACGGGGCGGGGGCCGGGGCCAGGGACGGGTCGGGGGGTCTGCGTGGTCCGGCCGGCGGTGGGAACTGCGCGGGGACCCGGGACACTCTCGTGAATCTGAGGCTCCTCGGGGATGAGAGGCATGAGTTGATGTTTATCAAACGCCGGTGCGGGTCGCATCGGCGGGTGGCCGTAGGGCCGCTCAGAAGTCGAAGCCGATCTGGCCTCCGGCCTCCAAGGCGACTGTTTCGGGGCTGATGCGGGGCCGTTTGAGGTGCTGCCACCGCGGCAGCGCGTCCAAGTAGGCCCAGGACATCCGGTGGTGCGGAGTCGGGCCCAGCTCCTCCAGAGCGGCCCGGTGCACCGGCGAGGGGTATCCGGCGTTGTCACAGAAACCGAAGTCCGCGTGGTCGACGCCCAGTTCCGCCATCATCGCGTCGCGCCGGACCTTGGCGATCACGGAGGCGGCGGCGACGACCACACAGGACTGGTCGCCCTTGATGACCGTGCGGACCTTCCAGGGGTCGCCGAGGTAATCGTGCTTGCCGTCGAGGATCACCGCGTCGGGCCGCACCGGCAGCGCGTCCAGGGCGCGGCACGCGGCCAGTCGCAGCGCCGCCGTCATCCCCAGCTCGTCGATCTCCTGGGGGGAGGCGTCACCGAGGGCGTGGGCGGTCACCCAGCTCTCCAGCTGCTGGGCGAGCGCGGTGCGCCGCTTGGGCGTCAGGAGCTTGGAGTCGGTGAGGCCGTCCGGCGGCCGACGCAGACCCGTGACGGCCGCGCAGACGGTGACCGGACCGGCCCAGGCGCCCCGGCCGACCTCGTCGACACCGGCGACGATCTTGGCTCCGGTCGTGGCGCGGAGCGAGCGCTCGACGCTGTGGGTAGGCGGTTCGTACGGCATGACGCTGTAAGCGTACGCCCCGGGGGCGGCACGCGGTGCGCCGCCCCCACTACCGCCCGTCAGCTCAGCGCGCGGCGGCCGGCAGCCAGTCGGGCAGGTCCTCGGTCTGCCGCAGCCAGTCGGCGGGCGGGGCACCGCTCACCCCGGCCGCGACCACGCCGCCGGCGATCGCGCAGGTGGTGTCCACGTCGCCGCCCGCCTGCGCGGTCGTCCAGAACGCCTCCTCGAAGGAACCGAGATGGCGGGCCGCCGCCCACAGCGCGAAGGGCACCGTGTCGTGGGCGCTGGTGCGCCGGCCACAGCCGAGGACGGCCGCGACGGTAGTGGGGTCCCCGTAGTCGAGCATGTCGCGGGCGCGGCGCAGCCCCGCGTGCACGGCGCTGCGGGGCACGAGGGCGATTACGCCGTCCAGCAGGGCGCCCGGGTCGACGGAGCCCGCCGGGTCGGCGGCGATCGCCGCGGCGGCGGCCACGGCCATGCTCCCGGCGACCGCCTCGCGGTGCTGGTGGGTGGTGTAGGCCGAGATCTCGGCCTGGTGCGTGGCCTGCTCGGGGTCGTCCGCGTACCAGGCGCCCAGCGGGGCGATGCGCATGGCGGCGCCGTTGCCCCAGGACCCCTGGCCCTTGAACAGCGCGGCGGCCAGCTCACGCCAGTCGCCGCCCTCCCTGATCAGCCGCAGCATCCGGTTGACCGCCGGACCGTAGCCGCGGTCGAAGTCGTGGTGCTCGGCGAAGGAGCGCGCGAGGGCGTCCTGGTCGATGCGGCCGTGCTCGGCGAGGACGGCCAGCACGGAGCAGGCCATCTCGGTGTCGTCGGTCCACTGCCAGGGGGCGGGCGGCAGCTCGCGACGCTTGAGGGAGGGATAGTTGTCGGGGACGAAGAACTGGGAGCCGAGGGCGTCGCCCACGGCCAGCCCTCGCAGGCTCCCCAGGGCTCGGTGGAATCGGTCAGCGGTCATCGCAGCGAACTCTAACCGGTGAAGCCGTACGATTCGGGGGTGCACCAGCGCTCGAACGGCCGGTCCAGGTGATACCGGCCGTCGGGTCCGAGCAGCAGGGCCCGGCTCTCGGCGTTGCCCGGGTTCGACAGGCATTCGAACTCGGCGACGGTCCAGTGCAGCCAGCGCATGCAGAACAGCCTCATGGTCAGGCCGTGCGTGACGATCAGGACGTTCGGCGGGTGCGCCGGGTCCTCGAAGCTGCGCCACAGGCTCTCCAGGAAGGCGCCCACCCGGTCGTAGACGTCCGCGCCCGATTCGCCCTGGGCGAATCGGTAGAAGAAGTGCCCGTAGGCGTCGCGGTAGACCTTCTGCTTGCGTACGTCTTCGCGCTCCTGCCAGTTTCCCCAGTCCTGCTCGCGCAGCCGCGGCTCCTCGCGGACCCGGACGAGGCGCGGGTCGAGCCCGAGGGCCTGGAAGGTCTGGTGGGTGCGGCGGTAGGGCGAGACATAGGCGGAGACCTGCTCGTCCCCGAAGAGCTCACGCATCCGCACCCCGGCTTCCTCGGCCTGCTTGCGGCCCCTCTCGGTCAGGCTCAGGGCATGGTCGGGTTCCCGTTCGTAGACGGTGTCGTCGACGTTTCCTTCCGACTCTCCGTGTCGGATGAGAACGATGCGCCGGGGCCGTGACATGCCGCCACCCTAGATCGAGTACCGGCCACCCGCCGCGCCGGTCCGGGACCAGCCGGAGATCACGGCCCCCGGCCGGGGTCGTGTTCTCGGGCACTGCTCGCCCGGCCCCGGAGCGTGCGGGGCCGGGCGGTCACACCGTCCAGGACGGCTCTATCGCGACGATGTCGCCCGCGATGGCCGCCACGTCCGCCTCGGTCTGCGCCCGCAGGGCGAGCCGCTCCACGCGCTCGGTCCGGTACTTGCCGTGCTCGGCCTCGGAGTTCCACATCGACAGCACCAGGAATTCCTGGCCGGGCGCCTCGCCGAACACGCCGCGCAGCATTCCCGGGGACCCGGCCATCGCCGGATTCCACACCTTCTCCTGCATGTGCGTGAAGTGCTCCACCCGGTCCGCACGGATCCGGCAGTGGGCGAACCGCACCACGTCGGCGTCCGAGAACTGCGGCCGGAAACCCACCTTCACATCGAAGCGGTGCTCGAACAGCCGGACCTGGATGTCCTTGTACGTGCCGACCTGGGAGGCCGCCAGTCTGTCGTGCGAGCGCGCCATGAACGAGTCGTAGAAGGCGCGGCTCTCCCAGAAGCCGAAGAGGTGCGCCACATGCGGACGCCCACGGCTCCAGCCGCCGCCCTGCCCCCGGAATCCGGGCTCACCGAGCAACCCCGCCCATTTCCGCTGCCCCCGCTCGAACCCGCGGCGGTCCACCACGGTGCAGCGAATCCACTTGACCAGCACCGCGCCATCGTACGGCCCCGGCCGTGGCGCGTATCACGTACCGGAGGAGTACACCCGCGCGAGCGTCTCGGCGTCCGCCGCGCCCAGCTCGATCCGGAACTCCCGAGACAGCACATCCGTCAACTCTTCCACCCCGACCTCGCACGCGTCACGCGAGCCGTCGGCCCGAGCGCGCGTCAGGACCGTGCCGACCAGATTCCGCCGGTGATCGGACTCCGTCTGCTGCACTACGGGCCGGGAGACGAAGGGTGAGCGCGGGTGCGTCGAGATGTAGTGGTTCATGACGGCGTAGTCGACGGGGAACCGCTCCTCCGGACCGAACGCGTAGAGGTCCGACCAACCCTCCGGGTGGAGCGTGCGCAGGACGCGTACGTCCTTCTGTTCACGCTCGATTCCAAACGTCCAGTCCCCCTGGCGCTCCCGTACCCCGTCCCGCAGCGGCAGCGGCTCCAGCAGCCCCTCGCCGCCGAACCCGACGTCGCACAGCCACTGCTCGCCATCGGCCTCGACCTTGAGCGCCATATGGGTGACGGCGCGCTGCTTGTCGCTGCCCATGCGGACCCGTGCCCCGAGGCCGGTGAAAGAGAAGCCGATGCGGTCGAGAGCGGCGGCCAGCAGCAGGTTCTGCTCGTAGCAGTAGCCCCCGCGACGGCGCTTCACCATTTTGTCCTGCAGCGCCGGAACGTCCAACAGGACAGGGCGGCCGAGCAGGATCTCCAGGTTCTCGAACGGGAAGGCGGCCACGTGCCCCCGGTGCACCGCCCGGAGCGTCGCCAGGTCCACCCGCGGTGTGCCCGTGCATCCGATGCGTGCCAGGTAGCCGTCGAGGTCCAGCTCGTCGCCGCCCCACAAGGACTCGCCCATACCGCCGCTCGCTCCCTCGCCTGGTCGTTCCGTGAGTATTCATGATCGGCAATGACCGTCGGCGATCGGCCCGGAACGTTCGTGATCAGCTTTCGCGACCAGCGGTGGAGCCGGTCGAGAGCTCCCGGCGTCCAAGGCCCTGGTACACCGAAGGGGAGCCGGCACCGGGCCGGCTCCCCTTCGGTTCACACGACTGTCAGCTGCAGCCGCTGGTCGAGCCGCAGCCCTCGCAGAGGTAGCAGCTGCCCGCGCGGCGCATCTTCGTGCCACAGGAGAAGCACAGCGGTGCGTCCGCGTTCAGGCCGAGCTGCATCTCCACCAGCTCGGTGGAGTTGTGGACCTGCTTGGGGGCCGGGACGACGGCCGCCGGCTGCGCCGGGGTCTCCGCCTTCGGGGCCTCGAAGTGCCGCGGCGCGGACTGCGCCAGGCCCTCGACGTCGACCTCGTCGTCGGACGGCTCGTACGAGCCGGTGTCCAGGTGACGCTGGCGCTCCTCGGCGGAGTGGATGCCCAGCGCCGAGCGCGTCTCGAACGGCAGGAAGTCCAGCGCCAGGCGGCGGAAGATGTAGTCGACGATCGACTGCGCCATCCGCACGTCCGGGTCGTCCGTCATGCCGGCCGGCTCGAAGCGCATGTTCGTGAACTTCGAGACGTACGTCTCCAGCGGGACGCCGTACTGCAGACCGACCGAGACGGCGATCGAGAAGGCGTCCATCATGCCCGCGAGGGTCGAACCCTGCTTGGACATCTTGAGGAAGACCTCACCGAGACCGTCGTCCGGGTAGGAGTTGGCGGTCATGTAGCCCTCGGCGCCACCCACGGTGAAGGAGGTGGTGATGCCCGGACGGCCCTTGGGCAGCCGCTTGCGGACCGGGCGGTACTCGACGACCTTCTCCGTGACGGGGGCGACGGCCTCGGGGGCCTTCGCCTCCTCCTTCTTCTTCGCGGAGAGCGGCTGGCCGACCTTGCAGTTGTCGCGGTAGATCGCGAGCGCCTTCAGACCGAGCTTCCAGCCCTCGAAGTAGACCTCTTCGACCTCTTCGACGGTCGCCGACTCCGGCAGGTTCACGGTCTTGGAGATCGCGCCCGACAGGAACGGCTGCGCGGCGGCCATCATGCGCACGTGGCCCATGGCGGAGATCGCGCGCTCGCCCATGGCGCAGTCGAAGACCTCGTAGTGCTCGGTCCGCAGGCCCGGGGCGTCGATCACGTTGCCGTGTTCGGCGATGTGGGCGACGATCGCCTCGACCTGCTCCGGCTGGTAGCCGAGTCGCTTGAGCGCCTTGGGGACCGTGTTGTTCACGATCTGCATCGAGCCACCGCCGACGAGCTTCTTGAACTTGACCAGGGCCAGGTCCGGCTCGACGCCCGTGGTGTCGCAGTCCATCATCAGGCCGATGGTGCCGGTGGGGGCGAGCACCGAGGCCTGGGCGTTGCGGAAGCCGTTCTGCTCACCGAGGCGGATGACGTCCTGCCACGCCTCGGTCGCCGCGGCCCAGACCGGGGTGTCCAGGTCGTCCACGCGGTTGGCGACACCGTTGGCGTCCGCGTGCTGCTTCATGACGCGCCGATGGGCGTCGGCATTGCGGGCGTAGCCGTCGTACGGGCCGACGACCGCGGCCAGCTCGGCGGAGCGCTTGTAGGAGGTGCCGGTCATCAGCGAGGTGATGGCACCGGCGAGCGCGCGGCCGCCGTCGCTGTCGTACGCGTGGCCGGTGGCCATCAGCAGGGCGCCGAGGTTGGCGTAGCCGATGCCCAGCTGGCGGAAGGCGCGGGTCGTCTCGCCGATCTTCTCGGTCGGGAAGTCGGCGAAGCAGATGGAGATGTCCATCGCCGTGATGACCAGCTCGACGACCTTGGCGAAGCGCTCGGCGTCGAACGACTGGTTGCCCTGGTCGTCGTCGCGCAGGAACTTCATGAGGTTGAGCGAGGCGAGGTTGCACGAGGAGTTGTCCAGGTGCATGTACTCGCTGCACGGGTTGGACGCGGTGATCCGGCCCGTCTCCGGCGAGGTGTGCCAGTGGTTGATCGTGTCGTCGTACTGGATGCCCGGGTCGGCGCAGGCCCAGGCCGCCTCGGCCATCTTGCGGAAGAGGCCCTTGGCGTCGATCTCCTCGATGACCTCACCGGTCATCCGGCCGCGCAGACCGAACTTCGAGCCGGCCTCGACGGCCTTCATGAACTCGTCGTTCACCCGGACGGAGTTGTTGGCGTTCTGGTACTGGACGGACGTGATGTCGTCGCCGCCCAGGTCCATGTCGAAGCCGGCGTCGCGCAGGGCGCGGACCTTCTCCTCTTCCTTCACCTTGGTCTCGATGAAGGCCTCGACGTCCGGGTGGTCGACGTCGAGGACGACCATCTTGGCCGCGCGACGGGTGGCGCCGCCCGACTTGATGGTGCCGGCGGAGGCGTCGGCGCCGCGCATGAAGGAGACCGGGCCGGAAGCGTTGCCGCCGGAGGAGAGCAGCTCCTTGGAGGAGCGGATGCGGGAGAGGTTCAGGCCGGCGCCGGAGCCGCCCTTGAAGATCATCCCCTCTTCCTTGTACCAGTCGAGGATCGACTCCATGGAGTCGTCGACGGAGAGGATGAAGCAGGCGGAGACCTGCTGCGGCTGGGCGGTGCCGACGTTGAACCAGACCGGGGAGTTGAAGCTGAAGACCTGGTGCAGCAGGGCGTAGGTCAGCTCGTGGTCGAAGATCTCGGCGTCCGCCGGGGAGGCGAAGTAGCCGTGCTCCTCGCCGGCCTTGCGGTAGGTGCGCACCACTCGGTCGATGAGCTGCTTGAGGCTCGACTCACGGTCCGGGGAGCCGACCGCGCCACGGAAGTACTTGCTCGTGACAATGTTGACCGCGTTCACCGACCAGGAGTCGGGGAACTCGACGCCACGCTGCTCGAAGTTGATCGAGCCGTCGCGCCAGTTGGTCATGACGACGTCACGACGCTCCCAGACCACCTCGTCGTAGGGGTGGACGCCGGGAGTGGTGTGAATGCGCTCGATGCGCAGACCCTTGGCACCCTTGTTTCCCTTGGAGCGGGAACCTCGTGCCGGGCCGCTCGTCGTCTCTGTCATGCCGCCTCCCTCTACGGGCAAAACGCCCTAATGCGCCCAATTCTTCCGTGGCGCGATGTGTGTCTTCCACCCGTGCGCGCGGGGCGCGCCGGGCTGATCCTGTGTGGTCTCCGCTTTTACTCGGCGGCCGCGGCGGGCGCCGGAACGTCGACGTCCGTGCCGCGACCGACGGCGTCCGCCGCGGGCCGCTGCTCGCGGAGCTCCGCGACGGCGGCCTCGAAGTCCTCCAGCGAGTCGAAGGCCTGGTACACGGACGCGAACCGCAGATACGCGACCAGGTCGAGGTCCTTGAGCGGACCGAGTATGGCGAGCCCGACGTCATGCGTGGAGAGCTCGGCGCTGCCCGTGGCGCGCACCGCCTCTTCGACACGCTGGCCGAGCTGGGCCAGGGCGTCCTCGGTGACCGGGCGTCCCTGGCACGCCTTGCGCACGCCGGAGATGACCTTGTTGCGGCTGAAGGGCTCGGTGACCCCGCTCCGCTTGATCACCATGAGTGACGCGGTCTCCACGGTCGTGAAGCGACGGGAGCAGTCGGGGCACTGGCGGCGCCTGCGGATCGAACAACCGTCATCGGTGGTCCGACTGTCGACGACCCGGCTGTCGGGGTGCCTGCAGAAGGGGCAGTGCATGGCTCTCCACCCTCCTTCACCCTCGAGGAACCTCGAAAAAAGCTGTACACGATCTTGGGCTTCGGCGGGCCTCGTACAGGCCTCGTGAAGCAGCCCCCAGCATAGGCGATGGCCGCGACCGGAATGCACCAGGGCCACCCGCGGACCACTACTGGTGGGTGGCCGCCGCCCATCAAACCACTAGATCTGGTGCCCGGCGGGCAAGCGCGCCGAGCGCGTGTCGCGCCGCCGGGGACGGGCGCCGACACCGTCGGACGGGCCCGGGGCGCGCGGGAGCGACCCCGGACGGGGCGCCACGGGCCCACGAATGGCACACTGGCCCCGGCGCACGGAGCCCGGCACCGGACCCCATGGATCCACCCCGGTCCACCCCGCGCCGAGCACCACGGCACGGGCGCGGAACAGCCGCAGTCGAGGGCACTTTGGGGCGCATTGCCCGGTCCGGCGATCCTCGCGCGATCCGGCGGCCTTCGCACCGAAGGCTACCGCAATGGGCGAATTGATCTCCGCCTGTACACCTTCCCGCCTGATCACGTCAGGCAATCTGCGATATTTCACTCGAACGTGTGTTTGGCGCAACCTTTCGAAAGCAACTACCGTTGTCCAGCTAGGGAGAACATCTCGAGAGGGGCCGACGTGACCACCACCGCAGACAGCGCCACCATCACCGCCCAGGACCGCTCCCAGAGCCGACTCGACCAGGCACACCCGATGAATGACGCAGCCATGAACGCCGAGGGGCAGAAGCCGGCCCGCTCACTCCCGGGACGCCCTCCAGGAATCCGGGCGGACAGCTCCGGGCTCACCGACCGGCAGCGGCGCGTGATCGAGGTCATCCGGGACTCGGTCCAGCGCCGCGGTTACCCACCGTCCATGCGAGAGATCGGCCAGGCGGTGGGGCTCTCCAGCACCTCTTCCGTGGCCCATCAGCTGATGGCCCTGGAGCGCAAGGGATTCCTGCGCCGGGACCCGCACCGCCCCCGGGCCTACGAGGTGCGCGGCTCCGACCAGCCGAGCTCCCAGCCGACCGACACGACCGGCAAGCCCGCCGCGTCGTACGTACCCCTGGTCGGCCGGATCGCCGCCGGTGGCCCGATCCTCGCCGAGGAGTCCGTCGAGGACGTCTTCCCTCTCCCCCGCCAACTGGTGGGCGACGGCGAGCTGTTCGTGCTGAAGGTGGTCGGCGATTCCATGATCGAAGCCGCCATCTGTGACGGCGACTGGGTGACGGTGCGTCGTCAGCCCGTCGCGGAGAACGGCGATATCGTGGCTGCGATGCTCGACGGCGAGGCGACCGTCAAGCGCTTCAAGCGCGAGGACGGCCATGTGTGGCTGCTGCCGCACAACGCCGCCTACCAGCCCATTCCCGGTGACGAGGCCACCATCCTCGGCAAGGTCGTGGCGGTGCTGCGGCGGGTGTGAGTGCGCGAAGACCGGGCCCCGGAACCACTGCGCCGGTTCCGGGGCCCTGCTGTGTGCGGCCCCGTTCCCGACGTCGCGGCCCGCCGCTACTTCTCGTCCGCCTTCGCCGCGGCGTCGATGGCCGCCAGTGAGCGGCGCGCCTGGTTACGGTCCGTGGTGTACCAGAAGTCCGGCATCGAGGCGCGCAGGAAGCTGCCGTAGCGAGCCGTCGCCAGCCGCGGGTCGAGCACCGCGACCACGCCCCGGTCGCCCGTCGCCCGTACGAGCCGGCCGGCCCCCTGCGCCATCAGCAGCGCCGCGTGGGTCGCCGCGACGGCCATGAAGCCGTTGCCGCCGGCCTCCTCCACGGCCTTCTGCCGGGCACTCATCAGCGGGTCGTCGGGGCGGGGGAAGGGCACCCGGTCCATGACGACGAGCTGGCAGTTCACCCCCGGCACGTCGACGCCCTGCCACAGGGACAGCGTGCCGAACAGGCACGTACGGGCGTCGGCGGCGAAGGTCCGGATCAGCTCTCCGAGCGTCTCCTCGCCCTGGAGCAGGATCGGCAGATCGAGCCGGCCCCGCAGCTCCTCGGCCGCGGCCTGCGCGGCCCGCATGGAGGAGAACAGCCCGAGCGTCCGGCCCCCCGCGGCCTCCATCAGCTCTGCCAGCTCGTCCAGCATGTCGCTCCGGCTGCCTTCCCTGCCGGGCTGGGACAGGTGCTTGGCGACGTAGAGGATTCCCTGCTTCGGGTAGTCGAACGGGGAGCCGACGTCGACGCCCTTCCACTGGGGGAGGTCGTCGCCCTCGATGCCCTCGGGGGCGAGGCCCAGGGAGGCACCGACGCCGTTGAAATCGCCGCCGATCTTGAGCGTGGCCGAGGTGAGCACCACGGAGCGCTCGCTGAAGAGCTTCTCGCGCAGCAGACCGGAGACCGAGAGCGGCGCGACGCGCAGGGACGCGCCGAAGCGGTCGTGACGCTCGTACCAGACGACGTCGTATTCGGAACCCTCCACGATGCGCTCGGCCACCGCGTGGATGCTCTCCACCGCGGCGAGAGCCTGCTTGCGGACCGCGTCCTCGTCCTGGACGGATCGGTCGCGGGTGTCGCCGATCGCCGAGATCACCGTGCGGGAGGCGTCACGCAGCGCCACGAGGGCGTATCCGAGGTCCTCCGGGATCTCCTCCAGCCTCCCCGGCAGGGCCAGCTCCATCAGCCGCTCGAAACTCTCGGCGGCGGTCTGCAGCGCGTCGGCGGCCTTCTCGTCGACGAGCTTGGCGGCCCGTCGCACGGCGCGGTTGACCTGGCCGGGAGTGAGCTCGCCGGTGGCGACGCCGGTGACCCGGGAGACCAGCTCGTGGGCCTCGTCGACGATCAGCACCTCGTGACTGGGGAGCACCGGGGCGCCCTCGATCGCGTCGATGGCGAGCAGGGCGTGGTTGGTGACCACGACATCGGCGAGCTTGGCGCGCTCGCGGGCCGCCTCGGCGAAGCACTCCGCGCCGTACGCGCACTTCGAGGCGCCGAGGCACTCGCGGGAGGTGACCGAGACCTGGGACCACGCGCGGTCCGAGACGCCGGGCGTCAGGTCGTCCCGGTCGCCGGTCTCGGTCTCGTCCGACCAGTCACGCAGCCGCAGCAGGTCCTTGCCGAGCTTGCTGGACGGGGCCGCCGCCTCGAAGGGGTCGAAAAGCCCCTCCTCCTCTTCCTGCGGCACTCCCTCGTGGAGCCGGTGCAGGCACAGGTAATTCGACCGGCCCTTGAGCATGGCGAACTGCGGACGGCGGCGCAGCAGCGGGTGCAGGGCGTCGACGGTCCGCGGAAGATCACGCTCGACGAGCTGGCGCTGGAGCGCGAGCGTCGCGGTCGCGACGACGACCCGCTCGCCGTGGGCGAGGGCCGGCACCAGATAGCCCAGGGACTTTCCGGTGCCGGTGCCGGCCTGCACGAGCAGATGGGCGTCGCCGTCGATGGCTTCCGCGACGGCTTCGGCCATGGTGACCTGGCCGGGGCGCTCACTGCCCCCGACGGCGGTGACGGCGGCGTGCAGCAGGTCGGTGAGGGAGGAGGAGGCAGTCATAGCTCTTCCAGCCTAAGGGGCGGCACTGACATCGCCGTCCTCATGGAGTGCGGAGTGCAGGGGAACCGTGGCACGAAACGGTCGCCGCTTCACAGGACGTCGCGCAGGGAGCGGTCGCGGATCATCAGGGCCACGCGCTTGTCGGGCAGGTCGACTTCACCGGTCAGCCGGAAGCCCGCGCCGAGGAAGGCGGCGACACAGGGGGTGTTGCGAAGATCGGGTTCGGCGACGACCCGGCCGCAGGACGGCCGGTGGTCCAGGACGAGGTCGGCGACGGTGCGCAGCAGGGCCGTGCCCAGGCCCCGGCCCCGGTCGGAGACCTTGCCGATGAGCAGGTGCAGCCCCGTGTCGTGCGGCCGGGCCGGGTAATAGCGGGCGATGGGATCGAGGTCGGCGCGGTAGACCTCCCAGTAGCTCATGGGCACCCCGTCGAGCACGCCGAGGCAGGGCACGCTGCGCCCGTCGCCGTCGAGCTGGGTGCGGAGGTGGTCCGCGCTCGCGCTGTCGGGCCCGGCCAGTCCCCAGAAGGCCGCGACGGCCGGGTCGTTCATCCAGCGGGCGACGAGACGCAGGTCGCGCTCGATCCGGACCGGTACGAGCTGGAAGGCGCCGGCCGTGGTGTCGACGGGGCCCCAGCCGGCCAGGCCGTCCAGCAGGTCGGGGTCACGGGAGGCGGGCGCCTCGGGGCGGTCGTAGGCGATGAGCTCGACGAGTTCGTCGGAAAGACGCAGGTCGAGGGTGTCGGGGCCGAGGTCCGCGTCGGCATCGGCGTCGATGGGTGGCACAGCGTCGCTCTCCTCTTGGATGCCCCCGTGAGTAGGACCCCCCTGAATCCCGTGGACCTCATGGCCCTCGGGAGCCCCACTGCCCTTCGGGCTCCCGAGACCCTCGGAGATCTTCCGTGTCTCGACCGTCGCAGAGGCCCGCTGAGCCCCGTTCACCCCGGTGCCGGGGCGCGCGCCGCTCATTCGGCGGAGGTGACAAGGGGGTTGGTGATGGTGACGTAGACGGATTGGGTGTCGACCGGGCCGACGAGTTCGTCGAGCCCGTGCAGCCTGGTCAGCAGATTGGCCTTGCAGCTGAGGGTGGGTGCCTCGAGCAGGTGGCCCGTCAGGGGCGAGGGGTGCGGGGTGCGGTCCTCGCCCGTCGTCCTGGCGGCCTCCTTGAGGAAGCGGCGGAGCGCGGCCAGCAGGATCCGCTCGTCGGCCAGGCGCTGTGCGCCGAACGCGCCGATCAGACCGAGGATGTTGTTGATGCCGAGGTAGTAGGCGAACCGCTCGTCGGCGACGTCGTCGTCCACGAAGGTCTCGCTCTTCGCGCCGATCCCCGGGAGCCCGCGTTCGAGCGCGGTCCGGTGGGACTCCCGGAAGTAGTAGCCCTGGTTGTCGCGGAATCGCCCGCCGACCGGCCAGCCGTCGCGGTCCAGCAGGACGAGGGTGTTCTGCTGGTGCGCCTCCAGGGCGATGCCCGCCTCGCCGTCCAGCCAGAGCACGGGCCGTACGACCGCCTCCAGATAGCGCAGGAACCACTCCGCGGAGACCGCCCCGGCGGGCCGGCCGGTGCGCAGGGCGAGCCCCGCGACGATGTCGGCGAGCCGGGAGCCCATGGCCGGTCGTCCGTCCGGTCCGGCCCGGTCCGGCCAGGGGCGCGGGGAGATGAGGCCGGCCAGGCATACGGCGTCGTCGCCGGGGCCGAAGGGGTTGTGCCGGATGACGACGTCGAGGCCGGGCAGCGGTGTGCCGTCGGGGGCGTCGACCGCGAGCCAGGCCGGGTCCCGGACGATGTCGAAGCCGAGGCCGCCCGGGCAGGCCGCCCGCCATCGCTCGGCGAGGCCGCTGCGCAGCAGGCGGTGCACCTCGACCCCGCGGTGCAGCTCCTTGCGGAGGTTCTCACGGCGGGAGTTGGTGATGCGCACGCCGAGGGAGAGCTTCAGCATCGCGAGCGCACCGGAGCGGTAGACCGTCCGTACGGAGGAGGTCGGGGACCAGGGCTCGCCGCAGGGGCCGAGGTCGTGGAGCAGGCCGGCGTCGAACAGCCGGGCCATGGCGGGGCGGTTGCGGAGGTCGCGTGCCTGCCAGGGGTGCAGCGGCAGAGGCACGGTGTCCGTGGGGAACCGGAGGCGGGGGCCGGCGAGCCGGGTGGCCAGTGTGGCGGCCTCCACGGCCCGGCCGCGCTCGGTCCAGGCGGAGTCCGTGGCCAGCGCGGAGGTGTGGACGGCCAGCCAGTGCAGGGGGAAGGAGCCCCGCGTCTCCGGGGAGTAGAGCGGCGATTCGGCTTCGGAGAAGCCCTCGCGGCTCTTGGGCGCGGGGTGCAGGGGATGCCCGAGGACGAGGGCCTGCTCGCTGTAGAGGAAGAGGTCTCCCCCGTCCGGGTCGGCGGGCCGGGCCCGCCGGTGCGCGACGAACTCGGCGGTGCGGCGCGCGGAGTCGGCGACCCGCCCGACGAGATCGCCGCCGTCCCCGATGGACGGCCCGCCTTCTCCCGCGGCACGGTACGCGGCCTCGCGGCCGAGGAGGGCGGCAAGCGTCACGGCGTCGACGGACGGGGCGTCGGCGGGGGCGTCCGCCGACGCGGGCGGGCCGAAGCGGTGCCAGCCGGCGGCGGACCAGTAGACGACGGGGACGAGGAGGGTGGTACCGCTCGCGGGCAGCGGGATGTGCAGGACGGGGCCGTCGGGGTGGGCGACGTCGTTCTCGCGCACCCAGCAGCGGAGCAGGTTCTCCACAGTGGCGGCGTCACCGGCGACCCGCGGGTCGGGGTGCTCCAGCGGGTCGGCTTCGGCGTGGCGGCCGGGGTCCTGGATCCCGCCGGGGTGGCCGCTCTGGCGCGGCACCGCCGAGACGATCTCCTGCCGCGGGCCGGGGTCGTGGCCCTGGGCGGCGGTGGACGCATCGGTGTCGGGGGATGCGTTCATGGGCGGTGCGGCGTGCACCTCGGCGGTCAGGCCGGGGATGCGGCGCCTGCCTCCTTCGGCGTGCTGGGGTGGCTCGACGGGCTGGGGTGCGGGGTGGTGCCGGGGGGAGGCGCGGCGACGGGCGCCGTCCACCCGCCGGGGCTGCCCGGCGCACCGACGTTCCTCGACGTACCGCGGTGCTTCGGGGAGCCGAGGTCAGGGGGCCGCTGGTGCGCGCCGCGCGAGACGGCCGCGACGGCGTCGGAGAACCGGTCGAGCACCGCCGCCGCCTGCTCGTCCGTGATGGTCAGGGGTGGCAGCAGCCGGATCACGCTGGAATACCGGCCGCCCAGCCCGACGATCAGGCCGCGCCGCAGGCACTCCCGTCGCACCGCGGCGGCCGAAGCGGGCGCGGCCGGGAGCGGCGGGCGGTCTCCTCCGTCGGGGTCGACGAACTCCACGCCGATCATCAGTCCGCGCCCTCGTACCTCCCCGATGTGGTCGCACTGCGCCGCCGTCGCCCTCAGCCCGGCCAGCATCCGCTCGCCCAGCAGCGCGGCGCGCTCGGGGAGACGGTTCTCTCGGACGTACTTCAGCGTCGCGGCGCCCGCCGCCATGGCGAGCTGGTTGCCCCGGAAGGTCCCCGCGCGGTCGCCGGTCCGCCCGGCGTCCAGCTCGTCGCGGTGGACGACGGCGGCGAGCGGGAGGCTGCCACCGATGGCTTCGGACAGGACCATGACGTCGGGGACGACCCCGCTGTGCTCGACGGCCCAGAACGCGCCGGTCCGGCCCACCCCGGTGTGCGTCTCGTCGGCGATCAGCGCAAGGCCGTGCGCCGCGGTCAGCTCCCGCATCCGGCGCAGCCATCCGTCCGGCGCGGGAATCACCCCGCCCTCGCCCAGGACGGGTTCGACGAGCATCGCGGCCGGGCCGTCCGCCCGGCTCCCGCGGTGCTCCAGCAGGCTCTTCGCCCGGTCGGCCGCCAGGTGGGCGCCGTTCGCGCCGCCGACGCCGAACGGGCAGCGGTAGTCCTGCGGGTAGGGCAGCCGGATCACGCTCCCGCCCGGCGCGGCCGCGGCGATCTTGTCGTGGGCGCCGGTGAAGGCGAGCAGCCCGGTGCGCCCGGTGGCCCTCCGTACGAGCCCCAGCGCGGCCCGTACGGCGTCGGTGCCGGCCGGGCCGCAGAAGCGGACCCGCGCCGAGTCGGCCCAGGGGCGTGGCAGCGTGGCGGACAGCTCGTGGGTGAAGGCGTCCCGCACCGGCGTGGCCAGGTCCATGACGTGCAGCGGCGCACCGGAGTCAAGGACGGAACGGATGGCTTCGAGCACGACCGGGTGATTGTGCCCGAGGGCCAGCGAGCCCGCTCCGGAGAGGCAGTCGAGGTAGCGACGGCCGTCGGCGCCCTCGACGGTCAGCCCACGGGAGCGCACCGGCACGACGGGCAGCGAGCGGGCGTAGGTGCGGGCCGCAAATTCACGGGTCGGCTGTCGCAGGGGGATCTCCTCGCGCGCCGACGGCCCCACGGGCGGTAGCTGGGTCAAGGCCACGGCTCTGGGTCCTCCTGCTGAACGCTGGTCGGCTGTCCCCCGTACGTACCAACGACGCCGCGGGCTACGGAACACGGCCCGAAGTCAAGATCCTTCCCGGCGGAACCGAGGACCCGCGATCATCCGTCTCCCACCACACCGGGCATAGTGTGGGGCCGCGCCCCGTCACTGGGGCGGTGCATGACAAGTTCATCAGTGCCCGTGCCACCGGGCGCATCGGCGCGCGACCGACGGGCACTTTTCATGACAAGCAGAGATCAACCAGGGGGAGTCCACTCCATGTCACCCATACGCCGGCCGGCTTTGGCGGCCGCCGCTCTCACCGCCGCTCTGGCGCTGACCGCCACCGCGTGCGGGCCGTCCGACGACAAGGCCGCGGGCGGCGACACCAAGCCGAGTGCGACCGCGAGCCAGGCGAGCGACGACCTCCCCAGCCTGCCCAAGGGAATCCCCGCGCAGGACCTGGAGAAGTGGAAGCAGAAGTGGAAGGAGGGGGCCTGGAAGAACTGGGACAAGGACCAGTGGGTGCGTGAGGCCCGCGACTTCATCAACCCGATCATCAAGGAACACTGGAAGCCCGGCAACATGAAGGACGCCCGGGCCGGCGACAAGACGCTCGCGACGCAGGGCGCCCCGGGGACGGTCCCGGGTTCGGGCAGCAGCGACCAGGGCGTCACCGACCCCGAGCCGAGCCCGGTCACCGCGAAGGCCGTCAAGCTCCCCTACCGCCAGAACGCGGCCCCGGTCGGCAAGGTGTTCTTCGACGGCCCGCAGGGGCACATGGTCTGCTCCGCGACCGTCGTCAAGGACCCGGCCCACCCGGGCAAGTCCAACATGGTCTGGACCGCGGGTCACTGCGTGCACGCCGGCCAGAAGGGCGGCTGGTACCGCAACATCGCCTTCGTCCCGTCGTACAACGACAAGGGCCTGCCCGCCTCGCAGGTCAACAGCGCGCCGATGCAGGACGTCGCCCCGTACGGCGTGTGGTGGGCGAACTGGGCGCAGACGTCCTCGCAGTGGATCGCGCAGGGCGCGGAGAGCGGTGGCGCGGGTGCGCCGTACGACTTCGCCGTGCTGCACGTCAAGCAGGAGAGCCCCACGGGCAAGTCCCTCGAGGAGACGGTCGGCAACGCCCTGCCCGTGGACTTCAGCACCCCGCAGGTGAAGTCCATCCAGTCCATGGGCGCCTGGGGTTACCCGGCCGCGGCGCCGTTCGACGGTCAGAAGATGTACGACTGCATCGACCGGCCCGGCCGCTTCACCCTGCAGCCCGCGCAGCCGACGATGTACCGCATCGGCTGCACCATGACCGGTGGTTCGTCCGGCGGCGGCTGGTTCGCCAAGGGTGCCGACGGCAAGCTGGCGCTCGTTTCCAACACCTCGATCGGCCCGGCCGGCAACACCTGGCTGGCGGGTCCGCGCCTGGGCCCGGAGGCGAAGGGCGTCTACGACGCGCTCAGCCGGAAGTTCGCCAACCAGTAGGTCCGCGGCACCATCGCGAAGGCCCGCCCCCGACGTCGTCGGGGGCGGGCCTTCGTTTCGCCTGCGGGAGCGGCCTCGCGTCAGCCGCGCGCGGCCGGCACGAACCGCTGGAGTTCGGCGGCGAGCTCCTCGTGCACGCGCGCCTTGAGGAGGGTGCCCTCCGGGGTGTGCTCCTCGGAGATCACCTCGCCGTCGGCGTGGGCCCGCGCGACCAGGGAACCGTGCGTGTACGGCACGAGCGCCTCGATCTCGACGGCGGGCCGCGGCAGCTCGACGTCGATCAGCGCGAGCAGCTCCTCGATGCCCTCGCCGGTCCGCGCGGACACGGCGATCGAGTGCTTCTCGACCCGCAGCAGCCGCTGGAGGACCAGCGGATCGGCGGCATCGGCCTTGTTGATCACCACGATCTCGGGCACGTCGACGGCGCCCACCTCGCGGATCACCTCGCGCACGGCGGCCAGCTGCTCCTCCGGCGCCGGGTGCGCGCCGTCCACCACGTGCAGGATCAGGTCGGAGTCCCCGACCTCCTCCATGGTGGAGCGGAACGCCTCGACGAGGTGGTGCGGCAGGTGCCGGACGAACCCGACGGTGTCGGCGAGGGTGTAGAGCCGCCCGCTGGGCGTCTCGGCCCGGCGCACGGTCGGGTCCAGGGTGGCGAACAGGGAGTTCTCCACCAGGACACCCGCACCGGTGAGCCGGTTGAGCAGCGAGGACTTGCCCGCGTTGGTGTATCCGGCGATGGCGACCGAGGGGACCTTGTTGCGCCGGCGTTCCTGGCGCTTGATGTCCCGGCCGGTCTTCATCTCCGCGATCTCCCGGCGCATCTTCGCCATCTTCTCGCGAATGCGGCGCCGGTCGGTCTCGATCTTGGTCTCACCGGGGCCGCGGGTGGCCATGCCGCCACCGCCGCCGCCACCCATCTGCCGGGACAGCGAGGCACCCCAGCCGCGCAGGCGCGGGAGCATGTACTGCATCTGCGCGAGAGCGACCTGCGCCTTGCCCTCTCGGGACTTGGCGTGCTGGGCGAAGATGTCCAGGATGAGGGCGGTCCGGTCGACCACCTTCACCTTGACGACGTCCTCGAGGGCGATGAGCTGGCCGGGGCTGAGCTCGCCGTCACAGACAACGGTGTCGGCGCCGCTCTCCAGGACGATGTCGCGCAGCTCCCGCGCCTTGCCGGAACCGATGAAGGTGGCCGGGTCCGGCTTGTCACGGCGCTGGACGACACCGTCGAGGACGAGGGCACCCGCGGTCTCCGCGAGCGCGGCCAGCTCCGCGAGGGAGTTGTCCGCGTCCTGGGCCGTGCCGGACGTCCAGACGCCGACCAGCACCACACGCTCCAGGCGCAGCTGCCGGTACTCGACCTCGGTGACGTCCTCCAGCTCGGTGGAGAGACCCGCCACCCGGCGCAGTGCCGCGCGCTCGGAGCGGTCGTACTGATCGCCGTCGCGCTCCCCGTCGATCTCGTGGCTCCAGGCGACGTCCTCTTCCATCAGGGCGTCGGCCCGAAGGCTCTCCGGGAGGCTCTGCCGGTCCTGGTCCTGCGGAAGGGAAGAAGAGGAGGTCATTTGATCCTTACGTCGTTGGGAAGTGCGGGCCCCGATGCGTGGGGCCGCACCGTCGACAACGCTGGGGAGGCCCCGGGGATTCCCGGGGCCGGCCGCCTCGCCGACCCGTTGATGGTCCCATGCCGCCGCCGGAGCGTCACTCGGGTTTCTTGGCGGTCTTCCAGGTGGGGTGGCCCGGCATGGGCGGCGTCTTGGCCTCGTACAGCCAGGCGTGCAGGAACGGCTTCAGGTCCTGGCCGGAGATCTTCGAGGCGAGGGCGATGAAGTCGGCTGTGGTCGCGGTGGCGTCCCGGTGGCCCGCGACCCACTCGCGCTCCAGGCGGTCGAAGGCGGTCGCGCCGATCTTCTGCCGGAGGGCGTAGAGCACGAGGGCGGAGCCGTCGTAGACGACGGGCCGGAAGATGCTGATCTTCTTGCCCGGGACCGGGGCCTTGATCGCGGCGGGCGGGCCGCCGTCGGCGCGCCAGGCGTCGGATTGCTCGTACGCGAGGCGCATGCGGTCGACGAGGGGCTTGTCGGACTTCTCCTGGGCGTACAGCGCCTCGTACCAGGTGGCATGGCCCTCGTTCAGCCAGAGGTCGGACCAGGTGCGGGGGCTGACGCTGTTGCCGAACCAATGGTGTGCCAGCTCGTGCACCATGACCGCCTCGACGTACCAGGCGGGGAACGCGGCGTTCGTGAACAGCCCGCGCTCGAAGAGGGAGAGGGTCTGCGTCTCCAGCTCGAATCCGGTCGACGCGTCGGCGATCAGCACGCCGTAGTTCTCGAAGGGGTACCTGCCGACCTTCTTCTCCATCCAGGCGAGGTGGCCCGGCGTCCTCGCCGTCCACTTCTCCAGCTTCTGCCGGTCGGCGGTGGGCACCACGTCTCGGACGGGCAGGCCGTGCGGGCCGGTGCGGGTCAGCACGGAGGAGCGGCCGATGGAGACCTGGGCGAGCTCGGTGGCCATGGGGTGGCCGGTCCGGTAGGTCCAGGAGGTGACCGCTCCCCCGGCTCTGCGCGCGGTGGGCAGCCCGTTGGCGACCACGGTCAGGTCCTTGGGCGCGGTGACGTGGAAGGTGAAGCGGGCCTTGTCGGAGGGGTGGTCGCTGCCGGGGAACACCCGGTGGCCCGCGTCGGCCTGGTTGGCCATGACCAGCCCGTCGCCGGTGCGGACCCAGCCGCCGTCCCCGCTGCCGCGCGGGTCACTGGTGTGGCGGACGGTGACGGTGAAGCCACCGCCGCTCGGCAGGGCGACCCGCGGGGTGACGACCAGGTCTTCCTTGACGGTCGCGAAGTCGGCCTGCAGGCCGTTGACCTCGACCGAGCCGACCGTGCCGTGGGTGAAGTCCAGGTTGAGGCTGTCCAGATCCGTGGTGGCCTCGGCCTCGATGACCGTGACGGCGTCGAGCGGCTTGTCGTTGCCGTGGTAGTCGAAGCTGATGTCGTAGGCGGTGACGTCGAAGCCGGGGTTGCCGAGGTCGGGGAAGAGCCGGTCGCCGATGCCCCGCGCGATGGGGGACGGCGGCGGGGCGGCGGCCCCGATGAGGAGGGCCGCGACGGCGGCGGTCAGGGCGGCGCGGCGGCGTACGGACCGCCGGGGCTTCGGGGGACGTGCCCCGGGTGTGTGCGGCATGCGTCCACCGCTATCAGCGCGGAAGTCACCGCGAGTGGCGCCACGACGCTTTCCCACCCGTACGAGCGGCCCGAAGGGCCGTACGGAGCGTCACCCCCTGCCGACGGATCCCCCGGTCGGCCCATGCCGGCTCGTCACAGGGGCGCGGCCGCCACCGGCCGGCCCGCCCGCTCGACGTCGTAGACGCCCGGGACCCGCCGCATCGCGCGCATCAGCTCGGGCAGCCGCGCGGCGTCGGACAGCTGGAGCGTGTACGTATGGCGCACGCGCTGCTCGTGGGGCGGCTCGACGGCGGCCGAGATCACCGCCGCGCCCTCCGCGGCGATGGCTTCGGTCAGATCGGCGAGCAGATGCGGCCTGCTGAAGGACTCGGCGCGCAGGGTGACGCGGTAGTCGCGGGCGCCCTCGCCGTCCGTGGCCCGCCACTGCACGCCGACCGGGTCGCGTCCGGAGGTGACCATGCGGTCGACCGCGGGGCACTGGGCGCGGTGCACGGTCACCGCGCCGCCGCGCACGGCGAAGCCGGTGACCTCGTCGGGCGGCACGGGCGTACAGCAGCCGGCGAGCCGCACACTCGCGGCTGCCAGATGGGCCTGCTCGGCGACGACGACGGGCCCGGCGGGGGCCGGCCCCGCGGCCTTGGCGGCGGGCCGGGGCGGGCCCGGGGCGGGCGGCGCGGGCGGGGCCGTGGGCGACGCACCGGGTTCGGGCGTCGGGTGGTTGGCCAGCCAGCGGCCGATGGCGATCCGCGCGGCCGGCGTGCGGGCGTGATCCAGCCACTCCGGGGACGGCCCGGAGACGGTGTCGGGGGACATCAGCAGTTGGAGTGTGTCGCCGTCGCGCAGGACCGTGCTGAGCGTCGCCAGCCGGCCGTTGACGCGCGCGCCGAGACAGCCGTGCGCACCGTCGCCGTGCTGGGCGTAGGCCGCGTCGACACAGCTCGCGCCCGCCGGGAGGCCGATCGTGCCGCCGTCGGCACGGAAGACGGTGACCTCCCGGTCCTGGGCCAGCTCGTCACGGAGCGAGGTCCAGAAGGTGTCGGGGTCGGGTGTGGCGCGCTGCCACTCCAAGAGCCTGGAGAGCCAACCGGGGCGGGTGGGGTCGACGCGCTCGCCGTCCGGGGCGTCGGGGGTCTCCGGGCCGGTGTAGGGATTCCCGAGGGCGATCACACCGGCCTCGGCGACCCGGTGCATCTGGTGGGTGCGGATGAGGACTTCGGCGGCCTGGCCGTCCTCGCCCGCGACGGCGGTGTGCAGTGACTGGTAGAGGTTGAACTTCGGTACGGCGATGAAGTCCTTGAACTCCGAGATGAACGGGGTGAAGCACGTGTGCAGCTCGCCCAGGACCGCGTAGCAGTCCGCGTCCTCCGTGACGAGGACGAGCAGCCGGCCGAGATCCGAGCCGGACGGCTCGCCGCGCTTGAGCCGGACCCGGTGCACGGAGACGAAGTGCCGGGGCCGGACGAGGACTTCGGCGGCGATGCCCGCTTCCCGCAGCACCGAGCGCACCCGGACCGCGGTCGCCTGCAGGGGGTCGGTGCGGGTGGCGTGGGCGAGGACGAGGTCACGGGTGCGGGCGTACTCCTCGGGGTGGAGGATCGCGAAGACCAGGTCCTCCAGCTCGGTCTTGAGGGCCTGCACGCCGAGCCGCTCGGCCAGCGGGATCAGCACATCGCGGGTGACCTTGGCGATGCGGACCTGTTTCTCGGGGCGCATCACGCCGAGGGTGCGCATGTTGTGCAGCCGGTCGGCGAGCTTGATGGACATCACCCGGACGTCGTTGCCGGTGGCCACGAGCATCTTGCGGAAGGTCTCGGGCTCGGCCGCGGCGCCGTAGTCGACCTTCTCCAGTTTGGTGACGCCGTCGACGAGGAAGCGGACCTCCTCGCCGAACTGCTCGCGCACCTGATCGAGGGTCACCTCGGTGTCCTCGACGGTGTCGTGGAGGAGGGAGGCCGTCAAGGTCGTCGTCTCGGCGCCCAGTTCGGCGAGGATCAGAGTGACGGCGAGGGGGTGCGTGATGTACGGCTCGCCGCTCTTGCGCGTCTGCCCGCGGTGGGAGGACTCCGCGAGCACATAGGCCCGGCGCAGGATGTCGAGATCCGCGCCGGGGTGGTGCGCCCGATGGACCTTGGCGACGTGATCGATGGCGTCGGGGAGGCGCCCTCGCGCCCCGGAACCGCGGAGCGCCGCGCGCCCCAGCCGTCTCAGGTCGATACGGGGGCGGCCGCGCCTGCGGCCGAGAGCACCTTCATTCGTGGCGTCTGCGCTCATGGGCACCTCCGGCGGCATCGACCGGCGGTCGGCTCACGCCTCCAGACCGGTGCTTGATGCTACCGAGCCCATCACGCACCGCTCACCCGCTCTCGCCCAGAGTGAAACGGATCACCCATTCGAGCGAGCCCCCGTCCGAAAGTCCCCGCGAACGGGCACGGGGTGCGCGGCGGCGCTCTCAGCCGACGGCCGTCTCCAGCCAGGACGGGTCGAACGAGCCCTCCGCGACGATCACGGCGGGGCCGGTCTTCTCGACCGTGCCGTCGGGGTTCTCGCTGATCACCAGTCGGCCGCCGGGGACGTCCACGGTGTAGGTGACGGGGTGGCCGAGGAGGGCGGGGTCGGCTCCGTCGCGGCGGGCGGCGGCGACCATCACGGCGCAGGCGCCCGTGCCGCAGGAGCGGGTCTCGCCGGAGCCGCGCTCGTGGACGCGCATCGCGACGTGGTTCGGGCCGCGGTCGACGACGAACTCGACGTTGGTGCCGTCCGGGTACGCGGAGGCGGGGCTGACGAGGGGGGCCGTGAACAGGTTCCCGGCGTCGGCGAGGTCGTCGACGAAGGAGATGGCGTGCGGATTACCCATGTTGACGTTGCGGGCGGGCCAGTCGCGCTCGCCCACGGTGACCGTGATCCCGCCTTCCGGGAGCAGCGCCCGGCCCATGCCGACGGTGATGTCCCCAGGGGTGCCGTCGGGGCCGTCCTTGGCGATGTGGGCGCGGCGGATGCCCGCGCGGGTGGCGATCGCGAGGTCGCCCTCCTCCGCGAGGCCGACCCGCTGGAGGTAGCGCGCGAAGACGCGGACGCCGTTGCCGCACATCTCGGCGACGCTGCCGTCGCCGTTGCGGTAGTCCATGAACCACTCGGCCTCGTCGGCCATCGCGCGCGCCTCGGGGTGCGCCGCGGACCGTACGACCCGCAGCACGCCGTCCGCGCCGATGCCGGCCCGCCGGTCGCACATCCGGGCGACGGCGGCCGGGGACAACTCGAGCCGGCCGTCGTGGTCGGGGATGATCACGAAGTCGTTCTCGGTGCCGTGGCCCTTGAGGAAGGCGATCTGCGCTGTGCTCACGCTTCGATGGTACGGGGCACCGGTGACAGCGGCCCCGACCAGGGGTGGCCCCACAGGAGGGCAAGGGGCGGGGCGGTCCCCGCTACCGCAGGCGCGCCACGCGCCAGACGGCGAGGACGACCAGGAGGGCGACCACGGCTGTGTAGAGGGCCACGTACCGCCAGTCCGGGCGGCGTCCGGAGCCCCGCTGCGGCAGGCCGGGCCAGGTGTAGCCCACGCGACGGGCCGCCATCACGCCCCAGCCCGCGGCGCAGCAGCTGATGAGCAGGCCGAGCATGGCGACGACCGGGCCGCCGTCGCCGAATTCGAAGGCGAGCGGGAAGGCGAACATCAGCGAACCGACGGCTGCGAGCACGACGATCGGTGCGAGCTGCCAGACGCGCAGCCTGCGCGGCGGGCGCAGCTCCCGGAAGGACGCGGGCACGGTGCTGTCGGGCGCGGTGTCCTCGGTGTCCTCGGGGCCGTCCGGAGTCAGCGCCTCCGGCTCACCGGGCGGCGGCTGCTGCGGTCTGTCGCGAGGACCGGCCTCCATCGCCACGCGCCCTCCCAACTCGGACTTCACGGCTCGATCGAGCTCGATGATGGCACGCTCGCACGGTCATGAATGGCGTGCGGAGCGTCCCGATGCCATCACGTGATCAGGCTGTGACCGCCCGTTCGACCAACCCCAGCGCTTGCCCGGTGAGTTCCGCCCGTCGGTCGGCCGCGCCGCTGAGCCAGTGCACGCGCGCGTCCCGCCGGAACCACGAGTCCTGACGCCGGGCGAACCGCTTGGTGGCGCGGACGGTCTCGGTCCGCGCCTCCTCCTCGGTGCACTCCCCCGCCAGGAAGGCGAGCACCTGCTGGTAGCCGAGCGCGCGGGGCGCCGTGAGCCCCTCGCGCAGTCCCTCGCGCTCCAGCGCGCGCACCTCGTCGACGAGCCCGGCCTCCCACATGCGGTCCACGCGCAGGGTGATCCGCTCGTCCAGCTCGGGGCGCTCGACGTCGACCCCGATCTGGAGGGCGTCGTACACGGGCTTCTCGCCGGGCAGGTTGGCGGTGAAGGGCTTGCCGGTGAGTTCGATGACCTCCAGGGCACGCACGATGCGCCGGCCGTTGCCGGGCAGGATCGCCCGGGCGGCGGCCGGGTCGGCGGCGGCGAGCCTGGTGTGCAGGGCGCCGGGGCCGTGCTCCGCCAGCTCCGCCTCCAGCCGGGCGCGTACGGCGGGGTCCGTGCCGGGGAAGTCGAGGGCGTCGATGGTGCCCTTGATGTAGAGCCCGGAGCCGCCGACGAGCACCGGGGTGCGGCCCTCGGCGAGCAGCCGGTCGATCTCGGCGCGGGCCAGCCGCTGGTACTCGGCGACGCTCGCGGCCTCCCGCACGTCCCAGATGTCGAGCAGGTGGTGCGGCACCCCCTGGCGTTCCTCCATCGTCAGCTTGGCGGTGCCGATGTCCATGCCGCGGTAGAGCTGCATGGAGTCGGCGTTGACGACTTCGCCGCCCAGGTGCTGGGCGAGGGCGACGCCGAGATCGGACTTGCCGGCGGCCGTGGGTCCGACGACGGCGATGACCCGCGGTGCGGGAACTGCGTTTTTCACTGCACCAGTCTCGCAAACCTTGGGCTCGCCCCTCGAACGAGCGACGTGACGCGACGCGGCCGGGTTCGTTGCCTGTTGCGAGGTTCCGACGGCCGGTTCACGGGTCGGTGCCCGGAAGCGGCGCAATGGGACGCTCCGGGCGACGCGGGATTTCGCTCACACCAGTAAGGTAATGGAGTAGATATGGGCGTGTTTTCAAGGTTTCGCCGTAAGGCGTCCGAAGCGTCAACCGAAGAGGCCGCGGCTGCCACTCTGACGGCGGAATCGACGGACGCCGAGGAGACGGCCGAGGCGAAGGCGGAGGAGTCCGCCGAGGCCGGCGCGGAGGACGAGGCGGCCGAGGGAGTCGAGATCCCCAAGCAGCAGTCCGCGGAGAAGGCTGCCGACAGCGAGGCCGGTGAGGGCGCCCGTAAGTAGCGTATCGACGAGGAAAATCAGGGAGTGCCCGTGAGCCTGTTCGACAATCTCATAGCCAAGCTCGGCCCGGTGAAGGGCAAGGTCGGTGATCTCGCGCAGCAGCACGGGGACAAGATCGGGCCGGTGCTGGAGAAGGCCGCGCAGGTGGTCGACTCGCAGACCAAGGGCAAGTACAGCAGCCAGATCCGGACCGGCACGGCCAAGGCGAAGGACGCCCTCGGCCGGCTCTCCGAGAAGGACGCCAAGGGCGGCGGTACGGGCTCGGCGGCCTCCTGACACCTCGTCGGCGACCGGCCGCGGAGCGTATCGCTCCGCGGCCGTCGCCATGCGGCCCGGGCGCCGGGGCCACCGGCGGAGCCAGGGCCTCTCCGGCGGATCTTCGTGAATCCGTGAATCGGCGAGCGGCACGTGCGCTCGCACGGCGGAGGACCGCCCTCGTACCGGGCGCATGCGGGCGACTTCCGACAACGCGGGCCACCGCCCGGAGGTACCTCCGGTGCCAGGCGCCGGGAGCCCGCGAAGACCCACCGGACGGTTCTAGGACCAGGACGCCACGAAGTACCCCACGCCGTAGGGCGCGTCGTCGTAGAGCAGCTGCCCGGCCAGTCCGGCGCCCTCGGCCGCGCCCGCGAGCACCTGCCAGGGGGCGCGGCCGGCGGCCTTCAGTTCCCGGGCCAGCTCCGGGTCGAGCGCGGCGAGCGCCGTGGTGTCGGCGGAGCTGAGCGCCCGAGCCGCCCCCGCGTCGAACGCGGCGGCCCGATCGTCGAGATAGCCCGGTGCCTTGAGGGTGCGGCAGGCACTGCCGTCGCCCATCGCGAGGACCGCGACCCGCTCGGCCCCCGCGGCCAGCTCCCGGCCGGTCTCCAGGCACCGCGCGGCGTCCAGCGGCTCGTCCACGCCCAGGCCCTCCACCGGCGCGGTGGACCAGCTCGTGCGTCCCAGCAGCCAGGCGGCCACGGCGAGGGCCTGCGGCAGTTCCCGCTCTCCCGTGGGCTCGCCCGGGCCGAGGCGTACGTCGACGTCGACGCCGAAGCTGCGGAACGATCCCGCCGCGCCGTGCGGGTACGGGCCGGGGGCCGCGGCGGGGCCGACGACGACGAGCCGGTCGGGGCGGGCGGCGGCGAGTACGGCCACGGCGTCCAGGCACGCGGCCCGCAAGGCGTCCAGTTCGGGTGCGGCCCCGGCGGCGACCTCCGGGACGAGCAACGGCGGACAGGGGCAGACGGCGGCGGCGACAAGCATGATCCGCAGCCTAGTGGGGCGACGGGCGCGGGTCGCGGCGGGCACTCGGCACACCCGGGAGGTCATCCGCCCCGGACGGCGCGGGGAGCGGCCGGAGCCGCCCCCGGGCCGCCGTCAGACGATGCTGCAGCCGCCCGTCGGCGCGGGCAGCGGAGCCGGGGCACCGATGCCCGGCAGGCCCAGCATGACGCCCGCCTTCTCGGCCGGAGCGGCGGTGCGCTTCTCCCACGCGTCGCCCGCGCGCGTGCGGCGCACGCCCGTGGTGGGGCCTTCGGCCAGCAGGTGGTGCGGTGCGGCGTAGGTGATCTCGACGGTCACGACGTCGCCCGGGCGCACCGGCTGCTCGGGCTTGGTGAAGTGCACGAGGCGGTTGTCGGGGGCGCGGCCGGAGAGGCGGTGCGTGGCGCCGTCCTTGCGGCCCTCGCCCTCGGCGACCATGACATCGAGGGTGCGGCCGACCTGCTTCTTGTTCTCGCTCCAGGAGATCTCCTCCTGGAGGGCGACGAGGCGTTCGTAGCGCGCCTGGACGACCTCCTTGGGGATCTGTCCCTCCATGTCGGCCGCCGGCGTGCCGGGGCGCTTGGAGTACTGGAACGTGAAGGCGTTCGCGAAGCGGGCCTCGCGCACGACGTGCATGGTCTGCTCGAAGTCCTCCTCGGTCTCGCCGGGGAAGCCCACGATGATGTCGGTGGAGATCGCGGCGTCCGGCATCGCGGCCCGGACCTTCTCGATGATCCCGAGGAAGCGCTCCTGCCGGTACGAGCGGCGCATCGCCTTGAGCACGGTGTCCGAACCGGACTGGAGCGGCATGTGCAGCTGCGGCATCACGTTCGGCGTCTCGGCCATGGCGGCGATGACGTCGTCGGTGAAGTCACGCGGGTGCGGGGAGGTGAAGCGGACGCGCTCCAGGCCCTCGATCCCGCCGCAGGCGCGCAGCAGCTTGGAGAACGCCTCGCGGTCACCGAGGTCCGAGCCGTACGCGTTCACGTTCTGGCCGAGCAGGGTGATCTCGGAGACGCCCTCGGAGACCAGCGTCTCGACCTCGGCGAGGATGTCGCCGGGCCGGCGGTCCTCCTCCTTGCCGCGCAGCGCCGGGACGATGCAGAAGGTGCAGGTGTTGTTGCAGCCCACGGAGATGGAGACCCAGGCGGCGTACGCGGACTCGCGGCGGGTCGGCAGCGTGGAGGGGAACGCCTCCAGCGACTCGGCGATCTCGACCTGCGCCTCTTCCTGGATGCGGGCGCGCTCCAGCAGGACGGGCAGCTTGCCGATGTTGTGCGTGCCGAAGACGACGTCGACCCACGGGGCCCGCTTGACGATGGTGTCGCGGTCCTTCTGGGCGAGGCAGCCGCCGACGGCGATCTGCATGCCGGGCCGCTTCGTCTTCATGGGGGCCAGCCGGCCGAGGTTGCCGTACAGCTTGTTGTCGGCGTTCTCCCGCACCGCGCAGGTGTTGAAGACGACGACGTCGGCATCGCCCTCCGCGGTCCCCTCGGGCGCGCGGACATAGCCCGCGTCCTCCAGCAGGCCGGACAGCCGCTCGGAGTCATGGACGTTCATCTGGCACCCGTAGGTGCGCACCTCGTATGTCTTCGCACTCATCTCAATCGACCAGGGTACGTGGTCGCTCGGACAACCCGCCCCCTCCCCGCGCGGTCCGGGCCGGGGCCGGGCGGGGAGCGGGGGCCGTGATGGTCCCCGATGGTCACGGTTTGGGGCCTGGTCCGTATCCACGCGGACTGGCAGTATCCGCACCCATGGCTCCCCGACTCCCGCACGTCGACCGGTGCCGTGCCCTGCGAGCGGGCGCGGTGGCCGCCGTCGTGCTCGCACTCCTGGCCTGGTGGCTGTGGCCGTTCGGCGGCGAGACCTCGCCGAGGGGACGGATGTCGTTCGCGACCGGGGTGCCGACCGGGGTGTACGCGAAGTACGGCGCTCTCCTCCAGGAGGATCTGGCCCGCGACCTGCCCGAGCTGGAGGTGCGGCTCAGGGAGAGCCAGGGGTCCTTGGACAATCTGCGGCAGCTCACGACCGGCAGGGCCGACTTCACCCTGGCCACCGCGGACTCGGTCGCGACCTACCGCGCCTCGGGGCGGGAGGGGGCGCGCTCACTGCGCGCCTGCGCCCGGCTGTACGACGACTACATGCAGCTGGTGGTGGAGAAGGACTCGAAGGTGGGGTCCGCGCGGGACCTCAAGGGCAAGCGGGTCGGCGTGGGCACGGACGAGTCGGGGGTGCAGCTGATCACCCGGCGGCTGCTGCGGGCCGCGGGGGTCGACTTCGACAAGGACATCACCCCGGTGCGGGTGGGCATCGACCAGATGCCGGGCCTGCTGGAGAAGGGCGACATCGACGCCTTCTTCTGGTCCGGCGGGCTGCCCACCAACGCCGTGCAGACCCTGGGGAGGCGGATGCAGATCCGTCTGGTGCAGCTCGGTGACCTGATAGCGCCGCTGCACGCCCTCGGCGGGAACACGCGCTACTACAGGGCGGCCGTCATGCCCGCGGACGCCTACCCGGAGCTGCGGGCCACGCAGGCCGTGAAGACGATCGCCGTCGCGAACCTCCTGGTCACCATGGACCACGCCGACCCCGAACTCACGGAGCGGATCACCCGCTCGGTGATACACAGCCGCGACCGGATCGGCGTCAAGGTCCACGCGGCGCAGAAGGTGGACCTGCGGACGGCGGTCTTCACCGATCCGCTGCCGCTGCACGCGGGCGCGCGGCGCTATTACATGTCGGTCAAGCCGTGAGGCGACCCGCAGGTCGCGCCCTGAGCGGGCCCCTCAGGCCCTGACGCGGCCGCCCGGCTGTCCCTTGCGGCCTCCGGTGTCGCCGGCGCCGTCGCGCGGCACCGCGATCGTCGCCCGCAGTCCGTTGGGCTCGTTCGGCGCGTACGAGAGGGTGGCGCCGCCCGCCGCGAGGAGGGCGCGGCTGATGGACAGGCCGAGGCCGGAGCCGGAGACGTTCTGGTGGCGGTTGCTGCGCCAGAAGCGGTCACCGATCCGGTTGAGCTCGTCCTCGGTGAGTCCCGGACCGCCGTCGGCGACCGTGATGCAGATGCTGTCGCCGCCGACCTCGACGGTGACCTCCACGCGCGCGTGTGCGGGCGTGAACTTCAGCGCGTTGTCCACCACCGCGTCGAGCGCGCTGGAGAGCGCGATCGGATCGGCCCAGCCGGTGACGGCGACCGGGCCGCTGTAGGTCAGGGTGACCTGCTCCCGGTCGGCGACCGGGGACCAGGAGCCCACCCGGTCGGTGACGATCTCGGCTATGTCGGTCAGCTGGAGGTCGCTCTCGGCGTGCTCGGCCAGGGCCAGGTCCAGGAGGTCGTCGAGGACCCGGGCGAGCCGCTTGCCCTCGGTGCGCACCGAGGCGATCTCCTCGTGGCCGTCGGGGAGGTCCAGGGCGAGCAGCTCGATGCGCAGCAGCAGGGCGGCGAGCGGGTTGCGCAGTTGGTGCGAGGCGTCGGCGACGAAGGCGCGCTGCTGTTCCAGGACTTCCTCGACGTTGTCGGCCATCTCGTTGAACGAGCGGGCCAGGCGGCGTAGTTCGGGTGGCCCGCTGGACACCGCGACGCGGGAGTTCAGTGCTCCGGTGGCGATGCCGTGCGCGGCCACGTCGAGCGTCCGCACGGGCCGCAGCACCCAGCCGGTGAGGCGGAAGGCGGCCCCCACGGCCAGTAACATCGCCGCGGTCTCGCCCGCCGCGAGCAGCAGCCAGGAGTGCAGGATGCGGGAGCGCAGTTTCCCCGTGGGCGATTCGGTGACGACGACCGCGACGACGTCACCGTCGCGGATGACGGGCGAGGCGACGGCGAGCCGGCCGCCCCGCCAGGGCAGGACCTGACCGGGGTCGTGGCTGCGGCGCCCGGCGAGCGCCTCCTGGAACGCCTGCCGGCCCTCCCCCTCGGGTGGTACGGACCATCCCGCGGGGGCGACGGCCATGGCCCGCCCGTCGCGGTAGAAGACGCCTACGCGTATGTCGTACAGATCCTCGTAGCGGGCGAGTTCGGACCGCAGGGTCGTCAGCCGCTCGTCCGCCTCACCCGCGGGCCCGAACTGCCGGGTGGTGACGAACTGGGCGAGAGCGGCGAACCGGGCGGTGTCGTCGATCCGGTCGACCACCACCCGCTGCTGCTGAACCGCGGCGATGCCCGCCCCGAGCGGGAAGCCCAGGGCCAGCAGGACGCCCGCCATGAGGACGATGAGCAGCGGGAGGAGTCGGGTGCGCACGAGCTCATACTGCCGTCAGACGGCCGGAACGACGATTTTGTAACCGACGCCACGGACCGTTTCGATGAGCGCGGGCATGCGCAACTTGGCCCGCAGTGAGGCGACGTGCACCTCGAGGGTGCGGCCGGTCCCCTCCCAACTGGTCCGCCACACCTCGCTGATGATCTGCTCGCGGCGGAAGACGACGCCCGGGCGCTGGGCGAGCAGCGCGAGCAGGTCGAATTCCTTGCGGGTGAGCGGGACGGTGGAGCCGCTCACGGAGACGTGGCGGTTGGGAAGTTCGATGGTCAGCGCCCCGAGCCGTAGCGCGCACGGGGAATCCGCCTCGTGCGGCTCACCGGGGGCGTTGTCGGCGGGCGGGGTGCGCCGGGCCACCGCGTGGATGCGGGCGAGCAGCTCGCCGGTGTCGTAGGGCTTGACCACGTAGTCGTCGGCGCCGAGGTTCAGGCCGTGGATCTTCGATCGGGTGTCGGCGCGGGCCGTCACCATGATCACGGGCGTGGTGGTGCGCTTGCGGATCTTGCCGCACACCTCGAAGCCGTCCTGGTCGGGCAGGCCGAGGTCGAGCAGCACGACGCCGAAGGGCGCGCGCTCGGCCGGCAGCAGGGCCTGCAGGGCCTCCTCCCCGCTGCGGGCATGGGTGACCTGGAAGCCGTGCCTGGCCAATACCGCGGACAGGGCCGCGGCGACGTGGTCGTCGTCTTCTACGAGCAGGAGTCTCATCGGCCCCCCTCCGGGTGGCTGTGGCGTGACACCGCATCCACGCCGATGGACGCCCGGCGCGTCAAGGGGGTTCCGGCCTTGAAGGGGTTTCCGTTATGGACCCGGTACGCCCGCGCGTCCGGAGTGTGGCCCTGGGGCCCCGTTCACGCGGAGTGTCCGTTCGAGTCCGTATCGTTATGCTCAATTTCCGCTCAGATGTAATGACGCTGGTCGTCACGGCTCATTAGGGTCCACCCCAATCGAGGAGGACGGAGCGAGAACGCCGATGAGCGAAGTATCGGTGACCAAGGACGCGACCCCCGTCGCGGACGCACTGGTCGTCCTGAACAACGTCAACAAGCACTTCGGCGCGCTGCATGTGCTCCAGGACATCGACCTGACCATCGCGCGCGGCGAGGTAGTCGTCGTCATCGGGCCCTCGGGGTCCGGTAAGTCGACCCTGTGCCGGACGATCAACCGGCTGGAGACGACCGACTCCGGCACGATCAGCATCGACGGCAAGCCGCTGCCCCAGGAGGGCAGGGAGCTGGCACGGCTGCGCGCGGATGTGGGCATGGTCTTCCAGTCCTTCAACCTCTTCGCGCACAAGACCGTGCTGGAGAACGTGACGCTGGGCCAGGTCAAGGTCCGCAAGACGGACCGCAAGACGGCCGAGACGAAGGCCCGTTCGCTGCTCGACCGGGTCGGCGTGGGCGCCCAGGCGGACAAGTACCCGGCGCAGCTCTCCGGTGGCCAGCAGCAGCGCGTGGCGATAGCCCGGGCACTGGCCATGGACCCCAAGGTCATGCTCTTCGACGAGCCGACCTCGGCCCTGGACCCGGAGATGATCAATGAGGTGCTGGAGGTCATGCGGCAGCTCGCGGCGGACGGCATGACGATGGTCGTCGTCACGCACGAGATGGGCTTCGCGCGCTCCGCCGCGAACCGTGTCGTCTTCATGGCGGACGGGAAGATCGTCGAAGAGGCGCGCCCGGACCAGTTCTTCGCCAACCCGCGCAGCGACCGGGCGAAGGACTTCCTCTCGAAGATCCTCCACCACTGATCGATTCCGGCCGCGCTTCGCGGACCGCCTTTTACCCCTACCCCCTTTTCCCCCGCCGGGCCGCCGGCGGTTTCGACCACCCAGCGGACACCCGCAGACGCAAAGGATGTTCACCATGAAGCTCCGCAAAACCGCCGCAGCGGCCGCCGTGGTGCTGGCGCTCACCGCGTCCGCGACCGCCTGCGGCAAGTCGGGCAGCCCCGATGACGAGAGCGACAAGGCCAGCGGCGGCGCGTCGGCACCGACCCTGCCGACGTACAAGGTGAACTCCGCCGCCGATGTGAAGGACTCGCCCGTCTTCGAGAAGATCAAGGGCAAGACGATCACCATCGGCACCAAGGCCGACCAGCCCGGCCTCGGTTTCGAGAACCCCGGCACCAAGAAGCGCTCCGGCTTCGACGTGGAGATCGCCCGCATGATCGCGGCCGACCTCGGCTTCGACGAGGCGCACATCAAGTTCAAGACGGTCCCCTCCGAGGCCCGCGAGACGCAGATCGCCAGTGGCGGCGTGGATCTGTACGTCGGCACGTACACGATCAACGACGAGCGCAAGAAGCAGGTCGGCTTCGGCGGCCCGTACTACATCGCCGGCCAGGACCTGCTGGTGAAGGCCGACAGCGACATCAAGGGCCCGGACGACCTCAAGGGCAAGAAGGTCTGCTCGGCGACCGGCTCCACGCCGCTCAAGCGGATCAAGGAAGCCAAGTACGGGGTGGGCGAGGCCAAGGCGCAGCAGGGCTACCAGCTCTGTGTGCAGGACCTGGTCAACGGCTCGGTCGACGCCGTCACCACGGACGACTCGATCCTCAAGGGCTACGCCGCGGAGAACAAGGGCGCCCTGAAGGTCGTCGGCGCTCCGTTCTCCAAGGAGCCGTACGGCGTCGGCCTGATGAAGGACGACAAGGCGCTGCGCGACGCGGTCAACAACGCCATCGAGGCGCACATGAAGAGCGGCGACTGGAAGAAGGCGTACGACGCCACGCTCGGTCTCTCCGGGGCCGCCGCCCAGACCCCGCCCGCGGTCGACCGCTACTGACCAGCGGTGCCTGATCGGTGCCGCGCCGGCGAGGTCCGGCCCCCGGGGTGACCCGGGGGCCGGGCGCCCCGGCGCGGCTGCCCGCCACGCGATTTCCGGAGAAGTGACTTGAACGTTCTGTCGGACAACTTCGCGATGTTCCGCGAAGGATTTCTCGGCACCGTCGAGCTGACGGCGCTGAGCGCGGCGCTCGCCCTGGTGCTGGGCACCCTGATCGCGGCGTTCCGCGTTTCTCCGGTGCCCGCGCTGCGAATATTCGGCACCGCCTGGGTGACGCTGTTGCGCAACACCCCGCTGGTGCTGCTCTTCCTCGCCGTCACCCTGGGGCTGCCCGCGCTCGGGCTCAAGGGCTGGGACTCCTTCTGGCTCGCCGTCATGGCGCTGGGCTGCTACACCTCGGCGTTCATCTGCGAGGCCATCCGGTCCGGCATCAACACGGTGCCGGTGGGCCAGGCCGAGGCCGCCCGCTCGATCGGCATGACCTTCAACCAGACCCTGGGCCAGATAGTCCTGCCGCAGGCGGCCCGGACGGCGATTCCGCCCATCGGCAGCCTGATGATCGCCCTCGCCAAGAACACGGCGATCGCCTCGGGCTTCAACGTCACGGAGCTCGGCTCCGTGCAGAAGACCCTCAACGCCGCCTCGGGCTATGACATTTACGTGATCTTCCTGTGGATCGCGGTCTGCTACATCATCATCACTTTCACGATCAGCGGTCTCTTCCGACTGCTGGAGAACCGGCTGGCGGTGGCCCGATGACCTCGAGCGTCCTGTACGACGTACCGGGCCCCAGGGCCAAGGTCCGCAACCGGGTCTACGGCGTCGTGTCCGCCGTCGCCATCCTCGGCCTGATCGCCTTCATCGTCTACAAGCTCGACTCGACCGGCCAGTTCCAGGCCGGCCTGTGGGACGACTACGAGTACGCCGACACACAGCAGCGGATCCTCGACGGTCTGCTGACGACACTGAAGACGTTCGCGATCGCCGCGGTGCTCTCCGTGGTGCTCGGCACCGTGCTCGCGACGGGCCGGCTCTCCGACCACAAGCCCGTGCGCTGGGTGGCCACCACGGTCGTGGAGTTCTTCCGCGCCATGCCGCTGCTCATCATGATCTTCCTGCTCTACGCGGCGGTCTTCACCTCCGAGCCGATGTGGGCCCTGGTCATCGGCCTGACCCTGTACAACGGCTCGGTGCAGGCGGAGATCTTCCGGTCCGGCATCAACGCCGTGCCCCGCGGGCAGAGCGAGGCGGCGTACGCGATCGGGCTGCGCAAGACCCAGGTGATGACGGGCGTACTCGTCCCGCAGGCCGTCCGCTCGATGCTGCCGTCGATCATCAGCCAGCTCGTGGTGACCCTCAAGGACACCTCGCTCGGGTTCATCATCCTGTACGAGGAGCTGCTGTTCGTCGGTAAGGCGTTCGCCCAGCAGACCCCGCCCGTGAACGGCGTCTACGCCTTCATCCCGATGGTGATCGTCTTCGGTTCGATCTACATCCTGCTCTGTCTGGCCCTGTCCTCCGTCGCCACTTGGGTCGAACGGCGCACAAAGCGCTCGCGCAAGGGCTCCCCTCCCGCGATGCCCGCCGACGACCCGAGCATCACCAACGGGATGGGGGGCGCCGGGGGCCAAACGGCCTAGACCGGTGCCGGGCGGCTCCGGCGCGTGACGCCCCAAGCCCGACCGCACGACACGACGGTGACGCCCCGTCGGCCCGATCGGGCCGACGGGGCGCACGCGTTCCGGCGCGCCGTGGCGAACGCCATGGTCACTTGACGCAAGCACCCGCAATGGGTTGCATACGTTCTGTGATCGCGCACCGTGTTCCCCCCGGCTGTCCCCCTATGACCCGTACGGCCCGTACGGGCGGTACGCACCGCGCGACCCGCCACGGGATCGCCGGTCCCCACGGGTCCGAAGGAGCCGTGCCGTGGACCCGGTGATCGTCGTCGGGGCTGGCCCGGTCGGCCTCACCCTGGCCCTCGCCCTGACCCGGCACGAGGTGCCCGTCGTCGTCCTCGACGAGGGGCCGGCGGGCCGCGCCGAGGGAGCGGACCCGGCCGTCGGCGCGACCGGTGGCGCGGACCTCGACGACGAGCGCCTCGCCCGTACGGCCGTGCTGCGGCCGGACACCGCCCGGATGCTGGAGCGGCTGGGCTGTGCCACGGGGGACGGCGCCCGGTGGACCGGTTGGCGCACGGTACGGCGCCGCGCCGTGGCCGCCCAGCTGACGTTCAGGGAGCGCGAAGGCGTCGAGCACGTCAAACAGCCCGGGCGCTTCGGCGACTTCGAGGAGCAGCCGGGCGAGCCGTCCCCGCTGCACCTGCCGCAGTACGCGCTGACACGCGGACTGCGCGCCGCCCTCGCCCGCGCCCCGGGGGTCCGGATCGTCGGGGGCAGCCGCCTGGACACCCTGGAGCAGGACGCCACCGGGGTCACCGCGCACACCCGGGGCGCCAACGGCGCGACCTGGCGCGGCAGTTACCTGGTGGGCTGTGACGGCGCCCGTTCCGTCGTCCGCAAGCTGCTGGGCGTGCGCTTCCCGGGACGCACGGCCGTGGAGCGGTACGCGGTGGCCGCGCTCCGCGCCGAGCTGCCCTGGCCGGGCGAGGCCGTGCTGCACCGCGCGCCGCCGCACGGCGGCGGCGAGGTGACGGCCCGTCCGCTGCCGGACGGGGTCTGGCGGCTCGACTGGCTGCTGCCGCCGGGCCGCGATCTGGTCACCCCGGACCTGCTCGTCGCGCGGGTGCGCGATTCCCTGTACACGTGGTGCGGAGAAGTGCCGCCGTACGAACTCCTGGACACCGGCGTGCACGCCGTGCACCACCGGCTCGCCCGCCGCTGGCGCACCGGCCGGGCGTTCCTCGCCGGGGACGCCGCGCATCTGCTCGGCGCTCTCGGCACCCAAGGGCTCGACGAAGGGCTGCGGGACGCCGACAACCTCGCCTGGAAGCTGGGCCTGGCCTGGCACCAGGGCGCCTCGGACGCCCTGCTCGACAGCTACCAGGCGGAGCGGCGCGGGGCGATCGGCGCCCGGCTGCGCGCCGCGGACCGGGCGCTGCCGCCGGTGCGCGGCGTGGGTGGCTGGAGCGCGGTGCGGCGGACGGTGGTACCGGGCGCGGCGCGGGGGCACGACGGGCTGCTCGGCGACGGGCACTTGGGGCGCGGACCGCTGGGAGCGCCCTACGTCTACACCCGCACGCCCCTGGCCCCGGCCGCGCCTCCCGCGAGCGCCGTCCCGGTGGGGACTGCCGTGGGGGCGCCGGTCGTGGACGTCCCGGTGACCGCGCCGGACGGTTCGGACACCCGGCTGCGGGACCGGCTGGGCGGCGGTCTGCTGGTGGTCCTCGTCGCCCCCGGCACAAGCGTGTGGGAGCGGCGGCACTGGCTGGGTGCCGGGCTCATGCCACGGCTCGCGGCAGCCGTCTGCGCTCTGCCGATGCCCGCGGAACTGCTGGTCACCGAGGGGTATCCGGGGGCCGCGGCACACACGGTGCTGCTGGTGCGGCCGGATGGGCATCTGGCCGCGGCGCTGGCCGGGGTGCGGCCGGCGGAGCTGTACGCGTGCGCGGACGCGGTGCGTGGCGGCGCGGTGGGAACGCCCGACGTGCGCGAGACGGGAGCGGCCGGTGGCGGCACGGAGATCGCCGGGATGACCGCAACGACCGGAACCGCCGGGGGCACGGTGTCCCAAGGACCCGCGAAACGCTCGGGCCGGGCCGGACGCGCCGGGCTCGCGGGGGCGACCGACGGAGCGGCCAGTGAGGCTACGGCCAATCGTTGACCCGTCCGGGCCACCGTGGTTGACTCCGGAGCGTGACTGAGAGCGGCGCGCGTTTCTGGCGGAGGGTCCATCTGGACCTGGTCCGCTATGCGGGTTGCGTCTGTCGTCCGTCCTGCTGATCCGCTGTCTCTTCGCGCGATCGTCTTCCCGCCATGTCTGTGGGAGGTCGCGCGCTCCTTCGCGATCCCTCAGGACGGTCCCCCTGTGTCTCTCCCCGTCGGCGCGTCCGCGCTTCCCGCTTCTGCCTCCTCCGCTGTCTCCTCGCTGGCCTCCGGCTCCTCCGCGGCTCCCTCTTCGGATGTCCCCGCGCCTTCGGCAGCCGATCTTCTGGGATTCGCCCGCCGCACCGCTTCCGACACCGCGCTCGTCGCCTCGCTCCCCCTCGACCCCGAGGGCCGTACCTGGATCCGGCTGGAGGGGCCGGGCGGAAGTGAGGCCTGGCTGATCGGGTGGCCGCCCGGCACCGGTACGGGCTGGCACGACCACGGCGGCTCGCACGGAGCCTTCGCGGCGGCGGCGGGACGGCTCACCGAGCAGTCACTGTCCGCCCAACTGCCCACCGAGGGCTGGAAGGTGCTGGAGCTGGCGGACGGCGTCGACCGTCAGCGGCAGCTCGCCGACGGGCAGGGCCGGGCCTTCGGACCGCACCATGTGCACCAGGTGTTCAACGCCTCGGCGAGGGAGCACGCGGTGTCCGTGCACGCCTACTACCCACCGCTGCCGATGATGCGGCGCTACAGCCGGGTGGGACAGGTACTGCGGCTGGAGCAGGTCGAGTGGGCGCAGGAGTGGGCATGAGGATCGAGGAGCTGCTGGCCGCCGCCCGCGCGGACCTCGACCGCCTCGATGCGGCCCAGGCCGCCGAAGTGCAGGCCGGGGGCGGCCTGCTGGTCGATATCCGCTACGCGGCGCTGCGGGAACGTGACGGGACCATCCCCGGGGCGCTCGTCGTGGAGCGCAATGAACTGGAATGGCGGCTCGACCCCGTCTGCGAACACCGGGCGGCGGAGGCGAGCGGTCACGACCTGCGGGTGGTCGTGATCTGCAACGAGGGCTACGCCTCCAGCCTGGCCGCCGTCTCCCTGCGGCAGCTGGGGCTGCGCCACGCCACGGACGTGGTGGGTGGTTTCCAGGCCTGGCGGGCGGCGGGACTCCCGGTGGTGCCCTGACCGCAGGCGCGGCCGTGACGGCAGGCCCCTGTGCCACCCCTTCGGGCCGGCGCTCGGGTCGGCTCCCGTGGGGCGGGCGCTCGCGGGCGACCGTCATCGGACACCGGCGCGGCGGGCGGCGGGGTCCGAGCCGAGCCCGGACCGCCCGTCGGTCAGTCGTCGGGCAGGTAGTGGTCCAGCAGCTCGGGGTCGTCACCCTCATCCTCCAGGGCCTGGCGCACCACTCGGAGGGCGAGACCCTCGGCGTAGCCCTTGCGGGCCAGCATCCCGGCGAGGCGTCGGAGTCGCTTCTCCCGGTCCAGGCCGCGGGTGGCCCGCAGCTTGCGCTCGACCAGCTCCCGGGCCGTGCGCTCCTCCTGCTCGGAGTCGAGCTGCCCGACGGCCTCGTCGATCACCGCGGAGTCCACGCCCTTGGTGCGCAGTTCACGCGCCAGGGCACGGCGGGCCAGCCCCCGGCCGTGGTGCCGGGACTCCACCCATGCGTCGGCAAAGGCCGCGTCGTCGATCAGCCCCACGTCCTCGAACCGCGACAGCACCTCCTCCGCCACCTCGTCGGAGATCCCGCGCTTGGCCAGCGCGTCCGCCAGCTGCTTGCGGGTCCGGGGCGATCCGGTGAGCAGGCGCAGGCAGATCGCCCGCGCCTGCTCCTCCGGCCGCTGCGGCGCCCCGTCCCCGGCCCTCGACGGGGAAGGGGGGCCGCCGTCCATGCGGTCGTCCGCGCCCAGGTCCGACCGGTCTCCCCCGGCCTGAGGCCGGGGGCGGTACCCCCATCGCTGTGCCACGGTCTAGCTCTTGGCCGCCGCGGCCTTGGCCGACTTGCCCGTGGACTTGGCCGCGGGGGCCGGCACCGACTTGGCGGGCTCGCCGGCGGCGTCCGGGCCGGGCTCGGCGGCCGGAGCCTCGGGGCGCACGCCCACGCCCAGCTTTTCCTTGATCTTCTTCTCGATCTCGTTGGCGAGGTCGGGGTTGTCCTTCAGGAAGTTACGGGCGTTCTCCTTGCCCTGGCCGAGCTGGTCGCCCTCGTAGGTGTACCAGGCACCGGCCTTGCGGACGAAGCCGTGCTCCACACCCATGTCGATCAGGCCGCCCTCGCGGCTGATGCCCTGGCCGTAGAGGATGTCGAACTCGGCCTGCTTGAAGGGCGGCGCGACCTTGTTCTTGACGACCTTCACACGGGTGCGGTTACCGACGGCCTCGGTGCCGTCCTTGAGGGTCTCGATGCGGCGGATGTCCAGTCGCACCGAGGCGTAGAACTTCAGCGCCCGGCCACCGGTCGTCGTCTCCGGGGAGCCGAACATGACGCCGATCTTCTCGCGGAGCTGGTTGATGAAGATCGCGGTGGTCTTGGACTGGTTGAGCGCACTGGTGATCTTACGGAGCGCCTGGCTCATCAGTCGGGCCTGGAGGCCGACGTGCGAGTCGCCCATCTCGCCCTCGATCTCCGCGCGCGGCACCAGGGCGGCGACGGAGTCGATGACGATCAGGTCGAGGGCACCGGAGCGGACCAGCATGTCCACGATTTCCAGCGCCTGCTCGCCGGTGTCCGGCTGGGAGAGGATGAGGTTGTCCGTGTCGACGCCGAGCGCCTTCGCGTACTCCGGGTCGAGCGCGTGCTCCGCGTCGACGAAGGCGACCGTGCCGCCCGCCTTCTGCGCGTTGGCCACGGCGTGCAGGGTGAGGGTGGTCTTACCGGAGGACTCCGGTCCGTACACCTCCACGACACGGCCACGCGGCAGTCCGCCGACGCCGAGAGCGACGTCGAGAGCGGTCGACCCGGTGGGGATGACCTCGATGGGGTCGTTAGGCCGGTCGCCGAGGCGCATCACCGCGCCCTTGCCGAATTGGCGTTCAATCTGTGCGAGTGCGGCGTCCAGCGCCTTCTCGCGGTCGGTTCCTGCCATGGGTTCCACCCGGTTTGCTTGAGTCGATCGCTTCACGTCCACGACGCTAACGCCTGCCACTGACAATCGGCCCGGGCGTCGTCCTGGCCTGTGGATAACTCGCCTCTACCAGCGTCCGTCATCAGGCCCGGAACCCCATAAGAATGGATGTTCGATTTTGGTGTCAAGCGCGCCACTCCGCCCGCGTCACCGCCCGCGCCACGCCCTGAACAACCGCCCGAAGATCGAATCTCCCGGGCCGCGGCGCGGCCGCCGGCCGTGCACCCGCGGGTCGTCCGTGACGTCGTAGCGCTTCACGTACGCGCCGAGGAAGGCCTGGAGCGTCGCGGTCGCCGGGATGGCGATCAGCGCGCCCACCGCACCGAGCAGCGCGGTGCCCGCGACCACCGAACCGAAGGCCACGGCCGGGTGCAGGTCGACGGTCTTGGCCGTGATGCGCGGCTGGAGCAGGTAGTTCTCGAACTGCTGGTAGATCACGACGAAGCCGAGCACCCACACCGCGTACCAGGGGTTCACCGTGAAGGCGAGCAGCATCGGGAGCGCGCCCGCGAGGTAAGTGCCGATGGTCGGGATGAACTGGGAGACGAGCCCGACCCAGACCGCGAGCGCGGGGGCGTACGGCACCCCGAGGACCTGGAGCAGGACGTAATGCGCGACGCCGGAGATCAGCGCCATCAGAGCGCGCGAGTAGAGGTAGCCGCCGGTCTTGTCGACGGCGATCTCCCAGGCGCGCAGCACCTCGGCCTGCCGGCTGGGCGGCAGCACGGAGCACAGGGCCCGGCGCAGCCGGGGCCCGTCGGCCGCGAAGTAGAACGAGAAGAGCAGCACGGTCAGCAGCTTGAACAGGCCGCCCAGGACCGTGGTGGAGATGTCCAGGACACCGGCGGCGCTGTTCTGGACGTACTTCCGCAGCCAGTCCGAGTGCAGCAGGTTGTTCTGCACCTCGACCCGGGAGAGGTCGGTGTGGAACGTCCGGTTGATCCAGCTGATCACGGAGTCCAGATAGGCGGGGAAGTTCTCCACCATGGTCACGATCTGGTCGGCGAGCACCGACCCCATGAGCGTGAAGAAGCCCGCGAAGGCGACGATCACCCCGAGGTAGACCAGGCCCGTCGCGAGCCCCCGGCGCATGCCGCGCGCGGACATCCGCGCCACGGCCGGTTCGACGGCGAGCGCGAGGAAGAACGCGATCAGGATGTTGAGCAGCAGGCCGATGAGCTGGTGGAACGCCCAGCTGGCCAGCTGGAAGCAGGCGAACAGGGCGAGCGCCGCCACCATCGCCCGGGGCAGCCAGCGCGGCATGCCGGCGCCGGAGCTCCCACCGGCAACGGTGTCGGGAGGAGGCGGTGGGTCATGATCCGGGGTGTCGTCTGTGGCTGCCACGGGGCAAGTGTCACCCATACGGCCAGGAGCAAAACCGGGCGCCGTGTGCCCCTCGGAGCACCTACCCGGGAATCCCGGCGTGTGCCGGCCTCCGCGGGGGCGTCAGCGCCTGTCTTCGGGGATCTCCATGGCCCTGCACACCCCGCGCCACACGTCCTTGGCGTTCCAGCCCGCGTCGAGCGCCTGGTGCACGGTCCTCCCGCCGAGCTCGGACATCACATGATCGCGTGCGAAGGAGTCGGCGTACGCCACGCCGAAATAATCGCCCATCCGCTGCCAGAAGACCGTCAACCGCATGCGCCCAGTATCCCGCCCCTGAGAGTGCTGCCGGGCACGAGCCGCTGACCGGTGCCGCTTTCCGCCCTTACGGTCGGGACATGGCCCGATCCGGAGCATCCCCCGTAGTCCGTGCCGAACAGTTCGTCTGGCTGACCGCCCGCGTCCTCGAACAGCGCAGATTCGCGTTCCACTTTCTGGACGGCGACCCCGACGCCGTGGAAGCGGCCCTCAATGCCTATCTGGGTGACGACGGCGGCTACGGCCACGCCCTGGAGCCCGATCTGCGCGGGCCGGTGAGCCAGCCCCTGCACACCGCGCACGCGCTGCGCGTGCTCGACGAGATCGGCCGCTGCGGTGACCGGCGGGTGGAGCGCGTGTGCCGCTATCTGACGGCGGTCTCCACCGCGGACGGCGCGTTGCCGGCACTGCACCCGTCGCTGCGCGGCTATCCGGCCGCCCCTTGGATCCCGATCGTGGACGACCCGCCCAGCGATCTGCTCGCCACCGGGCCCGTGGTGGGCCTGCTGCACCGGAACGCGGTCTGGCACGCGTGGCTGTTCCGGGCCACCGACTTCTGCTGGGCCGCGGTCGACGCCCTCGGCCAGGGCGCGAAAACTCACCCGTACGAGGTCCAGGCGGCCGTCGCCTTCCTGGACGGCGCCCCCGACCGCGCCCGCGCGGAGGCGGCGGCGGAGCGGATCGGCCGGGTCGTACGGGAGCAGCGGCTGGCCGTCCTGGACCCCGAGCGCACGACGGACCACCCCGTGCCCGACGGCTACGCGCCCGGCGAGCACCACTTCCCTCACGACTACGCGCGGAACCCGGACTCGGTGGCCGCCGCCTGGTTCACCGACGCGGAGCTGCAGCGGTCACTGGACTTCCTGGCCGCCTCGCAGGAGGACGACGGCGGCTGGCCGATCCGCTGGCGGGAGTGGGCGCCGGGGACGCGTCTGGAGTGCCGCCCGATGGTGACCGTCGCCGCGCTGCTCACTCTGCGGGCGTACGGGCGCGCCGTATAGCCGCCCCCGCCCTGGCCCGCGGAACCGCGCCGTCGCCCCGGAGCCTCGGCCTCCCCTTCGACGGAAGCCTGGCTGACCTGCGGATCCAGGGCATTGTCAGTGGGGCGGTACAGGATGGGGGCATGGCGGACGACATGGCGGCGGCTCCGGCCGGGGACCCGGCTTCGGCCCTCTCGGCGTTCTCCCCCGCGACCCGGGCCTGGTTCACGGGGGCCTTCACCGCGCCCACGGCCGCGCAGGCGGGAGCCTGGCGGGCGATCGACGAGGGGTCGGACGTACTGGTCGTCGCGCCGACCGGGTCCGGCAAGACGCTGGCCGCCTTCCTCGCCTCGCTGGACCGGCTGGCGAGCTCCCCGCCCCCCGCCGAGCCCAAGAAGCGCTGCCGGGTGCTGTACGTGTCCCCGCTCAAGGCCCTCGCGGTGGACGTCGAGCGGAATCTGCGCAGCCCGCTCACCGGTATCCGCCAGGAATCCGTGCGGCTGGGGCTGCCCGAGCCGGAGATCCGGGTCGGGATCCGCTCGGGCGACACCCCGCCCGCCGAGCGCCGGGCGCTCGTGACCCGGCCGCCGGACATCCTGATCACCACCCCCGAGTCGCTGTTCCTGATGCTCACCTCCGCCGCCCGGGACGCGCTCGCAGGGGTCGAGACGGTCATCCTCGACGAGGTGCACGCCGTCGCCGGGACCAAGCGGGGCGCGCACCTCGCCCTGTCCCTGGAGCGTCTCGACACACTGCTCGCCCGTCCCGCCCGCAGGATCGGTCTCTCCGCCACGGTGCGTCCGGTGGACGAGGTGGCGCGCTATCTGTCGCCGCAGCGCAGGGTCGAGATCGTCCAGCCGCCGTCCGGCAAGGAGTTCGACCTCTCCGTGGTCGTTCCGGTCGAGGACCTCGGCGAGCTGGGGGGCTCGCCCGTCCAGGAGGGGGACGCCAAGGAGAAGCCGTCGATCTGGCCCCATGTGGAGGAGCGGATCGCCGATCTGGTCCAGGCCCACCGCTCCACGATCGTGTTCGCCAATTCCCGGCGTCTCGCCGAGCGCCTGTGCAACCGGCTCAACGAGATCGCGTACGAGCGCGCCACGGGCGAGCCCCTGCCGGAGCACCACTCCCCCGCCGAGCTGATGGCCGAGTCCGGCGCGGCCAAGGGGGCGCCGCCGGTGCTCGCCCGCGCCCACCACGGCTCGGTCTCCAAGGAGCAGCGGGCCCTGGTCGAGGAGGACCTCAAGGCGGGCCGGCTGCCGGCCGTCGTGGCGACCTCCAGCCTGGAGCTGGGCATCGACATGGGCGCGGTGGACCTCGTCGTCCAGGTCGAGTCGCCGCCCTCGGTCGCCTCCGGTCTCCAGCGCGTCGGGCGCGCCGGACACCAGGTCGGAGCCGTCTCGACCGGTGTGGTCTTCCCGAAGTACCGGGGCGACCTGGTGCAGGCGGCCGTGGTCACGGAGCGGATGCGCGAGGGGGCCATCGAGTCGCTGCGCGTGCCCGCCAACCCGCTGGACGTGCTCGCCCAGCAGATCGTCGCCATGGTGGCTCTGGACACCTGGGACGTGGAGGAGCTTCTGGCCGTGGTGCGGCGGGCCGCGCCCTTCGCCTCCCTGCCCGAGTCCGCGTACGCGGCGGTGCTCGACATGCTCGCCGGGCGCTATCCGTCGGACGCCTTCGCGGAGCTGCGGCCGCGGCTGGTCTGGGACCGCGTGGCCGGCACGGTCACGGGGCGCCCGGGGGCGCAGCGGCTCGCCGTCACCTCGGGCGGCACCATCCCCGACCGGGGCCTCTTCGGCGTCTTCCTGGCGGGCTCGGACCCCAAGAAGGGCGGCGGCCGGGTCGGGGAGCTGGACGAGGAGATGGTCTACGAGTCACGGGCCGGCGACGTGTTCACGCTCGGGACCACCTCCTGGCGGATCGAGGACATCACCCGCGACCGTGTCCTGGTCACGCCCGCGCCGGGCACCCCCGGGCGGCTGCCGTTCTGGAAGGGCGACCAGCTGGGCCGTCCACTCGAACTCGGCCGGGCGCTGGGCGCGTTCCTGCGCGAGGTCGGCGGGCTGACGCCCGAAGCGGCCCGCGCGCGGCTCGACGCCGCCGGGCTCGACACCTGGGCGGCGGACAACGTCCTGTCCTACCTCGACGAGCAGCGCCGCGCCTGCGGCCATGTGCCGGACGACCGGACGATCGTCGTCGAGCGGTTCCGCGACGAGCTGGGCGACTGGCGGGTCGTCGTCCACTCGCCCTTCGGCGCTCAGGTCCACGCCCCGTGGGCGCTGGCCCTCGGCGCCCGGCTCACCGAGCGGTACGGCATGGACGCCCAGGTGATGCACGCGGACGACGGCATCGTGCTGCGGCTGCCCGACGCGGACCTCATGGGCCTGGACCTGCTGGACGCCGACCCGGCACGGCCCGGCACGGAGTTCGACACCGCGCAGTCCCCCGTCGGGGCCGCCGACGTCACGTTCGACAAGGGCGAGATCGACCAGATCGTCACCGACCAGGTCGGTGGGTCGGCCCTCTTCGCCGCCCGGTTCCGCGAGTGCGCGGCCCGCGCCCTCCTGCTGCCGCGCCGCAGCCCCGGCAAGCGCACCCCGTTGTGGCAGCAGCGTCAGCGGGCCTCCCAGCTCCTCCAGGTCGCGGGGGAGTTCGGCTCGTTCCCGATCATCCTCGAGGCCGTCCGCGAATGCCTCCAGGACGTCTTCGACGTCCCGGGCCTCACCGAGCTGATGGGGGACATCGAGGCCCGCCGGGTGCGGCTGGTGGAGGTGACGACCCCCGAGCCGTCGCCCTTCGCCCGCTCGCTGCTCTTCGGCTACGTCGCCCAGTTCCTGTACGAGGGCGACTCCCCGCTCGCGGAGCGCCGCGCCGCCGCGCTCTCCCTCGATTCGCGGCTCCTGGCCGAGCTGCTGGGCCAGGCGGAGCTGCGCGAGCTGCTCGACGCGGAGGTGCTGGCCGAGCTGGAGCGCGAGCTGCGGTGGCTGACCGAGGACCGCCGGGTCAAGGACGTCGAAGGGGTCGCCGATCGCTTGCGGATCCTCGGTCCGCTGACCGACGCCGAGCTGGCCGAGCGCGGCGCCGAGCCCGGGTGGGCCCAGGAGCTGTCGGACGCCCGCCGCGCCCTGCGCGTCCGCATCGCCGGCCGGGACCACTGGGCGGCGATCGAGGACGCCGGCAGGCTTCGCGACGCCCTGGGGACGGCGCTGCCCGTCGGTGTCCCCGAGGCCTTCACCGAGCCGGTCAAGGACCCCCTCGGCGATCTCCTCGCCCGCTTCGCCCGCACGCACGGCCCCTTCACCTCGGCCCAGGCCGCGGCCCGCTTCGGCCTGGGTCCGGCGGTGACCGACGGGGCACTGCAGCGTCTCGCCGCGAGCGGCCGTGTCGTCCAGGGGGAGTTCCACCCCGCCGGCATCGGCCAGGAGTGGTGCGACGCGGCGGTCCTGCGCAGACTGCGCCGCCGCTCCCTCGCGGCCCTGCGGCACGAGCTGGAGCCGGTGCCGCCCGCCGCGCTCGCCGCGTTCCTCCCCCAGTGGCAGCACATCGGCAGCCACAGCCTGCGCGGCACCGATGGTCTGGTGCGCGCCATCGAGCAGTTGCAGGGCGCGCCGGTCCCCGCCTCCGCCCTGGAGAAGCTGGTGCTGCCCGCCCGGGTGACGGACTACTCCCCGGCGATGCTCGACGAACTCACCGCGGCGGGCGAGATCGTATGGGCCGGCGCGGGGGCGCTCCCCGGGAAGGACGGCTGGGTCTCCCTGCTGCCCACCGACGCGGCAGCGCTGTTGCTGCCCGCCCCGCACCCGCTGGAGATCACGCCCTTGCACCAGGCGGTGCTCGACGCACTGTCCGGGGGCTACGGCCTGTTCTTCCGCCAGATCGCCGACCAGGTCCGCGCCGCGGGCCACGCCCCGGCCGAACCCGGCGGCTCGGACGCCCATATCGCCGATGCCGTCTGGGACCTCGCCTGGTCCGGGCGGCTCACGAACGACACGCTCGCGCCGCTGCGCTCCCTGCTCGGCTCCGGGCGTACCGCCGGGTCCACCGCGCACCGCGCCAAGCGCGCGGTGCCGCGCGGGCGGTACGGCTCGTTCACCGGCCGGGCGGGCCTGACTGGGCTGTCGGGCCGTCCCACGGCCTCGCGCGGCGGCCCCCCGACGGTCGCGGGGCGCTGGGCCCTGCTCCCCGAGCGCGAGCCGGACCCCACCCACCGGGCGCACGCCCTGGCCCGCACCCTCCTCGACCGGCACGGCGTGGTGACGCGGGGAGCGGTGGCCGCCGAGGGAGTGGAGGGCGGCTTCTCCGCCGTCTATCGCGTCCTGTCCGTCTTCGAGGAGAGCGGGCAGACCCGTCGCGGGTATGTGGTCGAAGGCCTGGGCGCCGCGCAGTTCGCGATGGACGGCGCCGTCGACCGGCTGCGCGCGGTGAGCACCGCCCGCGAGCGGGCGGGCGGTGCCGATCACGCCGGGAGTCCGGGAAGCTCCGCTGCCCCTTGGGCGCCACCGACCCCGGCCGCGCCGGCCCCGCGCGGCGCCCGCCGACGCGCGGTCGTGCTCGCGGCCGCCGATCCCGCCAACGCCTACGGCGCCGCGCTCCCCTGGCCCGAGCCGCCCCCCGGCGCGTCCCACAAGCCCGGGCGCAAGGCCGGGTCCCTGGTCGTCCTCCTCGACGGCGCGCTCGCCCTGTACATGGAGCGCGGTGGCAAGTCCCTCCTCGCCTGGCCTCAAGAGGAGGACGCCGAGGCGGCGAGCAGCGACGACCCCGGGCTACGCGAAGCGGCGGCGGCCCTGGCCGAGGCGGCCCGCGCGGGCGCGCTGGGCACGGTCACGGTCGAGCGTGTCAACGGCTCCCCCGCGCTCACCTCCCCGCTCGGGGCCCTCCTGGAGTCCGCAGGCTTCCACGCCACCCCCCGGGGGCTGCGGCTGCGCGCCCCCTAGCCCCGGTCCGGCCGGGCCGCCCGAGCAGGTCAGGGGCTGGCCACGCCTCCGCCGCCCCGGCGACGGACCAGCGCAGACCGGCCCTGCCCGCGCCGACGCGGCATCATGGTGCACATGCCCGAAGGAGACACCGTCTGGCGCACCGCTCGGCATCTCCACCGTGCCTTGGCCGACGAGCCCCTCGTGCGGTCCGATCTGCGCGTCCCCCGGCTCGCCACGGTCGATCTCACCGGCCGCCGCGTCATCGAGGTCGTCCCGCGGGGCAAGCATCTGCTCACCCGCGTCGAGGGCGGTCTCACCCTCCACTCCCACCTCGGCATGGACGGCGCCTGGCGGATCTACGCCCCCGGCGAGCGCTGGCACGGCGGCCCGCAGCACCAGATCCGCGCCGTCCTCGCCAACGCCGCGCACACCGCCGTCGGTTACCGGCTGCCTGCCCTGGATCTGCTGCGCACCGCCGACGAATCCAGTGTCGTCGGCCATCTCGGGCCCGACCTCCTCGCACCCGACTGGAGCCGGGACGATCAGGAGGAAGCGGTCCGCCGTCTGCTCGGCGACCCGGTCCGCACCGTGGGCGAGGCCGTGCTCGACCAACGCAACCTCGCCGGCGTGGGCAATGTCTACAAGTCGGAGCTGTGCTTCATGCTCCGCCTCTCCCCCTGGCTGCCGGTGGCCGAACTGCCCTCCGCCGAGCGCCTGGTGGCCCTCGCCAGGAAGCTGCTCGACGTCAACAAGGCCCGTACCACCCGCGTCACCACGGCCGACCCGCGCATCGACCACCAGCTGTGGGTGTACGGGCGGGCGGGCCGGTCCTGCCGCCGCTGCGGCACCCCGATCCGCGTGGCCGACCAGGGACCGGCGGGCCAGGAGCGCCCCACGTACTGGTGCCCTCACTGCCAGACCGGCCCCGGGCCCGCCCCCACGACCAATTGACGAGTCGTCAGTTCTGGTCGTACGGTCCGGACATGCCCCTCACGGCGTACGACCTCACCGGCCGCACCGCCCTCGTCACGGGGGCCGCGAGCGGCATCGGCCGTGCGTCGGCGCTCCTCCTCGCGGAGGCCGGGGCCTCGGTGCATTGCGCCGACCTGGACGAGAAGGGCGCACGGCGCACGGCCGCCCGGATCACCGAGGGGGGCGGCAGGGCCCGCGCCCACGTGCTCGACGTCGCCGACCCCGCCCGGGTCGCGGCCACGGTCGCGGAGACCGTCCAGGTCGACGGCCGGCTCGACGTCATGGCCAACATCGCGGGTGTCATGCACCGCGGCGCCGTCCTGGACACCTCCGACGCGGAGCTGGACCGGATCCTGTCCGTCAATTTCAAGGGAATGCTCTACGGCTGTCGGGAGGCGGCCCGCGCGATGGTCTCCCTCGGCACCCGGGGCAGCATCGTCACCATGGCTTCCGGGGCCATCGACACCGGCGCTCCGGGGCTCTTCGCCTACAGCACGTCCAAGGCCGCGGTCGTCCAGCTGACCCGGACGCTCGCCACCGAGGTCGGTCGGCACGGCATCCGCGTCAACGCGGTCGCCCCCGGCTGGGTCCGTACACCCATGACCGACCGGCACGGCGATCCGGAACAGGCACAGGCCGAGCACCCCATGATCCGGCTGTCCCCCTTGGGCCGAGTGGGTGAACCCGAGGACATCGCGCACGCGGTCCTCCATCTGGCGTCGGACGCCTCGTCGTTCACGACCGGCCAGATCCTGCGCCCCAACGGCGGGGTGGCCATGCCCTGGTGACCGTCTTGGTGGTTGCCGTGGTGACCGTCTTGGCGACGGACCGGGTGGCTTTCTCACCCCGGGCGGCCCAGCGGCCCTTACGCCTCGCCGGCCGCGTCCACGGCACGCAGTGCACGGGCAACAGACTCAACCCCCAACCACCCGCGGCGACCAGCCCCTCGACAGGCCCTGCCCGCTCCGGCTGTACGAGCAGCCGGAACACCGCCCACCACCACACTCCACCGAGGGCGAGCGCGACCGCCCAGCCGGCTGCCCCGAGGGTCCGGCAGAACGGCGCCGCCGAACGGCAGAAGCCCCAGAAGTCCCGCCAGGCCATGGCTGCCTCCTTCGGCCGACGCTAGACCGGGCACTCCCCGTCACGGCAGAGCGCACCGGGGATCGAGAACGGCGCACGCGGGTGTCCGTACGCGCCCCACCGAGCCGGCGTCGTCAGTCGGACTCCCCCCGCGATCGGGCCAGCTCCTCCTCCAGCTCCGCGATCCTGCGATCGCGCCGGTGCAGGTCGACGATGACCCGCTGTTCCCCTTCGCGCATGCCCTCCTGGTACACGGTCCGCACGAAGGCACCGGCTGCCGTCTGATCGAGGTCCGTGACCATCATCAGCTCTTTCGTGAAGCGGATCACGGGGTGCTCGTCCATCCCTCAAGGAGAGCGCGCCCGCGCCGCCTCCGCCACCGGAGCGGGCGGAAAGCCGCCGGAGGGAAGACACCGGCGGGAGATACGGGGAGGCCCCGGACCGGCTGCCGGTCCGGGGCCTTCCCGTGGTCACCACGAGCGGTCAGGCGTTCTCCGCCTGGAACATCCAGTGGTGCTTCTCGAGGTCTCCCGTGAGACCGATGAGCAGGTCCTGCGTGACCGGGTCGGGGTCGCCCGTAGCCCGGACGCGCTCACGCATGCGGGTGATCACGGCGCCGAGCGCGGCGACGAGGGTCTGCACCGCCTTCGTGTCCTTGTTCCAGCCGTCGCCGACCGCGTCGATTCCGCTGGTCTTGGCGACGGTCTCGGCCCGCCCGTCCGGGGCGACACCGAGGGCCGAGGCGCGCTCCGCGACCGCGTCGGCGTGCTGCCGGGCACTCGCGACGACCTCGTCGAGCTGTAGATGGACCGAGCGGAAGCGGGGGCCCACGACGGTCCAGTGGACCTGCTTGGCCACGAGCGAGAGGTCCACCAGGTCGACGAGCGCCCCCTGGAGGGCATCACCGACGGTCTTGCGGTCCTGCTCGGACAACGGGCTCTTCACGACAGACATCCGCGTACTCCTGTTCGACTGTCCGGTCAGTTCGATCCCCGTTCATCCACCATGGCACACAGGTGCCGAAGGGGCGGAAAACGCAGGATCCCGGTCAGATTCCTGACCGGGATCCTGGACGGGAAACACAGGGTTCCCAGACTTGTGTCAGGCCGCGACGACGTCCACGGCCTCCGCTGGAGCCTTGATGGTCACACGCTCCCCCGGCACGCCCGTCACAGACGTCACGGACACCGAATTGAACATCGGCCGCATCGGCGCGGGTACCGGCTCGCTCGCCGCCGCCGACTGCGCCAGCTCGGCGAGCGACAGTTCGTCACTCACCTCACGCATGACCTCGGACATCCGTACGTCCAGAGCGTCGCAGATTGCGGAGAGAAGCTCGGAGGACGCCTCCTTCTGCCCCCGCTCGACCTCGGAGAGGTAACCGAGCGAGACCCGGGCGGATGAGGAGACCTCGCGCAGAGTGCGGCCCTGGCGCTGGCGCTGCCGACGCAGCACGTCACCCAGCAGGCGACGGAGCAAAATCATCGGTGGCTCCCTCCTTGGACCGCGAATCCGGATCCTTCACGCCCCACCGTACCGCCTCCGGCTGCGGCCGTGCGGGGAGCTATGTCGTGTTCACTCAGGGCTGCAAACATCCATTCCCCCCGTTGTGTTCCGTATCCTTTGCCCCCGCGTTCTCTGCCAGTTCGCCCAGCAGCAGGGCGAGAGCCGCCCGTACGCTCTCCGTCCGGATGCGCGCCCGGTCGCCGTCCAGCGACAGCTCACGAACCACACCCGCACCGTCCGGACCCGCCACGGCGACGAAGACCGTGCCGACGGGCTTGCCGTCCTGGGTGTCCGGTCCGGCGACGCCGGTGGTGGCGACCCCCCAGTCGGCGCCGAGCAACGTCCGCACACCGCGGGCCATCTGCCGGGCCACCTCCGCGTCGACGGCCCCGCGCTCGGCGAGCAGTTCCCCGGCCACGCCCAGCACATCCCGCTTGACGTCGGTGGCGTACGCGGTGACCGACCCCAGCACCGCGCGGGAGGCACCCGGCGCAGCGGTCAGCCCGGCCGCGAGCAGCCCGCCCGTGAGCGATTCGGCCGCTGCCACGGTCCAGCCCCGCCCGACCAGCGCACCCAGCACCGCGGCGGCCCCGCCGTCGCCCTCCGTGCCCGTCGAGGTCCCTGGGCTCACCGGACTCATCGCGCGGATCCCCGCCCGGCCCGGCGCATCTCGATGGCCTGCTTGACGTAGTCGAGCCCGGTCAGGACGGTCAACGCCACGGCGACGGCCATCACCCAGAAGCGGGCCGTGGCCAGCGGCCCGGTCAGCGCCAGGATGTACATCCCGACGGCCACGCCCTGGGCGAGGGTCTTCATCTTGCCGCCGCGGCTGGCCGGGATCACCCCGTGTTTGATCACCCAGAACCGCATCAGCGTGATGCCGACCTCGCGGAAGAGGATCACGCCCGTGACCCACCACGGCAGATCGTCCAGGACCGAGAGGCAGATCAGGGCGGCGCCCATGATCGCCTTGTCCGCGATCGGGTCGGCGATCTTCCCGAAGTCGGTGACCAGGTTGTACATCCGGGCCAGATGGCCGTCGAACAGGTCCGTGATCATGGCGACGGCGAACGCGGCCCAGGCGAAGGAACGCCAGGCCGGGTCATAACCGCCGTTGTGCATCATCAACAGGACGAATCCGGGCACGAGGAGCAGTCGCACCATGGTGAGGATGTTGGCGATGTTCCACAACCCGGCCGGCCGCACGGCCGTCGCCGGGGCGGGGCCTCCCGCGGCGGAGGCCGGGGCTCGGGTCATCTGCCGGCCTCCTCGGTACACCCTCCGTCACCGAGTACCTCGGCGATGAGGTCCACGCCCTCGGTCGCCACCACCTTCGCCGTGACCATCCGGCCGGGCACCAGCTCCCGGTCGGTGGTGAGCAGCACCTGGCCGTCGGTCTCGGGCGCCTGGTGGGCGGCCCGGCCGAGCACGCCGTCCTCCTCGTCCACACGGTCGACGAGCACCTCGAGGGTCTCCCCGAGCCGCTCCTCGGCGCGCTGCGCGGTCAGCTCCTCGGCGAGCCGCGAGATGTGCGCCAGGCGCTCGGCGACGGCCTCGGGGTCGACCTTGTGCTCGTAGGTGGCCGCCTCGGTGCCGTCCTCGTCGGAGTAGCCGAAGACGCCGATCGCGTCCAGGCGGGCCCCGGCCAGGAAGCGTTCCAGCTCGGCGACGTCCTCCTCGGTCTCACCGGGGAAGCCGACGATGAAGTTGGAGCGGGCGCCGGCCTGCGGGGCCTTGGCGCGGATCTGGTCGAGCAGCTCCAGGAAGCGGTCGGTGTCGCCGAAGCGGCGCATCGCGCGCAGCACGCCGGGGGCCGAGTGCTGGAAGGAGAGATCGAAGTAGGGCGCGACCTTCTCGGTCGAGGTCAGCACGTCGATCAGGCCCGGCCGCATCTCGGCGGGCTGGAGGTAGCTGACCCGGATCCGCTCCAGGCCGTCCACGGCCGCCAGCTCCGGCAGCAGCGTCTCCAGCAGCCGGATGTCGCCGAGGTCCTTGCCGTACGAGGTGTTGTTCTCGGAGACCAGCATGACCTCCTTCACGCCCTGCTCCGCGAGCCATCGCGTCTCGCTCAGCACGTCGGAGGGGCGGCGGGAGATGAAGGACCCGCGGAAGGAGGGGATGGCGCAGAAGGAGCACCGGCGGTCGCAACCGGAGGCGAGCTTCACGGAGGCGACGGGGTTGGAGCCGAGTCTGCGGCGCAGCGGCGCCCTGGGCCCGGAGGCCGGGGCGAGGCCCTCGGGAAGGTCCGCCGGGGCGGTCTCCTGGGCCTCCTGCGCGTGTCCGGGCAGGGCGACGTCCGCGGTCTGGCGGGCGGCGGGGCTGATCGGCAGCAGTTTGCGCCGGTCACGCGGGGTGTGGGAGGCGTGGACGCCACCGGAGAGGATGGTCTGGAGCCGGTCGGAGATGTCGGCGTAGTCGTCGAAGCCGAGCACTCCGTCGGCCTCGGGGAGCGCTTGGGCGAGCTCCTTGCCGTACCTCTCGGCCATGCAGCCGACGGCCACGACGGCCTGGGTGCGGCCCTGATCCTTGAGGTCGTTGGCCTCGAGGAGGGCGTCGACGGAATCCTTCTTGGCGGCTTCTACGAAGCCACAGGTGTTGACGACGGCCACATCGGCATCGGCGGCGTCCTCGACGAGGTCCCAGCCATCCGCCGCCAAGCGGCCTGCCAGCTCCTCCGAGTCCACCTCGTTACGGGCGCAGCCAAGTGTGACAAGAGCGACGGTACGGCGTTCGGGCATAGGGCTCAGCCTACTTTGTCCCGGCACCACATCCGTTGCCACGTGTCCCCCGAGCGCGGAGAGCCTGGTCACCCGAAGACTCGCCGCGCTGGGTCGGCCGACCACGTTTGCGCTGGTCAGCCCGTTTCGGGGTCACCCTTGGTGTAGCTCAGACGCTGAACCTGTCCGTCGTTACCCAGATCCTTGACCTCCTTGCCGTTCACGAACAGTTGCACGGCCCCGGCATTGCCCAGCACCAGGTCGATCCGCTTGTTGTCGGTGAAGGTCTTGGAAGCGCCCCGCTTGAGCACGCCCTCCTCGATCAGCTTGCCGTTGTGGTCCTTGGCGGACATCCACGTCTGGCCGTTCTCGGCGGTGAGCTTGACGGTGACCTTGTTGGCCGGGACGCCCGCGATGGCACTGTCGGACGGTTCCGGTTTGGGGTCGGCGGGCTTGCTGGGCACGGCCTCGGGGGTCTTCGGCGCGGGCTGCTTGCCGGAGGCCGTGTCGGCCGCGACGGAGCTGCTGTGCCCCTTCGTGCCGCCGTTGAAGAGCGTGAAGCCGACGAAGCCGACGACGGCGACGATGGCGGCCACCATCGCGGCCGTCCAATTGGGCCGCCGGCGCTCGGGCCGCAGCCGCTCGGCCTCGAAGAGGGGGGCGGCGGGGGTGGGCGCGGGCCGGCCGCCGTGCTCGGCGTCGTACTGCGCGACGAGCGGGGCGGGGTCCAGACCGACGGTCTGCGCCAGCACGCGGATGTGTCCCCGGGCGTAGACGTCGCCGCCGCACCGGGTGAAGTCGTCCTGTTCGATGGCGTGCATGATCGGGATGCGCACGCGGGTGGTCGTGCTGACTTCGTCGACGGTCAGTCCGGCGCTGATGCGGGCCTGCTGGAGGGCGCGGCCGATCGAGGGCCGGTCGTCCGCGGGGGAGTTGCCGATGGACACGTGGGCGCCTTTCGAGCGTGTAGCCACCTGCTGGAGGTTCAGTCTAGGGGGGATCCGAAAGGGTCGGGCAAGCGGGAAGCCGGACTTTGTACGCCATCGGAATGTTCTGCCGGGCCGGCGGTGGGACCTCCGGCGCATCGTGTGGTGGGACGCCCGGCGGACCATCGTCCCTCCCCCCTCTCCCTCAACTGGACTCGCCGCCGAGGGAAACGGTTTGACCGGCCCGCTTTTCCGGTTTTCCCGGCCGGCTACCCCTGGCCGTCCCCGCGGATCACCGCGAGCACGCCGTCCAGCTCCTCGGGCTTGACGAGCACATCGCGCGCCTTGGAGCCCTCGCTCGGGCCCACGATGTTGCGCGACTCCATCAGGTCCATGAGTCTTCCCGCCTTCGCGAAGCCCACACGCAGCTTCCGCTGCAGCATCGAGGTCGAGCCGAACTGGGTGGAGACGACCAGCTCGGCGGCCTGGCAGAGCAGATCGAGGTCGTCGCCGATGTCCTCGTCGATCTCCTTCTTCTTCGCCGTCCCCACGGTGACGTCGTCCCGGAACACCGGCGCCATCTGGTTCTTGCAGTGCTGCACGACGGCCGCGACCTCGTCCTCCGTGACGAAGGCGCCCTGCATGCGGACGGGCTTGCTCGCCCCCATCGGCAGGAAGAGGCTGTCGCCCTTGCCGATCAGCTTCTCGGCGCCCGGCTGGTCGAGGATGACCCGGCTGTCGGCGAGCGAGGACGTGGCGAAGGCGAGCCGGGAGGGCACGTTCGCCTTGATCAGGCCGGTGACGACGTCCACGGACGGGCGCTGGGTGGCGAGCACGAGGTGGATGCCGGCGGCGCGGGCGAGCTGGGTGATGCGGACGATGGCGTCCTCGACGTCACGCGGGGCGACCATCATCAGGTCCGCCAGCTCGTCCACGATGACCAGCAGATACGGGTACGGCTGCAGCTCACGCCCGCTGCCTTCGGGGGGCTTGACCTTCCCCTTGCGGATGGCGTCGTTGAAGTCGTCGATGTGCCGGAAGCCGAAGGCCGCGAGGTCGTCGTAGCGCAGGTCCATCTCGCGGACGACCCACTGCAGGGCCTCGGCGGCCCGCTTGGGGTTGGTGATGATCGGGGTGATCAGGTGCGGGATGCCCTCGTAGGCGGTCAGCTCGACGCGCTTGGGGTCGACGAGGACCATCCGGACGTCATCCGGGGTCGCTCTTATCATCACCGAGGTGATCAGGCAGTTGATGCAGGACGACTTTCCGGAACCGGTGGCTCCGGCGACCAGGACGTGCGGCATCTTCGCGAGGTTGGCCATCTCGTAGCCGCCCTCGACGTTCTTGCCGAGGGCGACCAGCATCGGGTGGTCGTCCTCGGCCGCCGCCGCGAGCCGCAGCACGTCGCCGAGGTTGACCATCTCGCGGTCGGTGTTCGGGATCTCGATGCCGACCGCGGACTTGCCGGGGATGGGGCTGATGATCCGCACGTCCGGGCTGGCGACGGCGTAGGCGATGTTCTTGGTGAGCGCGGTGATCCGCTCGACCTTGACGGCGGGGCCCAGCTCCACCTCGTAGCGCGTGACCGTTGGGCCGCGGGTGAAGCCGGTGACCGCCGCGTCGACCTTGAACTCCGCGAAGACGTTCGACAGTGAAGCCACTATGGCGTCGTTCGCGGCGCTGCGCGTCTTGCCGGGTCCGCCGCGCTCCAGCAGGTCCAGCGACGGCAGCGAGTACGTGATGTCGCCCGCGAGCTGGAGCTGCTCGGCCCGCGCCGGGAGCCCCGAGGTGAGCTCGGGTGCGGGCTTCGTGAGGTCGGGCACGCCCCCGGTGTCGCTCTCCCCGCCCGCGGGCGCCGCGTCGGCCTTGCCGCCGGACGCCGCCTTCCCCGTGCCGCGCGCGGTCGGGACCGCGCCCGTCCGCTCCCGCTCGGCGGCGACGGCGCTGCTGAGCCCGGCGACGAGCGGCGACGGCTGCACGCCGTGCAGCACGGCTCCGTCGAGCGAGGCCGCGGCGGCCGCCGCCACGTCCACGGCGTCCATCGGCCGGTCGCTCGGCGGCTCCACGGACGTCCTGCGCGGCTTGCGGCGCTTGCTCAGCGCCTCTTCCTCGGCACGCTCCGCGTCCGTGTCGGCGTCGGCCGCGACCCGGTCCGCGGCCCGCCGGGGCCGCCGCGCCGGGGCGTCGCGCCATTCGTCGTCGTACTCCCCCGAGTCGTACGTCCCCGACGCGAACGGATCGTGCTCCTCCGGTTCCGGTTCGACCAGGCCGAGCCGGATACCGAGCAGCCGCAGCCGCTGCGGGATGGCGTTGACGGGCGTGGCCGTGACGACCAGCAGCCCGAAGAGGGTGAGCAGTACGAGCAGCGGTACGGCCAGCACCTCGCCGACGGTGAAGAGCAGGGGTTTGGCGGCGGCCCAGCCGATCAGACCGCCTGCGTCCTGCAACGCCTCGGCGCCCTCGCCCCGGCCGGGCGACCCGCAGGCCACGTGGACCTGGCCGAGAACCCCGACGACCAGCGCGGAGAGGCCGATGACGATGCGGCCGTTCGCCTCGGGCCGCTCGGGGTGGCGGATCAGCCGGACGGCGATGACGCCGATCAGTATCGGCACGAGCAGATCGAGCCGACCGAAGGCGCCGGTGACGAGCATCTTCACCAGGTCGCCGACCGGGCCTTCGAGGTTGGACCAGGTGCCGGCCGCGACGACGAGGCCGAGGCCGAGGAGGAGCAGCGCGAGCCCGTCCTTGCGGTGCGCCGGGTCGAGTCCCTTCGCGCCCCGCCCGACGCCGCGGAACACCGCGCCCACCGTGTGCGCCAGCCCGAGCCACACGGCCCGTGCCAGGCGGTAGAGACCGCTGGTCGGGGAGGGCGCGCGCTTGGGTGCCGCCTTGGCCGCGGCCTTCTTCGCGGGCTTCCGCGCGGGCGCCGCGGCCTTTTTGGCGGGCTTGGCGGATGCCTTGCCCGCCGGCTTCGGCGGTGCCTTCTTCGCGGGTGCCTTCTTGGCCGCGCTCCCGGGGCGTCCGGCGCGCTGCTTCGAGGTGCCCGCCGTGCTCTGGGAACCCTTGCCGGACGTACGTGAGGCCATGGAGCCGAGATTACCGTCGTCGGGCGCGAGGGACACGTGCGCCCGGGCCTTCACCCATTCGTGTCGTCCCCCAGTGATATCGGGGGTGACGCTGCGTCAAAGGCCGGGCAGGCACGTCGAGGACCCGCGCCGGGTCCCCCTCGGGCTCGGCCCGGGTTTCGCGGACGCGACGCGAAGGGGCGGCCGACGGGTCAGCTGGGCGCGGGCAGCGCGCTCGCACCGCCGCCGGTCCCCGGCTCCAGCGCGTCCAGGGCCCTGCGCAGCCCGGTGAGTTTGCGCTCCAGGTGGGCGGCGGTGGCGACGGCGGCCGCGTCCGCGGACTCGTCGAGCTGCTTGGAGAGCGCCTCGGCCTGCTCCTCGACGGCGGCGAGCCGCGCGGAGAGTTCGGCGAGCAGCCCGGCGGGCTCCTGGGTCTCCGCCACCCCGCTGCGGCCGGACTGGCCGTCGAGCTGGAGCCGCAACAGGGCGGCCTGCTCGCGCAGCTGGCAGTTCTTCATGTACAGCTCGACGAAGACCGAGACCTTGGCGCGCAGCACCCATGGGTCGAAGGGCTTGGAGATGTAGTCCACCGCACCCGCCGCGTAGCCGCGGAAGGTGTGGTGCGGACCGTGGTTGATGGCGGTGAGGAAGATGATGGGAATGTCCCGGGTCCGCTCCCGCCGCTTGATGTGCGCGGCGGTCTCGAAACCGTCCATGCCCGGCATCTGGACGTCCAGCAGAATCACTGCGAAGTCGTCCGTCAGCAGCGCCTTGAGCGCTTCCTCCCCTGACGATGCCCGTACCAGTGTCTGATCGAGCGCCGAGAGGATCGCCTCCAGCGCCAGCAGATTTTCCGGCCGGTCATCGACCAGGAGGATCTTGGCCTTCTGCACCATGCCCCGTCCTCCTCGCCCCGGCTTGGGGTCTCCCCGGCCCGAAGAGCCAGGGGAAGCACCGGGCGCCGCCCCAGGGGACGACTCCCTTGCGCCGCCCGTCCTTGTGCCGGTCATCGTAGCCGTACCCCGCCTGTCACCACACCCTGTCACCGCGATGTCACAGTGCACGTAGCAGAAACGTGGTGGGAGACCAGAAGGTTCCCCGAATACCGCGCTCCCACACGTCTTTGAGCACAGTCAGTCAGCAGACGCACAAAGAGTGACCAACCAACTGTCACTCAGCGCGCATCCACTGCTCCATCACCGTCAGCAGATGATCTGTGTCGACCGGTTTGGTGACATAGTCCGACGCCCCGGCATCGATGCTCTTCTCCCGGTCGCCCTTCATCGCCTTCGCCGTGAGCGCGATGATGGGCAGCCCCGCGAACTGCGGCATCCTGCGGATCGCCGCCGTCGTGGCATAGCCGTCCATCTCCGGCATCATGATGTCCATGAGCACCAGCACCACGTCGTCGTGCTGCTCGAGGACCTCGATCCCCTCACGGCCGTTCTCCGCGTAGAGCACCGACAGCCCGTACTGCTCCAGCACGCTGGTGAGCGCGAAGACATTGCGGATGTCGTCGTCGACGATCAGCACCTTCTCGCCGCGGAACCCGCCGCTGAAGCCGCTCGCCGCCCCGTCCCGGCCCTCGCTCGGCGCGGCGTTCAGCCAGGGCTCCTGCTGAGGGGCCGCCGGCACGGGCGGAGCCTGCGACGGCTGCGCCCCCGGACTCCGCTCCTCGACCTGTCCGGGCAGGGCGGGCCACGCCGCACCCGCCGCCTGGGCGGCGCGCTGGCGGCGCAGCAGCAGTCCGGCGGCACCGCGCGCGGGCACGTCCGCCGAGCCGCCGCCGGTCCGGTCGCTCCCCGGCATCAGCGCCTGCGGGCCGGTGGCCTGGCCGCCCGGTGCGAGCGGGTAGCCCTGCGGCGGCAGCTCGCCGGAGGTGAGCGGCAGATAGAGCGTGAAGGTGGAGCCGCGCCCGGGCTCGCTCGCCGCGTGGATCTCGCCGCCGAGCAGGCGCGCGATCTCACGGCTGATGGAGAGCCCGAGCCCGGTGCCCCCGTACTTGCGACTGGTCGTGCCGTCCGCCTGCTTGAACGCCTCGAAGATGACCCGCATCTTGCTGGCCGCGATGCCGATGCCGGTGTCCGTGACGGAGAAGGCGATCAGGTCGCCGTCGGCCTCGCGCAGCGAGCCCGCCTCCAGCAGCTGCTCGCGAATGGTGTCCGGGACGTCCCCGCCGGCCGGCCGGATGACCAGCTCGACGGCGCCCGTGTCCGTGAACTTCACCGCGTTCGACAGCAGATTGCGCAGCACCTGCAGCAGCCGCTGTTCGTCGGTGTGCAGCGTCGCCGGCAGCTCCGGCGAGACGCGGACGGAGAAGTCGAGCCCCTTCTCCGCCGTCAGCGGCCGGAAGGTGGCCTCGACGTAGTCGACGAGCTGGACCAGGGCGATCCGGGTCGGGCTGACGTCCATCTTGCCCGCCTCGACCTTCGACAGGTCCAGGATGTCGTTGATCAGCTGGAGCAGATCGGAGCCCGCTCCGTGGATCGTCTCGGCGAACTCGACCTGCTTCGGGGAGAGATTGCCCTCCGCGTTGTCGGCGAGCAGCTTGGCGAGGATCAGCAGCGAGTTGAGCGGGGTGCGCAGCTCGTGCGACATGTTGGCCAGGAACTCGGACTTGTAGCGCATGGAGACCGCGAGCTGCTCGGCACGCTCCTCCAGCACCTGGCGGGCCTCCTCGATCTCGGTGTTCTTGACCTCGATGTCGCGGTTCTGCCGGGCCAGCCGCTCGGACTTCTCCTCCAGCTCGGAGTTGGAGATCTCCAGCTCCTTCTGCCGGTTCTCCAACTCCAGCGACCGCTCACGCAGTTGCTCGGCGAGCTCCTGCGACTGCTTGAGCAGCACCTCGGTCTTGGTGTTGACGCTGATGGTGTTGACGCTGGTGCCGATCATCTCGGCGATCTGGTTGAGGAAGTCCTTCTGGATCTGGGCGAACGGCTGGAAGGACGCCAGCTCGATCACTCCGAGGATCTGCCCCTCGAACAGCACCGGCAGCACGATCACATGCGCCGGCGGCGCCTCCCCCAGCCCGGAGGCGATCTTCAGATAGCCCGGCGGCACGTTCTCCACCAGGATGGTGCGCTTCTCCTGCGCCGCCGTCCCGATGAGCGTCTCACCGGGCCGGAAGGAGGTGGGCATCGAGCCCATCGAGTAGCCGTACGAGCCGAGCATCCGCAGCTCGTACGCGTCCTCCGCACCCTCGCTCTCCGGCAGGCCGGTCGGCATCGCGAGGAAGAAGGCACCGTGCTGCGCGGAGACCACGGGGGTCAGCTCGCTCATGATCAGCCCGGCCACGTCCTCCAGATCGCGGCGTCCCTGCATCAGACCGGAGATGCGGGCGAGGTTGCCCTTGAGCCAGTCCTGCTCCTTGTTGGCAAGGGTCGTCTCGCGCAGGTTGGCGATCATCGTGTTGATGTTGTCCTGGAGTTCCAGGATCTCGCCCGCCGCGTCCACGTCGATCTTGAGGTTGAGGTCGCCGCGGGTCACCGCGGTGGCGACCTCGGCGATGGCGCGGACCTGACGGGTCAGGTTGCCCGCCATCTCGTTGACCGACTCGGTCAGGTCGCGCCAGGTGCCGTCGACGTCGCGCACCCGGGCCTGGCCGCCCAGCTGCCCCTCGGTGCCCACCTCGCGCGCGACCCGGGTGACCTGGTCGGCGAAGGACGACAGCTGGTCGACCATCGTGTTGATGGTCGTCTTCAGCTGGAGGATCTCGCCGCGCGCGTCGATGTCGATCTTCTTGGTGAGATCGCCCTGGGCGATGGCGGTGGTCACCATCGCGATGTTGCGGACCTGGCCGGTGAGATTGGACGCCATCGAGTTCACGGACTCGGTGAGGTCCTTCCACGTACCGCTGACGCCGGGGACCCGGGCCTGGCCGCCGAGGATGCCGTCGGTGCCCACCTCGCGCGCCACCCGCGTGACCTCGTCCGCGAAGGACGACAGCGTGGTCACCATGGTGTTGACGGTGTCGGCCAGCTGCGCGACCTCGCCGCGCGCCTCGACGGTGACCTTCTTGGTCAGGTCGCCGTTGGCGACCGCGCCCGCGACCTGCGAGATGTTCCGCACCTGGCTGGTCAGGTTGTTGGCCATCAGGTTGACGTTGTCGCTGAGGTCCTTCCAGATGCCGGTGACGTCCCGCACCCGCGCCTGGCCGCCCAACTGGCCTTCCGTGCCCACCTCTCGGGCGACCCGGGTGACCTGCTCGGCGAAGTCCGAGAGCTGGTCGACCATCGTGTTCACGGTGGTGACGAGTTCGAGGATCTCGCCCTTCGCGTCGACCGTGATCTTCTTCGACAGGTCGCCCTTGGCCACGGCCGTGGTGACCTCGGCGATGTTGCGCACCTGCGAAGTCAGGTTGTTGGCCATGAAGTTGACGGACTGAGTGAGGTCCTTCCAGGTGCCGGAGACGCCCTGCACCTCCGCCTGGCCGCCCAGGATGCCCTCGGTGCCCACCTCGCGCGCCACCCGGGTGACCTGGTCGGCGAACGAGGACAGCTGGTCCACCATCGTGTTGAGGGTGTTCTTCAGCTCCAGGATCTCGCCGCGCGCGTCCACATCGATCTTCTGCGACAGATCACCGCGCGCCACCGCCGTGGCGACCTGCGCGATGTTGCGGACCTGGGCGGTCAGATTGCCCGCCATCCCGTTGACCGAGTCCGTCAGATCGCGCCAGACACCGGCCACGCCCGGCACCTGCGCCTGACCGCCGAGGCGGCCGTCCGTACCCACTTCGCGGGCGACCCGGGTCACCTGCTCGGCGAAGGCCGAGAGCTGATCGACCATCGTATTGATGGTGTTCTTCAGCTCCAGGATCTCGCCGCGCGCGTCCACATCGATCTTCTGCGACAGATCACCGCGCGCCACCGCCGTCGTGACCTGCGCGATCTGCCGCACCTGCGACGTGAGGTTGCCGGCCATGAAGTTGACCGAGTCGGTCAGCTCCTTCCAGGTGCCGCTGACGCCGTCCACCCGGGCCTGACCGCCGAGCCGCCCCTCCGTGCCCACGTCCCGCGCCATCCGCGTGACCTGGTCGGCGAAGGACGACAGCTGGTCGACCATCGTGTTCACGGTGTTCTTCAGCTGGAGCATCTCGCCGGACACATCGACGGTGACCTTCTGCGACAGGTCGCCGTTGGCGACCGCCGTCGTCACCTGAGCGATGTTGCGGACCTGGCCGGTGAGGTTACGGAAGGCGGTGTTCACCGAGTCGGTGAGGTCCTTCCACGTCCCCGCCGCACCCGGCACCTGCGCCTGACCGCCCAGCTCGCCCTCTACGCCGATCTCCCGCGCCACCCGCGTCACTTCGGCACCGAAGGACTGGAGCTGGTCGACCATGGTGTTGACGGTGTTCTTCAACTCCAGCATCTCGCCGGACACATCGACGGTGACCTTCTGGCCCAGATCGCCGTTGGCGACCGCCGTCGTCACCTGAGCGATGTCCCGGACCTGCGTGGTGACGTTACGGAAGGCGGTGTTCACCGAGTCGGTGAGGTCCTTCCACGTCCCCGCCGCACCCGGCACCTGCGCCTGACCACCGAGCAGACCCTCGGCGCCGACCTCGCTGGCGACCCGGGTCACCTCGTCGGCGAAGGTGCGCAGGGTCTCCGTCATCTGGTTGATCGTCTCGGCGAGCTGCGCGACCTCGCCGCGCGCGCTCACCGTGACCTTCTGCGAGAGGTCGCCGTTGGCGACCGCCGTCGTCACCTGCGCGATCCCGCGGACCTGGGCCGTCAGATTGCCGGCCATCAGATTGACCGAGTCGGTGAGGTCCTTCCAGACGCCCGCGACACCGGGCACCTGTGCCTGACCGCCCAGCTCGCCCTCGGTCCCCACTTCCCGCGCGACGCGGGTCACCTCGGACGCGAACGACGACAGCTGGTCGACCATCGTGTTGACGGTGTTCTTCAGCTCCAGCATCTCGCCGGCCACGTGCACCGTGACCTTGCGGGACAGGTCGCCCTTGGCGACCGCCGTCGTCACCAGGGCGATATCACGCACCTGGGCGGTCAGCCGGGACGCCATGGTGTTGACGGAGTCCGTGAGGTCCTTCCACGAGCCCGACATTCCACGCACCCGGGCCTGGCCGCCGAGCTTGCCCTCGGTCCCGACCTCACTCGCCACCCGCGTCACCTCGTCGGTGAACGCGGACAGCTGGTCCACGAGACCGTTGACCGTGCGGCCCACCTTGAGGAACTCGCCGCGCAGCGGGTGCGCCGCGCCGTCCGCGCCCTGCGAGCGCAGGTCCATCCGCTGTTCCAGATCGCCCTCGGCGACCGCCGACAGCACCCGGCCCACCTCGGACACCGGCCGCACCAGGTCGTCGACCAGGGCGTTGGAGGCGTCGATGGCCGCGGCCCACGCGCCCTCGCAGGCGCCGACCTCCAGCCGCTCCGTGAGCTTTCCCTCACGGCCGACCACCCGCCGCACCCGCGCCAGCTCACCGGTCAGCTGCAGATTGCGGTCCGCGACTTCGTTGAAGACCGCGGCGATCTCGGCCATCGCACCGTCACCCGAGACCGTCAGACGCTTACGGAAGTTCCCGTCCCGCATCGCCGCCAGGGCCGCCAGTAGCCGGTTCAGCGCCGCCGTATCCACTTGCGTCGTCCCATTGGTCCGGGATCGTCCGCCTTTCGCGCGCGTGCTCACGCCCCGCGCCGCTGCGCCAGACTCCACCGTGTCCCTCCCGCAGGGTCGATCATCCTTGTCGGGCCTACCTCGAGCTTCCCAGTCTTTCACCCCGGCCCGCAGAAGAGGTTGCCAGTTGGAGCGTAACCACACCCCGGGGAAGTCGTTGAAGGCTACGGGGCACGGACTGTCCACCGTCACGGCCATAAGTCCGGGCGAAAGCCCTGGCCAAGGGGGACGTCACCATAAGTGCCCCGGTGCGCATCGCGCCGGACCCCCCTTCCTGACGCCGATCACGGCGCGGGGTTTGAGTGGGCCGTGCGGGGGGATACGCATGGTCGTCGGATCGCGTCCACTCCCACGTCCTTCCCGACGCCATCCCTGCCTCCGTTTCCGAAATACACGACTCTGTTCCACATCGCCCGGGCCGACGGTTTAGCCTGGCGAACGAATCGAGGCCATCGGAAACGGGCACAGGACTCGGGGGAGCGATGAGAGGCCAATGGGGAGTGCTGTGATCACCGCGCGGGCTGCCGCCACCTTCGAGCCGGTCGGGCGCTCGGTAGCCTCCGCCCGTTCCTTCGTCCGGGACACCCTCCAGGGGTGGGGCTTCCCCGACGTCATCGACGACGCCGTCGTCCTCACCAGCGAGCTCGTCACCAACGCGGTGGTCCACGCCGGCACCGCCGCCGACGTCCTGTGCGTCCGTACGGACACCGGGGTGCGCGTGGAGGTCGCCGACCGCTACCCCGAGCGCGAACTGCCGCTGCAGAGCCCCGGCCGCCACTTCGGCGGCGTCGACCGCGAAGGGGGCCGTGGTCTGCTGCTGTGCTCCGCCCTGGCCGGCCGCTGGGGCGTCGAGTACAGCGCCACTCACAAGAAGGTGTGGTTCCAGCTCGACCTCCCCGACCGACCGGCCGGCACCCGGTCCGCGGGCCCGGCACTCCCCGTCGAGGCCCTGCCGCTGGCCGATGCCCGGGTGCGCGTCGCCGTCATCCAGATCGACCGCACCGGCGGCATCAGCTCCTGGAACGACGACGCCCAGGACCTCTTCGGCTTCCCCGCCGACCAGGTCATGGGCAAGCCCCTCACCGACTTCGCCGCCTGGCCGCACACCCCCGGCACCTCCACGGGCATCGCCGAGGCCCTGCTCCTCTCCCGCTGGGAGGGCTCGTACGGCATAAGGGGCGAGGACGGCCGCGTCGTCCCCGTCTACGCCTCCCACCTGCGCGTCCGTGACAATGTGGGCGCGCCCTCCACCGTCTGTCTGCTCGTTCGCGACGAGGAGCGCGCGGTCCTGCAGAGCCCGCAGCGCTCCCCCGCCACCGACGCCGCCTCCAACGACCGGGGCACCGCCACCGACCCGTTCGAGGTCTTCATCGGCTCCCCCGCCCCGGACGACCTCGACGGCCTCCTCCAGCGCACCGTCGAGCGCGCCCGTGACATGCTCGACGGCGACTCCGCCTATCTGCTGCTCGCCACCGACGACGAGACCGAGCTGGAGGTCCGCGCCTCCACCGGCCTGCCGTCCGCCCGTCAGCGGTTCGCCCGCGTCCCCGTCGAGGCCGGCACGGGCCGCTACGGCTCGGCCCGGATGCCCGCCGTCCACGACGACCTCAGTGCCGTCCCGGGCGCCGTCCCGCTGCTCGCCAACACGGGCATGCGCTCGGTCGTCACCGTCCCCCTCAAGGTCGAGGGCCGCCTCACCGGCTCGCTCGGCGTGGCCGCCGAGGCCCCCGGCCGCTACGGCAACGAGGAGGCCCTCCGTCTCCAGTTCGCCGCCGACCGCATCGCCCTCGCCGTCGAGTCCGCCCGCCTCGGCGAGCTGGAGCGACTGCGCCGCGGCTCGCTGTCCTTCCTCGTCGAGGCCTCGGACCTGCTCGCCGGCACCCTGGACCGGGACCAGACGCTCGCCCTGATGGCCCAGATGACCGTCCCGACCCTCGCCACCTGGTGCGCCGTATACACCATCGCCGACCAGGCCTCCGAGCCCGAGCTGTCCTATGTGCTCCACGAGGACGAGGACCGCATCGACGGCCTGAAGGCCCTGCTGTCCAAGGTCGCCCCGCCCGACCCGGTGCCCACCCCCGGCGCCCGGATCTGGACCGCCCCCTCCGAGGCGGCCCACGCCGCCGCCCTGCGCAGTTCGCTGCGCAGCCTCGGTCTGGGCGACGCCGGCGGGCACGCCCCCGGCCCCGGCACCTCGCTCGCCACGGCGGCGGCCGTCGGCGGAGAAACCGTCGTCCTGCCCCTGGTGGCCCGCAATCGTGTGATCGGCATGCTCACCCTAGGCAAGCCGACCGACGACCACTTCCGTCAGGAGATCCTGGAGCTCGCCGAGGACCTCTCCCGCCGAGCCGCCCTCGCCCTGGACAACGCGCGCCTCTACAGCGAGCGCACGGCCATCAGCCAGTCCCTCCAGCGCAGCCTGCTCCCGCCCGAGCTGCCGGACGTCCCGGGCGTGGAGGTCGAGGTCATCTACCGCGCGGCGGGCGAGGGCAACGAGGTCGGCGGCGATTTCTACGACCTCTTCCCCATCCGCGACGGCGCGTACGGCTTCGCGATCGGCGATGTCTGCGGAACGGGCCCGGAGGCCGCGGCCGTCACCGGCCTCGCCCGGCATGCGCTGCGTCTCCTCGCCCGCGAGGGCTTCGGGGGTCCCGCGGTCCTGGAGCGGCTGAACGCCGCCATCCTCGACGAGGGCGCCCGCAGCCGCTTCCTCACCCTCCTCTACGGGGAGCTGTGGCCCCAGCACGACGGCAGCGCGGTCCTCAAGGTCGTCTGCGCCGGTCACCCGCTCCCGCTGCGCCTTCGCCAGGACGGCACGGTCGAGCCCGCCGCGACCCCGCAGCCGCTGCTGGGTGTCATGGAGGACCTCGAGCTGTACGAGCAGACGATCACCCTCGACCCCGGCGACGTCCTGCTGTGCGTCACGGACGGCGTCACCGAGCGCCGCGAGGGCACGCGCATGCTGGGCGACGACGGTCTGACGGACGTTCTCACGACGTGCACGGGGCTCACCGCGGGAGCGGTCGCGGCGCGCATCCTCCGTGCGGTGGAGCGCTTCGCCGCCGAACCCGCCTCGGACGACATGGCGATTCTCGCCATGCGCGTTCCGGAGCCGCAGGATTCCTGACCGGGCCGGGGGGGTTCACCCTCCGGCCCCCGAACTCCCCGTACGACAAAGGCCCCCGCCATCAGGCGGGGGCCTTTGTCTGTAAGAGCCCCAATACGGAATCGAACCGTAGACCTTCTCCTTACCATGGAGACGCTCTACCGACTGAGCTATTGGGGCCGGTGCAACGAGATAAAGCATACCCGACTCCCGCACGTGCTTTTGACCAGCACGCGCTTTTGACCAGCTAGGCGGCCACGGGCAGCAGACCGCCGAGCGCGTTGCACGCCGATACGACCCGCTGCAGTTCACGCCGCGTCATCCCCGCGTCGACGGGCAGGGCGAGGCACTCGTCGGCGGCCCGCTCCGTCTCCACCAGCCACAACTCCCGCCTGAACGCCGGTGTCCGGTGGACCGGTGTCTGTACGGGTACCCGGCACCGCACACCGCGGGCCCGCAGTGCCCGCGCGAACGCGTCGCGGTCCGGCCGGCCGTTCCCGGGCACGCGCACCACGTACGAGTGGTAGCGGTGCTCCACGCCCGGCGCTACGGCCGGCGTCAGAACGCCTGTCAGGCGGGCGTCCAGATAGGCCGCGTTGGCCCGCCGGGCGGCGTGGGCGGTCCGGGTGGTGTCGTGCCCCGCCATGTCGTCCTGTTCGATCTCGGGCTGCTCGATGACGAGCAGGCCGTGCTCACGGGCGACGGCTCGCAGCCCCGTGTGGTCCACGGGGTGTCCGAAGAGGGGTACGGGCACGATGGCCGCGGTTCGCGAGGTCAACGCCGTCGTGACGGCGGCCGGGTCCAGGCAGAAGTTCCGCGGATCGATGTCCGCGAACACGGGCAGCGCCCCGGCCGCTCGAACGGCCTCGGCCGCCTCCGCGGTGGCGTACGAGGGCACGATGACCTCGGCGCCCGATCCGACTCCTGCCGCCGTCAGCAACTCCACAGTCCCCATACCTGCGGATGTTGGCGGCGCGATGTGAACGCAGGGTGACGCTCCGCACTGTATTACGGAAACAAAAAAGCTCTGTTATCTGAACCGAAGTTCAGATAACAGAGCTTTTTTGAATAATTGTTCGGCGGCGTCCTACTCTCCCACACGGTCCCCCATGCAGTACCATCGGCGCTGAAAGGCTTAGCTTCCGGGTTCGGAATGTAACCGGGC
>NZ_JACHJG010000016.1:0-92717 GCF_014203545.1 Streptomyces netropsis
CCGTCCGCGCCGGAGCTGGCAGCGAGCCGAAACCCGGTTACCTCGCCGAGACCCTCGCCGAAGCCATCACCCAGTACCGCAACGGACAGTAGCCAACAGCCGTGTGGGGGAGACCCCCACACCAGCCCACCACGGCGCCTCCCACAGCCTGTGGGCCACCACACGGCCGTGGGAGGCACTGACCTGCATGTGAGGGCGTGGGGGTCCCACACAGGAACCCGCCCCAAAGCCCTCCGCAGCCGCCCCCGAGCCGAACCCGGCCCTCTTCTCCAGGGCTGTGGGACCCCCACACACCCCACCAACGAATCTCACACCCAGTAACCGTGAAGGAGTCCCGTGCTCTCCCTTTCCTTCGTCGTCGTGCTCACGGTGATCGTCGTCCTCCTCCTGCGCACCGGACACCTGCGCATCGGACCCGCCCTCGCCGCCCTCCTCCTCGGCTTCTGCCTCGCCTCCACCGCCGCCGCCCCCACGATCAACCACCTCCTGGCCACCTGCGCGTCCGCGCTCAGCAAGCTCGCGGCCTGAACCCCGCACCACCCCCAACCGAGAGGGAACCCGCATGCGCCACGAACCTCCGCCCGACGGGCGGTTAGGGCCGATGGCCCCGCACATCCCCGCCGACCTCTTCCGCCAGGCACAAGCCGACGGACGCCCGATCGTCATCGTCCAGACCGCCGACCCTGCCCGCCCGGCGCGGTCCCACCTCGGCCCGGTCCTGATCGGCCTGGCCGTCGCCTTCGCCGCCATGGGCATGGTCGCCGCCGCGATCGCCTTGTGCGAGTTCGCGGTGCGGACCGCCGCGGTCATCGGCTCCCTCTCCGGACCGATCACGCTCGGCCTCGGCCTCAAGCTCTTCAACCCCAAGTCCAAGTAAGCGCCTCGAACGGAGAACTGACGTGAGCACCGACTTGGAAGACGTCGTCACCGTAGAGCTGGACTGCGGGCACTGGTCCGCGCCCTACTCCCGCGAGATCACCCTCCGCCAGCTCGGAGACCTGCTCCTGATCCTCGACGGCATGGCGGAGGAGACCGCCGTCGCAGAGGAGGGCGCCGCGTGATCCGCCGCACGCTCGCCCGTCACCGTCTCGCGGTCCGCTGCTGGTCCGGCTGGGTCTCCACCAGCCGTAGCGGCCGATCCATCGGCCCGCGCCCGATCCTGGCCCTGCACCGGCTGCCCGACCCGCACTGCGCCAACTGCGGCGGCAAGGGCCAAGTGCTGAGCGGCACCCCCTACTCGGATGAGCCGGACTTCGACGACTGCGACTGCGCCCCGTTCCTGCCTCTCGCCAAAGTCTGGCTCCCGAAAGCGCCGGGCTGGGCGCGACCGCTCCTCCAAGTGCGCCGCATTCGGCGCGCCGTCTACTCCGACGAACCGCCGTTCTAACCCCGAGAGGAAACGTCGTGTTCGAGATCCGCGCCATCCGCAAGGCGTACGCCGACGCCCCGAAAATCGTCGACGAAATGGCCGACGTCTTCACTCTGGCCATGCGCCTCCACAAGCCCGGCGGGCACAGCCCGGCCGCCGACCGGGAGTACAGGCTCCGGAAGGCGGTGCTACTCGACCGAGTCGCACTGAGTAAGGGCAAGCCGTGGGCCCCGGAAGCGGCGGCCGACGCCGAATGGGCCGCCGAGGAAGCAGCGGTGACATTCACCTCCGCTGACCGACTCGACGGCACCGCCGCGGGGCCCATGACACCTGAAAACGCCCGCCAGCAAGGCGCCTACCGGGACTACGTCCGCCAGGAGTACGCCCGCTGGCTGGCTGACCAGTAGCTACGCCCGGGGCGGCCGCCCTCTCGCCAAAGACGCGCGGCCGCCCCGGTCCCTGCACCGTTCCCGAAGGAACAGGAGAACCCCAGCATGACCCAACACGCCCTCTTACGGCGATCCCGCCCGCGAGTTCTGGACGCCTGTTGCGGTGCCGGCGGCGCCGCGGTCGGCTATCACCGGGCCGGATTCGATGTTCTCGGTGTCGACATCGCCCCGCAGCCGAACTACCCCTTCCCCTTAGTGCAGGCCGACGCGGTGGAGTTCGTACGCGAGCACGGCGCGGACTTCGACTTCATCCACTCCTCGTGGCCCTGCCAGCACCACACCGCGCTGACCAAGGGCACGAACAAGGGCCGGGAGTACCCGGACCTCATCCCCGCCGGCCGGGCCGCCATGGAGTCCACCGGACGCCCATGGGTGATCGAGAACGTCATGCCCGCACCGATCCGCCGCGACGTCGTCCTGTGCGGCGAGATGTTCGGCCTCGGAGTCACCCGGCACCGCAAGTTCGAGACGTCCGGCTGGTCGTTCACCCCGCCGGTTCATCTCCCGCACCGGGGCCGTACCCGCGGCTACCGGCACGGCCGGTACTACGACGGCCCCTACTACCCCGTCTACGGCGACGGCGGCGGCAAAGGCACCGTCCCGGAATGGCAGACCGCGATGGGCATCGACTGGACGGACGTCCGCAAGGAGATCGCCGAAGCGATCCCGCCCGCCTACACCCACTGGATCGCCACCCAGTACCTCACCCACGAGAAGAGGGCCGCCGCATGAACACCAGCACCCTCGACTCCCCGTGGCTGGGTGCCCTGCACGCCGCCGCGAACGGCTGGCCCGTCTTCCCGCTCCGCCCCGGCAGCAAGCGACCCGCCCTCCACGGCGAGAACCGGTGCCCGCGGACCGGCGCCTGCGCGGACGGCCACGCCAAGTGGGAGGACCGCGCCACCACCGACCCCGAGCAGATCCGCCGGTGCTGGGAAACCGGCCCGTTCAACACCGGGATCGCCACCGGCCCCGCCGGACTCGTCGTCGTCGACCTGGACGTACCCAAGAACGACAAGGGCAAGAAGGACATGCCGTGCGGCATGACGACCTTCACGGCGCTCTGCGAGCGCGCCGGACAGCCCGTCCCCACCACCCACACCGTGCGGACCCCCTCCGGCGGGTCGCACCTGTACTTCCGCTCCCCGGAGGGGGCCCGGCTCGGCAACACCGCGGGCACGCTCGGTGCCCTCATCGACACCCGGGCATGGGGCGGATACGTCGTCGCCTCCGGCAGCATCACCCCGCAGGGCGCGTACGAGATCGACGACCCCGCCCCCGTCGGGCCGCTCCCCGCTTGGCTGGCCTCCCTCCTCAACCCCGCCCGCACACCGCAGGCCCCGCCCACGGTCCACGTTCCGCGCAACGTGCCCGCGTACGCCGCAGCCGCGCTGCGCAATGAAGCAGCGGCTGTTGCAGGGGCGCAGGAGGGTACCCGGAACCGGTGCCTCGTACGGGCCGCCCGAGCTCTGGGCCGGTTCGTCGCCTCCGGAGACCTCGACCGGGGCACGGTCCAAGACGCTCTTAAGGAGGCGGGGGAGGCGGCTGGGCTGTCCGAGCGCGACTGCACGTCGGCCATCGCCAGCGCCCTGGACTGGTCCATCGCCCACAACCCTGGGCCGACCGCATGACCGCCCCCGCCCGCTCCCCCTTTAAGAGCCCCACACCCCCCACCGGCCAGCCCAACCCCGCCAAACCGACCCGGGCTCCCGACGGGAGTGGCGCGCCGAAGCTCGCCGCCCGCCAGGGCGTCCATTCAGCTCTTCGCCCTGAGCCGCACCAGGCAGACGGGCGGTACCCGGTCGCGTGGCTCCACATCACCGCACCGCCCGAACGCAACGTCACCCCCTATGCCACCTCGTGGTGCCAGTGCGGACACGAGGCCTCCGCCATGGGACACCGCGCTGTGCTGCGCCTGATCAACGACCACACCGAACACCGGGCCGTCTGCCCGTTGCGTACCGCCGAAGGGAGGAACCCGGCGTGAGTACCCCTGAGGAGATGAGCCCGGATCTGTGGGAGGGGTTCGACCAGCTCGATCCTGAACAGATCACCGGTCCGGCATGGGACGAACCTGTCCCCATCACGGCCCGCCCGGCCCTGCCCACGTTCCCCGTGGGCACCCTGCCCGCGTGGCTGGGGGACATGGTGCGCGGTGTCGCGGAGGAGACACAGACCCCCGTCGACCTCGCCGGGTGCCTGGCACTGGCGGTCATCGCCACAGCCGCCGGCGGCCGGGCGAAGGTGTGCGTCCGGGGCCACTGGCGCGAGCCCGTGAACCTCTACACGGCCATCGCCCTGGACCCTGGGAACCGTAAGTCCGCGGTCTTCGACCTCATGGTCCGCCCGCTGCTCGATGTGGAGAAGACCCTCATCGAGCTGTCCGGGCCGGTGCGGGCCGAAGCCGAGACCACCATCCGTCTGGCTAAGTCCGCCGCCGACAAAGCCGCCCAGAAGGCCGCCACTGCTGAACCCGTTGCCCGCGATGCCCTCACTGCCGAAGCGGTCGCCCTGGCACAGACGGTGGAGGAGATGACCGTTCCGGCCGTGCCGCAGCTCATCGCCGACGATGCCACCCCGGAAACCATCGGCACCCTGCTCGCCCAGCAGGACGGGCGGATCTCCTGCCTGAGTGCCGAAGGGGAGCTGTTCGACATCATCGCCGGGCGCTACAGCGGCCGGCCCAACATGGGCATGTTCCTCAAGGGCCACGCCGGAGACATGGTCCGCGTCAATCGCCAGGGCCGGGAATCCGAACACATCGACTCCCCGGCCGTCACCATCGGCCTGGCCATCCAGCCCGAAGTGCTGGACTCCCTGGCCCGGATCGACGGGGCCGACGGGCGCGGTCTGCTTGCCCGCTTCCTGTACTCCAAGCCCCTGTCCCTGGTCGGCAGCCGCAACCTATCTCCCGCCCTGCTGTCCGAGGACACAGCCGACCTCTACGCCCGCAACCTCGGTGGCCTGACGCTGGCGCTGGCCGACTGGACCGACCCCGCAATCCTGACCCTGACCCCCGAAGCAGACGCGGTGATCCTGGCCTTCCAGAAGGTCACCGAATCCCGGCTGGGCAAAGGGGGAAGCTTCGCCCCGATCGTGAAATGGGCGTCCAAGCGCGACGGGGCCGTGGCCCGCATCGCCGGACTGCTCCACCTGGCCACCCACCCCGAGGACGGATGGCACCGACCGATCGAAGCCGCGACCATGGCAGCCGCCACCGAACTGGGCGACTACTTCACCGCCCACGCCCTGGACGTCTTCGACGCCATGACCGCAGCACCCGCCCGCGACACCGCCTACGCCGTGCTCGCCCACCTCCGTTCCAGCCGGATGGACGGGTTCTCCAAACGAGAGCTGTTCCGGACCCTGCCCCGGGCGGACTTCCCCGCCATCGGCGACCTTGATCCCGCCCTGGCGCTGCTCGAAGAACACGGCTGGATCCGCCAGCAACCCCAGCCCCCGCGCACCGGACGCGGCGGCCGGCCACCCTCCCCCCGCTACGACACCCACCCCCGCGTCACCCGAAGCGCCTGACACAACCCCCAACCCGCTGACAGAACCGACAGAACCTCCGCACAAAGCCGTTGACCTGCACAAACACCCGTGATCGCGGCTGTGACAAAACCTCCGGAAACTCTGACAGAACCCCCGAGTCCCGAACCGGGCCACCGCGACAGAACCCCCCTCCTGGAGGTTCTGTCGGAGTTTTTTCGAGTTCTGTCACAAGACCCCGAACCACGGAAGCCGCAGGTCAGCGACCTAACGAGCGGGTTCTGTCGGTTCTGTCGGCGCACCGGGGGATTCCGCCCCCTGACCCTGGCCCGTGAAGGAGACACCGCATGCCGCCCGCCTCCCTTACCGACACGCTCCGCGGCGGCCTCCCCGACCGCTACCTCAACCCCGACGACATCGCCGAGATCTTCGACGTCCCGAAGGAAACCGTCTACGCCTGGCGCAAGAAGCGCATCGGCCCGCCTGGATTCCGCGTCGGCAAGCACCTGCGCTACGACCCCGCCGACGTCCAGCGCTACACCGCCGAACTCAAGGCCGCCGACAGGGCTGCCTGACAACCACCGCAATCAGTACGTCCCAACTCCCAGGGAGGGCCAGTGGCCCTCCCTGGCTGCGTCGCGAAGGGATCACAACCTCGATGGCAGGCCACATCCAAGACCGCTGGTACAAGCTCGAGACAGGGCCCGACGGTACGAGCCAGAGGGTCAAGACCGATCGCTACGGAACTGGGCTGCGCTACCGCGCTCGGTACGTCGCCCCGGATGGCAGCGAACGCAGCCGGTCTTTCCCTGACAAGCAGAAGCGGCTTGCAGAGGCATGGCTTTCCCAGATAGCAGCCGACATGACGCGCGGCCAGTACGTAGACCCCGCAGCGGGAAAGGTGACGTTCGAGCAGTACGCCACGACGTGGCTTGCGTCGCAGACGACCGACGTCTCGACCATCGACGCGATCGACCAGCGCTTCCGGCTGCACATCTTCCCGCATATCGGCTCTCGTTCCATGAGCGCCTTCACACCGGGGCATATCCGGGCCTGGGGTAGGGCGTTGCAAGACGCTGGGCTGGCCTCGTCGTACCAGCGCGTCATCTTCGCGAATGTCTCCGCTGTGTTCAGTGCCGCCGTCGATGATGGCGTCCTCGTTCGGAACCCCTGTCGGGCCAATTCTGTGCGTCCGCCCAAGCGTGACGCGCGGAAGGTTCAGGTATGGCCGGAGGGGCGGGTCCTCGCCGTTCGGGACGCCTTGCCGACGCCCTATCGCAAGGTTGTTGACATGGGGGCGGGGTGCGGCTTGCGGCAGGGAGAGATCTTTGGGCTAGCCGTCGACGAAGTCGACTTCCTCGGTGGGGTGGTTCATGTCGTCCGGCAGGTGAAGATGGTCAAGGCCCAGCTTGTATTCGCGCCCCCGAAGGGCGGCAAGATGCGAGACGTGCCGCTGTCCGATGCTGTGGCGTTCGCCCTGGCCGAGCACATCACCGAGCGCCCGCCGTTGGAAGTCACGTTGCCCTGGAGGACGCCCGACGGGCCGCCGGTCACCGCATCGTTGCTCTTCTACTCGCGAGAGCGAAAGGCGGTGAATCGGAACTACTTCAACATGCGTGTCTGGAAGCCCGCCCTTGTGTCCGCCGGCGTCATCCCCGGGCGCGAGGTCGGACAGCGCTTCGCGGAGTCGCGCCAGCACGGCATGCATGCGCTCCGACACTTCTACGCGTCCGTGCTCCTGGACGCGGGCGAGAACATCAAGGCCCTCGCGGAGTACCTCGGGCACGGCGACCCGGGCTTCACTCTGCGCACGTACACGCACCTGATGCCCAACAGCCAGGCGCGAGCACGGAAGGCCGTCGACCGCGTGTTCCGCAAGGGCGGTGACACGGACGACGGCCCACAGACGGCCCAGAACGGCGGGAAGGCGCCCTGACCTGCGGCGGAGTTAAATGTCGCGGAAGATCTCGATCTGCGCGCCGATCGAGTTGAGCCGCTCCGCCAGGTCCTCGTAACCGCGGTTGATCACATAGACGTTGCGCAGCACCGACGTGCCCTCCGCGGCCATCATGGCCAGCAGGACGACCACGGCGGGCCGCAGGGCCGGCGGGCACATCATCTCGGCCGAGCGCCAGCGGGTCGGGCCCTCGACGAGGACACGGTGCGGGTCGAGGAGCTTGACGTCGGCGCCGAGGCGGTTGAGGTCGGTGAGGTAGATGGCGCGGTTGTCGTAGACCCAGTCGTGGATGAGGCTCTGGCCCTGGGCGGTGGCGGCGATGGCCGCGAAGAAGGGGACGTTGTCGATGTTCAGGCCCGGGAACGGCATCGGGTGGATCTTGTCGATCGGCGCGCGCAGCTTGGAGGGCCGCACCGTCAGGTCCAGCAGCCGGGTGCGGCCGTTGTCCGCCGGGTACTCCGGGCTGCGCTCGTGGTCGAGGCCCATCTCCTCGAGGACGGCCAGCTCGATCTCGAGGAACTCGATCGGCACGCGGCGGATCGTCAGCTCCGACTCCGTCACGACGGCGGCGGCGAGCAGGCTCATCGCCTCGACCGGGTCCTCGGAGGGGGCGTAGTCGACGTCGCGGTCGATGGTGGCCACGCCGTGCACGGTGAGGGTCGTGGTGCCGATGCCCTCGACGCGCACGCCCAGCTCCTCCAGGAAGAAGCAGAGGTCCTGGACCATGTAGTTGGAGCTGGCGTTGCGGATGACGGTGACGCCCTCGTGGCGGGCGGCGGCCAGCAGGGCGTTCTCGGTGACGGTGTCGCCGCGCTCGGTCAGCACGATCGCCCGGGTGGGTGCGACCGAACGGTCGACCTGCGCGTGGTACGTACCGTCGGTGGCCGTGATCTCCAGGCCGAAGTGGCGCAGGGCCGTCATGTGCGGCTGGACGGTCCGGGTGCCGAGGTCGCAGCCGCCGGCGTAGGGGATCTTGAAGTGGTCCATGCGGTGCAGCAGCGGACCGAGGAACATGATGACGCTGCGGGTGCGGCGGGCGGCCTCGGTGTCCATCGCGGCCAGGTCCAGCTCGGCGGGCGGCACGATCTCGAGGTCGTTGCCGTCGTTGATCCAGCGGGCCCTGACGCCGATGCTGCCGAGCACCTCGAGGATCCGGTAGACCTCCTCGATGCGGGCGACGCGACGCAGTGTCGTACGGCCGGCGTTGAGGAGGGTCGCGCACAGCAGGGCCACGCAGGCGTTCTTGCTGGTCTTGACGTCGATGGCGCCGGAGAGCGGACGTCCGCCGACGACCCTCAGATGCATGGGCCCGGCGTAGCCGAGAGAGACGATCTCGCTGTCCAGCGCCTCACCGATGCGGGCGATCATATCAAGGCTGATGTTCTGATTTCCCCGCTCGATGCGGTTGACCGCGCTCTGACTGGTCCCGAGGGCGTCGGCGAGCTGCGACTGCGTCCAGCCTCGGTGCTGACGGGCGTCACGGATGAGCTTGCCGATGCGGGCGAGGTAGGCGTCTGTCATGAGACAGACGGTATCTCAGATATGAGATCCCTTCCCCATTGATCATTGTTCTATTACTATGCAAACAACTGAAAGGGGGGCGTGCACATGACCCTGAACGCGCCCGTACGTCCCGCGGCGATCCGGCGCCGCCCCTTCGTCGTGGCGTCGCCCTACCTTCTCGGCGCCGCCGCGTTCCTCACGGTCTTCCTCGGCTGCCGGGACCGGCTGCCCGATCCCGTGGCCACCCACTTCACCGGCGCCGGCCGCGCCGACGGCTTCACCGCGCTCGGTGTCTTCCCCTATGCGGCCCTCGGCCTGCTGCTCGTACCGGCCGCCCTCTTCGTCTGGTTCGCCTGGGCGGAGGACGGCAGACGCGTGAACGGGCGGGCACTCGTCGCCGTCGCCTACGGTGTGGCGGGGTTCGGCGGCTTCCTGCTCACCGACCTCGTCGTCGCCAACGCGCGGGCCGCCTCCGCCGAACAGGCCCGGCTCGGCCCCTGGCAACTTGCCGCGGCCCTGGTCGCCGCCGCCGTGGCCGCCGCCCTCGGCCTGCTCCTCGCCGGCCGGAGCGCGCCGGCCGTGTCCGGGTCGCCCGCCGACCCGGGCTCCGCGCCCCGCCTCCCCCTCCGCGAGGGGGAGAGCGTGACGTGGACGCGGACCGTCGGCTCCCGCGCCGTCTTCGCCTGCGGGCCCGCGCTCCTCGCACTGGGCGTACTGGTCGCGCTCGTCGCGGACTGGGGCTCGGCCCTCACCCTGCTCGTCCCGGGCGCGCTGCTGCCCGTCATGTCCGGCGCGCGTATCACGGTCGACCGGCACGGGCTGACCGCCACCGCGCCCTGGCTGCCGCGGCCCCGGCTGCGCGTCCCGCTCGCCCGCATCGAGGAGGCGACCGCCCGCGACATCAGCGCCCTGAAGGACATGGGCGGTTGGGGCTACCGCGTCCACCCGGGCCGCAGCGGGCTCGTGCTGCGCTCGGGCGAGGCGATCGTGGCCCGGCTGACGACCGGCAGCGAATTCGTGATCACCGTCGACGACGCGGCCACGGCCGCCGCCCTGCTCAACGCGCTGGTCGCCCGCGACCGCGCGCACCACGGGGGATGACGTGCTGATCCGACTCGACCCCGCCTCCCCGCTGCCGCTCGGCGACCAGATCGCCGCCGCCGTCCGCGGAGCCATCGCCGACGGCGCCGTCCGCCCCGGCGAACGCCTCCCCGCCGCCCGCGCGCTCGCCGACTCCCTCGGCGTGAACGTCCACACCGTGCTCCGTGGCTACCAGCGCCTGCGCGAGGAGGACCTCATCGAGCTCCGCCGCGGCCGCGGGGCGGTGGTCACCGGCGACGACACCTCCCCGGGCCGCGCCCGCCTCGTCGAGGGCGTCCGCCACCTGATCGCGGAGGCCCGCACCCTCGGACTCTCCGACGAGGAGGTCCTGTCCCTGGTCAGGACGGGGCTGGCGGGGCGGTGAATGGGTCCGCAGTCCTGGAGATCGCAGCTCCGGCGGCCGCCGAGCCCCCCGCGTCGAACCGGTCGCCCTCGGGTGAGGGCCACGCACGGCCTATCAGGGCATGACCGTGCCGCAGCGATGTACTAGAGTTATCTCGACATCGAGATATCTGCCGAGAGGCGTACCGCTGCCGCGCCAGTAAGGCATACCTAACTTAGGTTCACCTTAACGGATCGGCGTGGAGCTGTGACGGCAGGATGGCCGTGGTACGCGCGAATTCATGCATGAAGGAGACTGTCGTGTCGGCGAACAGCTTCGACGCCCGCAGCACGCTGCAGGTGGGCGACGAGTCGTACGAGATCTTCAAGCTGGACAAGGTCGAGGGCTCCGCCCGTCTTCCCTACAGCCTGAAGGTGCTGCTGGAGAACCTGCTCCGCACGGAGGACGGCGCGAACATCACCGCCGACCACATCCGGGCGCTGGGCAACTGGGACTCCCAGGCCCAGCCCAGCCAGGAGATCCAGTTCACGCCGGCCCGCGTGATCATGCAGGACTTCACCGGCGTGCCCTGCGTCGTCGACCTCGCCACCATGCGTGAGGCCGTCAAGGAGCTCGGCGGCGACCCGGCGAAGATCAACCCGCTGGCCCCGGCCGAGCTGGTCATCGACCACTCCGTCATCGCCGACAAGTTCGGCACGAAGGACGCCTTCGGCCAGAACGTCGAGCTGGAGTACGGCCGCAACAAGGAGCGCTACCAGTTCCTGCGCTGGGGCCAGACCGCCTTCGACGAGTTCAAGGTCGTCCCCCCGGGCACCGGCATCGTCCACCAGGTGAACATCGAGCACCTGGCCCGCACGGTCATGGTCCGCAACGGCCAGGCCTACCCCGACACCCTCGTCGGCACCGACTCGCACACCACCATGGTCAACGGCCTCGGCGTGCTGGGCTGGGGCGTCGGCGGCATCGAGGCCGAGGCCGCGATGCTGGGCCAGCCGGTCTCCATGCTCATCCCGCGCGTCGTCGGCTTCAAGCTGACCGGTGAGCTGCCCGCCGGCACCACCGCCACCGACCTGGTGCTCACGATCACCGAGATGCTGCGCAAGCACGGCGTCGTCGGCAAGTTCGTCGAGTTCTACGGCGAGGGCGTCGCCGCCACCTCGCTGGCCAACCGCGCCACCATCGGCAACATGTCGCCGGAGTTCGGCTCCACCGCCGCGATGTTCCCGATCGACGGCGAGACGCTGAAGTACCTGAAGCTCACCGGCCGCTCCGAGCAGCAGGTCGCGCTGGTCGAGGCGTACGCCAAGGAGCAGGGCCTCTGGCTGGACCCGGCCGCCGAGCCGGACTTCTCCGAGAAGCTCGAGCTGGACCTGTCCACGGTCGTCCCCTCGATCGCCGGCCCGAAGCGCCCGCAGGACCGCATCGTCCTGGCGAACGCCGCCGCGCAGTTCTCGCAGGACGTCCGCAACTACGTCGACACCGTCGACGAGGCGGGCAAGGAGTCCTTCCCGGCCTCCGACGCCCCGGCCAACACGCCCAACGGCGCCCCGTCGAAGCCGGTCACCGTGACCGCCCCCGACGGCACGACCTACGAGATCGACCACGGCGCCGTCACCGTCGCCGCGATCACCTCCTGCACCAACACCTCGAACCCCTACGTCATGGTCGCCGCGGCGCTCGTGGCCAAGAAGGCGGTCGAGAAGGGCCTGACCCGCAAGCCGTGGGTCAAGACCACCCTCGCTCCGGGCTCGAAGGTCGTCACCGACTACTTCGACAAGGCGGGCCTGACCCCGTACCTCGACAAGGTCGGCTTCAACCTCGTCGGCTACGGCTGCACCACCTGCATCGGCAACTCCGGCCCGCTGCCGGAGGAGGTCTCCAAGGCCGTCAACGAGCACGACCTGGCCGTCACCTCGGTGCTCTCGGGCAACCGCAACTTCGAGGGCCGGATCAACCCCGACGTCAAGATGAACTACCTGGCGTCCCCGCCGCTGGTCGTCGCCTACGCCCTCGCCGGCTCCATGAAGGTGGACATCACCAAGGACGCCCTGGGCATCGACACCGACGGCAACCCGGTCTTCCTCAAGGACATCTGGCCGTCCGAGGCCGAGGTCAACGACGTCGTGGCCAACGCCATCGGCGAGGACATGTTCAACAAGTCCTACCAGGACGTCTTCGCGGGCGACGCCCAGTGGCAGGCGCTGCCGATCCCGACCGGCAACACCTTCGAGTGGGACCCGCAGTCCACCTACGTCCGTAAGCCCCCCTACTTCGAGGGCATGACGATGGAGACCACCCCGGTCTCCGACATCGCCGGCGCCCGCGTCCTGGCGAAGCTGGGCGACTCGGTCACCACCGACCACATCTCCCCGGCCGGTGCCATCAAGGCCGACACCCCGGCCGGCAAGTACCTCACCGAGCACGGTGTCGAGCGTCGTGACTTCAACAGCTACGGCTCGCGCCGCGGCAACCACGAGGTCATGATCCGCGGTACGTTCGCCAACATCCGCCTGCGCAACCAGATCGCGCCGGGCACCGAGGGCGGCTTCACCCGCGACTTCACCCAGGCCGACGCGCCGGTCTCGTTCATCTACGACGCCTCGCGCAACTACATCGACCAGGGCATCCCGCTGGTCGTGCTGGCCGGCAAGGAGTACGGCTCCGGCTCGTCCCGCGACTGGGCCGCCAAGGGCACCGCGCTCCTCGGCGTCAAGGCCGTCATCGCCGAGTCCTACGAGCGCATCCACCGCTCCAACCTCATCGGCATGGGCGTCCTGCCCCTCCAGTTCCCCGAGGGCGCCTCGGCCGAGGCCCTGGGCCTCACCGGCGAGGAGACCTTCACCTTCACCGGTGTGACCGAGCTGAACAACGGCACCACGCCGCGCACGGTCAAGGTCACCACCGACACCGGTGTCGAGTTCGACGCGGTCGTCCGCATCGACACCCCCGGCGAGGCGGACTACTACCGCAACGGCGGCATCATGCAGTACGTGCTGCGCTCCCTGATCCGCAAGTAAGCGGTACCGGTAGGGCGTTCACAGGGCCGCACCCCGTTTCGTACGGGGTGCGGCCCTTCGCCATGTTCCGGGCGGACGTTCACCTCTCCACTCTCACGGGGCATTCCCCAACACGTCCGGGTGATCAGGAGGTTGAGGATGTGTCGGGCATTCCCCCGCGGGCTACGCTCCCTGCCGGGACGATGCGACGCCGTCGTTCCAGAGGGAGGGGCAAGCGATGGGATCCGCCGTTACCTTCGGGGAACTCGGCCGGCTTTGCGGTGAGGAGCTTCCTCCGCGGATCGCGCTTTCGAGTCTGTTGTCGGCAGGCGCCACGGCCGCCGATCCCGTGTATCCGACGCTCGTGAGAACGGAGCACGGAACGACGGTGGCCTATGCCTGTCAATACCGGCAGGACGCGGGCAGTCCTGGCCTTCTCGTCGCGCTGGGGCTGGCTCCCAGCTCTCCCGGGCACAGCACCACCTGTATTCCTGCGGCTGTCTCAAGCCGCTGACCGCTTTCGAGAAGGGGTACGGAAATGGACAACGCCATCAGCTTCGAGGAACTCGACAAGGTCGCGGGCGAGGTACTGCCGGAGCGGACCGTCATGGGCATCGTGGCCACTCCGCTCGGCTTCGGTGACCCCCACGGCGACGGCGGCGCCGCCGGCGCCGGCAGCTCCAGCAGCAGCTCCGCCACGGCCTCGGGCGGCGGCGTGTACGCCCCCGCTCCCAGCGACCACGGCACCACGATCCTGTCGGCCTGCCAGTCCGTGGACCGGCAGGGGACCCCGGGTCTGCTCGGTTCGCTGGGCCTGCCGTCCACGAACCCGACCACCACCCTGACCTGCACCCCTGCGGCCGTCTCGAGCCACTGATCGCGTAGCGGCACGCCGTAACGCCCGGGGAAGGGCCGGAGTCGTCCGGCCCTTCCCCGCCACTTCGCAGGCAGTCCGCCGGTCACCTCACGGAGAGCGCCCATGGCACAGGAACCCACGCTGGTGGCCGGCATGGAACTGGTCGGCGAGTTCGAGGGCTCCGGGTATCGGGAGCCGCCCCACCTGGTCTGCCGCCCCGACGGACAGATCGTTCGGCTGCCGGCCCTGCTCTACCAGGTCGTCCGAGCGCTGAACGGCCGGAGCCGGGAGCATTCCGGAGGGGCACCGGTCATGGCGCGGGTGGCCGACGAACTCCGCCGGGAAACGGACCGGGAGTTCACCACCGAGCACGTCGCCTTCCTCATCGACAAGAAGCTCGCCCCTCTCGGCATCACCACCTACAGCGACGGTTCGCCGCCTCCCCCCACCCCCAAGAGCGACCCGTTCCTCTCCTTCCGGTTCCGGGTGGCGGTGCTGCCGGAGCACGTCACCTGGTTCCTCTCCGGCCTCTTCGCCTGGCTGTTCCGCCCCCTGCTGGTGCTCGGTGCCCTCGCGGTGTTCGTGGCCGGCGAGGTATGGCTGTGGTCGACGCAGGACACCGGTGCCGCCCTGCGGACGGTGCTCTCCTCCCCGGCCGGCGTGCTGCTCGTCGTCCTCCTGGCCATCGCCTCGTGCGTGTTCCATGAAATGGGCCATGGCGCGGCGTGCCGTTACGGAGGTGCGCGGCCCGGCGCCATGGGATGCGGCATCTACGTCGTGTGGCCCGCCTTCTACACCGACATCACCAACTCCTATCGGCTGGGCCGCGCGGGCCGCATCCGGGCCGACCTCGGTGGCGTCTACTTCAATGCCCTTTTCGTTCTGGGCCTGCTCGCGCTGTACGTGTCGACCGGCTCCCCGCTTCTCCTGGTGGCGATCCTCTCCGTCCACCTGGAAATGTTTCAGCAGCTTCTTCCCACGCTGCGGTTCGACGGCTACTACATCGTCGCGGACCTGACCGGCATTCCCGACCTCTTCAAGTACATCGCGCCGATTCTCAAGAGGGTCGTGCTCCGGCGACCGCAGGACGAGCGGCTCCGAGCCCTCAAACGATGGCCGCAAATCGTGGTCGCGGTATGGGTCGTGTTCCTGGTGCCGGCGCTCGTTCTTCAGCTGGGCATGGTGCTCGCCAATATGCCCCGACTGCTCCAGGCCGACTGGCGGACCGTCAATTCGCTGGTGGAGAACGCCGGAACGTCCGGCAATCAGGTCCTCGGCATGGTCGCGGCGTGTCTCCAGATCCTCTTGCTCACGCTTCCCGTGGTCGGGCTGGTGCTGGTACTCGGGCGACCGGTGCGTTCCCTCGTACGCGTCGTCCGGCGCCGGGTGAGCCGCGGCGCTCCCGTGTGAGGGCAGCAGAAAGGGCCGCACCCCCGTCCGGGAGCGCGGCCCTCACCTCAGGTCAGAACATCAGGTGGTACTGGTGGTCGCTCCGGCCCGCGATCCGGGTGAGCCGGCCCGAGCCGGGACCGGCCTTCCTGCCCATCACTTTGTCGGCACCCCCAGCAGCTCCACCTCGGCCAGCCTGACCTCGCCGTTCGCGCTCTCCAGGCGGTAGTGGCGGTACCGGCCGGGAGCCCGGACGGAGAAGACCCGGGTCTGCCGGTCCCAGGCGAAGGACTCGCCCGCGCGCCGGTCGACCTGGGTCCATTCCTCGCCGTCCGTCGACCCCTTGAGCACCCAGCCTTCCGGGGCCCTCGCCCGGTCGGCCGAGGTCAGCGTGTAGGAGGTCACCCGGGACCCGGCCGGCACCCGCAGGGAGGCGGTGGTGAAGGACGTGTCCGTGGCGGAGGTGTCGTCCGTCAGTGCCGAACCGCTCGACGTGGTCAGATCGGCGGCGGGGGCGGGCACCTTGTCGTCGCGGCTGATGGACGACGGTCCCGCGTCCTTGCCGCTGCCCCACGTGGAGGGCTTCGGCCCCATGGTGAACTCCAGCGTCGCTCCGTTCGCGAGCACGGAGTGCGGGAGCGCGGTGGAGTCCCACGCCTTGCCGTCGACCCGCAGGCCCTGGACGTACACGTCGCGGGCGCTGTTGCCCGGGGCCTTCACCACCAGGTCGCGGCCGTTCTCCAGATGGACCGTGGCCTTGGTGAAGAGCGGCGAGCCGACCGCGTACTCACCGGCGCCCATCACCAGCGGGTAGAAGCCGAGCGCGCTGAAGACGTACCAGGCCGACATCTCGCCGTTGTCCTCGTCGCCCGGATAGCCCTGGCCGATCTCGCTGCCGAGATAGAGCCGGGACATGGCCTCGCGGACCTTGGCCTGCGTCTTCCACGGCTGGCCCGCCGCGTCGTAGGTGTAGGCGATGTGGTGGGAGACCTGGTTGCTGTGGCCGTACATGCCCATGCGGACGTCCCGGGCCTCGGTCATCTCGTGGATGACGCCGCCGTACGAGCCGGCGAACTCCGGCGCCCCCGTCTCGGGCGTGGCGAAGTAGGCGTCCAGCTTCTTCGCCAGGCCGCTCCGGCCGCCGTAGAGGGCGGCCAGGCCCCTGGTGTCCTGCGGGGCGGTGAAGGCGAAGTTCCAGCCGTTGGTCTCGGTGTAGTCGTGGCCCCAGACGCGCGGGTCGTAGTCGTCGGGCGACAGCCGCCAGGAGCCGTTCGCGTCCTTGCCCTGGAAGAAGCCGACGTTGGTGTCGAAGAGCTTCACGTAGTTCTGGGCGCGGCCCAGGAAGTAGGCGGCCTCCTCCTTGTAGCGGGCCCGGTGGGTCTTGGCGTAGAGCGCCTCGCCCATCTTCGCGAGCCCGAAGTCGTTGAGGTAGCCCTCCAGCGCCCAGGACACGCCCTCGCGGGTCTTCGTGCTCGTGTAGCCGAGGAAGACGGAGGTGTTCATGCCCTTGCGGCCGACACCGGGGTGGGTCGGCGCCACCGTCGCGTTCTTGAGCGCGGCCTCGTACGCCGCCTCGGCGTCGAGGCCCACGCCCTTGACGTAGGCGTCGGCGAAGGCGACGTCCGAGCTGGTGCCGGTCATCAGGTCGGCATAGCCGGGGGCGGACCAGCGGGAGGTCCAGCCGCCGTCCTTGTACTGCTGGACGAATCCGTCGACCAGCTTCGCGGCGCTCTTGGGCGTCAGCAGGGAATAGGCGGGCCAGGTGGTGCGGTAGGTGTCCCAGAAACCGTTGTTGACGTACACCTCGCCGTTGACGATCTTCGCGCCGGTGCGGGTCGGGGTGTTCTTACCGGCCGCGGGGGAGAAGGGGCTGGCGTAGCGGGGGCGCGGCCGGGCCCTGGTGCCGGTGTTCTCGAAGGCGGAGTTGGGATACAGGTACATCCGGTAGAGGTTGGAGTAGAGAGTGGTGAGCTGGTCGCGGCTCGCGCCCTCGACCTCGACGCGGCCGAGGATCGCCTCCCAGGCGGCGCGGGCGCGGTCGCGGACCCCGCTGAAGGAGGAGCCGGCCGGGATCTCCTGTTCGAGGTTGGCCTTCGCCTGGTCGACGCCGATCAGGGAGGTCGCCAGGCGCAGCGTCACGGCCTTGTCCTTGCCGGGCCTGAAGCGGAGATAGCCGGTGACGTTGCTGCCCGCTCCGCCGCGGGGGCGGCCGCTCGCGGTCACGGGTGCGTCGAAGACGCCGTAGACGAAGAGCCGCCCGGCGCCGGTGGACAGCCCGCTCCTGACGTCGGAGTAGCCGGTGACGACACCGCGGCCGGGATCGAGCGTCAGACCGCCTTGCTTGGTGACGTTGTCAAGGATGACACCGGCGTTCTCCCCCGGAAAGGTGAACCGCATCATCGCCGCGTGGTCGCTGGGGGTGATCTCGGCCTTGAGGCCGTTGTCGAAGGTGACGCCGTAATAGTGCGGCCTGGCCGTCTCGTTGGCGTGCCGGAAGGGCAGGGCGCGGGCCGTGCGGGAGGCGTCGGGGGTCCCGGCGGCGGTCGAGGGCATCACCTGGAAGGTCTGCCGGTCCCCCATCCAGGGGCTCGGCTCGTGGCTGGCGCTGAAGGCCTGGATGGTGGGGCGGTTGTCTGCGTTGTTGGTGGCGGCGTACTGGTAGAGCCAGGTCGTGGAGGCCGCGTTGGTCACGGGGGTCCAGAAATTGAAGCCATGGGGTACGGCGGTGGCGGGGAAGGTGTTGCCCCGCGAGAAATTCGAGCTGGAATGGGTGCCGCGCGTGGTGACGGCGTAATCCGCCAGATGGGCCTGTGGTTTCTCGGCCGGGGCGGGCGCGAGCGTGATGTCGTCGACCCAGCCGCGGAATTTGGCGGGCCCCACCGGCGAGTCGTACGCGACGAGCACCCGGTCGACGGTCTTGCCCGCGGCGACCGCGCCGATCAGTGCGGTCTTGTTGTTCCACTGGTTGACGTACAGCGTCTTGGAATCGGCCTGCCCCCGCGGGGTCAGCCGTGCGCCGTGCTGGTCGACGGCGCCGAGGTCGCTGAGATAGGTACCGTCGGTGAAGGCGAGGTCGAGCGAGACGTGGGTGGCGGGGTAGCGGGCATCCGCCTCCGGCATCGAGGGGAAGACCTTGTACGCCAATCGGGTCCTCGGCGTCACCCGGGTGTGGACGTCGAAGACCTTGTTGTACGAATAGCCGCGGCCGGTCGCCTGGTGGGTGCCGCCGTAGCGCAGGGCATGCGTGCCCGTGAAGCCCACATTGGCCTTCGCGGTGGGGGAGCCCGTCGGGCCGCGGTCGACGTGGCTGCGCATGTCGGAGGCGGGGGGAGTGCCGGTGTCCGCCGTCGCGAGCTGCACCTCGGCCAGTTGGGTGGCCGCGCCTCCGCTGTTGTGGGCTATGTCCAGCCGGTAGTGCCGGTAGGAGACGGCGCCGCCGAAGGAGAACTCCCGTGTCTGGAGCCGCCTTTCGAAGGCCTGACCCTCGCGGACGTCCAGGACGGTCCAGTGCGATCCGTCGTCGGAGCCCTTGAGCGTCCAGTCCCGGGGGTCCCGGCCGGGCGCGTCATTGGCGGAGGTCAGCGCGTACCGGACGGCCTTGACCGGTTCGGACAGTGTGAATTCCAGCCAGGCGGCCCTGTCGAAGGTGAGCCATTTGGTGGCGCTCTCGCCGTCGACGAGGTTCTCCTTGACCTCTCCCGCCTCGGCGTTCTCGCCGCTGGCCCGGACGCCGCTCACCTTGTCGGTGGCATTGCCGGGGATCCCGGTGGTGTCATTGCCGTCGACCCCGGCGGACTTCTTCCGGCCACCCGGGCCGGTCTCGACGGTATTGCGCCAATCGGGCTGCGGCTCACCCTTCTCGAAGGAGGAAGCGAACTCCTCGTCAGGAGCCTTGCCCCGAACGGCGGAAGCGTTTTCGGCCCATCCTTGCGTGCCCTGAGCAGTCGTCAGCAGTACGGTGGCCACGAGGAGGGCGGTGGGACGGGCACAGCTACGCCATCGGTGTCTGAATCTCTGTCGCATCTCATGCCTCTCGACGAAACTGACAACGTTGTCGCTCGAGTCGCGCAGAGTTAAGTAGGGCGTGAGACACCAGTGGTGTCAAGGGTTCCGGGGTTGGTGTCGGTGTATGTCGGCGAGGTCTCAACTCGGGAAAGACTGGTCGTCAAAGCTGCTTTCGATCTTGCCCAGTTGATGGGGAGTGGACTATACCTGTCGGCGTCCGAGGCGACGGTTCGGCGCCGCGGCGGACCCGGGAGGCAGCGGCGGACGGCAGTGCCGTGGGAACATCACCGATCCCGGACGCACACCCAGCACACACCAAGCTTCAACTGACCCGCGGTGTCGGGCCCTTCGTCGATGGCGAGTTCGCAAGGGGAAGACCGGTACACCGCCTGAGTCCTGGAGAAGGCGAGGACTTGAGCATGGGATCCACCTCGGAATTCGGTCGACGCGATCTGATCAAACGAGCGGCGGCCATCGGTCTGATCGCGGTGCCGTCGATGAGCGTGCTGAGCGCCTGCGCGAGCGGCGGCGACAGCGGCAACTCCAACCAGGTCGACAAGGGCGAGAAGAGCGCCACGAACCCGCTCGCCATCAACGAGGGCGCGCCGCTCGACGTCGTCATCTTCGACGGCGGCTTCGGCCAGCAGTACGCGAAGGACGCCGAGGCCGAATACGGCAAGGTCTTTCCGAGCAGCAAGGTGAGCCACTCCGCCACCCAGAAGATCCAGTCCACGCTCCAGCCCCGCTTCAACGGCGGTACCCCGCCGGACCTCATCGACAATTCCGGCGCCGAGCAGATGGACATGGGCACCCTCGTCGGAAAGAAGCAGCTCACCGACCTCAATGCCCTCCTCGACGCGCCCTCCGTCGACGACCCCAAGAAGAAGGTGCGCGACACGCTGCGCCCGGGCGTCGTGGAGATGGGCCAGTTCGACGGCCAGGAGACCTGGATCCTCTATTACGCCTACACGGTCTACGGCGTCTGGTACTCGAAGACCAATCTGCGCAAGCTCGACGCGCAGTACCCCGAGACCTGGGACGAGATGCTCGCGGTCTGCGAGAAGGCGAAGAAGAAGGGCATCGCCGGCTGGACGTACGCGGGCAAGCACCCGTACTACCTGCCGTTCAGCCTCTACCCCTTCATCGCCAAGATCGGCGGCAGGGAGGTCCTCGACAAGATCGACAACCTGGAGCCGAACGCCTGGAAGGACCCGGCCGTCAAATCCGCCTTCGAGGCGTACTACGAGCTGTACAAGAAGGGCTACATCCTCAAGGGCACCCCGGGACTGACCCACATCGAGTCGCAGACCGCCTGGAACGAGGGCAAGGCACTGTTCCTCCCGAACGGCTCCTGGGTGGAGAACGAGTCGAAGAAGACCACCCCGAAGGACTTCCAGATGGCCGTCGGGGCCCCCTCCGGCCTCGACAAGAGCGACAAGCTGCCGTTCGGGACGATCTGGGCCTCCGGCGGCGAGCCCTTCATCGTGCCGAAGAACGCGAAGAACCCGCGCGGCGGCATGGAGCTGCTGCGCATCATGCTGAGCAAGAAGTCCTCGCAGAACTTCATCAAGCAGGTCTCCTCGCTCACCTCCCTCAACGGCGGCACCGAGGGCCTGACCCTGCCGCCCGGTCTCGCGTCCTCGCAGGAGGCGCTCACCAAGGCCGGCCAGAACGTCGTCAACCCGCGCATCCAGGACTGGTACGTCGCCCTCCAGAAGGAGAAGATCGGCGTGGCGGCGATCGGCGAGCTGATGGCGGGCCGGGCCACCCCCGACGAGGCGATCGCCAAGATCCAGCGGTTCGCCGACGACACCGCCAAGGACGCCTCCGTCAAGAAGTACCGGCACAAGTGAGCTCGCGTCACCAGCGGCGGCACCCGCGGGAAGAGATCGGGGTCGAAAGTCATGCAGCACGGTAAGTACCGCTTCATCGTCGGTTTCCTGGCCCTGCCTCTGGCGATCTACGGTGTCTTCGTCATCTCGCCGTTCATCCAGGCCATCTACTACTCCTTCACGGACTGGACGGGGCTGAGTCCCGACTTCAAGATGGTCGGCTTCCAGAACTACCAGCGGCTCTGGGACGACGAGGTGTTCTGGAAGTCCGTGGGGCACAACGTCCTGCTGCTGGTGCTCCCGCTGGTGACGCTCGGGCTCGGGCTGTTCTTCGCGTTCATGCTCAACGTCGGCGGCCGGCGCAGGAAGAACGCGGCGATCGCCGGTGTCCGCGGCTCGAGCGTCTACAAGGTCGTCTACTTCTTCCCGCAGGTGCTCTCGATCGCGATCGTCGCACTGTTGTTCCAATTCGCCTACAACCCCAACAGCGGCGCGCTCAATTCCTTCCTCAAGGCCATCGGCCTGGACTCCGTGCAGCCGGACTGGCTCGGCGACCCGCAGCTCGCGCTGTGGTGCGTCATGGCGGTCATGGTGTGGTGCAACGTCGGCTTCTACGTCGTCCTGTTCTCGGCGGGCATGAGCTCCATTCCGAAGGACTTCTACGAGGCGGCGCTGCTGGACGGCGCCAACCGCGTCCAGACGTTCTTCCGGATCACGCTGCCGCTGCTGTGGGACACGGTCCAGACCGGCTGGGTCTACATGGGCATCATGGCGCTCGACGCCTTCGCGGTCATCCAGATCATGACCGTGGGGCCGGGCGGACCGGACTATTCCACCGAGGTCCTGGCCTACTACCTCTATACGAAGGCGTTCCGCGACGGACAGGCGGGATACGCCACCACGCTCGGCGTGGCGCTGCTCATCGTCACCATGATCTTCGCGGGCATCGTCATGAAGCTCGGCCGGCGCGAGCGGCTGGAGTACTGATGGCCGCCTCGACGGCCGCGTGGCCGCAGCCGACCCACCGTCCCACCGCCGAACCGGGAGTAGCACCGTGACCGCGCAAGCCGAGCCCTCGGACCTCCCCGACCTCCCGGAGGTCGCCACGGCGGACCCCGCGCCCGGCCTGCCGTCGCAGCGCGGCGGGCCGGCGATCGACTCGCCGAGCGGGCGGCTCGGCAGCGAGGGCAGGGTCCTCAACGTCTTCTCGCACGGCGTGCTGGCCCTGTGGGGCCTGATGGTCACCCTGCCGCTGCTGTGGGCGGTGATGAGCGCCTTCAAGACCGACAAGGAGATCTTCACCTCGCCGTGGGCGCTGCCGACGAGCCTGCACTTCGACGCCTGGGGCCGGGCCTGGTCCCAGGCGCACATGAGCCAGTACTTCCTCAACTCGGTGATCGTCGTGGCCGGTTCGCTCTTCGGCACGATGCTGCTGGGCTCGATGGCGGCCTATGTGCTGGCCCGCTTCGAATTCCCCGGCAACCGCTTCGTCTACTTCCTCTTCGTGGGCGGGATGAGCTTTCCCATCATCCTGGCGCTGGTGCCGCTGTTCTTCGTCATGAAGAACATGCAGCTGCTCAACACGTTTCCCGGACTGATCCTGGTCTACATCGCCTACTCGCTGCCGTTCACGATCTTCTTCCTCAGTGGGTTCTTCAAGACGCTGCCCAGCTCGGTGGCGGAGGCGGCGATGATCGACGGGGCCTCGCACACCCGGACCTTCTTCCAGGTGATGCTGCCCATGGCCAAGCCGGGCCTGATCAGCGTCGGCATCTTCAACTTCCTCGGCCAGTGGAACCAGTACCTGCTGCCCACCGTGCTGAACGTCGGCGACGAGGACAAGAAGCTCCTCCCCCAGGGGCTGGTCGCCCTCGCGGTCAGCCAGGGCTACAAGGGCGACTGGTCGGGGCTCTTCGCGGGCCTGGTGATCGCCATGCTCCCGGTGCTCGCCGCCTACATCGTCTTCCAGCGCCAGGTCCAGGCCGGGCTGACGGCGGGCGCGCTCAAATAGCGGTCACGGCCGCCGAGGCGGTGACCACGGTCGTACGCACGCCGAAGGCGGCCCTCCTGGGGCCGCCTTCGGCGTCCGTTCGGCACGGTCCGTTCAGCACAGCGTGAACCAGACCGCCTTGCCCCGGCCGTGGGCCGCCGGATAGACGCCCCAGGCCGTGGCGCAGGCGTCGATGAGGGTGAGGCCCCGCCCCGACTCGTCGTCGCAGCCGGCGCTGCGCCGGGCGGGCGCCTCGGGGCTGCTGTCGTGCACATCGACCCGCAGGGTCCGGGAGCGGCAGCTGAGGTCGACGGTCACCGGTGAGTTGGCGTGCACCACGCCGTTGGTGACCAGCTCCGTCGCCAACAGGCAGGCGGTGTCGGCGAGGTCGAGCCGCCCGTGCCGTTGCAGTGCGAGCTGGAGCGAGCTGCGGATGAGACTGATCATCCAGGGCTGCGCCGGGATCCGGAGTGTGTACCACCAGTCGGCGGTGGCCAGTTGGGGGTCCTCGCACATGTGCTGGGCTCCGTTCGTTCTATGGCTTGGACGGTGGCTGCGCGTGCATCGAATCGGTTGGCGTGCGTCGCCAATGCCGCAGAAGGCCCCAACTATCCGGCAGACGAACCCCGGCGCGGAGCTGTGCGGAGGCGGGGGAGCGGAGGTCATGTCGGGCGAACATGCCGCAGAAGCGCTTGAGTGCGGACAAGCCAAGATCAGTCGGATGGGACCCCGAGGAAACCGGATTCGCCCATTCGGGCTACCCGGGCTACGCAAAGCGTATGGGGTGACTTTTCGGAGGTCGGCGGGGTGCCGCTCGCTCCGGCCGGGGCGAGCCCGCTCCCGGCGGCCGGGGTGCGGCGGGATCCCGGGCGCTGCTCCGAACACCTCCGTGATCGGCTTCGCATGATCGTCCCGTGTGATCGAGAACGCGCCCCGGGCGGCGGGCGCCGCGCGGCACGAGCGTCCGGGTGGCCTGCCACAGGGCCCGCGGGCCGGGCCCTCACTGCCTCGGGAACCCCGCGGATCCGTACGATGTGGGCTCGATGTGGGCTCGAAGTGGAGTCAAGGCCTTGACGGGATCTCACCCAGGCGGCTCAGCTTAGGGTTCACATGTTGTACGAAGAGCCGGACTCCACTGCTGTGGTCCGGCCGAGGGCGCGGCGGTCGTGCCGCGCCCGATAGGCGGGAGTGGATGGGCGTGGAGACTCCGGGGTCGCAGTCGTCGCTGCACCGGGCCAACCTGGAGCGGGTCGTGCGCGCGGTGCGCATGGCGGGCTCGCTCACCCAGGCGGAGATCGCCCGGTCCACAGGGCTGTCGGCCGCCACGGTCTCCAATATCGTCCGGGAGCTGAAGGACGGCGGGACCGTCGACGTCACCCCCACCTCCTCCGGTGGGCGCCGGGCCCGCAGCGTGTCGCTGTCCGGGGACGCCGGCATCGTCGTCGGCGTCGACTTCGGACACACCCATCTGCACGTCGCCATCGGGAACCTCGCCCATCGGGTGCTGGCCGAGGAGGCGGAGCCGCTGGATGTGGACGCCTCCGCAGCGCAGGGGCTCGACCGGGCGGAAGCGCTGGTCAAGAGGCTGATCGCGACGGCGGGGATCAGCCCGGAGAAGATCGTCGGGGTGGGCCTCGGCGTGCCGGGCCCGATCGACGTGGAGTCCGGGGTGCTGGGCTCGACCGCGATCCTGCCGGGCTGGGCGGGCACCAACCCGCGCGACGACCTCGCCGCCCGCCTCGGGGTGCCCGTGTACGTCGACAACGACGCCAACCTCGGCGCGCTCGGCGAGCTGGTCTGGGGCTCCGGCCGCGGGGCGGCGGACCTCGCGTACATCAAGGTCGCCAGCGGTGTCGGCGCCGGCTTGGTGATCAACGGGCAGATCTACCGGGGCCCGGGCGGCACGGCGGGCGAAATCGGGCACATCACCCTGGACGAGTCCGGTCCGGTCTGCCGGTGCGGCAACCGCGGTTGTCTGGAAACGTTCACCGCCGCCCGTTATGTACTGCCGTTGCTCCATTCGGCCCACGGCACCGATCTGACCGTGGCGCGCATGGTGCAGCTCGCGCGGGAGGGTGACCCTGGCTGCCGACGGGTGATCGCGGATGTCGGCCGGCATATCGGCAGCGGCGTGGCGAACCTGTGCAATCTGCTCAATCCCCGCCGAGTGGTGCTCGGCGGGGACCTCGCGGAGTCGGGTGAGCTGATCCTCGGACCGATCCGCGAATCCGTCTCCCGGTACGCGATCCCCAGCGCCGCACGGCAGTTGGAGGTCGTACCGGGGGCGCTGGGCGGCCGGGCCGAGGTGCTGGGCGCCATCGCGCTCGTGCTGAACGAAATGGGCGATTCGACGTTGTTGGACGAGAGCGTCCCGACGGACGCGCCCGCGCCCGCCTGACGGTCGTCACCGTTTCCCGGGCACGGTTCTTGAGTTCACGCAGATAACGAATGGCATCGTTGCCATCTCGTTAAGGATTTACTTCTTGACGGTGCCTTGGCGGCCGAGTTGACTTCCAGCCACCTCGGCCGCAACGACGCGGCCTCGTCAGGGAGGTTTCTTCAGTGAACACGCATCTGCGTCGTGCCGCCGTCACCGTGGCCGCTGTTTCGATGGCCGCCGGACTCGCCGCCTGTGGCAGCGCCAAGGAATCGGGCAATGGCAGCGGTGAGAAGAAGGACAAGAAGGGGCCGCTCACCATCGGCCTCTTGCTGCCGGAGAACCAGACCGCTCGCTACGAGCGGTTCGACCACCCGCTGATCGAGAAGAAGATCAAGGAATTGGCGGGCCCGGACACCAAGGTCCTCTACGAGAACGCCAAGCAGGACGCCTCCGTCCAGCAGCAGCAGGTCGACACGATGATCACCAAGAAGGTCGACGCGCTGATCGTCGACGCGGTGGACGCGAAGTCGATAGCGGTTTCGGTGAAGAAGGCCAACGAAAAGGGCATCCCCGTCGTCGCGTACGACCGCCTGGCCGAGGGCCCGATCAAGGCGTACACCTCCGTCGACAACGAGCGCGTCGGCAAGATCCAGGGCGAGTCCCTGCTGAAGGAGCTGGGCGACGACGCCGACAAGGGCGAGATCGTCATGATGAACGGCTCCGTCACCGACCCGAACGCCAAGATGTACAAGGACGGCGCCCACTCCGTCCTCGACGGCAAGGTCAAGGTCGGCAAGGAGTACGACACCAAGGAGTGGAAGCCGGAGAACGCCAACGAGAACATGAAGGGCGCCATCTCCTCGCTCGGCAAGGACAAGATCGTCGGCGTTTACTCCGCCAACGACGGCATGGCCGGCGGCATCATCACCGCGCTGAAGAGCGCCGGATTCGACAAGCTCCCGCCCGTCACCGGCCAGGACGCCGAGCTTTCCGCCATTCAGCGGATTCTCTCCGACGAGCAGTTCATGAGCGTCTACAAGCCCTACAAGCCCGAGGCCGACGCCGCCGCCGAAATGGCCGTCGCCCTCGCGCAGGGCAAGAAGCTCGACTCGATCGCCAAGTCCACCGTCGACAGCGGCACCGAAAAGAAGATCCCCTCGATCATCGTCACTCCCTTCGCGCTGACCAAGGGCGACATCGGGAAGTACGTCGGCAAGGAGGGCTTCTTCAACCTGAACGAGATCTGCACCGCCAAGTACAAGGCGCAGTGCGACTCGGCCGGAGTGAAGTAAGCACAGCCCCTTTCCTCCTTCCCTTCTCTCTGTCCCCTTGTCCCCACTCCCCGCCGGCCAGGCGGCGAAGGAGATGATGCACGTGTCCGCTACGCCCGTGCTGGCGTTGCGCGGGATCTCCAAGCGGTTCGGCGCCGTCCAGGCGCTCACCGACGTAGAGCTGGAGATCCACCCCGGTGAGGTGGTCGCCCTGGTCGGCGACAACGGCGCCGGCAAGTCCACCCTCGTCAAGACGATCGCCGGAGTCGGCCCCGCCGACGAAGGCGTCATCGAGTGGGAGGGCAAGCCCGTCACCGTCGACCGGCCGCACGCCGCCCAGGAGCTGGGCATCGCGACCGTCTACCAGGACCTCGCGCTCTGCGACAACCTCGATGTCGTCGGCAATCTCTTCCTCGGCCGCGAGATCGTGCGCGCCGGGGTGCTGGACGAGGTCGAGATGGAGCGCCGCGCCCGTGAGCTGCTCTCCACCCTCTCCATCCGGATCCCCAGTGTCCGGATCCCCATCGCCTCGCTCTCCGGCGGGCAGCGGCAGACCGTCGCCATCGCCCGCTCGCTGCTCGGCGAGCCCAAGGTCGTCATCCTCGACGAGCCCACCGCCGCGCTGGGCGTCGAGCAGACCGCGCAGGTCCTCGACCTGGTCGAGCGGCTGCGTGAGCGTGGCCTCGGGGTCATTCTCATCAGCCACAACATGGCCGACGTCAAGGCCGTCGCCGACCGGGTCGCGGTGCTCCGCCTCGGCCGCAACAACGGCACCTTCGACGTGCGGGCCACCTCGCAGGAAGAGATCATCTCCGCCATCACCGGCGCCACGGACAACGCCGTGACCCGCCGCAAGGCGCGCACCGCGGAGGGCGAGAAGTGAGTACGAACCTGTCCAAGTCCGACGGCGCGGGGGACACCCCGCAGGCCACGCTTCCCCAGGACGCGCAGCCGGCCGCCGAGGGCGCCGTGACCGCGGTGGACCCCCGGCTGCTGGTCCGCGAGGAGGGCTTCGCCGGCTACTGGGGCGAATTCCGCCGCAAGATGCGCAGCGGCGAGCTGGGCTCGTTGCCCGTGGTGGTCGGCCTGGTCATCATCGGCCTCGTCTTCCAGCTGCAGGACTCGGCCTTCCTGGGCGCGGAGAACCTCTCCAACCTCTTCGTCACCGCCGCCGGTACCGGCCTGATCGCGGTCGGCATCGTCTTCGTGCTGATCCTGGGCGAGATCGACCTGTCCGTGGGCTCGGTGAGCGGACTGGCTGCCGCGGTCTTCGCCGTCCTCAACGTCAACAACGGCATGCCGGAGTGGCTCGCACTGGTCCTCGCGATCCTCTCGGGCGCCCTGGTCGGGGCGCTGCACGGGTTCTTCTTCGCCCGGATCGGCGTGCCCGCGTTCGTGGTGACACTGGCCGGTCTGCTGGGCTGGAACGGCCTGATGCTGGAGGTGCTCGGCTCCAACGGCACCATCAACCTGGACGACTCCGGGCTGGTCGCGGGGCTGACCAACCACTACTTCAGCGACGTCGCCGCCGCCTACGGGCTGGCGACGCTGAGCGTGGTCGCGTTCTTCGCGCTGTCCTTCCGGGACGCGCGGCGACGGGAGGCCGCGGGCGTCCCCAGCCGTCCGCTCAGCGAGATCGTGCTGCGGACCGCCGCCATCGCGGTGCCCGCTTACGTGGTGGCCTGGCTGTTCAACGAGTACAAGGGCCTGCCGCTGGCCGTGGTGATCTTCCTCGGAGTCGTCGTCGCGCTCGACTTCGTGCTGCGCCGCACCCCGTACGGGCGGAAGGTCTTCGCCCTGGGCGGCAGTGTCGAGGCGGCCCGTCGCGCGGGCATCAACGTCTCCGCGATCCGGATCTCGGTCTTCGCGCTCTCGGGCACGATGGCGGCGCTGGGCGGCATGTTCCTCGCCTCGCAGATCAACGCCGCGAACCAGTCCTCCGGTGCGGGCAGCCTGCTGATGAACGCCATCGCGGCGGCCGTCATCGGCGGCACCAGCCTCTTCGGCGGCCGGGGCAAGACCTGGTCGGCGCTGCTCGGTGTGCTGGTGATCCAGTCGATCGCCTCCGGCATGGCGCTGCTGGGCATCGCCTCCGCCGTCCAGTACATGATCACGGGTGCGGTGCTGCTGGCCGCCGTCGTGATCGACTCGGTCTCCCGCAAGACCCAGAAGACGGCCGGCCGGGCGTAGACCCCGGCGGGTGGTGCCGCGTCGCCCGTGGGGCGGACTCCGTGAGGACGGAGCCCGCCCCACGGGCGTGCGCGGGGCGCCGTGAGCCCCGCTCTCCACCCGTGTGGCCGGTCCGGCAGGTGATCACGGGCGTATAGCGTGTATCCCCATGGAGCCGGAGGAAGGATCGGTGGCCGACCTCGTCGCACTCGGGCTGTCCCGCTACGAGGCACGCGTCTACCACGCCCTGGTCAGACGCGAGTCCTACACGGCGGCCCAGGTGGCCCGCGAGGCGCGGGTGCCCCGTCAGCGGATCTACGACGTGCTGGACGGGCTCGTCCGCGGCGGTCTCGCGGCCGCCCACGGCGGCCGTGTCACGACGTTCTCCGCGATGGCTCCCGGGCAGGCCCTCTCCCGGCTGCTGAGCCGCCGCAGGGAGGCCCTGGAGGACCTGGAGCGGGTCTCCGCCGGGCTGGCGGCGGCCCTGCTGCCGCTGTGGACCGACGGGCGCTCGCACACCGACCCGCTGGACTACATCGAGGTGCTCCGCGAGCCCGGCGCGATCGTCGACCGGTTCGCCGACATCCAGGCGCAGGCCACCGGCGAACTCCTCACCTTCTGCCGGCCGCCCTTCGTCGCACCTCCCGCGACCGCCGTCGTCACCCGGGCCGCCCGCCGGATCACCCGCGGCGGCGGCACCGTGCGCGCCGTTTACACGCACGACGCGCTGGCGGACCCGGAGGTACGGGAGAAGGTCCTGCTGTTCGGCCGGGCGGGGCAGGAGGGCCGGGTCATCGACGAGCTGCCGCTCAAGCTCGTCGTCGCCGACGCGACGCTCGTCCTGTGCGACCTGCCCGATCCCGTGGCCGGCAGCGGCTCCACCACCGCCCTCTCCATCGAACACCCCGCCCTCGCGGCCTGCCTCAGACTGGCCTTCCAGACGGTATGGGACCGTGCTACGCCGATCGCGTGACATACGTCGCAGCACCCGTTCACCGGCACCGCGAGCGGAACATTAGACTCGACAGACCGGCAAAGCTCGACAGCTCGAACGCTTAAGGAGGCACGGGTGGCGCTGCTATCCCGCATCAGGGGACCGCGCGATCTGGACCGGCTGAGCCCGGAGCAGCTCGATCAGCTGGCCGCGGAGATCCGGTCCTTCCTCGTGGACGCGGTCTCCAAGACCGGCGGACACCTCGGGCCCAACCTCGGCGTGGTCGAGCTGACGATCGCCCTGCACCGGGTGTTCGAGTCCCCCAAGGACAAGGTCCTGTGGGACACCGGACACCAGAGCTACGTTCACAAGCTGCTCACGGGCCGCCAGGACTTCTCGAAGCTCAAGATGAAGGGCGGCCTGTCCGGCTACCCCGCGCAGGCCGAGTCCGATCACGACGTGATCGAGAACAGCCACGCCTCCACGGTCCTGGGCTGGGCGGACGGCCTCGCCAAGGCCAACGAGGTCCTGAAGAAGGACGACCACGTGGTGGCCGTCATCGGTGACGGCGCGCTGACCGGCGGCATGGCCTGGGAGGCGCTGAACAACATCGCCGCCGCCAAGGACCGCCCCCTCGTCATCGTCGTCAACGACAACGAGCGCTCCTACGCGCCGACCATCGGTGGCCTCGCCAACCACCTGGCCACCCTGCGCACCACCGACGGCTACGAGCGCTTCCTGGCCCGCGGCAAGGACCTGCTGGAGCGCACCCCGGTGCTCGGCAAGCCGCTCTACGAGACGCTGCACGGCGCGAAGAAGGGCCTCAAGGACTTCATCGCCCCGCAGGGCATGTTCGAGGACCTGGGCCTGAAGTACGTCGGTCCCATCGACGGCCACGACATCGAGGCCCTGGAGTCCGCGCTGCAGCGCGCCAAGCGCTTCGGCGGCCCGGTGATCGTCCACTGCCTCACCGAGAAGGGCCGCGGCTACCAGCCGGCCCTCGCGGACGAGGCCGACCGCTTCCACGCGGTCGGCAAGATCCACCCGGACACCGGTCTGCCGATCGCCTCCTCCGGCGCCGACTGGACCTCCGTCTTCGGCGAGGAGATGGTCAAGCTCGGCCACGAGCGCGAGGACATCGTCGCGATCACCGCGGCCATGCTCCAGCCCGTCGGTCTGGACAAGTTCGCCAAGGCCTTCCCCGACCGCGTCTACGACGTGGGCATCGCCGAGCAGCACGCGGCCGTCTCGGCGGCCGGGCTGGCGACGGGCGGGCTGCACCCGGTCTTCGCGGTGTACGCCACCTTCCTCAACCGTGCCTTCGACCAGGTCCTGATGGACGTGGCCCTGCACAAGTGCGGCGTGACGTTCGTGCTGGACCGGGCCGGGGTCACCGGCACCGACGGCGCCTCGCACAACGGCATGTGGGACATGTCGATCCTCCAGGTCGTCCCCGGGCTGCGGATCGCCGCCCCGCGCGACGCCGACCAGGTCCGCGCCCAGCTGCGCGAGGCCGTCGAGGTCAAGGACGCCCCGACCGTCGTGCGCTACTCCAAGGGCGCGGTCGGCCCGGCGGTCAAGGCCGTCGGCCGGGTCGGCGGCATGGACGTGCTCCGCGAGCCGGCCGAGGGCACCAAGAGCCCCGACGTCCTCCTCGTCTCCGTCGGCGCGCTCGCGCCGATGTGCCTGGAGATCGCCGACCTGCTCGACAAGCAGGGCATCTCGACGACCGTCGTCGACCCGCGCTGGGTCAAGCCGGTCGACGCGGCGCTGCCCGCGCTCGCCGCGCGGCACCGTGTCGTCGTCACCGTCGAGGACAACAGCCGGGTGGGCGGCGTCGGTTCGGCCGTCGCGCAGGCGCTGCGCGACGCGGGCGTCGACCTCCCGCTGCGCGACTTCGGCATCCCGCCGCTCTTCCTCGACCACGCCTCCCGCAAGGAGGTCATGGCCGAGATCGGGCTCACCGCCCCGGACATCGCCCGCCAGGTCACCGGCCTCGTCTCCAAGATCGACGGCCGCTTCGAGGAGCCGACCGACTCCGTCGGCGCCGTGGAGCCCGCCGAGGCGGCGCGCGACTAGGGGCTTCCCGCTTCACGGGCTGACCGGACGGCGTGCCGTCCGGTCAGCCGCTGTCGGGGTGACCCCTCGGCGGTCCCGGAGCGCCACGCTCTCTCCTTCCGACGAGCCGACTGTTTCCACCCGTCCGGGTGGACCAGTCGGCTCGTTCGCATATGTGCCGCTGCGTCCTATCGGGTGAATCCTGGGAGCGGTGGCCGGGATGGCCCGGATCTGGCCCGGATCATCGCGGACACTCGCTCAGTTGCAGGGACGAGCGACGGTCGAGCAGGCGGAGGTGGGCTGATGAGCACAGTGCGACCCTCCCGGAACAGCCGCGGCAGGAGCGGCATCTTCCGGACCAAGACGGTGGAGCAGTCCATCCGGGACACCGAGGAGCCGGAGCACGCGCTCAAAAAGTCGTTGTCGGCCATCGACCTCACCGTCTTCGGTGTCGGTGTCGTCATCGGCACCGGCATCTTCGTCCTCACCGGCAAGGTCGCCAAGGAGAACGCGGGCCCCTCCGTGGCCCTCGCCTTCGTCCTCGCCGGTGTGGTGTGCGGGCTCGCGGCGCTCTGTTACGCCGAGTTCGCCTCCACCGTGCCGGTGGCCGGATCCGCGTACACCTTCTCGTACGCCTCGCTCGGCGAACTGCCCGCGTGGATCATCGGCTGGGACCTCGTCCTGGAGCTGGCGCTGGGCTGCGCCGTGGTCGCCGTGGGCTGGTCCGGCTATGTCCGCTCACTGATGGACAACGCGGGCTGGCATCTGCCCGTCGGGCTGGAGGGCACCCACGAGGGCCGCTTCGGCTTCGACATCCTCGCCTGCGCGCTCGTGCTGGTCCTGACCGCGATCCTGGTCCTCGGCATGAAGCTGTCCTCGCGGGTGACCGCCGTCGTGGTCGCCATCAAGGTCACCGTCGTGCTGCTCGTCATCATCGTGGGCGCCTTCTTCATCACCGGCTCCAACTACGACCCCTTCCTCCCGGATTCCCAGGCCACCGAGGCCGGCGGCGGGGTGAAGGCCCCGCTGATCCAGGTGCTGTTCGGGTTCGCCCCGTCGAACTTCGGCGTGATGGGCATCTTCTCCGCCGCCGCGGTGGTCTTCTTCGCCTTCATCGGCTTCGACATCGTCGCCACCGCCGCCGAGGAGACCCGCAACCCGCAGCGTGACGTACCGCGCGGCATCCTCGGCTCGCTCCTCATCTGCACGGTGCTCTACGTGGCCGTGTCCATCGTCGTCACCGGCATGCAGAAGTACACCGAGCTGTCCACGGACGCACCGCTCGCCGACGCCTTCAAAGCCACCGGCCATCCCTTCTGGGCCGGTCTGATCAGCTTCGGGGCGGCGGTCGGTCTCACCACCGTCTGCATGATCCTGCTGTTGGGCCAGAGCCGGGTGTTCTTCGCGATGAGCCGCGACGGGCTGCTGCCGAGGATCTTCTCGCGGGTCCACCCGAAGTTCGGCACGCCCTACCGCTCCACCATCCTGCTCGGCGCCGTCGTCGCCGTGCTCGCCGGTTTCACCTCGATCGACGTGCTGGCCGAACTCGTCAACATCGGCACCCTCTTCGCCTTCGTCGTCGTCGCGCTCGGCGTCATCATCCTGCGCCGCACCCGCCCCGACCTGCCGCGCTCCTTCCGGGTCCCGTTCGTCCCCGTCGTCCCCATCCTGTCCGTGGCGGCCTCGGCGTGGCTGATGCTCAATCTGACCGGGGAGACCTGGTTGCGGTTCGCGGCATGGATGGTCCTCGGCATCGTCGTCTACTTCGTCTACGGGCGGCGGAACAGCCGACTGGGTAAGGCTGACCGTTCGGTACCACCGGCACCGACGAGCATTTAGCGGGACACCGCCCCGTATGTCAGCTCTGAATGGGGCATACGGGGCCCTAGGTTGACGTGCATGTCAGTAGCGCAGCGCGTCGCCGCCCCGACCCCGGGCGCACGGTCCTACGGGCCGCCCACCGCGCCCGGGGCCGGCCGTTTCTGGCCCCGGCTGCTGCCGGTGCTGGGCGCCCTGGCCGTGACGACCCGCCTGCCGTCCTTCGCCCGGCCCCTGTGGAACCCCGACGAGGGCTTCCTCGCCACCGAGGCCCGGATGCTCGCCCGCGGCGCCGTCCTCTACAGCACCGTCGTCGACCGTAAACCGCCCCTGCTGCCCTGGCTGTACCAACTGTGCTTCGGGCTCTTCGGCGACGACTCGCTGCTGCCCGTCAAGGTCCTGGCGGTGCTGGCCCAGCTGCTGACGGCGGTCCTGCTCGCCTCGCTCGCCCGCCGCCGCTGGGGGGAGCGGGCCGGCCGCACGGCGGGCGTGCTGTATCTGCTGGTGTCCATCGGCCTCGACCCCGAGGACGCGCAGGCCGCCACCTTCGAGGTCTTCATGGTGCCGTGGACCGCGGCCGCCATGTGGTGTGCGGACCGCGGCCGTTGGGGGGTCGCCGGGCTCGCCGTCGCGGGCGCCGTGCTCACCAAGCAGACCGGGGGTGCGGTGCTCGCCCCCGTCCTCCTGCTGCTGTGCGCCCACCACCGGCGCGCGGCCGGTGCGGGCGCCCTGGCCCTCGGGCTCATCCTGCCCGTCGCCGCGGTCGCCTGGCTCACGGGGCCCGCCCGGCTGCTGTTCTGGACGGTGACCGGCTCCGGCTCGTACGCGTCGGTGCACGGCGTGGTCACGCTCGCGCTCAGCCGCGCGGCGTTCAACGCGGGCGTCCTCTGCGTCGGTTGCGCCGGTCTGCTCGCCCCCGTCGTGGTGCTGCTGCTGACCCGCCGCCGGGTCGCGCCGCCCGAGCTGTGGCTGTGGACGGCCGCATCGGCCGTGGCCGTCACCACCGGATTCCACTTCTTCGGCCACTACTACCTCCAGCTGCTGCCGCCGCTGACCCTGCTGGGCACCTCCGCGCTGTGCGCACTGCCCCGCCCGGCGCCCCGACTGTGCACCGCGGGGTCCGCGCTGACCTGCGCGTTCTTCCTGACCTGGGGGCTCACCTCGCACGCGCCCGGCCTCCCGCACTCCCTGGAGGTGGCCCGGGCCGTCCGGGAACGGACCGCGCCCACCGACCGGGTGCTGTTCTGGGGCATGCACCCCGAGCAGTACTGGTTCGCGGACCGGTGGCCCGCCGGGCACTGCCTGTCCGCCGGACTGCTGACCAACTACAGCGGCGGCCGCGGCCCTTCGCGCGTCGGCGAGGCGTACGGGGTGCCGGGCACCTGGCCCGTCCTCCGACGCGAACTGAGCCTGCGCCCGCCCGCGCTCATCGTCGACGACTCACGGGGCAAACCGTACGGACCGTCCCGCATGCCGTCCCTGCGCGCGGTCCTTGAGCGCCGGTACGAGCGGGTGGCCACCGTCGACGGCGCCGTCCTCTACGCCCACCGGCCCGGGCCCCCGCGTCCGCCGGCCCCCGGGAAGGCGGCATAAACGGAAAAACGCACCCGATATTCGCGCACAACCGGAATGTTATTGTCGAGGGTCGACGAATGGGGTCCTCGTGGCGCGGAATTGAGCCCGACCCCCCTGGAACCAGGGGCCCCGACGCCGATCCCCCGACGACGACCAGAGAGGCTGGCAGCGAGTCATGGCAGTGCGGACGGCCAACCCGACCACCGGCTGGCTGCTGCGGGGTGCGGACGGGCGGCTGACGGCCTACGCGCCGACCGCGGGCGGCCTCGCGCGCTGGACCGAGACCCGGCCCGGCGGGCCGGAGTGGACCGGCCCGGAGCTGCTGACCGTGCCGGGCCTGGAGCCGTACCTCTCCCTCACCCAGAACGCCGCCGGCTACGTCTACCTCGTCGGTCTGCGGCGGCGTGAGCTGGACGACGGCCGGACCGAGACCGACGTCGTCTACGCGACCCAGTTCCAGTCGGGCCGGGCGCTGACGCCCTGGCGCTCGATCGGTACGCCCTACGGCCAGGACGCGCAGCGGGCGGACCAGATCGGCGTCCCCACGGCGGTCGTCGACTCCGTCGGCCTGCACGTCTTCGTGCGCAACGCCGGTGACGGGGTGTGCGGACGACGCCAGGACACCCGGGGCATCTGGCAGGCCTGGACGGACATGAAGGGCAGCCACGTCCTCGACGAGCTCACCGCGGCCAGAACGGACGCCGGACGCATCGAACTCCTCGCCCCCGCCGCGGAGTTCGTGGTGCGCTGGCGGCAGGAGGAGGCCGGCGGGCCGCTGCGGCGGATCCTCAACCTCCCCGCGAAGCCCATGGCCGGCTCGTCCAGCTCGGCCCCCACCGGCGACGACCGCATCACCCACTTCTGGCGGGACGCGACGGACTCCGCGCTGCACGCCCACCGCTCCGAGGGCTCCGCGAGCACCGGCGGCGAGGAGGGCCTCGACACCCCGTGCCCCACCGTCTCCGGCGGCACCGGCTCCGGCCCGGTCGCGGCGCTGCGCGCCACCGTCGACGGCCACGGCTGCACGGTCCTGGCCCAGCGGGCCGCGTCCGGACTGCCCGCCCTCGCCGCGTACCCCGCCGACGACGAGCAGGCGGACGTCTTCTGGTCCGAGACCGGCGAGGAGTGCGTGGGCGCCCCCGCGCTCGCACTCGACGCGCACGGCCGGGTGGTGCTCGCCGCCCTCGGCTCCGACGGCCGGCTGCGCGTCGCCCGTCAGCGGATGGACGAAGCGGGACTGGCCCTGGGGGCCTGGGACCGGGTGTGAGGCCGTAGGCCTGGCCGGCCGGTCTTTGCCGCCTGCGGCGGCGGGCGCCCTGCGGGCGCGTCCTCAATCGCCGGACGGGCTTGATGTGGCTGAGCCCAGCCGAATCCAAGCCCGTCCGGCGATCGAGGACGAAACGGCGGGTCACCCGCCCATCAAGACCGGCTCTCAGAGCCGCTTCGCGCTGCGCAGCCCCACCGCGTAGTAGCCGCTGCCGTCGAGACGGGCGGTGCCGCCCTTGTCACCGAACGTCGGCCCGTTGGCCTCTTCCCGGCTGGAGATGAAGCGGGGCTTGCCGTCCGTGTCCAGGCCCATGTACATGCCGACGTGGTCGAGCCGCTCGCCCGTACGACGGTCGACCTTGAAGAACACCAGGTCGCCCGGCTGGAGCCGGTCGATGTTGTCGGGGCGCTTGTCACCCAGCTCGATCACCGGCACACCGGGGGAGAGCCGGGCCATGCCGTTGGCGGTGCGCGGCAGGCCGTCGCCCTTGACGTCCTTGCTCATCAGCGGGTAGCGCGCGCGGTACCCGAAGATCGTGCGGATGTAGCCCGAGCAGTCGATCGAGCGGAACCGCAGGGGCTCCGGGCGCTCCACCGTGCCGTCCCGGAAGGTGTAGGTGATGCCCAGGTAGTCGTTGAAGTCCGACTGCTCCAGACGCAGGTCCGCGCCTTCCGAGCCCTTCGGGTTCAGCGGGCCGAAATGCGCGTCGCCCGTGTACGGCACGCCCTGCGCGTCCTTCTTCTGCGGGGCGCCGTCCAGGTACTCCATGGAGATGGCGAAGATGTCCGGCTCCTTGCTGCTCGCCATCTTGCCGTACCAGTCCTTGAACCAGGCGGCCTTCTCCGCACCCTCCTTCCACGGCTGCGGCAGGAGCCGGATCCAGCTGTCCGTGGTCACCTTCGCCGAGGTGAACTTGGGCTCGGCGAAGGTGCGGCTGGGGCCGGTGAGGACCGCGGTGCGGGCGTTGTCCGTGAAGGTGGCGAGGACCCCGCCGTCGCCACCGCGCACGACGGTGCGCGCCGGGTTGGCCAGCCGCTCGAAGCGCTGCTCGCCGGAGGCGGGCTTGGCACCGCCGGCCGCCGTGCTGGCCCCGGCTATGGACTCGACGGGCGGGGCGGTCTCGGGCTGCTTGTCGCGCAGCTCCACGGTCAGGTACGCGCTGGTGCCGAGCAGACCGAGCACGACCAGCGTGTGGACCACGTTCCGGGATCGCGGGCCCGCGGGCCGGCCCGTGGCGCTCGGGCCCTTCGTCTTTCGTTCCTTCTTCCGGGACATGGATACGCTCCGTGGGCTGCGTTTCGGGAGGGGCGGGAGAGTCGGGGGAGGCGCCGGCGGGGGCGCCTCGGGCCGGTCAGGCCGTGGGCATGAAGCCGAGCAGGATTCCGGCGGTCAGGACGACGTAGTTGGCGAGCGAGACGGTTCCCGTGGCCAGCAGCGTCGCGCCGCGCGGCTGCCGGACCAGCTGGTAGGCGATCAGACCGGGGACGATGAAGCCGAGGGTCTGGTTGGCGTACATCAGCGGGAACTGCTGCTGGAGGATGACGTACAGGGTCGCCTGGAGCACCACGCCGGTCAGCACGACGGCCGCGAACAGCCGCTTGCCGTAGAGGATCACGTAGCGCTGGAGCAGCAGCGTGGACAGATAGGTCAGGACGGTGATGCCGACCACCATGGCCGCGCGCTGGAGGTCCTCGACCAGGGTGAGCGCCAGCCAGCCGGGGGTGATCATGCCGCCGGGGGAGAGGTTGGTGGTGAGGTAGCAGACCAGCGAGAACAGCAGCCCGAGGGCGATGCCGATGGCGGCGATCTCCGGAGTGAGGACGGCGGGGATCAACGGAATTCTCCTGTGGTCTGCGTCTGCGAAGGTTCGTCTGCGGGCAGCTCTGCCAGCCGCTCCAGGAGCAGCTCGCCCTGGCCGTGGATGTTGCCGATGGCGATCAGCGAGGCGCCCGGGCCCAGCCGGCCGAGGATCTCGGAGGTGAGCTCGCCGGGGTCGCGGCGGTCGCCGCCGAGGTCGACGACGCGGTCGCGCCACTCGGCGGGAATCGCGTCGGCGGCGCTCTTGGTGGGGTGGCCGATGAGGAAGACCGAGTCCGGGGCCAGCCGGGGGATGATCTCGCCCATCTGCCCGTTGCGCTCGACGCGGTCGGGGCGGCAGTTGATCAGCACGTGCAGCGGCCGCTCGATGGCGCCGAGGCTGAGCAGCTGCTCGACGTTCATCAGCGTCGACTCGGGGTCGTTGGCCGCGAAGATGTTGGCGAAGCGGAACGGCATGCCCTCGGGGGTGAGGTAGCGCTCCACGGACAGCACACCGGGGTCCGGCGGCGCGTCGTACATCCCCTGGAGGGCGGTGGCGCGCTCGACGCCGAGCAGCTCGGCGACGGCCAGCGCGATGGCGACGTTCTCCTTGAAGGTGAACCAGCTGAAGCCGCGCAGCTCCGCGTCGGTGACCGTCTCCGGGTCCACCGCGATCAGCCGGCAGTTCCGCTTGTCGGCCTCCTCCTGGAGGATGTGCAGCCGGTCGACCTCGGCCGTCACACAGATGCCGTTGTGCGGCATGGAGCGGCTGAGCGAGCGGGCCACGTCGTCCAGGGTCGGGCCCATCTCGGCGAGGTGGTCCTCACGGACGTTGCACAGCACGCCGATCGTGGAGCGGATCAGCTTGGTCTGGTTGACCTCCTGGAGCGCCGGCATGACGGCCATGCACTCGATCACCAGGGCGTGCGGGCGGTACGCGGCGGCGCGCCGCACGATGCCGATCTGCTCGACGACGTTGGCGATGCCGAACTTGCGGTAGACCGGCTCCTCGGTGGCGTCCGGGTGGATGAAGCGGGCGGCGGTGCCGGTGGTCTTGGCGACCGTGACCAGATCGCCGCCGCGCAGCGCGCCCGCGCACAGCCGGGTGATGGAGCTCTTGCCGCGGATGCCGTTGATGAGCACCCGGGTGGGTATGAGGTCCAGGTTGGTGTAGTGGCGGCGCTGTTCGATCACCCCGGCGACCAGCACGATGGCGCAGCAGATCACGAGAACCGTGTAGAGGAAGAGCACGGCGGTCAGTTCCTTCCGGCCGGCTTGGCCGCCGACCCGGTGGCGGGGCGCAGCTGCTGGCGGATGAGTTCCAGGTTCCGTACGACCGCGCCGACCTCGTCGTGGTGCTGGGGGAACAGGACGGTCTTCCGGTCACCGCCGGCCAGCGCCTCGGCCTGGTCGGCGAGGCTCCGCAGGGGGCGGATGACGATGATGAACAGCCAGCCCAGGCAGGCCACGGCCGCGGTCACACCGAGCAGTCCGGCGAGCATGGTGTGCCGCTCGGCCGTGTACTCGGGCAGCTCCAGCCAGGCGGCGGGCTGGGCGCTGACGACCTGCCAGTCCAGTCCCTTGACCGCGCCGTTGTCGCCGAGGGGCGCGGCGGCGGCGAGGGAGGAGTTCCGCGAGCGGTGCAGGATGGCGGTGCCGTCGGCGTCACGGCGGGCCGAGACGGCCAGGTCGTTGAGGTGACCGCCGGGCAGCTTGGCGAAGGCGCGGTAGCCGTGCGCCTTGTCGGCCGCGATGATCCGGTGCTTCCTGTCGATCAGCCAGACCTGGCCGAGGCCGGGCCGGGTGACCAGGGAGATCAGGAACTGGGTGTCGTACTCGCCGACCACCGTGCGGCCCTTGCCGCCGGGCACCGCCGCGTAGGCCGCGACGGCCGGCTCCTTGCCGGAGGTGTTGAGCTGGACGACGGAGTCCGGGTGCGGCTTCTTCCCGCCCGGGTGACGGGGGGAGTCACCGGCCCGGGAGAGGACCTTGCCGTCGCCGTCGAGGACGTAGACCGAGCGGTAGCGGCCGTGCTCGCGCAGGGTCGTCTCCAGGACGGCCTTGTCCGCACCGTCCTTGCCGCCGCCCGCGCCGACGATCTGCGCGACCGAGGCCACGTCGGCCCAGCCCTCGTTGAGCGCCTTGCGGACCCGGTCGGCGGCGGTGTCGGTGCGGCGGCGCTGGTCCTCGACGAGCTGCTGGGGCACGGTCACGGTGCTGCCGGCCCGGTTGAGCAGGAACAGCAGCGGCGCGGACCAGGCGAGCAGGACCGCGGCGCACACGATGACGGTGCCGCGGGTGCCGAAGCCGCCGCGGGCCCGGCCGGTGCGGGTGGGGCGGCCGCCGAGGCGCTGCTTGCGCAGGCTCTCCAGGGCGGCGCCGATCCGGGCCGGTTCCCGGCCCCGGAACTGGCGCACCGGACGGTCCAGCTCGCCGCGGCTGAGCCGGCGGCTCTCCAGGTACAGCTGGAGCAGCGGTCGTTGGACGGTCCGCAGCAGCACCCAGCCCACGACGAGGGCCAGGGCGAGCAGGATGCCCGCGGCCGCGAGCCCGAAGGCCTGGGTGCGCACCGCCGACATGTCCTCGGTCACCTCGACCGAGGTGATGACCGACAGGCCGAGGGCGCCCGCGGCGCTGGTCTCGCCGGGTGCGCGGCCGGCCGCCGCGTAGCCCACGGCCGTACGCTCCTCGCCGCGCTTGCCGCCGCCCATCAGGTGGCCGCTGGCGCCGGGGTGGCCACCGGGCTCGGGGGTCTTGGCCGAGTCGCCGGCAGCCGTCTTACGGGCCTTCTCGGCCCACGACTTGCGGGACACCGACGGGCCGTCGCTGGCCAGGACCGTACCGGCGGAGTCGACGACGAGAAGGGTGCGGTCCTCGCCGGAGGAGATGCCGGGGACGTTCAGGGTGCCGGAGGCGACGAGCAGCCGCGGCCGGTCGCCGCCGCGCAGGGCCGCCACGACGAGCATCCGGGTCTCGCCGGACCGCAGCTTCACCAGCCGCGGCCCCACGCCGAACGCCTTGCCGTCCTTGTCATCGCCCTTGGCGTCCGGGGCGCCCTTGAGGACGGTGGCGAGCGGGATGTTCTCACCGCGCGCGGCCAGCAGGGTCCCGCCCACGGGGTCGATGACCGCGGTGCCGCGCCACTTGTTGTAGACCTTGCCGAGCTTGTCCAGGACGGTGTCGGCCGGTACCGGCTCGGGGCCGGTGAACAGGGCGGCGGCGCGCTGGAGGTCGGTCGCGCTCTCGTCGAGCGAGGCGCGCAGCGAGAGGGCGCCGTCCTCGGCCACGTGCTGCTGGGAGGTCAGGACCGCCGCGTCGAGGCTCGCCCGGTCACGGTCGCCGAGAACCAGGGCCGTCGCCCCCGCCACCGCAAGCAACAGGGCCAGCAGGGCGGCTATCGGCGGGCGGGCGCCGCCCAGCAGCGGCATGTCCGCGCGCCGGCGGGCCTTGCGTCGACGTGAGCCGCGCGAAGCGGACAACGGTATTCCTCTCGTCACGGCACGGGACACGCCGGGACCACGAGATACCTGTCACTGTCCGTCGCACTGCGTATATGTACGGTAAAGCGTTCGGATTCTAAGCGGCATTCGAACGCTTTACCAAAACCGTTAGTGTTGACGCAATGGTCGAGCGCGTCAATGGGATCTTGCTCACTCCGCGCCGCACACCGGCTCTGGTCAGGGACTTTCCGTGACCGTCAGGGCTTTTCCGTGACCGCGAGGGGCTCCAGCCCGTCCTTCTCGCCGCCCCGGTTCAGCACGATCCCGCGCGTCCGCTCGTACGCCGTCCGGTAGCGCGCCTTCTGGTCGTCCGAGAGACCCTTGCCGCCGCCCTTCAGCGCGGCCGCCACGTCCACCACCCGGATCTTCGGCTCCAGTTCCACCAGCGTGGGAACGTACCGGGCGTCCGTCACCGACCACTTGCCGTTGTTCCGGGTGAAGGTGAAGCGGCCCATCACGCCCTCCTCGGTGATGCCGAGCGGCTTGGCGTGCCGGGCCACCTGATTGCCCAGGCCGTACGCGACCCAGGTGCCGCGCACCTTCTCGAAGGGCTGCACGACGTGCGCGTGGTGCCCGACGACCAGGTCGATGCCCGTCTTCCGGGCTATCAGCTCGGCCGTGCGCAGCTGGCTCTTGCTCGCCTCGTTGTGCCCCTCGCGACCCCAGTGGATGCTGGCGAAGACGACCTCCGCGCCCGCGGCACGGGCGGCCTTCTCGTCCTTGGCCATCCGCTTCACGTCCACCGTGTTGACCAGCCACGGCTTGTCCTTCGGCACGGTCGTGTCGTTGAAGCCGTAGGCGTAGGACAGCTGGGCGACCTTCACCCCCTTGACGTCCATGATGTTGGGGGTGGCCGCCTCCTTGGCGTTGCGCGCCGAGCCGGTGTGCTTGATCCCCGCCTTGTCCAGCGTGTCCAGGGTCCGCTTCACGGCCTCCGGGCCGTGGTCGAGCGTGTGGTTGGACGCCGTCGAGCAGGTGTCGTAGCCGAGGTCCTTGAGGGTGCCCGCGATCTGCGGCGGCACGCTGAACTTCCGGTAGCCGAGGAACGGCCCCTTGGGCTCCGCCATGACGGTCTCCATGTGGCAGACCGCGAGGTCCGCCTGGCTCACCACCGGCTTGATCCCGGCCATGACGGCGCTGAAGTCGGGCCCTTGGCCGCCCTTGTCCTTCGCGTCCTTGTTCGCCTGGTCGGTGATCTCGGGGTGGATGAGAACGTCACCGCCCGCGGCCAGCGTGAAGGAAGCGTCACCGGCCGGTGCGGCGTCCTCGCGGGTATAGAGGTAGCCTGCGGTCGAGGCTCCGGCGACGGCCGTGGCGGCCAGGGCGAGGACGATACGGCGAGAGCGCTTCACCGGGGTATTTTTACCAACATGAGGCTCAAGCCGGAAATCGCCCGCACCATGACGGCATCCGCGCTGCTCGGCGCGGTGGCGTCGGCGGCGCTGTTCGGGCTGACCGGCTGCTCGAGCGCACCGAAGACCGCACGCCCGCACCAGGGCGGCCGGCCCGTCGAATCCGCCGAACCGGGCGGCTCCGTCGACCTCGGCCAGTGGATCACCGGCTTCACCGACCGCATCACGCAGAGCGGCGGCTACCGCATCCCCGGCGCGAGCGACCGCCGCGCGATAGCCGACGGCGTCCGGCTCGTCCTCGACGGGAAACAGCCGGAGGCCGAACGCTCCCTGGCCACCGTCGGCTACACCCTGCGCACCCTCGTCGACCGCGACGGCGGCATGGAGGTCGCGGAGATCGCCGACGCCACCAAGGACGGCGAGGCCCGGCGCGGCTGGGGGCGGATCTATGTGGACCTGCGCGGCCCGGCCCGCTGGTCGGTGCAGGTCCCGCACCCGACCGCCGACCAGCGCACCGAACAGCTCGGCATCGGCCTCCTGCGCAGCTCCCCCGGCGGCGTGCTCGTCCTCGCGGGCGCGCACCGCAACGCCGCCGCGGACGGCGAGGAGGGGGACGCGGCCGACGTCGCCCACCGCTCGGACTCGGTCTTCGCCGCCGTCTCCGACACCCTCGCCGACCGCCGTCTCCCCGCCGTCCAGGTGCACGGCTTCGCCGACAGCAGCTCCCCGGGCCACGACGTCGTCGTCTCGCCCGGCAAGGGTGACGCGGGGCTGCCCGCGGCCCGCCGGCTGTCCAACGCGCTGCGCAAGCTGCACCTGCGGTCGTGTGAGGTGTGGCAGCGCGACTGCGGCAGGCTGGAAGGCCGCACCAACGTGGAGGGCGACCACGCCGACGCGGTCGACGTCCCCTTCGTGCACGTCGAGCACAGCCGCCGGGTACGCGACGACGACCGGCTCCTCGCCCAGGCCGTCCGGGCCCTGACCGAGGTCACCAAGCGCTGGAGCACCGGCCGCCGGTAACGGCCAGGGCGTTACCGGCGGATCTTCGTGGTCGGCGAGCGGCGTCCGGTGCGGGCGATCGCACGGCGAAGGCCCCCCTCGTACCCGGGCGCACGCGGGCGACTGTCGACAGCGCGGCGAGCTCCCCCGGCCACCGCCGGGAGGTGTCCGGCGCCCGAGAGCCCGAGAAAATCCGCCGGACAGGAACGAGCGCCGGACGGGCCAACCAGCCCGTCCGGCGCTCGAGAACTTCCCTCGGCGGATCAGGGGCCCCCAAGCCCCTTCACCGCCGCGTCACGCGTTACGCCGGAACGCTCGCCACGCCCTGCGGCAGGAACCGCCGGCCGGCGGCCCGCTCGGAGACGCCCTCACGGTCCAGGTACGGCGTGATGCCGCCCAGGTGGAAGGGCCAGCCCGCGCCGGTGATCAGGCACAGGTCGATGTCCTGCGCCTCGGCGACGACGCCCTCGTCCAGCATGAGGCCGATCTCCTGCGCCACGGCGTCCAGCACCCGCTCGCGCACCTGCTCCTCGGTCAGGACGACGTCGCCCTGCTTCAGCAGCGCCGCGACCTCGGGGTCCAGCTCCGGCTTGCCGGAGTCGTAGACGTAGAAGCCGCGCTTGCCGGCCTTGACCACGGCGGCCAGGTTCGGCGAGACGGTGAACCGGTCCGGGAAGGCGCGGTTGAGGGTCTCGGAGACGTGCAGACCGATGGCCGGGCCGACCAGCTCCAGGAGCACCAGCGGGGACATCGGCAGACCGAGCGGCTCGACGGCCTTCTCGGCGGTGACCACCGGGGTGCCCTCGTCGATGACGTTCTGGATCTCGCCCATGAAGCGGGTGAGGATGCGGTTGACGACGAACGCCGGGGCGTCCTTCACCAGCACCGCGGTCTTCTTCAGCTTCTTGGCGACGCCGAAGGCGGTGGCCAGCGACGCGTCGTCGGTCTGCTCGCCGCGGACGATCTCCAGCAGTGGGAGGATCGCGACCGGGTTGAAGAAGTGGAAGCCCACGACCCGCTCGGGGTTCTTGAGCTTCGACGCCATCTCGGAGACCGACAGCGAGGAGGTGTTGGTGGCCAGGATCGCGTGGGCCGGAACGACCGCCTCGACCTCGGCGAACACCTGCTGCTTGACGCCCATCTCCTCGAAGACGGCCTCGATGACGAAGTCCGCGTCGCCGAAGGCGGCGGCCTTGTCGAGCGAGCCGGAGACCAGGCCCTTGAGGCGGTTGGCCTTGTCCTGGTTGACGCGGCCCTTGAGCAGCAGCTTGTCGATCTCGCCGTGGACGTAGCCCACGCCCTTGTCGACGCGCTCCTGGTCGATGTCGGTCAGCACGACCGGCACCTCGAGGCGGCGCGCGAAGAGCAGCGCGAGCTGAGAGGCCATCAGGCCGGCGCCGACGACGCCCACCTTGGTGACCGGGCGGGCCAGGGACTTGTCCGGGGCACCCGCCGGGCGCTTGGCGCGCTTCTGCACCAGGTTGAAGGCGTAGATGCCGCCGCGCAGCTCGCCACCCATGATCAGGTCGGCCAGCGCCTGGTCCTCGGCGTCGAAGCCGGCGCGCAGGTCGCCGTTCTTCGCCGCGGCGATGATCTCCAGGGCGCGGTAGGCGGCCGGGGCCGCGCCGTGCACCTTGGAGTCGGCGATGGCCTTGCCGCGGGCGACGGCCTGGTCCCAGCCCTCGCCGCGGTCGATCTCGGCCCGGACGACCTCGGTGTCGCCCTTCAGCACCGAAGCGGTCCACAGCAGGGACTGCTCGAGGAAGTCCGCACCCTCGAACAGCGCGTCCGCGATGCCGAGGTCGAAGACCTGCTTGCCGCGCAGCTGCTTGTTCTGGTTGAGCGAGTTCTCGATGATCACCGAGACCGCGCGGTCCGCGCCGATCAGGTTCGGCAGCAGCGCGCAGCCGCCCCAGCCGGGGACCAGACCGAGGAAGACCTCGGGCAGCGAGAAGGCGGGGATCGCCTTGGAGACCGTGCGGTACGTGCAGTGCAGACCGACCTCGACGCCGCCGCCCATCGCGGCGCCGTTGTAGTACGCGAAGGTCGGCACGGCGAGCTGCGACAGCCGCTTGAAGACGTCGTGGCCGCCCTTGCCGATGGCCAGCGCGTCCTCGTGGCGCTTCAGCAGCTCGACGCCCTTGAGGTCGGCGCCGACCGCGAAGATGAACGGCTTGCCGGTCAGACCGGCACCGACGATCTCGCCCGCCGCGGCCTCGGCCTCGAGCTGGTCGATCGCCGCGTCCAGGTTCGCGAGCGACTGCGGACCGAAGGTGGTCGGCTTGGTGTGGTCCAGACCGTTGTCCAGCGTGACGAGCGCGAAGCGCCCGGCGCCGAAGGGGAGGTCGAGGTGGCGCACGTGCGCCTGGGTCACGACCTCGCCCGGGAACAGCTCGGCCGCGCCCTTCAGGAGTTCAGTGGTGCTCACTTGTTGCCTCCGTCGAAGTGCGGGTTCTCCCAGATGACCGTTCCGCCCATGCCGAAGCCGACACACATGCTCGTGATGCCGTAGCGGACGTGCGGCTGCTCCTCGAACTGCCGCGCCAGCTGCGTCATCAGGCGCACGCCCGACGAGGCCAGCGGGTGGCCGAAGGCGATCGCGCCGCCGTACTGGTTGACGCGCGGGTCGTCGTCCGCGATGCCGTAGTGGTCCAGGAGCGAGAGCACCTGTACCGCGAAGGCCTCGTTGATCTCGAAGAGACCGATGTCGTCGATCGTCAGGCCCGCCTTGGCGAGGGCCTTCTCGGTCGCCGGGACCGGGCCGATGCCCATGACCTCGGGCTCGACGCCCGCGAACGCGTAGCTCACCAGGCGCATCTTGACCGGCAGGCCCAGCTCGCGCGCCACATCCTCGGCGGCGATCAGGGAGGCGGTGGCACCGTCGTTGAGACCGGCGGCGTTGCCCGCGGTGACCCGGCCGTGCGGACGGAAGGGGGTCTTCAGACCCGCCAGGTTCGCCAGCGTGGTGCCCGGGCGCATCGGCTCGTCGGCGGTGGCCAGGCCCCAACCGGTCTCGCCGGCCTCCGCGTTGGTGCGGCGGACGGAGATCGGCACCAGGTCGGCCTGGATCTTGCCGTCGGCGTACGCCTTCGCGGCCTTCTCCTGGCTGCGGACCGCGTACTCGTCGGCGCGCTGCTTGGTGATGTGCGGCAGGCGGTCGTGCAGGTTCTCGGCGGTCATGCCCATGAAGAGGGCGGACTCGTCGACCAGCTTCTCCGACACGAAGCGCGGGTTCGGGTCCACGCCCTCGCCCATGGGGTGACGGCCCATGTGCTCGACGCCGCCCGCGATGGCGATGTCGTACGCACCGAAGGAGAGCCCGCCGGCGACGGCGGTCACGGCGGTCATGGCACCGGCGCACATGCGGTCGATGGAGTAGCCGGGCACGGACTGCGGGAGGCCCGCGAGGATGCCGGCGGTGCGGCCGAGGGTCAGGCCCTGGTCGCCGATCTGCGTCGTCGCGGCGAGGGCGACCTCGTCGATACGGGCCGGGTCCAGGTCCGGGTTACGGCGCAGCAGTTCCCGGATGCACTTGACGACCAGGTCGTCGGCGCGGGTCTCGTGGTAGATGCCCTTCGGGCCCGCCTTGCCGAACGGGGTGCGGACGCCGTCGACGAAAACGACGTCCCTAGCGGTACGAGGCACGTTGGCTCTCCTCCAGATGCGGGATCGCTGCGCGCGGGCACGCCGGTACGGCTCCGCCGCGGTGCGGGCTGACACCGTCATGCTACTTGCGGGTAACCATGCTGCCCAGTCCCCCGGGCGGGAGCGTCGAAGGTCACATTCCGTGGACCTCCGCCCGCGGCGGGCGAAGGGGGGCCGGGACATGCGAAAGGGCCCCTGCCCTGCCGTTTCGGCAGGGCAGGGGCCCCGTGCGGGCGACCGGCTAGGCCACCGGTGCGGTCAGCGCCGTCACCAGGACGGGGGTGACCTGTTCGATCTGCCAGGGGCGGGCGCCGTGGGCGGCGAGGATCTCGGCCACGGCCTCCGGCGTCGGGTCCTTCGGGGGCTCCCAGCACAGCCTGCGGACCGTGTCCGGCGTGATCAGGTTCTCCTGCGGCATCGTCAGCCGCTCGGCCAGGGCCGAGACCGCCGCGCGGGCCGTCGACAGCCGCGCCGCGGCGACCGGGTCCTTGTCCGCCCAGGCGCGCGGCGGCGGCGGGCCCGTCAGGGGCTGGCCGGGCTGCGGCAGTTCCGCGTCCGGGATCGCCTTGGCGCGGTCGACGGCGGCCTGCCACTGCTCGAGCTGCTTACGGCTCATCCGGTGGCCGAAGCCGGTCAGGGCCGCGAGCGCGTGGGCGTTCGGCGGCACGTTGAGCGCGGCCTCGATGATCGCGGCGTCGCTGAGCACCTTGCCCGGCGAGACGTCGCGGCGCTGTGCGATCTGGTCGCGCGCGGTCCACAGCTCGCGGACCACGGCCATCTGCCGGCGCCTGCGCACCTTGTGCATGCCGGACGTGCGGCGCCAGGGGTCCTTGCGGGGCGGGGCGGGCGGGGCCGCGGCGATGGCCGCGAACTCCTGGCGGGCCCACTCCAGCTTGCCCTGCCGGTCCAGCTCCTCCTCCAGCGCGTCGCGCAGGTCCACGAGCAGCTCGACGTCGAGCGCCGCGTAGCGCAGCCACGGGTCGGGCAGCGGGCGGGTCGACCAGTCGACGGCGGAGTGGCCCTTCTCCAGGGCGTAGCCGAGGACGTTCTCGACCATCGCCCCGAGGCCCACGCGTGCGAACCCCGCGAGCCGTCCCGCGAGCTCCGTGTCGAAGAGCCGCGACGGCGTCATCCCTATCTCGCGGAGGCAGGGCAGGTCCTGGGTGGCGGCGTGCAGCACCCACTCGGCGTCGGCGACGGCCTCGCCGAGGGAGGAGAGGTCGGGGCAGCCGACCGGGTCGATCAGTGCGGAGCCGGCGCCTTCGCGGCGCAGCTGGACGAGGTAGGCGCGCTGGCCGTAGCGGTAGCCGGAGGCGCGCTCGGCGTCGACGGCGACGGGTCCCGTGCCTGCTGCGAACGCCGCGACGACCTCGGCCAGGGCATCGTTGTCAGCGACGACCGGCGGGATGCCTTCGCGTGGTTCCAGCAAGGGGATCGGCGCCGAATCGACGTCGTCCGGGGGAGCGCCCCCGGTGGTTCGCAGTGTCGTGTCTTCTGCGGTCTCTTGGGCGTCGGTCACCGGTCAAGGGTATCTGTGTATGGCAAGCGCCCGTCGACGGAACGTTCCGCCGACGGGCGTGATGCGCTTTCGCGGGGTCAGTGGATGATGCCGGTGCGCAGTGCGACGGCCACCATTCCGGCCCGGTCGCCGGTGCCGAGCTTGCGCGCGATGCGGGCGAGATGGCTCTTGACGGTGAGGGCGGACAGGCCCATCGAGACGCCGATCGCCTTGTTGGACTGGCCCTCCGCCACCAATCTCAGGACCTCGACCTCGCGGCCGGACAGCTCGCGGTAGCCGCCGGGGTGGCCGGGGGCGCCCGGCGGGCGGCGGTGCATCCGGGCCGCGGCGGCGGAGCCGATGGGGGCGGCACCGGGGCGGCCGGGGAGGCCGAGGTTGGTGCGGGTGCCGGTGACGACGTAGCCCTTCACACCGCCCGCGAGGGCGTTGCGTACGGCGCCGATGTCGTCCGCGGCGGACAGGGCGAGGCCGTTGGGCCAGCCCGCCGCGCGGGTCTCGGAGAGCAGGGTGAGGCCGGACCCGTCGGGGAGGTGGACATCGGCCACACAGATGTCGCGCGGGCTGCCGACGCGGGGGCGGGCTTCCGCGATGGACGAGGCCTCGATCACATCCCGCACGCCCAGGGCCCACAGATGACGGGTGACGGTGGAGCGGACGCGGGGGTCGGCGACGACGACCATGGCCGTCGGCTTGGTCGGTCGATAGGCGAGGCTCGCAGGTTGCTCGAGGAGAACGGACACCAGGCCTCCAGGGGGAGTGGCGGTGACGGTGCCGACTTGGGGCTAAGCCGGGGCGATCCGTATGGGAAGGGTCACAAGCCTCTTCGGCACCCAACCGTCCCGCCTTTAGGGAATGATCACGAATTGATGAGTAACAATTCGGGCAATTCGGACGGCTGACCGATCAACGGCTCTGCGGACCGCGCCGCTGCGGGAGCGTCACGACCCCGGCGTCCGGCGGCCCGCCCGGCGGCAGTCCCGCGATCTGACAGAGCAGATCGCACCAGGCCGCGAGGTGCGCCGCGGTGTCCGGCGCCTGCGGCATGCCCCCCGGGCCGCTGGTGTCGGTCGGCGACCACGACGCCCGGATCTCGATCCGCGTCGACGGCTCCCGCTCCGCGAGCCCGCCGAAGTAGTGCGACCCGGCCCGGGTCACCGTGCCGCTCGGCGCGCCGTACGGCACCCGGCGGGCCTCCAGCGCGCCCGTCAGCCAGGACCAGCAGACCTCCGGCAGCAGCGGGTCCGCCGCCATCTCCGGCTCCAGATCGGCGTGCACGAGCGTCACCATCCGGAACGTACCGCCCCAGGCGTCGTGCCCCGCCGGATCGTGCAGCAGGATCAGCCGCCCGTCCGCCAGCTCCTCGTCGTCCACGACGACCGCCGCCTCCAGCGCGTACGAGAAGGGGGCGAGCCGCTGGGGCGGCGGGGTGGCGTCGAGTTCGATCTCCGGCCGCAGGCGCACTCCTTGCAGCCCGGCGACCGCCTGCCGGAAGACGGACGGGGAGCCCTCCCCGTCCGCGTCGTCCGGACCGTCCGAGAGGTGTCCCTGCGCCGCAGCCATGCCCGGAAGACTAGGCGGAAGAGGCCGCTCTTCCGGGTAGGACACCCACACGGGCGGGTCACTCGTTCGGCCCGTGCGAAGATTTGGGGCATGAGTGAGCGCAGCCAGCTTCAGACCGGCCGCACCGCGGCGCACGACTCGGCGTTCCTGCGGGCGTGCCGACGCGAACCCGTACCGCATACCCCGGTCTGGTTCATGCGGCAGGCGGGACGCTCCCTTCCCGAGTACCGCAAGGTCCGCGAGGGCACCGCCATGCTGGAGTCCTGCATGCGCCCCGACCTCGTCACCGAGATCACCCTCCAGCCCGTGCGCCGCCACAACGTCGACGCCGCGATCTTCTTCAGCGACATCGTCGTCCCGCTGAAGGCCATCGGCATCGACCTCGACATCAAGCCCGGCGTCGGCCCGGTCGTGGCACAGCCCATCCGCAGCCGCGCCGACCTCGAGCGGCTCCGCCCGCTCGACGCCGACGACGTGAAGTACGTGACCGAGGCCATCGGCATGCTCACCGCCGAGCTGGGCGCCACCCCGCTCATCGGCTTCGCCGGCGCCCCCTTCACGCTGGCCAGCTACCTCGTCGAGGGCGGCCCGTCGCGCAACCACGAGCACACCAAGGCGCTCATGTACGGCGACCCCGAGCTGTGGGCCGACCTCCTCGACCGCCTCGCGGACATCACCGCCGCCTTCCTGAAGGTGCAGATCGAGGCCGGCGCCTCGGCCGTGCAGCTCTTCGACTCCTGGGTCGGCGCCCTGGCCCCGGCCGACTACCGGCGCTCCGTCATGCCCGCCTCGGCGAAGGTCTTCGACGCCGTCGCCGACTACGGCGTGCCGCGCATCCACTTCGGCGTCGGCACGGGCGAGCTCCTCGGCCTCATGGGCGAGGCCGGCGCGGACGTCGTCGGCGTCGACTGGCGCATCCCCATGGACGAGGCCGCACGACGCGTCGGCCCCGGCAAGGCGCTCCAGGGCAACCTCGACCCGGCCGTCCTCTTCGCCGGCCACGAGGCGGTCGAGACCAAGGCCCGCGAGGTCCTGGACGCGGCGGCGAAGCTGGAGGGCCACGTCTTCAACCTCGGCCACGGCGTGCTTCCCACCACCGACCCGGACGCGCTGACCCGCCTGGTCGCGTACGTGCACGAGCAGACGGCGCGCTAGGGCCTGGCTGGCCGGCCGGTCCTGGTCGGCGGCTGCCCCGGGCTGGTTGTGGCTGAGCTCAGCCACAACCAGCCCGCCCGGCGTTTGAGGACGCGCCCGCAGGGCGCTCACCGCCGTAGGCGGCAAAGGCGGCCCCGGAGGGGCCTGGCGGTCAAGCCCCTCCGGCCACCGCCGCGGCCGCCTTGCGCGCGGCGACGAGCACCGGGTCCCACACCGGGGAGAACGGCGGGGCGTAGCCCAGGTCCAGAGCCGTCATCTGGTCCACCGTCATGCGGGCCGTCAGTGCCACCGCCGCGACGTCCACCCGCTTCGCCGCGCCCTCCCGGCCGACGATCTGGACGCCGAGCAGCCTGCCCGTCCGGCGCTCGGCGAGCATCTTCACCGTCATCGGGCGCGCGCCCGGGTAGTACCCGGCGCGGCTCGTCGACTCCACGGTGGCGGTCACGAACTGCAGCCCGGCCGCCGTGGCCTGGGCCTCCAGCAGGCCCGTACGGGCGATCTCCAGGTCGCACACCTTGCTCACGGCCGTGCCGACCACGCCGGGGAACGTGGCGTAGCCGCCGCCGACGTTCGAGCCGATCACCTGACCGTGCTTGTTGGCGTGCGTGCCCAGGGCGATGTGCCGGGTGCGGCCGGCCACCAGGTCCCAGACCTCCACGCAGTCACCCCCCGCCCAGATGTTCCCGTGGCCGCGCACCCGCATCGCCGGATCCGTCAGCAGACCGCCCGAATCGCCGAGCGGCAGCCCCGCCGCCCGGGCCAGGGACGTCTCCGGGCGCACCCCCAGTCCCAGCACCACGACCTCGGCCGGGAACTCCCGCTCCCCGGCGACGACCGCCGTGACTGCGCTCTCCGGGCCGTCCGGGCCGTCCGGGCCGGTGACGAGCGAGGTGACCTCGGTCCCCGTCACCACCTCGATGCCCATCCCGCACATCGCCTCCCGGACCAGGGCGCCCATGTCCGGATCCAGGGTGGCCATCGGCTGCGCGGCCCGCTCGATCACCGTCACCTCGAAGCCGCGCAGGCTCAGCGCCTCCGCCATCTCCACCCCGATGTACCCGGCGCCGATCACGACCGCGCGGTGCGGGCCCGCCGGGTCGAGCTTCGCCAGCCCGTCGATCAGCGCCCGGCCGTCGTCCAGGGTCTGCACCCCGTACACCCCGCGCGCGTCGATGCCCTCGATCGGCGGCCGGACCGGCCGTGCGCCCGTCGCCAGCACGAGCCCGTCGAAGCCGTGCCAGCGCTCGGTGCCGGACTCCAGATCGCGCGCCCGCACCCGCTGCCCGGCCACGTCCAGCTCCGTCACCTCCGTACGCGTCCGCAGATCGATGCCGCGCCGGCGGTGCTCCTCGGGGGTACGGGCGATGAGCGCGTCCGGCCCGTCGACCACGCCGCCCGCCCAGTACGGGATGCCGCAGGCCGAGTACGAGGTGAAGTGCCCCCGCTCGAACGCCGTGATCTCCAGCTCGTCGGGTCCCTTGAGCCTGCGGGCCTGCGAGGCCGCGGACATGCCCGCCGCGTCCCCTCCGACGATCACCAGTCGCCGCACCGCCATCGCGTCCCCGTCCTCTCGTCGTCCGTCAACCCCCAAGCTACGGGGGACCGGGCCGTCCGCCCCGGTCGGGGAAGGCGAGGAACACCGTTTCGGCGCCGCCCCGGAGCCGGATGTCGAAGCGGTACGTGCGGTGCCCGCCCGCTTCCGGTGCGGCCAGCAGGGTGGCGCGCCGGGCGGGCGGCAGGGCCTCGATCAAGGGGTCGTGCTCGGGAAAGGCGAGGTAGACGCGGGTGAACAGATGACGTGTCAGGCCCGGCACGAGGAGACACAGCGCGAGATACGGCGCCCCGCCGGGCGGCAGGGTGCGCAGCGTGTAGCGGCCGTCGTCGCGGGTGACGACACGGCCGAAACCCGTGAACGCGGCACCGTCGCGCCGCAGGCTGCCGGGCGCGCCCACGAGCGAACCGTCCGGGGCGGCCTGCCAGAACTCCAGCAGCGCCTCGGGCACGGGTGCCCCGTCGCCGTCGCTGAGGCAACCGTGCACGGTGATCGTGTCCGGGTGTCCGACAGGGGCCGCCTCGCCGCCGCCGGGGAACGGCAGGGCGGTGCCGTGGAAGGGGCCGATGGTCTGCGAGGGGGTGGCGGGCAGGGACATTCAGCGGCCCTCCTCGGCCCAGGTGGCGTCCGGCCCGTCCAGGACGATGTCCCAGCGGTAGCCCAGGGACCGCTCGGGTTCGTTCAGCCCGGGGTCGTAGGCGGCGACCAGGCGTCGGCGGGCACTCGCGTCGCGGACGGAGGTCCAGATCGAGTCGTGGGGCAGGAGCGGGTCGCCGGGGAAGTACATCTGGGTGACCAGGCGCTGGGTGAACGCGGTACCGAAGAGGGAGAAATGCAGATGGGAGGGGCGCCAGGCGTTGTGATGGGTGACATCGGGATAGGCGCCCGGCCGGATGGTGGTGAAGCGGTAGCGGCCGTCGTCGTCGGTGAGGCACCGGCCCGCGCCCGTGAAGTTCGGGTCGAGCGGCGCCGCGTGCCGGTCCGCCCGGTGGACGTAGCGGCCGGCGGCGTTGGCCTGCCACAGCTCCACCAACTGGCCGCGCACCGGGCGTCCCCGGCCGTCCAGGACCCGACCGCCGACGGTGATCCGCTCACCCAGCGGCTCCCCGCGGTGCCCGAGGGTCAGATCGGCGTCGAGCGGGCTCACATCGGCCGCGCCGAAGACGGGCGCGCGCCGTTCGACGGCGTCGGGATCGAGGACCAGGGGGACGGGCGGCTGCAGGGGGTGGCGCTCGACACGGCCGACGTACGGACGGACGCCGCCCGGCCCGTCGCCGGCCGTGACCCCGGCGAAGCCCGCGCCATCACGGCCGGTCCCTTGCACTAACGGTTCGGAGGCTGCCATGGCCAGGACCTACCCCGGCGCGCGGGCGGTTGATCCCCACGCGCCGGTCTCCCGGGGGTTCCAGGCCAGTCGGCGACCGCCGCCGGCCCGCTTCCCCCGGTCAGCGTTCGAGGACCAGCGCCTGTCCCTGCCCCACGCCGATGCACAGCGCCGCCAGCCCCGTACCCGAGCCCGCCGCCGCGAGCTGGTGGGCGATCGAGCCCGCCAGCCGGGCGCCGGAGCAGCCCAGCGGATGGCCGATCGCGATCGCCCCGCCACGGGCGTTGACGATGCCGGGGTCGAGATCCGGCCATTCCGCGAAACAGCCCAGGGCCTGGGCGGCGAAGGCCTCGTTGAGCTCGAAGTGGGTCACGTCGCCGAAGCCGCGGCCCGCCTTGGCCAGCGCCCGCCGTACCGCCTCGACGGGGCCGAGGCCGAACAGATCCGGTTCGATGCCGGTGACGGCCGAGGCCCGCACCCGGGCCAGCGGCTCGCGGCCGGTCAGCCGCAGCCCCTCCTCGTCCACGAGCAGCAGCGCGGCGGCACCGTCGTTCAGCGGCGAGGAGTTGCCCGCGGTGACCGTGCCGCCCTCCGCACGGAAGACGGGCTTCAGCCGCGCCAGGGCCTCGGGGGAGGTGGCGTCGCGGATGGTCTCGTCACGCGGCAGCGGGACGCCGGGCAGGGGCACGACCTCCGCGTCGTAGGCGCCCTCCTTCCACGCCCGCGCCGCCTTCTCGTGACTGGCGAGCGCGAACGCGTCCTGCTGCTCCCGGGTGATGCCGTGCTTGTCCGCGATCAGTTCGGCGCCCTCGCCGAGCGAGGTCGTCCACCGCGGCTCCATGGCCGGGTTGGTCATCCGCCAGCCGAGGGTCGTCGAGTACATCCGCTGGTCGCCGACCGGGAAGGCCCGCTCGGGCTTGGGCATCACCCAGGGGGCGCGGCTCATCGACTCGACGCCGCCCGCGACGACCACCGACGCGTCACCGAGGGCGATGGCGCGGTACGCCTGCACGACCGCCTCCAGGCCGGAGGCGCACAGCCGGTTGACGGTCACGCCGGGCACGGTCACGGGCAGCCCCGCGAGCAGCACGGCCATCCGCGCGACGTTGCGGTTCTCCTCCCCGGCGCCGTTGGCGTTGCCGAGGATGACGTCGTCGATCCTGGCCGGATCGAGCTCGGGAGCCCGCTGGAGGAGGGACCGTACGACGTGTGCCGCGAGGTCGTCGGGGCGGACGGCGGCGAGGGCGCCGCCGTACTTGCCGACGGGGGTGCGGACGGCGTCGACGATGTAGACGTCGCGGATGCGGTCGTTCATGGCTTCTCCATCAGCGGTCGGGCGGTCGGCGGTCGACGTCGTGTCCATGCGCGCCACCGCACGTGTTCGCCCAGTGAACGCTCGTTCATGATCGGCCGGTGACGAGTCTCGGCTGGCCGCCGAGCCCTGTCAATGGGCGTACGGGGGCCCCGGGGACGTGCGGCGGTGTCTGAGAGAGTGGGCCCATGAGCGCAGTGGACACGCGTACGAACCATGTGGTCGTCATCGGTGGCGGGATCTCGGGGCTGGCGGCGGCCCACCGGCTGTCGCGGGGCGGCGCGAGGGTCACGGTCCTGGAGGCGTCGGGCCGGCTCGGCGGCAAGCTCCTGGCGGGCGAGATCGCGGGCGTGCCGGTGGACCTCGGGGCGGAGTCGATGCTGGCGCGGCGGCCGGAGGCCGTCGACCTGGCCCGCGCGGTCGGCCTCGCCGACCGGCTCCAGCCGCCGGCCGTCGCGACGGCGGCGCTGTGGACGCGCGGTGCCCTGCGGCCCATGCCCAAGGGCCATTTGATGGGCGTGCCCGGCGTCCTCGCCCCGCTGGCCGCTTCCGGGGTGCTCTCCGACGAGGGCCTCGCCCGGATCGCCCGGGACGAGGAGCTGCCGCACACGGAGACCGGTGAGGACGTCGCCGTCGGTGCCTACGTGGCGGAGCGGATGGGCCGTGAGGTCGTGGACCGGCTGGTGGAGCCGCTCCTGGGCGGCGTCTACGCGGGCGACGCCTATCGGATCTCGATGCGGGCGGCCGTCCCGAAGCTCTTCGAGGCGGCGCGCACCCATCGCTCGCTGACCGAAGGCGTACGTGCCGTCCAGGCGCAGGGCGACGGGGCCGCCTCCGGCGGAGCCGGCCGGGAGGTCGGGGACGGCGGAGCGGGGCGGGCCGGGGCGGCCCGGCCGGTCTTCATGGGCATCGCCGGTGGCGTCGGGCGGCTGCCCCTCGCCGTCGCGGACGCCGTGCGTGCGGCGGGCGGGGAGATCCGTCTCGACACGCCGGTGGTGGACGTGCGGCGCGAGGCCGACGGCTGGCGGATCGAGCTGGGGACGGGGACGGTCACGGCGGACGCCGTCGTCCTCGCCACCCCCGCGCACGACGCGGCCCGCCTGCTCGGGTACGTGTGCCGCCCGGCCTCCGCCGAGCTGGCCGCCGTCGAGTACGCCTCGATGGCCCTGGTCACCCTGGCCTTCCGCCGCCCGGACGTCGAAGGGATCGCGCACGGCAGCGGCTTCCTCGTGCCCCCCGTCGACGGCCGCAAGATCAAGGCGTCCACCTTCTCCAGCAACAAGTGGCAGTGGAACGCGGACGCCGACCCGGATCTCTTCGTCCTGCGTACCTCGATCGGGCGGTTCGGTGACGAGGACGATCTGACGCGCGAGGATGCCGAGCTGGTGTCGATGTCGCTCAAGGACCTCGGGGACGCGGTCGGCCTCGCGGCGACGCCCGTCGAGAGCCGCGTCACCCGCTGGCACGGCGGGCTGCCGCAGTACCCGGTGGGACACCTCGACCGGGTCGCCCGCATCCGCGAGCACGTCGCGAGCCTGCCCGGCCTGCGGGTCTGTGGCGCCGCCTACGACGGTGTCGGCATCCCGGCCTGCATTGCCAGCGGTCACCGGGCCGCCGACGAGGTCCTCGGGACCCTGGCGGCGGGCGCCGAAGGCCGCGGGGGAGAATAGGGACATGACTGACGCCCCTCAGAAGACCCCGAACGCCGGCAAGAAGGCCAAGGACCTCAACGAGGTCATCCGCTACACCCTCTGGTCGGTGTTCAAGCTGCGTGACGTCCTGCCCCAGGACCGGGCGGGCTACGCCGACGAGGTGGAGGAGCTGTTCGCGCAGCTCGCCGAGAAGGACGTCACCGTGCGCGGTACGTACGACCTGTCGGGTCTGCGGGCCGATGCCGATGTGATGATCTGGTGGCACTCGGAGACCTCGGACGCCCTTCAGGACGCGTACAACCTCTTCCGCCGTACGAAGCTCGGCCGCGCGCTGGAGCCGGTGTGGTCGAACATGGCGCTGCACCGCCCCGCCGAGTTCAACAAGTCGCACATCCCGGCGTTCCTCGCGGATGAGACGCCGCGCGACTACGTCAGCGTCTACCCCTTCGTGCGCTCGTACGACTGGTACCTGCTGCCCGACGAGGACCGCCGCCGCATGCTCGCGGACCACGGCAAGATGGCCCGCGGCTACCCGGACGTGCGCGCCAACACCGTCGCCTCCTTCTCGCTCGGCGACTACGAGTGGATCCTGGCCTTCGAGGCCGACGAGCTGTACCGCATCGTCGACCTCATGCGCCACCTGCGTGCGTCGGAGGCCCGCATGCACGTCCGTGAAGAGGTGCCGTTCTACACGGGCCGCCGCAGGGCCGTCGCCGAGCTGGTCGCGGGTCTGGCCTAGTCGGGCGGCGGGCCGTCAGGTCCGCGTCGTGCCGCTCGTCGGTTGCGGCTCCGGGCGTGCCGCGCAGAAGGTGCGGCGCCCGGGGACCGCACCGGTGAGCAGGTAGCGCTCGGTGTGGCCGTTGATGCACGTGTTCGGGCCGCCCGCGAGGCCGTGCGTGCCCGCGTCGCGCTCGGTGACCAGCGCCGAGCCCGGCAGCCTGCGCTGGAGTTCCAGCGCTCCCCGGTAGGGCGTGGCCGCGTCCCGTTCGGCGGCCAGCAGCAGCGTGGGTGGCAGCGCGCCCTTCGCCACCCGGATCGCCAGCGGCCGCTGCTGGTGCGCCTGCCAGAACGCGCACGGCAGGTTCATCCAGGCGTTGTCCCACGTCTCGAAGGGTGCCCGGCGGGCGAGTCGGGTGTTGTCCCGGTTCCATACCGCCCAGGAGCGCGGCCAGGGCGCGTCGTTGCACTCCACTGCGGTGTAGACGGCATTGCTGTTCTCCTCCGCCCGGGCGGCCTCGGGGTCGGGCGCGGCGAGTACGCGCAGCGGCTCGTCGTCGCCGCGCAGGTACGCGGACAGGGCGTTGGCCCCCCGTGCCCAGAAACTGTCGGCGTAGCCGGTCTTGAGGAACGCCGACTGCAGCTGCCCCGGCCCGACCGTCCCGCCCGCGGGGTGCCGGGCGAGCCGTGCCCGCGCCTTGTCGTACGAGGCCAGCACCTGCTGGGCGGTGCTGCCCAGGTGGTAGACGTCGTCGTGCCGGGCGGCCCAGCGCCGCCAGTCGGCCCAGCGGGTCTCGAAGGCGGCGGACTGGTCGAGGTTGTTGCGGTACCAGATCTGGCTGGTGCGGGGGTCGACCACGCTGTCGAAGACCATGCGGCGCACGTGCCCCGGGAAGAGCGTGGCGTACAGGGCGCCGAAGTACGTGCCGTACGACGCCCCCATGTAGGAGAGCTGCTTCTCGCCGAGCGCGGCGCGCAGCACGTCGAGGTCACGGGCGTTGTTGAGGCTCGTGAAGTACTGGAGGCTGCTGCCCGCCTTCCGCGCGCACGACAGCGCGTACGCCCGTGCCTGCGCGACGCGCTTCTTCTTGTAGGCGGCGGAGGGGTGCTTCGGCGCCGGGGTGGGGGCCTTGGCGAACCGCTTCGGGTCCATGCAGGACAGCGGCGCCGAGCGGGCGACGCCGCGCGGCGCGTACCCGACGAAGTCGTACGCCCGGGCGGTCGCCTGCCACTGCGCGAGCCCGGCGAGCAGCGGGAACCACATGCCGGAGCTGCCCGGCCCGCCGGGGTTGTAGACCAGGGAGCCCTGGCGCTGGGCGGGGGTGCCGGTGGCCGAGGAGCGGCTGACGGTGAGGCGGATGTGCTTGCCGTCGGGGTGGGCGTAGTCCAGCGGTACGGACACCGTGCCGCACCGGATCGACTCCGGGAGCTGTTCGAAGGCCGGGCAGGCGCCGAAGGCGATGCCCTTGGCGGCGGCCCGCTCGGCCGCGAGGGCCACGCCGCGCGCCTCGGCCCGGCCCTCCGGTGGGAGGGCGGGGCCGGCGCCGTCGGCGGGGGTGGTGAGTCCGGTGAGGACCAGGGACCCGAGGATTCCGTACAGGGCTACTGCTCGCACTGGTCATCCCTTCACGTCAAATGCAACAAAAGGGATAATTGGTTCGGCAGTTGATGATGTAAAGCACCACGGAGCAGTGTCGGTCGCAATGCGCCCGAAGAGCTGTGCCGTACGGACGCCGTCCGGGCCCGCCCGCCGGGGGCGCCGGGCATGGGCGAGGCCCCGCGATCGGGGGGACGTCGCGGGACCTCACTCGGTTCAACGGGCGGGAAATTGGGTTGGTTCCCGCACTTCTGCGGCAGTATGGCGGATGGGGGTGGTAGGAGTGCGCGAGCGGCCGGGTGCGAAGAGGACCGGGGACGGCAAGAACTATGATCCGGAGCGGCTGTTCCTGCCGCCCGACGACGATCTCGCCCCGAACCGCCCGGGGGAGACGCTCCGCGCGCGGCTCGACGCGTCCGGCACCGGCCGGACCCGGCTCACCCTCGCCCGTCTCCTCGGGCGCAGGCCCGTGGAGGACGAGTGGCGCACGGCGCTGGCCGGTGAGCAGCTCGTCGGGACGGCGCTGGAGGAGCTGACGGCGGGCGGCTGGGAGGTGGTGCACTCCATCGTCCTGCCGGGCGACGCGATCATCGCCCATCTGCTGATCGGCCCCGGCGGGGTCTTCTGCGTCGGGGTGAAGCACGCCCGCAAGCGGCGGGTCCTGGTCGACGACACCCTGGTCCGCGTGGCCCGGGAGCGCCGGCCGCGCCCGCACGTACGCGACGCGCGGCGGGACGCGGCGCGCTCGTCGCTGGTGCTCTCCCGGGGCTGCGGCTTCCCGGTGCGGGTACGGCCGGTGCTGGTGGTCGTCGGGGCCGCGAGCGTGGAGGTGCCGGCCGCGCCGGAGGGTGTACGGGTCCTGCGGGAGCGGGAGGTCCCCGAGCTCGGCGCCCTGGGCGGAGCCCTGCACCCGGACCGGGTGGCCCGCATCCACACGGTGGCCCGCAACCGCCGCGTCTGGCTGTGGGCGTGATGAGACGTCAGGAACCGTGCGGGAGGGGCGTGGGCGTCGCGGGCCCGGGCGGCGCCCCGACTAGCGGCCGCCGACCGCCAGCAGCTGCCGCAGCAGGGCCTCGTCCACGGCGGTCAGCTCGGTGACGAAGCGGGTCAGCACGGCCTCCCGGTCCGGCCGGCCGTCGAGGACCTTGTGCATCCGGCGGGCGGCCAGCCCGCAGTCGTCGGTCACGGGGGCGTAGGCGTACGCCCGGCCGCGCGGGGTGCGGGTGAGCACCTCCTTGGCGTGCAGCCGGGACAGGATCGTCACCACCGTGCTGTACGTCAGCTCGCCCGCGAGCCGGCCCTGGACCTCGCGGGGGGTCAGCGGGCCCTCGGCCCGCTGCAGCGCCGTGAGGACCTCGCCCTCCAGCGCCCCGTTCGCGCGGCGCCGGCCCTGACGGACCACGGTGGTAGGTGTGCCTGCTGACATGCCTGCGGCGTTCCCTCTGTTCGTCTTCCCGCCCGGTACGACCCGGGATGTTCCTCGTCTACAGAAGTGTAAAGGCGTGGTGAGGCTGCTCCTGCCACCCTTTCCGGCCGTCCCGGCGGCGGATCCTCCGGCCCGAGGGAGGTTCCGGGACGACTGTGACGGAGCTTTCATCCCGGGAATTTGACCCGGGCCGTAGGGTCGAGCGGTGTTCGAACGTCGAAATGGGGCGCACGCCCGGAACCACGCCGCCCCGGTCCGCCGCAGTCGGCCCGCCTCCCACCTCCTCAGGCGGCTGCGCCCCGCCTACCCCCGCCCGGGGCGGCGCGGCTTCCGCCGCTGGGTGCCGTCCTGGCGCCAGAGCCTCGGCGCGACCGCCCTCGTCATCGGCGCGTTCTCAGCCCTCGTCGGCGTCCTCTACGCGCGCACGGAGATACCCACCGACCTCAACGCCTTCGCCACCCAGCAGGACAACGTCTACTACTGGGCCGACGGCACCGAGATGGCCCGTACCGGCGAGGTCAACCGGCAGGACACCGCCCTGGAGAAGGTCCCCGAGAAGGTGCGCTGGGCGGCGCTGGCCGCCGAGAACGAGACCTTCTACTCCGACAGCGGGATCTCCGTCAGCGGCATCACCCGCGCCCTCACCAGGATGATCACGGGTGGGGAGACCCAGGGCGGGTCCACCATCACCCAGCAGTACGTGAAGAACGCCTACCTCAACCAGGAGCAGACCTTCACCCGCAAGCTCACCGAGATGTTCATCGCCATCAAGCTGGACAACAAGATGACCAAGTCGGAGATCCTGGAGGGCTACCTCAACACCAGCTGGTACGGGCGCGGCACCTACGGCATCCAGCGCGCCGCCCACGCCTACTACGGCAAGGACGTCTCGCAGCTCACCGCCAGCGAGGGCGCGGTGCTGGCCTCGCTGCTCAAGGGGGCCGCCCTGTACGACCCGGCGATCAGCCGCGCGAACCACGAGCGGGCCGTGGAACGCTGGAACTGGATCCTCGACCGGATGGTCACCATCGGCAGGCTCTCCCCGAAGGAGCGGGCCGGCTACACCACGTTCCCCGAGCCCAAGGCCCCGCCCAAGCCGGCCGGGCTGAACGGGCAGACGGGCTATCTCGTGGAGACCGCCCGCGCCTATGTGAGCGCCCACACCGAGGTCTCCGACGCCGACTTCGACCTCGGCGGCTACCAGATCCGCACCACGTTCGAGAAGCCGAAGGTCGAGGCGCTCAAGAAGGCCGTGGCGGACGTCCGGGGCCGGCTCGACCCCGAGCGCCGGGAGGCCGACCGGAACGTCCGCATCGGCGCCGCCTCGGTCACCACCGACGGGCGCATCGTCGCCCTCATCGGCGGGCCGGACTACCTCAAGCAGGGGTTCAACGACGCCAACTCCTCCGTCGTCCCGGCGGGCACCGCCTTCACCCCCTTCGTCTACGCGGCCGCCCTGCGCGACGGCGTCCAGCGCGAGCGCGGCAAGCCGCGCGTGCCCGTGACCCCGGCCACCGTCTACGACGGCAACGACAAGGTGACGATCAAGACGCCCGAGGGCCCGTACTGGGACCGCTCCGGGAAGATCGTGAAGGCGCGCAACGAGGGCGGCAAGTCCTGGGGCAAGGTGCCGCTGCGGGAGGCGGTGGTGAAGGGCGTCAACGCCCCGATCATGCAGCTGGGCATGGACGTCGGCCTGGACCGGGTGGGCCGTACGGCCGTCCAGACGGGGCTGCTCGCCTCCAGCCTCGGCCCCCGGGTGCCCGCCTTCTCCCTCGGCACCACCACGCCCAGCGCCATCCGGATGGCCGGGGCCTACGCCACCTTCGCCGCCCGGGGCGCGCACAGCGAGCCCTACTCCGTCACCCGGCTCACCCGCAACGGCGACGCCGTCCCGGTGGACAAGCCGACGGCCGAGCGGGCCCTGCCCGCGTCCGTGGCCGGCGCCGTGGACGACGCGCTGCGCGACACGGTCCGGCGCGGCACCGCCGGTACGGCACGGGCCGCCGGGGCCGATGCGGCGGGGAAGGCGGGCACCGGACCGGACAACAAGTCGGCCTGGTTCGTCGGCTACCGCGGCACCCTCTCGACCGCCGTCTCGCTCTCCCGCATCGACCCGAAGAGCCAGGCGCTGCAGCCGCTGACCGGGCTCGGCGGCGCGGCGGCGTCCGTCTCCGGCAGCCCGTACCCGATCGGCATCTGGACGGCGTACATGACCGAGCTGGGGAAGTGAACGACCGCGCCCCGGCCCCCGACGCGGGGGCCGGGGCGCGGCCGGGGACTATTTGAGGAACGTCTGCCAGTTCGGCGCCTGTGCCGGGTCCAGGCCGCGCAGCTTCGTCAGCACCTTCGGGTCCTGCGCGTCCAGCCAGTCGGCGAGCTGCTTGAAGGACACGCACCGCACCCCGTCCCGCTTGCAGACCGACTTCACGACGTCCTCGACGGCCTTCATGTATATGCCGCCGTTCCAGTCCTCGAAGTGGTTGCCGACGAACATCGGTGCCCGGCTGCCGTTGTAGACCCGCTCGAAGCCGTTGAGGTAACCGTCCCGGGTCAGCTTCCGCCACTCGGCGTACTTGGCAGGGTCGCCCTTGGTCGTGCCGCCGGACTGGTTGTAGAGGAAATTGAAGTCCATGGACAGGACCTGCTTCTCGCTCTTCGGATACGGGAGCAGCTGCAGCGGGAAATTCCAGATGCCGTTGATCTGGGACGGCCAGAGCTGGAAGTCACCGGGCGAGCTGGCGTCGTAGCGCCAGCCGTAGGACTTCGCCGCCGTCAGGAGCGACTTCTGACCCTCCAGACAGGGGGCGCGGCCGCCCACCAGCTCCTTCTTGAAGTCGAAGGGCAGCGGCGGAAGGTCCTGGTAGCCCGTGTTCGTCTTCCAGTTCTGCACGAAGGAGTACGACTGATCGATCTCGCTCTTCCACTCGGCCGGGCTCCATTCGCCACCGCCCTTGGGCCCGCAGAAATGGCCGTTGAAGTGGGTGCCTATCTCGTTTCCGTCCAGCCACGCACCACGGAGCTGCGAGATGGTGTCCTTGATGTGCGGGTCGGTCGCGTAGGAGATCGCCGCGTCGCCAGGCTTGTGCTGCGGCGGCTTGTACAGCGTCGCCTTCGACTTCGGCAGCAGATACATCGAGCTGAGGAAGAACGTCATCTGCGCGTCGTTCTGCTTGGCGACCTCGCGGAAGTGCGCGAACAGGTTGTCGTCGCCCGACAGCGCGCCGTCCCAGGAGAAGACCACGAACTGCGGCGGCTTCTCGCCCGGCTTCAGCTTCTCGGCCTTCGGCTGCTTGGGCTGCGGACCGGTGTAGGACGTCGAGCCGTCGCCGAGCACCCTGACCTTGCCGTCCCACTTCTCTTCTTCCGGCTTCTTCTTCTGGGTGCCGCCGGCCCCGCTCCGCGCCGAGGTGTCCGCTTCCGGGGAGGCGGCGGTGTCCTTCCGGTCGTCCTTCTCGTTGGCGTCGCCGAACGCCAGCCCGGCGACGATCGCGAGCACGAGGGCCGAGGCGCCCAGGGTCTGCCCGGCGTACGAGAACCACTTTGACCGGTTGGGCTGATTCGCCCTATTCGCCCTCGTCAACTTCGTACTCCCTGGCGCCAGTACAGATGTTCCGGCCCAGTATCACCCGATGGTCGGACAACCCCGAAGTGTCGGGTGGTCCGCGACGACCGTGCACGACCCGGGCGCGATCTCGGTGAACCCCGCGTCCCGCACGACCGGCAGTCCGCTCGTCGTCAGCTCCGCCCAGCGCGCCGGGTCGGCGGTCCGCACCGACAGCGCGAAACCGGCTTCCCGCCAGGCCGCGCGCGCCGCTTCGTCCAGCCCCCACCAGGCGAGATGCGCTCCGTGCCCGGCCTGCGCCATCGCCTTGCCCGCCGACATGTCCAGGTCCGGGTTCAGCCACAGCACCGGCCGTGCGGGGTCCGGTGCGGCCGGGGGCTCGGGGTCGGCCAGGTCCGTGCCCGACACCTGAAGCTTGACCAGCTCCTTGGGCCAGCCGTCCAGCGGCACGGGCGGGAAGACCCGCACCTCGGCCGCCGCTCCCGTCACGGTGATCCCCGGCAGCTGTGCCGCCCGCCGCCACTCCGCACCGCGCGCCCGGCGCACCACCTTGCGGATCCGGGCGTCCTGCCAGTTCCGGACGGCTTGCGCCCACTCGCCCTCTTCGTCGCCCTCGCCCTGGGACCGCTCGTCGGAGAGCATGGCGAGCACCGCGCGCGCCGCCGTCTGAAGGGCGTCCGTACGGGACGGCGGCTCGGTCTTCTCGATCCGCACCACGAGCGGCAGGACGAACTGCGGGAACTCGTCGCGCGGGTCGGCGGCCCCGGTCCGGGCGGCGGTCTCGGAAACGGTCTCGGAAGCGGTGTCAGAGCTGGTCACGCCCCCAGTCTGCCAGCCGCTTCGAACGCGCAGCCGCCCGTTACTGTGTTGCCCATGAGACTGACGGGGGTCGGGCGTCGCTATGGGATCGGCGGCTCGTGGGTACTGCGGGGGGTCGACCTCGATGTGCGGCCGGGATCGCTGGTGCGCATCGAAGGCGCCAACGGCAGCGGCAAGTCCACGCTGCTGCGCCTGCTCGCCGGCATCGACGCCCCCACCACCGGCCGGATCACCGGCCGGCCGCGCACCGCGTTCGTCCCCGAGCGCTTTCCCGCCGCGCTGCCCTTCACGGCCATCGGCTATCTGACGATGCTCGGCCGCGTCCACGGTCTGAGCCGTTCCGCCGCCGCGAGCGCCGCCGCCCTATGGCTGGAGCGCTTCGGCGCCGCCGAGCACGCCCGTACCCGCCTGTCCGAACTCTCCAAGGGCAGCAGCCAGAAGGTCGCCGTGGCCCAGGGCCTGCTCGCCGACCCCGGCCTGCTCGTTCTCGACGAGGCCTGGACCGGTCTCGACCAGGCCTCCCGGGCCGTCCTCGACCGTGCCGTGACGGACCGCGTGGCGGCCGGAGCCACGGTCGTCTACGTCGACCACGACCCGGGCCGCCTGGCGGGCGTGCCCGACGCGGTCTTCCGCGTGGACGCGGGACGGCTGGTCGCGGTGGCCTCGGCGGGCACAGCAGGTGCCGCGGACCTACGGGACGGGCTCCCGGGCCCCCGGGGACGGTCCGCGGCCCGCCCCGCCGGTCCGCGGGTGAGTATCGAGGCCGAGGGGCCGTCCGGCGCCCACCTGCCCGAGGGACTGCCCGGCGATCCCGTGCACGGGCCCCTCGGCCCCGTGGCACCCGACGCGCCCGCCGTCCACCGCCTGACCGTCGCCGCCGCGCACTCGGACGCCCTGCTGCGGGCCCTCCTGGCGGCCCGCCCCGCGTGGCACATACGCGCCGTGACGACGACGGAGCCCGCCCACGTCGAAGGAGAGCCGGGCCGATGACCGCACTGCTCCGCTACCAGGCCGCCCTGCTGGCCCGCTCGCACCGGTGGCTGCCCCCGCTGCTGCTCTACCTGGCCCTCATGGCCATCGGGGTGCAGACCGGCGAGCCGATCCTGGACTCGCTCGGCTTCGCGGCGGCCGTGCTGCTGCCGGTGACCGCGTGGCTGGTGCGGGTGTGCGTGACGAACGAGCCGGGCGCCGCCCGGGACTGCGCGGCCGCCGCGGCCGGCCCGGCCCGCGTCCATCTCGCGGCGCTGCTCACCGCGCTGCTCGCCGCGACGGGCCTCGCCGTCGTGGGCACCGCGTTCGTCACGGCGGTCAGCGACCCGCGCGGCACCCGCCACGAGGACCTGCCGGTCTGGTCCGCGGCCGGGGCGGGGCTGCTGGCCGCCGTGACGTGTGTGCTGCTCGGGGCGGCGGTCGGGGCGGTCTGCAACCGGCCGGTGCTGCGCAGCACCGCGTGGGCGGTGCCGACGACCGTGCTCGGGGCGTTCGTGGTGCTGTTCGTCGGCGGATCGCCCGCGAGGGCCGCCGTGAACGGGCTGGTCAACGGCTCCCGGACCGCGACCGTGACCGTGCCGCTGGTGCCGCTCGCCGTGGCCGCCGTGCTCGCGGCGGCGGCCATGTCCGTGGCCTGCGCGCTCAGTGCGCGGCAGCCGGGCGGCGGGACGTGAGGGGCTCGTACGGACCGGTGGCCGAGAGAGACGGAGCGAGATGAACGACGGCACGGACGACGACATGAACGACGGCACGAACGACCGTCGGCCGACGGGCTTCGCGGACTGCGTGCAGTGCGGCGAGCCCACCGAATACCCCTCGGACCGGCCCGGCAGCACGCTGTGCCCGGTCTGCGCATGGCAGGAAGCCCAGCGGACGGCCTGTTCCGGCTGACGTGCCCTCGGACGGTCAGCGACCGGCGATCAGGTCGGAGACCCGGACGAACTCGTAGCCCCTGGCACGCAGTTCCGGCACGATCCGCCGGATCGCCTCCTCCGTGACCGGTGCCGCGCTGCGCGTGCAGTGCATCACCACCACCGAGCCGGGCTTCACCTGCGACAGCACCTCCCTGGCCACCGGGCCGGCCTGCTTGGCGAAGGCGTCGCCGCTGACCACGTCCCACTGCACGGCCGTCGCCTTCGTCGGGCCGATGGCGCGCAGCACGGCGTCGTTGTGACAGCCGCCGGGGAAGCGGAAGTACGGGACGGTGTTCTTGACCCCGGCGCGGCGGAAGGCGTCGAAGGCGCGCTCCACATCGGCGCGGGCGCCCTTGAGGGGGACGGTCGGCAGCTTGTAGCAGGGGGTGGAGAACGCGTGGTGCGCGTACGAGTGGTTGGCCACCTCGAAGAGCGGGTCGCCGCCGATGGAGCGGGCCTGCGCCGGGTACTGCTCCGCCCACTTGCCGGTCATGAAGACGGTGGCGGGCACCTTCAGCCGCCGCAGGGTCGCGATGAGCTGAGGATTGTCGAACCGCTCGCCCCGCGCCGCCCGCTCGTCCTGGTCCGCCGTCATGTCGGCGTCGAAGGTGAGGGCGACCCGCTTGCCGCCGTCGCGCTTGCCGTGCGAGAAGACGGGGGCGGCCCCGCCGGGCCCGGGCGGGAGGGTCGGCGCGGCCGACCCGCCGGCGGGCGTCGTGGGGGCCGTGGGCGCGGTGGGCGTCACCGCGGGGCGCGAGGCCGCGGCGGAGGGCTTCCCGGGCGCGGCGGCACCGGAGCCGTCCGCGCCGCAGGCCGCCAGCGTGCTGCACAGCAGCACGGCGGCGGCAGCGAGGACCCGCCGGGCACGCGGGGGATGGATCTTGGGGGACACGGGGGAACCGTATCGGACACATCATCCGAAGAACGCGCCCCCGGGTGCCGCCCCAGGATCCGCCGCTACTCCTTGACCAGCGACTTCGCGTCGCGGGCGAGGGCAGTGAGCCGCGATATGGCTCGGAAGTACTTCTTCTTGTACCCGCCGTTCAGCATCTCCTCGCTGAACAGTTCGTCGAACGGCCGGCCCGACGCCAGCACCGGGATCTCGCGGTCGTAGAGCCGGTCGGCGAGCACCACGAGCCGCAGCGCGGTCGACTGGTCCGGGATCGGCTCCACGCCGGTCAGGCACACGGCCCGCAGGGAGTCGCACATGGCGCCGTAGCGGCTCGGGTGCACCTTGGACAGGTGGTCGAGCAGAGCGGGGAAGTCGTCGAGCGAGGCGCCCTCCGTCGCGTGCGCCACCCGCTTGACGGTGTCGTCGTCGAACGGGGCCGGGGCCTCGGGCAGGCCGCGGTGGCGGTAGTCCTCACCGTCGATGCGCAGGGGGCGGAAGTGCGCGGACAGGCCCTGGATCTCGCGCAGGAAGTCGGCGGAGGCGAACCGGCCCTCGCCGAGCTTGCCCGGCAGCGTGTTGGACGTCGCGGCGAGCGCCACGCCCGCGTCGACCAGCTTGCCCAGCAGGGTCGAGACGAGCACGGTGTCGCCCGGGTCGTCCAGCTCGAATTCGTCGATGCACAGCAGCCGGTGGCCGCTCAGCGTCCGCACGGTCTGCTGGAAGCCCAGCGCGCCGACGAGGTTGGTCAGCTCCACGAAGGTGCCGAACGCCTTGTGCTCCGGGGCGGCGGGGGTGGCGTGCCAGAGGGAGGCCAGCAGGTGCGTCTTGCCGACGCCGTAGCCGCCGTCGAGGTAGACGCCGCGCGGGCCGGCGGGGACGGCGGGCTTCGCCTCGCGCCGGAACCAGCGCTTGCGCCCCGCGCCGCTCGCGCTCGCGCCGCCCCCGAGCCCGGCCGCGAAGCCGGCGAGCACCCGCACGGCCTCGGCCTGGCTGGGCTGGTTGGCGTCGGGGATGTAGTTGTCGAACCGCACCGAGTCGAAGCGCGGCGGCGGCACCATCTCGGCGACCAGGCGGTCGGCGGGCACGTGCGGTGCGCGGGAGGTCAGCGCGAGCGGCCCGTCGGCGGCGGGGTCGGCGGGGCCGGGGGAGGCGGGGGAAGCGGTGGAGGACGACACAACCGTCCAGGGTAGTCGCTGCGCGCGACACCCTCGGTCGAGGCGGCGGTGCGAGCCGTCCGGGGCGTGCCACACTGCCGCCTATGCGACGCCTGTTCCCCTCCCCGCTGGCCCCCTCCGACCTCGAAGACCGCGAATGGGGGCTGGACGAACTGGCGGACGCCTATGCCTACCCCGAGACGACGGGTGGCGGCGGGCGTCCGTGGCTGCGGGCCAACATGGTCTCCTCGCTCGACGGCGCCGCCCACCACGAGGGGCGCTCGCAGCCGCTGTCCTCCGAGGCCGACATGCGGATCTTCGGCACCCTGCGCGGCCTCGCCGACGCCGTCGTGGTCGGGGCCGAGACCGTACGGCAGGAGGGCTACCGCCCCGCGCGCGCCCGGGAGGCGTTCGCGGCGCGGCGGGCGGCGCTCGGCCAGCCCGTGGCGCCGGTGATCGCGGTCGTCAGCGCCGGGCTCGACCTGGACTTCTCGCTCCCCCTGTTCACCTCGCCCCTGGTGCCGACGATCGTGCTGACCGGTGAGGACGCCCCGGCGGGGCGGATCGCCGCGGCACGCGAGGCGGGCGCGGAGGTCGTCACGGCGGGCCAGGGGCGCCGCGTGGACCCCGCGCGGGTGCCGGCGGTGCTGGCCGAGCGGGGGCTGACACGGCTGCTCACGGAGGGCGGGCCACGGCTGCTGGGCCAGTTCGCGGGGGCGCGGGTGCTGGACGAGATGTGCCTGTCGCTGGCTCCGCTGGTCGCCGCCGGTACCGCGCCGCGCATCATGAACGGTCCGCCGCTCGCCGTGCCGGAACGATTCGCTCTCGCCTCCGTCATCGAGGAGGGCGGTTTTCTGTTCACCGGCTACCGGAGGGTCTGACAATCGGCGGAATTTACTGCTCCGGTTAGCTTCCGGTGGGCAGAATTGAGTCAGACGCGTCCTCGAGGGGCACGAGATCACAACAGGCGGGCCCATGGAGGGCACGCGCAGGATGGTTTCTGTTGGGCCCGGTGGCCCACGTAGCAGAAGGGCTCCCACCGTGTTCACGAGCGTATTGATGATCGAGCAACCGCTGTCCGTCACCGATGTCGAGTTCGTCACCACCCTCCACGACGACGCGATGTCCTTCGTGGTCCTGATGCAGCCCAGAGGTGCCGAGGACCGCCTGCTGCGGGCCATCGACGACGTGGCGCTCGGCGAGCTGGAGCAGGCTGTCCACGAGGCCGACGAGCCCGAGGGCGAGCAGGCCGTGCGGCCCGCCGCCCTCGCCCTCGAACACTCGCTCAGACTGCTCCGCGAGGCGGGCAGCGAGGCCGTGGGCCAGATCGTCGACGGTCACCCGCTGGACCTGCTGCGGTCCGTCGTGGACCAGACGCACGCCGACGAGGTGATCGTGCTGACCGCCCCGCACCTGGTCGAGGAGTTCTTCCACCGGGACTGGGCCTCGCGCGCCCGCCACAAGGTGGGTGTCCCCGTCCTCAAGCTCTACGCCCACAACGACGAGGACGAGACGGAGCGCAAGGACGAGAGCCGGGACGAGGGCACGGACTGACCGCCGGGGGCGGTGCGGGGGTCAGTCCAGGCGGCCGTCCCGCATGGACAGCACCCGGTCCGCGCGGCCGAGCAGCCCCCGGTCGTGCGTGACCAGGACCGTCGCCGTGCCGTGCGTACGCGTCACCTCGGCCAGCAGGTCCACGATCCGCGCACCGCGCTCGTGATCCAGGGCAGACGTCGGCTCGTCCACCAGCAGGACGGACGGGCCGGCGAACAGGGCGCGGGCGATGTTCACCCGCTGCCGCTCGCCCCCCGACAGCTCGTGCGGGCGGCGCCGGCGGCGGCCCGCGTCGAGCCCGACCGACTCCAGCAGCCCGGCCGCCCGTGCCCGCGCGGCCCGGACGTTCCCGCCCCGCAGGTGCTCCACCACCAGCAGCTGTTCCACGGCCGTCAGGGACGGCAGCAGGTTCGGCTGCTGGAACACGATGCCGATCCGCTCGCGCCGCAGCGCCGTACGCTCCCCGGCGCTCATTTCCGCGGTGTCCGCTCCGGCCACGACCACCCGGCCGGAGTCCGGGCGCAGCAGGGTCGCCGCCACCGCGAGCAGCGTCGACTTCCCGGAGCCGGACGGCCCCACGACGGCCGCCAGCTCGCCCGCCGCCACGGTCAGGGAGACCTCGTCCAGCGCGGTCAGCCTCCGCTCACCGTCCGGATAGGTGAGTTTCACGGCTTCCATCGACAGAACGGCTTCCCTCGACAAAACGACCTTCCTCGACGGAACGGACGCGGCGCTCATCGGCCGGCTCCCAACGCGGTCAGGGGATCCACGGACGTGATGCGGCGCACGGCCAGTGCCGAGCCCGCCAGCCCCAGCAGCACCATCGCCGCCACCGGCACGGCCGCCGTCGCCGCGCTCAGCTCGAACGGCACCGCGGCCGACGCCAGCGCACCGCCGGCCGCACCGGCCGCGCCGCCCAGCGCGGCCCCGGCCACCAGCACGACCAGCGCCTGGGCGAGGGCGTCGCGCACCAGATAGCCACTGCTCGCCCCCACGGCCTTGAGCACCGCCACATCCGGGCGCCGCTGCACCGTCCACACCGTGAAGAACGCCCCCACGACCAGCGCGCTCACCACGAACAGGAACCCCTGGACGAGCCGGAGCGTGCCGTGCTCGGCGGCGTAGCCGTCGATCCCGTCGAGCGCGTCCTCCACCGGGACCGCCTTCGTGGTCCCCGCGACGGCCCCGGCGGGCCGGCCGGGGCCGTCGACGGCGAGCGCGGTCGGCTGCCGCTGATGGCCGACCCCCTGCCAGGTCGCGAGCGTCGTCCACACGCTCGGCGCGTGCCCGTGGCTGCGGTCGGCGGTGACGCCCGAGACGGTCAGCTCGCGCGTGCCGAGCGTCACCCGGTCGCCCACCCGCAGCCCGCCGTCACGCGCGACGCTCCCGCTCACCGCCACCTGGCCGTCCCCGGGGGCGGAGCCGGTCAGCAGCGCGGGCCGCAGCCGCTGGGCCGAACCGATGACGCTCACCGACGTCGCCGTACGGTCGGCGGCCGCACGGCCCGCCGTCAGCCGGGTTATCGCGACGCCGAACGGCTCGGCGGACGTGACGCCCGGCGCCCGGCGCCACGCGCGGATCTGCCCGTCGTCGAGCGTGCTGTCGCCGAACGACACCTCGGGCGCGGCCCCGGGCGGGGCACCGAAGACGATCCGGTCCGCCGGCAGCCCGGAGACGGCCGACGTCGCCTCCCGGGCCAGTCCGTCGGTCAGACCGTAGAGAAAGACCACCAGCGTGGTGATGAGCGTGACCACCGAGCCCATCAGGGCGAACCGCCCCTTGGCGAAACGGATGTCACGGAGCGCGACGAACAACGGAACCCTCCCGGGGCTCTGGTCTGGACCCCTCCACCGTCCCGCGCGTGGTGCCCGCCGCCATCGGGGCAAGGAACGGTCCTCGCGCCGTCCGTCCGGTGCACGCGGAAATCAATCGAACGGTTGATGGGCGAGCGGGAGAGCCTCACGGAGGGTGCCCGTACGCTCGATGGGGTGAACCGAGCGAGCGACACCGCCCCGGCGGCGCGGGAGGGCGGGCCCCGGGTGCCCTCGGGCCCTGCGGACGGCCCCGCGGCGCCGGCGGCCGTGCCCCGCCCCGTGGGGCCGGCGGCCCCAGGCCTGACGACCAGACGGGGTGGCATGTGCGCGGGCCCGGTGGACGTGGCCGTACCCATGCCGTCGGGGTCTGAAGCCACGCCGGGCCCGATCTCCGCGCCCCCGCCCGCGACCGGGACCGCCCCCGCCAGGGGACCCGCGCTGCGGCTCGTCCGCCTCGCGCTGCACGGCGCGTTCTACGTCCTGCTCGCCGTCGCGCTCGGCCCCGCCCTCCTCGGGGCGAAGCCCGCGGCCGTCGTGGCACCCGGCCTCGTGCTCGCCGCCGTGTACGGCGTCGGCGCGGCACGGCAGCGGCTCACGGGCGGGCGCCCGGGGCTCTGGCTCGCGGCCGTCACCGCGCTGTGGCTCGGGCTCCTCGTCCTGGACCGGGGCTTCAGCTACGTCGTCTTCCCGCTCTTCTTCCTCTTCCTGCACACCCTGCCGGTGCGCTGGTCCCTGCCCGCCGTGGCCGCCGCCACCGCCGCCGTCGTGGCCGCACAGGCCACCGGACCCGGCGGCCTCACCGCCGCCAAGGTCATCGGCCCGACGGCCGGAGCGGCGGTCGCCGTCCTGACCGCCTACGGCTACGCGGCGCTCTACCGGGAGAGCCGTCAGCGGCAACGCCTGATCGACGACCTCATGCGCACCAGGGACGAACTGGCCGCCACCCAGCGCGAAGCGGGCCGGCTCGCCGAACGGCAGCGGCTCGCCCGCGAGATCCACGACACCCTCGCCCAGGGCCTGTCCAGCATCGTCCTGCTCGCCCGAGCCGCCGAGACCGCCGCCGGGGCGGGCGACGCCGACGCGGCACGCGCCCGCATGCGCGAGGTCGGGCGGACCGCGTCCGACAACCTCGCCGAAGCCCGCCGCTTCGTCCACGCCCTCACCCCGCCCGCCCTGGAGGACGCGCCCCTCCCCGAGGCGCTGCGCCGCGCCACCGCCCGTACGGTGCCGGGCGCCGTGTTCCACCTGGACGGCGAGCCCTGTCCGCTGCCCGTGGAGGCCGAGGTCGCCCTGCTGCGGCTGACGCAGGAGGCGCTCACCAACGTCGCCCGGCACGCGCGCGCCGACCTCACCGCGGTGACCCTCGCCTATCTCGACGAACAGGTGACCCTCGACATCTACGACGACGGCGTCGGCTTCACGCCCGGCGACGGGCCCGCCGACGGGCGCCGGACCTTCGGCCTGCACGGCATGCGCGAGCGCATCGCCGAACTCGGCGGCACCCTCACCGTCGAGTCCGCCCCCGGCGAGGGCACGGCCGTCGCGGCCGCCCTGCCGGTACCGGGGGCCGCCCGCGCCCACGGGGAAGCGCGGGTGAACGGGTGAGCGGCGTCAGCGGTGTCGTTCGGGTGCTCCTCGTCGACGACCACCCCGTGGTGCGGCGCGGGCTGCGGGCCATGGTGGACGACCTGCCCGAGGTGGAGGCGGTCGGCGAGGCCGCGGACGGCGCCGCCGCGCTGCGGCTGCTCGACGGCCTCGACCGGGGCGCGTGGCCCGACGTCGTGCTCATGGACCTCCAGATGGGCGACGGCATGCACGGCGTCGAGGCCACCCGCCGGATCACCGCCCTGCCGGACCCGCCCGCCGTGCTGATCCTCACGACCTACAGCACCGACGCCGACATCCTCGCCGCCGTGGAGGCCGGGGCCACCGGCTACCTCCTCAAGGACGCGGACCCCGAGGACGTCGTCGGCGCCGTGCGGGCCGCCGCCCGCGGCGAGACCGTCCTCGCCCCGCCCGTCGCCGCCCGGCTGCTCGGCCGGGTCCGGGCGGGCCGGCCCACCCTGTCGCCGCGCGAGCGGGAGATCCTGGGGCTCCTGGCCGAGGGGCTGGCCAACAAGCAGATCTCCCGCCGCCTGTTCATCAGCGAGGCCACCGTCAAGACGCACCTGGTGCACATCTACGACAAGCTCGACGTCGACAGCCGTACCGCCGCGATCGCCGCGGGCCTGGCCGGAGGCCTGATCCGCCCGGTATGACCGGTACGGGGCGGCCGTGGCCGGGGCGGTCGGCGGCGGGTGCAAGAATCGGTGCGCAAACGCAGGTACCTATTTCCGATCCCAGGGAGCACCGCACATGGCACCGGCCGTCCCCACGACGATGGACCGACCGCACTTCATCGGCATCGGCGGCGCCGGCATGTCGGGCATCGCGAAGATCCTCACGCAGCGCGGCGCGCGCGTCGCGGGCAGCGACGCGAAGGACTCCGCCACCGCCGAGGCGCTCCGCGCCCTGGGGGCGACCGTGCACATCGGGCACGCCGCCGGGCACCTGGCCGAGGACGCCACCTGCGTCGTCGTCTCCAGCGCCATCCGCGCCGACAACCCCGAGCTGGCGGCCGCCGCCGAGCGCGGCATCCCCGTCGTGCACCGCTCGGACGCGCTCGCCGGGCTGATGGAGGGCCTGCGCCCGATCGCCGTCGCCGGTACGCACGGCAAGACGACCACGACCTCGATGCTCGCGGTCTCCCTCGACGCCCTCGGCCTCGACCCCTCGTACGCCATCGGCGGCGACCTCGACGCCCCGGGCTCCAACGCCCGGCACGGCGCCGGCGAGATCTTCGTCGCCGAGGCGGACGAGAGCGACCGCAGCTTCCACAAGTACGCGCCCGAGGTCGCCATCATCCTCAACGTGGAGCTCGACCACCACGCGAACTACGCGTCGATGGACGAGATCTACGAGTCGTTCGAGACCTTCGTCGGCCGCCTCCGCCCCGGCGGCACCCTCGTCATCGCCGCCGACCAGGCGGGCGCCCGCGAGCTCACCGAGCGGCTCGCCCGGAACACGGCCCGCGAGGACATCGAGGTCGTCACCTACGGCGAGGCCGAGGACGCGGACGTACGGGTCCTCAAGGTCAACCCGCGCGGCCTGACCAGCGAGGTCACCGTCGTCATCAACGGCAAGGTGCTCACCTTCGCCGTCTCCGTCCCCGGCCGCCACTACGCGCACAACGCCGTCGCGGCCCTCGCCGCGGGCGTCGCGCTCGGTCTGCCGCTGCACAACCTCGCCTCCGCGCTCGGCAAGTACACCGGCGTCAAGCGCCGCCTCCAGCTCAAGGGCGAGGCGAAGGGCGTGCAGGTCATCGACTCCTACGCCCACCACCCCACCGAGATGACGGCGGACCTGGAGGCCATCCGCGGCGCCGCCACCGACGCGCGCCTGCTCGTGGTCTTCCAGCCGCACCTCTTCAGCCGCACCCAGGAGCTGGGCACCGAGATGGGACAGGCGCTGGCCCTCGCGGACGCGTCCGTGGTCCTCGACATCTACCCGGCGCGCGAGGAGCCGATCCCCGGCGTCACCAGCACCCTGATCATCGACGCGGCGCGGGCCGCGGGCGCGGACGTGCGCGCCGAGCACGACATGGCGGCCGTCGCCGACGTGATCGCGGGAATGGCCCGGCCCGGTGATCTCGTTCTGACCATGGGCGCCGGTGATGTGACGGACCTCGGTCCGAAGATCCTGGCCCGCCTGGAGAGCTGACCCCCGGTCGCGAGAGCGTGACCGGGAATGACCCGTCCTCACCGAAAGGCGCGCGAGATGTCGTACGAGGTCGAGAAGCCGGACGAGCAGTGGCGTGCGGAGCTGACCCCCGCGGAGTACCAGGTGCTCCGCCAGGCCGGCACCGAGCCCGCCTTTCGCGGTGAGTACACCGATACGAAGACGGCGGGGGTCTACTCCTGCCGGGCCTGTGGCGCGGAGCTGTTCCGCTCCACCGAGAAGTTCGAGAGCCACTGCGGCTGGCCGAGCTTCTACGACCCGAAGGACTCCTCCGCCGTCGAGCTGATCGAGGACCGCTCGCACGGCATGACCCGCACCGAGGTGCGCTGCGCGCGGTGCGGGTCCCACCTCGGCCACGTCTTCGAGGGCGAGGGCTACCCCACCCCGACCGACCAGCGGTACTGCATCAACTCGATCTCGCTGCGGCTGGAGCCGGCCGAGGGCTGAACCGACGGCCGAGGGGCCTTGACGTCAGATCCTGCCTGCGGCGGCCAGGCCCTTCTGGAGATCCTCGTAGTTCATCACCGGCTGGATGTGGACCTCCGCCTCCAGCTCGGTGAAGAAGGCTTCGAGGATCGGGGGCATCTGCGAGGAGTCCTGCATGTCGAAGACCATCATGCAGGCGCGCCCGCCGTCCATCGGGGCGAAGTAGGCGGCTTCGGGGTGGACGGCGCCCATGACCTCTTGCAGTACCTTCGGCAGCTTTCCGTTCTTGATGGCCTCGTTCCCCGCGCGGGTGTCCAGCCGGGCCTCCACTAGCATGCGCATGGCCCTCACTCCTTGGGCGGCGCACCCGCGCATGGCGTCTCGGCAGCGCTCGCGAAGGCGCGGTCGCGCCACTTCAAGCGTCTGCCCGTTCGTCGGGCTCCGCAACAGCGCGTCCCGAGCGCAGCACGGCGGCCGTCTCGGGCGGCAGCCGCAGCACGCCGTCCCTGTCCGGTGGCCCGACCGGACGCCAGGTCAGGGCGGTCTCCGCGCCCGCCGCGTCGCGGCCCAGGTCCAGCGCGACGGGCCGGTCGGAGAGATTGACCGCGAGGTGCAGGGGGCCGCGCCGGAAGTGGACCGTGCGATCGTCGCCGGCGAAGAGCGCGCCGTACTCCCACCGGGGATCGCCGAGGGCCGGCTCGGTCCGGCGCAGGGCGATCAGCCGCCGGTACCAGTCGAGCAGTGCCGCGTGCGGCGCGCGGTCCGGCTCCGTCCAGTCGAGGCAGGAGCGGTCCCGGGTGGCGGGGTCCTGCGGGTCGGGGATGTCGTCGGCCGCCCAGCCGTGCGCGGCGAACTCGCGCCGCCGGCCCGCGCGGACGGCCTCGGCGAGGGCCGGGTCCGTGTGGTCGGTGAAGAACTGCCAGGGCGTACGGGCCCCCCACTCCTCTCCCATGAACAGCATCGGCGTGAAGGGCGCGCACAGCACGAGCGCGGCCGCGCAGGCGAGCAGCCCGGGGGACAGCCGCGCCGAAAGCCGGTCGCCCAGGGCCCGGTTGCCCACCTGGTCGTGCGTCTGGGCGTAGCCGAGGAGCCGGTACGCGGGTGTGGTGCGCGGATCGAGGGGGCGTCCGTGGGGGCGGGAGCGGAAGGCGGAGTACGTGCCGTCGTGGAAGAAGCCGCCGCGCAGCGTCTTGGTGAGGGCGTGCGCCGGGTCGGCGGCGAAGTCCGCGTAGTACCCCTGCGACTCGCCCGTCAGGGCCGTGTGCAGCGCATGGTGGAAGTCGTCGTTCCACTGGGCGTGGATCCCCGTGCCGCCCGCTTCGCGCGCGGTGGTCGTGGCCGGGTCGTTGAGGTCGGACTCGGCGATGAGGAAGAGCGGCCGCCCCGACCGCCCGGCCAGCGCGTCGACCGCGGCCGACAACTCGGCGAGGAAGTGCTTCGGCCCGGTGTCGATCAGCGCGTGCACCGCGTCCAGCCGCAGCCCGTCGAGCCCGTAGTCGCGCAGCCAGGCCAGGGCGCTGCCGATCAGGAACGCCCGGACCTCGGCGGAGCCGGGGGCGTCGAGGTTGACGGCCGCGCCCCACGGCGTGTGGTGGGTGTCGGTGAAGTACGGCCCGAAGGCGGGCAGGTGGTTGCCGGACGGGCCCAGGTGGTTGTGCACGACGTCGAGGACGACGCCGAGGCCCAGCGTGTGGGCCGCGTCCACGAAGCGCCGCAGGCCCGCCGGGCCGCCGTAGGGCTCGTGGACGGCCCAGAGGGACACCCCCTCGTACCCCCAGCCGTGCGTGCCCGGGAACGGGCACACGGGCATGAGTTCCACATGGGTGATGCCCAAGTCGGCCAGGTGCGGCAGCCGTTCGGCGGCCGCGTCGAAGGTGCCCTCGGGGGTGAACGTGCCGATGTGCAGCTCGTAGAGGACCGCGCCGGGCAGCGCGCGGCCCGCCCACGGCCGCTGGTCGAAGACGGCCGGATCGACGACCGCGCTGAGCCCGTCGGGTCCGTCCGGCTGGCGGCGGGAGCGCGGGTCGGGCAGTACGGGCCCGCCGTCGAGCGCGAAGCCGTAGCGGTCCCCGGCGGCCGCGGGTGCCGCGCACCGCCACCAGCCCGCGCGGGCCGGATCGCGCTCCATGGGGTGCTCGCGGTCCGCCGCGCGCAGCACCACCCGTCCGGCGTTCGGCGCCCACACCTCGAACAGCACAGCCGGCTCCTCTCGACGACGGTGCTGTTCATGGTGCCCGGCCCGGGCCGTTCGGATGCCCGCTGCCCGCCCGTCACGTGGCGGGCAGTCAGCTGAGGTGGAGTCAGTCGGACTGCGGCGGAACGAGGTCGACGCGCTCCTGGGTGATCGGGTAGCCCGCCTTCGCGAAATTGGCCGCCATCGGATGGTTGCCCTGGTCGGTGGCCGCAGCGATCCACGTCGCGCCCTCGGCGACCAGGTCGTGGGTGCACTCCACGAGGAGGTCGTACGCGTAGCCGTGGCCGCGCTGCTCCGGCAGGACCCCGATGTACCCCACGCACGGCCCCACGGGGTTGTGCGCGGGCACCTGGATGCCGACCGGCTCGCCGTCGGTGTAGGCGAGCTTCCACCACGCGCGCGGCGAGGGCAGCCACTCGAGGAAGCCCATGAACTCGTCGACGGCCGCGTCCGGCCCGAGCTCGGCGATGTTCCGCCGGTCGTGGGCGTCGAGGGTGCCCTGATGCGTACGGCGCACCACATCCCGTATCACCGCGTCGTCGGGCTCGGCCCGGAACGTGAGCCGCCCGGGCCGCTCCGGCAGCCCGCAGGCGGTCGTCCACTCGTAGCGGAAGCGGTCGACCAGGTGGCGCAGGCCGGCGGCCTCGGCCGCGGCGATCCGGGCCTCGCCGGCCGCCCGGGTCTCCGGCCGGTCCCGCCACCCGGGCGGCGCCAGCAAGGAGTACTCGGTCCGCAGCGGCGCCGTGCGCAGCAGCCGGACCGCGGCCTCGTCCTCGCCCTCGGCGAAGTCGAACCAGTCGAGGGCCTTCGGCGTCTCGTCGCCGGACCCGCCCCACCAGGCGGCGCGCGCCACGACCTTGCCGTCGCGCAGCGCGACCCAGGTCCAGTCGGGGCGGTACTCACCGCCCTCGTGGACGGGCGCATAGGTGTGGCCGAAGGCTGCCCGGCCGACGAGGCCGGGGTCGGGCAGGGACGTGAAGAGAGCGGTGTCGTTCTCGGTGAGCGCACGGATGACCAGCTCGGTCATTGAGGTCCTACTTCCGGTCGGCGGCCCCGGAACGCTAGGAGATGATCACCCAGGCGTCCAACGCTTTTCCCGCCCGCCGTCCTTACTGCTGGTGCAGCCCCCGGCCGGCCAGGGACAGGAACACCTCGCCGACCGCCTCCGAGAGCGTCGGATGCGGGTGGACGTGCTGGGCCACGTCGACGGCCTCGGCGTCCCAGCCGACGATCAGCTGGCTCTCCGCGATCATCTCCGAGACGTGCGGGCCCACCAGGTGCACGCCCAGCACCCGGCCCCCGCCCCCGGTCGTCGCCCCCGCCTCCGTGACGACCTTCACCATCCCGCCCTGCCCGTGCACCATGCCCTTGGCGACCGCCGTCAGAGGCATGGAATTGACCTCCACTTCGTGGCCCCGCTCCCGCGCCTCGGCCTCGGACAGTCCCACGGACGCCGTCTGCGGGCTGGAGTAGGTGACCCGCGGCACGGCGGCGTAGTCGACCGGCCGTGGCGCCCCGCCCGCGAGGGTCTCCGCGACCACCAGCCCCTCGGCGAAGGACGCGTGCGCCAGCCCCAGGGACGGCGGCGGCAGCAGATCGCCGACCACATGGATGCCGGGCACGGACGTCTCCAGGCGCGCCCAGTCGGCCGGAGCGACGAACCCCCGCGCGTCCGTGGCCAGTCCGGCGGCCGCCAGCCCCAGCCCGTCGGTGACCGGCACCCGGCCCACGGCCACCAGCAGCCGCTCGGCCTCCACGACGCGGAACTCCCCGCGCGCGGTGCGGACGGTGGCCCGCACCCCGCCCTCGTACGGCCGCGCGTCCTCCAGCCGCGCGCCCACCTGGACGTCGATGCCGCGCTTCTTCAGCCCCCGGGTCAGATGCCGGCTCACGTCGGCGTCCTCCAGCGGCAGCAGCCGGTCGGCCGCCTCCACCAGCGTCACCCCGGCACCCATCGACCGGTGCATGGAGGCGTACTCGACGCCGATCGCGCCGCCGCCCAGCACCAGCACCGAGCCGGGCAGACCCGGTGCGAACAACGCGTCGTCACTGGTGACGACCCGCTCGCCGTCCGGCTCCAGCCCCGGCAGCGTGCGCGGCCGCGAACCCGTGGCGAGCACGATGCCGCGCCGCACGGTCCACTCGGTGCCCGCCTCGGCACCCGAGTCGATCCGGACGCCGCGGGCGCCCGTCAGCGAGGCGGAACCGCGCACCACGCGCACCCGCGCGTGGGACAGGTGACCCTCCACGCCCTTGTGGTTGCGGGAGACGATGTCGTCGCGGGTGGCGGTCAGCGCGGACCAGTCGACGGAGTCGAGCGTCGCCTTCACCCCCCACCGCTCCCGCGCCTCGGCGATCCCGTCCACCAGCTCCGCCGCGTGCAGCATCGCCTTGCTCGGGATGCAGCCGCGGTGCAGACAGGTACCGCCCACCAGATCGCGTTCCGCGAGGACGACATCGAGCCCGAGCGCGGCGGCGCGCAGCGCGGTGCCGTACCCGCCGGTGCCGCCACCGATGACGAAGACATCTGTTTCATGCATGACGTCAGCCTGCGCCGCGAGCGATCATGAGTCCAACGCAATCTTTCGATCGAATCGATGACAGTCGTTCATAGCGGCTGCCCACAGCCCCGAGAGGAGTCCCGTTGAGTCTGCGACAGATGGAGTACCTGGTCGCGGTGGTGGGGGAGGAGTCCTTCACCCGGGCCGCCGAGGCGCTCAACGTCACCCAGTCCGCGCTCTCCCACCAGATCAAGGCACTGGAGCGGGAGGTCGGCGGCCCGCTGCTGGAGCGGCGCTCGCGCGGCATCGGGCTCACGCCCATGGGCCGCGCCTTCCTGCCGCACGCCGAACTGGCGGTGCGCAGCGCCGAACAGGCCCGCCGCGCGGCGAAGGCCGCGGCCGGGGCGGCGGGCGGCGAGCTGCACATCGCGACACTGCACGCGCTCGCGGTCGGCGTGCTGCCGCCCGTCTTCGCCCGCTGGCGGCGCGAGTACCCCGCAGTCCTGCTGCACCTCCATGAATACGCCACCACCGAGGAACTGCGCGATCACATGGAGCGCGGCGTGGCCGACATCGCCGTCGGCCCCCGGCCGGAGGACTGGCCCGGTCCCGTGGTCCCGCTCGGCCACGAGGAGATCATGCTGATCACCTCGGCCGACGACCCGCTCGCGGTCCGCGCGGAACCGGTGCGGCTGACGGAACTGGCGGACCGCGTATGGGTGCGCTGCGCCCTCGAACCGGTGGTGCAGGGACAGCGCTGGCTGGACTGGGTCTGCGAGCGGAGCGGCTTCGCACCCCGTACGGGCGTGTGGACCGCGCACTCCTCCACGGCCGTCCGGATGGCGGTGGCCGGCGTGGGCCTCGTCGCCGCGCCCCTGCACCTCGCCCGGGACGTCACCGACGCGGCGGTCGTCCGCGTCGACCCGCCCTGGCGCCGTGAACAGACCGCCTGGTCCCGGGTGGAACTCACCGGGATCGCCGCCGCCTTCGTGCGCCTCAGCCAGGAGCTGGCCTTCCCGGCCACCGCTCAGGCCCTCACCAGCAGCGCCACGGGGTAGCGGTCCAGTAGCTCCGACAGCGGCGCCCCGCCCTCGTACGCCCGATCGGTCAGCAGCTCGCGCCACCGGCCGCCGCCGGGCAGCACCAGCGTCGTGTCCCGCCAGCCGCCCGCGTCCGCGAGCCGGCGGGACAGCCGGGTCACGGCGGTGACGACCTCGCTCGAACGGGTGAATGCCACACAGTGCTCGGCGGCCGGGCCGAGCGCGGTCAGCGGCTCGTACGCGGCCTCGGCGGCGAACCAGCCGGGACGGTCCCGCCGCAGCAGCAGCGCGGTACGGGTGAGCCACAGCTTCTCCGCCCGGAGTCCGCCGACCACCGGGACCGGATCGGGGAGCGGCCCGTCGGGGAACTCCGGCACCCGGCGGTTGTCCGGGTCGACGAGCGCCGTGTAGTCCCCCTCGGTGCCCATGTAGAGATCCGGCACGCCCGGCATGGTGAGGTGCAGCAACGCGGCACCGAGGACGTTGGCCCGCACCGCCGGGCCCATCTCGCGGACCAGGGGCGCGAGCGCGGCGCGGGGCGGCCCGCACGGGCCGGTCGCGACGAACTCCTCCACCGCCCGTTCGTAGGCCGCGTCCGGCTCCGTCCACGTCGTGCGCAGCGCGGCCTCGCGCACGCTCTTGAGGACCGCGGGGACGAGCCGCCCCGCGTCGGCGGTGCAGGAGCCGTCCGGCCCGCCGAGACCCAGCGCGCTCTGCCAGGCCACCCACGCCACATGCGGGTCCGGCGCCGGCACCCGGGCCGCCAGCCGGTCCATCAGATCGGCCCACTGCCGCGGGTACTGCGTCAGCGCCGCGATCCTCGCCCGCGCGTCCGCGCTGCGCTTGGTGTCGTGGGTGGACAGCACCGTCCCGGTGGCGGGCCAGTCGCGGTGCAGCCGGGCGCAGTAGGCGTGGAACTCGCCCGGGGAGACCGCGGGCCGCTGCGGGGTGCCGCCGACCTCGTTGGCGGACAGCAGGGGCGCGTAGCGGTAGAAGGCCGTGTCCTCCACCGACTTGGCGCGCAGCGCGGACGCGGTCTGCGCGAACCGCGCGCAGAAGTCCCGGTGGTCCGGACCGTCCCCGAGCCGGCCGAGGGCCGCGTCCCGCACGACCTCCACCGCCGACGCCTCCTCGGGCACGGAGAAGGCCGTCCGGGCGCCCTGGGCCGCCTCGTCCAGCAGCGCGGCGTCCACCGGGGCCACCGGCTCCCCGGGCACCGCGTACGGGCGGTAGACGGGCAGCCGGACGAGGATCTCGCGCAGGGCGGTGCGCAGGGCCCACGGGGCGTGGTCGCGCAGCAGGGGCGAGGTGTCGCGGGCCCGGTCGATGGTGCGGACCAGCCGCTCGACCTCCGCGGCGAGTTCATGGGTGACGACCTTGTAGGCCGCGCGCCGCACCGTCGCCGGCCAGTCGCCGCCCCGGTCGGGCGGCCCGCCGGTGAAGGCGCGGTACGCGGCCGTCAGCGCGGCGGCGCCCTCCGGGTCGACGAAGAGGCCGTCGAGGTGGCGCAGGGCGTCGTAGCCGGTCGTCCCGGCCACGGGCCAGTCGGCGGGCAGCCGTTCGTCGCCGCTGAGGATCTTCTCGACGACCGTCCAGCAGCCACCCGTCGCCTTCCCCAGCCGGCGGAGGTAGCCGGCCGGGTCCGCGAGCCCGTCCGGGTGGTCGATCCGCAGGCCCTCGATCACCCCCTCGCGCAGCAGCCGGAGCACCGTGGCGTGGGTGGCGGCGAAGACCTCGGGGTCCTCCACGCGGACCGCGATCAGCGTGGAAATGGTGAAGAAGCGCCGGTAGTTCACCTCGGTGCGGGCCAGCCGCCACCAGGCGGGCCGGTACCACTGGGCGTCCAGCAGCTCCGGCAGCGGCAGCCGCTCGGTGCCGGGCCGCAGCGGGAAGACGTGGTCGTGACAGCGCAGCTCGCCGTCCACCACGCGCAGATGGGCCAGCTCCTCGCCGAGCCGGCCGCCCAGCACCGGCAGCAGCACCTTCCCGCCGTGCTCGGCCCAGTCGATGTCGAACCAGCGCGCGTACGGCGACGCCGGGCCGTCCCGCAGGACCTCCCACAGCGGCCCGTTCAGCCGCGCGGGCACGGGCACCGCCATGTGGTTCGGCACGATGTCGAGGACCAGCCCGAGCCCGTGCTCCCGGGCGGTACGGGCCAGCGCGCGCAGCCCCTCCTCACCGCCCAGCTCCGCCCGGACCGCTGAATGGTCGACCACGTCGTAGCCGTGGTCGGAGCCCGGCACCGCCTCCAGCACCGGCGACAGATGCAGATGCGACACCCCGAGCGAGGCGATGTAGGGCACGGCCTTCCGGGCCGCGGCGAAGGGGAAGCCGGGCTGGAGCTGGAGCCGGTAGGTGGCGGTCGGGGGCGGCGCGGTGCTGTCGGGCGTCATGGGAACGTACGTACCCGCAACGGGCGGTGATGCCGCAAGGGACTAGGCCGCGTGCAGCGGTCGGCCGGGCCGTCCTGCGCAGCCTGCCTACGCCGGACGTTGCAGGATGGTCAGGCTGCGGTCCAGGAGCGTCAGGTGGTCACCGGCCTGGACCTTGGGCCCGTTGGTCTCCACGCCCTGCTCGCGGGCGGTGTCGACCACGACCTGCCACTGCCTCCCGTGGTCCACGGGCACGACGAAGTCCAGCGCCTCCCCGTGGGCGTTGAACATCAGCAGGAAGGAGTCGTCGACGATCGGCTCGCCGCGCGGCCCCGGCTCGGAGATCGCGCCCCCGTTGAGGAAGACGGTCAGCGACTTCGCGTGGGCGGCCTGCCAGTCGCCGTCCCGCATCTCCTCACCCTCGTGGGTGAACCAGGCGATGTCCGACAGCTCGTCGTGCGTGCCCTGCACCGGGCGGCCGTGGAAGAAGCGGCGGCGCCGGAAGACCGGGTGGTCGCGACGGAGCCAGATCATCGCGCGCGTGAAGGCCAGCATCCGCCGGGCCCGGGCGGAGGTCTCGTCCGCCGGGTACGGCCAGCGCACCCACGACAGCTCGGAGTCCTGGCAGTAGGCGTTGTTGTTGCCCCCCTGGGTGCGGGCGAACTCGTCGCCGTGGCTCAGCATCGGCACCCCCTGCGACACCATCAGGGTGGCGATGAAATTGCGCATCTGGCGCTCGCGCAGCGCCAGCACCTCGGGGTCGTCGCTCTCGCCCTCGGCCCCGCAGTTCCACGACCGGTTGTGGCTCTCGCCGTCCCGGTTGTCCTCGCCGTTGGCCTCGTTGTGCTTGTGGTGGTAGGAGACCAGGTCGTGCAGGGTGAAGCCGTCGTGACACGTCACGAAGTTGACGGAGGCCAGCGGCCGCCTGCCGTCCCCCTGATAGAGGTCGGAGGAGCCGGTCAGCCGGGAGCCGAACTCCGCCAGCGTGGCGGGCTCACCGCGCCACATGTCCCGGGAGGTGTCGCGGAACTTGCCGTTCCACTCGGCCCACAGGGGAGGGAAATTCCCGACCTGGTAACCGCCCTCCCCGACGTCCCACGGCTCGGCGATCAGCTTCACCCGGCTGACCACCGGATCCTGCTGCACCAGGTCGAAGAACGACGACAGCCGGTCCACCTCGTGGAACTGCCGGGCCAGCGTCGCCGCCAGATCGAACCGGAAACCGTCCACCCGCATCTCGGTCACCCAGTAGCGCAGCGAGTCCATGATGAGCTGGAGGACGTGCGGGCTGCGCATCAGCAGGGAATTGCCGGTGCCGGTGGTGTCCATGTAGTAGCGCGGGTCGTCCGTCAGCCGGTAGTACGAGGCGTTGTCCAGACCGCGGAAGGAGAGGGTGGGGCCGAGGTGATTGCCCTCGGCGGTGTGGTTGTAGACCACGTCGAGGATGACCTCGATGCCCGCGGCGTGCAGCGCCCGCACCGCCGACTTGAACTCCAGCACCTGCTGGCCCCGGTCTCCCCAGGACGCGTAGGCGTTGTGCGGGGCGAAGAAACCGATGGTGTTGTAGCCCCAGTAGTTGGCCAGCCCCGCGTCCACCAGCCGGTGGTCGTTCACGAACTGATGGACCGGCATCAGCTCGATCGCCGTCACCCCCAGCTCCGTCAGATGCTCGATGACCGCCGGGTGCGCCAGCGCCGCGTAGGTCCCGCGCACCTCCTCCGGCAGCGCCGGGTGTCGCATCGTCAGGCCCTTCACATGGGCCTCATAGATGACCGTACGGTGATAGTCGGTGCGCGGCGGCCGGTCGTCGCCCCAGTCGAAGTACGGGTTGACGACCACCGAGGTCATCATGTGCGGCGCCGAGTCCATGTCGTTGCGCTTCTCGGGCCGCCCGAAGCGATAGCCGTACACCGCCTCCCCCCAGTCGACGGCACCGCTCACCGCCCGGGCGTACGGGTCCAGCAGCAGCTTGGCGGAATTGCAGCGGTGCCCGCGCTCGGGCTCGTACGGGCCGTGCGCGCGGAAGCCGTACCGCTGGCCCGGCATGATGCCCGGCAGATAGGCGTGCCGGACGAACGCGTCGCTCTCGCGCAGCTCCACCGCCGTCTCCGAACCGTCGTCGTGCAGCAGGCACAACTCGATCCGCTCGGCGGCCTCCGAGAAGACCGCGAAGTTGGTGCCGGCGCCGTCGTACGTGGCACCGAGGGGGTACGCCTGTCCCGGCCACACCTGCATGAGTCGACTCTTCCACTTCTTCCGGGGGGTCTTCCGGGGTCTTCCGGAGGTGCTTCGTAGGGTCTTCCGAGGCGAATCCCCGGGCGCCATGGGGCGCCGTGAGGACTCCTGTACGAGGCCGACCCGGAATCCTTTCCCAACCGACGCGGCCGAGCGGGCCTTTCCGCAGATCTTCCCCAAAAGGAGACCGGCACCTCCTTCTTGCGCCCCGTTCGGCTCGTCCAACCGGGTGACGGCCGGGGCCCGCGCTATGAATCCGCTCACTTCGGCCACCACGGCCGGAAACAACCGCCTCGTGCGGTGGGACAGTTGACCGACGACTGGCAACGAGCGGGTGCACCGCCTCCCGCCCGCACAGTAGTCTGCCTTGATCGTTGGACGGGGGCGGAAGGCGGTGCACTGGTGAGCTCGGGCGGACTGGAGCTGCCCCCTGGCGACGGCGTTCCCGGGGGAGACGGTTCGACCGACGCGCCACCCGGCGCGGTTTCCCTGGCCCGCCCGATGGAGATCGGGGCGGAGCTGGACTGGAACGCCGACGCCTGGAGCGAGGTACGCACCCGCGCACGGCGGGCGGGGCGGGCCTACATCTGGCTGAATCTGGTGGAGCAGCGGCTGCGCGCCGTCGTGGCCGCCGTGCTGCGGCCTGTCTACGAGCCCGTGCACGGCGAGGACGAGTGGGTCGTCGCCGCCGCCGGGCCCGCCGGACAGGAGTGGGTGCAGCGGGCCGCGGCGGTCCGGGAGGTGAGCCGCCGCAAGGGCTATCTGCTGGACCCGGCCGACGACAACGTCCTCAGCTTCCTCACCCTCCCGCAGCTGCGGGAGCTGCTCGTACAGCACTGGCCGTGCTTCGAGCCGTACCTCGACGACCGGCGCGACCTCGAACTCGCGCTGGACGAGCTGGAGGTGGCGCGCAACGTCGTCTCCCGCAACCGGGCCCTGTCCGAGACGGTGCTCGCGCAGGCCGAGCGGGCCTCCGCGCGGCTGCTGAACATCCTCGGCGGCGGCAGCGGCGGTGCCCCGTCCGCCGACCGGCTGCCCATCGACGCGGTGGAAGACCTGGTGGGGGACCGCTACGCCGACGTCATCGGCGTCCACCCCGACCGGGTGCGGCTCCAGCGGCAGCTGCCCGTGGAGGACCTCTTCGGCAGCGCCCGCCGCCTCGACGCGGTGGGCATAGGGCTGAACCTGCTCGTCCAGAACTACTCGGGGCGCCGCCTCATCCGGCTGGCCGAGGCCGGCTGCCGGGCCCGGCTGCTCTTCCTCAACCCGGCGAGCAGCGCGGTCCGCCGGCGCGAGCGCGAACTGGGCATCAAAAAGGGCGAGATGAGCCGGTCCGTGGAGATGAACATCATGCACATGCGGCGGGTGCGGGACCGGCTGCGCGACACCGCCGCCTTCGAGATCCGGGTCTTCGACGAGACGCCGCGCTTCACGGCCTATCTCGTCAACGGCGACGGCTCGGACGGGCTCGCGGTGGTGCAGTCCTATCTGCGCAAGGCGCGCGGGATGGAGGCGCCGGTGCTGGTGCTGCGCGGTGGCGGCCGGCACGTGGTGCGCGACGGACGGGAGCAGGAGCACGGGCTCTTCGAGACGTACCGCGAGGAGTTCGAGGGTGTGTGGGCGGACTCGCGTCCGGTGTCGTGACCTCGTGATCTTCCCCGGGTGACCTCCCCGGGGAGGCGGCCCGATGCGGATCGGCCGGTACCGGATCTTGTGCGGGCCGATTGTCAGTGGGGCGTGCGACGCTGGGGACCAGTCGGGGGAAGCACCACGAAGGGGGGCCGCGATGGGGTGGCACCGGGAGCTGTTGATCGGGTTCGACCTGGAGACCACGGGCACCGACCCGGGGGAGTCGCGGATCGTCACGGCGGCCGTCGTCGAGGCCAAGGGCGGCGAGCCGACGGGGCGCCGGGAGTGGCTGGCGGATCCGGGAGTTCCCATCCCGGCCGAGGCCGCGGCCATACACGGCATCACGAGCGAGCGCGCGACGGCGCTGGGCAGGCCCGCCCGCGAGGTGGTCGACGAGATAGCGGACGCCCTGGTCGGCCACTGGTCGGTGGGCGTGCCCGTCGTCGCGTACAACGCCTGCTTCGACCTCAGCATGCTGGCGGCGGAGCTGCGGCGGCACGGCCTGCCCTCGCTCGGCGAGCGGCTGGGCGACGACGGCGACGGGGGAGTCGGTCCGGTCGTCGACCCGCTCACCATCGACCGGGCCGTCGACCGCTACCGCAAGGGCAAGCGCAATCTCGAGGCGGTCTGCGGCGAGTACGGCGTCGTGCTGGACAGCGCGCACGAGGCCGGGGCGGACGCGCTCGCGGCGGTGCGGGTCGCCTGCGCGGTCGCCGAGCGGTATCCGCGGGTGGCGGAGGCGGACCTCTGGGCACTCCACCGCGAGCAGGTGGGGTGGTACGGCGAGTGGGCGGCGGGCTATCAGAAGTGGCTGCGCCGGCAGGGAGACCCGGAGGCGGTCGTCGATCCGCGCTGGCCGCTGCGCTGACGGACCGGGGCCGGGGGTTTCAGGAGCGGATCTTGAGGGCCGTTCCGGGTGACGGTTCGGTGGGTCCGGGCGGCTCGCCGCGCCTCACGCACCTCTGAAATCACCCGGTTTACCCGGATCCGGAATGCCTCATGGCACTTGCCCCGGGTTGTGTGATGCCCATCACCCTCCCGGGGGTGCGGGGCTACCGTAATCCGTATCGGGCCCGCCATCTCCCCCCACGGCCGCGTTCCGCGGCGATTCGAGGAGGCGCAGCGTGCCCGAGAGCCAGGAGCCGAACGCCGCGAGCCGGTCCGCCGGGAGTCAGCTCTGCGGGACGATGGAAGCCCATCGCAGACTGCTCAGCGAGAACCCCGCCTACGCGGCCGCCCGTACCGCCGTCGAGAACCGCGCCTTCGGGTACGAGCGCGGCGGGGAGCAGGCCGCCCGGGTCGGGGTGACCCGCATTCCCGTGGTCGTCCACGTGGTCCACCGCACCGACGAGGAGAACGTCGGCGCCGCCCAGATCGCCGGCCAGCTCGACGTCCTCAACCGGGACTTCCGCAAGCTCAATCCGGACGTCGCCCGGGTGCCGGGTGTCTGGCAGTCGATCGTCGCGGACTGCGGCGTCGAATTCCGCCTCGCGACCCACGACCCGGCGGGCCGGCCGACCAGCGGCATCACCCGCACCCGGACCGGGACGGCGAGCTTCGGCACCGACGACGCGGTCAAGTCGGCCGCGCGCGGCGGTCACGACGCCTGGCCCGCCGACCGGTATCTGAACATGTGGGTCTGCCCGCTGGGGGGTGGGCTGCTGGGCTACGCGCAGTTCCCCGGCGGTCCGGCCGCCACCGACGGTGTGGTGATCACGCACACCGGTTTCGGCACCACCGGCACGGCCACGGCGCCCTTCGATCTCGGCCGCACGGCGACGCACGAGGTCGGGCACTGGCTCAACCTGTTCCACATCTGGGGTGACGACGGCACCGGATGCAGCGGCACGGACCATGTCGCCGACACCCCCAACCAGGGCGGCCCGAACGCCGGCCGACCCACGTTCCCCCATGTGACCTGCAACAACGGCCCCAACGGCGACATGTTCATGAATTACATGGACTACACGGACGACGCGGCGATGTTCATGTTCACCCAGGGCCAGAAGACCCGTATGGACGCCACGCTCGACGGCGCCCGCTCCTCGTTCACGACCCGCCTCTTCCGTCCCGTCTTCCAGCAGGAGGACCCCGGCCAGGGGATCGGCGGGTACGACCTGAGGTCGGCGGCGGACCGGGCCTTCGCGTTCGACTACGCGAGTTCGGGCAGGCTCGACCACCTGGCGCTCTACCGCCCCGCCACCGGCACCTTCTGGATCCTGCGGAACGAGGGCGGCCGGTTCACCCCCGTGTACCGGCAGGGCGATCCGGGCTCGGGCATCGGCGGCTACGACCTGAGGTCCCCGGCGGACCAGGCGTTCGCCTTCGACTACAGCGGCTCGGGAAGGCTCGACCATCTGGTCCTGTACCGCCCGGGCACGGGCACCCTCTGGATTCTGCGGAACGAGGGCGGGACGTTCGGCCCGGTCTTTTCCGAGGGCGACCCCGGAATGGGCATCGGTGGATATGACCTGAAGTCGGCGGCGGATCGCGTTTTCGCCTTCGATTACACGAGTTCGGGCAGGCTCGACCATCTCGCGCTCTATCGGCCCGGCACCGGCACGTTCTGGATTCTGCGCAATCGCGGCGGCCGGTTCGACCCCGTCCATTCCGAGGGCGACCCGGGAAAGGGCATCGGGGGATATGACCTGAAGTCTCCGGCGGACCAGGCATTCGCGTTCGATTACGAGAGTTCGGGCAAGTCGGATCATCTGGCGTTGTACCGGCCGGGGACGGGGACGTTCTGGATTCTGCGGAATCGGGGTGGCCAATTCACGCCGGTGTACGCGCAGGGTGACCCGGGCCGGGGCATCGGAGGGTACGACCTGCGGTCGGCGGCCGACCGGGCGTTCGCCTTCGACTTCGACGGGTCGGGCAAGCTGGACCATCTGGCGTTGTACCGGCCGGGGACGGGGACGTTCTGGATTCTGCGGAATCGGGGTGGCCAATTCACGCCGGTGTACGCGCAGGGTGACCCGGG
>NZ_JACHJG010000016.1:92816-195064 GCF_014203545.1 Streptomyces netropsis
GCCGGGGCATCGGAGGGTACGACCTGCGGTCGGCGGCCGACCGGGCGTTCGCCTTCGACTACGGCGGTTCGGGCAGGCAGGACCATCTGACCCTGTACCGCCCCGGCACGGGCACCGTCTGGATCCTGCAGAACCCGGGCTAGCGGTCCCCGGCCGGGGACCCGGTCAGAAGGGGTACCACCGCACTGCCGGGTCGCCGTCCCGCAAGGACGCGACCCGGCGGCCGAACTCGGCGCGCGCCGCCGGGTTCCCGGGCGCGTGCTGGGCCACCCACGCGCAGCTCGCCGTCTCCCGCGCCCCACGCAGCACCGCGCAGCCCGCCCACTCCCGTACGTCCCAGCCGTAGGTCCGGACGAAGGTGTCGTAGGCGTCGGGGTCCAGCCCGTACCGGTCCCGGCTGAGCGCCATCACCACCAGGTCGTGCTCCCGCAGATCCCCGGCGAACGTCTCCAGGTCCACCAGCACCGGTCCGTCCGGTCCGATGTGGACGTTGCGCGGCGAGGCGTCGCCGTGGATCGGCCCCGGGGGCAGCTGTGGTGTCAGCGCGGCGGCCGCCGCCGCGAAACCGTCCCGCCGCTCCCGCAGATACGCGGCGTCGGCCGGGTCGATCGCGTCCCCGGCCAGCCGCAGCCACCGCTCGACCCCGCCGAGCAGTTCGCGCCGCGGCAGCGCGAAGTCCGGTTCCGGCAGTGCGTGGATCAGCCGCAGCAGTTCGGCGAGGTCGGCGGGGCCGGCGGGGCGGGGCGGCGCGGGGAGCCGGTGCCAGAGCGTCACCGGGTGCCCGTCGGCCGGCAGCACCTCGGGTGCGGCCGCCCGCACCGCCGGGATGCCGCACTCCGCGAGCCAGGCGGCGACGCGCAGTTCGTGACGGGCCCGGTCCACCAGCGAGGCGTCGCGCCCCACCTTGGCGACGAGGTCCCCGGAGGCGAAGACCGCGTTCTCCCCGAGCGCGAGGAGCTCCGCGTCGGCCGCCGGAACGACCGCCGAGAGGAGCTCGCGCGCCCGTTGTTCCGTGAAGGGCACGTTCGCCGGATCCGTCGAGGCCACTTGATCCACCACTCGTACCCTCCGTACCTGCCGTGTCGGCGCCACCTGGCCGATCACCGAGATTGTCCCCTCCGGCCGGGAGCCCGGTGGCACCGGGTGGGCAGCCGCGCGGGCACCGGGCGGGCAGGAAGGCTGACGTTAAATCATTTGCACGAGACGTATCGTCTCGTCTAATCTCCGGGCATGACCACTCCCCGCCCCGCCCATATCGCCATGTTCAGCATCGCGGCCCACGGGCACGTGAACCCCAGCCTGGACGTCATCCGCGAACTCGTCGCCCGTGGCCACCGCGTCACCTACGCCATCCCCGAGTCCTTCGCGGAGCGCGTCGCCGCCACCGGTGCCGAGCCGAAGATGTACACCTCGACCCTCCCGGCCGACGGCGACCCCGACGCCTGGGGCACCGAGGTGATGGACCACATGGAGCCGTTCCTCGCCGATGCCGTCCAGGCGTTGCCGCAGCTCATCGCGGCGTACGAGGGCGACGAGCCGGATCTGGTCCTGTACGACATCACCGCCTACCCCGCGCGGGTCCTCGGGCACCGCTGGCAGGTGCCGGTCGTCCAGCTCTCGCCGAACCTCGTCGCCTGGGAGGGCTACGAGCACGAGGTCGCGGCGGCCGTCATGGACCCGGTCAAGCGCACCCCGCGCGGCATCGCCTTCTACGAGGGGTTCGCCGCCTGGATCGCCGAGAACGGCATGGACATCGACCCCGACACCTTCATGGGCCGCCCGGACCGCTGTCTCGCCGTCATCCCGCGCGCCATGCAGCCCCACGCCGACCGGGTCGACGAGTCCGTCTACACCTTCACCGGCCCCTGCCAGGGCGACCGGGCCGACCAGGGCGACTGGGAGCGCCCCGCCGACGCGGAAAAGGTTCTGCTCATCTCGCTCGGCTCCACCTTCACCAAGCAGCCCGGCTTCTACCGCGCGTGCATCGAGGCCTTCGGTGACCTGCCGGGCTGGCACGTACTGCTCCAGATCGGCAAGCAGGTCGACGTCCGCGAACTGGGCACGATCCCGGCCAACTTCGAGGTGCGCTCGTGGATTCCGCAGCTGGCGGTGCTCCAGAAGGCCGACGCCTTCATCACGCACGCCGGCATGGGCGGCTCGCAGGAGGGCCTGGCCTGCGGGGTGCCGATGGTCGCCGTGCCGCAGGCGGTCGACCAGTTCGGTAACGCGGCGCTGATCGAGGAGTTGGGCGTCGGCAAGCACGTACCGATGGAGCGGGCCGACGCGGCGACGCTGCGCGCGGCGGTCCTGGAGCTCGTGAACGACCCTGCGGTGGCGGCCCGTTCGGCGGAACTCCGGGCGGAGTTGGCGGCGGAAGGCGGGACGTCCTATGCGGCCGATCTCATCGAGGCGGAACTGCGCAAGTGAGCGGCGCGCTGCTCTGAAGTCCCCTCGTTCGGGCGTTAGTTGGAATGTGTCCCGAAGGTAAAACCTGACAGTGATTGTCAATCGACTGTCCAATTTGGCTCCGTTCAGCGGGGTTTGAAATTACGCAAGAGCGTTGCGTATGTCACACCTTCGTGTGGATCTTGAATTGAGCACGGTAAATCCGACAGGGTTTCGAGTCACCCGGAGCAATCCCTTCCGTGCTCCGGGTGACGTTTGATGAACGCTCAATTTCCCCCCCACATCCTCACGAGGAGGAACCCTCGTATGGCAACCCATAAGCGCGTCGGCAAGCGGCGTCTCGTACTGGCGATATCCGCCATGACCGCCGTCACCGCCGGAGCCACCCTGCTGGCTCTGCCCGCCGGTGCCGCTCCCGCCGAAGGAACCGTCTACGGCGCGAATGCCAAGGGCGCGATCGACGGCAGCTACATCGTCATGCTGAAGGACGGAAAGAGTGCCGAATCCGTCGGCGCCAAGGCCGTCACGGCAGAAGGCAAGGACCTCGCCAAGCGGTACGGCGGCAAGCTGAACCGCACGTACGACTCGGCGCTGCGCGGCTTCTCCGCCAGCGGCCTGGACGAGGCGGAGGCGAAGCGGCTCGCCGCCGACCCGTCCGTCGCCAAGGTCGTGCAGAACCACCGCTTCACCGCCACCGGCACCCAGGAGGCCCCACCCTCCTGGGGTCTGGACCGCATCGACCAGGCCGACACCAAGGGTGACGGCAAGTACGCCTACCCCGACGGGGCGGGTGAGGGCGTCACCGCGTACGTCATCGACACCGGCGTGCGCATCAGCCACAAGGACTTCGGCGGGCGCGCCTCGTCCGGCTTCGACGCCATCGACAACGACGACAACGCGGACGACGGCAACGGCCACGGCACGCACGTCGCGGGCACCATCGCCGGTAGCGCGCACGGTGTCGCCAAGAAGGCCAAGATCGTGGCCGTCCGGGTGCTCGACGCGAACGGCTCCGGCAGCACCGAGCAGGTCGTCGCGGGCATCGACTGGGTCGTCAAGAACCACAAGGGCCCGTCCGTCGCCAACATGAGCCTCGGCGGCGGCGCCGACGAGGCCCTCGACGCGGCCGTCAAGCGGGCCGTCGCCGCCGGCGTCACGTTCGCCGTCGCCGCGGGCAACGAGTCCACCGACGCGGGCCAGGGCTCCCCGTCCCGCGTCCCGGAGGCGATCACCGTCGCCTCCACCACCAAGGACGACCAGCAGTCCGACTTCTCCAACTACGGGAGCGTGGTCGACCTCTACGCCCCCGGCTCGGACATCACGTCCGCGTGGAACGACAGCGACTCGGGTACCAAGACCATCTCCGGTACGTCCATGGCCACCCCGCACGTCGCGGGCGCGGCCGCGGTCTACCTCGGCGGTCACAAGGACGCGACGCCGGAGCAGGTCGCCGGTGCGCTGACCAAGGGCGCCACCCCGGACAAGGTCTCCAACCCGAGTGCGGGCACGCCCAACAAGCTGCTCAAGGTCGTGGAGTAGTCACCGCACGGGCCGACACCGTGACGGACATCGTCATCGGCTGTCGGTGAGTTGAATTCCCGGTCGGCCGTCGCGCCCCTCCCCCACGGGGGCGCGACGGTCGACCACTCGGCGTTAGGCTCCGGCCATGACTTCCGCGACTTCCGCCGCAACCGCCGCCCCTTCCCTCCCGGATGGCGGGACTGTCAAGGTCGACTTCTACTTCGACCCCCTCTGCCCCTTCGCCTGGATCACCTCGCGCTGGATCCTGGAGGTCGAGCGACTGCGTGACATCGAGCTCCGCTTCCGCGTCATGAGCCTGTCCGTACTCAACGAAGGCCGCGAAGACCTCCCCGAGCGCTATCGCGAACTGCTCGACACGGGCTGGGGCCCGGTCCGCGTCTGCACGGCCGCCGCTCAGCAGCACGGCGAGTCCGTGCTCCGCGACCTCTACACCGCCCTCGGCACCCGCATCCACCATCAGGGCAACGCCATCGACGGTGACCTGATCAAGGAGGCGCTGGCCGAGGCGGGCCTACCCGTCGACCTGGCCGGGGCCGCCCACACCAGCGATCACGACGACGCGCTGCGCAAGAGCCACCACGAGGGCATGGACCCCGTCGGCGAGGAGGTCGGCACCCCGACCCTGCACATCGACGGCGTCGCCTTCTTCGGCCCGGTCCTCACCTCGATACCCCGGGGCGAGACAGCCGCCCGCATCTTCGACGGCGCCCGCGCGCTGGCCTCGTACCCCGACTTCTTCGAACTGAAGCGCACCCGCACCGGTGACCTCGACTTCAGCTGATCGCGGCACCGCCCCGCGTAAGCCCGCCCTCCGCCCACCCCTCGTACGACAGGAGCCCCGCGTGACCACCGCGATCCTCGGCTTCGCCCTCTTCTCCCTGCTCGTGACCATGGCCCCCGGCCCGGACACCCTGCTCGTCCTGCGCAACTGCCTGCGCGGTGGCCGGCGCACCGGAAGCGCCACCGCCGTCGGTGCGGCGGTCGGCTCCCTCGCGTGGGGCGTGGCCGCGGCGTTCGGCCTGGCCGCGGCCCTGCAGAAGTGGGACGCCGCGTTCACGGTGGTACGGCTCGCGGGAGCCGCGTACCTGATCGCCCTCGGCGCGCAGGCCCTGTGGCAACAACGCCCGCGGCGCCTGCGCCGGGCCGCGCGGGACACCACGGCGACCACGGATGAAGCCGACCAGCCGTCGGGGCCCGCCCCCGGTACGGTCGAGGCGTTCCGTCAGGGCCTGTTGAGCTGTCTGCTGAACCCGAAGGTCGGTGTCTTCTTCGTCGCCGTCGTCCCGCAGTTCCTCCCGCACGGAAGCTCGGCGTTCGGCGTGACCCTGCTCTTCGGCGCCATCGACGCGGCGATCGCGGGACTGTGGATGCTGCTCGTCGCCGTCTGCGCCGCCCGCCTGATCACCTGGCTGCGCCGCCCGCGCGTCCACCGCAACCTGGAACGCACCACCGGCGGTGTGCTGGTCGCCCTCGGAATCGGGGCGGCGGCGGAGTCGGCGTGACGGGTGCCGTACGGGAGCGCGGCCGACGGAGGCGCTCCCGCACGGCTGTGCGGTCAAGCCGCCGTTTCGGCCACGCGGCGGGTCGGCGGCCCCTCATCTCTGGGCTGAGAGGGCCGCCGGCCTGTGCGCTGGATCGGGCAACTGGAGGTCTCAGCGGACCATGTCGACGAAGGCGCTCCAAGCGGCGGCCGGCACGACGAAGGCGGGGCCGTTGGCCTGCTTCGAGTCGCGGATGCCGACCTGGTTGGTCAGCACCGCAATCGAGACGCAACCGCCCCCGTTGTTGTCGCCGCTGTACGAGGACTTGAACCAGGACGTCTCGTCGGCCACATCCAGGGCCAGGTAGGCGTTTGTGGTCATCAGATCTCTCTTGCTGGTCGGTGCAGGCAATCGGCCGTCTCGGCCGGGGCAAGAGCGCCGTCCCGCATGGCATCGAACTTCCGGGCATACCTCCAGACCTCGCGCGGCTTGTCGGACACCGTCATGACCGACGAGCCTTCCTCCATGACGACGGGGTCGAGCCGCGCGTCGAAACTATCTGGCCACCCTTGTCAGTGAGCTGCTCCGCTACGCGGAACAAGCCCCGCGACCCGGGGCGGTGTCCTGATGTCCGGCATGCCGCGCGTCCCGGAGATGGGGCCGCGCCCCGACCATGGCCGCGAGCTTGAGCGCTCGTACGTCCCGAAGCCTGGCGACGAGGTGCACGACAGGGTTGCGGACCGCAATGGGCGGGTCATCGTCGGGCCTGGCGTGTACGGCGTTCACCAGGTCTACCTGCGGCCGACTGACGACGACGACATGAACGCGGCGCGCACGGCAGCCGAGTGGGACCGGGTGCACATGGCAGGCGAAGGGGTCGGCCGGATGATCAGCGCCGAGGAACTGATCAAGTTCCGCAGGTTCGTGGGGCCGGGTCCGGGCCAGGTGGTGATCGACGCCGGCTGTGGAAAAGGCGCGTTTAGCCACCAACTGTGGCGGTACCTCCGCGCGCAGCGCATGCGGGGCTGGCGGAAGAGGAGATCGCCGTCCTCGATCGTGGGTGGGATTCGGCGGTGCGCTACGGCCTGGGCCGGGCCGCTGTCGTTGTACTCCGTAAGTCGGACCTCGCCCATAAGCCGGGCCGCTGCGGTGACGCCCTCGCATGGGCTCCGATCAAGTGACCAGCGCTGTGAAGGGCGCGCCGACGCCAGCCGATTGGGCGTGTATCGGATGACTGCGACACGCGCGGAGGCGTGTCAGTCGGTAGGCGGGAGCTCGTGGACCATTCGCAGGCCGTACGCGACGTCGCCGGGTGTGTGGGGGCAGTGGGTACCAGCCGCGAAGTGTCCAGGGGAGTTGCAGGTCTCAGCCGTCTCAGGACGTGGCCGTGAGGTTCGCTGATTCGGCGGCGCGGCGGTATTCGGCGTTGATGCGCTGGGCTTCCTCGAGCTGGTCTTCGAGGATGATGATGCGGCAGGCGGCCTCGATGGGGGTGCCCTGGTCGACGAGTTCGCGGGCGCGGGCGGCGATGCGCAGCTGGTAGCGGGAGTAGCGGCGGTGGCCGCCCGCGGAGCGGAGCGGGGTGATGAGGCGGGCTTCGCCGATGGCGCGGAGGAAACCCTGGGTGGTGCCGAGCATCTCGGCTGCCCGGCCCATGGTGTAGGCGGGGTAGTCGTCGTCGTCGAGACGGCCGTACGAGTCATCTGCTGTCATTTGCACCTCTCTGTGGAACGCGTGGAGGGGCCCTGGTGCCGTATGGCACCAGGGCCCCGAAGGAACTACAACACCATCTGCCGACCTTACTGCGTCGGCCTTCTGTGTCCGCGGACCCGACCGGAATGCTGTCGGGGGTGCGGGGATCGCGGTTGCCTGACCGGAGACCACCTCACTATCGATGTCCTGCGGTACCCGGACTCAAGTCTTCCGTCCGGGCGATCCTGATGGCGCCTGGCTCCTCCGTTCTTCCCTCTGGGATTACTCACTTACCTACTGCTGGTACTGCTCTCCTGCGTACTGCTGGTGATGCGTACTGCTCTGCGGCCTGTGACAACGCCGCTCTTCGGCAGCCAGCCCCGTCGCCCGTCCTGCGTCAGCTTTGGCTTGGAACCCCACTGCCGAACCTCCCGGTGCGCGCGCCCGCAGCCGACGCCTTCACCGAGGTGCTGCTCACTGACTTCACTGCTGTGCACTGCGAACTGCACTTACGGGTACTGCTACTGCGTGAACTGCGGTACTGCTCACGGCGGCCCCTGATCACTGCGGGCCCCCCGGTCCGGTCGTCAGCCCCGTCGCCGTCCTGCAAACAACGCTGGCTTCGAGACTCCACCACCGAACCGTCCTGCGCACTGCAACTTCGGGTACTGCTGCCTGGCAGTTCATCTCTGCCGGGCCTTGCTCGATCTCGGCTACGAGAGAAACCATAACCACACCACTGCCCAATGTCTACTCCAGCCAGCATAGATTTTCGCGAGTCCGACAGTGAGGAAATCGCCCCCGGGTAGCAGTGGGGCAGACGGGCCCGGCTGTCGACACCGTGGGCCTGGTCGTTCGAAGCTCGCACCAACGCCCCGCACGGCCGTACTGTCACGCCGTCACAGGTTGTAGCGCTCGATCTTCAGGGCCCAGTTCTGCAGTCCGGCGGTGCCGATGTTGTCGCTGGGGCTCACGCGCACCTGAGCGGTGACGTCCTTCTGGTTGAACTGCGGCTCGAAGCTGATGATCCGCAGCGCGGTGTGCGAGGACCACTCCGCCGAGGAAGCCGCCGACGAGAAACGGTGGTTGTCACTGACCGGGTTCGGGCTCTCGCCGCCGAACAGCACGTCGAGCAAGAGGACGCTGTTGTGGTCCGAGGAGCTCACCAGCGTCTCCGCGCTGAAGGTCACCACGAAGACCGCCCCGTAGGAGGGCGACATCGATCCGCCGACCGTGAGCCCGACCTTCGCCCCCGGCACGTCCTGCCAGCCTGGGCTCTTGGTCTCCCAACCGTCCGAGTCCCACGCCCAGTACGTGCGGTCCGTCGAGCGCTGAACCCAATCCGATGCAGCGGTCACACTGTTCCCCTTTCCGATGTGCGGTAACGGGTCGTGTACTGCCATCAAACGGGTGTGCTGGTGCGGGTTGCGCGCGGGCGAGAGCGAGGGGGAGCGGGGCTGGTGCCTTGAGGGAAGGGGTGGCTGGATCCATCAGGCTGCAGTCGGCGGCCTTCCTCTATCGCTGACTGTTGCGGAAACCGATGATCACCGCGCCCCACCAGCACACCTGGGACATCAGGGCAGTGCCGGCGCCCCAGGCCAGGAAGCGGCGCGGCGGCTGCTCGGTGGGCCGACGGTCGGCCATGCGCCGGTTCAGCAGGCCGGCCTGCAGTCCGTTGAGGGACAGCAGCAGCACCATCACCAGCTTGACCCGCGTGGGCGTCGAGGAGGTGTCCGGGTGCAGCAGCATGCCGCTGCCGACCAGGCCCGTCAGGCCGGCCCAGATCGGCGTGTGCAACCGGGCCGCACCGTCGAGGGCGTCCGTCAGCGCCATCCGGCCGGTCAGCCACAACAGGCCGTAGTAATCGGCGACGAGCACGGCCCCGAAGCCCAGCACCAGTGTTGCCAGGTGCGCGAAGAGCGCTGCGGTGTACAGCGAGGCATCCGCCCGCAGATGCCCCGAGACCCAGATCGCGACACCCCACGCAGCACAGACGGCCAGCGCGGCCCCCGCGACCGTCCACCACGAGTCGTACAGCCCCACCGGCCGGGCGCACCGGGCACTCCTCGCCCAGCCCGGCGCCCGCCGCGAGTGGGGGAGGAGGGGCACCGACGGGTCGGGGGGCAGGGCGGTGGACACGCTTCTCCGATCGGGTAAGGCGAGGCTTGCCTCACCATGGGTGAGTGGTCACTATGACCGGCGGAGCCGTTGATCACCACTCGCGAGGACTGTTGTGACCACCTCGTTGTCGAGCCGAGACCGACGGGGAGGTGTCGGCTGCCCGTTTCGGCCTCGGTCCGGAGGAAGCAGCCCTAGGCGCGAGCCGTCAGGCAGAACTGCGCCAGGCCGGCGTCGACATCGAGGACGATCTTCTCCATCTCTGTCCACGGCGGTGAGAAGGCCATTCCCCACTCGACCGTGAAGGCGAGGATCTTCTCCTCCTCCTGACCCGAGAGGATGTGGCGCGCGTAGGCGTAGTCGTCGCTGGTTCCGCAGGTCGGGTACAGGTCGAAGGCCGACTCGGGGGTGTACTCCTTGCCGCGTACGCCCTTGAGGGCCTCGCAGAACCGCTCGGCGAGCACGGCGGAGTCGTCGGCGTCGTCCTCCTCGATGAACTCGGCGTAGAGCAGGCCGTCCTTCAGTCCGCGCTTGCCGTCGAAGAGGGGGTTGTGGAAGTTCTTGGCCGGGTCGACGGACTGGTTCTGGTCGTCGCCCCACACGTAGAGCATCTTCTGGGTGTAGCTGTGGACGTCGACGAACCAACGGGTGCGGATGAAGTGGTCGATCAGCCAGCGCACATTGCGGGTCTCCGGCTCGGAGAAGGGCTCGGGGCCCTGGTAGACCTGGTCGGCGTCGGCCGGGTTGTCCGAGACCCGGACCGGGGCGAGGGGGTGGAAGGCGGTCCGGTAGTCGAAGAGGTGGTCGTAGTTGCGGTTGAGGTCGACGCCGATCGCGGCCGGATCGCCGCTGGACTGGGCCGGATTGCGGTTCCGCCGCCACATGGCATCGACGGTCTGGCTGTAGTGCCGGCCGTCCGGGTTGACGAGCGGGAAGACGATGACGTCGAGCTCCTCCAGGATCGTGCGTACCTGGGCGGAGGTGAAGCTCGTACCGCCGTAGGCAAGGCCCGTACCGCCGGTGTGTGCGTGCAACAGGTCGGCGGCGAGGTTGACCAGGATCTCGCAGCTGCCCCACTCGCGGGCGTGTGCGCCGCCGATCAGGACGACGGCGGGCTTCGGCTCCAGGCGGTGCGTGCCGATCCGCAGGGCGTGGCAGGTCCGGCCCTCGAAGGTCGGCTCGGGCAGCTCGATGAGGTCCGCCGTCGGGAACGCGGCGGCCAGGCTGGTCACGCCGGATTCGACTTCGGTGATGTTCAGGTACGGCATGGCGCCCCTCCTAGCTGTCCCGCACCTTGAGGGCGAGTCCCTGCGGAACCGCGTCCTCGGGGGCGAACCGGTCTCCTTCGCCTACCTCGGTCTGGCGGGCACGTCCGGTGGCGGTGGCGTCCTCGACGGTCTCGACATACACGCCGTCGCGAGCCAGGGCTTCGCCCTGCTCGGGGGAGACGTAGGCGTCCATGGTGAGACTGCCGTCCTCGTTCTGGCGGACCCGGCCGCCGACGTCGGGACGGGAGTCGCGCAGCAGGGCGCGCAGGGTGTCGGCATCCTTGGCCGTGACGCGGACACGCAGGATGGTGTACTCGCTGGACATGACGGGCCCCTCTCGGGCGCCGTCGGGCTCGGATCGGCCCTGCCGACCCGGCCGGGGGACGGCGCGCTCGCGACGAGTGGACGAGTGGGCGTGTGCTCGCGGGCGGGTACTACGTAGTGCCCAGGCATACGTCCGATGTGTGCCTTATGTCCTCAGCGTGCGCTTCCACCGTGGAACGAGCAAGCGGTGCCTCGGGCACTCCCTCCAGGCCGGCAGCCCGACCGTCGGAGTGAGGGTCGCCGCCCGCGCCGCCTCCTCGTACCGTCGCAGCAGGAGTGAGACGACCTCCGGCGCCGGGCCCAGGACGTCCGCCAGGATGTCCGCGCCCGCCTCCCGGGCGCCGGCGGCGATGCGGTCCGGCAGGCGGCCCGGGGCGAGGACGTACGGGGCGACCGCGATGTGGCGGACGCCCTCCGCGCGCAGGGAACGGACGGCGTCCTCCGTGCGCGGCAGGGAAGCGGAGGCGAACGCGGGTCGCACGGCGCACCAACCGGTGTGCCGCCACTCCCGCGCGATGTCAGCGATCACCGCGCTCGCCTCCGGGTCGGTGGAGCCCGCCGAGGCCAGGACGACCCCGGTCCGGTGCCGGTCGCCGGGCCGCAGCCCGGCTTCGTACAGCCGCCGCTCCAAGGCGGCCGTCAGCAAGGGGGAAGGGCCGAGGACGGCGGCCCGGCGCAGCCGCAGCCACGGCAGCCGGGACGCCGCCTCGCGCAGGACGGCCGGGATGTCGGCCTTGGCGTGGAAGGCACGGGTCAGCAGCAGGGGGAGGGCGACGACGTCCCGTACGCCCTCCGCCGACAGGCGTTCCAGCACCCGGGGCACGCTCGGCGCGCAGAAGTCCAGGAAGCCCACCTCGACGCGGAGATCCGGGCGCAGCGCTGCCAGTTGGTCCCGGAGCGTCGTCACCGTCGCCGCGTGGCGGGGGTCACGGCTGCCGTGGGCGACGATCAGCAGAACCATGCGCCTCACTCCTAGCGCGTCGCCAGGCCGCGGGTGCGCAGCACGCGGCGCTCCAACGGGCTGAAGACGATCAGGTCGATGGCGATGCCGACGAAGAGGATGAGGAAGATGCCGAGCAGCACCCCGGGCATGTCGGAGTCGGTCCGGGAGTTCTCCAGGAACTGGCCGAGCCCCAGGCCCAGATCGGGCGAGGAGGCGATGAGTTCGGCGGCCATCAGCGAGCGCCAGGAGAAGGCCCAGCCCTGCTTGAGCCCGGCGAGGTAGCCGGGCAGGGCGGCCGGCAGCAGGATGTGCCAGGCGCCGCGCGCGCCGGTGGCGCCGATGGTGCGCCCGGCCCGCAGGTACAGCGGCGGCACCTGGTCGATGCCGGAGACCAGGCCGTTGGCGATGGACGGCACCGCGCCCAGCAGGATCACCGCGTACATCGCGGAGTCCGTGATGCCGAGCCAGATGACGGCGGCCGGCACCCAGGCGACGGACGGCAGCGACTGGAGCCCGGAGAGGATCGGGCCGAGGGCGGCCCGTACGAACCGTACCCGGGCGACCAGCAGTCCCAGCGGGGTGCCGAGGGCCAGGGCGGCGGCGAAGCCCAGCAGACCGCGCGAGACGCTGGTCCAGACGATGTCGAGCAGGGTGCCCTGCACCCACAGCTCGGTGAGGCTGTGCCAGACGGCGGAGGGGTCGGGCAGCTTGTAGTCGTCGGTGACCTCCGCCAGGACCAGGATCTTCCAGACGGCGAGCACGAGGACGACGGCGCTCACGGGCGGCAGGACCTTGTGCAGCAGGACCTGGGTGAAGGGCGTCCGCTTGACCTGGACCGCGTCCAGCGCGTCGAGCCCGGCCTCCAGGCCCGCGAGGTCGTGGCCGTCGGGCTTCGCCTTCGCGGTGGTGTCAGTGCTGGCCATGGCGGCGGATCTCCCCACGCAGTTCTTCGGTTATCTCGACGGACAGATCCGCGACGGCCGCGTCCTCGATCCGCCGCGGCTGCGGGATGTCGACCTCCCACTCCCGGGCCACCCGGCCCGGGCGCGAGGACAGCAGCACCACGCGCTGGGCGAGCCGGACCGCTTCGCGGACGTTGTGCGTCACGAACAGCACCGACAGCGACGTCTCGGACCAGATCCGGGTCAGTTCGTGGTGCAGCACGTCCCGGGTGATGGCGTCGAGCGCGGCGAACGGCTCGTCCATCAGCAGCAGTTGGCTGTCCTGCGCCAGCGCCCGGGCGAGGGCGACGCGCTGCCGCATCCCGCCGGACAGCTCGTGCACCCGCTTGCGGTACGAGCCGCCGAGCCGCACCAGGTCCAGCAGCCGCTCCGCCTCCGGCCGCCGCTCGGCCCTCGGCACCCCGCGCAGCCGCAGGGCGAGCTCGATGTTCCGGCCCGCGGTCAGCCAGGGGAAGAGCGCGTGCTCCTGGAACATCAGCGCCGGCCTGCCGCCGGGCACCTCGATCGTGCCGGCCGTCGGCCGGTCCAGCCCGGCGACCAGGTTGAGCAGCGTGGACTTGCCGCAGCCCGAGGCGCCGAGCAGACAGACGAACTCGCCGGGCCGGACGTCGAGGGTGATGTCGTCCAGGACGGGCTGGGCCGCGCCGGGGCGGCCGAAGCTCTTGTGGACGTGGTGGAGCCGGACGGCTGCCGGGGCGTCCTGCGGGACGACGGCCGTGCCGGTCTTCTCGGTGGACAGTGCCGGGGCCATCCGGTCACCTCCTGGGTCTGGGCGCCGACGGGTCGGCGGTCGCTGCTTGACGGGATGCTCGACGGCAGACGCTTCGGCCGCGGGCTATCGCTTGCCGAGGTTCGCGGCGTCGACCGCCGGCTTGCCCTGGGCCTTGAGGACCTTGTTCAGCGGGGCCAGGTCGTAGATCCCGGACAGGTCCGGCTTCTCCAACAGGCCGGCCTTGACGGCGTGGTCCGCCTCGGCCTGCAGGGTCGAGGCCAGCGGGTCGTCGGTGACCGCGATGCTCCGCCACGCCGGGTCGAGCACCTCGGCGGGCAGCTCCTTGCCGGTGAGGCCCTTGAGGGCCGCGTTGGCGGAGGTCTTCGCCTTGTCCGGGTTCGCCGTGATCCAGGCGTTGGTCTTCACCGAGCCGCGCAGCACGGCCTCGACCACGTCCGGGTGCTCGTCGAGGAACTTCTGCGACACGATCACATTGGTGATCACGAACTTCTTGTCCGGCCACAGCGTGCTCTCGTCCAGCAGCACCTTGCCGCCCTCGGCGACCAGCTTCGAAGCGGTCGGCTCCGGCACCCAGGCACCGTCGACGGAACCGGCCTTGAAGGCGTCGGGGGTCACCTTGTTGTCCGTGCGGACGACGGACACGTCCCCCTTGCCGCTCTGCGGATCGACCTTCCAGCCCTTCTCGGCGATCCAGTTGAGGAACGCCACGTCCTGGGTGTTGCCCTTCTGCGGCGTGGCGATCTTCTTGCCCTTGACGTCGTCGAGCGAGGAGATCCGGTCCGGGTTCACGACGAGCTTCACACCGCCGGAGGCCGAGCCGGAGATGATGCGCAGGCTCTTGCCCTTGGACTTCACATAGCCGTTGATGGCGGGCGACGGGCCGATCCAGCCGATGTCGATCGAGCCCGCGTTGAGGGCCTCGATCTCGGACGGGCCGGCGTTGAAGGTCGTGGAGCGGAGCTTGGTGCCGCCCAGTTCCTTCTGGAGGATCCCTTCGTGGTCGCCGACCAGCGGGGTGGCGTGGGTGATGTTGGGGAAGTAGCCGATCTTCACCGTGTCGACCGAGAGCTTCGCGCCCTCGGCGGCGACGTCGTTCTTGTCGTCCTTCTTCTCCGAGCCGTAGCCGCAGGCGCCCAGGGCGCCGATCAGCAGGGGGAGGGCGACGGCGGCCGCGAGGACGCGGCGGGCGGGGCGGGCGGCAGACACGAGGGGGGTTCCTCTCGGTGGTCCGGGCGTACGGCTAGGGCACGCCCGGCGTCGACTGGGGTCTTCGGGGGTGGGGGAGGCACAGCGGCGGTACGGGCGTCAGCGCACACATCGCCCGACCCCGCCCTGTCCGCTGCCGAGGGCGCCGCTGCCGATCCGGCCGCCCTCCTTGTCGAAGGTCGAGAAGAAGTCCCTGCCCGTCGAGGTCATGATCAGAAGTCCCATCCCTCGTCGTCGGCCACCGGCTCCGCGGGACCGCCCGCCGCCTTCGCGGCGAACGCCTCGCCCGCCATTCCCGCCGTCAGCGTCGTACCGTCGGCGGGGTCGACGAGCAGGAAGGAACCCGTGCGGCGGGAGTCGGCGTAGGCGTCGAGCGCCAGCGGCTCGGCGGTGCGCAGCACGACCCGGCCGATGTCGTTGGCGGCCAGCTCGCCGGGCGCCGGGTGCTGGGAGAGGTCGCCCAGCGTCAGCCGCGAGGGGATGTCCTTGACGATCGCCTTGACCGTGCGGGTGGTGTGCTTGAGCAGCACCCGGTCCCCGACGCGCAGCGGCCGGTCGGCGACGTGGCAGACGGTCGCCTCGACGTCCCGCGTGGGGGCGGGCGCCCCGGCGGCGGGGGCGATGAGGTCACCGCGGGAGACGTCCAGATCGTCGGTGAGGCGCAGGGTCACGGACTGCGGCGCCCACGCCACGTCGACCTGCGAGCCCAGCGCGTCGATGCCGGCGATGGTGCTGCGCCGCCCGGAGGGCAGCACGGTGACGTCCTCGCCGACGCGCAGCACCCCGGAGGCGAGCTGCCCCGCGTAGCCGCGGTAGTCGCGGTGTTCGGGGGTCTGCGGGCGGATGACGTACTGGACGGGGAAGCGGGCCGGGTCGCCGGTGGGGTCGGCGACGACGGGGACGCTCTCCAGGTGCTCCAGGACGGTCGGGCCGCCGTACCAGTCCATGTGCGCCGACGGCGTGACCACGTTGTCGCCGGCCAGCGCGGAGATCGGGACCGCGGTGACGTCCGGCACGCCGAGCGAGGCGGCGTACGCGGTGAACTCCTCGGCGATGGCCGCGAAGACGGGCTCCGCGTAGTCGACGAGGTCCATCTTGTTGACCGCCAGCACGACGTGCGGGACGCGCAGCAGGGCGGCGACCGCGGCGTGCCGGCGGGTCTGTTCGACGACGCCGTTGCGGGCGTCGACCAGCACCACCGCGAGCTCGGCGGTGGAGGCGCCGGTGACCATGTTGCGGGTGTACTGCACGTGCCCGGGGGTGTCGGCGAGGACGAACCGGCGGCGGGGGGTGGCGAAATAGCGGTACGCGACGTCGATGGTGATGCCCTGCTCGCGCTCCGCGCGCAGCCCGTCGGTCAGCAGCGCCAGGTCGGGCGCCTGCTGCCCGCGGCCCAGCGAGGCCCGCTCGACGGCCTCCAGTTGGTCGGCCAGCACCGACTTGGAGTCGTGCAGCAGCCGCCCCACCAGCGTGGACTTGCCGTCGTCCACCGAGCCGGCGGTGGCGAAACGCAGCAGCGAGGTCGCCGCCGGGTCGATCGATGTGCTCATGGCTAGAAGTACCCCTCGCGCTTGCGGTCCTCCATCGCGGCCTCCGACAGCTTGTCGTCGGCCCTCGTCGCGCCCCGCTCGGTGAGCCGGGACGCCGCGATCTCGGCGATGACGTCGGTGATCGTCACCGCCGAGGAGTCGACGGCACCGGTGCAGGACATGTCACCGACCGTGCGGTAACGCACCAGCCGTCTGACGACCCGCTCACCGTCCTTGGGGCCGCCCCAGTCGCCCGCCGCCAGCCACATGCCGTCCCGGGCGAACACCTCGCGCTCGTGGGCGTAGTAAATGGCCGGGAGCTCGATCTTCTCCCGGGCGATGTACTGCCACACGTCCAGCTCGGTCCAGTTCGACAGCGGGAAGACCCGCACGTGCTCACCGGGGGAGTGGCGGCCGTTGTACAGCTGCCACAGCTCCGGGCGCTGCCGGCGCGGGTCCCAGCCGCCGAACTCGTCGCGCAGCGAGAACACGCGCTCCTTCGCGCGCGCCTTCTCCTCGTCGCGCCGGCCGCCGCCGAAGACCGCGTCGAAGCGGTGCGTGCCGATCGCGTCCAGCAGGGGCACCGTCTGGAGGGGGTTGCGGGTGCCGTCGGGGCGCTCGCGCAGCCGCCCGTCGTCGATGAAGTCCTGCACGGACGCCACGTGCAGCCGCAGGCCGTGCTCGGCGACCGTGCGGTCGCGGTAGGCGAGGACCTCGGGGAAGTTGTGGCCGGTGTCCACGTGCAGCAGCGAGAACGGCACCGCCGCCGGGGCGAACGCCTTCAGCGCCAGATGCAGCATGACGATCGAGTCCTTGCCGCCGGAGAAGAGGATCACCGGCCGCTCGAACTCCCCCGCCACCTCGCGGAAGATGTGCACCGCCTCCGACTCCAGGGCGTCCAGGTGCGTCAGGGCGTAGGGGTTCTCGTCCACGCTCACAGCATTCCCCTCTCCGTCAGCAGCGCGTGCAGTTCCGCCACCGACTCCTCGACGCCCGACCGGTGCGCCTCGATCCGCAGGTCCGGCTCCAAGGGCGCCTCGTACGGGTCGTCCACCCCCGTCAGTCCGGAGATCTCCCCCGCCGCCTGCTTGGCGTACAGGCCCTTCACGTCCCGCACGGAGCACACCTCCACCGGCGTCGCCACGTGCACCTCCACATAGCCGGTGCCGTGCTCCTGGTGGCGCTTGCGGACGGCCTCGCGGGAATCCGCGTAGGGCGCGATGACGGGCACGAGGACGGTCACGCCGTGCGCGGCCAGCAACCGGGCGACGAAACCGATGCGCTGCACGTTGGTGTCGCGGTCCGCACGGGAGAAGCCGAGCCCGGCGGAGAGGAATTCGCGGATCTCGTCCCCGTCCAGCACCTCCACCCGGTGCCCCTCGTCACGCAACCGCCCCGCCAGCGCGTAGGCGATGGTCGTCTTGCCCGCGCTGGGCAGCCCGGTGAGCCACACGGTGGCGCCCCTCTTATGCAGCGCGCTCGCCTCCGGGCGCTCAGGCCCGGTGTCGACGTTCGTCGGCTTCGGTCGCTCGTTCCTCGCTCCCTGTGCCTCCTCTCTTTCGACACCGGCGCGCCCTTTGGCTCGCGCGCTGGGACCCGTCATCCGTATCTCCTGAGAATGTGTCATCCGTGAAGCCCGCATTCCGTTTTTCCGCGCCCGGACCACCTGCCGGCCCTGGCATCCTCACCGTCCTCGACTTGGCGTGTGCACGGCGCGCAGCCGATGGAGGCGTAGCCCTCCGTCAGCAGCGGGTTGGTGAGCACACCGTGCTCCTCGACGTATCGGTCCACGTCCGCCTGCGTCCAGCGGGCGATCGGTGAGACCTTCACCTTCCGCCGTCGCGCGTCCCAGCCGACGACGGGCGTCCGCGCGCGGGTCGGCGACTCGTCGCGGCGCAGCCCGGTCGCCCAGGCGTCGTACGCGACGAGGCCTTCCTCCAGCGGCCGGACCTTACGCAGCGCGCAGCACAGGTCCGGGTCGCGGTCGTGCAGCCGCGGTCCGTGCTCGGCGTCCTGCTCGGCCACGGAACGGCGCGGGGTGAGGGTGATGACGTTGACGTCCATGACCGCGGCGACCGCGTCGCGGGTGCCGATGGTCTCCGGGAAGTGGTAGCCGGTGTCCAGGAAGACGACGTCCACGCCGGGCAGGGCGCGGGACGCGAGGTGGGCGACGACCGCGTCCTCCATGGAGGAGGTGACGCAGAACCGCGGCCCGAACGTCTCGGCCGCCCAGCGCAGGATGTCGAGCGCCGGGGCGTCCTCCAGCTCCCGCCCGGCCCGCTCGGCCAGTGCTTCCAAAGAGGCGTGACGGTCAGTCAAGTCGACGTCGTTCATGGCGATTCGATGCCCCCTTCGTGGGTGTCGTGCCGCAGGCCCTTGGCCAGCAACCCGAGGAACGAGAGCCGGAACGCGCGGTTGCAGGCACCGCATTCCCAGCTGCCGTGCCCCTCCTCGGAGGGGCGCAGGTCCTCGTCCCCGCAGTACGGGCAGTAGAAGGGGGCCGCCCGCCCGCTCATGACAGATCCTCCTGCGCGGCACGGGCCGCCCAGGTCGCGAACCGCTCACCGTCCTCGCGCTGCTCCGAGAACCGGGTGAGGACGCGCTCGACGTAGTCCGGGAGCTCGGCCGAAGTGACCTTCAGGCCGCGGACCTTGCGGCCGAAGCCGGCCTCGAGGCCCAGCGCGCCGCCCAGGTGCACCTGGAAGCCCTCGACCTGGTTGCCGTCGTCGTCGACGACGAGCTGGCCCTTGAGACCGATGTCCGCGACCTGGATGCGGGCGCAGGCGTTCGGGCAGCCGTTGATGTTGATGGTGACCGGCTGGTCGAAGTCCGGCAGCCGGCGCTCCAGTTCGTCGATCAGGCTCTGGCCCCGGCCCTTGGTCTCGACGATGGCGAGCTTGCAGAACTCGATGCCCGTGCAGGCCATCGTGCCGCGCCGGAAGGGCGACGGGCTGACCCGCAGATCCAGTGCCTCCAACCCGGCGACCAGGGACTCCACCTGCTCCTCGGGAACGTCGAGCACGATCATCTTCTGCTCGGCGGTGGTGCGCAGCCGACCCGAGCCGTGGGCCTCCGCCAGCGCGGCGACCTTCACCAGAAGGGTGCCGTCGACCCGGCCCACGCGCGGCGCGAAGCCGACGTAGAACGCGCCGTCCTTCTGACGGTGGACGCCGACGTGGTCGCGCCACTGTTCGACGGGCGCGGCGGGCGCGGGGCCGTCGAGGAGCGGGCGCCGCAGATACTCCTCCTCCAGGACCCGGCGGAACTTCTCCGCGCCCCAGTCGGCGACGAGGAACTTCAGCCGGGCGCGGTTGCGCAGCCGCCGGTAGCCGTAGTCGCGGAAGATGCCGATCACGCCGCCGTACACGTCGGGGACCTCGTCCAGCGGCACCCAGGCGCCGAGCCGGACCCCGATCTTCGGGTTGGTGGACAGACCGCCGCCGACCCACAGATCGAAGCCGGGGCCGTGTTCGGGGTGGTCGACGCCGACGAACGCGATGTCGTTGATCTCGTGCGCCACGTCCAGCAACGGCGAACCGGAGACGGCGGACTTGAACTTGCGCGGCAGATTGGAGAAGTCCTTGTTGCCGATGAACCGGCGGTGGATCTCGTCGATGGCGGGCGTGCCGTCGACGATCTCGTCCTCGGCGATGCCGGCGACGGGCGAGCCGAGGATCACGCGGGGCGTGTCACCGCAGGCCTCGGTCGTCGACAGGCCCACGGCCTCCAGCCGCCGCCATATCTCGGGGACGTCCTCGATCCGGATCCAGTGGTACTGCACGTTCTGCCGGTCGGTGAGGTCCGCGGTGCCCCGGGCGAACTCCTGGGAGATCTCGCCGATGACGCGCAGCTGCCCGGTGGTCAGCCGGCCGCCGTCGATGCGGACCCGCAGCATGAAGTAGCGGTCGTCAAGCTCCTCCGGCCCCAGGATCGCGGTCTTGCCGCCGTCGATCCCGGGCTTGCGCTGGGTGTACAGGCCCCACCAACGCATGCGGCCGCGCAGGTCGTTGGGGTCGATCGAGTCGAAACCGGCCTTGGAGTAGATCGTCTCAATACGTGTCCGCACATTGAGACCGTCGTCGTCCTTCTTGAACTGCTCGTTGCCGTTGAGCGGTGTGTGATGGCCGACGGCCCACTGGCCCTCGCCGCGGTGGCGGCCGGCCTTGCGGCGGGTCGTGGCATCGGCGGCGCTTTCCGAGGTGGCAGCCATGGCGATATGTCCTTCTGGGGGCGGCTCTGAGGAGGGCTGTTCATGCCGAGACACCCCCTATGACCTGCGCATACGCCGATCGACCCGGGCATGCGCGAAACAGCGGTCACGGGTGGTGCGACATGCGCGGCGAGCGCGGGCACGGCGGTGCGGGGTGGGGCGGCTCGGGGTGGCTCGTCCGCGACGATGGGGACGGCGAGGGGGCGGGAGGGCGCCGGGAACAACGGTGGTGCTGAGACTCTCAGCCCGCCGGACAGATGGCGCTGGACATGCGGCCCAGGTCGACGTGACGTCGACTCACCAAGGCAACTCCAGCTCGAGACATGACGGAAGCGTGGCACGGCGGTCTCCGGCCAGTAAAGCGTTGTCCGCGATGCGGACTGTATCGTCTCGGATGCCGGGATGGTTGTCTGTGCCGCCCGCAGCGGCGGGCGCCCTGCGGGCGCGTCCTCAATCGCCGGGCAGGCTGCAATCAGCCTGCCCGGCGATTGAGGACACCGCCGCGCAGCGGAGGTGCACCTGCCGCGGCCCGCAGTCGAAGAACCGGCCGGTCAGGCCTTACGCGCCGGGCCACGGGCCGGGCAGCGGGGCCGCCGGCTCGTCCTCGGTCTTGGTGTCGAAGACCCGGAAGCCACGCCGCTCGTAGTTGGCGAGGGCGTGCGGGCCGTCCTTGTCGCAGGTGTGCAGCCACACCCGCTTCGTCGGCGTCAGCTCCGGCCACCGCTCGGCCAGGTCCCACGCCCGCGCGGCGCCGAACGTCAGCAGCCGCCCGCCGAGGCGACGCCCCTGGAAGGCCGGGAGCAACCCGAAGTAGGCGATCTCGACGGTGCCCTCGCCCTGGGGGTCCAGCTCCATGTAACCCGCGGGCGTCCCCCGGTCGTACGCCACCCAGGTCTCCACACCCGGCCGCTCCAGATAGGCCAGCCACCGCTCGTACGGCCACGGCAGCCGGTCGGTCCAGCTGATGCTCCCGCCCACCGCCGTGTAGAGGAAACGGCTCAGCTCGGGCGAGGGCACCTCGGCCCGCTCGATCCGCAGGCCGTCCGGCACATCCGGCTCGGAAACCGGCGCGAGGTCGTCCGGAGACGTCAGTTCCATGGACCAGGTCGTCACAGAAATCACGCTGTTGCTCATGTCAACCAGCCAACCACGCGTTCGGGCGGACCTCGCCGGGGGCCCCGGGCGGGGGCGGTCAGCGCGCCGGCAGGCCGTGGCGGGCGGCCAGCACGACCGGGGCCCGGGATGCCGGCAGCAGGTCCTCCGCGTGCAGCGGCGCCAGCAGCCGGACGTCGATGCCGTCCGCGAAGCGGTACGGGCGGTGGCTGAGCACCCCCGCCAGCGTGCGCCGCATCCGGGACATCTCCGCCCGTACCGTCACCGTGCGGGTGGCGTCGCCGAAGAGATCCGACGCCAGCTCCGCGGCCGTGCGCCCGGCGGGGTGGCGGGCCAGTACGTACAGCAGCTCGGCGTGCCGCGGGCTCAGCTCCTGCGACCACTGCCCCGACTCGCCGGAGACCGTCACCGTCCAGCTCCGGGGCCGGCGCAGGTCCAGCACCACCCGGCCCGGCGTGCCGTCCCGGCCCGCCCCCGCGTCGGGCTCCTCGACGCGCACCAGCCAGCCGTCCGGCAGGGGTTCGAGCCGGCACAGCCCGAGGGTCGGCAGCCACACCCGTCCCGGCGCCACCGACTTGGGCAGCACCACCCGGCCCACCGGGCCCATGCCGGTCACCGCCGCCGTCCAGCCGTCCCGGTCGACCGCCAGCGCCCGGCCGCCGATCCGGGCCAGCATGGGCGTGGCGACCGAGCGCAGCCGGTCGACGGACTCCCAGTGCCGGGCGCGCAGCTCCGCCTCGGCCACCTTGGCCACCGCCGTGACGAGGGCCAGCGAGGCCGGATTGAACGCGCCCGCGGGCCCGCTGACGTTCAACACGCCCACCAGCCGCCCGTCCCGAGGGTCGTGCAGCGGGGCCGCCGCGCAGGTCCAGGCGTGATGGGTCCGGACGAAGTGCTCGGCGGAGTGCACCTGCACCGGGCGGCGCTCCACCAGCGCGGTGCCGAGGCCGTTCGTGCCGACCAGGTCCTCCGTCCAGGAGGCCCCCACGTCGAAACCCAGCCGGGTGGCGTTCCTGATCACCCCGTGGCTGCCCTCCCGCCACAGCACCCGGCCGTCGGCGTCCGCGACGGCCATCAGATGCTGCACGGTGTCGGCCACCTCGCCCAGCCCCTCGCGCAGCTGCGGCAGCAGCCCGCCCAGCCCGGAGGTGTGCCGCCGGTGCTCCACCTCCTCGGCCGACAGGGCCGGTGCGGCCCGGCCCACGTCCGGGTCGATGCCGTGGCGCCGCGCGCGATGCCAGGACTGCCCGATCACCTGACGCGGAAGCACGGCTCCGGCCTGCCGGGAGGGCTCCGTACCGGCGAGCGACGGATCAGCGAGCCACGCCTCCCGGACGGCGGGCAGCAGGCCCGCCTCGAATGGTCTGCGGTTCACGCTGCAATGGTGCCGCCGCGAGGCCCGTCGCGTCGGGGCATCGGCAAGATTGCAACGCACTGCAACCGTTGCGGGTGGCACCTGTGCGGGCGCAAGGTGACAGGGAGCGGTCGGAGGGTGGTGCCGAGTCGGCGCAGCATCACCCTCCGCCTCGACTCCCGCCGCCGTCGCGGCCGTCGCCCGCCCCACCCCTGCCCTCCCGCGCCACCCATTCGGCCACCGTGCAGGCCAAGGGCCATTCGGCGGATACGGTAAGGGCGTGCAGGCAGCAAATGAACCACCGGGGCGGTCGGTCGGCCGACTCCACAGGGCTCGCGTCCTGTACCGAAATGTCTCCAAACGCAGGATGGCGTGGCTTCTCCTGAAGGACACGGTCAACTCCTGCGTGGAGTACCGCGTCACCGGGCTCGCCGCCGAGGCGGCCTTCTTCACGCTGCTCTCGCTGCCGCCCCTGCTCCTCGGTCTCCTCGGCCTGCTCGGCTACCTGGACGCCTGGACCGGCACCAAGACCATCGAGAGCATCCAGAACAACATCCTCAACGCCTCCGCGACCGTCCTGTCGGACAAGGGCGTGAACGAGATCGCGCGGCCGCTCCTGCAGGACGTCACCAAACGCGGCCGCCCGGACATCATCTCGGTCGGCTTCGCCATCGCCCTGTGGTCCGGCTCGCGAGCCGTGAACGTCTTCGTGGACACCATCACGATCATGTACGGGCTGGAGGGCAAGCGCGGCATCGTCAAGACCCGGCTGCTCGCCTTCCTCCTCTATATCGTCGCCCTCCTCATCGGGGCGGTGGTCCTCCCGCTGATGGTCGTCGGGCCGGACGCCGTGCTGGACATCGTGCCGTGGAGCGCGGACCTCGTACGGGCGCTGTACTGGCCCGTCGTCACGCTGCTCTCCGTCGTCTTCCTGACGACGCTGTACCACGTGTCCGTACCGGTCCGTTCGCCCTGGCAGGAGGACATCCCCGGGGCGCTCGTCGCCCTCGCCATGTGGGTGCTGGGCAGCTTCCTGCTGCGCATCTACCTCACCCACACCGTCGAGGGCCCCACCATCTACGGCTCGCTCGCCGCGCCCGTCGCCGTGCTGCTGTGGATCGGCGTCTCGGCCTTCGCGGTCCTCGTGGGCGCCGCCGTGAACGCCGCCATAGACCGGGTGTGGCCGTCCGTCGCCACCGCCGCGGCGCGTGCCGAGGTGGACCGGGTGCGCGAGGCCGCGGCGGCGCGGGCGGCGGCCGAACGTGCCGCCCGGGCGTACGCCCCCGACGACGTCGACGAGGAGGACGGGGTGATGGGCCAGGACCGGGAGCCGCCGTCGGAGTTCCCCGAGCGTTGGGCGCAGTTCCTGCCCCCCGAGGACGTCCGCGCCCGGCTGCAGCACCTCAAGCCCGAACACCAGCCGAAGCACGCGAAGCACGGACGACACGCGAAGCCGGACGGACGCGGTTAGAAAAATCGTTGGCGTGGCGGTCAGGCGTGCGCCTACTCTCGCCACAGACCGCGCGCACCACGCGGCGAGACACAGGAAACCAGGAGGTGAGGACCGTGATGACTGTCATTGCGACGGGCGTTGCCCGCACTCAGAAGTCGGTTCACCCCACCTCTTTCCTGAAGGATCACTTCCTTGTTCGAGCTCGCTCCGTCACACCCTCTCACCGGCTACGGCTGGGACGACGGGTTCGCTGACAGCTTCACCCCGTACGCCGCCGAGGGCCTCACGCCCGGGCGGATCATCCGGGTCGACCGCGGCCGCTGTGACCTCGTCGTCCCCGACGGCGACGGTGTGCGGACCGTCCACGCCGACACCGCCCTCGTCACCACGGGCGACCCCCTGCGCATCATGTGCACCGGCGACTGGGCGGCCGTCGACCTCGCCCAGGGGTTCGTCCGCGCCCTGCTGCCGCGCCGCACGGCCTTCGTGCGCTCCACCTCCTCCCAGCGGTCCGAGGGCCAGATCCTCGCGGCCAACGTCGACCACGCCGTCATCGCGGTCTCCCTCGCCGTCGAGCTGGACCTCGGGCGGATCGAGCGGTTCCTCGCCCTGGCCTGGGAGAGCGGCGCCGCGCCCGTCGTCGTCCTCACCAAGGCGGACCTGGTCACGGAGACGGCCGGGCCGGACGTGCTCGCCCATCTCCTCGCCGACACGGAGGCGTCGGCGCCGGGCGTGCCGGTCCTGGCGGTCAGCGCGACCACCGGCGAGGGCGTCGACATCCTCGCCGCCACGCTGGCCGGGACGACGTCCGTGCTCCTCGGCCAGTCCGGCGCCGGCAAGTCCACCCTCGCCAACGCGCTCCTCGGCGAGGACGTCCAGACCGTCCAGGCCGCCCGCGACCGGGACGGCAAGGGCCGTCACACCACGACGACCCGCAATCTGCTGGCGCTGCCCGGCGGCGGCGTCCTGATCGACACCCCGGGCCTGCGGGGCGTCGGCCTCTGGGACGCCGAGGGCGGCGTCGCGCAGACCTTCTCCGAGATCGAGTCCCTGGCGGCCCGCTGCCGCTTCCACGACTGCGGCCACGAGTCGGAGCCGGGCTGCGCGGTCCTTCAAGCCCTCACCACGGGAGAGCTGCGCCAGCGCCGACTGGACAGCTACCGCAAGCTCCTGCGCGAGAACCAGCGCATCGCGGCCCGCACGGACGCCCGCCTGCGCGCGGAGATCCGCCGCGACTGGAAGAAGAAGCAGACGCTGGGCCGCGAAATGGCGGACCGCAAGCGGGGGCGCTAGCCGCTGGGCGAGGCCGGCAGCGGTGCCCGGCGCCGACGCGGGCGCCCCCCGAAGGGGGCGCGCCCCCGAGGCGCCGGGCCTGCGGCCGGTCCCCGGGCCTGCGGCCGGGTCTGCGGGCGGTGCCCGGGTCTGCGGCCGGTCCCCGGCCGGTGGGCCGCTGTGAGGGTCCCAAACGTGGCGTCCGATTTCCGCCAGTCCGGTGTTGTCCCATGCCGCAGACTGGAAGGTGTGATGGACGAAGAGACCAGGTACGAGGCAGTGAGCAGCCGCGATGCCCGCTTCGACGGAGTGTTCTTCTTCGCCGTGGTGACCACCGGCATCTACTGCCGCCCGAGCTGCCCGGCGGTGACCCCGAAGCGGGCGAACGTGCGCTTCCACCCGTCGGCGGCCGCTGCCCAGCGGGCCGGGTTCCGGGCCTGCCGGCGCTGTCGGCCGGACGCCGCGCCCGGGTCGGCCGAGTGGAACGTACGGGCCGACCTCGTCGGGCGGGCGATGCGGCTGATCGGGGACGGCGTCGTCGACCGCGAAGGGGTCGCCGGGCTCGCCGACCGGCTCGGGTACAGCTCCCGGCAGGTGCACCGCCAGCTCACCGACGAGCTGGGCGCCGGCCCCGTCGCCCTCGCACGGGCCCAGCGGGCCCACACCGCACGGGTCCTGCTCCAGACCACCGACCTGCCGGTCACCGAACTCGCGTTCGCGTCCGGCTTCGCCAGCGTGCGGCAGTTCAACGACACCATGCGCGAGATCTACGCCCGTACGCCGAGCGCCCTGCGCGCCCAGGCGCCCGGCACGCGTGGCCGCGCCGCCGCCGGCATCCCCCTGCGGCTCGCCCACCGCGGCCCGTACGCCGCCCGGGAGATCTTCGACTTCCTCCAGCGACGCGCCGTCCCCGGCATCGAGGAGACCCTCGGCGAGCCCGGCGCCCGCACCTACCGCCGCACCCTGCGCCTGCCGTACGGCACCGGCGTCGCCGAGGTCCGCGAACCGCGCCCCGCCGGGCCGCGCCGCGGCCACTGGCTCGACTGCCGGCTCCACCTCACCGACCCCCGGGACCTGTCCACCGCCGTCCAGCGCGTCCGGCGGCTTTTCGACCTCGACGCCGACCCGTACGCCGTCGACGAGCGGCTCGGCGCCGACCCCCACCTGGCCCCCCTCGTCGCCGCCCGCCCCGGGCTGCGGTCCCCGGGGGCGGCGGACGGGGAGGAGCTGGCGGTACGGGCCGTACTGGGCCAGCAGGTCACCGTGGCGGCCGCCGCACGGCTCGCCGGCACCCTGGTCGCCGCCTACGGCAAGCCGCTCGCCGCACCGGACGGCGGGCTCACCCACGTCTTCCCCGAGCCCGCCACCCTGGCCGACGCCACCCTCGAGGAGCTCGGCATGCCGGACTCCCGGCGACGCGCCCTGCGGACCGTCGCCACCGCGCTCGCGGACGACCGCGTGCGGCTCGACCCCGGCGTCGACCGGGACGCCACCGAGCGCGCCCTGCTCGACCTGCCCGGCATCGGCCCCTGGACCGCCGGCTACATCCGGATGCGGGCCCTCGGCGACCCCGACGTCTTCCTGCCGGGCGACGCCGGCGCCCGGCACGGGCTCACCGCCCTCGGTGCGCCCGCCGACGCCTGCGACGCCTGGCGCCCCTGGCGTTCCTACGCCCTGCACCACCTGTGGAACCACACGCCGCCCCGTGAACCGAAGGACGCCTGACGATGCTCTACACCGAAATCGACAGCCCGCTCGGACGGCTGCTCCTCACCGGCCGCCCCGCCGCCGACGCACCAGGCGGCACCGCCCTCGTCTCGCTGTCCGTACCCGGCCAGAAGAACGGTGTCCTCGCGCAGCCGGACTGGCACCGCGAACCCGCCGCCTTCGCCGAGGCCGAACGGCAGCTCACGGCCTACTTCGCGGGCGAGAGCAAGGACTTCACGCTCGCACTCGCCCCCCAGGGCACGGAATTCCGGCAACGGGTGTGGGCAGCCCTGGACTCGGTCCCGTACGGCGCCACCACCAGCTACGGCGAGCTGGCCGCCCGCGTCGGTGCCTCGCGCGCCGCCGTCCGCGCGGTCGGCGGCGCGGTCGGCGCCAACCCGCTGCTCGTGCTGCGCCCCTGCCACCGCGTGATCGGGGCCGACGGCTCGCTCACCGGCTACGCGGGCGGCCTGGACCGCAAGCGCCTGCTACTGGCCCTGGAGAGCGCGGGCTGAGCCCCGTCACCCCCGGACGACCGCGCCGATCCACCCGCCGACGACCAGCAGGCAGGCGAACAGCTCGACGAGCACGCTGGTCCCGAGCGCCCGCATCACCGTCCGCGTCGACGCCCACGCCTCGCCGTGCCCGCCCAGCCGCCGCCGCTCCATCGCGTAGAGCCCGGCGAGGAAACCCGGCACGGCACCGATCACGGGCAGGACGAAGAAGCCCACGACGCCCGACGCGCCCGCCACGAGGAAGGCGCGCCGGGTGATGCCCGCGCCCCTCGGCCGCCGTGGCGGCAGCAGCCAGATGACGGCCTGGTTCAGCAGCAGCACCCCCGTCGCCCCGGCCAGGACCGCCCAGGCCGACGCCGTCCGCTCGGTCATCGACCACCAGAGCACCCCCGCCCACACGATCGGCGGGCCGGGCAGCCCCGGGGTCACGACGCCGAACAGGCCGAGCAGCATCACCAGCCCGACCAGGACCAGCTGCCACGTCCCCATGGACCCAGGTTGCCAAAATGCCGCCACCAGCGCCCCTGCACCACACCTGACCTGCACAGACGCAAGTGCCGGCCCTCATCAGGCGCGGGCGGTCCAACCGTGCTCGGCCGCGTGCCAGCCCAGCTGCAACCGGGTCGTCACCCCCGCCAGCTCCATCAGCCGCTTCACCCGCCGCTGCACCGTCCGCAATCCCAGGCCGAGCTGTTTCGCGACACTCGCGTCCGTGAGCCCGACCAGCAGCAGGGAGAGGACCTCCAGGTCCATCGCATCGGGCCCGGGTGCCCCGGGCCCGGGTATGCCGGCCGCGGGCAGATGGCCGACCCGGTCCGCATCCGCACCGGCCGCGCGGATCGGCAGCGCCTCGTGCCAGACGTCCTCGAAGAGGTTCACCAGGGACTCCAGCAGCGCACCGCCGTGGACGACCAGCGCGGCCGACTCGGCGGTGTGCGAGGCGAGCGGCAGCAGCGCGATCCGGCGGTCGGCGATGACCAGCTCGGCCGGTACCCGCTCGACGGCCCGCAGCCGCGCGGGTTCGACACGGCCGAGGACGGCTGTGGCCCCGTCCCACCCCGGTGCCCCGGCCAGCGCGGCCCGCTCCACGACCGCCCGATGGGGCACCCCGCTCTCACCGCTCGCGGCGGCCCAGGGTCTCCCCGTCAACAGCGCGCACACTTCTTCGCCCGCGCCAAGACGCATTCGCGAAAGGCGCTGTGCGACAGCGCGCGCCCCGGTCACCACCTCCACCGCACCGGGGCCCGCGAGCCGTTCAGGCCGCTGCTCACGGTGCGCCGTCTCCCTCATCGCGTCCAGTCCTATGGCACCGAGCACGCGAACCCCTCCCCAAACCGCGTTCCGACTCGGGCCATCATCCCCGGGTGGTGTCCGCCGTGCACTCTTCCCGTATGCCACACAGTGTGGACAATAAGGGCATGAACCAGCAGGGGGATCGGTACGCCGACCAAGAGGACGCCTGGTGGGGCGAGTTGTACGGCAGGAGCGAACCCGATCCGGGTTCGGCCGCCGAGGGCGACAGCCTCGATGATCGTTTCATCTCGGCCGCGGCGGTGGTGAGGGCCGAACCGCGGGCACTGCGAGGCGCCGAGCCACCCGCACCGCCCGGCCCGCGCCCGCCCCAACCACCCCGCCGTACGGAGGCGGTGAGCCGCTCCGAACCGGTCAGGCGCTCCGGCCCCGGGAACCGCCCCGGGCCCGCGAAGCCCGTACATCCGTCCGAACCCGCGCCTCCCGCCTCTCCCGCGCCTCCCGCCCCTCCCTCAAGGCCCGCCGGCCCCAAGGCTTCCGCTCGAACCACCGACGCGTCCGGACCGCCGGCCCCCGCCGAAATCACCGGCCCCAAGGCCCCTCCGGACCCGCCCGCCCCGCCCGCCGCCGCGGACTCCGCCGGGCCGCCCCCACCACCCCCGTCCACCCGAGGCCTGCTCCCCGTCCCGAAGAGTTGGGGATCGCCCCACCCCGGCGCCCTGCCGGCCCCGCCCCAACTGCCCTCGCCCGCCCGGCCTTCGAACGCCCGGCCGGACCGGCCGCGCAAGCCCCCGCGCACCGATCCGAGGGCCCAGGTCCCACCCCCGCGGCTCCCTCTCCAGCAGAAGCGCTCCGCCCCTGCCGAGCCACCCACCCGGCCCCTCCCCACCGCCCCGTCCGCACCACCCACCCCCGCCGCACCGCCGGCACCGACAAGGGCGGCGATCGAGGCGGGCCGGACCGCCGGGGAGCTCGACGCGGGCAGCGGGCCCGAGCCGCCCACCCGACTGTCCTCGGTGCCCCGGCAGGTGGGCCGCACGGCGACCCGCGCGGCCGAGTTCGTGGGCCAAGGGCCGCCCACCTACGAGGCCGAGCCCACCGCTTGGCCCGCCGCCGCGCCCGGCGGGCTGGACGACCTCGTGCCCGACACCGTGGTCGACGGCGCCCGGTACGGCGTGCTGACGCTGCGCGCCCTGTCCCTGCGCGGGGACTCGGCGCGCTACCGCGGCGAACCGCGGCGGGACGCGCTGCTCACCGCCCGCTTCGGGGACGGCGACGACGCCCTGCTGCTCGTCGCCGTGGCGAGCGGCGGACGCGCCGCGGAAGGCGCCCACCGGGCCGCCCGGGACGTCTGCGCGTGGCTGGCCGACGCCGTCGGGCGCAGCCACCCCCGGCTGGTCGAGGACATCCGCCGCGGCCGCCGGGGCGAGCTGAGGTCGGGGCTGCACCGGCTCACCGACCGTTCCTACGGGCGGCTGCGCGGCCGGGCGGCAGACCTGGGCCTGCGGCCCGCCGAGTACACCGCCGCCGTGCGCTGTCTGCTGCTGCCCGCCGACGCCCGGTGCCGTACGCGCGTCTTCTTCGGCGTGGGCGCGGGCGGCCTCTTCCGGCTGCGGGAGGGCGCGTGGCAGGACCTGGACCCGGCACCGCGCGAGGCGGACGGGAACGTCGACCCGATCGTCGGCCGGGGCACCGGGCCCGCCGACCGGATCACCGTGGACCTCGGCATCGCCACCCCCGGCACCGCCCGCGTCATCGACCCCGTCGAGGTGCCCAGCGAGCCCTTCCGGTTCCGTGCGTCCGTCGCCCGGCCGGGTGACGTCCTGCTGCTGTGCAGCGCGGGCCTCGCCGACCCGCTGCGCGGCGAGCCCGCGCTGGGCGACCGGCTGGCCGAGCGGTGGACCGGGCAGCGGCCGCCCGGGCTGGCCGCGTTCCTCGCGGACGGACAACTGCGGGTGAAGGGATACGCCGACGACCGCACCGCGTGCGCGGTCTGGGAGGCATAGCCAGGAGTTCCGTGGGTTGATGGGGGCAGGAGCGCACTGTCAGGGGACGCGTTTCGGACGCGTCCCGACCCGACCCGAGAGGACCGGCCCGATGGCGAAGCAGACCGTGGCGGAACAGACGGTGGACATCCTCGTACGAGCCGGGGTGCGGCGGCTCTACGGGGTCGTGGGCGACAGCCTGAACCCCGTCGTGGACGCGATCCGCCGCAACGCCGCCATCGACTGGATCCAGGTCCGCCACGAGGAGGCGGCCGCGTTCGCCGCCGGGGCGGAGGCACAGCTGACGGGGAAGCTCGCGGCCTGCGCGGGCTCCTGCGGCCCCGGCAATCTGCACCTGATCAACGGCCTCTACGACGCGCACCGCTCCATGGCGCCGGTCCTCGCGCTGGCCTCGCACATCCCGAGCAGCGAGATCGGCACCGGTTTCTTCCAGGAGACCCACCCGGACCAGCTCTTCCGCGAGTGCAGCCACTACTGCGAGCTGATCTCCAACCCGCAGCAGATGCCCCGGGTGCTCCAGACCGCCGTCCAGAACGCGATCGGCCAGGGCGGTGTCAGCGTCATCACCCTGCCGGGCGACATCGCGGCCCAGCAGGCCCCCGAACGCAGCATCGAGCACGCCCTGGTCACCACGCGCCCCACCGTGCGGCCCGGTGACGCGGAGATCGAGGCGCTGGCCCGCATGGTGGACGAAGCGGGCAAGGTGACGCTGTTCTGCGGCAGCGGCACGGCGGGCGCGCACGACGAGGTGATGCGCTTCGCGGAGCGGGTGAAGGCGCCGGTCGGGCACGCGCTGCGCGGCAAGGAATGGATCCAGTACGACAATCCGTACGACGTGGGGATGAGCGGACTGCTCGGCTACGGCGCCGCCTACGAGGCGACCCACGAGTGCGACCTGCTGATCCTGCTGGGCACCGACTTCCCCTACAACGCCTTCCTGCCGAACGATGTGAAGATCGCGCAGGTCGATGTGCGCCCCCAGCACCTGGGCCGCCGGTCCAAGCTCGATCTCGCGGTGTGGGGCGACGTACGCGAGACGCTGCGCTGCCTCACACCGAAGGTGCAGGTCAAGAGCAGCCGCAAGTTCCTCGACAAGATGCTCAAGAAGCACGCCGACGCCCTCGAAGGGGTGGTCAAGGCCTATACGCGCAAGGTCGAGAAGCACACGCCGATCCATCCCGAGTACGTCGCCTCGATCCTCGACGAGGAAGCCGCCGCCGATGCGATCTTCACCGTGGACACCGGGATGAACAACGTCTGGGCCGCCCGCTATCTCACCCCCAACGGCCGCCGTCGCGTGATCGGTTCCTTCACCCACGGGTCGATGGCCAACGCCCTGCCGCAGGCGATCGGCGCCCAGTTCCTCGACCGTGACCGGCAGGTCGTCGCCATGTCGGGCGACGGTGGCTTCGCCATGCTGATGGGCGACTTCCTCACGCTCGTCCAGTACGACCTGCCGGTGAAGATCGTGCTCTTCAACAACTCCTCCCTCGGCATGGTCGAGTTGGAGATGATGGTCGGCGGGCTGCCGGCGTACGGCACGACCAACCACAACCCCGACTTCGCGGCCATCGCCCGGGCGGCGGGGGCGCACGGCGTCCGGGTCGAGAAGCCCAAGCACGTGCGGGGCGCGCTGCGGGACGCCTTCAAGCACAAGGGCCCCGCGCTGGTGGACATCGTGACCGACCCGAACGCCCTGTCCATCCCCCCGAAGATCAGCGCGGAGATGGTCGGCGGCTTCGCGCTCTCCGCGGGCAAGATCGTGCTGGACGGAGGGGTGGGCCGGATGCGGCAGATGGCCCGCTCCAACCTCCGTAATGTGCCGCGTCCTTGAGGGAAACCCTCGGCAGGAGCCCTAGAAGCCGGTGGAGCCGTCGATCCGCTCGCGGAGCAGGTCGGCGTGGCCGTTGTGCCGGGCGTACTCCGCGATCAGTTTCACCAGGATCACCCGCAGCGAGACCGGCTCGCCGCTGAGGCGCTCCCGGCCGGTGGCGTCCAGGGAGGGCGCGCCGGCCACGATCTCGCGCGAGCGCTCGCACTCGGTCCGCCACACCGCGAAAGCCTCCTCGACATCGCCGTCCAGCGCCTCGAAATCCTGGTCCGGATCGTCGTCCGAGTAGTACAGGTGGGGCAGGTCCTCGCCGGCGAACTGCATGCGGAACCACCACCGTTCCACCCCGGCGAGATGGCGGAGAAGGCCGTGCAGGCTCAGTCCGGAGGGTGCGACGCCCTTCTCGGAGAGCCGCTCCGCGGGGATGCCCGAACACTTGGCCTCGAACGTCGCCCGGTGCCAGTCGAGGAAGGCGGTCAGGACCTCGCGCTCCCCGCCGACGCGGGGGAGCTGTGCCCGGTCCGCGCCCGACCAGGGCTGTGCGTAGGTGTCGGCCGGCTGCCGGGCCGGGTTCTTCGCTGGAATCTCGGTCATGCGGCGAGTGTCGCAGGGGGTACTGACAATCGGCCCCCGGTGCCCGCGGACGCCGCCGGGGGCGACTATTCGCAGCGGCCGCGAGACAGTCCTGTATTTCAGTCATATCACCATGTTGATGCGTCAACAGGAGTCGTTCCCTTGAGAGTGGGGCATGCATTGCCGTGAGCGTGTTCGATCCGGGGCGCCGGGGAGGGGTCGGGGCGGCTAAGGATGAAACGGCGGACTGCGAACTGGGTGGACGCGGCGAGCGGCGCGGGTCGGGAAGGGGCCGCGGACGGCATGACGTCGGACGGGGACGGAAAAGGGGATTCCGGGCCTTGCTGGGAAAGACGAATCCGGCAAAAGGACCTGACGGCGGTCGGTGACGTGCGTGCCGCACTGCGCGAACTGCTCGCGCGGTGGGGGGCGCCGGGGCGGGCGGACACCGCCCGGCTCCTGGCGAGCGAGCTGGTTACCAACGCCCTGGTGCACACCGACGGCGGGGCGGTGGTCACCATCACCCTGAGCGGTGGTGACGCCGCCGAGGCCAAGGGGCGGCTGCGGGTGGAGGTGCGGGACTTCGTCGCGCGGCGTCCGACCCTGCACCGGGCGGGGCTGGACGGCGATCCGGAGTCCGTCATCGCCGGTGCCGCCACCTCGGGCCGCGGGCTGCTGCTGGTGCACTCCCTGGCGGATGCGTGGGGCGTACGGGCCCACGGCGTCGGCAAGTCCGTGTGGTTCGAGCTGGAGGCCCAGGAGCCGTGACGGCCGACGGTGCGGGCCGTGGCGGGTGGCCGCGCCGCTCGCGCGCTCCGAGTCGGCCTGTTCCGAGGTGAGTTGGCGTCCGCGGGATGCGGTGACCGCTCGTCGCCGTGTCGGTACCCAGTCGGGCGGCCGGGTAATATGGGTGCGGTTGGCCACGCGCGCCCCGGGCCGCGCGGCGGCCCAGGGCGGCCGGTTGTCAGTCAGCCGAACTGACGCTCGATCTGGGCGAGTTTGGCCTCCAGCGAGTCGAGTCGCGGGATGGCTTGGGTGTCGTCCTCCGCGGTGAGGTCGATCGGCTCAGGACCGTCGCCGACCGCCTGAAGTGGACGGGAACGAACGGGAAGGTGTCCCTGCTCGGCTATGGAAGGGTCCGAACCGATCTGTGCGGGCTGCGCGGCGGCGGGCACGGCAGCCGGTCCCGTGGGTCCGCCGGGCGGGCGCACGTCCACTTGCTGGCCGCCGCGGCCGAGGCCCCACGCCCGGTGCTGCCGGTTGTAGGCCTTGAGGCGGGCCCGCTCCAGCCTGCCCGCCTCCCGCTGGCGGATGCGGTGCTGTTCCCGCTGCCGTTTGTCCTCGCGGACCTCCTCGACCGCTTCGTCCAGCGTCCGTACGCCCTCGAGCAGCATCAGCGACCAGGCGCCGAAGGTCTCGCGCGGAGCCCGCAGCCACCGCACTATGCGGATCTGCGGCAACGGGCGGGGCACCAGGCCCTGTTCGCGCAGCGCGGCCCGGCGGGTCTGTTTGAGCGCGCGGTCGAAGAGCACCGCCGCCGACAGCGACATCCCCGCGAAGAACTGCGGGGCGCCCGCGTGGTCTATCCCGCGCGGCGCGTGCACCCAGTTGAACCAGGCGGCGGCACCCGCGAACGTCCACACCAGCAGCCGCGAGCCGAGGGCCGCGTCGCCGTGGCTGGCCTCGCGGACCGCGAGGACGGAGCAGAACATCGCCGCGCCGTCGAGGCCGAAGGGGACCAGGTACTCCCAGCCGTCCGTCAGCCCCAGGTTCTGCTGTCCGAAGCCCACCAGGCCGTGGAAGGAGAGCGCGGCGGCGACGGCGGCACAGCAGAAGAGGAGTACGTACGAGGCGATGCCGTAGACGGTCTCCTTGCGGCGCCTGCGCTCCTCGGTGCGTTCCCAGGAATCCGTGGTGCCCGCCGCGTCCTCCGGGCTGCCCCGCCGCCCGCGCGTGAGCACCGCCACCGCCACCAGGGCCCCGGTGAGCGCCACCCCACAGGGCAGTACCCAATTCAGCGGTATGTCGGTCACTCTCATCTTGCTTCCCTTGCTTTGCGGTACTGCGTTTCGCGCGTCATCCTGTCGGAATCGGACCGTTCCCCCAAGGGTTTTGGAGCAAGTGAACGCCAATGGAGGCCAAGGGAATACGGATAGGTGCGAAGTAAGTCGAACACCGTTCAGGTGAAGGGGAATTGTGTTCCCCTCAAGTCACTCGACCGGGTGGAATCAAGCCCATCAGCTTGCAGACAGCCGATCGAGTCGGTCCGCATCGCAGGTGCGCGGACAGGTAAGACAGGTGTCATCGGGGCGCAGGGTGTAGAAGAAGCAGCAACTCACCCGGTCCCGGGTCGGCAACGACCCCGCTCCGCGGGCCGACGGCACGGTCAGCTCACGGAAGTCGGAGCCGCCGACGTACGGCGCCGTGGCCCCCGGCAGCAGCAGGGCCAGCTCCTGCAGCGCCCGCTGTTCCTCGCCGAGCAGCCGCCCCAGATGCCAGAGCCCCTCGGTCACCTCGTCGGTCGCCATGCCCCACAGGGCGCGCGGCCCGCGTCGCATGCGCGGCCGGAAGCCGTCCAGCACCGGCCCCAGATGCTCGGCGACGGCCGCCCGCACCTCCGCGCGCAGCGCTTCCTCGTCCGGTACGACCCGGGCGCCCGGGTCGGTGGCGGCCGGGTCGTCGGGCAGGCAGGCGAACCGGGTGACCTCGGCCGTCATCCGCCCCAGCGTGCGGTGGAAGGAGACGGCCTCGACGGGCAGCCGCGGCACGCGGCGGTGCAGGAACCAGGGGACGGTGACGAGCAGACAGACCGGCCAGGCGTAGCGGTGCAGACCGAAGCCGGCCACCACGTCGGGGCGGCCCGGCTGCCCGTAGTCGCGCCGGATCTGTTCGTCGTCCCACGCGAGGTAGGCGTCGAGGTCCGCGCCGCCCGCCGCGAGTCCGGCCGCCGTGACCCAGCCGTCGCCGTGGCGCGGGGCCTCCGTCAGGACGGTCAGGGAAGGGAAGACCTCGGTCAGGCGGGCGTACGCGTCGGCCACGGGGGAGACCCGGGCGGTCCCGGCGTCCAAAGAAGGGGAGGGGCCGGGGAAGCCAGGGGGGCCGGGGAGAGGGGAGGGGGCGGAGGCGCGCGGAGGCGGGGCGGCCGAGGCGGGAACCATGCGGGGACCACCGAATCGAGATCGATGTCAGGTAAGCCTTACCTTACCGGAATCGTCCGGGGTTTGAACTGTCACAGGTGCCGCCTATGGTTCGGTATGGACACCCAGGAGGACCCCCATGGAGCAGGGCAGACCCCGTACCGCGGCGCCGCTGCCGAGCGCCGGTGTCCCGGCGCAGGCCGGGCCACCCGCGGCGCGCGGTGAGCACGTCCACGACGAGCGGGAGCACGGTTACGGCCACCCTGTGCCCGGCGCCCCCCGGGGCGCCGCTCGGCCGGAGCAGCCCGAGCGTACCGAGGAGCCCGCGCGCGGCGAGCGCACCGCGCGCAGGATGCCGCAGCGCTACTCCGTCCGGGGGCAGGTGCTCGACGCGCTGCGCAAGGCGCTGGTCAGCGGTGAGCTGGTCCCCGGGGAGGTCTACTCCGGCCCCGCGCTCGGCGAGCGGTTCGGGGTGTCCGCGACGCCCGTGCGGGAGGCCATGCAGCAGCTCGTGCTCGAAGGCGCCGTCGAGGTCGTGCCCAACCGCGGCTTCCGGGTCGCCAGCCGCACCGAGCGCGACCTCGCCGAGCTGGCCGAGGTACGGGCCCTCCTCGAGGTCCCCGCCATGCTGCGGCTGGCCCGCACGCTCCCGGCGCGGACCTGGTCCGAGCTGCTGCCGCTGGCCGAGACCGCCGCCGTCGTGGCGGCGAGCGGCGACCGCGCCGGTTACGCCGAGGCCGACCGGGCCTTCCACCGGGCCCTCCTCGGCCTCACGGGCAACCGCCAGCTGGTCATGGTCGCCGACGAACTGCACCGCCGCGCCCAGTGGCCGACGCCCCACGGTCCGGTGCGCCGCACCGCCGACCTCGTCGCCGACGCGGCCGAGCACCTGACCCTCCTCGACGCCCTCGCCGCGCAGGACCTCGCCGGCGTCGAGTCCTTGGTGACCCGCCACTTCACCGGCGCGGCCTGACGGCTGGGTGGCCGGCGGCTGACCCGCCGTTTCGTCCTCAAGCGCCGGACGGGCTGTTGTGCTGTGTCCTCAAGCGCCGGACGGGCTGTTGTGCTGTGTCCTCAAGCGCCGGACGGGCTGCTGTGCTCTGTCCTCAAGCGCCGGACGGGCTGATTTGTAGCCCGTCCGGCGATTGAGGACACCGCCGCGCAGCGGAGGTGCACCCGCCACGGCGGCGAGAGGCCTAGACAGCCGGGTCCGGGCCGGCCTGGGGCGGTACGGTCGCGGCCCGCGCAGACGTGAGGCGGTCCGCCAGCCAGGCCGGGACGCCGCCGAGGAGGTGGACCAGCCGGGTGGCCTCCGCGCGCAGCCGGTCCGCCTCGCCCGCGTCGGGCACCACCGCGGCCAGGGAGGCCAACGCCGGGGCGATGCCGACCAGATAGCCCAACTCCTCCCGGATGCGCAGCGATTCCGCGAAGCCGTGCCGTGCCTCGGCGAGCTTGCCGTCGTGCTCGGCCATCGCCGCCACGTGCCGCCAGGTGAAGGAGAGCAGCAGCCGGTGGCCGTGCGCCGTCGCCCCCGCGTGTGCGCGCTGGAAGGCGGCCGTGGCGCCCGAGGGGTTGTCGGACAGGTGCTGGGCGATGAGCCCCCGCCGGAAGTCCAACTGCGGCCGGGTCGGCGAGCCGGGTCCGAGCAGCGCGGCCGCCCGCCCCAGCGCGGCGCGTGCCTCGTCGGCCCGGTCACGTACCCCCAAAAGGGTGGACGCGTACGCGAGATGACCCCGTTCGCAGGCCGCCGCCCCGCGTTCCTCGTCGTCCATGGCCAGAGCTTCCGCCGACCGCAGTGCGTCCTCGGCGTCCCCCCAACCCTTCGCCGTGAACATGCACCGTTCGATCAGCACCGCCGTGCGCCGCAGCGCCACCCCCGCCTCCGCCGCGGCGCGCGGCGAGAGGAGCGCGGCGGCGTCCTCCCAGCAGGCGCGCGACCGCAGCCGCCACACGGCTCGTTCGAGTGGATCGTCCCCTTGTGGATCCGGTCCTTGTGGTCCCCATGGCTCCGACAACCCAGAATTCCGCATGGCGGTATCCGCCACAGTGCCCTCCCCAAGCGCGCCGTCGAGCTGGAAGCCGTGCCCGCATCTCAGCACGGGGACCCGGGCGCGGCCAAGGGTCAGGTGTGAACCGATTCACAAACCCGTGGACGGTCCACGGCCGTCCTGCGCGCTCGCGCGGCGGCCGAAGTCCGTTGCGTCCGAAGAGGGTTGTCGAACCCTCGTGTCCCGCGACTCCCAGCGGTAGCGGCAGGTTACCGAAGAGATCGCAGGCCATAGCCCCGCCGCGGTCGCGGCGGCGGGGTGTTCGAACACCGGACGGGCCCGCCCGTCGGCGGGCGTTCGGGCGGGTGCCGGCGCCGCGTGCGGGTTCCGGCCGGGCCGCGCGGAAAATGCCTCGATTCCGGTGGCGTGACCCTGGCAGGATGACGGCTCGCCGCCGCACACGATGCCGACGGCGTCCCACCGCACACGACACAGGAGTCACGTACATGCGCCGAAGCCTCGGAAACCCCCAGCGCCCTGACCGGACGACTGTTCCCGAGGACTTCTTCGCCCATGCGTACTCCGCAGCACCGCACGCTCAACATCGGCATCCTGGCGCACGTCGACGCCGGTAAGACCAGTCTCACCGAGCGCCTACTGTTCGACACCGGCGCCATCGACCGGCTCGGCAGTGTCGACGCCGGCAGCACCCGGACCGACACCGGCGAGCTCGAACGCCGCCGCGGCATCACCATCCGCACCGCCGTCGCCCCCTTGACCCTCGGCGATCTGCGGGTCAACCTCATCGACACCCCCGGCCACAGCGACTTCATCGCCGAGGTGGAGCGCGCCCTCGGTGTGCTCGACGGCGCGGTGCTCGTGCTGTCCGCCGTGGAGGGCGTGCAGGCACAGACGCGCGTGCTGATGAAGACCCTGCGGCGGCTGCGGCTGCCGACGCTGGTGTTCGTCAACAAGACCGACCGCGCGGGCGCCCGCGAAGCGGGACTGCTGGCCGACGTCCGTCACCGGCTCACCCCGCACATCGTGCCGATGGGCACGGTCCGCGACCTCGGCACCCCCGCCGCCCGTACGGTCCCGGGCTCGCTCGCCGACCCGGACTTCCGCGACCTGGTGGCGGAAGCCCTGGCCGAAGGTGACGACGCGCTCCTCGCGGACCTCGTCGCCGGGCACGTCCCCACCGCCCGGGAGCTGGCGACCCGGCTGGCCGACCGCACCGGCCGCGGCCTGGCGTACCCGGTCTTCTTCGGCTCGGCGCTGTCCGGGCAGGGCGTGGACGCGCTGCTCGACGGCATCGCGTCCCTGCTGCCGCCCGCGCCCGCGACTGACCGGAACGCCGGATCGACCGGCACGGTGTTCGCCGTCGAGCGCGGCACCTGCGGGGAGAAGACGGCGTATCTGCGGCTGTTCGCGGGCGAGCTGTCCGAGCGGGAGCGGATCACCCTGCGCCGGCCCGAGGCGGACGGGACGCCGGGGGAACACACCGGCCGGATCACCGGACTGAAGGTCGTCGGAGCCCCGGCCGCGGAGCCGCTCACCGCGGGCGGCATCGCGCGGATCCGGGGTCTGCCGCGGGTCCGCGTCGGGGACCGGCTCGGTCCCGAGCCCCACGGGGACACCGAGCCGCACTTCGCGCCGCCGAGCCTGGAGACCGTCGTCCGGCCCGTCCGCCCGGACGACGCGGCCCGGCTGCACTCCGCGCTGACCGCCCTCGCCGACCAGGACCCGCTGATCGGCACCCGCGCCCTGCCGGGCGGCGGCACGTCGGTGCTGCTCTACGGCGAGGTGCAGAAGGAGATCGTCGCGGCGACGCTGAGCACGGAGTTCGGCGTCGACGCCCTGTTCGAGCCGAGCCGCGCGGTGTACCGGGAGCGGCCGACGGGGACCGGAGAGGCGTACGAGGAGATCGACCGGCACGGCGGCCATGTCTTCTGGGCCACGGTCGGGCTGCGCGTCGCGCCGGGCGCGCCGGGCTCGGGCACGGTGTTCCGCCGCGACACCGAACTCGGCGCCCTCCCGCTCGCCTTCGACCGTGCCGTCGAGGAGACGGTCACCCGCACCCTCGCACAGGGCCTGCACGGCTGGCAGGTCACCGACTGCGTCGTCACCCTGACCCGATCCGGCTTCGTCGGCCCCATGAGCACCGCCGCCGACTTCCGCTCCCTGACCCCGCTGGTCCTGATGCGCGCGCTCGCCGCGGCGGGCACCCGCGTCTACGAACCGTGCCTGGACTACGAACTGGAGCTGCCGCTCGACACCTTGAGCGCGGCGACGGCCGCGCTGGCCGCGCTCGGGGCGGAGATCCGCGACACGTCGGGCGGCACGGACTCCTGGCTGGTGACGGGCGTCATCTCGGCCGCCCGCGCGGCCGATTTCGAGCGTCGCCTGCCGGCCCTCGCCCGGGGCGAGGCCACCTGGTGGGCGACCCCCGCCGCCGACCGCCCCCACCCGGGTGAACCACCGGCCCGCGCCCGCACCGGTGCCGACCCCCTCAACCGGGCCGAGTACCTGCGGCACCTCGGCCGGGTGTGACGGCCGGGCCGGAGCCGTGCCGAGGTGCGTCAGCTCATCCGCAGGGCCAGGAAGAAGTCCAGCTTGTCCTCCAGGCGCGACAGATCGCGGCCCGTCAGTTGCTCGATCCGGCCCACCCGGTAGCGCAGGGTGTTCACATGCAGGTGCAGGCGCGTCGCACAGCGGGTCCAGGAGCCGTCGCAGTCGAGGAACGCCTCCAGCGTCGGGATCAGCTCGGCGCGGTGGCGGCGGTCGTAGTCGCGCAGCGGGTCCAGCAGACGGGCGGTGAAGGCGCGGCGGACGTCGTCGGGGACGAAGGGGAGGAGCAGGACGTGGGAGGCCAGCTCCTGGTGGCCCGCGGCGCAGACGCGGCCGGGGCGGGCCGCCGCCACGCGGCGGGCGTGGCGGGCCTCCTCCAGGGCGCCGCGCAGCCCCTCCGCCGAGTGCACGGCCGCGCTGACGCCCAGCGTCAGACGACCGTCGTCGGCGAGGCCCCGGGAGAGGGGCTCGCGGACGGCGGCGAGGAGCGCGTCGGCGTGCAGACCGGTGACGGCGGCGGCGTCCTCCGCGTCGGCGGGGCCGGCGGACACGGAAGGCACCGAGGGGGCCGGGGGCACCGAGGGGAGGGGCACCAGCGCGACCGCCTCATCACCCGTGTGGGCGACAGCGATGCGGTCGGAGGGGTCGGGGCCGATCGCGCCGGGGTCGACCAGCACCTCCTCCAGCAGGGCCTGGGCGACCGGACCGCCGGGGATGTCGCCGCCCTCCCACTCGACCCGGGCCACGACGATCTGCCAGTGCGGGGCCGTGCCCAGCCCGGGCAGCAGCACCGGCGCGGCCACCCGCAGCCGGGCCGCGATCTCGGCCGGGGCGGCACCCGTCTGGACCAGCTCGAGCACTTCCTGCGCGAGCCGGCGCCGTACCGTACGGGCGGCTTCCCGCCGGTCGCGCTCGACGGCGATCAGCTGGGTGACGCCGTGCAGCAGGTCCAGCCGCTCCTCCGGCCAGTCACCGGCGTCCGCCTCGACGGCCAGCAGCCAGTCGGACAGGACCGTCTCGCGCAGATCGCGGCCGCTGCTGCGAATGGGGAACAGCGAGTACGTGGCACCGGCGGTGGTGATGCGGTGCGGGCCGCGCCGGCCGGTGCGCGAGGCGGCCAGGTGCTCGCCCGCGAGGGTGGCGCTGACCGCGGCGGGCAGTGCGGGCCCGGCCCCCGCCAGCGAGGAGCCCGCGATGGGGCGGCCGCTGGGGGAGAGCACCCAGGCCCGCAGGTCCAGGTCGGAGCCGAGCAGATCGAGGACCACCTCGGGGCCGCCGCCCGCAGGGCCCGCGGTCATCAGCCGGCGGTGCCGGTCCACGACCGCCGCCAGGTCGCCGGCCCGTTCGCCGGAGACCTGCCGCACGACGTGCTCGGTGATGGACGCGAAGGACACGTCCTCGTCGACGGAGAACAGCGGCATCCGGTGCCGCGCACAGGCCAGCACCAGGTCGTCGGGGGTGGAGGCCATCTCCGCCTCGCCCGCCGCGAGCCCCGCCACCCCGGCCGCCGCCAGGATCCGGACGAACCGCTCGGAGTCCTCCGGCTCGCGCCGCCAGGCGAGCCCGGTGAGCACCAGCTCACCGCCGGACAGATACCGGCTCGGGTCCCGCAGGTCGGTGGTCATCACGCCGCGCACGGTGCGGTCCAGCTCGTCCTCGCCGCCGAGCAGCCGAAGGCCCAGCGCATCCGTCTCCAGCAGTGCGCGCAGCCGCATCGTGGTCGCCGCCGATCTGTCTTGTTTGTCACCAGTGGAATGCCGTGAGGTTTCCGAACCCCGTCTTTCGTTCGAATCTACAAGACATGGGCCACGGCCAGCCAACCGCTTCATGGTTTCCGTGACTGCACCCGGGCGCCCGCACCTCTGTGTACTGGGCCCACTCCGCGTGAACAGGACATGAACCGCCCCGCAGAAGCACCCCCCTCGCAGCGCCCTCGAGACTCGAGAAGAGAACATCCATGGACTTCCTGCGCCCTGCCAGCTGGGAGGAGGCTCTCGCCGCGAAGGCGGAGCACCCCACGGCTGTGCCCATCGCGGGTGGTACGGACGTGATGGTCGAGATCAACTTCGACCACCGCCGGCCGGAGTACCTGCTGGATCTCAACCGCATCGGCGAACTCTACGAATGGGAGGTCGGCGAGCGCGACGTCCGCCTCGGCGCCGCCGTGCCCTACACCCGGATCATGGACCACCTGCGCGCGGAGCTGCCCGGCCTCGCGCTCGCCTCGCACACCGTCGGCTCCCCGCAGATCCGCAACCGCGGCAGCGTCGGCGGCAACCTCGGCGCCGCCTCCCCGGCGGGCGACGCGCACCCCGCGCTGCTGGCGGCGGGCGCCGACGTCGAGGCGGTGTCCGTGCGCGGCACCCGGCTGATCCCGGTCGAGGAGTTCTACACCGGGGTCAAGCGCAACGCCCTGGAGCCCGACGAACTGATCCGGGCCGTGCGCATCCGCAAGGCCGACGGGCCGCAGGCGTTCTCCAAGGTCGGCACCCGCAACGCCATGGTCATCGCCGTCTGTGCCTTCGGCCTCGCCCTGCACCCCGGGACCCGCACGGTCAGGACCGGCATCGGCTCCGCCGCGCCCACGCCCGTCCGGGCCCGGGCGGCGGAGGACTTCCTTCAGGCGGCGCTCGCCGAGGGCGGCTTCTGGGACTCCGGGCGGATCATCACCCCCTCGGTCGCCCGGCAGTTCGCCGAACTCGCCGCCGGCGCCTGCAACCCGATCGACGACGTGCGCGGCAGCGCCGAGTACCGCAGGCACGCGGTGGCCGTCATGGCCCGCCGCACCCTCGGCTGGACCTGGGACGCGTACCGTGGAAACGAGAGGAGCGCATCATGCGCGTGAATTTCACGGTCAACGGCCGACCGCAGGAGGCCGACGACGTCTGGGAGGGCGAGAGCCTCCTGTACGTCCTGCGCGAGCGGCTGGGTCTGCCGGGCTCCAAGAACGCCTGCGAGCAGGGCGAGTGCGGGTCCTGCACGGTCCGTCTCGACGGCGTCCCGGTCTGTGCGTGTCTGGTGGCGGCCGGCCAGGTGGAGGGCCGCGCCGTCGACACCGTCGAAGGGCTCGCCGACTATGCCGGGCGCCGCTCGGCAGGGGGCCGGGCGGGTACCGCCCGGGGGACGGACATCGACGAGGCCCGGCGCTGGCAGGCCCGGCCGCCGGGCGCGCGCACCGCCGAACTCTCGCCCGTACAGCAGGCTTTCATCGACGCGGGCGCGGTCCAGTGCGGCTTCTGCACCCCGGGTCTCCTCGTCGCCGCCGACGAACTGCTGGAACGCAACGCCGAGCCCTCCGACGCGGACATCCGCGAGGCGCTCTCGGGCAATCTGTGCCGCTGCACCGGCTACGAGAAGATCCTCGACGCGGTGCGCCTCGCGGCGGCCCGCGCGGACCGTGCCGAAGAGGCGGTCTGAGGATGTCCGTCACGCGCACCCCCACCAGCCTGACCCAGGGCAGCCGCACCAAGGGCGGCATCGGCGAGTCCACCCTCCGACCCGACGGCACCCTCAAGGTGACCGGCGAGTTCGCCTACGCCTCCGACCTGTGGCACGAGGACATGCTCTGGGGCTTCACCCTCCGCAGCCCGTACGCCCACGCGCGGATCGTCTCCGTCGACATCGCCGAAGCGCTGGCCACCGCCGGTGTCGAGACCGTCATGACCTACGCCGACCTGCCCGCCGAGACCCGCTACGGACTGGAGATCAAGGACACCCCCGTCCTCGCCGACGGCGTCGTCCGCTGTCACGGCGAGCCCGTCGCCCTCGTCGCCGCGGACCACCCCGAGACCGCCCGCCGCGCCGCCGCCAAGATCAAGGTCGAGTACGCCGAACTGCCCGTCGTCGTCGACGAGGAGAGCGCCACCGGGCCCGGAGCCCCGCTGCTCCACCCCGGCCGTAGCGACCACCACGCCGGTCACGTCCCGCACCCCAACATCGTCCACCGGCAGCCCATCGTCCGCGGCGACGTCGCCGCCGCGAAGGCCCGGGCCGACGTCGTCGTCTCCGGCGACTACGAGGTGGGCATGCAGGACCAGGCGTTCCTGGGCCCCGAGTCCGGGCTCGCCGTGCCCGCCGAGGACGGCGGCGTCGACCTCTACATCGCCACCCAGTGGCTGCACGCCGACCTCGGCCAACTCGCTCCGGTCCTCGGCCTGCCCGAGGACAAGGTGCGGATGACGCTGTCCGGCGTCGGCGGTGCCTTCGGCGGCCGCGAGGACCTCTCCATGCAGGCCCACGCGTGCCTGCTCGCCCTGCGCACCGGCAAACCCGTCAAGATCGTCTACAACCGCTTCGAGTCCTTCTTCGGCCACGTCCACCGCCACCCCGCCAAGCTCCACTACGAGCACGGGGCGACCAAGGACGGCAAGCTCCTCTACATGACCTGCCGCATCGTGCTGGACGGCGGCGCGTACGCCTCCTCCTCCCCGGCCGTCGTCGGCAACGCCGCCTCGCTCTCCGTCGGCCCGTACGTCGTGGACAACGTCGACATCGAGGCCATAGCGCTCTACACCAACAACCCGCCCTGCGGCGCGATGCGCGGCTTCGGGGCGGTCCAGGCGTGCTTCGCCTACGAGGCGCAGATGGACAAGCTCGCCGCCGAACTGGGCATGGACCCGGTCGAGTTCCGCCGCCGCAACGCCATGGCGCAAGGGGCGGTCATGCCCACCGGCCAGGTCGTCGACTCCCCGGCCCCGGTCGCCGAACTGCTGCGCCGGGTCAAGGCGATGCCGTTGCCGCCCGAGCGGCAGTGGCTCAGCGCGGGCAGTCCGGGCGGCTCCGTCGACGTACGGGCGCTGCCCGGCGGGCTGTCCAACACCACGCATGGCGAGGGCGTCGTCCGGGGAGTCGGCTATGCCGTCGGCATCAAGAACGTCGGCTTCTCCGAGGGCTTCGACGACTACTCCACCGCCCGGGTCCGCCTGGAGGTCGTCGCCGGACAGCCCGTCGCGGTCGTGCACACCGCGATGGCCGAGGTCGGCCAGGGCGGTGTCACCGTGCACGCCCAGATCGCCCGTACCGAGCTGGGTGTCAGCCAGGTGAGCATCCAGCCGGCCGACACCCGCGTCGGCTCGGCGGGCTCCACCTCCGCCTCCCGCCAGACGTACGTCACCGGCGGCGCGGTCAAGCACGCCTGCGAGGCGGTGCGGGCCCGCGCCCTGGAACTGGGCCGGGCCAAGTTCGGTACGTACCACCCGGCGTGGGCCCGTGCCGAACTCCTCCTGGAGGGCGGCAAGGTGGTCACCGACGGCGGCGAGGTCCTCGCCGATCTCGTCGACGTCCTCGGGGACGAGGCCGTCGACATCGAGCTCGAGTGGCGCCACCGCCCCACCCAGGCCTTCGACCTGGTCACCGGCCAGGGCTTCGGCCATGTGCAGTACTCGTTCGCCGCCCACCGCGCGGTCGTCGAGGTCGACACCGAGCTGGGCCTGGTCAAGGTCGTCGAGCTGGCCTGCGCCCAGGACGTCGGCAAGGCGCTCAACCCGCAGTCCGTCGTCGGCCAGATCCAGGGCGGCACCACCCAGGGCCTCGGCCTCGCGGTCATGGAGGAGATCGTCGTCTCGGAGGACGGGCGGGTGCGCAACCCCTCCTTCACCGACTATCTGATCCCCACCATCCTCGACACCCCGACCATCCCGGTCGACGTGCTCGAACTGGCCGACGACCACGCCCCCTACGGGCTGCGCGGCGTCGGCGAGGCTCCCACCCTGTCCTCGACCCCGGCCGTCGTCTCCGCGATCCGCGCGGCGACGGGGCTGGCGCTGAACCGGGTCCCGGTGCGTCCCGAACACCTCACCGGGACCTGACACCCGCCGTACGCGTCGCGCATCGGCGTGCGGCGCGTACGGCACCTCTCGACCAGCACCCCACCGCCTCGGCCCCGCGCCCCCCGGGGGCCGCCGCGGTGCCCCGTTCGTCTCGGGCCGTCCCCCGGGTCGTGCAGCCATGACACATCCCAAATCCCGCGCTCGCGTGGGTGCCCCTGTGAACCTTGGGAGTAGGCATTCATGACCCAGTCATCCCTGGAGTCGGTGACCACGGCGGACGACGCGGGCGCGGGCTCGCGGCCGTCCGCCGGACGGTCCTGGCTCGACCGGTACTTCCACATCAGCCATCGGGGGTCCACCGTCCCCCGCGAGATACGCGGCGGCATCACCACCTTCATGGCGATGTGTTACATCCTGCTGCTCAATCCGCTGATCCTCTCCGGCCCCGACGCCTCGAACCACACCCTCAGCCACGCGGGCCTCATCACCGCCACCGCCTTCGCCGCGGCCCTGTCGACCCTGCTCATGGGCTTCGTGGGCAAGGTGCCACTCGCGCTGGCCGCCGGGCTCGGGGTCTCCGGCGTGCTCTCCACCCAGGTCGCGCCCCACATGACCTGGCCGCAGGCGATGGGCATGTGCGTGATGTACGGGGCGGTGATCGTGCTCCTGGTCCTCACCGGCCTGCGCGAGCTGATCATGAACGCCATCCCGCTGGCGCTCAAGCACGCCATCACCATGGGCATCGGCATGTTCATCGCCCTGATCGGCCTGGTGAAGGCCGGCTTCGTGCACGCCTCCACGGGCGGCGGCCCGGTCACCCTGGGCCCGGCCGGAGAGCTCGCCGGCTGGCCCGTGCTGATCTTCTGTGTCACGCTCCTGATCGTCTTCATGCTCCAGGCCCGCGAGATGCCCGGCGCGATCCTCATCGGCATCGTCTCCGGCACGGTCCTCGCGGTCGTCGTCAACGCGGCCTTCGACCCCGGCCCCAAGGCCTGGCGGAGCGGTCCGCCCGAGCTGAAGGGCAGCGCGGTGTCCATGCCGGACTTCTCCCTCTTCGGGCAGGTGGAGTTCGGCGGCTGGGGTTCGGCGGGCGCCATGACCGTCACCATGGTCGTCTTCACCCTGGTGCTGGCCGGCTTCTTCGACGCGATGGCCACCATCATCGGTGTCGGCACCGAGGCGAAGCTCGCCGACGACCGGGGCCGGATGCCGGGCCTCAGCAAGGCACTGTTCGTCGACGGCGCGGGCGGCGCGATCGGCGGGGTCTCCGGGGCGTCGGGCCAGACCGTCTTCATCGAGTCGGCCACCGGGGTCGGCGAGGGCGCCCGGACCGGACTGTCGTCCGTGGTGACCGGCCTGTTCTTCGCCGCCTGCCTGTTCTTCACCCCGGTCACCCGCGTCGTTCCCGGTGAAGTCGCTGCCGCGGCTCTGGTGGTCATCGGGGCGATGATGATGAGCAACGCCAGACACATCGACTGGAACGACCGGGCGGTGGCGATCCCGGTCTTCCTCACCGTGGTGCTGATGCCCTTCACCTACTCCATCACCGCCGGGGTGGGGGCGGGCGTCATCGCCTACACCGCCATCAAGGCCGCCCAGGGCAAGTGGCGCGAGCCCGGTGCCTTCATGTGGGCACTGACCGTCGTCTTCGTCGGATACTTCGCCCTTCACCCCATCGAGCACTGGCTGGGCGTGAAATAACGCCCGTGGCCCGCACCCCGTAAGGAGACCGCCATGCTGGACATCGCCGAGGAGCTGCACCGGTGGTGCGAGCGCGGCCGCGACTTCGCCGTCGCCACCGTGGTCGCCACCCACGGCAGCGCCCCCCGGCCGCCCGGCGCCGCCCTCGCCGTCGACGCCGACGGCGAGGCGATCGGGTCGGTCTCCGGCGGGTGCGTGGAGGGCGCCGTCTACGAACTGTGCCAAGAGGCATTGGTGAGCGGTGAGAGCGTCCTCAGCAGCTTCGGCTATTCGGACGAGGACGCCTTCGCCGTGGGCCTGACCTGTGGCGGCGTCATCGACATCCTCGTCACCCCGGTCCGGCCGTCCGGCGCGGGTGCCGAGGAGGGGGGCGCCGGCGGGGACAGCACCGCCGCAACGCTCGACGCCGCGCTGGCCGCCGCCGCCCGCGGGGAGACGGCCGCCCTCGCGCGCGTCGTCGCCGGCCCGCCCGCGCTGATCGGCCGGGCGCTGCTCGTACGTCCCGACGGCACCCGCACCGGCACCCTCGGCGGCCACCGGGTCCTGGACCGTACCGCCGCCGAGGAAGCGGCCGCCCTGCTCGACGCGGGCCGCACCGGCACGGTGGAGATCGGCGCGGACGGTTCGCGCTGCGGGGAGCCGGTGGTCCTGCTGGTCGAGTCCAGCGTGCCGCCGCCCCGCATGATCGTCTTCGGGGCCATCGACTTCGCCGCCGCCCTGGCCCGGGTCGGGAAGTTCCTCGGGTATCACGTCACGGTCTGCGACGCCCGACCGGTCTTCGCCACCGCCGGGCGGTTCCCGGCGGCGGACGAGGTCGTCGTCGACTGGCCGCACCGCTACCTCGACGCGCAGGAGCTCGACTCCCGTACCGTCCTGTGCGTGCTGACGCACGACGCCAAGTTCGACGTACCGCTGCTGGAGCGGGCGCTCCGGCTCCCCGTCGCCTACGTCGGCGCGATGGGCTCGCGGCGCACTCACGAGGACCGGCTCGACCGGCTGCGCGCGGTGGGCGTGGGCGAGCGGGAGCTGGACCGGCTGCGCTCGCCGATCGGGCTCGACCTCGGGGCGCGCACCCCCGAGGAGACGGCCCTGTCCATCGGCGCCGAGATCGTCGCGAGCCGCCGCGGCGGCTCCGGCGTTCCCCTCACCGGCGCGCACACCCCCATCCACCACGAACCGCGGAGCGGGCCGGAGCGGCTGGGTTCGGTGGCCTGAGGGCCCCCGGTGGGCCTGAGGGCCCCCGGCGCACCGGAACTGACGGTGGATCATGCGTGGCCGGAATGCGCCCCCGGCCCGTTCCCGGCTCGGAATTAAGGGTTCCGGGACCGGCGGAGCAGGGTGTGTGGGACGTGTGAAAACATGCCCCACACCTTTCGTTCCTCTAGCCCAGAGAGTCACTTTGTCATCTTCCAGATGGTCCCGGACCCTCGCCGTGGCCCTGTGCATGGCCGCGTGCGGAACGACCGCCGTCGCAACCACCGCGACCGCGGCTCCGGCCCCTCGTGACACGAGCGTCGAGAACTACTGGACCGCCGAGCGCCTGGCCGCCGCCAAGCCCGTCGAGACCGGTCGCAAGGCGGCAGGGTCCGCCGGCAAGATCGCGGGCGCCCCCAGGTCCTCCGCCCCCGCCCTCGGCGCCCCCGCGCTGACGGCCGCCGCGGCCCCCTCCGGCACCCCTCAGGGCAAGTACGGCGACGGCATCCCCATGGTCGGCACGTTCTTCGCCGCCGGCGGCCCGAGCGGCAACACCTACTGCACCGCGAGCGTCGTACAGAGCGCGGGCCGCAACCTCGTCCTGACCGCCGGGCACTGCGCCAAGGGCCAGGTCAGCACCAAGAGCATCTTCATCCCGCAGTACCGCAAGGGGCAGGACGCCGCCCACCAGCCGTTCGGCGTCTTCCCGGTGGAGCGCGTCTTCACCGACCCGCGCTACAGCTCCAACAGCACCGGCGCCGACTCCGACCTGGACTTCGGCCTCATCCGCGTCGGCACCAACGCCAAGGGTGCCCGGGTGCAGGACCTCACCGGCTCCCTCCGGCTGACCCCCACGCCCCGCTGGAACAGCACGGTCACCGTCACCGGCTACCCCATCGCGAACAACCCCGACCAGCGGGCCATCAGCTGCACCGTGCCGACCAAGCGGCTGGCGGGCTACCGCCAGGTCGAGATGCGGTGCGGCGGCTACTACGGCGGCGTCTCCGGCAGCCCGTGGATCGCCAACTACGACGCCAAGTCCCGTACCGGCGATGTCATCGGCAACCTCGGTGGCTACTACGGCGGCGGCAACAAGGCGGGCGACCACTGGGTGAACTACTCCCCGGTCTACGACCGTCAGATCCAGGACCTGTACCAGGACGCGGTCGCCGACCGTACGCCCGTCCGTGACGGCGGCGCCTACCGGCCGCAGTCCACGGCCAACCGGCTGCCCGGTGCCGCCTCGACCTGGCGGCACGCCAAGCACATCGCCTCCGGCGACTACACCGGCGACGGGCGCGACGACCTGCTGACGCTGTGGAGCGACGGCGAGGTCAGCCTCTACCCCGGCGACGGCAAGGGCGGCTTCGGCTCCGAGAAGACGCTCGCCAAGGCGGGCAGCTTCTGGAGCCGCGCCGAGGCCGTCACCGGCGGCGATTTCACCGGTTCGAACCGTTCCGACCTGGTGGTGCGCTGGGACAACGGCAAGGTCAGCCTCTTCGCGGACGGCGACCCGGCGGGCTTCGGCAAGGAGTACACCCTCGCCGCGGCCGGCTCCTTCCCCTGGAAGTACGCCACCCAGATCACCGCGGGCAAGTTCAACTCCACGGACAAGGCCTCGGACCTGGTCGTCCGCTGGGCCGACGGCGGACTCAGCCTCTACTCGGGTGTGAGCTCCTCCGGTCTCGGCACCGAGCGCCGCCTCGCGGAGAAGGGCTCGTTCTGGAAGAACTCCATCGCCCTCGCGAGTGCCCAGCCCGCGGGCCAGGACCGCTCGAACCTGATGGTCCGCTGGGCCGACGGCTCGCTGGGCAGCTTCGCCTTCTCCGGCTCCGCGCTGTCGGGCACCCGCCTCCAGGCACCCAACGCCTCCTGGCAGCCCGCCGTCATGACCGCCGGTGACTTCACCGCCGGCGGCCGCCGGGACGACCTCGTCGTCCGCTGGTCCGACGGCGAGTCCTCGCTCTACGACAACACCACGGGCGCGGCCCTCGGCACCTGGAACCCGCTGATCACTCCCTGATCCCGGTCCTCCTGCCCCAGGGGCGGCACCGGTCACCGCTACGGCGGCGGCCGATGCCGCCCTCTCGCATTCCCGGCCCATATCCCCGGAACGGGTGACCGGAATTTGCCCTCCTATTGCCTCCCCATGGACAGAACACCCGTCACGTATGGCAAGCTGGGTGTCGAAGGTGCCGCCCCGGCCGCAATTCGCGGGTATATCCGCCGCGGCACCCGCGCTGTGTCCGTACGAGCGAGGAGGTGATCGGGATGACCAGTCGGAGTCCCGAGGGAAGTCCTCGCCACAGCATGCCGTTCACGTCCCCGAACCGCTGACTTCGGTCCCGCTGATTCCAGCGCCGACCGTGCGGATCGGCCCGGCCGCCCGGGCCCTTCGGTGAACTGACGCCCTTCGGCCCTTGCCGCGGGCGCTGTCGCGTGGTAACTCCCCGACCGACCTTTCCGGCGCTTCGCCGTTCCCTTTTACCGGCGCTCCGGGGTAATTCCGCCCTGCCCTGCCGGAAATCCTTCCCGCGCATTCCGCTGCGCGTTTCACCCGCACTTATCCGTGCCACGGCCGGGCTGCGCCATGCCGCGAATTCGCCATGCCGCCATGCCGCCATGCCCGTGCGCCCGGAGAGAGGTTTCGGCATGACCAACAGCACCCTCACCCCCCAGAAGCTCGCACCGCCGGGCCGTACCCGCCGCGACCGCAAGGCCGCCGAACTCCAGGCCCGTACCCGCCTCGTCGGCGAGCGCCTCGCCGAGGTCAGCGGCCGCCCGGCCGCCCGGGTCCTGCAGGACGTTCACGCCACCGCCCAGGGGCTGCGGCACGACGAGGCCACCGACCGTCTGGAGCGGCACGGCGCCAACGTCGTCGCGCACGAGCGCGCGCCGCGCTGGTTCGTCCAGCTCGCGAAGGCCTACTGGAACCCCTTCATCCTCGTCCTCGTCGTCCTGGACGCCGTCATGCTCTGGCAGTGGCTCCAGGTGGCCGACGCGGAGCCCTTCGACCCCGGCATCGCCATCCTCGGCACGATGGTGCTGGTCAGCGGGCTGCTGCGGTTCTGGCAGGAGTACCGCTCGGGCCGCTCCGCCGCCGCCCTGCGGGCACTGGTCACCACCACCTGCGCCGTGGTGCGCAGGGCCGGCCGCGGCGACGCGCCGGCCACCGTCGAGATCCCCATGGACCAGGTCGTCCCCGGCGACGTCGTCCGCCTCGCGGCCGGTGACCTCGTCCCCGCCGACCTGCGGCTGCTGACGGCCAAGGACCTCATGGTCAGCCAGGCCGCGCTGTCCGGCGAGTCGCTGCCCGTCGCCAAGGCCGACACCCGGCTCCACGACTACGGCCAGAGCCTGACGAACGACCCGGTGGAGGCCGACAACCTCGTCCTGATGGGCACCTCCGTCACCTCCGGCGCGGCCACCGGCGTCGTCGTCGCGACCGGCCAGGACACCTACTTCGGCTCGATGGCCGGCTCCCTGGCCGGTGAGCGCCCGCAGACCAGCTTCGACACCGGCGTGCGCAAGGTCAGCTTCCTGCTGATCCGCTTCATGCTCGTCATGGTCCCCGTCGTCTTCGCCGTCAACGGCTTCACGAAGGGCGACTGGGACGAGGCCTTCATGTTCGCGCTCGCCGTCGCCGTCGGCCTCACCCCCGAGATGCTGCCCATGGTGGTCACCACCAACCTGGCGCGCGGCGCGGTCGCCATGTCCCGGCGCAAGGTCGTCGTCAAGCGGCTCAACGCCATCCAGAACCTCGGTGCCATGGACGTGCTGTGCACGGACAAGACGGGAACGCTGACCGAGGACCGCATCGTCCTCGACCGCTACCTCGACGTGCGCGGCCAGGAGGACGGCGAGGTCCTGGAGTACGCCTACCTCAACAGCCACTTCCAGACCGGGCTGCGCAACCTCATGGACCAGGCGGTCATCGACCGGGTGCTCGAGGCCGAGGAGGTTGTCGTCGACGCCCGCTTCACGAAGGTCGACGAGATCCCCTTCGACTTCGCGCGCCGAAGGATGTCCGTGGTCCTCAGCCGCAACGGCCTGGAGGCACCCGGCCGGGCCGCCGAGCACGTCCTCATCACCAAGGGCGCGGTCGAGGAAGTCCTCGCCCTGTGCACGCACATGACCGACGAGGGCAAGAAGGTGGAACTCACCCGTGAGCTGCGCCGCGAGGTGACCCGCACGGCCGAGGACAACAACCGGCAGGGCCTGCGCGTCCTCGCCGTCGCGACCCGCAGGCTCACCGCCGAGCGGACCGCCTACACCGTCGACGACGAGGCGGGCCTCACCCTCATCGGCTTCCTCGCCTTCCTCGACCCGCCGAAGGCCGACGCCGCGGCCGCTCTCCAGGCCCTCGCCGACAAGGGCGTCGCCGTCAAGGTCGTCACGGGCGACAACGAACTGGTCGCCGCCCGGGTCTGCGCCGACGTCGGCATCGACGTGGGAGTCGTCGTCACCGGCCGCGAGATCGACGGCACGGACGAGCCGGAGCTGCGCGCCCTGGTCCGCACGACCACGGTCTTCGCCAAGACCAACCCGGTCCAGAAGGCCCGCATCGTACGGGCGCTACAGGCCGAGGGCCACACCGTCGGCTTCCTCGGCGACGGCATCAACGACGCCGCCGCGCTGCGCGACGCCGACGTCGGCATCTCCGTCGACTCGGCCGTCGACATCGCCAAGGAGTCCGCGGACATCATCCTGCTGGAGAAGGACCTGATGGTCCTGGAGCAGGGCGTCGAGCAGGGCCGGACCACGTTCGGCAACACCATCAAGTACATCAAGATGACCGCCAGCTCGAACTTCGGCAACGTCTTCTCGGTGCTGGTCGCGAGCGCCTTCATCCCCTTCCAGCCGATGCTGGCGATCCACCTGCTGGTGCAGAACCTCGCGTACGACATCTCGCAGCTGGCCACGCCCTGGGACCGGATGGACCCCGAGTACCTGCGCAAGCCGCGCACCTGGGACGCCAAGGGCATCGCCCGGTTCATGCTCTGCGTCGGCCCGATCAGCTCCGTCTTCGACATCATCACCTTCCTGGTGATGTGGAACGTCTTCGGGGCGGACAGCGACGCACACCAGACGCTGTTCCAGTCCGGCTGGTTCATCGAGGGCCTGCTGTCCCAGACCCTGATCGTGCACATGATCCGCACCCGCAGGATCCCGTTCATCCAGTCCCGGGCCTCGGCCCCCGTGCTGGTCATGACCGGTCTGGTGATGGCGCTCGGCATCTTCCTGCCGTTCTCGCCGCTGGCGTCGGCGCTGTCGATGGAGCCGCTGCCCATGGGCTACTTCCCGTGGCTGATCGGGATCCTGCTGACGTACTGCGCGCTCACGCAGGTGGTGAAGACGTGGTACATCCGGCGGTTCAGCACCTGGCTCTGAGGAGCCGATAGGACAGTGAAGAGGAGGGTGGAACATGGTCATCGTCAACGAGTGGCACCTGGCGGCCAACATCGCGGCCGGACTGGGATTCGGCGCGATCATCGGCCTGGAGCGCCAGTGGCGCTCCCGGATGGCGGGGCTCCGTACGAACGCGCTGGTCGCGGCCGGATCCGCCCTCTTCGTGCTGCTCTCCCAGTACGGCTTCGCCGCCGCGACGAGCACCACGGGCTACGACGGCTCGCGGGTCGCCGCACAGATCGTCTCCGGCATCGGCTTCCTCGGCGCGGGCGTCATCATGCGTGACGGGCTGAGCGTCCGGGGCCTCAACACCGCGGCCACGCTGTGGTGTTCGGCCGCCGTCGGCGCCCTCGCCGGCACCGGCCTGTACGTGGTCGCGGGGCTCGGCACGGCGGGCGTCGTCGGCGCCAACACCCTGCTGCGCCCCCTGGCCCGCGGCCTCGACCGCACGCCGCGCGCCGGCGCGGAGGTGGCCACCGACTACTACTTCGAGGTGGTCTGTACCGAGCCCGAGGAGGCTCACGTCCGCACCCTCGTCGTCCAGTCCCTGGCCCGCCCCGGTTTCCGTCTCCGCTCCGTCCACAGCGTCGACGCGGAGGCCGCCGGGAAGGTCACCGTCGCCGCCGAACTCACCACCGAGCGCCACGACGACAGTCTCCTGGAGGAGGCGGTCAGCCGCCTCTCCCTGGAGCCGGCGGTGTCGGCGGTGAGCTGGACGGTCCTGCACGGCCCGGACGACTCGGACGAGCCGGACGAGCCGTCGGGCTACGAGAACGGCCGCCGGGGGCGGCGGGTGCGGGACTTCTTCACGGGGCGGTGAGGTGGGCGCGGCCGGTCGTTGCGGGTGGTCACACGCGCAACCGCGTAGCCTTCCCGGCCAGGCGTCGTCGAGCGGTGTCGAGTGCCTCGCACAGGTCGTCCGTGGAGGTGAGGGTCGTCGGCGCGTGGACGGTGTGCGGGATGATCCACAGGCGGTTGCCGAGGTATCTGCCCGGGGAAGGCGCGAGGAGTTCCCAGCCGGGAGGCTGCACGGTGACGCCACGCGTCCCGGCGAGGCGGTAGGCGGTGCCGAGGGGGAGCGGAAACCACACGGTCCGCTCGGCGCCGCTCATGAGGTACGGGCCGATGTGATCGCCGTCCGCCCTGAGTTGGGTGAGGGCGGCGCCCGCCAGGCCGAACGTGATCTGCGCGAAGTCCCACCGGGTGCCGACGGTGAGTGGTGTGGGCCGGGCGGCCTTCCAATGCGCTGTGGCGACCGCCGCCGGGCGGGCTGTGCGCCATCCACCAGCCCAACCTTCTCCCCCGCCTCGCCACGCCGGCCAAGCTGTTCGCGGCGGATTACTGGATCACGGCAGAAGCGGTCGACGGCAGCGACGAAGCCACCCTGTGGATCCTCGCCGATGACCAGAAGTCCTGGGCGTCGGTGGACTACGTGCCCGGCCACGACACCTTCACCGTCGAGCATTACGGGCCCCGAGGGCTGTGGGACGAGTTGGAATCGGCATTCCGGCTCTGGGAGCACCGCGGCCGACCAGATCGCGACCGGGCCGGTCTGACCATCACCGCCGAAGGACAGCACGTCTGGCTCGACACCCCGGACAACATCATCAACTGAGCCCTTCACGCAGCGTCTGGTTCTCCCCGGTACCGGGGAGAACCAGACGCTGCGTGTCATCGCCACCCGGGCGGCAGTCGACGGTGAGTTCCTGGAACTTCCAGCACTGGAGGCGGCGTCCGGGCGCCCGGTGCGGAGCGACTGGCGGCGGGCGGGTGAGGAGAAGCGGAACCCACCGGCGGACGCGGTCGTCGTGGTGGCGATGACGATGAACACGGCCAGCAAGTGGGCGGCCGGGATCGCCGGCACCTACGCTCTCGAGCTGGGCTGCCCGTGGTCGCCCTGCCGTTCTGGCCGACGGCTCTGGACACCCACCCGGCGACTCGGCGCTCGGTGAAGACACTGCGTGGCGCCGGGGTGCGTGTGCTCCACGGCGAGGGGGAGTGGCAGCCCCACGCACCTGGGACGGGGGGCGAGCGGCGGCACCTTGCACTGGACGTTCTCTCGCCACAGGAGAGGTGAGGCCGCGACGCGATCAGTCAGATCAGCGCAGGTCCTTGCTGCGTACGTTCCGCAGCCCGCACGCGTCCTCGTACAGTTCGCCCTCCGCGCCGAACAGACTCCACAGCGGCTGCAGCGGGAGCCAGGTCAGGCCGAGAAGCCAGCGTCCCACCGCCTGCCAGAAGTGCGGCCGTCCGGCGTCGGCCTCGCGCACCACGCGCGTCACGAGCAGGAACTTGCCCACGGTCGTCCGGAATATCACGGCACCCAGCACGTGGTGGACGAAGGACACTCCGAAGAAGCACGCGGCGACGTACGCCCAGTAGATGCCGACGGTCTTGTCGTCCGCCAGCTGGTGGGCGAGGCCGAAGCCGGCGAAGAGCGTGATGGCCCCGTCGATCGTCGCGGAGAGCATGCGGCGTTCATCACTGATCGGCTCGGGGACGACGGGAGACTGCGGATACGGCTGCGGGTGCGGCTGAGCGTACGGGTGCGGATACGCGTGCGGCTGAGCGTACGGGTCGGGCTGAGCGTACGGGTGCGGCTGTGCGTACGGTGGCTGGGGAGCGTACGGCTGGTGCGGGTGCTGCTGGTGCTGGTAGTCGATCACGGGGGGCCATCCTGCCGTACGACTGTGACAGCTGATTCTCAGGTTGATACCCGGGATGTATCGAAGGCGCACGTGGCGCCGGGCGCTGCGGTCCCCCGTTCTGCAGCCCCCGGCGGCGTGTGGTCGGTCAGTTCAGCCGGGCGTCGGCGTAGGCGGTCATCGCGTCACGCTGGTAGACGGCCAGCCCGTCGGCGATCTTGTCGTAATTCGCACGGAACCGCGGGTCGTCGACATACGTCTGGCCCAGACCCTTGTACCCGCACGCGTTCGGGGTCCAGAAGCGGCAGATGCCCTGGTAGTGGGCGTCCACTTCGGCCTGCACCGCGGGATCGGTGACCGGTGTGCCGGCCACCATGAACTCCGCCAGGCGGATCATCTGCGCCGTCACCTCCCGCTGCCACCGCTCCGTGTCCTCGTCGGTCATCGTCTCGACGGCCTGCCGGGACTCCGCCCAGGCCTCGGGCCACCGCTCCCGTACCTCGGCATCTTCCTCGGCGGAAGAGGGCTCGAAGCCCTCGAAAAGGTTCTCCGGCCTGTTGATCTTCGTCATGGCGTTGTTGTCCTTGCCTTCCTCCAGTTCGGCGATGGTGCGGCCGACCGTGCGGGCGAGCGTCTCCAGCCGGTTCCGCTCCGCCAGCAGCCGCTGGTGGTGCTCGCGGAGCACGGCCACCTGGTCGACCTGGCTCTCCAGGACCGCCCGGATCTCGCGCAGTCCCAGGTCCAGCTCCCGCATCAGCAGGATCTGCTGCAGCCGCAGCAGATCGGCCTCCTCGTAGTAGCGGTGCCCGTTGCTCCCGATCCACGCCGGCGGCAGCAGGCCGATCTCGTCGTAGTGCCGCAGCGTCCGGGACGTCACCCCGGACATCCGGGCCACATCCGCGATCGACCAGGCCATAGCCCTGCTCCTCCATCGCCGGGCCGGTCTCTCCGGCCCCACACGAAGACCGTAGAAGTTGACGCAACGGCAACCGCAAGCCGCAATCGGCGCCGGCCGGGCCTCAGAGCCGGGACAGCTCGTCCACCAGGTCGTCGAGGCCCAGCGGGCCCTGGGACAGGGCCGCCATGTGCCAGGCCTTGAGGTCGAAGGACGCCCCCCGCGCCGCGCGGGCGTTCTCCCGGCCGCGCAGCCACGCGCGCTCACCCAGCTTGTAGCCGATGGCCTGCGCCGGCAGGGAGAGGTAGCGGGTCAGCTCGCTCTCCACGAACGCCGCGGGGCGGCTGCTGTGCCGGCCGAAGAAGTCCTGGGCCAGCTCCGGGGTCCAGCGCTCGCCCGGGTGGAAGGGCGAGTCCGCCGGGATCCGCAGTTCCAGGTGCATGCCGATGTCCACGACGACGCGGCACGCGCGCATCATCTGCGCGTCCAGACAGCCGAGTCGGCGCTCCGGGTCCGGCAGGAATCCCAGCTCGTCCATGAGCCGCTCCGCGTACAGCGCCCAGCCCTCCAGGTTGGCGCTGACCTTGCCGATCGTCGCCTGGTAGCGGGAGAGGCGGTCGGCGACGTGCACCCACTGGGCGATCTGGAGGTGATGGCCGGGCACGCCCTCGTGGTACCAGGTGGACACCAGGTCGTAGACGGGGAAACGGGTCGCGCCCATGGTCGGCAGCCAGGTGCGGCCGGGGCGGGAGAAGTCCTCCGACGGGCCGGTGTAGTACGGGGCGGCGGCCGAGCCCGCGGGGGCGATACGGGACTCCACCACCCTGAGCGGGGCGGCGAGTTCGAAGTGGGTGCCGTCCAGCGCCTCGATCGCCTCGTCCATCAGCTTCTGCAGCCAGAGGCGGGTCTCCTCGACGCCCTCGATGTGGCTGCCGTGCGCGTCGAGGTGCGCCAGCGCCTCCCAGGGGCCCGCGCCGGGCAGGATCTTGCCCGCCTCGGTCTTCATCTCGGCGAGCAGCCGGTGGTATTCGGACCAGCCGTACGCGTACGCCTCGTCCAGATCGAGGTCGGTGCCGTTGAAGTAGCGTGCCCAGCGGGCGTACCGCTCCCGTCCCACGGTGTCCGGGGCGCCCTCGATCGCCGGGGCGTAGACGTCCCGCATCCAGTCGCGCAGCCCGGCCACCGCGGCCGTGGCCTTGGCGGCGGCGTCGTCGAGTTCACGGCGCAGGGGGTCCGGCCCCGCCGCGGCGAACTCCTGGAACCAGCCGCGCCCCTCGTCCACCCACTCCGTCAACTGCCCGACGACGGTCCGTGTCGCGCGCGGTCCGCCCGGCAGCTTCCGGTCGAGGCCGAGGGCCAGCGACTCCCGGTACCCGGCGAGGGCCCCGGGCACGGCTCGCAGCCGCGCGGCCACGGCCGACCAGTCCTCCTCGGTCTCCGTCGGGGTGACCGTGAAGATCTTCCGCACGCTGTGCACGGGTGAGCTGAGATTGCTGACCGACCGCAGCCCCTCCTCGGCCTCGTGCACGGCGAGCTGCGCCGTGAGCCGCTCCCGCAACAGCCGCCCGCACCGGCGCTCCACATCCCGCTCGGCGCCCGGCAGCCGTTCCGCGTCGGCGAGTCGGCTCAGCGTCGCGCGGGAGAGATCGGCGAGGGCCTCCTGGCCGGCGGGGGAGAAGTCAGGGAGCCGTGGGGAGCTCTCCCGAACTCCCAGGTAGGTGCCGGTGATCGGGTCGAGGGCGATGAGGGCGTCGACGTGGGCGTCGGCCACCTGGCGGGGCAGCGCGCCGTTGGAGGTCTCTGGCATGCGGACATCCTGGTACGGGCGGAGGGCCGGCGTCACTGGGGCCGATGGCCCCGGTAGATTCTGGAACAAGTGCGCAGTGGTGATCCGAGATGTCGCCGGACAAGTCAGTGACGGCTCTCAGAGGGTACTGATGGGAGCCCAGTCGATGAACGTTGAGCAGCTCATGGAGCAGTTGGGCCGCGCTGGTGTCAGCGTGCTCGTCAAGGTGGACGACGTGCGAATGACGGAGGGCCGCCAGCCCTGGACCGTGGTGATGACGGGGGCGGTGCTCGGTGAGGACGAGTATGTGCATGTCGAGGCATCCACTCTCGACGAGTGCCTGAAGAAGGCCATCGGCCGTCTGCAGGCCTGCCCTGGTGAATGGGATTGGGTGACGGAACTCCTGTAGCCCGCACTGCGCGGTTTCCCGCGCCGACAGGTGTCGCGGTCCCTAGTGCCGCATCAGGCAACGTTCGCCCTGTTCACGACCTCGCGGAGCCGTTCGTCGGTGGCGTGCTTGTTCCGCCAGATGATGTAGCGGCGGATCATGCTTCCCTGCTCCTTGTGGCTGGTGTGGTCGGTGCCGTCCAGGGTGAAGTAGCGAAGGGCGGTGAACTGGGCCTCGATGCGGTTCAGCCAGGAGCTGTTGGTCGGGGTACAGGCGAACTCAACGTTGTTGGCCTCGGCCCAGTCGCCGACCCGGGTGTCCTTCTTCGTGGTCAGGTGCGGGGAGAAGTTGTCGAGCACGATGGCGATGCGGGTCGTCGGCGGGTAGAGGCTGCGCAGGTAGCGGCAGAACTCCAAGAACCTCGTCCGGGTCTTCTTCGGCTTGATGTGGCCGTAGAGCTTGTCCCGGGCCAGGTCGTAGGCGGCGAACAGGTGCCGGACCCCGTGCGGGCGGGTGTAGGTCGCTCGCCTGCGGGGCCTCGATTCCCGGTCGGGGTCCTGGTGCTCCCCTCCACGCTCGGCCCATTGCCTCCCGGGGTGGGGCTGGAGGTTGAGCGGACCGAACTCGTCCAGGCATAAGACGACTTCAGGATCACCCACCTCGGGTACGACCTCACCGTCGGCAATCGCGTAGAGGTGCTCGACGCGGGCCTTCTTGGCTGCATGGTCCGGGTCGCGGGAGGTCTTCCAGGTCTTCACGCGTTGAAACGAGACGCCCTCCTCGCGGAGCAGGATCCGAAGGCCCTCGTGGCTGATGTCGTCGACCACCCCCTCGGCGACCAGGAAGGCAGCCAGCTTGGCCAGACTCCAGATCGAGAACGGCAGGCCGTGCTCGACCGGCCTGGACCTGGCGATTTTCTTGATCTCCCGGCGTTCCGGGAGAGTGAAGGTCTTGGGCCGGCCGCCCTTGTACTTCGGGTAGAGCGCCCCGAAGCCGTCGGCATTGAAGTTGTGGATCACGTCCCGGACCCGGTCCACGCTGACCAGCGCCCAGATGGCACGTCACACCACGACAGAGGCTTCCAAGTGGGGCGTTGCCCACCTTGACAGCACCATATCGTTTATCGATAGCATCGAATAACGATATGACGTCGCCTGAGTGGGAGGCATTCACGTGCTCGACGCATCGACCTGGTGGTCGCGGGTCAACAATCATGTGCTGGAGTCGGCGCTGGGACTGGCGTTGCTGCTGGTGGGCCTGTTCAAGGTCTTACTGCCGGTCCTCGGGGTTGTCGGCCCGCTCGCGCTCGCGAGCACCACCCGCACGGTCGGCATTGACGCCGACGTGCCCCTACCCGACACGACGGCTTCCGGGGCGGTGACACTGCGGGCGGCCGGCCGGGCCGAGCTGGTCTTCCACAGCCCGGGCTTCGGGGATCGGCTGCTGCTGATCCTGCCCGGTCTGGTCGGCGCGGTCCTGCTGCTCGTGATCTTCGATGTCCTCATCCGCCTGGCCCGCACCTTTCACGCAGGGGACTTCTTCGTCCCGAGGAACGCGCGCCGCCTGCTCGTCGTCTCCGGGCTGGTTTTCCTGATCGGCACGCTCCCCCCTGCTCTGGACGTTCTGACCACGCATCTCCTGGTCGACGGCACGCCGGTGGGGCAGGTCGTCCACACCCCTTACTCCCTCGACATGGTGGCGGTGTTCGGGGCCTTGCTGATCGCAGCGGCGGCTGCAGCGTTCCGTCAGGGTGCGCGTCTGCGCGAGGACGTAGAGGGCTTGGTCTGATGCCGCCGGAGGACCCGCACGAGATCCGCTGTCACCTTGACCGGCTTCTGGCCGACCGCAGCATGACCCTGGCTGAGCTCGCCGATCGCGTCGGAGTGACGGTTGCGAACCTGTCGATCCTGAAGAACGACCGTGCCAAGGCGATCCGCTTCAGCACTTTGAGCGCGATCTGCCGCGAGCTCCACTGCCAACCCGCAGACGTCCTCACATTCGGCACCCAGTGAGGACAAGCGGCGCGTCACGAAGCGACAGGGCAAAGGCTCTCTGACGCGGCACTAGGAGGCCCACCGGAAAAATTTCGGTGGGCCGAATCCCGCGTAGCGCGATGCGCCTCGCAGGCTTCCCCGTCATAGGTAATGGCGAGATAAAGGCGGGCGGCGATAGCCTACCAGTTACCCGAACTTTGCCAGGAGTTGACTGAATTCCGGCTGTCATAAGGCCTGGAATCGCAGGCCGTACCCCCGGTAGTGATGGATGTGGGCATGACATAAGCCCATTTTCGGAGCCTTGCATTCCGCTCACTCCGGCCTCAAGTAAGGCCCCGCATAAGGCCACATGACGGTCAATCAGCGGGGTTATGCTCACCACGCGCCGATGAGTTTCGGCCATCAACTGACAAGAACGGTCAACGTGGTGAGAAGAAAGCCCTATCGGGCGAGACCCGGGGGAAAGCAGGGGCTCTGCACGCGCGCGGTGTGCCTGAGTGTGCTGCCCATGGCTCTCGTGGCGAGCCTGCTCGGAACGAGTACCGCCTTTGCGGCGGAAGAGCCCGACCAGCCGACCGATCGCGGTCGCGTCCTGGAATTGTGGAAGTCGGGCGGGCCCGGTGTCACGGCCGCCGCGGAGGCGGCCCTCATGGGCACCGACGAGGACGTGAAGCGGTTCCTCGGCAGCGAGAAGGAAATCGCCGAACTCCACGACGACCGCATCTACACGATGCAGCTCTTCACCGTCGGCGGTCGCGGGGTGCGCGAGGCCGCGAAGAAGGCGCTCGCCGGGTCCCGCGAGGATCTGACGGACTTCCTGAAGGACGGGTGGCGGGAGCCGCTCGAGCAGGACCAGCGGGTGCGGACCACGCAGATCGGCAGCGCCGGTGGCAGCGGTGTCCAGGACGCGGCGAAGGCCGCGCTCGGCGGCACGAGCGGCGACATCCGCGAGTTCCTCAGCGAGAACCAGTACACCGCCCGGGAGCAGGACGACCGGGTGCAGCTCATGCAGATCATGAGCGCCTCCGGCCCGGCGACCAAGGAAGCCGCGAAGGTCGCGCTGAACGGCTCGGCCGAGGACATCCGGGAGTTCCTGGAGACGGGCCAGCACGTGTCCCGCGCCCGGGACCAGGAGCGGGCCACCGTCGCGCAGTTGGCCGAGCAGGCCACGCAGGCGGGCAGGACGGCCAAGCGGGAGACCGAGGCGGCCAAGGAGGCCTCGGAGCGGGCGGTGGCCGCGTCGAAGCTCGCCAAGGAGGCGGCGCAGAAGGCCGCCGGCGAGACCGAGGAGGCGAAGAAGGACTCCAAGCGCGCGGCGAACGCCGCGGGCCGTGCCGCGGACGCGGCGGCGGGTGCCGCCGAGGCCGCGCAGGAGGCCATCAGCGCCGCCCGGGCGGCGAACAGCTCGGCCCGAATAGCGGCGAGCGCCGCGTCGCAGGCGGCGTCCGCCGCCGCCGGTGCGGCCGAGGCCGCCTCGCGTGCTCGCGGTGCGGCATCCGCCGCCGCGACGGACGCCGGTCAGGCCGCCGCCGCCCGCAAGGCGGCGGAGGACGCCCGTAACGCGGCGAAGGGCGCGCGGCTCGCGGCGCAGGCCGCCGTGCAGGCGGGCACCGCCGCGACGGCGGCGGGCGAGGCGGCCTCGGCCGCGGCCAGTGCCGGTGCCAACGCCGAGGCCGCCGCCGGTGCGGCCGCCCAGGCCGGCGGCTTCGCCGACCAGGCCGGCGCCCAGTCCGCGCGGGCCAAGTCGGCCGCCGCGTCGGCCAGGCGCCACGCGCGTGAGGCGACCCGCGCGGCCGGTGCCGCCAAGTCGCTGGCCGACGAGGCCGCCTCCGCCGCGTACCAGGCGCGGGACGCGGCCAACTCGGCCGCCGACCACGCCGACGCGGCGGCAGCGGCCGCCGACGAGGCCGCGAAGCACGCCGGTGACGCGGTGAAGGCCGCGCAGGAGTCGACGACCCACGCCGAGGCCGCCAAGAAGGCCGCGGACGCGTCGTCGGCGGCGGTCGAGAAGGCCGGCAAGGTCCACGAGCTGGCGGCGAAGATCGAGGCAGAGAACCTCAAGTCCCGCACCGCGGGCGCCATCGAGCAGGCCAAGGACCTCAAGGCGAGCGACGAGGAGCGGAAGGCCAAGTCCGCCGACGCGGCCAAGGAGACCAAGGAACTCGACGACGAGGCCGCACGCCTCGCCGCCGAAGCGGCCGAGCCGGGCACGGACCTCAAGGACGTCGCCGGCAAGGGCCGCAAGGTGGCGCTCCTGGCGATGAAGGTCCGCGGCCCGTGGAGCCGCGCGGCCGCGGCGACCGCCCTGGGCGGGACGGACGACGTCGTCCGTGACTACGTGCGCACCGACTGGAACGCCGCCGCCCAGCAGGACGAGCGCGCCCGGGTCGAGGTCCTCGCGGACCAGGCCGACTCGGAAGCCGTGCGCACGGCGGCGGAGGAGGCCCTCAAGGGCGATGCCGCGAAGATCACGGAGTTCCTGCGGACGGGCCAGCACAAGGCCGCCGCGGACGACTACCGGGTGCGGGTGGTGCAGATAGCCAACGGCACCGACCGGGGCATCCAGGAGGCTGCCAAGGCCGCGCTGAAGGACGGGTCGACGGACAAGCTCCGTGAGTTCCTCAACACCGGGCAGTACTCCGCCCGGGAGGCCGACGAGCGGGTCCGTGCCGTCCAGCTGGCGACCACCGGTGGCGCCGAGGTCAAGGCGGCGGCCCAGGTCGCCCTCGCCGGACCGGTCGAGGTGCTGCACGGCTTCATCCAGGCCGGCCAGTACAAGGCGGCCCGCAAGGACCAGCTCACCGCCACCCACGTGGCGGAGGTGAAGCGGATCATCGCCGAGGCCTCCGGGGTGGCGGCGACGGCCCAGCAGAACGCGGCGGAAGCCGCCCGTGTGGCCGCCATCGCCCGCAAGGCCGCGGAAGAGGCCAAGGGCTACGCGAAGCAGGCCGAGGAGTCGGCCAACCAGGCCAAGGGTTACGCGGAGCAGGCCCGCACCTCGGCCAAGCAGGCGGAATCCTCGGCCGCCGACGCGGCCAGGTCCGCCCGGACCGCCCGTGACGCCGCCGCGGCGGCTCGCCGCGACGCCCGTAACGCCGACGACTCCGCCAGCCGCGCCGGGGCCTCGGCGATGTGGGCCCGTTCGTCCGCCGACCAGGCCTACGCCGCGTCGAGCCAGGCACGTGCCTCCGCCGTGGCGGCGGGCAAGGACTCCGCCGCGGCCGGCAAGGCCGCCCAGGAGGCCTTCGCGATCGCCGTCGCCAAGCAGCGCGCGGAGGACGAGGCCAAGCGACGCGACGAGGAGGCCCGCAAGAAGCGGATCGAGCTCCAGAAGAAGGAGCAGGCCCGCCGCGAGGCCGAGGAGAAGAAGAAGGCGGGCCGCTGGGGCTGGCTGCGCGAAGGCGGGCACTTCCTGCTCGACGTCGCCGGTGCCGTGCCCGGCCTGGGCACGGTGACCAACGGCATCAACTGCGCCTGGTACGCGGCCGAGGGCGACTACGTCAACGCCGGCATGTCCTGCCTCGCGGCCATCCCCGTCGCCGGATCCGCGGCGTCCGCGGCCAAGCTCGCCAAGTACGGCGAGAAGGGCCTCAGCTTCATCAGGGGCGGCCAGAAGGCCTGCAAGGTGCCCAACAGCTTCACCCCGGAGACCCCGGTGGTGATGGCGGGCGGCACGACCAAGCCGATCAAGAACGTCCGGATCGGTGACAAGGTGCTGGCCACCGACCCCGACACGGGCCGGACCGTGGCGAAGCCGGTGTACAACACCATCGTCGGCACGGGCCGGAAGCAGCTGGTCGAGCTCACCGTCGACACCGACGGTGACAAGGGCGGGGCCACCGGCACCATCACGGCGACCAAGGGCCACCCCTTCTGGGTCCAGGACAAGCGCAGCTGGGTCAACGCCGGTGACCTCAAGCCGGGAGCGCTGCTGCGCACACCGGCCGGCACGTCGGTGAAGGTTGCGTCGACCCGTGCCTGGGTCGCGGAACAGCAGGTCTTCAACCTTTCCGTCAGCGACATCCACACCTACTACGCGGTGGCCGGCAACGCCCCGGTCCTCGTCCACAACTGCAACGTCCCGCTGACGAACATCCACCCGCCGGAGTCCCTCTCCCCGGCGTCACTGAAGTTCTGGGGCGACCAGTCCACGGACGACATCGTCCACTCCCTGCGGCCGGGAGCCCACGAGGCGCTGCGCGTGACCCCGGAAGGAGCCGTGCACAACGGCAACACGCGGCTGACCGTCCTGAAGGAGCGCGGCTACGATGTCGACTCGCTTCCCCGGGAGCGGTACGAGAAGACGGGCATGACCGACGAGGAGATGTGGGCGATGGAGCAGTGAACGTACGGGCGCAAGTCCGGTCGATCCTCGCGTCCGAGGCCAGGGAGACCTTCCTGCTGGCCCTCGGCCACCGGCTCGGCACCTCGACCCGCCTGGTCTTCGTCGAGGAGGGTCCGGAGCGCCTGCGGGCCGCCCGGGCCTGCAACGAGATGATGATCGTCGTCTGGTCGCAGCTCTGGGCCACCCGGGCACCGGAGACCGCGTCGGGGTACCCGGACGCGGAGTTCCTCCCGGTCCTGCTGGAGAAGGCGGACGCCGGTGACGCGCGTCCGTATCTGCGGGACGCCCTCGAGAGCACCCTCGTCCACCTCCGCGGCTCGGGCGCCTGGTCCGAGCCGGACGGGGCGGGACAGTAGAACGACCCACCCCGAGGCGTGGCCACGCGGGTGTGCGAAAGCCCCGCCGAGCACCTGCTCGGCGGGGCTTTCGGCTGCGGGCCAGGTCAGGAGCAGCTGCGCACCCAGTTCCAGCCGATGAAGCTGTGCCGGAGCTGCACGTCGAAGGTGCAGGCGGACGTGCCGTCCGCGCGCAGCTCGACCGACGTGTCGTGGGAGTTGGCGTACCAGGCGCCCGTCACGTCGAAGATGCCCTTGTAGCCGAAGTCGGCGTGGGCCTTCGTGGTGGAGGTCGCGCAGTCCTTCAGGCAGTCCTCGCTCTGGCTGGGCGTCTTCAGCGACCAGCCGGCGTCCCACGGCTCCCGGTTCCAGCCGTGCGTGACCGTCGTCTTGGCGTCCGTGATGCGGCCGCCCGCGGTGTTCCACTCCGAGGTGCTGTACAGACCGGTCATCCGGATCTTGCAGCAGTCGAACATCTCGGAAGCGGACTTCACCTGGTGGCGCTGTCCGTCCGCGGCGGCCAGCTTCTGCTGCCGGGCGGCGGCCGGGGCAGGGGTGTACTGCACCGTGCCGAGCTGCGGCTTGCAGTCGGGGCCTATGGTCACCACCTGGCTGACCGTCGTGCCGGCCGGCGGGGCCGGCAGCTCGCCGGTGAGCTGAAGGCTTCCGCAGTCCTTCGAGGTGTCCCGGGAGGGCGTGTCGGCCGCGGCGGCGGAGGTGGCGGTGAGCGGCATCAGACCGGCCGCGAGCGCGGCGGCGACGGTGGTGAGGACGGACAGCTTCTTGCGCATTTCTCATACCCTTCGTGAATTCCTGGGGGAGCGTAACCAGGGGGGAGCGGGGCGAGTTGTGGATCTTCGACGGTTGGCAGGAAGATGACATCCCCGGCCCCGGCGCGGGTGGCGCCGTCGGTTCGTCCGGGAGCGTTCGCAGCCTCCTGCGGCGTGCGGCGGGCCCTCGGTGGGTGCCGTGCAGCTTCCTGCACCGCCCATTGCCCCGCTGTCCCGCCGTCCGTTGGTATGGGCTGCATCTCGACAGTCCGGCTCACGGGGAACCGGAATTCAGCGCGGCCGGTCGCGGCCCACTGGAGAAGTAGGGGGCAAACATGCTCGAGCGGGAGCTCCGCGCTTTCATCTCCACCGCGGAGATCGGGCGGATGGACAGGGCGGCGAAGATGCTGGGGTATTCACAGCCCGCCGTCAGCTATCAGATCAGGTGCCTGGAGCAGACACTGGGCGCCAAGCTGTTCGTCCGGGGCTCGGCCGGCGCCCGGCTGACGGCCGAAGGCCGCATGATCCTGCCGTCGGCGCGGGCCGTGCTCACGCTCATCGACAGCATGAAGGACGTGTGCGAGGTCTGAGGAACGGGTGCCGCCATACCAGGAGGGCCGCCGCCGATCACATCGGCGGCGGCCCTCTTCGTCAGGCGGCGGCGGATGCCACCAGGTCGTCCACCAGCTCGTCCACCGTAGGGCCCTCGGCCCGGATCAGCCGGTGGAACAGCACGGTGTCGAAGACGTCCTCCATCCGGACGGCCCGGCCGTCGCGCAGCGTCCAGGAGTGGATGAAGTCGAGCGTCTCGGTGTGACCGGTGACCGAGGTGACCTGCCGGACGCCGAACACCACCACCCGGTCGCCGGACTCGATGAACTCCTGGGGCTCCAGTCGCATGCCGCCCAGCACCAGGGGAACCCGTGCCAGGAACTGCTTGACGCCGGCGTGGCCCGACTTGGTGCCGCCCAGGCCGAACTCGGCCATCCCCAGCGGATGCACCCACTCGATCTCGGGGTCCAGGGCTTCCAGCAGTGCCTCCAGGTCCCGGGTGCGGAAGGCACGGTACGCGGCGTGGATCACTTCGAGGTTGTCGGTGTGACGAGGCATGTCAGGGTCCTTCCTCAGCTTGCGGTCAGCAGCTCGTGGTCAGCGCTTGTCAGCGGCTCATGTGGTCGGGGTACAGGGCTTCGAGGGTGCGGCGGATACCGTCCCGCCAGGTCACCTCGCACGGCCCGGTCAGGGCGCGGCGCAGGGTGGGGTCGAACTGGTAGGTCTCCCGGGTGACGTCGCTCGGCACCAGCTGCGCCGGCACCCCGGTGAGCTCCTCGATGTAACGCACGCAGTCGGTGATCCCGACGGACTCGTCGCCGCCCCAGTTGACCAGGGTGGAGGGTACCGACGCGGCGTCCCACAGCCGCGGGACCTGGGCGACCAGGTCGTCGGTGTACAGCAGGGAACACCAGTTCTGACCCGTGCGGGGCACCGCGATCGGCTCGCCGGCCAGCATCCGCTTGAAGTACAGCATCGGCACCCCGCCGTAACCGCCCGGGCCGTACGCGATGTTGAGCCGGGCGATGGTGGTGGGCAGTCCGAGCACCCGGGCGAAGGCCCGTACCGCGCCCTCGGTCGCGATCTTGCCGACCGGGTACGCGGGCAGCCAGTCGGCCACCCCGTCCACCGGGTCGGACTCGGTGTACCGGTGGTCCAGGGTCTGCCGGGCGTAGAGGGCTCCCGTGGAGACGTAGAGGAACGCCTCCGCGGTACGGCAGTGCGTCATCAGCCGGCCGGCCGCGACGGAGTTGACCTCGAAGGCCGCGTTGAAGTCACCGTCCTCGCCGCGGCGCACGGCCGAGTGGATGACGTGGGTGAAGTCCTCGGGCAGACCCTTCAGCGCGTGCTCGCCGGTGTCGTCCATGTCCCAGCGCCAGGTGGTGATGCCCCGCTCGCGCAGCTCCCGCTCCACGCCCGGGGTGCCGAACCGGCCCAGGCACCACACGTCGTTCTCCGCGGCCAGTGCCTCGGCCACCGGCCGGGCTACCTGCCCCGTGCCCCCGGTGACCAGGATCTTCTTGCCCGTCATGCCCGTCACGCCGTTCCCCCTTCGCCATCGCCCAGGGCACGGTCGAGCTCGCGGCGCAGGATCGCCTGGAACGCGGCCACGTGCCGTGGGCCCATCAATGTGTAGTGCTCGCCGGGTACGTCGATGTAGCGGGCCGTACCCGTGGTGTGTTCGTCCCAGCGGTGGAGTTCGTCGCGCAGCCAGTCCTCCTTGGTGCCGCGCAGCGGGACGGCGTAGAAGACCGACATCGAGCGGACCGTGCCGCTGGGCTGATAGGTGCGCCCGAGGTCGGTGAGGCCGTCGGCCAGTTCGGCCCATGCGCCGAACTTCGCCACGTCCAGGTCGAGTTCGGCCAGCCGTCGCTTCGGCGCCAGGTCGATGATGCGTGCGAGCTGCTCCTCGCGGGGCAGGCCCCGGAGCCGGCCGGGCAGCTCCAGCGACTGCTTCTTGTCGATCAGGGCGAGGAAGAACGCCAGGTTGGCCGCGGTCTCGACGAAGTCGAGCTCCTCCATGCGGTATTTGATGTGGGGCGGCAGATTGAAGCTGCCGACGAAGTCCACGCGCTCGCCCTCGGACTCCAGGACCTTGGCGATCTCGAAGGCCACCGCCCCGCCGTAGGAGTACCCGGCGACGGCGTACGGGCCGTGCGGTTGCCTGCTCCTGATGGCCGCCACATAGGTGTCGACCATCTCCTCGAAGGAGGCGAACGGCTTCTCGTGCTCGTTGAACCCGCGGGCGCGCAGGGCGTAGAACGGCCGGTCGCCCACGAAGTACTTCGCGAGGTTGACGAAGACCAGCACCTCGCCGACCCCCGGGTGCACACAGAACAGCGGTGTCTTGTCGCCGCCGGTCTGCAGGGGCACGATCGGGTCGTACGCCTGCCCGTCGGGCCCACCGCGCTGCGCGAGCCGGGCGGCCAGCGCGCGGACCGTGGGTGCCGTGAGGAGCGTGATGACCTCCAGGCCCGTCACCCCGAGCCGCCGGGCCACCTGGTTGCGGAGCCGCAGGATGTCCAGGGAGGTCCCGCCGAGGTCGAAGAAGCTCGCCGTGACGCTGATGCGCGACGGCTCGGTGTCGAACATCTCGGCGTAGATCTCCGTCAGGACCCGCTCGGTCTCGCCCTCGGGCGCGGTGTAGCCGCCGAGTCGGCGCAGCGTGAGGTCGGCGACGCGTTCGACGACCGCGTCGTACCGTCCGTCCTCCAGTCGCCGGCGCATCACCGCGCGCTGCGTCTTGCCCAGGCTGGTCTTCGGGAAGGCGGCCTTGGGCAGCGGGAGGACGAGGGCGGGACGGAAGCCCCAGTGCATCACCACGGTGCTGCGCACCGCGGTCAGGACGCGGTGGAGCGCGGCCTCGTCGTCGGCGGGGGTCTCGCAGTGGAAGGCGATCACCAGCTGCTCGGTGTCGCTGCCGGCCGGGCGGATCGGGAACGCGGCGACGTACGACCTCGCGACTCCCTCGAGCTGTTCCAGCTCGGTCTCGATCTCGTGGCTGAAGTAGTTGACTCCGTTGACGATGACGCAGTCCTTGCTCCGCCCGACGAGGCTGAGCCGCCCCTCGTCGATCCGCCCGAGGTCGCCGCTGCGGAACCAGCCGTCGGCGGTGAATGCGTCGGCGGTGGCCCGGACGTCGTTGTAGTAGCCAGGGGTGATCATGGGCCCGGACAGCTGGAGTTCACCGATCTCGCCCTCGGGCAGGGCGCGGTCCCGCTCGTCCGCGACCCGGATGCGCAGGCCCTCGACGGGGGTGCCCAGATTGGCGAACTCCCGGCCCCGGTCGGCGGCGGGGAAGCGGAGGGAGTAGATGCTGCCGGCGCACGTCTCGGTCATCCCGAACGCGGGCCACAGCGTGTCGGGTGCGAGGCCGAGGGGCGCGAAGCGGGTGAGGAACGCCTCGCCGGTCGCGCGGGGGACGGCCTCGCCGCCGCTGATGACGTGCCGCAGGCACGACAGGTCGAGCGGCTCCTCGGTGATCTGGCCCGCGGCCGCGTTGAGCATCCCCAGAAGGAAGTTGGGGGTGAACGTCATGGTGACGCCGTGGTGGGAGACGAGCCGCAGGAACTCGGCGGGTTCGCCGACGACGACCCCGGGTTCGACGTGCAGCTGGCGGCTCCCGGCGTACAGCGGCAGCAGATGGCACTCCATCAGCGCCGCCACATGGTCGAAGGAGACCCAGTTCAGTGTGGTGTCCGTGGCGGCGAGCCGGTGGTAGCCGTTCTTGCCGGCCATGGACGTCAGCAGATTGGCGTGCGTGAGCCGCACCGCCTTGGAGTTGCCGGTGGAGCCGGAGGTCAGCATGAGCACCGCGGTGTCCTGCGGCTCCGCCTCGTGGAACCGCTCCGCGGGCTCCTCCCCGTAGAGGGAGGTGAGGGTGATGGCGGTGATGTCCGCGGCCTGCGGGAGCTCGGCGTGCAGCGACTCGCCGGCGATCAGCAGCGGCCGGCCCAGGAGGGCGTCGACATGGGCCAGTTGGGCGGCCCAGCGCTCCGGGTCGCCGACGAGGGGGGCCATGGGGCAGGGCACGAAACCACCGAGCACACAGGCCCAGAAGGCGGTGAGGAATTCCTGCGGCCGGTCCAGCAGCAGGACCACGTTCTGCCGCGGGCGCACCCCCCGGGCACGCAGCGCGGTGAGGACGCGGCGGGCCTGGTCCAGCAGTTCCGGGTACGTCTGGAAGTGCGACGGGGCGGCGGCGCCACCCAGGCAGTGGCGCAGTCCGGAATCGGGATGCTCGCGGGCGGCCCGCAGGAGGAGGTCCGCGATGGAGCGGGTGTCCGTGGGCCCGCTGTCCCCGGTCGTGGGGCATGCGGCCGCGAGGTATGCGGTCACGGCGGTTTCGGGCACGGCGGTTTCGAGCGCGAGGATGGCCATGGTGTTATCCAATTGCCTTTTCTCTGGGTTCACATGGATGTAGTGCGCAAGATGGGCATTACGGGGGCCGGTGGCCAGAAGAGGCGGGCCGGCCGATGGGCCTCAGATCAGGCGCGCCATCGACTGTGAAAGGCAATTCCATGCCACGCGTCGGGTATACAGATATGCGGACACACTCATCCCCCCGGAGTGAATGTTGTCGAGTTCGGATCGAATAGGGCTTCGAGCCGAGTGGAAGCTATCACGCGTTTTCGCTGCCGCTACACGTTGCTTGAAAGCAGAATTATGTACGCGCTCGTGATCGTTCAACGGTGACGCGGTCGCTGCGGCTGTGGTTCCCGTGTTGCGTGTGATGCCCATGTGCAGCTTGTGGTCACACGGTGACCGTAGTTCGGTGGCGGGGTGACACGCGGGGCGATGGCCAGTAGAGGACAGCCGGGCTACGGACTGTGACCGAGGTGTGATTTAGAGTACGGAAACCGGAAAGATTTAATTCCGGTTGCCTCGGAAGAGGTGCAGCTTGCTGACAACGGGCGGCCCCGATCCCGACCGCTTCGAGAATGGGAATGAACCCGCACCGGTGCCCGCTCACGTCCGCCCGGCAGGATTCCCCCGCGTTGACCGGCCGGATGGGGAGAACTATCGTTTCGGTGATCAACTGCGTTCCTTGCGTGTCCGGGCGGGCCCGGCGACAATGGGGGACGCGCGCCGACCAGCCGGTTTGTTGTGACTGCGGTGGGGTCACCGGATCCGTAATTGGTCGGGCCGGGTGGCTGTGTCGGCCAACAGGGTTCGGCAATCGGGGGTACGGGAAATGGCTGGTACGCCGGTCGGTCCAGCAGGGGCCGACGGAACGGATCGGGCGAGCCAGGGGGATCACGCCACGCGCGTGGAGCAGGCCCTGCTGGAAGCCGACGCCTTGATCGAATCCACACTTTCCCTGCACCAGGAGCGGTTCGAGGCCCCGGTGCTGCTCTCGCGGCTGGACAGCAGCCTCATCGCGGACGCGGTGGACCAGTTCCTCGACGGCGTGCGGCACTCGGTGAGCGTCACCGTGACCGGGGCCGGAGCGTTCGTGGAAGCGGTCGCGAAGGCGCTCGCGGAGCGCGCCCCGGACGGTACCGCCCACAGTGGCTCCGGATTCCCGCCACGGGTCGTGGTGCGGATGCTCTGGGCAGCGAACGCCGTGCCCGAACTGCTCGCCCTGGCCGATCAAGTGCGTGGCGTACGGATGGAAATCCGGGTGGCCGAGGGGGAGATGCGCGAGCTGCTCGTCGTCGACGGAGCCGTGGCGCTCGTGCACTCCAAGGCCGCGATCCCCGACGGGCACGCCGCCATCGTGAAGGACCCCGCCGCGGTTCGAGCACTTGAACTTCTTTTCGCGGGCGCCTGGTCCGGAGCCCGCCCGCTCTCCGTGCACCTCGGGCTGGGCACCCGGCTGCGTACCGACATGGCGCGCAGGATCCTCGAGAAGCTCCGCGCCGGCTACACCGACGAGGAGGCTGCGGGCGAGGTGGGCGTCTCCTTGCGCACCTACCGTCGCCATGTCGCGGAAATCATGCGTGAACTCGACGCGACCTCACGCTTCCAGGCGGGTGTACGGGCCGTGGAACTGGGGCTGTTGCCGGACAGAACCGTCTAGGCGCGTACCGGCGCGATCGAACGAGCGGGCACACTCGGGCCACAGACCGATCAACTACGGGGGGATGGCGGACACATGCCACTGGACAGAAGCCGACACGGCGCGAGACGCGGCAGCCGCATGCGTCCGGTGAGCGCGGGATGCCGATGAGCGCGCGTGGAGCCGGTGAAGGCGACCTCGAGCACGCACTCCGCGAGATCCGGGCGTTGATCGAGACGGCCGTCACCCAGCACCGCAGCCAGCTGACCGGCAGTCGGCTGATCGACACGGTCGACGGCGGATACGGCGAGATCCTCGACACGGCCCAGGAGCTGATCAACGGCGCCGTGGAGAGCGTGGACATCATCCACGGCCGCAGCGTCGGACACGAGGGCCACCCTCGGGAGGCCGAACGCGACCTGCTCTCCGACGCCCCCGACGCCGTCCGGGTGCGGCTGCTGAGCTCCCCCGCCCTGTTGGACGAGTACTTCGTCCGCGAGCAGGCCGGACGTGACCGGCCGGTGTCCATCAGGGTGGCCGGGCTGCCCCCGATCCAGGCGCTGATCGTCGACGGGTCCCGCGGCCTGGTCGTCGCCGAGTCCGCGCTCGGACGGCGGGCCTCGGTCGTCCAGGCGCCGGAGATCCTCCACGCGCTGCACACCCTGGTCGAGGGCGTGTGGCGGGGAGCGGTGCCGGTGAACGACCGCATCTTCTTCGGCGACCAGTCCCGGGCCGACCTCGCCCGGCAGATCCTCGGAGCGCTGCGCGCCGGTGTGACTGACGAGGTGGCCGCCAGGGAGCTGACCGTCTCCGTCCGCACCTACCGGCGCTACGTCGCCGAGATCATGACGCTGCTGGGCGCCCGCTCCCGGTTCCAGGCAGGCGTACGGGCAGCGGAGCTGAGGCTGCTGCCGCCGTCCTGGACGACCGGCCCCTCGGGTCCCGGGCCGGGACGGCCGACGCCGCCCACGTATGTGGCAGCTTCCTGAACGGGCCGTTGCCGATACCCCCGCACGCACAGTTCCATGGGATGTGAGGAAGGCATTTCACCCCACAGGGAATGCCTCTTGTCCGACGGCCCTACCCCTTCGTGCCGTCGTCGCATGGGCCCGGAGCCGCGAATGCGGCTTCCGGGCTCCATGCCGTCCTATGACCTCTGTTCGTAAGGTGATTCGATGAATCCGATGCCGATCGCCCTGGTATTTCCCGGACAGGGAACTCAGCGCCAAGGGATGGGTGAACCCTGGCGGGAGACCGCCTCCTGGTGCATCACCGCCGAGGTGTCCGAGGCAACCGGCGAGGACATATCCGAAATCCTTCTGCACGCCTCCGACGAGGACCTGCGCAGAACCGACCTCGCCCAACTCGCCGTCTTCACCGTCTCGGCGATGGCCCACGCCGAGGCGGTGCGCAGCGGCGCGCTGGAAGGCACCGTGGTCGCCTGCGCGGGACACAGCCTGGGCGAGTACACCGCGCTGACCGCCGCCGGCGTCCTCACCGTCCGCGAGGCCGCGGCGCTGGTCGCCGCCCGCGGCCGCGCCATGCGGGAGGCGGCACGGCAGCGCGAGGGCACCATGGGAGTCCTCGTCGCCGCGCCCCTGGACGAGGTGCGGCAACTCGTGGACGGACTGCGCGAGTCGGGGGCCGAGGTGTGGGTGGCCAACATCAACGCACCCGGCCAGACCGTGGTCTCCGGCACCGTCGAAGGCGTCGAGCGGGCCGCCGAGGCGGCGCCTTCCATCGGCGCCAAGATGATCCGTCTGCGGGTCGGCGGCGCCTTCCACAGCCCGCTCATGGAGCCCGCCGCGGACGTCCTGTCCAGGGCCCTGAAGAACACCCTCTTCGCCCCCTCCGGCGTGCCGGTGGTGGCGAACGTGGACGCCGAGCCCTACGCCGGCATCTGCGACTGGCCGGCGCTCGGCGCCCGGCAGCTGACGTCGCCCGTGCTGTGGGAAGAGAGCGTACGCACCCTCGTCGACCGGCTGGGGTGCCGTCGGATGGTCGAGCTGGGCCCCGGGAAGACGCTGGCCGGGCTGGTCCGCCGGATTTCCCCGGACACCCCGGTGGTGTCCGTGAACAGCCCCGACGTGCTGGGCTGACCCCCACCCGAGTGAGGAGACCCGAAGCACCATGGCAGTAGACATCCGAAGCACCTGGCTGCGCCGGTTCACCACCCAGGCACCACCCCGGCTGCGCCTGCTCTGCCTCCCGCACGCCGGGGGCTCCGCCAGCTTCTTCCACACCTGGGGGCACGCCTTCGGGGACGACGTGGAGGTGATGGTCGCCCGCTACCCGGGGCGCCAGGAGCGGATCGCCGATCCGTTCGTCACCACCATGGAGGGGATGGCCGACGCGCTCACCGAGGAGCTCGGGCCGTACACGGACACGCCGTTGGCCGTCTTCGGCCACAGCATGGGCGGCTCCATCGGTTACGAGCTCACCCTGCGGTTGCGCGAGCGGTACGGGGTGGCGCCGGCCGCGCTGCTGGTCTCCGGCCGCAAGCCGCCGCACCTGCTCACCCCCCGTACGACCGATCTCGACGACGACGACAGCATCGTCGCGGAGGTCGGCCGGCTCGGTGGCACCGATGCCGCCCTGCTGGAGGACCCCGACCTGCGCGAGCTCGTCCTCCCGGCCATCCGCACGGACTTCCGGATCGTCGCCGACTACCCGGCGAGGCCCGGGGTTCCGCTGCCGTGCCCCGTCGTCGCCTACGTCGGCGACAGTGATCCCGATGTGGACCCCGTGTCCGTCTCCGGCTGGTCCGACCTCGCCCCCGGGGGATTCGACATGGTGGTGCTGCCCGGTGACCACTTCTATCTGATCGACCGGCGCACGGAGCTCGTCTCCGACATCCGCGCGCGACTGGAGTCGGTACGGGGCTGAACCCACGACCGCACGAGCCCCGACGGCGTCCGCGCCGTCGGGGCTCTGTGCTGTCTGCTGTCGGCTGCCCCAGGGGGGGGCGAAAGCCGGGCGGCCGGCACCACCGGGAAACCCGGTCGTGCCGGCCGCCGGCCGTGGTTGGGGAGCGTCACCTGGAGGCGGATCCGGAGACCGCCCGGTCCCCGGGCTCCCGGAACGTGCCCGTCGGCTCCGCGGCGTCCGGAGCCTGGTGCCCGGGCCACCACGCCTTCTCCCCCAGCAGGGTCGTCAGGGTCGGCACCAGCAGCAGCGCCATGATGAACGCGGTCAGCAGGATGCCGAACGACACCGCGAAGCCCATCTGCTGGAGCATGCTGTTGTCGGCGAGCATCAGCACACCGAACGTACCGGCGAGAATGACCGCCGCCGCGCTGATGGTCGGCACGGACTGGGCGACGGCGAGCCGGACGGCCTCCCGGGGCGGGGTGCCCTTGCGGACCTCCTCGCGCAGCCGGGCCACCATCAGGATGTTGTAGTCGGTGCCGATCGCCACCACGAAGAGGTACACGATGACCGGGAGCATGAACAGCAGCCCCTTCTCACCCTGCGCCCCCTGGAACAGCCACACCGTGGAGCCCAGCGTCGCCGCGAAGCCCAGGCCCACCGACACCATCAGATAGAGCGGGGCCACGACGCTGCGCAGCAGCAGACCGAGGATGACCATGATGGCGACGCCCGCCACCGGGAAGACCAGCTTGTAGTCGTGGTTGACCGCGGTCTCGATGTCCGCCAGCACGGCCGTCGTGCCGCCCACGAGGGCCTTGCTGCCCTCCGGCGCCGCCTCGTCGACCGCGTCGCGGAGCGGGCCCGAGACCAGGGAGATCGCCTTGTCCTCGGCGGGCCGGTACTTCAGCACCACGCTGAACTGCGCGACATCGCCCTTGGGGCTGGGCACGGCCTCGGAGACCTGGCCCACACCCTGCACGCCCACGAGCGCGTCGTGGAACGCCTTCAGCTCGGGCTTCTCCAGCTTGCCGCCGTCCTTCGCCTCCAGGTACACCAGCGTCGGGTCGGCGCCGCCCGCGGCGAAGCCCTTCTGCAGGACCTCCATGGCCTGGACCGACTCCAGGTCCTTGGGCAGTGAACTCTCCGAGTCGAACTCGGCCTTGAAGCCGAAGACACCGACCGCGAGGACCGCGAGGACACCCGCCGACACGGCGGCCACGGCCGCCGGGCGCCGGCTGACCAGCGAGCCGATGCGGTTGGCGGTGGTGTTCTTCGGCTGCTTCTGCCACGACTTGGACGGCCAGAAGGCCTTCGTGCCCAGCAGGGAGAAGACGGCGGGGACGAGCGTGAGGGCGGCCACCAGGGTCACCGCGACCGCGATCGCCAGGGACGGGCCGAGGGACCGCATGCTGCCCATGGTCGACAGCAGCAGGGCCAGGAACGCCACGATGACCGCGCCGGCCGCCGAGGCGATGGTCTCGCCCACCGAACTCACGGCGTTCACCAGTGCGTTCTTGGGCTGCTCACCGGCCCGCAGCGCCTCCCGGTACCGGAACAGGAGGAACAGGATGTAGTCGGTGCCGACACCGAAGAGGACGACGATCAGCAGGGCCGAGACGCTCTGGTCCGCCTTGAGGCCGCCCAGTTCGCTGGCCGTCGCGATGAGACCGTTGGCCACGGTGAAGACCACGAGGATCGTGAGCACCGGCAGGAAGGCGATGAGGGGGCTGCGGAAGATGACACCCAGCAGCACGATGATCAGGACCAGGGTGGCCATCATGATCATGGCGTCGGTGTCGCCGGACGACTCCCGGCTGTCGAGGGCCGTGGCCGCCGAGCCGGTGATGCCCATCTTCAGCGCGGTGCCGCCCAGCGGGGACTTGGCGTCCGCCCGCATCTGCTTGACCGAGTCGACCACGTCTTCGTCGTAGACGTTCTTCGTGTCGGCGAGGATGTTCGCCAGGGCGATCGTGCCGTCCGCGGACACTGCCGCGGGGTCCGACAGCACCTGCTTGATCTTGCTGTACTTCTGGTCCTGCAAGTTCTTCGCGACCTTGCCCACGGCCTCCTTGTCGGAAGCCGTCAGCTTCCCGCCGTCGGACCGCTGGAAGACGATGATGGCCGCCGGCTGGTCCCGCTGCGGGAAGGCCTTCTCCTGCAGCTTCGCCGCCTGCACCGATTGATAGTGCGAAGGCAGGAAGTCGGCTTGGTCATCGGTGGGCTTGAGTGAAGGCGCGAGCGCGCTGAGCGCTATCGCCGCGACAATCCAAGCCACGATGGTCAGCCACGGGCGGTTGACGCAGAACCGTCCGACTCGTCCGAACATGGGGCTCCTTAAAGGAAAAGGCTTCGCCACTGTCCGGACTTCCGACTCCGGCCAGCGGTATGTGCTCGATGGGGAAGACCGACACGGAAGCCCGCGCTCCGCCCCACGAATAGGCATCAGGTTCCCACCGGGCGCGGGCAGCGGAGGCCACGCGCGTGAAGGGTGTCCGCTTGTTGACAACACGGCCGGTCAAAGGCACGCCCCCGGCCTCCGCCGATGCCCGGACGGCGGCGAGTGGCAGCTTGCTGAAACCCGCCTTGCCGGTGGTCGGCCGCGGCTCCTAGAAATGTGTCCGACCGAGTTTCGTCATTGTGGCTGAAATGAATCGGTATACCGAAAGGGCTGAATCCGTCGTGAGCGGTACGTACGAAGAGCGCCTGGCCAAGATCAGCGAAATCATCTGCGACATTCTGGAGCTCGAGGAGGACGAGGTCACCGAGACCAGCCTCTTCAAGGAGGACCACGGCGCGGACTCGCTGCGGGCCATCGAGATCCTGGCCGCGCTGGAGAAGCAGTTCGGCATCGTCATCGACCAGTCGGAGCTGTCCCGCATGGTCCACCTCAAGGGTGTCTACGAGGTAGTCGCGGAGTCCGCCGGCTGGTAGCGGGGGTCGGTCGATGCCCTGCCGGATTTCTTGCCAGGGCATCACCGCCGCCACGGGCAGCACAGGCCGGTGCGGCCGGCGCATAGGTGAGGGAGAGCAATGACGAGCAAGGACACCCGGGTCGCCCTTGTCACGGGCGGTTCGCGTGGCATCGGGCGGGCGACGGTGCTGCGACTGGCGCAGGACGGCTTCGATGTCGCCTTCTGCTACCAGTCCAATGACGAGGCCGCCCGCGAGCTGGAGAAGCAGGTCACCGAGATCGGTGTCCGCGTCCTGGCCCGCAAGGCCGATGTGACGGACGCCGAAGCGGTCAAGGCCCTGGTCGCCGAGACCGAGGACCTCCTCGGACCCGTCGACGTGGCGGTGACGGCGGCGGGCATCACCCGGGACAACCCGCTGGTGATGATGACCGAGGACCAGTGGCACCAGGTGCTGGACGTCAATCTCGACGGCGTCTACAACCTCTGCCGCTCCGTGGTGTTCTCGATGATGAAGCGGAAGTCGGGAGCGATCGTCAACCTCTCCTCCGTGGCCGGGGTGTACGGGAACGCGACCCAGACGAACTACTCCGCGTCCAAGGCGGGGATCATCGGGTTCTCCCGGGCCCTCGCCAAGGAAGTGGGCCGATACGGCATCCGCGTCAATGTGGTGGCACCGGGCTTCATCGACACGGACATGACCTCCGTGCTCACCGGCGCCGTCAAGGACAAGGCCCTGGAGCAGGTCCCGCTCGGACGGCTGGGAACCGCCGAGGAGGTCGCCGATCTCGTCGGATATCTCGCCTCCGACCGCGCCGGCTATGTCACCGGATCGGTCCTGCAGATCGACGGCGGCATCACCATCTAGCTACGCCCGGACACGCCGGACGAACCGGCCCCGGTTTTCCAGGAGGCATTCGATGGCCATCAAGCCACCGCGCTGGTATTTCTCACTTCGCAGCCCGTACTCGTGGCTCGCGTTCCGTGACCTCACCGAACGGTACCCGGATGTCGCGGACGCCATCGAATGGCGCCCGTACTGGGAGCCGGACGAGGTCAGCAACCGAATGCTCGCCGAGGAGGGCGTCCAGCTTCCGTACGTCCCCATGTCCAAGGAGAAGCACTTCTACATCCTCCAGGACGTCAAACGGCTGAGCACCGAACGGGGACTGACGGTCGCCTGGCCCATCGACAAGGACCCCAACTGGGCGGTCTCCCACCTCGGTTACCTGGTGGCGCAGGACGAAGGCCGCGGCCGCGACTACATCGGGGCGGTCAGCAAGGCCCGCTGGGAGCACGGCCACGACATCGCGGACCGCAAGGTCATCGCCGGCGTCGCCGAGGAACTGGGGCTGGACCCGGACCGGGTGGCGAACGCGGTCGACGACGAAAAGCTGCGGGCACGCGGCCTCGACATCCTCCGCGAGATGGAGCGGGACGGGGTGTTCGGAGTGCCCTTCTTCATCCATCGGCGCGACAAGTTCTGGGGAATCGACCGGCTCCCCGCCTTCGTCGAGACGGTCCGGGCAGCCCGGGCAGTCGGCGCAACCACCTCTACGACCCGCACGGAAGGAACCGAATCATGAGCAACCCCTTCGAGGACGAGAACGCCAGCTACTTCGTTCTGGTCAACGACGAGAACCAGCACTCCCTGTGGCCCGCCTTCGCCGAGGTCCCGGCCGGCTGGACGACCGCCTTCGGCCAGGACACGCGCGCCGCCTGCCTGGAGTACGTCGAGCAGAACTGGACCGACATGCGCCCGAAGAGCCTCGTCGAGGCCATGGGCTGATCGTCCACCCCAAGCTGCGGGGCCCCGCGTCGAAACCCCCGACGACGCCGGGCCCCGCTTTGTGCTGGCAGCTTGCTGCTACCCGCCTTGTTCCTGGTTGCAGCGGGCTGTTAGAAGAATTCAGAAGAATTCAACGACACCATCCGCATCCATTGAGGAATATGCATGACGATAGCGACCGTCGTCCTTGCGGCGGCCAGTTTCGCGCTGTTCCTGGTCGTCTTCCCGGTGCTGGCGCGGCGGCTGCTCGGAGTGCGGGTGGGAGTCATCCGCACCTTCCTCACCGGAGCCGTCGCCGTCGGCGGGGTCCTGGTGTTCAGCACCGTCATCCGGACGCCCGACCGCAGCGGGCTGCTGATGGGCCTACAGATGGGCTGTGCCCTGCTGCTCGCCATGGGATTCCTGGCCGTGACGGACATGGTCTTTCCCAGTGACTCCGCGGGACCGGCCGTCGGATGGTTGCGCGCCCTGCGCTCCCGTGTCGCCAGGGCCCGCAGATACGCGCAGATCAGCGGCATCGCGGTGCGGCACGGTCTGCGACCGTACCTGCGCGGGCGGGGAATCGACCGCGGCGGCAGCGAGGCCGCGGGCGCCGGCCGGGCCACCGCCCTGCTCGCCAGGCCCCTGCGGCTGGCGCTGGAGGAGGGCGGCCCGACCTTCGTCAAGCTCGGCCAGGTGCTGGCGACCCGCCACGACCTGCTGCCGCCCGCGTTCATCAGCGAGCTGAGCCGGCTCCACTACCAGGTGCCGCCGGAGCCCGCGGAGCGCATCGCCCAGCAGCTGCACACGGAGTTCGGGAGGCCGCCGGAGGAGGTGTTCGCCTCCTACGACCCCGAGCCGCTGGCCGCGGCCTCCATCGCGCAGGTCCACCTGGCGCGGCTGCACTCCGGAGAGCGGGTCGTGGTCAAGGTCCAGCGCCCCGGCGTGCGGCCCGGTGTCGAGCGGGACCTGGACATCATCCGACGGATCGCGCGACTGCTGGAGACCCGCGCGCACTGGGCCCGCACCCTGGGCATGATCGAGCTGGCCGAGGGATTCTCGGCGTCCGTGCGGGAAGAGCTCGACTTCCGGATCGAGGCACGGAACCTGACCACCGTCCGGGCCGCGTGGGAACAGCGCAAGGCCGACACCTCGGTGGTCATCCCGGACACCCATGAGGAACTGAGCGGCGAACTGGTCCTGGTCCTTGAGGAGTTGCCCGGCAAGCCCATCAGCGCCGACGACGCCCTCGCCGCCGCCTCGCCGGCCGCCCAGGCCGACCTGGCGCGGGCACTGCTCGGCAACCTCCTGACCCAGATCCTCTCCGACGGCACCTTTCACGCGGACCCGCACCCCGGCAACATCCTGCTGCTCGACGACGGCCGGGTGGGCCTGGTCGACTTCGGCTCCGTCGGGCGCCTCGACGGCCAGGTGCGGACCGCACTGCGGCGTTTCCTCATGGCGGTGGACCACGCCGACTCGGCGGCCCTGTGCGATGCCCTGCTGGACCTGGTGACCCGGCCGGAGGAAATCGACGAGCAAGGCCTGGAGCGGTCGCTGGGCCGCTTCATGGCCCGCCACTTCACCCCCGGCGCCGTACCGGACGTCAAGGTCTTCGTGGATCTGTTCCGGGTCGTGTCCCAGCACGGCCTGGGCATCCCGCCCGAGGTGGCCGCGGTCTTCCGGGCGCTGGCGACCCTGGAGGGCACCCTCGCCCGGCTGTCACCGGGCTTCGACATCGTGGCGGAGTCACGGACCTGGGCCGTGCGGCAGTTCACGAGCCAGGCCGGCTACGCGTCCACCGGGTCCTCGACCCAGAACGAGCTGTACTCCGCGCTCTCGGTGCTGCGCCGGCTGCCACGCCGGCTGGACCGGGTCACCAGCGCCCTCGAGGCCGGGCGGCTCGCGGTCAACGTACGGCTGTTCGCCGACAGCCGTGACCGCCGCTACTTCCGTGCGCTCGTCCACGAGATCCTGCTCACCTGTCTCGCGGCGACCCTCGGGCTGATGGCGGTGATCCTGCTGCACACCACCGGCGGGCCGATGGTCACCCGGTCGATCCGGCTATTCGAGATGCTCGGCTACCACCTGCTGGTCATCAGCGGTGTGCTGTGCCTGCGGATCGTCTTCGCCATCTTCCGCGCCCAACGCTGAACGCACGAACCCTGAACGCACCGAGCTCCGAGCGCATCACGCCTCGCGCCCCCGGCCGTCATCGGACCGGGGGCGCGAGGCGTCGCGGAGGTGTTCGGCGTCACCACACCACGGGCAGGGACTCCAGCGGGCGCACCACCATGTTCTGCACATAGCGCAGTTCGGACGGATCCACGGCCGGCCGGGCGTCCGGGAACCTCTCGAAGAAGCGGCGCGCCGCCACCTCCGTCATCAGCTTCGCCAGGTGCGCGCCCGAGCAGTAGTGGATGCCGTGGCCGAAGCTGAGGTGCGCGGGCTTCGGGCGCTTGAGGTCCAGCTCGTCGGGGCGCTCCGGGAACGGGCACCGGTCGCGGTTGGTCGACATCGCGGAAACGATCACGATCTCGTCGGCGGGAATGGTGACCCCGCCGATCTCCACCGGCTCCAGCGTGACCCGCTGGAGCGTGTTGGCGATGGGGCTGACGTAGCGGATCAGTTCGTCCATCTCCGCCATCCACCGGCCGGGTGCCGCCAGCAGCTCGGCGCGCTCCGCCGGGTGGGTGAGGAGCGTGCGCAGCACTCCGCCGATCAGGCTGGCGGTGGTGTCGTTGCCGCCCGTCATCAGCGCGAAGCTGGTGGAGAGGACCTCCGTGCCGGTCAGCCTGCGGTCGGGCTCGGCCTGGATGAGGGCGGAGATCAGGTCGTCGCCCGGCTCCCGCTCCTTCTCCGCGATGAGCGCCGACATGTAGGCGGACAGCTCCTTCACCGTGCGGTCCGCGGCGGGATCGGTCGGGTCGGTCGCCCGCAGCTCCGTCGACCAGCGCAGGAAGTCTGGCCAGGCCGTGGCCGGCACGCCCATCAGCGTGGCGATGACGATCACCGGCAGCGGATCGGCGTAGTCGGCGATCAGATCGGCGCCCGGCTTCGCGGCCAGCTTGTCCAGGAGTTCGTCCGCGACCGACTCGATGTGCGGACGCAGGGCGTCCGCCCGGCGGGGAGTGAAGGCCGAGCTGATGGCCTTGCGCAGCGGCGTGTGCCGCGGCGGTTCCAGGTTCGCCAGGTGGTTGGCGTGCTCCGGGGGCGGCGTGAGGCTGGTCCCGGTCAGCTTGGAGAGCAGCTTGTAGTGGGTGTGGATGTCGCGGCTGAGCCGCGGATCGGCGAGGGCGGCCTTGGCGTCCTCGTGCCGGGTCACCACCCAGACGTGCCCCGCGCCGGGGATGGAGAGCTTGCAGACCGGCTGCTCCTCGCGGACCTGCTCCAGAACGGGATAGGGGTTCTGGGTGAAGTCGTCGGTGAGCATCCAGTACTTGGAGAGTTTCCGCTGTTGCGTCATGTCTTCCTTCTCGACCGGGAATTCGCTCGTCGCCGGGGCTCAGGCGGGCCGTAGGTGATCGCCGGGGCGGAAGGCCATCACCATCTGCCCGACGGACATCACCGGACCCGCGCCACTGCGGCTCTCGCCCTCGAAGATCACCGAGTCGCCGAGCGACCGGGACAGCGTGATGCGGTGCTCGACCACGTCGCCGGGGAGTACGGGACGGTGGAAGACCGCCTGCGACACGGAGCCGAACAGCATCACCTGGCTACGGGCGTCCGGCGCCGCCGCCGAGGCGAGCAGCCCGGCGGCCTGGCCCCAGGACTCGACCAGCAGGGACGCCGGGTAGGCGAGGTCCCGGCCGGGGGTGAGCCCCGCGTACCAGGGCTCGTTGTGCGTGACCGTCTTGACCACGGTGATCCGCTCGCCCGGATCGAGCGCCGTGATCCGGTCGACCAGCAGCATCGGATACCGGTGCGGCAGCAGGCTCGCCACCTCGGGCAGCTCCGCCTCCCGCTGCGCCCGCGTGGCCACGGGCGCGGCCCCGGAACCGGCACCCGCGTCCGGCGGTTGCGGGGCACTGCCCGCGGCGCGGTACCGCAGCCGGACGGACGCGGCAGCGCCGCGCGCGGTGGTGGCGGTGGCCGACAGCCGCCAGTCGCCGTCCTTATGGCGCCACTTCAGCGCGAAGTCCAGGACGTCGCCGGGGAACGCCGGCCCGGTGAACCGGGCCGACTCCACGGCCGCGAGCTCGACCGGCTCCGGCGCCGTGGCCAGCGCGCCGCGGTGCGCGCAGTCGACCACGCACACCCCCGGGAAGATCGGGAAGTCCGGGTAGTGGCCGGCGAACACCGGCTCGTCGGGGGAGACCACGAACCGCGTCGCCGCGCTCCCGTCGTCCCCCCGGGGGGAGACCACGGATACGTGTCCGGCCACCGGGCTGATGCCGGACTCCCGGCTCAGGGTGCCGGTCATGACGCCGCCAGTCGCAGCACCGCGCAGGACAGCGAGCCGTCCCGGTCCACCGAGGTCGCCACCGCGAGCCGGCCGGCCGCCTCGGCGTCACCGTCGGCGGTGGCCAGCAGCATCGCGATCTGGAACGCGCCGGAGGCGGCCGAGACATCGCCCAGCGTGCCGACGCCCGGCACCCGCTCCAACGCCCGGTCGCCCACGACCGAGGCCAGCACCTCGCGCTCCACCACCCCGGCAGCGCCGGGGGCCTCGCTGTGACCGGCCGCCCACACCTCCTCCGCCGAGCCGCCGGACGCGACGAGAGCGGACCGTACGCAGGCCTCCAGCGTCGCCCGCAGGTCGTCCCCGAACGCCACCCGCGACTCGACCGCCAGGATCTCGGCGAGCGCGGGACGCTCCGGGCTGCAGGCGTCGGCGGGCTGGATCAGCAGCATCGCGCAGCCCTCACCGAGCGCCGGATCCTCTCCACCGGACTCCCGGCTGTGCCGCTCCAGCCAGTAGCGGGCCGAGGAGAACTCCTCCGCCGCGCCGCACAGCACCGACTCGGCCCGCCCGGAGGACAGCAGCCGCGTCGCGTAGTTCACCGCCGACAGGCTGGCCGTCCGGCCGCCCGCGAGGGTGGTGTTGGGCCCGCGCATGCCGTACCAGATCGCACACTGGCCCGCCGCGCAGTTCATCACCGCGTTGGGCATCTGCGCCGGGTCGACGTCGAACGGCCGCGCCCCCACCAGGGAGCTGCGGGTGAAGTCCATCATGCTGGCGACGCTGCCCGTCGTGGTGCCCAGCACCAGCGCGGCCCGGTCCCCGGTCTCCCGGTCCCGGTCGGCCTGCGGCTGCTCCAGCAGGGCGCCCACGGTGGTCACCGCGAGCCCGGTCACCCGGTCCATGGAGCGGGTGCCCTTCTTCCCCAGCACCTCGCGGACCTCGAAGCCCGGCACCAGATGGGCGTCGCCCTCCGGCACCCCCCAGCGCTCGGTGTCCACCGGCGCGGACGTCGCCCGCCCGGCCCGCAGCCCCTCGGTCAGGGCCTGCGCGCCGATGCCGTACGGGGACACGGCCGACCACGCCGTGATCACCGGCCGGGACGCGGTCGCGGCACTCATGCGTCCACCCGCTTCGGGGTGCTCAGCGCGGAGACCGTCGCCTCGTCGAACGTCGCCATCGACCACTCGTTGGGGGCGTGCTCGGTCAGATAGCCGTGGGTGATGGTGCCGGTCACGGTCCGCACCAGCTCGCCGTCGCGGATGACGTAGCAGTCCATGCGCGCGGTGTAGAGAAGGCTCTTGAAGACGTTCTCGATGGTGTAGACGGTGTAGAGCTCCTCCTCCATCAGCGTCTCGTCGAGCAGCCGCAGCTCCGACTGGGTGACGACCGGGATCCAGTTCCGGGTGTCCAGAACCTCCTTGATCGCAAGGCCCCGGGAGGCGAGGAAGAGGTCCTCGACCTCCTCCATCACCCGCAGGAAGCCCGACATCTGCACACGGTCGTTGAAGTGGCAGTAGAAGTAGGGCATCCGCCAGCGCCAGCCGAACGCGTTGTCCTCACCGATCAGCTCGTCGAGCACCGGGTCCGAACCGACGGTCCCGCGGCCCTCGACCAGGCTCCCGTACGGGCTCGGGGTCGCGGCCAGCTCCAGCCGGTCCCCGCTGCCCAGGGAGCGCACGGCGAACCGCTCCAGGCCCGCCGGGTACGCCTCGGAAGCGGCGATGTGGTCGTCGATCCGCAGCGCCACCCGCACCGTGGACGTGGCGCACTTGAGGCGCTCCCCGTCCCGCTCGACGAACTGCGCGACCTTGAAGGTGAACTCGGTGGCGCCGTCCTTCGTCGCCGGGGTGACCTCCGCCTCCACCTCGTCGTCGACGTCCAGCAGCGCACCGAGCCGGGAGCGCAGCTCCACGACCTCGAAGCCCAGGCCGAAGCGCTTGTACATCGAGCCGACGGACAGCCCCGCCGCGCGGAAGTGGCTCAGTACGGCCGCTTCCGCGACGTAGTTGATGTGCTTGAAGCCGATCGCGAAGCTGATGTTGTTGCCCTCGAAGACGGGGCGCAGCCGGGTCGTGGTCGGGTTGTCCAGCAGCGCCGCCACAGCGGGATCGAGCACCGGGCTCATCGCTGACTCCTTCAGTTCGGTCATGGTCGGTTCGGTTTTCTCGGGGATTTCTTCGGTTCGTGTTCAGGCGGCCGGGCTGAGCCGGGCCGGTACGCGGTCGAGGAAGCCGTGCACGGCCTCGGCGAAGGCGCGCGGCCGGTCCAGCATCGGGAAGTGGCCGCCCTCGGGCAGGATCAGCGCCTCGCCCGCGGGCAGGTCCGCGGCGAGGTGCCGGGCCTCGGCGACGGGCGCGGTGACGTCCTGCTCCGCGCCGATCACCAGACAGGGCACGGTGATCAGGTCCAGCCGCAGCCGCGGCGAGTTGAGATAGGCGTCGAAGAACCGCAGCCACCCGTAGGGGCCGATCCACTCGCAGAGCCTGCGGGCCATGTCGGCCCGCAGGTCCGGCGGCACGGGCCGGTCGCCGGACTGCAGCCGGATGGCCTCCGACATGGTCTCGGGGAAGCTGTCCAGCAGTGGCGCGATCATGTTCCAGTGGAAGTCGTCCGGGTCCCGCCGGTAGAACGGCGTCACCAGGACCACCCCCGCCACCCCCGGCCGCTCGCCCGCCAGTGCCCGGCGGGCGAGCAGCTCCAGCAGGGGCAGCGCGGTGAACGAGTGGGCGACCACCAGGTCCGGCCCGCCGGGCACGGCGGACAGGGTCTCGGCGAGCCGGCCCGCCGAGTCGGTCTCGAAACGCCAGGCGTCGATCCCGTCGCTGCGCCAGGGCAGATCGGGGTTGTGCACCCGCACGTCGGCAGGCCAGTGCTCCTGCGTGCGCGACCAGATGGCGCCGTTGTTGCCGAGCCCGTGCAGCAGCACGACCTGCTTCATGAGGACGGCCCACGGGGGGTGAGGACGAGCCCGGTGGAGGCCGTACCGGCACCGCCGAGCAGCGCGTACACCGGCTCGGTCCGGCCCGTGGCGGCCCAGCCGACGGCCGCCGCGCACTGCAGGACGCCCAGCGCGCCGGAGCACTCGCCCCAGCCGTGCAGGCCGAAGTGTTCCGCGCCGACCGGGACGAGCGCCGGGTCGTCGGTGAACCACCCGGCGCCGCCGGGCGCCGTGCGCGTGAGCTCGTCCGCGCAGGCGGCGAGCGAGGCGGCACGGACCGTCGGGCCGAGCGTGACCTCGGCCCGGGCGCTCCCGGCGGCCCGGCCGAGGACCACGGCCGCGCCGCCGTCCACGACGGGTCCGCCCACGAGCGCCCGCGTCACCTCGTTGTCGGGCTCCACGCCCAGGACGAGCATGTGGTCGGCGCGGCCGGACCGGACGGTCAGCGCCGCCCAGCGCACCGCGTCCAGACCGGAGGTGACGCCGTTGCACACCGTCAGGTTCGGCCCGCGCAGATCGAAGCGGATCGCGGTCTCCGAGGCGGTGATGTTGCTGGAGGCGTTCGGGGTGTCCATCGGGCTGAGCCCGGCGGTGCCCTCCTTCGCGATGGTCGCGACCGCCCGGCAGACCGTGTCGGCGTTGCCGAGGTTGGTGCTGACGACGACGCCGACCCGCTCACCGGGGACGGTGAGCCCGCCGGCGTCCAGCAGCCCCGCGTCGGTCAGCGCCGCCGACGCCAGGCACAGACCGATCTGCGTGGCCCGGTCCTTGTAGCGCAGCCCCTTCTTGCCGATCAGGGCGGCGGGGTCGACGGGGTCCGCGCCGGGCACGGCGGGCCCGAGCAGGCCCTGGGGGTCGGTGAGTCCGGGCAGCAGCAGCCCCACACCGGTGATCGCGACGCTCATGCCGCACCCGCCACGATCGCCACGGCGTTGACGCCGCCGAACCCGAAGCCGTTGACCTGGGCGACGCCCACCGGCTCGGCCAGCGGGGTGTCGCGGACCAGCCGCAGCCCCGCGGCCTCCGGCAGCGGATCCGACAGCCCGGCGATCGGCGGTATCCGCCCGGACGTGATGGCGGACAGGGCCACCAGCAGGCTCATCAGCCCGGCCGAGCCGGAGGTGTGGCCGGTCTGCGACTTGATGCCCGTCAGGGCCGGCCGCGCGCCGGCGAAGACCTCGGCGGTCACCTCGGCCTCCATGAGGTCGTTGACGGGGGTCCCGGTGCCGTGCAGCAGCACCAGATCGATGTCGCCCGGGGCGGCCTTCGCCGTCTCGTGGGCCTGCCGGACGGACGCGGTGATGCCCTCCCGGTCGGGCGCCGTGGGGTGCCGGGCGTCGCAGTTGACGGCCACTGACCGCAGCCAGCCGCGCACCGGACGGCCCGGGGCCGCCTCCCGGCGCAGCACGACCGCGGCCGCCCCCTCGCCGAGGATGGTGCCCTGCCGCTCCCGGTCGAACGGGCGCACGGCGGGCGGCGGGTCGAACTGCACCCGGTCGGCCTGGCCGAACATCGACTCGGTCACGGCGTCGCAGCCCGCCACGATGACCGTGTCGGCCTCGCCCTGCTCCAGCAGGTCCCAGCCCAGGGCCAGCGCGTACAGCGAGGCCGAGCAGGCGTTGGCGAACGTATGGGTGTCCAGCGCCCCGAACCGCTCCCGCAGCGCGGGGCCGAAGTCCAGGTCCGCGGCGTCGAAGGGGATGCCGTCGCGCCACCACAGCTCCAGCGACCGCAGCTCCCGCAGGCCCGTGCCGACCAGGATCGGCACACCGCTGAGGTCCTCGCCGAGCCCGGCGTCCGCCGCGGCCTGCCGCACGGCCTCGACGAGGAAGCGGGTCGCCCGGCCGGGCTCGTCGCCCTCACCGGACCGGTCGTCGATCTCGAAGAGCTGCTGCGCCTTGAACTTCTCCCGGTCGAAGCCGCGCAGCGGGGCGAGCCCGCTGCGGCCCGCACACAGGCCGGCGAAGATCTCATCGGGTGTGTTCCCGATGCTCGCCACCGCGCCGACCCCGGTGATCGGAAAACTCATGCCGCGTTCTCCCGGCTCTCCCGGCCGTCCTCGTACTTGCCGAGGATGACGATCGCGTTGTTGCCGCCGAACGCCAGCCCGTTGTTCTGCACGATCCGCAGGTCCGCCTCGACCGCGTGGTTCGGCACGCAGTCGATCTCGCACTCGGGGTCGGTCTCGGTGTGGTTGATGGTCGGCGGGATGAAGCCGTGGGCGATGGCGAGCCCGCTGGCGATCGCGCCCAGCGCGCTCGCGGCGCCCATCGTGTGGCCGAGCATCGACTTCAGGGAGATCGTGCGCGGCGGGGCGGTGCCGAAGACGTCCCGGATGGCGTGCGCCTCGGTGATGTCGTTGGCCTTGGTGCCGGTGCCGTGCGCGGAGATCAGATCGACCTCCTCGGGCTTCACACCCGCGTTCTTCAGCGCGATGTCCATGCAGCTCGCGACGCTGGCGCCGTTCGGGGCGACCTGGTGGTACGCGTCGCAGTTGAGCCCGTAGCCGAGCACCTCGGCGTAGATCGTGGCGCCGCGCGCCAGCGCCGAGTCCAGGCGCTCCAGGACCAGGACGCCCGCGCCCTCGCCGGTGAGGATGCCCTTGCGGTTGACGTCGAAGGGCTGGCAGCACTCGGGGGCGATGGTGCCCAGCCGGTAGAAGCCCGTGAACGTCTTGCGGCACATCGCGTCGGCCCCGCCGCACAGGGCGAACTCCGCCTCGCCGGAGCTCACCGCGTCGAAGCCGTACCCGATCGCGTAGTTGCCCGCCGAGCAGGCCGTCGCGATGGTCTGTGCCTCCACGTTGGTCAGCCCGAGCTCCTGGGCGATGGCCGTCGACAGCCGCACCGGGGACACCCGGCGGACGACCTCGGGGTCCATCCGCTCGGGCCCGTCGGCGAGTTCGACGGCCACCAGCTGGTCGAGCTCGTAGGACTCGCCGTCGGTGGTGCCCAGCGAGATCAGCCCGCGCCGGTCGGCCAGCTGTGCCGGTTCGAGGCCGGCGTCCTGCAGGGCCATCCGGGCCGCGCCGACCGCGAAGCGGCTCGCCCGGCCGAGACTGGAAATGGGGGTGTTGTGGACCCACTGTTCGGGATCGAACGAGGAGACCTCACAGCCGTTGCTGTGCGCGAAGCCCTCGACATCGAATATCGAGATGGGCTTCGCGCCACTGCGGCCCGCCTTGAGGCTCTCCGTGAATTCGGCGGCACCGATGCCGATGCTGGACACCACGCCGAATCCGGTGAGCACCACACGGTGCCTTTCCGGCGCACTGCCGGGAAGCGCTGGGGACATACCTATCCTTCGGTCTGATTGAAGCGCGCCCGCAGCAAGCTGCCATGTCGCGCGTTTATCCGGCAGGTATTCCTGCGGTCGGCCGAGGCCCCGCACCAAAGCCTGAGGGCATCGTCTGCCACACGGTGACCGGCACGTCGTGGTCGGCTCAAGTGTCCCTGCAGCAAGCTGCCATGACGGTCGTCACGAGGCGAAGTCAGCCATGGCAGCTTGCTGCCGGGCCGATTGCCGGGAATACCGGCCGACCGCAGGATGGCACGGGTCGGGCCCAGGCCTGCTCGAAGCCTCCTACGCACTTTCGCCGGAAAAGGAAGACATTGACGATGGCGACCAATACCTTTGCCGGTCCCTTTGCTGACGACGCCGGGGTCCTGGCGGATTGCGCATTGATCTGCCTGCCCTTCGCGGGCGGCGGCGCGGGATTTTACCGGGGGTGGAAGGACCTGCCGGCCGGCGGCCCGGCCGTCGTCCCGCTCCAACTGCCCGGCCGCGAAGAACTCTTCATCGACGAGCCGTTCCGGGACGCCGTGGTGGCCGGCGAGCGGCTCGCCGAGCAGGTCGCCGGACTGAGCGGACGCTACGGCCGCATCGCCCTGTTCGGGCACAGCCTCGGCGCCGTGCTCGCCTACGAGATCGCCCGCAACCTCGACCGGGCCGGCACCGGCCGCCCCTGCCACCTCTTCGTCAGCGGATCCCCCGGCCCCTGGAGCGGGCGCAGCGACCGGGCCACCGGCCTGGACGACGCCGGCTTCCTCGCCCAGGTCGAGTCGTTCGCGGGCTACAAGCACGAGGCGCTGGAGGACCCCGACATGCGGGAGCTGCTGCTGCCGCTGCTGCGCGCCGACGTCGAGATGCACGAGGACTACAAGCCCGTCTCCAAGGACCCGCTGCACATCCCCGTCACCTCGCTGCGCGGCACCGACGACGAGCTGGTCACCCGCGAGCAGGCCGAGGAGTGGCGGAAGGCGACCGCCGCGGACTTCGAGCTGGTGGAGATCCCCGGCAGCCACATGTACCTGGCCGACGACCCGGCGCCGCTGCTGGCGGCCGTCACCCGGACCCTTGGCTGAGAGAGGCCGCACCATGCAGCTGAAAGGCAAGACCGCCGTCATCACGGGCGCGGCCCGCGGCCTCGGCCGGGCCTGCGCCACCCGGTTCGCCGAGGAGGGCGCCGACCTCGTCCTGCTGGACATCGGGCAGGACCTCGACGGGGTGCCCTACCCCCTCGGGTCCGGCGGCCAGCTGGAACACACCGTCGACCTCTGCCGCGCCCACGGCGCCGCCGTGCTCGCGGTGACCGCCGACGTGCGCAGGTCCGCGGAGTGCGAGACGGCGATCGGGCAGGCCCTCGACCGGTTCGGTTCGGTGCAGGTGCTGGTCAACGGCGCCGGTATCGCGGCCCCTTCGGGCAAGGCGGTCCACGAGATCACCGAGGACGAGTGGGACCTGATGATCGACACCGATCTGTCCGGTGCGTGGCGGATGACGAAGGCGGTCAGCGCCCACATGGTCGCCCGCAACGAAGGCAGCATCATCAACGTTGCCTCGACCGCGGGCCTCGTGGGCTACCGCCACTTCGCCGGTTACGTGGCGGCCAAGCACGGTCTGATCGGCCTCACCAAGGCGGCGGCACTCGACTACGCCCCGCACCGGGTGCGCGTCAACGCCCTGTGCCCCGGCTCGGTCCGGGACGACCCGCTCGTCGAGGGCCGCATGCTCGCCGAGATCGCCCGCTCCCTCGACGTCGCCGTCGAGGAGCACGAGCAGATCTTCGTCCAGGCACAGCCGATGAACAGGCTCATCGAGCCCGAAGACATCGCGGGCGCCGCTCTCTGGCTGGCCGGCGACGACTCGCGCCAGGTGACCGGCAGCACGATCACGGTCGACGGCGGCTTCACCGCACGTTGAGCCGGGCCTGCCCGCCGGGCCGCCCCACACCACCCGATCCACGCCCTCGATCACCTCGTTCCGCAGGAGTTGCGCACATGGCGACAGCCGTCCGCTACCGTGTGGCCGTCCCCGTCGGCCCGGGCCGACTGCCGGCCGCCCAGGCAAGGTCCTGCCACAGCCTGACCGTCCGGGCCCGCGGCCCGGTCGCACCGGCGACCGTGGCAGGCGTCCACCTCTGGCACGAGCCCGTGCCCACCGCCTCCGACACCCCGCTCGCCCTGGCCCGCCGGGAAGCCGAGGCCGGACGCCCGTTGTCCCCCTCCGGCCCCCCGGTCCGCGCCGTGCTGCTGCGCTACGCCGACGGGCAGTCCGACCTCGTTCTCGTCGCCCGGCGGGCGGCCCTGAACGAGGAGGAACTGCGGCGACTGGCCGCGTTCTTGCTGGAGGGAACCGGCCTCGAGCCGCGCATCCCGGCCCCCGGCGCGCGGCCGACGTACCCCGCCGGTGCCCGCCCCGAAGCGGAGTGGGGCCTCGGCGACCCGTCCCGCGCGGGCCTGGCCGGCACGGTGGCGGTGGAGCTCAAGGAGCCGGAGCCGTCGGACGCGACCCTCCTCGCGGCCGTGGGTCTCGTCCTCGCGCGCTACTCCGCGGGGGAGTGCACCGCGGTCGCCGTCTTCGACATGGCGAGCGCCGACGCCGGGCCCCTCGTCCGCTCCGTCGCCCCCGACGGGACGCTGACGGCCGACGCGTACGTGGCCGAGTGGGCGGCCGGCGACGGTGACGAGGTCACCGCACCCGGCCCCGTGCCGGCCGTGGGTGTCGTCTTCGGCGAGCTGCACCCGGGGGCCGACCACCGGCCGTTCCTCGCCCCCGCACTGCCCCTCGTCCTGCACTGGCGGCGTGCCGCCGACGGCACGACGGACGGCGTCCTGGCCTACGACGAGGGCGACGTCGCCCCCGAGATCGCCCGTGGTTTCGCGGCCCATGTCGCCCACGTCGCCGACCAGCTGACCGCCGGCCAGGACCGCACCCTCGCCGACATCGACCTCATGAGCGCGTCCGACGCCCTGGCGATCGTCGCCTCCGGCGTCACCCCGCCCGCCGCGGGCCCGGACACCTCGCACCGGACCGTCCACGGCCTCTTCGAGGACACCGCCCGCCGGCAGCCGGACGCCGTCGCCGTCGTCGACGGCGACACCACGCTCACCTACGCCCAGCTCGACGAGCGCGCGGACCGCCTCGCCCGGGGCCTGCGGGTGCTCGGCGCCACCCCCGGCGACCTCGTCGGCGTGGCTCTGGACCGCACCGCCGAACTCATCGTGACGCTGCTCGGCGTGCTCAAGGCGGGCTGCGTGTACGTGCCCATGGACATCCGCTACCCGGAGGAGCGGCTGCGCTACACCGTCGGCAACGCGGGCACCCGGATCGTCATCGGCTCCGCCGACACCTTCCCCGCCATCGAGGACGTCCGCGTGGCCGCCCCCGCCGACCTGATCGCGCTGGCGGCGCGCACCAGTGACGAACTGCCCCCGCTCGCCGAGAACGCCGCGGCCGCCGCGTACGTCATCTACACCTCCGGCTCCACCGGCCGCCCCAAGGGCGTCGCCGTCCCGCACCGCAACGTCGCCGCGCTGATCGCGGCCACCCGCGAGGACTTCGCCCTGGGCGACACCGACGTGTGGACGTTCTTCCACTCCAGCGCCTTCGACTTCTCCGTCTGGGAGATCTGGGGCTGCCTGCTGACCGGCGGCGAACTCGTGGTGGTGCCCTACTGGGTGACCCGCGACACCGAACTCTTCTACGAGCTGCTCGTCGACCGCGGCGTCACCGTACTCAACCAGACCCCGTCCGCCTTCGCGCAGCTCATCGAGGCCGACGGCCGGCTGCGGTCCCCGCTCGCCCTGCGCCTCGTCGTCTTCGGCGGCGAGCCGCTGGACGTCGGCATGCTGACCCCCTGGTTCGCCCGGCACTCCCACACGCGCGTCCGCCTGTCCAACATGTTCGGCATCACCGAGACCACCGTGCACGTCACCGAGCAGACCGTGACCCCCGCCGACGTGGCCGTCAAGGGCCGGTCCGTGGGCCGTGCCATGCCCGGCTGGTCCGTGTCGGTCCGCGACACCGAGGGCCGGGTGCTGCCGCCCGGGGCCCCGGGCGAGATCTACGTCGGCGGCACGGGAGTGGCACAAGGCTATCTGCACCAGCCGGAGTTGACGTCCGAGCGGTTCATCGAGGACCCCTACGGCGGCGGCCGCGTCTACCGCAGCGGCGACCGCGGCCGGCTGCGCCCCGACGGACGGCTCGACCACCTCGGCCGCCTGGACAACCAGGTCAAGATCCGCGGACACCGCATCGAACTCGACGAGATCCGCAACGTCCTGCTCAGCCACCCGGAGGTCACCGGCGCGGCGGTCGTGCTCCGCCAGGAGACGCCGGGCGACAACGCCACGGCCCGCATCGACGCGTACGTCGCGCTCAGCGGACCGGGGGTCGCGGCGGCCGACCTGCTCAGCCACGCGAGCGGTGTGCTGCCGGACTACATGATGCCCGCGACCCTCACCCCGGTCGAGGCCATCCCGCTGACCATCAACGGCAAGGTCGACACCGCCGCGCTCCCCGCCCCCACCGCCCGGGAGACCCCCGCCCCCGCCGCCCGGCCCGCCGACACCTCGGAGACCCCGGCCCCCGCGGACCCGCTCGCCGCCGACATCCTCGCCCTGTGGAGCCAGGTCCTCGGCACCGACGTCGGGCCCGGCGACAACTTCTTCGAACTCGGCGGGAACTCCCTGCTGGTCATCCGGCTCCTGCGGGAGATGCGCGACCGCGGGCTGCCCCGTGTCGCGACCCAGGACTTCTACCGCAACTCCGTGGCGGCGCAGTTCATTCAGTTCGTCGGCGGCGGCAAGGGCTGAGCCCCCGCCGACGACGCGGCAGCAGGTATTCACGAGCGCCCTTGGACACGCCAGGGGGCATCGACTCCGCTGGAGGTAATTAGTTGTGTCCGAGCACCAGGACGTCCCGCTGCCGCTGACCGCCGCCCAGGCCGGCATCTGGTACGCACAGCAGCTGAACCCGCAGAACACGATCTTCCACCTCGGTGAGTACCTCGACATCGACGGCCCCGTGGACGTGGAACTGCTGGAGCGGGCCCTGCGCCGTGTCGTCGAGGAAGCCGATACCCTGCGCGTCCGGTTCGAGCTCGCCGACGGCGAGCCCGTCCAGCGGGTGCTGCCCGCAGCGGACTTCGCCTGGTCACCGGACCGGCTGGACTTCACCGCCGAGAGCGACCCCCAAGCCGCGGCGCGGGCCTGGATGGCGGCGGAACTCGACCGCCCGGTCGACCCGATGCGCGACCCCCTGTTCCGGTTCGCCCTGCTCAAGGTCGCCGAGGAACGCCACTTCTGGTTCTACCGCTACCACCACCTGCTGGCCGACGGATACACCGTCGTCGTCATCGCGCAGCGCGTACCGGAGATCTACTCGGCACTCGCCGAAGGCCGGACCGTGGGCGACAACCCGTTCGCGCCGCTGTCCGACCTGATCGCCGAACACACCGCGTACCGGGGCTCCGAGCGCGGGGCGAAGGACCGGGCGTACTGGTCGGAGCACATGGCCGACGCACCCGAACCGGCCGGCCTGTCCGGACGCCGCCCGGGCACCGTGGAGAGGCTCATCCACCGCACCGCGCACCTGCCCCAGCAGGACACCGACGACCTGCGCAACCTCGGCCGCGCGGCCGAGGTCTCCTGGCCCCCGGTGCTGTTCGGCGCGGTCGCGGCCTACCTCCAGCGGCTGACCGGCGAGGACGAGGTGATCCTCGGACTCCCGGTGTCCAACCGGCTGGGCCGTACGGCCCTCAGCGTGCCGTCCATGGTCTCCAACGTCCTGCCGCTGCGGATCACCTTCACCCCCGGCATGACGGTCGCCGAACTGATGGCCCAGGTCTCGGGCGAACTGCGCGGAGCCACCCGGCACCAGCGCTACCCGTACGAGGACATCCGCCAGGACCTCGGCATGCTCGCCGACGAGCGCCGGCTGACCGGCCCGCACGTCAACCTCATGCTCTTCGACCACAAGCTGTCGTTCGGCGAGCACCGCTCCCGCCCGCGCACCCTGGCCACCGGCCCGGTCGACGACCTGTCGTTCCTCATCTACGACCGCACGACCGAGCCCGGGCTGCAGATCGACTGCGACGCCAACGCGGAGCTCTACGGCGAGGACGAACTCACCACGTACCAGGAAGGCTTCCTGGAGTTCCTGCGGCAGCTCGCCACGGCGGGACCGGACCGGCGCGTCGAGGACCTCGCCGCCCCCGAAGCGGCACGCCGCACCCACCGGCGGGCGGTCGCCGCGACCTCCGCCGACGACGAAGCGGCCGACACGCCCCCCGCCGCCGAAGCGGCGGCCACGGACCGCCCGCGCACCCCGCAGGAGGAGGCCCTCTGCCGGATCGTCGCCGAGGTGCTCGACGTCGACGACGTCGGCGTCCACGACAACTTCTTCCTGCTCGGCGGACGCTCCCTCCAGATCACCAAGATCGTCAGCCGGGTGCGCGCCCTCTTCCAGGCCGAACTTCCCCTCCGCCGCGTCTTCGAGGCCCCCACCGTGGCCGACGTCGCCCAGCAGCTCGGCGCTGCCGGAGGAGCCCGGCAGCCCCTCACCGCCGCCGAACGCCCGGAGATCATTCCGCTGTCGGCCGCCCAGAACCGGCTGTGGTTCCTCAACAAGCTCGGGCGTCAGGACGCGGTCTACAACGAGGCCGTGGCCATCCGCCTGCACGGCCGACCGGACGTCGCGGCACTGCACGCGGCACTCAACGACGTCGTGGCACGCCACGAGAGCCTGCGCACGGTCTACCCCGAGCTCGGCGGCGAGGCACGGCAGCTGATCCTCGAGGCGGGCACCGCGACCGTGGCACTGCCCGTGGCACCGGTCACCCCGGCCACGCTGCCCACCGCCCTGGCGGAGACGGCACGGCACGGCTTCGACCTCGGCACCGAGATCCCCGTCCGCGCCCGGCTGCTGGCCCTCGCCGAGGACGAGCACGTCCTCCAACTGGTCGTCCACCACATCGCGTGCGACGGCTGGTCGGTCACCCCCTTCACCCGGGACCTGTCCACCGCCTACGCCGCACGCCGAGCGGGCCAGGCACCGCAATGGCAGCCGCTGCCCGTGCAGTACGCCGACTACGTGCTCTGGCAGCGTGACGTGCTGGGCGACGCCGACGACCGGGACAGCGAGCTCGGCGGACAACTGCGCTACTGGAGCGAAACGCTCGCCGGACTCCCCGAGGAGATCCCCCTGCCCACCGACCGGCAGCGGCCGGCGACGGCGACGTACGAGGGGGGACGCGTCCCGTTCCGGCTCTCCCCGGACGCACACGCCAAGCTCCGGGCACTGGCGGCCGAGAACGGCGCCAGCATGTTCATGCTCGCGCAGGCAGGTGTGGCCGCGCTGCTGACCCGCTACGGGGCGGGCACGGACGTCCCGGTCGGCTCCCTGATCGCGGGTCGTACGGACGCGGCGCTGGACGATCTGGTCGGGTTCTTCGTCAACACGCTGGTGCTGCGCACGGACACGTCGGGCGACCCGACGTTCCGCGAGCTGCTGGGCCGGGTCCGGGAGACGGACCTCGCGGCCTACGCCCACCAGGACCTGTCGTTCGAGCGCCTCGTGGAGGCCCTCAACCCGACCCGTTCGCTGGCCCGCCACCCCCTGTTCCAGACGGCCCTCGACGTACAGAGCGGCGACACGTCACGGCTGGAGCTGGCCGGGCTGGACGCGGACTCCGAGCTGATGGACACCGGGAGCGCCAGGTTCGACCTGTTCTTCCGGCTGGTCGAGGAGAACGCCCCGGACGGTTCGGCCGCCGGCATCGGAGGTCGTCTGGAGTTCGCGCGGGATCTGTTCGACGAGGGTTCGGCGCGGCGGTTGGCGGAGGGGCTGGTGCGGCTGCTGGAGGCGGTCGCGGTTGACCCCGGTGTGTCGATCGGTGCGGTGGAGGTGCAGTCCGGGACCGACCGCGGGCTGGTCGTCGAGGAGTGGAACGCGACCGGTCGTGAGGTCGCGGCGGGGACGTTGCCTGGTGTGTTCGAGGCCCAGGTGGCCCGGACCCCGGATGCGACGGCTGTGGTGTTCGAGGGTGAGTCGCTGTCGTATGCGGAGTTGGACGCGCGGGCGAACCGGCTGGCGCACGAGCTGATCGCGCGGGGGGTGGGAAGCGGTGACTTCGTCGCCGTTGCCGCACCTCGGTCGCTGGAGTTGATGGTTGCGCTGTATGCGGTCACCAAGGCGGGTGCGGCGTACGTACCCGTGGACCCGGACTACCCGGCCGAGCGGATCGGCTGGATCCTCGAGGACGCCAAGCCCGCCCTGGTCCTGACCACGACCGCTGTCGCGGGCCGTCTGCCGGACAGTGATGTGCCGGTGCTGTTGCTGGACACCCCTGCCGGTGCGGCAGCGGAGCACCCCGACACCGCCCCTGAGCGGGTGCTGCCGGAGAACGCGGCGGCGTATGTCATCTTCACCTCCGGTTCCACCGGACGCCCCAAGGGCGTCGTGGTCGGGCACGAGGGCATTCACAACCGTCTGGAGTGGATGCAGGACACTTACAAGCTGAATGCTTCGGACCGGGTGTTGCAGAAGACACCGTCGGGGTTCGATGTGTCGGTGTGGGAGTTCTTCTGGGCCCTGCGCACCGGCGCCACCCTCGTCCTGGCACGTCCGGAAGGGCACAAGGACCCCGCCTACCTGGCACGCCTGATCCAGGACGAGGGGATCACGACGGTTCACTTCGTGCCCTCGATGCTCCAGGCGTTCCTCGCCGACCCGGCGGCGGGTGACTGCACCGGCCTGCGCCGGGTCATCTGCTCCGGTGAAGCCCTCCCCGCCGACGCCGTCCAGCGCTTCCATGACCTGCTGCCGGGTGTGGAGCTGCACAACCTCTACGGGCCCACCGAGGCGTCCGTCGACGTCACCGCCCACGCCACCAGCCCCGACACCCAGACCGCGTCGGTGCCGATCGGCCGCCCCATCTGGAACACCCGCACCTACGTCCTGGACGCGGCCCTGCGCCCCGCACCCATCGGTGTCCCCGGCGAGCTCTACCTCGCGGGCATCCAGCTCGCCCACGGCTACACCGGCCGCCCCGGCCTCACCGCCGAACGCTTCACCGCCGACCCCTACAGCACCACCGGCGAACGCATGTA
>NZ_JACHJG010000017.1 GCF_014203545.1 Streptomyces netropsis
CAGCTCAGGGCCGTCCCACCGCTACCTTGCGTGCCAACTACCGTGCTCAGCCGCCAACCAGCGTGCTCAAGCGCCAACTGTCCCGCTCAGTCACAGGGCCTGGCTGCGGCGTTGGTTCGGTCCAACCATCCGAATCGAACAAAGGCGCTACTGGGGTCCTGAGTCAAGAGGCTGGTGCGGTTCGGCATTCTTCATAGCCCGAACATCTCGTACGGGTTTGACTGACGGTCAGTTCTGCGGAACCATACAGCTATGCCTCGAGACCGGCCAGACTCGGACCACCCCGTAATGAATGAACCCGCGGATAGGGACCGTGTGATCAGCGCCCTGCGGGCATCCTCTGCCCGCCTGCCGCCGAGCGGTCGGCACATCCAGCAGGCCAGGGCACTAGTGGAGCTGGCCGTCGAGATGATGGGCAAAGCCGTAGTCGTCGAGCGCCTGCGAGACACCTCCTGGGAAGAAGTGGGCAATGCTCTTGGCGTCACCCGCGCTACTGCCCATGGGCGCTTCTCCAAGGTGGTCACGGCCTGGCAGGGCGACAAGGTCGCCGCAGGACAGGAATCCGGCCTCGGCGCAGCTATCCAAGACCTCGATGTGGCCTGGTCGAAGGTCGGGGCGCTGGTGTCGGACCGCCTGGCCCTGAGACAGATGGAACTCTCGTCAGCGTCCAACTACGCGGCGACTGGGAACGTCGAACCAACCGGCGGGGCCGACGCGTCCGAAGGTGGGGGGATTTGCCCGCTCTGCCGGACTCCTTTCGAATCCGCTGACGACTCGGCCGAGCTTGCCAGGTGCCCGAAGTGCGGCGCCTTCTCATCGCAAGCCCGGAGGGCTCTCGCCCAGAGGTTTCGCCAGGCCATGACCGAGGACAACGCAGACGCTGGAATGGGTCTCGGCTTCAGGGGCGATGACGGTGCCCCCGCGCTGTTTCAGATCAAGGATTGCCCGCCGACGGATCAGGCAGTCCCAGCGGTGGATACGCAGGCCCTGCTGAAGGAACTGAAGGTCCTGGCCAGCACCCTCGCAGCCTCAGCCGGATCTCGGCAAAGGTTGGACGATCTTGAACGTCGCCTCCGTGACATCGAGGCACGCTGAGCCATCCACAAGATTTCCGCCGGTCACCGTACGACGCCCTAGGAAGCCACACACGGTGACCGGCGGATGGTACCCACCTCAACTAGCAAGGAGAGTCCATGGCAAGTATGCCCGCCGAGCCAGCCCAAGGCTTCCCAGCCGCATCCGGCCCCGATCTGGCATTGGTGATCACGGCAGCGCTCGCTGTCGGATACGTGCTCGGCGCCACCACAAAGATCGACCAAGTGATGACCGAGGTCGCTGTTTCCCTCCTTGGCTGGTGTGTAATCCAGATCCGACGTCTCTGAAAGATTGCTACGCGGGTGTCCAAGTAGAGTTTGGACACCCGCACCAGCGGTTGACGAGAGTCACCCGAATCAGCGGTACCACCACACCCGGCGCGAGAGATGCGCTCAGCCCAACCGCCTCTCAGCTGCTCTAACGTGAGAGTGTGTCCCAGGTGTAAAGGCCTACACCCCCAGAGAAGCGGCGGTGGTCAAGCTGCGTCGTATCGCCAGCCGTCCATCGCTGCCAGCACACGAGCCCTGGCCTCAACCACAGCGAATCGGGCTTCCCGCTCACCCTCTTGGGCGTGCTCCTGCTGCGCGGTGACCTGTCCGGGCCACTTGCGGTAGAGGAGCCCGGTCTCGGCGGAGAACCATCCGCGGCTGACCGCGCTCAGCGCGAGCAGCAGCCCCGTGTCCTCGGAGGCCGGCAGAGCCATCCACCCGCCGAGGGCCAGGAGCAGATCACGGCGTACGAACAGCGTGGCCGGGTGAACCTGTGCGCGGTAGTTGTGCTCCTTCCAGTGCTGGAGCACAGCGCCACGCTCGATCAGCCCCTCGGGCGGGTCCTGGTCGAAGCCCACAGTGGAACCGTCGGGCAGCAGGTCGAGCACCCGCGAGGTGGACCAGCCAACCGAGGGGTCCTCCGTCAACGCGCGCAGGTCGCGGGCGAGGGAGCCCGGGGTCAGCATGTCGTCGGCGTCCAGGACCTTGACGAATTGGCCCTTGGCTCGGGAGAGCGCCATCGTGCGGGCGACACCCGCACGTCCCGGACGTCCCTGGCCGAAGCTGATCCGCGGATCAGCAGGTACATGTGGGGCGACGGTGTCGGTCTCGCCGTCCTCCTGGATGACCCATTGCCAGTCCCAGCCGTCAGGCAACTGCTGTTCGGTCAAGGACTTGTAGGCGTCCGCGAGGTACTTGGCCGCCGGTGTGTGAACCGCAGTGATGACCGTGATCAGGTTTGCCATGATCACCACCTGGCCAGAGGAGTCGTGAAGAGAAGCTCGGTACGGTCACCAGGCAGCTTCACGTCCGAGATCTCCACCACTCGCCCGCTGGTGTCGATGGATGTCTTTCGGAGAACGATCACGGAAACGCCTTTCTGGAGGCCGAGCTCCTCGGCCTCCTCCACGGTCGGAGGTCGAGCTGTGATCCGCTCTACGACGCGATCGAGTTCCACGCCCACGGTGTAGAGCTGGTTCTGGGTGCCGCCCGGCCACGGCTCCTTGGTCTCGTCGAGCAGGTCCGGATTAGCGGCCACCACGTCGTGGACCAGGTAGGAGCGGGCCACATTGAACGGTGCGTCTTCCTCACGTGAGTGCGTGCGGTAGGTCCGTTCGAGCAGGCGCGTCCCCACCGGCACTCCGAAGGCGTCCGCCAGGTCCGCATCGGCCCTCGCTTCGCGGAACTCCGCGCTGAAGACGAGGTCGGAAACGGTCAGACCTGTGTCGTGCTCCGTGGCCCCAGTCTTCTTGCGCTCGTCTTCGACCTGGCGGGCTCTGTCCTTCTCCCACTGGTGGCGCTCGTTGGTCCTCTGCACCCGCTGTCGTGGCTTCCGGACGAAGTTGCCCACCCCATGGCGCTTGTCGATCAGTCCTTCAGCGTGCAGCTCGGCGAGTGCTTCGCGCATCGTCGGCACGCTGGTGCGGTACTGCTCGGCGAGTTTCGTTTCGGCGGGAAGCCGATCACCTGGCTTCAGCTGACCTGCGCGGATGTGCTGACGCAGAGCGTCGGCGATCCGCTCGTATCGCTTGGCCATGTGGTGCTCCGTCCTTGGTTGCCGAGCGGGCGTGCCCCCTCGGACGGTCTCAGCATAAGTCCTCAAGAGGTGTTGACGACAGCAGGAGATCCCCCTATGGTCAAACCACTCCTCAAGAGGAGTTGAGGACAAGAGGTCTTGACGAGATCTCGGACCTCTTGGCGTGCCTGCGTTGGAACAGTCCTGCGTAGGCAGCGGCCGTACCGCCCGTTTTGCCCGGCACCTCCACCAAAGGAGAGATCCATGCTTCTCGCGATCGGCGACGTCGTCCGTGTCCGTCACACCGCGATCCTTGGGACCGTCGTCGGCATCTCCACCGGCGAGCGCCGCGGCGCGGTGCAGCTTCAGGTCAGCGGCAACCTCTTGCAGAACTTCCGGCCGCGCGACCTGGAACTCGTGGCCCGCGGCTTCAAGCCGGCGGGTGGCCTCCGGGCCCTGATCTTCTTCGTCTTCGGAGTGACCGCCGCTGTGATGAACGGGCTGACCGCCCAGAGCCTCGGGGCCGGTCCGCTCGTGACCGCCCTCGTCTCGATCGCCACGGCGACCACCATCTCGGGCGGCCTGTTCAACCTCTCCAACCGGCCCCGCCGAGTGCGGGTCTGACCTGGCTCTTTCCCCTGGGGAGGCGGTACTCCCGTGCAAAGGACACCGCCGCCGCCTCAGGTCTCCCTGCATAGCTGGCTTCGATCAGGAGAGCACGTCCATGAAGGAGTTAACCGACCGCTACGAGGCCGCCGCAGATGACGACCTCGTTGAGCTGTCCCTCGGTACACCCCTGGAGCTGTGGCTCGGCGAGAAAGGGGAGAGTGGGGAGGAACGGGCGGCTCGGCTGTGCGCGGCTAGCGACATCCTGGCCGAGAACCCGGACTTGAAGGACCTCGTCACCAGGATCTGTGCGGAAGCGATCGTGGAAGACGCCCCTGACCTCCTGGCCGCCACAGAGTCCGTAGTGGGCCCGTTGTGACCCGCCCTGTCAGCCTGCTTCTGCTCGATGGGGAAGCGCGCGCCCGCGCGGCCGCCGCGTCTGAGCCCAAGACGACGGTTCGGCCTGAGCCGGTGCGGTCGACGCATGTCACGAAGCGGGAAGCAGCCGCCGCCAGGGAAGCCATCGAGCGGCTGGAGACCGTTGGTCGACTGGTGACTCGCTCGCTGCTGATCCTGGGGACGGGCGCGCTGGTGTTCACCTGCGTCAATGTCACCGTTTTCGCGATTGCGCACCACGTGTCTGGCTGGGTCGCCTGGATGCTCGACCCGCTTGCCTCGCTGGCTCTGCTGACGGTGCTCTACGTCGACGGAATCCTTGCGGAGCAGGGTTCTTACCGCGCCAGCGGATGGCCGTTCGCGCTTCGCTGGTTCGCGGGCCTGTCTACATGGGTCATGAACTGCTGGCAGAGCCTCTACCCCGACGGGACGTTCCACATCGTCCCGCAGTACCCGGATGCCGGCGGGCTGCTGCTTCACTCAGTGGCACCGCTCCTCTTGATCATTCTGGCGGAGGCTTCGGCCGGGTATCGCACCTATCTCGCCGAGCAGACGGCTGCCTACCGCCGGACCATCAGCGCGTACGAGGACCTTGTCCGCGCTGAGCAAGAGGCGAGGGCCCGGCGCGCTCAGGAGGAACGCGAGCGCGCCGAGGAAGCGGCTCGCGAGTTGGCCAGGCTGGAGCGCGAGGCCGAAATCGAGAATGCCCGTGAAGCCGCTCGTTTGCAGCGCGAGCGCGAGGCACACGAGGCCGAGCACGAGGCGCGGGAGCACGCTGCCCGACTCGAACGCGAGGCCCGCGCGGCGGAAATCGAGAAGGCTCGCGAACTGGCCCGGTTGGAGCGCGACCGGCAGGAGCGCGCAGCGGAGATCGAGGCGAAGCGGCTGCGAGTTGCAGCGGAAATCGAGGCAGCCGAACGCGATCGCGAAGCCCAGCGTGAGGCTCAGCGGATCCAGGCGGAGGCCGAGGCCAGGGCCTTGGAGGAGGACGCGCGGGCCAAGCGTCTGGGCGACGCGGAACGGCGTAAGGCCAGGCGTCAGGATCCCGACAGCCGAAATCGCGGGTCCTCGAAAAGCGCCTCGCGAAGTGCTGGCGTCCCCGACTCATCGTCCACGTCGGGCGCCTCGAAGAGTGGCGAGCGGATCCCGCGCGAAGTGCGTGAGACGCAGCGCGAGGAGGCCGAACGCCGCGCCGCGGTCGCGTTGCTGAACAACGAAACTCCCGATCCCGCCGCGCTCGCAAAGCCTTACTGCCGGGGCGAGACCTGGGGCGGTGACCGCGTACGTGCCGCACGCCGGCGCCTGGCCGAGGAGGCCGGGTTCGAGGACGAGGTCATTGCCGCTGCGCTGCACGAGCTCGACGCCGACGAGCCCACGCCCTGATCGGTACGAAAGCACGGGGCCCGGTCCTCAACCGACCAAAGCGATGCACCGGGCCCCGCTGTCCCTCCCCTGTGAGGAAGGAATCTCAGTGAACCACGACGACGAGAACGAGCTGTTCGCCCGCTTGGAGGCGGACATGGGCGCCGGGCCCGCAGTGCCCGGTGGTGAGGTGGTGGACCTGGGCAAGGCCCGTGCCGCCCGAACCGAAGCAGCCGAACCGGGCGACGCCCCGACCCCCGTGGCTGACTCGGCCACCGATAAGGCGCCCACTTCCACTCCTGGCGGGCCGGGCGGCTCCGACAGCGACACGCGTGGAGTTGCCAAGTCCGAGCTGGTGGATAGCTCGGTGCCGGTGGAGTCAGGTCCGGGCCTGCTTGACCGGATCAAGGGTGCGAAGCGGCTGGACGTCATTCCGGGGTGGATGAGGTCGTGGCCGGAATTCCGCGACGCGGTGACCTGGCTGGCTGGTCACGCTGGGCACACCGCCGCCTTCCACGCGGTGCGCGCACCGCTGTACGCGGGCAAGCTCGCTGTCCGTACCCCGCGCGGGGTGGTCAATGTCCTCACAGGGGTAGGGCGGTGGGCCTCGGACGCGGAAGGAGAGCCGCTGAGGCAGGCCGAGGCCCGTCGTGAGAACTCGGAGCTGTACTTGAAGCTCGCCCGGCAGCGGGATCGCAGGGTGCGGCTGAGGACGATTGTCACAGCCTCCGGGACTCTTCTGGCATTGGGTCTGGCGCTGTTCCTGGTCTTCGGCGCGTCACTCCTGACGCAGACCATCGCAGCTGTGCTGGCGATGCTGGTCTTCGGCCAGATAGGGGCGCCGGCTGATGCGCCGCTGTCGAGCAGGGCGGTCATCAAGACCGAAGTGCAGAAGCTGACCAGCGACATGGTGGTCAAAGCAATGGCCTCGATCGGTATCGGCCCGATCAGCAGCGCGGTGGCCAAGGGCCAGGAGGCCATCACCTTCGTCGCCCCCATTACCCGAGAGGGCCCCGGTTGGCGCGCGGATGTCGACCTGCCGCTCGGCGTGACGGTTGCGGATGTTGTGGACCGCCGATCCCGCCTCGCCTCCGGCCTGCGCCGACCGCTGGGGTGCGTGTGGCCGGACGGTGATCCCAGTGAGCATGAGGGGCGGCTCATCCTGTGGGTTGGTGACCAGGACCTCTCCAAGACCGGCAAGGTCAAGTGGCAGCTGGCAAAGGCGAGCCAGCATGACATCTTCAACCGCAACCCGTTCGGCATCGATCCGCGTGGACGGGCCCAGTCGGTGCCGATGATCCAGCACAACGTTCTCATCGGATCCCTGCCCGGACAGGGCAAGACCAGTGCCGTGCGGGTGCTCGCCTGCGGCGCAGCCCTGGACCCGTCCGTCGAGCTCTGGATCCATGAGAACAAGGGCACCGGCGACCTGGACGCCTTCGCCCCCATCTCCCATCGGTTCGTCTCTGGCATCGACGACGAGGCGATCAAGTATTCGGCTGACTCCCTCGCCCTGCTTCGCAAGGAGGTCATGCGCCGCGCCGGCGCACTGAAGAAGCTGCCGCGCGATCTGTGTCCGGACAAGCGCATCACGCGGCAGATCGCAGACAAGCGCTCGCTGAAGCTGTGGCCCCTGGTCGCCGTATTCGACGAATGCCAGAACGTCTTCGGTCACTCCGAGTACGGCAAGCAGGCAGGCGAGGACGCCGAGTTCATCATCAAGCTCGGTCGGGCGCTCGGCGTGATTCTGATCCTGGCCACCCAGCGCCCGGACAAGGACTCGCTGCCGACCGGGGTCAGCGGCAACGTCTCCATCCGCTTCTGCCTGCACGTCGCCGGTCAGACGGAGAACGACATGGTCCTCGGAACCAGCTCCTACAAGAACGGGCTGCGGGCCACGATCTTCCGTCCGGAGATCGACGCCGGTAACGGCTATCTCAAGGGCGCCACGCCCACCCCGGTCGTCGTGCGCACCGCCTACCTGGACGGTCCGGCGACTGAGCGGATCGCCCAGCGTGCCCGCGCGCTGCGAAAGGCGATGGGGACACTGTCCGGCCAGGCGATCGGTGAGGAAGCCGAGATGGCTTCAGGCCCGTCCTACGACCTGCTGGCAGACATCCTCGCGGTCGTTCCCGAGTCGGAAGAGCGGGTGTGGAACGAGCGGATCGCCGCTCGCCTCGCGGAGATCCGGCCGGACGTATACGGCGGCTGGCAGGGCGAGAACGTCACCAGCGCACTCAAGCCTCATGGCGTGACCACCCGCGGCGTGGCCGGGGCCACCGACGAGGGGAGCCGCACTACCCGCCGCGGCATCGTCCGCGAGCACGTCGCCAAGGCGATGGCGGAGCGTGATGGAAGTACAGGGGCGGCATAGCCGTGATCGCCCGCTACCGGTAGCAGGCCCACCCGCTACCGGTAGCACCCCCGCTAGCACCCTCAAGGGCCTCTCACCAGCGATCTAGCGCGTAGCGCCCCTTTCAGCGGACCCCTGCCAACCGCCCAGGAGAGCCCTTCATGCCCTCTTCCGTCTCTGCTATCGCCTTGCTCCTCTTCGTCACGCTCGGTTACGCAGCTCTGTGCGCTGCGAGCCCCTTCGGCCGCTGTCACAAGTGCCACGGCTGGGGCTTCGCGATGAAGACCGACCGCAAGGGCCGGGCGAAGCGCGGCAAACACTGCCGTCGCTGCGATGGCACCGGCCAACGCATCCGCATAGGACGCCACCTGTTCAACGTCGTCAGCCGCATCTACCGCGACGGCACCCGCTGACTACTGGCCCATCACCCAGGAGCTCTCCCATGGCCGTGAGCCTCTCCCTCGTCTTCCTGTTCGGGCTCGTCCTCGCCTTCCTCCTCAGGTTCAAGGTCCTCGGGACCGGTGCGGCCTTCGTGGCCGTGATGTTCGGCTTCTTCCTTGCCTCCACCGGATTGGCGCACCCCATCAACCAGCTGACCGCTGACTTCATCGCCGCCATCCGCCACGCCGATTTCTAGGGAGCAACTGCCGTGCACGACCTCACCTATGAGGGCCAGCCGACCGCTCTCGACCGTCTTCGCACCTTGGGAATGAGGTACCTGAACGAACGCACCGGGGCTCGGCGCCGCGCTGAGGAAGGGCGCCGCCGACGGGAGCGTGACTTCCTGCCTCACCAGGCGTACAGGCGGATCGCCAGGGACTTTCCTGCCACCCTCGGATCCGCCCTGACGTTGGAGGACTTCACCGGCTTTCCTCACGTCCACCACGAGGACATCCGCGCGAAGGCCTGTGCAGTCGCCTACCTCGGCGACGGTCTGTGGCTGCACTTCTCCTCGGCTCGGTTCACCTTCCTGCGCCGCTGTCCCTGCAGCCGGTACAGCGAGCACTTCTTCGACAACGAAGCCCAGTTCGCTGTTGCCCTCACAGAGGGCTTCGCGGATACCCGTCACTGCACCCACCAGCCTTAACGGCGAGGAGGCCAGAAGTGCCTGAGATCCGTACGTCCGCCAGGAGTACGTCACCTGGCGTCGATTGACCCGCTAGCAGACGCACCGAGGCGGCGGCACTCCCGTGCAAGGACACACCGCCGCCTCGGCTCTCCCTGCTCGCCCGAAGACAGAACAGGAGGCCTCCATCATGACAGCTGAGGCCGCACCGCCGCAGTACGACCTTCTGCGGTCTCTGCCGGCTGCCCCCGAGCCTCGGATCGACCGGATGCCGCCGCAGGATCTCGACGCTGAGCAGAGCGTCCTCGGCGCAATGATGCTGTCCGACGTGGCCATCGGTGAGGTCGCGGGCGTCATGGATGCCGTCGACCATTACAGGCCCGCGCACGAGACCATTCACCGGGCGATTCGTGAGCTGCACGACCAGGGGCAGCCCGTCGACCCCATCACTGTCGCTCACCACCTCGACAAGCGTGGCGAGCTGTACCGAGTCGGCGGTCCGAGCTACCTGCACACTCTCGTCCAGGCCGTCCCGACCGCGGCGAACGCTGAGCACTACGCGGAGATCGTGCGGGACAAAGCAGAACGGCGCCGTCTGATCGAGGCCGGTCACCGGATCGCCCGGATCGCCGCTGAGCCTGGCCAGGATGCCGAGGATATACGGGCCGCAGTACTGGCAGAGATCAACGAACTGGCAGCGCGCCCGGCGGTAGAGGAGAAGCCGGAAGCCAGCGCACCGCCAGGCCCCGCGAACCCGCTCTACGATCCACAGCTTGGCCTCCAGCGCCCGGAGCGCCCCGGGCCCACCCCTCACCCTGACGTCTTCTGCGGTTGGATCGGTGAGACCGTGCGCGAGCTGGACTCCACAACCGAGGCCGACCCCGTCGCCGTGCTTGCCAACTTCCTGTCAGCGGCCGGGACCATCATCGGTCGCCGTCCTCACGTGATGGTGGGCAATGATCGGCACCCCTGCCTGATTTGGCCCCTGACCGTCGGCCCGACATCCTCCGGCCGCAAGGGCTCGGCGACGTCGACCGCTCGCCGTGTGCTCGCCGAAGCGTTCCCGGACTTCTTCGGGCCCGACCACACTCCGCGCGGGCTGAACTCCGGCGAAGGCCTGATCGAGTACGTCAAGGACGACGACGGCGATCCCGCGAGTTTCGACAAGCGGCTGTGGGTGGTCGAGTCCGAGTACGCGGTGACCATGAGCCGAGGGCGGCGGGAGGGGAGCAGCCTGCCCGGTGTCCTTCGGCAAGCGTGGGACGGAGACTCGCTTGGCTCCATGGTTCGCGAATCGCTCAAGGCCACCGATCCGCATATTGCGATCCTTGGCCACATCACCCCCGACGAGTTCCGCGCCAAGATGCAGGACTCAGAGATGGCCGGCGGTACGTACAACCGCTTCCTGCCGATCTTCTGCCACCGCAATCTCATCCTGCCCGGTTCGCGTGGGGCGAGCCCGGAGCTGGTCGCCAACCTCGCCGCTGGGTGGCGCACGGTTCTCGTAGACGCGGGGCGTGTCGATGAGGTCCGGTTCAGTCCGGACGCGTGGGCTCTGTACTGCGACGAGGTCTATCAGGCGCTCAGCGACGACGATGCCGCAGGCGGAGCGATCGCGCAGTTCACCGCCCGTGCCGCCCCGTACGTGCAGAGGGTCGCCATGGTCTACGCGCTATGCGACCACACCGACATGATCGGGGAAGATCACATGCGTGCCGCATGGCACCTGCTCAACTACGCCCGAGCGTCGGCCGTACACCTCCTTGGCAATGCCACTGGCGATCCCAAGGTCGACAAGCTCTCGGGAGCCGTCCGGGCTGCCGGCACTGAGGGCCTGACCGGTGAACAGGTCCGGAAGCTGTTCAAGAACACCGGCAAGGCCGAGCGGGACCGCCTTGTGTCCGCTCTGCTCAGCCTGCCCGGATACACCCGCAGCCAGCGGCCCACGAAGGGGCGCCCGACGACCGTGCTCACCTACACGTCCTGAAGTCGGTAAGGCAGCTAGGCCGATAAGCCTGCTGATCTGCGGAGACGCTGAGTCGGTAACGGAGGCGCCAAGCAGGCGCTAAGTCCCCTTGGTGATCAACGGCCAGGACTTACCGACCCCCTTCTCGTGGCTCTTATCACCCCCCAGATCCCCAGCTCAGACGGCTTATCACCCTTACCGACCTTTCCGCCCGTGCCCGGAGCCTGAAGGGAACCCATGGCCACTCCGACGCTCCCGCATCTGCACACCCCCCAGGAGATCGCCGATGTGTTCGGCTGCTCCGAGTGGTGGGTCAAGGAACAGGCGCGGCGACGGCGCATTCCTTTCACCAAGGTCGGCGGTGCCTACCGGTTCACCGCGGAGCACCTGGTCGAGATCATCCGCATCTACGAAGAGAGGCCCGACCACCAGAGGCAGGCCCCGAGTGGGAGCGCCACCGCCGGTCGTCGCCGTTCTCACCCCCAGACCTCAGCGCCGGCCGTCCAGCTTCGGGCTCGCCGACCGCGCCGCCTCCGGAAGTCACCTGGTGAGCATCCGCCGGAGGTCGCTGATGGGTGATGCCCCTCACGAGACCTGGCGCTGTCGCTGATCCACTCAAACAGTAGTGAAGGAGACCCATGGGCTACGCAGAGAAGCGCACCGGTTATTACCGCGGCCGGTACAAGGTCGCACCGGGAAAGTACGGAACCGTCTGCGACGCCACCGGCGCCACGATCAAGTTCCGCACGAAGAGGGATGCGGAGAAGGCAGCCAACGACGAGGAGGCAAAGGTCACCGGCGGCACCTGGCGCGACCCCTCGGCCGGACGTATCGCTTTCGGCGAGTACGCGAGCCGGTGGTACGCAGCTCAGGACCTCGCTGCCTCCACCATGCAGAACTACCGGCGCCACATCGAAGAGCACCTCCTTCCCGAGTTCGAAGAGATGTACCTCGCCGAGATGCTCCGTCCCGAAGTGGATGCGTGGGAAAAGAAGGAGAAGGAGGCTGGATACGCGGCGTCCAGCATCAAGACCTGGCGCGGCACGCTCCACCTCATCCTGGAGGACGCTGTCGACGAGGGGCTGATCACCGCCAACCCCGCCACGAAGCGCCGCGGCCGGGGCAAGCGAGCCGGCCGCTCCCGTGCCCGTGGACCCGAGAAGGTTGTCACCACTCCTCTCGGCGCGCTCTTGATCGCTGAGAGGGCTGCCCTTCTGTCGGGCCGGGACGATGAGTTCGTGGCCTGCATCCTCAAGCCGTACACCGGGGCGCGCTGGGGCGAGATCGTTGGGCTGGAGACGGAGTTCGTGCGTCCCGGCTTGGTCCGGATCGAGTGGCAGCTCTACGAACTGGACACTGGCGAGCTGGTGCGCTGCCCGCCCAAGGACGACAGCTACCGGAACATCGACGTCCCGGCCTGGCTGTCCAAGCTGGTGTCGGACCACATCGCGCGCACGGCCCCGACCCCGTGTGCGTGCCACGGCAGGACGTACGTGTTCCGCGGACAGGGTGTTGCCCGAACCGGAGCGCCAGGGGCGAAGCTGGTGGACGTTGCCCGGCGCGCGGGGGTGTCCAAAGGCACGGTCTCCAACGTGCTTAATCACCCCGAACGTGTGACCGAGGCCACGCGGGTGCGCGTCGAGGCAGCGGTCGCCGACCTCGGGTTTGTTCGCAATGGGATGGCGCAGGAGAACGCGGAGCACTGGCGTCGCAATGGGTTCGCCACCTGGCTGTTCCATCCGGCGGCCGATGGCTGGTACCCGAAGAAGGCGCCGCAGGAGGCGCGACCGGTGCCGCTCTTGGCCGAGCCCTGGCCGGGTGTGCCGGCGCGAGGGAGGAACGCCTCGGGACGCGCCGAAGCGTGCTGGCTCCCCATCGCGAAGGGAATCACCCCGCACGGGCTCCGGCACGCCGACCGGACATGGATGGAGGAGCTGGGGACGGAGAAGGTGCTCATGGATGAGCGCATGGGCCACATTGACGGCTCGGTCTCGGCCCGCTACTCCCATGTGACACAGGCCATGCGTGACCGGCTGATGGCTGGGCTGACGCTCCTATGGGAGGCGGCGCTCGACGCGAGGTTGGCCATGTGTCCGCGATCGCCAGTCGCCGTGCTCGACGCGTTACTCCTGGAGCGGGCGCAAAGGAATCTGGGAGACGATCCCAAGATCATCTCCCAGATTTCTCCCAGGGGCCTTCTGGAAACGAATCAGGGGCCCGACTCTCGATGAGAGTCAGGCCCCTGACCTGGTGTTTCAGCTGTCGGGGTGGCGGGATTTGAACCCACGACCTCTTCGTCCCGAACGAAGCGCGCTGCCAAGCTGCGCTACACCCCGATGTGCCCCCGAGTTTCTGCTTTCGCAGCTCCCCGGCGCAACGAGCTCTACTTTAGCGGACCCGGGCCCGGAGACGAAATCCGATTCCCGGGGCCGCTCGCGCGGGGCTCAGTCCCGCGCGGTCAGGGTGAGCAGAGTCGCCTCGGGCGGGCACGCGAAGCGGACCGGCGTGTAGCGGTTCGTGCCGCAGCCCGCGGAGACATGGAGGTAGGAACGGTTGCCGCCGGCCCGGTGGGTGGAGAGGCCCTTCACCCGCTTCGTGTCGATGTCGCAGTTGGTGACGAGGGCACCGTAGAAGGGGATGCAGAGCTGGCCGCCGTGGGTGTGCCCGGCGAGGATCAGCGGGTAGCGGTCGGCGGTGAAGGCGTCGAGCACCCGGAGGTACGGGGCGTGGACGACGGCGAGCGAGAAGTCGGCGTCCTCCCGCGGACCGCCCGTGACGTGTGCGTACCGGTCGCGCTTGATGTGCGGGTCGTCGAGGCCGGTCAGGGCGATCTCATAGCCGTCGATCTTGAGGCTGCCCCGGGTGTTGGTGAGGTTGACCCAGCCCGCGCAGTCGAAGCCGTCGCGCAGGTCCTCCCAAGGGTTGTGGATCGCGGCGACCGCGGGGGCGTTGCCGTTCAGCCCGTGCCGGCCGCTGGCCTTCTCCAGCAGATAGCGGGCGGGGTTGCGCAGCTTGGGCCCGTAGTAGTCGTTGGAGCCGAAGACGTAGGCGCCGGGGAACTCCATCAGCGGGCCGAGCGCGTCGAGCGTCTCGGGCACGCCCTCCGGGTCGGAGAGGTTGTCACCGGTGTTGATGACGAAGTCGGGGCGCAGCCCGGCCAGCGACTGGAGCCAGCGCTGCTTCTTGCGCTGCCCCCCGACCATGTGGATGTCGGAGACCTGGAGGACCCGCAGCGGCCGCATGCCTCGCGGCAGCACGGGCACGGTGACCCGCCGCAGCCGGAAGGAGCGGACTTCGAAGCCGGCGGCATAGGCAATGCCGGCGGCACCGACGGCCGTGATTCCCAGGGGTACTCCGTATCGCGCACGCATGCCGCCCATGGTCGCAGACCGCAGGGGCCCCCGGGTCACGGGCCGGGGGCAAAGCGGGAGTTGCGGGCGGCGAGGGGCGGCCACCCGGCGGCTGTGGGGGAGCGGGGTTTGCCTCGATCGCGCCCGCGTGGGCTCCGCCACGGGCGCCCTCGCCGGCCGTCGGGGCCGTTAATGCGGAGCGCACGCGTGTGCCGGGTGCGAAGATTGCGCCATGACCACCCTCAAGTCCAAGCTCCACGATGACCTCACGACCGCCATCAAGGCGCGAGACGAGCTGCGCTCCTCGACGCTCCGCCTCACCCTCTCCGCGATCGCGTACGAGGAGACCGCGGGCAAGTCCGCCCGTGAGCTCTCCGACGACGAGGTGCAGAAGGTGATCACGCGCGAGGCCAAGAAGCGTCGCGAGGCGGCCGAGGCCTTCGACAAGGGCGGCCGGGCCGATTCGGCCGAGCGGGAGCGTGCGGAGGGCGAGGTGCTCGCCGAGTACCTCCCCCAGCAGCTGTCGGACGAGGAGCTGGCCACGATCGTGGCGGCCGCGGTGGCGGAGGCCCAGGCCGGCGGCGCCGAGGGACCGCGTGCGATGGGCGCGATCATGAAGATCGTGAACCCGCAGGTGGCGGGTCGCGCCGAGGGCGGCCGGGTCGCCGCCCAGGTGAAGAAGCTCCTCGCGGGCTGATCACCGGATACCTACGTAAGAGGGGCGCCCGGACCGATACGGTCCGGGCGCCCCTCTGCGCTGGTGGGCATGGCCCGTGGATCCCGCGGGGATGCCCGCGGGGATTCCTGTGGGCTATCGCCCGTCGTTGCCGCCGATGACGCCCGGCGGGATGGAGAACCGGGGCCACGGCTTGTTCTTGCCGGGCTTGTTCGGCTTGTTGGGCTTACCCCGGCCGCCCTTGTCGGAGCCCTTGGGCTTCTCGGGTTCGGCGATCGCGACGGTGTCGAAGGTCGGCGCGGGCTTGCCCTCCAGCGCCCCGGCCATGGCGTCACGCCAGATGGGGCCCGGGGTGTCACCGCCGTAGACCTTGTCGTGGTACTCGCCGCCGATGGTGATGCCCTCCATCTCGACGTCCTTGCCCGGGCCGCCGACCCAGACCGCACCGGCCATGTTCGGGGTGTAGCCGACGAACCAGGCGGCCTTGCGCTCGTCCGTCGTACCGGTCTTGCCCGCGCTGTCCCGGCCGGAGAGTCCGGCCTCCTTGCCCGTGCCGTCCTCGACCACGCCCTTGAGCAGGGTGTTGACGGTGTCGGCGGTCTCCTCGGACATGGCCCGGGAGCAGTGCGACTTCGGCACGTTCAGGCTCTTGCCGTTCGGGCCGGTGGCCGAGGCGACGAGGACGGGGGTGCAGTACTTGCCGCCGTTGGCGAACGCGGCGTAGGCGGCCGCCATCTTGAGCGGGGACATGCCCTGCGTGCCGAGGGCGATCGACGGCACCTGGTCGATCTTCGCGCCGGACGCGGGCTTCAGGCCCAGCTTCGTCGCCATCTTCGTCACCGGGCAGACGCCGATGTCGCCGATCATCTGGATGAAGTAGGTGTTGACCGACTTCCCCGTCGCCTCCCGCATCCCGTACGGGCCGACCTCGCTGCGGTTCTCGTTGCTGACCATGTCGCCCCCGCCGTTCTTCCAGGGGCGGCCGCAGGTCTCGACCTCGTCCGGGTAGGGCATCTGGTACGGCGAGGAGTAGACCTTGTTGGGCGAGATGCCCTCCTCGAGGGCGGCCGCCGCGAGGATCGGCTTGAAGGTCGAGCCGGTCTGGAAGCCGAAGTTCGACCCGCTCATGGCCTTGTCGGCCGAGAGGTTGATCTGCGTCTGGAACTCACCGAAGCCGTACGGGCGGGACTGCCCCATGCCGAGCACCTTGCCGGTGCCGGGCTCGACGATCGAGACGGCGGTGGCCACCGGGTCGGACTGGTAGACGTGGTTGGTGATCGACTTCTGCACGGACTTCTGGGTCTGCGGGTCCAGGGTCGTCCGGATCGTCATGCCGCCCTGGTTCCACCGCTTGGCCCGCGCCTCCTTCGTCTTGCCGAAGACGGGGTCCTGCAGGAACACCTCGCGCACGTAGTCGCAGAAGAAGCCGGCGCCGCTGACGGCGGTGATGCAGCCGCTCTTGGGGCGGCTGACCTTGAGCTTGAGCGGCTTGGCCTGCGCGGCGGCGGCCTCGGCCGGGGTGATGTTCTTCGTCTCGGCCATGCGCTGCAGCACGAGGTTGCGGCGCTTGGTGGCTTCCTTCGGGGCGTTGACCGGGTCGAAGCGGCTCGGCGACTGGACGATGCCGGCCAGCAGCGCGGACTCGTCGAGGGTGAGGTCCTTGGCCCGCTTGCTGAAGTAGCGCTGGGCGGCGGCCTCCACGCCGTAGGACTGCTGCCCGAAGAAGGTGATGTTCAGGTAGTTGTTGAGGATGCGCTCCTTGCCGAGTTCCTTCTCGACCTGGATGGCGTACTTCAGCTCCTTGACCTTGCGGCCGATGGTCTGCTGAGTGGCGACGGCGACCTTGGCCGGGTCGTCGCCCGCCTCCTCGACGAAGACGTTCTTGACGTACTGCTGGGTGAGCGTCGAGGCACCTTCGGACACGCCGCCGGACTGCGCGTTCTTGTTGAGCGCGCGGAGCACGCCCTTGAGGTCGACGGCGCCGTGCTCGTAGAAGCGCGCGTCCTCGATCGCGACGATCGCCTTCCGCATGTACGGCGAGATCTGACTGAGCGGCACGACCGTGCGGTCGCGGGAGTACACCTTCGCTATCTCGCCGCCCTGGGCGTCGAGGATGGTGGTGCGCTGGCTCAGTGGCGGGGTCTTGAGATTGGCCGGGATCTCGTCGAATCCTTCGACCGATTCCTTGGCCGCCAGTCCCATCGCCCCGATCGCCGGCAGGGCCAGCCCCGCCAGGACCGCTCCGGAGAGCACGCTGACGCCTAGGAATTTCGCGGCCTGCCGGGTCACGGTGGGACCCTCGCCCGAGCGCTTCTTAGCCATAGGGGGAAGCCTACGTTCTCATTCGGCGGACAGACGCCCGTGTGTTCGCCTACGCTGTTTCACGCCAGTAACTGTGGTGCGGTTCCGCATCACCTCCGCTCTCACTCTTGTGAGTGATGAGACGTGTCCGTATTGCCGCCTGTGTTACCGGGTGCCCGCCACGACAAGGGCGGACCGTCCAGGTATGCGGGGGTTGGTCGCTGATGTCGCCAGGTCACTCCGTTGGGTGATCTGCCGCGTACGCATAGTCCGTTCGGGCCATTCAAGATTGGGCCCGAAGGGGGTGTTGCCCCCTGCCTGCCTTCCGTAACGTCCTCAACTGGCAACGGTGAATATGCCGCTGCCGCCGTGGGGGAGCCTCGATTCGGGAGAGGACGGCGCCAGCATGAGCTGGGTAACCGACTGGAGTGCGCAGGCAGCCTGCCGCACTACCGATCCGGATGAACTATTCGTTCAGGGCGCAGCGCAGAACAGGGCCAAGGCGGTCTGCACCGGGTGCCCGGTGCGTACGGAGTGCCTGGCCGACGCACTGGACAACCGTGTGGAGTTCGGCGTGTGGGGTGGGATGACCGAGCGCGAGCGGCGGGCGCTGCTGCGCCGTCGGCCCACGGTCACGTCGTGGCGCAGGCTCTTGGAGACGGCCCGTACGGAGTACGAGCGCGGTTCCGGGATCCTGCCGCTGGGCGACGAGGAGTACGACGAGTACGCCGCCGTCGGGTAGCCGACGGGTGGCGGACAGCGGGTAGCCGACGGCGCCCGTGCCGGTGCCCGACCACTGTCGGTGCCGGCGTCGGTCGCGGTCGCGCGCACGTCGGCGTCCTTCAGTGACGTCGAGCGGTGATGTCGCGCGTGGTGGCACTCGAGCAGTCGTCCGGGCCGACGATGCCGGCGCCGCGCCGAACGTCGTGCCGGGGCGCGTCCGTGCTTCCCGCTGCGTGTTTCTCGTCGCTGCGTGTTTCTTGCGGCGCCCTGAGCGCCTTTGCCGTGTCCTACGGGTTTTCGGTGCCCTTGCCGTCCGCGGTGGCCTCCGCAGGGGTGGCGTCGTGCCGGGCCGTCTGGACCGCGAGACGTTCACCGATCGCCCGCAGGCCTGCCAGATCGTGTACATCTCCGGGCAGAGCGGCCACCTCGGCCACCGGGACCTCGGGGTGCAGCGAAGTGAAGCGGTCGCGCGTACGCCGCTCACGGGCGAGGACCCGCATGCGCTCGGCGTGCAGGCGCAGCAGTCCCGCGGTGAGGCGCGCGGTGGAGTCCATGGACGGCGCGGATGGTGCGGGGTCTCCTGAGGGCGCGGGCTGGGGGGAGCCGCTCCCGGGAGAGGACGTGTTGGAGGGAGTGCGGGTGCCGGGGTCATCGGCGGTACGTGACCCAGTCTGCCCGCTGTCTCGATCCACAATGCCGACGCCATCAAGATTTTCTGAGGAATCCGGGGTGCGCGGGATGCCCGGGCCGTCCGCCAGGGCCTGCGCCGCGGCCAGGGCCCGCTCGGCCGAGAGGCGCGCCGCCCCGCTGCCGTGGACCCGGTTCAGCACGAGCCCGGCCAGCGGCATCCGCTCGGCGGCCAACCGTTCGACGAAGTAGGCCGCTTCCCGCAGGGCGTCCCGCTCCGGGGCGGCCACGACCAGGAAGGCCGTACCGGGTGCCTGGAGCAGTCGGTAGGTGGCGTCGGCGCGGGTACGGAAGCCGCCGAACATGGTGTCCATGGCGGACACGAAGGTCTGTACGTCCCGCAGGAGCTGTGCCCCCATCAGCTTGTTGAGCGGCCCGCTCATCATCGACATGCCGACGCCCAGGAACTTCATCCCGGCCCGGCCGCCGATCTTCGCCGGTGTCATCAGGACCTTGATGAACTTCCCGTCCAGGAAGGACCCCAGGCGGCTCGGCGCGTCGAGGAAGTCGAGCGCGGAGCGGCTCGGCGGGGTGTCGACGACGATCAGATCCCACTCGTCGCGGGCGCGGAGCTGGCCGAGCTTCTCCATGGCCATGTACTCCTGCGTACCGGCGAAGCCGGCCGACAGGGACTGGTAGAAGGGGTTCTCCAGGATCGCCCGGGCGCGTTCCTTGTCGGCGTGCGTCTCGACGATCTCGTCGAACGTCCGCTTCATGTCGAGCATCATGGCGTGCAGTTCGCCACCGGCGGATGTATCAATTCCGGTTACTGGGCGGGGCACGTTGTCGAGTTCGTCGATGCCCATCGACTGGGCCAGCCGACGGGCCGGGTCGATGGTGAGGACGACGACCTTGCGGCCGCGCTCGGCGGCTCGTACGCCCAGCGCGGCGGCGGTCGTGGTCTTGCCGACGCCGCCCGAACCGCAGCACACCACGATGCGGGTGCGGGGGTTGTCCAGAACGGGGTCGATGTCGAGGACGGACGCCGCGTCGAGGCCGTTCGCCCACGCACCGGCCGCGCCCGCCCCGTTCACCTCCGCCCTTGCCGCGTCCCCAGTAGTGACACTCACCGAGCCACTCCTTGCTTTCGCAGTTCGCGCGCCATGCGGTACAAACCCGCCAGGTCCACGCCGTCGCCGAGCAGTTCCAGTTCGTACGTGGGGAGGCCGAGCCCCGATATCTCGGTGCGGCCGAGGCGCTCCAGGGCCACCCGCTCGGTGTGCTCGCGGGCCTGCGCGACCAGAGGGTCGACCAGCTCCTCGACGAGGCCGGCGCGGTCCGCCCCGGCGAATCCGGTCTGCGCCAAGGCGTCCGAGAGGGCTCGCGCCACGGCCGCGCGCCGTCCGTTGGCGGCGATGTCGACGGCCGCCGGGTCGAGCATTTCCGGCCGCACCATGTTGATGACCACGCTGCCCACCGGCAGCTTCGCGGCGCGCAGTTCGGCGATGCCGTCGACGGTCTCCTGGACGGGCATCTCCTCCAGCAGCGTCACCATGTGCACCGCCGTCTCGGGGGACTTGAGCACCCGCATGACGGCCTGCGCCTGATTGTGGATCGGGCCGATCCGGGCCAACCCCGCCACCTCGTCGTTGACGTTGAGGAAGCGGGTGATGCGGCCGGTGGGCGGGGCGTCCATGACGACGTGGTCGTAGACGAAGTTGCCCAGGCGGTCCTTGCGGCGCACCGCCTCGCACGCCTTGCCCGTCAGCAGGACGTCCCGCAGTCCGGGCGCGATGGTCGTCGCGAAATCGATCGCGCCGAGCTTCTTCAGCGCCCGCCCGGCGCTGCCGAGCTTGTAGAACATCTGGAGGTAGTCCAGGAGCGCGCGCTCGGCGTCGATGGCGAGTGCGAAGACCTCGCCTCCGCCACCCGGCGCGACCGCGATCTTGCGTTCCTCGTAGGGCAGCGTCTCCGTCTCGAAGAGCTGCGCGATGCCCTGTCTGCCCTCGACCTCGACCAGCAGGGTGCGCTTGCCCTCGGCGGCGAGGGCGAGCGCGAGGGCGGCGGCGACCGTGGTCTTGCCGGTGCCGCCCTTGCCGCTTACGACATGGAGCCTGCTCATGATTCGGAGCCTAATTCGTTGGTAGCGGCCGCGTGGCGCCAGGTGGCGACATCCGGTCGTTCGAGTGGTGAGGACCGTCATGCCCTTTCGGAGCGGGGCCCGCGAAGCCTCCGGCCGGACCGTGCGAGGGGTCCTCACACTCGGGGTGGTGGCGGTCGCGTGGGCGCCGGGCGGACGCCTGACCGTCCCGGAGTGGCCTCCGCACGAGGCTGTCGGCGGGAGGCATTACAGTCGGGCCCATGACCAAGTGGGAATACGCGACTGTGCCGCTGCTCGTCCATGCGACCAAGCAGATTCTGGACACCTGGGGCGAGGACGGCTGGGAGCTCGTCCAGGTCGTGCCGGGGCCGAACAACCCCGAGCAGCTGGTGGCCTACCTCAAGCGGGAAAAGGCGTGAGCGCCGTCGAGGACCGGCTCGCCGAGCTGGGCCTGACCCTTCCGGACGTCGTGCCGCCGCTGGCCGCGTACCAGCCCGCCGTGCGGACGGGCAATTACGTCTACACCGCCGGTCAGCTGCCCATGGTCAAGGGCTCCGTGCCCGCGACCGGCAAGGTCGGCGCCGAGGTCAGCGCGGAGCAGGCCAAGGAGCTGGCGGCCGTCTGCGCGCTCAACGCCCTGGCCGCCGTGAAGTCGGTCGTCGGCGACCTCGACAAGATCGTGCGCGTGGTCAAGGTCGTGGGCTTCGTCGCCTCCGCCCCGGACTTCACCGCACAGCCGGGTGTCCTGAACGGCGCCAGTGAGCTGCTGGGCGAGGTCCTGGGCGACAAGGGCGTGCACGCGCGCTCCGCCGTGGGCGTCACGGTGCTGCCGCTGGACGCGCCGGTCGAGGTCGAGATCCTGGTGGAAGTACGGGACTGACCGCGAAGGCGGGAGGGGCCCCGGGCGGGCCCCTCGAACATCAGCGCGTGAGCGCATAGCATCCGGCCATGTCGACTTCGAACGGCCAGTGGTATCCGCCGGAGTGGCCGGACCGGATCAGAGCGCTCACCCGCGGGGAGCTCCAGCCCGCGGCGCCCCGCCGCGCCGCGACCGTACTGCTGGTGCGTGACACCACCGGCGGCCCCACCGTTCATATGCTGCGCAGACGCGCCTCCATGGCTTTCGCCGGAGGCGCGTACGCGTATCCGGGGGGTTCCGTGGACCCCCGTGACGAGCGGGACGTGCCCTGGGCCGGACCCTCGCGCACCGAGTGGGCCCGCCGCCTCGGCGTCGACGCCGCCACCGCGCAGGCCATCGTCTGCGCCGCCGTCCGGGAGACCTTCGAGGAGGCGGGCGTGCTCCTGGCGGGCCCGACGCCGGAGTCGGTCGTCGCGGACACCACCGGCGCCGACTGGGAGGCCGACCGGGCGGCGCTCGTCACCCGCGAGCTGTCCTTCGCGGACTTCCTCGACCGGCGGGGCCTGGTGCTGCGCAGCGATCTCCTCGGGGGCTGGGCGCGCTGGATCACCCCCGAGTTCGAACCCCGCCGCTATGACACCTGGTTCTTCGTCGCGGCGCTCCCCGAGGGCCAGCGCACCCGTAACGCGTCCACGGAGGCGGACCGTACGGTCTGGGCCGCGCCCGCCGACGCGGCCGCCGGCTACGACCGGGGCGAGCTGCTGATGATGCCGCCCACCATCTCGACGCTGCGCGCGCTCCTGCCGTACGGGAGCGTCGCCGAGGTCCTGGCGGCCGCGCGCGAGGCGGACCTCACACCCGTGCTCGCGCGAGCACGCCTCGTCGGGGGTGAGATCGTGCTGAGCTGGCCGGGACACGACGAATTCACCAAACACATCTCCTCGGGGGCCGACGCATGACGTTCGCAGCAGCTCTTCCCGGCAAGCCGCGCGAGGGCGCCATCGGCGGCCCCGCGACCGCCCGCGCGGTCTGTGTGCTGGCCGCCAACCCGTCCGCCATGACGCTGGACGGCACCAACACCTGGATCGTCTCCGAACCCGACTCCGACCTGGCCGTCGTCATCGACCCGGGGCCGCTGGACGACACGCACCTGCGGGCCGTCATCGCCACGGCCGAGTCGGCGGGCAAGCGCATCGCGCTGACGCTGCTCAGCCACGGCCACCCCGACCACTCGGACGGTGCCGGGCGCTTCGCCGAGCTGACGGGCACGTCCGTACGGGCGCTGGACCCCGCGCTGCGGCTCGGCGGCGAGGGGCTCGGCGTGGGTGACGTCATCACCACGGGCGGCCTGGAGCTGCACGTCCTGTCCACCCCGGGGCACACCGCCGACTCCCTGTGCTTCCACCTGCCCGCCGACCGGGCGGTCTTCACCGGGGACACGGTCCTGGGGCGCGGCACCACGGTCGTCGCCCACCCCGACGGGCGGCTCGGCGACTACCTGGACTCGCTGCGCCGACTGCGCTCGCTCGCGGTCGACGAGGACGTGGTCACGGTGCTTCCCGGTCACGGGCCCGTGCTCGACGACGCCCGGGGCGCCATCGAGTACTACCTGGCCCACCGCGCCAAGCGCCTCGCCCAGGTCGAGACCGCGGTCGAGAACGGTCACGGCACCCCGGAGGAGGTCGTCGCCCACGTCTACGCGGACGTCGACCGCTCGCTGTGGCCCGCGGCGGAACTCTCGGTGCGGGCGCAGCTGGACTACCTGGGCGAGCACGGGCTGATCTGACGGAGCCGGAGCCGAACGGGCTGTCGGACCTGCCGCTGAACCACAGGGCAGAGCTTCGACGGCGTACAGGTTGATCTGAGGGCGCTGCGGGCGCCCGACGGTCCCTGGGTACGCGAAAGCCCCTGTCGCACGCCTGAGCGGGCGGCAGGGGCTTCCACGACTGTGCGTACGAGCGTGCGTACGCCCCCGGGTCAGCGGGAGCGCTTGGCGAGCCGCTCCACGTCCAGGAGGATTACGGCGCGGGCCTCCAGGCGGAGCCAGCCGCGGCCCGCGAAGTCCGCGAGTGCCTTGTTGACGGTCTCCCGAGAGGCGCCGACCAGCTGGGCCAGCTCCTCCTGGGTGAGGTCGTGCACGACGTGGATGCCCTCTTCGGACTGGACGCCGAAACGGCGGGACAGGTCGAGGAGGGCCTTCGCGACACGGCCGGGGACGTCGGAGAAGACCAGGTCCGACATCGAGTCGTTGGTGCGGCGCAGCCGGCGGGCGACCGCGCGCAGCAGGGCGGTGGCCACCTCCGGGCGGGCGTTGAGCCAGGGCTGGAGGTCACCGTGGCCGAGGCCGAGGAGCTTGACCTCGGTGAGGGCGGTGGCGGTGGCCGTGCGCGGGCCGGGGTCGAAGAGCGACAGCTCGCCGATCAGCTCGCCGGGGCCCAGGACGGCCAGCATGTTCTCGCGGCCGTCGGGGGAGGTGCGGTGGAGCTTCACCTTGCCCTCGGTCACCACGTAGAGCCGGTCGCCGGGGTCCCCTTCGTGGAACAGGGCGTCGCCCCTCGCGAGGGTGACCTCGCCCATGGAGGCGCGCAGCTCAGCGGCCTGCTCGTCATCGAGCGCCGCGAAAAGCGGGGCGCGCCGCAGAACGTCGTCCACGAGTTCTCTCCTTGTCGACATGCACAGAGGACCGTGGTCCCCATGATGCCCGTCGGTAAAACTGTGTGATCAAACACAAGTGTGGCGCATCGTCGACCGAAGCCCTACGGCAGGGGTCCGATTGGGCTGTGGTTTTCCTGCGGCCGGGGCGGATGTCGGTGCTGGGCTTTAGTCTGGCCGGGTGTCCAATACGCCGGTGAGAGCACAGGACAGGGGGACCGGGAGGGTGATCCCGGCCCGCAATTCCGCTGTGGGCGAACGCCCGTCCGCGAAGAAGACGAATGCCGCGAGCGAGCCCAAACCGCCGGGTGGCGAAGCGCCCGCGAAGATCGGCGAGGTCGACGGATCCGCCGCCGCTCCCGCCCCGCGCTCCGCCTCCGGACCGACCGGTTCCGCCAACGGATCCGGCTCCGGGCCCACCTCCAGGAGATCAGTGAAGGCCGCTGCCGCCAAACCGGCGAAGCCGGGGTCCCGGACCGCGCTCGTCCGCCGGGCGCGTCGTATCAATCGCGAGCTCGCCGAGGTCTATCCGTACGCCCACCCCGAGCTGGACTTCGAGAACCCCTTCCAACTGCTGGTCGCCACCGTGCTCTCCGCCCAGACCACGGATCTGCGGGTCAACCAGACCACCCCCGCCCTCTTCGCGGCCTACCCCACGCCGGAGGACATGGCGGCCGCCGACCCCGAGGCGCTGGAGCAGCTCATCCGGCCGACGGGCTTCTTCCGCGCCAAGGCCAGATCCCTGATCGGCATCTCCGCCGCGCTCCACGAGCGCTTCGACGACGAGGTGCCGGGGCGCATAGAGGACCTGGTCTCGCTGCCCGGCGTGGGCCGTAAGACCGCCCATGTGGTGCTGGGCAACGCCTTCGGGATGCCCGGGATCACCGTCGACACGCACTTCGGGCGGCTCGTCCGGCGCTGGAAGTGGACCGACCAGCAGGACCCGGAGAAGGTCGAGGAGGAAATCTGCTCGCTCTTCCCGAAGAGCGAGTGGACGATGCTCTCGCACCGCGTGATCTTCCACGGCCGGCGCATCTGCCACTCCCGCAAGCCCGCCTGCGGCGCCTGCCCCATCGCGCCGCTCTGCCCGTCCTACGGGGAGGGCGAGACGGACCCCGAGAAGGCGCGGAAGCTGCTCAAGTACGAGAAGGGCGGTCAGCCCGGTCAGCGGCTCAAGCCCCCGCCCGACTACCCGGGCCTGCCGGCCCGTCCGCTGGGAGCCGAGTGACCGCACGCCCGCCAGTGACCGCACACACGCCGAGGGGACACGCATGACGAGCACGTACGGCGGTGGGACCGCCATCACCTCCGAGGGACTGCCCGAGTGGCTCGCACCCGTGGCCCAGGCTTCGAAGACGATCGAGCCGCACCAGCTGAGCCGCTTCCTGCCGCCGGAGACGGGCGGTCGGCAGTCCGCCGTGCTGGTGCTCTTCGGCGAGGGCGAGCAGGGGCCCGAGCTGCTGCTCCTGGAGCGGGCCGGGACGCTGCGCTCGCACGCCGGCCAGCCGTCGTTCCCCGGTGGCGCGCTCGACCCGGAGGACGGCGACCCGGCCGGTGACGGGCTGCTGCGGGCCGCGCTGCGCGAGGCCGAGGAGGAGACCGGCCTCGACGCGTCCGGTGTGCAGATCTTCGGTGTCCTGCCGCAGCTCTACATCCCTGTGAGTGGTTTCGTCGTGACGCCGGTGCTCGGCTGGTGGCGCGAGCCCAGCCCGGTCGGCGCGGTCGACCAGGCGGAGACGGCCAGAGTGTTCACGGTCCCGGTCACCGAGCTCACCGACCCGGGGAACCGGGCGATGGCCGTCCACCCGAGCGGTCACCGGGGTCCGGCCTTCTACGTCGGCGGCGCGATGGTCTGGGGTTTCACGGCCGGGGTGATCGACCGGATCCTGCACTACGCGGGCTGGGAGCGTCCCTGGGACCGCGAGCGTCAGGTTTCTTTGGACCGGCAGAGCTGATCCGCGTGAGACGGTGGCCTGCGAGCCACCCGACCCGAGGCCGACGACCGCGCCGGCCCCTTCAATGCGAGGCATTTTTCGGTGAACGTGCTGGACATCGTGCTGCTCATCGCCGCCGTGTGGTTCGCGGTCGTCGGCTACCGCCAGGGCTTCGTCGTCGGCGTGCTGTCGGTGATCGGCTTCCTCGGCGGTGGGCTGGTCGCCGTCTACGCCCTCCCGGTGATCTGGGACAGCGCCACCGAGGAGGCCACACCGGGCACACCTGCCGCCGTCGCGGCCGTCGTGATCGTCATCGTCTGTGCCTCGGTGGGCCAGGCCGCCACCACTCACCTCGGCAGTAAGCTCCGCCGCCACATCACCTGGTCGCCGGCGCGCGCACTGGACGCGGCGGGCGGCGCGATCGTCAACGTCGTCGCGATGCTGCTGGTGGCCTGGCTGATCGGCTCCGCCCTCGCCGGCACCTCCCTGCCCACGCTCGGCAAGGAAGTCCGTAACTCCAAGGTGCTGCTCGGCGTCGCCCGGGTGGTTCCGGCCCAGGCCAACACCTGGTTCGCGGACTTCAGCACGGCTCTCTCCCAGAACGGCTTCCCGCAGGTCTTCGCGCCCTTCTCCAACGAGCCCATCACCTCCGTGCCCGCGCCCGACCCCCGGCTCGCCGGCAGCCCCGTCGCCACGGCCGCCCAGCGCAGCATCGTCAAGGTCGTGGGCACCGCGCCCAGCTGCGGCAAGGTCCTGGAGGGCACCGGCTTCGTCTTCGCACCGCACCGGGTGATGACCAACGCCCACGTCGTCGGCGGCGTCGACGAGCCGACCGTGCAAGTCGGCGGCCAGGGCCGGCGCTACGACGCGACCGTCGTCCTCTACGACTGGAAGCGCGACATCGCCGTCCTCGACGTGCCGTCACTCGACGCGCCCGTGCTGCGCTTCGCCCGGGACGACGCGGAGAGCGGCAAGAGCGCCATCGTCGCGGGCTTCCCCGAGAACGGCTCGTACGACGTGCGCGCCGCCCGCGTCCGAAGCCGCGTCCAGGCCAACGGCCCGGACATCTACCACCGCGGCAATGTCCGGCGCGATGTGTACTCCCTCTTCGCCACCGTCCGCCAGGGCAACTCCGGCGGCCCGCTGCTCACCCCGGACGGCAGGGTCTACGGCGTGGTCTTCGCGAAGTCCCTGGACGACGCGGACACCGGCTACGCCCTGACGGCGGACGAGGTGCGCGAGGACGCCGTCGTCGGCAGCACGGCCACGGGCAGGGCGGACAGCCAGGGCTGCGCCCTCTGAGGAGCGGGTGACGGCCCGGGCGGTCCAGGAGGGGGGTCAGCGGCCGCGTGGATGGCGCAGCCGCGCCGACACCCATCGAGCGCGGCGGCGGATGATGCGAGGAATGCCGATGTGGGGGTCGTGACCGGCCTCCGGCCCGTGCTCACCCCGCATGGCGCTCTCGGATGCCTCCGTCACGGCCAGCGCGGCATCGCCCTCGGCGCCGCGCTGCTGTGTCACATCACGGTAGTCGTGCGTCCAGCCCATACCGAGGTCTGTGCCCGGACCCAAAGGTCCGTAATCGCCTGGGGGTCCGTCAATTGGCCTATGCGCCGGGCAATTGGCCATTCGACGGACGGATGTTCCCGTGTGTTCGAGGGTGAGCACGGGATGAGAGAGGCCGACGATGCGGCTCCGGGACCTGCCGTCGTTCCTGGCGAGCGCGCTCCCGGTGTCCCTGGCCCGGCCCCCTGTCTTCGTGGCTAGCGGTCGGGTTCCGGGTCCTTGAGCCAGTTGATCAGCTCCGTCGAATAGGCCACCGGGTCCTCCTCATGCGGGAAGTGCCCGAGGCCGTCGAACAGCCGCCAGCGGTACGGCGCCTCCACGTACTCCCCGGAGCCCGCCGCGCTGCGGGTGCGCATCACCGGATCGAGGGACCCGTGCAGGTGCAGCGTCGGCACCCGCACCGGCCGCTTCATGCGGCGGTTGAACTGCATGCCGTCGGGGCGTGCCATCGACCGCACCATCCACCGGTACGGCTCGATCGAGCAGTGGGCCGTCGAGGGGATCGACATGGCCCGCCGGTAGGTGTCGACCGCTTCGTCGTCCGGCAGTCGGGGCCCCGACCACTCCCGGATCAGCCGGCCGACCAGCGCGGCGTCGTCCGCGACGAGCTGGCGCTCCGGCAACCAGGGGCGCTGGAAGCCCCAGATGTACGAGCCCGCCGCGCTCTGCTTGAGGTCGGCGAGCATCGACGACCGCCAGCGGCGCGGGTGCGGCATCGAGGACACCACGAGCCGCCGCACCAGCTTCGGCCGCATCACGGCCGCCGTCCACGCCAGATAGCCGCCCAGATCATGGCCGACCAGCGCGGCGTCCGGCTCGCCGAGGGAGCGGATCACGCCGGTGATGTCGAGGGCGAGGTTCGCCGGGTCGTAGCCCCGGGGTGTCCGGTCGCTGCCGCCCACACCGCGCAGGTCCATCGCCACCGCCCGGAACCCCGCGTCCGCGAGGGCCGGCAGCTGGTGCCGCCATGTCCACCAGAACTGCGGAAAGCCGTGCAACAGCAGCACCAGCGGCCCCTCGCCCATCTCGGCGATATGGAACCGCGCACCGTTGGCCGCGACCTCCCGGTGGGTCCAGGGCCCGTCGGGGCGCACGACCGCCGTGGGCGAGGACGCGGAGCCGGTGGGCGCGGGCGGGATGACCGGTGAGTCGGGGTCGGGGGACGCGGGCGCTGCGGAAGTATCGGGCACCGTCATACGGACGAGCGTGTCACAGATGCGTCCGCCTGGCTCGTGCCGACCAGCGGACGCGGGTGCGGCTTGACCGTGCCCAGCACGGCCGCCGTCTCCTTGGCCGAGGCGATGCTCTTCTCCGGCTTGCTGACCTTCTTGAACTTGGCCACCGCCAGCAGCCCGAGAATCGCCGCGATCACCAGGAACGCCCCGCCGACGATCAGGAAGGACCAGGCCAGCCCGAGGCCCAGGTTGTGGATCCCGTACGCCGCCGCGAAGCTCAGCACCGGCAGGGAGAAGAGCGCCAGGGTGCCGGCCGCGGCGATCGCGCCGCCGCCGATGCCGACGCGCTTGACGTCCTGCCGCAGCTCGGCCTTGGCCAGTGCGATCTCGTCGTGCACCAGCGCGGACAGCTCGGTGGTGGCCGTCGCCACCAGCTGGCCGAGGCTGCGGTTGGCACCGTCGTCGGCTGCGCTCATCGGCTGCTCCCTCATCTTCATCAGCTTCGTCATCTGCGGGTCTTGGGCGCGTCTTCAGCGGATGTAAAGACCCTTAGATCATGCCGGACCATCGTCGCCGGTGGTGTGCCCGGAGGCGACTTCGGCCAGCCTGCGGTGTTCTGCGGCCTTCGCTTCGTGGATGGCTGCCATCCGCAGGTGGTAATCCGGGTTGCCTTGCTCGTAAATGTCCGGGATGCCGTCCTCGTCCTCGTCCCGCTCCTCATCCGCGCACAGCTTCTTGTACTTGTTGTCGCGCAGCTTGAGCAGTGTGCCCGCGATGACGGCGGCTATCAGCGAACCGATGAGTACGGCAGCCTTCACCTCATCGGTCAGAAGTTGGTCCCCGGCGAAGGCCAGCTCGCCGATCAGCAGGGACACCGTGAAGCCGATGCCGGCCAGTGAGGCGACGGCCAGCACGTCCGGCCACTCGAGGTCGGGGTTCAGCTCCGCCTTCGTGAAACGTGCCGCCAGCCAGGTGCCGCCGAACACGCCGATCGCCTTGCCGACGACCAGTCCGAGGACCACCCCGAGCGTCTCGGGCTTGCGGAAGACGTCCGACAGCGCGCCGCCGGAGAGCGCGACGCCCGCCGAGAACAGCGCGAACAGCGGCACGGCCAGCCCGGCGGACAGGGGGCGGACGATGTGCTCGATGTGCTCACCGGGGGAGTACCGCTCGCCGTCGTGACGCGTGCAGCGCAGCATCAGGCCCATGGCGACGCCCGCGATGGTCGCGTGCACGCCGCTGTTGTACATCAGGGCCCAGTTGACGATCGCCAGCGGCACGTAGACGTACCAACCGCGGACGCCCTTGCGCAGCAGCAGCCAGAAGACGGCCAGGCCCAGCACGGCGAAGCCGAGGGCGGCGAAATTGAGCTCCGAGGTGAAGAAGACCGCGATGATCAGGATTGCGAAGAGGTCGTCGACGACGGCGAGGGTCAGCAGGAACGCGCGCAGCGCCGAAGGCAGGGCCGTACCGATCACCGCCAGGACGGCGAGTGCGAAGGCGATGTCCGTGGCGGTGGGCACGGCCCAGCCGTCCAGCGCGCCGCCGCCGGCCTTCGTGACGGTGAAGTAGACGAGCGCGGGGGCGGCCATGCCGCAGATCGCGGCGATGACGGGAAGGGCGGCCGCCTTCGGGTCGCGCAGCTCGCCGGCGACCAGCTCGCGCTTGAGTTCGATGCCCGCGACGAAGAAGAAGACGGCCAGCAGGCCGTCGGCGGCCCAGTGCTGGACCGAGAGGTCGAGGCCGAGGGAGCCCGGACCGAGGTGGAAGTCGCGGATGGTCTCGTAGCTGTCGCGCAGTGGGGTGTTCGCCCAGATCAGCGCGGCCACGGCCGCGACGAGCAGCAGTACGCCGCCGACGGTCTCGGTGCGGAGGGCTTCCGCCAGATAGTTGCGCTCGGGCAGCGGCAGCCGTCCGAGGAAGACGGAACGGCGGTTCTTGGGCGCGGCCACGGCGGTGGACCTCCTGGGGCGACTGGATACACGTGTGCTGTGTGCCGACCAGACTTCCCGGCGCGCCTTTGATTCTTGTCGCGATTTTTACGCGATGAGTACTTACCTTAACCGGAAAGAGTGAAGGACACCCGGTCGCGCCGGGTGCCCTTCACGGTTGCCTGCTCACACTGCCCGAATTCGGGCAGCGGTCGGGTGGTTCGACCGGGTCAGTCCTCGCTGCTCGCGGCGGGGAGCTGGGACTGGATCAGGCTCATGACCGAGGAGTCGGTCAGCGTGGTCACATCGCCGAGCGTGCGGTTCTCGGCGACGTCACGCAGCAGACGGCGCATGATCTTGCCCGAGCGGGTCTTGGGCAGCTCGGCGACCGGCAGGATCCGCTTGGGCTTGGCGATCGGGCCGAGCTGCTTGGCGACGTGCGCCCGCAGCTCCTCGACCAGACCCGGTTCCTCGGCGTCGGCGTCGCCCCGCAGGATGACGAAGGCGCAGATGGCCTGGGTGGTCTGCGGGTCGTTCGCGCCGACGACGGCGGCTTCGGCGACCTTGGGGTGCGCGACGAGTGCGGACTCGACCTCGGTGGTGGAGATGTTGTGGCCCGAGACCAGCATCACGTCGTCCACCCGGCCGAGCAGCCAGATGTCGCCGTCGTCGTCCTTCTTGGCGCCGTCGCCCGCGAAGTACTTGTGCTCGAAGCGCGACCAGTACGTGTCGATGTAGCGCTGGTCGTCGCCCCAGATGGTGCGGAGCATCGCCGGCCACGGCTCGGTGAGGACGAGATAGCCGCCGGCCCCGTCGGGCACCTCGTTGGCGTCGTCGTCCACGACGGTCGCCGCGATGCCGGGCAGCGGCACCTGCGCCGATCCGGGCTTGGTCTCGGTGACCCCCGGCAGCGGGCTGATCATCATGGCGCCGGTCTCGGTCTGCCACCAGGTGTCGACCACGGGCGTCCTGTCGGCGCCGATGTGCTTGCGGTACCAGACCCAGGCCTCGGGGTTGATGGGCTCGCCGACCGAACCGAGGATCCGCAGGCTGCTCAGGTCGAACTTGGCCGGGATGTCGTCGCCCCACTTCATGGCGGCGCGGATCGCGGTGGGGGCGGTGTAGAGGATCGTCACGCCGTACTTCTGGACGATCTCCCACCAGCGCCCCTGGTGCGGGCTGTCCGGGGTGCCCTCGTAGAGGACCTCGGTCGCGCCGTTGCTCAGCGGCCCGTAGACGATGTAGGAGTGGCCGGTCACCCAGCCGACGTCGGCCGTGCACCAGAAGACGTCCGTCTCCGGCTTGAGGTCGAAGACGGCGTGGTGGGTGTACGAAGCCTGGGTGAGATAGCCGCCGGTGGTGTGCAGGATGCCCTTCGGCTTACCGGTGGTGCCCGAGGTGTAGAGGATGAACAGCGGGTGCTCGGCGTCGAACGCCTGGGGCGTGTGCCGGTCGGACTGGCGCTCGACCAGGTCGTGCCACCAGACGTCGCGGCCCTCGGTCCAGGCGACATCGTCCTGGCCGGTGCGGCGGACGACGAGGACGCTGCGGACGTCCTCCGTGCCGGGACGGGTCAGGGCCTCGTCGACGGCGGGCTTGAGGGCGGAGGCCTTGCCGCGCCGGTAGCCACCGTCGGCGGTGATGACGACGCGGGCGTCCGCGTCCTTGATGCGGGTCGCGAGGGCGTCCGCCGAGAAACCGCCGAAGACGAGCGAGTGCGGGGCACCGATCCGGGCGCAGGCCAGCATCGAGACGACCGCTTCGGGGATCATCGGGAGGTAGATGGCGACCCGGTCGCCGGCCTGGACGCCGAGCTCGGTCAGGGCGTTGGCGGCCTTGGAGACCTCACGCTGCAGCTCGGCGTAGGTGATCGCGCGGGTGTCGCCCGGCTCGCCTTCGAAGTGGATGGCCACGCGGTCGCCGAGGCCGTTCTCCACATGGCGGTCGACGCAGTTGTACGCCACGTTGAGCTTGCCGTCGGCGAACCACTTGGCGAACGGCGGGTTCGACCAGTCCAGGGTCTCGGTCGGCTCGGTCTCCCAGCTCAGGCGGCGGGCCTGCTCAGCCCAGAAGCCCAGCCGATCAGCCTTCGCCTCCTCGTACGCCTCCGCCGTGACGTTGGCCTTCGCGGCCAGGTCGGCAGGCGGTGCGAAGCGGCGCTCCTCCTTCAAGAGGTTGGCCAGGCTTTCGTTGCTCACGACATCTCCCTTTCCCAGGGTGCCCGTTGCGTCCCGGCCATAGCTCATCAGCCCGGGGCACACCCTGACAAGGGGTGTGGACAAAAATTGGTTTAGACCTGTCCTTTATTGGGGTTCCGCGAGGTCAGACGGGTCGAGGGGGTGCGGGGGACATGCGCGGGAGCCTCACCTCCGCATCGCGTGCCAGCGGCGTGTCACACGGCGTCCAGCACCTCCGGGCGGACCGCGGCGAAGGTGCGCGACCGCTCGTCCAGCACGTACGCCTGCGCTTCGGCCACATGGAAGTACATGCCCTGCAAACGCAGCGCCCCTTCTGCCACCCGCCGTGCGACGCACGTGTGGGCCCTCAGGTGGTCGAGCTGCTGGAGCACGTTGACGAGGGCGAGCCGTTCGACGTCATCGGACACGGGCCGGTCGGCGAGCGCGACTTCCCCGCGCCCGAGCCGTCCGATGCGCTGCATGCGGGCCACGCTCGGCCGGCCGTGCCGGAGCCAGCGGCCGAGTGGGGTCGGTGCGCCGGGCTCCGGGGCGGAGGTGTCGAGGAGCGCCTGCATCGCCCCGCACCCCGAGTGCCCGCACACGGTGATGCTGCTGACCTTCAGCACCTCGACCGCGTACTCCACCGCGGCCCCGACCGAGTCGCACGTGCCGTCGCTGCCGGGCGGCGGCATCAGATTGCCGACGTTGCGCACGGTGAAGAGATCGCCGGGCCCGCTCGAGGTGATCATGCTGGTCACCAGCCGGGAGTCGGCGCAGGTCAGAAAGAGCTGGCTGGGGGTCTGTCCCTCGCGGGCCAGCCGCGCCAGCTCGTCCCGTACGAGCGGTGCCGTATTGCGCTGGAACGCGCTCACGCCGCCGAGGAGTTGCTGATCACCGCTGTGCTTGACGCCGGGCTTGGTGGCAGCGGTGGTGCGGGTGCAGTGGTGGTTGTGCCAGGGGGTCCAGGGGCGGCACACGTGCGTGCTGGCGGGCTCCGCGATGGGGCGGCCGTGGCGGCCTCGCAGAGTGACCCAGCCGCCACCCGCCCGATGGGCGTTGGACCAGGTCTGCAACGCGTCGTAGGCCGCGTGGTCCATGAAGGACCCACCCAGCTCGACCACCGCGTTGGCCTCGGAGGGCACCTGTGCGAGAGCCCGGGACAGTCGTGGGACCGCGAGGAACGTCAACTGGCCATTGACGCGTACCCGGTGGTAGTCCCTCTCCGCGTCGACGGTGATACGGGTGTGGGCGAGGCGCCGCAGGGAGAGGAAGGCCGCGATCGCGATGCCGACGGCGACTCCTTGCAGCACGCCCAGGAGCACGACGGAACCGAGCGTGGCCGCGTACATGGGGAATTCGCGGTGCCGCTGTACGTGCTTGATGTGCGCGAAGCTGACCATTCGCACGCCGACCGCCATCACCAACGCGGCCAGCGCGGCGAGTGGGATCAGCTCGAGCACAGTGCTGAGTAGGGCGGCGCAGACCAGCACCCACACGCCATGCAGGATGGTGGCCTTGCGCGTCGCGGCTCCCGCCTTGACGTTGGCCGTGCCGCGGATCGCGCCGCCCGCGATCGGCAGCCCGCCGAGCAGCCCGGAGACCACGTTCGCCGCGCCCTGGCCCGCGAGTTCGCGATCCAGTGAGGCGGGAGGGTGCTCTCCGTCCGTCCGTGCGGCGCGCAGCCGGTCCACCGCGACGGCGGACAGCAGTGACTCCATGCTGGCCACGAGGGTGACGGTGAGGACGGCCGCGAACACCCCGAGCACCGGGCCGTCCGGCAGGGCGGGCAGCACCCGCAATTCCCACTGGGGAAGATTGACCCGGGGCAGGTCCATACCGACGCCGGCCGCCGTGGCGGCCGCCACGGCGGCGAGCGGCGCCGGAAGCGTACGGGCCCACCGTCCGGCCCGGCCGGGCAGCCTCGGCCAGCCCGCCACCACGGCCACCGTGATCCCGCCGACCAGCAGCGCGGCCGGGTGCGGGTCCGCCAGGCGCGAGGGCAGCGCCGCGAGGTTCTCCAGCGCGGAGATGTTGGGGTGATCACCCAGCACGACGGGCAGCTGGCCGAGCGCGATCGTGACGCCGATGCCGGCGAGCATGCCGTGCACGATCGCCGGGCTGACGGCCAGCGCGCTACGGGCCACCCGGGCTGCGCCGAGGGCGAGTTGAGCCGTGCCCGCGAGCGCGGTGATCGCGCACGTCGCCCGCCAGCCATAGCGCTGCACGAGCTCGGCGGTCACGACCACCAGGCCGGTGGCGGCGCCGCTGACCTGGAGCGGTGCCCCACCCAGCAGGCCTGCGACGATCCCGCCGACCGCTGCCGCGACCAGCCCCGCCTGGAGCGGCGCGCCCGTGGCGAGCGCGATGCCGAGCGAGAGCGGGATCGCGATCAAGAAGATGACCACGGAGGCGGACAGGTCCTGGCGCCAGCTGCGGGGGCGTCGATCCGGCAGGCCCTGGTCACCCGGCCGGGCCGGGGGCGTCGGGTGAGTCGTCTGCGTCGGCTGAGCGTGCATGGGCGTTCCCGTCTTCGTCGGGGCGGCGCGGTCGCGGGTGGGGCGCGGCCGTGGTCACGGCGTGCAGCGGCGGGAGCGGCTGCGATGGCGGGGCTTATCTCAACTCTCGGTAAATGAATCGTAATGGAGAGTAAAGAGGTGGGGGAAGTTCTCCAGGGCTGAAGGAAGGCGACTTCCTTCCAATGAGTGAATCTGTACGCCTATCCGCTTGTCGCTCCATCCCTCTATCTGGTCCACACGGCACTGGTGTCGGGCGCGGCCGGACGCCCGAGGGGAGTGCGGGAGACCCTGGGTGGTTTGGGGTGAAGGGGGGTGGATTCGGCGTTTACCCTCTCGTTGGGGCGTGTTTACCGTCCGCGATCGGAATTCGGCCCCGCTCGGCATGAAACCGAACATCCGGCACCCGGGGCGAGGTGAACGGTTGCCTGGGTGTCAATGGCGTGTACATGCTCTGGCCTGTGAGGTCGGTTTCGTCGACGCCGAGCGACTGGCGCGCTGTGGCTCAATCCGAGGGTCCGGGCTGAAAAGCGATGAAAACGGAACCCATTTCAGTCGACGCTTCCGTGGGCCCGATGACGGAGACCGGGAGCGGGTCGGCCGAGAAGTGGACGGGAGAAATCCGGAATGCGCGGGCGTGCGTCAGGGGGAACGTGGGGGCCGGCATCGGGGACGGGTATCTCCCTGCCGCTCCTTGAGCGGTGAGAAATGCCCTCCGGACGGATGTGTCATCCGTCCGGAGGTCGCCGGGCGCTATTCCGACGGCCAGGCTCCCTTGGGCGCCCCGCTGCGGCGAGTTCCTCAATTGCCGTCAGTGGGCGGCTGATCGGTGAGCGTCAGACGGGCTGTGCGGCGGCCAGCAGTCGCTCACCCAGAACGAAACTGGGGTCGACCTGAGCCGCCAGATCGGCGCCTGTCTTCGCGTTGCCCCAACTCTCCGCGTTCTTGAGGTGGAAGTGCACCATCTGGCGTGTGTAGCGCTGCCAGTCACGCCGCTCGTACGCACCGTCCGCCGCCTCGCGCAGCGTGCGCAGCGCCTCGCGGTTGGGCCCTTCGAGGAGCTCGAAGAGGGCTGGCCGGCCCTTCTCCATGGCGCGCACCCAGTCGGAGTGGGCGAGCGTGGTGAGCAGGTCGTCGCCGACCTCCGCGCGCAGGAAGTCCAGGTCGTCGGCGCCCTGCACCTTGTTGCCGATCACCTTCAGGCAGACGCCGAAGTCCCGGGCGTACTCCTTGTACTGACGGTAGACCGAGACACCCTTACGGGTCGGTTCGGCGACGAGGAACGTGATGTCGAAGCGGGTGAACATCCCGGAGGCGAAGGAGTCGCTGCCCGCAGTCATGTCGACGACGACGTACTCGCCGGGTCCGTCGACAAGGTGATTGAGGCACAGCTCGACCGCGCCGACCTTCGAGTGGTAGCAGGCGACGCCCAGGTCCGACTCCGTGAAGGGGCCGGTCGCCATCAATCGGACGGCGGCATCGTCGTCCAGTCGTACGGTGCGGGCGCAGGCCTCGAAGATCGGGTTTTCCTCACCGATCCGCAGCAGCCGCGAGCCCTCGCCCGGCGGCGTTGTCTTGATCATGGTTTCGGCGGAGGCGATGCGAGGGTTCGTGCCGCGCAGGTAGTCCTTGATCAGCGGCAGGTGCGCGCCCATCGCGGGGAGTGCCGCCGTCTCCGCCTCGTCCAGACCGAGCGCCGCGCCGAGATGCTGATTGATGTCGGCGTCCACCGCGATGACGGGGACCCGGTCGGCGGCGAGATGGCGGATGAACAGTGAGGACAGCGTGGTCTTGCCGCTGCCGCCCTTCCCTACGAAAGCGATCTTCATGTTCACCAAGCGTAGGTGCGTAAGCGCGGAAAGTGAGAGCTGTGAGTGAAGAAAACCACTCCTTCGAGGGGTGTGAGGCCGAAGTGCGTACTGTCTTACCCATGAGTACGACAGCCGATCCGCTCGCCGCCCTGGGCTCGCTTCCTGGCGTTGCCGACTCCGTGGACTCCGTACGCAAGGCGGTGGACCGCGTGTACGGCCACCGGGTGATGCGCCGCCGCAGCAACGAGGTCACCGCCGAGGCGGCGCTGCGCGGCGCCCGGGGCTCGGCCGCGCTGTCGGGGGCCGACTGGGCGCTCGAGGAGGTGCGCCGGCGGTCCGACTTCGGCGTCGAGGGAGAGCCGCGCACGGTGGGCGCGGCACTGCGGCTGACCGCAGAGTCGGGGCAACTGCTGAGCGTGTGGCGGCAGTCGCCGCTTCGTGTGCTGGCCAGGCTGCACCTGGTGGCGGCTGGCGGGGCCCGGCCGGATGACACCGTGGGCCGCCCGCGGCTGGCGGGTGAGCCGGTCGACGAGCCGCTGATCGAGCTGGCGCTGCCGGGCGCGGACGAGGTGGCAGGTCGGCTCGAAGGGCTGGCAGGGCTGCTGATCGCGGGCAGCGAGGCGCCCGCGCTGGTGACGGCGGCGGTGGTGCACGGCGAGCTCCTCGCCCTGCGCCCGTTCGGGTCGTGCAACGGCCTGGTCGCGCGGGCCGCCGAGCGGATCGTGCTGATCGGCAGTGGGCTGGACCCCAAGTCGATCTGCCCGTCGGAGGTGGGGCACGCGGAGTTGGGGCGCGCGGCCTATCTGGGCGCGCTCGACGGCTACGCGTCCGGGACCCCGGATGGTGTGGCGTCCTGGATCACGCACTGCGCCCGTGCTGTCGAGCTGGGTGTGCGCGAGAGTACGGCCGTGTGCGAGGCGCTCCAACGCGGTGCGGCCTGACGGTTCTCCGTCAACAGGGTCTGGGGGAAGTCCCCGCAACACGCCCTGGGGCAAGCCGGATGGGGTCGGGTGTGTCCCGTCACCGTCGGGTGATGCCCGTCATCAGGGGGGGCGGCAGGAGGCGGACAGGGTTGCGGCGGTACCGGTCAAGCTCTGGTACCGCCGCTGGCACGTCGGCCGAGTTACCATGCGTGCACGAGATTTGCCCATCAGGCCGGGATCTTCGCCCGTTACCTGGTGCGGCTGGCCCGTAATCGACGGGTCGGCGTCGCGTGGGTGCTCGGCTTTCGTGCTTCGGTCCGTGGGCCTACTGCGTTGAAGGCATCCTCTCGGATGTCCCTGGTCTCGCGGGCCGTCAACTCCTTTCTACTCCTGTCGTGGTGGAAGCGGAAGCCCAAGCCGCGGTTTCTTTACTTTTAGTCTTAAAACCGGTCAAGGCGGACGTAGGGCGGTCGTCGTCGGCTGGCGAACCAGACCAGGCCGGCCGTAGCGGCGGCGCCGACCGCGGCCGCCGCCATCAGAGCCGGGCGCGAGGGCATCGGCAGGGTCGACACGCGCTGCTTGAGTCGTACCGGGCGGGTGAAGGTGAGCATCGGCCAGTCGCGGGCGATCGCCTCACGGCGCAGTGCGCGGTCCGGGTTGACCGCGTGCGGGTGGCCGATCGATTCCAGCATCGGGATGTCGGTCGCGGAGTCGCTGTAGGCGTAGCAGCGCGCCAGGTCGTAGCCCTCCGACTCCGCGAGCTCCCGGATGGCCTCGGCCTTGGTCGGGCCGTAGGCGTAGTACTCCACCTCGCCGGTGAAGGCGCCGTCCTTGACGACCATCCGGGTGGCGACGACCCGGTCGGCGCCCAGCAGCTCGCCGATCGGCTCCACCACCTCGGCGCCCGAGGTGCTGACGATCACCACATCGCGCCCTGCGGTGTGGTGCTCCTCGATGAGGGAGGCTGCTTCGTCGTAAATGATCGGATCGATGAGTTCGTGCAGGGTCTCGGCGACGATCTCCCGCACCTGCTGGACATTCCAGCCACGGCACAGTTCGGAGAGATACTGGCGCATCCGCTCCATCTGGTCGTGGTCGGCCCCACCGACCAGGAAGACGAACTGGATGTACGCGGTGCGCAACACGGCGCGCCTGTTGATCAAGCCGCCTTGGTAGAAGGACTTGCTGAAGGTGAGCGTGCTCGACTTCGCAATGACCGTCTTGTCCAGATCAAAGAACGCGGCTGTCCGAGGGAGCGAGTGGTTTTCCACGTCGCCGAGCATAGGCCGCCCTCCATTCGGCGTAAGCTGAGGCGTGTGGGTTTGCCTGAGAAGGCTCTCGGGTACACCATGGAAGTCACGGATCGTTCGCGACCGTGTCTAACCCGGTCCGACTCCTCCCCCCCCGAGTCGGCCGTGGGGACGACCCCCGCTCTCCCCCCCGGCGGGGGTCGTCGCATGTCCGGATGCATTTTGAGCGCCCTCATCCCGCGTTCCTCCCCCTGGTTCGGCCCACCCGGCCGTGGTCTCTCCTACTTCCTACACGTCACGCTGGGTAATCGGCGTGCTGCTCTCCGGAAGTCACCGGTATAGGTGAGCGGGATATTCACAACCGTTGAGTTGTCCACAGTTTTTGTTCAAGATCCACAAGGTTTTCCAGTTCGCTGCACGGTGATTCCCCGCGAGTTCCGCGATGTTCGCGGAAGAGAGAGCGCGTAGTGGGAGGGGGAGACCGTGACCGGATCCATCACATCCGATTGGCGGACGGCCGCCGTCGCCGGAAGGCCGGACGGGCCGCTGGTCGTCACGGAGGACGAGGGGCTGCTGGACGACCTGCTGCGGCTGTGCGCCGCCGCCGGGGCCGTGCCCGAAGTCGCTCATGGAATGCCCGCGCGCAGGGGGAGCTGGGAGAGCGCGCCGCTGGTCCTGGTCGGTGACGACTGCGCGGCCCGGCTCGGCGGCGCCATGCGCAGGGAGGGGGTGGTGCTGGTCGGCAGGGACCAGGACGACCCCGGCGTCTGGCAGCGCGCGGTGGGCATCGGGGCCCGCAATGTGGTGCTCCTGCCCGATGGCGAGAGTTGGCTGGTCGACAGGATCGCCGACGCCGTGGAAGGCGTCGGCCGCCCGGCTCTCACGGTGGGGGTGATCGGCGGCCGGGGCGGCGCCGGGGCGAGCACGCTCGCCTGCGCCCTGGCGGTCGGCGCAGCCCGCGCGGGCCGGCGCACGATGCTGATCGACGGCGATCCGCTGGGCGGTGGGCTCGATGTGCTGCTCGGTGGAGAGAAGGCCGAGGGGCTGCGATGGCCGGCCTTCGCCGACTCGCGGGGCCGGGTGGCCGGGCGGGCGCTGGAGGAAGCGCTGCCCGAGCTGCATTCGCTGCGGGTCCTCAGCTGGGACCGGGGCGACTGTCTCGCGGTGCCGTCCGACGCCATGCGGGCCGTTCTGGCCGCGGCCCGCAGGCGGGGCGGGGCAGTGGTCGTGGACCTGCCGCGCCGACTCGACGACGCGGCGGTGGCAGCTCTCGAACAGGTGGATGTGGGGCTGGTGGTCGTGCCCGCGGAGCTGCGAGCCGTCGCGGCCGCCCACCGGGTCGCCTCGATGGTCGGCATGGTCCTGAGCGACCTCCGGCTGGTGACGCGTGCGCAGGTCGGCTCGGGGCTGCGGGGCGAAGAGATCTCGAACCTCCTCGGCCTGCCCCTGGCGGGCGAACTCCCACCCGAGCCGGGCCTGTCGGACGCCCTGCTCGCCGGCCGGCCGCCGGGGAGCGGCGAGCGCGGGCCGCTGGCACGATTCTGCGCGGAATTCTGGGCGCGGACATCGGCCGACGGCGCGGGCGTGCCGGCATGAGCGCCGAGCTGCTGGACGCGGTGCGCCTGCGGCTGGCGGAGAGCGGGGTGGAGCCGACGCCCGCGCGGGTCGCGGAGGCGTTGCGCCGGGAAGGCCGACTGCTCGGGGACGCCGAAGTGCTCGGCGTCGCCGCCCGGCTGCGGTCCGAACTGATCGGCACCGGGCCGCTCGAGCCCCTGCTCTCCGCACCCGAGGTCACCGATGTCCTGGTCACCGCGCCCGACCAGGTGTGGGTGGACCGCGGAGCGGGCCTGGAGCGCGCTGATGTGTCCTTCCCCGACGCGGCGGCGGTGCGTAGGCTGGCGCAGCGGCTCGCCGCGATCGCCGGACGCCGACTCGACGACGCCCGGCCCTGGGTGGACGCCCGGCTGCCGGACGGGACGCGTTTGCACGCCGTGCTGCCCCCGGTGGCCGTCGGCTCGACCTGTCTTTCGCTGCGGGTGGTGCGGCGCCGGGCCTTCGCGTTGGACGAGCTGGTGGCCGCCGGGACGGTACCGCCCGGCGGGCAGCGCCTGCTGCGGGCCGTGGTGGACGCCCGGCTCTCCTTCCTGATCAGCGGGGGCACGGGGTCGGGAAAGACGACCCTTCTGTCCACCCTGCTGGGGCTGGTCGCGCCCGACGAGCGGATCGTGCTGGCCGAGGACTCGGCCGAGCTGCGCCCCGAACACCCGCATGTGGTGCGGCTGGAGACACGGCCCGCCAACCAGGAGGGCACGGGGCTGGTCACCTTGCGGGACCTGGTGCGGCAGGCGCTGCGGATGCGGCCGGACCGACTGGTCGTCGGCGAGGTGCGCGGCCCGGAGGTCACCGATCTGCTGGCCGCGCTCAACACCGGACACGAGGGAGGATGCGGCACGGTTCACGCCAACGCGGCGGCGGATGTGCCCGCCAGGCTGGAAGCGCTGGGTTCGACGGCGGGGCTTGACCGCGGGGCGCTGCACAGTCAGTTGGCGGCCGCGCTGTCGGTGGTGGTCCATCTGGCGCGCGACAGGGGTGGGCGTCGGCGGATCGCGGAACTCCACGTCCTGGACCGCGACGCCGGAGGCTTCGTGACGACTGTACCGGCGGCTGTGTGGGGCGAGGGCGGCTTCGAGCGGACGCGGGGCTGGGCCCGGCTGGCAGCGCTGTGCGAACGGGGCGGTGGTGCGCTGTGACCGTTTCCGTAGCGGCGCCCCAGATGGTGGCCCCGGTGTCCGGGGCGGTGTTGAGCGCGGTGGCCTCGCTCTGGGTCTCGACGCGCCCGGGTCGGGTGTCCCGGCGGGCCAGAGCTCTGTTCGCCGGCGGCGGGGGCGTGCGTACCGGTGGCGCGTCGCTTCCGTGGGTCGAGGAGCGCGTCGGCCGATTGCTTCGATGGGGGCGGGAAAGGCGTGAGCTGCTCTGTCTTCCGGTCGGTTGTCTCGTAGCGCTGGTGGGCGAGTCGATGCTGCCGCTGATCGGTGCGGTGGCGGCCGTTCCCCTCGTACGACGGGCACTCGCCACCCGACGGCGCAAACGCGAGCGGGATCGGCGGGAGGCGGCCGTGATCGACCTGTGCGGGGCCGTCGCGGGTGATCTGCGCGCCGGGCGGCAGCCCGGCGAGGCGCTGGTGGGGCTGGTGGTGGACCTCGGGGCGGCATGGTCGGCCGTCCCGGCGGCGGCGAGGTTCGGCGGCGATGTGCCGGAAGCCCTGCGGAAGGCGGCGCGGCAGCCGGGCGCCGAGGGGCTGAACGGAGTGGCCGCCTGCTGGCAGGTCTCGGTCGACGGCGGGGCGGGGCTCGCCGCGGGGCTCGAACGGGTGGCGGCGGCCCTCAGCGCCGAGCGGGACCAACGAGAGGACCTGCACGCCCAGTTGGCAGGAACGAGGTCCACCGGCGTGATGCTCGCCGTGCTTCCGGTGCTCGCCCTTCTGATGGGCAGCGCGCTCGGGGCGGCGCCGCTGCGGGTGCTGTTGCACACCTCCGCGGGGCTGGGCTGCCTGACGCTCGGTGGCGTTCTGGAGTGCGCGGGGCTGGTGTGGACCGCTCGGATCGTACGGGCGGCCGGGGGAGCGGATGGGGGTGGGAGGTGATGAGCGAAAAAGTTATCCACAGCCTGGGGATATTTATTTCGGTGTCCGCCGGGGGTGCGGCGTTGGTGGCCGCCCTGGGCTGGGCGCGCCGGGCGCGTGGGGGCCGCTCGGTCCGCCGGCGGGCGGTGTCGCTGCTGAGGGGGAACGCATCGGCCGGGCCGACGAATCGGCTGCGGCGGTGGTCTGGGCGGGCGGCGGTGGCGCGGGCCGGGCTTCCGGCCGCGGCGGGGGTCGCCGGTCTCGTCCTCATCGGGGGGATCACCGGGTGTGTGGTGGGGCTCGGGGTCGCGTACGGCGTGTGGCGTCGGCAGCGGCGCGACAAGCCTACCCGTGATGAGGCCGCCGCGAAGGGAGCAGAAGCCCAACTTCCGTTCGCGGCGGATCTCTTGGCGGCCTGCATGGCCGCGGGGGCCGGGCCCCGGGAGGCCGCTGCGGCGGTAGGCGCCTCGTTGGGCGGACCCGTGGGCGAGCGACTCGCTCAAGCCGCGGCCGAGGTCCGGCTCGGCGGGGAACCGCACACGGCCTGGGGTCGGCTGGGGAGCGTTCCCGGCGCCCGGGGGCTCGCCCGCTGCCTGGAGCGGGCCCAAGCGACGGGCGTGCCGGCGGTGGAGCCCATGTCGCGGCTGGCGGGCCAGTTGCGCGCCACGCGAGGGCGGATGGCGGGCATACGGGCCCGGCGCGCCGGAGTCCTGGCGACGGCCCCGCTGGGGCTGTGCTTCCTGCCCGCCTTCCTGACGGTCGGTGTGGTGCCGGTCGTCATCGGCCTGGCGAGCGGGCTCATGAAAGGCAATTGACGATGCGTGAGGCAGAGGGACAGGGGGAGCCAGTGATGGTCGTGCAGTGGTGGTCGAGGCGTTGGGCCCGGCTGAGGGTGGCGGGCGAGGACGGAATGACGACGGCGGAGTACGCGGTGGGGACGCTGGCGGCCTGCGCGCTCGCGGCGGTGCTCTACAAGGTGGTCACCGGTGGGGCGGTCGGTTCGGCGTTGCAGTCGCTGATCGTGAAGGCACTCCATGCGTCGTTCTGACGGCGGCTATGTGACGGCGGAGGCCGCGTTGGTACTACCGACGCTGACGCTGTTCGGCATGGCACTGCTCTGGGGGCTGATGGCGGCGTCCGCGCAGATCCAGTGCGTGGACGCGGCCCGTGCGGGCGCTCGGGCGGCGGCCCGGTCGGAGCCGGCGTCGGCGGCGGTCGCCGCCGCCAGATCGGCCGCTCCGGCCGGGGCCCGGATCGCGCTGGCGAGGGAGGGGGATCTGGTGCGGGTGCGGGTCGATGCCCGAACCGCCGGCCCGGGGCCGCTGACGGTGCGGCTGGGTGGGGAGGCGGTGGCCCTTGCGGAGGAGACGGTGGGGTGACGGGGGCATGGCCTCGGTGTGGGTGGCGATCGCCGCGGCGGCCTTCTGCGCGGTGTTCGCGGCGACGCTGGCCATTGGACAGGCTGTGGTGGCCCGTCACCGCGCGGGCGGTGCGGCGGACCTGGCGGTGCTGGCGGCGGCTGACCACGCCTTGTCGGGACACCGGAAGGCATGCGGCCTGGCCCGGAAGGTGGCCGCCGCCCAGGCGGCGCGGGTGGTGCGGTGCGCCGTGAGTGGTGAGATCGCCGAAGTGGCGGCCGAGGCGCGGGCGGGGCCCTACACCGTCCGGGTGAGTTCCCGCGCCGGCCCTCCGGGCCTTACGGGCCCGGTCGCCCCCGAGCCCGTGGGTGGCGACGGTCCGGGCCACCACGGCCTCGGGCCCTGACGGCCCCGGGGCGCCTGTCCCGCCGGTTCGGGGGGGCGACCGGTTGGCTCGCCCGCCGGTTCGCCCGCCCGCTGGTCCGTCTACCCGCTGGTTTGCCCGCCCGCTGGTCCGCCTACTCGCCGGTCCGCGTGCCCCACCGACAAGCGGGCTCCGCCCCACCGCACGAGCGGGCTCCGCCCCACCGCACGAGCGGGCTCCGTCCCACCGGACGAGCGGCCGTGGGCGGCTACGGGAGCGGGTTGCCCGGCTCCTCCTCGGCGGGGGCGTCGGCGAGGAGGCGGGTCAGGAGGCGGATGGCGGCCCGCTTGTCGAGGGGATCGTTGCCGTTGCCGCACTTGGGGGACTGGATGCACGAGGGGCAGCCGGTGTCGCACTCACAGGCGGCGATGGCCTCGCGGGTGGCGGTGAGCCAGCTCGCGGCGGTGTGGAAGGCGCGCTCGGCGAAGCCGGCCCCGCCGGGGTGGCCGTCGTAGACGAAGACGGTCGGCAGGGCCGTATCGGGGTGGAGGGGCACCGAGACGCCGCCGATGTCCCAGCGGTCGCAGGTGGCGAAGAGCGGGAGCATGCCGATGGAGGCGTGTTCCGCGGCGTGCAGGGCGCCGCCGACGGCCTCGGGGTGGATGCGGGCCTCGTCGAGGTGGTCCTCCGTGACCGTCCACCACACGGCGCGGGTGCGCAGCGTACGGGGCGGCAGGTCCAGCTTGGACTCGCCGAGGACCTCGCCGGTGATGAGTTTGCGGCGGAGGAAGGAGACGACCTGATTGGTGACCTCGACGGAGCCGAAGCACAGCCGTGCGTCCCCCCAGGGGATCTCGGCGCTCGTCTCCAGGATGGAGATGGCCGTGGTGTCGCGGGCCGTCGTCGAGTAGGGCGGGGCGGCCTCCTCGACGAGGGCGACGGAGTCCTCCAGGTCGAGGTGGCGGACGAGGTAGGTGCGGCCCTGATGGAGGTGGACGGCGCCGTCGTGGACCGCCGTGTGGGCGGCGGACGCGTCCACCGTGCCCAGCAGCCGGCCCGTGCCCTCCTCCACGACCTGGACGGGGCGGCCGCCGCCGCCCCGGATGTCGGCCAGGTCGACGGCGCGCTCACGGCGGGTCCAGTGCCAGGCGGAGCCCCTGCGGCGGAGCAGCTTCCGGCCTTCGAGCTGGGACAGCAGGCCCGGCGTCTCGGGGCCGAAGAGTGACAGATCGGATTCGGTGAGCGGCAGCTCGGCGGCCGCGGCACACAGATGGGGGGCGAGGACGTACGGATTGTCCGGGTCGAGGACGGTGGACTCCACAGGCTGCCGGAAAAGCGCCTCCGGGTGGTGGACGAGGTAGGTGTCCAGCGGGTCGTCGCGGGCGATGAGGACCGCGAGCGCGCCCCGGCCCGTACGGCCCGCGCGGCCGGCCTGCTGCCACAGGGAGGCGCGGGTGCCGGGGTAGCCGGAGATGAGGACGGCGTCCAGGCCGGCGACGTCCACGCCGAGTTCCAGGGCGGTGGTGGCGGAGAGGCCCAGCAGTTCGCCGGTGTGCAGGGCGCGCTCGATGGCGCGGCGCTCCTCGGGGAGGTAGCCGCCGCGGTAGGCGGCGACCCGGGAGGGGAGGGAGCGGTCCACCGCGGCCAGACGTTCCTGGGTGATCAGTGCCACGAGCTCGGCGCCGCGCCGTGAGCGCACGAAGGCGACGGTCCGGACGCCTTGGACGACGAGGTCGGTGAGGAGGTCCGCGGTCTCGGCGGTGGCCGTACGGCGGACGGGGGCGCCGCGCTCGCCGTGGAGCTCGGTGAGCGGGGGTTCCCAGAGGGCGAAGACGACTTCGCCGCGCGGGGAGGCGTCCTCGGTGACCTCCACCACCGGCAGCCCGGTCAGCCGGGTCGCGGCGGTGGCCGGGTCGGAGGCGGTGGCGGAGGCGAGGAGGAAGACGGGATCGGCGCCGTAACGGGCGCAGACACGCCGAAGCCGACGCAGCACTTGGGCGACGTGCGAACCGAAGACGCCGCGGTAGGTGTGGCACTCGTCGATGACGACGTAGCGCAGTGCGCGCAGGAAGGAGGCCCACTTGGGGTGGGCGGGCAGGATCGAGCGGTGCAGCATGTCCGGGTTGGTGAGCGCGTAATTGGCGTACTGACGCACCCACTCACGCTCCTCCACGGGCGTGTCGCCGTCGTAGACGGCCGGACGGACGCCTTTGCCGAGCGGGGCGGCGAGGGCCCGTACGGCGCGCCGCTGGTCGGCTGCCAGGGCCTTGGTGGGGGCCAGGTACAGGGCGGTCGCGCCGCGCCCGTTGGGCGCCTCGGAGCCGTCCAGGAGCGCGCTGAGGACCGGCGCGAGGTACGCGAGCGACTTGCCGGACGCGGTGCCCGTGGCCACCACCACCGACTCGCCGCGCAGCGCGTGCTCGGCCGTCAGCGCCTGGTGCGCCCACGGACGGTCGATTCCGGCGGCCCGGATCGCGCCGATCACTTCCGGCCGGATCTTCTCGGGCCAGGGGGCATGACGTCCCGGACGAGGGGGCAAGTGCTCCGTATGAGTGATGCGTGCAGCCCGGTCTGCCCCGGTGGCGAGTCTGCCGAGGACCACCCGGGGAGCGGGATGTACGCCCGCCTCCGGCGGGAGTTGATCGTGGGCCATCGACACCGAGTGTGTCATCGGCGTGACGGACAATGGACTCAAGGCGTCGTGCGCGCCTGCCGGTAAGTGATTGAATGCCATCGCGGCTGCCGATCCATGGGGGGCGACCGCTCGATGCAAGGTGCTGGAGGATCCGTGGACCTGTCCCTGTCGACCCGGACCGTAGGCGACCGTACGGTCGTCGAGGTCGGTGGCGAGATTGATGTGTATACCGCGCCCAAGCTGCGTGAGCAGCTGGTCGAGCTTGTCAACGACGGCAGCTATCACCTCGTCGTGGACATGGAGGGCGTCGACTTCCTCGACTCCACCGGGCTCGGCGTGCTGGTCGGCGGGCTCAAGCGGGTGCGTGCCCATGAGGGCTCGCTGCGCCTGGTCTGCAACCAGGAGCGCATTCTCAAGATTTTCCGTATCACCGGCCTGACCAAGGTGTTCCCGATTCACACCTCGGTCGAGGACGCGGTGCAGGCGACCGACTGACGGTCGCCGGACGACACTGCCGCGCGGGGGGCACCGGGCTTTGAGGGCCCGGCCCCTCCGTGAGTTCGCCCTGTTCCAGGAGTGGGGAAGAGGGCACGTGCGACCGAGGGGGATGGCATGGCCACCGTCGAACTGCTGTTCAGTGCCCTTCCCGAGCATGTCCGCACCGCCCGGTTGGTAGCCGCCGCGGTGGCTCGGCGGGCCGGGGTCGACGAGGCCGTGCTGGACGAGGTGCGCCTGGCCGTGGGTGAGGCGTGCACGCGCGCGGTGGGGCTGCATGCCAGCCATGGTGTGACCACCCCTGTGCGGGTCGTGCTGATCGAGGACGAGAAGAAGTTCTCCATCGAGGTCGGGGACGACGCCCCTCATCTGTCCGCCGCCGATGCCGCCGCGGGCGGCCCGGGGGAGGCTTCCGGCGCGCCGGAAGAGGGCGAGGACGACATGGGCCTCGCCGTCATCAGCGGGCTGGTCGACGACGTCGAGGTGACGGCGGACGAATCCGGCGGCCTCATTCGGATGAGCTGGCCGACGATCCCGGCCCCCGTGCTGCCGTAGGCCGGGCCCCGGCTCCCGTGCTGCCGTAGGCCGGGCCCCGGCTCCCGTGCTGCCGTAGCCCGGATCCCCGGTCCTCTGCTGCCTTAGCCCGCTCCCCGGCGCCACTGCCACCGGCGTAGCCCGGCGACCCGGTGTCGCTGCCGGATCCCGGCCTCCTCTCGCCGTTGCCGTAGCCCCGAGTCACCCGTTTGTCGTAGTCAGGCGTCCTTGATTCGGGCTGATTCGATGGGATCCGATGCGGGGATCCGGCGTTATCGCCGATCGAGCCGACGCAGCCCGTGTCACCGCCGCTGCCGATGGCCGAATTCCTTCCCTCTTCGGGGTGCAATTTGGGTGCGATTTCAGCCGTCGTTCTTCCCCGGTGCGGCCTCGCGCCGATTCCTCCCGGCGCCGCGGATCTTCACCGCCGCGCCCCGCTCGACGATCTCCTTAACCGATCTCTTCTTCGGATCTTCACCCGTAGATCGGAAATCCGGCGGAACATCCATCCGGCCTTCACTTGCGCAGGCTCATTCCGTTTCCCGCGCTCTGTTTTGATCTCGCCATGCTCCCTACAATCCGTCCATCTTGAGCTCAGGACGCCTGAGCGTGGCGGCTGCTCCGCGGTCGCGGGTCAGCCGCGCGCCCATGTGCCAAACGTCAAGGAGGACGAATGGCGGGGCCCCTTACCCCTGAACAGGTGGACTTCACTCAGAATCTCGCGGTCGAGCTGACCGAGGGCAACCGCACGCTGGTGCTGGTGATCGCGGCCGTCGCGATCGCGGCACTCGCGGTGGCCGTGGTGCTGGTGCGTCAGGTGCTTGCGGCAGGCGAAGGCACCGACAGCATGAAAAAGATCGCCGCGGCGGTGCAGGAAGGCGCGAACGCCTATCTCGCCCGGCAGTTGCGGACGCTCGGCGTTTTCGCCGTGGTCGTGTTCTTCCTGCTCATGCTGCTGCCCGCCGACAACTGGTCACAGCGCCTCGGGCGTTCGGCCTTCTTTCTGATCGGCGCGCTCTTCTCCGCGGCCACCGGTTATATCGGCATGTGGCTCGCCGTGCGCGCCAATGTGCGGGTCGCGGCGGCCGCGCGTGAGGCCACTCCCGCCGAAGGCGAGCCGGAGAGGGATCTGACGGCCGTATCGCACAAGGCCATGAAGATCGCGTTCCGTACGGGCGGTGTCGTCGGTATGTTCACGGTGGGGCTCGGCCTGCTGGGCGCCTCCTGCGTGGTCCTGGTGTACGCGGCCGACGCGCCCAAGGTGCTGGAGGGATTCGGCCTCGGCGCGGCGCTCATCGCCATGTTCATGAGGGTCGGCGGCGGCATCTTCACCAAGGCCGCGGACGTCGGTGCCGACCTGGTCGGCAAGGTCGAGCAGGGCATCCCCGAGGACGATCCGCGCAACGCCGCCACCATCGCGGACAACGTGGGCGACAACGTCGGAGACTGCGCGGGCATGGCGGCGGACCTCTTCGAGTCCTACGCCGTGACCCTCGTCGCCGCGCTGATCCTCGGCAAGGCCGCCTTCGGCGACGCGGGCCTCGCCTTCCCGCTGCTCGTTCCCGCCATCGGTGTGGTCACCGCGATGATCGGCATCTTCGCGGTCGCGCCGCGCCGCGCCGACCGCAGCGGGATGACCGCCATCAACCGCGGCTTCTTCATCTCGGCGGTCATCTCGTTGGTCCTGGTGGCCGTGGCGGTGTTCGTGTATCTGCCGTCCGGCTACGCGGACTTGAAGGGCATCGGTGACGACGCCATCAGCGGTCACGACGGGGACCCGCGTGTCCTCGCGCTCGTCGCCGTGGCCATCGGCATCGTGCTCGCGGCGCTCATCCAGCAGCTCACGGGCTACTTCACGGAGACCACACGGCGGCCCGTGCGGGACATCGGCAAGTCGTCCCTGACCGGTCCCGCCACCGTCGTCCTCGCCGGGATCTCCATCGGTCTGGAGTCGGCGGTCTACACGGCGCTGCTGATCGGTCTCGGCGTCTACGGGGCGTTCCTGCTCGGCGGCACGTCGATCATGCTGGCCCTGTTCGCCGTCGCCCTCGCCGGTACGGGCCTGCTGACGACCGTCGGCGTGATCGTCGCCATGGACACCTTCGGTCCCGTCTCCGACAACGCGCAGGGCATCGCCGAGATGTCCGGTGACGTCACGGGCGCCGGCGCGCAGGTGCTGACCGACCTCGACGCCGTGGGCAACACGACCAAGGCGATCACCAAGGGCATAGCCATCGCCACGGCGGTGCTCGCCGCGTCGGCCCTGTTCGGTTCGTACCGCGACGCGATCGCCACGGCTGTGGCGGACGTGCACGCCAAGTCCGGGGAGTTGGGGCTGAGTCTGGACATCTCGCAGCCCAACAACCTGGTCGGGCTGATCCTCGGCGCGGCCGTCGTCTTCCTCTTCTCGGGGCTGGCGATCAACGCGGTGTCGCGGTCGGCGGGCGCGGTGGTCTACGAGGTGCGGCGGCAGTTCCGCGAGCACCCAGGGATCATGGACTACAGCGAGAAGCCGGAGTACGGGCGCGTGGTGGACATCTGCACCAAGGACGCGCTGCGTGAACTCGCCACCCCCGGCCTGCTCGCCGTCATGGCCCCCATCGCCGTGGGCTTCTCGCTCGGGGTCGGCGCCCTCGGCTCGTATCTCGCCGGCGCGATCGGTACCGGCACCCTGATGGCGGTGTTCCTCGCCAACTCCGGTGGCGCCTGGGACAACGCCAAGAAGCTGGTCGAGGACGGGCATCACGGCGGCAAGGGCAGTGAGGCGCATGCCGCGACGGTCATCGGCGACACGGTCGGCGACCCCTTCAAGGACACCGCCGGACCGGCGATCAACCCGCTGCTGAAGGTGATGAACCTGGTGGCGCTGCTGATCGCTCCCGCGGTCGTGAAGTTCTCCTACGGCGACGACGCCAACAGCGGGCTGCGGATCGGCGTCGCGGTGCTCGCCATCGTGGTCATCGTGGCCGCGGTGTACGTCTCCAAGCGGCGCGGAGTCGTCGTGGGCGACGACGAGGAGAGCCCCGGCCGAGCGGCGAAACCCGTCGATACGGCGGTGGTGTCCTAAGGGCAGGCGGAAGCCGGAGACGGCAGGAGACATCGGCGGCGGGCGGCGTGCGGGGGGCACGCCGTCCGCCCGTTCGTGCGAGTGGCGCGCGGGCCGGCAGGGTGCGGCGAACGCCACGCCGAGTTTGGTGCAAATGGCTTCAAAAGGGGGCACATGGTGTGCTCGGCTCATGGGCCGCACGGCTCGGCCGTGTAAGTTCCGGGGCCGAGAGCCATCGAAGGGACCAATCCGGTGAACAAGAAGCTTGTGGCTGCACTGTCCGGCGGTGCGGCGCTCGTTATGGCGCTGACCGGTTGCAGCGACAGCGACAACGGTGACAAGAAGCTCGACGACTGGGCCAAGACGGTCTGCGACCAGATGCAGCCCCAGGTGAAGAAGATCCAGGACGCCAACTCCTCGATCGCCTCCGTCCAGAACGAGGAGGACTCGAAGAAGATCCAGCAGACCGACTCCGCGGCCTTCCAGGCCAACGCCGACGCGTACAAGGCGCTGGGCTCGGCCGTGCAGAACGCGGGCCCGCCGCCCGTCAAGGACGGCGAGACCAGCCAGAAGAACGCCGTCAAGGCACTCAACGACCTCTCCGCGGCCTACACCAACCTGAAGAAGCGGATGGACGGTCTGGACACCGGGGACAAGGGCAAGTTCGCCGCGGGGCTGAAGGGCATCGCGGGCGACATCGGCAAGCTCAGCAGCCAGAGCGACGAAGCCCTCAAGAAGCTGCAGTCGGGTGATGTCGGCAAGGCGATGGCGAAGCAGCCCGGTTGCCAGAAGACGTCGACCTCGGCCACGCCGACGAAGAAGTAGCCGCACGAGCGGCTGCCGGAGACGCAGCTCCGACCCACGCGTGGCCCGGACGGGAAGCAGGAACGTCTCGGGCCCGAAGTGGGTGGGAAGCGGCCGCGGTTGGTTCCGCCCGGCGCCACGCCCCGGCAGGGCGTGGCGCCGGGCTTTCGCCTTTTGTCGGTGGTGCCCCCGACAATGGTCCCGTGAGTACGAACCTGCCCGCCGCCTCCGACCGCGCGCGCACCGCCCGGCTGCGCGATGCCCTGCTCGCCGCCGCCTTCACCGCCGACGGCCTCCTCGATCTGCTCGGCGCCCCCGCCTACGCCGCGCTCGCCCGCAGCGAGACCGTCCCCGCCCTGCGCGCCACGCGCGGCGACAGCCCGCTGGAGACGCTGGTCCGGCTCTTCCTGCTGCAACGTCCGGTCGAGTCCGGGCGGGCCGCCGCCGCGCTCCCGATGGACGACTGCCTCGCCGACGGCTGGCTGGTCCGCGCGGACGGCGATCTCGTACGGGCGACCGTGGACGTTCGCCCGTTCGGCGGCCCCGAGGGGCAGGACTGGTGGATCGTCTCCGACCTCGGCTGCGCGGTCGGCGGGGCCGGCGGCATCGCCGGGGGCGCGGACGGCGCGGGCGGGGTGGACCGTTCGGAGCTGGTCCTCGGCGTCGGCGGCGCGTCCACGACCCTCGCCGGGATCACCGTCCGTACGCCCGTGGCGAGCGCCCTCGACCTCGGCACCGGCTCCGGCATCCAGGCGCTGCACGCCGCCCAGCACGCCACCCGGGTCACGGCCACCGACCTCAATCCGCGCGCCCTGCACATGACGCGGCTCACCCTCGCGCTGTCCGGAGCGCCCGAGGCGGATCTGCGCGAGGGCTCGCTGTTCGAGCCGGTCGCCGACGAGACGTACGACCTGATCGTCTCCAACCCGCCCTTCGTGATCTCTCCCGGCGCACGGCTCACCTACCGCGACGGCGGCATGGGCGGCGACGACCTCTGCCGCACCCTCGTCCAGCAGTCCGCCGCCCGGCTCAACGACGGCGGTTACTGCCAGCTGCTCGCCAACTGGCAGCACGTGGAGGGCGAGGACTGGCGCGAGCGGCTGGCGTCCTGGGTGCCCCGGGGCTGCGACGCGTGGATCGTCCAGCGCGAGGTGCAGGACGTCGCGCAGTACGCCGAGCTGTGGCTGCGCGACGCCGGGGACCACCGCACCGCTCCGGCCGACTACGCGGCCCGCTATGACGCCTGGCTGGACGAATTCGAGGCCCGCAAGACCAAGGGCGTCGGATTTGGCTGGATCACGCTGCGCAAATCCGGCTCGGACCGGCCGTCCGTGGTGGCGGAGGAGTGGCCGCACCCCGTCGAGCAGCCGCTCGGCGCGTCCGTGCGGGCCCATTTCGAGCGGCAGGACTTCCTGCGCGCGCACGACGACGCGTCGCTGCTCGCCGCCCGGTTCAAGCTGGCCGACGAGGTCGTGCAGGAGCAGGTCGGACTGCCGGGCGCGGAGGACCCGGAGCACGTCGTGCTCCGCCAGAACCGCGGCATGCGCCGGGCGACCAAGGTGGACACGGTCGGCGCGGGTTTCGCGGGCGTGTGTGACGGCTCACTCAGCGCGGGCCGGATCCTGGACGCCATCGCCCAGCTCGTCGGGGAGGACGCGGTGCTGCTGCGCGACCGTACGCCCGAGTCGATCCGGCTCCTGGTCGAGCAGGGTTTCCTCACGCCGGTGGGCGACTGAGGGGTGCCCGTGGGGGCTGATCGGCCGAACGCGCGAGCGCCGGCCGGTCGCCTGCCGCCGCCGGGCTTCCGGCGCCGCCCGGACTCATGACGGGCGGAAAAGGAGGGGGCGGGTTCTCGTCATGTTCGACGGGTTCACATCAGGTTCGCCCGTAGGCCTTGTGCGGGTGCCAGGCTGCCCGGCATGGAGAGTGGACCCGCGGGCTTCGCCGGTACGGCCTTCACGCTGTTCGGCGGGGCGCTGCTGCTGTGGACCGGAGCGCGTGCGGTGCTGGGGGCACCTGTCGTGGAGGGAGTGAGCCCACGCGCCGCGGTATCCCTCTCCCTCCTCTTCGGTGCGGGCGCGCTCGCCATCGGGCTCTGGCTGCTGCTCGGCGCCTGAGCCCCTGCCGCGCGGGCGAGGCGGCCCGGAGGGCGAGATTCCGGCGGCCCGTCGACACGCAACGCGCCACGAGTCGGCACAGCCGATATAAAACGTGCCGCTTACCGCCGGAAACCCCCGTACGCACCGCTTTCCACACGGCCCCGGGGTGGCCTCCGACGCCCCCTTCGCACCTGCGGTGTGCCGGTCCGGGCGGCAGACAGGACGCTTGTCGGGTTACCGTTCGAGTGGCGTTGCGGGCTTTTTCCGTTTGACACGGGGGCGGGATGTACCGTCACACTCCGCAGCGTCACCGCAGCGCCCACACCGAGTGCCGACCGGAAGAAGAGCGAAGTTGTCCCCGACCAGCGAGACCGCACAGGGCGGCCGCCGACTCGTCATCGTCGAGTCGCCTGCCAAGGCGAAGACGATCAAGGGCTACCTCGGCCCCGGATACGTCGTCGAGGCGAGCGTCGGGCACATCCGTGACCTGCCGAACGGGGCCGCCGAGGTCCCGGCCAAGTACAAGGGTGAGCCCTGGGCCCGCCTCGGAGTGAACGTCGACGCCGACTTCCAGCCCATCTATGTCGTCAACCACGACAAGAAGGACCAGGTCAAGAAGCTCAAGGACCTGCTGGCCGAGTCCGACGAACTCTTCCTCGCCACCGATGAGGACCGCGAGGGCGAAGCCATCGCGTGGCACCTCCAGGAAGTCCTCAAGCCCAAGGTCCCGGTCCGCCGGATGGTCTTCCACGAGATCACCAAGGACGCGATCCGCGAGGCCGTGGCCAACCCGCGCGAGCTGAACAAGAAGCTCGTCGACGCCCAGGAGACCCGCCGCATCCTCGACCGCCTCTACGGCTACGAGGTATCGCCGGTCCTGTGGAAGAAGGTCATGCCCCGGCTGTCCGCCGGCCGGGTGCAGTCCGTGGCGACCCGGCTCGTCGTCGAGCGGGAGCGCGAGCGCATCGCCTTCCGCTCCGCCGAGTACTGGGACCTCACCGGCACCTTCGCGACGGGCCGCGGCGGCGACGCCTCCGACCCCGGCACCTTCGGCGCCCGTCTGACCTCCGTCGACGGCCGCCGCGTCGCCCAGGGCCGTGACTTCGGTTCGACCGGCGTGATCAAGGAGGGCTCCACCGTCCTCCACCTGGACGAGGCGAACGCCCGGGCGCTCGCCGCGGCCCTCACGGAGACCCAGTTCTCCGTCCGGTCCGTCGAGTCCAAGCCGTACCGCCGCTCGCCGTACGCGCCGTTCCGTACGACCACGCTCCAGCAGGAGGCCTCGCGCAAGCTGGGCTTCGGTGCGAAGGCGACCATGCAGGTCGCCCAGAAGCTGTACGAAAACGGCTTCATCACCTATATGCGTACGGACTCCACCACCCTCTCCGAGACGGCCGTCCAGGCCGCCCGGGCGCAGGTCACGCAGCTCTACGGCGCCGACTACCTGCCGGAGAAGCCGCGCACGTACGCCGGCAAGGTCAAGAACGCCCAGGAGGCCCACGAGGCGATCCGGCCGTCGGGTGATCGTTTCCGCACGCCCGCCGAGACGGGCCTGACCGGCGACCAGTTCCGTCTGTACGAGCTGATCTGGAAGCGGACCGTCGCCTCCCAGATGAAGGACGCGGTCGGCAACTCCGTCACCGTCAAGATCGCCGGTCGCGCGAGCGACGGCCGGGACGCCGAGTTCAGCGCGTCCGGCAAGACGATCACCTTCCACGGCTTCATGAAGGCCTACGTCGAAGGCGCCGACGACCCGAACGCCGAGCTGGACGACCGCGAGCGCCGGCTCCCGCAGGTCACCGAGGGCGACTCGCTGACCGCCGAGGAGATCTCCGCCGACGGCCACGCGACCAAGCCCCCGGCCCGCTACACCGAGGCCTCGCTGGTCAAGGAGCTGGAAGAGCGCGAGATCGGCCGCCCGTCGACCTACGCGTCGATCATCGGCACGATCCTCGACCGCGGCTACGTCTTCAAGAAGGGCACGGCGCTCGTCCCGTCCTTCCTGTCCTTCGCGGTCGTCAACCTGCTGGAGAAGCACTTCGGCCGACTGGTCGACTACGACTTCACCGCCTCCATGGAGGAGGACCTCGACCGCATCGCCCGCGGCGAGGCCCAGGCCGTGCCGTGGCTGCGCCGCTTCTACTTCGGTTCCGAGGGCGGGACCGCGGAGAGCCAGGTCGCCTCCGCCGCCGACGCCGGCAACGGCGACGGCGACCACCTCGGCGGCCTCAAGGAGCTGGTCACCGACCTCGGCGCGATCGACGCCCGCGAGGTGTCCTCGTTCCCGGTCGGTGAGGGCATCGTGCTGCGCGTCGGCCGCTACGGCCCGTACGTGGAGCGCGGCGAGAAGGACTCCGAGGGCCACCAGCGCGCCGATGTGCCGGAGGACCTGGCGCCGGACGAGCTGACCGTGCAGTACGCGGAGGAGCTGCTCGCCAAGCCGAGCGGCGACTTCGAGCTGGGCACCGACCCGGTCAGCGGGCACCAGATCATCGCCCGCGACGGCCGCTACGGCCCGTACGTCACCGAGGTCCTGCCCGAGGGCACCCCGAAGACCGGCAAGAACGCGGTCAAGCCGCGCACCGCGTCGCTCTTCAAGTCCATGTCCCTCGACACGGTCACCCTCGACGACGCCCTCAAGCTGATGTCGCTGCCGCGCGTCGTCGGCAAGGACGCCGAAGGCGTGGAGATCACCGCGCAGAACGGCCGCTACGGCCCGTACCTGAAGAAGGGCACGGACTCGCGGTCGCTGGAGACCGAGGACCAGCTCTTCACGATCACCCTCGACGAGGCCCTCGCCATCTATGCCCAGCCCAAGCAGCGCGGGCGGGCCGCGGCCAAGCCGCCGCTGAAGGAGCTGGGCACCGACCCGGTCAGCGAGCGTCCGGTCGTGGTCAAGGACGGCCGTTTCGGCCCGTACGTGACCGACGGCGAGACCAACGCCACGCTGCGCCGTGACGACGACGTCGAGACGATCACGCCGGAGCGCGGCTACGAGCTCCTCGCGGAGAAGCGCGCCAAGGGCCCGGCCAAGAAGACGGCCAAGAAGGCCCCGGCGAAGAAGACGGCGGCCAAGAAGACGACGACGGCGAAGAAGACCGCCGCGAAGAAGACGGCCGCCAAGAAGACCACGACGGCGAAGAAGACGACGACGGCCAAGAAGGCCACCACGAAGAAGGCCGCGGCGAAGAAGACCACCGCCGCAGCCTCCACTTCGACGGGGTCGGCTTCGGGCGAGTAACGACGTCGGTCGTCCGCGGGCGGACAGCCCTCGGACACCCCGCCGCACAGGGCGATAAACAGGGCAATACACAGGGCGGTGAACCGGAACCCGGTTCACCGCCCTGTGGCGTGCGGGGTCAACGCGAAGCCCGGTCATCGCCCGGTCATATGGGGGCCTTCGGGCAGAGGATTGTGATTCGGTCAGTCCGGATAGGCTGGCAGGATGACGCGAGCCGAGCAGCCAACAGTGGTGACCCCCACATCCGGCGCCCTAGCCGCGGATTCCCGCGAGCGCGCCGTACGGGCCCTGCTGCGCTTCCCGCCGCTCCGGCGGTTGTGGCGCGCCCAGGCCGTCGGCGGAATCGGGGATTCCCTCGCCCTCCTCGTCCTGATGCTGCTGTCGCTGCAAGCGGCGGTCGCGGCGGGTTCGTTCGGGGGCGGCTACCGAGGTGCCGCATTCGCCGTCGCTGCGGTCCTCGGCGCGCGGTTGCTCGCGACCCTGCTCTTCGGCGCGGTCCTGCTCGGCCCGCTCTCCACCCTCATCGCCCCGGGCGGCCCCCTCGACCGCCGCTGGACCATGATCGGCGCGGACGGGGTGCGGCTCGCGCTGCTCGCCGTCGCACCGCTGTGGATCGACTGGACCGAGGGCCGGGCGCTCGGCTGGCTGCTGGTCTCGGCCTTCGTCATCGGCGTCGCCGAGCGCTTCTGGACCGTCGCCAGAGAGAGCGCGGCCCCCGCGCTGCTGCCCGCGCCGCCCGCCGAAGGCGCGGCCGTGCGGCCGCTGCCGGACCACTGCGACGCCCTGCGGCGGCTCTCGATCCGTACGAACTTCGTCACCCTGCCCGTCGCCGCGGCCGTGCTCGTCGTCGTCACGCTCGTCGGCAATCTGCTCGGCTCGGGGATCGACTGGTTCCATCTGCACCAGGCGGCCCTCGGCTCGTTCGTCGCGGCCGGGCTGTTCGCGACCTCGATCGCGATCCTCCAGGCCCTCGAACTCCCCGCCACGCAGACGCCCCGCACGCGCTCCCCGCTCGAGGGGCTGCGCCGCCCCAAGAACGCCCAGGGCCCCGACAAGGGCCGCACGGGCGCGATCCCGGTGCTCGTCCCGGCCTGCGCGGCCGTCGCGGGCGCGATCGCCGCGGCCGTCGGCGTCGCCGCCCTCCAGGCCGTCGACCTCGGCGGGGGCCCGGTCGGCTTCGCGCTGCTCGTCCTCGCGCTCGGCGGCGGCCCGGTCATCGGCATCCGCACGGCCCGCAAGGTGCTGCCCGGCTTCTCGCGCCGCCGCCTGCTGGTGCTGGCGATCGCCGTGACGGGCGTGGCCCTGCTGGCCGCGGGCCTGGTGCCCGATCCCACGACGGTGCTGCTGCTCGTCCTGCTCGCGGGGGTGTCCGCCGGCGTCGCCGCCAACACCGGCCACTCCCTGCTCGACCAGGAGACCGAGGAGGCCCGCCGGGCCCGGACGACCGAGCACCTGCACGCCGTCGTCCGCGTCGCGGTCGCGCTGAGCGCGGTCGTGGCGCCCCTGCTCGCAGCGGCCATCGGGCCGCACCGGCTGGCACGCGGCAGCTTCGTCTTCGCGCACGGCGGGGCGGCCTTCACGCTGATGCTCGTCGGCGCGCTGCTGCTGCCCGTGGCCGCGCTCGTGCTCGGCAAGATCGACGACCGGGACGGGGTGCCGTTCCGGCGCGACCTGCTGGACGTGGTGCGCGGCGGCGACCCGGACCAGACGCCCTCGGGCACCGGCTTCTTCATCGCCTTCGAGGGCGGCGACGGCGCGGGCAAGTCGACCCAGGTCGAAGCGGTCGCCGAGTGGATCCGCGGCAAGGGCCACGAGGTGGTCGTCACCCGCGAACCCGGCGCCACCTCGATCGGCAAGCGGCTGCGCGCCATCCTCCTCGACGTCTCGTCGGCGGGCCTGTCGGACCGCGCCGAGGCGCTGATGTACGCGGCCGACCGCGCCGAGCACGTCGCCTCCGTCGTACGGCCCGCGCTGGAGCGCGGCGCGGTCGTCATCTCCGACCGCTACATCGACTCCTCCGTCGCCTACCAGGGCGCCGGGCGCGACCTCTCGCCGACCGAGATCGCCCGCATCTCGCGGTGGGCCACGAACGGCCTGGTGCCGAACCTGACCGTCCTGCTGGACGTCTCGCCGGAGACCGCCCGCGAACGCTTCACCGAGGCCCCGGACCGGCTGGAGTCGGAGCCGATGGAGTTCCACCAGCGGGTACGGACCGGGTTCCTGACCCTGGCCGCCGCGGACCCGGCGCGCTACCTGGTCATCGACGCGGGCCAGGAGCCCGCCGCCATCTCCACGGTCGTACGCCACCGGCTCGACCAGGTCCTGCCCCTCTCCGAGGCCGAGATCAAGGCCCTGGAAGAGGCGCGGAAGGCCGCGGAGGAGGAAGCCCGCCGCAAGGCCGAGGAAGAGGCCGCCCGCAAGGCGGAGGAGGAGCGGCTGGAGCGCGAGCGCCAGGCCCAGCTCGCCAAACTCCGTGCCGAGGAGGAAGAGCGGCAGCGCCGCGAGCGGGCGGAAGAGGAAGAGCGCAAGCGCCGCGAGCTGGAGGAGGCCCGGCGGCGCGAGGAGGAGCGCCTTGCGGAGGAGGCCCGTCAGGCCGCCGAGGAAGCCCGGCGCCAGGCGGAGGAGGAGCGCAAGCGCCGCGAGGCGGAGGAGCGCGCCCACGCCGCCGAGCAGGAGCGGCTGCGCAAGCAGGCCGAGGAAGAGGCGCGGCTGCGTGCCGAGGCGGCGGAACGGCGCCTGGAGAAGCAGCGCAAGGCGGAAGAGGCCCTGCTGAGGGCCGAGCAGGCGCGGATCGCCGAGCAGGAGCGGGCGGCCGAGCGGGCGCGGCTGGCCGAGGAGGAGCGGGCGGCCGAGCAGGCTCGGGTCGCTGAGCAGGAGCGTTTGGCCGAGGAGGCCCGGGTCGCCGAGCAGGCTCGCCTGGCCGAGCAGGCCCGGGTGGCGGCCGAGGCCGAGGCCGCGCGGGTCGCGGCGGAGGCTGCCGCGGCGTCCGAGGCCGACGATTCCGAGGCTCCGACGGTCGAGCGGCCGGTGTTCCGCCCGTCCGACGCCCGCAAGGGCGCGGACGCACGCCGGAACGCGGACGCGCGGCGCGGCTCGGACGAGACGCAGACCGTTCAGACGCCGACGGTTCGTCCGGCCGACCCGCGTGATGCGGACTGGACGCGGAACGCCGACACGGCGGTGATGCCCTCTGTCCCGCCCGTACCGCCTGCCCCGCCCACTGTTCCGCCCACGTCTTCGCCTGCCGCGAGCGGTGGCGGGCCGGACGACCAGCGGATCACCTGGGGTGTGGGGGGTCGTGGCGGGCGAGCCGCCGGTAAGCCCCAGGCCAAGGCTGAGGCCGAGCCCGATGCCAAGCCCGAGTCGGAATCCGAGGAGACCGCGGTCCTTCCGCAGCCTTCCGCCCGCACCACCCCGCCGAAGCCGTCCGTACCGCCCGGCGCGACGGATGACACGGCGGTGCTGCCGCCCGTGAAGCCCGAGCAGCCGGAGCAGCCCGAGCGGTCCGGACGGTCCGGACGGTCTGAGCGGTCTGAGCGGTCGGCGCGACCCGAGCGCGTCGAGCGCTCGGAGGATCCGGCGGACCGGGTGCCGACGTGGCTCTTCCGGCCCGAGGACGACGAGCGGGGCAAGGCCCCGGCGGAATCGGACAGCGAGCGTACGCGCGAACTGCCGCAGGTCGGCGACGGCCGGACCGGTGCCGATGGGTCGGACGGTCCTTCGGAGCCCACGCGCACGGACCACCGGCGCCCGGGATGGGCGGGGCGGACCCCGAAGAAGGACGCCCCCACGCTCGCGGACGAGCTCTTCGGCGACCGTGACGAGGAGGACGAGGGCCGCCGTCGGCGCAAGGGCAGGTGAGACGGGGCAGCCGGCCGGTGAGCCCGCCGCCGGCCACGGCTGCCCGGCCGACGCGGGGATCGTTGTCAGTGCCGTGTCCCACAATGGGTAACCGCAGGACCAACAGCGCGGAGGACAGCCATGGCGGTGTGGGACGACCTGGTCGGCCAGGACCGGGTGCAGGAGCAGCTCGCCGCTGCCGCGCGGGACGCGGACGCGCTCGTCACGGGCGCCGCGTCGGCCTCCGCCCTGTCCCCGGCGCCCGCCCCCGCCAGCAGCGGCGGCTCCATGACGCACGCGTGGCTGTTCACCGGACCCCCGGGCTCGGGCCGGTCCACCGCGGCCCGGGCCTTCGCCGCGGCGCTGCAGTGCGTCAGCCCCGACCGGGCTCTCAACGGCCCCGGCTGCGGCTTCTGCGACGGCTGCCACACGTCGCTCGTGGGGACGCACGCGGACGTCGAGATCGTCCGTACGGATCAGCTGTCGATCGGCGTCAAGGAAACCCGTGACCTCGTCCGCCGGGCCCAGCTGTCGCCCGCCACCGGCCGCTGGCAGGTGATCGTCCTGGAGGACGCGGACCGGCTGACCGAGGGCGCGGGCAACGTCCTCCTCAAGGCGGTGGAGGAGCCCGCTCCGCGCACGGTGTGGCTGCTGTGCGCGCCGTCCCTGGAGGACGTGCTGCCGACGATCCGTTCCCGCTGCCGCCTCCTGACCCTGCGCACCCCGCCCCCCGCGGCGGTGGCCGACCTCCTGGTTCGCCGCGACGGCATCGAGCCCGAGCTGGCCACGCAGGCGGCCCGCGCCACCCAGGGCCACATCGGCAGGGCCCGCAGGCTCGCCACGGACGAGCGGGCCCGTGCCCGTCGCGCCGCCGTCCTCAAGCTGCCGCTCCGCGTGGACGACATCGGCGGTTGCCTCAAGGCCGCGCAGGAGCTGATCGACGCGGCGGGGGAGGACGCGAAGCAGGTCGCCGAGGAGGTCGACACCAAGGAGACCGAGGAGCTGCGCGCGGCACTCGGCGCGGCCGCCGGCACGGGAGGCCGGCTCCCGCGCGGCACGGCCGGCGCGATGAAGGAGCTCCAGGACCGGCAGAAGCGCCGCGCCACCCGGACGCAGCGCGACAGCCTCGATCTCGCCCTGATCGATCTGACCGGTTTCTACCGCGATGTGCTGGCACTCCAGCTCGGCTCCCGGGTCGAGATCGCCAATATCGACGCGCGGGACGCGCTGGAGCGCATAGCGTTGGCCTCCAGGCCGGAGCGGACGCTGCGGCGCATCGAGGCGATCATCGAGTGCCGCCGCGCACTCGACAGGAACGTGTCGCCGCTGCTGGCGGTCGAGGCGATGACGGTGGCGCTGCGCGCGGGGTGAGCGGGGGCCTTGGCGGGGCCGGGGCTTCGTAGGTCAGGGGTTTCGTAGGGGCGGGGGCTGGACGTACGGCATCCGGCGGCGGATTGCTTTGTACTGGCGCGTACCTCACCCGTACGAGGACTAGTAGGCCATGGGATTAGCCAACTTGGGCATTCCTGTGGATACGCTCCGTATGCCTGCAATGGCCCTGCGTATGTCCTATGCGTAACTGTCCACCCGCCCCCACCCCGAGGGAACAGCTTTGGACACCAGCCGTCTGCTCCGCACCTCCTCCACCGTCGTCGTGACGGCGGCCCTGCTGATCTCCGGGTGTGCTTCGGGGACCGCGACGCCGAGGGCGGCCGCGTCGGCGAGATCGCAGGGCCCGGCGGACGTGGGGGACGCCGAGGGCCCGGCGCAGCGGTTCGGGCCGCTGCCCACCGAGCTGCCCGTCGAGCTCCGGCCGTATTACGCGCAGAAGCTCACCTGGCATTCCTGCATGGGCGACCGCTTCGAGTGCGCCACGATGCTGGCCCCGCTGGACTACGACCGGCCCCGGGCGGGAGACGACCTCAAGCTCGCGGTCTCCCGCAAGAAGGCCACCGGCCCCGGCAAGCGGCTGGGCTCCCTGATGGTCAACCCCGGCGGCCCGGGCGGGTCGGCCGTCGGCTATCTCCAGGGGTACGCGGGCATCGGCTACCCGGCCGCCGTCCGCGCCCGGTACGACATGGTCGCGATGGACCCGCGCGGCGTGGCCGGCAGTGAGCCGGTCAACTGCCTGTCCGACGCGGACATGGACGCCTACACCCGGGTCGACATGAGCCCGGACGGCCCGTCGGAGGTCGGCGAACTCGCCGACGCCTACCAGGCCTTCGCCGACGGCTGCGCCAAGCGGTCCGGCAAGGTCCTCGGTCATGTCTCGACCGTCGAGGCGGCCCGCGACATGGACGTCCTGCGCGCGGTCCTGGGTGACGACAAGCTCAGCTACGTCGGCGCCTCGTACGGCACCTTCCTGGGCGCCACCTACGCCGGGCTCTTCCCGTCCCGCGTCGGCCGCCTCGTGCTCGACGGCGCGCTGGACCCCTCCCTCGAGGCCCGGCAGGTGAACCGCGACCAGACGGCCGGCTTCCAGACCGCCTTCGAGTCCTTCGCGAAGGACTGCGTCGAGCGCGCGGACTGCCCCCTGGGCACCGGAGGCACCACTGCCGCCGGCGGCCGTCTCCAGGAGCTCTTCAAGCGGATCGACACCCACCCCCTGCCGACCGGCAGCTCGCGCGACCTCACCGAGAGCCTCGCCACCACGGGTGTGATCTCCGCCATGTACGACGAGCGTGCCTGGCCCCGCCTGCGCGCCGCCCTGCGTGACGCCCGGAACAACGACGGCGGCCCGCTGCTCAAGCTCTCCGACGCCTACTACGAGCGTGATCAGCGCGGCTCCTACGCCAACCTCATGTATGCCAACTCGGCCGTCAACTGCCTGGACCTCCCCCCGGCCTTCCGCAGCCCGGCCGAGGTCCACAGCGCCGTCGCCGACTTCAAGGAGGCGTCCCCGGTCTTCGGCGAAAGCCTCGCCTGGGCGGCTCTGAGCTGCGCTTATTGGTCCGTACCCGCCACCGGCCGCCCCCACCGCATCGAGGCCGAGGGCGCCGCCCCCATCCTCGTCGTCGGCACCACCCGCGACCCCGCCACCCCCTACGCCTGGGCCCGCGCCCTCTCCTCCCAGCTCTCCTCGGGCCACCTCCTCACCTACGAGGGAGACGGCCACACGGCCTACACCCGGGGCAGTGCCTGCATCGACACGACGATCAACAGCTACCTCCTCACCACCACCCCGCCCCCCGCCGCCCGGAAGTGCACCTGACCTGCGCTTCCCCCTCCCGCTCACCGGGTACGGAGCACCCCTGGAAACTGTGTAGACTAGGCCGCGCTGCTGATGCCGCTCCGGCGTTTCGGCAGCTTGCCGCCTTAGCTCAGTTGGCCAGAGCAACGCACTCGTAATGCGTAGGTCTCGGGTTCGAATCCCGAAGGCGGCTCTGTAGAAGCCCCAGGACTCACTCGCCGTGACCTGGGGCTTTTGCTTTTGCCTGGCCTCCGCCGTGATACCTCGTGCGGTTCGGCCCGCTCCGCCCGCTCAGATCTTGACGACGTGGACGCTCGGGCCGCACAGCATCAGGAGGTCCTCGGGGTCGGAGGTCAGCACGGTGACCGGGGTCGGTGAAGCCAGCGCGGTGGCCGCCACGATTGAGTCGAGTGCGTACTTGTGGCCGTGCAGGCCCGCCGCGGCGAGGAGTTTGCTCGCGTGCCGGGCTATGGCTTCCGTGGGCGGGATGATCGTCACGCGTGAGACGGCGTAGTCGAATCGCGCCTGGTTCACCCTCGGGTCGCGCGCTTCCACGAGCGTGACGGAGCTGATGACTACGCGCATGTCCTCTGCCTCGGCTGCGGACAGCCACTCGGAGAGTTCGGGGGAGCGCTGTACGAGCTTGGACAGCCCTTCGCAATCGAGGACGAGCGTGCCGCTCACGCGGCGTCTGCCGAGTTGCGTGCTTCACCGCGCAGGATGGCCCGCTTCGCCTCGACCGCGGCCGGGTCGACCGGGCCGTGCTCGGCCTCGGCGGCCTCGATCAGCTCGCGCAGTCGGTCGCGCTCCAATTGGCGCTGGATGAGGGCTTCGACATACGCGGACATGCCACGCTTGCCGGTGCGCTCCTTGAGGGCTGCGATCGTGCCCTCGTGGAGGGAGACGGACACCGGCCGGATGGGGCCTTCGCCGGGGACGGGGGTATCAGCCATGTGAGGAGTTTAACAAAGTTATTGTTATTCGGCGGGGCCAGAATGATCACCGGGCCCGTACGCGGCGCCGACGTCGGATCGTTCGAACAGGGGATCTTCGTTATGCGTATCGCCGTCATCGACGACTACAACAACGCCGCAGCCGCTCTTCCCTGCTGGTCGGGGCTTTCGGCCGGCGCTGAGGTGCGGTTCTTCCCTGATCACCTTGCCGATCCCGCGGCCGTGGTCGAGCGGCTCGCGGACTACGACGCCGTCGTTGCCATGCGTGAGCGGACGCCCTTCCCCGCGGAGGTTCTTTCCCGGCTTCCGCGGCTGAAGTTGCTCGTCACCGCCGGGATGCACAATGCCGCGATCGATCTCGCCGCCGCCGCGCGGCAGGGCGTCGTCGTGAGTGGGACGCGCATGACGCCCTTCCCGGCGGCTGAGCTGACCTGGGCGCTGATTCTGGAGCTGAGCCGCAGGGCGGGGGCGCAGGATGCGGGGCTGCGCGGGGGGAGTTGGCAGAGTGGGGTCGGGACCGGGTTGGCCGGGGGGACGCTCGGGGTTGTGGGGTTGGGGAAGCTCGGCAAGCGGGTTGCCGCCGTGGGGGCCGCGTTCGGGATGGACGTCGTTGCCTGGAGTCCTCATATGACCGCCGAGCGGGCCGAGGCCGTGGGGGTGCGGGCGGTCGGCAAAGAGGAGTTGTTCTCCTCGTCCGACATCGTCAGCGTGCATCTGCGGCTGTCCGACTCGACCACCGGGCTCGTCGCCGAGGACGATCTGCGGCGGATGCGGCGCAGCGCGTTCCTGGTCAACACCTCGCGCGCGCAGATCGTCGACGAGACGGCCCTGGTCAAGGCCCTCGGTGAAGGCTGGATAGCCGGTGCGGGGCTCGATGTGTACGAGGAGGAGCCGCTCCCCGCCGGGCACCGGCTGCTCGACGCGCCCAACACCGTGCTGACCCCGCACATCGGCTATGTGACCGGCGACAACTTCGCGCTCGTCTACGGCGATTCCGTCGAGGCCGTCAACGCCTACCTCGGCGGATCGCCGGTCAGGGTGCTGAGCGGGGAGTGACGCAGGGGCGCGGTGCTCAGTGGCCCATCCCCAGTCCTCCGTCCACCGGGATCACCGCGCCCGCCACGTACGCGGCCGCGTCGCTCGCCAGCCAGGTCACCGCGCCGCTGACCTCGTCGGCCGTGGCCGTGCGGCCGAGCGGGATCTGTTCGCGCTGTTCGGCGAGGTGGGCCTCGGAGAGGCCGGCGGTCATGTCGGTCTCGATGAGGCCGGGGGCCACCACGTTCGCGGCGATGTTGCGGGCGCCGTACTCACGGGTGAGGGAGCGGGCGAGGCCCACCAGGCCCGCCTTGCTGGAGGCGTAGTTGGTCTGGCCCGCGCTGCCGAGGAGGCCCGCCACCGAGGAGATCAGGATGATGCGGCCGCCCCGCTGCCGCAGCATCTGGGGGACGGCGCGCTTCGAGCAGCGCCAGGCGCCCGCGAGGTTGGTGTCGAGGACGCGCAGGAACTGTTCCTCCTTCATGCGGATGAGGAGGCCGTCCGCGGTCATCCCCGCGTTCGACACCAGGACGCCGACCGGGCCCAACTCCCGCTCCACCGTGGTGAAGGCCTTGTCCACGGACGCGGTGTCGGTGACGTCGCACTCGACGCCGAACGTGCCCTCGGGGGTCTCGCTGCCGCGGTGGGTGACCGCGACCCGGTCGCCCAGGGCCACGAAGGCCCGGGCCGTCGCCGCGCCGATGCCGCGGTTGCCGCCGGTGATCAACACCGTGCGGGGCTCCCGTTGTTCCATGGGGTTCACTTCTCTCTGCTCCCGTTCGCCGTTTCGTCCGTCCTGACGTTCCGCCCCGCTTGCTACGTCAGTGGCGCCGGCTCCGAATCCGTGATGGTCCGCGACCAGTCGAACTCCAGGTCGTCCTCCACGCCCAGCCGCTCCACCAGGCCCCGGAGCCCGCTGTAGTCGTGGATCAGCGGCCGCTTGCCCGTCGCGTTCTCGATGTCGTGGAGCATCTCGTGGCCGCCCGGCAGGCCCGTCCGGTCCATGATCCGGTGCCAGGTGGCGAAGTCGTTGGCCACGAAGCCGTCCAGCCCCGCCACCAGGGAGTCCAGGAAGAACCGGCGGCCCTTCTCGTCCAGGTCCGCGTAGACCCTCTCGGCGAGGACCGTGGATATCGACGCGTGGCAGTACTCGTCGCGGTTGTGTATGCGGACGGTGGCGCTGTTCACCGGCTGTATCTCCGTGTCCTCCGCGATCAGGTTCAGATACGCGTTGATGGAGATCTCCGCGACCGTCGCGAAGCCCAGGGTGGTCAGCGAGCGCTGCCACTGCTCCGGCCAGGAGTCGCGCAGCCGGGCGTGTTCCCGGGCGACGCGGGGCAGGGGCAGCGCGGCGTCCGGGAACGCCTCGCTCCGGCGGCGGCGGGTGACCGCGCTCGCGTTCATGTGCATGAGGGTGTGGTACTGCTCGTCGACCATCGCCTGGGCCACCGAGCGCTGTAGCTTCTCCCCGCCCAGGCTGGGGAACCAGCCGTCCAGGGCCAGTTGGAAGGCCGGGTTGACGACCTGGCCCTCCAGCAGCACCGTCGTGCGGTTGTACGCGACCCATGCCCAGCTGAGCAGCCGGGAGCGCTCCTCCGGGTCCAGGGCCAGATACGTGGGGTGCTCGCGGAACGGCAGTATGCGCTCGGGGTAGTCGAGCTTGTCGACGTCGAACAGTTCGTCCAGCTCGGGTTCCTCGCGCTTGACCGCCGCCCTGCGGTGCCAGTTGCCCGCCAGGCGGACGATGACCGCGTGCTCCGCCGGGTCGTTCTCGTCGTGGTCCGGCACACCGTCCGGGATGCCGCCCGGAACACCGTCCGGGGCGGCGTCCGCAACGCCGTCCGGCAGCTTCGGATCGTTCTTCATGTCCACTCCTCCGTCGAGTCAGTGCTCCGCCTGAATCAGTGCTCCGCTTCCTGCGACGCCTTTTCCTGCGACGCCTTTTGCTTCGGGTCCGTCAGCCACAGCGCCGCTACGGCCGCCAGGGCCGCGAGGACCGTGCACATCACGAACACCTGCCGGAAGCCGTCGAGCGTCTTGCCGCTCTCACCGCCGAGCACGGCCATCAGCGCCGCGAAGGCCGCCGTGCCCAGGGCCGCTCCCACCTGCCGCGCCGTCGTCGCCAGACCCGCGCCCGCCGCGAACAGGCGGGGCGGCAGGGCGGTGGCCGAGGCGCTGGACAGGCCGGTCATGACCGCGCCGATGCCCACACCGCCGATCAGGGTGGCGGGCAGCCAGACCACCAGGAAGTCCGGCTTCGACTCCAGGCCGATCATCCAGATGCCGCACTGGACGGCGAACAGGACGCCGCCCACGACGACCGCCACCCGCTGGTGGGCACGGGCGTAGCGGCCCGCCAGCACCGAGGCGATCACGGACATCACCGCGCCGGGCGCCAGCGCCAGCCCGGCCTCCACCTCCGAATAGCCCCAGATCTCGGTGGCGAACAGCGGCGCGGCCAGCAGCCAGCAGTACATCGAGCCGCCGAACAGCACGAACGCGATGTTGGCGACCCGGAATTTACGGCTGCGCCACAGCGAGATCTCCACCGCCGGCGCCGGGTGGCGGCGGGAGCGCAGGAGCGCCAGGGCCAGCAGCACCGCCCCGCCCAGCAGCGCCCCGAGGAACGCGGGCGAGGTCCAGCCCCAGCTGCTGCCCTCCGTCAGGGCGGCGACCACGCCGCCCACGCCGAGCGCCACCGCCAGGGTGCCGATCAGGTCGGGCATCCGGCCGGCCGGCCCCGTCCGGGGCGGCAGGATCCGGTAGGACGCCACGACCAGCACCACACCCAGCGGCACGTTGATCAGGAACACCGACGGCCAGCCGAAGCTGTCGACCAGCAGGCCGCCCAGCGGCGGGCCGACGGCCGCCGCGGCCGAGCTGCTGGCGCCCCACAGGCCGATGGCGCTCGAGCGGCGCTCCGGCGGGCGTGAGGACAGCACCAGGCTCAGCGCGGAAGGAATCATCCCGGCGGCGGAGATGCCCTGGAGCACCCGCATGCCGACCAGGAACTCCACCGTGGGTGCGATCGCGCACAGGCCGGAGGCGAGCGTGAATCCGGCTACGGACAGCAGGAACAGTGCCCGGCGCCCCAGCACGTCGGCCAGCCGCCCGGCGGGCGCGAGAACGGCGGCGAAGACGACGGTGTAGCTGCTGACCACCCAGGAGAGCGCCGACAGGGAGGCGTCGGGGAAGCTCTTGTGCAGGCTGGGGAAGGCGACGTAGGTGACCGAGACATCGAGGAACGCGACGAACGTCGCGCCGCACGCCATGAGCAGCGTCAGTCCGCCGCGCGCGTAGGCGGCGTCCTGTCCGGTGTCCGGTGGTGGGGCGGTGGTCTCCGGGGTGACTAACTGGGCGGCATCCGAACCGGACATGGAACTCTTGCGACCTTTCTCGACCTGTACGCCTGTACTTCGCGGCCCGGCCCCGGAAGACCGGATCGCGTCAACTCGCCTGTTCTGCGGGAACCTCTGCCGAAACCGGGATTTCTGCCGAGACCTCGGTGTGCGCCTCTCTACGAACCTCCGTGTGGAACCGGCACGCGCTTCCCCCGGTGCGCATGCACTCCACGGTGGTCTCCTGGACCTTCACCCCGAGCCCCTCGTACCAGCCGCCCCGCATGTCCAGGCAGGGGCAGTCGTACCCCTCCAGCGAGCGGGCGGCTTTGAGCATCCGCAGGGCGAAGAACTCGGTGACGACCGTCTCCAGGCTCTCCTCGCCGATCTCCTCGACGTGGCTGCGCATCATCTGCTCAGTCATCATCGTGCGGGTCAGGCCCGCCACCGCCTTCGCCAGCTCGGCGGGCGAGGAGCCGTCCGGTACGCCGTGGGTGTTCGCGTACCAGGTGCCGACACGACGGCCGACGAAGCGCAGTGCCTCGGCGTTGATCTCGTTGGCGGCCTCCTGGCCGAAGCGCTTCTTCACGCCCTGGTACCAGCGGGCGTCGTGCAGCCACCAGAACTGCCGGAGCGCCGCTGTGAGGTCGTTCTCGGACAGGTTGTCGTCGTCACTCACGCTTCCACCTCGCTCGCTGTGTCCGGCCCGACCAGCAGGGCCGTGGCCGTGCCGTGCGCGCCGTCCTCCGTCGCCAGTTCCAGCAGCACGATCAGTGCGTCGTCGGCCGCGTCGTCCAGCAGGAGCAGGTCCGCCGTCGCCAGCGCCTCCTGTTCGGGGTCGCTCTCCGGGCTGAGGCACACCACCGGGCCGACCAGGCCCCAGCGCTTGGCCACGTAACCGATCACGGCGTTGGGCACGGACTGGAAGAACAGCAGCGGCTGGACGGACCGGCCGGCGTCCACGGCCTTGGCGACGGCCCGGTCGGTGGCGGTGTCGCCGGCCTTGCTCACGACGAGCACGGCCGTGCGCCGCTCCCGTCCGGGCTCGGCGGGCGGCTCGCCGTGGGCGCGCCTGAGGCAGCGCTCGGCGGCCTCGGCGGCCAGCGGGGCGAACGACGACACCACGAACCCGGCCAGCTTCGGCGGACCCTTGACCGGGTCGTCCCCGGCCTCCGGCCACTCGGCCCGGGACAGGACCGAGAGCCCCTCCACGGACAGCCCGGTCATGCCGCCACCGCCCCGAGCACCAGGGCGGTGTTGGCCCCGCCGAAGGCCGCGTTGAGGGACAGCACGGCCTGGGGCGCCACCCGCTGGGGGGCGTCCACCACGAGGTTCAGCTCGCAGGCCGGGTCCGGCCCGAGGTAGCCCGCGTTCACGGGGACGGTTCCTTCCTGGAGCGTCAGCACGGACACCGCGAACTCGACGACCCCGGAGGCCTCCAGGGTGTGGCCGTGCAGCGACTTGGTGGAGCTGACCGGAACCTTCCGGGCCGCCTCGCCGAAGGCCCGCCGGATCGCGGCCGTCTCGGCGGAGTCGTTGAGGGGGGTGCCGGTGCCGTGCGCGTTGATGTAGTCGATGTCGTCGGGGGCCAGCCGCGCGCGGCCGAGCGCCGCCTCGATGGCGGCGGCCATGCCGAGGCCCTCGGGGTGGGGCTGGCACACGTGGAACGCGTCCCCGGCCCGTCCCCAGCCCAGCAGGGCGGCGATCGGGGTGGCCCCCCGGTCCGCCGCCGCCTCGGCGGACTCCAGGACCACCGCGCCCAGGCCGTCGCCGAGGAGCAGTCCCTTGCGGTCCTGGCTGAACGAGCGCAGGTGCCCGTCCGCGGCCAGGGCCCGGCCGGCGTCGAAGAGCGCGTAGGCGTCGGCGTCGACGAAGTAGCCCGCCGCCACCACGACCCGCTCCTCGCGCCCCGCGGCGATCAGGGCTGCCGCGTCCGCGATGGCGGTGCTCGCCGCGACACAGGCGTTGGTGTACGTACGGGTCGCGTCGCGCAGCCCGCACCGCTCGGCGATCTCGGTGCCGCTGGTGTGCTGCGCCTGTGCGTGGTGCTCGGGCAGCGTCAGCCTGGGCGGTGCCTGGTCGCCGTGCCGGGCGAAGAGCAGTGGCGTGCGGGCCGCCGCCTCGGCGCCCAGCCCTGCCCGGCCGATCGCCTGGGTGACCGCGTCGGTGATCTCGTCGATCAGGTGCGGGTCGCCGGGCAGGGTGGCGGCCCGGTCCACCCGCCGCCTGGCCACGTCGAAGCGGGTGACCGGCCCGAAGGCCGGCTGCCCGGCGGCGAGTCCCTGCCGCAGCGCTTCGAGACCGCGCCCGAAGGCCGTGGTCACGGCAAGTCCGGTGACGACAACGGGTTTACGCGTGCTGTGCTGCCTTACGGTCACTCCCCTCACCTCCTGTTCCGTCGCCCGTCCCGTCCTTGGGGGAGGGAAGGACCTCACCGAGGACGCCCAGCGCGTCGTCCAGCGTCGTCATCCGGGCGAGCTGGACGTCGTCGAGGTCCAGCTCCAGGTCGTACCGCTCCTCCAGCGAGTGGACGAGCCACGCCAGCTCCAGCGAGTCGACGCGCTCGGCTATGTCGCCGGCCTCCCGCTCCCCGTACTCGGCGAGGATCTCGATCAGCAGTTCCTTGGTCAGGGCGGGTGCGGCGGTCATCGGCCCTGGCCCGCGGTCGCGCGGTCCACTATCTGGGAGACGAAGTCGCCGAGGGTCACCTTGGCCAGGCCCTCCAGCTCCTCGTCGGTGAACTGGACGTCGTACTTCTCCTCCAGCCGCATCGTGACCTCGGCGAGGGTGAGCGACTCCAGCTCCAGACCCTCGTCGCCGAGCGGGGTCGCGTCGGTGACGCCGTCGACCTCGTAGTTGAGTTCGCGCAGCACGTCCAGGACGAATTCGCGGGTTTCGGTGCTCACTTGGTTGACTCCTGACTTATGGGTGTGACGTATGAGTGAGGTCGTGTCGGAGGCCCCGGAGCCGGTCGGCCCGGGCGATGTGGTCGTCGTCCGGCTGACGCACAGCCGGGAGCGGCGGCCGGACAGCGCCCCGCTGGTGCGGGAGGCGGCGGCGGACGTCCTGCGGGTGCCACCGGGGGAGATACGGATCGGGCGGGAGCCCGGGGGCCGTCCCCGGCTGGGCGGCGCGGCCGAGGGGCTGCACGTGAGCGTCAGCCATTGCGCCGGTGTGGTGGCTGTGGCGCTGAGCCGGCTGGGCCCGGTGGGAGTGGATGTCGAACGCCTGCGTCCGCTGCCGGCCGTGGCGCTGGGCCGCCGTTGGTTCTCGGCGGCCGAGGCCCGGTGGCTCGCGGACCGCCCGGCCCTGGAGCAGCCCGCTGCCTTCCTGTGGCTGTGGACCCACAAGGAGGCCATCGGGAAGGTGCGCGGCCTGGGGCTATCCGACGGCGGACTGCGCCGTCCGGTGCCGTACCCGGCGGGTTCGTCGTGGTCGGACGGGCTGTCGCAGCCTGACGGGCTGCTGCACCCGGACGGGCTGTCGTGGACGGACGGACTGCCGTGGACGGACGCTGACCCGTGGACGGATGCCCCTCGCCTCGCCCGGTCGCCCGTGCTGGCACCCGTCCCGGGCGATCCGGGAATGAGTACGGCCGCCCCCCGGATACCCGGCGGGTACCTGCTGGCCGTCGCCGCCGCCGGACCCGCCGCGACAGGCGCGCCGGTCGTGCTGACGGGCCCCGACCCGACGCCTTGATCCCGTCAAACGCGCCCCCGTCAAACGCGCCCCCGTGCCACGCGTCCCCGTGAAACCGGGCCCCGTGGAACGTGATGCCGTGCCACGTGACCACGTGCAACCCGCCCCCGTGCAACGGGATTCCGTACAGCCCCCCGAACACGCCTTGCCCCCCGTGTGTTTCATCGTGTGTACCCGTCCCGCTCCGCGGCCGCCCGCAGGGCGTCCTGGTCGTGCAGTGGCTTGCCCGTCACCGTGCGGGGCAGCTTCGGCATGACGTACCAGCGGCGCGGCAGCTTGAAGTCGGCGAGCTTCCGGCCGAGCGCCTCCTCGATCCCGTCGAGCGTGGTCGCGGCCTCCAGCTCCACGTAGGCGTTGATCCCGTCGCCGTACAGGACGACGGCCTCCCGCACACCCGGCAGGGCGGTGAGGGTGTCCTCGACCTCGCTCAGGTCCACCTTCAGCCCCCGGACGGAGACCTGGGAGTCGAGTCGGCCGCGCACGGTGATCAGGCCGGTGACGTCGTCCATCTCGCCGGCGTCGCGCGTGCGCAGCCAGCCGTCGGCCCAGCGGCCCGACGGCCGGTCGCCGATGTGGTCGGCGAGGTAGGGGGATTCGGGTGCGGCGACGAGGAGTTCGCCTTCGTCGACGCGGACCCGGACCCCCGGGGCGGCCCAGCCGGTCGCCGGGCGCATCGCGCCGCTCATGTCGGTGGCGATGACGCCCGTCTCGGTCATGCCGTAGCAGTCGCCGAGCGGGGCGCTGAACCGGTCGGCGAAGGTGGCGGCGAGCTGCGGACGGGTCCGGCCGCCGCCCGACAGGGCCTGGACGAGCTGGGGCATGCGCGGCGGCTCGGCCACCGACCCCAGCAGGGTGAACTGCGCGGGCACGCCCATGAGCAGGGTCGGGGCGGGGTGCGCGAGGACGGTGTCCATGACCCCGGCGGGGGTGGTGCGGGCGGGCAGGGTGAAACGGACGTTGTTGTGGAGGCTGTGCAGCAGCCCCCCGATGAGGCCGTAGGTGTGGGTGAGCGAGCTGAGGGCGACCAGCCGCCCGCCGGGCCCCGGCATGCCGTCGATCCGTGCGTAGCTGTCGAGCTCGGCGGTCAGGCTCGCGGCCGTGCGGCCGATGGCCTTCGACGGGCCGGTCGTCCCGGAGCTGAGCTGGAGGAGCAGATGGCCGGTCGCGGCGGGGCGGCCCGGGTACGGCGTGAGGTCCACGTCCACTTGGTGGAAGCCGCGCAGCGCACCGGCGGACTTCGCGGTGGAGATCAGGAGTTGGGGCGCCGCGGTCTCCAGCGCGCGCTCGGTCTCGGGGGCGGTGAGCCGGTGGTCCAGCAGCGCCGCCTGGGCGCCGAGCCGCCAGACCGCGAGGAGGTGGACCACGTACGCCAGCGAGGGCGGCAGCCGGAGGGCGGCCGTGCCCCCGGCCCTCAACCCGGCCTGGGTGAGGGTCGCTTCGCAGTCACGCACGGCGCGGCGGAGGGTGCTGCGGTCGATCTCGCGGTCGAGGACGAGGCAGACGTCGTCCGAGGAGCCGCTCAATAAGGTGTCGTCGACCCAGTCGGCGCCGGTCGTGGCGCCGGGTAACTGCGTTGCTGCCCCGTGATACATCGATGCTCCAGAGTGTGAAGCCCGCACCGGCGGGCGCCCGTTGCCGGGCCGCACAGAAGGTTGCACGGAGGCTGGCGACTTACGCGAGTGAATTATCGAAGGTGCGCCTGCGTCTTGCGGGATCGAGCCGTCTTCCCCCGTCTCGATCTATGACGCCGCGCCACCCGGCCACGGTTGCCCCCGTACACGAAAGCCACCGTAGACGCGGCCTCGCGAGTGCGCAACAACTGTCCGAGAGCACCCCCGGTAACCCCCCGTTATCCATCCGTAATACGTCGGGATTTGGCCGTCCCGACTGGAAACATGCCATCGTTCCTGGCAAGACGCTATCGATCAAATGACGTGCGTCACATTAGGGCAAACATCCTGCGGATGTTGCTAGGTTGATTTCCCGTCACTGCCGGGGCCCCGTCGTGGGGCGTGGGCGGTTGAGGGTCAACTCCGCTTGGACAGTGCCGTGGTACGGGGGTATGAGGGCCATGTTCACGAGTAGCGAGCAGCGAGAAGTTCGGGGCCGGCGGGTGGGGCGGCGCGCCGGGCCATGAGGGTCACCCGGGTCGGCGAAACGGAATATGCAAGCTCTGTTTTCACCTGGATGTGATCTGCGCGATCCATTGTGGCCGTGTCCCGTCATGTTGCCGGACGGTCGTCTTCCGGGTGGCCCGTCCAATTCGGCGCCCATGTTGTCACCGTTAATTTCGTGTGAATTATTTTTTTGCGCTGGGAATAGTCGGCCGAAGGTCGGCTCCGCCATTGATGTCTTGGCCTTGATTCGGCCCGCTGATTCATCCAGGGAGAGTCCTTGCATGCGTACGCTCATCGTGGACAATTACGACTCGTTCACCTACAACCTTGCCCACTACGTCGCGCAGGCCACGGGTTACGAACCCGTCGTGGTCACCAACGACGATCCGCTGTGGCGGCCTGAGCACCTGGCGGAGTTCGACGGCGTCATCATTTCCCCGGGGCCGGGCACCCCCGAGCGGGAGGGGGACTTCGGGATCTGCCGCGACATCATCCGCGACTCCGAAGTGCCGCTGCTCGGCGTCTGCCTGGGGCACCAGGGCCTGGCGCATGTGCACGGCGGCACGGTGGAGCGTGCTCCCGAGCCCCGGCACGGCAGGTCCTCGCCGGTGCTCCACGACGGTACGGACCTGTTCGCCGGGCTGCCCTCGCCGTTCGAGGTGGTGCGCTACCACTCGCTGGCCGTCAGCGCCCTGCCCGACGGGCTGGAGGCGACGGCCTGGACGCCGGACGGGATCCTGATGGGGCTGCGGCACCGTACCCGCCCGCAGTGGGGCGTGCAGTTCCATCCGGAGTCCATATGCACCGAGCACGGCCATCAACTACTCGCCAACTTCGCGCAGTTGGCCGAGCGTCACGGGCTCCCGGGGCGCCGCCGCGCCAAGCCCTCGGCCGCAACCGTGGGCCGCACCACCGGAGCCGGTACCTCCGTCCCGGAGGCCGCACCCGTGCCGCACTTCCGTGTGCACACCACCGCCCTGCCCACCCAGTGGGACCCCGAGGTGGCCTACGACCACCTCTTCCGTGCCGCCCCGCACGCCTACTGGCTCGACAGCAGCCGTCCCGACGACCGGCTCGGCCGGTTCTCCGTCATGGGTGATGCCACCGGCCCGCTGGCCGAGGTGGTGCTCGCCGACGTCGAGAACTGCACCGTGACCCGGCAGAAGTCCGACGGCACCACCGAGGTGCTGAGCACCCCGTTCCTGGACTGGCTGGACGCCGATCTGCGCGCGCGCCGCGTCGAGGTGCCCGCGCTGCCCTTCGAGTTCGCCCTCGGCTGGGTCGGCTACCTGGGCTACGAGCTGAAGGCCGAGTGCGGCGGCAGCGCCGCCCACTCCTCGCCCAACCCCGACGGCGCCCTGATCTTCGCCGACCGCGCGGTGGTGTTCGACCACGCCACCTCCACCACCCACCTCCTCGCCCTCGCCCCCGCCGACGACGACACCCAGGCCCGTACCTGGCTGGACGCCACGGCCGAGCGGCTGGGCCGCCTCACGGGCCTCGGCGCCGACGCCACGCCGGCCGATCCGGGCGCCTCGCTCGAGGTGAGCCTGCGCCACGACCGGCGCGCCTACCTCGACCTGATCGGCGCCTGCCAGGAGGCGATCAACGCCGGCGAGACCTACGAGGTCTGCCTCACCAACATGATCGACGCCGAGGGCTCGATCGACCCCTGGGACAGCTACCGCTTCCTGCGCCGCACGTCCCCCGCGCCCTTCGCCGCACTGCTGAACTTCGGCGCGCTGTCCGTACTGAGCACCTCGCCCGAGCGGTTCCTGCGCATCGACCGGCACAAGGTCGCCGAGTCCAAGCCCATCAAGGGCACCCGCCCGCGCGGTGTCACGCCCGCCGAGGACCAGGCCCTGACCGAGGACCTGCGGGCCAGCGAGAAGGACCGCGCCGAGAACCTGATGATCGTCGACCTGGTCCGCAACGACCTCGGCCGGTGCGCGGAGGTCGGCTCGGTCTCGGTGCACAAGATGTTCGACATCGAGAGCTACGCGACCGTGCACCAGCTCGTCAGCACCGTCCGCGCCCGGCTCAAGGCCGACAGCTCGGCGGTGGACTGCGTGCGGAACGCCTTCCCCGGCGGCTCGATGACCGGCGCCCCCAAGATCCGCACCATGCAGATCATCGACGACCTGGAGGCGGGCCCGCGCGGCGTCTACTCCGGCGCGATCGGCTACTTCTCCCTCAACGGCGCCGCCGATCTGAGCATCGCCATCCGCACCACCGTCATCACACCCGACCGGGTCCGCTACGGCGTCGGCGGCGCGATCACCGCGCTCTCCGACCCCGAGGAGGAGTACGAGGAGACCGCCGTCAAGGCCACCCCGATCCTGCGGCTGCTCGGGGCGACGTTCCCCGAGCGGGCCCTCGAGACGCCCGGTCTGCGATGACCACGACAGCAACGCCGACCGTGTTCGTCGCCGGGCCCTCGGGGCGGCTGACGGAGGAGAGGCCCCCCGTCGCCTCCCGGCTGCTGGCCGCCGATTCCTGGCTCGTCCAGGACGGCGCGGCCCGCGCCGTCGAGGGCCACCGGCGGCGGTTCGCGGCCGCCTGCGCCGAGGCCGGCGGCCCGTCCGCCGAGGAGGTGGACAGGTTCTGGGACGCGGCGCTGAGCCGGCTGCCCGCCACGGGGGAGTGGTTCCCGAGGGCGGAGCTGGTGGCGGACGGGGACGGGACACGGCTCCAGTTCCGCGTCCGCCCCGCCCCCGCCCGCACCCGCTCCGTACAGGTGTGGATCTCCGGGCGGAGCGATCAGCGGACGCTGCCCCGCCGCAAGGGGCCGGACCTCGACCACCTCGGCGAGCTGCGGGCCGCCGCGATCGCGGCCGGGGCGAACGAGGCGCTGCTCACCACCCCCTCCGGCCTGGTCCTGGAGGGCGCCACCGCCAACCTCCTGTGGTGGGACGGCGACGCACTCTGTGCCGTCGACCCCACGCTGCGCGTCCTGCCCGGCGTCACCAGCGCCTGGGTGCTGAAGCTGGCCGCCGAGCGGGGCATCCCGGTGCGCCTGCGCCGCGCCGTGCCGACCGACCTGGCCGGCCGCGAGGCGTGGTTCACCAACGCCCTGCACGGCATCCGCCCGGTCACCTGCTGGGTGGGTTCCGACGTGCGGCCCGGCCCGCCCCGGCTGGCCGCCGCCTGGCAGGCCGAGTGGCTGGCCGCCGCCACCCCACTGCCACACCTTCACCACCGGAGCGCCTGAGATGCCCCTGGACCCCTCCTTCATCGGCCGTACCTACCCGCCCACGCCCCCGTACGAGGTGAGCCGCGAGAAGATCCGCGAGTTCGCCGAGGCCGTGGGCGACCTCCACCCCGCCTACACCGACCCCGTCGCCGCCCGTGCCCTCGGCCACGACGACGTGATCGCCCCGCCGACCTTCCCCTTCACCATCGCCCACCGGGCCGCCGACCAGGTCGTCCAGGACCCCGAGCTGGGTCTCGACTTCAGCCGCGTGGTCCACAGCGACCAGCGGTTCGACTACACCCGTCCGATGCGGGCGGGCGACCGGGTGTCGGTCGTCACGACCGTCGAGTCGGCCGGGTCGCTGGGCGGCAGCGACATCCTCGGGGTGCGCGGCGATGTGATCGACGCCGTCGGGGAGCACGTGGTGACCGTGCGCATGAGGATCGTCGCGCGCGGCGCCGACCGGAAAGGCTGACGGGCGGGTCGGGTCCCTGGACATGGCAACCGCCCCACAGGAAACGGATACCGGATCATGACCGCGTTCACCTTCGTATCGAACCCTTTCGGCACACCGTCCACCCCCACCACCGGGGCCGGCTGGAGCCCCGGCTCCTGGCAGGAACACCCGGCCGCCCAGCAGCCCGAATGGCCCGACACCGCCGCCCTCGACTCCGTCGTCGACCAGCTCGCCCTCCTCCCGCCGCTGGTCAGCGCGGCGGAGAGCGCCCGGTTACGCGCCGCCCTCGGCGCGGCGGCCTTGGGCGACGGCTTTCTCCTCCAGGCCGGTGACTGCGCGGAGTCCACCGGCTCCTTCCACGCCGACGCCGTTTACAACAAGGTCAAGGTCATCCTTCAGATGTCCACCGTCCTCGCCTTCGGCAGCGGGCTGCCCGTGGTCAAGGTGGGCCGCATCGCCGGCCAGATGGCCAAGCCGCGCTCCAACCCGTTCGAGCCCGTCGACGGCCCGTCCGGCCCCTTGCTCCTGCCCAGCTACCGCGGCGAGATGGTCAACGGCAGCGCACCCACGCCCGAGGCCCGCCGCCCCGACCCCGACCGGCTGCTGTACGCCTACTACCGGTCCGCTTCCAGCCTGAACCTGCTGCGCATGTTCACCGCGGACGGTTTCGCGACGCTGGACGAGGTGCACGCCTGGAACCGCGAGCACGTCGGGGCGGCCGCCGCCGACCCGCGCCACGTCGCCCTGCTCGACGACATGGACCACGTCCTGCGCTATCTCGCCTCGCGCCCCGGCAACCAGCCCGCCGCGCCGGAGCAGCACGGCTTCGACTTCTTCACCTCGCACGAGGCCCTGATCCTTCCCTACGAGCAGGCCCTGACCCGCTGGGACCACAGCGGATCGGCCTGGCACGACGCCTCGGCCCACATGGTGTGGATCGGCGAGCGCACCCGTCAACTGGACGGCGCGCACGTCGAATTCGCCGCCGGCATCGACAACCCGATCGGCGTGAAGGTCGGCCCGACCATGGAGCCGGACGACCTCCTCGCCCTCTGCCACCGCCTCGACCCGACCCGCGACCCGGGCCGCCTCACGCTCATCACCCGCATGGGCGCGGGCCGCATCCGCGAGGCCCTGCCGCCCCTGGTCCGCGCGGTCCGGGACGCCGGCTACCCGGTGCTGTGGATCTGCGACCCGATGCACGGCAACACGATCACGGGCAGCCGCGGCGTCAAGACACGACGTTTCGACGACATCGTCGACGAACTGCGCGGTTTCATCGAGGTCCACCGCGCGGCGGGCACCCACCCGGGCGGTGTGCACCTGGAGCTCACCGGCGAGGACGTCACGGAGTGCCTGGGCGGCACCACGTCGGAGGTCCTGGACGGAAATCTGTCGGACCGCTACGAGACGGCCTGCGACCCGCGCTTGAACCGGAGCCAGGCGTTGGAACTGTCGTTCATCGCTGCGGAGTTGTTGCGGAGGTAAGTGAGGGTGGGAGGGCCTGAGCCCGGGTCGGCGTGACTGATCCGGGCTCCTGGATGCAGGATCCCGCCGTCAGCGGGCGTAGTTCTTGAACCTCTCGGTATCCAGGTTGATCCCGACAGGCTCGGGGATCTTCGCGGTTTCGCCGTACGGATAGGTCCGCCGGTTCCGGTACTTGCCGGCTTCCGGCTGGCTGTAGACGACGACTTCGCAGGCGTCACGGTCGACGAGGAGGTAGATCGGGATGTCTGCTGCGGCGTATCCGTCCCGCTTCTCCCTGCGGTCCCGGCGGTCGGTGTCCGGGTCGTGCGACGTGACCTCGACGGTCATCAGTACGCCTTCGGGACTGGCCCATTTCCCTTGGCCCACGAAGTGGTCCTCGGGCGCGAGACAGCCGTCCGGGATGGCTCGGCCCTTGCAGTAGGCCTCGACCTTCAGCCCCTGTTCCGGGTACAGCGCCAGCTCGGGCCGCTGCTGCATGCACTGCTTGAGCAGCCACATGACGATCGCTCCGTGACTGCCGTCCGGCACGGGCTTGACCTCCAGCTTTCCGCTGATGAACTCCAGCCGCACGGTCTCCGGCGACGTGCGGGCGAGCTCCTCGAACTCGGTGACGGACATTTGGGGCCGGTCGGCAGCGCTGGGGGTCATGGTGTCGCCTCCTCCCCTCAATGGTGCCCCGACATCGGGTGGTGCGTCCTGCAGGATGGTCATGTCCTTCTCCTTTCGCGTGTGCGGAGGGTCGCGCGCAGCCGCTCGATCCGGGCATGGATCTCGACTTCCGTCGCGCCGAGCGGTTCGTCGGACAGGTCGCCACGGCAGGGGCGGCAGAGGCCGCCGGGCAGGGCCTCCGGGCGGCCGGGCGTGCCGCAGCCGGTGCATTCCATGAGGCGGCGAGGCGCGTCGGGGGCCGCGGCCCGCGCGATGCGGACCGGCTCGGGCGGCAGTTTGTCGATGAGTCGTTTGCGGGTCAGGGCGCCCGGTGAGTGGACCACGTCCGGCAGTCCGGCCGTGATGGTCCGCGCGAAGTCCGACGGTGTCACCCCACGCGCCAGCCACTCGGCGGCCAGGTCCTCCAGGGCGGCGCATTCGGCGGCCGAGAGGGTCAAGCGGGCGTCGGTGCGGCCGAGGGCGGCGAGGGCCTCGTAAGCGTCCGAGCGCGCCGCTCGCGCGGTCCACGCCGTTCGCGCAGTTCGCGCCGGGCGGGGCGGCGGTTCCTCGTCCGGGTGAACCTCGGCCGTCGGGCGCGGTGCCGCCGCTACGGGCGAATCGACGACGTCCGGCACGTCGCCCGCCAGGAAACACGCCCACCAGGCGTCACCGCGCGGGGTGCGCGAGAAGTACGTACGGAACACCCACTGCGTACGCCCCTCGCCGACCTGCTCTCGCACCCGCCGCAGGTGGCCCGCGTGCGAGAGGGCGTTGAGCCCGGACCGTACGGCCTGTTGGCCGTAGGCGGGCAGGGTGGCGGCGAGGGTCTTCGTGTCGATGGCGGCGCCGTCCGGCAGCCGGTCGATGTGCGAGGCGATGCACGCTTCGCGTTCGGGTAAGTGTGCGAAGTCGTCACGACGGCGGGGTGCTTGGTCCGGCGCGGAACGTTTGCCGTAACCGGGTGACGCCATGGCGGGCGGACGCGGTGCGCCGATAAGGTTGGCAGCAGCCAAGGAGATCCCCTGTAGATCTTGTTGGTCAAACCCCCGTCCGGTGTCGCAAGCACCGGCGGGGGTTGTCTGTTGTGGGGGGACGCTACACGGCGACAGCATGCCGTGGCGACTCGGTCACAAATTGTCATCCGTGCGTGTGGGGACGGCAGTTGGGAGGGAGGGTGGGTTGTCACCCACCACCCATTCCACAGACAGGGAGCTCGGATCTCGACGCCCGGATCCCGAAGCTCGAGCCCCGGCAGGGCGTCTGCTGGTGGGGTCTTGCTAGGCTCCGGACACGCGTGAGGTGCGTGACTACTTCTGTGGCAAGGGAGGTTGATGAATATGGCTGGCGCCGACCTTCATCAGCATGCCCTCAAGTCAACCAGGAGTTTCGCGTGTCTTTCTCTTTCTCACCGACCGGTACGGATCTGATCACCGAGCGTCTCGTGCTGACGCAGTGGTCCACCGACGAGCTGTCCGCCGTCCTCGACGAGCGTCGGCTCGCTCGCTGGGCGGAGGACTTTCCCGCCGAGGGTGACCGTGCCATCGCCGGTTTCATGGCCGAGCAGCCGGAATGCATGCGGGAGGCGTACGGCCAGCGGCAGATCGTCGAGCGGGAGACCGGCCTGGTCGTCGGCGCCATAGGGCTGTTCTGGCCGCCCGCCGACCGTTCCATCGAGATCGGGTACGGCATCGTGCCGTCCCGGCGCGGTCGCGGTTACGCCGCCGAGGCCACCCGGGCCCTGGCCGGGTTCGTTCTGGCCGCACCCGGCGTGGACACCGTGTACGCCAACGTCGAACTCTCGAATCCGGCCTCGGGCCGGGTGCTGGAGAAGGCCGGACTGCGGCGCGTCGGCAGTGACGCGGAAACGGTCCGGTACGTCGGCACGGCGGCGGATCTGACCCTTTCGTAGGGCGAGTTGCCGCCGGTGGGCTCCACACCCACCGGTGGCGGCTCAGCCGGCGGTTGCCGTCGGCGTCCGTCCCTGCTCGACCTCCAGCAGCCGCTTCGCCTGCATCCGAGCCAGGGAGAGCAGGATCTTCGCACTGTCCGGCTGCTTATCCGCGTCCTGATAGACCATGTGGGCCATCGCCGTACCCACACGAACCGTGATCGAAAGACTCGGACTGGCATAGGGAGCCCGGGGCAGGGCATGGGCTTCGCTCTCGTTGCCGACGGGCGGCATGGACATCGGCCTGCTCCCGTACGAGCCGGGCCTGGTTCCGGACTTGAAGTCGGTACCGGCTGTCGTGCGGTCATGGAATGCGAAGAGATCTATGTGCACGCTGCCGGTGTCACCCGGTGCCTTGTACTGCACGCTGCCTCTGCGCGACCAGGGCAAGCAGTTCCGGGTGTTGCCATCGGTGCACCGCTTGGCCGGTGGGACCTCCCGAACGGACAGCGGTGTCACACCGATCTTCCATCCGATCGGCATGTCTTGAAGGTCCGGCAGCGCCTTCCGCAGCCCCTCCGCATCAAGCCTCACGTCCGGATCAGGGAACGTCTCCCGCTGTGCACCGCCCTTGGAACGTGCCGCCTCGGGCGCCCCCGTACCCTCGCCACCGCACCCCGCCGAGCCGCCCAGCACCATCAGCACCGCGGCGAGTGCCCATGTGCGGCTGAGCGGCCCCTTCCCAACGCGTCGCACGATCCCTCCGGCCTTCCCGCTTCGAGCGTAAACGCCGAGCATATGGGGGTCGTGCCCGCGCTCACGACTCCGGGCGGTGTGCGTGGAAGACGCCCCAGCGGAGGTGGTCGTTCCGGCAGGCGTCGACCCAGAGGGGCAGGTTCTCCAGGAGGCTCTTCACATACGCGGGGCTGATCACGTCCTGGAGCTCCGCCGCCCGGCGGCGGGTCTCTTCGGTCAGCCGGACGTAGTGGGTGAGCAACTGCTCGCTGCGGTCGTCGAACTCGACATCCTGAAAGCCGAGTTCGCGAAGCTGCTCGCGGTAGAAGGACGGAGTCGCGAGGGCGGTCACCTCCAGGCGGGCCACGACCGGGCGCAGCGCCTCCGCAGGGGCGTCCTCCACCGCCATGATGTCCGTGAAGACCAGGTCGCCACCCGGCTTGAGGACGCGGGTGGCCTCCCGGAGGAGCGTTGCGCGGTCTCCGCTGTGGCAGAACGCTTCCTGGGACCACACGACGTCGAAGTGGGCATCGGGGAAAGGGATGTCCTGGAAGGAGCCGGTGACGACCTGGATGAGGTTGTCGAGGCCGTGCTCGGCATTGGTGCGCCGGTGCCGTTCGTTCTGGCTCTCGCTGATGTTGAGTGCCACGACCTGGCCCCTGAAGCGTTCCGCCAGATAGCGGGTGGGGCCGCCGTACCCCGAGCCCAGGTCCAGGACCGTCCTGCCCGGGCCGAGGCGGTCGGCGACCTTGTCGGCCGCCTTCTCGACCGTACGCCGGGAGGCCTTCGCCACCGGTTCGTGCTCGTGGGCGTAGATGCCGGTGTGGATGTCCTCGCCGCCCCAGACCGCGTCGTAGAAGGCGTCGACGTCATCGGTGTCGTAATAGCGGCGGGCCGCTTCGGCGGCGGTCGCGGCGCTCTGTGTGCTCTCGTTGCTCATGGCTGTCGTCCTCGCTCGGTCGGTCGTCCGGGTGCGAATCCACACAGGTACAGGGCGTGACAGTAACGGAGGTTATCCCTCCGTAGTGCTGTGCGCGTAGGGGTTGGGCGCGATCCGGTCTACTCTGCCGAGTCGTGGCAGAACAGCGACACATTCGCGCGCAGCGAGCCCGAGCCCAGGCCATCGGGGGCGGTGTCCGCTGCGGCGGGGTGACCGAAGTGCTGGCGCGGGTCGTCGGTGTGCAGTCCCAGGACCCGGCGGCGGCCGCGCTCGGGGTGCGGGCCCGGTCCGCCGGGCTGACCGCCGGGGACGTGCGGCGGGCGGTGGGGGAGGACCGGACGGCGGTGCGCGGCTGGTTCATGCGCGGCACGCTGCACCTGGTCGCCGCCTCCGACGTGCGCTGGCTGCTGGAGCTCCTCGGCCCGGTGTTCCTCCGGTCGGGGGAGCGGCGGCTGCGTGAACTCGGCCTCGACCCGAAGCTGTGCGCCCGCGCCGAGCGCGTCATCGGTCTCGCGATCGCCGCCGACGGCCCGCTCACCCGGGCCGAACTGACCGAACGGCTCGGGGGAATCGGAGTCCCCACGCAAGGGCAGGCGGCCTTCCACCTCATCCGCCGCTCCGCGCTCGCCGGGCAGATCTGTTACGGCCCGGAGGGTGACGGCCCGACAGCCCGTGCCCGCTTCGCGCTGCTCGACGCCTGGCTGCCCGCCGAAGGCCGGCAGCCTTGGGAGGGCGAGGCCGCCGCCGTCGAACTGGCCCGCCGCTACCGGGCGGGGTACGGGCCTTCCGACGTGCAGGACTTCGTCACCTGGTCCGGACTGCCGACGTCGGCCGCCAAGCGTGCCTGGGCGGCGACGTCCGACGGGGAAACCGAGGACGCGGCCGAGGAGGGCGACGTCCGGCTGCTGCCCGCCTACGACAACTACCTGACGGCGTACCGGAGCAGGGAGCTGTCCGTACCGGCCGCGCACGAGCGGCGGGTGTGGCCCGGTGGTGGGCAGATCCGTGCGTCCATCGTCGTCGACGGCTGGGCCGTCGGCACCTGGAGCCGTGGTGTGAAGGGGTCGGCCGGGGTGATGGTCAGCCCGTTCGGCGCGCTGTCCGCCGGGGTCGAGGACGGGGTGGCGGCGGAGGCCGCGGACATCGACCGGTTCCTCGCGCGGGGGTAGGGCCCGCGAAACCCGGTTCGACCGGGAGCGGCCGCGGGCCGTCCGCCGTTGTCGTGGATCGCACAGTGCTTCGTACGACGGTCTGGCGCTCCCTGCTCGAACCTTTCCGAAAAATCCACTATCCGGGTGAACTGTGCCTTCTGATGTGTGGCGCGGCGTTCATTGCGGCATGGTCACAAATAGGCTGGCGCGCCATCGGCGGGGCTCTGGGCGTGAGGGGAGTACTGCGATGACCACTACGGACGTCGTACGCACCCCTCCCTCCCCGCCCTGTCAGGACGCCGGCGACACACCGCTCACCCGTTCCCCTGAACCGCGGCTGGTCGTGCCGGTGGGGGAGGTGCAGTGGAATCCCGTATCGATCCGGCGTCGTCCGCTCACGGTCACCCCGCCGGTCGCCTGGTAGGAGGATCTCCGTGGCAACCCTCTGCAGACCGGCCATCGCCGTTCCGGAGCATGTGATCACCAGGGACGAGACCCTGGAGCTGGCCCGTACGCTGCACGCGGGGCACCCCCAGCTCGATCTCGCCCTGAGACTCATCGGCAATACCGGCGTGCAAACCCGCCATCTCGTGCAGCCGATCGAGGAGACCCTGAAGCATCCGGGTTTCACCGCGCGCAACGCGCTCTACGAGGAGGAGGCCAAGGCGCGCGTCCCCGAGGTCGTCCGAAGAGCGCTGGCCAACGCCGAGCTCGACGTCCGCGACATCGACATGATCGCGTACGTCTCGTGCACCGGCTTCATGATGCCGTCGATGACCGCCTGGCTCATCAACAACATGGACTTCCGCACCGACACCCGTCAGCTGCCCATCGCCCAGCTGGGCTGTGCCGCCGGCGGGGCGGCCATCAACCGCGCCCACGACTTCTGCATCGCCTATCCCGAGTCGAACGTGCTGATCGTCTGCTGCGAGTTCTGCTCGCTGTGCTATCAGCCGACGGACCTCGCGGTCGGGACGCTGCTGTCGAACGGGCTCTTCGGGGACGGCATCGCCGCCGCCGTGGTGCGCGGCCGTGGCGGCACGGGAGTGAGCCTGGAGTGCAACGGCTCGCACCTGGTGCCCGACACCGAGGAGTGGATCTCCTACGGGGTCCGCGACACCGGCTTCCACTTCCTGCTGGACAAGCGCGTGCCCGGCACGATGTCCATGCTCGCCCCGGCGATGCGGGACATGGCGGCGCCCTACGACTGGGACGTCTCCGGGCTCGACTTCTACATCGTGCACGCGGGCGGGCCCCGGATCCTGGACGACCTGTGCAAGATCCTGGACCTGCAGCCGACGATGTTCCGCTACAGCCGGGCCACGCTGACCGAGCGCGGCAACATCGCCAGCGCGGTCATCTTCGACGCCCTCGACCGGCTCTTCGAGGACGGCGGCGCCGACCACGGCGCCCGGGGCATCATCGCGGGCTTCGGCCCCGGCATCACCGCCGAGATCGCCCTGGGGACCTGGTCCGAGCCGGGCAGGGAGCGGGAGCGGTCGGTGCGCGAGACAGTGACGATGCCGGCGTGAGTCACCCCGCCCGCTGTGGGACCGGGCAGGCCGCTGTGAGACCGGGCCCGCCCGGTCTCACAGCGCGCACGCGTATCCCGGAGGTCTTCTCAGGGACCGACGGTCTTCGAGGAGACCGATGGTCTTCTCAGAGGTCGAACTCGGCGGGGTTGATGCCGAGCGCGTAGCAGACCTCGCGGACAACGGCCTGCTCGGTCTTGTCGAAGTCGCCGTCGGCGCCGCCGATGACAATGCCGATCTGGACGACGGCACGCGCCTCCACCGGCTTCTTCTGGACCTTGCCGATGGTCTGCATGACGCTGACCTTGCCGAAGTCGAAATCGACCGTCAGCTTCTGGCAGTAGTCGTTGAAACGCGCCTGCAAATCGTCGGCGGGGAAGTTCTTCAGCACATCGTTGGTGGCGATGAGTGCGGCGACCCGCTGCCGCTCGGAAGCGTCGATCGAACCGTCAGCGGCCGCCACCAGAGCGCACATCGCCATGCTCGCGTCACGGAACGCCCCACTCTTGAGGTCGTTCTTCTTCGCCATCAGCTGGCCCTGCATCGTGGTGGCCGAGTCCTTGAGCCGGTCCCAGAGCGCCATGTGCCATCTCCTCGTAAACAAATAGGGGTGCACTGGTGAGAACTGTTCCGGACGGTAAAGAAGTTCCCAAGGTGGCGCTTTGGATTTATGGCACCGTCGATTCACGGCCGAACCGCCTTCGGCGAAGGCGGAAAGACGGTCGGTGTCAGAGGAAATCGGTCCAGGTCAGGAGGGGTCCACTTCCAGCGGGTCCAGGTGCATCGGCTGGACCTTGCCCTCCATCATCGCGCCCAGTCCGGCCACCGAGCACACGTCGGGGTCCTTCGCGATCTGCACGGACATCCCGGTGCCGGTCCTGATCATGGAGTCCAGGCCGGGCAGCACCGCGCTGCCGCCCGCGAGCGTCAGGCCCCGCACCCCGAGGTCCGCCACCAGGTCCGGCGGGCACTCGCGCAGGACCCGGCTGATGGCGTCGAGCACGGCGGTGAGCGGAGTGTTGATCGCCTCGCGGACATGGGCGGTGCTCACCCGGACGGTCCGGGACAGCCCTGTGGCCACGTCCCGGCCGCGCACCTCCGTGCCTTCCGGCGGCGGGACCGCGCGCAGCGCCAGGTGCAGCGGGTGCAGCCCCTGGGTCGGCAGCATCAGCTCGTGCTGGTTGCGCACGTGCTGGACCACCGCGTAGTCGATGGCGTCCCCGCCCACGAGCACCTTCTCGGCGGCCACGATCGACCCCAGCGACAACACCGCCACCTGGGTCGACGCCGCACCGCACACCACGATCATCGACGCCTCGGGCTGCTCTACCGGCAGCCCGCAGCCGACGGCGGCGGCGATGAGGGTGTCGACCAGCTCGACCCGGCGCGCGCCGATCCCCGTCAGCGTCTCGACGGCCGCGCGCTGTGCGAGCGGATCGGAGTCGTGCGGAATGCAGACGGCGGCCCGCAGCACGGGACTGCGCCGCCAGGCCTTGCGCAGCTTCTGGCTCACGAGGTGGCGCAGCATCCGCTGGGCCATGTCGATGTCGACGACCGTGCCGCCCGAGATGGGCCGCACGACGCGGATGTGCTTGGGGGTGCGGCCCGCCATGCCGTCGGCGAGGGAGCCGACCGCGATCAGCGACCCGGTGTGGGTGTTGAGCGCGACGATGCTCGGCTCGTCCACGACCAGGCCGGTGTCCTTGAGGTAGACGCGCGTTCTGGCCGCACCGAGGTCGACGGCGACGTTACAGCGGCGCAGCTGCTCAAGGCCGAACGTCATGGCAGGTCCTCCCCAAGGGGCCGAGGGGTTGCGTTCCGCCGTGCGCGGCGGGCTCTGCCGTCATCGTGCGCGGCGTGGCGCGGGAGTGCCCGTTGGGATGCGCCGCATGGGGTGACGTCCTGTCAGGGTCGGGGTGACGGCCTGGTCCGATCGGGTGGCCCGCGGTCTGCCGTGCTGCGCCGTCCGCACCACCGCTGCGCGGCGGTGTCCTCAATCGCCGGACGGGCTGGTATGGGATGAGCCCGGCCCCATCAGCCCGTCCGGCGTGTGAGGACGCGCCCGCAGGGCGCCTGCCGCCGCAGGCGGCAAAGACGGTCGGTAGGCGAAGGTCCGCCGGTCAGGCGAGAGGCGGCAAAGGCGGTCGGTAGGCGAAGGTCCGCCGGTCAGGCGAGAGGCGGCAAGGACGGTCGGCAGTCGAAGGTCCACCCGGACGCCCCCTACTCCTTCGCGTCCGCGTAGCACTCCACGACCGCCGTGGTGAAGGGGAAGCGGACCGGGGTGCCGTCGAAGACGGCGTCCCCGGCGCGGTCCGAGGCGGTGCGGATGGCCGCGGTGACGGCCTCCGCCTCCTCCTCGGGGCAGTGCACGATGACCTCGTCGTGCTGGAAGAAGACCAGCTCGGCGCGGAGGTCCGCGAGCTCCTGGCGGAGCGCGGCGAGCAGGACGAGGGCCCAGTCGGCGGCGCTGCCCTGGACGACGAAGTTGCGGGTGAAGCGGCCCCGGGCGCGGCTCGCCGGGGTGCTGCCGTAGCCGCCGCCCTCCCCCGTGCCGTCGGTCTCCTGGGGGAGCCCCGCCTCCTCGGGCGCGGCCGACGAGGCCGGCGGGCAGGTGCGGCCGAGCCAGGTCCGTACGAGCCGGCCCGCCTCGCCCGCGCGCGCCGCGTCGTCGACGTACGCGACGGCGGCGGGGAAGCGGCGGCGCAGATCGGCGAGGTGCTTGAGGCCGTCGCCCGAGGTCTGGCCGTAGACCGCGCCGAGCAGGGCGAGCTTGGCCCGCTCGCGGTCGCCCGAGAACGCCCGGTCGGACAGGGCGGCGTAGAGGTCCCGCTCGTCGGCCGCGACCTCCATCAGCCCCGGGTCGCGGGAGACGGCGGCCAGGATCCGCGGCTCCATCTGGTCGGCGTCGGCGACGACGAGCCGCCAGCCGGGGTCGGCGACGACCGCGCGCCGGACGACCTTCGGGATCTGGAGCGCGCCCCCGCCGTTCGTGGTCCAGCGGCCGGAGACCGCGCCGCTCGGGACGTACTCGGCGCGGAACCGCCCCTCGCGCACCCACGTCTGGAGCCAGGACCAGCCGTGGGCGGTGTGCAGGCGGTAGAGCTTCTTGTACTGCAACAACGGCTCGACGGCCGGGTGGTCGATCTCCTTGAGCTCCCAGGCGCGGGTGGAGGACAGGGAGATCCCCTCGCGGGCGAAGGCCTTGACGATGTCGGCCGACAGATCGGGCCTGACCCGCACGCCGCCCCCGAAGGCCCGCGACACCTCCTCCGCCAGCTCGGTCAGCCGCCGGGGCTCCAGGCCGCCGGGCAGGCGCTCGCCGAGCAGCTCCGACAGCAGCGCGCGGTGCACGTCGGCACGCCAGGGCATGCCCGTTCGGTTCATCTCGGCCGCGACCAGCGTCCCCGCCGACTCGGCGGCGATCAGCAGCCGCATCCTGCCGGGGTGCTCGGTGGCGTCCGTGCGGGCCAGCTGCCCGGCGTAGACCTCCAGGAGCGCGTCCAGCTGCCCGATGCCCGCGGGCAGCGGAACCGGGCCCGGCTCGAAGAGGGACGGCTGGCCACCGGCCGCGCGGGCGGGCGGATCGGCGGGCACGGGCAGGCCGCGCAGCCGCGCCCAGGCCGCCGCGAGCGAGCGGGGCTGGCCCGACTGGCCCTCGGCATGGCCGGTCAGCAGCGCCTCGGCGGCCTCCACGTCGTAGCACCGCGGGACGCGGACGCCCGCGGCGAGCAACCGCGGATACATTTCGGCCGTGGACCGCCACACCCAGCGCTCCACGTCCGGCCGGGCACGCACGGCGGCGGCCGGATCGGAGGCGGATTCCACCGGACCGGCCGGTCTGCCCGCAGGGTCGAGCGGGCAGAGACGAACACCCCCGTCGCCCGCCTCTGCCACCGCCCATCTCACGTCCGTGAGTCTGCCAGGGGGGTCTGACAATGGCCGCTGACCTTGTGCTTCGCCGTGCGACCAACCGCCGTCCGGCCTACGCTCGAAGCCATGAGCGAGCCGAGTGAGTCGAAGGACTGGCAGGTCGCCGCCGACGTCGAGGGGAAACCCACCCGGCGGGACTGCGCCCACCTGGGCGAGGTCCGCGAGGTGACGCCGAGCAGCACGGAAGGCTGCGAGGACTGTCTGCGCATCGGCAGCAGCTGGCTGCATCTGCGCGAGTGCCTCGCCTGCGGCCATGTGGGCTGCTGCGACAGTTCCCCCAACCGGCACGCGAGCGCGCACGCGCGTGGGCAGAGCGGTCACGATGTCGCCCGTTCCTTCGAACCGGGCGAGGACTGGGCGTGGTGCTACGCCGACCAGCTGTTGCTGCTGCCGACGGGCGGCGGGCGCTGAGCTCGACGTCCGATGACCGCCAGCGATCGGCCGGGCGGGCTGCGGATGCTGAGCTCATGGACACGACTTATGAGGCCCGGGCCATCGCCCCGGCCGTCTTGCGAGAGCTCCGGGAACGGGACGACGCCGGTGTGACCAGGCAGCCCCTCACCGACCCGGAAGGCGGCGCCCCCCTGCGCTGCTGCCTGCGGCACAGCGAGCAGGGCGAGCGGATCCTTCTGGTCTCCTACGCGCCCCTGCGCCGCTGGGCGGCCGAAACGGGCGCCGAGCCCGGGCCCTACGACGAGCGCGGGCCCGTCTTCATCCACGCCGACGACTGCGCCGGCCAGACCTCGGGCCCCGGCTATCCGGTAGAGATGCACGGCGGGCGCCGGGTGCTGCGCGCGTACAACCGGGAGGGCCGCATCCTCGGCGGGACCCTGATCGAGCTCCCCCAGGAGCGGGCGGCGGAGGTGGACGGGGTCCTCCGCGACGTCCTCGCGAACCCGGAGGTGGCGCTGGTGCACGTCCGCGCGGTGGAGTTCGGGTGCTTCATGGTCGAGATCCGCCGTGGTTAGCCGTGTCCGGCGGATCGGATGACCGGACGCCGTCCGCCGTGTCCTGCGCACCACCGCTGCGCGGCGGTGTCCTCAAACGCCGGACGGGCTGGAATGGGCTGAGCTCAGCCGAAACCAAGCCCGTCCAGCGCAGGCGGCAGGACCGGCCCGCAGTCAAAATCAAGCCCGGCCGGCGATTGAGGACGCGGCCGCAGGCCGCTCGCCGCCGCAGGCGGCAAGCCCGGCCCGCGGCCGAAACGGCAAGTGCGAACCCCTACCAGCTCGACTTGCGCACTCCCGGCAGGAACCCCGCGTGCGCCTGCTCGCGCAGATTCACCCGGGAAAGCCCGAACGTCCGCAGGTATCCGCGCGGACGTCCGTCAACCGAGTCCCTGTTCCGTACGCGCGTGGCACTCGCGTCGCGAGGCTGGCGCCGCAGCTCGCTCCGCGCTGCCAGCCGCTCCTCCTCCGGCGTGTGCGGATTGCGGATGACCGCCTTGAGCAGGGCTCGGCGGGCCGCGTAGCGGGCGACCGTCAGACGGCGCTGTTCGTTCTTCGCGATCTTGCTCTTCTTCGCCATCAGACACGACCCCCACGGGCGCGGATGCGGGCGACGGCGGCCTCGATGCCGATCACGTCGACGGTCTTGAGGCCCTTCGCGCTCAGCGTGAGCCGCACGTGGCGGCCCTCGCTCGCGAGCCAGTAGCGCTTGCGCTGGATGTTGGGGTCGAAGCGGCGGCCGGTGCGCCGGTGCGAGTGGGAGATGGAGTTGCCGAAGCCGGGCTTGCGGCCGGTGAGTTGGCAGTGGGCGGACATGGATCAGACCTCCGGTCCTCGGGTGGCCCTCCCGGGCCTAATGAAAATGGAAACCATTTCTGTATAGTAGCCCGTATGGCCCGCAACGAGCTACGCCCCGTCATCAAGCTCCGGTCCACCGCCGGGACCGGCTTCACCTACGTCACCCGCAAGAACCGCCGTAATGACCCCGACCGCCTGGAACTGCGGAAGTACGACCCGGTCGTCGGCCGTCACGTCACCTTCCGAGAGGAGCGCTGAGCGCCATGAAGCCCGGAATCCACCCCGCCTACGGGCCCGTCGTCTTCCGCGACCGGGCCGCGAACTACGCCTTCCTCACCCGTTCCACCGCCACCAGCGACAAGACGGTCGAGTGGGAGGACGGCAACACCTACCCCGTCATCGACGTCGAGATCTCCTCGGCGAGCCACCCCTTCTACACCGGCACCGCCCGGGTGATGGACACCGCCGGCCGCGTGGAGCGCTTCGAGCGGCGCTACGGCAAGCGCGAGGGCCGCCGATGACCGCGCCGCATCCGCTGCCCGTGGTGCTGGTCGGCGGACTGCACGCCGACGCCCGGCGGGCCACCGTCGACCGGCTCCTGCGCACCGCGCCGGGCAGCGTCGCGCTCCACCACGACCTGGCGACGGCCGCGGAGGGGACGGTCCGCCGCACGGTGCGAGACGGCTCCGGAGTCCGGGACGAGGGCGAGACGCCGCTGGTCAACGACTGCGCGTGCTGCGCCCTGCGCGAGGACCTGATGCCGGAGCTGGAGCGGCTCGCCCGCGCCGGTGACTGCCGGCTCGCCGTCGTCGAGCTGTGGGACTCCGTCGAGCCCAGGGCCATGGCCGAGGTCGTCGTGGCCTGCGGCGGTGACGACGTCCGGCTGACCGGAGTGTTCACGGCCGTCGACCCCGCCCTCGTCCTGCCCTACCTGGGCTGCGGCGACGACCTCGCCGAGTTCGGGCTCGCGGCCGCGTCGAGCGACCGGCGCACGGTGGCCGACACCTTCGCGCGGCAGCTGGAGTACGTCTCCGTGCTGGCGCTGACGGAGGACGGCGAGGGCGGGCCGAAGGCTCCCGCCGCCGACGCGAACCGGGTGACGGAAGGGCAGGACGTCGAGCCGGCCGACGCCGCCGACTTCGCGCTGCTCACCCAACTCGCCCCGGCCGCCCGGCACATCCGGAACGACTCGGTGGAGCTCGCCGCGGCCGCCGTCGCCGGTTTCGACGTGGAGGCGGCCGCCGCCCGGCAGCACCCGGCCAGCGCGCTGCTGCCGCAGACCGCCGACACGGACGGGGTCGCCACGCTCGTATGGCAGCGGCGCAGGCCCTTCCACCCCGGGCGGCTGTACGCGGCGCTGGAGGACCTGAGCTGCGCCGCGGCTCGCAGCCGGGGGCGGTTCTGGCTCGCCGACCGGCCCGACACGCTGCTGTCGTGGGAGGCGGCGGGCGGTGCGCTGCTGGTGGAGGACGTCGGGCCGTGGCTCGCCGCCCTGCCGGACGCCGCCTGGGAGATGGTGCCCGCCACCCGCCGGGTGGCCGCCTCGCTGGACTGGCACCCCGAGCACGGCGACCGCACCCAGCACCTCACCTTCACCTCGCCGGGGCTCGACACCGACGGGCTGACGTCCCTGCTGGAGTCGTGCCTGCTCACGGACGCGGAATACGAGGCGGGACCGGAGGAGTGGCGCCGGCTGTCGCGCGCTTTCGACGAACTCCTCGATCCGGTCAGTTGATCGGTCAGTTGATCCGGTCTGCTGTTGCGGCCGGTTGTTCCGGCCGGTTGTTGCGGCCGGTTGTTCCGGCCGGTGGTTCCGGTCCGCTGAGCGGACCCTTTCCTTCCCCCCCCCAATTCCCGAACGATCTCTTCCCGAAAAAGGACCTCGCCCATGGCTCGCCGTCCCGAGCACCGCAAGAACCTCAAGCCCCGGCCCAATCCCCTGGACGCCGCGGGAATCACGTACATCGACTACAAGGACGTCGATCTGCTGCGGAAGTTCATTTCGGACCGCGGGAAGATCCGCAGCCGGCGCGTGAGCCGTGTCACCGCCCAGCAGCAGCGGCAACTGTCCCGGGCGATCAAAAACGCCCGTGAGATGGCCCTTCTGCCGTATTCCTCTTCCTCCGCGGCGAAGTAGTGACGGACTCTGCCGCGAAGTAGCGATGGGAACACCCTGTGTGCACGTGCATCGGCTCATGCAGAAGCACATGAACGCAGCTATGATCCGGAGCAGTTGTCGTCCCCGAATCCGCGGCCGGGGATGCCCCTGCAACTCTCCGGGAGAGTCCAGTGCCCCAGGCGTACAACGGCATGGCCGCATCGGACATCGAAGATGTCGTCTGGCAGAAGAGCCGGCATTCCAACTCCCAGGGCTCCTGCGTGGAGTTCGCCAAGCTGCCGGGCGGCGGGATCGCCATGCGGAACTCCCGCTTCCCTGACGGCCCCGCGCTCGTCTACACGCCGGCCGAGATCGAGGCCATGCTGCTGGGTGTCAAGGACGGTGAATTCGACCACCTGGCACGCGACTGACGCCCCTCGTGTACGACCGGGCGTCACGCCCGGTCGCACGCGTCAGTCGCGTGGCAGGCGGAACAGCGCCCACACGACCTTGCCGTGCAGGGCGCCGGCCAATGGGTGCCAGCCCCAGCCGTCGCTGAAGGACTCCACCAGGAACAGACCCCGGCCGCGCTCGTCGGCGGCCTCGGCCTGGCTCGCGACCGGGCTCTCCTCGCTCGGATCGCGCACGGCGCACACCAGCCGCGATGTCCAGCGCATCAGATGCAGCCGCACCGGCGGTTCGTAGCCCCCGTGGCCACGGTCGTCCGGCAGGGCGTAGCGCATGGAGTTGGTCACCAACTCCGAGACGACCAGGGCGACATCGTCGAACAGTCCGTGCAGGCCCCACTGGTGCAGCGTGGTCCCGGTGAACTTCCGGGCCGTCCTGACCGCTTCGAACCGTGGTGGCAGGGCACAGGACGCCGAATTCGAGACGGCGGATGAGTCGATCGCGGGCAGCCCTCGCCACAGGGGAGAGAGCACAGTCGATCCTTCGGTACCCATCCGAGGCACTCCTGGCAATCGTGGACGTGACGTGCACGTGTGCGAGGCCCATCGTTCCCAATGCGCACGGCGGATGCAAGGGCAGATGCACGTGCACGCGGGGGTTTTGGGGGCGCACAGGGGGTTTGGTGCCCAATTTTCCTGCGCCCTCCCGGCTATGTGTACCGGCCGACTCCGGTACGAGTCCGGTCTCGGTAACCGGATAGACACTCAACGAAGCCTGAAGGTGGCAGACTTCGGCGCCGGGGGAACGGGGGTCGCCCTCAGAAGGGTGCGGAAACGTCAGGCCGGGACAGGAAGGGTCGCAGAGATGGCCACGAGCGAGTCGAGCGGTTCCGTGGTGCGCCGCATACTCCTGGGCTCACAGCTCAGGAGGCTGCGCGAGTCGCGTGGCATCACGCGCGAGGCAGCCGGGTACTCGATCCGTGCGTCCGAGTCGAAGATCAGCCGGATGGAGTTGGGCCGGGTGAGCTTCAAGGCGCGTGACGTGGAGGATCTCCTCACGCTCTACGGGGTCACGGACGACGCGGAGCGCGAGGCCCTGCTGGGCCTCGCCCGCGAGGCCAACGTCGCCGGGTGGTGGCACAGCTACGGCGATGTGCTCCCCGGCTGGTTCCAGACGTACGTCGGGCTGGAGGGAGCCGCCTCGTACATAGGGATCTACGAGGTGCAGTTCGTGCACGGCCTGCTCCAGACCGAGGGCTACGCCCACGCCGTCGTCGTGCGCGGCCAGCCCGAGGCCCACGAGGCCGAGGTCGAGCGCCGCGTCTCGCTGCGCATGGAGCGCCAGAAGCTCCTCTTCTCCGAGCGCGCACCCGTCTTCCACGCCGTGCTGGACGAGGCCGCGCTGCACCGCCCGTACGGCGGCCCGGAGGTCATGCGCGAGCAGCTCCAGCACCTCGTCGACATATCCGAGCAGGCCAACGTCACGCTCCAGGTGATGCCCTTCGCGCACGGCGGGCACGCGGGGGAGAGCGGCGCCTTCACCATGCTGCGCTTCCCCGAGTCTGACCTGTCGGACGTGGTGTACCTGGAGCAGCTCACCAGTGCGCTCTATGTCGACAAGGCCGAGGAAGTGGCGCAGTACGCGCGGGTGATGGAGCGGCTGCACGACGACAGCCTCTCCCCCTCCCACAGCAGGGACCTGTTGAGGCGGCTCCTTCAACTCTTCTGACACATCAGTACGATGACGTTCCATCAGGAGTCCGCACCTCGAACGGGCGTCACGGGCGCCCCGGTCCGCAGACAGGATGGCGCATGTCCTACTTCGACGAGTTGGCGTTCCAGTACATCGACGGCGAATGGCGGGCCGGCAGTGGCTCCTGGGACATCGTCGACTTCAATCCGTACGACGGCGAGAAGCTCGCCTCCATCGCCGTCGCCAGCGTGGCCGAGATCGACCAGGCGTACCGTGCCGCCGAGCGCGCCCAGCCCGCCTGGGCGGCCACCAACCCGTACACCCGCCGGCTCGTCTTCGAGCGGGCGCTGCGGATCATCGACGAGCGCGAGGAGGCGCTGACCGAGGCGATCACGGCCGAGGTCGGCGGCACGGCCGTCAAGGTGGCCTTCGAGCTGCGGCTGGTCCGGGAGTTCCTGCGCGAGTCGCTGCACCTCGCGCTGCTGCCCGAGGGGCGCGTCCTGCCCTCCCCGGACGACACCAAGGAGAACCGCCTCTACCGGGTGCCGGTCGGCGTGATCGGGGTGATCAGCCCGTTCAACTTCCCCTTCTTACTGTCGATCAAGTCCGTCGCCCCGGCGCTCGCGCTCGGCAACGCCGTCGTCCTCAAGCCGCACCAGAACACCCCCATATGCGGCGGCGGCCTGGTCGCCAAGGTCTTCGAGGAGGCCGGGCTGCCGCCCGGTCTGCTCAACGTCGTCGTCACCGACATCGCCGAGATCGGTGACGCGCTCATCGAGCACCCCGTGCCGAAGGTCATCTCCTTCACCGGCTCCGACCGGGTCGGCCGCCACGTCGCCACCGTCGCGGCCTCGCACTTCAAGCGCACGATCCTCGAACTGGGCGGCAACAGCGCCCTGATCGTCCTCGACGACGCCGACCTGGACTACGCCGTCGACGCCGCCGTCTTCAGCCGCTTCATCCACCAGGGGCAGGTCTGCATGGCCGCCAACCGGGTGCTGGTGGACCGGTCGGTCGAGGCCGAGTTCACCGAGAAGTTCGTCGCCAAGGTCAGGACCCTCAAGGTCGGCGACCCCGCCGACCCGGCCACCCACATCGGCCCGCTCATCAACGCCGGCCAGGCCGAGGGCATCACCACCCTCGTGGAGCAGACCATCGCGGACGGGGCCACCGCCCTGCTGCACGGCGAGTCCGACGGCACGCTCGTCGGCCCGTCGGTGCTGACCGGTCTCGCGGCGGACTCCCCGGTCCTGGGGCAGGAGATCTTCGGCCCGGTCGTGCTGATCATCCCGTTCGACGGCGAGGAGGAGGCGGTGCGGATCGCCAACGACACCCCGTACGGGCTGAGCGGCGCCGTCCACACGGGCGACATCGAGCGGGGTGTGCGGGTGGCCAAGCGCATCGACAGCGGCATGATCCACGTCAACGACAGCACGGTCCACGACGAGCCGATCGTGCCCTTCGGCGGCGAGAAGCACTCGGGCGTGGGACGGCTGAACGGCGAGGCCGTGGTCGACGCCTTCACCACCACCAAGTGGATCTCGGTCCAGCACGGGCGCAGCAGATTCCCGTTCTGATCCGTGCGCCCGTCCGACCCGGTTTCCGGACTCGTGCGGGTTGAGGACAGAAGTTGACCGCATGGGGTCCTACTTTTGAGGCATCGCGAGAGAGCGGCGCGAGACGACGGCCCGAAAGGCAGGACCCCATGGTTACGCACGTGATCGAGAAGAACCCCTCCGACGAGCGCGGCACCCTGCTGGCGTTCGTGGAGGCCCAGCGCGGCGGTCTGCGCCGGGCGCTCCTCGGGCTGAGCGAGGAGCAGGCGGCGGCCACGCCCAGCGCGAGCGAGCTGTCGCTGGGCGGCCTGCTGAAGCACGTCGCCGAGACCGAGCACAACTGGGTGCGGATGGCACAGCAGTTGCCGCCCGAGATCGAGCGGACCATGGCGACCTGGTCGGACAGCTTCCGGCTGACCGAGAGCGAGAGCGTCGCGGGGACGCTCGCCTACTGGGACAGGGTCGCCGAGGAGACCGAGCGGTTCATCCGTTCCGTCGACAGCCTGGAGCAGACCTTCCCGCTGCCGGAGGCCCCCTGGTACCCGCCGACCTCGCAGGTGTCGCTGCGCTGGCTGCTGCTCCACCTGGTGGAGGAGATCGGCCGGCACGCGGGCCACGCGGACGTCATCCGCGAGTCCCTCGACGGCAAGACCGCCTTCGAGCTGGTGGCCGAGGCGCAGGGGGCGCCCGGCCAGGGCTGAGCCGGGCGGGGGACCCGTTCCGCCTAGTCTGGGCGTCAGGGCCGCGCAGGTGTGCCGCGGAGCAGGCGTGAACAGGTGGAATGAGGAAAGACGATGTCGGCGATCCGGCTGTTGGTGCTGGGGGCGGTGCGGCAGCACGGGCGCGCCCACGGCTATCAGGTGCGCAACGACCTGGAGTTCTGGGGCGCGCACGAGTGGTCCAGCGCCAAGCCCGGATCGATCTACCACGCGCTCAAGCAGATGGCCAAGCAAGGGCTGTTGATCGCGCACGACATCGCCCCGAGCGAGGCCGGCGGCCCCCCGCGGACGGAGTACGAGCTGACGGGGAAGGGCGAGGAGGAGTACTTCACGCTCCTGCGCGAGGCCCTCTCCTCCTACGACCAGAAGGTGGACGTCCTCAGCGCGGGAGTCGGATTCATCGTCGACCTGCCGCGCGCCGAGGCCATCGCGCTGTTGAAGCGGCGGGTGGAGTCGCTGGAGGCGTGGCGGTCCGAGATCGGCAGGCACTGGACCCCGGGCGAGGGCCAGGACTGGGGCCACATCGGCGAGATCATGGGCATGTGGGTGCACACCGCGGAGAGCGGGGCGCAGTGGACCCGCGGACTGATCGAACGCCTGGAGGGCGGGGCCTACGTCATGGCGGACGAGGGCGATCAGTGGAAGGGCATCGTCACCAGGGGGGAGCAGTGACCCGGCGGCCGGGAGCGCGCTGAGCGCCGACGGGGCCCCGGGCCCCACCGACAGAACGGCGGACCCACCGACAGGACTCATTAATCAAGTTTGACTAGCTCGGGATCCAGGAGTAGCTTCGGGCGCGTAGTCAAGTTTGACTACCGATCGGAGGAGAGCGCATTGACTGACACCGATCACGCGATCGTTGTCGAAGGACTGCGGAAGACGTACGGGAGGAAGCACGCCCTCGACGGTCTGGACCTCACCGTCCCGCGCGGCACCGTCCACGGGCTGCTCGGCCCCAACGGGGCCGGCAAGACCACGACCGTCCGTGTCCTCGCCACCCTGCTGCGACCCGACGCCGGCCGGGTCGAGGTGGCCGGACGCGACGTGGTGAGCCACCCCGACGAAGTCCGCCGGCGGATCGGGCTGCTCGGCCAGCACGCCGCCGTGGACGAGGAGTTGAGCGGCCGTCAGAACCTCGACATGTTCGGCAGGCTCTACCACCTCGGTGCCCGCCGGGCCGCCGCCCGCGCCGAGGAGCTGCTGGAGCGGTTCGCCCTGGCCGACACCGGACGCAAGCCCGTCGGCCGCTACAGCGGCGGCATGCGCCGCCGCCTCGACCTCGCCGCCGCGCTGATCCTGGCGCCCGAGGTGCTCTTCCTCGACGAGCCCACCACCGGCCTCGACCCGCGCGGCCGCACCGAGGTGTGGGAATCCGTGCGCTCCCTGGTCGACGGCGGCACCACCGTGCTGCTGACCACCCAATACCTGGAGGAGGCCGACCAGCTCGCCGACCGGATCTCCGTCGTCGACACCGGCAAGGTCATCGCGGCGGGCACCCCCGACGAGCTCAAGGCACGGCTCGGCGGCGACCGCATCGACGTCGTCGTGCGCGACGCCGGCCGACTGGCCGCCGCCGCATCCGTCGTGGCCATGGCCGCCCGCGCGGCGGCCGTCACCACCGACCCCGACCGCCGACTGATCAGCGCACCGGTCACCGACCGGATGGGCGCCCTGACCGAGACCGTACGGGCGCTCGCGGCGGCCGGCATCGAGGCTGCGGACATCGCACTGCGCCGCCCGACGCTCGACGAGGTGTTCCTGCACGTCACGGGGGCGGCACCGGCCGGCGCCGAAGCGAAGGAAGGAGCGGCCGCATGACACACGTCCCCGCACCGGCACACCCCTCGGCATGGGTCCTCGCCGATTCCTGGACCATGACCCGGCGCGGCCTCGCGCACTGGGCACGGCAGCCCGTCCAGGTGCTCGTCGGCCTCGCCTTCCCGGTCATGCTGCTGCTGATGTTCGCCTACTTCCTCGGCGGCGGCATGACCGTCCCGGGCGGCGGCGACTACAAGGAGTTCCTGGTCCCCGGCATGCTCGCGCTGACCATGGCCTTCGGCCTGGAGGGCACGATGGTCGCCGTCACCCAGGACCTCAACAAGGGCGTCATCGACCGCTTCCGGTCCCTGCCGATGGCTCCCTCCGCCGTACTCGTCGGCCGCAGCGCCTTGGACATGCTCCAGTCGGTGCTCAGCCTGCTCGCGATGATCGGCGTCGGGCTGCTGATGGGCTGGCGCTGGCACGACGGCCTCGGCAACGCCCTCCAGGCGATGGGGCTGCTGCTCCTGCTGCGGTCCGCGATGCTGTGGCTCGGCATCTACCTGGGGATGGTGGCGGGCAAGCCCGAACTCGTCCAGGCCGTGCAGATCCTCATCTGGCCGGTCGGCTTCCTCTCCAACGTCTTCGCGTCCGCCGAGACCATGCCCGGCTGGCTCGGCGCCGTCGCCGAGTGGAACCCGATGTCGGCCACGGCGGCCGCCGTCCGGGAGCTCTTCGGCAGCCCCGGGGCGGACGGCGGCTCCTGGGCGGCCCAGCACGCCCTGTCGATGGCGGTGGCCTGGCCGCTGCTCCTGCTCGCGGTCTTCGTGCCGCTGGCCCTGCGGCGCTACCGGGGGCTGGGGCGGTGAGCCGGGCCCGGCGGGCCGGGACGTCCGTACGCGCTCCGGCGGTCGCGTACGACCCGCCGGGCGGTGGCGGCCGGTGGTCCGGACGCCGTGGACCGGGGGAGGCCCGCCGGGCAGGCGGCTGCGCTCAGTGATGGAAGGCGGTGGCGACGGCCTGCGGCCGGTCCAGCGGTCCCGGCTGTCGCCGCAGCTCCGGCAGAAGGGTGCCCAGGTCGTCGAGGAACAGCTCGGCGAGGTCGAGCGAGAAGCCGTTGCGGCAGACGACACGCAGCACCGACAGGTCCTCCCGGTTCGCGGGGAAGGTGTAGGCGGGCACCAGCCAGCCGCGCTCCCGCAGCCGCCGCGACACGTCGAACACGTCGTAGCTCGTGATGTCGTCGGCCGTCGTGAACGCGAAGACGGGCAGCTCGTCGCCGCGCGTCAGCAGCCGGAAGTCGCCGAGTGCCTCGATCCGGTCGGCCAGCGTGCGGGCCACGTCACGGGTGTTCTGCTGCACCGCCCGGTAGCCCTCCCGGCCCAGCCGCAGGAAGGTGTAGTACTGCGCGGCGACCTGCGCGCCCGGCCGGGAGAAGTTCAGCGCGAAGGTCGGCATGTCCCCGCCCAGGTAATTGACGCGGAACACCAGCTCCTCGGGCAGCGCGGCGGCGTCCCGCCACAGCGCCCAGCCCACGCCCGGGTAGACCAGCCCGTACTTGTGCCCGGAGGTGTTGACCGACGCGACGCGCGGCAGCCGGAAGTCCCACACCAGCTCCTCGTCGAGGAACGGCGCGACCATCGCGCCCGACGCGCCGTCCACATGGACCGGGACGTCCAGGCCCGTGCGCTCCTGGAGGTCGTCCAGCGCCGCGCAGATGTCGGCCACCGGCTCGTAGGACCCGTCGAAGGTCGAGCCGAGCACGGCGACGACCCCGATGGTGTTCTCGTCGCAGAGCGCCGCGGCCCCGGCGGGGTCGAGGTGGAAGCGGTCGCCCTCCATGGGCAGCAGCCGGGCCTCGACCTCCCAGAAGTTGCAGAACTTCTCCCAGCAGACCTGGACGTTCGCGCCCATGACGAGATTGGGCCGGGCGCCGGCCGACGGATAGCGGTCCGCGTTCGCGAGTGCCCAGCGCCGCTTGAAGGCCATCCCGGCGAGCATGCACGCCTCGCTCGACCCGGTGGTCGAGCAGCCCACGGCCGAGGCCGGGTCGGGCGCGTGCCAGAGGTCGGCGAGCATCCGCACACAGCGCTTCTCCAGCTCCGCGGTGCGCGGGTACTCGTCCTTGTCGATCATGTTCTTGTCCCGGCAGTCGGCCATCAGCACGCCGGCCTGGGGCTCCATCCAGGTGGTGACGAAGGTCGCGAGGTTGAGCCGGGAGTTGCCGTCCAGCATCAGCTCGTCGTGGACGAACTGATAGGCGGCGTGCGGGGCCATCGGCCCGTCGGGCAGGGCGTGGCGCGGTGGCTCCGACGCCATGCCGCCGAGCGGGTCGGCCTCGCCGTAGAAGGGGTTGACGGAGAAGCCCCGCTCGGAGGCGCCCGTCCGGTCGTCCGTGCCCTTGTGCAGTGCCATGATCCGCGCGTACCCCTCAGCCCGACCGGCATGTACCTTTCGCTATCGCGACAATACGGGTCAAAGTGGGGCTCGGTATGGGTGTAGGGCGGTTCGTGTGACGGTGGCCGGGGCCAGTGAACGGGGCTCTGCCCCGGACCCCGGTCCTCAATCGCCGGACGGGCTTGAAACGCGGCCAGGCTTGAAGCGCGGACGGACCCCGAACGGCTAAAGCGGTGAGATCACCACTGCCGTGCCGTACGCGCAGACCTCCGTGCCCACGTCCGCCGCCTCCGTCACGTCGAAGCGGAACATCAGCACCGCGTTGGCGCCGCGGGCCCTGGCCTGCTCGACCAGGCGCTCCATCGCCTGGTTGCGGGTCTCGACCAGGGTCTTGGTCAGGCCCTTGAGCTCGCCGCCGATCAGGGACTTCAGGCCCGCGCCGATCTGGCTGCCGACGTGCCGGGAGCGGACCGTGAGGCCGAAGACCTCGCCGATGACCTTGTCGACCCGGTAGCCGGGCACGTCGTTCGTCGTGACCACCAGCACATCGGACTGGCTCTGCCCGCCGCCGAAATCCTCGATGCCCATCGCGTGCACCTCCGTGTTGTGCAGTTTTGCCGGTTGTCGACCGAGACGCACGCCGGGCCCGGAACGTTGCGCCGACCGGGTGTACCGCCCCGGCAACCCTCTGGAACCAGGAGCCGGGCGGTCGCGTTGATAACTTGGGGCCGCACACACGCCTCCCCCCGCCTGTGCCCGGGCCTCGCACGAGCCTGCGCCTCGACCCAGGAGCCTGTCCCCGTGACCCCCATGACCACCCTCGCGCTCGGCCCCCAGTGGCTGGACCCGGACTACCTGATCGGTGAGTTCGGTCTCTACGGCGTGCTGGCCATCGTCTTCGCCGAGTCGGGCCTGCTCATCGGCTTCTTCCTGCCGGGAGACTCGCTCCTGTTCACCACCGGCCTGCTGGTCACGGCGGGCACGCTGGACAAGCCGCTGTGGCTGGTCTGTCTGCTCGTCGTGCTCGCCGCCGTCCTCGGCGACCAGGCGGGCTATCTCTTCGGGCGGAAGGTCGGCCCGTCGCTCTTCAAGCGCCCCGACTCGAAGATCTTCAAGCAGGAGAACGTCGAGAAGGCCCACGAATTCTTCGAGAAGTACGGGCCGAAGTCCCTGGTGCTGGCCCGCTTCGTGCCGGTGATCCGGACGTTCACGCCGATCATCGCGGGCGTCGTCCGGATGAACTACCGCTCCTTCCTGATCTTCAACATCATCGGCGGCACGCTGTGGGGCGCCGGCGTGACGCTCCTGGGCGCCGCGCTCGGCAACGTCGCGTTCGTCAAGACGAACATCGAGGCGATGCTGGTCGCAATCGTGCTGATCTCGGTCGTCCCGATCGCCATCGAATTCCTGCGTGCCCGCTCCAAGGCGAAGAAGGCGCCCCCGGTCTCCGGAGGCGGCCCCGAGGACGGCCGTCCGCCGGCCCAGCGCGGCCGGCACGCCAAGCGCTGATCCCGCCGACGAGCGCCCCGCTGCGGTCCCGACCCCGGTCGCGACAGCAGCGGGGCGCTTTCGTCCGCATGTGCGGACCCCCATTGGGCACACGCGTCACTGATCGTGCATGGTGGCCGTAAACAGGGCGGGCGTACGAGGAGCAGTGGTGGCGGATCGGCAGCGGGGCGGCAGCAGCGCCTCGGACGCGGAGACGGTCGAGGACCGCAAGCCGCAGTCCGACGAGGCGCACAGCGCCTTCACCCCGCCGCTGGGCGTGCCCCTGCCGGCCCCGCCGGAGGACGAGCACCCCACCTCCGAGTTCGCCGTGCCCGAGGGCGTCGCCCCCGAGCCGGAGAGCGAGCCCGAGGGCTCGGCCTTCACCCTTCCTCCGGGCACCGCCGGGCCGAGCACGACCCAGGGGACGCCGTACGCGGCCTTCACACCGCCCTACGGCACGCCCAAGGTCAACCTCACCAAGGAAGTGCCCTGGCAGGACCGCATGCGCACCATGCTGCGCATGCCGGTGGGGGAGCGGCCGGCCCCCGAGCGGCCCGGGAAGCCCGACGAGGCCGGCCCCGCCGTCCCGCGCGTGCTCGACCTGACCCTGCGCATCGGCGAGCTGCTGCTCGCCGGCGGTGAGGGCGCCGAGGACGTCGAGGCCGCGATGTTCGGCGTCGCGCACGCCTACGGGCTCGACCGCTGCGAGCCGACCGTCACCTTCACCCTGCTGACCGTGAGCTACCAGCCGTCCCTCGTCGACGACCCGGTCACCGCCAACCGCACGGTCCGCCGCCGCGGCACCGACTACAACCGGCTCTCCGCCGTCTTCCGGCTCGTCCACGACATCACCTCGCAGGGGCTCACCCTGGAGGAGTCCTACGGCCGTCTCGCCGAGATCCGCCGCAACCGCCACCCCTACCCGGGCTGGGGGCTCACCGTCTCCTCCGGGCTGCTCGCGGGCGCCGCGTCCATGCTCGTCGGCGGCGGGCTCGTGGTCTTCCTCGCGGCGGCGGCCGGAGCGGTGCTCGGCGACCGGCTGGCCTGGCTGGCCTCGGGGCGCGGACTGCCGGAGTTCTACCAGTTCGTCGCGGCGGCGATGCCGCCCGCCGCGATGGGCGTCGCGATCAGCGCCAGCCACCCGGACGTCCAGGCGTCCGCGGTGATCACCGGTGGGCTGTTCGCCCTGATCCCCGGGCGGGCGCTCGTCGCGGGCGTCCAGGACGGTCTGACGGGCTACTACATCACCGCCGCCGCACGGCTGCTGGAGGTCGGCTACCTCATCGCGGGCATCGTCTGCGGCGTGCTGATGGTCCTCTACGGGGGCGTGCACATCGGCGGCGCCGGGACGCTCGATCCCGAGGCGGCGCTGGAACACGTGGAGCGGCCCGTCGTCCAGATCATCGCGGCGATGCTGCTGGCCCTCTCCTTCGCGGTGCTGCTCCAGCAGGAACGTCACACCGTGCTGTGGGCCACGGTCAACGGCGGCGTCGCCTGGGTCATCTACGCGGCCCTCGCGGACACGGCCGAGATGGACCCGGTGCCCGCCACGGCCATCGCCGCCGGGGTCGTCGGCCTCTTCGGCCAGCTGCTGTCCCGCTACCGGTACGCGTCCGCGCTGCCGTACGTGACGGCGGCCATCGGCCCGCTGCTGCCCGGTAGTGCCACGTACTTCGCGCTGCTGAACTTCGCGAAGAACGAGCTGAACGCCGGCATCGCCAGCCTCACGAAGGCCGCGGCGCTCGCCTTGGCCATCGCCATCGGGGTGAATCTCGGTTCCGAGATCGCCCGGCTCTTCCTCAAGGTCCCGGGCCCGCCCGCGCCGGGGCGCCGTGCGGCCAAGCGGACCAGAGGGTTCTAGCTGTGTCCTCAATCGCCGGACGGGCTGCAAACAGCCTGTCCGGCGATTGAGGACCGGGGTCCGGGGCGGAGCCCCGGTAACCACTCAGTGGTGCGAGCCGCCCGCGGCCTCGAGGCGCTTGTACGAGGCCTCGATCTCGGCCTCGGCCTCGGCGCGGCCGACCCAGTCGGCACCCTCGACGGACTTGCCGGGCTCGAGGTCCTTGTAGACCTCGAAGAAGTGCTGGATCTCGAGACGGTCGAACTCCGACACGTGGTGGATGTCGCGCAGGTGCTCCACGCGCGGGTCCGACGCGGGGACGCAGAGCAGCTTGTCGTCGCCGCCGGCCTCGTCCGTCATGCGGAACATGCCGATGGCGCGGCACTTGATGAGGCAGCCCGGGAAGGTGGGCTCGTCCAGGATGACGAGGGCGTCCAGCGGGTCGCCGTCCTCACCGAGGGTGTTCTCGACGAAGCCGTAGTCGGCCGGGTAGCTGGTCGAGGTGAAGAGTCGGCGGTCCAGACGGATGCGACCGGTCTCGTGGTCCACCTCGTACTTGTTCCGCGAACCCTTCGGGATCTCGATGGTGACGTCGAACTCCACGGGTGGCTCCTTCATGATCAACACATGCGTCTGGGTGCTTCGCGCTACCGGGGGCGGGTGCCGTGCTCTCGGCAAAGCGCAGTGGTTAAGTGTCCCTCACGCAGGTGTGTGGTGGCGAAAGGGGCTGGTCCGTAGTGCCTGAGGCCAGAACGTGGCAGTTCAGGTGGTGGCGGAACGCCCCACAAGAGCAGCGGCGGACCGTGCGGTTCGTCGCGGTGTCCGCCGTGACGGGCCTCGTGGTCGCGACCGGCGCGGTGGCGGCCGCCGGTCCCTGGGACTCGGGTCAGCGTAAGGCCGAGCGCGCCCGCTCCGCCGCGGGATCGGCGACGCGTGGCGAGCGTCACGCCGAGGCCCGCGTCCCCCTCGCGGACCCGGTCCTCGCCTCCCTCGGCGGGCAGCCCGGCGCGACGGGCGGAAAGTCCGGCCGCGCCGCCGCCCCGGCACCCACCCGGAACGGCCTGACCGACACGCTGAAGCCGCTGCTGGACGACGGCGGTCTGGGCCCCGACCGCTCGGCGTCCGTGGTCGACGTCGCCACCGGCGAGCAGCTCTACGGCGCCGACCAGGACACCGCCTACACCCCCGCCTCCACGGTCAAGCTGGCCACGGCGGCCGCCGCGCTCTCCGCGCTCGGACCCGACCACCGCATCGACACGACGGTGGTGACGGGCAAGGACGGCATGGTGCTCGTCGGCGGCGGCGACCCGACCCTCACGGCCCGGCAGGGCACGGCGGACGCGAGCCTGCGGACCCTGGCCGACGCCACGGCCCGCGCCCTCAAGGCACGCGGCACCACCCGCACCAAGCTCGCGTACGACACCTCCCGCTACGCCGGGCCCGCGCAGCACGTCATCGGCCCGAACGAGAACATCGCCCCCATGAGCGCCCTCATGATCGACGAGGGCCGCCAGGACGACTCCGACCGCGGCCCCGCCGAGCGCAGCGCCGACCCGGCCGCCGACGCGGCGGGGGAGTTCGCCTCCCTGCTGCGCGAGCGAGGCGTCGAGATCGACGGCGACCCCGCCGGCGGCTCGGCACCGGCGAAGGCGGAACGTATCGCCGCGGTCTCCTCCCCACCGCTGTCCGCCTTGGTCGAGCGGACCCTCACCAACAGCGACAACGACATCGCCGAGGCCCTCGCCCGCCAGACCGCGCTCGCCTCCGGCCAACCGGCGAGCTTCGAGGGCGCGGCGAAGGCCGTCACCGACCGCCTGACCGCACTCGGCCTGCCCATGTCCGGCGCCCACATCGCCGACGGCAGCGGCCTCGACCGCGCCGACCAGGTCTCGGCGGCCCTCCTCTCCCAACTCCTCGCCCGCGCGGCGGACCCCGGCCACCCGGAGCTGCGTCCGGTCCTCACGGGGTTGCCGGTGGCGGGCTTCAGCGGAACGCTGCGCTCGCGCTACGGGGTCGATGACCACGCCGCGGGCCGTGGCACGGTGCGTGCCAAGACGGGCACGCTGACCGGGGTGAACTCCCTGGCGGGCACGACGGTCGACGCGGACGGCCGACTGCTGGCCTTCGCGTTCCTGACCTCCGGCACGGGTGACCCTGACGGTGCGCAGCGGGCGCTCGACAGCCTTGCGACTGCCGTCGCGGGCTGCGGTTGTCGTTGACCTTTCCCGCTGCGCGCAGCGGACACGGCCCCGCGCAGCGGGAAACGGCGCCGCACCCGGCAAGGTCAAAGCCCCGCGCAGCGGAAGGGCAGGCCGGGACCGGGACCCGTAACCCCTAACCGCCAGCCGTGCGCAGCACGTACCGTGAAGGCCATGACGAGCCTCGGTGGTGCGGAGATGGTCGACTGGAAGCTCGCGGTGGCGACCGCGACCCGGCTCGTGCGGCCGGGGCCGGAAGTGAGCCGGGACGAAGCGCGGGCGATCGTCGCCGAGCTGCGGCGGCACGCGAAGGCGTCGGAGGGGCACGTCCGCGCGTTCACGCGAATGGCACCACCGGTCAAGGACGGCGACGCCTTCGCGGGTGACACCCCCGTGCTCGTCGTGGACCGGGCCGGGTGGATCAAGGCGAACGTCGAGGGGTTCCGGGCGATCCTCGGGCCGTTGCTGGAGAAGATGCAGGACCGCCGCAACGGCACGAGCACGGCCGTGCTCGGTGCCGTCGGCGGCAAGGTGACCGGTGTCGAGCTGGGGATGCTGCTGTCGTTCCTGGCGTCCAGGGTCCTCGGCCAGTACGAGACGTTCGCCCCGGGCACCGGTGACATCCCCGGCGCTGGAGGCGGCCGGCTGCTGCTCGTCGCGCCGAACATCGTCCACGTCGAGCGCGAGCTCGAAGTGGACCCGCACGACTTCCGGCTGTGGGTGTGCCTGCACGAGGAGACGCACCGGACGCAGTTCACGGCCGTGCCCTGGCTGCGCGCCCACATCGAGGGTGAGATCCAGTCGTTCCTGGGCGAGACCGAGGTCGACCCGGCGACGCTGCTGGAGCGGCTGCGCGAGGCCGCCCAGTCGCTGGCGGGCGGCAGGCCGGAGGGCGAGGACGGCGGCGCGCCCAGCATCGTGGATCTGGTCCAGACGCCCGCGCAGCGGGAGATCCTGGCCCGGCTGACGGCCGTGATGTCGCTGCTGGAGGGGCACGCCGACTACGTCATGGACGGTGTGGGGCCGCAGGTCGTACCGTCGGTGACGGAGATCCGGGAGAAGTTCCAGCAGCGGCGGGCGCGCGGCGCCGGCCGGCTGGACGCGGCGCTGCGCAAGCTGCTCGGACTGGATGCGAAACTCCGGCAGTACCGCGACGGCGAGCGGTTCGTGCGGGCCGTGGTCGACGAGGTCGGTATGGACGGGTTCAACCGGGTATGGACTTCGCCCAACACCCTCCCGACCAAGGCGGAGATCGCCAAACCCGCGGACTGGGTCGCGAGGGTGCACCGTAAATCCGAGAAGTAATTCGAACACGCCCCCTGTGGGATGAACGCCCCCGTAATCACCCGTCCGAGGGACCGTGAGCCAAGGGTGGGCGTGCGATGCTCGGGTAAAGGCTCGCTTCTGTCACCATCGACGCACACAGCGTGACTGATGCTCGAAGCTCGCACAGCTCCGAACCCCCTCCATTTGGAACGATTGGACACAGGGACATGGGTCCACATCCCGCGGTCGCCGCGATACGCCTGGCGGTCCGCCGCGTACTCCACGACGTCCTCACCCTCGCTCCGCCCGTCGCCGTGCCCTCCGGGGACCGCCGACCGCTCGTCCTCGTCGCCTGCTCCGGCGGCGCAGATTCCATGGCGCTCGCCTCCGCCCTCGCCTTCGAGGCCCCGAGGCTCGGGGTCCGGGCCGGCGGGGTCACCGTCGACCACGGTCTCCAGCACGGCTCGGACCTCCGCGCCGCGGAGGTCGTCAGCCGCCTCGCCGCCTTCGGTCTCGACCCCGTCGAGGCCGTGACGGTGACCGTGGGCAGGGAGGGCGGCCCCGAGGCCGCCGCCCGTGACGCCCGCTACGCCGCCCTGGACGCCGTCGCGGAGCGCCACGGCGCCGCCGCGGTGCTCCTCGGCCACACCCGGGACGACCAGGCGGAGACCGTGCTGCTCGGGCTCGCCCGCGGCTCGGGCATCCGCTCGCTGTCCGGCATGGCCGTCGCCTCCGGGGCCGGTGGCCGCTACCGCAGGCCCTTCCTCGGTCTCGACCGGCAGACCGCCCGCAAGGCCTGCATGGTCCAGTCGCTCCCCGTCTGGGACGACCCGCACAACGAGGACCCGGCGTACACCCGCTCCCGGGTCCGCCACGAGGCGCTGCCCGTGCTGGAGAAGGCGCTCGGCAAGGGCGTCGTCGAGGCCCTCGCCCGCACCGCCCGGCTCTCCCGGGACGACGCGGACGCCCTCGACGCCTGGGCCGCCGACGTGGAGCCCTCCGTACGCGACGAGACGGGCGCCCTGGAGGCCGCGAAGCTCTACGGGCTGCCCCCCGCGGTCCGTCGCCGCGTGCTGCGCCGCGCGGCCATTTCGGCGGGCTCCCCGGCGGGTTCGCTCTTCGCCCGGCACATCGAGGAAGTCGACCGGCTGATCACCGGTTGGCGCGGCCAGGGGGCCATCAACCTGCCCGGGCGCGTCGCGGTTCGCAGGCAGGGTGGCAGACTGGTCCTCCGGCAGGGCTGATTCGAACGAGCAGCGAACGAGCCTCGGCTCGCCACGGATGAGCCGGATGAGCCTTAAACAAGCGGAGTGGCGCGGGTGGACGACAAGGACATGGGCACCGACCTCAAGTCGGTGCTCATCACCAAGGAAGAGATCGACGCGAAGCTGGCCGAGCTGGCGGCGGAGATCGACGCGGAGTACGCGGGCAAGGACCTGCTGATCGTCGGTGTCCTCAAGGGCGCCGTGATGGTCATGGCGGACCTGGCGCGCGCGCTGTCGACGCCCGTGACCATGGACTGGATGGCCGTGTCCTCGTACGGCGCGGGCACGCAGTCCTCCGGCGTGGTCCGGATCCTCAAGGACCTCGACACCGACATCAAGGGCAAGCACGTCCTGATCGTCGAGGACATCATCGACTCCGGCCTGACGCTGTCGTGGCTGCTGTCGAACCTGGGCTCGCGCGAGCCCGCGTCCCTCAAGGTCGTCACCCTGCTGCGCAAGCCGGAGGCGGCCAAGGTCGCCATCGACGTGAAGTGGGTCGGCTTCGACATTCCCAACGAGTTCGTCGTCGGTTACGGCCTGGACTTCGCGGAGAAGTACCGCAACCTGCCCTTCGTGGGCACGCTCGCGCCGCACGTCTACGGCGGCTGAGCCATCCGGCCCCGGACCGGGCCCCACTCCGACGGGCGGGAACCGACCGACGGTTCCCGCCGTTGGAGCATGCGAAGGCGGTTCTGTTGACCGTCTCCGGCAGCGTCGGGTGACAATGCTGGGGTACCGTCCGAAGGTCGGTCTTTTCAAGCATTACTTTTCAAGCACTGCAAGGTCGAGCAGAACACCGTACGCACAGGCACCCCGATCAGGGGCGGCCGTGCCTCACTGTGGCAGGAGGGACGGGGCGCTTGCGCCCCGTATGGATGGACGTGAAGCGCTACTTCCGTGGGCCGGTCATGTGGATCGTGCTGGCCGTCCTCGCCGTGGTCGTGTTGATGCAGGTCGTCGGCTCGTCCGGCGGCTACAAGTCGGTGGACACCAGTCAGGTCGTCAACGCGATCGACAAGAACCTGGTGAAATCGGCCGAGCTGACGACCGGTGACGAGAACAAGGTCAAGGTCGAACTCAAGGACGGCCAGAAGGTCAAGGGCAGTTCCAAGATCCAGGCGAACTACATCGGCGACCAGGGCGTCGAGATCTCCAAGGATCTTCAGGCCAAGGCCGATGACGACAACAAGGACACGCTGCCCGACGGGTACAACATCGCCACGTCGAAGCAGAACCCCTTCATCGGGGTGCTGCTCTCGCTGCTGCCCTTCGTCCTCATCGTCGTGGTCTTCCTGTTCCTGATGAACCAGATGCAGGGCGGCGGCTCCCGGGTCATGAACTTCGGGAAGTCCAAGGCCAAGCTCATCACCAAGGACACCCCGAAGACGACCTTCGCCGATGTGGCCGGGTCCGACGAGGCGGTCGAGGAACTCCACGAGATCAAGGAGTTCCTCCAGGAGCCGGCGAAGTTCCAGGCCGTCGGCGCCAAGATCCCGAAGGGTGTGCTGCTCTACGGCCCGCCCGGTACGGGCAAGACGCTGCTCGCGCGCGCCGTCGCCGGCGAGGCGGGCGTGCCGTTCTACTCGATCTCCGGTTCCGACTTCGTCGAGATGTTCGTCGGTGTGGGTGCCTCCCGGGTCCGTGACCTGTTCGAGCAGGCCAAGGCCAACGCTCCGGCCATCGTCTTCGTCGACGAGATCGACGCCGTCGGCCGGCACCGTGGCGCGGGCCTCGGCGGCGGTCACGACGAGCGCGAGCAGACCCTCAACCAGCTCCTGGTCGAGATGGACGGCTTCGACGTGAAGGGCGGCGTCATCCTGATCGCCGCCACGAACCGCCCCGACATCCTCGACCCCGCGCTGCTGCGCCCCGGCCGCTTCGACCGGCAGATCGCCGTCGACCGTCCGGACATGCAGGGCCGTCTGGAGATCCTCAAGGTTCACCAGAAGGGCAAGCCGGTCGCCCCGGACGTCGACTTGGGCGCGGTCGCCCGTCGTACGCCCGGCTTCACCGGTGCGGACCTGTCGAACGTGCTGAACGAGGCGGCGCTGCTCACGGCCCGCAGCGACAAGAAGCTGATCGACAACCACTCGCTGGACGAGGCGATCGACCGTGTCGTGGCCGGACCGCAGAAGCGGACCCGGATCATGAGCGACAAGGAGAAGAAGATCACCGCGTACCACGAGGGCGGTCACGCCCTGGTCGCGGCGGCGTCTCCGAACTCCGACCCGGTGCACAAGATCACGATCCTGTCCCGCGGCCGTGCGCTCGGCTACACCATGGTCCTGCCGGACGAGGACAAGTACTCCACCACGCGCAACGAGATGCTCGACCAGCTGGCGTACATGCTGGGCGGCCGCGCGGCCGAGGAGCTGGTCTTCCACGACCCGACCACCGGTGCGGCCAACGACATCGAGAAGGCCACCGCCACGGCCCGCGCGATGGTCACGCAGTACGGCATGACCGAGCGGCTCGGCGCGATCAAGTTCGGCTCGGACAACAGCGAGCCGTTCCTGGGCCGTGAGATGGCGCACCAGCGCGACTACTCCGAAGAGGTCGCCGCGCTGGTCGACGAAGAGGTCAAGAAGCTCATCGAGACCGCGCACAACGAGGCGTGGGAGATCCTCGTCGAGAACCGCGACGTTCTCGACAACCTGGTTCTGGCCCTCCTGGAGAAGGAGACGCTGAACAAGGAGGAGATCGCCGAGGTCTTCAAGCACATCGTGAAGCGCCCGGCCCGCCCGGCGTGGACCGGTTCCTCGCGTCGTACGCCCTCGACCCGCCCGCCGGTGATCTCCCCCAAGGAGCTGGCCCCGAGCAACGGCGCCCAGCCCGTGGAGTCGGTCGACCTCCCCGAGGACGCCCCGCGCTCCTACGGCGGCGGGAACACCACCCCGGAGAGCTGATCAGCAGGATGTGACCGGCGCCCCAGGGCCCGGAATGGATGCCGCACCACCCAGGTTATTAGCCTGGGGGTGCGGCATCTCGCATGTCCGGGCCGCGCAGTGCGAACGTACGAGAGAACGAGGCAACTCCCATGACCGACCCGGTGACGCTGGACATCGAGGGCCCCGTCGGCGCATTCGACGAGAAGCGGGCCGAGAACGCCGTCCGCGAGCTGCTCATCGCGGTCGGGGAGGACCCGGACCGGGAGGGCCTGCGCGAGACGCCGGCGCGCGTCGCGCGGGCGTACAAGGAGATCTTCGCGGGGCTGTGGCAGGAGCCCGAGGACGTCCTGACCACGACGTTCGACATCGGCCACGACGAGATGGTGCTGGTGCGGGACATCGAGGTCTACAGCACCTGTGAGCACCACCTGGTGCCGTTCCACGGGGTGGCGCACGTCGGCTACATCCCGGCGACGAGCGGGAAGATAACGGGCCTGTCGAAGCTGGCCCGTCTGGTGGACGTCTACGCCCGCCGTCCGCAGGTGCAGGAGCGGCTCACGACGCAGATCGCCGACTCGCTGATGGAGATCCTCGAGCCGCGCGGCGTGGTCGTGGTCATCGAGTGCGAGCACATGTGCATGTCAATGCGGGGCATCCGGAAGCCCGGTGCCAAAACGCTGACGTCGGCGGTGCGGGGCCAGCTGCGTGACCCCGCTACCCGCGCGGAGGCGATGAGCCTGATCATGGCCCGCTGAGGCGGGCCGTGGGGCGCTACGCGCTGAGGCGGCTGCCCATCCACTGAAGGGTGGGGTTCAGCTCACGGCGCCACGTGTTGAAGTTGTGGCCGCCGCTGTCGAGGATGATCGAGGAGACCCGGGCGTCACCCTTGGCCATCTTGATGAACTTCAGGGTGTCCTTGTAGTTGTGCTCGCCCTGCTCGCTGCTGGTCACCAGGACCGAGATCGGCGGGGTCTTCGTGTTCTTCAGCCGCCACATCACGTTGTTCTCGTTCTCCAGCTTCTTGCTGCCGCCGAAGAGGGAACCGGTGGTGGGGTCCTGCAGGGCCTTGTAGTAGCCGGAGAGCGAGGCGGCGGCGCCGTAGGCCTCGGGGTGGCGCATGGCGATCTTCAGCGCGCAGTAGCCGCCGGTCGAGTTGCCGATGATGCCCCAGTTCGCGGCCTTGTCGCCGACGCGGTAACGCTGGGAGACCGCCTTGCGGAGATCCTTCGTGAAGAAGGTCTCGGCCTGGGGGCCGTCGGGTATGTCGATGCATTCGGTGTCGCGCTGCCCCACCACGGACGGCCGCATCATGACCAGGATGGTGGGCTGCATCTTCTTCGCCTTGGCGAGCTTGTGCGCGCGCACCGGGTAGTCCAGGCCCTTGATGAGGGCCTCGGAGGTGCCCGGGTAGCCGGTCAGGACGACCGAGGCCGGAAAGTTCTTCTTCGCGTACTCCGGCTGGAAGTACTCCGGCGGCAGGTAGACGTAGGCCGGGCCGTTGATCTTCGAGTCCACACCCGCGACGTTGATCTTCTCGATCTTGCCGCCGACCCGCGGCACGTCGCCGCGCGGCACCTTCACCGCCTGCGTGCTCACGACCTGCACCCGCTTGCCGCTGGCGCTGTGGTCGACGACGACGCCCTCCGACTTGACCTGACCGAAGAGGTCGGCCCAGGAGCCGTAGAAGCCGAAGGACTGGTTCGCCCACAGGCCTATCGCCGCGAACAGCGTCAGCTGCGTGGCCAGCATCATGCCGACGCGGCCGAGGATCGATCCGATGCTCTTCTTGCCCAGGCGGGGCCAGAGCCAAATGGTCAACGCGAAGAGCACTACCGCAGCCGAGATGGCCAGCAGTAGTACCGCCATGCTGGTGAGACCCATGAGGTGCTTTCTGCCAGAGCGACCGGAAGCCCGAGTCGCGGAATGGTTACTTCTTTCCGGGCTTGGCCCCCGGCGGAACCTCAACCCCGAAACCGTCGTCCTACAGGGCGCATAAAGTCCGGGCGCTGCCGCCAGACGGCGCAGGTCCACTCGACAGGACGACGGGAAGAGATGTCTGTCAGGGTAGATGGCAAAAAGTCCGATGGGGTTCCCGAGGGGGACAAGCCACTGTCGAGGCTCGCGCGCATCGTCAGAGGGCCGAAGCCCGAGAACGTGCCTGCCGTCGTGGGCACGGTCGCCGCGCTCATCGGTCTGGCGGACATCGTGGCCGGGGTCGTCCCCCGGTACCGGTGGAGCAGGATGCACGCGCTCTCCGAGGTGCTTCCCGGCACGGTGACCCAGCTGGCCGCGGCCGGCTCGATCATCGTCGGCATCCTGCTGCTGATGCTCGCCCACGGCCTCAAGCGCGCCAAGCAGCGCGCCTGGCTCGCCGCCGTCGTGGTGCTGCCGATCGGCGCCGCCGCGCAGCTGATCTACCAGCACTCCCGCATCGGCACCCTTCTCACGCTGCTGCTCTTCGGCTACCTGCTCCGGCACAAGAAGTCCTTTGCCGCGCTGCCGGACCCCCGCAGCCGCTGGAAGGCGGTCGCCAACTTCATCCTCATGGGCGGGGCCAGCTTCGGCCTCGGCTGGGTGATCGTCGGCTCCCACGCGAACAAGATGGTCGGCGACCCGCCGGTGCTGGAGCAGATCGAGCACGTCATCTGGGGCCTCTTCGGCTTTGAAGGATCGATCCGCTACACCGGCGGCGTCGACTACACCGTCGGCTACTCCCTCGGTGCCCTCGGTCTGCTGACCGTGGCCACCACCGCCTACCTGGCCTTCCGCCCGGCGTACCCGGCGCCCGTCCTCACCGAGGAGGACGAGGACCGGCTGCGCGAGCTGCTCGCCAAGCACGGCGAGCGCGACTCGCTCGGCCACTTCGCGCTGCGCCGCGACAAGAGCGTCGTCTTCTCGCCCTCCGGCAAGGCCGCCGTCTCCTACCGCGTCGTCTCCGGCGTGATGCTCGCCAGTGGTGACCCCATCGGTGACGTCGAGGCCTGGCCGGGCGCGATAGAGCAGTTCATGGAGCTGGCCAAGCGCCACTCCTGGACCCCCGCGGTCGCCGGCTGCAGCGAGACCGGCGGTGAGGTGTGGACCCGTGAGACCGGTCTGGACGCCCTGGAGATGGGCGACGAGGCCATCGTCGACGTGGCCGACTTCAGTCTCTCCGGACGCTCCATGCGCAACGTCCGCCAGATGGTCAAGCGCATCGAGCGCAACGGCTACAGCACCAAGGTGCGCCGGGTCGGGGACCTGAGCCCCGAGGAGCTCGAGGTCGTCCAGAAGGCCGCCAACGCCTGGCGCGACACCGAGGACGAGCGCGGCTTCTCCATGGCGCTGGGCCGGATCGGCGACCCCAAGGACCTGGACGCCGTCATCGCCACCGCCCACAAGGACCCGGAGGAGGGCGAGGACGTCGCCTTCGGCGACCTCAAGGCCATGCAGCACTACGTGCCGTGGGGCCCGGAGGGCAGCTCGCTGGAGCTCATGCGCCGTGACCGCAGCGCCGACCCGGGCATGAACGAGCTGCTGATCGTCGCCTTCCTGCAGGCGGCGCCCGACCTCAAGATCAAGCGCATGTCGCTGAACTTCGCGTTCTTCCGCTCCGCCCTCGAGCGCGGCGGCAAGCTCGGCGCGGGCCCGGTGGTCCGCATCCAGCGCACGGTGCTGATCTTCCTGTCGCGCTGGTTCCAGATCGAGTCGCTGTACAAGTTCAACGAGAAGTTCCGGCCGCGCTGGGAGCCGCGCTTCATCGTCTTCCCGAACAGCCGCGACCTGCCCCGCATCGGCTTCGCGATGATGCAGGCGGAGGGCTTCCTGGAGCTGCCGCGGCTGCTGCGCCGCCGCCCGGCGGAGCCGAAGCCCTACGCGCAGGACGAGGACAGCGCCCCGGCGCAGAGCGAGGTCACTCGCGCGGCCTGACCGCGCGGCGGCCGAATGAAGAGTGCGTGAAAACGCCCCCTGTCCGACCTTTCGGGCAGGGGGCGTTCTCTTTGCCGCACGCCCTAGGCTGGTGGCATGAGTACGTTGCGCGGTCGTTTCGGACCTGTCGGGCTGCCGGAGTGGGACCGCTGTGCGGTGATGGGCGTCGTCAACGTCACGCCCGATTCGTTCTCCGACGGCGGCCACTGGTTCGATACCGCCGCGGCGGTCAAGCGGGGCCTGGACCTGGTCACGGGCGGCGCCGACCTGGTCGACGTGGGCGGCGAGTCCACCCGGCCCGGCGCGCCGCGGGTGGACGAGGCGGAGGAGCTGCGCCGGGTGATCCCGGTGGTGCGCGGCCTGGCCGGCGAGGGCGTGGTGGTGTCCGTGGACACCATGCGGGCCGCGGTCGCGGAGGCGGCGGTCACGGCCGGCGCGGTGCTGGTCAACGACGTGAGCGGCGGGCTCGCCGACCCGGAGATGGTGCCCGTGGTGGCCGCGGCCGACGTGCCGTTCGTGGTGATGCACTGGCGCGGTTTCAGCGCCGACATGAACAGCCGCGCCGTCTACGGGGACGTGGTCGCCGAGGTGCTCGCCGAGCTGCGGCAGCGGGTGGAGGCCGTCGTCGACGGGGGCGTCGACCCCCGGCGGATCGTGGTGGACCCGGGACTGGGCTTCGCGAAGAACGCCGAGCACGATCTGGCGCTGGTCGCCCGGCTGGCGCACCTGCGCCGGGAGCTGGACCTGCCGATGCTGGTGGCGGCCTCCCGGAAGCGGTTCCTCGGCCGGGTACTGGCAGGGGACGAGGGCAGCCCGCCACCGGCCCGCGAGCGGGACGCGGCGACGGCCGCCGTCTCCGCCCTCGCGGCGCGCGAGGGCGCGTGGGCGGTGCGGGTGCACGAAGTGGGCGCGAGCGCGGACGCCGTCCGTGTCGCGAGAGCCGTAGAGGGCGCAGCGGCCGCGGCCGGCGCCGAGGGGGCCTGGTGAGCACAGCGCGTACGGACAGCGAGCGGGTCGAGCTGGCGAACACCGCGCTGTACGAGGCGGTGGAGCGCGGCGACACGGTGGCCATGGAGGGGCTGTGGCTGGACAGCCCCGACGTCGACGTCTCGTGCGTGCACCCGGGGTGGCCGGTGCTGCGGGGCCGGGGCGAGGTGCTCCGTTCGTACGCGCTGATCATGGCGAGCACCGACTACATCCAGTTCTTCCTCACCGACGTCGAGGTGGCGGTGGCCGGTGACACGGCCTTGGTGACCTGCACGGAGAACATCCTCAGTGGTGGCCCGGCGGAGACGGAGGGCGAGCTGGGGCCGCTGGTGGGCCAGCTGGTCGTGGCGACGAACGTCTTCCGGCGGGTGGGGGAGGACTGGAAGGTCTGGTCCCACCACGGTTCGCCGGTGCTCGCGGGCCGGGAGGACGAAGAGGACGAGGAAGAGGAGCCGGGCGGTCCGGAGCGGGCGTGATCCGGCGTCGGCGGTGTGCGAGGAGGGTGCTGCGCCAGTGGCATGCGTCACTTGTGGGGCGTGGGTTCCGTCACGGCGCAACGTCAGTGTGAGGGGAATGTGATCACTCGTTCGAGCTGCTTGCGGGCGGGGTAGGGGTGGAGCGCGAGGGCATCGGGTAAGCGCGGCGGGAGCCGTCTAGCACCGCATGCACTCCTTGTCCATAGCACCCGTGGGCGGGCACTGTCGGTGCGCGCAGGTAGATTCGAAGATGGGTAACCCGGCCGAAGGCAGGGGGACGGGCGATGTGCCGGCAGCGGTCGGCGCGCTCCCGCACACCGACAACCAGCAGGAGTGATTCGTGTGGATCGTGTCGCGCTGCGCGGCTTGAAGGCTCGCGGACACCACGGGGTGTTCCCCCGGGAGCGCGAGGAGGGCCAGACCTTCATCGTGGACCTGGTGCTGAGCCTGGACACCCGGCCCGCCGCGGACGCGGACGACCTCGCGAAGACCGTGCACTACGGCGTGGTGGCCGAAGAGGTCGTCGGCGTGGTGCAAGGTGAGCCGGTCGACCTGATCGAGACTCTGGCCGAGCGAATCGCCCAGCAGTGCCTCAAGCACGAAGCGGTACGGGAGGTGGAGGTCGTCGTGCACAAGCCCGACGCCCCGATCACCGTGCCGTTCGACGATGTGACGATCACGATTACCCGGAGCCGAGTATGAGCAGCAGCGACCCGACCGTGCAGCCGGTGCCCGCCTCCGTGGTGGAGCAGGTGGACGCCGCCGATGTGACGTTGAGCAATCCCAAGCGGGCGGTGATCTCGCTCGGCAGCAATCTGGGCAACCGCCTGGAGACCCTGCAGGGCGCGATCGACGCGCTGGAGGACACCCCGGGCCTGCGGGTCAAGGCGGTCTCCCCGGTGTACGAGACCCAGCCCTGGGGCGTCGACGCGGACTCGCAGCCGACGTATTACAACGCGGTGGTGCTGGTGAAGACCACGCTTCCGCCGGCCTCGCTGCTGGAGCGCGGGCACGCCATCGAGGAGGCCTTCGAGCGCGTGCGGGACGAGCGCTGGGGCCCCCGCACCCTTGATGTCGATATCGTTACCTATCAGGACGTTCTGTCGGACGACCCCTTGCTGACGCTGCCGCATCCGCGCGCCCATGAGCGCGCTTTCGTCCTGGTGCCGTGGTACGACGTGGACCCGGAGGCCGTGGTGCCCGGTCGCGGCCCGGTCGTCGAGCTGCTGTCCGGCGTCGGCACGGACGGCGTCAATCCGCGCGTCGACCTGGAACTTCGACTGCCCGAGTAGCCGTTGGGCCCATGTAGTTCCGGTGCGCCGAGGAATCATGGAGGAGCGACCCAGTGAAGCAACTGCGGGTCAGTGTGCTGGTCGGGCTGTTCGCGGTGGCCGGGATCCTGTCCTGGGCGGGCGCCCGGCTGTGGGACTCGGTCGGCACCCTGCCGAGGGTGCCGGTGGCAGCGCCCATCGTGCTGGCGGTCATCGCCGTCGTCCTGGCCGCGACCGCGTTCTCGCTGCGCGCCCGGCTGCGGGCCCAGCGTGAGCGGCGGCCCGGCGCCAAGGGCGTCGACCCGCTGCTGGCCGCCCGCGCGGTCGTCTTCGGCCAGGCGAGCGCACTCGTCGCGGCGCTGGTGGCGGGGATGTACGGCGGGGTGGGCGTCTTCCTGCTGATCGACGGCCTGGACGTTGCGGTCCGCCGGGACCAGGCGATCTACGCGGGCGCGTCCGTGCTCGCGGGCGCGTGCGTGGTGGCCGCGGCCTTCTTCCTGGAGCGCGTCTGCAAGCTCCCGGAGGACGACGACGAGAACGGCGGCACGACGGCGAAGGCGGCGTAGCCGCCGCGGGTCGTGTGTCCGCACCTCCGCTGCGCGGCGGTGTCCTCAATCGCCGGACGGGCTGCAAATACAGCCCGTCCGGCGATTGAGGACGCGCCCGCAGGGCGCCCGCCGCCGCAGGCGGCACCGACAACCCCTAGACGCCGGGGATCGTCTCCAGCTCCACGTCACCCCGCGAAGCCCCCCGCGCATCCGCGTCGATCGAGCGCCGCAGCGCCTCGTGGAGCCGTGCCGGGGTGAGGACGCCCAGGAAGTGGTCGGCGTCCTCGCCGTCGAGGACGGCGATCCACCCGGCGTCGTGCTGGAGCATCGTGCTGAACGCCTGCTTGAGCGAGGCCCCCACGGGCAGCCAGGCGTCCATGCGCCGCGAGTGCCGGCGGACGGTGCCGTCGGCGGGGCCGGTCAGCGCGTCGGCGGAGACCCAGCCGTGCAGATGGTCCGCGTCGTCCAGGACGACGGCCCAGCGCGCGCCCTCCGCGGCCAGCCGGGCGGCGGCGGTGACGATTTGGTCGTCGAGGTGGACGACCGGCGGCTGCTCCAGGTCGCCGGGCTCGATGGAGGTCACCGACAGGCGCTTGAGGCCGCGGTCGGCCCCGACGAAGTCGGCGACGTACGGCGTGGCGGGGGCGCCGAGGACCGCCGCGGGCGGGTCGAACTGCTCGATGCGCCCGTTGCCGTAGACGGCGATGCGGTCACCGAGGCGGACGGCCTCCTCGATGTCGTGCGTGACGAACAGGACGGTCTTGCGGACCTGGGACTGCAGCCGCAGGAACTCGTTCTGCAAGTGCTCGCGGACGACGGGGTCGACCGCGCCGAAGGGTTCGTCCATCAGGAGCACGGGCGGGTCGGCGGCCAGGGCGCGCGCCACGCCGACCCGCTGGCGCTGCCCGCCGGAGAGCTGGTCGGGATAGCGGTCGCCGTAGACGGACGGGTCGAGGCCGACGAGGTCGAGCAACTCGGCCGCGCGGGCGCGGGCCTTCTTGCGCTGCCAGCCCAGCAGGTGCGGGACGGTCGCGGTGTTGTCCAGCACGGTCTTGTGCGGGAAGAGGCCGACCTGCTGGATGACGTAACCGATGCGGCGGCGCAGCTCCACGGGGTCGACCGTGGCGATGTCCTCGCCGTCGAGGTGGATGCGGCCGCTGGTCGGCTCGATCAGCCGGTTGACCATCTTCATCGTGGTGGTCTTGCCGCAGCCGGAGGGTCCGACGAGCGTGACCAGCTCGCCCTCCGCCACCTCGAACGACAGGTCGTCCACGGCGGTCGTGCCATCGGCGTAGCGCTTGGTGACGTGCTCGAAGCGGATCATGCTTCCCCATTCTGGCCGTACTCCTGTCAGACATTGTTGCCGTTGTGTGGCGGCCGCAGTCGAATGTCAGTGCGCGGGGTTAGGGTCGCCAGTAACCGAGGGTCAAGGGCCAGGGGGAGGTGAGGGCGGATGGCGGGGCAGAACTGCCTGATCACCAATGAGTGGATTTGCGGCGAATATGTGCGCACGCGCGGTCAGGAGTTGACCGACGCCACTCTCCAGCACGTCGGCATCACGCTCGCGTCGGTCGCCATCGGGCTGCTCGTCGCCTTTCCGCTGGCCCTGCTGGCCCGCAGATGGCGCGGCGTGGCGGGACCGGTGCTCGGTCTGACCACGATCCTCTACACCGTCCCGTCGCTGGCGATGTTCTCGCTGCTGGTGCCGGTCTTCGGGCTGTCGGTGGCCGTCGTGGTGACGGGCCTGGTGCTCTATTCGCTGACGATCCTCGTGCGGAACATCCTGGCCGGGCTCGCCTCGGTGCCGGAGGAGGCGCGGGAGGCCGCCCGCGGCATGGGGTACGGGCCGGTGCGGCTGCTGTTCGGGGTCGAGCTCCCCCTGGCGCTGCCCGCCCTGATGGCGGGCCTGCGGATCACCACGGTCTCCACGGTCTCGCTCACCACCGTCGGCGCCATCATCGGCTACGGCGGTCTGGGCAATCTCATCTACGAGGGCATGCACAGCTTCTTCAAGGCGCAGGTGCTCACGGCGTCCGCGCTGTGCGTGGCCCTCGCGGTCCTCGCGGACCTCGCCCTGCTGCTTCTGCAGCGGCTGCTGACGCCCTGGGCGCGGGCGGGGAAGCGGAAGAAGGTGGCGGCCTGATGAGTGTCCTCGCGAACACCTGGACGTGGCTGACCACCGGCGCGCACTGGTCCGGCGCGGACGGCGTCTGGCACCGCCTCGGCGAGCACCTGTTCCTGACCGTGGTGTGCCTGGCGATCTCCTGCGCCGTCGCGCTGCCCGTCGCCGTGCTGCTGGGCCACGTGGGCAAGGGCGGCGCGCTCGCGGTGAACATCTCCAACGCGGGTCGCGCGGTGCCCACGTTCGCGGTGCTGGTGCTGTTGCTCCTCAGCCCGCTCGGTACGCACGGGTCATGGCCGACGATCATCGCGCTGGTGCTGTTCGCCATCCCGCCGCTGCTGACCAACGCGTACGTGGGCATGCGCGAGGTCGACCGGGACGTGGTCGAGGCGGCGCGCGGCATGGGCATGACGGGCCGCCAGCTGATCGGCCGGGTCGAGCTGCCGCTCGCCTTCCCGCTGATCCTCACCGGCGTCCGGACCGCGGCCGTGCAGGTCGTGGCCACCACCACGCTGGCCGCGCTGCCCGGCGGCGGTGGCCTCGGCCGGATCATCACCGCCGGCTTCCGGCTCACCGACACCGCGCAGGTGGTGTCGGGGGCGCTGCTGGTGGCCGCGCTCGCCCTGCTGGTCGAGGGGGCGTTCGTGGCCGTGGAGCGGCTGCTGGACCCGCGGCGCCGCCGCACGCGCATAGCGGACCGGAAGACCGGCGGCCGCGGCCCGGCGGCTCCCGAGAAGGTGCTGCCACCGGTGGGAAATCCCGCCTGACACCGCGCGGTGTCCCTGCGATGCTGCCGTTTTGACGTCTGATCACCCGCGCGTCCGCCCAGGTGGACGTTCGGCCGAAGTGGATGGAGTGCCCCATGAGCTGGACCTCGCGCCCCGCGCGGACCACCCGCGCCCTGCTGGCCGTGGCCGGCGCCACCGCCCTGACCGCGGGCCTCGCGGCCTGCGGCGGCGACAGCCTGGAGAAGTCCGGCGGTGGTGGTGGTTCGGCCAAACCGGGCCAGGGCTCGCTGGTGATCGGATCCGCGTCCTTCACCGAGTCCAAGCTCCTCGCGGAGATATACGCGGGGCTGCTCAAGGACGCCGGATATTCGACCCGGATCAAGACGGTCGATGCCCGCGAGCTGTACGAACCGGCCCTGGAGAAGGGCCAGATCGATGTGGTCCCGGAGTATGCGGCGACGCTCGCCGAATTCCTCAACAAGAAGCAGAACGGTAAGGACGCGGCCCCGGTCGCCTCGGCCGATGCCGACGCCACCGTGAAGGCCCTTCGGAAACTCGCCGAGCCGCGCGGACTGAAGGTGCTCGACCCCGGTCGGGCGGTCGATCAGAACGCCTTCGCCGTGAGCCGGGACTTTGCCGCCGAGCACCAGCTCAAGACCCTTTCCGACCTGGGGAAATCGAAGCAGAAGATCAAGCTCGCGGCGGGCGACGAATGCTCCCAGCGGCCCTTCTGCCAGCCCGGACTGGAGAAGACCTACGGCATCGACGTCACCGGTATCGACCCGCTGGAGGTCGGCAGCACCCAGGCCAAGCAGGCGGTCAAGGACGGCAAGGACCAGATGGTCCTCACCACCACCACGGACGCCACCCTCGAACAGTTCGGCCTCGTTCTCCTGAAGGACGACAAGAAGCTCCAGAACGCCGACAACGTACTGCCGGTGGTGAATGCGGAGAAGGCCGGTTCGCAGGAGATCGCGGATGCGCTCGGGAAGCTCAGCAGGGTGCTGACCACGGCCGATCTCACCGAACTCAACAAGAAGGTCGACGCGGAGCGGCTGAAGCCCGCGGATGTCGCCGCGCGCTACCTCAAGGACAAGGGCCTGCTCACGAAGTAGCCGGGAAGTAGGGGCGAAGTAAGATCAAGAGAAGAGTTTGGTGGTGGGGTCACACTCTTCGGGCGTCGCACGGTAAGTTTCAGGCCATGCCACGAGGACGCCACCGCCATTCGCCGCCCCTGCACAGGCTCCTTCCCTCATCGACGGTCGCCGCGACTTCGGTCGCCTGCGCCGCCGGTGCCTGGGTGGTCGGAGAAACGGTCCTCATCCGCAGTCTCGCGGCGGCCGCGGCCGCCGCCTCTGTGGTCGGCGCCGTACTGATGCGCCGCTGGGACCGTTCCGCCGGCAAGCGCGTCGCCCAGCTCACCGCGGCCCGGGTGCGCGACGAGTGGAAGACCGAGGAGCGCATAGCCGAGCTGGAGACAGACCTCGAGGAGTCGCGTCTCCTGCGCACCAGGCTGGAGACCAAGCTCCGCGCCAAGCGCTCCGAGCTGGCACGGCTGCGCACCGAGCACGCCGATCTGCTGCGCCGGTACGCCACCGCCGAGACCGAGCGCGCCGGAGTCCTGGAGCGCCAGCGGCTGCTCACCAAGGGCTCCGCCGCTCCGGCCGCCAAGGAGCTGGAGGCCGCGGCGTCGGCCCGCCAGGTCGCTGCCGCCGCCTTCGTCAAGGCCGCCGACGCCCTCAGCAACCTGGAGCGCAACGGCGCGGCCCAGCGGGCCGCCGCCGCGACGCCGGCCGTGCCCGCGGCCGCGATTCCCGCCTCCAAGGCCCTGGAGAAGGCCGAGAAGCCCGCGAACGCCGCGGACCCCAAGGCGGTCAAGGTCCCCCAGCCCGTGGGGAAGCCCGGCGGTCCGGGGAAGCCGGGGCCCGGAACGCCCGGCCTCATGCCCGCACCCAGGCCCGGCACCGGTGGTGTCGTGCGCGACCAGCGCACGGTGCCCGCAGCGGCGGCCGTGCTGCCGCAGGCGCCCGCGCGCACCGCGTCCCGGGCGCAGGGCGGCTTCGACTTCTTCGGCACCCAGGGAGCGCCGGCCCTGCCCGCGCGCCCCGTCGAGGAGGAGGACCTCGCGGACGTCGTCGGCGAGGAGGCCCTCGCGGAGCGGGAGCGCCGTCAGGCGGCCGAGGCCGTGGCCGTGCCCGACCTCGACACCGACATCGAGGACACCGACGCCGGGACCGAGACCGTCGCCGAGCCCGAGCCCGAGCCCGAGCCCGAGCCCGAGCCCGAGCCCGAGCCCGAGTCCGAGTCCGAGTCCGAGTCCGGGACCGAGGGCGCCGAGCCGCAGACCGCGGCCGACGGTTCGGTCATCGACCTGACCGCGCACGACGAGACCGAGCAGATCGACGTCGCCGGGCTGCGCAGCGTGATCTAGCGGCCGCGCGATCGGCGATCGACAAAAAGGGCGAGGGCCTCTGACGTGCCGTCCGGCACCTCAGAGGCCCTCGCCCTTCCCGCTGTTTGTCGGTGCTCGTCGGCGCCCGCTACTTGTCGATGTCGCCGACCACGAAGAACAGCGAGCCCAGGATCGCGACCATGTCGGCGACCAGCGTGCCGGGCAGCAGCTCCACCAGCGCCTGGATGTTGTTGAACGAGGCCGAGCGGAGCTTGAGCCGGTACGGCGTCTTCTCGCCCTTGGAGACCAGGTAGTAGCCGTTGAGCCCGAGCGGGTTCTCGGTCCACGCGTAGGTCGAGCCCTCCGGCGCCTTGAGCACCTTGGGAAGCCGCTGGTTGATCGGGCCCGGCGGCAGCTCGGCCATCCGGTCCAGGCACGCGTCCGCCAGGTCCAGCGAGTTGTGGGTCTGCTCCAGCAGGCACTCGAAGCGGGCCAGGCAGTCGCCGTCCTGGCGCGTGACGACCTTCAGCGTGTCCTGGAGCTCCCCGTACGCGAGGTACGGCTCGTCGCGCCGCAGGTCGAAGTCGACGCCGGAGGCACGGGCGATGGGCCCGCTGACCCCGTACGCGTGCACGGCCTCGCGCGACAGCGCGCCGACGCCGCGGGTACGGGCCCGGAAGATCTCGTTGCCGAGCACCAGCCGGTCGTAGACGTCCATCCGCGAGCGGACCTCGGCGACCGCGTGCCGGGCCCGGCCGAGCCAGCCCGCGGGCAGGTCCTCCTTCAGGCCGCCGACGCGGTTGAACATGTAGTGCATCCGGCCGCCCGAGACCTCCTCCATCACCGTCTGGAGCTCCTCGCGCTCGCGGAAGGCGTGGAAGACGGGCGTGATGCCGCCCAGCTCCAGGGGGTAGGAGCCGAGGAACATCAGATGGTTGAGGACCCGGTTCAGCTCGGCGAGCAGGGTGCGCGTCCACACGGCCCGCTCGGGCACCTCCATGCCGAGCATCCGCTCGACGGCGAGGACGACCCCGAGCTCGTTGGAGAAGGCGGACAGCCAGTCGTGGCGGTTGGCCAGCATGATGATCTGCCGGTAGTCGCGCGCCTCGAACAGCTTCTCCGCGCCCCGGTGCATATAGCCGATGACCGGTTCGGCGTGCTGGATCCGCTCCCCGTCGAGGACGAGCCGCAGCCGCAGCACGCCGTGCGTGGACGGGTGCTGCGGGCCGATGTTGAGCACCATGTCGGTGCTTTCCGCCGCGCCGCCGATGCCGACTGTCGTCTCAGAGGTAGGGGCCATGGGGAGTAGTTTGTCAGTCACGCGCGCGTGAGGCGGTCCGGGGCGTCCGAGGCGGGCCGCACCGGCCGCGCTCACCCCGCCGCGAGCTCCGCCGGCAGCCCCGCGCAGGCCCCGCCCACCGGGTGCAGCAGCCAGCCGAAGGCGCCCAGCCCCGCCGGGGCCACCAGCTCCGCCGCCTCGCCTGCCGCGCCCAACGCCCGGACGTACGCCGCCGGGTCGGTGGAGGCGAGCGTCAGCGGCGGCCTGCGGCCGTCGACCCCGAGCGCCGTCAGGGCCTGCCGCTGGGTCAGCAGCGAGCCGTCCTCGCCCGCGCAGGCGTCCAGCGCGACGTGCGCGGTGATGTCGCACGAGCCGTCCGGCACCGGCCGCACCTCGCGGCCCTCGCGGAACCCCGTCAGGGTGCCGAAGGGCGGCCGGTGGTCCCGGCCGTGCGCGTAGTCCACCGCCACCGCCAGCCCGGCCCGCAGGCTGCGGACCGCCCGCGCCCACGCGGCGTCGCGCGGGTGCCCGATCTCCGCGCGGGAGCCGGGGGGCGCGCCCTCCAGGGGCCACCAGCGGGCGAGCCAGGAGGCGTCCTCGCCGTCGACGGGCTCACCGAGCAGCTCCTCGCCGTCCGGCTGCACGAGCACCTGGCGGGGCGTGCCCCCGGCGTCCGCCTCGGCGACGTCGAGCGGCACGTTGTCCAGCCACTCGTTGGCGAACAGCAGCCCCTCCACGCCCTCGGGGAGGTCACTCAGCCAGGTGATCCGCTCGTCGAGCCCCGGCGGCCGCGCCGCCCGTTCGACCGCGTACGGGCGCAGCCGCGCCCCGAGTTCCGGCGGCACCTGCGCCAGCACCCCGGTGAGCAATTCGCCGCGCCCCGCCCCGACGTCGGTCAGTGCCAGCTCCGCCGGGTGCCCGAGCGCCGTGTCGACCCGGCTCAGCAGCCGGGCGACGGCCCCGGCGTAGAGCGGCGAGGCGTGAACGGAGGTACGGAAGTGCCCGGCGGGGCCCTCGGGCCGCCGGTAGAAGCCGTCGGGCCCGTACAGGGCGGTCTCCGCCGCCGTCCGCCAGGTTCGCGTTCCCTGTGCCATACGCACACGCTATGCGCCCTCGGCGGTCACCTCGCCTCCACCTTGCGGAGTAGGCGGGACGTACAGGGATCGATCGTCCGGTTGACCCCGGCACGTACCTCACGTGCCTACGCTGGGTGACGTGCAGCGCCTCTACGACTTCCTCCGCAGGCACCCGACGGGTGTGGACAGCTTCTGGGCCGTCCTGCTGCTCGGCCTGACCGTGATCTCCTCCTCGTCGGACAGGCCGGGCCGGGGCTCGGTGTTCGCGGAGATCGTCATCTACGGCGCGCTGTGCGTCGTGATCGCGCTGCGCCGTCGCGCGCCGGAGAAGATGCTCCTCCTGGCGACGGCCGCCGGGGTGGCCCAGCTCGCCTTCGACGTGTCCCAGCATCCGGCGGACTTCGCCATGCTCGTGATCATCTACACGGTCGCGTCCGGCAACACCCGCTGGGCGTCCCGCTACGCCCTCGTCGGCGCCCTCGTCGCCCCCGCGCTCGCCACGATCCGCTGGAGCACCTACGAGGGGAGCCTGACGAGCGAGGTCATACAGACGGTGTTCCTCACCGTCCCCTTCGTCCTCGCCTGGGTGCTGGGCGACTCGATCCGCACCCGCCGCGCCTACTGGGCCCAGCTGGAGGAGCGTGCCGCGCGCCTGGAGAAGGAGCGCGAGCAGCAGTCGCGGATGGCGGTGGTCGCCGAGCGGGCACGGATCGCACGCGAACTGCACGACGTCGTGGCGCACAACGTCTCGGTGATGGTCGTCCAGGCGGACGGTGCCGCGTACGTCCTGGACGCCTCGCCGGAGCAGGCCAAGCAGGCGCTGGAGACGATCTCCGGCACCGGTCGCCAGGCCCTGGCGGAGATGCGCCGGCTGCTGGGCGTGCTGCGCACCGACGAGGGCGGCGAGGGCGGCGAGTACGTCCCGCAGCCGGACGTGGAGCAGATCGGCGACCTCGTCGAGCAGGTGCGCAGCGCGGGTCTGCCGGTGGACTTCCGGATCGAGGGCTCCCCCCGGCCGCTGCCCAGCGGGGTGGAGCTCACCGCGTACCGCATCGTGCAGGAAGCGCTCACCAACACCCGCAAGCACGGCGGCCCCGACGCGGCCGCGAGCGTGCGGCTCACCTACTTCGACGACGGGCTGGGGCTGCTCGTCGAGGACGACGGCCGTGGCGCGCAGCACGAGCTGTACGAGGAGGGCGGCGCGGACGGCATGGGCCACGGAATGATCGGCATGCGTGAGCGCGTCGGCATGGTCGGCGGCACGCTGGACGCGGGGCCGCGGGCGGGCGGCGGCTTCCGGATCAGCGTGCTGCTGCCGATCAAGGCGGGCCGCTGATCGGCGACCGCACCGTTCACGGAGTATGGAGGGACGCGCGTGCCGCCCGTACGCGCGCCGAGGAAAGGGACCCCCGCATGTCGATCCGCGTGATGCTCGTCGACGATCAGATGCTTCTTCGCACCGGATTCCGCATGGTGCTGGCAGCCCAGCCGGACATGGACGTCGTCGCCGAGGCCGGGGACGGCGCCGAGGCCCTGGAGGTGCTGCGCGGGACCGATGTCGACGTGGTGCTGATGGACGTGCGCATGCCGCGGATGGACGGGGTGGAGGCGACCCGCCGGATCTGTGCGCAGGAGGGCGCGCCGAAGGTGCTGATCCTGACCACCTTCGACCTCGACGAGTACGCCTTCTCCGCGCTCAAGGTCGGCGCCAGCGGTTTCATGCTCAAGGACGTGCCGCCGGCCGAGCTGCTGGGCGCGATCCGCGCGGTGCACAGCGGGGACGCGGTCGTCGCGCCCAGCACCACGCGGCGCCTGCTGGACCGCTTCACGCCGATGCTGCCGAGCGCGGCGGGTGAGCCGTCGAGCGCGGAGCTGGACCGGCTGACGGGCCGCGAGCGCGAGGTGATGCTGTTGGTGGCCCAGGGGCTGTCCAACGGCGAGATCGCGGCGCGGCTGGTGCTCTCCGAGGCGACGGTGAAGACGCACGTGGGCCGCATCCTCACCAAGCTGGGGCTGCGGGACCGGGTCCAGGTGGTGGTGCTGGCCTACGAGAGCGGTCTCGTACGGGCCGGTGGCGGCGGCGCGCAGTAGCGACGCCACCCCCTCGGGCCGTTCAGCGCCCTTCGCGGGGCCCGTTCGCGTCGCGCTCGCCGTCCTCCGTCGCTCCACCGATGTCGCCGCCGTTCCACAGGGCGTCCAGTGCCTGCTGGTCGGGCCGGGGGCCCGCCTCCGGGCCCGGTTCCGGGGCCGCGAGCCCCTGGACGAGCAGCCGCAGGTACCGGTGGGCGAGTTGCTGCCCCAGCTCGGCCTCGATGCCTGGCAGCGGCCGGGAGATCAGCGAGAGGACGAGCAGGATGTCGACGTGGTCGACCTCCGCGCGCAGGGAGCCCTCCGCGCGGGCCCGGTCGAGCAGGCCGTTCAGCGCGTCCACGTACTCGGTCCTGGTGCGCAGGACCTCGTCGGTCTGCACGAACCGGCCCGCGACGACCGGCAGCGTTCCGGCCGCGTGCGTGGTGACGCAGTGGTGCAGGACCCGGGTCAGCGCGCTCCAGGCGTCCGGTTCCTGCTCAACGGCCTCGGCCGCCTCGTGCGTCACGTCCCGCATGACGTCGAGGCAGACCTCGCGCAGCAGGTCCTCGCGGGTGGCGAAGCGCCGGTAGAGCGTGGCGATGCCGACGCCGCCGCGCCGGGCGACCATCTCCAGCGGCGCCTCGGGGCCCTTCTCCTGGAAGACCTGCTTGGCGGCGTCGATGATCCGCCGCCGTGCCTCCGCGCGGAACCGCGGGCTGCTCTGCTGTGCCGTCTCCGAGCCGTGCGCCGTGGCCATCGCGCGTGCACCCCCTGGTCGAATTTCGGAGGGATGCCCTCCGATCGCCTGCCGCGAGGGTAGCGGAGAGGCTTACCCCCCGATACAAGGTCCACTGCGGGTCCGCTGCGCGCAGCGGGAACGACGGCGGCAGCCGACCACGGCCGAAGCGCCGCGCAGCGGCAACGGCCCCGCGCAGCGGTCAGCGCAACACCGTCTCCAGGAAGTCACTTCCCAGCCGGGCCACCAACGTCAGGTCCAGCTGGTGCAACACATAGCGACCCCGCCGACGGGTCGTCAGCAGACCCGCCTTCTTCATCACCGCTATGTGCCGGGACACCTCGGGCGGTGTCAGCCCGTACGCGGCGGCCAGCTCCCCCGTGGTGTGCGGGCCGCGTGCCAGCGTGCGGCACAGACGCATCCGTACCGGGTGGGCGAGGGCCTCCAGTCGCTCCCGGACCAGCTGCGGGGCCGTGAGCTGGGGCAGTTCGGGGCCCGCGACGGGGTACTGGATCACCGGCTGCCAGCCGGACCGGTGCACGACGAGGAGATGCGGCCAGCCGAAGGCCGTCGGCAGGAACGTCACCCCTTGCCCGTAGGCCGTCGTCCGGCCGCTCGACAGCTTGTCGACGACGATGCGGGACTGGCCTTCGCCGAGTGAGAGCGAGACCGCGGGGGAGACCGCGGCCAGGGCCTCCGCCAGGCCCTTGCGCCGCAGCAGGTCCGCCTTGTGACGTGCGTCGGCGGCGAGCTGGACCCGGACGCGCTGCCAGTTGTCGCCGAAGAACGCCTGCTCGCAGTCCTCCAGCAGCCGGCGCAGCCAGGCGCGCAGGGCGCTCGGGTTCTCCAGCATCCGGTCGGTGAACTGCGCCTGCCGCGGCCCGCGGGCCGCGGAGAGCTCGCGGACCCGCGCCCGCTGGCCCGCGTCGACCAGCGGGGAGGGCAGGCCCCGCTCGTAGCCGGTCGTGCAGGTGATCTCGAACGCCGCGGAGGTGAACGCCTCGTCGTCCAGCCGGTCGAGGTCGTCCAGCTCCTCGGCGAGCGTGGCCCGGGGGACGGCCGGCAGCAGGATGTCCGAGCGCGAGGAGCGCCACAGGAAGTCGGCCTCGGTCAGCCGGTCGGCGAGATCCGGCTTGAGAGAGGAGGCCGTGGCGGTGGCCCAGGGGTGCAGCCCGGGGTGGTGGCCGGGCTCGGACAGGGCGTGCAGCATCGCGCCCAGCTCCGCCAGCGGGGACGGGCTGAACCGAATGCGCTCGACGGGCAGACCGGTGATGTCGATGTCCACGCTCATGCGCTCATCGTGCCTCTCTTCTCGCAGGTCAGGCCGTCGATTGACGGTCCTCGTCAATCCATGCGCCGATGGCCCGGGACCGGCGCAAGGTGATGCTCATGAACGCCACTCAGCAGCACATGCTCGACCTCTACCGCACCGCCCAGCACGGCGAGCCCGCACCGCCGGCCCCGGGGCGCGACGACTGGCAGGCGGTCCGCGAATTCCGCACCTGGCGGGAGTTCCGGGCGGTCGTCGACGAGAACACCGCGACCCGCCGCGCCCGTTGGGCGGCACTGCTCCGGCTGCTGCGGCCCGCCGCGCGCCCCACCGGAGCCGCCCCGGCCCGTACCCCCTCGCTCTCTTCGTCAGCCGCCCGCCGCGACGCGTTCCAGGAGAGCGTCGACAGCCGCTCCGACGTCCTCGGCCGTCCAGCTCAGTGCGGATGAGGCGACGGTGACCTCGGTGACGGACAGGCCCGGCACCTCACCCGGGAACCAGCGGTTGAAGAGGGTGGTGCGGGTCTCCTCCGCGAGCCGCACCCCCGCCTCTTCCAGGACCTCCGGCGGATACGGCAGCCACACCTGGAACTGATGGGTGTGCGGCACCCCCGGATTGATCCGGAACCACGGCACCCCCGCCGCGCCGAAAGCCTCACCCAGCGCCTTCGCGACGACCTTCGCGTGCGCCACATAAGACGGCAGCCGCGGCAGCTCGCGGTCCATGCCGGCCAGCGCGGCGAGGACCGTCGGCCACTGCTGGGCGACCTGGCCGCCGTACCGGTGCCGCCACGCCTTCGCCTCCTCGATCATCGACGCGGGCCCCGCCAGGGCCGCCCCGGCGATGCCGTCGAGCGACTTGTAGAACGACACGTAGACCGAGTCCGCGAGAGCGGCGACATCCGCCAGCCCGACGCCGAAGTGCGGGGCGCACTCCCACAGCCGGGCCCCGTCGAAGTGGACCACCGCGTCCCGCTCGCGGGCGGCCTCGACCACCTCCGTCAGCTCTTCCCACGTGGGAAGCACGAAGCCCGGCTCACGCAGCGGCAGCTCCAGGGCGAGCGTCCCGAAGGGCTCGTCCAGCTCGCGGACCTCCGCGGCCGTCGGCGTCCGCGGCTCGGTCGTGGGGTGCACCGGGCGCAGTCCGCCAAGCACCGTGTACGCGTTCCGCTCGTGCTTCTCCAGGTGCGACAGCGGGTGCAGCGCCACGACGTCGTTGCCCGTGCGGCCCGCCCAGCACCGCAGCGCCACCTGCTGGGCCATCGTCCCGGTGGGGAAGAACGCCGCGGCCTCCATGCCGAGCAGCTCCGCGGTCCGCGCCTCCAGGTCGGCGACGATCCCGTCGCCGTAGACATCCAGCCAGCCGTCCAGGTCGTACGCGCCCGGGGCCTCGGCGGTCAGCTGGGCCAACCGCTCGCCGATCGTGCGGGCGAAGGGGCTGTCCGACAGGACCCGCTCGGAGCCGCGCAGCGCCGCCAGCCTGCGGCCGCGGCTCACCCCCCGCGGGCCGTCGTCGTGGGCACCATCCGTGTGATCGTTCTCGTCAGCCATGCCCCGATCATGACGCACGGGCCCGACACCGGCCATGAGTTATCCACAGGGGGTGCGGGCGGTGGCCCGGGGCGTTGTCCACAGGCCCCGCGACGCCCAGAAGACGTCCGCGCGCTCTCGCGTAGCATGACGAAGGAATCGTCCGGTACCCCCCGCGGACTGGAACGGAAGGCCACCGCCGCGTGAACGCACACCACTCCTCGGAGCACCCGAGCCCGCAGGACCGCCCCGCCCGGCTCACCGTCGGCGTCGTCGGCGCGGGCCGTGTCGGCCCCGCTCTCGCCGCCGCGCTCCGCCTCGCCGGGCACCGCCCGGTCGCCGTCTCCGGAGTCTCCGACGCCTCCGTGCGCCGGGCCGCCGCCCTGCTGCCCGACGTGCCGCTGGTGCCGCCCGCCGAAGTCCTCGCGCGCGCGGAGCTGGTGCTGCTCACCGTGCCGGACGACGCGCTCCCCAGCCTGGTCTCCGGCCTCGCCGAGACCGGGGCCGTCCGCCCCGGCCAGCTGATCGTGCACACCTCCGGCCGGCACGGCGTCGCCGTCCTCGACCCGGCCCGGCGGGCCGGTGCCCTGCCGCTCGCCCTGCACCCCGCCATGACCTTCACCGGCACCCCGGTCGACGTCGAGCGCCTCGCCGGCTGCTCCTTCGGCGTCACCGCGCCCGCGGAGCTGCGGCTGGCCGCCGAAGCGCTGGTCATCGAGATGGGCGGCGAGCCCGAATGGATCGAGGAGGCCGCCCGCCCGCTCTATCACGCGGCCCTCGCGATCGGCGCGAACCACCTCGTCACGCTCGTGGCCCAGTCCATGGAGCTGCTGGGCACCGCCGGGGTCGCCGCCCCCGCCCGGATGCTCGGCCCGCTGCTCGGCGCCGCCCTCGACAACGCCCTGCGCAGCGGCGACGCCGCGCTCACCGGCCCGGTGGCGCGCGGCGACGCGGGCACCGTCGCCGCCCACGTGGCCGAATTGCGCGCGCACGCGCCGCAGGCCGTCGCCGGATACCTGGCCATGGCCCGTACGACCGCGGACCGTGCCCTCGCGCACGGCCTGCTCAAGCCGGAACTGGCGGAGGACCTGCTCGGCGTCCTCGCGGACGGAGGCAAGCAGTGACCACCCGAATCCCGCGCACCGCCGAGGAGCTGCACGCCCTCCCGCGCGAGGGCCGCCGCGCCGTCGTCATGACGATGGGCGCCCTGCACGAAGGCCACGCCACCCTGGTCCGTTCCGCCCGCGAGCTGGTGGGCCCGGCGGGGCAGGTCGTCGTCACGGTCTTCGTCAATCCGCTCCAGTTCGGCGCCGGCGAGGACCTCGACCGCTACCCGCGCACCCTGGACGCCGACGTCGAGCTCGCCGGGCGGGCCGGCGCCGACGCCGTCTTCGCCCCCGCCGTCGAAGAGGTCTACCCCGGCGGCGAGCCCCAGGTGCGGATCACCGCCGGACCCATGGGCGAGCGCCTCGAAGGCGCCTCGCGCCCCGGGCACTTCGACGGCATGCTCACGGTCGTCGCCAAGCTCCTGCATCTGACCGGGCCGGACGTCGCGCTCTTCGGGCAGAAGGACGCCCAGCAGCTCGCGCTGATCCGCCGCATGGTGCGCGACCTCAACTTCCCCGTCGAGATCGTCGGCGTGCCCACGGTCCGCGAGGGCGACAACCTCGCGCTGTCGAGCCGCAACCGCTATCTCTCCGAGGGCGACCGCGCCACGGCACTGGAGATCTCCCGCGCCCTGCTCACGGGCGCCGCGGCCGCCGGAGTCGGCCCGGCGGCCGTCCGCGACGCCGCCCGGGCGGTCCTCGACCAGGCCGCGCGCGCGGAGCCGCCGCTGCTCCTCGACTACCTCGCCCTCGTCGACCCCTCGGACTTCACCGAGCTGGCCGACGACCACACGGGCGAGGCCGTCCTCGTCGTCGCCGCCCGCGTCGGCACCACCCGCCTGATCGACAACATCCCCCTGTACCTCGGAGCGCAGCGATGACCGGCATACGACTCCACGCGCCCCGCCCCGGCTGGGCGGTCGACGCCGACGTCGTCGTCATCGGCTCCGGTGTCGCAGGGCTCACCGTCGCGCTGCGCTGCGCCGCCGCCGGCGCGAAGGTCACCGTCGTCACCAAGGCCCGCCTCGACGACGGCTCCACCCGCTGGGCGCAGGGCGGCATCGCGGCCGCCCTCGGCGAGGGCGACACCCCCGAGCAGCACCTCGACGACACGCTCGTCGCCGGCGCCGGGCTCTGCTCCGAGGAGGCCGTCCGGACGCTGGTCACCGAAGGCCCCGACGCCGTGCGCCGCCTCATCGCCACCGGCGCCACCTTCGACACCGACGCCGACACCGGCGAGATCCTGCTGACCCGCGAGGGCGGCCACCACCGCCGCCGCATCGCCCACGCGGGGGGTGACGCGACCGGTGCCGAGATCTCCCGGGCACTCGTCCAGGCCGTCCGGGACGCCGGGATAGAGACCGTCGAGAACGCCCTCGTCCTCGACCTCCTCAAGGACCCCGAGGGCCGGGCGGCGGGCGTCTCGCTGCACGTCATGGGCGAGGGCCGGCACGACGGCGTCGGCGCGGTCCGGGCCAAGGCCGTGGTGCTCGCCACCGGCGGCATGGGCCAGGTGTTCTCCGCGACCACCAACCCCGCCGTCTCCACCGGCGACGGCGTCGCGCTCGCCCTGCGCGCCGGAGCCGAGGTCTCCGACCTCGAGTTCGTCCAGTTCCACCCCACCGTGCTCTGGCTCGGCCCCGACGCCGAGGGCCAGCAGCCCCTGGTCTCCGAGGCCGTGCGCGGCGAGGGCGCCCACCTGGTGGACGCGGACGGCCACCGCTTCATGGTCGGCGCCCACGAGCTGGCCGAGCTGGCCCCCCGCGACATCGTCGCCAAGGGCATCATGCGCCGGATGCAGGAGACGGGCACCGAGCACATGTACCTCGACGGCCGGCACTTCGGCGCCGAGATGTGGGCGAGCCGCTTCCCCACCATCCTCGCCGCCTGCCGCGCCCACGGCATCGACCCGGTGACCGAGCCGATCCCGGTCGCCCCCGCCGCGCACTACGCCTCCGGCGGCGTCCGCACCGACCTGCACGGCCGCAGCACCATCGACGGCCTCTACGCCTGCGGCGAGGTCGCCTGCACGGGCGTGCACGGCGCGAACCGGCTGGCGTCCAACTCCCTGCTGGAAGGCCTGGTCTTCGCGGAGCGCATCGCCGCGGACATCGCCGCGACGGCACCGGGCGCCCTGCCCCACTGGGACGCACGCACGGCGGCGGCCGAGAGCCCGGCGACGTTCCTCGTGGCCCCGTCCGCGCGCCTGGAGATCCAGCGCATCATGACGGCGGGCGCCGGAGTCCTCCGTTCCGCCGACAGCCTGAAGCAGGCGGCCGCCCGGCTGGAGCGGATCGACACCGAGGTGAGTGCGCAGGACGAGCCCGGCACCGAGGCCTGGGAGACCACCAACCTGCTCCTCGTCGCCCGCGTCCTGGTCGCCGCCGCCCTGCGCCGCGAGGAGACCCGCGGCTGCCACTGGCGCGAGGACCGTCCCGACCGTGACGACAGCGGCTGGGGCCGCCACCTCCTCGTGACGCTGCGCCCGGACCGTACCCTGGCGGTCTCCACGACGGAAACGGCCGCCTTCCCGCCCGTCAGCCCGCTTGTCACGCCCGCTGCCCCAAGGAGAACCCCGTGAGCACCCCCGACACCCCCCGTGACATCGCCCTGCACCAGATCGGCCGGCCCGGCGAGGAATCCGCCGCGGCCACCGGCGGCTGCGGGGACGCCTGCGGCTGCGGCGGCGAGGAGTACGACGGCGACCCCATGGAGTGCGGCCTCGACCCCCAGCTCGCGCAGCTGCTCGCCGACGCGGGCCTGAACCCGCTGCAGATCGAGGACATCGCCCACCTGGCCATCGAGGAGGACCTCGACGGCGGCAAGGACGTCACGACCTTCGCGACCGTTCCCGCGGAGGCCGTCGCCACCGGCGACTTCACCGCCCGCGAGCCCGGCACGGTCGCCGGACTGCGCATCGCCGAGGCGATCCTCTCCGTGGTCTGCACCGAGGAGTTCGAGGTCGAGCGGCACGTCGAGGACGGCGACCGGGTGACGGCGGGCCAGAAGCTGCTGAGCGTGCGGACCCGCACCCGCGACCTGCTCACCGGCGAGCGCAGCGCGCTCAACCTCATGTGCCGGCTGTCCGGCATCGCCACCGCGACCCGCGCGTGGGCCGACGCCCTGGAGGGCACCGGCGCCGCCGTCCGCGACACCCGCAAGACCACCGTCGGCCTGCGCGCCCTGGAGAAGTACGCGGTGCGCTGCGGCGGCGGCGTCAACCACCGCATGTCGCTGTCGGACGCGGCCCTCGTCAAGGACAACCACGTCGTCGCAGCCGGTGGCGTCGCCGAGGCGTTCCGGGCCGTACGGGCCGAGTTCCCCGACGTGCCCATCGAGATCGAGGTGGACCGGCTCGACCAGATCCCGCCGGTCCTCGCCGAGGGCGCGGACCTGATCCTGCTCGACAACTTCACCCCCGAGCAGACCCGCGAGGCCGTCGAACTCGTCGCCGGCCGGGCGAAGCTGGAGTCCTCCGGCCGCCTCACGCTCGACAACGCCCGCGCGTACGCCGACACCGGCGTCGACTACCTCGCGGTCGGCGCGCTCACCCACTCCTCGCCGATCCTCGACATCGGCCTGGACCTCCGGGAAGAAGCCGTCTGATGCTGCTCACCATCGACGCGGGCAACTCCCACACCGTCCTCGGCCTGTTCGACGGCGAGGACATCGTCGAGCACTGGCGCATCTCCACCGACGCCCGGCGCACCGCGGACGAACTGGCCGTGCTGCTCCAGGGCTTGATGGGCATGCACCCGCTGCTCGGCGAGGAGCTCGGCGACGGGATCGAGGGCATCGCCATCTGTTCCACGGTCCCCTCCGTCCTGCACGAGCTGCGCGAGGTGACCCGCCGCTACTACGGCGACGTGCCCGCCATCCTGGTCGAGCCGGGCGTGAAGACCGGTGTGCCGGTCCTGATGGACCACCCCAAGGAGGTCGGCGCGGACCGCATCGTCAACGCGGTCGCCGCCGTCGAGCTGTACGGCGGCCCCTGCGTCGTCGTCGACTTCGGCACGGCCACCACGTTCGACGCGGTCAGCGCGCGCGGCGAGTACGTGGGCGGGGTGATCGCCCCGGGCATCGAGATCTCCGTCGAGGCGCTGGGCGTCAAGGGCGCCCAGCTCCGCAAGATCGAGCTGGCCCGGCCGCGCAACGTCATCGGCAAGAACACCGTCGAGGCCATGCAGTCCGGCATCCTCTACGGCTTCGCCGGCCAGGTCGACGGCGTCGTCAACCGCATGGCGCGCGAGCTGGCCGACGACCCGGACGACGTCACCGTCATCGCCACCGGCGGGCTGGCGCCCCTGGTGCTCGGCGAGGCGTCGGTCATCGACGAACACGAGCCGTGGCTCACGCTCATCGGCCTGCGGCTGGTCTACGAGCGCAACGTCTCGCGCGCGTAGGCCCAACGGGCGCCATCTGGCCTCCTGGAGCCCCGACCGCCGGGTAAGTTGCACACCACACGATCCGAGGCAACCAACCGGTCGCTCCAACTGTCCTGACAGGCACGGAACATGATCGTGCGACAGGGATGGGCGAGGCGTATGGGCTCGAAACGGACACTGCGGCGGACGGTGGCGGCCGCCGCGGTGCTGGCGGCCGGCCTGGGGCTGGCCGCTGCCCGGGCCCAGGCCGAGGAGGCGACGCGCCTCGTCGACTACCAGGCCATCGCCCAGCCCGTCGCGGGCCGGGTCGGCCAGACCGTCGAGGTCGAACTCGGCGTGCGCAACGGCGGCCCGGCCGCCCGGGAGACCGGCGGGCGGGCCGGGCGCGACCCGGGGGCGTACGAGGTGACGGCCCCGGAAGGCACCACCATCACCGCGCTGGCCATGCCGGCCGGTGGCGGGCATCCCTGCACGGTGAAGGCCGGGCCCGCGGGCGGCCCCAGCTACGTCTGCGCGATAGGCGACGACTTCCCGGCGGGGGACCGCGAGACGCTGCGCTTCCACGTCCGCATCGACAAGAAGGTCGAGGGCGCCGAGGGCCGGGTGGAGATCATCGACCACGACGGCAACCCGCCCCGCGACCCGGACCCGGAGAACGACTCCGCGCCCATCCGGGTCGAGGTCGTGGACCCCGACCCGGCTTCCCCGGCGTCCCCGGCGTCCACGGTCGACGCGGCCACCTCCAAGACCCTGCTCCTCGCCACCACCTCGGGCACGGCCTTCTCCGCGGGCGTCATCGCCCTGGGCGTGGCGCGCCGCCGACGCTGACCCGCCGGCCCCTTCCCGAACCGGGCTCCGCCCGGACCCGGTCGTCAAGCGCCGGACGGGCTCGAAAATCGAGCCTGCTGGGGGGGCACCTCCCAGCGGTAGCTGGGGGAGCCTGAGGACGAAGGGGGCCTGGGGGCTCGCCCAGTTCCGGGGCGGGTAGGGGAACTCCATGTCACGCGGGCGGCGCCCGGCCCACCCCGTCCCACACAGGCGGCGCCCAGCCATCCCGTGCCACGCCCGAATTATTAAGCTAAGCGAAATTTGTCCGCTTAGCACTTAAAGTCGGCCCATGCCCACGCCCTATGGAACCCGCGGCGGCATGGCGTTCAGCGCGGACGAGCTGCGCGTGCTGCGCCGTGCCCTCGCCATCGCCCTCCAGCCCCAGTCCGTACCCCGGCGTCCCGGTCCCGAGCGGGACGAGGAGGTGCGCGACTGCCTCCTCCTCATGGAAGCCGTGGACGAGACGGCCCGGGAAGGCGGCAGGCTGCGCGCCTTCCTCCTCGCCGACCTCGCCCGCTACCGCGCCGCCCTGCCGGGCGCCGCGCCCGGCTACGCGGAGCGGCTCCAGGACGCCCTCTCGGCGGGCTACCGGCCCGGCGCGGAAGACCTCGCGGCGCTCCGCGCCCTGTGCGCGGTCCCCTCCGGCGACGCCGAGACCGACCGCCGCCGCGCCCTGCTGCACCGCTGTGAGCGCCTCGCCGAGCTGTCCGTGCGGGCGCGACTGGCCGACCGTGCGGCCGCGGCGCCCGCGCAGCGGGCCCCGGAGCCCTCACACAGGCGCACCCGCCTGCTCGCCGTCGCCGGCGGCCGGGCCGCGGGGGCCGACGCGCAGGAGCCGAAGCCGAAGCCCGCGGCCAAGCCCGAGCGGAAGCCCGCGCCGGACGCGCCGCCCGGCAAACCGCCCACGGGCCCCCGCCCCGACCGCCCGGTGCCGACCCCCGGCGAGGTGTTCCCGCCGCGCCGGAAGCCCGCCGCGCCGCCCGCGTCGCTGGCCCCCGAGGCCCGGCCCGCCTGACGCGCGCGTAATCTGGATCCGTCGTTCAGCAACCGCAGAATCCGGATTCAGAAGGAGCCGACGGCCATGGACTATGTGTCCGCGCTGGTCCCGCCCGTGGTGATGGCGGTGGCTTTCACCGCGCTGATCGTGACGATCGTCAAGAGTCAGGGCGGTGCGAACAAGGGCAAGGAAGACGCTCTCATCGACGCCGCGCTCGCCCGCGCCGAAGGTGTTCGACAGGCGCCCGAGGGCACCGGCGTCTGACCGGTCGCCGAGAGGTGATCGCCGCACCCGTGAGGGGCGTGCGGCCCGAGAGGACAATTCTCGGGCCGCACGCCCTTTTTGCTGCCTTCGCGCTGCCCCGATAAACCGGCATTCAAGACATCTGCCACTATTATTCGCTTGTGGTTCGACGCCTGGGTGATCTGGAAGACGCCGTCATGACGCGCGTGTGGGACTGGAACCGACCGGTCACTGTTCGAGAAGTCCTGGAAGACCTTCGGCAGGAACGGTCCATCGCCTACACGACGGTGATGACCGTAATGGACAACCTGTATCAGAAGGGCTGGGTGCGCCGGGAAGCCGAAGGCCGCGCCTATCGATATGAGGCGGTCTCCAACCGCGCCGCCTACTCGGCCGCACTGATGAACGAAGCCTGGTCCGTCAGCGACAACCCCGCGGCCGCTCTCGTCGCCTTCTTCGGCATGATGTCGGCCGAACAACGCGATGCACTGCGGGACGCCATCCGCATCGTGCAACTGGACGGGCCCGGGGACGGTCCGACGGCCGAGGAGCGATAACGTCCGGCTGTGTCTACTCCCTCGGCCAAGGCCGCCCTATCTAAAGTCGTCACCGTCCGCCGGGCCCGGACCAGCGATGTCCCGGCCGTGCGCCGGCTCATCAACCTCTACGCCCGTGAGCGCATCCTGCTCGACAAAGCCACGGTGACGCTTTACGAGGACATCCAGGAGTTCTGGGTCGCGGAGCGGGACGAGGACGGCACGGTCATCGGCTGCGGTGCGCTCCATGTGATGTGGGAAGACCTCGCCGAGGTCCGCACTCTCGCCGTGGATCCGGCGGTCAGAGGCGGCGGCGTCGGACACTTCGTTCTGGACAAGCTCCTGCAGACGGCGCGCTGGCTGGGCGTGCGCCGCATTTTCTGCCTCACCTTCGAAGTCGACTTCTTCACGAAGCACGGCTTCGTCGAGATCGGTGAGACGCCGGTGGACGGTGATGTCTACAGCGAGCTGCTGCGTTCCTATGACGAGGGCGTTGCCGAGTTCCTCGGTCTCGAACGGGTGAAGCCGAACACCCTTGGCAACAGCCGGATGCTTCTGCATCTGTGATCGCGGTGCCTATGTCCGAATCGCGCCCCTATCACATGCCTCCGGAAGCGATGGTTCCCACGCGGAAGGCGGGCTGAACCTTCCCGGGGGGTTTGTGTTTTTTCGAGAAAGGCGGTTTGCTATTCCCTCGTAATCCCTTTTCCACTGCTGAAAGGATTCCCCGTGGCACAGAAGGTTCAGGTCCTTCTTGTTGATGACCTCGACGGTGGCGAGGCGGACGAGACCGTGACGTTCGCGCTCGACGGCAAGACCTACGAGATCGACCTCACGACTGCGAACGCGGACAAGCTCCGTGGGCTGCTGGAGCCGTTCACCAAGAGCGGTCGTCGCACGGGTGGCCGCGCCGCGGCCGGTCGCAGCAAGGTGCGTGCCGGTGCCGCCGGCGGCAGCCAGGACACCGCGAAGATCCGCGCGTGGGCCAAGGAGAACGGCTACAACGTCAACGACCGCGGCCGCGTCCCCGCCGACATCCGTGAGGCGTACGAGAAGGCCAACGGCTGATTTCCCGTCGGCTGATCCCTGCGCGCCTTTCCGGCACGCAGCAATCGGGTCCGGTGGCACTCCGTGGCCGCCGCGCTCACGAGCCGTACGAGATCGGGGGCGCCCCCATCGCCCCCGAGGCCGGTCACCGGCAGCGTCGGCTCGACCTCGCACCCCGGCTCGGGAGGCCGTACCCAAACGGCCTCCCGCGAGCCGGACGGCCCCAGCCGTCCGCAGCGCCCCCGGCCACCGCCGACGGGCGCCGGCGCGGCCATCCGGCCGCCCGGGCCCAGCGCGGTCAGCTCCAGGGCCACCCCGCCCCACTCCAGCCAGTCGAGCAGTGCCGGCAATTCGTCCGCACTGCCCGCGGCGGTCAGGAACCGCATCTTCCGGGCCTGTCTGTCGAACGCGACCGGCCCGGTGCGCGGCACCCGGCCGAGCACCGCGAAACCGGCGTCGGCGGGCACCTCGAGCACGTCGAAGCGCACCCCGGTGAGCAACTCCAGGGGCCGCCCGCCCAGCGTGGGCCAGCCCATCTGGTGCTCGTACCACCGGCGCCACTGGCACCATGGGTATGAGGCTTCCACCTGGTGCGAGGCGTCCAGGGATCCGCAGGGGCGCGGGAGGACAACGGTCATGACTGAAGCAACTGTGGAAACCCCAAGAGGTTACGCAGGGTGGATAGTTGGGCACGCTGCGTATAGGGCCGGCGGGGCGCATAAAGACTTCGCGCGGCGCGAGGGTGTTCGCCCGTAGCGGATGGGATGGGCCCGCGCGGCATGGAGTGTCAGTGCTTGCGGGTAAGACATTCCCCGTGGGGAGAGGCGATATAACGGCGCGCGGAGCGGGCCGCCGGGGTGGCGGTCGGGCTGTGTGCGGGCGTGTCGGCCCGGGCACGCGTTCGCCATCGGCGTAGTGATGGTGGGCGTATATGCCTGGCCTGCGGGAACATCGTCTCCCACCATCGGGTTGGAGGAGTTGTCGGCTGTTCGGCAGCAGGTTTCCCCGCCGACCGCGGGGTGATCCGGACGGATGTCGGCAGTTGGAATGAGCTGTCCCGTCCTGCGGGACTAGCATGCGGAAGGACAGGGAGGGGACCGACCCCTAACTGCCTGACCGCTCTGAGGAGCGATTAACGATGTTCGAGAGGTTCACCGACCGCGCGCGGCGGGTTGTCGTCCTGGCTCAGGAAGAAGCCCGGATGCTCAACCACAACTACATCGGCACCGAGCACATCCTCCTGGGCCTGATCCACGAGGGTGAGGGTGTCGCCGCTAAGGCCCTGGAGAGCCTCGGGATTTCGCTCGAGGCGGTCCGCCAGCAGGTGGAGGAGATCATCGGGCAGGGCCAGCAGGCTCCGTCCGGTCACATTCCCTTCACTCCCCGTGCCAAGAAGGTCCTGGAGCTCTCGCTCCGCGAGGCCCTTCAGCTCGGCCACAACTACATCGGTACGGAGCACATCCTGCTCGGCCTGATCCGTGAGGGCGAGGGCGTCGCGGCCCAGGTCCTGGTCAAGCTGGGCGCCGATCTGAACCGGGTGCGGCAGCAGGTCATCCAGCTGCTCTCCGGCTACCAGGGCAAGGAGGCCGCCACGGCCGGCGGCCCGGCCGAGGGCACGCCCTCGACCTCGCTCGTCCTGGACCAGTTCGGCCGCAACCTGACGCAGGCCGCTCGCGAATCCAAGCTCGACCCGGTCATCGGGCGCGAGAAGGAGATCGAGCGGGTCATGCAGGTGCTCTCCCGCCGTACGAAGAACAACCCGGTCCTCATCGGCGAGCCCGGCGTCGGCAAGACGGCGGTCGTCGAAGGCCTGGCCCAGGCCATCGTCAAGGGCGAGGTGCCCGAGACCCTCAAGGACAAGCACCTCTACACCCTCGACCTCGGTGCCCTGGTCGCCGGCTCCCGCTACCGCGGTGACTTCGAAGAGCGCCTGAAGAAGGTCCTCAAGGAGATCCGCACCCGCGGCGACATCATCCTGTTCATCGACGAGCTGCACACCCTGGTGGGTGCGGGCGCCGCCGAAGGCGCGATCGACGCCGCCAGCATCCTCAAGCCCATGCTGGCCCGAGGCGAGCTCCAGACCATCGGTGCCACCACCCTCGACGAGTACCGCAAGCACCTGGAGAAGGACGCGGCCCTCGAGCGCCGCTTCCAGCCCATCCAGGTCGCGGAGCCGTCGCTGCCGCACACCATCGAGATCCTCAAGGGCCTCCGCGACCGTTACGAGGCGCACCACCGCGTCTCCATCACGGACGAGGCCCTGGTCCAGGCCGCCCAGCTGGCCGACCGCTACATCTCGGACCGCTTCCTGCCGGACAAGGCGATCGACCTGATCGACGAGGCCGGCTCCCGAATGCGCATCCGCCGGATGACCGCGCCGCCGGACCTCCGCGAGTTCGACGAGAAGATCGCCGACGTGCGCCGGGACAAGGAGTCCGCGATCGACTCGCAGGACTTCGAGAAGGCCGCCTCCCTCCGCGACAAGGAGAAGCAGCTCCTCGCCGCCAAGGCGAAGCGCGAGAAGGAGTGGAAGGCCGGCGACATGGACGTCGTCGCCGAGGTCGACGGCGAGCTGATCGCCGAGGTCCTGGCCACGGCCACCGGCATCCCGGTCTTCAAGCTCACGGAGGAGGAGTCCTCCCGCCTGCTGCGCATGGAGGACGAGCTGCACAAGCGCGTCATCGGCCAGAAGGACGCCATCAAGGCGCTCTCCCAGGCCATCCGACGCACGCGTGCGGGCCTCAAGGACCCGAAGCGCCCCGGCGGCTCGTTCATCTTCGCGGGCCCGTCCGGTGTCGGTAAGACGGAGCTGTCCAAGACGCTCGCCGAATTCCTCTTCGGTGACGAGGACGCGCTGATCTCCCTCGACATGTCGGAGTTCAGCGAGAAGCACACCGTCTCCCGGCTCTTCGGTTCCCCGCCCGGATACGTGGGTTACGAAGAGGGCGGCCAGCTCACCGAGAAGGTGCGCCGCAAGCCGTTCTCCGTCGTCCTCTTCGACGAGGTCGAGAAGGCCCACCCGGATATCTTCAACTCGCTGCTGCAGATCCTGGAGGACGGTCGCCTGACCGATTCGCAGGGCCGCGTGGTCGACTTCAAGAACACCGTCATCATCATGACGACGAACCTCGGCACCCGGGACATCTCCAAGGGCTTCAACCTGGGCTTCGCCGCCCAGGGCGACGTCAAGACCGGGTACGAGCGGATGAAGGCCAAGGTCAACGAAGAGCTCAAGCAGCACTTCCGGCCCGAGTTCCTCAACCGTGTCGACGACACGGTGGTCTTCCACCAGCTGACCGAGGAAGACATCATCCAGATCGTCGACCTGATGGTCGCCAAGGTGGACGAGCGTCTCCGCGACCGCGACATGGGCATCGAGCTCAGCTCGGAAGCCAAGTCGCTGCTGGCGAAGAAGGGCTACGACCCGATCCTGGGCGCCCGCCCGCTGCGCCGCACGATCCAGCGCGAGATCGAGGACATCCTCTCGGAGAAGATCCTCTTCGGTGAGCTGCGCCCCGGCCACATCGTGGTCGTCGGCACCGAGGGTGAGGGTGAAGAGAAGAAGTTCACCTTCCGCGGCGAGGAGAAGGCAGCTCTGCCGGACACCCCGCCGATCGAGTCCGCCACCGGTGGTGCGGGTCCGAACCTCTCGAAGGACGCGTAAGTGGTAGCTGCCCTTGAGGCAGCGTGAACAGCAGGGCCGGCCCCGGAACCGTTCGATCGGTTCCGGGGCCGGTTTTGTTTTCGGTGCGGTCAGGGGACGATCTCCAGCCGGTCGCCGAAGTGCTCGGCGCCGAGGATTTCCAGCTTGCCGTCGAGAACGGGGCATTCCACCTCCAGCCGCAGCGTCTGCGCCTCCCGTAGGGGGGACAGGTCCAGCGACCCGTCCACCGCCAGGCTCAGAAAGGCCAGGTTGGGGAAGATCCGGGGGATTTGTTCGTTCACCGTGGGATGGTCGAGGAGAGTGAGACCGAGCTCGGTGACCTGTGGCAGTTCCTCCGCCTCCGAGACGACGGCACCCAGGCCAGTGCTGTCTATATCCAGCCGCAGCGATGGGGATACCAGCCCCGACAGCGCTGAGGTGTCCCCCAAACGGGGACAGTCGATGACGGACAGGCGTTCGACCTCCGGGTGATCTCGAAGAAGATCCAGGTCACGCAGGGCGGAGTTCCCGCTCAGCCACAGCTCACGCACCTCACGTCCTTCCAGGCCTCGACGCAGGTCGGCCGAGCTGTGGTCGCCCGCGATATGGAGTGCTGCGATCGGGCCGAGGCGATGCAGCTCGGAGAGCTCTTCCGGAAGGGAGATGCGCAACCACACGTCATCGAGCCGCATCGCGGCAAGGACTTCTGTCGCGTATCGCCCGGTGTGCTGAAGCCCCCAACTGTTGGCGACCAGGCTCCGGATTCTCTCCGAGCTGTGTTTCCCGTAGCGACTCAGCAGCGGGATGGCCGAGTCCCCCAGCGGGCACAGAAGCGTCGCAACGATGTACGCCTGACCGGCGTCCAGCCCGTCCGGCTCCGGGAGGATCGGCAGCACCTCCGGGCCCAGCGAGGCCAGAAAACCGATCTCCCTCTCCTCACGCGGCGGCCCCAGCGCCTTGAGCCCGTTCCACACCGCATCGTGCAGCTCGTCGTCCAAATACGTCGAGCCGATCGCACAGGCGGCGGCGAGCGTGCGGAGCGGCCACTCCGCCTCCGGATCGGGTGCCGCGTCCCCCGCCGCGAGCAGTCCCGAGATGACGCGCCGGGCCTCGCTCCGCCCGCAGTGCCCGATCACGAGCCGGATGACGTCCTGCCACTGCTCCTCGGCCGCATGGCCCAGTAATTCGTCCAGGCTGTCGTTGTCCCGGAACTCCTTCGCGGCGAGATAGTCCTGGAACGTGCGATGAATGAATTGAATGACGTCCGTGGAGCGCTCCTGGAGCAGCCCGCTGCGGTTCAGCAGATGCGTCAGCACCTGGTCCGCCGTCCCCTGCTCGCGCACGTGCCGCAAGCCGCCCATGGCCAGCTCCAGCTGGCGTACGGCCTGCTCGCGGGAGAGTTCCGCACGGCCGTTGCGTACGAGCCACACCGCGATGCGCTGGAGCAGCTGCTGGCCGTCGTCGATGTCGAGGGTGATGCCTTCCGGCTTGTGGATGCGTCGGTAGTCGTCGCGGCCGCCGAGCAGCATGGCCAGCGCGGCGCGGTAGAGGTCCCACCGGGTGCGGGGGAGCAGCCCGCTGCGGCGGCGGTGCAGGGCGCAGATGACGGCGCACAGCAGGGGCGTACGGGCGAGGTCGCGCAGCGTGGCGTTGCGCTGGAATTCCTGGGTGAGATCGCGCTCCAGGGAGTCGAGCCGGCCGCGTTGCCGCAGGGCGTGCGGCGCGTCGGAGAAACGCTCGCACTCCAGCCGGGCGGCCTGGTGCCAGGCGCCGACGAAGGCCTGGATGTCGGTGTCGCTCATGGGGAGCAGCAGGAGCTCCTCGAAGCCCTCCGACTCCAGCCAGGAGTTCTCGACGGCGAGCGGCCGCACGGTGACCATGCACCGGGTCCCGGGGTGGAGCCGTAACAGCTCGGCGAGCCATCTGCGGGCGGGGGCGCGGTCGGGCTGGGGAAGTTCGTCCAGGCCGTCGACGAGCAGGAGCGCGCGGCCGGATTCCAGCACGCGTCCGGCCCAGCCGCTCGGCGGTTCGTCCACCTGGAGCTGGGCGATGGTGGGCAGCCGGTCCGGCGTGGGCGTCGTGATGCCTTGTGCCGCGAGGCTGCGCATGGGGACGACGAAGGGGATCAGGCCGTTGAGCGCGCTCAGCTTCGTGGGCAGGGTGCGACAGACGGCGTGGGAGGCCAGCCACCACACCAGGGTCGTCTTCCCGGCACCCGCCTCGCCGCGCAGGACGGTGCGGGGCCTGGAGGCGAGGAGGTCCTCGACGCGTTGGGTCTCGGGGCGGGTGTGGTGCTCGCCGTGGTCGGCCGCGTGCTGGGGCGCCCGGGCCTCCAGGCTCAGATAGGCGGTGTCCAGGTCCCAGCTGTTCTCGTTGGTGCCGAGGTCGTCCAGGCCGAAGATCTCCAGGCGGCTGTAGCGGGCCTTGAGGGCCTTGGCGTACTGCTCCTCGTAGACGATGTCCTCGGGATGCGGGGAGTGGATCTGCTCCAGGGCCGGGGCGCCCGGCCAGTGGTCCAGCAGGGCGGCCGTGAAGCCCTTGTCGCTCATGGCCGAGGTCAGCGGGACCGCGTCGATGGAGGAGTGCTCCCAGCCCATCGGGTCCTCGGCGGCGATGCCGATGAGGACCTGACCGATGAGGACCGGGCCGCCCGACAGCCCCGCCCACGGGGAGCCGTCTTCCGCTGGGGACGAGGGCGGTTGGTGATCAGTGCGGAGCACGTACCGGCCGCGCAACCGGCCCGACAGGGGCACGAGCGTGCCCGGGGCCTGGACGGCCTCCAGCTCGTCGTCGCCGAAGCGCTGTACCTGGGGAAACCCCAGCGCCTGGCACCCGTGCACCGGCTCTTGAGTGACGATCTCGCCCCAGCGCAACGCGGCGAGGTCCGTTTCGCGTGCGACGGCTTGCCGGGTCCTGAGAAGGGCGGCATCACAGCCGTCGGGGCGCCCCATCCACAGGACGTCACAGCTCACCGGGTGTCTGCCGTCGAGGCCGAGGATCGCGACCTCCGCCGGGTCGGGCCCTATGACGTGGGCGCTGGTCAGTACGAGTCGCGGGGTCAGCAGCATCCCGCTGCCCTGGGAGCCGGCCAGCACCGCCACGAGCCGGTCCTCCACGGAACGTAAGCGCACGCCCGTCACCGGTCGGTGGTGCCGAAGCGGGACACCCCGGCCGGGCGGTCGTTGCCGACCTTCCAGCCCTCGCCCGTGCGCCTGTCCTTCGGGGTCAGGGTGAAGGCGACCTTGTGGGTGCGGGTCGAGCCCCGGGAGACCTCCGCCTCCGCGCTGACGACCCAGGCCTTCACGCCGCCCTTGCCCTTGGCGTCCTTGCGGATCTCGACGGTGAACTCCATCGAGATCTCGCCGACGTCGAAGCCCAGGTCCCGGCCCGAGCCCCGGGCGGCGGCCTCGGTGAGGCCGTCGCGGACCGCCTCGACCGCGTCCGCCAGCTCGATGTCGTCGTTCATCGTGATGCCCCCCGGCTGTTGGGCCGCGCGTGCCGCGGCCGCTGCCCGGGAGCGTACCGCCGGGGCGCGGACCGGCCCGCAGGAACGGGCAGGGCCGTGATCTGAGTGGTCCCAGCGCCTTCTGGTGCTATTGGTGCGTTCTGGAACCCGGAATGACGCCGGGACCTTGGTCCCAAAACCGGTATGGCCTTAAGTCCATTCGCGGTGATACGGCCCATAGGGCGTGGGTCACATACTGAGCCGGTTAGTAGAAATGGTCGTCCCCCGAAATCCTTTATTTCCGCTCGACATGCCCCCGCGCAAGGCGGAGATCGCCCTCCGCCCCGCTACGGCATTCGCTAGTAGAGGCCGCCCTTGGCTGGACGGCGAATGCGGGTTACCAAGGTATGGCGATCCCGGTCCGCAGCCGGGACCAATTCATGCCTGGAGGTTTCACATGTCGAAGCACACCACTTTCCGTAATTCCAGTAAGACCCTTCTCCGTGCCCGTACCGCCGTCGTCGTGGCTGTCGGACTCGGTGCCTCGGTCGCGCTGGGCACCGGCGCGGCGCTCGCCGCGGACACCACCTCCGCTCAGGCACAGCTTCCGGCCTTCGCCTCCGTCGCGGCCCTGGACGACGCGCTGAACGCGCAGGCCGAGACGCAGCTGAAGGTCGCGGCCAAGGAGAAGGCCAAGGCCCAGCAGGACGCCGCGAAGCGCGCCGCCGACGCCCGTAAGAAGGCGGAGGCTTCCCGTAAGCAGGCCGAGGCCGCCCGTAAGAGCATCGACGCCTGGGTCGCGCCGGTCGCGGGCTACCAGGTCGGCCAGCCGTTCGGTAAGGCCGGCAGCATGTGGGCGAACAAGCACAGCGGCCAGGACCTGGTCGTCGGCACCGGTACGTCCGTCATGGCCGTGCACGGCGGTACGGTCGTGAAGGCCGGCCCGAACGGCGGCGGCGACGGCCCGGCGTACGGCAACGCCATCGTGATCAAGCACGACAACAACACGTACTCGCAGTACGCGCACCTCTCGCAGGTGAAGGTCTCGGTCGGCCAGACCGTGACCACCGGCCAGCAGATCGGCCTGTCGGGCTCCACCGGCAATTCGTCCGGCCCCCACCTGCACTTCGAGATCCGTACGACCCCGAACTACGGCACCGCCGTCGAGCCGGTCGCCTTCCTGAAGGCCCACGGCGAGAACCTCTGATCCAGGCGGATATCTGAGAATCACATACTGCGGGGACCACGGGCCCCCGAGCCGGACACCACCGGCTCGGGGGCCCGTGCCGTGTCCGTGGATATGTCGGTCACCGAATATTTCGGTCACCGAAATCCCCGCCGGAATTCTGGGGAAGCGGACCGGCGCGGCCCGTGCCTACGGTGTTGGGGAAGGCCGTGGACCCCGGGAGCACACCATGATCAAGGGAATCGCCATCACCGCCGTCTGGGTTCTCGACCAGGACCGGGCGAAGGAGTTCTACACGGACAAGCTCGGCCTCGAGGTCCGTACCGATATGACCATGGGCGGCGACAAGGGCATGCGCTGGCTCACGGTCGGCGCCCAGGACCAGCCCGAGGTGGAGCTGACGCTGATGGTCCCCGGGCCGCCCGGGATGGACGCCGAGTCGGGGGAGGCCCTGAGGAAGCTGGTCTCCAAGGGGATCCTGGGCGCGGGGGTGCTGAGCACCGACGACGTCCAGCGCGACTACGAGACGCTCAAGGCCAAGGGCGTCGAATTCCTCCAGGAGCCGCAGGAGCGCCCGTACGGCACCGAGGCGATCCTCCGGGACGACTCGGGCAACTGGTTCTCCCTGACCCAGCCCGGCGAGCGGCTGGACCTCGACAAGGACCGGGGCGAGTGCGTGGACCCGATGTAGCGGGTCCGACGCGGAGGGTCCGGACCTGGTCCGTCCCTAGTCCGGGACCTGGATGATCGGGAAGCTGCCGGTCGCCGTCGGCGACGACTCGGGCAGCCAGAGCACGGCGACCGCACCCCCGTCGCCCTCCGCCGTCGGGTCCGCGTTGCGGAAGGTGAGGCGCGCGCCGAGGACGCGGGCCTGGCCGGCCGCGATGGTCAGGCCCAGGCCGTGGCCCTTGCCCGCGCGGTCCTTGCTGCCCGTGCGGAAGCGGCTCGGGCCCTCCCGCAGCAGTTCCTCGGGGAAGCCGGGGCCGTGGTCGCGGACCCGCAGCACGCGGCCCTCGACCGTGACCTCGAAGGGCGCCTTGCCGTGCTTGGCGGCGTTGGCCAGGAGGTTGCCGAGGATCCGCTCCAGGCGGCGCGGGTCGGTGGAGACGTAGGCGTCACGGACGACCTTGACCTTCGCGTCCGGGGCCGCGGCCCGCACCCGCCGGAGCACGAACTCGCCGAGCTCGATCTCCTGCATCTCCGCCCGCTCCGCGAAGCCGTCCAGCCGGGCGACCTCCAGGACGTCCTCGACGAGCGTGCGCATGGCCTGGGCCCGGTCCCGTACGAGCTCGGTGGGGCGGCCCGGCGGCAGCAGCTCGGCGGCCGTGAGCAGACCGGTGACGGGGGTGCGCAGCTCGTGCGCGATGTCGGCGGTGACGCGGCGCTCGGCCTCCAGCCGGTCCTGGAGGGCCTCGGCCATCCCGTCGACCGCGCGGGCGAGGTCGTCGGTCTCGTCGCGCACCCGGCCGCCGATGGCCTCGCGGACGCGCACGTCCGGGTCGCCGTCGGCGAGCTTGCGGGCGGCGGTCGCGGCCTTGCGTAGCCGCCGCGAGAGCTGGCCGCCCACGAGGACGCCCAGTGCGCAGCCGCCGAGGACGACGGAGACCGAGCCGACGATCAGCGCCTTGTCGAGGTCGTCGAGGATGTCGAAGCGGTCCTTGAACCGGGTGTGTATGGAGAGGACCTTGCCGTTGCGCAGCGGGACGGAGGCCCACACCTCGGGGGCGCCGTCACCGGAGTCCTGGAGGTAGGTGGCGCGCAGCCCGATGTCGGCGGCGTCGCGCAGCTGCTTCGGGAGCGCCGGGTCGTCCAGCTTCGCGCGGAGCATCAGCCGGCCGGTGGTCTCGTAGAAGCGCTGGGCGACCTGGACCCGCTCGTCCATCACGTCGCGGCTGTTGTCGAGCATGGAGACGCGGGCCGCGTTGTGCACGACGAGGCTCAGCGCGACGGCCACCAGGGCGCCGACGCCGGCGATGGCCAGGCTGACCTTCCAGCGCAGTCCGCTGCGGAGGGCGAGCTTCACCACGGCGCGACCGTGGCCTTGGCGGCCGCCGCCGGATCAAAATCGAACACAGCTGCGACACCGGTCGTGCCGTGCGCGATCATGCCCTTCGCCATGCGAGGGTTCACCACCTGGCGCTCAGCCTCTGAGCTTGTAGCCGAAACCACGGACCGTCTCGATCCGGTCCTGGCCGATCTTGCCCCGCAGCCGCTGCACGTGCACGTCCACCACGCGGGTGTCCCCGCCCCAGCCGTAGTCCCAGACCCGCTCCAGCAGCCGGTCCCGGGAGAGCACGGTGCCGGGCGCGGCCGAGAACTCCAGCAGCAGCCGCATCTCGGTCGGGGTCAGCGCGACGGGCAGGCCGGCCTTGCGGACCTCCATGCCCTCCGTGTCGACCTCCAGGTCGCCGAAGCGCAGCACGCCGCCCTCGATGGTGTCGGGGGCCTCGGACGCGGCGTTGCCGTTCGGCCCGCTCGCGTGGCCGAAGCGGCGCAGCACGGCCCGTATCCGGGCGACGAGCACGGCGCCGTCGAAGGGCTTGGTCACGTAGTCGTCGGCGCCGGCCTCCAGGCCGAGCACGACGTCGATGGAGTCCGCGCGGGCCGAGAGCATGATCACGGGCACGGTGGACTCGTCACGGATCCGGCGGCACAGGCTCACGCCGTCCAGGCCCGGGACCATGACGTCCAGCAACGCGATGTCCGGCTGACGCTCGCGGAATCTCTCCAGCCCCGTCAGCCCGTCCGGTACCGCGGTCACCTCGAAGCCGTCGCGCTCCAGCGCCAGCTGGGTGGCCTCGCGGATGACGTCGTCGTCCTCGACGAAGAGCACATGCGTATCGCCCACGCCGCTCTCAGCCCTCCGTTCCTTCGCTCGGGAGATCGGCCTTGCCGTCGTTCCCCGTCTTGCTGTAGTCCGTGTGCGTGCGGCCGGTCTCGCGGAACTCCTTGCCCGACCAGTGGTACGTCACGACATCTTCGCCGGACGCGCAGCACACCGCGTCACCGGGGCCGTAGACCTGCTTGGTGACCCGGAGGTCGCGGCGGTCGATCTCGGCGTAGACGGGCGGCTGCTCGGCCACGAACACGTTCTCGTACCCGTCGCCCTTGGCACGGTACACATACGAGCCGATGCCGATGCCGTCACCGCAGGTCAGGATGTTCACCACGACGTCGGAACGGGAGCTGTCGGTCAGTTTCCCGTAGGTGATGTCGACCGGGTACTGGTTCTTCACGCACGGCTTGAGGTTCTTCTTGATCTGGTCGCTGACCTTCGGATCGCCCTTGATCAGCTTGACGGCGTCGACCTTCTCCTGGGCGGGAGTGGCCGACGCCGACGGCATACGGGTGGCTTTCGCCGCGGACTGGCTCTGGGCCGGGCCCTCTTTCCGTACGCCCTGACTGCTCGCGTCGCAGCCGGCAAGCAGAAGACCGGCGACGGCGGCCATTCCCGCGACCGCGCCGCCGGTGATCAGTGCCGGCTTGATGGGAGCCGCCTTTTTCAGGCCGCGCACCGTTCCTGCCCCCGCTCGCTGCGTTCGAGGGCGTGGAAGTCCAGGTCGCGGCTCTCCAGCTCCTGGCGCAGCCGGGCCAGGGCCCGGTGCAGCGTGCTCTTGACCGTGCCGGTCGACATGCCGAGCGCCTCCGCGGTCTCCTCGGTGCTCATCTGCTCCCAGTGTCGCAGCACGACCACGCTGCGCTGCTTGGGTGCCAGGACTCCGAGGATGTCCATCAGCAGGGCGCGATCGGCGTGCTGCTCGGTGCCGTCCTCGACGCGTGCGTCGGGGAGCTGCTCCGTGGGCACCTCGTCGAGCTTCCGGGCGCGCCACCACTCCGTACGAGTGTTGATCATGACACGACGCAGATAGGCGTCGGCAAGCGACTTGTCCGCTATGCCTTCCCAGCGGCCGTAGGTGCGCACCAGGGCGGTCTGGAGGAGGTCCTGCGCGTCGATGGGGTCCGGCACGAGACGGCGGGCGCTGCGCAGGAGGGCGTCCTGACGGTTGCGCACGTACTCTTCGAAGTCCAGAACCTTGCCGCTGCTGGCCATCTCGCAGCCTCCATTCCGCTTGCGTCCCCACGTCACGCTGGTGGTCCTCCAGCACGAGTAGGACGCTACGGAGACGCTGTTGCGGCGTGATGTGCAGCAGCCCTTCGACTGGTGCACAGCTACCCATAGGTTGTGTAACAGCGGGGAGGAAAGAGCGGCTCTGTCCGTTTCGCAGGGCGAAACGAACACGCAGCGACGAAACAAAGGAGCGCCGGGCCAGGGCCGTAGGACTTCCCGGGCGGGCTACGTCAGCGGCAGCCGGTACGTCCCGTCGGCGAGCGGCTCGACCAGCCCGTCGGCGACGAGTCCGTCCAGCGCGCGGGCCCGCTGCACGGGCTCGTCCCACACCGCGTCCAGCGCCGACTGCGGCACCGGCCCGACCGCCTCGCGCAGCACCGCCAGCAGCTTGCCGCGCACCTGCCGGTCCGTACCGGCGTAGGTCTGGCCGCGCCGCGGCGGGCCGTCGTGGGCGGGCGACCCGGCGGCCTTCCAGGCGCAGCGCCCGGCGATCGGGCAGCGCGCGCAGGAAGGGGTGCGGGCGGTGCAGACCAGCGCCCCCAGCTCCATCGTCGCGGCCGCCCAGCGCGCGGCGACCGGCTCCTCCTCGGGGAGCAGCGCGCGGGCGAGCTTGCGCTCGGCGGCCGTCGTGGCGTTCGGCGGGTACTGCGCGCCGCTCACCGCCCGGGCGAAGACCCGGCGGACGTTGGTGTCGAGGACCGCGTGCCGCTGCCCGTACGCGAAGGACGCCACGGCGGCCGCCGTGTACTCGCCGACGCCCGGCAGCGCCAGCAGCTTGGCGTGGTCGCGCGGCACGTCGCCGCCGTGCCGCTCCGTGATGGCCGCCGCCGCGCCGTGCAGCCGCAGCGCGCGCCGTGGATAGCCGAGCCGGCCCCAGGCGCGCACCGCCTCACCGGGCGGCTCGGCGGCCAGGTCGGCGGGGCGCGGCCAGCGGGCGAGCCACTGCTCGTAGACCGGCAGGACCCGGCTGACAGGCGTCTGCTGGAGCATGAACTCGCTGACCATCACCCCCCACGGTCCGGCCTCGGGGCGGCGCCACGGCAGATCGCGGGCGTGCTCGTCGAACCAGTCGATGACGGGGGCGTGCAGGACGGTGGGCGTCTGGGGCATGGCAGTCATGGCGTCACCGATCCTGGCACGGGCGCGTACGACGGGGAAACGCGCCGGGCCCCGAACACCTGACTTTCGACAGGGGCGCGCGGTGGACGGACGCTTGTACCGTCGAGGCGGTGAGACGCACGACGGCCCCGAGGACGGGGCGGGTTTCGACAGCGGGCCGGGTTCTGTCGGCGGCGCGGGCCGTACCGGCCGCGCGTGCCCTGCGGGACGCCCTGCTGTGGGCGGTACTCGCCGCGCCCGCGATCGGCACCGCCTGGCTCGGTCTGACCGGGCCGCAGCCCTGGTGGCGGCAGGCGGGCGCGTTGGGCGTGCTCGCCGTGGCCGCCGCCGTGTCGCGGCTACGGCCCGTGCCGGCCCTCCTTCTCGCCGCGGCCCTGGGGTTCGCCGCGTCGCCGTCCCTCTTCACCCTCTCGTACGGGCCGGCGCTGTCGGTCCTCGGCTATCTGCTGGGCCGCCGCTCGGCCGCGCCGCGCCCGGCGCAGCTGGCCTTCGCGGGGATCGCCGCGGTGGGCACCGCGCTCGTGCTCCTCCGCGGCGCCGACCCGGTGATCGAATGGCTGGTTCTGATCGGCACGCTGCTGTTCGGCGGGGTCTTCCCCTGGCTGACCGGCCGCTACCGGCGCCAGTACCGCGAACTGGTGGCCGCGGGCTGGAGCCGCGCGGCGCAGCTGGAGCGGGAGCAGGAGATCGTCGCGGACCGCGCCCGGCTGCGCGAGCGGGCCCGGATCGCCCGGGACATGCACGACTCCCTCGGCCACGAGCTGAGCCTGATCGCCCTGCGGGCCGGCGCCCTCCAGGTCGCCCCCGGCCTCGACCCCGCCCACCGCACGGCGGCCGCGGACCTCCGCGCGGCGGCGGCCGCCGCGACGGACCGCCTCCACGACATCATCGGCGTCCTCCGCGACCCCGAACCCGGGCCCACCCCGCCCACGGCCCCGCTCGTCCCGGCGGACGAGACCATCCCCGCGCTCGTCGAGCGCGCGGCCAGCTCGGGCCTGTGCGTGCGGTTGCGCGTGCGCGCGGCTTCCGGGGACGGCGGGGCGCCGCGGGCTGTGGCCGGTCGGGGCGGGACCGTGCGGGGCGGTGTTCCGGCCGAGCCCGCCGCGGCCGGTGCCCGGCAGCCGGTGCGCCTGCGCGTGCGCGCGGTTACGGGGAGCGGCGAGGCATCGACGGCCGTGGTCGGCCGGAACGAGGCCGTGCGGCACGGTGCACCCACCGGGGCGGCTCCCACTGAGGCGGTTCCCACCGGGGCGGTTCCCACCGAGGCCGTCCCGGCCGGGGCCGGGGAGCCGGTTCGCGTGCGCGCGGCTTCCGGTGGCGGCGGGCTGCCGAGGGACGTGACCGGTCGGAGCGGGGCCGTGCGTGGTGTTTCCGCCGGGGCCGCCCCGGCCGGGGCCGGGGAGCCGGTGCGTGTCCGTGCAGTTTCCGGGGATGGCGGGGTGCAGAGGGCTGCGGCCGGTGGCGCGGCCGGTGCCCGGCAGCTGGTGCCGGAGGTCGACGACTCCGGCGGGGCGATATCGGCTGGGGCGCGGCAGGGCGCTTCCGGCGCTCCGACCATGGCGGAGCGGGCCGCCTACCGGGTGGTGCAGGAGGCCCTGACCAACGCGGCCAAGCACGCGCCGGGCGCGGAGGTCGAGGTGACGGTCGAGCACGGCCCGCACGAGACCGTGGTGACGGTCGTGAACGGCCCGGCGTCGGCCGACGCCGCCCGCCCAGCGGCCCCCGGCGGCAAGCCTCTGCCGGACGACCACGGCCCGGCGGAGCCGGCGGGAGGGGCCGCGGCGGCCAGCCACGGCCCGTCGACCGTCGGGGCCGCCCCCGCGGCGGGCGGCGTCGGGCAGACGTCGGGCATCTGTGACCCGGCGGAGAACATCAGTCGGGCCGCAGGGGCCGGCCACGGCCCGTCGACCGGCGGCGGCGTACGGGCGTCCGCCCGTAAAAACCCTGCGCCAGCGCCGCCAGGCAACGGCACGGGACTGCTCGGCCTGCGGGAACGGGCCGCCCTCACCGGAGGCGAGTGCGTCGCGGGACCCTACGAGGGCGGCTTCCGCGTGGTGGCGCGCCTGCCCCACACGGCGGCCGGCCCCGGCCCGGGCCCCGCCCCCGGCGACGGCCACGCGTTCACCCGCGCCCGCCGCGCGGCACGCCGACGCTTCGCCGTGCCCTTCGCCGTCGCGGGCGTCTGCGCCGCCCTGTTCGTGGCGGGCGCCTTCGGCTGGTACGCCTACATCAAGACGCACTCCGTGCTGACGCCCGCCGACTACGCGGGACTGCGCGTCGGCGCGCCCTACGCGGACGTCGAGCCCGTCCTGCCCGACCTGACCGTCACCGATCCACCGGCCGACCGGGCAGTCGTGCCCCCGCCGCCCGGCGCGCAGTGCCGTTACTACCGGTCGACCGGCGAGCTTTTCGTGAGCGTCGATCACTTCCGGCTCTGCTTCCGCGACGGCCACCTCGTGTCGAAGCACGCCGTTCCCCGGGTCGGTGTGCCCGACGTCGTACAGCAAGAAGAGAAGGAGTGGGTGCGGTGACGACGATCAGAGTGCTGCTCGCGGACGACGAGACCATGATCCGGGCGGGCGTACGGGCCATCCTCGCCGCGGACCCGGGCATCGATGTGGTCGCCGAGGCGGCGGACGGCCGCGAGGCCGTCGAGGCGGTCCGCGCGCACCGGCCCGACGTGGCGCTCCTCGACATCCGGATGCCGCGCCTGGACGGGCTCGCCGCGTGCGAGGAGATCCGCCGCACCACCCCCGGCACGGCCGTCGCCGTCCTCACCACCTTCTCCGAGGACGCGTACGTCTCCCGCGCCCTCGGCGGCGGGGCCACCGGGTTCCTCCTCAAGTCCGGCGACCCGTACGAGCTGATGGCCGGTGTCCGTGCCGTGGCCGACGGCGGCGCGTACCTCTCCCCGAAGGTCGCCCGGCACGTCATCGCCGAGCTGGGCGGCGAACGGCTGATGCGCGGCGCCGCCGCCCGCGCCCGGACCGCCGGGCTCACCGCACGCGAGCGGGACGTCCTGGCCCTGGTGGGGGCCGGGCTCTCCAACGCGGGGATCGCCCGCCGGCTGCACCTCGTCGAGGGCACGGTCAAGGGCTACGTGAGCGCGATCCTGAACCATCTGGAGGTCGGCAACCGCGTCCAGGCGGCGATCGTCGCCTACGAGGCCGGGCTGGTGACCGAGGGCTGACCGGCCACTCCCTCGGCCCCATCGATCGACTCCTGGCCGGTACCCGGCTGGTACCCCGGGGACGATCGGGGTGGAATGGGGATCATGACCGAAATTCAGTCCCGCCCCCCGCTGGAGCTCCTCGCCGCGCTCGACGCCCACACGACCTTGACCCTGGCGTACACCGACGAGGACGGCCCCCAGGCGTGCGCCGTGCTCTACGCGCCCGCCGAGGAGTCCGCGCCCGCGCTGGTGTTCGTCACCTCCGCCACCACCCGCCACGGCCGTGCCCTGCGCGACGGCGAGACGCGCGTCGCCTTCACCGCCCAGCGTGACCACCAGGACTGGGTGAGCCTGTCCGGCATTCAGGGCCGGGGCGTCTGCCGCCGTCTGGAGGGCGCGGAGCGCCAGGCCGCGTGGCAGTCGTTCCGGACCCGCTTCCCCTACGTCGAGCAGACCGAGCAGCTCAGGCAGGCGATGGAGCGCGAGGACCTGTGGGAGCTGCGCCCCGACTGGCTGCGCCTGGTCGACAACGGCCAGGGCTTCGGCCACAAGACGGAGTGGCCGCCCGTCGGAGCCTGACGGCCCGTCCCGCTGGAGCCTGACGGAAGGCCCGCCGGAGCATGACGGCACGTCGCGCCGGAGCCTGACGGCCCGTCCGGCCGGGCGGGCCGCCCCTCGCCCCCCTCGTCAGCCCTTGTCTCTCCTGTCACCCCTTGACCAGGACGCTCCACGGGCCTGTCCCCGCCCGGGCCCGTTCCACCAACGCCGTGCCCCGTCGTACGAGCACCCGGGCGCCCAGCAGCGCGACGGCGGCGCCGAGCGCGAGGCCCACCGCCACGTCGTGCGGGTAGTGCACGCCGAGGAAGACCCGGGAGAAGGCGACCAGCACCGCCAGCGGCAGCACCAGCCACGCCATCACCCGGCGGGTGACCGCGATCCCGGTGGCCAGGGCGGCCGCGAGGGTGGCGTGGTTGCTGGGGAACGACCAGTCGTCGGGCGCCGGGCAGGGGGCGAGGGACGCGGCGGCACCGGTCACCGCCCGGCACGGCCTGACCTCCTCGACGAGGCTCTTCACGACCTCGCTCACGGCGTACGCGACCGCCGTGGTGAACGGCACGAGCGCCGCGAGCGCCACCCCGCGCGCCCCGCCACGCCTGGCCCGCCACCAGATTCCGACGGCCACCGCCATCAGTAGCAACAGCCCTGCCTCCGTGCCGACTTCCGCGAGGGAGTGGACCCAGCCCGGGGTGCTGCGGGCGTGCTCGGTGATATCGCGATAGAGATCGTTGTCCATGGTGGGGACGTTATGAACCGCCGGGCACACGGCACATCGGTCCATCGGCAGGGCCAATACCTGACCTTCGTCGGATGGTGCGGCCGTTGTCCGATGTGCGTATGGCGGCGCCCGGAACCGGGTAGATGATGAGAAAAGTCTGCACTCCTACGGCGGGTACTGGCTGGTGCCCTGGCCGATCTCTCGTAGAGTCTTCGCGTGGGATCTCTGCGCAATCCGATCGGGCCGCTTCCCTCCTCCATCTACTGGCGGCGGAGGGCAGTTGCGCTTGGCCTGCTCGGCCTTCTCGTTCTGCTGGTGCTGTGGGCCGTCCTCGGAGGTGGTGACGGCTCCGACGGCGATCAGTCCAAGGGATCGAACGGCAAGGGTCCCGGTGACACCACCATCACGCCCGGGCCCACCCCCTCGGGGCCCCATTTCAGCCAACGGCCGGGCGGCCGCGATGAATCGGGCACCGGCGGCGGCAGCGGCGGCGACCATGGCGGAACGGGAAGTTCCGGTAGTGGCGGCGTAGGCACCGGCGGCGGCACGGGAGGCTCCGGCGGTTCCGGTGGCGGCGGTGGGCTGGGCACGGGCGACGGCAAGGCCGTTCCGGCCGGCTCCAAACTGCCCGACTGTGCGTCAGGATCCGTACAGGTGAGCGTGCGCAGCGTGAAGGACGCCTACAAGCCCGACGAGAAGCCGAAGTTCGAGTTCGTCGTGAAGAACTCCGGTGGCGCTGCCTGCAAGGTCGACTTCGGATCGGCCGCGGCCGGCCTCAAGATCGTGAAGTCCGAGGGCAGCGACCACGTGTGGGCGTCCGACGACTGCGCCAAGGGCGGTGCGCCCGTGCTGCTGGAGCTCCCCGGCTCGGGCGAGATCAAGAGCACGCTGGAGTGGGACCGCAAGCGCAGCGCCCCGCGCTGCGCGACGCCGTCCGGATCCCCGACCGCCGAACCCGGTACGTACAAGGTCGAGGTCAAGATCGCGGGGGTCACCGGGACGGTGAACTTCACGCTGGAGAAGGCCTGATCCCCGACCCGGCATACGGCTACGGCCGAGCACCGCATCGCGCGGGGCTCGGCCGTAGCCGTATGAAGAAGCGAACGGTCGGGATCTGACCGCTATACGTAGCGCTCGAGGATCGAGGACTCGGCGAGCCGGGACAGCCCCTCGCGGACCGAGCGGGCGCGGGCCTCGCCGACGCCGTCGACCGTCTGGAGGTCGTCCACGCTCGCGGCGAGCAGCTTCTGGAGCCCGCCGAAGTGCTCGACGAGCCGGTCGATGATCGCGCCGGGCAGCCGCGGCACCTTGGCCAGCAGGCGGTAGCCGCGCGGGGAGACCGCGGAGTCCAGCGTCTCGGGGGAGCCGCTGTAACCCAGGGCGCGCGCGACGATGGGCAGTTCGAGCAGCTCGGCATGGCTGAGGGAGTCCAGCTCCGAGAGCGCCTCCGGGACCGTGCGGGTGCGCTTGGCGGTCGGCTCCGGGACGTAGTCCCGCACGACCAGGTCGCGCTCCGGCTCGACGCCCGCGATCAACTCCTCCAGCTGGAGTGAGAGCAGACGGCCGTCGGTGCCCAGCTCGATCACGTACTCCGCGATCTCCGTGGCGATGCGGCGGACCAGCTCCAGTCGCTGGGAGACCGCCGTGACGTCGCGGACGGTGACCAGGTCCTCGATCTCCAGGGCGGAGAGCGTGCCGGCGACCTCGTCGAGACGGAGCTTGTAGCGCTCCAGGGTGGCCAGCGCCTGGTTGGCACGGGAGAGGATCGCGCCCGACTCCTCCAGGACCCGGCGCTCGCCGCCCACGTACAGCGCGATCAGCCGCATCGACTGGCTGACCGAGATGACGGGGTAACCGCACTGGATGGACACGCGCTGCGCGGTGCGGTGCCGGGTGCCGGTCTCCTCGGTGGGGATCGAGGCGTCGGGGACGAGCTGCACGCCCGCCCGCACGATCTTGGTGATGTCCTTGTCGACGATCAGCGCGCCGTCCAGCTTGCACAGCTCGCGCAGCCGGGTGGCGGAGAACTCCACATCGAGGACGAATCCGCCGGTACACATCGATTCGACGGTCTTGTCCATGCCCAGGACGAGGAGCCCGCCGGTATTGCCGCGGAGGATGCGCTCCAGGCCGTCCCGAAGGGCCGTGCCGGGCGCGACGGCGCTCAGCGAAGCGCGCATCAGACCGTCAGCACCGGAGCTTCCCCCGGCCTTGCCGGGGCCCGATGCCCGGTCGTTGGCTGCCACTGCACTCCTCCGGTCGCAAGGTCATCGGTGCCGCAGGCCGCCCTGGCTGTCGCGTACGTGCGTACGTACGGGCGAGACCAGGGCAAAGTCTACTGGCGCCCAGCCTATTAGAGAGGGCTCCTCCGGTCAGGCGTCCGCATCGGCCTCCCGCCGGCTCTCCCGGCGTACCCGCTTGGGCAGCACCCGAAGCGCGTCGCCTATGTCCGCGACCTCCAAAACCTTCATACCGGCCGGGATCTTCCCGGGGTCGGAGGGCACGAGGGCGTGGGTGAAACCGAGCCGGGCGGCTTCGGCCAGGCGGCGCTGCACGCCCGTGACGCGCCGGACCTCGCCCGCGAGCCCCACTTCGCCGATGGCCACCAGATTCTTCGGCAGCGGGGAGTCGCTGGCGGCGCTGGCGAGGGCGAGCGCGATGGCGAGGTCGGCGGCGGGCTCGGAGAGCTTCACACCGCCGACGGTGGCGCTGTAGATGTCGCGCTTGCCGAGCGCGCTGATCCGGCCCCGCTGCTCCAGCACGGCCAGCATCATCGACACCCGCGAAGTCTCCAGACCGGAGGTGGTGCGGCGGGGCGAGGGGATCTGCGAGTCGACCGTCAGCGCCTGCACCTCGGCCACGAGCGGGCGGCGGCCTTCCAGGGTGACCGTCAGACAGGTGCCGGGAACGGGCTCGGCGCGCCGGGTCAGGAAGAGGCCGCTGGGGTCGGCGAGGCCGGTGATGCCCTCGTCGTGCAGCTCGAAGCAGCCGACCTCGTCGGTGGCGCCGTAGCGGTTCTTCACGCCGCGGACCAGGCGCAGCCGGGCGTGCCGGTCGCCCTCGAAGCTCAGCACGACGTCGACCAGGTGCTCCAGCAGCCGGGGGCCCGCGATCGCGCCGTCCTTGGTGACGTGGCCGACCAGCAGGGTGGCCATGCCGCGCTCCTTGGAGGCACGGATCAGCGCGCCGGCCACCTCGCGCACCTGGGCCATCCCGCCCGGCGCCCCGTCGATCTCGGGGGAGGCCACGGTCTGCACCGAGTCCATGATCAGGAGGGAGGGCTTCACGGAGTCGAGATGGCCGAGGACGGCGGACAGATCGGTCTCGGCGGCGAGATAGAGGTGGTCGGAGAGTGCGCCGATGCGGTCGGCGCGCATCCGCACCTGGCTCGCGGACTCCTCGCCCGTCACATACAGCGTGCGGTGCTCGTCGGACGCGGCCTTCGCCGCCACATCCAGCAGCAGCGTCGACTTGCCGACCCCGGGCTCGCCCGCGAGCAGTACCACCGCGCCGGGCACCAGCCCGCCGCCCAGCACGCGGTCCAGCTCGTCCACGCCCGTGCTGCGCGCGGTGGCCTGCCGGCCGTCGACCTGGCCGATGGGCAGCGCGGCGGAGGTCACCCGGCCGGGCGCCGTCGTGCGGACGGCGGGCGCGCCGTACTCCTCGACCGTGCCCCACGCCTGGCACTCCGGGCAGCGGCCGAGCCACTTGGCAGTGGTCCAGCCGCACTCGGTGCAGCGGTAGGAGGGCCGGTCCTTGGCGGACGAGCGAGCGGTGCGGGCAGCCATGGGGTCACCGTAGCGGTGCCCACTGACAGGGCCCCCGACGGGACGGGCCGGACGGCAGTCGTCCGCACCCCTGGCGGCCGCCACACCGGCACTCCCGCCGGAACGTACAGTTCCTGTCCCCCTTCGAGCGAGATGGTCACCCGAACGGGTTAAACCTGTGCGAGCAGGACGAGGGAGGGCGCATCATCCGCCTACCGTCGCCGGGATGACAAGCAGCGGCCCCGAGCACCCTACGTACGCCACCGGCGCGTTTCACGCACACGGCCGTGCGCCGCGCGCGGTCGACGACACCCTCGTACAGCGGCCGCCCGTGCGGTACGAGCCGTTCCTGGACGGGTTGTTCACCTACTGCCTGTCCGTGCTGTGCGAGCACGACTCCGCCACCTCCGTGCTCGGCGAGGCGCTCGCGCTCGCCGAGCGGCGCGCCGACCGGGCCCCCGCCGACGAGGAGATGCGCCGCCCCTGGATGTACGCCCTGGCCCGCTGGGCCTGTCTGCGCAGGCTCGCGGAGCGCGGTGCGAGGGTCGCCGACCCCGTCCCGACCGGGTCCCTGGCGGCCCATCGCCGCGCGGAGCTGTCCCTGCTGGCCTGGCCGGAGGCCGCCGGCACCACCCCCGAGCAGCGCGAGGCCCTCGAGCTGGCCGTCCGCCACGGCCTCACCCCCCACGAGGTCGGCGTCGTGCTGCGGCTGGACCCCGACGCCACCCGGGCGCTGCTGTCCAGCGCCGCGTGCGAGGTGGAGCGGACCCGGACCGCGCTGGCCGTCGTGGAGTCCGGCCGCTGCCCGGTCGTCGCGCGGTTCGCGGGCGACACGGAAATGCTGCTGGGGGCCGCGCTGCGGCGCGAGCTCGTCCGGCACGTCGACGACTGCGCCGACTGCCGCCGGACGGCCGAGCGGGCCAACGCGGGCGACCCCTGGCCCGGGACGTCGGCGTCCACCGCCGCGCTGCCCGTGCTCGAGGCGCCGCGCGCGGCGGCGCACGCCGCCATGCTGTGCGCCCTGGCCGCACGCCCGCAGCGCGCGGCGGCTGCGGGGGTGATGCCCCGGTTCGACCGCAAGGGGTTCCCGTTGGCCCCCAAGGACCGTGCCGCGCGGCGCGGCAGGCTGCGCAGCAGAGCCGTCACGACGACGGTCGTCGCGACGGTCGTGGCCGCCCCCGTGCTGGCCCTGTGGGCCGCCTACCGAGGGGCGCCGGTCATCGGGGAGGGGCAGGACACGGCGTCGGTCTCCGCCCGGGAGACGGCCGGGCTCGGCCAGTATCCGTACGAGGAGACCGGCCGGTCCCACAATTCCACCGACGCGCGCTCGGCCGTGCGCCGCCGGGCCTCAGACGTCTCGGTCGCCGTGCTCGGTCCGGACGGCAGACCCGTGCCGGTGGCGGCCGCCGCCGGTGCCTCGCCCGCACCGGGCGACAGCACCCGGCCGCTGCCGGCTCCGTCCGGGCGGGGCCACGGGCCCGGTCGGCTGACGGTCGAGGCGCAGCCCAGCGGGGGCACCACGCTGATCACGCTGACGGCGAGCGGCGGGGAGCCGGTGCGCTGGTCGATGACGACCGACGCGCCGTGGCTGCGGCTGAACCGGGTGGGCGGGGTGCTCACCCCGGGGCAGTCGGTGACCGTCACGGTCTATGTGGACCAGGACCGGGAGCCGGTGGGGCACTGGACGGCGCGGGTGGCCGTCGCGCCGGGCGGCTCCGTGGTGACGATCGAGGGGCGCGGCGCGGCCCCCGAGCCGACCCCCGCCGCGACCCGGCCGCCCGCGAGCCCGACGAGTCCGCCCCCGGCGCCGTCCCCGAGCTCCACGAACTGACCTGCGGTCCGCTGTGTGGGCCTGTCGGCGGTTCACGCCGTGACGCGACCGGCGAGCTGTTCCGCGAGTCGCCCCGCGGACTGCCTGGCGTGCCGTCCCGCGAAGGCACCGGCTCCGCCCTGTGAGGCCACCGGCGGAGGTTTCCCTCGGGGATCGACGACCCGTGAGAGCAACCCCGAGGGCTTGCTCTCACATCCCTCCCCGGCTACTGCCGGGAGGTGCCCCGGCACCGGACGCCGCGGGCACCGCCTCCAGCGGACGGTGCTGTCCGAAGGACAGGCCCCGAGCCGCAGCGCGCGAAAACCGCGTCAGCCCGCGTCAGCGGCGGTCCGGCAGCTTCGCCGGGCGCCCGCCGTCCGCCGGGTGCGGAGCCATCGGCAGCAGCGAGGACAGCCGCTCCTCACACAGCTCCACCAGCCGCGCGTACCCCTTCTTGCCCATCAGCTCGGTCAGCTCCGGCGCGTAGCTCACGTACACCGGGTCACCCGCGCCGTGCGCGGACGTCGCCGACGTGCACCACCAGTGCAGGTCGTGGCCGCCCGGGCCCCAGCCCCGGCGGTCGTACTCGCCGATCGTGACCTGGAGCACCTGCGTGTCGTCCGGCCGGTCGATCCAGTCGTACGTACGCCGGATCGGCAGCTGCCAGCACACGTCCGGCTTGGTCTCCAGCGGCTCGCGGCCCTCCTTCAGGGCGAGGATGTGCAGCGAGCACCCCGCGCCGCCCGCGAAGCCGGGCCGGTTCTGGAAGATGCACGAGCCGTTCCAGCGCCGGGTCTGCCGCTCGCCGTCGTCCTCGTCGAGCTGCGTCCAGCCGCTGTCGGTGCCGACGTCGTGGAACTGCCAGATGTCCGGCGTCAGCCGCGCCACGTGGCCCGCGACCCGCTTCTCGTCGTCCTCGTCGGAGAAGTGCGCGCCCAGCGAGCAGCAGCCGTCGGCCGCGCGCCCCGCCTGGATGCCCTGGCAGCCGCTGCCGAAGATGCAGCTCCAGCGAGAGGTGAGCCAGGTCAGGTCGCACCGGAAGAGCTGCTCGTCGTCGGCCGGGTCGGGGAATTCGACCCAGGCACGGGCGAAATCAAGCCCCACCTCGTCGGAGATCTCGGCCTTCACATCGATGACCTTGGTCTTCTTGGAGGCTTTGTCCTGCGCTTTGTCCTGCTTCGCCTTCTTCGTCTTTGCCACCCCTCAAGCCTAAGCGCCCCGGGAGCGGGCAGTAGCGTTCACGCCATGAGACTCGGTGTCCTCGACGTGGGTTCGAATACGGTCCACCTGCTGGTGGTGGACGCGCATCCGGGCGCCCGCCCCCTGCCCGCGCACTCGCATAAGACCGAGCTGCGGCTCGCCGAACTCCTCGACGACCACGGCGCGATCAGCGATGCCGGGATAGACCGCCTGATCGCCGTGATCCAGGACGCCCTGCAGGCCGCCGAGGACAAGGGCGTCGAGGAGGTCCTGCCCTTCGCTACTTCCGCGGTCCGCGAGGCGGCCAACGCCGACGCCGTCCTCGCGCGCGTCCGGAAGGAGACCGGCATCACGCTGCCCGTCATGACCGGCGACGAGGAGGCGCGGCTGACCTTCCTCGCCGCCCGCCGCTGGTTCGGCTGGTCCTCGGGCAAGCTCCTCGTCCTCGACATCGGCGGCGGCTCCCTGGAGATCGCGCTGGGCCTGGACGAGGAGCCCGACGCTGCCGCCTCGCTGCCGCTGGGCGCCGGGCGGCTGACGGCCGGCTGGCTCCCGGGCGACCCGCCGGACCCCACCGACGTCCGCGCGCTGCGCCGCCACGTACGGGCCCAGATCGCCCGCATCGTCGGCGACTTCTCCCGCCGCGGCGCCCCGGACCACGTCGTCGCCACCTCGAAGACCTTCCGACAGCTCGCCCGCATCGCCGGCGCCGCCCGCTCCACCGAGGGCCTCTACGTCAAGCGCACGCTGAGCCGCCGCGCCCTGGAGCAGTGGGTGCCCAAGCTCGCCGCGATGACCGTCGAACAGCGCGCCGCGCTGCCCGGCGTGTCGGAGGGCCGGGCGCCCCAGCTGGTGGCGGGCGCGCTCGTCGCCGAGGCGGCGATGGACCTCTTCGGGGTGGAAGAGCTGGTGGTCTGTCCGTGGGCGTTGCGCGAAGGAGTGATCCTCCGGCGGCTGGACCACCTGCCCGTCGCGTGAGAGGCGGTCGTACGCTGTTCCCCGTGACAGAGCCAGTGGTGCGCATCCCGGATGCGAAGGTCGCGCTGTCCACGGCCTCGGTCTATCCCGAGTCGACGGCGACGGCCTTCGAGATCGCCGCCCGCGTCGGGTACGACGGTGTCGAGGTCATGGTCTGGACGGACCCGGTCAGCCAGGACATCGAGGCGCTGCGCCGCCTCTCCGACTACCACCAGGTCCCGATCCTGGCCGTCCACGCGCCCTGTCTGCTGATCACCCAGCGCGTCTGGTCGACGGACCCGTGGGTCAAGCTCCAGCGCGCCCGGGCGGCGGCCGAGAAGCTGGGCGCCACCACCGTGGTCGTCCACCCGCCGTTCCGCTGGCAGCGCTCGTACTCCCGCGACTTCGTGCGCGGGATCTGGCGGATGGCGGACGAGACCGACGTCCGCTTCGCCGTCGAGAACATGTACCCCTGGCGCTACCGCGACCGCGAGATGCTCGCCTACGCGCCCGACTGGGACGTCACCAAGGACGACTACCGCCACTTCACCGTCGACCTCTCGCACACGTCGACCGCCCGCACGGACGCCCTCCAGATGGTGGACCGGATGGGCGACCGGCTCGCCCACGTCCACCTCGCCGACGGCAACGGCTCCGCCAAGGACGAGCACCTGGTGCCCGGCCGCGGCAAGCAGCCCTGCGCCGAACTGCTGGAACGGCTCGCGGTCAGCGGCTTCGACGGGCACGTGGTGATCGAGGTCAACACCCGCCGCGCGATGTCCAGCGCGGAGCGCGAGGCCGACCTCGCCGAGGCCCTGGCCTTCACCCGCCTGCACCTCGCCTCCCCGACCCGCGTGCCCCGCCCGTGAGCGACGCGCGGGAGGGCGCCCCGAGGAAGCGCGGCAGACCCGCCCGCACGGACGCGGGCGACGGCCCCGGTGCCCGCGAGCGGATCCTCACCGCGGCCCGTGCCGAATTCGCCGAGCACGGCTACGACAAGGCCTCCATCCGGGGCATCGCCAAGGGCGCGGGCGTCGACCCGGCGCTCGTCCACCACTACTTCGGCCCGAAGGAGAAGATCTTCGGCGCCGCCGTCGAGGTGGACTTCGCCTCCGCCCTCCAGGCCCAGGAGACCGTCACGAGCGGCGGCCTGGAAACGGTCGGGGAGCGCCTCACCCGCTACATCCTCGGCGTGTGGGAGGCCCCGGTCACCCGTGAGCCGCTCCTCGCGATCGTCCGGTCCGCGGTCGCCAACGAGACCGCCGCCGCCGTCTTCCGCGACCTCGTCACCGTCCGGCTGATGGCCCGTGTCGCGGGCGAGCTGGACGTCCCGGCCCCGCGGCTGCGCTCGGAGCTCGCCGCGGCCCAGCTCGTGGGCATCGCCCTGCTCCGCCATGTGATCAAGGTCGAGCCCCTGGCCTCGGCGGACATCGAGCAGGTCATCGCCATGGTCGCCCCGGTCGTCCAGCGCCATCTGACCGAGGGCTGAGGGCGGCCGTCCGCACCGGATCCGCCCGGCGGCCGGGCGCGGTCACCGGCCCGGAGCCGCCCGAGGACTGAGCCCCGCGTCTCAAATCGCGGAATCCTGTCCGGATCTTGGATCACGGGCGTAGGCTCGGAAGACGCCGACCCGGCGCCGACACACCGCGCGCCGACGCACTTCGAGGAGTGGAGCAGGATGCCCGAGCTGAGGTCCCGCACCGTCACCCACGGCCGCAACATGGCGGGTGCCCGAGCCCTCATGCGGGCGTCGGGCGTAGCGAGCGAGGACATCGGCAAGCCGATCATCGCGGTCGCCAACTCCTTCACCGAGTTCGTCCCCGGCCACACCCACCTCGCCCCGGTCGGCCGGATCGTCTCCGACGCGATCCTGGCGGCGGGCGCGGTGCCCCGCGAGTTCAACACGATCGCGGTCGACGACGGCATCGCGATGGGCCACGCCGGCATGCTCTACAGCCTGCCCTCCCGTGATCTGATCGCCGACTCCGTCGAATACATGGTCGAGGCGCACTGCGCCGACGCGCTGATCTGCATCTCCAACTGCGACAAGATCACGCCCGGCATGCTGATGGCGGCCCTGCGCCTCAACATCCCCGTCGTCTTCGTCTCCGGCGGCCCGATGGAGGCCGGCCAGGCCACGCTCGTCGACGGCACGGTCCGCAAGCTCGACCTGATCAACGCCATCGTGGACGCGGTCGACGAGAACGTCTCCGACGAGGACGTCCTGCGCATCGAGGAGAACGCCTGCCCGACCTGCGGCTCCTGTTCCGGCATGTTCACGGCCAACTCCATGAACTGCCTGACCGAGGCCATGGGCCTCTCCCTCCCGGGCAACGGCTCCGTCCTCGCCACCCACACCGCCCGCAAGGCGCTGTACGAGAACGCCGCCCGCACGGTCGTCGAGATCACCAAGCGCTACTACGAGCAGGACGACGCGTCGGTCCTGCCGCGCAACATCGCCACCCGCGCCGCCTTCGACAACGCCATGGCCCTCGACATCGCCATGGGCGGCTCGACCAACACGATCCTGCACCTGCTCGCCGCCGCCCAGGAGGCCGGGCTCGACTACGACCTCAAGGACATCGACGCGGTCTCCCGCCGGGTGCCCTGCCTCGCCAAGGTCGCGCCCAACGTCGCCCCCGGCGGCACGTACTACATGGAGGACGTGCACCGCGCCGGCGGCATCCCCGCGATCCTCGGCGAGCTCTACCGCGCCGGACTGCTGAACGAGGACGTGCACACCGTCCACTCGCCCGGCATCAAGGACTGGCTCGGCACCTGGGACGTGCGCGGCGGCTCGCCCTCGGCCGAGGCCGTCGAGATGTGGCACGCCGCGCCCGGCTGCGTCCGCTCCGCCACCGCCTTCTCGCAGTCCGAGCGCTGGGATTCCCTGGACACCGACGCCGCCGGCGGCTGTATCCGCGACGCGGCGCACGCCTACTCCAAGGACGGCGGACTCGCCGTCCTCAAGGGCAACCTGGCCGTCGACGGCTGTGTCGTGAAGACGGCCGGCGTCGACGAGTCGATCTGGACGTTCGAGGGCCCGGCCGTCGTCTGCGAGTCCCAGGAGGACGCCGTCGACAAGATCCTCCGCAAGGAGATCAAGGAGGGCGACGTCGTCGTCATCCGCTACGAGGGCCCCAAGGGCGGCCCCGGCATGCAGGAGATGCTCTACCCCACGTCCTTCCTCAAGGGCCGCGGCCTCGGCAAGGCCTGCGCCCTGATCACCGACGGCCGCTTCTCCGGCGGCACCTCGGGCCTGTCCATCGGCCACGCCTCGCCCGAGGCGGCCTCCGGCGGCACGATCGCCCTGGTCGCGGACGGCGACCGGATCCGCATCGACATCCCGGCCCGCTCGATCGAACTCCTCGTCGACGAGGAGGAGCTGACGGCCCGCCGCGAGGCGCTCGGCGGCAGGTACGCCCCGAAGAACCGCGAGCGCCAGGTCTCGGCGGCGCTGCGGGCGTACGCGGCCATGGCCACCAGCGCGGACAAGGGTGCCGTGCGGGACGTCTCCCGACTGGGCTGACGTCTCCCCGCGGAGCTCTCCGTCCCGGCAGGGGCCGATGCTCAGCCCCTGCCGGGCACCGACCGGACCGGCGTCCGAGGACCGGGGTCCGGAGCGAAGCCCGGGGTAAGGGAACGCGGGGTGCCGCGTCCGGCTACCGCCACCGGGACGGTGACCCCGCGTCCACCGCGAACACCGTCCCGTCCGGCGCCGCGCCGAACACCTTCCCGTCCGCCGCGACCGGCGCCGGGAGCAGCTCCAGATAACCCCGCCCGGCCCTGGCCAGGCGGGGTGACGTCTGCCCGAGGAGCGTGCCGCGCACGGTGTCCACGGCCAGCAGCCGCCCGTCGGCCGCCGAGAAGTACAGCCGGTCGTCGTCGGCGACGAGCGCCGACGCGTTGGCGACGGAGGTGTCCAGCCGCCAGAGTCGGGCCGAGGGTTTCGATCCCGCCGTGGTGGTGAAGGCGGTGAGCCCGCCGTCCGAGGACAGCACATAGACCGAACCGCCGTGCGCGACGACGCTCGTCGCGGCCACCGGCGCACCGAACGGCACCCGGTGCTCGCGCCGGGCGGCGGGGTCATAGGTGACGACGGCGGAAACCCGCGTATCCGCGTCGGCGGCGCTGAGATGGAGGACGCCGCCCGGGCCGGCCCCCACGGCCGTCAGATTGCCCTCGGCCGTCCGCTGCCACAGCGTCGTGCCGCGCACCGGGTCGAGCGCGACGATCCGCGTGCGGCGCCCGTCGGGCGACGGGGTGACGGCATAGGCGGGCCCGGTCCCGTACGAGGAGAAGACGGGATTGGAGTGACCGGGCAGCCCGTGGTGCCACCGCTCCTTGTTCGTGGCCCCGTCGACGGCGGTGACCACTCCGTCCGCCGCGACCAGCAGTACGGTGTCGCCCGCGTGGTACACCCGGCCCCGGAACGCCGACACGTCCCGCGTCCAGCGCGGCTCGCCCGACACCGGGTCGAGCGCCGACAGCCGCCGCCCGTCCGGCGCCAGCACGTGCACCAGCCCGCCGGAGACGACGGGCGCGCTCGGCGCGCCGTCACCGGGCCGCGCCGACCCGCCCGCCACCTCACGCCGCCAGGCCACCTCGCCGTCGCCGGGCCGGATCCGGGCCGCCGACACCCCGCGCGCCGAGCAGTACAGGGCCGACTTGCCGTACGTACAGAACCCGGCCCGCACCTCGCCGTCCCCCGCCGCGTCCGCCCGCACGGACGTCTCCCACGGCTGCCAGGCGGCACCCATCGGCGTGGGGTGGGATCCCGACGGCCGGTGCAGCCCGCCCACCTCGTGCAGTGCCCAGTACCCGCCGGCGGCCGCCAGCGTCACGACCGCCACGGCGGCAGCAGCGATCCACCGGTTCCGCCGCCGGAGACGGGCCTTGCGGGGGAGGGACGCTTCGGAAGCCTCGGCGGGCTCGGTGGACCCGGCGGGCTCTGCAACCGGGACGGGGGCGCTGTTCCGCTGTTCGGGGACCCGCGGCGCGAAGGGAGCGGGGGGAGTGGGAGCAGCGGGGGATACAGGGGATACAGGGGATACAGGGGAAGCGTGCATCAGCCTGGCCATGATCGCGTCGGGCGTCGGCCGGTCGGCGGGATCCTTCGCCAGGCACGCGAGGATCAGCGGAACGAGATCCTCGGGCACCCCGGCCAGCTCCGGCTCGTTGTGCACCACTTGATACGCGACGATGTACGGGCTCTCCGACTCGAACGGACCCCGCCCCGTCGCCGCGTGGACCAGCAGCGACGCCAGCGCGAACACATCCGCCGCGGGCCCGACCTCCCGCGGCCGCTGGAACTGCTCGGGCGCCATGAACGGCGGGGTCCCGATCAGCTTCCCGGTCTCGGTGCGCAATTCGCTGTCGTACGGCCGGGAGATACCGAAGTCGATCACCTTCGGCCCGTCCTCGGCGAGCAGCACATTGCTGGGCTTCAGGTCGCGGTGCACGACGCCCGCACGGTGGATGTCGCGCAGCGCCTCCGCGAGCCCCGCCGCCAGCCGCCGCACCTCGTCGGGACTCAGCGGACCGTTCCGCTTGACCCGCTCGGCAAGGGTGGGGCCGGGAATGCAGAGGGTGGCCATCCAAGGCCGCTCGTCGTCCGGGTCCGCGTCCACGACCGGCGCCGTGAACGCTCCGCTCACCAGGCGGGCGGCCGCGACCTCCTGCCGGAACCGCGCTCTGAACTCGGGATCCACCGCGTACTCGGCGTGCACCACCTTGACCGCGAGAGGCAGCCCCGACGCAGAGCGCGCCAGGTGCACCACACCCATGCCACCGGAGCCGAGACGCCCTTCCAACCGGTACCGGCCGGCATACTCCGGCTCCTCCGCTTCCGGGCCCGTCCCGGACATGCGCAGCGGCGGCATTCCCCCACCCCCGTTGTATTTCGGCCGCGTCAGGCGGCGTGCCGGAGCCTAGTCGATGGCACCTCACAGACCCGGAAGCCATGCCGAACGGTCTTGCTAGCCTGCGCATGACAGACAGACGGACCCAGTTTTCCGACGACTTTCGACGCTTGCACGGGGGAGGGCCGGATGGCCACCGAGGAATTCACCGACACCAGCGGCAACGACGAGAGCGCGGAGCTCTCGGTCCAGGCCGCCGCGGCCGTGGCCTACTACCAGGTCGCCCCTGGCTACCAGGTCAACGTCCGCCGCGGCCCGAGCTCGGCCAGCCAGCTCATCAAGGTCCTCCCGCAGGGCTCCAGCGTGCCGATCCGCTGCCAGACCCGCGGCGAGACGGTCTCCGGCCCGTGCGGCACCACGGACATCTGGGACAGCATCGCGCCGGGGCAGTACGTATCGGACGCGTACGTGAAGACGGGCAGCAGCGAGTTCGTGGCCGTCCGCTGCTCGGGCTGACGCCTGCGCTCCGATCCTCCAGGTCCGCGTTCCCGGCCGACGGCGATAATCGACATATGAGCGATGAACACGAGGCAGCGGGTCCGCAGCCGGAGCCGATCCGGTTCTTCGGGACGACCTGGGTCGACCACGACGGCGGCTACGCACTGCGCAGGGCGGGTGTCGCCGTGGGCGCGCTCGTCGCAGCGGCGGCCGGCGCGTTCGTCCTGCGCTTCGGATACGAGGGCCTGGCCGTCGCCGAGGTCGGCAACGTGGTCAACATGCTGGTGGTCGTCGCCTTCGCCGTGTGCAGCGCCCTCGCCTTCCGACGGACCTACGAGGGCTTCCAGCGCCGCCCGGACCCGGCGGCCGACCCGGCGGCCGAGAAGTCGATGCGAAGCATCCTGATGATCGGCTTCATCGGGTCGCTGCTCGCCTACTTCTTCCGCGCCCTGCGCGAGGCGCCCGGCGAGGGGCTCCGCCGCGAGGAGTACGAGGAGGCGCGCACTCGGTACGAGCGTCGCCGTACGACCCGAACGGGCAACCCGGCGGCCCGGAAGAAGAAGCGCAAGAGCTAGGCCCACCCGGGCCGGAGCACCCTCGGGGCTCGTGTAGAGTTCTCCGAGTTGCCACGGCGTCCGCGAGGACGGTGCGGCGGCACTTCACGCCTCACTGGCGGCAATCTCTACTGCACGGCCCTTGAACGGGATCGATTTCGGCATGCCGGAATTCGGGACCGGGTTCCGATTAGGAACCGCCGGGGGAATCCGGTAAAGTAGTGATCACGCCGAAAGGCGCGAAACAAATCCCCGCCGACGGGGAATCGGAAACGAATTCGAGCCGGGAACGGCACGGAAAAGGATCTGATAGAGTCGGAACCGCCGGAAAGCGAAAGCGAGACGGTGGGACCCCGCTCCAGCAGGGGGCCAGGGCCGGAAACGGATCTGGTAAGGTTGGAAACACGAAATACCGAAGGGAAGCGCCCGGAGGAAAGCCCGAGAGGGTGAGTACAAAGGAAGCGTCCGTTCCTT
>NZ_JACHJG010000018.1 GCF_014203545.1 Streptomyces netropsis
CTGAAGCGTCGCACCGATGTCCGACGTCCGCGTCGTCGTCATCGACTGGACCGACACCGGCGCATCACCACCGACAGCCACCGACCCGACCTGGATCTTGCGGCTGACCCGGCGGTCGGCGAGCTTGGTCGGGACGGACGGCATTCCGAGCGAAATCGCAGTCATGTGGCGAGCAACCCCAAGGTATGAATCAAGGTCCCGAGATCGGCGGGCTCCGGGATTCGAGATTACGGCACCGGGTCACCTCGAAGCACATCCCGCCGCGAAGAACACGCAAAGGCGGACGGCCGGACACAAAGCGCGTCCGGCCGTCACAAATGGGCAGGTGCCCGATTTTTTCGCTGTGCCCGCTACGTGAGCCGTACGGGGTTCACGACGTCCGCGATCAGGACGAGGAGGGTGAAGCAGATGAAGATTCCGGCCACCACATAGGCCACCGGCATCAGCTTCGCCACGTCGAACGGGCCCGGGTCGGGCCGTCGGAAGACCTTCGCGAAGGCCCGCCGGACGGACTCCCACAGCGCGCCGGCGATGTGTCCGCCGTCCAGCGGCAGCAGCGGCAGCATGTTGAACAGGAACAGCGAGAGGTTGAAGCCCGCGACCAGGAAGAGCATGGTCGCGACCTGCTGCGACGGCGGGATGTCGAGGTTGAAGACCTCGCCGCCGACACGGGCGGCGCCGACGACGCCCATCGGCGAGTCGGGCTTGCGCTCACCGTCGTCGAAGGCCGCGTTCCACAGGTCGGGGACCTTGCCGGGCAGGGCGATCAGTGACTCGACACCGGACTGGATCATGTCGCCCATACGGTCGACGGACTGACCGAAGGACTGCGGGACGACGCCGGTGGCGGGCGTGAAGCCGAGGAAGCCGGCCGTCACCGTCTCACCCTTGACGGGCGTGCCCTTGCCGTCGTACTTCTGCACCTCGTTGGAGATCAGGTCCGCGGTCAGCGTCCTGCGCTGCCCGTCCCGCTCGACGGTGATCGTGGCGGGGCCGGTGGTCTTGCGGATGTCCTTCTGGAGGGTGGCCCAGTCGCCGACCCGGTGGCCGTTGAAGGCCACGATCTTGTCGCGGGGCTGCAGACCGGCCGCCTTGGCCGGGGAGTCCTTGGCGCCGGTGGGGCACTTGTCGGTCTTGGCGTTGGCCGAGACGACACAGTCCGAGACCGTGGAGACGGTCGTGGTCTGGGTGTTGATGCCGAACGACATCATCACGCCGAGGAAGATCACCACCGCGAGGACCAGGTTCATGAACGGCCCCGCGAACATCACGATCACGCGCTTCCACGGCTTGCGCGTGTAGAAGAGCCGGGACTCGTCGCCGGGCCGCAGCTCCTCGAAGGCGGCCGAGCGCGCGTCCTCGATCATGCCGCGCCACGGGGAGGTGGAGCGGGCGGTGATCTTCCCGTCCGCGCCGGGCGGGAACATGCCGATCATGCGGATGTAGCCACCGAGCGGAATGGCCTTGATGCCGTACTCGGTGTCGCCCCTCTTCCGCGAGAAGATCGTCGGGCCGAACCCGACCATGTACTGCGGCACGCGGATGCCGAACATCTTCGCGGTCGAGAGGTGTCCCAGCTCGTGCCAGGCGATGGAGAAGAGCAAGCCCACCACGAAGACGACTATCCCCAGGATCGTCATCAGTGTCGTCATACGGGGGCCTCCGAGGTCGCTTGAGCCGTACGGGCCGCCGATGCCGTACGACCTGCCAGTTCGCGGGCCCGGGCGCGTGCCCAGGTCTCCGCTTGCAGGACGTCCGGGACCGTGAGGTGGGTTCCCGCGGCGGGGGTCCCGTGCTCGGCGACCACCTCGGCGACGGTGTCCACGATGCCATTGAACGGCAGTCGGCCGGCGAGGAAGGCGTCGACGCACTCCTCGTTCGCCGCGTTGAAGACCGCGGGCGCGGTGCCGCCGAGGCCGCCCACGTGCCGGGCCAGGGCGACCGAGGGGAACGCCTCCTCGTCGAGCGGGAAGAACTCCCAGGTGGACGCCTTGGACCAGTCGAAGGCCGGGGCCGCGTCCGGGACCCGCTCGGGCCAGCCGAGGCCGATGGCGATCGGGCCGCGCATGTCCGGCGGGGTGGCCTGCGCGAGGGTCGAGCCGTCGGTGAACTCCACCATCGAGTGGACGTAGGACTGCGGGTGGACGACGACCTCGATGCGGTCGAAGGGGATGTCGTAGAGCAGATGCGCCTCGATGACCTCCAGCCCCTTGTTGACCAGGGTCGCGGAGTTGATCGTGATGACCGGGCCCATGGACCAGGTGGGGTGCGCGAGGGCGTCCTGGGGGGTGACGGCGGCGAGCTCCGCCTTCGTCCGGCCGCGGAAGGGCCCGCCCGAGGCGGTGACGACGAGCTTGCGGACCTCGGCGCGGGTGCCGCCCAGCAGCGCCTGGAAGAGCGCGGCGTGCTCGGAGTCGACCGGGATGATCTGTCCCGGCTTGGCGAGCGCCTTGACCAGCGGGCCGCCGACGATCAGCGACTCCTTGTTGGCCAGGGCCAGGGTCCGGCCGGCCTCCAGGGCGGCGAGGGTGGGCGCCAGGCCGATCGAGCCGGTGATGCCGTTGAGGACGGTGTGGCACTCGCCGCGCGCGAGCTCGGTGGCCGCGTCGGGACCGGCCAGGATCTCGGGCAGCGGCTCGCCGCCGTACTGCGCGGCGAGCGCCTCGCGCAGGGCCGGCACCTTGTCGGCCTGCGCGACGGCGACCCGCCGGACCCGCAGCCGCCGGGCCTGCTCCGCGAGCAGTGCCACCCGGCCGCCGGCGGCCGACAGGGCCGTCACCACGAACCGGTCGGGGTTGCGGAGCACGAGGTCGATGGCCTGGGTACCGATCGAGCCGGTCGAGCCGAGGATCACGATCTCGCGCGGGCCGCCGGAGGCGGGGGGCGCGGCGTAGCGCAGATGCGGGTCAGCGAGGGAGTCCGTCATGGGCCCCATTGTTGCCTCTTCCGTCCGGAAGGCGGACCGGGAGCCCCCCGCCCGCCTTCCGTGACCGAAGCATCCGGGTGTCGCGGCCGCCCCGTGCCCGTCCGGCGGATCCTTGCCTGACTGCCGCCCGGCCGCCGCCTGCGGCGGTGGCGCCCCGCGGGCGCGTCCTCAAACGCCGGACCGGCTTGATGCGGCTGACGCAGGTGCGCGTCCAGCCCGTTCCGGGCAGCGACCAACCCGTCCGACGCTTGAGAGACACCGCCGCGCAGCGGTGGTGCAGGGGCGGGACCACCCGCAGGACGACGACAAGATCCGCCGGGCAGGCCCTAGTGGACGGGCCGGTGGACGTTCTCCGCCTTGGAGGGGCCGGGGGTGGCGTCGGCGATCCAGGGGCCTTCGCCGCTGGGGTCGACGACGCCGCGCTCCAGCCACTCGTAGGCACCGGACATCACGCTGGAGACGACCTTGCGGTCGAGCTCGTCGGTGTTGGTCCACAGCCGGCCGAACAGCTCCTCGACGCGGATCCGGGACTGGCGGCAGAAGGCGTCGGCGAGCTGGTAGGCCTCGGTGCCGTGGTCGCCCTCGGCGCGCAGGGCCTCGGCGCGGACGCAGGCGGCGCTGATGGCGAAGAGCTCGGCGCCGATGTCGACGATCCGGCCGAGGAAGCCCTGCTTGGTCTCCAGGCGGCCCTGCCAGCGCGACATGGCGTAGAAGGTGGAGCGGGCGAGCTTGCGCGAGGAGCGCTCGGCGAAGCGCAGATGGCCGGAGAGGTCCCGGTGGCCGGGCGGGTGGAATTCGGCGTAGGTGCGCGGCAGCTGTCCGGGGCCGGTGACGAGCTTTGGCAGCCAGCGGGCGTAGAAGCCGCCGGCGCGGGCGCCCGCCTTGGCCTTGTCGCCGAGGGTCTTCTCGGGGTCGATGAGGTCGCCGGCCACCGAGAGGTGGGCGTCGACCGCCTCCCGGGCGATCAGCAGGTGCATGATCTCGCTGGAGCCCTCGAAGATGCGGTTGATCCGCAGGTCGCGCAGGATCTGCTCGGCGGGGACGGCCCGCTCGCCGCGGGCGGCGAGGGAGGCCGCGGTCTCGAAGCCGCGGCCGCCGCGGATCTGGACCAGCTCGTCCGCCATGAGCCAGCCCATCTCGGAGCCGTAGAGCTTGGCCAGGGCCGCTTCGATGCGGATGTCGTTGCGGTCCTCGTCGGCCATCTGCGAGGAGAGGTCGACGACCGCTTCGAGGGCGAAGGTGGTGGCGGCGATGAAGGCGATCTTCGAGCCGACGGCCTCGTGCCGGGCGATGGGCCTGCCCCACTGCTCCCGGACGGTGGACCACTCGCGGGCGATCTTCAGGCACCACTTGCCGGCGCCGACGCACATGGCGGGCAGCGAGAGGCGGCCGGTGTTGAGGGTGGTGAGGGCGATCTTCAGCCCGGCGCCCTCGGGGCCGATGCGGTGGGCGGCGGGGACCCGGACCTGGTGGAAGCGGGTGACGCCGTTCTCCAGGCCGCGCAGGCCCATGAAGGCGTTGCGGTTCTCGACGGTGACGCCCTCGGAGGCCGCCTCGACGACGAAGGCGGTGATGCCGCCCTTGTGGCCCTCGCTCCTGGGCACCCGGGCCATGACGACGAGCAGGTCGGCGACGACGCCGTTGGTGGTCCACAGCTTCACGCCGTCGAGGATGTAGTCGTCGCCGTCGGGCACGGCGAGGGTGGCCAGCCGGGCCGGGTCGGAGCCGACGTCCGGCTCGGTGAGCAGGAACGCCGAGATGTCGGTGCGCGCGCAGCGCGGCAGGAAGGTGTCCCGCTGCTCCTGGGTGCCGAAGAGCTTGAGCGGCTGGGGCACGCCGATGGACTGGTGGGCGGAGAGCAGCGCGCCGATGGCCGGGCTGGCGGAGCCGACGAGGGCGAGGGCCTTGTTGTAGTAGACCTGGGTCAGGCCGAGGCCGCCGTATTTGGTGTCGATCTTCATGCCGAGCGCGCCGAGTTCCTTCAGCCCGTCGATCGTCTCGTCCGGGATCTGTGCCTCGCGCTCGATCCGGGCGCTGTCGATCCGGGTCTCGCAGAAGTCGCGCAGCTTGGACAGGAACTCCTCGCCGCGCCGGACGTCCTCCACCGCGGGGGAGGGATGCGGATGGATCAGGTCGAGCCGGAACCGGCCGAGGAAGAGTTCCTTGGCGAAGCTGGGCTTCTTCCAGTCCTGCTCGCGGGCCGCTTCGGCGACCTGGCGGGCTTCTCGCTCGGAGACCGGTCGTACGGATGGTGCGGACATCAGGCACCTCGCCGCTTAAGTCGGGGCGGTTGTCCCGGTCGACTACCGACCGGTGCTACTCGTCCGTATGTACCTACCCGATCCCCACGGGCTCTACCAGACCGCGCGCAATGATCCGGCCTGCGGCGTACACCCTCGACCGTACGAGCGGGTGAACGGCGCGGGTGAAGGCGTGCGGGTCAGCGTCCCGCGCCGGGGGTGACGAGTCCGCTCTCGTAGGCGACCACGACGGCCTGGGCGCGGCTGCACAGGCCCAGCTTGGCCATGGCCCGGTTCAGATGGGTCTTGACGGTGGCCTCGCTGATGACGAGCTCGTCGGCGATCTCCGCGTTCGACAGGCCGCGCGCGGTCAGGCGCAGCACCTCCAGCTCGCGGCCGGTGAGCGCCCCGAGCGTCTCGGGCGGCGGGGCGGGGGTGGGGAGCCGGTGGGCGAAGGCCTCGACGAGGCGGCGGGTGACGGTCGGAGCGAAGAGGGTGTCGCCGCCCGCGACGGCGGCGACGGCGGCCAGCAGCCGGTGCGGGCCGGCGTCCTTGAGCAGGAAGCCGGCGGCCCCGGCGCGCAGCGCCTCGTAGACGTACTCGTCGAGGTCGAAGGTGGTCAGGACGAGGACGCGCGGGGCGGGCACGCCGTCCCGCTCGGCGGCGGCCAGGATCCGCTCGGTGGCGGCCGTGCCGCTGAGGCCGGGCATCCGGATGTCCATGAGGATCACGTCGGGCCGGTGCTCGGCGGCGGCCGCGACGGCCTCCTCGCCGTCGGAGGCCTCGGCGACGACCGTCGTGCCGGGGGCGGCGCGCAGCAGCGCCGCGACGCCGGCCCGGATGAGGATCTGGTCGTCCACGACGAGGACACGGATGTCCGCCGCCTCGTCAGCGCTTGCCGTCATGCCCCGGTCCGTCCCTCTCCCGTGCGGCTCCGGCCGCTGACCGGGACCGGGCGGCCGGCTGCGGGGGAAGAGCCGGCCGGACCTCGAACCCACCGTGGTCGCGCGGTCCGGCGGCCAGGGTTCCCCCGTAGATCCTGGCGCGCTCGCGCATGCCGATCAACCCGTGTCCGCCCGACGGGCCGGGGATGGCCGGAACCCACCGCCCCCGTCGCGGCGGGGCGGGGCGGGCGTGCTTGCCGGTGAACGGGGGAAGGCGGGCGCGGCGCCGGTCATCCCGTCATCGGTCCGGTCAGACGTGGACGGTGAGCACGATCTTCCCGGAGGTACGGCCCGTCTCGCCCAGTTCGTGCGCCTTGGCGGCGTCCTCCAGGGGCAGTACGGCGGCGATCTCGCACCGCAGCCGCCCGGACTCGACCAGTTCGGTGATGCCGCGCAGGCCCGCCTGGTCCGGCTCCACCATCAGCCGGGTGGCGCGGACACCGCGGGCACCGGCCTCGGCGTACACCGACTCCTCCAGCGGGAGGAGCGACACGAGGATGCCCCCGGGGCGCAGGGTGCGCAGCGAGCGGGCCGGGTAGTCGCCGCTGACGGACTCCAGGACGACGTCGACGTCCCCGACGGCCTCGGCGAAGTCCTGCTCGTGATAGTCGATCAGTTCGTCGGCGCCGAGGCCGCGCAGGAACTCGTGCTTGGCGGCGCTCGCCGTGCCGATGACGTACGCGCCGCGGGCCTTGGCGATCTGGACGGCGAGGTGGCCGACGCCGCCCGCCGCCGCGTGGATCAGGACGCGCTGTCCCTCCCGCACGTCGGCGGTGTCGACCAGGGCCTGCCAGGCGGTGAGCGCGGCCAGCGGCAGCGCGGCCGCCCGTACGTGCTCGATGCCGTGCGGCTTGGGCGCGAGGTGGCGGGCGGGGGCGGTCAGATACTCGGCGTAGGCGCCGGCCGGGGCCGGGAAGCGGGGCATGCCGTACACCTCGTCGCCGACGGCGTGGACGGTCACGCCCTCGCCGACCTTCTCGACCACGCCGGACACGTCGAAGCCGAGGGTGAAGGGCGGGGTGTGGCCCGAGTAGAAGCGGCCGCGCGTCCGGGTCTTCCAGTCGACGGGGTTGACCCCGGCGGCGTGGACCCGCACCAGGACCTCGCCGATGCCCGGCTCGGGGCGTGCGGTCTCGACCAGCTCCAGCACCTCGGGGCCGCCCGCCTTCTCCTGCCGGATGGCGCGCATGTGGCGAGGGGTGCCGGGGCTGGTGGCGGCGGTGGTGTCGGACATGGCGGATTCTCCTCGCGGTGGTGCCGTTCGATGCCTCCAGGCTGCCGGAGCGGAAGCCCCCCGGCGACTGGCCGCGCTGCCACTCTGCGCAAGGATCGGGCCATGGGGCTCCGACGGGCCCGGCGGCGGGGAAAACGGCGGACGGCCGGGGCGCACCAGCGGTGCGTCCCGGCCGTCCGTCTCGCGGATCCTGTGCTTACAGGTCCAGGCCGGTCATGACCAGCACCCGCTCGTAGGTGTAGTCGTCCATCGCGTAGCGCACGCCCTCGCGGCCCACGCCGGACTGCTTGGCACCGCCGTACGGCATCTGGTCCGCGCGGTAGGACGGCACGTCGCCGACGACCACGCCGCCGACCTCCAGCGCGCGGTGCGCGCGGAAGGCGGTCTTCAGGTCGTGCGTGAACACGCCCGCCTGGAGGCCGTACGGGGAGTCGTTGACGGCGGCGAAGGCGGCGGCCTCGTCGTCGGCCTTGGTGATCGTGAGGACCGGTCCGAAGACCTCCTCGCACGCGATCGTCACGTCGGCGGGGACGTCGGCGAGCACGGTCGGGGCGTAGGTGGCGCCCTCGCGCTTGCCGCCCGCGAGCAGCTTGGCGCCGGCCGCGACGGCCTCGTCGACCCACGACTCGACGCGCTTGGCGGCGTCCTCGCTGACCAGCGGGCCGACCTCGGTCGCCGGGTCGGACGGGTCGCCGGTCACCTGCGCCTCGACGGCCGCGACGACCTTCGGCAGGAGCCGCTCGTACAGCGAGGCGTCGGCGATGACGCGCTGCACGGAGATGCAGGACTGGCCGCCCTGGTAGTTGGAGAAGGTGGCGATGCGCTGCGCCGCCCAGTCCAGGTCGGCCTCGGAGGACCAGTCGGCGAGGACGACGGCCGCGCCGTTGCCGCCGAGCTCCAGGGTGACGTGCTTGCGCGGCACGGAGTCGAGGATCGACCAGCCCACCGGGCCGGAGCCGGTGAAGGAGATGACCGGGAGCCGCTCGTCCTTGACGAGGGCGGGCATCCGGTCGTTGGGCACCGGCAGGACGCTCCACGAACCGGCCGGCAGATCCGTCTCGGCCAGCAGCTCGCCGAGGATCAGCGAGGAGATCGGGGTCGCCGGGGCGGGCTTGAGGATGATCGGGGCGCCGACCGCGATGGCCGGGGCGACCTTGTGCGCGCTCAGGTTGAGCGGGAAGTTGAACGGCGCGATGCCGAGCACGGTGCCGCGCGGGACCCGGCGCGTCAGCGCGAGCCGGCCGACGCCACCGGCGTCGGTGTCCAGCCGCTGGGCGTCACCGGCGTTGTAGCGACGGGCCTCCTCGGCCGCGAAGCGGAACACCGAGACGGCGCGGCCGACCTCGCCGCGGGCCCACTTGATGGGCTTGCCGTTCTCGGCGGAGATGAGCTGCGCGATCTCCTCGGTGCGCTCGGTCAGCCGCTTCGACACGTGGTCGAGGGCCGCGGCCCGGACGTGCGCGGGGGTCGCCGCGAACTCGTCGCGCACGGCGTGCGCGGCGGCCACGGCCTCCTCGACCTGCTCCTCGGTGGGGACGCTCACGGTGCCGACGAGACGGCCGTCCCAGGAGTTCGTGACGTCGAAGGTGTCCTCGCCGGTGGCCTCGCGGCCGGCCAGCCAGAACGCGTGGGGAGCAGTCACAATCCCGGCCCTTCCAGGTGGTGCGGATGATTAGCTCCCCCACCGTAGGTGCGGGTCGGCCGGGGGCCGATTGTCCGAGATGGCGCACACGGGGGCGCTCGCGCGCCGCGATGGAGGGTTAAGGGGCTGCGGCACGGATCGGGACGACCGGGGCCGCGGTGTCCCGCCGACGCGGCGGTGCGTCCCGCGATGGAGGGATAAGCGCGTCCCCGGCGCCGCCGGGGGGTGACGCATACCCCGCGCGGCACGGGCTCCCAGTACCGCCGGGCGGGCGGCGCGTGCCACGCGGGCCTGCGGCACGGATCGGGACGGCCAGGGCCGTGGTGTCCCGCCGACACGGGGGCGCTCGCGCGCCGCGATGGAGGGTTAAGGGCGTCTCCGGCGCCCGCCGGGGCGGTGGCGCGCGCCCCGCGCGGCACGGGCTCCCGGCGCTGCCGGGCGGATGGCACGCTCCACGCGGGCCTGCGGCACGGATCGGGACGGCCAGGGCCGTGGTGTCCCGCCGACGCGGGGGCGCGTCCCGCGCGGGGTTCGGCGGCATGGTCCCGACACCGCGGGCTGCCGCAGGGGCTCAGCGCCGGCGGATCGGGCGGCCCCGGCCGGAGGCCGTCCGGCTACTTCGATGTCGCCTTGAGGGCCAGCCACAGCTCCATGCGGACGTCCGGGTCGTCCAGGGAGCGGCCGAGGATCTCCTCGACGCGGCGCATGCGGTAGCGGAGGGTGTGGCGGTGGACGCCCAGGTCGGCGGCGGCCGCGTCCCATTGTCCGTGCCGGGAGAGCCAGGCGCGGAGCGAGGCGACCAGGTCGCCGCGGCCCGTCGCGTCGTGCTCGTGGAGGGCCCGGAGCATGCCGTCGGCGAAGGCCCGTACCGCCTCGTCGGCGAGGAGCGGGAGGACGGAACCGGCGGCGACCTCCTCGTGCTCGACGAGGACCCGGCCGCGGCGGCGGGCCACGGACAGGGCCTGTTCGGCCTGGTGGAAGGCGGCCGCGGCGGCGATGGCGGCGGCCGGGGCGGAGAGGCCGAGCACCACGTCGAGGCGGCCCTCGTCGGGGGCGGGGGCGGTGCGTTCGCGCGGGGTGCGGGCCGCGGTCGTCCGGCCCTTCGCGGCGCTGCGGCGGGCTTCGATCGCGCGGGCGTGCTCGGCGCAGGCCGCGACGGCCGCGCCGCCGTCCGGTGCGAGGACGATCAGCCGGCTGCCGTCGGGGACGACGAGCACCGGCTCGGCCACCCGGCTCGCCGCGGTCTCCAGCGCGTCGGCGAGCCCGCCGAGCGGGTCCTGCGGGCCGGTGCCGGCGTCGCGCGGCTCCGCCGCCTCCGCCTCGCCGGGCACGTCGGAGGCCGCTTCCGCGACGAGCATCCGGAAGGGCGCGTCGAGCAGCCCGCCGTACAGCTCCCCGGCGACGGTCCGCGCGTGTTCCGGCTCGCCCGCCAGCAGCATCCGCAGCACCGCCGCGCCCAGCCGCTGTTCCGCGTCCCGCAGGGCACGGGAGCGTTCGGTGGTGAGGGTGAGGAGCGCGATCGCGGAGTGCACGGCGTAGCGGTCGGCGGTGCCCAGGGGCGCGTCGGTGCCGACGGCGAGGACCGCGCGGGTGCGGCGGCCCGTGCCGAGGGACTGGAGCTCGACGCGGTCGGCTCCCTCGTCGCCGGGGTCCGCGCCGACGACGGCGCTGGCGGGCGCGGGCCGTTCCCGCAGCCGCTCGACGTCGGCGCTCAGCCGGGCGGCGCGGCGCTCGGCCCATTCGGGGGCGGCGGCCACGACCGCGCCCGACGCGTCGTAGAGCGCGGCCCAGCCGCCGAGGTGCGCGGCGAGCCTGGCGAGGAGCGCGGCGGGCCCGTCCGCGCTGAGCGCGGCCCGGGTCAGCTCGCGCTGGGCCTCGAAACCGGCGGTCACCGCCCGGTACTGGTCGGCGGCGATGGCCGCGGAGACGGCCTTGGTGATGGCGAGGAAGGGGGTGCGGCGGGGCACCTCCAGCAGGGGCAGCCCCTCGGTCCGGGCCGCCTCGATCAGTGCCCTCGGCACCTGCTCGTAGTTGACGCCGACGGCGAAGCCGAGCCCCACGACACCCGCGCGGACGAGTCGTCGCACGTACCCGCGCATCGCCTCCGGGTCCTCGGCGTCGATCTTCATCGCGGTGATCAGCAGCAGTTCGCCGCCGTCCATCCACGGCACCGGGTCGACCAGCTCGCTGACGTGCGCCCAGCGGACGGGGGTGTCCAGCCGGTCCTCCCCCGCGAGCACGGCGAGCTTGAGCGCGGAGTGGTGGACGAGTGAGGCGAGCGTAGGAGGCATGGCACCTTCGGGAGAGGCGTCGCGATGACTGTGCCGTCCCGTATGAACGGCTGTGACCGATTCTGCCTCAGTGGCGCATTCCCCGGCCAACGCTCACGTCCTGAGGTCGACCAGGACCGGCGGCGCGCTCCCTCCTTGCACGGACGTCACGGACAGCACCGCGTGCCCGGCGGGCACCGCGTGCGCCAGCTCGGAGGCGGACCAGCGCTCCCGCTCCACCTTGCGGACGGTGACCGACTGGGCGGTGACCGCCCGTCCGGTGATCACCCGTCGGACGACGTGGCTGGCGCGGGTCAGCGGCTCGTGGGCGATGACCTGGCGGTCGGTGATGTCGCGGGTCTCGACCCACTCCTTGCCCCAGACCTCGGCGAAGCGCGCGCCGTCCCAGGTGGTGACGCCGGAGAAGGCCATCCGGCAGCCGACCGAGCCGAGCAGGGCGCTGCGCAGCGCCTCGGGCACGTCGTCGAGCGTGCGCAGGGTGAGCACGGCCCCGGCGTTGGCGGAGCGCAGCCGCTGCACTCCGCGGACGGCCTCGGCGGTGATCGTGTGGGTGGCGTCGTCCAGGACCAGACAGGTGAACAGCGAGCGGTCGGCGCGGCCGACGGCGGATTCCGTGAACTGCGCGAGGACGAGCCGGGCCAGCAGCCGGGACGCCTCGGCGTGGCCGCGCTCGGGCAGGTCGATGCGGACCCGCAGCGGGTGTTCGAGGCTGCGCAGCGAGAAGGTGCGGCCGGGCGCGGTGGTGTCGAAGAAGCGCGCGAAGGCGGGCCGGTCGAGGAGGGCGAGCCGGTCGGCGAGGAACGCCCCGGGGTCGTCGGGGCGCTGCGCCTGCCGCTCGCGGGCGTCGAGCTCCCGGAGGTGGGCGTCCAGGCCCGCGGTCCGCAGGGCGGTGCGCAGCGCGGTGACGGCGTCGGCGGACCGGTCGAGGAGTTCGCGCAGTTCGGGTACGGACGGGAAGCGGCCGTGGGCGGCGCGGTAGGGGCCGAGGAGCTGGGCGAGTGCCGTGGCGGCGCGCCGGGCGTCCCCGCTGGGGAGGCCGGAGGTGACGTCGCCTGCGAGTCCTTCGGCGAGGACCGTGGCGGCCTCGTCGGGGTCGTCGGTGCCCCCGTACAGATCGAGGTCGTACTCGGAGTCGGGGCGTCCGATCTTCACCACGATGTCGAAGGACTCGTCCGGCGCGAGCCCGGCGCCGGCGGCGCCGACCACGACGACGGCGGTCCGCCCGGCGAGTGCCTGGAGGCACAGCGACTCCAGGACGGGGCGCACCAGGCGCGCGGTCTTGCCGCAGCCGGGCGGGCCGACGGCGAGGAGCGAGGTGCCGAGCAGCCCGGGGTCGAGCGCGCAGCCGGCGCCGCGGTGGTCGTAGGGGTTGCGGTCGTCGTCGGCGGCGGTGCCGATGCGGACCTGCCGGGTGACGAGGTCGTGCAGCGCGGCGCGTACGGGCAGGTCGCGGGAGCCGGAGGGGTGGGCGCAGGCGGCGGCGCCGTGGCGCAGCACGGTGTCGGTGAAGGAGGCGAGGCCGCCGGGCCGGGCCCATGTCGACTCCCAGGCGTGCTCGATGCGGGCGTGGTCGACGTCGTTCATCAGCCCGTGCCGGGCGTCGGCCGTCAGCCGGTCGGCGGCGTCGTGCGCCCCGGCGGTGCGCAGCCGGGGCCACTCGGCGGGGTCCTCGCGGGGGGTCGGGACGGCGGGGGGCGGGGTGCCGGAGTCGTCCCACAGGCGGCGCAGGGCGGGGACGGCGTAGCGGCGCCAGACCTGTGCCCAGCGGCCGAGGCGGCCGAAGACGACGAGGAGGACGCCGATGACGAGGGCGTAGTAGATGTACACGGTCCAGACGGCGACCATGCCCTCGTGCCAGGCGTCCGGGGTCAGGGCGTACAGCGGCCAGATCCAGAACGGGCCGAGGTAGCCGTTCCACAGCAGCGACCACAGCAGCCAGCCGCAGAGGAAGGAGATGACCGCCCCGCTGACCAGCGGTCGGCCGGCGATCCGGTCCGGTTCGTGCGGCGGCCGGGGCCGGTGGCCGAACGCCCAGATGCCGGGGGCCGCCGCCGGGCGCGGGGTGCGCAGCCAGGCGAGGAAGGCCGACCCGGGCGGTGGGGCGGCGGGGACCGGTCCGCCGGGTGCGGCGCCCGGCAGCGGCAGGGCGGCGGGGCGCGGCGGCTCGAGAGGAGGGGCAGGGGGCGTGGGGAGCGCCGGAGCCGGCTTGGCGAGGGGCGCCGGCGGTACGGGGGGCATGGCGGGTGGCCTGGCCGGCGGGTCCGCCGGGCGGGGCAGCCGGTCGCCTCGGGTGCCCGGTTCGCCGTACGTGTCCTCGGTGTCCATCGCCGCCCCTTGCCCCCGACCAGCCGTCCTGCCGCCGTGCCCGCATCCGCCGTTCCGGGTGCGCGCCGTCGCTCAATCTAGTGGCCGTCACCCGGGAGTTCAGTGTCCCCGGCGATGCCACGCCCGTAGCGTGCGCATGATCACTCGGAGGGTGCGCGGGGCGGCCGCCCGCTGCCGCCATGTCCGCGGCGGACAAGGCGACGCGCGCACTGCTCCCGAACGGAACATGCCGAGGCCTGCCCCGCAGCCCTAGCCTGCGACGTAAAAGCCCCTTTCGCCGCCTCTTTCTCTCCCTGGAGCGCACCTCATGACCGAACTGACCGGAGGCCCGTCCCTTCCCCAGGAGCGCCGTGTCGTCACCGCGATCCCCGGCCCGAAGTCGCTGGAGCTGCAGGCCCGCCGTCTTCAGACGGTCGCCGGTGGCGTGGGTTCGGTGCTGCCGGTGTTCACCGTGCGCGCGGGCGGCGGTGTCATCGAGGACGTGGACGGCAACTCGCTGATCGACTTCGGCTCCGGCATCGCCGTGACCTCGGTGGGCTCCAGCGCGGAGGCCGTGGTGCGCCGCGCGTCCGCGCAGCTCGCCGACTTCACCCACACCTGTTTCATGGTGACCCCGTACGAGGGTTACGTGGAGGTCTGTGAGCAGCTCGCCGAGCTGTCCCCCGGCGACCACGCCAAGAAGTCGGCGCTGTTCAACTCGGGCGCCGAGGCCGTCGAGAACGCGGTGAAGATCGCCCGTGCGTACACCAAGCGCCAGGCGGTCGTCGTCTTCGACCACGGCTACCACGGCCGGACGAATCTGACGATGGCGCTCACCGCCAAGAACATGCCGTACAAGCAGGGCTTCGGCCCGTTCGCGCCCGAGGTCTACCGGGTGCCGGTGGCGTACGGCTACCGCTGGCCGACCGGTCCGGAGAACTGTGGCGCCGAGGCGTCCGCCCAGGCCATCGACCAGATCACCAAGCAGATCGGCGCGGAGAACGTCGCGGCGATCATCATCGAGCCGATCCTGGGCGAGGGCGGCTTCATCGAGCCGGCCAAGGGCTTCCTGCCCGCGATCGCGCAGTTCGCGAAGGACAACGGCATCGTCTTCGTCGCGGACGAGATCCAGTCCGGCTTCTGCCGCACCGGCCAGTGGTTCGCGTGCGAGGACGAGGGCATCGTCCCGGACCTGATCACCACCGCCAAGGGCATCGCGGGCGGTCTGCCGCTCGCCGCCGTCACCGGCCGCGCGGAGATCATGGACGCGGCCCACGCGGGTGGCCTCGGCGGCACCTACGGCGGCAACCCGGTGGCGTGCGCCGCGGCGCTCGGTTCCATCGAGACGATGCGTGAGATGGACCTGAACGCCAAGGCCAAGCGCATCGAGGAGGTCATGAAGGGCCGCCTCGCCGACATGCGGGACAAGCTGGACAACGGCGCCATCATCGGCGACATCCGCGGTCGTGGTGCGATGATCGCGATCGAGCTGGTGGAGCCGGGCACCAAGACCCCGAACGCGGCGGCCGCGGGCGCGCTCGCGAAGGCCTGCCACGCGGAGGGCCTGCTGGTCCTCACGTGCGGTACGTACGGCAACGTGCTGCGCTTCCTGCCGCCGCTGGTCATCGGCGAGGACCTGCTCAACGAGGGTCTGGACATCATCGAGGCCGCCTTCGGCCGTCTGTGATCCCCACCCGTGGCCACGGGTGTGGCCACGGGTGTGGCCACGGGTGTGGCCACGGGTCATGGATACGGGGAGTGAAGAACCTGTGCGGGGCAGGTGGTGGAGGGGTGATCCGGGTGTCCGGCCCGCCCTACCTGCCGTACGGTTTCTTCAGATGAGTGAAACACCTCGCTCGCAGGGGACTGCGGGCGATGCCGAGCCGGTACTTCCCCAGTGCCGACCCGGTCGTGCCATCGCGCACACCACTGGAGCCCCTGGCTCCGGACATCCTCACCGATCGGAAGACCGCCCGTCCCACACCCCCCGGGGCGCGCGGCCCACCGGTCCCCACGGCGGCCTCGGAACTACCCCCCCTGTTCCGGGGCCGCCGACTTCGCGCCCGTCGGCGGTGACGTCACCCGCCGTCCTCCTCCCGGGGCTGTGCACACTCCTCTTCGCCCTGGTCACCTGGCAGATCGCCGTCCACGGACCGTTGCGCGCCCTCGACGAGCGGCTGGGCCGTGCGGTGGCCGCCTCGGGCATCCCCCACGGCGTCGCGGAGTTCTTCGCCGACCTCGGCAACACGGCGGTCGCGCTGCCCGTGCTGGCCGCCGCGGTGATCGCGTCGCTCTTCCGGGCCCGGGCGCCCCGCCGGTGGCTGCCCCCGCTCGCCGCGGCGCTCACGATGGCGGTCGTGCCGGCCCTGGTGGTCCCGGTCAAGAACGCGATCGCCCGCCCCGGCCCGCCCGGCATGCCGGGCGGCGCGCACGACGGATTCTTCCCCTCCGGTCACACCGCCACGGCGGCCGTCGCCTACGGCGCCGCGGTGCTGCTCCTGCTCCACCGGACCGGCCCGCCGCCGCCGTCACGCGCACGCACGGTGACGATCACCGGGTACGTGCTGCTCAACGTCGGCGTGGGCATCGGGCTCGTCCGGCGCGGCTACCACTGGCCGCTGGACGTCGTGGGCGCGTGGTGTCTGTCCGGTGTGCTCCTGTGGGGGCTGGCCCTGCTGCTCACCGGCCCGGTCCGCCGCGGCCGGCGACGGCCTCGTGCATCGCGAGTTCCAGCGTCGCCGGGTCGTTGAGCGTGCCCGACCCGTCGGGCGGCACGATCCAGCGCACCCCGCTCACGGACCGGCCGGGGTGGGGGACGACGATCCACGCGCCGTGCCCGGCCCCCCGTACGCCCGTGGCGACCCAGCGGGCGGCCGTGCCCGGCGGGACGAAGAAGCCCACGCGGCTGTCGGCCAGCACCGGGCCGGGCCGGCCGGCGCGGCGGCTCAGCACCTCCAGCGTGGGGTAGCCGAGCCCGCCGGGGAGAATGAGCACGTCCCACAGCCGGCCCGCGGGCAGCAGCGCCACCCCCAAGGGGCTGCGTTCCCACTCCCACCGGCAGGTCTCGGGGTCGGGTGCCGCCGAAGCCAGCCACTCCACCGCGTTCCTCGCCCCCGCGTCGCCACTCATGCGTGGTTCCTCCGCTCCGTGTCCGCTTGTCCTGCGTTCACGGATGAGAGGCCGCCCAGCGCGGATCATTACGCGGGTTTCCGGGTTTTCCGTCCCCAAACGGGTGGTGAAGGGCGCACCGGGCCGACGGGCCACGCGCCGGGCGCGAGCGGGCGCGTGAACGCGAACCGCTCGCGCGGCGGTGGGTCAGCTGTCGAAGCCCATGCCGACCTTGTCCATGGCCTTGAGCCAGAGGTTGCGGCGGCCGCCGTTCTCGTCGGCCCGGGCCATCGACCACTGGGTGATGCCGATCCCCACCGACCGCACCGGCTCGGGCGGGAACGGCAGCGGCTTGCTGCGGACCATCTCCAGTTCGGTGCGCTCGGTGCGCTCGCCGGAGAGCAGGTCGAGCATGACGTCCGCGCCGAAGCGGCTCGCGCCGACGCCGAGGCCGGTGTAGCCGAGCGCGTAGGCGACCCGGCCGCCGTGGGCGGTACCGAAGAACGCCGAGAAGCGCGAGCAGGTGTCGATGGCACCGCCCCAGTTGTGGGTGAACCGCACGCCTTCGAGCTGCGGGAAGCAGCGGAAGAAGTGCTCGGCGAGCTTCTGGTAGGTGGCGGGGTGGTGGTCGTACTCGGAGCGGACCCCACCACCGTAGTGATGGACGATGTCGTAGCCGCCCCACAGGATGCGGTTGTCGCTCGTGATGCGGAAGTAGTGGAAGTGGTTGGCCGCGTCGCCGAGCCCCTGGCGCCGCTTCCAGCCGACGGCGGCCAACTGCTCGGCGCTGAGCGGCTCGGTCATCAGCGCGTAGTCGTAGACCGGGGTGATGTACGGCCGCAGCCGCTTGACCAGCGAGGGGAAGGCGTTCGTGCCCAGCGCGGCGTGCCGGGCGAAGACCCTGCCGTAGGGGGTGCGGACGGCGACGCCGGCGTTGCGCGAGGACAGCTCGGTGCCGGGGGTCTGTTCGTAGATCCGGACGCCGAGGTCCAGGCAGGCGCGCTTGAGGCCCCAGGCGAGCTTCGCGGGATGCAGCATCGCCACGCCCGTGCGGTCCCAGAGCCCGGCGAGGAAGGTCGGGGAGTCGACCTCGGCGCGCAGGGCGTCGCGGTCGAGGAATTCGTAGTCGGGGAGCCCGAGGGCCGCCACCTCGTCGGCGGCCTCCCGCAGCTCCTGCACCTGGTGCGGGGCGGTGGCGATGTCGATCTCGCCGGTGCGCTCGAAGTCGCAGTCGACGCCGTGCCGGGTGAGGGCGGCCTCGATCTCGTCGAGGTTGCGGCGGCCGAGCCGCTCCAGGGTGGTGAGCTCCTCGGGCCAGCGGGACTGGCCGTTGGCCCAGCCGTGGGTGAGGGAGGAGGAGCAGAAGCCGCCGTTGCGGCCGGAGGCGGCCCAGCCGACCTCCTGGCTCTCGATGAGGACGACGTCCCGGCCGGGGTCGCGCTCCTTGGCGTTCAGCGCGGTCCACAGGCCGGAGTAACCGCCGCCGACGACGAGCAGATCGCAGTGCTCGTCGCCGACGAGCGCGGGGAGGGGGGCCGGCCGGGCGGGGTCGTCGAGCCAGTAGGGGCGCGGCGCGGCGTCGGAAAGTGATTGGACAGGGTTCATGGCACGAGCGGCCATGTTCTCAGCTCCTTTTTCGGCGTCCGCCGGCCAGCTGACCGACGAGCACGCACAGCACGGCGATGACGAACATCGCCGTTCCGATGACATTGATCTGAACGGGTGTGCCCCTCTGCGCGGATCCCCAGACGAACATGGGGAAGGTCACGGTGGAGCCGGCGTTGAAGTTCGTGATGATGAAGTCGTCGAAGGACAGGGCGAAGGAGAGCAGCGCGCCCGCGGCGATGCCGGGGGCGGCGATCGGGAGCGTGACGCGCAGGAAGGTCTGCAGCGGGGTGGCGTAGAGGTCCTGGGCGGCCTGTTCGAGCCGGGGGTCCATGCTCATCACGCGCGCCTTGACGGCCGTGACCACGAAGCTCAGGCAGAACATGATGTGGGCGATGAGGATGGTCCAGAAGCCGAAGGTGACGCCCATGTTGAGGAAGAGGGTGGCCAGCGAGGCGGCCATGACGACCTCGGGCATGGCCATCGGCAGGAAGAGCAGGGTGCTCACCGAGGAGCGGGCGCGGAAGCGGTAGCGGGCGAGCGCGAAGGCGATCATCGTGCCCAGGACCGTCGACCCGAGGGTCGCCCAGACGGCGATCTGGAGGCTGAGGGACAGCGAGCCGCACAGGTCGGCGACGCCGCAGGGGTCGGTCCAGGCGTCGGTGGAGAAGCGCTGCCACTCGTAGTTGAACCGGCCGTTGGGCTTGTTGAACGAGAAGACCGTCACGATGACGTTGGGCAGCATCAGATAGCCGAGCGTGGTGAGCCCGGCGATCACGACGAGGTTGCGGCGCAGCCAGCGCGTCACGCGCGACAGGCCCGAGGGAGCAGTCATCAGACCAGGTCCTCCGTCCCGGACTTGCGGATGTAGAGCGTGACCATGGCGAGGATGGCCGCCATGAGGATGAAGGACAGCGCGGCGGCGGTCGGGTAGTCCAGGACGCGCAGGAACTGGGACTGGATGACGTTGCCGATCATCTTCTGGTCGGTGGAGCCGAGCAGTTCGGCGTTGATGTAGTCGCCGGTGGCGGGGATGAAGGTGAGCAGGGTGCCCGCGACGACGCCCGGCATGGACAGCGGGAAGGTCACCTTGCGGAAGGTGGTGATCGGCTTGGCGTAGAGGTCGCCGGCCGCCTCGAGGAGTCGCGGATCGATGCGTTCGAGGGAGGTGTAGAGCGGCAGGATCATGAAAGGCAGGAAGTTGTAGGTCAGGCCGCAGACGACGGCCAGCGGGGTGGCGAGCACGCGGTGGCCCTCGGTGATGCCCAGCGCGTCGGTGAGGCCGAGGACGTGCAGCGAGTTGAGGGCGGAGACGACGGGGCCGCCGTCGGAGAGGATCGTCTTCCAGGCCAGGGTGCGGATCAGGAAGCTGGTGAAGAACGGCGCTATGACGAGGATCATCAGCAGGTTGCGCCAGCGGCCCGCCTTGAGGGCGATGAGGTAGGCGAGCGGGTAGCCGAGGGCGAGGCAGCCCGCGGTGGCGGTGGCGGCGTAGCCGACCGAGCGCAGGAACTGCGGGTAGTACTCGGTGGCCGCGTCCCAGTAGGTCGCGAAGTGCCAGGTGACCTCGAAGCCCTCTTCGAGCGAGCCGGTCTGTACGGACGTGGAGGCCTGGTAGACGAGCGGCGCGGCGAAGAAGACGAGCAGCCAGAGGATGCCGGGGAGCAGCAGCCAGTAGGGGACGAGCTTCTTGCGGCGGGCCGCCGCGCGGAGCGCGGGCGGGGCCTCGGGGGCGGGCCGGTCGGTGGCGGTGGCCTGCGGGGATGCCATCAGGTGCCCTCCCCCGCGTCCGTGCCCGCCTCGATGCTCTGCGCGGCGTCGAGACCGAAGCTGTGGCCGGGGTTCCAGTGCAGGACGACCTCGGCGCCGGGGACGAGCCGGCGGTCGCGCTCGATGTTCTGCTCGTAGACGGCCAGCGGCGCGGCGCCGGCGGTGACGGGGCTGTCGACGAGGTACTGGGTGGAGACGCCGATGAAGCTGGAGGTGGCGATGCGGCCGGTGACACGGTTGCGGCCGTCGGGGACGGTGCCGGCGTCGTCGGCGTGGGTGAGGCTGATCTTCTCGGGTCGTATCCCGATCAGCAGCCGCCCGCCGGTGCGGGGGGTGACCGTACATCGTTCGGCGGGGAGCGCGAGTTTACTGCTCGCGGCCTGGAGGACCAGGTCGCTGCCGGAGGCGTCGAGGACGTCGGCGGCGATGAGGTTGGAGGTGCCGAGGAAGTTGGCGACGAAGGTGGTGCGGGGGGTCTCGTAGAGGTCGGCGGGGGCGCCGAGCTGCTCGACCCGGCCGCCGTTCATCACCGCGACCGTGTCGGCCATGGTCATGGCCTCCTCCTGGTCGTGGGTGACGTGGATGAAGGTGATGCCCACCTCGGTCTGGATGCGCTTGAGCTCGAGCTGCATCTGGCGGCGCAGCTTGAGGTCGAGGGCGCCCAGCGGTTCGTCGAGGAGCAGCACCTGTGGGTGGTTGATCAGGGCGCGGGCGACGGCGACGCGCTGCTGCTGGCCGCCGGAGAGCTGCTGGGGCTTGCGGCGGGCGAAGTCGCCGAGCTGGACGAGGTCGAGCATGTCGCCGACCTGCTTCTTGACCGACTTGATGCCACGGCGGCGCAGCCCGAAGGCGACGTTCTCGTAGATGTCGAGGTGCGGGAAGAGTGCGTAGCTCTGGAAGACGGTGTTGACGGGCCGCTTGTGCGGGGGAAGGGCGGTGACGTCCGCGCCGGCCAGCTCGACGGTGCCGCTGCTGGGGTCCTCAAGACCGGCGATCATGCGCAGGGTGGTGGTCTTGCCGCAGCCGGAGGCGCCGAGGAGGGCGAAGAACGAGCCGCCGGGGACGGTCAGGTCGAGCGGGTGGACGGCGGTGAAGGCGCCGTAGCTCTTGCTGATCTTGGTGAGCCGGACCTCGGTGCCGGTGCGCTCGGTCGGGGCGGTTGCTGTCATGGGTGTCGGTCCAGGGGTGTCGGGGGGCGCCGGGGAAGGTCGGCCGCGTACAGGTGGAAACGGGGGTGAGCGGGTACGGGCTGTCAGGCGCCGGTGAGCTCGGCGAATTTGGCTTCGAACGCCTTGTCCTCCTCGGCAGACAGCGAGCGGAAGGCGTGTGCCTTCGCCGCCATCGCCTCACTGGGGATGATCAAGGTGTTGTCGGCCAGATCCTTGTCGATTTTCGCGAGTTCCTCTCGGAGCCCCGCCACCGGGCTCACATAGTTGATGGAAGCGGCGAGCCGGGCCGCGACCTTGGGCTGGTAGTAGTAGTCGATGAGGCGCTCGGCGTTCTTCTTGTGGCGGGCGTGATTGGGGACCAGAAGATTGTCGCTGGAGAGCATGTAGCCGGCGTCCGGGACCGCGAACTGGATGTCGGGGTTGTCGGCCTGGAGCTGGACGAGGTCGCCGGCCCAGGCGATGCAGGCGGCGATGTCGCCCTTGTTGAGGTCGCCCGTGTAGTCGTTGCCGGTGAAGCGGCGGATCTGTCGGCGGTCGACGGCCTTCTGCAGCCGGTCGATCGCGGCGTCGTAGTCGTCGGCGGTGACCTGCTCGGGCCGTTTGCCCATGTCGAGGAGGGTGAGACCGACGGTGTCGCGCATCTCGGACAGCAGGCCGACGCGGCCCTTGAGCTTGGGGTCGTCGAGGAGCTGGGAGACGGAGTCGACCTTGCGGCCGCCGGTCGCCTTGCGGTTGTAGGCGACGACGGCGGGGATGCCGGTCCAGGGGTAGGAGTGGGCGCGGCCGGGGTCCCAGTCGGGGGCGCGGAAGCCGGGGGCGAGGTTGGCGTAGGCGTTCGGCAGGTTGGCGGCGTCCAGCCGCTGCGCCCAGCCGAGGCCGATCATGCGGCCGGCCATCCAGTCCGTGACGCAGATCAGGTCGCGGCCGATGCCCTGCCCGGCGGCGAGCTGCTTGCTGACCTTGCCGAAGAATTCGACGTTGTCGTTGATGTCCTCGGTGTACGCGACCTCGATGCCGGTGCGCCGTCGGAAGTCGTCGAGGGTGGGGCGGCTCTTGTTGTCCTCGCCGAGGTCGATGTACTCGGTCCAGTTGGAGAAGGAGAGCGTTTTCTCCGCCGCGGAGCGGTCCTCGGACGAGCCGTCCACTCCGGTGCGTCCGGCGGGCGGGATGCCGCAGCCGCCCAGTGCGCCGAGGGCACCGAGCGTGAGCGTACCGGCGCCCCCGGCCCGCAACAGGGACCGCCGGGTCAACGCCGCACGTGGCTGGTAGCGCTCCATTCGGAATGCCCTTTCCGTAGCTCCAACGGGCTTTGGACGAGGATCCTGGCAGAGCTATTCGCCATGAACAAGGGATTCCGTTGTTGCCTTTTGGTTACGCGACCGATTCGGTGGCCGGCCGGGCACGCGTGTGTCCGCTCGCGCGAAAAGCGGGGGATTTCACGGCAGCACAAGAAAATACCGGCATTCATCGCGGTTCCGTGCACGACGGCACTCCCGCCCGGCGCACCGCACCGGCGGATACGGCCTCGGATCCGGTACGGGCCGGGCTCCGGGCATCGGTGGCACGGTGAATCGACGGCCCGCCGGGCATGGGGCGGACCGTTTCGCACGACATTCCGGCACGGTGCTTCGGCAGCGCGAATCGCCGGATGTCCATAAGGATTTACGGACAAGGATTTACGGGCGGCACAGCGCCGCCGCGTGAGGGATATCGCCCCGGCGTCTTTTCAGCGCGCGCCGAAGACCGTGCGGTGCCAGTCCTTTCTCGCGACCGCTGTGTTGTCGTACATGACGTGTTTGACCTGGGTGTACTCCTCGAAGGAGTAGGCCGACATGTCCTTGCCGTAGCCCGAGGCCTTGTAGCCGCCGTGCGGCATCTCGCTGATGATCGGAATGTGGTCGTTGACCCAGACGCAGCCGGCCTTGATCTCCCGGGTGGCGCGGCCCGCGCGGTAGACGTCCCGGGTCCAGGCGGAGGCGGCGAGCCCGTACGGGGTGTCGTTGGCCAGGGCGATGCCCTCGTCGTCGCCGTCGAAGGGCAGCACGACCAGCACCGGGCCGAAGATCTCGGCCTGGACGATCTCGCTGTCCTGCGGGGCGCCGGTGACGAGCGTGGGGAGGTAGTACGCGCCCTTGGCCAGCTCTCCGCCGGGGGCCTCGCCGCCGGTGACGACGGTGGCGTACGAGCGGGCCCGGTCGACGAAGTCCGCGACCCGGTCCCGCTGGGTGTGCGAGATGAGCGGGCCCAGATCGGTCCGGTCGTCGAAGGGGTCGCCGAGCCGGACGGTGGCCATCAGGTCGGCCACGCCGGCCACGAACGCCTCGTACAGCGGTCGCTGCACATACGCGCGGGTCGCGGCCGTACAGTCCTGGCCGGTGTTGATGAGCGAGCCCGCGACCGCGCCGTGGACGGCGGCCTCCAGGTCGGCGTCGTCGAAGACGACGAAGGGGGCCTTGCCGCCGAGTTCCAGGTGGAGCCGCTTGACCGTGGTGGTGGCGATCTCGGCCACCCGCTTGCCGACGGCGGTGGAGCCCGTGAAGGAGGTCATGGCGACGGACGGATGGCCGACGAGGCGTTCACCGGCGTCCTTGCCCGCCCCGCTGACGACGTTGACGACCCCGTCCGGGATCCCGGCGTCGGTGGCGGCCTGGGCGAACATCAGGGAGGTCAGCGGGGTCAGCTCGGCGGGCTTGAGCACGATGGTGTTGCCCGCGGCGATCGCCGGCAGGACCTTCCAGGCGGCCATCTGGAGGGGGTAGTTCCATGGCGCGATCGAGCCGACGACGCCGATCGGCTCACGGCGGACGTAGGAGGTGTGGTCGGCGCTGTACTCCCCCGCCGACGCGCCTTCCAGGTGCCGGGCGGCGCCCGCGAAGAAGGCGGTGTTGTCGACCGTGCCCGGCACGTCGAACTCTGTGGTGAGCCTGATCGGCTTGCCGCACTGCGCCGACTCGGCGTGCGCGAAGTCCCCGGCCCGCTCGGCGAGCACGGCGGCGAAGCGGTGCAGCGCGTCCGAGCGCTCGCCCGGTGTGGCGCCCGCCCACTGGGGGAAGGCCCGCTCGGCGGCGGCCACGGCCGCGTCGACGTCGGCGTCCCCGGCCAGCTCGTAGCCGAGGACCTCCGCCCCGGTCGCCGGGTCGACGACCGCGTGCCGTCGGCCGGAGGTCCCGGCGCGCAGACTGCCGCCGATGTACTGCGCGCCCTCCGCGAAGCGTTCCCTGGCGTCGAACCGTTGACTCATGGCGCACTCCTCCGCCGACCGCGATGACCTGGGACGGGCGTAGCTCCAACCGGTATCGAGTGTCGATCCTGGCAGAGGCTCCGGCTCACAACAAGGGATTCCGTCGCGGTGTTTTGGATTCGCGACGGAATCAGTGTGTACCTAGGAGCTCAGGGGCCCGAGGTCGCGGAGGAGGGTCGTGGCCAGCGCGAACCACAGGAGCGGGAGGACCAGGGCGGTGATGCCGAGCACGATGCCGGCGGTGGCGGCACCGCGGTTGTCCGCCTCACCGTTCGTCACCCTGGACCGGCCGACTCCGCCGAAAACGATCGCCAGCACACCGAGGACGAAGGCGAAGAACCACAGCACGAAGGTCAGACCGCACACCGCGCCGATGATGCCGCACACCATGCCCGCGGTGCCCAGGCCGTTGCGCGGCTGCATCGGCATCGCGTATCCGGGGTGGCCACCGGGCTGCCCGTAGGGCTGGAGCGGGGGTGCCACCGGGTAACCGTGACCCTGGGGCGCGGGCGGCGGCTGGGGCCCGGAATAGGGGTTCTGCTGATAACCGGACATGGCGGGCTCCTCCGTGAAATGACTTCGGACAATGCTATGGCCAGAGATCACCCGGGGTCGGCCACGGTCCGCTGTCGGTACCCGATGACAGAATGGCGACGTGAACGACAACGGGGGCAACAGCGTGAGGAACAGCATGGGGAACGGGTCCGTCCCGGCGCCCGAGGGGGTTGCCGACGGTCCGCGTTCGGTCGCGGAATTGCAGGCGGCGCTCGCCCGTGGAGAGCGCGTCAAGTACGTGCATTTCTGGGGCCATCGACCGCGCCGGGACGGCAGTGTGGGGCCCGGTTGCTTCAGTCAGTGGTGGGAGTCGCCGTTCTCGGTGGACGGCGTCGTCTATGCCACGGCCGAGCACTGGATGATGGCGGGCAAGGCCCGGCTCTTCGGTGACGCGGAGGCGGAGGCGCGGGTGCTGGCGGCAGGTCACCCCAAGCAGGCCAAGGACGCGGGCCGTTCGGTGCGCGGATTCGACGAGGCCGAATGGCGGCGGCACCGCTACGCGCTGGTGGTCGAGGGAAACGTCCACAAATTCGCCCAGCACCCGGAATTGAGCGCCTATCTGCTCGGCACCGGGGACCGGGTATTGGTGGAGGCCAGCCCCCTGGACCGGATCTGGGGCATCGGGCTGGCCGCCGACGACGAGCGGGCGCAGGACCCGGACCGGTGGCTCGGGGAGAATCTGCTGGGCTTCGCGCTGATGGAGGCCCGTCAGCGGCTGGCGGCCGGGAACACGAGCGAGGCGGGTCCGGGCGGCGCGGGCAGGTAGGCGCCGTAGGTGGCATCGGGGTCGTCGGGGGCGTACCGGGTGTCGTCCCGCTCGTCGACGTTGATGTAGACGACGACCATCAAGGCGGTGGCGACGAGCGCGGCACCCCCGAGGATCAACCCCGCGAGGGCCTGGCCGGAGTTGGTCGCCTCCCCGGTGCGCACCTTGCCGCGCCCTATCGCGCCGAAGACGATCGCGAGCACCCCGCATATGAAGCTGATCACCAGGGTCCAGCACAGGACCGTGCCGATGATGCCGAGCACGAGGGCGGCGACGCCGAGGCCGTTGTTGGGCGTCATCCGGGGTGTTTGCCAGCCCTGCCCGTAGACGGCGGCCGGCGGATAGCCGTAGTCGCCCTGTCCGTACGGGGGTTGGCCGTACGGCGGCTGCCCGTAAGGGGGCTGTTGACCGTAAGTCTGCACGGGCGACTGCGGGTAGCCGGGCGGGGCGTACGGGGCCTGACCGTAGGGGGCGCCGCCCGGGTACGCGCTCGGTGTCCCCGGGCCGGTCGGCGCGAGCGGCACGGGAGGCACCCTGCCGGGTGTCGTCGGCCCGGCGGGGGCCGGGGCGGCGGCGGGCATGGCTGCCTGGGTGGGCTGCGGCAAGGGGGCCGGGGCGGGTGCGGCGGCGGGCGCCGACGGCTCCCGGGCGGACCGGGATCCGGGCTTCTCCAGCGACACACTGTGCTCCGGCGGAGCCCAGGGGTTTGTGTCCTGCTGCTCCGGCTGTGCGTCCTTGTCGGACATGACCCTCCCCTGTCGTTATCCCGTCATGCTAAGGCCTGGGCACGGCGGTGACGCCCGCCCCGCATACGATGATCGGCACCTACCGAACCGCCATGGAGGCCGCGCATGTCCGTACTCGAACCGTTCATCGCCGGGCTTCCGAAGGCCGAGCTGCATGTCCACCATGTCGGCTCCGCCTCCCCGCGCATCGTCGCCGAACTGGCGGCCCGCCACCCGGACTCGCCGGTGCCGACGGATCCCGAGGCCCTCGCGGACTTCTTCACCTTCCGCGACTTCGCGCATTTCATCGAGGTCTACCTGTCCGTGGTCGACCTGATCCGCGACGCGGAGGACGTGCGTCTGCTGACGTACGAGGTCGCCCGTGACATGGCCCGGCAGAACATCCGTTACGCCGAACTCACCGTCACCCCTTACAGCTCGACCCGGCGCGGCATCCCGGACCAGGCGTTCGTGGAGGCGATCGAGGACGCCCGGAAGTCCGCGGAGGCGGAGCTGGGTGTGGTGCTGCGCTGGTGCTTCGACATCCCGGGCGAGGCCGGCCTGACCTCCGCCGAGGAGACGGCCCGGATCGCCTGTGACCTGAAGCCGGAGGGCCTGGTCTCCTTCGGGCTCGGCGGCCCGGAGATCGGTGTTCCCCGGCCGCAGTTCAAGCCCTACTTCGACCGGGCCATCGCCGCCGGGCTGCACAGCGTCCCGCACGCGGGAGAGACGACGGGGCCGCAGACCATCTGGGACGCCCTCGTCGACCTGCGCGCGGAGCGCATCGGACACGGCACGAGCGCCACACAGGACCCGAAGCTGCTGGCGCATCTCGCGGAGCGGCGCATCCCGCTGGAGGTCTGCCCGACCTCGAACCTGGCCACCCGCGCGGTGGCCGACCTGGACTCCCACCCGATCAAGGAGATGGTCGCGGCGGGCGTGCTGGTCACGATCAACAGCGACGACCCGCCCATGTTCGGCACCGACCTCAACACGGAGTACGCGGTCGCCGCCCGGCTGCTGGACCTCGACGCGACCGGTGTCGCGGCCCTCGCGAAGAACGCCGTCGAGGCGTCGTTCATGGACACCGCGGGCAAGGCGGCGCTGACCAAGGAGATCGACGCCTACACCGCGCTCTGGCGAGGCTGACGGGGCGCGGCGGGCAGGACGGGCAGGACTGCCGGCGGGACGGGCAGGACTGCCGGATCGGGGTGGGGGCGGGTCGGGGGCCAAGGGCGGGCACAGAGGCAGGGCCAGCGTGCCGAACCGCCCCGCCCTGACCCGGCTCCCGCCACAATGACCTCATGGTCATCACGGACACCAAGGACACCGGCGCCAGGGGCGCCGACGCCACGGACGCGGGCGCCGTACCGGCCGCCACCGCGTTCACCGCCGTCGCCCACCGCGGCGATCCGTACGTCCATCGCGAGAACACCCTCCCCTCGATCCGTTCGGCGATGCGGGCCGGGGCCGGGGCGGTGGAGATCGACGTCCGGCTGACCCGCGACGGTGTGCCCGTGCTGCTGCACGACGCGGACCTGTGGCGCCTGTGGCGCCACGACGTGCTCCTCTCCGCGATCTCGGCCGCCGAACTGCGCGAGCTGACCGACGGCGAAGTGCCGACCCTGCGCGAGGCGCTCGCCGAGCCGGGCACCGGGCGACTGTTCATCGACCTGCCGGACGTCTCGGCCACCACCGAGACCGTCGCCGAGGTGCACGCGAGCGGTGCCGCCGACCGTGTGTACTACTGCGGCGGCCCGGCCTCGATGCTCGCTGTCCGCCGCGCGGACGCGGAGGCGGAGACCGCGCTCTCCTGGACCACCGTCGTCCCGCCCCGCGCGACACTGCTCGCCGAGCTGCGTCCGCGCTGGCTCAACTACCGCTTCGGGCTGGTGAGCCCGGAGCTGGTCGCCCGCAACCACGCCGACGGGCTGCTGGTCTCGGCGTGGACGGCGGACACCCGCTTCACCATGCGGCGGCTGCTGGCAGCGGGCGTGGACTCGATCACCACGAACCGCATCGACGCCCTGCGCTCGCTGATGCCCGGCTGAGACATCGGGGCAACGGCTGCCCCCTCGGCCCCACGGGCCGGGGCGTCACGGCCCCGGCCTCAGGGACCCGACGTCACGGACTCGGCGTCACAGGCCGACGATCTCGTTCCACTCCTTGGCGAAGCCGGGGCGCTCCTTGGAGGTCATGTCGCGTGCGGTGGCGAGGTGCTTGCGCATGTCGTCGCTGGGGAAGATCAAGGGGTTCTCGGCCAGCTCCGCGAGCTCCTTGTCCTTCGAGGAGGCGAGGACCTCCCGCGCGGCCGGTACGGGACAGACGTAGTTGACCGCGGCGGCCAGCCGCGCGGCGACGTCGGGCCGGTAGTAGTAGTCGACGAGCTGTTCCGCGTTGCGCTTGTGGCGGGCGAGGTTGGGGATCATCAGGCTCTCGGCCCACAGCTCCGCGCCCTCCTCCGGGACGACGAACTCGATGTCGGGGTTGTCGGCCTGGAGCTGGATGACATCACCGGAATACGCCTGGCAGGCCAGGACGTCACCGGAGGAGAGGTCCTTGATGTAGTCGTTGCCGGTGAAGCGGCGGATGTGGCGCTTGCGGACGAGACGGCGCAGCTGATCGGTCATGGTGTGGAAGTCGTCGGCGGTCCAGCGGGTGACGTCGGCGCCGTTCCCCTGCATGAGCAAGCAGAACGCCTCGTCCAGCCCGGCCAGCAGGGTGACCCGGCCGCGCAGGTCGTCCTTCCACAGCTCCGAGGTGTGCCGGATCTCGCGGCCGAGCTTCTTGCGGTTGTAGGCGATGCCGGTGATGCCGGACTGCCAGGGGACGGCGTGCTTGCGCCCCGGGTCGAAGGGGGGCTTGCGCAGCAGGGGGTCGAGGTGACGGGTGACGTTCGGCTGCCGGGAGCGGTCCATCTCCTGCACCCATCCCAGGTGGACGTAGCGCGCGCACATCCAGTCGCTGACCACGACGAGGTCCCGGCCGGTGTCCTGATGGTTCATCAGGGCCGGGCTGACCTTCCCGAAGAACTCGTCGTTGTCGTTGATCTCCTCGGTGTACTTCACCGACACACCGCTGGCCTTCTCGAACTCCGCGAGCGTCGGCCGGACCTCCGCGTCCTCCTCGTCGGTGTCGATGTAGAGCGGCCAGTTGGCGAAGACGAGCCGTTTGTCGCTGCCGGAGCGATCCGCCGCGGCCCGGTCCCCCGGGCGCACGTACGCGGCCGGCACCCCGCATCCGGCGAGAGCGGCGCCCCCGGCACCGGCGCCCAGAGTGCGCAGCAGGGACCGGCGGGTCAGGGACTTCACGGGGCTCACTCGCATTCCGGCAGGATGGCTGGTCAGATCTTCGCGGACAAGATACGGCCTGTCCGGGAGACGCCCTCGGCGCCCGGCACGCTGCCGGGCCGGGCGGGCCGGACGAGCAGCGTGTGGACGGTGAGCGCGCTCAGAGCGCACAGGGCGGCAGCCGACCAGAGTACGAGATGCCAGGCGTCGGTGAACTGCGCGGTGTGCAGTTCCCGCCCGGGCCCGGAGAGGTCGCCCGCCGCGATCCGCCCGGCCAGCTCGGCCGAGCCCGTGCGGGCCTGGACGAGGCTGGTCAGCACCGCGCCGATCACAGCCAGGACGAGTGCGTTGCCCCCGCCCTTGACGGTGTTGAGGAACCCCGTCGCCATGCCGACCCGGGCCGGCTCCACCAGGCTCATCGCCTGGGCGTCGATGATACCGAGGACGAGGCCGTTGCCGACGCCCAAGCACAGCAGCGGGCCGAGCAGCGCGAGGGGGGCTATGCCGGGGTGCAGCACGGTCAGCCAGGCGTTCCCGCAGGCGAGCAGCAGCAGGGCGACGCCGGCGAGGTGGCGCGCGGGGATCCCGCGGTTGACCAGCCGCCCGCCGATCGCGGGCAGGAACAGGACGGGCGCCGTCAGCATCAGCATGGTCAGCCCCGCGTCCCGGGCGGAGACCCCGTTCACACCCTGGAGGTAGGTCGGCAGGAAGACCAGGACGCCGGAGGAACCGACGGGGACGGTCAGGGCGGCCAGGCACCACCCCATGAAGCGGCGGTCGCGGAGCAGCGTCAGATCGAGGACCGGGTGGTCGCTGCGGCGCTCGACGCCCACGAACACCACCAGCAGCGCGAGGCCGGCGGCGACCGGGCCGAGCACCCGCCAGCTCCCCCAGCCGGCTTGCGCACCCTGCGTGATGCCGAACATCAGCAGGGCGAGGCCGCTGATGAAGGTCGCCACGCCGGGCCGGTCGACCTTCGGCCGGCGGTCGGCCCGGGACTCGGTCACGAAGGCGGCGCCCGCGAGCATGACCAGGCCGATCCCGGCGAAGAGGCCGAAGGTGACCCGCCAGCCGAGTCCGCCGACCAGCCAGCCCGACAGCGTCGGACCGATGGCGAGGCCGACTCCGGCCACGGTGCCCATCGCGGCGAATGCCCGCGTTCTGGCCGCGCCCTGGAAGGTGCTCGCCAGCAGCGCGCCACCGCCGGCCATGACGCCGGCCGCGCCGACGCCGGAGAGGGTGCGGGCCACGTCCAGCAGGGCGATGTCGCTCGCGACCGCGCTGCCCAGGGCCCCGGCCGTGTAGACCGCGGCGCCGGTGGCGAATATCCGGCGCCGGCCGAAGAGGTCGGCGAGCGAGCCGGAGACGAGCATGAAGGAGGAGGCGGTCAGGAAATAACCGGTCACGACCCACTGCAGGGCCGCCCCGGAGGCGTGCAGGTCGTCGCCGATGCGCGGGATGGCGACGGTGGTGCCGGACATGGACATGGGCAGCGTGAGGAAACCCAGCAGGACCACGAGCGCCGTCATGACGGGACCGGGCCGCCGGGTCCGCGAGGACTCGGAAGGCATACAGGTAAACTACACCGTGCAGTGCAACAGGTAAACCGAACAGTGCAATTTTTTGGAGGGGAGCGGCGATGCCCGCAGCACAGGAGCCGACGGACCGAGGACCGGCGGCCGGGCGCCCGCGCCGCGGCCTGGCGGAGAAGCGTCAGTCGATCACCCGGGCGGCCCGCACGGTGTTCGCGCGCGACGGCTTCACCCGGGCGAGCGTGGACGCCATCGCGGCGGAGGCCGGGGTGTCCAAGCGCACGATCTACAACCACTTCACGGACAAGGAGGAGCTGTTCCGCTCCGTCCTCATCGAGAGCGCCGGCTCCGTCGCCACCTGGCACCGGGAGGTGCTGAGCCGCCACCTCGACAAGATCACCGATCTGGAGCGGGACCTCACCGCCTTCGGGCTCGCCTGGGCCTCGCCGCCGCGGGAGTTCGCGGACCACTTCGCGCTCGTGCGCCAGATCCACGCGGAGGCGGGCCATCTGCCCCCGGACGTCATCGAGGCCTGGCAGGAGACGGGCCCCCGGGCGGCGTTCCGTCAGCTGTCCCACCGCCTGGGCGAGCTGGCCGACGAGGGGCTGCTCGATGTCGACGACACGGATCTCGCGGCGCGCCACTTCGCCCTGCTGGCCGTCTCGGACGTCAGCCAGGGATCGCTCTTCGGCGCCCTGGAGATGCCCGAGTCCGAGGTCAACTCCATCGTGGCCACCGGCGTCCACACGTTCCTGCGGCTGTACGGGCCGGGCGGCACGGCCTGAGGCGTGAAACGACGACGGCCCCACCGGAGATCCGGTGGGGCCACCGCCCGCCGCGCCCTGGGGCGCGGCGGGCGACGTGCTGACGGGCGGATGTCAGTCGAGCGACGTCATCACGTGCTTGACGCGGGTGTAGTCCTCGAAGCCGTAGGCGGAGAGGTCCTTGCCGTAGCCGGACTTCTTGAAGCCGCCGTGCGGCATCTCGGCGACCAGCGGGATGTGGGTGTTGATCCACACACAGCCGAAGTCGAGCTTCTTGGACATCCGCATGGCGCGCCCGTGGTCCTTGGTCCACACCGACGAGGCCAGCGCGAACTCGACGCCGTTGGCGTACGCGACGGCCTGCGCCTCGTCCGTGAAGGGCTGCACGGTGATGACCGGACCGAAGACCTCGTGCTGGACGATCTCGTCGTCCTGCTTGAGCCCGGAGACGACGGTCGGGGCGTAGAAGTAGCCCTTCTCGCCGACCCGGTGGCCACCGGCCTCGACCTTGGCGTGCGCGGGCAGCCGCTCGATGAAGCCGCTCACCTGCTTGAGCTGGTTGGCGTTGTTGAGCGGGCCGTACAGCACGTCCTCGTCGTCCGGCTGTCCGGTCTTGGTGTCCGTGGCGGCCTTGGCCAGCGCGGTCACGAACTCGTCGTGGATCGACTCGTGCACGAGCACCCGGGTCGCGGCCGTACAGTCCTGGCCCGCGTTGAAGTAGCCCGCGACCGCGATGTCCTCGACGGCCTTGGCGATGTCGGCGTCCTCGAAGACGACGACCGGCGCCTTGCCGCCCAGCTCCAGGTGGACGCGCTTGAGGTCCTTGGAGGCGGACTCGGCAACCTGCATGCCGGCCCGTACGGAACCGGTGATCGAGGCCATGGCGGGCACCGGGTGCTCGACCATCAGCCGACCGGTCTCACGGTCACCACAGATGACGTTGAAGACGCCCTTGGGGTGGCCGAGCTCCTCCAGCACACCGCCGATGATCTCGGCGATGAGGACGGTGGAGGCCGGGGTGGTGTCCGAGGGCTTGAGGACGACCGTGTTGCCCGCGGCGAGCGCCGGGGCGAACTTCCACACGGCCATCATCATCGGGTAGTTCCACGGCGCGACCTGGGCGCAGACACCGATCGGCTCGCGCCGGACGATGGAGGTCAGCCCCTCCATGTACTCGCCGGCGGAGCGGCCCTCCAGCAGTCGGGCGGCACCGGCGAAGAAGCGGATCTGGTCCACCATCGGCGGGATCTCTTCGCTGCGGGTGAGCCCGATCGGCTTGCCGGTGTTCTCGGACTCGGCGGCGATCAGCTCCTCCGCCCGCGCCTCGAAGGCGTCGGCGATCTTGAGGAGAACCTTCTGCCGCTCCGCGGGCACCAGGTCCCGCCAGGCCGGGAACGCCGCCTCTGCCGCGGCCATGGCCGCGTCGACGTCCGCGGCACCGGACAGCGCGGCGGTGGCGTACGCCTCGCCCGTGGTCGGGTTGACCACCTCGGTGGTGCGGCCGTCGGCGGCGTCCCGGAACTCCCCCGCGATGTAGTTGCGCAAACGGCGCAGCTCGGTGGTCACTGTGCCACCCCTCCTGTCTGATGTCCGATGGATGAGACACAGCCTAGTCACTGTGGCAACGCTTTCGACATACCCGTCTGCCATGAACAACGGATTCAGTTAAATCCCATCGCCTTCACAACGAATTTCATCGCTTCAGGGTTGCGAGACGGCCGAGTCCCATGCACAGTGGTGCCCGTGGCCACTCGTAGCGCAGATCCGAAAGGCGTGCACGGCACGCCGCCGATCGATGCCGTCTCCCTGGCGATCATCGAGCAGCTCCAGGAAGACGGGCGCCGCCCGTACGCGGCGATCGGCAAGGCCGTCGGCCTCTCCGAGGCCGCGGTCCGGCAGCGCGTGCAGAAGCTTCTCGACCAGGGCGTCATGCAGATCGTCGCCGTCACCGACCCGCTCACCGTGGGGTTCCGGCGACAGGCGATGGTCGGCATCAACGTCGAGGGCGACCTCGACCCGGTGGCCGACGCCCTGACCGCGATGGACGAGGTGGAGTACGTCGTCATGACCGCGGGCTCCTTCGATCTCCTCATCGAGATCGTCTGCGAGGACGACGACCACCTCCTGGAAATGATCAACAAGCGCATCCGGACGCTCCCGGGCGTGCGCTCCACCGAAAGCTTCGTCTACCTCAAGCTCCGCAAGCAGACCTACACATGGGGAACCCGATAGCCGTGAGCAAGGACCTCTCCCAGACGGCGTACGACCACCTGTGGATGCACTTCACCCGCATGCAGTCGTACGAGAACGCCCCCGTGCCGACCATCGTCCGCGGCGAAGGCACATACATCTTCGACGACAAGGGCAAGCGCTACCTCGACGGTCTCGCCGGGCTCTTCGTGGTCCAGGCCGGCCACGGCCGCGTCGAGCTCGCCGAGGCGGCCAACAAGCAGGCGCAGGAACTGGCCTTCTTCCCCCTGTGGAGCTACGCCCACCCCAAGGCCATCGAGCTGGCCGAGCGGCTGGCGAACTACGCCCCCGGCGACCTGAACAAGGTCTTCTTCACCACCGGCGGCGGCGAGGCCGTCGAGACCGCCTGGAAGCTGGCGAAGCAGTACCACAAGCTCACCGGCAACCACACGAAGTACAAGGTCATATCCCGGGCCGTCGCCTACCACGGCACCACCCAGGGCGCCCTGTCCATCACCGGCCTGCCGGCGCTGAAGGCCCCCTTCGAGCCGCTGGTCCCCGGTGCCCACAAGGCCCCGAACACCAATCTGTACCGCGCGCCGATCCACGCCGACGACCCCGAGGCCTTCGGCCGCTGGGCCGCCGACCAGATCGAGCAGCAGATCCTCTTCGAGGGCCCGGAAACCGTCGCGGCCGTCTTCCTGGAGCCCGTGCAGAACGCGGGCGGCTGCTTCCCGCCGCCGCCCGGCTACTTCCAGCGGGTGCGCGAGATCTGCGACCAGTACAACGTGCTGCTCGTCTCGGACGAGGTCATCTGCGCCTTCGGCCGCCTCGGCACGATGTTCGCGTGCGACAAGTTCGGCTACGTGCCGGACATCATCACCTGCGCCAAGGGCATGACGTCGGGCTACTCCCCGCTCGGCGCCACCATCGTCTCCGACCGCGTCGCCGAGCCGTTCTACAAGGGCGACGCGACGTTCCTGCACGGCTACACCTTCGGCGGCCACCCGGTCTCCGCGGCGGTCGCGCTCGCCAACCTCGACATCTTCGAGCGCGAGGGCCTCAACCAGCACGTGCTGGACAACGAGTCGGCGTTCCTGTCGACCCTGTCCAAGCTGCACGACCTGCCGATCGTCGGTGACGTCCGGGGCAACGGCTTCTTCTACGGCATCGAGCTGGTGAAGGACAAGGCCACCAAGGAGTCGTTCACCTCCGAGGAGTGCGAGCGGCTGCTCTACGGCTTCGTGTCGAAGCAGCTCTTCGAGAACGGCCTGTACTGCCGGGCCGACGACCGCGGCGACCCGGTCATCCAGCTCTCGCCGCCGCTGACCGCCGACCAGTCGACGTTCGACGAGATCGAGCAGATCGTCCGCGGCGTCCTGACCGAGGCCTGGACGAAGATCTGACCGGGCCGCAGGCCTCGCTCTGATCGGCCCCGGCGGGCAGCCCACCGGCCCGTCCTTCGACCGTGGTCCCCCGCGCGCACCCCCACACCCCACCACGCGCGCGGGGGACCACGGTTTTCCCATGTCCCCGCGCCCCCGGCGGTCCGGGACGTCCCGGCTCGCGCGCCGTCGCACCTCCGCTCGCGCGTGCCGCGCGGATGCGCTCCGACGGCCTCCGGCTCAAAAACGACCCTCCGGGATGAGCCCGACCGGAGGAAACTGGGCCGCTCCCGCGTCGAGCCTGGGCGGAGGCTAGGATCCCCGTTCCGTACGGTGCCAGTGACCCAATGGCCTCCCGGTTCGTTCACCCGGACAGGGGAACGGACCCTTCAGCGACCCGAGGTGCTCGACATGGTGGCCCCGCCGGACAACGACGTGCTCTGGGCACGCGGTCTGCATTACGCCTACAGCGGTTCCCCCGCTCTCGCCGGTGTCTCCATCGGCGTCCGCGAAGGCGAGATCCTCGCCGTCACCGGGCCGCGCGGCTCCGGGAAGTCCACACTCCTCAAGTGCCTCTCGGGTCAGCTCCTGCCCGACCCCGGCGAGGTGTGGTTCAACAGCGCGCCCGTGCACACCCTCTCCCGCGCCGCACGGGAGCGGCTGCGCCGCGAGCGGTTCGGCTGGATCGGCAGCGAACCGCACCTGCTGCCCGAGCTGACCGGCTGGGAGAACGCCGCCCTGCCGCTGCTGGCCCGCGGCATCGGCCACCGTGCCGCCAAGCGGACCGCCGGTGAGTGGCTGGAGCGCCTCGACGTCGGCGACTGCGCCCGCAAGCGCCCCAAGGCCATGCACCAGGCACAGCGCCAGCGGATCGCCATCGCCCGGGCCCTGGCGGGCGAGCCGACCGTGGTCTTCGCGGACGAGCCGACCGCCCCGCTGCACACCACCGACCGGGCCCAGGTGCTGCGCACCCTGACCACCGCCGCGCGCTCGCACCAGATCACGGTCGTCCTCGCCACACTCGACGACGAGAGCGCCACCCTCGCCGACCGCACGGTCACCCTGACCGACGGCCGGCGGGGCGGCGCGATCCCGGCGCCCGAGTCGCCCGGTGGAGAGGGCAGGGCCGCGTGCTCAGTCTCCGCCTAGCGCGCGGCGCGCATCCGCTCGTCCTGCTGCGCCGGCTGCTGGTCGCCGCCGCCGCGGCGGGTGTCGGCTTCCTGCTGCTGTGCACCCTCGGGCACGCGGTGGCCCACCCGAAGGAGGCCGAGGGCTCGGTCGTACGGCTCCTTTGGTGCGTGGTGCCGCTGGCGGCCGTGGTGCAGTTCGCCGTCGCCGTCGCCCGCACGGACGGCACCACCCGTCCCCGGGAGGGCATGGACGCGGTCGGACTCGGACCCGTGGCGCTCTCGCTGTTGGCCGCCGTCTCGACGGCGTTGTCCTGCGCGGTCGGCAGCTGCGCCGCGCTGTTCATCTACCTCGAGCTCCGCGGCAATCTCCACCTGACGTCGCTGGGCGGCTCCGCGACCAAGCTGCTGGACGGGGGCCGGCCGCTGCCCTGGGCCGCGGTCCTGACCCTGCTGTCCCTGCTGCCGGTGCTGGCCGCCGCCGCGTGCGCGATCATGCTGCGCCCCGGGGAGCGGTCCCCGGAGGACCCCCGGGCCGACGACACCGCACCCGCCGTCAAGGCCCCCGAGCCCAAGCGCACCTACAGCGGCCTGCCCTGGGGTGTCGCCGTGATCGCGACCGGTCTCGCCCTGGAGTCCTACGCGAGTGACGGGTCGGCACCCCCCGCCGAAGCGCTGCTGAATCTGCCCGGCCGGGTCGGCGGAGCCTCCCCCGGTCTCGTCGGCGGTTGGCTGCTCGCGTGCTTCGGCCTCTGTCTGGCCGGACCGGGGCTGACCCACTGGTGCGGGGTGCTGCTGTCGGCCGGCCGGCCCGGACCCGTACGGCTGCTGGCCGGGCGCATACTGCAGGATGCGGCGCCACGGCTCGGCCGTCCGCTCGGTGTGCTCTGCGCCGTCGCCTCGGGCACCCTGGCGGCCGTCGAGCTGTACGGCGCGGCCTGGGCACCCTCCGGTGCGGGCCCCTTCGGTCCCCTCACCGGTCTCGGCGCGGCGCTCGTCATGGCCTGTGTGACGGCCACGGCGCTCACCGCGGCCCTGGACACCCGGCAGTCCCGCACCGACACCGTGGCGACGCTGCTGCGGCTGGGCATCCCCACCTCCCTGCTGCGCAGCGCGGCAGCCGTGCGGACCTGCGCGCTGGTGGCCGTGATGGCCCCGCTGACCTGGGTGGTCGGGGAGTTGGCGGTCATGCCGCTGACCCGGTGAAGGCGGAGCCGCTGCGAAGGGCGGGCCGTCGTCGCGACGTCCCGCCCGGGGCGAAGGCCGCAAGGGGCCCACGGCCAGGACCTAGCATGGCCGGATGCAGCCGAATGCCCCTGTCCCCGCTGGTTCCCCCGTCGGTTCCCCTCCGGGGTCCGGCCGCGAGATCGAGAGCCTGGAGGAGTTCGACCGGGTCGTCACCTCGGGTTCGCTCGGCGGATACCGCGTGCAGTCCGTCGATCTGACGGCCCGTACGGCCGAGCTGGCGGCCGTCGACACCATGGAGGCCGTGTTCCTCGGGTGCCCGATGGAACCGGAGGCGGCCGCGAAGGTGCGGGCCGGGGGTGCGCTGGTCTTCCCGCCGGTGCCCTTCCTTCCGTTCAACCCCTACCGGGCCGCGCTGTATCGCCCGGAGGAGTTGTTCGAGGGCTTGGAGAAGGGCTACGAGAACACCCCGGACGCCCTCGCGTACGCGTGGTTCGAGAGGACCAAGTCGGACGGCGACATATTCGCCTCCATGCTGCGGAGCATCCACGACGACGCCGTGTCCGACGCGTTGGACGAGCTGCTGGCCGGGCGGCGCGTGGTGGGCGTCATGGGCGGTCACGCCCTGGAGCGCGGCTCCGCCGGGTACGCCGGGGCGGCCCGGCTGGGCCGGGCGCTGGCCCGCGACGGCCTGACCGTCGCCACCGGCGGCGGGCCGGGTGCCATGGAGGCCGCGAACCTCGGCGCGTACGCCGCGCCCCTCGCGGACACGATGCTGGACGAGGCCCTGGCGCTGCTGGCCGGCGTCCCGCACTTCACGCCCTCGGTCGCCGAATGGGCGGCCGCCGCGTTCGCCGTGCGCTCGGCCTTCCCCGGCGGCGGGTCCTCGGTGGGCATCCCCACCTGGTTCTACGGACACGAGCCGCCGAACGCCTTCGCCTCGCACATCGCGAAGTACTTCGCGAACGCCACCCGCGAGGACGGCCTGCTCGCCCGCGCCAACGCCGGGGTGGTGTTCCTGCCGGGCGCGGCGGGCACCGTGCAGGAGATCTTCGACAACGCGACGCCCAACTACTACCAGTCGCGTGGCGAGCCGACCCCGATGGTGCTCGTGAACCGCGCGCACTGGACGCGCGAGCTGCCGACCTGGCCCCTGCTGGAGGCGCTGGCGGCCGGGCGGCCGATGGCCGGGCGCATCGCGCTGGTCGATTCCGTCGACGAGGCACCCGCGGCGCTGGCACGGCTCGCGGCGGGGCCGAAGTGAGCGGCGGGGCGCGACCACCGGCGGTCCGGCACGCTCCCGCGCACAACAAGTCCTTGACTATTTCTTGACCCAAAGCAACTTCCGCGCCGAAAAGCGCGTCTGCTTCAGGAGCACGACGGTTTATCAGGCGAACGGAGCTATTGGTGATCATCGGCCTTCTGACGGCTGTCGCGGCCTCGGCCTGCTACGGCACAGGCTCGGTCCTGCAAGCCGTGGGATCGCGCAAATCGGCCCGCCGGGAGGCCGCGGCGGCCTCCACGACGGGTACGACGCAGCATGGCGGCCCCAGTCTCTCCTCCACCGCCAAGGCTGCGGTGACGTGGGAGTTCATGGTCGGTACGGTGTTGGACTTCCTCGGTTTCGGGCTCGGCGCGCTGGCCGCTCGCATGCTGCCGCTGTTCCTCTCCCAGACCGTCATCAGCGCCAACCTCGTGGTCACCGCCGTGCTGAGCATCAAGCTCCTGGGCATCCGGCTGACCAAGCCGGAGTGGCTGTCGATCGGTGTCGTCTGCTCGGCGCTGGTCCTGCTGGCGACCGCCGCGGGCCACGAGGGCAGCGGCGAGGCCGCGCGGTCCACGCACTGGTGGCTGCTGATCATCTCGCTGGTGCTGATGATCGGCGGCACGATCGCCGTCCGTCTGCTGGGCTCGAAGTCGGCGATCCTCGCCGGTCTGCTGTCCGGCCTCGGCTTCGGCGCCATCGGTGTGGGCGTGCGCATCCTCGACGGCATCGACCCGTTCGACCTGCCCACGCTGATCGCGGACCCGGCGCTCTACGCCATTCTCATATCGGGCACCATCGGCATGTACCTGCACACGGTCGCCCTGCAGATCGGCTCGGTCAACGGCGCCACGGCCGCCCTCGTCGTCGGCGAGACCGTCCTGCCCGGCCTCATCGGCGTGCTGATGCTCGGCGACACCTCCCGTGACGGCCTCGCCTGGATGGCGGTCGCGGGCTTCCTGCTGGCCGTGGCGGGCGCGGTCGCGGTCGCCTGGTACGGCGAACCGGAGGACGCGGCGGTGCCGGAGCCCGAACCCGAGGCACGGGATCTCACACCGACCCCGACGAAAACGGGCTGAGGCCCGGCCACCGTCACACGGGAGAGCCCCCTGCACCGTCCTCCGGGACGGTGCAGGGGGCTCTTTCGTTCGGGCTCAGGCGGTCGTGCCGTCCTCGGCGGGACCCAGCACCACCACGTCGTTCACGTCGAAGCCGACGCCCACGCGGGCGTCCGGCTCCGGGGCGCCCCGCAGGTCGCACGCCGCCTCCAGCTCCGGCCCGTTCGGGGGCCGCAGCAGCAGCACGACATGGTCTCCCCGGAACGTCCGGCCGCTGACCGTGCACGGCAGCCCCTCCGCCGCGGGCAGCAGCCGCACCCCCGCGGGACGTACGAGCAGCCTGCACTTCCCCTGTCGCGTCCCCGCCGGCACCGGCACGCTCCCCCACACGGTGTCGGCACGCTCACCACTGACCGTCGCCTCGACCACGTTGTCGAAGCCGAGGAAGCGGGCCACGAACTCCGACGCCGGCCGCTGCCACACCTCCAGCGGCGTCCCGGCCTGGGCGATCCGCCCGTCGCGCATCACCACCACCCGGTCGGCGAGCGCGAAGGCCTCGCCCTGGTCGTGGGTGACGGCCAGCACCGTGGTGCCCAGCCGGCCGAAGAGCTGTCGAAGCTCCACGACGAGGCGCTCGCGCAGGCTCCGGTCGAGCTGACCGAGCGGCTCGTCGAGCATCAGCAGCCGCGGCCGGGGCGCCAGCGCCCTCGCCAGGGCCACCCGCTGCTGCTCACCGCCGGACAGCGCCGCCACGGACCGTCGCTGCGCGCCCGGCAGACCCACCATGTCGAGCAGCTCCGCGACGCGACGTTCCGCCTCCGCCCGCCCGACCTTGCGCATCCGCAGCCCGAAGCCGACGTTGCCACCGACGTCCCGCTGGGGGAAGAGCTGGTGGTCCTGGAACATCAGGCCCACCCCACGCCGGTGGACGGGCACCCCGCCCTGGTCGGCGCCGGAGAGGAAGACCCGCCCGGCGTCCGCGGGCTGGAGCCCCGCGACGACCCGCAGCAGCGTGGACTTGCCGCTGCCGCTCGGCCCGAGCACACACACCGTCTCGTGCTCGGCGACCTCCAGGTCCACCGCGTCCAGGGCCGTACGCCCGCCGAAGCGGACCGTGACGTCGTCCAGGCGCAGCAGGTCCTGTCGCAGCTGGGACATCTAGAACTCTCCCGAACGGTCGGTGCGGACACGCTCCAGTACTAGCAGCGCCGCCGCGCACACCAGCATCAGGATCGTGCTCAGGGCCATGGCCTGGCCGTAGTTGAGTTCCCCGGGGCGGCCGAGCAGCCGGGCCACGGCCACCGGCAGGGTGGGGTTGTCGGGGCGGGCGATGAAGACGGTCGCCCCGAACTCGCCCAGCGACACGGCGAACGCGAACCCCGCCGCCACCGCCAGCGCCCGCCCGACCAGTGGCAGGTCCACCTCGCGCCACGCGCGCAGCGGGGACGCTCCGAGCACCGCGGCCGCCTCGCGCAGCCGCGCGTCCACCGCGCGCAGCACCGGCAGCATGATCCGGACGACGAAGGGCACGCCCACCAGGGCCTGTGCCAGCGGGACCAGGATCCAGGACGAGCGCAGATCCAGCGGCGGCTCGTCCAGGGTGATCAGGAAGCCGAAGCCGACGGTCACCGCGGAGGTGCCGAGCGGCAGCATGAGCAGGGCGTCGAAGCCCCGTACGAGCCGTCCCGCCCGCCGGGTCAGCGCGGCGGCGGCGAGCCCGCCCACCACGATGGCGATGCCGGTGGCGGCCAGCGCGTAGGCCAGGGAGTTCCCGATGGCTTCCAGCGGGGCGACGACGAAGGTGCCGCCGTTGTCGTCCGCCGAGGCCAGGGCGCGGTAGAAGGCCAGACCGTAGCCGTCGGGCCCGTCGAAGGAGCGCAGGACGAGCACGACGAGCGGCACCAGGATCAGCAGCGCCACCACGGCCAGCACGGACGCCAGGAGCGCCCACTGGGCCGGCCCCTGAGGGCGGCGGGAGGTCTGGGCGGCGTCGACCAGCTTCAGCGCGGTCTCCCGCCGCCGGACCGTCCGGGCGTGCACGCCCAGCAGGACGGCCACGGCCACGAACTGCACGAGCGTGAGCACGGCGGCCGTCGGCAGGTCGAGCAGCCGCGCGGTCTGCTGGTAGATCTCCACTTCCAAGGTGGCGTAGCGGGGGCCGCCGAGGATCTGGACCACGCCGAAGGAGGTGAAGGTGAAGAGGAAGACCATGAGGGCGGCGGCGGCCACGGCGGGCGCGAGCGCCGGCAGCGTCACCCGGCGCCAGGCGGCGAAGCGCCCGGCGCCCAGCACCCGGGCCGCCTCCTCCTGGCGGGGGTCGAGCTGTGCCCAGAGGCCGCCGACGGTCCGGACGACGACGGCGTAGTTGAAGAACACATGGGCCAGGAGGATCGCCCAGACCGTGGTGTCCAGGCGCATCCCCCACAGCTCGTCCAGCAGCCCGCCGCGTCCGAGCAGCGCCAGGAACGCCGAGCCGACCACGACCGTCGGCAGGACGAAGGGGACGGTGACCACCGCCCGCAGCAGCTGCTTGCCGGGGAAGTCGAAGCGGGCGAAGACATACGCGCCGGGAAGGGCGAGGACGAGGGTCAGGGCCGTGGAGGCGAGGGCCTGCCAGGTGGTGAACCACAGGACGTGGCCGATCCGCTCGTCGCCGAGCACCTCTCCGACGCGGGCGAACTGCCACCGCCCGCCGTCCTTGAGCCCCCGGGCCACGATGGCGGAGACCGGGTAGGCGAAGAACAGGGCGAAGAAGGCGACCGGCAGGGCCATCAGGCCGAGCCGGACCGCCGTCTGCCGGGAGAGCCTCTTCGGTCGCTTCGGGACGTCTACTTCAGGACGAGCGAGGACCATGCCTTGACCCACTGGTCGCGGTTCTTGGCGATCTTCTCCGGGGCGAGGGTCGCGGGGTCGGTGATCTTGGCACCGAACTTGGTGAATTCCTCGGGCAGCGCGGCGTCCTGGTTCGCCGGGTTGACGAACATCTGGAGCGGCATGTCCTCCTGGAACTTCTTGCCCAGCAGGAAGTCGATCAGGGCCTGGCCGCCCTTGGTGTTCTTCGCGCCCTTCAGCAGCCCGGCGAACTCGATCTGCCGGAAGCAGGTGCCCGTCGCGACGCCGGTCGGCCCCTCCTTGGGCAGCGGCTTCACACCGAGCACCTCGGCGGGCGGGCTGGAGGCGTAGGAGACGACGAGCGGCTTGTCGCCCTTGGCCTTCTTGCCCGCGGCGGAACCGGAGAAGCGGTCGTTGTACGCCTGCTCCCAGCCGTCCACGACCTCGAGGCCGTTGGCCTTGAGCTTCTTCCAGTAGTCCTGCCAGCCGGCGTCGCCGTACTTGGCGATGGTGCCCAGCTGGAAGGCGAGACCGGGGGACGAGGTCGCCGCGTTCTCGGTGACCAGGAGGTTCTTGTACTCCGGCTTGATCAGGTCGTCGAAGGACGTCGGCGGGCTGAGCTTGTGGTCGGCGAAGTACGCGCGGTCGTAGTTCACGCAGATGTCGCCGGAGTCGATGGGCGTGACCCGGTGCTCGGCGGCGTCGGCCTGGAGCTCCTTGGGGACCCGGTCCAGGCCCTTGGCCTCGTACGGGGTGAACAGACCGTTGTCGAGCGCCCGTGACAGGAGGGTGTTGTCGACGCCGAAGAAGACGTCGCCCTGCGGGTGGCTCTTGGAGAGGATGGCCTGGTTGACGGCCGTCCCGGCGTCCCCGCTCTTGAGCACCTTGACCTTGTACCCGGTCGCCTGCGTGAACTCCTTGAGCACCGCCTCCGACGCGGCGAAGGAATCGTGCGAGACGAGCGTGACGGTCTTCGAGCCGGAGCCGGAGTCGTCCGAACCGCCGCAGGCGGCCAGCACGGGGACGCCGAGCGCGGCGATGACGGCCGCGCCGACGGCGCGCCGGAGGGTGGTGTTCATGAGTGGGTTGACTCCCTACGCCGGTATGACCCGGATCAGGTCCGAGGGTCTGCGGCCTGTGCCGCACTCTCAGCGCTCTGCGCGCTCCCCTGTCGGATGTTCATTTGTGCGAGTTTTCGCCTGGGCGAGTGGACAGTATCAGCGCTCGGCGGCGGCGAGCTGACCGCACGCTCCGTCGATCTCCTGACCCCGCGTGTCACGCACGGTGACGGGCACGCCGTGCGAGGCGATCGCCTGGACGAACGCCCGCTCGTCCTCCGGCCGGGACGCGGTCCACTTCGACCCCGGGGTGGGGTTGAGCGGGATGAGGTTGACGTGCACGCGCTTGCCCTTGAGGAGGCGGCCGAGCAGGTCACCACGCCACGCCTGGTCGTTGATGTCCCGGATCAGGGCGTACTCGATGGAGATCCGACGGCCGGACTTCTCCGCGTACTCCCAGGCTGCGTCGAGGACCTCGCGGACCTTCCAGCGGGTGTTGACGGGCACGAGGGTGTCGCGCAGCTCGTCGTCCGGCGCGTGCAGGGAGACCGCGAGACGGCACTTGAAGCCCTCGTCGGCGAAGCGCAGCATCGCGGGCACCAGGCCGACGGTGGAGACGGTGATGCCGCGCTGCGAGAGCCCGAGGCCGTCCGGCTCGGGGTCGGTGAGACGGCGGATCGCACCGACGACGCGCTTGTAGTTGGCGAGCGGCTCACCCATGCCCATGAAGACGATGTTGGACAGCCGCGCCGGGCCGCCGGGCACCTCGCCGTCGCGCAGCGCGCGCATGCCGTCGACGATCTGGTGCACGATCTCGGCGGTCGACAGATTGCGGTCCAGCCCGGCCTGGCCGGTGGCGCAGAACGGGCAGTTCATGCCGCAGCCGGCCTGGGAGCTGATGCACATGGTGACCCGGTCGGGGTAACGCATGAGCACGGACTCGACCAGCGTGCCGTCGTGCAGCCGCCACAGGGTCTTACGGGTGGTGTCGCTGTCGCACGAGATGTGCCTGACGACGCTCATCAGCTCGGGCAGCAGCTCGGCCGCGAGCTTCTCGCGGGCCGCCGCCGGGATGTCCGTCCATGCCGCCGGGTCGTGCGCGTACCGGGCGAAGTAGTGCTGGGACAGCTGCTTCGCGCGGAACGGCTTCTCGCCGATCGCGGCGACGGCCTCGCGGCGCTCGGCGGGGGTGAGGTCGGCAAGGTGCCGCGGGGGCTTCTTGGCCCCGCGCGGCGCGACGAAAGTGAGTTCTCCAGGTGCAGGCATGGTCCTACCAGTGTCGCAGACATACGGAGAGGGGCCCGCCGCCCTGTGGACAACGAACCCCTCACCGAAGAAACCGCAGGTCGGACCCCTGTCGCGGCTCAGGTGCTGCCGACGAAGACGACCAGCAGCAGCCACACCACCGGGGCGGTCGGCAGCAGCGAGTCCAGCCGGTCCATGATCCCGCCGTGGCCCGGCAGCAGGGCACCCATGTCCTTGATGCCCAGGTCCCGCTTGATCATCGACTCGCCGAGATCGCCCAGCGTGGCACTGACCGCGACCGCGAGGCCCAGCAGCAGGCCCTGCCACCACACTCCGCCGTCGATGAGGAAGTGCGTGCACAGCGCGCCCGCCACCATGGCGAACGCCACCGCGCCGAGCAGCCCCTCCCGGGTCTTGCCGGGGCTGATGCGCGGCGCGAGCTTGTTCTTGCCGAACCGCCAGCCCACCGCGTAGGCGCCGGTGTCGCTGACCACCGTGAGCACCAGGAAGGTCAGCACCCGCCAGGCGCCGTCGTCCGCGGCCAGCATCAGCGCCACGAACGTGGCGAGGAACGGCACGTAGAAGGCCGCGAAGATGCCCGCCGTGACATCGCGGAGATAGTCCTCGGGCGGCTCCGTCATGCGCCACACGAGCACCGCGAGCGCGGTGAAGGCCATGGCCACCCATGCGCCCTCGGCGCCGTTCACGAAGCCGGCGACGACCATGGCGGCGCCACCGACCGCGAGCGGCACCAGGGGTGCCCGGATGGCCTTCTTCTCGGCCAGCCTGGAGGTCAGCTCCCACAGCCCGACGACCACGGCCACCACGATCACGCCGAGGAAGACGGGCTTGTAGATGAACAGGGAGGCGAGGATGACGGCACCGAGGCCGACACCCACCCCTATCGCTGCCCGCAGATCGCGCCCGGCGCTCTTCTTCGCCGCGTTCGCCGTCTGGGGGGCAGCAGGCTCCTGCGGCCGGATGTCGGGCTCCTGTTCATCGCGGAACAGGGGGCCGCCGAAGTCAGCGGCCCCCTGATCACGGTCGTCCTGGTCTCCGCCTGCGTCGGGCACGATGGGCATGGGGCGAGTCTGCGCCGCGTAGGCCGCCTCGTGCACAGGACCCGCCGTACCGGCGGGTCCCTGGTCGGTGGACCCCCAATAGCCGGCGCGCGGCGGGGCCCCCCAGGATGCGTCGTTCATCAGACCTCGAGGAGCTCGGATTCCTTGTGCTTGAGCAGCTCGTCCACCTGTGCGACGTACTTCTGGGTGGTGTCGTCGAGCTCCTTCTCCGCGCGGCGCACCTCGTCCTCGCCGGACTCCTTGTCCTTGACGAGCTTGTCGAGGAGTTCCTTGGCCTTGCGGCGGATGGAGCGGATCGAGATCTTGGAGTCCTCGGCCTTGGTCTTGGCGACCTTGACGAACTCCTTGCGGCGCTCCTGGGTCAGCTCCGGGAAGGTCACCCGGATGATGTTGCCGTCGTTGCTGGGGTTGACGCCCAGGTCGGAGTCGCGGATGGCCTGCTCGATGTTGCGCAGCGCGCTCTTGTCGAACGGGGTCACCACGGCCATGCGCGGCTCGGGAACCGAGAACGACGCCAGCTGGTTGATGGGCGTCAGCGCACCGTAGTAGTCCGCCACGATCTTGTTGAACATCGCCGGGTGCGCACGCCCGGTGCGGATCGCCGCGAAGTCCTCCTTGGCGACCACGACGGCCTTCTCCATCTTCTCCTCGGCCTCGAGGAGGATCTCTTCGATCACCACTTGCTCCTGGTGTTATCAGTAAGCAGAGCCTCGCCCCTGCGCGCGTCTTCTCCTGCACGGTGTCCGACCGGCAGGCAGTTGTCCATCCCCGTGCCGAGGTCTTCCCGCGGCCCGGAATTGCCGCCCGTGCCGGCACCTGGCCGATACGGGCGGTTGTGCGAGCCCGTCAGGCCCGCGTGCTCTGGTCGCTCACCAGCGTGCCGATCTTCTCACCCTTGACCGCACGCCCGATGTTGCCCTCGGCGAGCAGTTCGAAGACGAGGATCGGCAGCTTGTTGTCCATGCACAGGGTGATGGCGGTGGCGTCGGCGACCTTGAGGCCGCGGGAGAGGACCTCGCCGTATTCGAGGGCGTCGAACTTCACCGCGTCGGGGTTCTTCTTCGGGTCGGAGTCGTAGACCCCGTCGACGCCGTTCTTGCCCATCAGGATCGCCTCGGCGTGGATCTCCAGGGCGCGCTGGGCGGCAGTGGTGTCGGTGGAGAAGTAGGGCATGCCCATGCCGGCGCCGAAGATCACGACGCGGCCCTTCTCCAGGTGGCGCACGGCGCGCAGCGGGATGAACGGCTCGGCGACCTGGCCCATGGTGATGCCGGTCTGTACCCGCGTCTCGATGCCTTCCTTGACCAGGAAGTCCTGGAGGGCGAGGCAGTTCATGACCGTGCCGAGCATGCCCATGTAGTCCGAGCGGGCCCGGTCCATGCCGCGCTGCTGCAGCTCGGCGCCGCGGAAGAAGTTGCCGCCGCCGATGACGACGGCGATCTCGTAGCCCTCGCGGACGACCGCCGCGATCTCCCGGGCGATGGCGTGCACGACATCGGGGTCGACGCCGAGCCCTCCGCCGCCGGCGAAGGCCTCGCCGGACAGTTTCAGCATGAACCGACGGCGCTTGCCGTGGTTGGTGCTCTCGTCGTCGGCGGCCTGTGGGGCGTCCGCACCCTGATTCATTGGAGATCTCCTCGTGCACATACGAAGAAGGCCATTGCCGGATGGGTCCTTATCAGATCCCTGTACGGCAATGGCCTCCTCGTCACATCAGCGGCCGGCCGGTGGACGGTCGGCTGCGTACGACCCTAGCGGGTCGCAGGTCATTCGCGTCCTGCTGACGGCTCAGGCGCCGACGCGGATGCGCGAGAAGCGCTTCAGCGTGACACCGGCCTCGTCCAGGATCTTCTGGACGGTCTTCTTGTTGTCCTTGGCGAACGGCTGGTCCAGCAGCACGCTCTCCTTGAAGAAGCCGGTGACGCGACCCTCGACGATCTTCGGCAGGGCGGCCTCGGGCTTGCCCTCCTCGCGAGCGGTGGCCTCGGCGACGCGACGCTCGTTGTCGACGACGTCGGCCGGGATCTCGTCGCGGGAGAGGAACTTCGGCGCGAACGCGGCGATGTGCTGCGCGACGTCCTTGGCGACCTCGGCGTTCTCCTTGTCGAGCTCGACGAGGACACCGACCTGCGGCGGCAGGTCCGCGGCCGTGCGGTGCATGTACGCGAAGACGAAGCCGTCGGCGAACTGCGCGAAGCGGTCGACGACGATCTTCTCACCGAGGGTGGCGTTGGCCTCGTCCACGAACGCCTGGACGGTCTTGCCGGACTCGATCTCGGACGCCATGAGCGCCTCGATGTCGGCCGGGGCCGTCTTGGCGACGTGGGCGGCGAGCGCGTCGGCGACGGTGACGAACTTGTCACCCTTGGCGACGAAGTCGGTCTCGCACTTCAGCTCGACGATGACACCCGAGGTGTTGTCGTCGGCGATGACGGAGACGACGGCACCGTTGGAGGTGGTGCGGCTCTCGCGCTTGGCCACGCCCTTCAGGCCCTTGACGCGAACGATCTCGACGGCCTTCTCGACGTTGCCCTCGGCCTCGTCCAGCGCCTTCTTGCAGTCCATCATGCCGGCGCCGGTGAGCTCACGGAGCTTCTTGACGTCAGCGGCGGTGAAGTTCGCCATTTTCGTGAATCTCTTCTCGAAAGTCGTTGTGACTACGGTGCACGACGGGGGCGGCGCGTCTCGCGCCGACCCCGTCATCTACCGCGACTGAGTGGTCAGGCCTGCTCGGCGTCCGCGGCCGGGGCCTCGGGGGCCTCGGCGGGCGCCTCAACGGCGGCCTCGGCCGGCTTCTCGGCCTCGTCGGACTTCTTGTCGCCCTCGAGCAGGTCGCGCTCCCACTCGGCCAGCGGCTCGCCGGCGGCCTTGTCGGCCTTGGCGTCACCGGTGGCGGCACCGGAACGGGCGATGAGGCCCTCGGCGACGGCGTCGGCGATCACGCGGGTGAGCAGCGTGACGGAGCGGATCGCGTCGTCGTTGCCCGGGATCTTGTAGTCGACCTCGTCGGGGTCGCAGTTGGTGTCGAGGATCGCGACGACCGGGATGCGGAGCTTGCGCGCCTCACCGACGGCGATGTGCTCCTTCTTGGTGTCCACGATCCAGACGGCGCTGGGCACCTTCTGCATCTCGCGGATACCGCCGAGGGTCTTCTCGAGCTTGGTCTTCTCGCGGGAGAGGACGAGCAGCTCCTTCTTGGTGAGGCCGGACGCGGCCACATCCTCGAAGTCGATGAGCTCGAGCTCCTTCAGGCGCTGCAGGCGCTTGTAGACGGTCGAGAAGTTGGTGAGCATGCCGCCCAGCCAGCGCTGGTTGACGTACGGCATCCCGACGCGGGTCGCCTGCTCGGCGATGGCCTCCTGGGCCTGCTTCTTCGTGCCGACGAACATGATGGAGCCGCCGTGCGCGACGGTCTCCTTGACGAACTCGTAGGCGCGGTCGATGTACGACAGCGACTGGAGCAGGTCGATGATGTAGATGCCGTTGCGCTCCGTGAAGATGAAACGCTTCATCTTCGGGTTCCAACGACGGGTCTGGTGACCGAAGTGGACGCCGCTCTCCAGCAGCTCCCGCATCGTGACGACGGCCATGGCCGCGCTCCTTGTATTGCTCGGTTCCACGGCGGCCGGGCGGCCGCCGCTCCTGACGCCCCGGCGTGCCTGCCGTGGAGGGCGCTCTTGCGAGAAGCCGTTCCGCGGACCGAGAGACACGGCCACCGTGCTGCCCGAAAGGGACTGACGCGCCAGTGGCGGGGCGTGCGAAGTCGATCCGGTGACCCGGATCGCCATGAGAAGTGTACGGGACCGGTGAAGGCCCGGGTGACGGCGCTGTCCACAACCCGCGAGTAGTCCACAGATCCGGGTCAAGATCCCCACCGGACGGCGCAGTGCGGGACGGTGACGGCATGCGACGACTCGGCTCGGCCGTGCGAGCCCTCGCCCTCCGGGCGCTGCCGGCCATCATCCTGTGCGCCACGGCTTCGGCCGCGGATCCGGCGGCCTGTCCGGCGGCCCGTCCGGCGGCCCGTCCGGCGGCCCGTGCGGCGGCCCGTGCGGCTGTGGATCCGGTGGCGTACGCGGCCGGCGACCCGGCCACCGGCCCGGGGCGGGCGGCCGACGACCGGGCCTGGCCGGTCAGCGGCGCGCGCGGTGCGCGGCCCCTGGTCCTGCGGGGCTGGGACCCGCCGCCGGAGCCGTGGAAGGCGGGCCACCGCGGGGTGGACCTCGCGGCTGCCGCCGGGCAGCCGGTCCGGGCCGCCGCGCCGGGCACGATCACCTTCGCCGGCCCGGTCGCGGGGCGCCCGGTGCTGGTGGTTGAGCTGTCGGGCACCGGAGATCCGCCCCTGCGCACGACGTACGAGCCAGTACGGGCGACGGCCCGCGAGGGCGACCGGGTGGCGGCGGGAGAGGTGATCGGTGTCCTGGCGGGCGGGCCGTTCTCCCGCCACTGCCTGAACGGCGTGGGAGGTGCCCCCGGCCCGGCAGGCTGTCTGCACTGGGGACTGCGGCGCGGTGAGACCTACCTCGACCCGCTGAGCCTGCTGCCGCCGGACATGCTCCGCCGCGCCCCGTCCCGCCTGCTCCCGATGACCGGCGCCTTCCCGCCACCTCCCCTGGGGATTGGCAGCGTCGCACTGACACCGGTGGCCTCCGGGGCGACGGCCACCGAAGAGGGCGGAGAGGGCACAGGAGGCGGAGGGGGCGAAGGGGAGAGGTCAGCCTCGGACGCCGCGCAGGGCCATGGAGACCGCTGCCTCGGTGATCCGGTGCGGCTCCTCGGCCGCGCCCAGCTCGATCCGGCGGACCGCGGCGTCCACCACGCCCTGGAGGAGCATGGCGGCCAGTCGCGGCTGCTCGTGGCCGAGGCCCATGAGGGCCTCGACGACCATGGCGATCAGCCCGCCGTGCGCGGCGCGGATCTTCTCGCGGGCCCCTGCGTCCAGCTCGCCCGCCGAGATCGCGACCACGGCCCGATGACGGCGGTCGCCGACGAGCGCGAGCTGCTGTCGCACATACGCTTCGATCTTCGCCTCGGGCGTGTCCGCCCGGTCCATCGCGGCCTCGACCTCCGCCGCCCAGACGGGGAAGTCGACAGCGCACAGCTCCTCGACCACCGCCGCCCGCGAGCGGAAGTACTCATAGACCGAGGACCGCGCGAGTCCGGTGCGCTCGGCGAGGGCGGGGAAGGTCAGCGCCTCCGTACCGCCTTCGGACAGCAGGGAGCGGGCGGCGTCCAGCAGGGCGCCGCGCTGCATTGTCCGGTGCTCGGCCACGGAGGCCGCTCGAATCCTGGGCACGCGTCCACTCTACGGACCCGCCCCGTCGAGGACGACGCTGGAGGGACGATTCAGCGTCCGACATCCGCCAGCTTGGCCCGCAGCTGGAGCACCGACTTGGTGTGGATCTGACTGACCCGGCTCTCGGTGACACCGAGCACCTGACCGATCTCGGCCAGCGTGAGGCCCTCGTAGTAGTACAGGGTGACGACGGTCTTCTCGCGCTCCGGGAGGGTGTTGATGGCACGGGCCAGCAGTCGGCGCAGCTCGTGGTCCTCGGCCACCTCGACCGGGTCGTCGGCCGCGGTGTCCTCCAGCGTGTCCATCAGGCTGAGCCGCTCGCCGCCTTCCTCGCCGGCGTGCAGCAGATCTTCCAGCGCCACCACGTTGGCCAGGGACAACTGGCTGAAAACGCTATGCAGTTCCTCCAGGGCGATGCCCATCTCCGCGGCGACCTCCGCCTCGGAGGGCGTCCGGCGCAGCTCGGCCTCCAGCGTGGCGTAGGCACGCTCGACGGCACGCGCCTTCTGCCGGACCGAGCGCGGGATCCAGTCCAGTGCGCGCAGTTCGTCGATCATCGCCCCCCGGATCCGGGTGATGGCATAGGTCTCGAACTTGATGGCCCGCGCGGGATCGAACTTCTCGATGGCGTCGATCAGTCCGAAGATCCCGGAGGAGACGAAGTCGGCCTGCTCGACATTGGGCGGCAGCCCGACGCTGACCCGGCCCGCCACGTATTTCACCAGCGGCGAGTAGTGCAGGATCAACTGCTCCCGCAGCCGTTCGTCGCCCGAGGCCTTGTACGACCGCCACAGCTCGTCGAGCGTCGAGGGCGCGGGAGGGCGCGCGGCGCCGCGAGCTGCGGGCGGCGCAGCCGCGCGGTCGGACCCGGAGGTGTGCTGGGGCATTCGTCGTCTTGAGCCGTTCTGGTGTGACGTGGATCGAGGGGTACGAATGGCGGGATTCCCGTGAGCGTAGCGTGACTGAGGCGTCGCGGTGAGCGAAGGGAACTCCTTCGGTGATGCGCGGATATGTTCCGCCGCCGGCGCCCCGGCATGGCGGCCGCATGGTTGTACGGCGGCCGTACAGAGCTCGCCGCATCGGCTGCCTCGGTCATCTCCTTAACCCTTTCACCCGATCGCCCCAGGTCAAGTACCGCCTCGCCGCACGGTCGGGCGTCGTCCGGGGGGCTTGGGGGTGCCGGATGTTGACGGCGGCCCGGCCAACTGCCAGAGGTCACCACGACGTTCGACGAAGCCCAGGGCCTGGAGTTCGTAGAGTCCGGCGAGCGTCCGGTCCCGGCCCAGGGCCGCCTCCCGGGCGATGTCGTCCAGGTGTCCGCCGCCCCGTCCGGGCACGGCCTCCAGCACTCCGGCTGCCGTGGGCTCCAGCAGATCCCGGGCCACGATCGGCCCGCGCCGCTCGGGTGCCAGCTCGCCGATGTCGCCGACCAGCTCGGCGACCTCGGCGGCGTCGGTCACCAGGCTCGCTTCCTCGCGCAGCAGTTCGTGCACACCGGCCGACAGTCCGGAAGTGACCGGCCCGGGAACGCCCATGGTGTGCCGGCCCAGCTGCCGTGCCCGGCGTGCCGTGACGAGGGATCCGCTGCGGTATTCGGCCTCCACGACCAGCGTCCCGCGCGTCAACGCGGCGATGACACGGTTGCGCAGGACGAACCGGCTGCGCGTGGGATGACCACCGGGCGGCAACTCGGCCAGGACGAGCCCCTGTTCCGCGATCCGGTCGATCAACTCGGTGTGTCCTCGCGGATAGGGCACGTCCACCCCCGAGGCCAGCACGGCCACCGTCGCCCCGCCCGCGGCGAGCGCCCCGCGGTGCGCCGCCCCGTCGACCCCGTAGGCGGCGCCGGAGACCACCACCCAGCCGCGCTCGGCCAGCCCGGCCCCGAAAGTGGCCGCCACGTGCGATCCGTAGTCGGTGCAGGCCCGGGCGCCGACCACGGCGACGGAGCGCAGCGCCCACAGTCGAACGTTCGCACGGCCGCGCACCCACAGACCGAGGGGGCGGGCATCACCGAGGTCGTCGAGCTGCCGGGGCCATTCCCGGTCGCCGGGGCACAGGAAGCGGCCGCCCAGCCGGGCCACGGCATCGAGGTCGCCCGCCGGGTCGAGGAGAGTGGCGCGAGCCCGGCACCCCGCCAATCGCTCCTCGCGCGCTCCCTTCGGGGGCGGGCCCGCCCCCGTCAGCCCCCGGACCAGGGCGGCGGGCCCCAGCTCCCGCACCCACCGCCCCACGGTCTCGTCCCCCGGCTCGGTCAGCCGCGTCAATGCGGCCCTGGCGAGCCGTTCGCCGTCCGGGACGGCGACCGGAGCGGGCCCCGAGGTGGGACCCGAGGTGGGCCCCGAGGTGGGCCCCGGGGCGGGATCCGCGGTGGAATCCGGCGGGAAGCCCGGGGTGAAGCGCGTCATGCCGGGGCTCCGGCCAGGGCGGGGCTGCGCCGAAAGCCCGTACGCAGTTCGAGTGCGTGGTTCACGTCCGTCACGTCGGGGCGGTCGTGTCCCGCGAGGTCCGCGAGCGTCCAGGCCACCCGCAGCACCCGGTCGAGGCCACGTGCCGTCAGCAGCCCTCGCTCCATGTCGCGTTCGGCCTCGGCCAGGGCTTCCGGGGCAGCGCGCCAGCGGGTCCGCAGTTCGTGTCCGGGCACTTCGCTGTTGGTGTGCCAGGGCGTGTCCGCGTACCGGAAGAGGGCCCGGTCCCGGGCGGCGCGGACACGCGCGGCGACGTCCGCGGTGGTCTCCGCCCCGTGCCCCGCCCCCAGGCCGACGAGCTCGGACCGGGCCACCGGCTCGACCGTCACCCGCAGGTCGACGCGGTCCATGAGCGGCCCGGACAGACGCGCCCGGTACCGCCTGACCGTCTGAGGGGCACAGTCGCAGCCCTCGCCGGTCAGTCCGTGCCGCCCGCACGGGCAGGGGTTGGCGGCCAGGGCGAGAAGGAAGCGGGCAGGCAGTCTCATCACCCCCGCGGAACGGGCCACGATCACGTGCCCCGACTCCAGTGGCTGCCGAAGGGCGTCGAGCACCCGCCCCGAGAACTCGGGGGCCTCGTCCAGGAACAACACGCCCTTGTGCGCCAATGACACCGCCCCGGGCCGGGGCATCCCCGAACCACCGCCGACGAGCGAGGCCATGGACGCGGAGTGGTGGGGTGCGCAGTACGGTGCCCGCTCGACGAGCGGTTGCCCGGCGGGCAGCACCCCGGCCACCGAGTGCACCGCGGTCACCTCCAGGGATTCCTGTGGCGTGAGCGGCGGCAGCAGACCGGGCAGCCGCTCCGCGAGCATGGTCTTGCCGGCGCCCGGCGGGCCCTGGAAGTAGAGGTGGTGGCGCCCGGCCGCGGCGACCTCCAGCGCCCGGCGCGCCCTGCTCTGGCCGGCGACCTCGGCGAGGTCCGGCCGGCGCTCGCCGAGGAGGGCGCCCGCCCCGATCCCCACCCCCGGCAGCGACAGCCCCGCCAGCATCGGGTCGGGGCGGCCTTCACGCGGCCGGTCCTCCTCCTCGGGCACCGGCTCGTCCGTCAGCACGGCGATCAGCTGACGGAGGCTGCGGACGCCGAGCACCGAGACGCCGGGCACCAAGGAGGCCTCGGCCGTCGTGCGTTCGGGGACGACGACCTGGCGGTAGCCGGCCTCGGCGGCGGCGAGCACCGCGGGGAGGATGCCGCGCACCGGGCGGACCCGGCCGTCGAGGCCCAGTTCACCGATCATCATCAGGTCGGCGATCTCGCGCGGGTCGATGCGCTCGGCGGCCCCCAGCACCGCGCAGGCCACCGCCAGGTCGAAGCCGCTGCCGCCCTTGGGGACCGAGGCCGGGCTCAGACCCACCGTCAGCTTCTTCTGCGGCCACTCCGCCCCGGAGTTCACGACCGCGGCGCGGACCCGGTCCCGGCTTTCCACGAGGCTCTTGTCGGGGAGGCCGACGAGGGTGAAGGCCGCGACGCCCGGCTCCAGGTCGGCCTGGACCTCGACCACGACCCCTTCGACCCCGACGAGGGCCACCGAGCACGTACGGGCGAAACCCATCAGGCCACCCCCTTGACGTGCTCGACGACGGGCGCGCCCCGGTCGGGGACGACCACCCCCACCAGATCGATCCGCACCCCGCCCGGCGGCGGTCCGCCGTGCCGCTCCAGCCAGCATTCGGCGAGCCGCCGCAGTCGCTCGGCCTTGCCGGCCCGAACCGACGCCATCGGGTGTTCGTAGGGGCCCGCGCGGCGCGCCTTGACCTCACAGACCACCAGGGCGTCACCGTCGGACGCCACGATGTCGATCTCGCCTTCCCGGCACCGCCAATTGCGGTCCAGGATCCTCATCCCCGCCTCGGCCAGCCGACGCACGGCCAGATCCTCGCCGTAGCGACCGAGTGCTCCTCGGGCGTTCACGGGCACCACCTCCGGCACCGACTGTGCCGCGCCCGCCGCCAACTATTGGATCTTGGTGGACAACCCGTCGGTTGTGGACAACTCAGCCACCCGGAAGGTCGAGATCGCTCTTGTTCAGCTCCTCGATGTTCACGTCCTTGAACGTGAGGACCCGCACCTGTTTCACGAACCGGGCAGGGCGGTACATGTCCCACACCCAGGCGTCGGCCATCGAGACCTCGAAGAAGACCTCACCCTGTACGGAGTGGACCTGCATCTCGTAGTCGTTCGTGAGATAGAAACGGCGCTCGGTCTCGATCACGTATTTGAACAGACCGACGACATCGCGGTACTCCCGGTAGAGCTTCAGCTCCATCTCGGTCTCGTACTTTTCGAGGTCCTCGGCGCTCATGGCATGTTCCCCTTCAGCCGTGCGTCCCCCCATTGTGCGTCAGGCGCGCTCAGTCTCCAGGAGCACCGGCGTACTCGGGGGTCCCTCGTCGAGCAGCGTACGCAGCAGCTCGCCGAGCCTGGTCGGATACACCGTCTCACGGGCCGCGAGGAGTTCCTCGCAGGTCCACCACCGCAGGCCCGTGACACTGCGGCGCTCCAGTTCGGTCCCGCCTCCGGTCCACTCCCCCGCCTGCTCGGTGCGGGCCAGGAAGTAGTGCTCCTCCTGGTCCCAGCGCCGCCCGTCGAAGGGGAAGGAGCAGAACCGGCGCCAGAGCACCGGGCCCAGCTCGATCTCTGTGATCCCGGTCTCCTCGGCCAGCTCGCGCCGCGCCGCCTGCTCCCAGGTCTCGTCGCCCTCCAGCCCACCGCCCGGGGTGAACCACCAGGTGCTCGTGGGGTCGGCCGGCTCGAAGCCGTTCATCAGCAGGACGCGGTCCCGCGCATCGAGCAGGATCACGCGCGCCGCCCTGCGTGCGCCGTCAGCCATGCGATACCGCCATCGCCCTTCCGTTCCTGGTCAGCCGGCGTGCGAGGGGCCCGTACGCCGCACCGCCCAGGATAAGCGCGGCCCCGACGACGACCGAGGTCACCACCAGCGGCAGCGGTCCGGGCCGTGAGGTGCCGCCCGGCAGCGCGGCGAAGGCGGCGGGCCGGTCGATCATGCCCCAGCCGGCCATGGGCCAGGCGGTGGCGTCCACGCGCGCCTTGACGGCCGTGCGCGGCACGGATCCCCGGCCGGCGTCGTTCAGGTGGGTGCGGGAGTCCAGGGAGTCGGCGCGGTGGTCGCCGAGGAGGAAGAGCTGTCCGTCGGGCACGGTGGCGGAGAAGCCGGTCGGCGAGGCCGGCCCCGTCCCCGGCACGTACGGCTCCACCAGCGGCTCGCCGTTGATCGTCATCCGGCCCTGCCGGTCGCAGCAGGCGACCTTGTCACCGCCGACCCCGACGACCCGCTTGACCATGGGCTGGTCGGCCCAGAGCCGGTCCTCGAAGACGACGACGTCCCCGCGTCGCACGTCGTCGCCGTGGATCCGCTGGGCGAGGACCCGGTCGCCGATCCCGATGGTGGGCGACATGGAGTTGGTGGGCACGGTGTAGGGGCGGTAGAGGACGGCTCCCCATACGAATCCGCCGAGGAAGAGCAACAGACCGACGGCCACGGCCAGCCCGGACAGTGTCCTGCCCGCGCGGCCGTGGCCGTCGGTCGTACGTGTCACCGCGCTCATCCCGTGCCCCCGTCCCGCGTAGAAGATCGGATTCCATGCCCGGGGGCACGGAATCGCACACTACCCGGCGGTACGGACGCGGTCAGCCCTTCAGCACGGTCTTCCTGGCGATCCGGCTCCGGCGCCAGAGCACCAGCGGCACCGCGCCCGCGAGCCCGAGGGCCGGCGGCGCGACGGCCGCGCCGATCCCCTTCTGGTCGAAGGTGTCCGGGACGGGCAGGGTGGACCAGCGGTTGATCGGCCAGGCGATGACGATCGCGCGCCCGACGACCTCGTCCTCCGAGACCGTGCCCTGGAACTTGTCCAGTTCCTGGTGGTAGCGCGAGTCCAGGGAGTTCTGGCGGTGGTCGCCCATCACCCAGATCCGGCCCTTGGGGACCTTGATCGGGCCGAACGGCTTGTCACCGCAGGGGGTGTTGCCCGGGAAGATGTACGGCTCCTTGAGGGCCTTGCCGTTGACCGTCACCGGGTCGTTGTTGCCCTTGCACTCGACGGTGTCCCCGCCGACCGCGATGACCCGCTTGATCAGGTCCTTCTCCTCGGCGGAGGGCATCAGGCCGATGAAGCTCAGGACCTTCTGGATGCCGCCCGCGACCGGACCGGGGTCCGCCGTCGTCGTCTCGTCGAGCCAGCCGCCCGGATCGTGGAAGACCACCACCTCGCCGCGCTCGGGTTTCGAACCGAACCACGGCGTCAGCTTGTCCACCAGCACCCGGTCACCGCGCTGCAGGGTGTCCTGCATGGAGTCGGAGGGGATGGAGAACGCCTGCACCAGGAACGTCTTGATGACCAGCGCGAGCAGCAGGGCGATGCCGATGAGGATCGGCAGTTCCTTCCAGAAGGATCGTTGCTTCTTGGCCGCCCGCTGTCCGTCCTGCGTCGCGTCGCTCTCGGGCGTCACATCGCCGGGGTCCGCGCCCGGCGATCCGCCTGTCGGTCCACCCACCGGTCCACCCGTCGTTTCCTGCGAGGTCTGGGGCGCCTGGGTTGGCTGGGACGCCTGGGACACGGCCACCTCCGGCGCCTCGCCCACGGGCGACTGCTCAGCTTCCCCGGGCCGCTTTTCCGGCTCTCCGTGACCGGAACGGGCGCCTACCGCCAAATCCCCCACATCCACTCCTCACTCCGCGCTGCCGCCTGTCGTACATACGACGCAGGCCCACCACTCCCATAACGAGCGGGAGTTCCGCAGGGGTCGGGAGCTGGATCATTCCTTGCCGATCCATGAGAGACACACTATTCGGCGAACCGCGCGCCGACGTCCTCGTCCCCGGCGCGTCCCCGACCGATGCGAAGGTGTTCGGTTCGGCCAGCCGCCGCCAGTGGCCGAACGGCCAGGCGATGACCGTGGCGCGCCCCACCACCATGTCCTCGGCGATCGTGCCGTTCCCGGGTTCGTCCAGGTGATAGCGCGAATCGGCCGAATCGGAGCGGTGATCGCCCATCACGAAGATCCGGCCGGGGGCCACCTTCACCTCGAATTTCAACTGCGAGGGAACGTCCCCCGGGTTGAGATACGGCTCGTTGAGCGGCGTTCCGTTGACCGTGACTCTGCCGTCCTTGTCACAGCACTTGACGGTATCGCCGCCGACCCCGACGACCCGCTTAATCAAATCCTGTTCATCGGCGGAGGGCAGCAGGCCGATAAACGTCAGAAACTGCTTTCCCTGTTTGATGACCACGGGGTCGGGCCCGGCCTTCGGTTCCCCGTCGAGCCAGCCGCCCGGGTCCTTGAAGACCACGACGTCGCCGCGCTCCGGTTTCGACCCGAACCACGGCGTCAGCTTGTCCACCAGCACCCGGTCGCCGATCCGGATGGTCTGTTCCATCGAGCCGGACGGGATCACGAACGCCTGCACCAGGAAGGTCTTCAGCACCAGCGCGATCAGCAGCGCCACCCCTATGAGGATCGGCACCTCCTTGACCGCCGACCGACGCCGCCGTCGCTTGACCCGCCGCGCCGCCTTCCGTCGCGCGGCCCGCCCGCCCGGCGCCTGCTCCGTACGCCCCCGGCTACCCATGCGGGCTCCCGCCGTGCCCCGGCCCCTGCCCCGGCTCCGGTACGCGCGCGAAGGCTTCGGGCCGTTTCACCGACGTCATCCGGCCGAGGGGCCAGCCGATCCAATCCGCCCGGCCGATGACCCGGTCCACCGGGACCGTGCCGCCACCGGGCTCGCCGAGGTGGTCACGGGAGTCACGGGAGTCACTGCGATGATCACCCATCACCCAGAGTTTGCCTTCCGGGACCACGATGTCGAACGGCACCTCGGAGGGTGTGTCGCCCGGGTGGAGGTAGTCCTCGATCACCGGCCGGCCGTTCACCTCGAGCCTGCCGCGCTGGTCGCAGCAGCGGACCCGGTCGCCGCCGACGCCCACGACCCGCTTGATGTAGTCCGTCTCCGCCGGCCGCATCAGCCCGACGGCCGAGGCCCCCTCGCGCACCAGCGCCGCCACCGGGTTCTCGGGCGGTCTGCCCTGGATGAAGGAGTCGGTGCCGTCGAAGACCACCACGTCACCGCGGCGCGGCTCGCCGCCGAAGCGGTAGGCGAGCTTGTTGACCAGCACCCGGTCGCCGACCTGGAAGGTGTTCTCCATCGATCTGGAGGGGATCAGGAAGGGCTGCACGAGATAGCTGCTGACCAGGAGCAGGAAGATCATGCAGGCGGTCAGCAGCAGCCCGGCCCGGCGCAGCGGTCCGCCGCCGGTCAGCCACTGCCCCACGGCGGCGAAGGAGAGGCGCTCGGAGCGCCCGGCCGCCCGCTCGGCGGGCTCGTCCGGGGAGTCCCCGGAAATACGCGCGGAGCGCGACCCCTGCTCCTCCCCCTCGGCGGGTTCTGGAGAGCGGTCGCGCTCCGAAAGCTGTGCGTCGGTGTCCATCGAGCCGAAAGCCTATCCGGCCCGGCCAGGACCCCCGACAGAAGCTCAGTTGTCGCGCTTCTCCTTGATCTTCGCGGCCTTGCCGCGGAGCTCACGGAGGTAGTACAGCTTGGCGCGACGCACGTCACCGCGGGTGACGAGCTCGATCTTCTCGAAGATCGGGGAGTTCACCGGGAAGGTGCGCTCGACGCCGACGGAGAAGGAGACCTTGCGGACCGTGAAGGTCTCGCGGACGCCCGCACCCTGGCGACGGATGACGACACCCTTGAACTGCTGCACACGGGAGCGGTTGCCTTCGATGACGCGAACGTGAACGTTCACGGTGTCACCCGGGCGGAAGTTCGGGACGTCCGTGCGCAGCGATGCGGCGTCGACGTTGTCGAGAAGGTTCATAACCGTCTGCTCTCCTCGCCGATGCCACAGGTCATCAGCGGAAATTAGTAATGATGATGGGGGTGTACCGAAACGTCGGGCGAACGTCGTTCCCCCTGTGGCAGGGGCGCGCGCCGGACGCAAGGCAACGGCTTATTCTTCCACGTCCGGGGCCAGTGGCCCAAATCGGCCGTCGGGCCCCGGCGCCCAGCCCAGGATCGAGAGGGTTTCGCGGTCCTTCTTGTCGAAGGCGGCCGGGTCGGCGCGGCGGATCAGATCGGGCCGGTTCAGCACCGTGCGGCGGAAGGCCTCGTCGCGGCGCCACCGGGCGATCTTGCCGTGGTGGCCGCTGAGCAGGACGTCCGGGATGCCGCGGCCGCGCCACTGGGGAGGCTTGGTGTAGACCGGGCCCTCCAGGAGGTCGGCCATGGCGCCGGGGGCGAAGGAGTCGTCCCGGTGCGATTCGGCGTTGCCCAGCACACCGGGCAGCAGCCGGGCGATGGCCTCGACCATGACCAGGACCGGGGCTTCGCCGCCCGCCAGCACGTAGTCGCCGATGGAGACCTCGCGCACGTCGAGGCGGTCGCCGTACTCCTCGATGACGCGGCGGTCGATGCCCTCGTAACGGGCGGGGGTGAAGACCAGCCACGGCTTCTCGGACAGCTCCACGGCGAGCTGCTGGGTGAAGGGCTTGCCGCTGGGCGTCGGAACGACCAGGACGGGGCGGGCCCCGCCGTCCCCGGAAGCGTCCTCGGAGCCGTCACCGGACTCGATGATCGAGTCGAGCGCCTCGCCCCAGGGGTCGGGCTTCATGACCATGCCGGGGCCGCCGCCGTACGGGGTGTCGTCGACGGTGTTGTGCCGGTCGTGCGTCCATTCCCGCAGGTCGTGGATGCGCACATCGAGCTGGCCGCGGGCCCGGGCCTTGCCGACGAGCGAGACGTTCAGCGGTTCCAGGTACTCGGGGAAGATCGTGACGACGTCGAGCCGCATCACGCGTCCCCCTTCTCGTCGTCGCCCGCCTCGCCGGACTCCGTGGCGTCGGCCGCCTCGGCGTCCCGGGCGCTCGCGACCACGGCCTGGTCGGCGTCGATCAGGCCCGGCGGCGGGTCGATGATCGCACGCTGCGCCTCCAGGTCGATCTCCGGCACGATCTCGGCGACGAAGGGGATCATCACCTCGCTGCCGTCGGGGCGCTCCACGATGAACAGGTCCTGCGACGGCAGGTGGGAGATCTCGGTGATCCGGCCGATCTCGACCCCGTCGACGGTGACGACGTCCAGGTCCATCAGCTGGTGGTCGTAGAACTCCTCGGGGTCCTCGGGGACGTCCTCGGGGTCGATCTCGGCGATCAGGAGCGTGTTGCGGAGCGCCTCGGCGCCCGTGCGGTCCTTGACGCCGGCGAACCGCAGCAGCAGCCGGCCGCTGTGCACCCGGCCGGTCTCGATGGTCAGCGGCCCCACCCCGGCGGGGTCCGTGGCCAGGACGGCGCCGGGGCCGAGCCGCAGCTCGGGCTCGTCCGTACGCACCTCAACCGTGACCTCGCCCTTGATCCCATGGGCGCGGCCGATCCTGCCGACTACCAGCTGCACTGTGAATCCTTCTCTGCTTCCGCGGACGGCTTCCGCACACGGACGCGGCTTTTGCGTACGAACGCGACAACGGGCCGGGAAGGGCCGTAACCCTTCCCGGCCCGTGCCGGTGCTCTATCGCTTCTCAGCGGACCTGATCCACGTCGACGAGGTCGACACGGATACCACGGCCGCCGATGGCGCCCACGACGGTGCGCAGTGCGCGTGCGGTGCGGCCGTTACGGCCGATCACCTTGCCGAGGTCATCGGGGTGCACCCGGACCTCGAGCACGCGACCACGGCGCAGGTTGCGCGAAGCGACCTGCACCTCGTCGGGGTTGTCGACGATGCCCTTTACGAGGTGCTCAAGGGCCTCCTCGAGCATCCTCAGGCCTCGGTCGACTCAGCGGACTCGGCCGCGGCGGCCTCGTCCTTCTTCTCCGACTTCTTGGCCTTCGGGGTGATGGCCTCACCCTTCGCGGCGCCAGCCTCGAGACCCTTGGTGAACTCGTCGAACGCGCGACGCTTGTCCTCCTTGGTCGCGGGGAGGAGCATCGGGGCCGGGGCCGGCAGGCCCTTGAACTTCTGCCAGTCGCCGGTGACCTTGAGGATGGCCATGACGGGCTCGGTCGGCTGCGCGCCGACGCTCAGCCAGTACTGGACGCGGTCCGTGTCGACCTCGATGCGCGAGGGGTTCTGCACCGGGTGGTACAGACCGATCTCCTCGATGGCCCGGCCGTCACGGCGGGTACGGGAGTCGGCGACGACGATGCGGTAGTGAGGCGAACGGATCTTGCCCAGACGCTTCAGCTTGATCTTGACTGCCACTGGAGTGGTGTCTCCTGGTCTTGACGTGGTTGGGCACATGAGATGCCACGTGGGGTTGCGGTACTCGGGTGCCCGATGGACGCGTCAGCCGGAGGAGAGAGGGGTCCTATGCGACTGTCGAGTACAGCGTCCCATTGTGCCACACCGCTCCAGGTCAGCCGACCGATACGGCCTCGGGGATACGGAACGGCTTGCCGCAGCCACCGCACATGATCGGCGCCTGGGCCAGCACGGAGGGCACGACCCGGACATTACGGCCGCAGTCACACACCGCCTTCACGCGCACCCCTCCGCCGGAGGAGCCGTGCCGCGCGGCGGGACCCCGGAACGTGCGCGAGGTGTCGGCGGCGGTCGCGACCGTGTGCGCCTTGAGGGCGCGCTGGAGTCTGTCGATGGTCGGGCGGTAGCGCTTGCGCGCCTCCGGATTGAGCACGACCAGGGAGAAGCCGCTACTGGGATGCGGCTCATCGCTGTGGTCGAGCCCCAGTTCCTCGGCGATCGCGAGGAACCGGCGGTTGTGGTAGCGGCCGGCGCGTGAGGTGTCACGGATACCGCGGGCGGCCGCGATGCCGTGAACTGCCTCGTGCAGCAGCCGTTCGAAGGAGAGCTCGGCGCCGCAGGCGGACGACGACTCCCCGATCAACGATTCGGGCGCGGCAAGATCTGGCAGCTCGGGGTGGTACCGCTGAATGTCGGCCCACGCCTGCGCCAGCTCTGCGGCGAGAACAGGTGGTGTCGTGCTCACGTCGTGACAACGAGCAAGGAAGGCCCGGTGTTCCGATACCGGGCCATCCCAAATAATTTGCACGTACCAGTCAGTTTCACGCTCATGCGTCCTGACGAGGGCGGGTGCGCAGATCTGTGGAGAAGCCGCGCACCCGTTCGCAAGAGTGGACGTACTGACTCACCGGTAAGGGTGAATCGGGCCGGCACACGCCGGGGGCGTGCCCCCTGGCGGCCCGGGCGCCCGTCGATGCCCGGGCGGGCTCAGTAGGCGCGACCGACGATGGCGACGGTGCCCGGGGCGTCGTCCGCGTCCGGCACCGAGCCGTCCTCGGCGACCAGGCAGCGCACGGACACGGCCTGCTCACCGAGCTTGGCCTCGCCCTCGGGACCCAGGTCCGCCCAGCGGATCCGCGCCCAGCCACCGGCGACGGCGGCCTCGGCGGCCTCCTCGATGGTGGTGACGTCGGCCGTACGGGCCTCACGGCGCTCGCGCGACTCGCGCAGCAGCTGCGCCTGGTCCTCCTCCAGCACCTTCGGCAGCAGGTCGACGAGGGAGTCGATCGCCACCGGCTCCTTGCCGCCGGGGATCCGGCGGGCCAGCATCGCGGTGCCGTTCTCCAGGTCGCGCGGGCCGATCTCGATGCGGACCGGTACGCCCTTGAGCTCCCAGTCCACGGCCCGGCGGCCGAAGGGGGTGTCGACGCGGTCGTCGACCTGGACGCGGATGCCCGCGGCCTTCAGCCGGTCGCCGAGCTCGCGGACCTTGGCCACGGCCTCGTCGCCCTTGATCGCCATGACGACGACCTGGACGTGCGCCAGCCGCGGCGGGACGCGCAGACCGTTGTCGTCACCGTGCGACATGATCAGGCCGCCGACCATGCGGGTCGAGACGCCCCACGAGGTCTGCCAGACCAGCTCCTGCTGGCCGCCCTTGGACAGGTACTGGGTGTTGAAGGCCTTGGCGAAGTTCTGGCCCAGCTCGTGGCTGGTGCCCAGCTGGAGGGCCTTGCCGTCGCCCATCATGCCCTCGAGGGTGAGGGTGTTGATGGCACCGGCGAACCGCTCCTTGGCGGTCTTGCGGCCCAGGACCACGTCGATGCCGAGGACGTTGACCATGAAGTCGGCGTAGACGTCGCGGTGGATCCGGGCGGCGTAGTCGCGGGCGTCCTCGTAGGTGGCGTGGGCGGTGTGGCCCTCCTGCCAGAGGAACTCGCTCGTCCGGAGGAAGACGCGCGGGCGCATCTCCCAACGGACCACGTTGGCCCACTGGTTGATCAGCAGGGGCAGGTCGCGGTAGCTCTGCACCCACTTGGAGAAGTACTCGTTGATGATCGTCTCGGAGGTCGGCCGGACGACGACCGGCTCCTCCAGCTCCTTGCCGCCGCCGTGCGTGACGACCGCCAGCTCGGGGGCGAAGCCCTCGACGTGCTCGGCTTCCTTCGTCAGGTAGGACTGCGGGATGAAGAGCGGGAAGTACGCGTTCTGGGCGCCCGCGTCCTTGATGCGCGCGTCCATCTCCTGCTGCATGCGCTCCCAGAGCCCGTACCCGTACGGGCGGATGACCATGGTGCCGCGCACCGGGCCGTTGTCGGCCAGCTCGGCCTTGTTGATCAAGTCCTGGTACCAGCGCGGGAAATCTTCCGCCTGGGGGGTGAGAATGGGAGCCTTTGCCATGGTGCGAATGGTACGGGGCGCTCAGGGTCGAGCGTGAATCCCCCGTCACGGCCCCCTTCACGGCCCCGTTCGGGACACCTTCCGGGAAACCTTCCGGCCGGTCCGCGGCCACCGGCCGTCCCCACCCGATTCGCCCGGTCGGCCCCTTCTCCCGCCGGGTTTCCGTCGGGCCCCTCCCCGAAATCCTCTCCGTGCGATGACACCCGGCACATGCCATCGTGGGCAGACGGGAACGTTCTGGCACCGACCCTCTGGACTCGGGGACGGAAGCGGAGTTCTCTGGCTATCGGGGGTGTTTCACAGCAGCGCGCACAGCAGCACACGGGGGCGGCAATCAGGACCAGATCACGTCTCTCGGCGGATTGGGGCGCTTTCGATGACACCAACGCTCGTACGGCGGCACCGGCCGTCCTCCACGTCGCCCGATCCCCGGGCCCGCGACTGGGCGGAAATCCAGGAACGGATGCTGGTGCCGCTCTACGAAGCGGTCTACGAACGACTGGAGGTCGGTCCCGGCACCCGGCTGCTCAGCCTCGGCTGCGGCTCCGGCCTGGCGCTGCTGATGGCGGCGGCCCGCGGGGCCGCCGTCTCCGGCGTCGACCAGGACGGGCGCAGGCTGGAGCTGGCCCGGGAACGGCTGATACCCAAGGACACCGGCGGCGACGGCACCCGGCTGGGCCACGGCGGTCCGGAGTGCGTCCTCGAACCCGGTGCTCCGGCCTTCAACCTCATCACGGCCTTCGATCCGCTGTACTGCGCGGGCGGCAGCGCCCGCGGCATGGCGGAGGCGCTGTCCCGGGCCGCCGCTTGCGCGGAGCACGGCGCTCCGGTCGTCCTGGCCGGCTGGGGACCGCAGGAGCGCTGCGCGGCCTCGGGGGCGCTTCGGGTCGCGGCCCGGCTCGCGGACCCTATGTGCGCGCCCGCTCGCTGGCGGCCGAGTGGCCGTGACGATCTGGAGGACCTGGCCCGCCGGGCCGGGCTCGTGCCGGACGGCTCGGGGCGGGTGTCGTGCCCGTACGGCTACGCCGACATGGGCAGCGCGGTGCGCGGTCTGCTGTCGACGGGCGCGTTCGACGCGGCGATGCGGGCGACGGACGAGGAGCAGGTGACCAAGGAATTGGTCGAGGCCCTGCACCCCTATCTGCGCCGGGACGGGACCGTCTGGATGCCGAATGTCTTCCGCTATCTCATCGCGCGCGTCTAGCCCGTGCCTTCCCCTCCGACCTGACAGCTCCGACCGGACAGCTCTGACCGGACAGCGAAATCGCCCGCCACGGACGACCGTGACGGGCGATTTCAGCGGCTGTGGCCGACGGATCGGTCTCAGCCCATGAATTTCTTGAACTCGTCGGGCAGTTCGAAGTTCTGCGGGGCCTGAGCCGGCAGCTCCAGCGGGTTGTCGCCCTGCTCGCGGCGCGCGGCCGCGGCCTGCTCCTCGGCCTTGCGCTTCATCGGGTTGCCGCTCTTGCGCTTGCCCTTGGCCTGCTTCTGCTGCTTCTTCTGCCGGCCGGGGCCGCCGCCCATTCCCGGGATTCCCGGCATGCCCGGCATGCCGCCGCCCTGGGCCATGCGCGACATCATCTTGCGGGCCTCGAAGAAGCGCTCCACGAGGTTCTTGACCGCGCTGACCTCCACACCCGAGCCCTTGGCGATACGGGCGCGGCGCGAGCCGTTGATGATGTGCGGGTCCTGGCGCTCGGCCGGGGTCATCGACTTGATGATCGCGGCGGTGCGGTCCACGTCGCGCTCGTCGAGGTTGTTGATCTGGTCCTTCATCTGCGCCATGCCGGGCAGCATCCCGAGCAGCTTGCTGATGCTGCCCATCTTGCGGACCTGCTCCATCTGGGACAGGAAGTCGTCGAGCGTGAACTCCTTCGGCCCCTTCGCCAGCTTGGCCGCCATCTTCTCGGCCTCGTCCTGGCTGAAGGTCTGCTCGGCCTTCTCGATCAGGCTGAGCATGTCGCCCATGCCGAGGATGCGGGACGCCATGCGGTCCGGGTGGAACGCGTCGAAGTCGTCCAGCTTCTCGCCGTTGGAGGCGAACATGACCTGCTTGCCGGTCACGTGCGCGACCGACAGGGCGGCACCGCCGCGGGCGTCGCCGTCGAGCTTGGAGAGCACCACGCCGTCGAAGCCGACGCCGTCGCGGAAGGCCTCGGCGGTGTTGACCGCGTCCTGACCGATCATCGCGTCGACGACGAAGAGGATCTCGTCCGGACGCACCGCGTCGCGGATGTCCGCGGCCTGCTGCATCAGCTCCTGGTCGATGCCCAGGCGGCCGGCGGTGTCCACGATGACGATGTCGTGGACCTTGGTCTTCGCGAACTCGATGGAGTCCTTGGCGACCTGGACCGGGTCACCGACGCCGTTGCCCGGCTGGGGCGCATAGATCGCGACGCCGGCGCGCTCGGCGACGACGCCGAGCTGGTTCACCGCGTTCGGCCGCTGGAGGTCACAGGCCACGAGCAGCGGGCTGTGGCCCTGCGCCTTGAGCCAGTGGCCGAGCTTTCCGGCGAGGGTGGTCTTACCGGCACCCTGGAGACCGGCGAGCATGATCACGGTCGGCGCGGTCTTGGCGAAGCGCAGCCGTCGGGTCTCGCCGCCGAGGATGCCGATGAGCTCCTCGTTGACGATCTTGATGATCTGCTGCGCCGGGTTGAGGGCCTTGGAGACCTCGGCCCCGAGCGCGCGCTCCTTGACCTGCTTGATGAAGGCCCGGACGACGGGGAGGGCCACATCCGCTTCGAGCAGCGCGATGCGGATCTCGCGCGCCGTGGCGTCGATGTCCGCCTCGCTCAAGCGGCCTTTGCCCCGAAGGGTCTTGAAAGTCGCGGAAAGGCGATCGGAGAGGGTATCGAACACGGCGCTCGTAGGTCCTCGGAGTCGGGGGGCAGAGTCAATCGCCTCCCAGGGTATCCGGCCGCGCCAAGCAGGTGTCCTCGCCCGCCGGATATGAGACGAAGAGGGGATTCCCCCGGGGTGCGGGGAGGGCGGCCCGGCCGCCCTCCCCGCCGGGGCGGCCTCACCACCGCGACGCGGTCACCGCAAGGCGTCCTCGACCGCCTTCGCCAGCGCCACCGCGTCCGCGTCCGGCAGCGGTGAGCCGTCCTGGCGTGTGAGATAGACCGTGTCCACGGCGTTCGCGCCCAGCGTGGAGACGTGGGCGCTGCGCACCCACACCCCCGCCTCGTCCAGGGCCCCGCCGATCCGGTGCAGCAGTCCGGGGGCGTCGTGCGCCCGCACTTCCACCACCGTCGCGGCCCGGGAGACGCCCCGGGCCACGCTCACCCGCGGCGGCGCGTGGCCGACGCCGCGGCGCCGTTTGCCGTAGGCGGCCTCGCGCTCGGCCAGCCGGCCCGCGATGTCCAGGGTGCCCGCCAGGGCCCGCACCAGGTCGTTCCGCAGACGGGCCGCCTCGGGGGGCGCGCCGTACTCGGCGGCCACCCGCCAGTTCAGCAGCAGGGCGCTGCCGCCGATGGCGGGGTCCGGGGCGATCGTGCGCAGTTCCGCCGCGCGGACCGTCAGCCGGTGCAGGGCGAGGACGCCGGCGGTCGCGGGCAGCACGCCCGGCCGGTCGGGGACGGCGACGGCGAGCTCGATGCCGACGGGCGCCGGGGCATCGGCGCCCGTCGGGTCGTCGGTGCCTTCCGGCCGGGTGCGCAGGACCAGGACCGGGCCGCCCGTGCGCAGCGCCTCGATCGCCAGCCGTTCCTCCTCCACGGTCGGCGCCGCCGCCTCCGCGCGGCCTTGGGTCACACCGCCCGCGAGGGCGGCGGAGGCACGGCGGACCAGGTCGGCGACCAGCGAGGCCCGCCAGGCGCTCCAGGCCGCCGGGCCGGTGGCGAGGGCGTCGGCCTCGGTGAGGGCGTGCAGCAGCTCCAGGGTGTCCGGGTGCCCGACAGCGTCCGTGACCGAGCGGACGGTGGCCGGGTCGTCGAGGTCGCGGCGGGTGGCGGTCTCGACGAGCAGCAGATGGTGGCGCACGAGGGTGGCGAGGGTCTCCGTGTCGGCCGGGTCGAAGCCCAGCCGGGGCGCCACCTCCCGGGCGACGGTCTCGCCCGCGACGCTGTGGTCGCCGGGCAGGCCCTTGCCGAGGTCGTGCAGGAGGGCCGCGACGAGCAGCAGGTCGGGGCGGCCGACGCGGCGGGTGAGGGCGGCGGCCCGGACGGCCGTCTCGACCAGATGCCGGTCGACGGTCCAGCGGTGGACGGGGTTGCGCTGCGGGCGGCAGCGCACGTGCTCCCACTCGGGCAGGAGCCGGGAGACGATGCCCTCCGCTTCGAGGGCCTCCCAGACGTCGACCGTGGACTCGCCCGCCCCGAGCAGTGTGACGAGCTGCTCGCGGGCCTCGTCGGGCCACGGCACCGGCAGCGGCCCGGCGCCCGCGAGGCGGCGTACGGCGTGCCGGGACAGCGGCAGCCCCGCCTGTGCCGCCACGGCCGCCGCGCGCAGCGGCAGGACCGGGTCGCGCTCGGGCCGTGCGGTGCGGGCGAGCACGGCTTCGCCGTCCTGCTCGACCACGCCTTCCGCCAGCGGTGTGCGCTCGGGCTCCACGAACCCGCCGCGGCCGCCCCGCCCGCCGAGGAGCCGGCGCAGCCGCGGCCGCCCGGACCGGGCCCGCAGCACGCGTCCCACCTCGCGCCAGGTCACGTCGGCGGCGTACGAGACGGTGCGGGCCGCTTCGTAGACCTCGCGCAGCAGCGCGTCCGCGCCGGGCAGCCCGAGACCGGTGGCGACCTGGTGCTGTTCCTGGAGGGCGAGCCGGTCGGTGGCCCGGCCGGTGGTCAGGTGCAGTGCGTCGCGGGTGTCGAGCAGCCGTGCCCGGGCCTCCTCCAGGCCCTCGCGGGGCGCGTCGGCCAGCCAGGACGCGGCGACGGCCCGCAGCGCGGTCGCGTCGCGCAGCCCGCCGCGCGCCTCCTTGAGGTCGGGCTCCAGCAGGAACCGCAGCTCTCCCTGGCGGCGGGCCCGCTCCTCCCCCAGCTCGCGCAGCTCCGGCAGCCGTGCGGGCGCCTGGGCCCGCCAGTCCTCGTAGGCCGCCGTGCGCAGCCCGGCGGTGAGGGCGGGATCGCCGGCGATGTGGCGGGCGTCGAGGAGGCCGAGGTGGACCTTGAGGTCGCCGGCCGCGGTCTTGCGCGCCTCGGAGGGGGTGCGGACGGAGTGGTCGAGGGCGAGCCCCAGATCCCACACGGGGTACCAGACGCGGTCGGCGAGCGCCGCGATGGCGGGCGCGTCCGCCGAGCCGTCGTGCAGGAGCAGGACGTCGAGGTCGCTGCGCGGCGACAGCTCGCCGCGCCCGTAGCCGCCGACGGCCACCAGCGCGACGCCCCGCGCCGCGCCGAGCAGCCCGCCCAGCCACGCGTCGGTGGCGCGCGCGAGCGCGGCGCGGCGCGGCGGCCCGGCCGGCGCCTCCTCGTGCAGGAGACGCAGCCGGGCCGCCGCGTAGCCACGGGGGTCGGGGCGGCCAGGATCAGCCTCGTCCGTCTTGATCTCGGTCAACTCGGGGTTCCCCTCTTCTGGCCCCTCTTCCGGCGCTCGCTCGGGCTCAGAGCGCGTCCGGGCCACGGTCTCCGGTCCGGACGCGCACCACCGTCTCGACCGGGACGACCCAGACCTTGCCGTCGCCGATCTTCCCCGTGCGGGCCGTCTTCACGACGACGTCGACGACGTCCTCGGCGTCGGCGTCCTCCACCAGCACCTCTATGCGGATCTTCGGGACGAGGTCGATCTCGTACTCGGCGCCGCGGTAGACCTCGGTGTGGCCGCGCTGCCGGCCGTAGCCGCTGGCCTCGGTGACGGTCAGGCCCTGGACGCCGAAGGTCCGCAGCGCGTCCTTGATCTCGTCGATCCGGTGCGGCTTGACGACCGCGGTGATGAGCTTCATGCGTCCACCTTCTTGTTCTGCGCCTTGTCGGATGCGGGGGCGGGCGCGGCGGCCCGTGCGGAGGAGACGCCCGCGACCGCGCTGAAGTCGTAGGCGCTCTCGGCGTGGTAAGCCTGGTCGACGCCGCTGACCTCGTCGTCCTCGGTGGCACGGAAGCCGATCGCCTTGTCGACGCCCTTGGCCAGGAGCCAGGAGACGACGAAGGAGTACCCCATCACGGCGAACGCCCCGGCGGCCTGCCGGCCGAGCTGGGTCGCGCCGCCGACACCGTCGGTGGCGAGGACGCCGACGAGGAGGGTGCCAATCACGCCGCCGACGAGGTGCACACCGACCACGTCGAGGGAGTCGTCGAAGCCCAGCTTGAACTTGAGGCTGACGGCCCAGGAGCAGACGGCGCCGGCGACGAGTCCGATGAGGATCGCGCCGAAGGCGTTCACGGCGGCGCCGGCCGGGGTGATCGCGACCAGGCCCGCGACGGCACCGGAGGCCGCGCCGAGGGTGGTGAAGGCACCGTGCCGGATGCGTTCGTAGACGAGCCAGCCGAGCATCGCGGCACCGGTGGCCACCTGGGTGTTCATCGCCATGTTGGCGGCGACGCCGTTGGCGGCGAGGGCCGAGCCCGCGTTGAAGCCGAACCAGCCGAACCACAGGAGCGCCGCGCCGAGCATCACCAGCGGCAGGCTGTGCGGCCGCATCGGGTCCTTCTTGAAGCCGATGCGCTTGCCGACGACGAGGACAGCGGCGAGGGCGCCGACACCGGCGTTGATGTGGACGGCCGTGCCGCCCGCGAAGTCGATCACCTTGAGCTTGAAGAGCCAGCCGTCGGCCTGCCAGACCCAGTGCGCGACCGGGAAGTAGACGACGGTCACCCAGAGGGTGATGAACAGCGCCCAGGCGCTGAACTTCACCCGGTCCGCGAGGGCCCCGCTCATCAGCGCGGGGGTGAGGGCCGCGAACATCAGCTGGAAGAGGGCGAAGGCGAGGACGGGAATGCCTTCCTTGCCGCCCGTCAGGCTCTCGGGACTGATGCCTTTGAGGCCGATGTGGTCGAAGTTGCCCAGCAGCCCGCCGCCGAGGTCGTCACCGAAGGCGAGCGAGTACCCGTACAGCACCCAGAGCACCGAGACGATACCGAGCGAGATGAAGGACATCATCAGCATGTTGAGCGTGCTCTTCACCCGCACCATGCCGCCGTAGAAGAAGGCAAGGCCCGGTGTCATCAGCATCACGAGCGCGGCACTGATCAATACGAATGCGGTATCTGCGCCATTCAATGTCGTCGTCTCCTCGAAGCGGCGACCCGTACACCCGTGCGGGCGGGAAATGCGATGGGCCGGTGTGGCCTCGAGGCTGACGCAGCGCGATTTCAGCCGATGCCGTCGATTGTTTCGCGGCAGTGACGAAGGCAGCCGACGTGTTACACCCCGATGAACCGTGCCCGCACCGATCGGGAACCGCGGGAGCAGCCGCGGTCCAGCGGCGGAAGAGGAGGCCGACCGCGACGACCAACCGAAGTGACCTGGCGTGGGGGGAGCCGAGTCGGGCTGTACGGGATGGCCGTCGCGGCCGGGGCTGAGGGGGCCGGAGGGGTCAGACCGCGTGGGCGGTCTCCACGGATTCCGGCAGGTGAACGGCGAGTTGCTCGGTCAGATCGACGACTTCGGCCACATCCCCGAAGTCGCGCACGGCGGTGTCGACGGTCTTGCGCAGCCGGTTGTTGACCCGCTCCGAGCGCACCTGTTTGGCGATCTTGAGGGCCTTGCCGGCGAGCACCGTGGACTGCTCGGGCTCGCGCTCCATCAGGTGCACGGTGGCCATGCCGATGAGGTTGAGCGCATACGACCGCTGGTGTTCCGCGTCCCGCTCGAAGAGCTCGACGGCGGTTTCCATCTTGGGCCGCGCGAGCGAGGCGTACGTGGGGCTGCGACCGGCCACATAAGCGAGATCCCGGTAGGAATGGGCATTCTCCGCGTTGAGTTCGGCCTCGGAGAAGAAACGGATCCAATCGGGGTCGCCGTCGCCCGGCACGCAGTCGCCGAAGCAGTCCTCCGCCATGTTCACCGCGCGCTTGCACTTGGCGGGCTGGCCCATATTGGCGTAGGCGCGGGCCTCCATCGCATACAACATCGCCTGGGTCCGCGCGGTGGCCGTCTCGCGCGAGCCGTACTGCCCGAGGTGGATCAACTCCAGCGCGTCGTCCGGCCGGCCGAGGTGGATCATCTGGCGGCTCATGCTGGAGAGGATGTACGAACCGAGGGGGCGGTCGCCCGCCTCCTTGGCGGCGTGCAGGGCCAGCACGAAGTACTTCTGCGCGGTGGGGTGCAGACCGATGTCGTAGCTCATCCAGCCCGCCAGCTCGGCCAGCTCGGCCGCGACCTTGAACAGCCGCTTGGACGTGGCGTCCGACTGGGGCTCCTGGAGCAGGTCGGTGACCTCGTGGAGCTGCCCGACGACGGCCTTGCGGCGCAGCCCGCCACCGCACTGGGCGTCCCACTGGCGGAACATCATGGTCGTCGACTCCAGCAGGTCCAGCTCCGGCTTGGAGAGCTTGGCCCCGCGGCGCCCGCCCTCGGGCACGGCCGGCCGCTCGGGCTCACGGCCCGCCGGGATGGGCACCAGCCAGCGCTGCATGGGCTCGATCAGCGCGGGCCCCGCCGACAGGGCGAGCGAGGTGCCGAGGAAGCCGCGCCGCGCCAGCATCAGGTCACTGCGCGAGAACTCGCTGATCAGCTCGACTGTCTGGGGCCCCGCCCAGGGCAGGTCCACCCCGGACACGGACGGCGACTGGTGTGCGGCGCGCAGGCCGATGTCCTCGACGCCCACCACGCAGCCGAAGCGCTCGGAGAACAACTCGGAGAGGATCTTCGGGATCGGCTCGCGCGGCTGCTCGCCGTCGAGCCAGCGCCGCACGCGCGAGGTGTCCGTGCTGATGTGATGGGCACCCAACTGGCGTGCTCTGCGGTTGACTTGCCGAGCCAGCTCACCCTTCGACAGACCACTGCGCAGGAACCATGAGCCCAACTGCTCATTGGGGCGCTTGTCGCCCTTGCCAGGCTGGTCGGCTCCACCGATGCCGCTGCCGTTGCCGCCCACTGGAACGCCCCCATCCGGAACTCTGCTCTGCGCTCGAACCGCCCACAGCATGCCGCCTGTTGCGACTGCTTGTCCGGTGATGCACCATCTCGGCCGGTAATAAACGGTCGCGAGGCAAGGAGCACCGGGACGGAGCAATGCCTCCGGCATACCCACCGGCGGGTGCGTCTCCGGGGTTCGCGTACCGAAAGTAATCCTACGATCACGGCTTCGGCGAGAAGAGTCCAGTAATCGCCACCATTCGCCACCCCATCGAATGAACTCCTCCACGTCACAACGCGATTGACTTGACAGGGGAACGATCAGGAGGGGGTGGGTTGATGCACGCCAGGGCGCGAAGACCGAGCCGCACCACCCGTCGCGCACCGTCGCGCCGCCGCAGAGCAGGCGTCGGCGACCGTACGTGTTCGGGACACTCCGAGTCGTAACCATCTGCGAGCACGACCCGTTGGAGGGGGTATGGGCTTCACAATCGGCGGCATCCGGGATCTGCGCTCGAGTTCTCGGCGCCGGTGGCGCGCGTCGGAGTGCGCGACGACGGTAGCGGAGTACACCGGCCTCTGGGGGTGGGACGTGGTGCCCGGCGCCCGGGCGGCCCGCGGCGGGAGCGTGACGTGTTCGTGCGGCACCGCCGACTGCCCTGCCCCAGGCGCCCATCCGCTCTCGTTCGCCCCACCCGTCCCGGCCGGGGCCACCTTGGACGATGCCACGGCCGCATGGGCCGAGGTGCCGGGCGCGGCCGTACTGCTGCCCGTGGGCCGCACGTTCGACGTCCTGGAGGTGGCGGAGGCGGCGGGCCGGCACGCGCTGGTGCGGCTGGAGCGGATGGGGCTGCCGCTCGGCCCGGTGGCCCTCACCCCGCACGGCCGGGCGCTGTTCTTCGTCGCACCGGGCGCCGCCGCCGAACTCCCCCAGCTGCTCTACCGCATGGGCTGGGACGACGCCCGGCTCGATCTGCGCTGTCTGGGGGCGGGCGACCACATCACCGCCCCGCCCTCCGACTTCGCGGGCCTCGGTCCGATGCGCTGGCTGCGGCCGCCCGCCCTGGACACCGCGGGCCGGCCCCCGCAGGCCCGGTTGCTGCTGGGCACCCTCGCCTATGTGTGCCACCGCTCGGCCGCGAGCTGAGCGCGGAGTTCCCCCTCGAGTTCACCCCCCACAAGAAAAAAGAGGCCCCGCCACGGACGGATGTCCGTGGCGGGGCCCTCTCTCATGGGGTCCCGCCGAACTCAGGAGGGCCCCATGCCTCAGTCACCGATGAGGGCGTCGACGAACGCCTCCGGCTCGAACGGCGCGAGGTCGTCCGCCCCCTCGCCGAGGCCCACCAGCTTCACCGGTACGCCCAGCTCGCGCTGGACCGCGACGACGATGCCGCCCTTGGCGGTGCCGTCCAGCTTGGTCAGGACGATGCCCGTGATGTTCACGACCTCCGCGAACACCCGCGCCTGGACCAGGCCGTTCTGTCCGGTGGTGGAGTCCAGCACCAGCAGCACCTCGTCCACCGAGCCGTGCTTTTCGACGACCCGCTTGACCTTGCCCAGCTCGTCCATGAGCCCGGTCTTGGTGTGCAGGCGGCCGGCGGTGTCGATGAGGACGACGTCCGCGCTCTCGGCGATGCCCTCCTTGACCGCGTCGAAGGCGATCGACGCCGGGTCGCCGCCCTCGGGCCCGCGGACCGTGCGGGCGCCGACGCGCTCGCCCCAGGTCTGCAGCTGATCGGCGGCGGCGGCGCGGAAGGTGTCCGCCGCACCGAGGACGACGGACTTGCCGTCGGCGACGAGCACCCGCGCGAGCTTGCCGGTCGTGGTGGTCTTGCCGGTGCCGTTCACGCCGACGACCATGACGACGCCGGGCTTCTCCTCGCCGTTCGTTCCCACACCGGGCTCGGTGTGGACACTGCGGTCGAAGTCCGTGCCGATGAGGGCGAGCAGCTCCTCGCGCAGCAGGTTGCGCAGGTCCTCCGGGGTGCGGGTGCCGAGCACCCGGACCCGCTCGCGCAGCCGCTCGACGAGCTCCTGCGTCGGCGCGACGCCGACGTCGGCGGTGAGCAGGGTGTCCTCGATCTCCTCCCAGGTGTCCTCGTCGAGGTGCTCGCGGGAGAGCAGGGTGAGCAGTCCCTTGCCCAGGGAGTTCTGGGAGCGGGAGAGCCTGGCGCGAAGCCGTACGAGCCGACCCGCGGTGGGCTCGGGGACCTCGATCTCGGGGGCGGCCGGCGCCTCGGGGGCCTCCGGCTCTACGACGGGTGCCTCCGCGGCCGGCGCCTCGGCCGGCGGCAGGTCCACCTCTTCAACGGTCCGGCGCGGCTCCGCGCGCGGGGTCTCGGCCTCCTCGCCGACGTGTGGCTCGGCGGGCGGCGCGGTGACGGACGGGCTGCTCGGCGGGGCCGGGGGCAGCTGCTTCTTCTTGCGGCTGCTGACCACGAGCCCGCTGATCGCGGCGAGCGCGACCACAGCGATGACTACAGCGAGGATGACGATTTCCATAACGGACCCAGTATCGGACACGGAGCCGCCGGGACTACTCCACAAACGGTGGCGCGCGTGTTCGATCTTGGTTGTGAGGACCAAAGCGACCAACCCACCAAAGTTGGAGCAAACTACGGTGGCGTGCGACGATGCGACGCGCGTAGAGTCCCCACGTCCCCCTCTGCCCAGGCCTCCCGCCTCGCTTCACCCCGCACGGAGCCCCACCTCATGGACAACGTCGTCCTCGCCGATTCAGAAGGCGCGATAGAAACCCGCGGCATCGAGCCCGTACCGGATCAGGAGCGTCACGGCAGAGTCCGGGAACTCTTCCCGACGTGGGTCGCGGCCAACATCAGCGTGTTGCTGCTCACCATGGGCGCGGCCCTGGTCGTCTTCAACGCGCTGAACTTCTGGCAGGTGCTGATCGTCGCCGCCTGCGCCGCGCTCGCGTCGTTCGGCATGGTCGGCGTGCTGTCGGTGTCGGGCAAGTGGGGCGGCGCCCCGGGCGCGATGCTCTCCCGTGCGACCTTCGGCGTGCGCGGCAACCTCTTCCCGGGCGCGATCCTGTGGGTCGCCCGCTTCGGCTGGGAGACGATCAACGCGGTCACCGGCGCGTATGCGGTGCTGACCGTCCTTGACCTGCTCTTCGGCATCAAGAGCAACAACGTGCTCATCGTGATCACGCTGTTCGTCTTCGTCGCCTGCACGTTCCTGGTCAGCGGCATGGGCCGCAAGGCACTCAACGTGTGCAACAAGTGGTCGACGTACCTCTTCGGCATCTTCAGCGTGCTGGTCCTCGGCTACCTGATCGCCACCATGGACTGGGACGAGGTCTTCTCCAAGCCCGCCGGCACCACCGCCATGATGATCACCGGCATCGGCACGATCGCCGCCGGCGGCATCAGCTGGGTGCCCACCGGACCCGACTTCACCCGCTACCTCCCGCACGCGGCCTCCGGCAAGAAGATCGTCGGCACGACGATCTCGGGCGCGGGTCTGGTCATGGTCCCGATGGTGCTGATGGGCGCGGTCATGGCCGTGGCCACCCCCGGCCTCGCCGAGGCCCCGGACCCGGTCTCCTTCCTGGGTGACATCCTGCCGACCTGGCTGGCCGTGCCCTACCTCGTCACGGCGATCGTGGGCATGCTGCTGATCAACAGCCTGTCGATGTACTCGGCCGGTTTCACCGCGCAGAGCATGGGCGTGAAGCTGCCCCGTGCGATGGCCGTCAGCATCAACGCCGTGATCTCCCTGGTCGGCGGTCTGCTGCTGATGCTGGTCGCGAAGAGCTTCCTCAGCTCCTTCATCACCTTCCTGATCCTGCTCGCGGTCTCCTTCTCCGCCTGGATCGGCGTCTACGCCGTCGACATGGCCCGCCGCCGGGCCCGTGCCGTGCGCTACGACCCCGAGGGCCTCATGGACACCGGCCGCACCAGCCGCTACTGGTACGTGGGCGGCTTCTGCTGGCAGGCGATGACGGCCTGGACGATCGCCCTGGTCGCGGGCATCTGCTTCACGAAGTGCGACTGGTTCACCGGTCCGCTCGCCTCGACGTTCGTCGGAAAGTACGGGCTGAGCTGGGCGGCGACGATCGCCATCTCCGCCCTGCTGATGGCAGTGCTGCCGGCTCCGCGGGAATCGGCCCCGGCCGCCGACTCCGTCGGTTCGCAGCGGGAGTCCGCTGCCGCGTAGTCGCTGGTCGCTGGACTGTTCGGACGCCCCCTTTGCCGCTGTGCGGCGGAGGGGGCGTTCGCGTTTTACCTACCGTCTGTGGCGCCAGCGGGGCGTCTGTGGCGCCAGCGGCGAGACCCGCGGGGGCCGAGGCCGGTGCCGCGCCGCGCGTATCGCGTGGCGAAACCCCGTGGGGGCCGGGCCCGGGGCCGCGCCGCTCCGGGGTGGGTTCGGGGCTGCTTCGCTTTACGCCCCGAACCCACCCCTGCGCGTCCCCCTCCATCACGTGAGCCAACCGCAGCCGACCCGCAGTCGACAACGCCGGGGGCGGGACGCGCAGGGGGTCGGGGGGCGTAAAGCGAAGCAGCCCCCCGACCCCCCGGAGCGGCACGGCACCGGCCCCAGCCCTCGCCAGGCACCCAGATGCGGCATCCGGCAAAACACAAAAACGCTGCCCCGGCTCATCGTGAGCCGGGGCAGCGTCCTTCGAGGAGACGGGCAGCGGGGGGGTTAGCCCATCTCCTCCAGCGCCTTGCCCTTGGTCTCCTTCACGAACTTCAGCACGAAGGGGATCGAGAGCACGGCGAAGACCGCGTAGATGACGTACGTACCCGAGAGGTTCCAGTCCGACAGGCTCGGGAAGCTCGCCGTGATGGCCCAGTTCGCGATCCACTGCGCGGCGGCGGCGACGCCGAGCGCCGCGGCGCGGATCTTGTTCGGGAACATCTCGCCCAGGAAGACCCAGACCACGACACCCCAGGAGAGGGCGAAGAACAGCACGAACGCGTGGGCCGCGATCAGGGCCACCGTGCCCTGGGTGGTCGGCAGCGAGCCGTCCGCCGCCTGGGCGGAGAAGGCCCAGGCCTCGAGGGCGAGGGAGATGGCCATACCGGCCGAGCCGACGAGGGCGAGCGGGCGACGGCCGATCTTGTCGACGAAGATCATCGCGATCACGGTGCCGACGATGTTGATGATCGACGTGGTGAAGGAGTAGAGGAACGAGTCGCTCGGGTCGATGCCCACGGACTGCCACAGGGTCGCCGAGTAGTAGAAGGCGACGTTGATGCCGACGAGCTGCTGGAAGACCGAGAGGCCGATGCCGACCCAGACGATCGGCAGGAAGCCCGCCTTGGAGCCGAGCAGGTCCTTGAAGGACGACTTGTGCTCGCTGCGCATCGCCAGCTCGATCTCGTTGACGCGCGCGTCGAGGTCGACGTGGCTGCCCTCGACGTCGGCCAGGACGGCCTTCGCCTTGTCGATCTTGTTGACCGAGATCAGGAACCGGGGCGACTCGGGGATCGCGAAGGAGAGCAGACCGTAGAGCACGGCCGGGACGACCATGACGCCGAGCATCAGCTGCCAGGCCTCTATGCCCATGAGCTTGCCGCGCTGGTCACCGTCGGCGAGGTTGAGGATGCCCCAGTTGACCAGCTGCGAGACGGCGATGCCGACCACGATCGCGGCCTGCTGGAAGGAGCCGAGGCGGCCGCGGTAGGCGGGCGGCGAGACCTCGGCGATGTAGGCCGGGCCGATGACCGAGGCCATGCCGATCGCGATGCCGCCGAGCACGCGCCAGAAGGCGAGGTCCCACAGGGCGAAGGGCAGCGCCGAGCCCACCGCGCTGATCGTGAACAGGGTCGCGGAGATCTGCATCACGCGGATCCGGCCGATGCGGTCCGCGATCCGGCCCGCGGTGGCGGCACCGATCGCGCAGCCGATCAGGGCGATGGCGATGACCTGGGCGAGGGCGGCGGAACCGATGTCGTACTTACCGCGGATACCCTCGACCGCGCCGTTGATCACGGAACTGTCGTAGCCGAAGAGGAAGCCACCCATGGCCGCGGCCGCGGTGATGAAAATGACGTGGCCGAGGTGGTCCGGCTGGGCCTTGCGGCCCTCGGACCCCTGCGCCGTCGCAGTGCTGGTCAACGTGTACTCCTGAGACCCGGCCGCGTTGCCGGGCGTGGGGGGCTGGCCCTTCCAGTGGGACACGGGGCATCGGCACCCACCACTGAAAGGTAAAAGCAACGTTGCAGACCCTATGTCTTCAACTTTCGAAGTCAATAGGTCGTAACCAAGAAGTTTCCTGTGAGTTGCCCCGCGCTTGAGTTCAACACTTGAACTAGAGGGTTTTTGATCATCGAAGTCGCTGGCTGATGACCTTCGAGACGCCGTCGCCCTGCATGGAGACGCCGTACAGCGCGTCGGCGACCTCCATCGTCCGCTTCTGGTGCGTGATGACGATCAACTGGGAGCTCTCCTGGAGCTCTTCCATGATCCCGATCAGCCGCTGGAGGTTGGTGTCGTCCAGCGCCGCCTCGACCTCGTCCATCACGTAGAAGGGGCTCGGCCGCGCCTTGAAGATCGCCACCAGCAGCGCCACGGCGGTCAGCGACCGTTCGCCGCCCGACAGCAGGGACAGCCGCTTGACCTTCTTGCCCGGCGGCCGGGCCTCCACGTCGACGCCGGTGGACAGCATGTCGTCCGGGTCGGTGAGCACCAGCCTGCCCTCGCCGCCGGGGAACAGACGGGCGAAGACGCCCTCGAACTCCCGGGCCGTGTCGTGGTAGGCCGCGGTGAAGACCTCCTCGACCCGCCGGTCGACGTCCTTCACGACCTGGAGCAGATCGGAGCGCGTCTTCTTCAGGTCTTCAAGCTGCTCCGAGAGGAACTGGTGCCGCTCCTCGAGCGCCGCGAATTCCTCCAGCGCGAGCGGATTCACCTTGCCGAGCTGTTGGTACGCCCGCTCGGCCGCGCGCAGCCGCTTCTCCTGCTCGGCCCGTACGTACGGCACGGGCTGGTTCCGCGGGTGGTCGGGGTCCTCGGGCAGCTCCTCGCCCTCGGCGGCCGGCGAGGGCGGTACGGGCTGGTCCGGGCCGTACTCGGCGACGAGCCCGGCCGGCTCGACGCCGAGTTCCTCCAGGGCCTTGGCCTCCAGCTGCTCGATGCGCAGCCGCTTCTCCGCGCCCAGCACCTCGCCCCGGTGGACGGAGTCCGTCAGCTTGTCGAGTTCGGTCTTGAGTTCCCGCGCCCGGTTCCGCTCGGTGACCAGCTCCCGCTCCTGCTCGGCCTTGGCCGTCTCCGCGGCCCGCCGCTCCTCGTCGGCCCGTACGAGCGAGACCTCGACGTGCGCCAGCAGCTGCCGGGCCCCCGCTGCCACGGCGCCGGCGACCCGCGCCTCGTGGCGCAGCCGCGCCCGCCGCTGTTCGGCCCGGGTGCGGGCCTCCCGCTCGGCACGGGCCGCCCGGTCGAGGGCGTCCGCCCGGCCGGCGAGGCCCTTGACCCGCTCCTCGTGCGTGCGGACCTGGAGCCGTGCCTCCATCTCGGTCTGGCGCGCGTTGGCACCGTCGGCGGCGAGCCGGTCGCGTACGGAGGAGTCCGGCTCGTCCGCCGCCTCGTCGCCGTCGGCGGCCAGCTCCTCGGCGACCGCCAGCCGCTCTGCCAGCTCCTCGGCCTCCTCGGTGGCCCGTTCGAGCGCTTCGGCGGCGCGCTCGGCCGCCGCGGCGCTACGTCCGGCCTCGCCGGCCGCCGCCCGCGCCTGGCCGGCGAGCCGTCCCAGATCCTGCGCGACCTGCGACTTCTCCCGGTCCGCGGCGCTTCGCCGGACCGCCAGTTCCTCGACCCGGTCGGCGCACTCGGCGCGCCGCCGGGCGGCGGCCCGCATCGCGGCGGCCAGTTCCTCGCACCGCGCGTCCAGCTCGGTGAGCTCGGCCGTCGCCTCGTCGACGGCCGCCTGGACCTCCAGCAGGCTCGGCGCCCCGCCGGATCCGCCGTGCGCGAAGTACGCGCCGAGCGCGTCGCCTTCGGCGGTGACGGCGGTCAGCTCCGGCCGCGCCGCCACCAGTTCCTCGGCGTCCTCCAGAGTCGCGACGACCATGACGTCGCGCAGCAGCCGGCGTACGGCGGGCATCAATCCCGCCGGGCCGCGCACGAGTTCCGCGGCCGGGCGCGGGGTGCCCGGCATCCGGTCGGGGCCGTCGGGGCCTCCCGCGGCGTCGTCCGGACCCGCGGGCTCCGGTGTCGCCGACACCAGCAGTGCCGCGCGCCCCGCGTCCTCCTTGCGGAGCAGGCGCAGGGCTTCGGCCGCCGTGGCGGTGTCCGTGACGGCGATCGCGTCGGCCGCGGCGCCGAGGGCGGCGGCGACGGGGAGCTCGTGTCCGGGGGTGACGGTGAGGAGTTCCGCGGCCGGGCCCAGCAGCCCGGACAAACGATCCTTCGCCGACAGCAGCGTGCTCGTTCCGTCCTTGCGGCGCAGGCCCAGGGCGAGCGCGTCCCGGCGGGCGGCGAGCGCCGCGCGGTGCCGTTCGGCGTCCGTCGCCGCGTCGCGGGCCGCGTTCAGCCCGGCCTCCGCCGCGGCGAGCTCGCGCTTGGCGCTCTCGTGGCGGCCGGCCAGCTCGGCGTCGTCCGCGCCCTGGCCGTCCACCTCGCCCTGCCGGGCCGCGTACGCGGCCTCGGCTTCGGCGGCCCGTTCCCGGGCCTCGTCGTGGGCGGCGGCCAGCCGGTCGATCTCCGCCTGGGCGGAGGCGACCCGGCCGCGGGCGGCGGTGGCCCGGCCGTGCAGCCGGGCGAGCTGTTCGCGGCGGTCGGCGATGGCGCGGGCGGCGTCCTTCAGCCGCCGTTCCTCTTCCGCCAGCCGTCGCTCCAGCTCGGCGCGGTGCTCGGCCGTGTCCGCAAGCGCCCGGCTCGCCGCCTCCAGCGCGGCCTCCAGCTCCGCTTCCTGCTCGCGGATCCGGGCCGCCTCGCGCTCCAGGTCCTCCGGGTCGCGGCCGCGCCGCTCCTCCTCGGGGGCGGTGGTGGCGCTGGTGACCCGCGCGTCCGCGAGGCTCACCGTGCCCCGCACGCGCTCGGCGAGGCGGGAGAGTTCGTACCAGGTCTGCTGCGCCTGCCCCAGCCGCGGCGTCAGCGTCCGCACCCGCTCCTCCAGCGCCGCCTCGCGGTCGGTCGCCGCCCGCAGCTCGGCCTCCACGGCCTCCCTGCGGCTCTTGAGCGCGGCTTCGTCCGCGATCTCCGCGCGCAGCGCCTCGCGCAGGGTCACCAGGTCGTCGGCGAGCAGCCGCAGCCGGGCGTCACGGAGATCGGCCTGGATGACGGCGGCGCGGCGGGCGACGGCCGCCTGTCGGCCGAGCGGTTTGAGCTGGCGGCGGAGTTCGTCGGTCAGGTCCTGGACGCGGGCGAGGTTGGCGCGCATCGCGTCGAGCTTCCGCAGCGCCTTCTCCTTGCGCTTGCGGTGCTTGAGGACGCCCGCCGCCTCCTCGATGAACGCGCGGCGCCCCGTCGGGTCGGCGTGCAGTACGGAGTCGAGCCGGCCCTGTCCGACGATGACGTGCATCTCGCGGCCGATGCCGGAGTCGGAGAGGAGTTCCTGGATGTCGAGGAGCCGGCAGGTGTCGCCGTTGAGCTGGTACTCGCTGCCGCCGTTGCGGAACATGATCCGCGTGATGGTGACTTCCGCGTAGTCGATGGGCAGCACACCGTCGGAGTTGTCGATGGTGAGCGAGACCTCGGCGCGGCCCAGCGGCGGCCTGCCGGTCGTCCCGGCGAAGATGACGTCTTCCATCTTGCCGCCGCGCAACGACTTGGCGCCCTGCTCGCCCATGACCCAGGAAAGCGCGTCCACGACATTGGACTTTCCCGAACCATTGGGGCCCACGACGCAGGTGATGCCGGGTTCGAAGCGCAGCGTCGTGGCCGAGGCGAAGGATTTGAACCCACGCAGGGTCAGGCTCTTGAGGTGCACGCGGTGGGACTCTACCGCCCGCCCGTCTCCCGTCGCGTCCTGGCACGAGGCGGAGGCGACACCGCGTCTTCATTTCGGTTTCACCCGGGAAAGTGCAGGGCACATCAGACGGTGAGGGGGCGGTGCGGCGAAAATCGGACAGGCGCCCACGTCGGGCGGCAGCCGGGGGGATACGACGAAGGGACGCCGAAGCGTCCCTTGCAGATCACAAGCGGCTGACAGTGCAGCCTGACCGGGCCCCCGGAGGAAGGGCTTTGGGGTCAGGCGAGCGCAGGCTCCGCCTGGGGTACGTCGATGCTGTCGAGCAACGAGTCGCCGTGGTGCGCGGCGGCGGACAGTGCGTCGTTCTCGGCCTGCATCCGAATGAGCTCGGATTCGAGGTCCTGGACACGCTGCTGAAGCCGTCGCATCTCGGAGAGGACTCGGGGGTCGGAGCCGCCGACGTAACCGAGAAGCGCCTTTGCCATGATGGATGGTCCTCCACACTGAGTGACCGACCGGAAGCGGTGTGGGTCGTGAGGGATTCGCACCCGCGGTGTCTGCCATCAGCTACTGCGGTGTTCAATGGCCAAACAGCTAAGGTGCGCGGGGCTTCCAGAGTCTCACCAAAAGGTTTGACGGTCAACACGATCACACCCCGTATCCACGGGCGTCCCAGGGGTGCGCGGCAGCGAATGCGCGGCGCTTTCCTCTCCCGGGGCCCGAGGGGGCGTGGAGATCATCCGTTGAGTTGCAGCCTTCCACGACGGGGCCGAGTTGGCAACCATCAGGCAATTTCTGCCGAGCGAATATGCCAGCGACATATGAATACGACTTCCATGCCCCGCCAAATCTCTTCGCTTCACCCCGGAAACCGCTTTCCGGGCCGTCCGGTCAGCGGATCTCGAAGCCGTCATAACCACCCCTGGGTGTGGCCCAGATCTCGGTGACCCCGTCCACGCGCCCGGGCGTGTCACCGTCACGGAGCCAGTCGAGCAGTTGTTCGCACCGATCGCGCGGGCCCTCCGCGACCACCTGGACGCGCCCGTCGTCGAGATTCGAGGCAAAGCCGATCAGATTACCGATACCCAGAGCGTTCTCCCGCGTGAACCATCGGAAGCCGACGCCCTGCACATGACCACGAACCCAGGCGGTGAGACGGACATTCTCGTTCATGTCTGCACGTTAACCGGGCAATTGCGCAGGTAGCACCTCGGCCCCCCATGTCTTGGCGTACAGTCGCCGCTCGTTAAGACTCCGCCGTACGAGTGACGCACGATGACGCCGAGCACGTAAGGAAGGCAGCGGATGGGTCGCCATCGACGCTCTGCCCCCGAGACCTCCGACGACACGGCCGCGATTTCCCAGGCAGCCGGCGCGCCCCTGACGAGCGAGTCGACCGAACGCAGCGATCCGAACTCACCGACGCAACAGTTCACCAAGCCCTTCCCCGCGAACTCCCGCAGCCCCTTCGGCGCGTCCGTCCCCGCGGCCGGCACGGGACGGCACCGGAGCCCCCGCCGGGGGGCCCGGAGCAGGGCGAAGGGGCCGGTGCGGACCGGGCTGCTGGGCGCGTCCGCCGCGATGGCGATGGGCGCGGTCGTGGTGGCCTCCGGGCTGCTGCCGAGCGGCAGCGACACCTACACGCTCAACAGCGGCACCGGCAGCGAGAGCGCCCGGGGCCAGCTTCGGGCCGAAGAGCCGCCCGACCCCGACCTGCCGCCCGATCTCAGCGACGACCTCCCCCGCGATCTCCTCACCCAACGCCCCCGGCCCGTAGGCCCCGTGGAGCGGGGGTGGTTACCCGCCCACCGGGAGGCCGAGCCGACGCACGCACCCTCGGCGGCCCCGTGGCGGGAGCCCGCGCCCGAGCCCTCGGCGTCCGCCACACCGTCGCCCCAGGAGACCGGCTTCGGCGCCGACCCCCGTGGCGGCGGCGCGGCGGCACCACCGGAAGCGGCCCGGACGACCGCGGCGCCGGCCGACCCGGCCCCTTCGTCCTCGCCGCCCCGGGCCGACGCCTCTCCGGCACCGGACGCGGCCCAGGCGATCTCGGCTCCCCGGGCCTCGATCGCGGCGCATCTGCTGGCGCTGGTCAACCGGGAGCGGGTGAGGGCGGGCCGCCGGCCGGTGCGCGCCGACGCCCGACTGGCCCAGCTCGCCCAGGACTTCAGCGAGGACATGGCTCGGCGGGGTTTCTTCGCCCACACCGACCCGGACGGCCGGACCCCCTGGGACCGGGCCGCCAAGCGCGGCATCACCACCCTCGGCGGCGAGAACATCGCCCGCGGCCACAGTGACGCGGAGGCCGTGATGGAAGCCTGGATGCGCAGCCCCGGCCACCGGCAGAACATCCTGAACGGCGACTACCGGACGATCGGCATCGGCATGCACTCCGGCCCGGGAGGCCCGTGGTGGACGCAGGACTTCGGCTACTGAGCCCCCGCTGAACCCGCCGCCACCCAGCGCCCGTCGAACGCCGTCGGCCGCCGCGGACCGGGGGTGATCCCGGTCGGCGGCGGCCGACGTCATCGTTCGACGCGCGCGTCGTTCACCCGGCGCGGGGCACCGGTCAGACGGCCGCGCGACCCGCGACGTAGATCCGGGCCTGCTCGGCGACGCGGCGGCCGAGGTGCTCGGCGGTCGCTATGTCGGCCTTGTGGACGCCTTCCGGGCCCTGGTCGTTGTTGGTCTGGGCGCCGGCGCCGAGGAAGAAGCCGAGGCGGTTGAGGTCGTTCTCGGAAGCGGCGGAGCTGTTCCAGCCGGGCATCAGGTTGAGGCCGACCCAGTGCATGCCGTGCTGGGCGGCGAGGACCGTGAAGTACTGGAGGGTGTGCAGCTTGTCGCCGCTCTTGGAGGCGGAGTTGCTGAAGCCGGCCGCGATCTTGTCCTGCCAGGCGCGGGTCGCCCAGCGCTTGGAGGTGGCCTCGGCGAAGACGTGGAAGGCGCCGGAAGCCGTGCCCATGTAGGTCGGCGAGCCGAAGACGATCGCGTCGGAGGCGTCGAGCAGCTCCCACTGCGCCTCGCTGATCTCGTCGACCTTGATCAGGTGGACGGTCGCGCCGGTGTCGGCCGCGCCGGTCCGGACGGCCTCGGCGAGGACCGTGGTGTGGCCGAAGCCGGAGTGGTAGGCGATGGAAACGACAGGCGTGGTCACGGACGGGCTCCTCGTGAAGGGGGAACGAGCGGTGCGATGACCAAAGGAAAGCACTAACTTTTAGAAAGCGCAATCCTGTGGTGAGCGCTGTGCGGGAGTATCGTGTTCCGCATGGCGACAGACGGCACCGTGCGCGAAGCCCCCGACCCCGGCTCGGACGAGCAGCTGCCCTTCGACGTCTTCGCCCGGGCCTGTCCTTCGCGCGACACCCTCGGACACGTCACGGGACGTTGGGGCAGCCTGACCCTGGGCGCCCTGCACGACGGCACGTTCCGCTTCAACGAGCTGCGCCGCCGCGTCGACGGCGTCAGCGAGAAGATGCTGTCCCAGACCCTGCACGCGCTGGAGCGCGACGGGCTCGTGCACCGCGAGGCACAGCCGACCAACCCGCCCCGGGTGGACTACGCCCTGACCCCACTGGGGCAGGCGGTCACCGAGCGGCTGATGGGGCTGATCGAGCTGGTGGAGGAGCGCATGCCGGAGGTGCTGGTGGCGCGGGAGCGGTACGACGCGGAGCGCGCCGAAGGCTGAGACCGGCCGGGCCCCGTGGCCCGGGCAGGTCTAGGACACGCGCGGCGGGCGCTGGCAGCGCGGGCAGAAGTAGCTGGACCGGTTCATCCACGGGCGTCGGCGCATGGCCGTGCCGCAGCGGCGGCAGGGCTCGTCCTCGCGTCCGTACGCGTCCAACGACCGGTCGAAGTAGCCGGACTCGCCGTTCACATTGACGTAGAGGCTGTCGAAGCTGGTGCCGCCGACGGCGAGCGCCGCGTGCATGACGTCGCGGATGTGGGTCAGCAGCTCGGCGCTGCGCGGACGGGTCAGGGTCGCAGTGGGCCGGTCGTAGTGCAGCCGGGCGCGCCACAGCGCCTCGTCGGCGTAGATGTTGCCCACGCCGCTGATCAGCGACTGGTCCAGCAGGGCACGCTTGACGGTCGTACGGCGGCGGCGCAGCGCCGCGTGGAAGGCGTCCTCGTCGAAGGCGGGGTCGAGGGGGTCGCGGGCGATGTGCGCGATGACGTCGGGGAGCCCGTCGGGGTCGCCGGGGACGGTGTCGTGCAGCGACAGGCCGCCGAAGGTGCGCTGGTCGACGAAGCGCAGCTCGGTGCCGGTGGCGTCGGCGAAGCGGACGCGGATGCGCAGGTGTTTCTCGTCGAGCGCGTCGTGCGGCTGGACGAGGAGCTGGCCGCTCATGCCGAGATGGGCGAGGACGGCCCGGTCGGGAGCGGTCCCGAGAGGCGTCCCGGCGGGTGTCTCGGCAGGTGTCTCGGCTTCGAGGGGCAGCCACAGGTATTTGCCCCGGCGCCGGGCGGCGCCGAGCCGGCGCCCCCGCAGCTGGGCTGCGAAGTCCTCGGGTCCGGCGAGGTGACGGCGGATCGCGCGGGGGTGCAGCACGGCCACGTCGGCGACCGTGCGGCCGCGGACCCAGCGCTCCAGCCCGCGCCGTACGACCTCGACCTCGGGCAACTCGGGCACGGTGCTCCTCCGGAGGGGTCGCCGGGACATCAGCCTTGCGGCGCTGCCGCGACTGCCGGCCGGGCTCGATTCACCGAGCCCGGCCGGCAGCCGGGGTGCGTAGCGTCGCGGGGCGGCGCTTTCAGTGCGAAGCGCCCTGCGCGCCGTCCGTGGCGGGCTCGGCCGCCACGCCGTCGGCGGGCGTCTCGTCCACCGGGGCGGGGGCGGCCTTGGCCGCCGCCTGGGCGGCCGAGGCGCGAGCCTCCGCCGCTTCGTGGATGGCGCGCCAGGCGGATTCCGCCGCCTGCTGCTCCGCTTCCTTCTTGCTGCGGCCGGTGCCGGTGCCGTACGCGACACCACCGACGCGGGCAGCAGCCGTGAAGGTCTTCTCGTGGTCGGGACCCGTCTCGGAGACCAGGTATTCGGGAACGCCCAGCCCCTCCGTCGCGGTCAGCTCCTGGAGGCTGGTCTTCCAGTCCAGGCCGGCCCCGAGATTCGAGGACTTCTCGATCAGCGGGTCGAAAAGCCGGTGCACCAGTTCGGCGGCGGCTTCGAGGCCCTGGTCGAGATAGACCGCACCGATCACCGCTTCCAGGGTGTCGGCGAGGATGGACGCCTTGTCCCGGCCGCCCGTGCCCTCTTCACCGCGGCCGAGCCGGATGAAGGAACCGAGTTCAAGGCCGCGACCGACCTCCGCCAGCGCACGCGAGTTGACCACCGCGGCCCGCAACTTGGCCAGCTGGCCTTCGGGCAGGTCGGGGTGGATGCGGTACAGCGTGTCCGTGACCACCAGGCCGAGCACGGAATCCCCGAGGAATTCCAGCCGCTCGTTGGTGGGCAGACCGCCGTTCTCGTATGCGAAGGAACGGTGGGTCAGTGCACGCACCAGAAGGGCGGTCTCGAGTCTGTACCCGAGCCGCCCTTCCAGAAGCGTGTGAGACGAGGCCGTGTCCGCCGGCGCCTTCTTCGGCGTAATGGCGTCTGACATGAAGCCTGTCACCCGCCGATCAGACCTCGAGGACCTGGCGCTTGTTGTAGGTGCCGCAGCTGGGGCACGCGATGTGCTGCAGCTTCGGCTCGTGGCAGCTAGCGCATGCCACCAGGGTGGGGACCGCAGCCTTCCACTGCGACCGGCGGTGGCGCGTGTTGCTGCGCGACATCTTCCGCTTCGGAACAGCCACGGCTACTTCTCCTGTGAGTCATCCCCGCCGGAGCGGGGTGCGTTGTCCATCTCGCCGTCCTGGTTGGACCCGGCGAGGCCCTGCAGTGCCGCCCAACGAATGTCGACGGACTCGTGGTGGTGGTCCAGGTCGTCCGCCAGTCGCGCGCCGCACTCGGCGCACAGACCCGGGCAGTCTTCCTGGCACACCGGCTGCAGCGGCAGTGCGAGCACCACCGCGTCACGCAGCACGGGTTCGAGGTCGAACAGGTCGCCCTCGAGGAAGAGCATGTCCTCCTCTTCCTCGGCGTCGTCGCCGGTGTCCGCGGGGCGGCTCCGGTCGTCGGCGTCGGGGTAGGAGAACATCTCCTGGAAGTCCACTTCGAGCTCACGCTCGAGCGGCTCCAGACACCTTACGCACTCCCCTGTCAGCGGTGCACGGGCGGTGCCTGTGACAAGCACCCCTTCCATGACCGACTCCAGTCGGAGGTCGAGCTCCACGGTCGCGCCCTCGGCAACCCCGATGACCTCGATGCCGAGGTCCTTGGGGGCCGGAATGGAGCGGGAGACCCTCTTCAGCGCACCGGGACGCCGACCCAGCTCGCGTGTGTCGAACACGAGAGGGGCACGGTGATCGAGGCGGGTGTTCAGGGCTTCCTGCTTTCTACACTGCGGCGACGGCGGCCCGACGCTGAATGCGCTGAGGGCAGCCGAGATCGCGAACGTACACGCGACCGAAGAGCCAGGATACTGGACGGGCCGCCGTAGACCCAATCCGCACCTATGGGGAGCGGTCGGGCCGCCGACGGGCGGCACCCGGCCCGGGCCAGGTCGAACCTGGCGGACGGAACCGGTCCGGTTTCACCCTACGGGGGACGCGACGGCCGGGCGTCAGCGGCCCTGCTCGTACCGCCGGAGCTGGTCGAGGTCGATCATGCTCGTGTCGAAGAGACTCGTCTCGTCGAGCGCACCACCGCCCTGCTGCGGCACCGACGGCTGCGGCGAGGCCTGCGCGGGCGCGTAACCGCCGTGCGGGTCATAGCCCGGCTGGCCGGTGCCCTGGGGGGCCCAGGCGTACGGGTCCTGCTGGTAGCCGCCGTGGGCCGCGTACGGGTCCGCCTGGTGGGTGTAGTGCTGCTGGTACTCGTACGGGTCCTGCTGGGCGTAGCCGCCCACGGGCGCGTAGTAGTCCTGCTGGGGCGGCGCGGGGGCCGGGACGGCCGGCGCCTGGGGGGCGGCCAGCTCGGAGAGGAAGTCGGCGTCGCTGGTGTGGTGACCGCCGGGCAGGCTGTCCTGGGCGGCCATGTGGGCGCCCAGCTCGTCGGCCGGCCGGGCCCCGAGCAGCTTCTCGCGGCCCTTGCCGACGGCTTCGAGCGTCTTGGCCAGCACCGCGGCGACCGCGCCGAGCTTGGCGTCCACGTAGGCGTCGGCGTTCGTCCGCTGGGTCTGGGGGTCGGCGCTGCGCTCGGGGGCGTCCTCGGCGAGGCCGCCGGAGGAGCCGAACCCGGCGTCGTCCGCGTGGCCGAGCAGCTTCTCGCGGCCTCGGTCGACGGAACCGATGGTCTTGGTGAGGACGACCTCGAAGTTGGCGAGCTTGCTGTCGACGTAGTCGTCGGCCTCCGCGCGGATCTCGTCGGCCTCCCGACGGGCCTCCGCGAGGATGCGGTCGGCCTCCTCCTGGGACTGCCGGGCGACCTCGGTGTCGGAGATCAGCGAGCCGCGATGGGCGCGCGCGGACTCGATGATCCGCTCGGCCTCCTCGCGCGCGTCCGCGACGAGCTGCTCCCGGCCGCCGATCAGCTCCCGCGCCTGGGCGAGGGAGCCGGGCAGGGCGGCCCGCACCTCTTCGAGCAGGGCGAGCAGCTCGGCCCGGTTGACCACACAGGAGGCCGACATGGGCATGGACCGGGCGCCGGAGACGGTCGCGACGATCTCGTCGAGCTTCTTCTGCACGTCCACCTTGGCGCTCGCCACTCTCTTTTGACGGATGGGCACGAACGGGGACGACTGTACGGCCAGTGGCCCCCGCTCGACACCCACCGGCGGCGCGTCACCGGTACGGCCGGTACGTCAGCGCTGGGCGAGCCGCTCGGTGAGGGATTCCAGCACCAGCGGCGGCACCAGGTGGGAGACGTCGCCACCCCATGCCGCCACCTCTTTGACGAGGCTGGAGGAGAGGAAGCTGTAGGTGGGGTTGGTGGGGACGAAGAGGGTCTCCACGCCCGAGAGCCCGTTGTTCATCTGGGCCATCTGGAGCTCGTAGTCGAAGTCGCTGACCGCCCGCAGCCCCTTGACGATGGCGGGGATGTCGCGCTGCTTGCAGAAGTCCACGAGCAGGCCGTGGAAGGACTCCACCCGCACATTGCCGTACTCGGCGGTGACCTGGCGGAGCAGCTCTATCCGCTCCTCGACGGTGAACAGTCCCTTCTTGGACTGGTTCACCATCACTGCGACGTGCACGACGTCGTACAGCCTGGAAGCTCGGGCGATGATGTCGAGATGACCATTGGTGACGGGGTCGAACGACCCCGGACAGACGGCGCGGCGCAACGGTGGTTCCTCGCTCTCCGGTCCATTCATGACGTGCACGGAGCCGGGTCGGCGGTGCTCGTCGAGGCGGCGCGACCGTACCAAAGCGTCCCCTCCCCGTAGCGACGGGCCCTCAGGGCCTCGAAGCCGTCCGGCCAGGGAAATTCCCCACCCCTGGTGCTTCTCTCCACAGTGACCAGCGCGTCGTCCGCGAGCCACCCCCGAGTGCGCAGTGTGAGGAGGATCTCGCACAATTCGGCGTCGGTGACGGCGTAGGGCGGGTCGAGGAAGACCACGTCGTACGGGCTCTGCGGCGCGGCACCGGCGACGACCTGCTCGGCCTTGCCACTGCGGACCTCGGCGCCGGGCAGCCCGACCGCACGGACGTTGTCCCGGATGGTGCGGACCGCACGGGCGTCGGCCTCCACCAGCAGGGTGTGCTCGGCGCCCCGTGAGAGCGCCTCCAGACCGACGGCGCCCGAGCCGCCGTAGAGGTCCAGGACCCGGCTGCCCTCCAGGGGGCCGTGCAGCGACTCCCAGGTGGAGAACAGGCCCTCGCGCGCCCGGTCGGAGGTCGGGCGGGTGCCATTGCCCGGCGGCACGGCCAGGCGGCGTCCGCCGGCGGTGCCGGCGATCACGCGGGTCATGGGGTCCTCGGTCCTTCGCGGTGGGGTGACGGGGCTGACGGGTGACGGACCGCCGCGGTGAGCAGCGGGCCCGCCCCATCAGCCTATGGCGTCGGTGGTGCCCCGGCCCTGCCCGGTGACCCGGGCGCCACTCGCCGGGGCCCCTCGGCCCTTCGCCGGCGCTTGCCCCTCCCTGGTCGGCCCCTTGTCAGCCCTTGTCGAGATAGCGCTCCCGCTCCTTGTCCAGCAGGGCGTCCAACGCGGTCCGCAGCTCGGGCAGCCGCTCCAGCTCGGGGTCGGCGGTGACGATCGCGGTGGCCTCCTCGCGGGCGGCCGCGATGACCTCCTCGTCGTCGATGACCGTGAGCATCCGCAGCGACGAGCGGACGCCGGACTGCGCCTGGCCGAGCACATCGCCCTCGCGGCGCTGCTCCAGGTCGATCCGGGACAGCTCGAAGCCGTCCAGCGTGCCGGCGACGGCGGTCAGCCGGGCTCGCGCGGGGCTCGCCTCGGACGCCTCGCTGACCAGCAGGCAGAGCCCGGGGGCGGAGCCGCGGCCGACGCGGCCGCGCAGCTGGTGCAGCTGGGAGACGCCGAACCGGTCCGCGTCCATGATCACCATGACGGTGGAGTTCGGGACGTTCACGCCGACCTCGATGACGGTCGTCGCGACCAGGACGTCCACCTCGCCCGCGGCGAAGCGGCGCATGACGTCGTCCTTCGCCTCGGGCTGCATCCGCCCGTGCAGCACCTCCACGCGCAGCCCGCCGAGCGGCCCCTTGGCGAGCTGCTCGGCGATGTCCAGGACCGCGAGCGGCGGTCGCTTCTCCGCCTCCGGCTCCTCGGCGGCCGCCTTCTTCTTCGGGGTGTCGCCCTCTCCCTGGGGCTCGTCCCCCAGGGTGTCGCCGATGCGCGGACACACCACGTACGCCTGATGTCCGCCCTCGACCTCCTCGCGCACCCGCTCCCAGGTGCGCGCCAGGAAGTGCGGCTTGTCCTTGGCGGGCACGACGTGGGTGGCGATGGGCGACCGGCCGGCGGGGAGCTGGTCGAGGACCGAGGTCTCCAGGTCGCCGAAGACGGTCATGGCGACGGTCCGCGGGATCGGGGTCGCGGTCATCACCAGCAGGTGCGGGGGCTGCTTGCCCTTGGAGCGCAGGGCGTCGCGCTGCTCGACGCCGAACCGGTGCTGCTCGTCCACGACCACCAGGCCGAGGTCGTGGAACTGGACCTTGTCCTCGATCAGCGCGTGCGTGCCGATGACGATCCCGGCCTCGCCGGTGACGAGGTCGAGCAGCGCGTGCCGGCGCGCGGCCGCGCCCATGGAGCCGGTGAGCAGCACGACCTTGGTGCCCTGCTCGGCGCCGCCGAGCATGCCGCCCTCGGCCAGCTCGCCCATCATCTCGGTGATCGACCGGTGGTGCTGCTGGGCGAGCACCTCGGTGGGGGCGAGCATCGCGGCCTGGCCGCCCGCGTCCACGACGCCGAGCATGGCGCGCAGGGCGACCATCGTCTTCCCCGAGCCGACCTCGCCCTGGAGGAGGCGGTGCATGGGGTGCTCGGTGGCCAGGTCGTCGAAGATCTCCGCCGAGACCGTCCGCTGTCCGTCGGTCAGCGTGAAGGGCAGCTTCGCGTCGAAGGCGTCGAGCAGGCCGCCCGCCACGGGCTTGCGGGCCACGGCCGGGAGCTGGGCGTCGGTGTGGCGCCGGCGGGCGAGGGCGACCTGGAGCACGAAGGCCTCGTCCCACTTCAGCCGGGCCCGGGCGTCCTCGATGTCGGCCTTCGAAGCCGGCCGGTGGACCTTGCGGAACGCGTCCGCGAGGGGGGACAGGCCGCGTCCGTCGCGCAGCGCGGGGGGCAGCGGGTCGACGATGCCCTGCCAGGCGTCCGCCTCGAAGAGGTCCAGCAGGGTGTCGACGGCCTTGGTGAGCTTCCAGGACTGGAACTGCTTGCACGCCGGGTAGATCGGCAGCAGCCGCCCGGCGAAGGACTCGGCGGCGTCCGCGCCGCTCTCGCGGTCCAGGAGTTCGTAGTCGGGGTGGAGCAGCTGCCGGGTGCGGTTGAAGACCGAGACCTTGCCCGCGAACATGCCGCGGCGGCCGGGCAGCAGCTCCTTCTCCCGCGCGTAGGCGCCGCGGCCGAAGAAGACCAGGGTCAACGAGCCGCTGCCGTCGGTGACCACGACCTCCAGGCGGACGCCCTTGCCGTGGTTGAAGGTCTTCATGGCGGCCTTGGCCACCTGGGCGACGACCGTGGCGTGCTCGTCGAGCGGCAGGTCGGCGAGCCGGGTCAGCTCGCCGCGCTCGGCGTAGCGGCGCGGGTAGTGGTGCAGCAGGTCGCCGACCGTGTGCAGGTCGAGGTGCTCGGCCATCACCTTCGCGGTGTTGCCGCCGAGGATTTTCTTCAGGGGTTCATCGAGCGCGGGCACGCGACCATTGGACACCACCCCACTGACATCGCGGCGGCACGTCCGAGGAGTCGGGAGCTCCGGGGTGTCGTGCCCCTGCTCGTCGGGGTCGGCTCACTCCACCCCGATGAGCAGGGGCGCGGACTGCTGCCCGCCCCGGTAGACCACGGTGTCCACGGCCAGGTGACCGCCGCGTACGTGCCGTTCCAGGCGGTCCGCGACGGCGTCGGGGACGTCCGCGCCGAGGACGAGGGTGACCATCTCGCCGCCCGCCGCGAGCATGCGGTCCAGGACGGTCTCGGCGGTGGCGGCCAGCTCCGCGCCGATGACGGCCACGTCGCCGTCGATCAGGCCGAGCACGTCCCCGGCCTGGCAGACGCCGGCCATGGTCCAGGACTGCCGCTCGGCGACGGCCAGTTCGGCGTAGCGGGTGGCGCCGGCGGCGGCGGTCATGGCCACGACGTCCTCGTCGAAGCGCCGGCCGGGTTCGTGGACGGCGAGGGCCGCGATGCCCTGGACCGCGGAGCGGGTGGGGATGAGGGCGACGCGGACGCCCTCGGTGCGTGCCTGTTCGGCGGCCGCGGCGGCGGTCTGCCGCAGTTCGGCGTCGTTGGGCAGCAGGACCACCTCGCGCGCGTGGGCGCGCCGGATCGCCTCGACCAGTTCCTCGCCGGCGGGCTGCTGCCCCGGCCGGGTCGCGACGACCGTCGCCCCGGCCTCGGCGCACAGCCCGGCCAGTCCCTCGCCGGGTACGACCGCGACGACGGCCCGCTGGGCGCGCTCGCGGGTGCGCGTCCGCTCCTCCTGGGCCGCTCCGAAGTGGGTGATCCGGATCCGGTAGGGCCGGCCGGCCTCGACGCCGGCCTCCACGGCGGCCCCGGCGTCGTCGACGTGCACGTGGACGTTCCACAGTCCGTCCCCGCCGACGACGACGAGCGATTCACCGAGGGCGTCGAGCCGGGTGCGCAGCCGTGCGACGGCGGCGTCGTCCGCCTCCAGCAGGTAGATCACCTCGTAGGAGGGTTCGGCGCCGTCTCCGAGGTCGGCGGAGCAGCTCTCGGTCCGCCACGCGCGCGTGGCGGACGTTTCGGCGACGGCGTCACCCTGGGCGGGCTGTCCCGTCGTCTCCCCCGCCAGCGCCCGCGTCAGCGCGCCCAGCACCTCGACCAGGCCGAGTCCGCCCGCGTCCACGACCCCGGCGCGGCCGAGGACCTCCAGCTGTCCGGGGGTGGCCGCGAGGGCGGTGCGGGCCGCGTCGTACGCGGCCCGGGCCACGGCGGCGCCGTCGCCCGGGGCGTGCGCGGCCCCGTCGGCGGCGGCCGCCGCGACCGTCAGGACCGTGCCCTCCACGGGCCGGGCCACGCCCTCGTAGGCGGACTCCACCGCGCGCCGCAGGGCCCGCCGCAGCCGCTCGGCGTCGTCGGTGCGGGGCGAGGTCCCGGCGTCGCCCGTCAGGACCTCCGCCATGCCGCGCAGCAGCTGCGCGAGGATCGTCCCGGAGTTGCCGCGCGCTCCTATCAGCGCGCCGTGCGCCATGGCCCGGACGGTGTCGGGGAAGGCGGGGGGCGACGCGGGCTCCGTCGTGGCGTGGCCGTGGAAGACGTCGTCGACGGCGCGGGCGGCTGATTCGACGGTCAGGTAGAGGTTGGTGCCGGTGTCGCCGTCCGCGACCGGATAGACGTTGATCGCGTCGATCTCCTCGCGGGCCCGGCCGAGCGCGTCGAGTGCCAGGGCGCACCAGGCACGCACCGCGTCGGCGTCCAGCTTGTGCGACACCTGTGTCCTCCTCGGACTCCTGGGGGCTGTGGCAATGCTGGGCAGGTTAGTCCGTGGGGTGGCCCGATGGGACCCTGACCAGCCGGGTCGGGGTTCCGTCGGGGCCGGAGCGGGCGGCCCGGGGCGGCCGGGCGGGTGCGGGGGCGTTCGTGGTAGTTTCGTTGAACGGGAGCGGCCGTTGTATGCTGCTCCGGTTGCCTGATGAGAATCAGGCCATCCCTTCCTGGCACTGCCGGTCATCGACTTCCTTCAGACTTCGATCTCGGCTTGCCGGGATTTCACCGTAAGAGCATCTGAAGTCTTTGGAGTGACCCGTGGCTGCCAACTGCGACGTCTGCGGCAAGGGGCCGGGCTTCGGCAACGCTATTTCGCACTCGCACCGCCGTACCCCCCGCCGTTGGAACCCCAACATCCAGCGGGTGCGTGCAGTGGTCGGGAGCACGCCGAAGCGGCTCAACGTCTGCACCTCGTGCATCAAGGCCGGCAAGGTCTCGCGCTAGCGAGTGGTCCTCCCCGCGCAAGCGGGGGTGAGCCGGTCTCGCAATGACGTTTACGTCGTGGCGCAGCCCCCTCCGGTTGCCTGAAATACCGGTCCATCTCACGATGGGCCGGTTTTTCGCATGTCCGGGGACCTTTCGCGTACGGAACACCCCGGAGGGGCCCCGCACGCTGCTGTGTCCTTGTCAGCCCCGTCGGTCCCGGAACCGCCACCCGTGGTCCACCGGTCCGATGCCGCCGCCGAGCGGGAAGCCGGCCGCGATGGCGCCGGTGACGTAGTCCTTGGCGTCGGCCACCGCCTCCGGCACCGAGCGTCCCTGCGCCAGTCGCGCCGCGATGGCGCTCGCCAGGGTGCAGCCGGTGCCGTGGGTGTGGCGGTTGTCGTGGCGCACGGCCCGCAGCCAGTGTTCCTCGGTGCCGTCGGTCAGCAGGTCGACGGCGTCACCCGCCAGATGACCGCCCTTGATCAGCGCCCAGCGCGGCCCGTAGGAGAGCACCGCGTCGGCCGCCCGCCGCAGATCGGCCTCCGTGCTCACGCGTACACCGGTGAGCCAGGCGACCTCGTCCAGATTGGGGGTGGCGACCGTGGCGGTCGGCAGCAGCTTCGTACGGACCGCGTCGAGCGCGGAGGCGGCGAGCAGCGCGTCGCCGTGCTTGGAGACGCCCACCGGGTCGACGACCACGGGTGCCCCGTACCGGGCGCCGACCTCGGCGAGCAGTCCCGCGACGGTCTCCACCAGTTCCACCGAGGCGAGCATGCCGGTCTTGACGGCCTGGACGCCGATGTCGTCGACCACACTGCGGAACTGGGCCCGTACGGCCTCGGCCGGCAGCTCCCACGCCCCCTGGACGCCCCGGGAGTTCTGGGCGGTGACGGCGGTGAGCACGCTCATGCCGTGCACGCCGAGGGCGAGCATCGTCTTCAGATCGGCCTGGATGCCCGCACCGCCGCCGGAGTCGGAGCCGGCGACGGTCAGGACGCGTGGAGGTATGCCCATGGGGCCGAATCTACAGGCCCCCTCCGCTACTCCTCGGGCTCCATGTCGCCGAAGTGGTCCCAGCCGCCCGCCTTGTCCCACGGGGCACCGTCGACGGTCACCTGCGGCAGGGCGGAGGGGTTGACCACCTCGCCGATCACCTTCCAGCGGGCGGGGAGCTTCACGTCCGGCGGGAAGGTCGCCACGATCGCGTGGTCCTCTCCCCCGGTCAGCACCCACTGCAACGGGTCGACGCCGACGGCCTGCCCGATGTCGGACATCTGCGTCGGTACGTCGATCGCGGCCGTGCGCAGATCGATGCGGACCTTGCTGGCCTCGGCGATGTGCCCGAGGTCGGCGATGAGGCCGTCGCTGATGTCGGTCATCGCGGTGGCGCCGAGGGCGGCCGCCGCGGGGCCGGCGTGGTACGGCGGCTCGGGCCGCCGGTGGGCCTCGACGAAGGCCCGCGGGGAGCGGAAGCCGCGGGAGAGCACCGCGTGCCCGGCCGCGGACCAGCCCAGCCAGCCCGTGACGGCGACGACGTCGCCCGCCTGGGCGCCGGACCGGGTGACCGGCTCGTGGTTGCGCAGATCGCCCAGCGCCGTGATGGCGACGGTGATCGTCTCGCCGCGCACCACGTCCCCGCCGACCACGGCCGCGCCCGCGACCTGACACTCGTCGCGGATGCCGTCCATCAGCTCGGTCGGCCAGGTGACGGGAAGTTCGGCGGGCACGACGAGGCCGAGCAGGATCGCGGTGGGCACCGCGCCCATGGCGGCGATGTCGGCGAGGTTCTGCGCCGCGGCCTTGCGCCCGACGTCGTAGGCGGTGGACCAGTCGCGGCGGAAGTGCCGCCCTTCCAGGAGTACGTCCGTGCTGGCCACGACCCTCCGGTCGGGGGCTGCGACCACCGCGGCATCGTCACCCGGCCCGAGTCGGACCGCCGGGGTGGTGGTGAGCCGGGAAGTAAGCTCTCTGATGAGCCCGAACTCCCCCAACTCGCCCACGGTGCCTTTCACTGAGCTCCTCCTCGGAGTGTCGGTTGCCCTGTTCGTGACGTGTCCCGCGCCGCGCAGGCCGCGCGGGTCTCCCCGCACCGTGCGACGACGCGGTACCGTGGCGTCTCTTCTCCCCACATGATCCTCGAAGCCGCCCTGGAGGTTCCGTGGTACAGGCGTACATCCTGATCCAGACCGAGGTCGGCAAAGCGTCGACCGTGGCCGAAGTCATCGCAAAGATCCCGGGGGTGATCCAGGCCGAGGACGTGACCGGACCGTACGACGTCATCGTGCGCGCCCAGGCCGACACCGTGGACGAACTCGGCCGGATGGTGGTCGCGAAGGTGCAGCAGGTGGACGGCATCACCCGCACACTGACCTGCCCGGTCGTCCATCTGTAGCTCCCCCGTATGCTCGGCCGGTGAAGTCATCGCTCCGCCGGCCCCTCGGCCTGTCCGCTGTCGCCGTGCTGTGCGCGGCCGTTGGCTGCTCATCCACGGACGACGCGGCGGGCCTTGCGGTTCCCACGCCCTCGGCGCGGGAGGCCAAGCTCTGCCGGGCACTGCACGAGGAACTGCCCGAAACCGTGGACGGGCACGAGCGGCGTGCCGCCGAACCCGTCTCGGACTTCACGGCCGTGTGGGGCACGCCCGCGATCGCGCTGCGGTGCGGGGTGGGCCGCCCCAAGATCCTTACGCCCGGCTCCGAACACTACAACCCCACCGCGGACTCGGTGGAGATCGACGGCGTCGGGTGGCTGCCGGAAAGACAGCCGGACGGCAGCATCCGCTGCACGACCACGCTGCGGACGGCGTGGGTGGAGGTCACCCTGCCGAAGAAATACGTCGGCGACGCCGGCGACGTCAGTGCGCTCACCGACTTCGCCGACGCCGTCAAGAAGACGATTCCCGAGGGCGTCGTCTGAGAATGCGGGCCGAGCGGGCCGGTCGTCCCACGACCGGCCCGCTTCGTGTGTCGTCAGCGCAGGCCGGTCGAGCGGCGCAGCGCCGCCTGGACGAGCCGGTCCACCAGTTCCTGGTAGCCGACGCCGCTCTCCTGCCACATCCGCGGGTACATGGAGATGGGCGTGAAGCCCGGCATGGTGTTGATCTCGTTGATCACGAACTCGCCGTCCTCGGTGAGGAAGAAGTCCGCGCGGACCAGTCCCTCGCAGGAGGTGGCCTCGAAGGCCTGGACGGCCAGCTCCTGGATCCGGGCGGTCTGCTCCTCGCTCAGCGGCGCGGGCACGATGCCGGCGGCCGAGTCGATGTACTTGGCCTCGAAGTCGTAGAAGTCGTGGGCCGTGACCGGGGGGATCTCGGCGGGCAGGCTCGCGCGCGGCCCGTCCTCGAATTCCAGCACGCCGCACTCGATCTCGCGGCCGCTCAGCAGCGACTCGACGATGATCTTCGGGTCGTGGCGCTGTGCCTCGGCGATCGCCTCGTCCAGGCCGGCGACGTCGTCGACCTTGGTGATGCCCATGGAGGAGCCGGCGCGGGCGGGCTTGATGAAGACGGGCCAGCCGTGCTCGCCGGCGAAGTCCACGATCTTCTTCCGGGCGGCGGCCGGGTCGGCCTGCCACTCACGGGGCCGCACGACCTCGTAGGGGCCGACGGGCAGTCCGAAGGAGATGAAGACGCGCTTCATGTACTCCTTGTCCTGGCCCACGGCCGAGGCGAGCACGCCCGCTCCGACGTAGGGGATCCCGGCCAGCTCCAGCATGCCCTGCAGGGTGCCGTCCTCGCCGTAGGGGCCGTGCAGCACGGGGAAGACGACGTCGACCTCGCCCAGCGCCTTGGGCATGGCGCCCGGCTCGGTGTAGACGACCTCGCGGTCGGCGAGGTCGACCGGCAGCACGACGGTGCCGTCGAGGGACTGGGCCAGCCCCTCGACGCTCGGCAGTGCGCGGTCGGTGATCGCCATCCGCTCGGGGTCGTCGGCGGTGAGCGCCCAACGGCCGTCGGTGGTAATGCCGATCGGCAGCACGTCGTACTTCGTGCGGTCGATCGCGCGCAGCACCGCGCCGGCGGTGACGACGGAGATCGCGTGCTCGGAACTGCGACCGCCGAACACGACCGCGACTCGCGGCTTCCGGCTCCGGTCAGGGCTGTGGGAGGAGGTCTCGCTGCTCATATCGCGTCGAGAGTACCTCGTGGTCCGCCGGGTGCAATCCAGCGCTTCAGTGTCGCTCGGGCTTGGCGCTGCGCGACATGAGCTCCTTGAGGGCCACCAGCGGCGGCTTGCCCTCGTGCACGATGTCCACGACCGTCTCGGTGATCGGCATGTCGACGTCGTGGCGTCGGGCCAGATCCAGCACGGATTCGCAGGACTTGACGCCTTCGGCGGTCTGCTTGGTGACCGCGATGGTCTCGGCGAGGGTCATGCCGCGGCCGAGGTTGGTGCCGAAGGTGTGGTTGCGCGAGAGCGGCGAGGAACACGTGGCGACGAGGTCGCCCATGCCGGCCAGTCCGGCGAAGGTGTGCGCGTCGGCACCCATCGCGAGGCCCAGCCGGGTCGTCTCGGCCAGCCCGCGGGTGATGAGCGACGCCTTGGCGTTGTCGCCGAGGCCCATGCCGTCGGCGATGCCCACGGCGAGCGCGATGACGTTCTTCACGGCGCCGCCGAGCTCACAGCCGACCACGTCGGTGTTGGTGTACGGGCGGAAGTACGGGGTGTGGCAGGCGGCCTGGAGCCGCTTGGCCACGGACTCGTCGCGGCAGGCGACGACGGCCGCGGCGGGCTGCCGGGCGGCGATCTCCCGGGCGAGGTTGGGGCCGGTGAGGACCGCGACCTGGTCGGCGGAGACCTTGGCGACCTCCTCGATCACCTCGCTCATCCGCTTGGCCGTGCCCAGTTCGACGCCCTTCATCAGGGAGACGAGCACGGTGTCGGCGGGCAGCAGGGGCGCCCACTCGGCGAGATTGCCGCGCAGTGTCTGGGACGGCACGGCCAGCACGGTGAACTGTGCGCCGTCGGCCGCCTCGGCGGGGTCGGTGGTGGCCCGGACCGAGGCGGGCAGCTCGATGCCCGGGAGGTAGTCGGGGTTGGTGCGGCCGGTGTTGACGGCGTCCACGAGGGCGGCGCGTCGGCCCCACATGGTCACCTCGCAGCCGGCGTCCGCGAGGACCATCGCGAAGGCCGTGCCCCAGGAGCCGGTGCCGTAGACGGCGCAGCGCGTCACTTGCTGTCCCCTTGTGTCTGCTGAGGTGTCCGGCGGGCCGCGGTGCGGGCCCGCTTGTGGTTGTACGGCTCGGCGGGCGCCGGCTCGCCGCGGAGTTCGGCGAGGAGTTCCGTGATCGCGGCCATGATCTTCTCGGTGGCCTCGCGCAGCACCTCGGCGGTCGGTTCCTTGCCGTAGTACGCGGAGAGGTCGACGGGCGGGCCCGCCGCGACCTTGAGCGTCTTGCGGGGGAAGAGCCGCAGCTTCTTCTCCTTGGCGTACGGCGGCATGGCCTCGTTGGCGCCCCACTGGGCGACCGGGATGACCGGGGCCTTGGTGAGCAGGGCGACGCGGGCGGCCCCGGTCTTGCCCTCCATGGGCCACATGTCGGGGTCGCGGGTGAGGGTGCCCTCGGGGTAGAAGGCCACGCACTCGCCCTTGTTGATGGCGTCGACGGCGGCCCGGAAGGCGGTGGCGGCGTCGGTGGTCTCGCGGTAGACCGGGATCTGCCCGGTGCCGTGCAGCAACGTTCCGACGAAAGTGGTCTTGAACAGGGCGGCCTTGGCCAGGAAGCGGGGGACTCGCCCGGTGTTGTACTGGTAGTGGGCGTACGAGAGCGGGTCGAGATAGGAGTTGTGGTTGACCGCGGTGATGAATCCGCCGTCGGCCGGAATGTGCTCCATTCCCCTCCAGTCCCGCTTGAACAGAACCACGAGCGGCGGTTTTGCCAACACCGCCGTAAAGCGGTACCAGAAGCCGATTCTGTGGCGGGACACTCGGACACCCTTCTCTTGGAACCTGTAGCCGGGCTCGGGGAGCCTCCGAACCCGGGGGCCGGACAAGTGTGGCCCCAGGTACCCGGTCTGTCGAGAACACCGTAACCCCGGCGGTCCTCGGCGGGCTGCGGCAGCAGGTGACAATAAGACCCATGCGACGGGAGGGAGGGGACGTGGTCTGGACGCTGGTGGTACCCGTGAAGCCGCTGGCCCTGGCCAAGAGCCGCCTCGCGGGCAGCACCGGGCGGCTGCCCCGGCCCACCCTCGCGCTGGCGTTCGCCCTGGACACCGTGGGCGCCGCGCTGACCTGCCGGGCCGTGCGGGATGTGGTGGTCGTCACGGACGATCGCCGGGCGGGGGCGGAGCTGGCCGCGCTCGGCGCCTGGGTGCTGCCCGAGCCGACGGGGGGCGGTGGCCTGAACGGTGCCCTCGCGCACGGGGCGCACACCGCCCGGACGCGATGGCCGCATACCGGGGTGGCGACGCTCAACGCGGATCTGCCGGCACTGCGCCCCGCGGAACTCGGGCGGGTGCTCGATTCGGCCGCCGAATTCCCGCGCGCATTTCTCGCAGATGCCGCTGGAATCGGTACGACACTCCTGTCGGCGACCGCGGGAAATGAATTGGCGCCGGCGTTCGAGGGCCGGTCGCGTGCCCGTCACCGTGCTTCGGGAGCCCGGGAGATCGAGCTGGCCGGGGTGGATTCCGTACGCCAGGACGTGGATACGGAGCAGGATTTGCGGACGGCCCTGGCATTGGGCGTGGGCCCGCACACGGCGGCCGCGGCGGGCGGCCTCGCGGCCCCCGGCCCGGCGGTGGGGCTCGACTAGGCTGGCCCCATGCAGGCCACCGCGTACACCTACGACCCTCAGACCCGCGCCGGGAGCGTGCTCCTGGACGACGGCACCCCGGTGCCCTTCGACGCGGCGGCGTTCGACGCGGGCGGCCTGCGGCTGCTGCGGCCCGGGCAGCGCGTGCGGATCGAACTCGGCGAGGCCCAGGGCGGCGACGCGGGCCGACGCGTGACGTTGGTGACGCTGCAGACCTTCTAGCTTCCCGGGGGCGGCTTCCCGGGGCGGCTCCCGGTACATCGGGCGGCTCCCCGCACAAGGGCCTCGGAGCTTCTCCTCCGCGCCCTCTTCGCCGTACACACACCGCGGGCCGGGCTCCCCGAGGGGAGCCCGGCCCGGCGCGTGACGCCGTGCGTCGCCGTTACTTCTTCTTGGCGGCCGTCTTCTTGGCGGTGGTCTTGCGCGCGGTGGTCTTGCGCGCCGGAGCCTTGGTCGCCGTGGCCTTCTTGGCGGGCGCGGTCTTCTTGGCCGTGGTCTTCTTGGCGGCGGCCGTGGTGGCCTTCTTCGCCGGGGTCGCCTTCTTGGCGGCGGCCTTGGTGGCGGTGGCCGTCGTCTTCTTGGCGGTGGCCTTCTTCGCGGTGGTGGCCTTCTTGGCCGCTGCCGCGGTGGTGGTCTTCTTCGCCGTGGTCTTCGCCGCGGTCTTCTTCGCGGTGGTGGCCGTGGTGGCCTTCTTCGCGGCCGCCTTCTTGGCGGTGGCCTTCTTGGCCGCGGCCTTGGCGGTGGTCTTGACGCCACCGGAAAGGCTGCCCTTGGGCGCCTTCTTCACCGCGACATCGTTCTTCGGGAGCTTCTTCGAGCCGCTCACCAGGTCCTTGAAGCCCTGACCCGCGCGGAAGCGGGGCACCGAGGTCTTCTTGACCCGGACGCGCTCACCCGTCTGCGGGTTGCGGGCGTAACGGGCCGGACGGTCGACCTTCTCGAACGAGCCGAAGCCGGTGACCGAGACCCGGTCGCCGGAGACCACCGCACGGACGATCGCGTCGAGTACCGCGTCGACAGCGTCTGCGGCCTGCTGACGGCCGCCGAGCTTGTCGGCAATCGCTTCAACGAGCTGCGCCTTGTTCACGTCTTCCCCTTCGGAGACATTGCTGGAACGAATGCGTTCCAGCCTTTTCGCACGTTAGGCAGATATATACCGCAAATCAAACACGAAACGGTCTAATCACCCTTGTGCCGCAACGAACTCGACCATCACGGAGTTCCGTCGGGGTCGGGCTCTTCGGGGAAACGGCCCTCGTCGAGGTCGTTCATCAGCCGGTCCAGACGCCTTGCCGCGCCTGAGAGATCGTGCTTTGCCGCGGCCGTGATGACCAGCAGCTTCCGGGACAGCGCCATCCGTACGCCCTCCGGGACTTGCAGTGCGCGCACCCTTGTGTGCGCTTCCTTGAGTTGGTCGGCGACGAGCCGGTAGAGCTCGAGTTGGCTGTCGCGTTCCATGCACCGATTGTGCCATCTGAGGCGAGTTGTCGCTTCACAGGGCCTCAACAGAGCGATGCGCCCCCTGTCCGAAGACAGGGGGCGCATCATGCCAAACCCTGGGTGAGCAGCGAAAATCCGGGGTCCCTCCAGGGCTCCGACGATGGGCCGTTCGGGCCCGAAATTGATGTCAGATCCGGGCCGTGGACGGCTTGTAGGAAGGCCTCCGGGCCTCGTAGGCGGCGATGTCGGCCTCTTGCCGGAGGGTCAGGCTGATGTCGTCCAGCCCCTCCAGGAGTCGCCACCGGGCGTTCTCGTCAAGGTCGAATCCAGCCGTGATTCCCTCGGCCCGGACCTCGCGTGCGACGAGGTCCACCGTCACCTCGGCGGTGGGGTCGGCTTCGGTCAGCTCCCAGAGCGCGTCGACGGTCTCCTGCGGCAGGACGACGGTCAGCAGGCCGTTCTTGAGCGAGTTCCCACGGAAGATGTCGGCGAAGCGCGAGGAGACCACGGCCTTGAAGCCGTAGTTCTGCAGCGCCCACACCGCGTGCTCGCGGGAGGAGCCGGTGCCGAAGTCGGGGCCGGCGACCAGCACCGTGGCACCCGCGCGCTCGGGCCGGTTCAGCACGAACTCCGGGTCCTTGCGCCAGGCCTCGAAGAGCCCGTCCTCGAAGCCGTCGCGGGTCACCTTCTTGAGCCAGTGCGCCGGGATGATCTGGTCGGTGTCGACATTTCCGCGGCGCAGCGGGACGGCCCGGCCGGTGTGCGTGGTGAATGCTTCCATGACTGTTCAGGCCCCCACGGGAGTCGTGACGTCGGACGCGGCGGCCAGATCGGCCGGGGAGGCCAGATGGCCCAGTACCGCGGTGGCGGCGGCGACCTGGGGCGAGACCAGGTGGGTGCGGCCGCCCTTGCCCTGCCTGCCCTCGAAGTTGCGGTTGGAGGTCGACGCGGACCTCTCGCCGGGCGCGAGTTGGTCGGGGTTCATACCGAGACACATCGAACAGCCGGCGTGCCGCCACTCGGCACCGGCGGCGGTGAACACCTTGTCCAGCCCCTCCTCGACGGCCTGCAGCGCCACGCGCACGGACCCGGGGACGACCAGCATCCGGACGCCGTCGGCGACCTTCCGGCCCTCGATGACGTCGGCGACGGAGCGCAGGTCCTCGATCCGGCCGTTGGTGCACGAGCCCACGAAAACGGTGTCCACCCGGATGTCGCGGAGCGCCTGACCCGCCGTCAACCCCATGTATTCCAGGGCCTTTTCGGCGGCGAACCGCTCGGAGGCGTCCTCGTAGGAGGCGGGGTCGGGAACGGCGGCGGACAGCGGGGCGCCCTGGCCCGGGTTGGTGCCCCAGGTGACGAACGGGGAGAGCTCGGTGGCGTCGATGACGACCTCGTGGTCGAAGACCGCGTCGTCGTCGGTGCGCAGGGTGCGCCAGTACGCGACGGCGGCGTCCCAGTCCGCGCCCCGGGGGGCGTGGGCCCGTCCTTCCAGGTAGGCGAAGGTGGTCTCGTCGGGGGCGATCATGCCGGCCCGCGCGCCCGCCTCGATGGACATGTTGCAGACGGTCATCCGGGCTTCCATCGACAGCTTCTCGATGGCGGAGCCGCGGTATTCGATGACGTAGCCCTGACCGCCGCCGGTGCCGATCCTGGCGATGACGGCGAGGATCAGGTCCTTGGCGGAGACGCCGTCCGGCAGCGCGCCCTCGACGGTGACGGCCATGGTCTTGAAGGGGGCGAGCGGCAGCGTCTGGGTGGCCAGCACGTGCTCGACCTGGCTGGTGCCGATGCCGAACGCCAGCGCGCCGAAGGCGCCGTGGGTGGAGGTGTGGCTGTCGCCGCAGACGACGGTGGTGCCGGGCTGGGTCAGCCCCAGCTGCGGGCCCACGACGTGGACGACGCCCTGCTCGACGTCGCCCAGCGGGTGCAGTCGCACGCCGAACTCCGCGCAGTTCTTGCGCAGCGTCTCCAGCTGGGCCCGGGAGACCGGGTCCGCGATGGGCTTGTCGATGTCGAGGGTGGGGGTGTTGTGGTCCTCCGTGGCGATGGTCAGGTCGAGGCGGCGGACGCCGCGGCCGGCCTTGCGCAGACCGTCGAAGGCCTGCGGGCTGGTGACCTCGTGCAGCAGGTGCAGATCGATGAAGAGGAGGTCGGGCTCGCCTTCGGCGCGCGTGACGACGTGGTCGTCCCAGACCTTCTCCGCGAGTGTCCGTCCCATCGCTGTCCCTCCGGCCGGCGTCGCTGCCGACCCAACTCGTGTGCCAGTGGGGTCCTGTCCATCCAGGTTGGCGCCTATCTCGGAAAATTGAACTTGCGTTTCACACTGTGAGACGCGAATATCGTTTCATGGACAACTCTGGTGGCGCCTCGAGTGGCGTGGGCGTTCTCGACAAGGCGGCTCTGGTGCTGAGCGCTCTGGAGTCCGGTCCGGCCACACTGGCCGGGCTGGTGGCGGCGACCGGGCTCGCCCGGCCGACGGCGCACCGGCTCGCGGTGGCGCTGGAGCACCACCGGATGGTGGCGCGGGACATGCAGGGCCGTTTCATCCTCGGCCCCCGGCTCAGCGAGCTGGCGGCGGCGGCCGGCGAGGACCGGCTGCTGGCCACGGCCGGCCCGGTGCTCACGCATCTGCGGGACGTGACGGGCGAGAGCGCGCAGCTCTACCGCCGCCAGGGCGACATGCGGATCTGTGTGGCGGCCGCGGAGCGGCTGTCCGGACTGCGGGACACCGTGCCGGTCGGCTCGACCCTGCCGATGAAGGCGGGCTCGGCGGCCCAGGTGCTCATGGCCTGGGAGGAGCCCGAGCGGCTGCACCGCGGTCTGCAGGGGGCCCGCTTCACGGCGACCGCGCTCTCGGGCGTCCGGCGCCGGGGCTGGGCCCAGTCGATCGGCGAGCGGGAGCCGGGCGTCGCCTCGGTCTCCGCGCCCGTGCGCGGCCCCTCCAACCGCGTGGTGGCCGCCGTGTCGGTCTCCGGCCCCATCGAGCGGCTGACCCGCCACCCGGGCCGGATGCACGCCCAGGCGGTCATCGACGCCGCCCTGAGGCTCAGCGAGGCCCTGCGCCGCAACGGCTGACCCGCTTCGCCGAGACGACCGCCCGTGCGCGGGTGACCGCCCGTGCGGTCACCCGCACTCCGCGTCACGCAGGCCCGCGAGGCGTAGGCCGAGGCGGGTGCGGGGGCCCTCCGCGCACACCTCCAGGGACTCGCTGAGGGTGCGCGCGAGCCAGAGGCCGTCCTCGGGGTCCGGCGCCTCGGCGGGCGGCAGGAAGCCGGCGAAGGCCGGCACGCTCGCGCCGTGGGGGTCGTCGCGCAGCAGCTCGCAGGCCAGGGCGCCCGGCACCTCCCAGATCCGCAGGGCGACCCGGGCGCCGTCGGCGGCCAGCAGATAGCCCGCCGCCTCGGCGACGGCGAACTCGGCCAGGGCGAGCCGCTCGCCCGTCAGACCCGCCACGGCCGCCCGCTCACGGGCGAAGAGCCGCACGGCCGAGGCGTCGGCCGTCGGGCCCATCCGCGCGGCCGTGGCCGGGGCGGTGTCGGGCGGCGGTCCGATCGCCGCCGCGTACGCCAGCGGATCCGTGTAACGGGCACAGGGGTGTGCCCGCTCGCCGTCCATCCGCACGGGGTGCGTGACGCAGGCGGCCGCCGCCACGTCGGCGGACACGGCCCGGGTGTCGTACGGGCAGATCATCCAGACCGGCAGCTCGGCGAGCAGCACGTTGAGCCCGGATTCCATCCGCTTCCACTCGGCGACCTGCCGGGCGGACCTGCCGCCCCACATCGGCTCGGCGAGCATCCGCATCCGCCGCCCGGGCCGGGCGCGCCGGTCGTGGTAGCGCAGGAAGGCGGAGACGCGCTCCACGGGCCGACGGCCGAAGTAGGCGGTCTCGGCGGTGTCCAGGGCGTGCGCCCGCTCGCCGAGGGCGTCCCGGAGCAGCTCGATGTTGGCGGGCGTCGTCGCGGCCAGCACGGGCTCCCCGGCCACCAGCCCGTCACGGACGAACGGCAGGGCCGTCGCCAGGAACTCCTCGTCGCTCCCGTACAGACAGGCGTGATGGACGAATCCGGTGCCGTCGGCGTGGTCAGTAGGCATGCGCGGCCCCCAGCCGGAGGCCGGGTGTCCGGTCCCAGCCGATGAGAGTGATGACGCGCAGCAGATGGGGCAGCAGCCCCGTCAGCTCGACGGCGTAGTGGCGGGCGGCACGGGCCCTGGCGAAGGTCATCAGCAGCCGCAGCCCGCCGAGGTCCAGGAATTCCACCCGGGACATCTCCAGGCGGACGTCGCCCCTGACGGCCGCGACCGACTGCAGGGCCTCCCTGAGGTGCCCGTGCGAGCCGGCGTCGACCGCCCCCTCGATCCGCAGGCCCGGGGGGCTGAAAGTGCGGACCACGACCAGATCGGCCGTGCGGACGAGTGGATCCACTTCGACGCTCCTGGGGTGGGCGGCCGCGAGGGCGTCCAGTGCGGCGGGGTCACAGCGGCGGAGGTCGTACTGGCAGACGGCCAGCGCCTCGTCGTCGACGAACTCCGCGGCCAGCAGGGCTTCGTACCGCAGCAGGCGGTGGACGTCGCGCCCGTTGCGCAGGAGGGTGCCCAGATCGGCCGCGATCCGCAGGGTGCGGTAGCCCTCCCGGCGGCTGCGGTCGGCGGCGGCCCGGAGCCGCTCCAGGAGGGCGGCGGGCTCCAACTCCCCCCGGCCGGAGGAGTCTTCCTCCGGGCCCACGATCTCCAGCCGTCCGGACAGGTCCGGCGGCCCGGCGGGGAAGCGGCAGCGGTCCAGCAGGGCCTCGTGGCCGGTCGGGCCCCCCTCCCCCGCGAGATAGAGGATCTTGTCCTTGGCGTCCAGGCCCCCGAGCAGGAAGCCGCCCAGGAGTAAGGCACGCTCCTCGTCCGAGTCGAAGAGGAGGCACGCGTGGTCGCCGGGCCGGAGATCACCGACGTGGACCCGGCGGCGCCCGCCGTGGGGATGGACCATGCGGGAATTATCGAGGCGGCATCCGGCGGTGCGGAAGAGCGCACGAAAAAATGCCCTCCGCTCGCGCGAAAGGCATTTTTTCTTTCTTGTACCCCCGACCGGATTCGAACCGGCGCTACCGCCTTGAGAGGGCGGCGTGCTAGGCCGCTACACAACGGGGGCTAGCTTTGTTTGCAGAGCTATCTGCGCTGGGATACCAGGACTCGAACCTAGACTAAGGGAACCAGAAACCCTCGTGCTGCCAATTACACCATATCCCATGGTGATACCAGTACCCCCGACCGGATTCGAACCGGCGCTACCGCCTTGAGAGGGCGGCGTGCTAGGCCGCTACACAACGGGGGCCCTAGCGATCCATTCATCGTCGCCTCCGGTGTTATCCGGATGGTGACGGAATTCAGGATCTGTACCCCCGACCGGATTCGAACCGGCGCTACCGCCTTGAGAGGGCGGCGTGCTAGGCCGCTACACAACGGGGGCTCGCACTGCGCTTACTAATTTACCAAAAGAAACTCGATCGAATTTCCTTTGGCTGGGGTACCAGGACTCGAACCTAGACTAAGGGAACCAGAAACCCTCGTGCTGCCAATTACACCATACCCCACCAGAACTCGACCTCGGTTAAAGGGTCTTGCTCGGGCTTGCACCGTCCGCTCCGGCCTCTCGGCCCTCTCGGGCGGCGCAGGAAGAACATTACCCGAAGGTGGACGGGGCTCCAAAACCGATAACCGCCCGGGCACCCCGCGGCACCTCGCGCGGCGCCCGCCCCGGCGCCCGCACGGCCGTACGAGCCGCCACGGGCCGGGGGCCCGCCCCCGCGGTCGAACACCGCGGGAACGGGCCCCCGAGCCCGCGAACGGGCGCTGTGGCCGCCTGGGCGGCCCTGTGCCGTCAGCCGGCGAGCTTCGCCAGGGCCGCGTCGATGCGCGCCAGGGTGCGCTCGCGGCCGAGGATCTCCAGCGATTCGAACAGCGGCAGGCCGACCGTGCGGCCCGTGACCGCGACGCGGACCGGCGCCTGGGCCTTGCCGAGCTTCAGACCGTGCTCCTCACCGGCGGCGAGGACGGCCGCCTTGAGGGCCTCGGCGTTCCACTCCGCGGCCGCCAGCTTGGCGCGCGCGGTGCGCAGCAGCGCGTCCGAGCCCTCCTTCATGGCCTTGGCCCAGGACGCCTCGTCGTACGCCGGCTCGTCGAGGAAGAGGAAGTCGACGTTGGCGGTGATGTCGGAGAGCACCGTCAGACGGGTCTGCGCGTGCGGGGCGATGGCCTCGAAGACCGTCTGGTCGAAGGCCTCGGGGGCCCACGGGGCGAACGGGGCCTTCAGCCAGGGGCCACAGGCCTCGATGAACGCCTTCACGTCCATGCGGCGCATGTGGTCGCCGTTGATCGACTCGCACTTCTTGAGGTCGAAGCGCGCCGGGTTGGCGTTGACGTCCTTGATGTCGAACGCCGCGACCATCTCTTCCATCGTGAAGATGTCCTGGTCGGCCGAGAGGGACCAGCCGAGCAGGGAGAGGTAGTTCAGCAGGCCCTCGGGGAGGAAACCGCGCTCCCGGTAGAGGTTCAGGGACGCCTGCGGGTCGCGCTTGGAGAGCTTCTTGTTGCCCTCGCCCATCACGTACGGCAGGTGGCCGAACTGCGGGGTGGTGCCGTTGCCGACGCCGATCTGGGCGAGCGCCCGGTAGAGGGCGATCTGGCGCGGCGTGGAGGACAGCAGGTCCTCGCCGCGCAGCACGTGGGTGATCTCCATCAGCGCGTCGTCGACGGGGTTGACGAGCGTGTAGAGGGGCGCGCCGTTGGCCCGGACGATGCCGAAGTCCGGCACGTTCTCCGGGGTGAAGGTCAGCTCGCCGCGGACCAGGTCGGTGAAGGTGATCGGCTCGTCGGGCATCCGGAAGCGGACGATCGAGGTGCGGCCCTCGGCGTCGTACGCCGCCTTCTGCTCGGCGGTCAGCACCCGGCACTGGCCGTCGTAGCCGGACGGCTTGCCGGCAGCGCGGGCGGCGTCGCGGCGGGCGTCGAGCTCCTCGGTGGTGCAGTAGCAGTGGTAGGCGTGGCCGCCGTCCAGCAGCTTCCGCGCGACGTCCTGGTAGATGTCCATGCGCTGCGACTGACGGTACGGCGCGTGCGGGCCGCCGACCTCGGGGCCCTCGTCCCAGTCGAAGCCCAGCCAGCGCATCGAGTCCAGCAGCTGCTGGTACGACTCCTCCGAGTCGCGCGCCGCGTCGGTGTCCTCGATGCGGAAGACCAGGGTGCCGCCGTGGTGGCGGGCGAACGCCCAGTTGAACAGGGCGGTGCGGACCAGACCCACATGGGGGTTGCCGGTCGGCGAGGGACAGAAACGGACGCGTACGGGAGTTGCGCTAGCCACGCTTGATCACCTTATTGGTGAGAGTGCCGATGCCTTCGATGGTGACGGCGACCTCGTCGCCGACGTTCAGGGGTCCGACCCCGGCCGGGGTGCCGGTGAGGACGACGTCGCCGGGGAGCAGCGTCATCGCCTCGGTGATGTGGACGATCAGGTCCTCGATGGAGCGGACCATGTCGCTCGTGCGGCCCAGCTGGCGCTGCTGGCCGTTGACCGTGCACATGATCCCGAGGTCGCTCGGGTCCAGCTCGGTCTCCACCCAGGGGCCCAGCGGGCAGGAGGTGTCGAAGCCCTTGGCCCGGGCCCACTGCTTCTCGCGCTCCTGGACGTCACGCGCGGTGATGTCGTTGGCGCAGGTGTAGCCGAGGATGACGTCCTTCACGCGCTCGCGCGGGACCTCACGGCACATGCGGCCGATGACCACGGCCAGCTCGGCCTCGTGGTGCACCTCGCTGGAGAAGGAGGGGTACGCGATGGGGTCGCCGGGGCCGATGACCGCGGTGGACGGCTTGAAGAACGCGACGGGGGCGTCGGGGACCTCGTTGCCCAGCTCGGCGGCGTGCTCGGCGTAGTTGCGGCCGATGGCGACGACCTTGTTGGGCAGGACGGGCGGCAGCAGCCGCACCTTGCTCAGCGGGATCTTCTGCCCCGAGCGCTCGAACTCGGCGAAGGGGTGGCCCTTGATGATGTCGAGAACGGGGCCGCCTTCTGTGGAGGCGTCCCCTTCCACGACACCGAAGGCGACGTTGCCGTCGATGGAGAACCTGGCGATGCGCACGGGAAGCTTTTGCCCCTATCTGGTCCGGCCGGAGACTGACACCCCAGGCTATCGCGGGGGTCGCCGACGACCCGTGCGCCGCCGGGGGTCAGCCCTGGGGGGCCGTCACGGGCGCGGTCATGAGGACGGTGCGGCGCGGGTTGGCGGTGACGGCCGGCAGCTCGACGGCGTGCTCGCGGAGGAGGCCCGCGGCGCTCGGCCCCGCGGCGGCCTCGAGGTGCGCGAGCGTGGTGCGGCGCGGGTTGGCGGTCTTCCGGGACGGCGTCGTCGTCTTCACTGTGAGTGGCCTCGCGTTGTCGTTTTCGCAGCGGGTGTAAAGGTCCAGGCTAGGCCTGCCCTTCCCCACCGGCCTGCTGAAGAAGTCCTGAGTCTGCTGTGAGTTTGCTCACGAGTACGTCAAAAAATGCCGCATATCGGTCGGACATTTCGCCCCCGCGAAACGGACATTGCAGGGCTGAACCAGACGTTCCGCTCCTGATCATGGCGACTGGGACACCGGGCACCCCTTCGCATCGGGGAGCCGAATTGCCGGGATAGGTCCGTTTTAAGGGGTGCAGCTTTCTACATCTGGTGACCCATTCCGCACATAGCGTCACACCATTCCCGGAGCCGTGCACCGGCCTTGTTGGAGATCCGGCACTGTGCTGGAATTCCACGGACCGCCAGGGGGCAACCGCGGTCCCCCCACGACTCGACACCGTCCCGCCGCTCACCCGGAGGGACGCCTGGTCCAGAGGTTGCGACGCTAGTGCAGGGACGTTTCAAGAGGGATGGCAGCGCTGCGGCGGAGCCGGAGCCGCGCGGTGCGACCGACCGCGGCACGCCCGCCGACGCGCCGAACGGTGGCGAGCCCGCCGACAAGCCGAAGGCGAAAAAGCCGAACGGGCCGGGCTCACGAATAGCCCTGCGCAACTGGCGCATCAGCACCCGACTGGTCTCCCTGCTAGCCCTGCCCGTGGTCGCCGCGACGACCCTGGGTGCGCTACGTATCGACGGTTCGCTCGAGAACATCGACCAGCTCGACCACATGAAGATCCTTACCGAGATGACCGGTAAGGCCACTCAGCTGGCGGACGCGCTCCAGGAGGAGCGCGACAAGTCCGCGGGTCCGCTGGCCGGTGGGAACGAGAAGGACGACCGGGTCGTCGCCCCGCGGGAGAAGACCGACCGCGCCATCGACGCGTTCCGGCAGGCCACCACCAAGGTCGAGTCGAACGACCCGACGATGGTCGGCGTCCAGACGACCCTTGTCGACATCACTAAGCAGCTCGACAAGATCAAGAACCACCGTCTGGTGGCGTACAAGGACAACGACTACATCGCGCAGACGGTCAACGACTACAACGCGTTGATCACCTCGCTGCTGTCGCTGTCCCAGGACATGGCCCAGGCCACCAGCAACAGCGACATGATCACCAGCACCCGCGCGCTGGCGACGTTCTCCTCCGCCAAGGAGTACGCCTCCATCCAGCGGGCCGTGATCAGCGCCGCGCTCGCCAACCCCAAGGGCGCGCGGCTCTCCGCGAACGACCTGCAGTACGGCAAGAACGCGCTGGACAGCGAGGACGAGGCGCTGCGCCGCTTCACCGCGATCCGCGCCGGTGACTCCGCCGAACTGCTCCAGGCCCTCAACGGCGGCCAGACGGAGATCACCTCCGCGAACACCTTCGCCGAGCGCGCGCTCGGCAAGACGGACGGCCTCAAGTCCGCTCCGTACACGTACATGGACTGGTACGACCAGGACAGCGTGAAGCTCGAAGAGATGTCCAAGATCGAGCAGACCCTGCTGTCCCAGATGGACCAGAAGGCGCGCGAGCTCCGCGACGACGCCCAGCAGGACGCCATCCTCAACGGTGTGCTGATCATCCTGGTCCTCGGCATCTCGCTGGTCGGCGCGTTCGTCGTGGCCCGGTCCATGGTGCGGTCGCTGCGCCGACTGCAGGACACCGCCCAGAAGGTCGCCCAGGAACGTCTGCCCGAGCTCGTCAAGCAGCTGTCCGAGACGGACCCGCAGGACGTCGACACCACGGTCGAGTCCGTCGGTGTGCACAGCCGGGACGAGATCGGCAAGGTGGCCGCGGCCTTCGACGACGTGCACCGCGAGGCGGTCCGCCTCGCCGCCGAGCAGGCGTTGCTGCGAGGCAACGTCAACGCGATGTTCACCAACCTCTCGCGCCGCAGCCAGGGCCTCATCCAGCGTCAGCTCTCGCTCATCTCCGAGCTCGAGAGCCGCGAGGCCGACCCCGACCAGCTCTCCTCGCTCTTCCGTCTCGACCACCTCGCGACCCGTATGCGCCGTAACGGCGAAAACCTCCTCGTCCTCGCGGGCGAGGAGCCGGGCCGCCGGTGGACCCGCCCGGTGCCGCTCGTCGACGTGCTGCGTGCCGCCGCGTCCGAGGTGGAGCAGTACGAGCGCATCGAGCTGAGCGGTGTGCCGCCGACCGAGGTCGCCGGCCGCGTGGTCAACGACCTCGTCCACCTGCTCGCCGAGCTGCTCGAGAACGCGACGTCCTTCTCGTCGCCGCAGACCAAGGTCAAGGTCACCGGTCACGCCCTGCCCGACGGCCGGGTGCTGGTCGAGATCCACGACACGGGCATCGGCCTCTCCCCGGAGGACCTGGCCGCGATCAACGAGCGGCTCGCCAGCCCGCCCACGGTCGACGTCTCCGTCTCCCGACGCATGGGTCTGTTCGTGGTCGGCCGTCTGTCCCTGCGACACGGCATCCGCATTCAGCTCCGGCCCTCCGACTCGGGCGGCACGACCGCGCTCGTCATGCTGCCGGTCGACGTCGCCCAGGGCGGCAAGAAGCCGGCTCCGAACATGCCGGGCCAGCCCGCCGTGGGCGGCGGCAACCCGGGCGCCGGGCAGGCCGGCCTCATGGGCGGCGGCCAGGCTCCCCGTCGGCAGGTCCCCCCGGCCAGTGGGCCGCGGCCCGCGCTGCCGGGTCGCCCCGGCACGACGGACAAGGGTCTGCCGACGCGCCCCGCTCCGGCGGCCGGTGCCGGTGCTGGTGCCGGTGCTGGTGCTGGTTCAAATGGCGGCAGCCTCTTCGACAGCGCGCCGCGCGGCGGCGGCGACAACCGCCCCGCGCTCCCGCCCCGTGGCAACACGGGCGGCCCCGCCGGGGCACCGCCCGCCGGTGACCGCGGCGGCCGCCGTCCGCAGCTGCCCGCCCGCGGCGCGGCTCCCGAGCTCCCGGGCCGCACGGCCCCGAGCTGGGGCAACGAGCAGTCGCCCGCGGCCCCCGCTTCCGGGTCCCCGGCTCCGGCCGCTCCGGTCGACGACTGGCCCATGGCCTCGGACGGCGGCTCCCGGCGCTCGGCGCAGGACAGCCCGCGCGGTCACGAGGACGTGGAGAACACCGGCCGGTTCGCGCAGCCCGCACAGGGTGCGCGCCCGGACACCACGGGCCAGTTCCCGCAGCCCGGCACCTCGCGGCCCGGCTCGGGCGGTCCCGGCGACACGTCCGAGTTCCCGCGGATCGGCACCGCCGACGAGCCCCGGAACAACACCACCGGCCAGTTCCCCCGGCCGACGGGCGCGCAGCCGTCCGCCGGCGGCCCCGGTGACACCGGGCAGTTCGCGCTGCCCGGCTCCCCCGCCGACACGTCGTCGTTCCCGCAGATCGGTGGCGTCGACAACACGCAGAACAGCACCACCGGCCAGTTCGAGCGCCCCGGTGACACCGGGCAGTTCGCACAGCCCGGCGGCAGGCCCGAGTCGGGCCAGCTGCCGGCGGCCGGGCCCGGCGACGGGCGGGCACCGCTGTTCGAGGAGCTGGAGTCGAACTGGCGCCGGGGCGGGAACGCCCAAAACGCCGGGAACACCGCCGACCCGGCGGCCGGGCAGCCCGCGAGGAGCGGGCGGTCGCTGCCGCGGCGCGATCCGCAGCCGACGCCCACTCCGCAGGGCGACCGGGCCCCCAAGGCCCAGCGCCCGCCGCGCAACCCGCAGGCCCCCAAGGCCCAGCAGGCTCCGGCGGACGACTGGCGCAACCCCAACGACGAGCGCCAGCAGCGGGCCGAACAGGTCCGCGAGCCGGCGGCCGGCGGCATCACCTCTTCCGGTCTGCCGCGGCGCGTGCCGCGTGCGAACCTCGTCGAGGGTGCCGCGCAGGAACAGGAACAGAACAACCCGACCGGTCCGGCGGTCTCGCGTGCGCCCGATGACGTACGCGGCCGACTGACCAATCTTCGCCGGGGCATCCAGCAGGGTCGTCAGGCCGGAAACGGCTCGACCACCGGCAGTCACAACATTGGCCCCACTTACCAGCAGGAGCGTTAGTTGAGTCCGATGAGCCAGGCGGCGCAGAATCTGAACTGGTTGATCACCAACTTCGTGGCGAACACCCCGGGGGTGTCCCACACGGTGGTGGTGTCCGCCGACGGACTCCTTCTGGCGATGTCCGAAGGCTTTCCGCGCGACCGCGCCGATCAGCTGGCGGCTGTCGCCTCCGGTCTGACCTCCCTCACGGCCGGGGCCTCCCGGATCTTCGAGGGCGGCCCCGTCACCCAGACCGTGGTGGAGATGGAGCGTGGTTTCCTCTTCATCATGTCCGTCTCCGACGGTTCGTCCCTGGCCGTGCTGGCGCACCCCGAGTGCGACATCGGCCTCGTCGGCTACGAGATGGCCCTGCTCGTCGACCGCGCGGGCACGGTGCTGACGCCTGACCTCCGCGCGGAGCTTCAGGGCAGTCTGTTGAACTGACCGTACGCATACCGCAAATACCGTCCGACCGTACGGCCGAAAACCCCCCACCGGCCCCCGCTCGACGGCATTATTGCCATCCTGCTGTCCCGTCCGGAGGATTCATGACCCCGCCCGCCTCGCCCGGCCCGTACGGCGCCTCGCATCATCACGCGTCGTACGGGAGTGAAGGCGACCAGCCGCTGGTCCGCCCCTACGCAATGACCGGGGGCCGTACCCGGCCGCGCTACCAGCTCGCCATCGAGGCACTGGTCAGCTCCACGGCCGACCCGGCCCACCTTGCGGGGCTGCTTCCCGAGCACCAGCGGATCTGCCAGCTGTGCCAGGAGGTCAAGTCGGTCGCGGAGGTCTCCGCGCTGCTGAACATGCCCCTGGGCGTGGCGCGGATCCTCGTGGCGGACCTGGCGGAGGCCGGAATGGTGGCGATCCACCAGCCGGGCGGCAGCGGCGAGTCCGGTGGAACGCCGGATGTGACACTGCTCGAAAGGGTGCTCAGTGGACTTCGGAAGCTCTAGCGGGAGCGTCGGCCGTTCCACCACTTCGGCGAAGATCGTGGTGGCTGGCGGCTTCGGCGTGGGCAAGACGACATTCGTCGGTGCGGTCTCGGAAATTTCTCCGCTGCGTACCGAAGCCGTCATGACCTCCGCCTCGGCGGGGATCGACGACCTGAGCCACGTCCAGGACAAAACCACCACCACGGTGGCGATGGATTTCGGCCGCATCACACTGGACGACGATCTGATCCTGTACCTCTTCGGTACCCCGGGTCAGGACCGCTTCTGGTTCATGTGGGACGACCTGGTCCGCGGCGCCATCGGCGCCGTCGTCCTCGTCGACACCCGACGCCTCGCCGACTGCTTCCCCGCCGTCGACTACTTCGAGAACAGCGGCCTCCCCTTCGTCATCGCCCTCAACGGCTTCGACGGACACCAGCCCTACAACCCCGAAGAAGTCCGCGAAGCACTCCAGATCGGCCCCGACGCACCGATCATCACCACCGACGCCCGCCACCGCAACGAAGCCAAGAGCGCACTCATCACGCTCGTCGAGCACGCCCTCATGGCCCGGCTCAAGTAGCTTTGCGCGACCCACAGTTGCGATGGGCGGATTTGTGTTATTGACCACGGACCGTCGTCCAAGGTTCATAACATTTCAACAAGAGAATTGACCGGACGTGACCACTCGGCGCGTTCGGTCAACTTCGCTCTGCACACATTCAGCCCGCCATTTGGCGCCGCTCGCTCTTAATGCCCGTTTTATGTCGGGCAAATCGCCGTGTCCGGCGGCCGTGCCCACTGTTTGGAATGCACCTGCCTGCCGTGCTGGAATTCCGGGGCTGAGCAGTCACGGCTCAGCGGAAATACACGGCACAGGTCAGGTGCCGACGCCGAGAGGTTGTTGGTCGAGTGAGGCGTAGAAAGACGGGCGCCACGCAGCAGGCGCGGGACGAGCGGGGCAACTTCACCCCACCGTCACGCTCAGCGGCGTTGCCCTCTGACGTGCCCGAAGCCCCCGCCGAGCCCACGAAGGGCAGTGGCGGCAGGTTCTCCCCACGCAACTGGCGGGTGCCCACCCGGCTGAACGTCATTCTGCTGATCCCGGTGCTCGTCGCCCTGGTCTTCGGTGGCCTTCACGTGAAGACCTCCGTCGACACCTGGAACGAGGCGCAGGACGCCACGGACACCGCGCGAGGTGTGCGGGCCGCGGCCACGTACGCCCACGCCGTGCTCGAGGAGCGCGACCAGACGGCCCTCCCGCTGCTCGGGAACCACCGCGACGACCCGGTCATCAAGAAGACGCGGGACGCGACGGACGCCGCCCGGACCGAGTTCGACAAGGCCGTCAAGAGCATGCCGGCCACCCCGAGCCTCAAGCGCCGCATCAAGCTGCTGCGCGACGCCGAAGCCGGGCTGCCCAGGCTCCGCAGTGCCGCGTACTCGTCCGCCCTGGCCGGCGCCGACACCGAGGACGGCTACGGCGCCATCCAGCGACCGCTCATGGCGTTCTCCAACGAGCTGGGCCTCGGCACCGACAACGCGAGCTCCTTCGGCCGCATGGTCTACGCCGTGCAGCTCGCCAAGGCCGCCGAGTCGCTGCAGCGTTCCCTCGGTGCCCACCTTCTGGAGAAGCCCGGTAACGCGCAGAACCGCGAGAAGCTGACGACCTCCTTCGTCTCCTACAACTTCCTGGAGTACATCGCCCACGGCGAGTACGTCCAGGGCGGCACCGACGACGACATCAACCGGCTCAACAAGGCGCTGGCCGACAAGGCCCAGGTGACCGAGCAGGACAAGATGTACGCCGCCATCTCCACCACGCCTGCCGCGACGCTGAAGACCAAGGGCATCACCGCCGAGTCGTGGTTCACCACCGCGACGGGCAAGTTCGACGCCTACCACTACATCGAGATGCAGCTGGCCGACCGGGCCGTGGCCGACGCCGAGAAGGTCGCTTCCGACGCCAAGCAGGAAGCGATCATCAACTCCTCGATCATGGTGCTGGCCCTGTTCGCCGCCTTCGTGGTGGCGGGCAAGATGGCCCGCTCGATGAGCCGGAGCATGCTCCGACTGCGCGCCGGCGCCTTCGAGATCGCCGAGCAGCGGCTGCCGGCCCTGGTCGACCAGCTCTCGCGCACCGACCCCGGTCACGTCGACACCCGTATCGAGCCCATCCCGATCACCACCGGTGACGAGATCGGCGAGGTCGCCCGCGCCTTCGACCAGGTCCACCGCGAGGCGGTGCGACTGGCCGCCGAGCAGGCACTGCTGCGGGGCAACGTCAACGCGATCTTCACGACCCTCTCGCACCGCAACCAGGCCCTCATCGAGCGTCAGCTGACGCTCATCACGGACCTGGAGAACAACGAGGCGGACCCGGACCAGCTGGAGAACCTCTTCCGGATGGACCACCTGGCCACCCGTATGCGGCGCAACGGCGAGAACCTCCTCGTCCTCGCGGGCGAGGAGCCCGGCCGCCGCTGGGACCAGCCGATCCCGCTGGTGGACGTGCTCCGCGCCGCCTCCTCCGAGGTGGAGGCGTACGAGCGCATCGAGCTGAGCGGCGTCCCGGAGGCCGAGATCCACGGCCTGGCCGTGACCGACCTCGTGCACCTGCTCGCCGAGCTGCTGGAGAACGCCACCACGTTCTCCTCCCCGCACACCAAGGTCCGTGTGACCGCGACCCGGCTGCCCGACGGCCGTGTGATGGTCGAGATCCACGACAAGGGCATCGGCCTCACGCCCACCGACTTCGCGGACATCAACCACCGGTTGGCCAACCCGCCGACCGTGGACGTCGCGATCGCCCAGCGCATGGGTCTGTTCGTGGTCGGCCGCCTGGCGACCCGCCACGGCATCCGGGTCCAGCTGCGCCCGTCGGGCGAGCAGGCCGGCACCACCTCGCTGGTGATGCTGCCGGACGCCATCACGCACGGTGGCGGCGCCTCGCTGGACGAGATGTCCCCCGAGGACTTCACGCTCACTTCCCGGGCCGTGCCGGAGCAGCAGCAGCCGGCCGCGCCGGTCGCGCCTGCCGCCCCCCGGCTGCGCACCGCCGCAGAACTGGGCTTCGACGACTCCCGTTACGAGCCCCGGCCGGACGCCGGCACCGGACCTTCGCTGGACCCGGTCGGCCGTTCGCTGATGCGCGAGGAGCGGCGCGCGGCGCTGGAGGCGCAGGCCTCCGACAACCGCCCGCTGTTCCGGGACGAGGTTCCGCAGCAGGGTTACGACCAGCAGCAGAGCTACGACCAGCAGCAGGGCCTTTCGCAGGCGCCGGAGCAGAGCGCGCAGCAGTCGTATACGGAATCCGGCTATACCGATTCCGGGTACGGCGACCAGCAGGGCTATGGCGACTACAACGCCCCCGCCCACCAAGGCGAGTGGAGCGAAGCTGGTCCGTACCAGCACGGCTACGAGCAGGGTCACGGAGCCGATTCGGAATCCCTGCCGTCCGCTGACACGGCCCAGCCGGAGCGCGTAGAGTTCGACCGTCCGGGCCCCTCTTCGAGCGGCTCCCACTCGCTGACCGGGTCCGGTCTGCCGCGCCGCGCGAAGCAGTGGCAGCAGTCCGAGTCGGACGAGAGCGCCGCGGGGGCCGGCGGAGAACCGGAGCAGTCGCAGCAGGACCCACAGCAGCGTCCAGAGGCCGATAGGTCCGACTGGCAGTCGGCGAACGACGAGCGCTGGCACCGCGCCGAGCAGCTCCGTGAGCCGAAGGCCGGCGGAATTACCTCCTCCGGTCTCCCCCGCCGGGTCCCCAAGGCCAACCTGGTCGAGGGCAAGGCGGAAACGACCCCGCAGGGCGGCCCCCAGATATCCCGCGCCCCGGAGGACGTCCGCGGCAGGTTGAGCAACCTGCGCCGCGGTGTCCAGCAGGGGCGCAGCGCGGGGACCGATACCTCCGCACATGAGCAACACGACCAGGGCTTCGGCCCCGGCGGCACCTACGATCAGGAGCGTTAGTGTGAGCCCGATGAGCCAGGCGGCGCAAAACCTGAACTGGTTGATCACCAGTTTCGTGGACAACACCCCAGGGGTGTCCCACACCGTCGTGGTCTCCGCTGACGGACTCCTTCTGGCCATGTCCGAAGGGTTCCCGCGGGACCGCGCCGACCAGCTGGCGGCAGTAGCCTCCGGCCTGACCTCGCTGACCGCGGGTGCCTCCCGGATCTTCGAGGGCGGCGCGGTCAACCAGACCGTGGTGGAGATGGAGCGTGGTTTCCTCTTCATCATGTCCGTCTCCGACGGATCCTCGCTGGCCGTGCTGGCGCACCCCGAGTGCGACATCGGCCTCGTGGGCTACGAGATGGCCCTGTTGGTCGACCGCGCGGGCAGTGTGCTCACGCCCGACCTCCGCGCCGAACTGCAGGGGAGCCTTCTCAACTAGCAAAGAGGCAGTGCGTTTCGCGCCACCGCCCCATAAGGTGCGGTGGCGCGACCAGCATCAGACAGGCAAGTTGGAGGAGGAGACGTGGCAACGCCCCCCGGCGGTTACCCGTACGGCAATGAACAGCAGGCTCAGCCCCCGCTGAACCGCTTCAATTTCCCCTCCGCACCGAGTCACCAAGCTCAGCCGGAGGCTCCGCGGTCGCCGTACAGCGCGCCCGCGCAGCCCCAGAAGCACCGGCGTGCGACCCCCTCGGGGGGCGCGCACAACCCGCTGGTGCGACCGTATGCGATGACCGGCGGCCGTACCCGGCCGCGCTACCAGCTCGCCATCGAGGCACTGGTGCACACCACGGCTCAGCCGTCCCAGCTCCAAGGGCAGTTGCCTGAACACCAGCGCATCTGCCATCTGTGCCGTGAGATCAAGTCGGTCGCCGAGATCTCGGCACTTCTTTCCATCCCGCTCGGCGTCGCCCGAATCCTCGTCGCCGACTTGGCGGAGGCCGGACTTGTCGCCATCCATCAGCCCGGCGGCGACGAGTCCGCCGGCGGCCAGCCTGACGTGACACTGCTCGAAAGGGTGCTCAGTGGACTTCGGAACCTCTAGCGGCGAGGCAGCCCGCTCCACCACCTCCGCGAAGATTGTGGTGGCCGGTGGCTTCGGCGTGGGCAAGACCACGTTCGTCGGCGCGGTCTCGGAGATCAACCCGCTGCGCACCGAAGCCGTCATGACCTCCGCCTCGGCGGGGATCGACGACCTCACGCACGCGCCGGACAAGACCACGACGACCGTGGCCATGGACTTCGGCCGCATCACCTTGGACCAGGACCTGATCCTGTACCTCTTCGGTACCCCGGGTCAGGACCGCTTCTGGTTCATGTGGGACGACCTGGTCCGCGGCGCCATCGGCGCCGTCGTCCTCGTCGACACCCGACGCCTCGCCGACTGCTTCCCCGCCGTCGACTACTTCGAGAACAGCGGCCTCCCCTTCGTCATCGCCCTCAACGGCTTCGACGGACACCAGCCCTACAACCCCGAAGAAGTCCGCGAAGCACTCCAGATCGGCCCCGACGCACCGATCATCATCACCGACGCCCGCCACCGCAACGAAGCCAAGAGCGCACTCATCACGCTCGTCGAGCACGCCCTCATGGCCCGGCTGCGGTAGAGCGGTCAGGGATGGCTGTGCGGATCTGCTGACGCCGGCATGTCAGCACCTCCGCACAGCCATCGCTTTCGGTCGCGCAGACGAAAAGGTCCCCGCACTCTGACGAGTGCGGGGACCTTTCGCGTGGTGGTGGGCCGCTGTCGCGGGCCCGGGCTCAACCCTGCCAGCTGTGTCCGGCGGGGGGCCGCCCGGCCCCCCGCCGGAGGGGCTCAGCCCTGCCAGCTGTGCGGGGCGCGGAAGCCCGGGGTGCGCTCCAGGCGGCGCCAGCCGGCGGAGGAGCGGCGCGGGCGGGCGGGGGCCTCGTGGCCGTTGCCGGCCGCCGCGCGGGCGAGGAGGACGGCGGTGACCGCGGCCAGTTCCTCGGCGTCGGCGGTGCCCTTCTCGACGCGTACGAGCGTGTCGTTCATGTGTCTCTCCCTTACTGGGGCGGGTTGCCGTGCTTGCGCGAGGGCAGATCGGCGTGCTTCGTCGCGAGCATGGCCAGCGACTTGATCAGCACCGAACGGGTCTCGACGGGGTCGATCACGTCGTCGATCAGCCCGCGCTCGGCCGCGTAGTACGGATGCATCAGCTCCGCCTTGTACTCCTTGACCATGCGCGCCCGCATCGCCTCCGGGTCGTCGGCCTCCGCGATCTGCTTCCGGAAGATCACATTTGCCGCGCCTTCCGCGCCCATCACGGCGATCTCGTTGGTCGGCCACGCGTACGTCAGGTCCGCACCGATGGACTGGGAGTCCATCACGATGTACGCACCGCCGTACGCCTTGCGCAGGATCACCGAGATACGCGGAACCGTGGCATTGCAGTACGCGTACAGCAGCTTCGCGCCGTGGCGGATGATTCCACCGTGCTCCTGGTCCACGCCCGGAAGGAAGCCGGGGACGTCCAGAAGAGTGATGATCGGGATGTTGAAGGCGTCGCACATCTGGATGAATCGCGCGGCCTTCTCCGAGGCCTCGATGTCCAGGACGCCGGCCAGGGACTGCGGCTGGTTGGCGACGATGCCCACGACCTGGCCGTCGAGCCGGGCCAGCGCGCAGATGATGTTGGTGGCCCAGCGCTCGTGGATCTCCAGGTGGTCGCCGTCGTCGACGAGCTCCTCGATCACCTTGCGCATGTCGTACGGACGGTTGCCGTCCGCCGGGACCAGGTCCAGAAGAGTGTCGCCGGTGCGGTCGGCCGGGTCCTCGGAGGCGACCCGCGGCGGGTTCTCGCGGTTGTTCTGCGGGAGGAGCGAGAGGAGGTAGCGGACCTCTTCGAGGCAGGTCTCCTCGTCGTCGTAGGCGAAGTGGGCGACACCGGAG
>NZ_JACHJG010000019.1 GCF_014203545.1 Streptomyces netropsis
CCCGCGGAGCGGGTCCCCTGGCGCTGCGCGCCAGAAAGCGAACCGGGTCGCTGCGCTCCCCGGCCGCTCCCGCTCCGCGTGAGCGGATGCGGTTCGCTCCGCTCACCTCCAGGCGGCACGCGCTTCGCGCCCACCGCCAACCGCAGGGCATCCGGCCCGCGTTGCGGGCCGGGGCCGGGCTCCGCCCGGCCGGTGGCCTCCGCTGCGCTCCAGCCACCCAGCACGCTCCGCGTGCCCAGGTGTGCCACGCTCCGCGCGGCCCACCCACGGGCCTGCGGCCCGAGCTGGCAGCAGGGGAGAGGGGGGCGAGTCGGGCGGGTGAGGGATCGGGCGGGTGAGGGATCGGGCGGGTGAGGGATCGGGCGGGTGAGGGATCGGGCGGGTGAGGGATCGGGCGGGTGAGGGATCGGGCGGGTGAGGGATCGGGCGGGGGCACGGGGTCGAATTGACCAGCCGTCAGGCTGCTTCCGGAGTGCCCATAAGGCAACAGTAACAAAATTCAGCCACGTTCGAGGGACTTATCGCGTTCTAAGTGCTTCACTTTGAAGCACGAGATAGACTCTGGACTCAAGCAAGGCCACTGCTAAGGGGCCTAGATCGGTTTTCGACCACGCTCCCCCGCTACTGGCCCGAGGCTGTGACCGGGCTCCGGTGAGATTCACCGTAGCCGATCACGCGCCATCTACGTGATGGTTTCCCGTTTCCAGCCCAACCAAGAGCCCAGGAGAAGGCAGACGGATATGCCGACCACAAGCCGAACCGATCAGCGTGAGGCGGCGCAGCAGGAAGCCGTTGACGCGGTTGTACGCGCCCTCGAATTGCCTGCAAGATCGCTTGCGCCCGAGAGGGGTCTCCGGACTCAGGTGATCATGGCGACCGGGTCCGGCAAGACACGGGTCGCGGCCCGCAGTGCGGAGAAGCTCCGCACGGGCCGCGTGCTGGTGCTCGTCCCGTCGCTGGACCTGCTCACCCAGACCGAGGCCGCGTGGCGCGAGGGCGGCCGTACGGGCCCGATGATCGGGGTCTCGTCCCTGCGGGGCGAGGACGTGTCCTTCCCCAACACCACGGACGTGGAGGAACTGGTCGACTGGGTTCGGCCGTTCGACAAGGTCACCGTGTTCGCCACGTACGCCTCCCTCGGGCTCGGCACCCTGGAGCGCGCGCACCAGGCCGGCCTCCCGGGCTGGGACCTGATCGTGGTCGATGAGGCGCACCGGACCTCCGGTCGGATCGGAAAGCCGTGGGCGGTCGTCCACGACAACACCCGCATCCCGTCCCTGCGCCGCCTCTACATGACCGCCACGCCCCGCCTGTGGCAGCTGGACGAGGACGCCGAGGGCGCCCCGGGCGAGCTGGTCGCGAGCATGGAAGACGACCCCGACGGGCCCTTCGGCAGCAGGGCGTCCACCCTGACCCTCTCGGAGGCGATCGACCGGGGAATCTGCGCGCCTTACCAGGTGGTGTGCGTGGACATCACCGACACCCAGCTCCAGGCCGCGCAGCTCCTGGGCGCCGAAAGCCGCTCGGACGAGGTCCGCGGGGCCCGGCTCGCCGCGCTCCAGACCGCGCTGCTCAAAGCGTCGGCCGAGGAAGGCTTCCGGCGCACGCTCGTCTTCCACCATGTCGTGAAGGAGGCCGAGGCGTTCGCGGCCGGCCTTCCCGACATCGCCGCGCAGCTGCACGCCGCTGACCCCGAGCAGTACCCCCGCACCATCTGGGCGGACTGGCTGTGCGGCGAGCACAAGCCGAACCACCGGCGCCGGGTCCTCGGGGAGTTCGCGACCGGAATCGCCACGGACGGCACGGTCGTGGAGAAGGGCTTCCTGGGCTCGGTGAAAGTCCTCGGGGAAGGCGTCGACACCAAGAACTGCGACTCCGTCTACTGGGCCGACGTCCGCGGCTCCATGCCCGACCTCGTCCAGGCCGTCGGCCGCGCGCTGCGGATGCACCCGGGCGAGGGCAAGATCGCCTCCCTCGTGGTGCCGGTGCTGCTCGGGCCCGGCGAGACGGCGGACAACATGCTGACCTCCAGGGCGTTCGGCGGGTTGGCGAAGCTGCTGGAAGCGCTCAGGGCGCACGACGCCCGGGTGGTGGAGCAGCTCGCCGAGCAGCAGGCGCAGAGCCGTGTCAGGGGCGTTCAGAGCCGCAACGGGGGCCAGGAGAGCCGGGGCGAAGGGAACGGGTCCGGCGGCCCGTCGGCCCCGGCGCGGAAGCTGCTGAAGTTCAGCACGCCGCGCGACCCGGCGCAGCTGGCGGCGTTCATCAATCTGCGGGTTCTCAACCCGGAGCACGAGCACTGGCGGCGCGGTGTGGAGGCGGCCGTCATCTTCGCGCGCGAGCACGGCGACCTGAAGGTGCCGTTCACGTACCGCGTGCCCGAGGGTGAGGAGGCGGAAGGAGTCGGGTGGCCGGCCTCGCTCGCGAACTTCCCCCTCGGGCAGTGGATCGCGGACAACCGGCGCTTCTACGCCCGCGGTGACATGGACGAGGACCGCATCGCACAGCTGGAGACCCTGGGCATGGTCTGGAGCCACTTCGACGTCGCATGGGAGGAGGGCCTGTCCGCCGCGCGCGGGTGGGCCGAGGAAAACGGGCACCTCCTGGCCCCGCTCGACGCCACCTTCCAGGGCTACCGGGTGGGCATCTGGCTGAAGAACGCGCGGGCCGCCGCCCGCAAGTCAGCCGAGATCGAGCAGCGGCGTGCCGAGGGCCTGCCCGTGGAGTCGACGGCCGGAGCACTGTCGGACGAGCGGCGCGAGCAGCTGGAGGACATCGACCCGTCCTGGTGCCCGGCCTGGCCGGTGGAGTGGCAGCGCGCCTTCCACCTCGTCCGCCTCCACCTCGAAGAGGCCGGCCGCACACTGCCGACCGAACCCGGCAAGGTGGTCCACCAGGGCGAGGACCTCGGGCGGTGGGTGCGCTCTGTCCGGCTCGGGTGGGACAACCTGACGACCGTGCAGCAGTGGATGTGCGAGCAGGTCCTCGGGATCACACCCGCCACCGAGGACGAGAAGCCGCAGCCTCGCCGTACACAGGCCGACAAATGGGCCATGAACTACCAAGCCGCCAAACAGTTCCACGAGCGCGAGGGGCACCTCCGCGTGCCGCGCAAGCACGTCGAACGGATCGCTGTCGGCGAGGACCAGGAGCAGCGGGAACACCGGCTCGGGGCATGGATCAGCAACCAACGCACCCGGGCCGCAACCCTGACCCCCGAACGAATGGAACAGCTGTCCGCCATCGGCATGCGATGGTCCTGATGGTGGGCGTCGTCGTCACCGCGGTCTGCTCGATCAAGACCTGGACCAGTTAGCCCGCTGGTCAGGCTCTGTCGACCGGCGCGACTTTGGTGCGCCGATTCGCGCCGACTTCTCCCCACGCACCTCAACACACTGTCAGGATGTTGTTCAGGACCTAGGGTGTGTGCCGATCCAGGGGAGCGTGATGGTCGGATCCGCAGGAGTACGTCGGGCCACTCGCTGGCAGGATTCGGTGCGGCTGCTGTTGCTGATCGACGCCGCCGCAAAGCCGGCGGCCGAAGGCGAGTCGGTGCCGCCGGCGACCGTCGGGGTGGTCCACACCCAGGTGCGGCTGCAGAAGCTCGACTTCTGGGTCCGCAATCCTGACTACCTGGCCTACGAGCTGATGAACGAGTACGTGGCCGCTCCGGACGTTCCTCGGCTGCTGGAGCTTGCCGCAGAGATGCTGGAGTCGGAGGAACCGGATCTACGGCGCTTTCCGATGCTGCGTTACAAGTACGGCGCCTTCGAGGAGCTCGATGACGCTCTGGCGCCGCTGGTGGAACGGGGGCTGCTGCGCAAGACGCAAGTCCTCGGGCGTGAGCGCGTGGTGGAGCACATCTACTTCCTGCTGGAGCGGGGCCGGCAGGTGGCGCAGTCGATGGTCGCCGAGGCGCCCGCGCTGGCCTGGTACGTCGAGCGCACCCGCCTGGTCGTGGACCTGGTCGACGGGCTCGGCGGCACACAGCTAAAGGACCGGCAGTACCTGCTGCGGGACTACGCCGACACCCCCTGGGGCCAGCACATCGGCCCCATCACCGAGCAGGCCCGCGAGCGGCTGCGCGAACTTCAAGCGGCACCAGGCCCGGGAGCCACGGGCGACACTGACCAGGAGGCTTCATGACCGCGCCCGGCCCGGCCCGCTCAGACGCGAAGGACCTGACCGTCGCCCCGAGCGCCAGCGACATCCTGAAGGAGGTCGCGGAGAAGCTGGGGCCGACGCCGGTGCAGGTCGAGCGGACTCTGGCCGAGGCGAACATCACCCTGAAGAGCCCGACTGCCGCCGACCGGCGGCTGCGCATCATCCGGCTGCGCGCCAGCGGCACGAAGCACTCGGGTGACGACTTCACCGTGGAGCAGCCCTTCACTCCAGGGGTGTGGGCGATCGTCCACCCGGACAACAGCGCCGGGAAGACCAGCCTGCTGGAGTTCCTCGTCTTCCCGTTGCGTGGCGGGCCGCGCGATCTGCCGCCCGATGTCCGATCGTGGCTGCGGCATCTGAGCGTGGACATCGCTGTGGCTGGCCGGGCGATCCGCATTGTCTTGGACGTCGATAATCAGCCGCACCCCCAGTTGCGGGGCCGGATCCTCGCCGGGGAGTCCGTCGACCAGCTGCTTGCCGCAGACGACGAAGCGCTTCGTCTGCTGGCGACAGCGTCCGGCAACGAGGAGGTGAGCCGGTGTATCGGTGAGTTCTTCCTGGACGCGCTGCGTATGGAGCACACCAACCTGTGGCAGGTGACCGGCGGCGCCGACGGCGAGGGGGCCCCGCAGGTCCACGGGTGGGCGTCGTACTTCGGGGCCTGCTACCTCAATCCCGGTGGGGACGAGATCCTGCTCGGCGATGTCGCCGGTGGCCTGCCCGGGCGGCTCATGGAGCTGTTCGTCGACATCCCGTACAGCACGGCCCTCACCCAGCTGTCCGTCGCCGGGAAGCGGGAGAAGAAGACGATCACCCAGGGGCAGCGCCGGGCGGAAGGGGACGCGGAAGCCCGCCGGACCGAGCGCGAGGCGTGGCAGACCGAACTCGCCGACGTGACTAGGCAGATCGAGGCGTGGCGCCGGACGGCTGCCCAAGACATCTCCCCGCTCCTGCGGGCCGCCGACCAGGCTGCGACGGAGCTGCGCGGCGTGCGGGCGCTGTTGGAGGAGGCCGAGCAGACGCTCACGGAGGTGTCCGCCGCCCGGATGCGCGCGGAGCAGGGGCTACTGGATGCCCGGGAGACGTGGCAGGCCCGGCGAGTCCTGGGACGGCTGGACCCGGTGTGCTGTCCGCGGTGTGAGGAGCCGCTGGGCAGTGTGCGGCGCAGCGAGGAGCGCGAGCAGGCGAATTGTGCGGTGTGCACGCGGCCGCTGCCCGAGGTCGACCCGGAGACCGCTGAAGCGCTGCTGGCGGAGCTGGAGCAGACCCTGGAGCGAGCCCAGGATGCCGAGAGGGAGGCAACCGACCGGCGGCTGAGGGCGGTGGAGGTGGTGCAGAGTGCTCTGGCCGACCATCGCGAGGCGGCGGCCGGCCTGGAGCAGGGACTTGCCACCTCGCAGGCCCACGACCGGCTGCGTGACCTGGAGATCCGGGCGGCCGAACTCCGCGGACGGCTCGAGGCGACCGGATCGACGCCTCCGGCTCCGCCGGTCCCGGTGTCCGCCCAGGTCCTGGCCGCCACCGAGGAAGCTGTCCGCGCGGCCGTCGACGCTGCGGCGAAGCAGCTGTTCCCGGCGATGAACGAAGCGATCGTCGAGCTCGCCACACGGTTCGGCGTGCAGAACCTCGACAGCGTCAAACTCGACCGCGCCGGCAAGGTCAACGCCGTCAAGGCTGGGGTGAAGACCACGTTCAAGAGGCTCAGCCGTGGCGACCGGCTCCGCATGCGGATCGCGACCGTCATCGCGCTGCTGCGTGTGAGTGCTGACCGTGGCGTGGCCACGCACCCCGGCCTCCTTCTGATCGACTCGGTAGCCGCCGAAGAGGTCACCGAGGTGCCAGCCCGCACCCTGATCGCCGAGCTGCAGGCCATCGCCGCAGAACTTCCCGAGCTGCAGGTCGTTCTCACCACGGCGCAGCCCGAGCTCGTCGACGCCCTGCCGAAGGACCACCTCATCACCAGCGACGGTGAACACCTGTTCTAAGCTGCTCGTTCGCGAACCGGCCAGCGACAAGGAGAGGACTGTGGCCCCAAGCGTGGACCAGATGCTCCAGGCCTGGGCCAGCAATGCGACCGACGACGAGCTGGACGCCGGGCCTTCGATCGCGGACCTCGGCGGTGCCGAGGCGGTGATCGCGGAGGCCGACCAGCTCGCTGCCGGTCCACTCCTGCCCTATCTGCTCACGGCACTCGGCCGCGACCTCGACGCCGTGGACGGTGACCAGGCCCGGCGGTTGCTTGACGCCGCGGCCCAGGGGCTGCGGAACCCCCAGGCCGCCTGGGTCCTGGCCGACGCGATCGACGTGGTTTGCGCCCATCCGGCGCTTGCCACCCGCCTCGGCACACGCACCGTCCGGGATCTTGCCGCACACGTGGAGGCCGCGCTCGCCGGCGACGCCGATGCCGCTCTCGCCCAGCCAGCCGTCGCCGGACTGCTGCGCCTGGCCGTCGCGCAGACGGCCACCCCGCACCGCCTCATGGCGTTGCTCGCCGAGATCACTGGGGACGAGCCGTCCGAGGCCCTGGAGCGCCTGCCGATCCTGGTCGGCGTCGCCCACGACCACTTCGGCGACGACGCCCTGCTCGATGTCCTGAGCGCACTGGAGAACCAGACCGATCTCCCTGCGGGCACCCGGGCCGACGCCACCTTCGAACTGGCCGTCGCGGACATGCGCAGCGCGCTGGAGGCATCCGACCGCTCGGCCGTCGAAGACCATCTGCGCCGGGCTCTGATGCGGTTCAAGGACCTGGACCGCACCCACGAGGCCCGACTCGACGCCCGCGCCCACGCCGCCGCCGTCGATGCGGTCCTCGCCTTCGGTGAACTCGACCAGCAGCCCGCGACAGCCGCACCCGCCGAGCAGCGCCTGGCCCAGGCCGCCGCCCAACTGGATGCCACGACCACTCTGCTGACCGAGTGGACCCGCGGTATGCACCGGCTGGACTGGCTCAGCGCCCGCGGACTTGCGCAGAGCGCCTGGTCCCGGCTCGTCACCTCGCTCCAGACCGCCCGCACCCACCTGGACCAACCCAGCTGGTACGACCCGGCCGGCACCCTCGGCGACCTGCTGGACGTCTACGTCGCCAGCCGCAGCATCCACACCACCCGGGCCGACCGATCCGGCGGCCTGACGGCACTGGTGAGCCCACCGGTGGAGGCCGCGTTCGTACACAGCGACGGACTGCTGCACCACCTCGAACAGGCCCTCACCACCGACCCGCAGTTCACCGGCTCCCCCGACGCACGGGCGCTGTACGAGGTCGTCCAGGCCCAGCGGCGGGCAGCGCCGGCGACCGGGCAGGTGATGCCGGGAAAAGCCCTGGAGGGCCGCCCCACGCTCGCCGGGCTCTTCCAAGCTGACGCCCCGGGACTGCGTGACGACCTCGACCCGCAGCTCCTGGATCAGATCGAGCAGCTCTTGCAGCAGCAGTCCAAGGGCTACACCCCCACCGGCAACGCCCGCTTCGACGCCCACCTGGAATCCCTGCTCGAGGAGCTGGCCACCAGCCCCGCCTGGACGCAGCGCGACAGCTCCTACTTCACCACCCTGCTGGAGCAGTTCCTGCGGTTCCTCTACGACCGCTTCGACGCCCAGGCCGACTACTACGGCGCCCGCACCGCCTACCTCGGCCCCTGCCCCGACAAGAAGCCCGACGGCAGTTCCGACCACTGGGACGAGAAGCACGTCCAGGACGACCTCCACCAGCACCTCGCCGGCACACTCACCCCCGGCACCGTGCAGCGCGAACTCATCGACATCGCCAGCGGACGCACCGACGTCACCTACACCCCCGAACCCGGCAGCCGCTTCGTCGCCGAGGTCAAACGCCGCGACACCAGATGGACCCGCGAACGCATCGAGAAGAGCTACCTCGCACAGGCCGCCAACTACACCGCCACCGGCCCTCCCTTCGGCCTGCTCCTGGTCGGGGACGACAGCGGCCACACCAGCGGCTACCGGAGCATCGAGGACAGCGTCTGGATCATCCACCACGCGCGCAGCGCCACCGAGGTACCCCGGCTCATCGTGGTCGGCATCCTGCCGATCGGGCGCCCGACCCCGTCCGCACTACGTATGCCCCGCGTCACCACCTGACCCTTCCTCGGGCCGGTCACCCTGTTGACGCCTCGAACGGCCGGGACCGGGTCAGGTCTAGGCGGGTCGAAGGCGTGGAGGACAGTGGCGATGATGGCGTGCACGGCGCTCCAGTCGCCTTCGGGGTCCTTCCCGGGAGGACCGGCCAGCGCGATGCCGCACTTCCGCTCGAACCTGTCCTGCATGGCCTTCTTGTCCTTCGAGGTGAACCCTCCGGCGCCGGCGGCGTTGGCGGCAGTGGCACCAGCTGGCCGTCGGAGCCGGTAAGGACGTCTCGGCCCAGGTAGAGCTCGAGCGTCCTGGCTTCCGCCAGAGCGGGCGTCGGCAGAGCCCAGGGTCCCCTTTGCGCTTGCCCACCCCCCTGTGCTGGCGGCTTGCCCTGCTCAGCCGCGCAGGCGGGAGAACCAGCCGGTGGTCCTCTGCTTGGGCACGGCCTGGTCCTGCTCCCGGTCCTGCTCCTCCTGCCGGTGACTCACACCCCAGGCCCGGTCCAAGTCGGCCTCGAACCGCTGGTCACAGTTCCCGCACAGAGACGAACGCTTCGCTGGGGAATGGTTCCAGCCGACGCGGGCGGTCGCCTTCCATCGTTCGTCGGTGAACGCGGCACCGCACTCGGTGCAGACGGGGCGCTGGGGGGCGGGCCAGAAGTCGTCCGCCCCGGCCTCACCGCGTTCCGGCTCCTGGCGCTCCTGGGTGTCGGCCGCTGGGCTGACGGCGGCGCTGGCCTTCTGCTTGCAGCTGTCGCACAGGTTCGGGTGGGAGTCCTTCGTGGCTCCCCAGTCCTTCGGCTGTACCGCCTGCCAGCGGGCGTCGGTGAACTTCGCTCCGCAGCCAGTGCAGACGGGACGGCGGGCCTCGCGCTCGGCGGCCTTCTTCGCGTCGTGTTCCTGCGCTGCGCGCCGTACCTGTGCCTGGTACGCCGCCGCGCGGGCCTTGGCCTCCTCTTGCTCACAGGCGTCGGCCGCCTCGCGGCGCGGGTTGCCGATCGCCTCCAGGAGCGGCTGCGGGTGGTCGCGGCCGAAGCGGACGAACACCGGCCCGGCCGGACCGTGCTGGCGCAGCTGGTTCAGGCCGGTCGCGATGATCGGGATCTTCCGGTCGTAGAGATAGTGGCCGCCGGGCAGCCGCTCCCCCTGCCACAGGTGACGGGTCAGCTCTTGCAGGCGCGGCACGGTGCGGTTGGGGTTGCGCTCGCCGATGCGGTTGAACACCAGCAGCACGGGCGGATGCGGCGTATCGCCGTACCGGCCCTCGGGGACCGTCCAGCGCGTACGCCACATCGGGCGCTCACGGCCGTCGGTGTCCTTCACCTTCCGCTTGAAGAACCGGGCGTACTTCTCCAGCTTGTCGGCGAGCTCCTCCGCGGTCTCGTGGCAGTTGTCGACCTCGATGAACAGCAGCGGCACCCCGTCCTGCGGGGCGGTCAGCACGAGGTCGGCAGCGGTGCGCACGCCACTGCCCACGACACCCGCAAGACGCTGGACTTCTCCCTGACCTGGTTCGAGCCCCGCCAGCGGGGCCTGATTCCCTGGGGCGCCGACGACAGGGCGGTCGACGCCCGCGCGGTGGCCGCAGAAGGAACCGATCCCGCGGCCCGAGAACTGGCCGAGTACGCTCAGGCTGCGGACCGGCTGCGGACCGAACGGGCCAACCGGATCGAGGTCGGGGGCACCGTATACCAGATCTGCCGCGCCCGCCGACTGCTGCGATGGGGCCCAGACGGGCCAGAAGGCCCACGCCCGTCCGACACCAACAGCCACCCACCCGCGCCGCTTCACCCTCACCTCGATGAAGACGGCAACGTTCACTACGACCACGAGAGTGACGAAGCCTGACAGCTGCTGGGCGGAGGCCACCGTGCCCTGGGCGATGGCCGAACCGTGACACGCGGTTGGAGGAAGTGGCCGAAGGCCGTGGCTTCGCGTTTTCCGAGGGACTCGAAGCCGACCGAAGGGTGACGCAGCGGCGGACACAGGGTGCTCCTTGCTCACGGCCTTTCGATGAAAGGCAGCCCGACGGCCGCCAATTTCGTCTGCAGGTTGATGTCTGTGGTGGCCACGTAGACGGCGGAGCCGGGATGCCGGGACTGGAGCAGCAGGGCGGAGGCCACGAAGCGGTCGTCAGGCACGTCCAGGTCGAGCCAGTTCGGCAGCCCGTCGCCCTTGGGTTCGATGTGCTCGAAGATGGCGTGCACATCGCCGGCCACCCGTACACCGCGCAGGACGTCGCCGTTGGTTCGCAGCCCTTTCAAGCGGCGGTCGGCCTTCTTCGCCGCATCGCGGATGTCGGGGTTGCGGCCGGCGAGCTTGTGGTCATCCAGCTCCCGCAGGACAACGGGCAGCAGGTGGACCATGTACCGCTTGCCGAGCAACGGCGTGTAGATCGCTACGTCCGGGTCATCGATCAGCATGGTCGTGTCGACCGCGACACGGACCGCCCAGGTGTCGTCCGGCAGGAGCTCGCCCAGTTTCCGAAGCGTGGCCCCGGCTGCCCTGATCTTGTCGAGGGCCTTGTCGATGCTGGCCGGCACGGTCGTGTCCCGGGGACGCTCAAGCCAGCGCCGCAGCAGCGCGAGGCTCCCGTCGAGGCGTTTGACGACCTCGGGCGTCGGGTGTGGGAACAGCAGCCGGAACAACGGTTCCCATTCCCGTACACGCCCCAGAAGTTCCATCCTTCGCGCCTCGAGTTCGGGGCTGCTGGGCACCCAGCCCCACTTGGCGGCGCCAAAGTGCACGATGCCGCTGGACCGGCGATTCGGATCAACGTTCCGAATCTGTGAGTCCGCGAGGATCGCCAGGAAGTCAGCTTCGATCAGGTCCAGGTCCGCCAGGAGGCGGTCCAGATACGTCGGCGGGGCTTGCGTCGATGCCATCCGCCGATGATGCCGCACGCCACTGACAGCCGTCTCCGTCCACGGCATTCCCGTCCACAACCGCCCGCCCAGGTCGTCGGGGAAAGCCGGTCACGTCCCCACCGGCATTGGGTCGCTTGCTCGAATCACTCGAATCATGTGACGCCTCGCCCTGGCGCCGCCGTCAGGATCGAGTCCTCCGTGGTCGAGCCGACTCCCCACTCGCCGCGCGTGCCCGGAGCTGCACGCGATCCCGGCGTGAGGGCCGTCGGTCGGGGGCGGGCAAACAGATCATCAAGCTGTCCATGATCTGGGCCAAGAACCACCCGGCCGATCCCCGCAGCGACGCCCTGGCCGACGAAGCCGCCGCCGGGACCAAGACCGCCGTGCTGCACTTCGCCCATGCCGCCCAGGCCCCGGCATAGCGGTAGAGCTACGTCCCGCCCGCCGCGCCCCAGCCGCTCAGGGAGTCGGCCAGGGCCTGCGCCAGCCAGCGTCGGCCACTAGGTGGTGGACGCCTTGGTGGACCAGGAGGTCACGGGCGGCTTCGTTTCCCAGCCCGCCTTCCACCGTCCGGTCAAGTCGGCCGTTCCCGGCGAGCGCGGCGAGTTCGTCGGCGCGAGCGGCGAGCTGCTGCTGTTCCTGGAGGCGCTGCAGCTCGGCTTCCGCAGCTCGCCTGTCGACGGTGAGTTCGTCCTGGACGACGGCGCCGGCCCCCGGGCCGTATGCCGCGCCGGTGGTGGCGAGCAGCAGCGCAATGTGTTCCCACTCCGCGACTTCGGCGGGGCCGCGGTGGTCGTCGGCCGGGTCCTCGGGGTCGCGGTCGAGGTGCTGCGTCCGTGAAATTGGACTCGGTGATCGTCTCAGCGACGATCGGATGCAGGTCCTAGTGTGTCGCACCGGCCGCCTTGAGTTCGAGGCTCTGCTTCGCGTGCCTGCGCTCTGACCTGCGGTTGCGACTAGGATTCGGTCCCCTCCACCAGGACGGCCTGGGATCGCTTCTGGGGTGTCGTCAGGTCCCGGCGCGGAAGCGCTCGACCGTCCGTGTCTAGACCCCTAGGCGCTCCGCCAGTGCCGTGCGGAGTCCTTCGTCCGCGTGAGAAGGGATTTCACCATGCTGCAGGCCGCGAGGAACACGGCGCGGCAAAACGGCGGCCGCAAGGCGCAGCTGGCGCTGAGGCCGACCGTGTGGTGTGGCGAGCCGGGCGCGAGCCGGTAGGCCTCGGTGCCGGGCTCGACGCGCCGGTCACCGAGTAGATGTGAGTCTGCCGGGGCGGTGCCACGTTGCCCTAGCGCTGGGCCCCCGGACCTTGCCGGGCACGTTGCACTCGTCGGGTACGACGCGGCCTCCGGCCAGCTCACCGTGTGCCCAGAGACAACAGCCTAGGCGACGAAAGGCCGCCTGGAACAGGCCGCATCATCCCAGCCGCCAACGCCCCCGTCGGCCGCACGGTCGTGCACACCGTACGGGCCCTGCCTTCATGGCGAAGCTGGCAGGTGACGGTCCGGCACCCGCTGCCGCGCGCAAGCCGATGAACAACAAGGAGAGCGCCTGCGACGGCTCCTGAGAAGGCGAGGGAGATGGGCGTTGTCATCGTCTCTCAGCGACCGATGGACGCGACCCTTGTCTCATCTATCCGCTCCACTGCGGCTGCTGCATCACAGGATCCACAGCTGTGCCTCACAAACTCTTTACAAGTAACCGGTCACATACATAGTGTCGTCTTGCTGTGCGGGCCTGTATGCCGCACGCCTGGGGGGGCGATCGGCAACTGCCGTAGTGCTGCCTTCGCGCGCCCTCAAACAAGACCCAACTTGCATTCAGACAAACGAGTTTGCCGTCGGGCGCTGTGCACGAGGCGAGCTCGGAGGGGGCCATGCATGAACGCATCACGAACCCGCAGGACTCATTTACGCGAGGCCATCAGACGCGGCCTGGTGACCGCCACAGCCCTCACTGCCGTCGTCGGCGTCTACACACCGGGTACTGCGGTCGCCCACGTAGTCAAGGAATCGATAGCGGCAGACAGCATCGGAACCACGGAGACGCAGCGCGTGGCTGCTGCGTCCGTCGTTCGTCTTGAACCGACACCCGACGTCCTGCTTCTCAGCGATTACGACTTCATCCACGCACTGTGGCAGAAGGCACGAGATGGAGGCGAAAAGCTGGATTCCGTGCGTACGGCTGCCGAGGCGGCGATGGCCAGTTCGTCACCTGAGGAAAAGGTGCTGTTCATCACCACGGGCATCCACCAGGCGTATGAGCTCGACAAGCAACGAGAGAAGGACCGCGCCGACGCGGACCGAGCGGCCAGGCAAGCACGGGTGCAGGCCCTGCTCGCCGTGGGCATCCCGAGCACACCTGAGCTGTTGGCCTTGAGCGATGAGAACTTCATCCTCACCTTTGCCGAACACGCCAATTCCGGCCCTGAGGTACGGGCTGCAGCTCGACGCGCCCTTGCCAGCGACCAGACGGGGCGTCGAGAGTTCATCGTCAATGGCGCCCGCGAAGCACACCAGCGCGACGTAGCCAACAAGCTTAAGGAACTTGAGGAGAAGGACCGGGCCGAGGCGGAACGCCGTAAGGAGTTGGTCACACGAAAAAACGTCGCAGCCTTGTTCGGAATTACTGCAAGCGAGGCGATGCTGGATCTCAGCGATGACAATTTCATCCGCGAGCTACTACGAAAGGCGCCACCGGAACTCAAGAACTCCGAATTGTATATGGCGGGACAGCGAGCAGTTCTTAGCCCCACAGCTAAGGACTGGAAAGAATTCCTTCACACCGGCGCCGAAGAAGCATACAAGCGTGACGATTCGGCACGCCGCAAGAAGCTCGCAGAGGACAACCGCAGGATGGCTCTGCAGATCCAAGCCACGGCGGGACAATCGCTGACGAATCCCGGTTTGGCGGCCGCCGCTAAAAGGGCTTTGGCTGGAAGCGATGAGGACGTCGCCGAGTTCCTCAAGCCGGAAAATCAGTACCGCGCAAGGCGTCAATCAATTCTTATAAACGTAGACAATGAACATTATCTAAGAGAGTCGCGACCAGACGGTCGGCTCGCTTACGTTGGGCCAGTCTACAAGGACAGCGGGAAAAGTCTAAGAGAGGATGCCACATGGGTCGTCACCCCCGCCCTGGCCAATGAGGCCGGATGTATCTCTTTTGAGTCTCCACGCACTCCTGGGTACTACCTCACTATGCAGCAGAATCACCGTGTAAGTGTGCTGCCGAATGACGGAAGTGACGATTTCAGGAAGCGGTCCACCTGGTGTGCCGAGAAAATCCTTTTCGAAAGCGGGAATTCAGGGCTCAGATTCAACTCGGCCACTCAGCGAGACCTCACGCTTTCTCGGGATCAACAGAAGGTCACGGTGTACAAGGATCGGCCGGATATGGCCCTTTGGTCGATCGTTCCTCCGCTTGTCCCATAACCTGTCGCGGCCGGCTGCTAAATGAAGGAAATTGCTCAAATGCCTCGGATTGTGCCCGTTTTGACTATCGCTCTTAGCTTGGTGGCGCTGGCAAGCGGAGGTGCTTCCGCAAAAGCCAGTGACGATCCCCCGGAGCATCACTGGATATCTCTGCGGGCTGAACACAGCGGAAAATGTCTAACAATCAGCAAAGATACTATGGAAAACGGACCGTTCGCGACACAATCCACCTGCATTCCGGGGGCGGATAATCAAAGGTTTGAATTCTACAACGCCAACAGGACCCCCGACCAAATGATTCAGATACAGCGCAGTGGTCTATGCCTGAGTAGCGGTCCAGATTTCTCATGGAAAGTGGGCCAACGTTGGTGCTGGGATCAAGAAGTAGAGAATCGCGTCCTCTGGCGACTGAATAGAGTTTCCATGGCGAAGCCAATTTATGAGCTGCGCCCAAAAGGTGAGTTGGAATACTGCATGTCGGTTAACGGGGCCTCCCAAGAAGATGGCGCTTACGTTCACGTGGGGCGCTGCGTCGGGGCGGCCAGTCAGCGATGGCTGATCAAGGACGAAACGTGATCAGCCGACGTGATCGTCCAGGAGCCTGGGCGACTCTGAATCATACGCACTGAAAGGATTCCGCATGCTGTTGTCAGCAGTACGGGTTACGCTGACCTTCGCTCTTACCATCTCCGCCCTCGCTGGAGCCTCAAACTACGCGTTCGCCGACACGGGTAGCCCATTTCTGATTTCCGGTGACGGCGAAGAGGTCGTGAACATTGTTGGCGTAAACGAGATGTGCCTGGATCTAGATCACGGCGATAAAAAAAATGGCGCGAGAATCCAGCAGTGGAAATGCAATGGAAGTGATGCACAGAAGTGGCGTGTGCTACCAGCCAGAGATTCCTCTTTCGAGATACGATCCGCAGTGAGCGGGAAATGTATTGAGGTGGAGAATAGCAGCCCTCAGGCCGGTGCCGCCGTGCAGCAATGGGAGTGCAATAGCGGAAAGCAGATGCAGTGGCAGTTTATTGCCGTAGACGGCTATTCGGAACTCCAGTTGCGCCCCATGCACAAGGAAGATCGTTGCCTGGATATCAATAAGGCGAGTTCGGGTAACGGGGCTAAGGCGCAGCAGTGGTATTGCAACCAGACCGATGCCCAGAGATGGCATGTCGTCCTGCCAACCGAAGGATGAACTCGCAGTATTTGATCCGGCCTTTCAGTGGGGCTCCGGGACGAGTTTTAATCAGGGGGTGTCGCATGGTTAGGGTGCCGATAAAACGATCTGGAAAGGTCGTACTGGCGGGGGCCCTCGTGGTCAATTCGATTCTGGGGGCGACGGTGCCGGCGTGGGCTGATCCTTATGGCAGCTCCAGGGCCACAGCTGTCCAATCAACCAGCCCTGAATCGACTGTGTCGCCCGTCTCCATCGATTACGCACGTGAGCGCCTTCATTACTGGGCTCTGTGGCATCCGGCCGCCGAGGTACGCGTGTCGGCGTGGAATGCGCTCCGTAGCTCTCGGGGGGACGCAGCGATCGAAGAATGGCTGGCGCCGGGAGGAGGTTTCGAAGCCGCGAAACAAAGAGCACGGGACACCAGGTCCCGCAACAGGGCTTTTTGCGAGCGCGTGTTGCGAACTCATACCGCTGAGATTTCTCCGGAGGTGCATGCCGCTGCCGAGCGTGCGGTCAAGGGGACGACAGCTGATCAGGCCGCGTTTGTGAAATCCGGATACGCGGATGCTCAACGCCGTGACCGGACCGCGAGGGATGCCGACGAGCGCCATGCACGCGAGGTCACCGCAGCGTCCAGGGATTTCGTGCGCAAGATCGCGGAGCATGCTCCTGGCGAACAGGTGAGGGTGGCTGCGCAGTGGGCGCTGCGTCCGGGGGCCGTTGATGCGGACGTCGATGAGTTCTTCGACTACGGCTGGGCCTCTGGTGCTGCGCTGGATCTGGAGGCCTATCGGCTGCGGGTGGCTGACGCGGAAGTGGAGCGCCACCAGGTTCTGATGCGCTTGATCGCGGCTGCGGCTGAGGCTGAGGAGGCTCTGAAGGACTCGGCTGATGTGGCCAAGGCCCGGGCTGTGGCTGAGCGGGCGTGGCAGGACGTGGCGAGGCACGCCGATGCAGCGTCGAAGGCGTGGACGGCCGAGCAGGACCTGGCCGAGGGGCAGGCGGGAAACTGGCGCGAGATCGCCCGGCTGTCCGCTGAAGGCTCGGAGCAGTTGTGGAAGCGCATCAGCGGTGCGGCGGGCTCCAGCCGGGACGCCTGGACGGCGGAGCAGGCAGAGGCGGCGCGCACCGTCGAATCGTGGAAGAAGCTGCTCGAGCAGGCCAAGGCGAACTCGGCACGCCTTCACACCTGACCCCGTCTGCGGAGAGGTAGCCAGCCGCCGACCCCAAAAGGCCATCTTGTAGACATTATCCATTACAGGGCAAGACCTCCCCTCTCCAGGGCAGGGCGTTGCCCTTTTCTTATGCCCGAATGGGAGTAATCACCCTTGTTAAGAAGATTCCGGCCTCGAGCCGGAAAGAAACGCAGTGCCGGCGCGGCAGCGAAAAGCGCGGTTTCCGCTGCTGTCATCTTGGCGCTGCTCGGTACCACCGCCGGGGAGTTCGCAGCGGCTGCGTCCTCAGCACCAAGCCGGCCTGTGGTCGATGCCCGGACGCTCAGCGAGCTGAAGCGCGCTGCGGCGAAACTCCCCTCGCCATCCAAGGGACCGAAGTCTGCGCCCACGTCGAAGCTGGCGCAGATCAGCGAGGACCGGGACCGTCAGCTCGTCGAGGATATCGCCGAGTTCGACGAGGAGCCGACGGTTCAGGAAGCTGCGAAGAAGGCCCTGGCCAGCAGCGATCCGAACGCGATCCGGGAGTTCCTCGAGCACGGTGAGGCGGAGGCCCGTAAGCGGGCGAAGGAGAAGAAGGACGCCGCCGACGCCGAGAACCAGCGCAAGATCGAGGCCATGCGCGGTACGGGCGGTCCGTACTTCGAGCAGGAGGTGGACCGGGTCCTGAAGGGCTCGGCGCGGGACCGGGCGGACTTCCTGGCGTTCGGCGCGGACATCGCCCGGCAGCGGGACAAGAAGACCGAGGACAACACCAAGAAGCAGGCGGCGGAGAACCGCAAGCGCGTCGAGATGCTCGTCGCCGCCGGCGGGCCGGAGGTCAAGAAGGCCGCTCAGGCAGCTCTTGCCACCAACGACGACAAGGTGATTGCGGAGTTCCTGGGGAAGGGTTACCAGGAGGCCGCTAAGAGGGACGCGGACGCCCAGGCGGCGCGTGAGAAAGCCGAGAAGGAAGCACGCGAGGCCGCCGAGAAGCTCAAGGAGCTGGCGGAAAAGACGGCACGCGCCGCTGAGGCCCGCACCAAGCTGATCGCCGCGCACGGTGATGCGGTCAAGGCCCTGAAGATGGCGTCAAACGCCATGAGTTCGGCTGCTGCCGCATCCCGGCAGGCGGACCGAATGCTGTCCGCTGACCGGGCCGGCAAGCGGGTGTCGGACTACAACCAGGTCAAGGCCGAAGTCGTCCGTCAGGTGGAGTACGCCGGCTGGGCCGCCAAGTCCGCCGAGGTCGCGGCACGGCAGGCCAAGACCCAGGCCGACGTCCTGGTGGAGACCGGGCTGACGCACGGTCTCCAGTGGGCCGAGGTCGCCGCCGGCATCAAGGAAGCGTCCGACGCCGCCCTGAAAGCCAGTGAGACCGCGCAGCACGCGGTCGACGCGACCGCTGCCGACGCCGCCGGCCTGAACGCCAAGAACCAGGCCGAGCTGCACGAGCAGCAGTCGAAGAAGTGGCGGGCCAACGCCGAGGAGCACGCGAAGGCCGCGGCCAAGCTGGCCGAGGCCGCCGGCCGGCAGGCGAGGGTCGCCGCTGACGCGGCCAAGCGCAGCACGCAGGCTCGTATCGATGCGGAGAAGGCGGAGGCAGCGGCCTGGGATCATGCCCGCAAGACCCATGACGCCCGGGTCGAGGCGCAACGGCAGGCGAAGATCGCTGCCGAACAGCGTGCCATCGCCGAACACGAGCGCGCCCTGGCCGCGGAAGCACGGGCCCGCGCGGAACACGAACGCGACCAGGCCGCCGCAGCGAAGGCCCGCGCGGAAGCCGAAGCCAAGACCGCCGCAGCAAAACGAGCGGACGCCCAGGCAGCCGCCGCCGACGCGGCCGAGAAGCGCTCTCGAGCAGCCGAGCAGGAAACCAAGGCGGCCGCTGCCGACGCCGCAGCCCAAGGCGAGGAGAACAAGGCTCGCGAAGCCCGGAACAAAGCCTTCGAAGCCGAACGCGAACACAAGGCTGAAGAAGCACAGGCACGCGCAGCGGATTCCATGGCCGCCGCCCTCAAGGGCACCGAGGCCGCTGCGGAGGCTGGCGTTTACGCTACCTTGGCGCGGCAGAGCGCCCAGAAGGCTGGCGAGGCAGCCGAACGCGCGCGCAGCGCGGCCGACGGCGCTGGCGAAGCCGCGATGAGGTCCCGCGCCGCCGCCACCGAAGCAGCAGGAGCCGCAAGCCGGGCACGAGCCGCCGCGGAAGCTGCGTCCGCGCATGCCGCGCAGGCCAACGCCGCAGCGAACAAGGCCGAGGCCGCCGCCTCCGCAGCCAACGCCGCCGCAGACAAGGCTGATGCCGAGGCCGCCGCCACGCATGCCGCAGCCCAGCGCGCCAACGCCAAGGCATCCGCGGCCACCGCGCAGGAAGCCCGCGCCGGCATGGCCGCCCACGAGGCAGCACGCCTGGCCGGTCTGGCGGCCATCGAGGCCGGCCAGTCCCTGCAGGCGGCCAACCGCACCCGGGACGAAGCCGGCGGCGCCGTCAGGGAAGCCGCCACCGCGCGGGTACAGGCCACCGTCGCCGTCCAGGCCTCGATGGCAGCCCGCTCCACCGCGGCCGGCATCGCCGACCCTGCCAACACCGCCATCGAACTGACCGCCCCCTTCGCCGGCACCGACGTCGACGCTGACTTCGCCGCCGAGGTCGCCAAGGCCGCCCAGGACATGGGCGACAAGGAGGTCGCCACCGCCGAGGCCAGGGCCAACGAAGCGGTCAAAGCCGCCGACACGGCCGAAGCAGCCGCCAAGCGCGCCAACGCCCAGGTCGCCCCCGCCTTCAAGGCCGCAGCCGACGCCGCCCGCTCCTCCGCGAGTGCAGCCCGCTCCTCCGCCGCTGCCATGAAGTCCGCCGCCGAAGCCTCCGTGGAAGCAGCCAAGGCCAGGGCCGCCGCGGCTCGCGCCAACCAGGCCGACTCCCAGGCACAGGCCGACGCCAAGGACGCCCGCCAGGCCGCCAACCAGGCCTACGCGGACGCGGTAGCAGCCCGACAGGCTGCTACCCAGGCCGAGGCCGAGGCCGAGCGAGCCCGCGGCGCCGCAACGCTAGCCGAAAACCAAGCGACCGCCGCCACCAGCGCCGCCACCCAGGCCGAAAAGGAAGCCGGAGTTGCGGAAAAGGCCGCGACTCAGGCCGAAAAGGATGCCGACGACGCCCGTAGACTCGCCGAATCTGCCGAAACTCACGCCAAGTCCGCAGAAGACGCAGCAAAAAACGCTGGCAAATACGCCCGAGAAGCCGACGCGGCTGCTAAGAACGCCGAGGCTTACGATCGTGTACTGCGACGAAAAGCTGTCGAAGACGCGCTTAAGCGAGAAGGCGGGGGAAACGGTTCAAAGCCGACTCCCGAGGAGGCGGAAGAGCTCCAAAAAAGAGGGATATCACCCGAGCTCTACGAAGAGGATCGGCAGCTTTCAAATAAAACCCTGAAAGATTTCCTGATTGAAGTCGGCAGTGACATTCTACTGGAATTCATCCCGCTCGATGAAATCAAGAACTGCATCTTCGAGGGCGATGTTGTCAGTTGCGTATACGCACTGATAGAGCTCATTCCTGCGCCCAAGCTTGCCAAGGCTATTGTGAAATCCGGGGATCTGCTCAAGGCGGCAAAACGTCTTTTTGGGGCCGAGAAATTCGTCGAAAAGGTCGCCGACGCCAAGAAACGGGTAAAGAAGACTGAGGAAGTATTAGAGAAAATCCGCCGGAAGATTCCCGACTGTGATTACAGTAAGGGTGACGGAAAGGGGAAGGGTGGCAAAAAGGGCTTTGCTGCATCGGCTGCCAGCATACCGATCGGCTGCGATGAGACCGTTCTTTACCGGTCGCCCGCAACAGGTAAGCGCGCCTCCGAAGAGCGCGGTTTGAACCCGGATAACCACTCCGGTTCGCACCCGACCGGCTACCTGTCCAACCTGCCTGAAGGGGCAGCCCAGTACGCTGGCCACGGACATGACTTCGGCTTCCATCGGTTCGTCATGAAACCAGGATTCCGTGAGGCATTCGGCAAACTAGAATACCCACTCGAAAATTCCGACGGCGTCGGAAGGGTAACCGAGTGGAGAATCCCTGTCAGCAGGTTCGCCGAATTTAACTCGTATATCGATCACAGTAAGACCGAATGGTGGGATGCCGCCTTGGGGCACTACTACCCGCCTAGCTAGCGACTAGACGACGAAAAAATTGGGCGCACTCGCTGCCATAGGAGTGCGCCCAATGCCGTCGAAGTGTGTAGAGTGGACTCGTGGACGAGCGCGAACATCTGAGAAGGTTCGAACGTTATCGAGAGCGCCTGGATTCGCTTATGGGGGTCGTATCGGAGGTTGCTGAGATCATTCCAAGAGTGCCAGAGGATGGGCCGGTGTTCTCCCTCTCGTACTATGGGCTGCCTACGTCAGCCCATATAACTGGATACAGCTACGGGCTATCTCTAGTCCATCGGCCTGAGTGGGGGACTTGCGGCAGGGAACTCTCTATTACCGTACTGTCCGGCGAAAAGGGATGGACTCAAGTTCCAGCTCAAATTGTGGCCGCACTCCGCGGATGGGGTCCTTTCCGGAGAGGAGAGGTTCTTGGTCACGTCAAACCGTACGTAAATGAATCGGCCATGAACGGCATTATCATCGGGGATCCCTTTCCGGATGCCGTCAAGTCAGTCGACTTGACTATCAGTGATTGCCCCGCAAGGCAGGCCGATGCGGTAGAGATCCTGGGTGTCTACCCAATTCATTCATCAGAATTTCGATTCGTCCGCGAAAGCGGACCTGAAGCATTCTGGGAGTTGGATTGGAACCGCGTCGATCCCAAGCGTCCTCCTGTCATTTGAACAGCTGCCACTGCAGCACGTTCCGCCCAACGAGGCCTGCATTTTGCGCGCGTGGTGCCGCTGGCTCGGGGGCCAGCGGCACCACGCCTGTGACCGGCGGCGCCCGGCTGGTGGGGAGCGAGGGGAACAGTCAGGCAGCATGGATTCAGTCATGACCTTCGGCAACTACCGTGGCCTGGCGAAACACCACGACCAGCGAGCCCGGCGGCCTGGGTGGCTCTGCTCACGTCAAAGGGCTCTGGACCACGCCGCTTGGGGCCGCGCACGAACATGAGCGAACGGTAGCGCCACCTACTGGCATGCGCCGGAAGTCTCCGTGCAGAATGGCCCTTGCCGATCTTGGTCAGGTCAGCAAGGGCCATTCACTGCGGATATTGATGACGCTCCGCGCGGCGTTGGGGTGGCACGGACAACGATCCCGGGATGGCTGTCTCGGCTCCTGCCCGGCAGCGTAGCGGCGACTCGGCCTCGCTGCTGCGCTCGGGTGTGATCCGGCTACCCGGACCACAGGCCGGGGCTCGCGGGTTGTTCGGGGCTCGCTGCTAGTGCTGTGACCGGAAACCTTTGCCGGGCCGCTCGTTGTGCTGGATGTCAGGACGGCGTGTGGCAGGGGGCGGGTATGGCATCACCGGTGAGGGCCCGCCGGCTGACCGAGCAGGAGGGGCAGAAGCTGCAGCGGATCGTTCGGCGGGGAAGCACCAGTTCGGTGCGGTTCCGGCGGGCGATGATGCTGCTGGCCTCGTCGAGCGGCAGCCCGGGCCCGGCGATTGCACAACTGGTCCAGGCCGACGAAGACACCGTCCGGGATGTGATCCACCGGTTCAACGAGATGGGCCTGGCCTGTCTGGACCCTCGGTGGGCGGGAGGCCGTCTCCGTCCAGGGCGAACGTCCGCAACTTTGGGGCGCCGGGTGGCGCACAGTGATGTCCCTCGGCACTTCGCCGGGACCTCCATCAACTGGCCACAGCCCGCTGGGCTGTGCCTGGAAGCAAGGGTTTTACTATGTCTTCAGATGTTATCGCCCGTATTGCTGCTACCGCCGTCGCGTGCGGCGCGGTCCTTTGCCACCACGGTCCTCCCCGCGACCGCCGCCGCCCATGCCAGCCCGGGCCGTGCGACCTCGCCGGTCGTGATCGGGAAGGTCCAGTACGACAGCCCCGGCAAGGACGACCGCAGCAACTGGAGCCTCAACAAGCCACCACGCGGTTAACCTGCGCAACTGGACCCTCAAGGACGCCGACCGGCACACCTACCGCTTCGGCCACCTGCGCCTGGCCCCCCACCAGAAGGTCCGCGTCCACACCGGCACCGGCCGCGACACCGTCCGCGACGTCTACCAGAACCGCCGCGCCCACGTCTGGGACAACTACCGCGACACCGCCACCCTCCGCAACAACCACGGCCGCGTCATCGACACCGAGTCCTGGGGCCACCACGGACGCTGACCCATAAGCCGAAGCCGCCCCTCACCCGAGGCGGCTTCACCCCACCCTGACGGTGCGCCCCGGGCCCAGATGTGGCCCGGGGCGCACCGCTGCAGAACCACCCCGAAACCTCCTCCACAACACCCGGCCGCACGTTCATCACCAAGGTGGCCAACAAGATTCTCGACGCCAGCGCAGACCGCGCCGACTGCCTCGTCATGCGCGGCTACACCCGCCGGTGTCGCCCCGGCCGGACCGTTGAGGCGGACGGCGCAGCGGGTGCAGCCGACGCGGCCAGGTAGCCCAGCGTGGAGCGTCGGCCCCCTCCCGCTGCAGCAGGCCGGCGCCACACTCGTCCGCCTGAGTGCAAGGTCAGGCAGCGACCCCCAGTCCGGACTCATCCGTTCCGATAAGCCGCAGCACACTGGTCAGCCTCTGCGAACCGTTGACAATTTCGTTGCCGGATGCGGCGAGCACCTGGGTGGTCTCCTCCTCGGGAGGGACCTTCACCGACGCCCACCAGGCGAAGTACGCCTCCCCCACCGTGGCCGGGATCATGACGGGCGGAATGCGCCCGGGCCCGTACACCTTGACCCAGGCAGCGAACCACGGCACGAGGGCGCTGCCGGTGATCTCGCAGGCCTCCAGGAACGCAATGTAGGTGTGCACGGTCTTGGGAACCGCCCGGCCCTTGATCACGGCGTGCGCGGTGCTGTGAGGCAGCCGCCCCGGACCGGCCCAGTACTCCATCTCCCGGACCGGGGGACTGCCGGCGCGGCGGTAGGCGTCCCGCAGGGCACCGCTGAGATCGCCGAGGTCGCGGACAAACTGGGGCTTGGGCACCACGGTGGTGCGGCGAGCGTCGCGCGCGGCGGCGGCGGCCGCGTACAAGGCCCGCTCGTACAGGAGACGGGCTTCCTCTAGGTCGCCGTGACCGCACCCGTGCAGGTACTCGCACACCGTCTTCCAGTCCGGCGGCCGGCTGCCACCCGACGCGGCCCGCTTGAGGGTGGCCCGCGAACACAGGGCGCCCTCCGCAAGCCCGGCATAGGTCCGGCCGGAGGCGGCGCGCTGGGCACGAAGGTAGGCAGCGAACTCGCCAACCTCCACCACCGTGTAGTCGATCGCCTTCTCGGGGCGCGCCATGAGGCTCAGCTCCCCGAGCCGTTGGTCAGGGCCGCGGCGAGCAACCGCCGCAACAGCCCCTTGCCCCTGCCCGCGCTCCTACCCCCCTTCACGTTGGCGGCCAACAGGACGGTGACGCCGACGACGCCGGCGGCGCCCAGGAGGATCGCGACGTCGCGCACCGGCATGCGGGCGGCGAGGCTGAGGATGACGGCCGCGGCGAGATAGGCCACGAGCACGAGGGCCTGCGGCATGCCGAAGCGGCCAGCCGCGGGCGCGGGTGAAGCGGGTGTCTGGTCGGTGTGCTCCATCGGAAAACCCCCCGAGGGTCGGGCGGGCGACGGCACGCTGGACCGCCGCCCGCCAACATGGGTGCTGACCTCCCGAGCGGGGGACCGCAGGTGCTTGGCGGCACCTCGTACGCGGTCGTAGCCCAGGGAAGAAACCGCGAGACGCTTGGCGGCGCCCCGTGCGCGGTTCCGTTAAACACCAAGCGTCGCAGGCCCCACGCGCCTCGCGCAGCCGTCCGCGCATTGGCTCAGCTCCCGTCCAAGTGGGCGCCGACTTGACAGCGCATCACCCGAAAGGCAGCCCTGACCTGCATAAACGGACGCGGCCGGAGTATTGGCTCATCCTCTGTCCCGTTTTTTCTGCTTCACGGCGCCGCCCGATGCCGGGATAGTCCTTCGTACCAACTCGGTGAAGACAGTTCATCCTGACTTCCACCGGGCCCTCCACGGGTGCTGACCGAAACCGAAGAGGGGAAGCAACAACCGTCGATCGGGCTTGGCAACCGATCGGCACCACGAGGTCCTGCGTGCCACCCCTGGCACGGGCGGCACCACCGCAGGACCTCCTCGACGGGCCCCGGCCGCCTCTCACCAGCTCCGGCGGTGAGAGCGCCGAGGCTCCACCCCGTCGAAGCCATGACCGGAGCCCCGCGCTCCCAGGCAGAGCTGTGGTCCGGCCACCGACGGCCGGACCACAGCTCTGCCCGCCACGGCGGTCGCCGAGTCAGCGGGGAAGGACAGATCGGTACGGAGCTCTACGCCTACCACCGCGGCCCCATCCGCTGGGCTCCACCGCGGCCGACGTCGTCTGCATCGGAAGCCCGATCTGGATCGCCGCAGCATGACGGGGGCAGCCGCCCCAGGGTGCAGATTTCAGCGACCGAAACCAAGGCCGGTACAGCACGTTCTTCGGGCATCGGTTGGAAGCACCGGTCCGTAAGGCCGTGGAACCGAAGGCACAATGCCGAGTCCGGACCGGCTTCCAAGGCCAAAATCAATCTCGCGTCGCGCACGGCACACTTCTTCTTGATCCGCCCCATCAGCGGTCTCCTCGCTCATCGGCCCGCGGCTCCCCAACAAGCAGCCCGGGCCCCGGATACGACCCGCCACCCGGAGGGCCGTGCGGAGCTCGAGCGGGTCAGGTGATTACTCCTCGTTGAGTTCCGTGCTCTGAGGGGGCGTCTGGTGGAGGTCGAAGGGGCCGCCCCGTACGGAGAGGACCGTGGGATGCGTGGTCCTCTGCAGGACGACGGCCCGGAATCGCGGGCCGGCCCCGTACTTCCGGGCCTCGGCGTTCTGCGGGTTGACCTGCCATTCGTCCAGGTGCTGGGCGACCGCCCGGAGCATCTCCGTATCCTGCACAGAGGTGTACGGCGTGGGAGCGGCCTGCTGGAGGAGGGCGACGATGGTGTGGGCGGTCGTGGAGGCCAGCCACGTGGTGGACTTCCCTTCCTCGACGCTGGTCCGCAGGCGGTCGAGGGTGGCGTCGATCGGGTCGGCCAGCCAGGGGCCGGTAGCGGGAAGTCCTGGGTCTTCGGTCAGCCAGTCGTGCAGGACGCCGCACTCGTAGGCATTCAGGCCGATGCCCTCGCTCGCGAACAGGTGGTGGAAGATCCTCAAGAGGATGTCCCGGCGCCGCGGAACGTCGCGACGCCGGTAGAGACAGTGCTCGCACTGCCAGCCCATGGCCACGTACGGCGCCTTCGGTGGACCCATCCGGCCGGTCAGGTCGCCCGCGGCGATGGGGTCGGCGCATAGGCTGCAGGCGGTGTGCTCGGGAGCCCATTTCACGAACCGGGGTGCAGGTAGCTTGCCGATGCCTTTGGGCCGGTCTGGCTTGGGGGTTTTGGGCAGGCGGGTGCGGAACGAGGTGGGATCGTCCAGCCACTTGTTGATCTCAAGGAGGCCTTCGTGGAGGTCGATGTCGTCCGCGTCCCGCACGGTCTTGACGCCCATGAGCTTGGCAAGGCGGGCGAGCGCCTTCTCGGGAGGTTTCCTCAGGAGCGGGCACGCGGTGTCGAAGGCGTCCTGGATGGCGATGCGTAGTTCCTTGCCGTGCAGGACGGCGGGCTCGCCGGTGGGCGGCTCGTCCTCGATGGCGGTGTCGAGGGTGAGCATTTCAAACGTCGTCATGCGGCGACACTCCTGAGGTATATCCGGCTTTACCGCCATACAATGCCGTATTCGGAAGGATGGCCGTCGCGTCCTCACCCGTTCGCAGCAGCAGCCCGACCGGGGCTGCTGATCGCCCAACTCGGCGCCCCGGACCTCCCGCTGAGAGCCACGCTATGGGGGGCGATACCGGTATCAGTCACGCGTATGCGTGTCTTGTTCTCTCATGGGGCGTTCCGTCTTTGAGTCAGGCATCCCCGCGCGCCGCTCTGGTCTGCGGCCGTGGGCGTCGTCGAGGAGATGGAGGAGAACGGCTGTGGGAGCGACCAGGACAAGCAAGGCGGCGCAGAAGGTGTGCCGTCAGTGCGGTATGCAGATTCTGGACCAGCCGGTTTCGGGGTCCAGACGGTCCACGCGGTACTGCGGCCAGGAATGCCGGCGGCAGGCACGCGAGGCACGCCGGGCGCCGGCGGACGCCGCCGTGGTGCGTACCGATTTGGAAGAGCTGCTGAGTACGCTCCCGGTCCCCGACGGCGCGCTCGGTGCTCTGGAGTTCGCCACGGCGGACGAAATGGAGCAGGTGGTACGTCATGCCACGGTGGCCAACACGGCAGTGCAGCAGCTCCTGGACGTGTTGCATCCGTACCTGCCACCCGCCCCGCCTAGCACCCCAAAACGCCCCGCGGCCTTCATGCGGGAGCCTGGCGCGGCCGTTGAAGCCGCCGTCGTCTATGCGCCCCCGCCACCTGCCCGGTCCGCGCGGCCCGTTCGGCGGAGTACAGCTGGGGGCAGCGGTCTGGCGGCGACCGGGGAGCAGGACGCCATCGTCGAGGGGACCGAGGCCGGGGACGACCTAGTCGTGGAAGCCGGTGCCGGGACCGGCAAGACGACCACGCTGAAGATGGCCGCCGCCGTAGTGAAAGGCCCGTGCCTGTACCTGGCCTACAACCGGTCCATCGCCGCGGAAGCAAGGAAATCCTTTCCCTCCGGTGTGGACTGCCGGACCGCGCACAGCCTCGCCTTCCGTGCCGTCGGTGCGGCCTACGGCGGGCGTCTGGGGGTGCGGGTGCACGCGGAGCGCACCGCCCAGCTGCTGCGCATCCTCGAGCCGCTGCGCGTCAACCAGGAAATCGTCCTGTCACCGCGGACGCTGGCCCGGCTGGCCACTGAGGCCGTCGACTCGTTCTGCCACTCCGATGCCGAGGAGGTCCGGGCCCGCCACGTGCCGCGGCTGGAGGGGACCACGCCCCAGGAGATGGAGGCCTTGCGCGCGGAGGTCCTTCCCCATGCCCGCCGGCTGTGGGAGGAGACGCAGCAGGTCGACAGCCCGCACTGGTTCACCCACGACTACTACCTCAAGCTGTGGGCGCTGACCCGACCGGAACTGCCGTACAGCACGCTGATGCTGGACGAGGCCCAGGATTCCAACCCAGTGGTGGCGTCCCTGGTGCTGGGACAGGACGCTCAGCGCATCGCGGTGGGCGACAGCTCGCAGTCGATCTACGGGTGGCGCGGGGCGACGAACGCGATGGCCGGCTGGCCCGGCAAACGGCTGCAGCTGACCCAGTCCTGGCGCTTCGGCCCCGCCATCGCCGAGGAGGCCAACGCGTGGCTGGCCCAGATCGAGGGCTCGATCCAGCTCAGCGGTAACCCGGCCTTGGACTCCCAGGTCCTTACCAACGCCCTGGACCACGCGCCGGACGCCATCCTCTGCTACACCAACATCGGCACCGTCGACCACGCCATGTCGCTCATGCAAGCCGGCCTGCGCCCGGCGCTGGTCGGCGGCGGCCAGCACATCCGGGGCCTGGCCGAAGCCGCCATCCAGCTCCAGGCCGGCAAACCAGCCTCCCACCGCGAGCTCCTCGCCTTCAGCTCATGGGACCAGCTACGGGAATTTACCCGCACCGAGGCCGCCGGAAGCGATCTGAAGGCCTTCGTCACATTGATCGACACCTACACCCCCGAGATCGTCATCCAAGCCGTGAACGGTCTCGTCGAGGAACAGCGAGCAGGCATCATCCTGTCCACCGCTCACAAGGCCAAGGGCCGGGAGTGGGGAACCGTCTACGTCGCCTCCGATTTCCCCTCGCCCCGCAGCGGCGAGGACGGCGTCCTCGACCCGCCGACCCGGGAAAAGGCCATGCTCGGCTACGTCACTGTCACCCGCGCCAAAAGCACACTCGACAACCACGGGCTCGCCTGGATCCACCAGTGCGCCGACGGCCCCGAACGCCGCGCCGCAGCCCTAGACACCCCCGCCGCCACTGACGGCCGACTGCCCACCATTCCCACTCGGCTTCGGTGAACCGGGTTCAGCCGAGATACGCGCCAAAGGGGCAATGAGTAGGTCTCGATGCGCCTCGGCGCATGGTCAGTACGGTGACGGCGCTGCACGTCCTGACCGGTCCTTGCGTGTCCTCTCGCCGACGTTCAGTCGACGTCCGGGTCGCGGAGGGGGAAGCCTCCACCGATCGGAACTGGCTCGGCATCCGCTGAGTAGCGCGGTCCAGCATGCGTTACGCGGTCCGCGACCGCAGGGCGACGGCAACGTCGCCCGACGGAGCGAGGCCGGTAGGCCGAACCGGTTGCCTCGGCCGCCTATCTGGCCCTGCGTCATGCCTCCTCTTCCTGACGAGTGGGGGGAAGTGCTGCTTCAGTCATGCATCACGTCACTGGCCACCGGGCAAGACCGCAGATCCGCGACGTGCACCTCTTCCTCGGCCTTGTTCCGACATCGCGTGCACAGGCCGCTACCGACGTCACGGCTCTTCAGATTGAGCTGGCATCCGCAGGCAAGGCACCGGTCCGAGGACTTCTGGTCGTACCCGCAGGAGGCACACGTCCTGATGCCTGACGCGAGAAACACTCTCGGAGAGCGGCAGAACTGACAGTCGTGCGGTCGTCCCCCAGCCTCATGCTCATGAGTGAAGTGCGGCCACGCGCTGTCAGGATCCGGGCGATACGATGTGCGGTCCACGCCTTGGTAATCGGCAGGTGTCCTACACCCCTTGAAGCGAGATATGCCTCCCCCCTGACGCCGCCGAGTCACTCGGCGGCGGGGTCAGGGTTGCACGGGGTGAACCAGCCCACGCCGGTACCCCTCTCTGGCCCGCCGGTCTGCGGCGACACGCTCGGAGTGCAACGACCAGCCCTAGAGGCGGATGCGCGACTCGTCGGCACCTCGGAACCGGCTCAGGAACAGCAGAATCGATACGAGCGCTGTGCGCCGTGAGCGGCAAAGCAGCTCCCGCCCGTCGCCGGCCGCGCCATGGCAGGCCGCCCCGTACCCCCTGACCAACTTCGGCCTCGGGGAACATCGGTACAGCGGTTGGCGCTGAGATTGATCATGGTCGGCTAGCACACCGGCTGGGGACTGCGCTGGGGTTCGCGGAAAGATCGCCGGGCGGGTGCCGGGGCTGGCTACGGTCCGCTCGTGCCGGTGGAGTTGACGAGCCTTCGGAAGCGAGGGTCTGACTGGAGTCCCGTCAAGCAGGGGTCGCCTAGAGCCTCTTTCTTGTCGTCTTCAGTGACGATGGCGTATCGGAGATCCTCGATGGCGTACTCCATCTGCTGTTGTCGCGCCTCTGCGCTGAGGCCTGACCGCCGCGCGATGAGCATGTGGGTGCATGCGTGGTCATAGGCCAGCCTTGGCGAGGCGGGTGGACCCTCGTGAGAGTGAATTGCCGTGACTTGCCCCTCCTTGAGTGGATCCAGCAGTGCTTTGAGGCTGTCCAGGAGGTTGCGGGCGAGAGGATGCATCGCCGCTTGCTGGTGCTGCAACTCCTTCCCTTTCCACGCGACCTTACTGGGATCGCACAGGCGGTCGAGCTCGGCAGCGTAGTCGCGGACCTTGTCCTTCTCGGTGCGGTCCGCGTCCGGGTCCGTGTCTCCGGCGTCGACGGGGCCGTAGCCGTTGAGCCACTGGGTGACAATGCTGTAGAGGATACGGATCTTGAGCGGCATCCATCCCTCGTCGCCGTCGCGGGCCTTTTTTTTCGAGACCTCGGAACGGTCGTACTGCGCGTAGATGGCGCGGGCGAAGCCGCCGAAGTCCGTTTCCTCGTGGAGCTGTAGCCCGTAGGCGGCCCACAGATACTCGAACAGCGCCAGTTCGTTCTGCGGGTCCTCGTCGACCGCTTTGGCGAGAAGTCCCACCTTGGTAGCATTTCGGGTTCCGTCTTCGGCGAGCAGCGACTTGCTGCTGGCGATCACCTGTAGCGCGACGCTTTTCCACTGACTGGCGCCGTACAGGCCGTCCTGGAGCTCTTCGTGCACCGCACTCAGTTGCACCAGGATGAATGCGGCGGCGCCGGTGAGCATCTGCGCCTTGGCGCGCTCCTGGTCCGGATCCTCCGGGAGGCGCAGGTCCGGCCGGCTGAACACGGCGCTGGCTGCATGCTGTCCGTTGCGCGAGAGGCTGATGGCGACGCGGTTGCCGTCCACGAGGGTGACCCTGGCGCGCCAGGTCAGATCGGGCCTGAGTGCGAAGAACAAGCGGATCAGGGGTCCCACGAACTTTCCCGCAGGCAGGACGCTGAGCTCCTCGACAGGGATCTGACTCAGCGGTGAGTTCCCCGGCGTGGACGTGCTCTTGCGCAAGGACCTGCGGGTCTCGGTGCCGAGGCCCTTCATCCTGGCGAGCAGGTAGTCGGAGGAAGCGGCGTTCACGCTTCCGTCGGACTGCTGCACCTCGACCTGCAGGCGCAGGTTCTGCCCGAGCGCCGCAGCCGTCAGCAGCACGCCGATCACGGTGAGGGCGATGTGCACGAACATCAGCCGCACGTCGTAGCTGAGCGCGGAGCTGAGCAGCACCGAAAGAATCCCCGCCAGCATGACGACGTCCAGGGCCAGGAGCAGAGCACGCCACCGCCGCCACTCATCGCCGCGAGCAGCCCAGAGGACCAGGGCTGCTGCCCCGACACCGACCAGTGCAATCACCAGGGCACCGACCCAGCATTCCGTCCACGTAGGTGTGAACGGGCTGAACATGGCGAACAACGGCGCCATGACCGCTGCTGCGAACAACAGGAACGCACCGACGCTGCCCATGGTGCGCCGGATCCACGCCGGCCACGCGACTGCGTCCACCTTCACCAGCCACCGCGAGCACAGGCCGGCGAGAGCGTAGAGGACCAGCATTCCGATCGCGGCGACCACGACGAGGCGCCCAAGGGGGAGCGCCCAGTCCCGGTAGAAGCGATCACTGTTCGAAACCGCCGTGGGCAATGGGCGACTCTTCAGGTCGGAGACGCGCGCAATGCCGGCGGCAGCCGCGGCGCTCCCGGCATCAAGCCGAAGCGCGGCGCCGAACTTGTCCTTGGCCCCCGCCAGGTCCCCGGAGCGGACCATGAGCTGCCCGGCCGTAACAAGCTCCGTTGCGTCCTGGCGTGCCTCGGCCACCAGCCGGAGGCCGTCAACTGCGCACTGCTGGTCGCTGTCGACGGGATTCACCGACTCGTACAGACTCTTTGCCCGGTCCAGAGAACCCGCCAGCCGGTGACCGTCGGCCGCCTTGCACACTTGTGCGGGGGTGTCGGCGGGCACCGCCGCGACTGTGGCGGCCAGGACAAGCACAACCAGGGACAGGGCTCGCACAAGACGTCTCCACATGACCTGTAATCAAATCCAGCGACGATGCCCTCGCATCCAGGCGCACCGTCGGCGACACCAAGACCGCCCTCGCGAGCAGGCACGGAGAGCACCTGGCCGAACGAACCTCGCGCCGATCCTGGTGCAACTGAGTGCGGTGCACGAAGAACTCCAGGACGGCCTGTACGGCGCCACCTCGCCGCCGCCGGCGAACTCCAACGCGACCTCCAGCGCAAGCTGACCTACGACGGATTGCGCGCCACCGAGGCCAAGGGCTGCCAGGGCGGGCGCCGCCCCGCCCTGGCAGCAGACAAGACCGGCGCCGTCCGCACCGCGTACCTGGAGAACCGCTCCATCGCCGCGCTCGCCCGCGGCCACGGCGTCAGCCGCGGCGCGATCCGCACGGCCGTCGCCGACCTCCTACCCGACCACACCGCCGTCGAGAAGGACGCGCCCGCCCCGGAGCTGCCGGTCACCCTCGACATTCCCGGCAAGGCCGTCTACTTCCTCCGCACCGCCGAGCTGGAGCCCGCCGAGCGGGCTGCGCTTGACCAGGGAGTGACCGTACGTCGCGGCCAGGGTTACACCCTGCGCGTGACCGCAATCACCGCGGTGCACCGCCAGCTCCTCGACCGCTGCCAACCGCTCGACGGTGGCCAGGGCCTCCCCGCAGTCCCGGCCCAGCGCAAGGCCCGCCGCGAGTACGAGAACCGGGTCAGCGCACTCACGCCCTACCCATGATCGTTGCCAGCGCCAACCGCTGTACCGATGTTCCCCGAGGCCGAACTTGGGGGGGTGCGACGCCAGCGTCTCCACAACCGGCGACGCGGTGCGGTGAGGGAGTCTCGGACTGCCTGCCCGAAGGCCTCCAAGACCGCCCGGAGCCGTTCGGGGTTCTCCACTTCGCGGACGGCTTCCATGAGACGGCCGGTTGCAGCCGCCACCCGCGCGTCGGGATGGCTGAGCACCGGAGCGGCCGCCGCCTGGAGCTCGGCGACGGCCAGGGCCAAGGCGTCCGCCTGAGCCTGCAAGAGGGCAGAGCATCGATCACCCGGGACAGCATGCGGCGCCGTAACCAGCCGAGGAGCCGTTTCGGCGAATCCGCCGCACTGACCAGCCCCGGACACGGTCCCACGGCCACGGCACGGCGTATCTGGGACCGACGGCGAGGGGAGCTTGGGGGTGGCTGCTGCCGCCGTCGTCCGTCAAGGCGTGGGCAAGCCGGGGTTTCCGGGGACTCGGACGGGGCTCGGCGGCGGTGCGCGCGGGGGCCGGCCCGGCTTTGATCAAAGCGGCAGCGTTATGCCCAGCTCGCGCATCGCGGTCGAGGGCGGGCCGCCTTCGGAACGCTCGGTCTTGCTGCCCTTGATCCCGGCCGCCACGGTACGCGGGTCGACGGCTTCGGCCGGGGCGCCGGTGGCGTAGAGACCGTCGGGGTCGGTGTCACGGTCGTGGGGCAGGAGCCAGAACACGCGGCGGCGGAAGGTGCCGGAAGAGCGCGAGGCTTTCGCTCCGGGGCCGAGGATGGCGTAGCCGACCATGCGGCCGTCGCGGTGGTAGGCGGGTTTGCCGCGGCGGGTGGGCAGCCGGTCCAGGCTCTGGCGCACGTAGTCCAGGGCCATGACGTCCTCCAGCCACACAAGGTCGCTCTCATGGCTGATCTCGTCTTCGGTGATCAGGGAGCTCATGCCCTCTCCTCGTCGGCGAGCAGTCCGATGCCCGGGTAGTACTTGCGCGAGTTGGACAGGATCATCTCCTTCGGCGAGGCCAGCCCGGCCAGCTCGCGGGCCCGCTGGGCGAACGCGCGGGAGGAGATGGCCGTGGCCCCTTCATTCTGGCACCAGGCCTTGTAGGCCGCGTAGAGGCTGGCCTGCTCGGCCCGCTGGTCGGTCTCGAGGGTGCAGCATTCGTCGAAGAAGCGGCCGGTGTGGTCTTCGGTTTCGGCGTAGGCGGTGGTGGCAATGCGGACGCGCTGCGGGCCGGTGAGGTCCTTGTCCCCGGCGAGGTAGCGGCGGGCGCCCTCGATGAGCCAGTTGAGGATCCCGGGCCCTTCCTCGGTCACCAGCATGTCGGCCAGGTTGTCGATCTTCCGGTCATCGGATACGACGCGTTCGAAGGGGATCAGGCGCATGCGGCGCCAGAACGCGAAGCCGCCGGTACCGACCTCCGGCCGGTGATTGCCGAGCAGCCACAGTTTATGGGTGGGCTCGAAGCTGAAGAAGTCCTGCCGCATGCGGCGGGCCTTGATCCGGTCTCCGCCGGTGAGCAGCTTGACGCGGGCCTCGTCGAACTTGTCGCCGGGCTTGACCTCGGAGCAGACGATGACCCGCCGGCCGTGGAGTTCAGCCAGGTCGGTGGGGTGGCCTTCGTAAGGGCGGGCCATCAAGAACCCGGGCGGGGCGGCGTCGGCGTAGTCCCCGAGGAGCTTCATCAGGACATCCAGCAGGACCGACTTGCCGTTCTTGCCCGCGCCGAAGAGGAAGGGCATGACCTGCCCGCCCACATCGCCGGTGACGGAGTAGCCGAGCAGCACCTGCAGAAAGCGGATCATCTCCTGGCCTTCGGCGTCTGCGCCGAAGGTGTCGGTGAGGAAGCGGTGCCAGCGGGGCGTGGTGATCTGCTGGGGGCCGACGCTGGTGGAGCGGGAGTGGAAGTCCTTGTTCGGGTCGGGGGTTTTCAGCAGGCCGGTGCGCAGGTCGACGATTCCCTCGGGCGTGCACAGGGCGTAGGGGTCGGCGTCCAGGAGGGCAGCGTTGAGCACCATGCCGGGGGCGGATTTCGCCTGGGTGAGCATGGCGTTGATGCCCGAGGTCGACAGGGCACGGCGACGGTGCTTCTGCAGGGACTGATTGCTGTAGAGGCCGCGGGGGTCGGTGGTGGCGATGGTCTCTGCGAGGTCGCCGGCGGCCCACAGGACGGTGTCGTCCTCGTCGACCTGCCATCGGGTGCTGTCCCACCGGTACCAGCCCAGCCCGGGGACGTGCCGGTAGTCGTTGGCGTACAGCTTGACGAAGAGCTTCGCGTTGCCGCGGTCGGTGAGGGTATCGGGCAGCAGCCCGGCCGCCGTCGCCTGACCGGCCGCGGCATGGTGGCCGACGGCGGTCTGCGCGGGCAGGGGTGCGGGCTGCTGGGCAAGGATCTGTGCGGCGACGGCCTGGGGGTCGAAGTCGAACAGCACGTTGTCGCCGGGGGTGGTCACGAGCGGCTCCCAGGGGACAGGGGGCGCTGCGTTCCGGCGGTCAGGCCGCTCTGGATGATCGGGGCAGCACGCCGTTCCTGCCCCGGACGGGCGACTGCTGCCGCTTCGCCCAGGATTCTCTCTGCCTCACTGCGAGCGAGCAGTCCGGCGGCGACCAGCCCGCCGATGGTGTAAGCAGCACGGTTGAGGGTGCTGGAGAAGCCAGCCCCTTCGCGGACCTGGCCGCAGGCGGTCACGTCCGCGAGGACTGAGTGGAGGGTGCGCTGCACCCTGTCGCTGCTGCCACCGGCGGCGATGACGGCCTGCTTCGCCCGCGGTGGCACCGGCCGGGGAGCCGGAACGGCTGGTGCATGCAGATGTCCGGTGCGTTGCAGCTCGAGGGCGAGCCAGGCCGGCAGGGGGGCGGGTTCGTGGGCTCCTGCGAGCGGGGTGTAGGTCCCGGCGTTGGTGGTGGTGCCAGGAGCGACGATGTAGCCGCCGTGCGCGCGCACGTCGACCTGCCAGGCCAGAGCACGGCCGGTACTGGACCCGGCGGAGCACAGCCAGCGGCGGCCGTCATCGATCCGGTACCAGATGTGCAGGCCGCCGGACGGGGTGCGGACTCTCAGCGTGCTGGTGTCTTCGGCGGGGGTGGGCTGGCTGCGCAGGGCAGCGAGGACGGCCAGGGTATGGAAACCGTTGGCCAGCCCCGTCAGGTCAATGTGCTCACCGATCGCGATGCCGGGCAGGACCCTGTCGCGGGTCGGGGCTTCGGTGAGATGTGCGTCGACGTCAATGACGACCAGGCGGGCGGGACCGCACGCGACGCCGACACCGAAACCTGGGTTGGCGCCCCACCATGTGTCAATGCGCTCCGGGTCGCAGGTCGCTGCGTGGAAGCCGTGGCACCAGCGGCCAGCGGCCAGGCAGCGGCAGTCAGCCGCGGTGTGACCGGGCTGGCGGCAGGCTCCGCAGTTGGCGGCGGGCGTCTTACGACCCGGCGCGAGCGGATGAACAGGCCAGGCGTTGCTCGCGCACCACCGGGCAGTGCCCAGCGAACCGAGCGCAGCGCCTGAAGCACATGGGGACCGCTGCCCTGAGTCGCTGCGAGAAAATCGCAGCTCAGCAGGCATGTGGTTCCCCTATCAGCGACCGAAGCGACTCAATGACGAACACAGACTAGCGAAGGCTCTGCCGGGCGGCATGGACCTGGGGGAAGAAACGGAACATCCGTGTCGATCAATGCGACCAGCCCAAGTTCGGAGCCTCAGCGACTGACGAGCAAGCGCAGCGACTCGGCAGGGTTCGGTCGCTCTCTTGCTCCAGAGAGAAAACTGCACGTCAGATGGGCTTTAGGGGGCTAAAGAGCGACTGTAGCGACTGAAGTCTCCTATATACAACGCACACGCGCACACGGGAATGTCTTCATAAGTCGGACCTACAGTCGCTTCAGTCGCTGTCAGCAAGCGTGTACCCCATCTGACCTGCGGTTTCTTGAGCAGTAGAGGCAGCGACTGTTGATCCGTGGGTCACTCCTCTTCAGTCGCTGCCGTTTTGCTGCGGCGCCTGACCGGCGACCGAAGCGACCGAAGCGACTCACTACAGCTGTTTTGGCGCCGCTCCTCGAAGCAGCAGCCGTGTGGCGCTTGGGGCCAGCCTTTGAATGTCATCGCTCTCCGGCAGGACCACAGCAGACAAAGCAGCGCCCCGGACCATCGGTTCCAGGGCGCTGCTTTGTGATCAGGCTTCGACGTACGCCACGATCGTGATCTGTCGGAGGGCGGTCACGTAGTAGATGACGCGGACCCCGTCGATGTTGTCTGCGTAGTCGCGCAGCAGAGTGTCGGGCACCGGGGCGCCCAGCTCCGGGTTGACGCTGATCGCGACGACCGCGCGGTCCAGGCGGTGCGTCTCGCTCGCGGTGAGCTTCGCCAAACTGGCTCAGCGCGGGCTCCACCAGGACGACCTGGGAGCGGCGCGGGGCGTGCTCAGGCGACACGGGGCTGCTGACCGGCGAGGCGTTCCAGGTGGGCGTCGCGGGCGTCCTCCCACAGCACACCGGACTCCGCGGCCGGGTAGCCGTTCTCCGCGATGTCTTCCAGCACCGAGGCGAGGACGTCGACCTTCGCGCGCTGGTCGGCCGCGTACGCGCGGGCGGACGCGGCGGCGTGCTCATCGAGGGGCTGACGGTCGGGCACGAGGGCCGGCTGCTCGCTCATCCGGGGCTCCTGGAGTGTCATCTGGCGTGTGTCACCACGGTAGCGCCGGGGCGGGTCGCCGAACCCGGTACGGACGATCCGGGCCTGATTGAGGGTGTTCGCCCATGCTCGGGCACACGCTCCACGGAACGGAGGAGCGGTTGGCGGTGTCCTGCAGGGCGTGGGCCAAGAGCGCGGCAGTGGTGGTGTCAGTGGTCACCGGTCGATCCGCCCGCAGCCGCCGGTCGGCGGGTACTGGTCTGCGGCATCCCCGGATTTCTCCTTGCGAGGAGGGGCATGCTGCCGCCATGACGAAGCGACAGCAGCCTGACCGGGTGTGCGTTCTGCCCGGTGATACGTCCTGGATTGAGGGCGCCGCCCACCTAGAACAGACGTTCGGCCTTCTCGGTAGGGCCGTCGAGGTCGCTGAGGATAGAGACGACGCGGATCGGTACCTCCTGCCCGCTCTCACCTACCGCATTGCCGAGAACGCGATCGGCGGCATCAAAGACAGCGTCCTGGCCCCCGAGGCTGAGGGGTCCGCCTTCCACATGGTCGTCGTTCCAGCTTTCGAGCTGGACGCCCTGTGGAAGGTTCTGGAGGTCCTGCGGGGCGCGCGGGACGGCGAAGCGGGCACCGTTGAGCTCCGGGAACTGCTGGAGTTGATCGGTTTCAACGGGTACTCCTCAGCCTCCCGGACCCTTGCGGACTACGTCGCCGACCTGGAGAGAGTGCTGACGGTGCTCACTCTCGATATCCCGGCTGGCCGGGACCTCAACGCCGCCTTCTGCCTGGACAGCACACCGGGCTTCGACTTCAACGCCACGTACGAGCAGCTGGCCACGGTTTGGAGAACCGCTGGCATCAACCCCTGAACGTGCGTGTATGTGTCACGCGCTTCGTGTCGGACTGGTCGTCGAGGAAGTTCGGCGGGGCCGCGGAGGCTGATCGTCGGCCACGGTTAACAGCGCGTGCTCACAGCGTCGCCTCAGATTTCCTCAAGTCCGTTTCGAGCGATCGTTCTCGGCGGAAAGATGTCGCCATGGGTGGACTGAACTGGGGCTGGCTGCAGGGCTTGGGCTGGGGCACGGTTCCCGCCTGGGCAAGCGCGTTCCTGACAAGCGGATCGCTGCTGCTGGGGTTCTACATCCTGCTTCGCGACCGCCGGAAGGAGGAGCGGCAAGAAGCCGCACAGGTCATCTGCTGGCTTGAGCGCACAGCAGTCCTGCCGGACGACCGCTGCAGCTACACGCCGCGGGTGGCGAACCTTGCTGAGCGGCCCGTGTCAGGAGTTCACCTCGTGATGGAACATCATGATCCAGACGCCTTGGAGGGTCGCCGAGTAGTGATGACCACCCCCATCGCCCCGCTCATTCGGCCTGGAGAAGAGGAATCCCTCAGTAGTGGTAACGAAGTGACGGTCGCTCCCCTCGCAGTGATTCGTCTCGTAGTGACCTTCTTGGACGCTGATGGAACCGAATGGATCCGCGATCTCATGCCTGACTTGGTTGGCCCCACCGCCCTGCATCCAGCAACACTTTCAGGTAAGTACCGGTGGCCTTTCAAGCACAGTCACGTTATCCGGAACATGCAACTGACTCTGCGAGGGTCTGAGGCACAACACTTGACGATCTCTAGCCGAAGGCTCAAAAAGCGGCTGCGACGCGCTCGATAGCCTCCCATCGGCTGTCTGGCCCGAGGCCACGTCGCGAATCTCCTGCAGAACAATCGGTGACCTCCTCGACGTCTTCGGGCACCGGCTCGTTCGTCCCAGGGGCGCCGCGGTCACTCCGGGCTCGTCACTCGGCGGGTGCTGTATGAGCCTGCTCGACGCCACTCAACTCACCAGATCCACTGCTCACTCGCCGACTGAAGCGCTCAGCCACACGCTGGTGCGGGGCCTCGTGGCTGCCGGGCCTGCTACAGCTCGATGTCGATCCGCTCCACATCGGTGAACTCCACACCCAGCCCGTGCGCGCGGCTGTTGCTGGCACGGAAGTACATCTGGGCAAGACCATCGGCCGCGATCTGCTGGAGCTGCTGCTCGGTGGCACCCTGCTCCCGCGCGGTGAACAGCGCGTCCGCGAATGCGGGTGGCAGGGCCTGGGTGATGTCGCGGATCCGGGCGTCGTCGGTCGTGCCCGCGGCGGCGGTGAAACCAAACCTGGCGCGGGTGGAGACGACCAGGCCGTCCGTGGACGCCGCCTTCTTCCTCGCCTTTGCGCGGACTTGCGGCTGCCACCGTTTCTTGACCTCGCGCTCCAGGCGCCCGCGCAGGTCCTGGCGGGGCCGCTTGAGCTTGCCCGCGACGTACCGCTCCACGGTGCGCTGGGAGATCCCGAGCGTCTGAGCGGCGGCCTTGGTGCTCTTGAGCTGCTTGACCAGGTACTTCATCTGCGCCTGGGCGCTCTGCGGGGGGCGGCGGGTGAACGCTCCCTCCAGCGCGCGGTCCAGGCTGTCCCCGAGTGAGTCGACCATGGGTTACTCCCCTTCTCCGGCCGTCGGGTCGGTCTTGATGAGGTTGGCGATGTTGAACACGCCGCCGCGTTCCTCGAACTGGGATTCCGCCCACAGGACGGTCTGGGTGCCCTGGTGCTTGACCATCCCGGGCGAGACCCCGAGGCGGAACGTGCCCGGCACGGGCTTGCCCTCGTCGGTGAGCGGCAGGATGTCCAGCGGGGACGGGCCGGGCGAGGGGTAGACGATCGCGTCGGTGCCGATGGAGACCGGGTACAGGTCGGCGGCGGCCGCCGTCTTCATCAGCTTGCGGTGCAGGCCGGTCCGCTGGGCCGCCAGCACGGCGGCCCGGATGTCGGGGCGCCACGTCTCCCGGCTGAGCGCCGGGTACTCCTCGTAGTACGGCACCTGGCCCCGGCTGCGCTGGCGCAGCTTGCCGATGCCGCCCTTCGCGGTCGCCTTGATGGCGGTCTCCAGGAGCGCCATCGTGGGGTCGGTCTGCTTGCGTCGTGCCATCGCGTCCAGGAACTCCTGGCCCTGGAGGTCGGTGGTGACGCCCATGTCGGCCATCGTCTCCACGTACGCGTCGCGCAGCCGCTTGTACCAGGAGTCCAGGTAGCGGCCGGTCTGGGTGCGCACGTACGCCTGGATCGGCGCGACGTCGAAGCCGAGCTCCACCGCGTAGGTGACGGTGGGGGTGGCGTACCAGGCCGGGCCCTCGGGCCGGTCGCCCTTCGGCGTGAACGGGCTCGGGAGCCGGTCGCCGTCGACGGTGCGGCCGTTGACCCGCACCCGGGACAGGTCGATGTGGGAGAGGTCGACCAGCCACGAGCCGGGCAGTGACGCGTCGAACGTCGGGTTGTTCTTCAGGTGCGTCGGCCCGTTGAGCCCGACCGCGAGTCCGTTCGCAGCTGCGGCGAAGGACATGTTGATGTCGACCGCGACCAGGAACGGGTTCATGCATTCCTCGTCGGTCAGCGGCCGGCACCAGTCGTAGGGCTCCTCCATCAGCATCTCGGCAGGGGTTCGCAGGTGGTGGCGGGCGAACTTCCCCTTGAGGGCCGGGTGCTCGTCGGGGACCTCGCACTCCACCACGTCATACCGGGCGGTGAGCGCGTCGTCGTTGAAGGCCCGCTTGAACTCGCCGGTGGCCGGGTCCTTCTCCGCGCGGGTCGGCGGGCGCAGTGCGACCATGAGTTCCAGGCCGGTTGTCGCGGTGCTTCCGCGCGGTGTCATCACCCGGGCCGCGTAGAGACCGAGGTAGCGGGCGAGGTCGGCCGGGTGCATCGTCAGCAGCAACTGCGGGTCGTCCTTCTTGCCCCACTCCCGGGTGTCCAGCGCGTTCCAGGGCAGGATGCACAGCTGGACGCAGCGGCGCCGGGCCCCCTCGGGCTCGCGGAAGACGCGGGCCCACGGCCCGAACCCGCGCTGGGTGAGCTGGAGGCCGGCCTTGCCGATCTGTTTGACCACCTTGTGGCCGGCCGCGAGCCGTCCGTGGCGCTGCTCCTCCTCCGACAGCGCGGCGGGCAGGCCGTAGCGCTCCAGCGCGGACGCGGTGAGGACGAGGATCGGGTCGGCGTCGCGGCCGTTGCGGTGCAGCCGGGCCTGCCCGAGCCGGGCCTCGGTCAGCGTCCAGTCCACCAGCGCCGGGACCGACTTGGCGGGCACGTCCAGGACCAGGCCGCCGACGCAGTACGCCGACACCTGCCCGTCGGCGTCGGCGTCGATCACCGCGAGCGGGCCGTTCTCGAAGCGCGGGTCGACGGCGGCGGTCGTCGCCGTGGTCTTCTTCGTCACCGCCTTGTGCGCACCCGGGCGCTGCGACGACGGGGCGGGCCTGGATGTACTGCGCGCCGCCGGGCGGGTTGGCGGCACAGCGGCGGGTTCGGGGACCGGCTCGGGCTCCGGTGCCGGGCCGGTGAACGCCTCCGGGACCGCCGCCGCTAGGTCAGCGGTGGGAGCGGCGGCGGCTGGGGCAGGGTAGCGGGCGGCGAGGCCTTCCAGGAGCCGGGCGTACGCGGCACGCTTGGGCGGCCGCGGCTCCGTCTTGCCGCTCTCCCAGTTCCCCACCGCCTCCCGGCGCGCATCCAGCGCCTTCGCGATCTGGGCCTGACTCAGGCCGGCCGCCTCACGCAGGCGTTTCCGCTCGACGGGGTCCGGCAGGGGGGCCTGGCTGACCTGCTCGAGCAGTGCGTCGACAGCGCTGAACAGCGCCTCTTCCTCATTGGGCACAAGGGCCACCTCCATCCACCATCCTACCTGAATCGCTCACGGAACTCTCATGGATCACACTTGAATCGCTCACGGATCGCGCTTCGCTGTTATTCTCCATCCGGTTGAAGATCGAAATCGATTTCAAGCGGTCCGCCATGCCGCGCAAGGAGATCCAGGTGAGTGAGAAGGACGTCGTGCCGGTCGTGCTGTCCGACGAAGAGAGCCGCGACGTCCTGGACCGGCTCATCTGGCCGACGTGGGCGAAGGGAGCGGCACGTCAGGAACAGCCGGTCGTCATCTTCGTCGCGGGCCAGCCCGGCAGCGGGAAGAGCACGTGGGCCGATCTGCTGCACGCGGTCCTGGCCCGGCGCGGCGGGGCGGTGCGGGTCGGCAGCGATTTATACAAGGCGGTGCACCGCCACTATGCCCAGCTCCTGGCCGAGGACGTCCGCACCGCCGGAGCCAAGGTCCGGCCCGATACCCGCCGGTGGCAGGCCGCCGTCGAGGCTTACCTGCGCGAGCACAGGTTCGACGCGGTGATTGAGACGGCACTCGCCGATCCCGGCGCATTCCGGAAGGCCGCCGTCGCCTACCGCCAGGCTCACTACCGCATTGAGGTGGTGGTCCTCGCCGTCGCCGAAGCCCTCAGCCAGGTCGGCGTGCTGGACCGCTACCTCGGGCAGGCCGTCACCGGTAGCGGGCGGTATGTGTCCTGGGAGAACCACGACGCGTGCGCGCAGCAGATGCTGGTGACGCTAGCGGTCATCGAGGCCGAGCACATAGCCGACCGCATCACGGTGGTGCGGCGCGACGGCACCGTGCTCTACGACAACGAGCTCATCGGCGGTGCGTGGCGCCGTCGGCCCGCCGCCGACAAGGCCGTCGCCCGCGGACGCTCGCGCCCGTGGACGGCCCGGGAAACGGCCGCCTTCCACCACGAGATCGCCCGCGCCGAGGCGCGCCTGCACCGCGATGTGCCGGGTGAGGACGAGCGCCTGGCCGTCATGCGCGACGCGAGGCGGGCTGCCGCGCTCGCCGAGCCGGTGCGCCGCATCGCCCAGCCCCGACGGCGCGCGCCGGGCGTCGACTACCACCGGCTCTCCGCCGCCGAGCATCAGTGGGTCTTCGACGAGCTGATCGCCCCGTCCTACCTGAACGGCATCATCACCCGCGACGATCCGCGCGCCGTCTACGTCTTGGGGCAGCCCGGGGCGGGCAAGCTGCTAGCCGCCCGGATGGTCCGCCGCGCGATGCGGCCCGGCACGACCCGGCTGGTCGGTGACGACCTCAAAGCCCAGCACCCCGACTACTTCCAGCTGCTGCGCGACGACCCCCGAGGCGCCGGGGCGGCGATCCGGGCCGACTACCGGTCCTGGTTCACCTGGGCCGAGAAGTACGTGCGCGACCGCAGCGGCGACGTTCTGATCGAGGCCGCCCCCGGCAGCGTGCAGGAGTTCCTCGCCAGCACGGGGCCGTTCGCGGCCGGCGGCTACGGAGTCGAGCTTGTCGTCCTGGCCGTGCGGGAGGCCGACAGCCGGCTCGCGACCGCGCTGCGCTACGCCCGCGCCCTGCAGCGTGGCGGCACCGCCCGTTTCACCAGCCACGCCGGACACGACACCTGCTTCCGCGCGCTCGCCGACATTGTCGCCGCCGCCGAGCAGCACCCGCAGATTGCGGCCATCACGGTGATCCGCCGGGACGGCCAGGCCCTGCTGCGCCACGAGCACGGCAGCGCCGGACGGGCGTCGTGGGCCCTGGCAGCGGAACGGCTCCGCCCCTACACCGAGCAGGAGGCCGCGGCCTTCCTCCGTCTCCACCAGGGCCTGCGCCGGGCGCTGCCGCGGCACCGGGAGGAGCTGGACGAGATCGCTGCACTCGCCCGGCCGCTGATGCCCGCGCGGGTGCAGCCAGCTCCCCTCGGCCGGCCGCACCCGACCCTGTGGCCCCTGCCCGTACCGGGCAGGACCGCGGGCTACACCTTCTTGAGCTCCCTCAGCCGCGCGGCGTAGACGGCGGCGACCCGGCCGGCCTCCTCCGGATCCGCCGTCGCCAGCTGGGCTCCGTCGGCGAGGGCGGCCTCCCGGCCGGCCTTCAGCTCCTCGATCCGCTCCTCGTCCGGTACCGGTGCGCGGCGCTGCTCGAGGAGCTGGATGTTGTACCAGTTCACCACTTCCTGGATGGCTTCCTCGGCCGCCTGCTCCTCGCCGCCCTCCAGGCCGGAGAAATCAGAGCTGGGAGTGTCGGACACGGCACACCCCTTCCTGTTGATCTTGGTCGGAAACGGTCATTGTCCCTCTGGCCGGTTCTGGCAAGACCCCGCCGCGCGCCGGGGCCGGTCGTGCGGAACCCCTGCCCCCGCCCCGGCACCGGGGAGATGCTTCCTCAAGGGGCCCTGTGGGCACATAGGTTGGACTCAAGTGATCAACGATCAGGGGTCAGGGGTGGGGACGTGGGGCGGGATCTCAGAGCGCTGTTCGGCACGAACGATCTGGGGCTGTCGACGGCGGAGGCGTTCACCAACCGCGAGAGGCAGTGGGAGCTCGTCGCGGCCGCGCTCGGCGAACACCTGCAGCGCACGGCCGATGCGTCCTTCGACGTGGAGGACCTGGAGGCGCCGCGGGGCAACGTGCTGATGGTCCACGGGGTCGGAGGAGTCGGGAAGACCACGCTCTCCCGCAAACTCGAGCTGTCCCTCGCCTCCGCCGAGCACCGGCCCGCCCAGTGGGGCGAGCCCACCTGGGCAGGCGAGAAGGTCCTGCCCATCCGCATCGACCTTTCGCGCGCCGCCGGCACCGACTTCGAACGCGTCGTGCTCGCGATCCGGCTCGCCCTCGCTGAAGCCGTCGGACGCCCCCTGCCCGCCTTCGACCTGGCCCTGCGCCGGTACTGGGAGCACAACCATCCCGGGGAGTCGCTGGAGGAGTACGTACGGCGCAGCGGGTTGCGGGGGAAGTTCGCCGAGATGCTGCCGCAGCAGATGCAGGCCGCGGTCGGCGAGGTCGTCGGCGCCCTGGAGCTGCCCGGCGTCGTCGGCGCGGCGGTCGGCCAGGTCACCGGGGCTGTGGTGCGGGCCTTGCGCGAGCGGCGGCAGACCGTCCGGGCGCTCGCCGGCTGCACGCGCCTGGCCGACCTCCTGGAGTCCGAGCCCGATCTCGACGCGCTCAGCTACTACCCGCACCTGCTCGCCTGGGAGCTCGCCCGGCTGCCCGCGAAGAAGCGCGTCGTGCCCGTGATCCTCTTCGACACCTTCGAGGACATCGGCGACCGCACCCACCGCGACTTCGAGCGCCTCCTGCAACGCGTGGTGTGGCTGATACCGAACGCCCTGTTCATCATCAGCGGGCGCGCCCGCCTGCAGTGGGCCGACGAGAGCCTGCAAGGGCAGCTCGACTTCACCGGCCCCCACGCATGGCCCGGCCTGCCCGCCCGCGACATCCCGCCCGCGCACACCCCGGCCATCGGCGGCCGGCAGATCCTGGTCGGCGACTTCGCGCCCGAGGACTGCGACGACTACCTCGCCCGCCGGCTCTCCCGCGACGGCCAGCCCCTGATCAGCGCGGACATCCGGGCCGTGATCACCGCCCGCTCTCACGGCCTGCCGCTACACCTGGACCTGGCCATCTCACGCTTCCTGGAGCTCCGGCGCGCCGGCCGCACCCCCACCGCCGACGACTTCGACCACTCCTTCGGCGCCCTGATCGCCCGCACTCTCTCCGACCTGACCGCCGACGAGCGCCACGTCCTGCGCTCCGTCGCTCTGCTCGACGCCTTCGACCTGACCCTGGCCACCCGCACCGCGGGCCTGCCCCACCAGGCGGCCGCCCAGCGGCTGACCGAGCGGCCCCTCGTCGACGAGAACCCGTACAGCCTGTGGCCCTTCTCCCTCCACGGAGCCATCGGCACGGCCGTCCGCACCGCCACCGACCACACCGACGACCGCTGGACGGCCGACGACTGGCGCCAGGCCGCCGAGCGCGCCCTCGCCGCGCTCGGCGACCAGTGGAGCAGCACGCTCGCTCCCGGCCGCATCCTGCTGATCGGCTGCCTGCGCCAGGGCCTGCGCCTGGCCCGTGACCACCGCCTCGGCCTCGGCTGGCTCGCCGAGGCCGCCTGGGCCTACGTCGGCGACTCCATCTGGGAACCCCTCGCCCCGCCCACTCCCGACGAGCCGAACGCCAGCAGCATGCACACGGCCGCCGACGCCCTGATCGAGCTGCTGTCCGCCCTCGCCCGCCGCCAGCACGAACACCGGACACGCACCGCGGACCGCCTCACCACGGTCATCGACACCGGGCTGCTACCCGACGACCTGACCGAGATGGCGACGTACTACCTGGCCAAGGCCCAGCGCGACCTCGGGCGCAGCGACGCCTCCCGCACGGGGATGCAGCGCGTCGCCGCCGGCGGCGGCCGTCTCGCCCCCGCCGCCCGCCGCGGCCTGACCCACCTCGCCCGCCTCCGCGGGGACTTTCCCACCGCCTTGGACACGGCCCGCACGCTCGGCTGGGAAGGCCGGCACCACCGCGTCCTCGGCGACATCTGGTGGACCCAAGGGCTCATGGACCAAGCCACCGACGCCTACGAGGCCGCCCGCGCCGAGGCCGAGCAGCACGGCATCGCCGGTGAGCGCGCCACCACCCAGGCCCAGCTCGCCTTCGTCACCGCCTTCACCGACCCCGCCCGGGCCGACGACGAGCTCGACCTCGCCCACCACCTGCTCTCCGGCCTCGACCTGCGCGCCACCACCCTCACCACCCAGATCGCCGCCCTGATCCGCGACGCCGGCACCATCACCGACCTCGACGCCCGCGCCCACCTGCTGCGCACCGAGATCAGCGTCGGCGGTCTGGCCTCCGCCGAGGCCACCCTCGAGCTCGGCCTCGCCTTCCACCACGCCGTCCGCGGCGCCGACGCCGCCCTGGATGCCGCGCTCTCCCGGCTCGAAGAACTGACGCGCAACGGCGACTACGCCTACTACACCGACATCGTCTGCTTCATGGCCGGTCGCCCGACCCCCGCCCGGCCGGGGCCGCCCGTGCGGTGGCTCGACGGTGAAGAGGCTACCCGCGACCGCTGGCGCACCCTGGTCACCGCCCGGCGCGGGGGGACCAGGTGATAGCCCTCGCCATCGTGATGACAGTCGTCCTGGTGGCGATTGTGATCGCGGCGTCCTTACTCGTGCGCTCGGCCCGCGCCGACGCCACCGCAGCGCAGCAGCGTGCCGACCAGGCCCTCGAGGAGCTCCGCACAGCCTTGGAGAACCACCAGAGGGCCCTGGCGGAGCGGGGCAAGGCCGCTGCCCGTAGCTCGCGCAGTACCTTCGACGGCCACGTCGCCGAGAACGCCTTCCCGTACGCGGCCGAGCACGGCTACCACCCCAAGGACATCGTCCACGTCGGCGGGAACATCGACTTCCTCGTCTTCGACGGCCTCTTCGAGATCCGGCAAGGAACCCGGAAACCCGAGGACCTCACGATCGTCCTGGCCGACGTGAAGTACGGCTCCAGCGCACTCACCCGCGAGCAGCGCGCGGTCCTCGCGGCCATGAACGACGGCCGCACCCGCGGGGAGTACTGGAAGGCCCGGGAGACGAACGGGCAGCTCTCCTACCAGCCCCGAACTGAGGTGGCGCCGGCGCGGTCGGGTAAGCCCATCGTGGGCATCCGGCGGATCCAGGCCGACAGCTTCGAGGGAACCCCGGACATCACGAAGCCCCCACCGGACGTCGACGCGCCTAACTGACGATCCTCGCCCTACGGCGATCGCTGGGCGGTCAACGGTTCCAGTCCTTCCTCTGCAGCCCTTCCTTGAGGATGGAGTTAGTCATCTGCCGGACCACGGTGAACGGCCGCATCGCGCGACTGCCGTGGAGCTCGGCTTCGTCGACGGCGAGCCGGAACAGGTCCTGGAGATGGGTACGGCGTCGTCGCGGGTCGGCGCAGACGCTGCCCAGCAGCGCCTGGAACGTTCCGGTGTCACCGGCCGACCAGGCAGCCATCATCCGGCGGGTGAAAACCCGCTCCTCGGGAGAGCGCTCCTCGATGTTGACCTGGTTGCCGTCATCATCCTTGCTCGTGGTCCAGTCCGGGCCCTGCGCCAGGGACAACCTGCACACGAAGTCGCTCGCGACGCGTACGAGCACCGCGGCCGCCGCATCGTCGAGCCCGGCCAGAGTCTCCGCCCTGCGGTAGGCGGCTTCGATATCGCCCAGCGCTCCCTCGGCTGCTGCCGCCTGCAGCAGCACGTACCCCTGCTCGGTCTGCTCGTTGACCTGTTCCAGCACGCCCCGGCCCCCACTTCGCTCGCCGCATATTCGGACGCCCTGATCATCCCCGGGGCATGCCCACGACAGGTAGGAATGAGACATCCCGGCGCGCAGCACGAGAAAGGGCTCGGAACCCCCGCCACGGGAGTCCGAGCCCTTCTCCAGGATGATCAGCTGGCGTCTGGAGACTTGCCGACCAGGGCGGACAGCAGCTGGACGATTTGTGCCTGGTTACGGTCGACCTTCTCGCTCAGACCGCGCATCTCGTCGGCGAGCTCGTCCACCTTGGAGCCGAGGTTGCTGACCTTCTGGTCAAGGTTGTCGACCTGGAGCCGCAGCGCGGTGAGATCACTCTTGACGATCCCGAACTCGCGGTCCGTCCGCTCCTGCGCTTGCTTGAAACGGCGCGTGAGAGTGCGGATCTCGCTCTGCGCGGGTTCATCGGGCACGCGGAGCTCCTGCCGGATCATGAGGAACGGCGGTCATCAGGGCGTCCACGCTATCGCGCCCCAGGGGCTGGTGTGTGGGCTCGCCAACCGGAGCGGATGCACCAGTCGGACTTGGTGCTCACCCTCCGTCGCCTGGAACTCAAAGGCGGTCCGACGGGAGCTCCTCCCGTCGGACCGCCTTCTGCTCTTCATCGCGGGATCATGGCCCTGCCGCCGTCGTCGTGCCTGCTCAGAAATCGGGCCAGTCGTCCGAGATCACGATGCGGGCGACGTAGATACGCGGGCCGTCGTCGCCCGGCTCGCCCTCACGCACGTGATACTCGGCCAGGCCGACGTCCCGGGCGAGCGGGGCCGAGAACCAGCCCGGCCGCCCCGGGACCGGCTGCGCCAGCGGCGGCACCGGATGCTCGCGCAGTTCCACCATCAAGTTCATGACGGCGGAGAAGACCGAGGCCGAGACCTCGGGGGAAAGCAGCGGGAGAGCGGCGGGCGAAAGCTGGATCCGGTCGTCTTCGCCTTCGCCGTCGTCCTGCTTGTTGTACTCATCGCTCACCGGCTGTCCGCCTCGCGCGCGGCCAGGGCCTCGCGGATCACTGCGGCCGCCGGGCGCCCGGGTGCAGTCCCGTTCTCAACAGCGGTGCGGACCGATTCCGGCAGCGGGTCGGCGTACATGGTCGCCCGCAGCCACCAGCGGCGCAGTACGCCCAGCAGCTCGTGCTCGTCCGCCTGCCCGATCTCCCGGTAGAACTCCATCCGGTCCGCCGGCGGCAGCGCCTCCGCCACCCCGTTCTGGGTGCGCGGGATCGACGGCGCCCCGCTGTCGCCGTAGTGCACCGGTTGTGCGCTCATCGCTGTACCCCTTCCGTCTGTCCCGAGTCTGCCGCCTCCGGGGTGCTCCAGTCGACCTGCCTCGGTGGGCGAGCCCGCTCGAAGCGTGCCTGTCGGCGGTCCGGGCGGGCACCTTCACCACACCCGCGAAATTCAGTCACTCCCCTGTTGTGTGGCTGATTCCAGTGCCATGCTGAACCAGCGGTGATCTCCCGCCTCCCCAGGCGGAGAACCCCTGCTCGGCCTCGCCCATGGGCTGCCTCACGGGCGGGGACCGCGCCGCCCTCCCGGCCCTCCCCACGGGAGGGCCGACGCGTGCCCGGAAGCCGGGCATGGGGAACGGTTGAAGCCGTTCGGGCCAGGGATCCGCCCGTATGACGCGGCAGGTTCGTCGTGATCGCCGGCCTGACCTTGGGCACATCGCCCGGCTTCTGAGCGTCCAGCTGCTGAGGCTTTCTGAGACGGCCAGCTCGAGACCGCCAGCCACGTCACAGACGGCCCTCACCAGAGCCCTACCGGCGGAACGCTCCGGCCGATGGAAATTCCCGTGGTCTGGGGTTCACGGCGCGGGTCCGTCCAGGCTCTCACTCATGACGGGCCAACCAGCCGGTCTTGCGATCCATACAAGAGGGGGGAGATGCGCATGGACACGGTCACCGCCGCCACCATGGTCTCGATCATGGTCGGCCAGGTTTGTGCCCTGCTCGGCCTGTGGCTACGCCTGCGCTGGCAGGTGCAGCATGAGCGGGCTCGGCAGCAGTACCTCGCTGGCGCTGCCGAAGCAGTCGCCGACGGGGGCCGGCTCGAGCTCGACGAGCAGGGCGACGGATGTCGGCTTCGCTGCCGTACCGGCAGCGTCAAATCCTGGCCTGGACACTCAGTGGCTACACCCCCTCCGAGATCGCCCAGCAGCTCGAACTGACCCCCGAGGCAGTGCGCGCCAGCCTCAAGAAAGCCCGCCGCACCCTTGCTGAGTACATCAGGCAAGGGGAGGAGGAATAGTGACCGACCACCACGAGACCCACGAACGCGACCGGGCTGCAGACCGCTGGCTCGACCAGCACCAGTGCTCCCTCCTGGAAGACCTCAACCCCGTCCTCGACGTCGAAGCCGGTCTGCGCGAGATCCTGCTCCAGTCCCGCCACGACACCCTGGTGGACGATCTCGACTCGGTTCTCGACGTCGGTGCTGGCCTAGCCGCGATCCTCCCCTCGGCCACACCCGCTCCAGATCTCCAGTCGCCGACAAGTTCCGCAGATGAGGACCTCGTATCTGCGGAGTTCCCCCTGTCGGTCAGCCCACAGATCCGCCTGACGCTGCGCACCAACCCTGACATCACAACGGCACTTCGCGCCATCGACCACGCCCGCAACTTCGAACGCGTCGTCGGCCACGCCGGCCAGCTCGCCCGCCACCTCATTTGCATTCTCGAGAGCGCCACTGATCCTCAAGGAGCCATCGCCCTCAACAGCGCCACTGCTCTCAATAGCTCCTTCGACAGCGCTGGCCGCATCTTCAATGATCTCGCCCGCACCCTCGACGGCGCCACCGACCTCACCCGCCGCCTCGGCATCGCCTTCGACCGCGCCAGCTTCGACCGCGCCAGCGCCTTCAACCACGCCTGCACCGTCGTCCGCAACCTCGACGGAATTCTCGGCCCCGCCAGCCTCTATGCCCGCGATCCTGACCGCGCTCTCACCCTCGCCCTCGCCAGCACCATCCACCTCGTCCGCTACCTCGACGACGCCCGTGGTCTCCCCCTCGTATACACACTCATCAGCAAGGTGAGGCGGATCATCAGCGAAGCGCTCGGCCGAGAGCTGCCCGTCCTCGACGTGGAATCAGTGGCCACATTCCTCAACGACTTCACGACATCAGACCTGCGCACCACTGACCTGAAAGGCGTCGACCTCACTGGCGTGCGCTGGTCCGAAAGCGGAACCCATTGGCCGGACGCGATGGACGTCGAAGGCCTCAAGAAGAAGTCGCAGGAGACGCCTGCGGGGAGCGGGGTCTGGGTAGTCCGGTCGGGCACAGGCACGGCGCCGACGCGGGACTTCGCCGAACTGACATGAGCCAGAACCGTATCTCCGGCTCCCAGCCTCATGCTGAAACAACGTAGGCAACTCGTGTGCCGAGCAGAGCCAGCTGGCTGCAGGCCGGACCAGACGACGGGTCAGGCTCGAGGGCTCACGGTGACCGGTGCGTTGGGACACTCATCCGCGTAGCCGGTGGGGGCCTCCTTCTCGGTCAGGTCCACGGTAGGGGACCAGCGGATCTTCACTGACGTCCACTCGGTGATGTAACGGCACCTTGCTTCAGCGACCACGCGTAGCCACTCGGCGGGGACGGCGGTCGCCACAGGGCAGACCGATCTGGACGAGGCCCTCGCCCAGCTGCTGCGGGGCGAGTAGCCGTGAGGGGCCTGCCGGGCCATGTCCACGGCAAGGCGGTCTGAGGGGTTCCAGCTGTCGGAGGACCCTGACATCTGGGTCGCCTACGAGCGGGCGATCTTCACCACCGAACTGCACCGGATCATCAACGTCATCACCGGGATCAACGCTCCGCACGCCAAGCGCCAGCCCTGTGGTCGTGACCGGACTCAGCATGGGGACGGAGCCGCCCGTTACTTGGTCTGCTGCGGTCCTCTGGGCCGTCGGCGTCATGCAGGGAACGCACCTGGCCAGAACCGCCCGTGCAGGCCGCACATCCGCCAGCCGGTGAACCACTGCCACTGAACCGGTCGCTCCACGCCTGCCCGAGGCGGACCGAGTTCTGCAGTACAACCGTTCTCCGCAGGTCAGGCTGACTGTTCGCCTGCGCTCCGCGCACACTGTGGCAGGCATGGACGGCTCCCCCCGCCTGCGCGGAGAGCGCCGGCGCCTGTCGTGCCCGGTCAGACCCGGCCCGCGCGACGAGCAGCGTGCGCGTCGCGTGCCGGCCGTGCACAGGCTGCCCCTCGTGGAGGTGGTTTCGCTACCCCCAGGAGTGACACCGCGCCAAGAACCGTGCTCGCGCCCGGCCGCTGGCCCTATCCCGGAAGCACATCGTCGTGGACCGAGGGATGGGGAATTGCCGCATGTTGATCAACGCCCTGCGCGTACTGGCTGCCTGTGCTGTCGTCGTGCTGCCGCTCACCGCTGCCACCCCGGCGCAGGCGGAGACCGTCGGACTGCACGAGGCGGTCGCCTCACTGCCGGTCGCGGCCGAGTCCCGTGAGGGTTACCAGCGCACCGCCTTCCGGCACTGGGTGGACGCCGACCGGGACGGGTGCCACACCCGCGCCGAAGTCCTCATCGCCGAGGCCGTGGATGCGCCCGAGGTGGGGCCAGGGTGCAAGATCACGGGCGGACGCTGGCATTCCTGGTACGACGACACTGACGTGAGCGGGGCCGCCACGATCGATATCGACCACATGGTCCCCCTCGCCGAAGCCTGGGACTCCGGCGCGTCCGCCTGGAGCGCCGAGCGCCGCCAGGCCTACGCCAACGACCTCGACGCCGACCGGTCCCTGGCCGCGGTTACTGCCCGCTCCAACCGCTCCAAGGCCGATCAGGACCCGGCGACCTGGATGCCCCCGCACCAGCCCTCCCACTGCCGATACCTCGAGGACTGGACCGCTACCAAACTCCGCTGGCACCTGACGGTCGACACGGACGAGCACATCACCCTGCAAGAACTCGTCGCGTCCTGCCCCAACACCCCGCTCACCTACACCCCCGCCCCCTGAGCTTGGCTTTTCAGGCGTGAAGGGCCAGAGTCGCTGGATCAAGGCCCCCTCCAGTAGGGCGCACGCGGGAGACGGTCTCGCCGAATGCACCCGGGAGTTCACGTCCTTTGGCGTAGCGAAGAAGGGCGAACCGACCAAGGTCAACGGCACCCCCGCGATTCCGCTGGTGGTCACCGACGAGGCGGACAAGGGGGGCTCGTACACCTTCTATGTCGCCACCGGCAGCAAGCCGTACATCCTCAAGGCCGTCTACAAAAGCCCTGAACTTCACAGCACCACCTCGTTCAGCGCCTTCGATAAGCCATTGGATGTGCGGCCTCCGGCCAAGGCCGACGTGTTGGACGCGGGCGACATCGGCCGCTGAGTCCGGCACCAGCGGCCCGGCGCGGGCACTAGTCACCAGTGCGCATCCCCCCTTGTCTCCCAGTCCCGTACCTACACCACTCGCCACCAGGCCCAGCCCGTGAGCGTTCCGTCCGTCGCCAGCTCACCTCCGCCCACGCGGAGAGCACGCGGTGACCATCCGGACGTGGAAGACATCTCCGGCCGCTCCTTCATGAACCGCGAGGAGCTGATCACTGCGCTCACCCGCAGGGGCCGAGAGCACAAGGCCGCCTGACCGATGCCGCACAGGCGACTGCGGCCGAGGGGCCGCAGTGGCAGCAGCTCCATCCCGCTGAGCCCATAACCGGCCTCGGCGCTCCCCCGGCGCGTTGTCAGTGGCGGCTGAAAGGATCACCGGATGACGAACCCTGCTGCTGCCATCGCCGCCTACTGGGACGCCGCCGCCCCGGACTTCGACGACGAGCCGGACCACGGCCTCAAGGCCGCGGACACCCGCGCCGCGTGGGCGGACCGGCTGTCCGCCTGGCTGCCGTCCGCCCCGGCCGACGTGCTGGACGTCGGCTGCGGCACCGGATCGCTCTCCGAGCTGATCGCCGAAGCCGGGCACCGGGTGACGGGGGTGGACCTGGCGCCGCGGATGGTCGGGCAGGCCCGGGCCAAGCTGACGGCCGCCGGCCTTCAGGGCCGGTTCCTGGTCGGCGATGCCGCCGCGCCGCCCACCGGCCAGGAGAAGTTCGACGTCCTGCTCTCCCGCCACCTGGTGTGGACCCTGCCCGACCCGCACGCGGCCTTGAACGAGTGGACCGGCCGCATCCGCCCCGGCGGCCTCCTGGTCCTCGTTGAGGGCCGCTGGTGTGAGGCCGGGCAGAGCGGAGTGCCGTACGTCGCCGGTGCCGGCGCCCTTCCCTGGCATCGGGGCATCGCCGCCGAAGACCTGGCGGAGGCAGTGCGCCCGCTCGTCAGCGACCTGCGCATCGAACCTCTCAGCGCCGATGCCGTTCTGTGGGGCGGCCCAGTGACCGACGAACGCTACGCCCTGATCGCGCGGATCTGACCACTCCGGCCAGCTGCCTCCACGGCTCACCCTTGAGCACCGGCGGCCCCCGACTCCTCCTGGCGTCGGGGGCCGCATCGGGCTGCCGGGAGAGCCGCACCAGCTGGCGGGGAAACTGATCTGCTGGAAGTGCGAGGCGCGCGTCGGACCGGTGCGCAAGGGGACTCGCCTGGGAACGGAGAGGCCGGCTCACTACCGGCTCTGGCAGCACACGAAGCACGACCTGGGCTGCCCGCTTGATCCGACCGCGGTCATCGAGCACATCGCCCACGGCTCGCACGGGCTGGCCACGGTCGATGAGCAAGGAATCCTGCGGCTGAATCTCCCGGAAAAGCTGACGGACATCTTGTCTTTGGGCAGGGTGGTACAGTCGAGCGGGTACTCGGCCATCCCCCGCCAGCCGCACGCGCAGCTGCCCCGCAGCACCGTGGCCCGGGGTCGAACCGTCCCTTGGTACGACGTACGTCCCAGGTCAGATCATCAAACGCCGACGGCCCCCTAGGGCTCTCTGCGTTTCTGCCGCCTGATCCCGAGAGCCAGCAGGCATACGACGATGACTGCGGTGTACACACCGGCGACCGACGGGCCAGCGAAGAACGGCACCCCACCGCTCTGGCCGGAGAATTCGTTCATCGTCCCGTACGGGAGCCAGGCAGCGACTTCGAAGCCGAGCAGGGGCTTTCCCGCCGCACCGAGCGCCGGTTCGAGGGCCAAGGGCCACATGACAAGGAGCGTGTCGGCCAGGCCGCCACGCAGCAGGAGTCCTACTGCGACGCCCAGCACACCGCCGATCGCGAAGGTCACGGGCAGGGCCAGCAGCGGCCGCCAGCCTTCGGCGCACGACGGAACCAGGGCCATCGCCGGCTCCACGAGCAGAGCGACACCCAGCGCGGTGGCCTCAACCAGAAGACCCGCCGCCGCTGCGACGAGGGCGACGACTGTCGCCTTGCCGATCAGCAGCCTGTTCCAGGAGGGCACCGCCAAGAAGGAGGACCAGATGGTGCCTGTCCGCAGGTCCTGGCTCACGCTCCGCACACCCAGCAGGGGTATGAGGAGTTGGGTGAACGCCGGGCCGTATAGCGCCTCCTCCAGCCCGGGTGCCCGCCCCTTGCCCGGGCTGTGCACGGCGAGGCCGCTGACGGCGATGGCCAGAGCGGCGATCACTCCGAGGAACCACCAGGTGGAGCGGAGCGTGCGCAGTTTGACGAGCTCTGCGCGAAGGACTGAGGTATTCACTGTTCAGGGCTTTTCTCGGGACGTACGGCTGGTGGCCGGCTGTAGTACTCGACCGAGTCGGCGGTGAGGCGCAGGTACTCCTCCTCCACAGTGCGCCGGCGGGGTGTCAGCTCATGGAGCACCAGTCCTGCCTGCAGGGCGGCGTGACCGATCTCCTCCGCCGAGAGTCCCCTGACGAGGCGGATGTCGGGATCGACAGGCCGGGGGTTGGGGGCGGCGTCGATCGTTCCGCCCGCTTCGGCGACCACCGTCGCGAGACGTTCCTGGTCTTTGGCGCGGACGAGCACATGTGTCTGTTGGAGGGCGGTGAACTCGGCCGTGGTGCACTGCTGTAGCAGCCTGCCGCGGCCGATGATGACGAGGTCATCGGCAAGGAGGGCGGTCTCGGCAAGCAGGTGGCTCGACACGAGGACGGTGCGCCCGTCGGCCGCGAGGTCGCGCAGCAGCCCCCGCAGCCAGGCGATGCCCTGCGGATCGAGGCCGTTTGCGGGCTCGTCGAGGACGAGGACCTCAGGGTCACCGAGCATCGCAGCCGCGATGCCGAGGCGCTGGCGCATGCCGAGAGAGAGCGCGCCGAAGCGCCGGTCGCCCACGGTGGAGAGCCCGACCATCAGGAGCACGGCGTCGACGCGGTCTTCAGGCAAGCCGTTGGAGCGGGCGAGCCAGTCGAGGTGGGCCCGGGCAGTGCGTTGCGGATGCACCCAGCCGGGATCGAGCAGGGCGCCGACCGCACGCAGGGGTGAGGGGTAGTCGGAATAGGGCCGGCCGGCGAGAAGAGCGGTGCCGGCGTCGGGCCGGACCAGTCCCACAAGCATGCGCATGGTGGTGGTCTTCCCGGCGCCGTTGGGGCCGAGGAAGCCGGTGACCGTGCCGGGGTGTACGTCGAACGTCAGGTCGTCGACGACCTTCTGCCTCCGGTAGCTCTTGGTCAGGCCCCGGACGTTGATGCCGCCCATGGCCTCACATCCTGATCGCGGAGACGACGGCTGTTGCGGCCGCGGCGGCGAGTAGCGTCACGACCCAGGCAGCTTTCGCCCGGGGCAGCCCGCTTCTCACAGCCCGTCTGCAGCGACCGACGGAGATGACTGCTGCCACCATGCCGACGGTGCCGAGCACGGTGGCGAGGCAGAAGACCCACAGGTGGCTGCCCCAGGTGCGCACGAGGAAGGAAGCGGCAGCCAGGGGCAGCACCGGCCATATGTCACCGCTGGCGGAGCTCGGCGCCGGTGTGGGAGGGCGGAGGGGGGGCTGACTGGTACTCATGTGTTCCTTCTCGATGGACCGGGAGTGGCCAGCGGGGGTGCGACGGAGGGTGCGAGGACCCCCGCCGGCCACGACTGGTGGAGCGTTGCGCTCGATTCCCCTGGGTTACGAGACGAAGTCGCGCACGGCCTCGTAGATCTCATAGACGGTGGCACCGACCTCGACAGCCTTGCGGACCACCCACGGGACGTACTTCTCGTACGCTTCCTTGAAGGCGTCGTAGCCCTTCTTGGCCGCGCTGCTGAGCGCGTCCCAGGCCTTACTGCCCACGGCCTTGAGCTTGTCGATGACCCAGCGCAGCTTGCCCGCGCGCTCGGCCGGTTCACTAGTCGGTGCAGTCGCCGGTGCGGTGTTGTCCGCCTTGGTAGTGGACGGGGTGACGACGGTGAAGGCCGTCGGCTGAACCGTCTGGGCGGTGGCGACCGACGCGGACGGCGCCACGGCCGACGCGGAGGGGGCCGCGGCGCCCATGAGGGCACCGGCGAGGACGACGCTCGCGATAATCCGGTTCTTTCTCACGTGTTCTCCAGGACAGCTGTGCCAAACCGCTACGGCCTGTTGGCCGACGGTGCACACACCTTGGAAAATGGCCGTCCCCCTTCCTTCCGCGGATGCTCCCGAGACGTCCCATGGAAGCCGATCATGGACGAAGAATGTCCCGGGCCTGTCCCCGTTCCGTCCCCGGAACTGCCGAACGCTGGCCACGCCGCGTGGCCAATTATTGCGGCAGTATGTCCTGAGTTGATCTACCTATGCGTATCTGGTGGGGTGTCGATCACCGCCGTCACCTGACCATTGACGGAAGGGGAGTGCCACTGGCACCCCGAGGTACCAGACACAGGGTTCGCATCGCGGAGGATTGCCATGCCGGCCATCTGGCATACCCATGCGCCGATATCGGGCGTCATCACAGTGGAGGGGAACGGGCGACGGCTGTGCCTCCTGGGAGAGGACGGCATTCACGTCGAGGGGCACGGCGACATCAGGCTGAGCCTGTCGTCCGCCGAACTCCTCGCCTACCTCGCCTTGCGTGACGGGCACTGGGCGCGGCGGCCGGCCATCATCAGGGCCATGTGGCCGGATGCCCCGGAGCAGCAGGGCCGTCGGTTGCTGAGCCGTCTCCTGTGGCGGACCAACAGGGACCTCCCCGAGCGGTTGATCGAGGCCGAGGGTGAATTGGTGTCCTTGACCGACGGTCTCACCTCGGACTGGGAACAGGCGCTGGTGGTCATCGAATCCATAGAGGAGACAGGCGCCCTTCCCGTGCCGGAGGGGGCGGCATTGTTACGCAGGCCGCTGATGGCCGAGGTGTCGGCCTCGTGGGCGGACGAGCAACGGGCGCACTGGGACCGGCAGCGCTTCCATGCCCTCCTGCGCGTCGGGCAGATGTTGCTCGCTGACGGCCATGTGCGGCAGGCGGCGGACACCGCGTCCTTTCTCACCTCCTGGGATCCCCTGGACGAGCCGAGTCACGAACTCTTGGTCCGCTCCTTGATCGGGATGGGCGCCCCCGGCCGGGCCGCGGAGTCGCTGCGGGCCCTCGACAAGCGGCTGCGCCGAGAGCTCGGTGTGGAGGCCGATCCCCAGCTCTTCGCTCTGCTCCGACAAGGGTCCTGACGAACCGTCGAGGTCGGACGGCGGCCGTAGGGTGGGGTGACATACCCAGCGCCTCGACCTAGGTTCCCAGTATTTCCGATCCCCCAGTGAGGCCGCCCGGCGGCACTCTCAGAGCAGTCGATACCGCCTCTTCCCACCTCTCGGACCACCGCCCCCACCTCCTGCAACGTGTAGCGGCGCAAGAACTGTGTCTCGCCACGCAGCGCCGCTTCCCGCGCAAGGGCGGCCTGCAACAACGGTGGGCACTCGTCGAAGGCCAGGGCTTCAAGGAGTTTCCCGAATAGCCCCCTGGCTGCGCCGCGAGCCAGGGCCTGCCGCTCCCCTGGCTCCAGAGCCACCATGTACCCGTCGTTGCACCTCTGCGGGACGACGCTGTGAGTGCTAAGGGTGCCGTCATCCAGAAAGGTGCAGGGCCCCTTCGCCCGCCCTGCCCGCCCACTGGAACCCGCTCTCCGTCACCTGCTGGCCGAACGCCGTCATCGCCCCCCGAGGTGGCCCGCTCGGAGGCCTGGCAGGGAACATGCGTGATGCGCTGCGGTCGCGAGGTGCAGCGCGGGGCGGGTGGTATGCGCTGGGGCGCGTGCGCGGAGCGCTGCCAGGTGGTGTGAATGTTCGCCTCGTGTAACGGGTGATGAGACTTTCAACTTTGGGGCACCGGGTGGCGCACAGTGATGGTCCTCGGCGCTTCGCCGGGGTCCTCATCAACGGGTGCGCCCTACTGGGCTGCGCCCTGGAAGCAAGGGTTTGCTATGTCTTCAGCTGTTATCGCCCGTATCGCTGCTACCGCCGTCGCGTGCGGCGCGGTCCTCGCCACCACGGTCCTCCCCGCTACCGCCGCCGCCCATGCCGACCCGTTCCGTGCGACCTCGCCGGTCGTGATCGGGAAGGTCCAGTACGACAGCCCCGGCAAGGACGACCGCAGCAACTGGAGCCTCAACGCCGAGTGGATCGACATCGTCAACACCGGCCACCACGCGGTGAACCTGCACAACTGGACCTTGAAGGACGCCGACCGGCACACCTACCGCTTCGGCCACCTGCGCCTGGCCCCCCACCAGAAGGTCCGCGTCCACACCGGCACCGGCCGCGACACCGTCCGCGACGTCTACCAGAACCGCCGCGCCTACGTCTGGGACAACTACCGCGACACCGCGACCCTCCGCAACGACCACGGCCGCGTCATCGACACCGAGTCCTGGGGCCACCGCGGACACTGACCGGTAGACGGAAGCCGCCCCTCACTCTTTAAGCGGCTTTCACCCCACACAGCGGTGCGCTCCTGGGCCTCGAGGCCCAGGAGCGCACCGCTGTGCACTACCCGGCGACTACCTGCTCCAGCACGGCCTGGCCGCACGGTTCGCCGAGGATGGCGACGACATTCCCGACGCCTGTCGGCCTCGCTGTCTGTCTCGTCATCCGCCGCCGCGCCCCGGGCTGGGCTGCAGGGGCGGGCGGCGTCGCGGCCGGGGCTGGCCCAGCCAGGAGGCCCAGCGCAGTGTGCTGGCCTGCGCCGGCGGCAGCAGGCCGGTGCCGATGAGCGCGGCCCGGCAGGCCCGCCCCGGCGGCGAGCTGCCACATTCCCCTCCCCCAGCAGCGCCTGCCAGGCCCTCATGAGGTGGGATCCACATTCCACACCTCAGGCAGATCGTTGCCGCAACGACAACACTCGCTCGTGAGAGTCGGACCGGAGTTCAGCCCGTCCCGTCCTCGGGCGGCTGGAGGCGGCCCCATCGGGTGTTGGTGCCGCTGAACTGTGCGTCGGAGAGGGCGACCTGGCCCCCGTTCATCTGGGCGCGGACGAAGGAGACCAGGCCGCCGCTGAACCTGGCGTGGCCGAGCGAGACGGTGCCTCCGTTGAATCGCCCATGGTGGAAGGTGACCGTGCTGTCGGTGAACTGCCCGTAGTCGAAGGTGACGTTTCCACCGTCAAACCCCGCCGCGTAGAAGGTCACCGTACCGCCCGTGAATTCCGCGTCGTCGAGGGCGACGGCACCGCCGGCGAAGTGTGCGTGGTCGAAACTCAGCGTACCTCCGGTGAACCGTGCGCGGGGGAAGGCGAGCGAACCGTCATCGAGTCGCGTCCGGTTGAAGGTGACCGTGGCGTTACTGAACTGCGCGTAGTCGAAGCCGACCGTGCTGCCACTGAACCGTGCTTCGTCCATAGCGAGTGTCCCGCCGCTGAGGCTCGCATGGTGAAACGTGATGTCGCCGGCACCGAGCAGCGCGCCGCAGAAGGAAAGCGCGCTTCCGCTGAACCGCGCCTCGTCGAAGCTGACCGTACCGCCCTGGAATTGTGCGTCGTTGAACGTGACCGTGCCGGGTCCGAATCGTGCGCCATGGAAGGTGACCGCGCCGTCGAGGAATCCGGCACCGTCGAAGCTGATTAGGTCACCGACGAAATCGGCGTCGGCAAAGGAGACACTGCCTCGAAACCGGCAGCCGGAGAAGTCGCCTCCATCGAAGGTCGCGCGGGTGAAATCAAGAGCGCAAGTCGACCAGGAAGACTCCTCCCGTGACTCCTGGAGGTGATCTCGGATGACCTGGATGACCGTCTGCCGTACCTCCCGTTCTCCCTTCTCGTACTGGTCGGACTCCGGGTTCCATTCGTAGGGCATGCGCAGATAGGCGCACAGGACGTCCACGCAGACCTGGCGTTGCTCCCCCCAGTCGTCGGCCAGCCGGGCCATCGCGTATACGCCGGCGAGGCGCACTGCCGGGCCTTCATGGCCCAGCTGACCGGCCGCCGTGCTGTAGCGATCGGCGAACTGCGTCGCGTCCGCCCGGTGGGCGTCCCCTTCGGCGATGCGCTGCTTGCGGTAGGCGTACACACCGGCGAGGACCGCGCCGAAGACCGTCAGGATGGCGATGCTGAGCTTGATGGCGTCGGGAACGCCCAGGGTCCCCGTGGGTTCCGTCAGCCGGCGGACGAGCCAGTACGCCGCGATCCCGGCGACGCAGGCCACGACCACAGCCAGACCGGCCACGATCCACACAGGCCAGAGGTCCGGCGCATACCGACCACTCGAATGCCGCCATCGACGCGGCCACCAGCGTCTACGGGCCATCGCTTTCAGCTCGCCCGACCGCCCGCGGCAGAAATCAACTCCGCTACGAACTCCCGGCATGAACCGTAACGATGCTCAGGGTCCTTGGCCAGCGCCTTCGTCATCACACGGTCGACGGCCGGCGCGAGGTCCGGGCGACTCTCAGAGAGGTCCGGGGGTGGTTCGTTTGCGTGCGCCCACAGCAGCGCCATGTCGTCGTCGTGCTGGAACACGGAGCTACCCGCAAGGGCCTCGTATACGACGCAGGCGAGGTTGTACAGATCGCCCCGACCGTCTACGGGGTGGCCGGAGATCTGTTCGGGGGACACGTAGTCCAGGGTGCCGATGAACTGACCCACTGTCGTGAGGGACACCTCCTCCAGCGATGGTTTCGCCATCCCGAAGTCCATGAGATACGCATCGTAGGGATCGTCGCCAACAGGGCTTCTGTCCAACAGGATGTTGCCGGGCTTTACGTCCCTGTGTACGAGACCGTGCTCGTGCGCGGCGTCGAGCGCCGACGCCACCTGCGCGGCGATACGCATCGCACTGTTTACCGGTAGTGGACCGTCCCGGTCCAGGAGGGCTCCCAAGTCCGGCCCCGAAACGTAACGCATGGCGATGTACAAGACCCCGTTGGCCTCTCCAGCTCCGAAGATCGGCACGATGTGCGGATGATCGATCGCAGCAGCCATGCGCGACTCATGGATGAAACGTCGACGGAAAACGTTACTGTGCGTCAACTCGGGGGCGAGTACTTTCAGGGCCACGACACGGCCCATCCGCAGATCCTTCGCGAGGTAGACGACGCCCATTCCCCCGCGGCCAATCTCACGCTCCACCTGGTAGCCCGCGATCTGTGCACCGAGCTGAATGGGCTGATATCGGGCCACCCGCCGAAAGTAGCATCCGGACGCCTCGGGCCGATGGATATCGGTAAGGGCTACGGCACGATGTCAGGTGCGGACCGTCCTCCACGCCAGCCGGCTGATTTCGGCGGCCGTAGAGCACCCCGTCTGCGCGTGCCCCGAGCCGACGGTCAGCTGACCGAGTTCGAGTTCCGATACACGGCCTATTTCCTGCAGTGTTTCTTCTGCGGGAACTACGGTCGCTCCACACATGCCCGGGCCGGACAGCCAGTCTCCGGCCTTGTACATGGCTTGCTCCGGTCGCTTCACACATGCCCGGACGCTGATTCCGGCGCCGGTGGCCAGCCGTGCGATTGCGGGCAGGGCACCTGCTCAGCGCAGAAGGTAGGACAGAGCATGGGGCCCTGCGCGATCAGCGCTCGGTCCCGCGCCCATGTGGCGCCTTCGCCGTGCGCAGCCTCGTCGGCCGGGTGGACCGTGGCATTCACCAGTGCGCTGGTGGCGGCGGTAGCGGCCGTGTGTGCCGCAGCCCAGTGCGCGACGTGGCGGTCGAACGCGGACTCACCCCGCAGCCAGAGGACGACCTGGTGCTTCGGGCCGAACGCCTGAATTGCGTCGTGGCAGGTGTCCAGCAGCACGTCAGAGGTCGTTACGGCTCGTCGAGGCTCCGGACCGGCCCGTCCCTTCGGGGTTCAGTCGTTCGCAGGTTGCGCATCATGACGGCGAAGACGGGGGAGTCCGCGAAAGGCTGTTGCTGCCCGATCTGTTCGTAGCCCCACGATTCGTAGACGGCTTGGACCCGGCCCTCGCCCGCGGTGGGATCGACCAGCAGCGTGACGCGCTCCTCGACGTGGCCGGCAAGCAGCTCGTCGTGGAGATGCCTGGCGGCCCCCTGACCACGCCACGGCTTGCGGAGACAGATCTCCTGGAAGGCCAGGGTGCGGCTGCCTGTCTCGGCGGTGAATCCCTCGGGCAGCGGGATGGTCATCGCCGTCCACCAGCTGGTGTTGGGTCCCAGCGGGGTGCCGAAGCAAAAGCCCACGGGCTCGCCGACGGCGGTGCGGGCGACGACGGCTTCCCAGCCGGGGCGCTGGGCGTAGGCAGTCAGGCGCTCGTCGAAGCGTTCGATGCTGTTGAACGGCTTGCTCATGAGTCCGAAGTCGCCGCGGACCTCTGCGTGCAGGTCGAGGATCGTCTGGCGGACGTCCTCGACGTCGCTGGTGCGGTGGAACGTCAGGTCGTCGGTCTCAGCAGGCACTGAGTACCTCCTTCCGGTAGGTGGTCCACTCCCGGGCGGGGGAGCTGGTGGGGGCGGTCTCGACCAGGTGGGCGGTGAAGTCGTTCAGGAGGTGGGCGGTGCGGCCGTGGGCGAGGGCAGGGGCGACTGTCCGTGCGGTGGCCACGGCGTGGCCAGCGTCGCCCTGGTGGAGCTGTGCGAGGGCGAGGTAGGCGGTCACCAGGGCCTGGTTGCGGGGCATGCTGGGCTGGAGACGGGCCAGGGCGGAGTGCGCTCGTGCCTCGGCTTCGTCCCAACGGCCCATCGTGGTGCTGGCGCCGCAGGCGAGCAGGTCGAGCTCCGCCTGGTCGTAGAAGCGCATCCACGACGGCCGGCCGGCCCGCTCGTCGACGCGTGAGAGGGAGCGCTGGGCGTTGTCGAGGTTGCGCAGGACGGCCGTGGGGCTGTCGGTGCTGGCCTGGTCCACGGCCAGACGGGCGTAGGTCAGGGATGCGTACAGCGGGTCGCGGCGGGCGATGGCACTGGCGCGGGCGGCCTCGCTGGCGGCCGTGGCGTCGGTGGGGCGGCCCAGGTGCCGGTAGAGCGATCCGGCGTGGCCCCAGACCCTGACGATCGTGGGGGAGTCGGCGGAGAGGGCGGCCAGGGTGACGGCCTGGTTCAGGTAGCCGTTGGCGGCCTGCAGGCGGCGGCCGTCGATGGCGGCCCACATGGCGCTGTCGGTGAAGTGGGCGGCGATGGCGTACAGGCGGGAGCGGATCCGGGCGGAGGCGGTGCCCCCGTTCTGCAAGGCGAGGGCCTGCTGTGCGAGGGCGGCGGCGCGTTGTTCGACGGCGTCGGTGCCGCCGAGCTGGTCGTCGTCCTCGATGAGCTGGTCATGCAGTCGTTCGAGGCGGTCTACGTCGGAGGCGCCGACCCGGTAGGGGGCGTCGGCCTTGGCGGGCGGGATGACGCCGACGGTGGCTGCTGCGGCTATGGGAGCGGCACGAAGGAAGCGGCGGCGTTGCACGGGGTCCTCCGGGGGTTGCTGGTGGATCGGCGGCGTGAAGCCGAGATCCGACGCGGGGCATCCGAAAACCTCTTCGAGTGCAAGCCTGGTCCTCGACCTTGGCCAGTGCGTCGCGCCAGCCAGCAGGTTGTGCAGCGTGCGCTCGGAGAAGGTGCCGTACTTGCCGGTCAGAGCTGCAAGTGCCTCGTTCATCCGGTGCGCTAATTCGGGGCGGCTCATGCCCATTCGGGCCATGCGCTGCCGGAGGATCGTGTTTTCTCCCACCCGTCGAACGTAGCGAGATTGCGCACGGACAGCCAGGTAACGGAAGGGTCAAACTTTCCTGATCGCCGCGCGGAAGTCGCGGCCGTTTCTTCCTGACCCTGCGACGTGGTCCAGCAGTTGACTCCCCTGTGCGCGGCAGGCTGCTTCCCCGACAGCGATGTGCCAGCGGCCCGCCGCTTCCGCTGCTCCCCCGCACACGCAGAGGAACCTTGCGATGACCACCGCCATCTCTTCCGCCATGCTGAAACAGCACGCCGTAGCCCCTGCCGACGGGCCGGAGGGCACGGCGCCCCTGGACGTCGTGGCCATCACGCGGACCGTTTCCGCGGCGCTGCGGCCCGTCCCTGACGGCGCCACGCTGAACCCCAGAGCGCTCGCCGACTCGATCACCCTGCTGGCCGGGCACATCGGGCTGCTGCTGCCGATCGCCGAGTGCACGCACCGCCTCAACCGCCCCGCAGGCGCTGGCCCCGGGCTGGTGGGGCACGGCCTCGCGTACGTCCGCAGGCGCACGCAGTACGCGCCGCCCAATCCGGCCGACTACCCAAGCTGTGCGTACACCTGGGTGCAGGAGTCGGCCAGATGCGTCCAGCAGCTCCTCGGCCTGGTCCTCGCCGACAACCGCGAACGCCAGCATGCGGCGGCCGCCCGGTGAGCGCCCGGCACACCAGTAACAACGCCATCGACACCTCGCACCCCCTGCGAGCCTTCCTCGTGCTGGTCGCCGTCGCGGTGGGCGTCCCCGCCGGGCTCTTGCACGAGCAGGCCGGCGGAGACCTGAATCAGTCTTCGCCCCCGCTGCCGGCCACGGCGGCGGATGTCGCGTCGGGCGGCACCCATCCGAACGGAGGCCGTGATGCCTGAACGCACCACCCGGCCCGATGTGGGCCGTGCGCTCGATCTCGCGGGCCCCGCCTGGAAGCAGTTGACCCGCCTGCGCGGCAAGGACCAGGTGTTCGCCCGGGACCTGCATGCCCGGGAGGCGTGGGCGACGCTGACGACGGTGCTCGGCACCGAGAGGGCGTACGCGTTCGCCGAGCGGGTCGCCGTGATGTGGGTGCGGCCGGACGCCTTCGCCGCCGGTGCGGCGCGTCGGGTGCTGGCCGCCACCGAGGAGGCCGGGTTCCGTCCGGTGGCCGCGCGGCTTGTTCGGGTGGACCGGTGCGGGGTGCGGGCGTTGTGGGCGTACATGTGCCGGTGGGCGACGATCGAGCGGCTGTGGCTGCTCGACGCGCTCGTCGCCCTGGGCCCGGGGCTGCTGGTGCTGTGGGCCGACGGCACCGGGGAGTCGGCGTCGGTGCGGATGAGCGCGGTCAAGGGCAGCAACGCCCCGCACCGGCGGACCGGGCCGAGCCTGCGGGATGTCGCGGGGGCCCCAAACCGATTGTTGACCATGGTGCACACCGCGGACGAGCCCGCCGACGTGGTCCGCGAACTCGGCGTCCTCTTCCCCTGGCCCGAGCGCGCGGCGCTGGTCGCCGAGGCGGCCCGGAATCTGGCCAGCCGCGCGCCCTGCCCGCTCGACGCCGCGGTCGCCGAGGTCGAGGACGAGCTGCCGCCGCTCGGAGTACCGAAACCGAGCACCGACGCCCCCGCCCTGGACGAGCTGACGACCGGGCCGCTTGAGCAGCGGTGGGCGGCGCTGTGGGCGGCCTCCCAGATGTGGCCCCTGCTGACCAGGAGCCCCGGGCCGGCAGCGTGGCCCGAGCAGGAGACGAGGAGCCCATGGCGATGAACCCCACCACCGATCCCCCCGCGGAGACGCCCCGCGTGCAGGAGCAGGCGATGCTGTGGCCGTGGTGGTCCGAGGGCGCCGTCGAGATGGTGCGGTGGCTGCTGGATGAGGGCGACATGGCCGCCGCCGGCCGGGACCACCCGCAGATCGCCGAGTGCGAGCAGCTCGCCGGGGACGTCCTGGCCCCGGGGCGACCGGTGATGCTGTGCGACTCGGGCACCGGCGCGCTGGAGACCGGCTACGCCGCCCTGCAGGTGGAGCCGGGCAGCGAGGTGCTGGTGGCCAGCCATAGTTTCCGTGCCACGGTGACCGCGATGCTTTCCCAGGGCCTGGTCCCGGTGTTGTGCGACGCCGACCCGGCCACCGGCGGGATCGACCTGCGGGACGCCGCCGCACGCCTCACCCCGCGCACCGCCGCCCTGACCGTCACGCACACCTGGGGCCGCCCCGTCCCCCTGGACGCGGTACGGCGGTTCGGCGACCGGCACCACCTCGCCCTGATCGAGGACTGCTCCCACGCCCACGGGACGACCTGGCGGGGCCGCCCGGTCGGCACCGTCGGGGATGTGGCGGTGTGGTCGTGCGGCACCTGGAAGATGGCCACGGGTGGCAAGGGCGGTCTGCTGACGGCCCGGGACCGGATGGTGTGGGAGCGAGCGCAGGTGCTGGCCCATCCCAAGCACCACGCCCTGGCCCGTGTCCGCGACCCGCGGCTGCGGGCGTTGGCCGTCACCGGCGCCGGGCACAACCGGCGGCCCACCCCCGTGGCGGCGGTGCTGGTCGCCGACCACCTGCGGCGTCTGCCGCACACCCTCGCCACCAAGACCGAGCGTCAGACGGACGTCGAAAAGCTGCTCGCCAACGCCTTCTCCGCCCTGGTGCCGCTGCCCGAGCCGACCGGCCGTACGGCTGGGGCGCTCTACAAGTGGCACTGGCGCCTGGCTGACCCCTCACACCCTGTCGACGCCGTGATTCGGGCACTGCACACCGCCGGGGTGCGGGCCCGGCGTCCGGCGCGGCCGCTGCACCACACGCCGCTGTTCACCGACCCCGGACTCGGAGCGGCGCTACGGCTGCCCCCCATCCCCCCGGCCGACCCGGACGGCTTCCCGGGCACGGACCGGCTCCTCGCCGGGCTGGTGGAGATCGACACCCGGGACATGTACGAGCCGCTGCCCGACGGCGACCCGGACCCGTACGAGCGCGCGCTGGCCGCCGCCGCGCGCGAGCTGCACACCCTCAACAGGAAGGACCGATGATCATGCATCCGCTGTCCACGCCGTTACGGCTGCGCGAGGTGGAGCTGCGCAACCGGATCGGGCTCCCCGCCATGAGTACCTACCAGGCCGCCGCCGGGAACCTGCCCGACCCACGATGGCACCTGCCCCACTACCTCACTCGCTCGATCGGCATGGGCCTGGTCATTGTGGAGGCCACCGCCGTCGCCCCCGAAGGGCTCGCCACACCCCACGATTTGGGGCTGTGGGACGACGAGCAGACCAAGGCTCTCGCCGCCCTCGCGGACGTCATCGCCGACCAGGGCGCCGTCCCCGGCCTCCAGCTCTCCCACGCCGGGCGCAAGGCCTCCCGCTCCCGCCCCTTCGGCCCCGGCGGGGACGCACCGCTCGCCGAGGCGGACGGCGGCTGGCAGCCACTGGGCCCCTCGCCCCTTCCTTTCGCCGACGGCTACCGCGCCCCCACATCCATGACGCCCGCCCAGCTCAAGGAGGCTGTCAGGCAGTTCGCGGCGGCGGCCGCCCGGGCCGCCACGGCCGGGTTCCGGCTCCTGGAGCTCCACGCCGGACACGGCCGGCTCCTGCACTCCTTCCTCTCCCCCATCGCCAACCAGCACAGCGACGCCTACGGCGGCGACTTCACCGGCCGGACCCGGCTGCTGCGCCAGGTCGTCCGCGCGGTGCGCACCACGTGGCCGGCCGAGCTGCCGCTCGTGGTTCGGCTGTCGGTACGCGACTTCCTGCCCGGCGGCTGGTCCCTGGAGGACACCATCCGCCTCGTCCCGCTGCTCGCCGACGACGGGGCCGACCTGATCGACTGCACCTCCGGCGGCATCGCCCGCCCCGAGACCCGCCCCACCGGACCCGCCTGGCAGGCCCCCTACGCCCACGCCGTCCGCCGCGACAGCGGGGTGCCGACGGCGGCCGTCGGGAAGATCACCACCCTGGAGCAGGCCGAGCAGCTGCTCGCGGAAGGGGCTTGCGATCTCGTCCTGATGGGCCGGGCGCTGCTCGTCGACCCGATGCTGCCCGCCCGGCACGACCACAGCCTCGCCCCCGCCCCCTACCAGCGGGCCCTGGCCACCACCACGGTCGGCCCGGACGACGGCCACCTGCCCCCCGAACTCTGACCCCAGGAGCACCGGATGATCGTCATGCACGACGCGGGCCTGATCTTCGTCCGCACCCGCAAGACGGCCGGGACCTCGGTGGAGATCGCGCTCTCCCGCCACGCCGGGGACCACGACATCATTACCTCCCTCTCCCCCCCGCGACGAGGCACTGCGCGCCCGGGAAGGCGGCCGACCGCCGCAACGCCATCTACGCCCCGGGCGCACTCCAGGCGAGACGCCCGTGCCGCCCGGGCCTCGGGAGGACGTGCGGTTCTACAACCACATGCCCGCCGCGGAGATCCGCCAGGAGCTCGGCGCGAGCATGTGGGAGCGGTACCTGACGGTGTGCCTGGAGCGCAGCCCGTACGAGAAGGTCACGAGCCTCTACTTTCACCGCCACCGCACCGAGCCGCGCATCAAGATCGAGGAGTTCATCGACTCCGGCGAGTTCCGCGACGCGATCAACTGGCCGCTCTACACCGACACCCTCGGGGCGGTGATGGTCGACGTCGTCGTCCGTCACGAACACCTCCAGGCCGGGCTCGATGACGTGTGCCGCCGGGTGGCACTGCCCACCCTCGACCTGCCCCGGGCGAAGGCCCACTTCCGGCCCCCGGGCGCCGCCTACCGCGACGTGCTGACCGCCCGGGCGCGCAGGGCCGTCGAGGAGGCGTACGCCGCCGAGCTCGAGCACCACGGCTACACCTGGTAGACACCTCCGGCACGCGTACGGGCCCGCCACCTCCAGGAGGAAGGGATGGCGGGCCGTACGGCGTCGTCGTGCGGCTACGCGTCTCCGGCTGCGGGCGTGGTTCCGGTGAGTTGCACCAGGTGCTGGGCGAAGCCGGGATAGCTGGTCGCCACCGAGTCCCAGCCGTCGATGACTGTGGCGCCGTCGGCGGCGCAGGCTCCCGCGACGGCGGCGGTCATCGCGATGCGGTGGTCGCCGTGGGAGTCCACCCGCGCGGGCCGTAGTCGCGCACCGCCCTCGATGACCATGCCGTCCTCGGTCTCCGTCACCTGCGCCCCGAAGGCGCGCAGCATGCCGGCCGTGCTGGCGATCCGGTCGGATTCCTTCGCCCGCAGCTCGGCCGCCCCCGAGATCACGGTCGTGCCCTCGGCGACCGCGGCCGCCATCGCCAGGACCGGGATTTCGTCCACGATGCCAGGGATGTCCTCGGCCGTGATCTCCACCGCCCGCAGCCGCGACGACCGAACGGTGAGCGTGCCGGTGGCCAGGTCGAAGGTGATGTCCGCGCCCATTCTCTGGAGGATCTGCACGAAGTCGGAGCGGCCGGGGCCGGTGTACAGACCGTCGACCGCCACCTCGCCCTGGTCGGCCAGCAGCGCGGCGACGGCCCAGAACGCGGCCTGCGACGGATCACCGGGCACCACGACGTCCGTAGCGGACAGTTCGCCCGGCTCGACGGACACCCGCATGCCGTCCACCGTCACCCGGCCGCCGAACTCGGTGAGCATCTCCTCGGTGTGCCGACGGGTGGGGTGGATCTCCTCCACCGTGGTGATCCCGCGCGCGGACAGGCCCGCGAGCAGGAGCGCGCTCTTGACCTGCGCGGAGGCTTGCGGCGGGGCGTAGGTGATGCCGGTCAGGTTGCCGCCGCGGATCACCAGCGGTGCCAGGCGGCCGTCCTCGCGGCCGGCGACGGTGGCGCCCATCGCGCGCAGCGGCTCGGCGATGCGGTCCATGGGCCGGCGCCGCAGGTACTGGTCTCCAGTGAGGACCGACAGCCCGTCGATCCCCGCGCACACCCCGGCCGTCAGACGGATCCCGGTGCCGGCGTTGCCATGGTCGAGCACGTCGTCCGGCTCGTGCCGGACCGGCCCCTCCACCCGCACCCGCCCATCACCCGTACAGGTGACGCTCACCCCGAACCGCCCGATCACCCGACGGGTATGGGTGACGTCCTGCCCGAGAGACAGCCCCGTGATCGTGCTGGTACCCCGGGCAATCGCGGACAAGAGAAGGGCCCGGTGCGAGACGCTCTTGTCACCGGGCACCCGCAGTGAACCGCGCGCAGGACTGGCCCCCGTCACCCGCAGCGAGGCAGCAGAGTCAAGACCAAGGATGCTGTCCATGACGTTCAACTCTCCATCTGGTGGGGGTTTTGCGCGCATGCTAGTGCCGTCGGAGGAAGCCGCGCCGAACCTGCAGGTGAACCGGGCCACTCACCGTCTGGGAGGCCGGGAAGCAACGTCGCGCGGTTTTCGTCCAGGGGGCGTATCCGCACGGATACGCCCCCGCCTCGGCTGGTCCGCTATTGGTGCTGCCACCAGATGAGGGCCGCCGTCACCGCAGCGGCGCCAATGCCGCTCGACACTCCGCGCACCAGCCCATGGCCAGCTGTTCGTCGGTATCGGCGCAGTGTCTCTCGCCACGGCCGATGGGAAACTCTCGAACGGCCTGCCTGATCTGGCCTACTCTCCATGTGTTCGGTCCTCACTTTTCGGTCGACTCGGATCGTTGGGGATCGCCGATGAGGGCCTTCTGCACCGTTCTCCACCACCACGCGGGCGGCTCAGAAGGCCCTTCCGGCTGTCAGGGAAAGGGAAGCACTCAACCCCCCTGATACTGAAGAAAATTCGTTATCTGTGTGCTTGTTGTGCGCGCACGTTCCAGGCGTTTGGGACGTATCTGACCAGGAGGCCGGGCCCGGCCCGCCTCGTCAGGCAGGGGCCTGGCGTTACGCCGCTTGGCCGCCGACGGCGACCAAGCCCCTGTGGTCCGTGGAACAGCTGACGGGAAGGCCACCGACCTGCTGCAAGAAAGAGCTGCGGCTTTCCCCAGCCGCATGTACTCCGCTGGCAGACTGAAGCCGAGGCGGGCGGGAACATGGTCCAGCCTGTGCTCTCCGGCCCGGCGGTCCCTCGGTCGAGTCCAGCTCATATGCAGGCAGGTCCGGGTCGGGCATTTCGCCAGGCAGATACTGACCGGGAAGGAACCGGCAGTCATCCAGCACCCCGGGACCAGGGACATCAACCGAGGTACGCAGAGTGCCGGTCCGGCCTCGCTGCTGGCGCTGTTTCATACGGCGGTCGATGCTGTCCGTCGGCCAGTCGCGGCTGACCTTGTCAGGACTGATGTTGCGGGCTTTGGCGATGTCGTTGACCTTCAGGCCGCGGTCACGAGCCTGCTGCACGATCGCGGCGTCGAGATCCTTGACCTCCTTGGCAAGCTCTTCGGAGCTCTGGAGCAGAGCAAGGGAGAGGAAACGCAAGGAGGTGGGGTCGGTGAGGGCGAGACCGGTGCGATCCGCGTGGGCGAGGTTGCGCAACCGCTCGGCCTTGTGGAACAAGTCGTCCGCGATCTGCCGTACGTAGACGTCGTGCCGCTCGGCTTCAGGCGAGGGGAGGTTGTGGTGGGCTTTGTAGAAGGACTTGCGGCATTCGTCGCTGCAGTACTTCCGTGGCCGCCCCGAACCGGAGGACTGCTCCACCAGGTTCGGGCAGGCGGGATTGCGGCAGGCGGCTGCCTGGCCCGCACCGTTCGTCATATCGGGGGTAACCCTTTCGGGGTGTGCTTCTCTGGGTTTCGTCTCAGGCAGCAGAGAGTTCTGCGGCCGACGGGGACAAAACCCCGCCTGGACCGTTTCCATGCGTCCGGCTGCACTTGACGGCTTCTGACAGCACCGCCGGGCCGCGTCCCCCCGACACGACCCAGCAGCAAGACCACGTCACACAGCGCGTAACCGCTGGTAGCGCAGGCAGGAAACGCTCACCAACGGCAGGACAGCGAAAAGCGCGCACACCGCGGCAGGACGCGCGGACGGTGTCGGGATGAGGACGATCCCCAAGACCAGGAGCGCGACGAAACCCCTACCTGACAGTTCATCGTCAGGTCTTGTTCTTCCCAGGTTTCAGCGAGTCTGGAGTGCGGGATGTTACGGTCGAGCCGCTGCGGAACAGCCCCTGCAAGGGGCTGCGGCAGCACACGGTCAGGAGGTATCTGCCCTCCGGGATCGAAGCGAACAGGTAGAGGGCCCTGGCACTGGTTGACGCCCGCCAGGGCTCTCTCATGTCCCAGGACGCTACCGGCTCCACACTCCGGTACGCCAACATTACGAACTGTAATGGGCACGGTTGCCCGAGTGGACAAAAAATCTCCACGACCGGTCACCCGGACGGTCAACTCCGGTCGCATGTACGCGCGAAGCGTTCTCATTCGGGGTACAGGCAGCCACGTCACTCCGAAGCGGGCCCGAGCCGGTTGTGAGCGGCACGATGGCTTTACAGCAGCAACCACTCCGCCAGCCCCGGCCCTGTCCCGTCGGCCGGGTGCTCTTCCGCCGACGATCTCACAGATCCCCTCCAGCCCGGGCCAGAGACGGATTCCGGTCGCATGTCCGAACACCGCAGCCACCCCGAGACTCTCGGCCACCCACAGACTGTCTCGTACAAGGGACCCCACGGGAGGGCCGGGAGGGCGACTGAAGCCAGTTTGTTGCGGACAACGCGATCCGAGGAAGTAGACCGGCTCCCTCGGCCCTGCCCCTCGGTTGCTTCCAGACGGAAATACCGATCATGCCCACCGGTGTCAGCGATGCCCACCACCATGGAGGGACCACTCTCCGCCCAGTTCGCGGGCATCGCTGACGGAGGTAGCCCTTCTTGGAACACATGACCGCAGCCGAGCTGCAAGAGACCTTCGGCTTATCGCGTGAAGACTGGCGGCGCATCGCTGCCGAGCCCGAAATGATCGAACCGATCGATCCCAAGTACACCAACGGAGTCACCCAGTGGTCCGGCCACGGCTTCGTCCGCTGGCTCGCCGCGCATCACCCCGACCTCGCGCACCGAACACCCCACCTTCTACGCCCGGCGAAAGAGCTGGCTGCCCAGTACTACGGGGGCACCTACACCAAAAGGGCCGACGGCTTCCATCACGAGCACTTCGCGGGCTGCTGGCGCACCGCCTTCGGCTCCCTCGCCATCGTCTACCCACGCCACCACACCGTTCCGCCCCAGGAACTCCTGGAGCACCACCCTGAGGTGACCACCGTGGTCGTCGTCCAGCACGACTGGAACCTCTACGGCCTGCCCAACCTCGAAGCCGCCGACCGGGCCCACCCCACACTCGTCTACGAACCGCGCTGGTCAGAACTGGCCGCTCACATCGGCTCCCCCATCCCCTGGTGGCCATCCGAGCTGCGCCGGGACAGCCACCTCACCGCATGGAAGCCCGCCCACACGCCAGAACCCGTCCAAGTACTCACCTGGCCCGAATGGGAACCGCTCTACGACATGGCGTTCCGCGAAGCCAAGGGCACCCCGCTGCGCCTGGCCTGTCTCTCCGCAGGCCGCGAGATCCGCTCACGTGCGGTCAAGCACACCTTGTGGGAGATCGGCAAGATGAACGAACTCAAGGAGGCGAAGGAGGACAGCGACTACGCCAAGCGCAAGGAAGCGGAGCGGGCCTGGATGGTCATCCCCGCCTTCCCCGACCTCAAGGACCCTGCTGAAACCGAGACCGCTGACCCGGAGACGGTGCGCGAGGGCCTCGCGCAGCTGTGCCAGCGCACCGACGACCTGGCCGTGGAATGCCTCGAGCAGATCTCGATGTGGAGCGGCAAGGACCTCCCCTTCGGAGGCTCCTTCTCCGTCACGACGACCGAGGCGACTCCCGCCGGCGCGGAATGGATCAAACGTCTGAAGGCCACCGAGCCGACCGCGATCCACCGGGTCTGGGACAGCGAACACGACCAGATCACTGGTACCTTCACCGACCCCGTCACCAACAGCCCAGTCGTGACCAAGAAGGGCTATTACACATCCCGGCCCACCGACGAGGTCAGCTTCCATTCCTACGCCCCCCGCCAGCTTCCCGAAGGCAGCCGCATCGCGGAGGTCATCCTGGATGGCCCGATCTGGGTACGCACCCATGATGGCACCCTCTACCCCGCGCCCTCGATGGACGCTCCCGGCCTGTCTTGGGGCTACGTAGGTTCCGGGCCGGGAACCCTCGCGGTCCTTATCGGCCGGCTCCTTGACAACGGCGCAGCCCATGCCGTCACGTACGAAGACGACGACTCGTTCAACGCCGAGCCCAAGATCGAAGCGCTGCTCCAGATCAAACACAAACGCGGTACTCGCCTGTCCCGCCGTCTGCTGGAAGACGTCCGCGAGAACGGCCTCGACAACCTCGGCTTCCTCGACCGCGTCAGGCTCGGGCGTATCCGCAGCACCTGACCTCCCCCAACCCCCCGCTCATCAAAGGCGCATCAACGTAGCGTCGCTCGCGAAGGCCAGGCCCACGCACTGGCCTTCGCGAGCGGACGTCCTAGCCCGCCGGCCCTGACGCCCTGTGCTCTCCTCCTCACGCGGTCCTTCCCAGCAGCGCCGCCTGCGGGACCGCAGCCGCCGTCCCGGCCTCCCTCGCCGCGCGTTCCGCGTCGGCCCGGCGCAGGGCCGATGCGTGAGAGACGTCCGCCTGGCGACGGCGCTCGACACGAGCCTGCTTGATCGGCGCCAGCTGGTCGTCGAAAGCGGCCAAGGGTCCGTGGTATTGGGTCGTTACCCGGCATTAAGCACTCCGCGAGGCTGATACCCCGCGGTCCGGACGACTCTCTCCCGGCGCTCGTCAGCCGTCACGGCGGACACCGCATCGGACAGTGCAGTGAGCAGATCCTCGAACATCGCCGCCGACAAGGGCCCGTGCAGGACTCCGAGCAGATGGCCGGCCAGCGCGATGACGGGCAGCGGAATCCCCTCAAACTGCGCCTGCCGCCCGTCGTAGAGATGTGACACCAAGGTGTTCGGAAGCATTGGGTGAGGGCCGCGCCCCATGCGTTCCGCCGCGCAGTCGGCGGCCCGGACGACGTTCTCGAACTCCTGCCGGGAAAGCACCCCCGCCAGCGCCTGGACCACGCCCACGGCCAAACTCAAGTCCCGCGGCCACTTCGAGCCGTATCCCTCCTGTTGGAGGAGACGGGAGAGATGGGCGAACAAGCAGCGCTGAAAGTCGATGTCACTCATGCCCGTAGCCGTAGCGCCCCCAGGCCCCCCGAGAGAAGGAGAGCCGCAGCAGAAACAGACGAAATGAACCCACACGAGCCTCTGACCAGCCGCCCGTGGGGAGCACCCTGATGGTCAAGAAGCCAGGGGGACCTCAGTGGCCTCGCTGTCCGCGGGGGACAACGACACCTCGTATGAGCAAAAGAGCAGGGCCGAGCCCACGGCCCACAGCTGACACTCGGACCGGGCAGCGCGCGGGCGCCGATGCTGCCTGTCCTGGCCGGACCTCGAGCTGGCACGGGTCTTCACCCCGCAGCAAGACGCCTCCTGCACCCGTCTCGCTCCTCCTCCGTTCTGGAGGGCCGGGGGGATGCAGGAGGCGCTGTCCTCTGGTTGGTCAGCTGTCGGTGCGGAAGAGTTCCCCGGCCCGGTCGGTGACTTTGTGGCAGATCTCCGGGGCCTTCGCGGCGGGCCACACGAGGATCAGGTACTGCTCGGCGCTCTCCACGATTTGCCCGGCTACCGGGTTGTCGAGGCTGTCGTCCCGGCCCCGGGCGTGGAACCGCATCCGCCACCACCGCGGCTCGTCCTCCGAACCAGGAAGACTGATGCCGTACTCCACGCCTTCGCCTTGCAGGCCGGCGGTCTCCCCGTCGTCCTCCGGGGAGGTGATGCCCGCCCCCGGGGCCGAGAAGGCGGCGCTCGGGGCGGGCCTGGGTGCGCAGCTGCTCCAGCCGCACGGCGAGAAGATGCTCGGCAGTGCGGGCCTGGGCCGTTGCGGCGGCATGGAAGTGCATCCGGCCGGCGCTGGATCCCCCACCCCGCTCACAAGTCGGGCAGCCGAAGTTTCCGGGCCGGAGGACGGCCCCTGAACGTGCCCATGCAGGTGAGCACACGGCGTCCTGCCGGGGACACTCAGGCGGGAGGCACCAGGGCATGCGACGGCTTCTTTACGACGTAAAGAGGGACCACTCCAGTGTGCCGTTTCCACTGGAAACGGCACAGCGCCACGTTGGCCCGGCGGCCCCCGCCCCTTTCTGCCCCGTTGATGACCAGCCACTGCAAGCCAAAAACGCCGGAACCAGGACACACCCTTACCAGTTCAGCCACCAACTGCCCTGCGGGCTGGGTAGGAGGCGGAGATGACCTTCACCTGGAAGACCCCACCGTGGGAGTGGCCATGTGTTTCCCGCGGGAAACACATGGCCCGGGCGCCAGGCGGGCCGCCAGCACTGGCCGACGGTCAGCCCGCTCACGCTGTCGAGGCCGATGCCGCTCAGCTCGGTCGTCACGCGATCGCCGCGCCGGCCGGATCCCTGTCCAGCTCGCCCGGCTCCGCTGCGGCCCTCTGCGGTTGGCCTACGGGGCTACAGTGCCGGGGCGCACCGTTGGCAACGGGTGTAGTTTCGGCCGCCCTTGGGGCCGGTGTGGTCGGCAATCCATGTCCTGGCCTCCTCCGAGGTCATAGCGGTGAAGGAGGGGTACGAGCGGGCGTTTTCGAAGATGTCGCGGTCGTAGGGCACGACGGTGTGGCTGTAGAGGTGCAGTGCCTGTGTGTATGCCTCACCGACAGGGCGGGCGTAGTTGTCCGGGGTTTCCCGCTTGACCACGGAACATGTGGTGTCGTGAATACCTCGGCGTCCGGCAGCGAAGGGTCCGCGGGCAAGGCACGCCGGCTGAGCTGGCGCATGACGCGGGTCTGCGACTCGATCGCCTCCGCAATGGCCGGGTCGACGTACCGGTCGGGGCGGGCCGCCTGGTGCGCGGCGGTAGCCCTCGCATGCCGCCCCCCTGGTCTTCACCGGCCCGGCCGATGTCGCCGAGGCCGGGGCTGCCGGCGCGACATCGGCCGGGCCGGGAACGGGCGCGGCGCCGGGCGGCAGGATCCGCAGGGACCGCACGATGGTGCGGCCCGCCGCTTTGTTGGCGGCCGAGATGACGCGGGTCTGCTCCAGGCGCGTCTTTGTCGCCCAGGCCGCCGACTCCGGGCGCACGGTGAGCCGACCTGAGTCAGCGTCGAAGGCGACGGCCGCGACGTGTCCGGCCAGTTCCGGGGCGATGGCCGACCACCGCTCGCGCAGTGTGGCGCCGGCGGCCGGGAGTTCCCAGGCCCGCTCGGTGACCAGCGCCCCGAGCACGTCGCCCAGGCCCATCGGATCGCGCCCGTCGCGCCGGACCGGCTGGACGGTGCGGGGCCTGGGCTGCTGCGCGCGGCCACCGTTCTTGCGCGCCGCCTCCTTCGCGGCCCGGAGGGCGACCCGGGCCAGGTCAACGCCGCTGGGCTGCAGTTCCTGGGACATCAGGCCACCGCCCCGGCGAGCTCCTGGACCCGGTGGCGGGCGCACACGCTGCGGCTCGGCAGGGGTTCCCGGCCGCACGGAACGTTCCCGTCCCGGCCCGAGCAGACCGGGGCCTCGGTGACGCCGGAGTCTGCGGGCCCTTGGTCGGCGGCCAGGGCGGCGGCTTCCTCGCGGCACAGCTTGCACAGGCCGTCCTCGAGGGCCCGGCCGGTCAGCAGGATCCGCACGCCGCAGTCGCCGCAGGAGCCGCGCGGCGGACCGTCCGGCACCCCCTGCTGCACCACCACGGCCGGGGCCGGCCGGGCCATCGCGTCGTCCAGTTCGCAAGCTCCGCAGCGCCCCGACGGGCCAGGGCGGGTGCCGTGCTCAGGGCACAAGCCCTGGGCGATGCGCTGCTCGCGCTGCCTCGCGGCGGTCTTGTCCTGGACGACCTCCGCGCAGATCTCGCACGCAGCACCGGTCCGCCAGATCACCCCGGCCTCGCAGTCCTGCAAGCCGCAGCCCCACCGGGGCAGCGCCACACCCAGCAGCCAGCGGCCAGGGTCCCGGATGTCGGAGAGCATCACCTTGGCCAGCCGAGCGGTCAGCCGGTACTGCAGCCGCTCGGGCGAGGTTCCCTCACGCAGCTGGCAGCCCACCTCACGGGCCACCTTCCGCGCCACGAAATCGTTCACCTGCTCCAGCAGGAAGTGCACCGGCTCCAGCACGGCGTAGAGCTCCGCGTTCATCGCCAGACGCGGGCCGTCGTACGACCGGGCCGTAGCCCCGTTCCGGCTGCTGCGGTTCTTCGGCTTCGAGGGGGAGAGCTGAGTCTGTCCACCCGCGCGAAGCGCGAGACCACCCTCGCCCGCGACAGCCGGGGCTTCACCACCGGCCAGGTTTTCCACAGGCCCAGCGGCCTTACCCACCTGTACCTCGCCTACGGCGGGTGACAAGAGCGCTCGCCCGTCATCAGGTGAGTCAATCATAGGTACTTCCTTATTCGCGAGGGATCCCTCACCAACCGGGGAACCCGATCCCTCACCAACTTGGGAACTGCCCGCCCCCTCGGAAGCAGTGTCCACAGCCGCTCCAGCAGCCTCCGCAGCAGCGCCGCAGCCGTCGGCCGGGCCGTCCGTACGGGCCTCCGGAGCGAGGTCGTGCGCGATGTACAGGTTCCGGCCCCGCGCCCCCGCACGCCGCTGCACCGTCATCCAGCGCGCCGCCTCCACCTCGTCCACGACCGCCGACGCCGCCGTCACCGACAGCGCCTCGCCGGCCCTCCTGCCCGAGTGGTGCCGCAGACACGACGCGAGCTCCGCCTCCGTCAACGCGATCCCCCGCGCCTGCGCATACGCCACCAGCGCGTACACCCGAAGCTGCCGGGGCGTGAGGTCCTCCGCGGCCGCCACCGGCAGCCACACGAACGCCTCCTCCCGCGCCATCGGCCGCACCGTTCGCACCGCCGACTGCCCCGTCCCGCCCGGCAGCGTCCGGCGCTGTGAACGCAGCTCCACCACACCGTCCAGGCCCGGACGGCGCAGCTGTGTCATTCCCCGCTCCACCGACGCCGCCGACAGCCCCAGGTACGAGCCGATCGTCTCCGTCCGTGCCTGGCAGCCCTCCGGCCGCGATGCCAACGCCTTCACCTTCACGTACACCGACAGCGCCACGTCCTGATAAGTCGCCGACCAGACCAGACGCATCGGCACACGAACCCGCTGCCGACGAACCAGACCCGCCGGCGCAGCCATCGGCTCCACGACAGCACTCACCGGTCCACCGCCCCGGCAGGAGCGGTGGACACCGCAAGGGCCGAACATCCGAACATCGCCTGTGTCGCCATCGGGCCGGTGTACACGCCAAAGCGGACACCCCCCTCAGCAGGCAGAACGCGCGATTCGTCATCCATCCGCCGACCCTGCACCGGACGGCCTGTGGGCAGCGGCCGCTGGGCCCAGATCCCCACTGGTGCTCCCACGCAGTGGGCAGAAATCTCGGGACCCGTCCCGCCACACGGACCGACGCCTGCACGACCACCGCTGCCGGCGGGGAGGAGCTCCGCGAGCTCCTGGGCGACGCGAACCGTCGTCACGGCGAAGGAGCGCGGGCCGTGCGACCGATGGCGCCGAGCCGTCAGCCAGGGAGGGCTGGAGCAGCTGGCTGGCGGAGTTCCAGTCTCGGGCCACGCTGCCCCGGGCAGAAGGCCGGACATTCCGGGCCCTGCAGGAGTCGGCGAGGATAGACGCGAGCCTGCGATGGGGAGGGGATGTGACGCACGCGAAGGAGCATTTACGGCCAAACGGGCACGCCGGGGCTGACAAGAGCTAAAGAGGTAGTGCAAAATGGCAGCGCTCCTTCGAGTTCGGAGGTACGCAAAAGCCGCCCTCAGGGGTGGCTGGTTCGGGTGGAACCGAAAATCGAACTGATCGAAGCCGGCGGCAAACCGGGTCGATCAGAACCTCCACGAGGCCCGGCAAGGCCAAATGGAGAGCAGAGGCGCTGGGCCTGGCGACGGCAATCACCAGGACGAGCAGCCGGGCGGCTAGAAGCCCCGCACAGCGGGCGCCGCCCCTTGGATCACGTCATCGCAACCCCCATACGGGGAGACGTGTACCCGCGCCCGGCCTGACGCGGAAGCGCAGAAAAGGCACCGGCCGACCGGAGCGACGAACGCGTCGCTGCCACGGAGGCGGGTGCCTTGTTGTGTGTCTGGCAGAGGGTACGGGTACCCTGAGTCATGTCGAGACCATCCCATCGAAGGTCTGCGGCCGTGCCCCGGAGTGCAGCCTCGCGGGGCTTAGCCATGTCTGTATAGATCGTATCCACAGACACACTACCCCTGTCAGGGCGGGCCACGATATCCCAGCCCCCTCCGTGTCGCCGTGCGGACACGTCTTCCTGACGCCCCACCAGCGTCCCCCACGCGATCCCGTCAGCGCTCACTCCGGCATGATGAGCGGCATGCAGACGACGCCGACCGACGACCCCCTGGACGTGGCAACCTTCTCGACGTCGACGCAACAGCGCCGCTACACCACGGCCATGGAGCAGATCGCTGCCAACCGGACACCCGGCACCCCGGTACGCGTCTACATCAGCGCAGCACCCAGGGCAATGAACAGCCCGAAGTGGGACAACTGGATCGCACAGATCACCGAAGAGCTGCCCGACGGTGTTGAGACCCTCCACTACCGCAACGTCTTCACCGACGACCGCCCGTACGACTGGGACAGGCTCGTCGACGGAATTGATGGTCTCGTCATCGTGGGCAAGCAGAAGAGGGCCGGCAGTCGCGTCTACCTCCTCGGCCCCATTGCCCGTCTCGAACTGCGCTCCCTCATCGCGCGAAAGCCCGTTCTGCTTTTTGGGCACAGCCTCGGGCTCATCCCGGTCATCGACTGCAAGAGTCAGGTGCTCGCCCCAGAAGAGGCTCCGCGGCTGAAGCTCATCGCGCCAAAGAGGTGGCAGCGGGACACCATGACGCTTGCGTCGGCTCTCAACGCTCTGACGCCGAGGAGCACCGCTGAAGCGAAGCCGGACATGCCCGTTCATCTCGCCCACCCTTTCGCCGCGCCTCCTCGATGAGATCCCGAAGCTGTTCCCGCCTCGCACTCTTCGATCTGGACGGCACGCTCCTCGACCGCCGTGCCGCCCTCCATATCTCTGTACGTGCGCTGTGCAGTGAGCTCCGATACGGCCCCGAAGTCGAGTCCTGGCTGCTGTCGGAGCTCGCCGACCGCGCGAGCCCCGCCAACTTCATACGGATGCGCGAGGCCTTCTCCCTGCCCGAATCGTCTGCATACTTGTGGCAGGCGTACGTCGATCGAATGGCGTCGGCGGTCTCGTGCCCGCCAGCTGTCCTCGACGCCCTCGCCGTTCTCCGCGACAACGGATGGCGCGTCGGCGTAGCGACGAACGGCGCCTCGGACATTCAGCGCGCGAAGCTCCATATGACGGGAATCGACGCGCTCGTCGACGGTGTCGCCGTCTCCGGAGACATCGAAGTCCGCAAGCCCGACGTGAGGCTCTTCGAGTTCGCGGCTGCGCGTTGCGGCGCTGTCCTGTCCCCCGATACCTGGGTGATCGGAGACTCGCCGCAGACTGACGTAGCCGGCGCACATCGCGCCGGTGTCCGCGCCCTTTGGCTGCGCGGTCGCCCCTGGGAGAACACGGTCCCGGCCCCGCACCACACCGCGGACGGCGTCGTCGACGCCATCACCTTCCTGCTCACCGACCGCTCGGAGTAGCACAGTGGACCAGCCCACCGTCGGCATCCTCCACCCCGGCAGCATGGGCGCCGCCATCGCGGCCTGCGCCTCGCCTAACGCGGGCGCGGTCGTTTGGTGTACGGCAGGGCGCAGCGCGGCGTCCACAGTGCGCGCCGAGCAGTTCGGCCTGGCGCCAGTGGCCACGCTGTCCGAGCTGCTGGATCGCAGCGACATCGTCATCAGCCTCTGCCCGCCGGCCGCAGCTGAGGACCTGGCCCGCGATGTCGCCGGGCACCGCTTCGCCGGGGTGTACGTGGAGGCGAACGCCATCAACCCCGAGCGGGCGCAGCGGATCGCCGCGTTGCTCGAACCGGACGCGATCGTCGTGGACGGCGGTGTCGTCGGCTCCCCGCCGGTGCGCGGCAAGACGCCGACCCTGTACCTGTCCGGCCCGGCCGCCGCGACTGAGCGCATCGAGGCGCTGTTTGCAGGCACCGCTGTCAGGACGGTGCTGCTGGGCACGGAGGTCGGGAAGGCGTCTGCGCTGAAGCTGGCGTACGCGTCGTTCCAGAAGACGAGCCGTGTGCTGGTTGCACTCGCGGTCGGGATGGCGCGCGAGCACGGCGTCGACCAGGAGCTCATCGAGGTCGCCTCCCGGCGCACCGACTCATACCTGTCTGAGCCGCAGTACGTGGCCAAGACGGCGGCGCGGGCTTGGCGCTGGGGCCCGGAGTTGGAGGAAGCCGCCGACGCCCTCGCGGCCGCCGGCCTTCCGGCGGAGATGCTGCGCGCGGCCGCGTCCACGCTGGCACGGTGGCACGACGCCAAGGATGACAGCGAACTCACGCTTACTGACGCCCTGGACCGACTCGTCCAGCCGTAGCCCGCGTTCATGCCGTCGCCGCCCCCGTCTGTCGCGCCAGCAGCTGGTTGATGAGCCGCGCCGCCTCCTGCGGCGACGCCGCCGTGGTGTCCACGGTCAGGTCCCAGGCCGTCTCCGGGTGGGCGTCCAGGTCCTCGCGGGTCGCGTCCCACGCCAACAGACGTGCGGTGGTGTCGCAGTCTCCCCGGCCGACGGATCGCTCCGCAGTTGCCTCGCGGGGACACCACAGCAGCACCACCGCCCAGCTCGCTGGGTAGCCGTCGACCAAGGCCCGGATGCCGTCGACCTGCCCGAGATGCACCACGGGCACCCCGGATACGAACGCATCAGCCAGACCGGGTGCGTCGACGACGTAGGTGTTCCCGTACCGACGGTTCGCGTAGACGACGGCGCCTGCGGCCTCCAGCTCGCGCAGCTGCTCCGTCGTGCCCATTCGGTACCCGGCGGACTTGCCCGTTCCAACCTTGAGCCGCGCGAACTGCGCGTACGTCGGGCTCATCTCGGCGAGGGCAGCGGTGACGGTGTCCTTGCCCGCCGCCGGCGGGCCATACAGGATCACGCCCTGCTTCCGACTCATGCGTACATCGCTCCCATCGCCTGCCGGGCCTGGTCCGCGAGCGTCACTGCGGTCCCCAGCCGGTTGTCGACGATCAGGTGCGGCATCGCCGGGCGCAGATCCAGGTCGATCGTGGTCATGTACTCGTCCCACCGCTGGAGCTTCCACGCGTCCCGGGCCGCGGAGCGGAATCCGATGTACTCGCGCATCGACTCTTCGTCGCAGCGAACCCACACCGGGAAGACGTCGACCCCCATCGAGCTCGCACGGTTGGCCAGGCGCTGCATCCAGGCCGGATCTGTCATCTCCGCGATGAATGGGGCGGTCAGCACAGTGCTGATGCCGCACTTGATGTTGGCCATGGCCGACTGCATCAGGCAGTCGTACTCCACCGGCCGGACGTTTTCCCGGTAGAGGTCGGTGTGCCTGTCGTTCGCGTCGCCGCCCAGCGCGACCAGGAGGCGCTCCACGAGCGGGCGGGTGAGCGGGTCCTTGTCGAGCAGCGGCCAGCCGGTGAGCTGAACGAAGAACCGGGCCAGCTCCGTCTTCCCGCTGCCCGCGAACCCGCCGACCAGGATGAGCACGGGGCGGTGGGGGTCGCCGCCCGTGTGCCGACGCTTCCAAGCGTCGATGATGCGCTGCTGCAAGTCGAAGTGGCCGGCTTCTCCCGAGCCCGGCGTGATGCGGTGAATCGCCCGCTCAACGGCCAGGACGTGTGAGCTGTTGATGCGGTCGTCCATCGGCGTGAGCTTGAAGGACGTCTCCTCACCCGGTAAGGCGTTCCTGAAACCAAGGTCGGGCTCGGTGGCCCGGTAGAGGAGGCAGTAGGCGCGTCGGTAGTGCGGGCCGGGATAGACCTCGCCCTGCTCGTGCTGCCACAAGGTCTGAGGATTCGCGGCAGGAATACCCCCGAGCTTGGCCCGCTCGGCAACTTCCCGGAGACGCTCACCGGCCTTCTCCAGAGTCAAGCCGTGGGCCTCCCGCTGCTCACGCAGCCGATCCGGCCTCCACCCTGCACGCTGCTTCCCCACCCTTTGCCCCTCCGTCATCGTCATGTCCGCGAGCCTAGGACGCGGCCCACAAAACCCGTGTGTACGCGGATGTTGAAAACCCGTGAATGGGCAAGTGCACGTTCTTCGACAGCCCTATGTGATGTCGCGTTGAGCCCATGGACGGTGTGATGGCCCTCGAAGCAAATACCGGGTGCTCTACATGGGAGGTAGGGGTCAATGCAGGCCGCCACTCTTGGAAGAACAAGCACGACGGAGTTCGGCCAGCACGCTCTCCGGGTGGCCGTCGTAGACGATGTGCGGCTCGTCAGCGGTGGGCGGTTGGAACCGGCCCGCGAACCGCAGGAGGTCTTCCTGGCTGAACTCGATCGAGTTTGCGTCATGGTCGGCGAGCGCGTTGCGCTGCTCGACTCGCGCCCACCGCACTTCGTGTGGCACCGGCAGGTAGACCAACACGGGCACTCCACCAGCCTCCGTTGCCAGCGTCCTCCACATGGACCGCTCCTCGGGGGTCCAGAACCCGTGGTCGACCACCGCGTCGTGACCAGCCTCCAAGGCGGCGCGAAGCTCCGCACTGATGTCCTCGAGAACCGGCGCCTCTCGGACGCGGAACTCCCCTCGGGGGAAGTCGGGGCCGTAGCGGCCGTATCTGCGGAACATCTCCTCATCAGGGCAGAACCGCCTGTAACCGGCAGCGGCCAGTCTTCTTGCCAGCGTGGTCTTGCCTGCCCCGGGCATCCCGGCCATGAGAATGGCACGGGGGGCCCGCTCCGCAGGCGCCCCTATCGGCGCCGAGGCGCCGCGCTCCGTCACCGCACCACCTCCGAAGTGCTCATCCGGGTTCGGCCGGGCGCGCCCAGGTCGACGCCGTACTCCAGCAGTTGGTCGTCCGCGTCGAGGAATTGCGCGGTCAGAACCAGGATCGCCGCGACGGTTCCGGGCTCCAGTTCCAGGAGCTCCAGATCCTCAGCCGTGGCGATGCGAGCGGTCTCCTCATCGATGCGTCGTACGACCCGCCGACCGGTCGCCTGGGCGATCAGGTCGAGTGACAACCCGCCTTTGAGGCGCTCGCTGCGCACCAGTTCGGGGAGCGCCCGGGCGAACTCGGCTGGGATCCAGGATGTCGAGTGGGAGACGATGCCATGCGCATCCCGGTAGACACGGCTGCGGCGGATCACGTCGTCACCAGGCTCGATGCCGAATGCTGGTGCCACCGAATCGGGAGCGGGGACTATCGCGGCCGTGTGGCCGCTGGACTTCTCGCCGGCACCCCAGGAGGACTTGGTCGTTCCGCTGCGGTCGTGACGCTCGGCCCCGGAGGAGAGGGATATGGGCGGGCCGAGAACCTCGGTGCCAATGCCCTGGATCCCCTGAACAAGTTTCTCCTCCCGCAGGAGTTTCATGGCCCGGTCGGCCGTGGCGGTACTTACCTCCCAGTGATGGGCTACGGCCCTGATGCTCGGCAGCAGCGCGCCTGGAGGCAACTCGCCGGAGCTGATCAGGTCACGGTAGTGGCCCGCAATTCGCTCGTACGGCGGCCTGTTGTCGGCCCGACCCATCGTCGCCTCCCTCGTAACACGCCCTAGATGCCTCACTATACCGCTTGACACCTGAGGGTATCTGAGGCAGCCTGAGGTATGTGAACGGCGGTGCTCCTCCGAGAGCACCGCGTAAGCACCACCTGTACTGCCGCAGCAGATCGCCACCTCGGTGGCCCCGGAGTCTTTGCACCATGAGGCACCACTAACTCCTCCGGACCAGGGCCTTCGGCCCAGGAACTGCTGTGTGAAGTTCGCAGCGCTGATGCGTTGTCCGTCCTGCGGGACGCCGGCCTAGCCGTGCGTCCCGCAGTGGCGGAGAGAGCGCCCGCGATGACCTACCCCGCCGCCTGCACGTGAGGAGTCCACATGTCTGCTGCTGTCGCCCCCAAGCGCATCGTTAAGGAGCGTGTTCGCCGCACCCGTTCCCGCGGCCGCAACGAGCTTGCCCCGCTGCGTGTCTCCCAGATCGCCGCGCACGAGTACGACCTGGCCCCGGCGTGCATCTCGCTGGTGTGCCCGTCCTGCCGTACCTGGGTGCCGATCAACCGTCCGAACGGGCAGCCCGGCCGAACGCGGCTGGTGCCCCACCACACAGAGAAGGCCGGCACGGCCGATCCGACCTTCTGTAAGGGCGGCAGCCACCGGCGCGTCATCATCGACGTAGAGGTCGAGCGTTGGCGGCGGCGCCTGGAGGAAGGCATTTCGGAGACCGACGGGCGCCGCACGAACCGCGTCACGCGGAAGCCGAAGATGGCACCCGCCCCGGCCGTCAGCCAGATCGCCGCGCAGAAGCAGACAGCGACGGCGGACGACGAGCCGGGTGACGGCCGGGCCCTGTGGCTGCTGCGCGAGATGAAGTGGGCGTCGACGGAGACGGCAGTTCGTGCGACCGACACCCGGCGCGCAGAGCGGCCTGCTGGCGACGCCCCGACGGAGAGCCCCGCCGTCCCGCTTACCACGCTTCGCCCCCAGCGCCCTGTGCGCTGAACCGTCCCGCGCGAACGACCACGGCCGCCGCCGCCCCGACGAACCCGGGCGGCGGCGGCCGTGGCTGCTCGTACGGCAGTCAGGTGAACGCAGCAGCCCCGGGGACCGTAATTCCCCGGGGCTGATCTCACGCACTGGACCCAATGGGAGGCCCAGATGACCGTCAGCATGACACAACGCATCCCCGCGGCCGCGGCCGCTTCCGACCCGCTGTTCCTCGAAGGCCCGCGCCGGGTCGTCGATGCTCAGATCGGACCGCGCCGCGCGGGGGCGATCTACCAGAACGTGGACGGGGCGTTCGAGGTCCTCGCCCTGGTCCGAGACCCGGAGCAGGCCCGCGCACTACTCCGACGCCGCAGCGCCCAGTGGGCCGTGATCGTTCGGGACGTGCTCCGTCCGGACAGCCAGCCCGTCGCGGTCGGCTCCGTGTGGACCACGTCGGACCACCTGGTCCGCGAGGCCGACACTCAGGCCTCGGCCGGGCAGGCCTGCAGGGACTGCGACGGGAAGCGCGGTCGGATGGTCGACACCAGCGGTGACGGTGTGACCCGCCAGACCTGGAAGTCCTGCACCACATGTGACGGCACCGGACAGGCACGGTGATCGCCGTGGATTGGCGCCATAACGCGGTCTGCCGCGAAGAGGACCCCGAGCTGTTCTTCCCGGTCGGCAACACCGGCCCGTCCCTGCTGCAGATCGAAGAGGCCAAGGCCGTCTGCCGCCGCTGCCCGGTCATGGAGCAGTGCCTCCAGTGGGCGCTCGAGTCCGGTCAGGACTCCGGTGTCTGGGGCGGGTTGTCCGAGGACGAGCGCCGTTCGCTGAAGCGCCGCGCCGCGCGCAACCGAGCCAGGAACGCGTCGGCATGACCGACACCGACCGTAAGCGCCTGGAGGCCGAACTCCGGCGGATGAACGCACAGTCCGCGGCTGATCGGCGGGCCCGTGGCTGAGGACTTGTACGAGCGGTACATGAAGGCCGCGGCTGCGGATCGTGCGCACGGTGAGACCTGTGAAGGGTGCTCGCTGGACGCACGGTGCGGCACCGGGCAGCGCCTGTATGAGTCGCTCGCGAGGCTCCAGGAGGCGTACATCAACCAGCTCCGGAAGCGGAGCTGACCCGCGGCGCGGGACGGAGGCGTAAGTCGCTGTCCGTTCCGCGCTGCTCTTCACGGCAGGTCGCCCGCCGTACGGAAGACCCGCCCACCCACTCGCTCTCTCGGCCCGGCTCCGGGCCATCCCGTAAGAAAGAGGAACAGATGACTCCTGTCCAGTTCCGCGACCAGCACGGCGACAGCGACACCTGGACGACGGCCGACTTCGAGTCCTACGAGCACCTGGTCGAAGGCGCCGATCCGGACATTGCCTGTGCCACGCGCGACCGCCTGATCATCATCGGTCGGCACGTTCACGACGGCCGCGTCGTGGTCGGCCTCGTCCCTCTTCCGCTGCTCGCCGCGTAATCCGGTCTGCCGTCTGCCTGATCCGCCCGCACCGGCCACTGGGCCGGGTCGGGCGGTGAAGGGGAGCCGGACAGCCCGGACACAGCCAGCCCGAAGGGACACATCAATGTTCACGTTCACGCAGCTCCGCGCACGGAAGCGGCACATCCGTCTGATGAACGTTGCCTCGCACTTGGTCCGTGAGGCTGAGTCGCGCCTGATGGGTGAGCCCAGCCGAGTCACCGCTGTTACCGCCGTCGAGGTCGCCACGTTGGCGTTCGGCCGTCACGAGCTACGCATCGAGGAAGCCGAGGCCACCGACTACCTGGCCGCCGCCCTTGTCGACCGGGGCCACAGCATCGATCACCTGCCTGCCGTCTCCGCGTGAGCAGCCGCTCCCGACGGCCGGGAGCGGCACAGAACCTCTTTCCCTCCCCATGGCACCTTCCGAGGCCGGCCGCCCGCACGACGGGCCGCCGGCCTTTCCGCACGGCTCAGCCCGGGAAAGCCCCGGCCGCTTCCTCTCAACTCACGGAGGGCCTCATGCCTCGCACCATCGCCCTGCAGCACCCCCTGGACGACACCGGTCTCCCCCACCGGCAGACCTCCGCCCAGCCGACGCCTCCGCCGGCCCCGGCGGTCGCCGACGTCGCCCGGTATCACCACCCGCACTTCGTGCGCGCTGAGCCCGGCCGGTCTGAGGGTGGGGTCCTCTACTACTTCGCCCCCTTTACCGGCCGCGAGCCCGAGCCTGAGGTGCCGCTCGCCGTCTACAAGGACAAGGCGGTTACCTGGGAGCAGAGCCGTGAGCTCAGTAACCAGTACGAGGCGGCGCGGATCATGTGGTCCAAGGCCCGGCTCCGGCTGGAGGCCGCTCCCCTGCTGCGCAGGGCGGCGCCGTTGTGGGAGGCGTGGACGTCGGCGCAGGCCGAGCTGCGCCGGGTGTTCGGGGAGTTCTGGAGCACTGCGGACGGTCAGTGGCGTGCGCAGTTGCTCAGGCTGACTGATGCGGAGCATGCCGCGAGGAAGGCGGCCGGGGCGTGGGACAGGCTCGCCGAGCAGCTTGCCAAGCTCGCCGATGCGCAGGTCCGGGTCGCCGGTGAGTACGACGAGCTGGAGCTGAGGGATGTCGCCCGGGAGATCGGCCTGGACGCCAAGGACTGGTGGATCGAGCACATCTCCGAGTACGAGCCGGTCCTCTACTCGCGGCACGACACCCCGGTGGTCGGCGACCTCAACCGGGTGATCGAGGAGCAGCGTGAGCGGCTGCGTGAAGTCGCCAGCCTCGCCGGTGACAGGGCCGACCGAGCGCTCGCCTGAGCTTCGCTCCCATCGGGCGGGAGCGGCAGGGCGTTTCGTGCCCGGCCCGCAGCATTCCTCCAGTCCGGCTGCCCGCTTCCCGGCGGCCGGACTTTTCGTGCGCCTGGAGCGGGTAGTGCCGGTGCCTGTTTCGCAAGCAACCGTTCGCACCGGCCGCCGTTTCGGGGACGCACTCCCTGCGTTTCGGGAGCACCGGCCGCCGTTTCGACCCCGTCCTGAACGACCCCTTCCGGAGGCCTCCATGACGATCACCGAATGGCCGCAGAGCGCGGTTCCCGACACCCCCGTTTCGCGTCCGCCGGTCGCCGTTTCGGATGCGCCCGAGAAGGTTTCGGGTGCGGCCGGGGGCGTTTCGGGACCGGACAAGCGGAAGATGATCAAGCCTGGCCGTGACCGGCTGATGACCGCGCTGTCGCTTGTCGCTGCGATCGGCGGGACGCTGGTCGGCGTCATTGGTTTCGCGATGTCGTACAGCACCCTGGCCAAGGTCGCCCTGAGCTGGGGATTCAGCACGCAGCTGGCTCCCTGGTTCCCAGTTGGTGTCGACGCGAGCATCATCGCGTTCCTCGCGCTGGACCTCTATCTGATCCGCAAGGACATCGGCTGGCCGCTGCTGCGGATGGCCGCGCACGCCATGACCGGTGCGACGATCTGGTTCAACGCCAGCTCACAGGGCCAGATCGGCGCCGACCCGGTCAAGGCTGCCTCCCACGGTGTCATGCCGATCCTGTTCGTGATCGGTGTGGAGGCCGCCCGCCGCCTGATCATCCAAAGGGCCAGGCTGGAGGCGGGGACGGCGGCCGACCGGATTCCGCTGCACCGCTGGATCCTCTCGCCGGTCGCCACGCCGCGGTTCTACCGCCGGATGCGGCTGCACGGGATCACCTCCTACCCGGAGATGATCCGGCGCCAGCAGGACCTCATCGGCTACCAGCAGTGGCTCAAGCGCAAGTACGACGGCGACCTGGACAGGGCGACCGAGGACGAGCTGCTGCCGATGAAGATGGCCGCCCACGGCTACACCGTCGCGCAGGCCCTGGCGATGCCTGAGCAGCAGGCTCGCGAGGCGGCGGCCCGAGCGGAGGAAGCCGAGCGCCGGCGCCTGGACGCGGAGACGCGCCAAGAGCTCGCGCGGAAGCAGGCGGAGGCCGACCGGCTGGAGGCGGAGGGCAAGCTCGAAGCCGTCCGCGCCCGCGTGGAAGGCGAGACTGGTCAGGCCCGCGCGCACGCCCGAGCCCAGGTCAGCGCCGCAGAGCGGGCCGCTGAGCTGGAGCAGCAGGCGCTCGACAACGCCGTGGTCGCCGAAGCGCGCGCCCGCGAGGCCGAGGCGGAGCGCAAGGAGGCCGATGAGCGCAAGGCGGCGGCCGCCGCGGTCCTGGAGAAGGCCGAGCTCGAGCGCAAGGCCGCCGAGCAGCGCAGGGCGGTGGCCGAGGCCGACAAGGTCGCGGCGGCGGAGGCCGGCGCGATCGAGACCGTGCGGATCGCCGAGGCACGCAAGGCGAAGGCCGCCGCCGACCTGGAGGCGGCCGAGCTGGAGCGCCAGGCGGCGCAGAAGCGGAAGGAAGCTGCGGAGGCCGACCGGGTCGCCGCGGCGGAGGCGCAGGCCATCGAGACCCAGGCCGTCGCCGAGGCCCGCGAGGCCGCTGCCGAAGCGGACCGGCGTGCTGCCGAAACGGAGAAGGCCGCTGCCGAAACGCGGCGGGCCGCTGCCGAAGCCGACCGCAAGAAGGCGGAGGAGGACCGCCGCCAGGCGGCTGCTCTCGCCGACATCGCGCGCTCCCAGAAGGAGGCTGCCGAAGCCGAGCGGGCTGCTGCCGAAACGCGACGAGTCGCTGCCGAAATCGAGCGGGCCGCAGCCGAAGCCGAAGACGTCGCGAAGCTCAAGCCGCGCGAACGTGCGGTCCGCAAGGTCGCCCGCATGGCGCTGGCGGCCGGCCTCGTCCCCGACGGCAAGGACCTCGCCGGCATCCAGCGCGAACTGTCGGAGCTGGTATCCCTCGCCGACGTCCAGGGAGGTCTGAGTATCTCCTCCCCCGGCACCGCCTCGGAGTACCGCCAGGAGGCAGCGGCGCTCCTCGCCGGCGGCTACCGGCCCTGATCCATCGTCCGGCACACACCAGTGAGGGCCAGCCCGCGCGAATCGGGCTGGCCCTCGCTGCGACTGCCGGAAGCAGTCACAGCCCCACCAGTACACCAGGAGGGAATCCCCGCCGTGAACAGCAACAACGACCCGAACTACTCCCCCCTGCGCGACGTCGCGCAGAGCCCGGAGGCCACCGCCCGGTACCTGGCCGACGTCCAGCGGGTCCTGCTGGACATCGGCAAGAACCTGGAGACCCTCGCCCACGAGACCCGCGTGCACCTGCGCGACACGCACGTGGAGGGCGACCGCTGGTACCACGCCAGGCTGCGCGCGCTGCCCGTCGAAAAGGCCATCGGGAACGTGCTCAAGAGCCTGAACAACCTCACCGCGGGCCTGGAAAAGAGCGCCTATAAGCGCCGCGCCCACGACGAGGCCGTTGTGAATACGGCCAAGGGCAGGAAGGAAAAGGAGATCGAAAGGCAGCGGAAGAAGAACCCGCCGAAGCTCCAGGCCGCCCCCAACCCGCCTCAGCAGGGTGCACAGAACAAGAATTATGGGTACGGTGGGCCCACGTCGATTTACGACCTTGGTCGGGAGTCGGCGTGAACCGCCCCCTCAGCAGCGCCGAACGGTCAGCCGAACGGCGTCAGAACTGGCTGAAGGAAGAGGCGAGGAAAGCCCGTGAATCTCGCGGCGAGGCAGGGCAGATGGAATTCTGGCTCCGCCTGGCACGATCCCGAATGGCCAAGGACGTCAAAGCGAATCGCCAGGACGTGTACTCCGGATTCGCGCTGATCTGCCGCCTGTTCATCACGGCGCTGGACCAGCGAGTGGAGGGCAACGGACGGATCTGGAACGACCTGCTGCAGTACGCGGAGCAGGTCGTGGCGAAGCACCCCCCGCGTAACTGAACGTCACCAGCGAAGGCCCCGCCGGGCTCCGGCGGGGCCTCGCGCGCGTAAAGCGTGCACACGTGCACGTGCACACGCGTGCACACAAGACCCCACGCTCTGTCAAGTCCCAGGAGGGAGGTGCATCGTGTCCGATGTGGACGACCCGAACGGGATCCTGGTCCGCGGTCCCTGGCGCGATGACTCCACATACGTGCCACCGCCGATCCCGGACTACGGCGACACCATTCCATCGCCGGAAGACGTTCCCGAGGCTCCCCCGAAGTCGCCGGAGGAGACGACGATGGAACTGCCCCCGGTCCCCGCCGCCCCGGACCCGTCTACGGCCCTGCGCTCCGAGGGAATTACGTCACCAGAATTCAATGAAGATGACGGCGAATACGAGGAGGGCGAATACGTCCAGCATCGTTCACTCGCCGACCGTCTCGGTGACTGGCTGGAACTCCGGCTGGAAATGGCGCGGGCCAGGCACGAAAGCGAAGCGCCTTTCCGTGAGGCGGAAATAGCACGGAAGGCCGCGCTGCTGGAGGGCCGCACCGCGCAGGAAGTCGCGATGATGGAGCAGAACGGAAAGCTCCACGCCGCGATGATGAAAGCGAAAGGCGACAAAGCGGCAGCGCGCGGAAAGGCCGACGCCGACCGCATGAAGACGACCGGCTCCGGCCTCGGCACGGACAAGGGCCGCTCGAAGGCCGGCGGCGGGGGCGGGCCCTCCCGCGGCGGTGGCGGGACAGGGCCGCCCCGCAGCAACTCCGGATCGGGAGCGAACCGGCCTGGGGCCCCGCGCTCCTCCCTGGCCGGCACCGGTTCCGCAGCCGGCCGGGGAGCCGGCGGCCGGGGAGCGGGGACGAACAGCTCCAGTGGCACCGGCCCCCGGGGGAAGGACTCCGGCCGCAACTCCGGGGCGGCCGTCGGCTCCAAGGGCGCCGCGAAGGGCCCCGACCGCCCCGCTGGCGGCCGCAGCGGGGCCGCCAAGGGCCAAGGAACGGCCGGTGGTTCCCAAGGCCGTCCAAGCGGCTCTGGCAGCTCCGGCGGTTCGGGTAAGGGCGGTTCGAAGGGAGACGGCGGCCACAAGGGCCAGAAGCAGAGCTCGAACGCCTCCAGCCCGGCGGCGGAGCGGTCCCGCGGACGCCAGGAGCGGGCCGGCGCCCGCCAGGCCGCGCGGCAGCAGCGGCGCGCCGCCCGCCAGGCCGCCGGGCTCGCCGACCGCACCAAGGACCGCGACCAGGCCCGGGACAACCGGCAGGCCGCGCGGCAGGACCAGCTTCAGAAGAAGGCCGACCGAACGGCCGCGAGGAAAGCGAAGAAGGCGGCTGCGGCAGCCGCTGGCCCGGGCCGCACCACCCTGGGCGAGGCCCTTGCGGAAGAGGCGCAGCGGCGCTGGAAGAAGCGCCGGAAGAAGCCCGCCCCCCGGCCCGTCATCAGCGCCGCCAAGAAACGCAAGAGGAACAAGAGGAAGGGGAAAGCTGGTTCGGGGCCCGGCGCCGCAGGTTCTGGCGCAGGTGCCGGTACGCCGGGGGGCGGGGCGAAGAAGTCGCCCGGGAAGCCAGGACGCAAGGCCAAGAAGCCCAAGGTCAGGCTGAAGAAGCCGAAGTCTCCGAAGGCGAAGCGGAAGAGGCCGGGGGCTGCCGCCGGGGCTGGAGGCGGGCCCGGAAAGCCCGCGGCCGGCCGTAAGAAGCCGCGACTGAAGATCAGGCTGAGGAAGGCGAGGAAGCCGGGCCTCAAGCCCAAGAAGCCATGGGTGAAGTCACCGAAGCCGAAGTCACCGAAGCCGAAGGCGAAGAAGCCGGCGGCCGCTGGGGCTGGAGGCGGGCCCGGAAGGCCTGGAGGTGGCCGCAAGGGGCCGCGCTTGAAAATGCCCAGGATCAAGCTGAGGAAGCTGAGGGTGAAGCGGCCGAAGGCCGGGGCGCGTAAGGGCGGGCCGGGTCCGGCCGGGCCGGGCGCGGCGGGTAAGGGCGGCCCGGCGGGCGGTGCGGGTACGGCCGGCACGACGGGCGCGGGGGCGTGGTTCGCGATGGGGGTCCCCACCGTCGATTTTCCCGGATGGGAGCCGAAGCAGGCGCCGCCCCCGCCGCATCAGGAGTCCGACTACCCCGACGCGGTCATCGTGGAGCCCAGGGCTCTGCTTCCCGCACCCGAGCCGCACACTCAGCGGCCCGGCACCACCCAACCCACCAGCACGGAAGGGAGCAGCGTGAGCAGCGCGCAGGTCAGCAGGCCGTCCGGCGGAGGCGGCCTGGCCGCCCAGCACCGCACGGACATCACGTTCGATGACTACCTGATGGAGATGGCGAACATCGCCATCCAGGCCGCCTCCGACCAGGAGCGGGCCGAAGCCCTTGCGGAGGCCTTGGACAAGGTCGCCGACGCCCTGCGGGACATGGCCGCCGACCTGGTCGGCGACCACAACGTCAGCACCCAGGTCACCGAGCTGATCTCGGACCTGGCCGACGCCGCGGCCCGCATGAGGCAGCAGGCCGAACGGTGCGCGACCGAGTGCGGGCTGGCCCTGGAGGCCGCCAAGCTCGCGGCCGCGATGGTCGCGCGCGTGTACGGCGAGGACATGGCCGCGAAGGAAGACGCGGGCCTGACGTACGCGTCGGCCGCCGCCCACCACGACTAGAAAGCAGGGAGGAAACCCGCTGATGAGCAGCGATCCCGCACTCCGCACCGGCGGCGCGGCGCCCGCCGTCGCCGACGGCGACAACCGCTACAAGGCCGTCCAGGCCAAGCTCGACGCCCTCGGGCGCGCGCTCGACGACGCCGGGATCGGCCTCGAGGAACTCGTGCGCAGCGTCAGGAGGAACGCCAAGCGGGCCGAGGACGTGGCCCGCGACATCGACAACGCCGGACTCGACGCGAAGTTCGTGGAGCTGACCAGCAACGTCGCCGTCGCCCTGGGCGGCGCCGGGGTGCAGGTCAAGAAGCTCTCCGACACCGCGCAGGAGACCGCCGACCTCACCCACCAGACCCGGCGCACCCACGCCCGGCTCTACGGCGCGCTCGACGACATCCGCTCGGGCCGACGCGAGAAGACGCCCCGGCCCGGGTTCTTCAACCGCTGACCCCACTCCCCCACCCCTGCCACGGGCGGCCCCGCACACCAGCAGGGCCGCCCGTGCCTATTCGCCCCGAAGGAGAAGCCGGTGGCCACGCCGCGCAGTGTCACGCTCGAACGCCTCGCCTACACCCTCGCCGCGCCCGTGCTGGCCGTGACCCCGAACCTCTACCCCGACAGCCCCGTCAACCAGGTCGTGCAGCTCGCCGGCGCGGCCGGGATCGGCGGCTGGGTCCTCGCCGCCAAGAGCGACGAGCCCGGCGCCGGACGCAAGATCCTGCGCTGGACCCCGCTCGTGGCCGCCGCCGCGATCGACGTCGCCGCCAAGAACACCGTCGGCTGGGGCCCGTACGGGATGGACGGCCTCCTCGCCGCCGGATGGGCGGCGCTCGGCCTGCTGGTGCTGCCGTACTCCCGGCACACCCGCCGCCGTCACCGTCCCGCCCTTGCCGCCCCCGTCCCGCAGCCGGCGCCCGCCGAAATCCCCGAGCCGGTAGCCCCGGCGGTGCCGGACGACGGCGCGGACCTGCTCACCTGCGAGGTGCGGATGCTGTGGGAGAACGCCGGGATGCCCGGCCGCACCCACGTCGTCAAGGCCACCCGGCACCCCGGGCAGCGGCACGACATGACGATCCTGCTGCGCGCCTCGGAGACCGGACGGCCGATCACCGGCCTCACCGAGGCCGCGGTCGCCGCCCCGTTCGCGGTGCCGTCCAGCGACGTCGCGCTGTCGGAGGTCGCCATCCAGCCCGGCCGCCAGGGCGGCCCCGGCTGGATGGAGGCTCACATCACCCCCGACGCCAACCAGCGCCGCCGCACCAAGCCGACCGACCAGGAGAAGTGGACGGACCGGGTCGCCAGCTCCAAGGGCGGCGCCCCCGGCTCCGAGCTGGTCCACACCACCCGCGACAACGAGCGCGGCGTGGCGTTCTACCGGGCGAAGATGGCCGACCCCACCGACACCCCGCGCATCGACCTGCCCAAGCTCTGCCGCGCCCTGGGCCTGCCCGAGGACGACAGCCGCGTCTTCGTCCTGGTCGAAGGAGCCGAGTTCCTGATCAGCGTGTTCGACACCCCGCCGCTGTCCCCGAAGTTCCCCGCCACCCGCGAGCTGCTCACCCCGGACGCCAAGGGCATGTACGTGTGCGGGTTCAGCATCACCGGCCAGCCGGTGCACAACTTCGTGTTCCAACACGACAAGAACGCCGCCAAGCACGGCCTGGTCCTCGGCGTCACCCGCGGCGGCAAGACGCAGTTCTTCGCCGTCACCATGGTGGCCGAGTCCAACGCCGGACAGATCGTGTGGCTGTCGTCCTGCTTCAAGGACGAGAAGACCACCGCCCTCGGTGAGTACATCGACCGCCAGGGCATCACCCCGCTCTACATGGCCCGCCAGCTGCGCGCGGCCAAGGCCCTGTGCCAGATCCGGGCGGAGATGCCGTGGGCGCACGACGGCAAGCCGCACGACTACAAGCCCGGCGACCCGCGCTGCCCCTACAAGCAGCTCAACGTCTACGCCGACGAGTTCATGACCGCGAGCCAGGACCCCGAGTACGGCGAGTTCATCCAGGCCGACGGCGACGCCCTGACCGTCATGGGCCTCAAGTACGGCATCGGATTCAACCCGGCCGGACAGAGCCCGTTCGCGCACAACGGGTTCTCCACGGAGATGAAGGACAACCTCCGGCAGAACTCGAGGCCGGTCATCTTCAACATGGGTTCGCCCGGCGCCACCCGCAAGGCGGCGGAGGGCACCATGGAGAACGCCTACGACGTCCCGACCATCCCCGCCCGCTACGCCCCCAAGGAAGGCAGCGCGATCGAGCGGGCCATGGCCGGAGAGGCCGAACCCGAGAACGGTGTCTCCACCGGCGGTGTCGCGGTCGTGGTCCTCGACAACGGGCGGGCCGTCCTGATGAAGGCGCTGTACGTGGACTTCGACGACGACCTGGCCGACCTGTTCCCCAGCGAGATCAACCGGCTCACCGACTATGAGATCAGCGAGCTGACCAAGCTCGGCCTGTGGTTCGACTGGAGCGAGCCCGAGCCGCGGCCCGGCGAGTTCTGGCCCGAGCCCGACGAGGACGACGACGGCGACGGCAAGCCCCGCCGGCGCGGAGGCGGCGGCAAGGGCGGCGGGCGCGGCTCCAAGAGCGGCCGCAGCGCCGAGCCGAAGGTCACCTCGCCCCGCCAGGCGCTGGAGGCCATCAAGAGCCTCACCGACGCCTGAACCACCCACCCATCACCCGGGCCGGCCCGCCCGAACAGCGGCCGGCCCCCCACTGTTCGTGAAGGAGCACCCCGTCGTGGGCCTGTCCATCTCCGCCGCCGCGCTGCTCGCCATCATCGTCGTCGTCCTGGGCAAGGGCGGACACGTCCGCTTCGGCCCCGCGCTGACCTGCACGCTGTTCGGCTTCACCCTCGCCGCCACCGGCCTGGCCCCGGCCATCAACACCGGCCTGGCCGCGCTCGCCGGACTACTCGCCAGCTTCTGACCTACGCCTCGGTCCACGGCGGGTCGGGCGTGTAGTTGAGCCCCTCGCAGAAGCGGCAGTCCCACTCCGACGGGATCTCCCACTTGTCGACCCAGAAGCCGACCTGCTTGCCGACGAAGTAATTGTCCCCGCCGCACCAACCGCAATCGAAGACGAACTCCATCCGATTCCTTCCACCGCGTCTGCCGGATCGAGGATGCCCGGGGCGCCGGTGCGGTGACTACCCACCCGTCAGCCTCAAATCACCTGCTGCACAACGCCGAAGGGCGCCGCCGGACACCACTCCGGCGACGCCCTTCCCCGCTGCGCGCGACCACTCCCCCACGCGCCCTCCCAGCCACCACGGCCAGGAGGGCGCGCCCCTTTCCCGCGTGATCGGAGAACCCCCGATGGACCCCCTGCACACCACCCAGCCCGGCATGCCCGAGTCCGAGGCCGCAGCCGAAGCCCGCCGCCTGCTCGACGAGTGGGCGGCCCGGCCCGTCCGGCAGCACCCCACCTCCTACCGCGACGACACCGCACCGCCGGCCTTCGGCACCACCCCGCCCGTGCCGCAGCCCGACCACCGCATCGTCCCGGCCTGGGCAGCCGGCATCGCCGTCGCGAGCATCGGCGTGGGCGCCGGGATCACCGGCATCGGCTGCGGCGCCTGGCTCGTCCTGCAGGGCCTGGCCTCCGTCAGCCTCGCCGGGGTCCTCATGGTCACCCTGCCGTTCGCGGGCCTGGCCATGGCCGCCACCGCCCTCGGCGGCGCGATCAGCAAGGCCCGCGCGGCCGTCACCAAGAACGTCTACGAGGGCCCGGTCACCCACCACACCGAGATCCACAACAACAGCACCACCCGCGGCGCGTTCTTCGCCCGCACCCGCAACGAGATCCACTGACCCGCCCACCACCATCACCCCCCGACCGGCAGAGGGAGCAGCCACGCCATGACCCACAACGACAAGCAGCCGACCAACGGCCAGGACAACCCGTCCTTCCTCGACCTGTTCAACCAGTTGCCGCCCCAGCCGCCGGCCCCCGCACTGGACGGCCAACACGGCGCCGGGCGGCTCGCGTGGCTGCGCGCCGCGTGGAAGACGTCCTGGAAGGAGGGCGGCTTCCTCCACCAGCGGTGGGAGGAGGTCTTCCAGGCCCGGCACGTCAGCTGGTACGAGATCGCCAACTGGATCAAGGCCGTCGTCCTGCTCGGCGGACTCAGCCTCATCGTGCTGATGCTGGACGCCGCCGACGACATCACCTCCGCCGCGCTCAAAGGCCTGTCCGCCGTCCCGGCGTCCGGCGCCGGAGACGGCAACGGCCTGTGGGGCACGGTCGACCACCCCATCAGGGTGTTCCTCGCCGACCAGGCCGCGCACCTGCCCGTCGCCCCCGCCGCCCTGTACGCGTTCTGGCAGCTGACCGGGCTGCTCGGCCTGGTCGGCGGGTTCTTCGGCAACGCCGGAGCCCGCATCGCCTGGCTGCTGTTCGGGATCGGCTCCCTCGCCATGATCTGGTCCGCCACCCCGGCCGGCGGCCGCGCCGCCGCCACCGGCCTGGCCGCCCTGATGTGGGCGCTCGCCAGCATCTTCGCCCTGCGCGGCCTGACCCTGCGGCCGATCGTCCACAACCACCCGCCGCAGTACCAGTTCAACCCGGCGGTCCACCTCCACGCCACGATCCCCGCCCCCGCCCCGGCCGGTGACGACTACGGCGACGAACCGGACAACGTCCCCCCGCTCCAGCGCTGACCCCGGCGCACATCACCCCCTCCGACACCACTGTCTGGCACACGCCCGACCAGGGCGAGCCAGCGAACGAAGGACACCTCATGCAGCTGAAGGAGAACGAGTTCCGGGTCGGCACCTTCCACGGACGCCACGACGGCGCCCAGGCCAAGGTCACCGCCATCCGCGACGATACCCGGCCCGAGCCCTACTTCTGGATGTGCACCTGCGGCGCGTCCCGGTCCTTCCTCACCGAGGATGCCGTGTTCCCCACGGCCTGGCGGCACACCCACCCCACGCACCTCGACCGGCTGCGGCAGTGGGCCACCCGCCGACTGCGCGCCCGCTGACCTGACGCCCTGCCTGGCCCTCGCCCACCCGCCCCGCGCGGGCCGGGCGAGGACCGGACAGGCCGCCCGGCCGCACGTGGCGGCCCGCCGACACCAGCACAACGTCGGCGGGGCGCAGCGCTGTCCACCAACCACTGGAGGAACCGCTCGTGCTCATTCCCCGCCCGCGCCGCCGGATCGGCCGGCCCCGCCCGCAGCGTCCCGGCCCCCGCTACCCGCAGCGCCCCGCCCGGCTCCCCGGTACCTGGAGCCGGTGATGCCCCGCCCTCGGAAGAAGGGCCGGCGCCGCGAGCTCAAGAAGGTGCCGCGCAGCACCGCGACGCTGGAGGAGTTCGACCGGCGCTCCTGTCCCGAGGGCCTGGTCACCCGACGCCAGCTGCGCGAGCGGGGCCTGAGCCCCGGCGGACACGCCCCGGTCGCGGTCTTGCGCTGCAAATACTGCGCGTACCGGCCCGACCAGTCGTGCAACCACCCACCCGGGCCTGGCTCTACAACGTGGACCTCGCCCGGCCCAAGCGCACGCCGACACTCGCGCAGGAATGGGCGCTGGACCGGGCGATGGCCGCACGGTCCACCTGCCCGGAGTGCCGGAGGCGCTACTTCTTCTGCCTCCCGCTGCGCACCCAGGGCCGCTGCGACCCCTGCGACAAGGGCTACGAGCCCAGCCCCGACACCTACGTCGCTTCCACGGCCCCGGCCATCCACCGGCTCGCCGCCTGATCAACGAACCGCTCGAAGGAGAAGTCACCGTGGCTCTGTTCACCCGTACCGCCCCCACCCCCGCGCCCGAAACCTGGACGCCGGAGGGCACGCTCGTCTCCCAGCGTTACCGGGCGCTGGAGGGCGCAACCGTCCTCGTCTGCACCGCCGACGCCGGTCGGGGCACCGCGAACTACGCCGCCGCCTGTCTGGGCTGCACCTACCGCGCGGACCAGAACGCCTCGTACAACCCGATGCCGGAGGCAGAGGCCGCCAAGGCCGCCAACACCCACGCCGCGGCCTGCCGGGCGATGCCGCGCGGCGTGCCCGCCCGGCCCGACGACACCGAGGCCGCCGAACTGATCCGCACCCGGTTGTGGCGACACCGCTACGGCACCATCCCGCGTCCGGTGCACCTCGCCGACTTCAACGCGCTCCGCGTCGACCTCCAGCGCTCCACCGACTGGATCAAGGCGCTGCTGGCCTCCCTCGCACAGACCGAGCCCAGCTTCCTCACCGCGACGCCCACCAGCTCCGGTCAGGGCACCCGCTTCGCCGTGCAGCCCTTCGACCGGCCCTGACCCGGTGCGTATCCGCACCGTCGCGCTGGCCGCGGCCGCCGTGCCCTTCGCGGTCGCCGCAGCCGCCGTCGTCCTCGAGGCCGGCCACTGGCGGCTGTACGCCGAACGGCACCGCATCGAGCTCAAGCCCCAGCCCCGCCGCTCCTGCCCCGACTGCCGGGGCGCGGGCGGCTGGTGGGTCGACGGCGCGAACCCCGAGATGGAGGCGTGCGGCTGCTGGTCGAACCGGCCCGAGCTGCGCATCCGGCTCCTGCCCGTCCCGGCCTGGCCGGACGAACCCCCGTTCTGACCACCCGGGCGGGCCGCCGCGTGCGGCCCGCCCGGCCACCACAAGGAGAGCCACCACCCATGACCGTCACGGTCCCCGCCACCGACAAGAACCTGGACGCCGCCTGCGCCTCGGTCGCCAATGAGATCGCGCGAACGGACAGCAAGGCGTCCTTACTGCTCGCCTTCAACGGCGCGGTGCTCGCCGGCCTCGCGTCCGTCGCCGACAAGGACCTGCCGGCCGCACCCAAGGCGATCGGCGCGCTCGCCGGCCTCGCCCTGGGCACCGCCGCCGCGCTGCTGCTCCTCGTCGTCAAGCCTCGCCTGCGGGGCCATGACAGGGCTTCCTTCCCGTACTGGGCGACGCTCGACGAAGACCAGATCCGCGTCGGCATGGAAGCCGACACCCGCGCCGCCACCATCCGGGTCCTGTCCATCCTCGCCGTCCGCAAGTACCGCCACCTGCGCCGCGCGGTCGACCTCAGCCTCACCGCCCTGGTCCTCCTCGCGCTGGCCGCCGCCGGCATCGCGCTGTGATGGCAGCCGAGGTGACCGCGCCATCCCGTGCGTGCGCCGACCGCGTCCGCGCCCCGGCCAGAGTCGCCCGGCTCGCCCTCCAACTGATCGAGCCGGACCGCGACGGCGACGCCTCCTGCTACCTGCACGAGGCCGCCGCCCTGCTCACCGACAACGCCGGGCAGCGCATGAACTGGGCTGCCCGCGCCCTTCACCTGCAAGGAGAGCTCGAATGACCTCGCTGAACTATCCGGAGCTGCCGGAAAGCTGCCTCGTAGTCCTCATCGGGGCCTCCGGCGCGGGCAAGTCGACGCTGGCCACCACCTGGTCCGCCTCCCAGGTCCTGTCCCTGGACGCACTGCGCGAAGCGGTGAGCGACGACTCCTCTGTCAAGTCCAGCGTGTTGAGTGTCTAGCCCCGCGTGATTTCGCCGAGGCTCTGGCCCCTACCGCTATCTCGTGTCGCGAGAATGCGTTAGGCACGTGAGGCATGTAGGCCGCCGCCGACCATGCCTCACAGACCCTCGGATATCAGTGAGGCATGGTCGGCACATACGTCAGGGCCTTTCTTCTGCTCCACCGGAGTCTGCGGTGGGCGCGGCACTTGGCTCTCCAACATGCCCAAAGGGCTCATCGAGTACCTGCGTCAGTGAGAGTCTGATACGCGACACGGCCGCTCCGGTCAGGACCGCCAGGGGTGGTGAACTCGTTGAGAGGTGGGGCGTTGGGAGCTCGGGAGGAGGGGTCGGAGCGGGTTGTAGGCGGGCGGTACCGGCTTGTCGGACAACTCGGCTCAGGCGGGTTCGGGCGGGTGTGGAAGGCGTACGACGAAATGTTGGACGTCGACGTGGCTGTCAAGGAGGTGTGGCTGCCGCAGCAGGCCGCCTCAGCTTCCGGTGCCGAGCATCGTGAGCGGGTGGTGCGGGCCGCGCGTGAAGCCCGCAACGCCGCCAAGCTGCGCGATCATCCACACATCGTCGCTGTCCATGACGTGGTCGTTGAAGACGGCACTCCCTGGATTGTGATGCGTCTGGTCGAGGGGCGATCCCTGGAGGAGCGCCTGCGCACGGACGGGCCGCTGCCCGTCCCGCGCGCAGCCGAGGTCGCGGCCGCGCTGCTCAAGGCGTTGAAGGCTGCCCACGCCGCCGGGATCGTGCACCGCGACCTCAAACCGGCCAACGTGATGCTCACTGACGACGGCCAGGTGCTGCTCACCGACTTCGGTATCGCCGTCCACGAGACCGACACCAAACTCACCGTCACCGGAGGCGTCATAGGCTCCGCCGAGTACATGGCCCCCGAACGCCTCCAGGGCACCCAGGACCAGGCCGCCGGCGACCTGTTCTCGCTGGGGGCGACCCTGTACGAGGCGGTGGAGGGCGTCTCCCCATTCCGACGCGAGACCCCCAGAGCCACCATGGCCGCGGTCGCCCTCCACGAGCCCCCGCCGATGCAGCGCTCCGACCCCGTCCTCGCCTCCCTCATCACCGCCCTCCTCGCCAAGAACCCCGAAGACCGTCCGAATGTTGACAGCACCCTGGCCCTACTGCGCGCCGGCGCGCCCACGCTCACAGCGGCGATGCCCATGCCGCCGCACTCCCGCGGGCCATCGGCCGTCTCCGCTGCGCTGACCGAAACCGCAGCGCCGGTGTCCCGGGTGGCGCGTGTAGGGCGTCTGATCACGGGCAGCTGCTTCCTCGTGATCGGACTCGGCCTCGTTGCATTCCGTAGTACGACGATTACAAGCAGACATGTCGGAAGTGTCCTCGTTATTTCCCTCCTCGCCGCCGCTCTGGTCGCGGTGCTCTTCGGGCTGGCGGCGATGTTCTACCGATGGAAGGGCCCTGGCAAGCCGCCCTTCCTGATCATCGGCGGGGTTTTTCTCCCCGTCTTCCTCCCACTGGCCCTGATCTGGGAAGTGTGGAACGCAGTGGTACTGAACACTTCCTGAACCTGCCTCACATGCCTGACTCGACGGCACGTGCCTTGAACTGTGCAGGCCCGCCGGTTCCCCCAGCTAGATAGGGCTGGTGGTGTGCAAGGGCGACGCCATCGACACGTACCAGAACCCGCACGGTCAGGACATCGACGACCTCATCGCGCAGCAGCTACCGGCCACACCATCCGACCCCGAGGAGAGCAACCGATGAATGGTCATCTGTTCTTCGGCGAACCACTGGGGCTGGTAGTCACCGCAGCAGACCGGGCACAGGTGCCCGTGGCCGTCATGACCAGATCACTCCGTTACGGGCAGGCACTCGGCGAGCAGGTCGATGACGTCGCGCCAGGCTCGCTGCGCGTGCCGTGGGTGGAAGCCGACGCTGGGGACCACGGGGTGGTCGACCGGCGGGTGGTGGAAGGCGTGCAACACGTCAAGCGCCGCGTGGCCGATCCCCCGCATCCGGTCGGGGTCGGCGAGCAGCGGCATGCACCGGGCCAGCATCTGCTCGGGGTCGCCCAAATAGCGCCCGCCGTGGAGGTCGAAGGCCAGCGCCACGTAACCCAGCTCGGCGAGCGCATCGGCCCGGCGACGCTATGACCGTCGACGGATCCTCGACAAAGTGGCCCGGTGCTAGAGAATCTCCGACTCTGGTCACTGGGTCTCGATGCCGTCGCGGACGATTCTCCAGGCCACCTCGCTGCGCACACGGGCGAGTTCTGCTGCGATTCGCTGCTGGCGGCTGTCGTCGAGAAGTACGGCTGCCTCCGTAGGCGTGCCAGCGAGTAGGCAGTCGCGCCTGAGGTGGGTGGGCGGATGAGTTGCATCGACGCTGTGCCCGCGTCGGGCCGCGACACGCCGCTTGCGCTCGTACTCGTGGTCCGGAATGGCGGCCATGTGCGTGGTCAACCGCGTCCATACCTCGTCCGCTTGGTCCTTGGCCTCGCGGGCGGAGCGCAGTCCGGCCAAGGCGGCGTTGTTGGTCTCCCGCCTGAGTCGGACGGTGAGGGAATCCGTGACCAGCAGCTGGTCCATGAGGGCCACGGCGGCCTCGGTGGACGCGGCTCGGGCGGCCTCGCGGTCGGCGAGGTATTCGGCACGCTGGGTCGCCCGCATTGTCAGCTGGTCCAGCAGCATCAGTACGCCTTGAACGAGCAGACGGGGCATGACGAAGGCCAGGTTGACGACCATTTCGACGGGGGACGGCTGCTGGATTGGTGTGAAGTAGTAACGCCAGGTGGTCAATGATCGCAACGCCATCGCCACGACCGTGGCGTGCCGGGTGTCGCCGTTGCCGTAGTGTCCGAGCTCGTGGCCGAGCAGGGCGACCCTCTGCTGTGGTGTGAGTACTTCCCACAACGGCAGGCCCAGTGTCAGCAAGCGGCGTCCTCGCACGCCGTAGGACATGACGCTCGCGTTGACTTCCTTGCCGACGGCGATAGCGTCCACGCCGCTAGTACCGACCACTTGGGCGACCCCGTCGATCAGCGCGTACAGCTCCGGTGCGTCAGCGCGTTGCAGCACCAGCTCGTCCTCGGGCAGCTTAGGTAACCGCGGTCTGAGAGCTGCTGCCACCACCAGGAGGAACAGGCCCGGCAGCATCATCACGCCACCCCAGCCGCGTACGACACAGTAGATGCCGCTCGCGATCAGTGCCACGGTGACGCTGTGCACCGCGAGGGCGATCGCGTAAGCGAGGACCGCCGCGGCGTCCCGCCGTGCGTGCAGGACCCTTCCATGCAGTACCTCGGCCAGCAGCTTCTCGCCGTGCCGCCGGGCCAAGACGCGCTGTGCTCTTTCCAGCCGCCCCTGGGTCTCTTGCTGTTCTTGCGGGTCCACGTTCCAGTCGCAGGCGGCGCACCAGATAGTGAACCGGCTGTCCCCGCGGACTTCCGCACCACATTCCGGGCACGGCTGCGTCGTCTCTTCTGCGGCAGTACGCATGAAGGCACTCCTCTCCCCCGCGGCCCCTCCCCAGGGCCGCCTGATCACGACGAGGAGATCTGATCACGCGACTGCGTCCGGGTAAAGCAGCGCTCATCCTGCGGTGGCCCGTCAGCTGTAGAGGCTGCAAAGCCCCCAACGCGGTGCCCGTTCAGGGGAGTACCCCGCCTTCAATGCCGCCGTTCTTCATCAGTCGGCCCCATCGGCGAACCGCACACTCTGCGCGTCTTCATCAAGGAGGTCGACAGCACCGAACGAAGGATCAACCAGAGCCTCGTGGAGGATGACGCCTTCTGGGCCTGGGCGATCATCGAGACGCTACGGCACACCGGAGTTCGCGCCGAAGGACTGACCGAGCTCACCCACCTCGCGCTGGTCTCCTACAAACTGGCCGACACCAACGAGGTCGTCCCTCTCCTCCAGATCGTTCCTTCCAAGAGCAACGAGGAACGGCTACTGCTGGTCAGCCCCGAACTGGCCAGCGTCCTGGCCACAGTCATCAAGCGCCTGCGTGACGCCAACGGCGGGAAGGTCCCGCTGATCTCCCGCTACGACTCACACGAGCGCGTCACGGGCCCCCAGCTGCCGCACCTGTTCCAGCGCCGCCCCTACTGGCAGCCGCAGGTCATGAGCGAGGCTGGCATCAAGCGCGCCCTGGACCGGACCCTGGAGGCCACCGGACTACGCGACCAGGCCGGCGAGCCGCTGCGCTACACACCGCACGACTTCCGAAGGATGTTCGCGACCGAGGCCGTGACCGGCGGACTGCCCGTTCACATCGCAGCCCGCATCCTCGGTCACAAAACACTGACCACCACCCAGGCGTACCTCGCCGTCTTCCAGGACGACCTGGTACGCACCTACCGAGGCTTCCTCGACCGGCGCCGGGCTGAGCGCCCCCAGGAGGAATATCGCGAGCCGACCGCGGCGGAGTGGCACGACTTCCAGCAGCACTTCGAACTCCGCAAGGTCTCCCTCGGGACCTGCGGCCGGCCCTACGGAACTCCTTGCAAGCACGAGCACGCCTGCATCCGGTGCCCGGTCCTCCAGATCGACCCGCGGCAACGATCACGGCTTGTGGAGATCATCCAGAACCTCCGCGAACGCATCCGAGAGGCCCGTGCCAACGGCTGGCTCGGCGAAGTCGAAGGACTTCAAGTCAGCCTCGACGCCGCGACCGCCAAGCTCAACAGCCTCAAACGGACCCCGACCGATGGCCGGCCGGAACTGGTCGACCTCGGCATGCCTCTCTTCACCGACCGAGGGCCTTCTGCGCCAGAGGGTTGATGCGGGCGAGGACAGCGTCGACGTGCGGGCGGACCTGTGACCTCAGCTGTTCGCTCCAGGTCTCGTCCTGGTAGTGGCAGGTCCGGTACAGATCCCGCGCATGCTCCAAGACAGGGCGGTGCTCCACGGGCAGCCGGGCGAGAGCCCAGTCGGCGGCGTCGTCCTTCGCCCTGATCTCCCCCGTGACGAGGGTGGACCAGATGCGGGCGAGCGTCAGCAGGACGTTCCGGGTGTCCTCGTCCAGCTTCGCCAGGAGCTCGGGGACATCCCCCACGCTCGCCCGCAGGAGGTCGGCGTGTGGCACGGGGGCCAGCACCTCGGCAGGGCGCGGCCCCGTCAGGGGGCGGTCACCGGCGAGGAGCACCGTGAGTACGAGGGCCAGATCCGGAATGGGTTCGGGCTGCGGAATGCTGCCCGCCAGGGAGTCTTCGCGCAGCCACTCGCCCCAGAGGAAGTCCCCGATCGGAGGAAACCGCCACGGTCTGACGTCTGACTGGACAACGACGGTGAGCTCCACCGGCCGGACCTCGGGCGTCAGGCCGGAGATCTCCAGCAGTCCCTTGACCAGGGATCGCCGCTGGCTCTCACCCAGACTCGCCTGTGTCACGACGAGGACGTCCAGGTCACTGGCGGGGCAGAGGCCACCAAGGACCGAGGAGCCATGAAGATACGTTCCCACTAGCTCCGGCCCCACGATGTCCCCGACCAGCTCGACGGTCTGCTCAAGCTGCCCCAGCAGTAGGGGGCGCTCATAACGGTCGTAGACGGTGCCGTCCTGTTCCCGGATCTGGCCGACGAAGGTGAAGCCCGCCTTCCGCGCAACCCGGCCCGACGCCGGGTTCTCCGGCTCCACCTTGATCACCGCGCAGGTTGCCCCTTGGCCAGCGGCGTAGCGGCAAACCAAATCGACCGCGCGGGCTGCAAGCCCCCGCCCTCGCCAGAGTGGGTAGACCCCGTAGGCGACGTTGACCTGGCCAGCCTTCAGGCCCTCGCCCTCGAACCGCAAGTCCACGGTCCCTGCCAGCACTTCCTCGACCCCGAACCGAATGCCGAAGGCCCGCAGAGCCCCTCTCGTCTCCCACTGCTCACGACAGTGGGCAATGTATGCCTCAACACCTTCCAAGGTCCCCGGCCCGCCGGTGAGCCAGCGCACCAGTTGCTGGTCCTCTCCGGCCAGGTGCGTCCCGGCCTCATCGAGACGCAAGGGGGACAGGGCGACGATGCCGTCGGACAGTTTCTGATCACTCATGCCGTGATTGTCGCGATCCATGAACATCTGGACAATCGGATACTTTCGCCCGCTCCGTCGCTTTAGAGGCTGTCGATGCGACATGGACAACAAGATCATTTTCTTAGTCCGGAAAAGGGCAAGCGGCCTCACCGAACTCCTGGCCCGCGCACTCCGCGACCGCGGCCGCCAGGTCGAAGTCGAGCACCTCCACATCCACCTGCCGCGCGTACTCAAGACGCCCGACAACCGCGCCCACCCCACTCCCCAGCAGGAGGCCAGCCGATGAAACGCCGTCTCTTCCGCCGCCGCGCCAACGCGCCAGGAACCCTCGCCCCCGAGGACCAGGCCGTGGTCGAAGCGGTCTGCTCGATGCTCGCCGCACTCAAGCACCCGACGCCCTGGACGCCCGGCAGCGGCCAGGACATCGCCGTGAGGGTCGGGCCGTTCATCGAGCGCGGCCACCCCCGCCCCGGCGACGACCGCGGGCCCGACGTCATCGCTCTTGCCCTTCAGCACCCTGACGTCCCCCACGCCCGCTACGGCGACCGCGACACCCGCAAGGGCTGGCTGCGCTGCGAGACGTCACTCATCCTCGGCACCTGGCAGCCGGCCTACCGGATACTCACCCACGCCGCGGCGGGCCTGGACCTCCCCACCGACCTGGGGCTGCCCCCAGCCCACTACGCCGTCCACATCACCCGCCCCGGCCGACCGCTGCTCCGGATCGGCCCCTACACCCAGTGCCGCCACGCCGACCACGACGCCGACCGCCTCAACCAGCAGCTGCAGAACACCAGTGAGGCCGGTGGCGCCGCGACTGCGGTGCCCTTCGACTTCAGCGCCACCGACACGTACCAGGACCCGCACGGTCAAGATACCGACGACCAAATCCCTCCGTTACGGGCAGGCACTCGGCGAGCAGGTCGATGACGTCGACCTCGCGCTGGACGAGCAGCGAGCCGCTCCCGACACACACGGCGGCTGTGCCCGCTCGCGTCGATGCCCCGGCTCCTAGTGGATGTAGGAGCCGGGGCATCGACGGTTGAGGGATCAGTTACACGGATGCTGCTGCCGGTGCTGCGGTACCGCTGTGCTCAGTTCCCAACCGGTCCAGGAGTAGTTCCGCCACTGCGGCCAAATCATCAGGCGAGAGCTGAGCGGCCAGTGCGTCTGCCACGTCTGCCGGAGAGCCAGGCGGGATCACGATGGGCTGCGGCCGGGAGACGTCCGCTGCTGTGCGGGTCGCTTCGCCGCCGTCGTCGTTGTTGGCCGACGGCAGCGGAACGGCCGATTGCTGCCCGCCTGCGGCGGTGTCCTGGGCTGCTGCCGTTTGTGCTGGCAGTGCCGTTTGCGAGGGAGGGGCGGTTTCCTGATCTGTGGCCGACTCAGACGTTGTCCCCTGCTCTTGCGCCTGGTTTACCGCGGTAAACCGGGGCGTCGGTGTGGCCTTCCGGGGGCCCCTCTTCTGCCGGGGGGCGTTCTGCGCCGCCAGACGCTGATTCTGTTCGGCCTCCCAGGCGGCTTCCTGCTCGGAGGATGGCAATCCGGCGATCTTCCGAGCAACGCGTACGGGCATGTCACCACAGGAGACCAACGCCTGGAGCTCATCAGTCAGCTTCAGGAGGCTGCGCTGCTGGCTCACCCAGCCCTTGGTCTTGCCGTAGTGCTCGGCGACCTTGTCTGCGCCTCCGAGCTCCACGACCATGGTCTCGATACCGATAGCCCGCTCGATCGGATCCAAGTCCTCGCGATCGTTGTTCTCAGCGAGAACGGCATCGAGGAATTCCGCGCGGCTCTGGGCGACGTCCTCGTTGTGTACGACGTTGAGGGTCGTCTGCCCGGCGGCTTGAGATCCACGGTACCGGCGCTCGCCGTTGGCGATCACGAAGGATGCCGAGCCGACGTGAGGCTCTTCGTCCGGCCACAGCTTGAGATACGCGGCCCTGGAGACCACCACGGCGGGCTGCAGCTGGCGATGCTTCAGCTTCAGCCCGAACTCCTTGAGCTCTTCCTCCGTGCCGAAGTTGCGCCGTGGGTTAAAGCGGGTCGGCACGAGTTTGTCGAGCGGGAGGGTCAACAGCAACGGATCGCTCTGCCCCGGTACCGCGTCGACCTTCTGGCCGGCGAGCGAGGCGAGGCTGGTGCGGCGTCCGGCCATCAGGCGCGACCCCCGTATCCCATCTCGAGGGCGAGGCGGAAGAAGTCCTCGCGAGCCTCCATGGCGACCCGGTTCTTCGGGTACTGCGTCACCACGCGTCCCTCAACGGACGCACGTGTGTGGACCTTGTACCTGCGAATGACGGTCTGTGCGCGAGGCCAGCCCTGTGCGTCGATGTACTCCTGGGTGTCCACCAAGTCGGCTGTGCCGTCCCGGGGGTCCCAGTTGTTGACGACGACCTTGAAGGGAAGCCCAGTCGGCACGATGACCTTCTGGATTGTGCGGGCCGTGGGGTCGAAGGCGAGCCCCTCGGGAGGCATGGGCACGATGACGTCGTGCGCGAACTTCAGGGCCTCCAGGAGAAGGTTCTCGTCCTGAAGGCTGCCGGGGGTGTCGATGAAGACGTGCTGGAGGCCCTTATTGCTGGTTTTGAGCACATCTGCGACGACGGCGCCCAGGTTCAGGGTGGTGGTGGTCTTTCCGACCCCGCCCTTCTGGTTGGCGATGACATGGACTCGCGCGCCGGCGTCCTTGAGGACCTGCAGGTTCTCTGGAGACTCGTGCTCCTGGGAGAAGTCGAAGGGCAGGTCGGTGATGCGGTTCGCCCACCAGACAGTCGATGCCTGGGGGTCGATGGATACGACGTAAACACTTGCTGGCATGGATGCTCCGTTTGCTTCCCGATAGATCCGGTACTTCGGGCAGAGGGCATCATGCCAGAAGCCAAGCTTCCGCTTTGACCAGGACATTCGTGATTCGACTGATCGGAACCGATCTGGACCCGTGGTGGTTTACCGCGGTAAACCACCACGGGTGGCGAGTGCCACGCTCGGCGAGCATGGCGACCTCGGATCGTCAGCGTTCAGCATCCCCCTCGGCTGCCGCGCCTGGCGGGGGTACCGTCCAAGTACGGTCCCCGGCAAGCACGGAGCGTGCGATGGCTGATGAGCCCACGATCGGTGAGAACCTGGCTCGCTTGCGGGCTCAGACCGGTCTCACCCAACAGGAGCTCAGCAACAAGTCCGGGGTGAGCGTGGCCACCATCCGCGTCCTGGAACGCAATGGCCGCACCACCGCGCTCATGGGCACCCTCGCCAAACTGGCCCGTGCCCTCGATGTGAAGCCTCAGGCCCTTCTCGGGCAGCCGCAGACGCTGCACCAGGAGGACGGACACCGAGCCAGCGTCGCCGCGCTGCGCCGGTCGGTGCTGGCCCTCAACGAGGTCCCCGGAGTGCCCTTATCCGCGGCCGCCGGTGCGGAGGATGCCCCGGATGCTGGCGAGCTGAGACACACGGTTGAGGTCCTGTGGCGCCAGTACCACCACGGGGAGTTTTCGGGTCTGGTCGCCGGTCTTCCAGGGTTGCTGGGTGGTGCGAAGGCCACTGTGCGCACGGCGCGCGGTTCTGGCCGGCGCGTGGCGTCAGCGGAGCTGAGCCGCGCCTATCAGGTCGCGGCGATGGTCGCTGTCCACCTGTCCCAGGACGATCTCGCGCGGGCCGCGCTGGAGAAGGCCATGGTGGCGGCGGACAGGGCGGAGGACCGGCTGCTGATCGCGGCGGGGTGCAACGCGCTGTCGTGGGTGCTGCTGAGGCAGGGCGAACCCGGGCTGGCCGCGCAGCTGGCCGTGGGGGCGGCGGAAGAGCTCAACCCGCGTATGGCGGCCTCTGACTACACGGCGCTGCGGATGTGGGGCCGGCTGATGCTGTCCGCGGTGACGGCGGCCTCCCGGCAGGAAGACTTCGACGGAGCTACGGAGCTGCTCGCGTCGGCGAGGCGCTGCACCAAGGTGGTACGCACCGACCGCATGGACTACCTGAACGGCGGTCACGGAGCAGCGTTCGGACCCGCCAAGATCTCGATGGTCGCCGTTGAGCTCGCTATGGCACAGGGGCATTCCGGTGAGGCGTTGAGGCTGGCGAAGAAGGTGCCCCCGACCCGCCGTCTGCCGCCCGCGACCCGCGGCCGCCACCTGCTGGACGTAGCGCAGGCCCAGACCTGGGAGGCCCGGTTCGCCGACGCGGTGACCACCCTGACCCGGGTGCGGGCCATGGCGGGGGAGTGGATGCGCTACCAAGTCCTCGCCCGCGACACGGTCCAGCAGATCATCGAGGACAAGGGCCGCCGCCGTGTCGAGGGGCTTGTCCCCCTGGCCAAGCACATGAACATCGCCATGCGCTAGCCCTTTGGGGCCGAAGGCCAGAGCCGTACTGATACACCGCGTAGCACCCCGCCGTGGGTGATCACGGTAGAGGTTGCGCGCTCGGTTCCTTCCTCCGGCGCGACGCGGTTACCTCTTACTACTCCCGACGGAAGCCCTCGGGAGTGCCGTACCACCGGCGCTGACCAACGAGCGACCTCGCCGCCCCCAAATCCCGCTCGGCGTGCCTACACGCACGTCGATAGGGCCCCTGTGCGCTGCTGCCTCCCAGGGTGCCTGGCTCAACCCGAACGGGGCCCGCCCGCAGCATGACGCCCTCACTTGGAGGCGTCGGAAGCCAGTCAGAACGTCGATGGCCCTGCCAGCGACAGAGGCAGGCAGTGCCCCAGCCATCGAGGACACAGCCAACCATCAGAGGAGGACACATGATTCTCGAACGACCCATCGGCTACGTGGACCTGATCTCACTGGTAGGCGAGACCAACCGGTGTCCCGGCGGGAAGCGCGCCGTTTCCCGCCTCGCTCAGACCATGCACGTCGGCCCGCACCACCGGGTGCTCGAGGTCGGCTCGAACACCGGCTTCACCTCCATCGAACTCGCCGCCATCACCGGGTGCCGCACGGACGGCGTGGAGATCAACGCGGCAGCCGTCGAGGAAGCCCGGCGCACAGTGGCGGCGCTCCCCGACCGGATCGCCGAACGGATCTCCTTCCACGTCGGCGACGTACGGAGGCTGCCGTGGGACGAGGGCACGTTCGATGCCGTGGTCTGTGGGGGAGCGCTCGGGTTCGTCGAGGACAGGCCGCAGGCCTTCAGCGAGATCCGCCGAGTATTGCGCCCGCTGGGCATGGTCTCGATCACGCACCTGTACTACCGGAGCACTCCGCCGGCATCCCTGTCGGACCGGCTGGCGGCGGTGCTGGGGTTCCATGTCCCGACCTACGGCTGGAAGGAGTGGCTGGAGGAGCTCGCCCCCGCCGGGTGGGAGCTGTACTCCTTCGCCCGGCGTCCCCTCGCGGCCCGGCCGGCGGAGGCTGTCGATGCCTACGCCGAGCACCTGACCAGCTCTTCCCGCATCACGGCGCTGGCGCCGGAGCAGCGGGACCGGGTCCGGGAGCAGTGGCGGCATACCTGCCACGTGTTCAACGACAACCACCGTCACCTGGGGGTGATGGACCTGGTCCTGCGCCGCCCGCTCGCCGACGACGTCCCCGAGCAGCCGGAGCTGTTCCTCGAGCCCGGCGTGTACGACCCGTACTTCACCCGCGAGTTCGTGCCCCTGACCGGAACGGAGAACCGCTGATGCTCACTCCCGCCGCAGGAAAACCCCCGCTGTGGTCCGCCCCCAGCCGGTACCTGGACCTGATCGGCTCCCCGTGGGGCCGGACGCTGGTCACGCTGCAGGACGCCGTCTCGTACGCGACCGCCGAGTTCTGGGCGAACCGCAGCGTGCCGACCCTGCATCTCCCGGTGACGACCGGGGCGGTGTCCTCCCCGATGGGACTGGGCTCGGACTCCGCGCCGGTCAAGGTCGACATGTTCGGCAGGCCCGTCTACCTGGCCGACTCCATGCAGTTCTCCCTGGAGTACGGCTGCCGGCTCTCCGAGCGCGGCTGCTACTACCTGATGCCGTCCTTCCGCGGGGAGGATCCCGACCCCAGCCACCTGTGCCAGTTCTTCCACAGCGAGGCCGAACTCCCCGGCGGACTCGACACCGCCATCGCCACCGTCGAGAGCTACGTCCGTTACCTCGCCCAGCACATCCTCAAGGCCTGCGCCGACACCGTGCACGAGGCGGCGGGAACAGTCGCCCACCTGGAAGACGTCGCCGGGAGCAGCAGGCCGTTCGAGCAGGTGACGTTCAGCGAGGCGGACCGGCTCCTGAAGTCCGACCCGCACCTGATCCGGACGGGAACCGGGGCTGGAGGCCGCACGTGGCGGACACTGACCCGCGAGGCGGAGCAGCGCCTGCTCGCCCGGTGCGGGAGGCCGGTGTGGGTCACCCACTTCGACCACCTGGCCGTGCCCTTCTACCAGGCCTACGCCGACGAGAAGCAGCTCACGGCCGCGAACGCGGACCTCCTGCTCGGGATCGGAGAGGTCGTCGGCGCGGGGGAGCGGCACGCCACCGCCGATGCGGTGCGCAGCGCCCTGGCCGACCATCAGGTCGACCAGGAGCCCTACGGCTGGTACATCGAGATGCGCGAGCGCCGGCCGCTTCGGACGTCGGGGTTCGGTATGGGCATCGAGCGGCTGCTGCTGTGGGTGCTCGACCACGACGACATCCGGGATCTTCAGATCCTGGTCCGGCGCAACGGCCTGGACTGCACCCCCTGATCTAGACAGCAGGGGTGCGGCCGAGGGCGGTAGCCGCACGCTGGACGCCCTGGAGCGTCCAGGCCGGGCAGCTCTCGTCGAGTTCGAGGGAGGGCAGGGTCTCCCACCGGAGCCCTGCCACTTCCTCCGGCGAGGCGATGCGCGGCTTGGCGCAGGCCGGGAGCTCGGCCGCCAGCACGACGTTGATGACCGGGTTGCCGGTGTCCGTCACAAAGAACACGGACTCGGCGTAGGCGAGAGGGACACCGGCCATATCGATGCCGATCTCCTCGAGGACCTCCCGGCGTGCGGTGTCCAGGAGCACATCGCCGCCGCCGGGGGTGTCCGTGTCCACGGTGCCGCCGACCAGCGACAGGCGGCCGGCCGCGTGCTCTTCGTTCAGCCCTCGCACGATCAGCAGCCACTCGTCCCCGCGGTACAAGGCGACATCCACATTGATCGCGTACTTCAAGTCGACTCCTCCATCAGGCGGTTCGAGCGTCCGATGGTAGCGCCGTGCCCAGGAGGTGCACCTCTCGTGCCGATTCTTCGCAAGCCACCGCAGTACGGGTTCTTCTCCTTCGACAGCGGGCTGCTGCATCAGCTCGCGGACGCCTACGGCCTCGGCCCCCTGACCGGGTTCCGGCCGATACTTCTGGACGGGGATCACTGCACGCTCATCGACGTCCGGTCACAGACCAGCCGGAAGATGGTCATCGAGAGCAGCGACGGAACCAGGCTGTTCCTCAAGCAGATCCCCTGGTACTGCGAGCGGGACGCCCTGATCCTGGCCACCCGCTGGCAGACCCAGGCCCGCGACGCCGGGGCGCCAGTGCCCCGCCTGCTCCACACCAGCGCCGGCCTTCCCTGGTTCGAGATCGCCGGTTCGTACTTCACCCTCACCGAGTACGTCCCCGGCCGCCGCTACGCCGCCACCCCCGCCGACAGGGTCCAGGCCGGTGAAGCCATCGCCAGCCTCCACTGCGCTGCCGTGGACGTACCGGCCGATCCGGCGGAGAACACCTTCGCCGGCGCTGCCGAGCACATCACGCTCACGCGGGAGAGCACCGCCGTCCCCAGCCCCGTACTCGACGTCATGGAACACGCCGTCAGCATCTGGGGTGAGCAGGCCGAAGCGGCCGGTTGGGACGGCCTCGCCGGGCAGCTCACCCACGGCGACACCAACCCGTGGAACCTGATCTACGGCGAGGGCGAGTGCGCCATGCTCATCGACTTCGACAACGCCCACCGCGGGCCCTGCCTGCGCGACATCGCCGAAGCCCTGCTGTCGTTCTGCTCCGTGCACTACCGCAAGGACTCGACCAACTTCGCCCCGGTCCTGCCCGGCCGCATCAACCGCCCGGCCGCGGCCGACATCCTGGCCGCCTACACCCGCGTGCGTCACCTGGCCCGGGCCGAGATCGCCTGCATACCGCCCGCGAGCGGAGCCGTCGCCGTGGGGCTGGTGTGCCTCGGGCTGATGCGCGGCGACTACCCCACGGCCATGGCGGCCGAACTCGCCGCGTGGGCAACCACCATCCCGGCCGACGTCGCCGACATCGTCCGAGAACACCGGCCATGACGCCGCCACCGCAGCTCGCCCCGGCGCTCCTGCACGGCGACACCATCGCCGTCCTCACGCTGTCCTCGCCCGGCCCCGCCCAGTACCCCGACGTCTTCGGCCGGGGCCTACGCAACCTCCAGGCCGCCGGCTACAACACGGTCACCGCCCCGACAACCGCCGGCCGGTCCGGCTGGACCAGCGGAACCCCGCAGCAGCGTGCTGCGGACCTGAACGCAGCCTTCGCCGACCGGTCGGTCAGCGGGATCATCACCACCATCGGTGGCAACCACACCGCCCAGATCCTGCCCTTCCTGGACTGGGACACCATCGCCGCGAACCCCAAGGTGCTGTGTGGCTACTCCGACACCACCGTCCTGCACCACGCCCTCCGCCACGTCACACGCCTGGTCACCTTCTACGGCCCCGCGCTCATCCCCCAATGGGGCGAGTACGACCACCCGTTCCCCTACACCACCGCCCACTTCCAGGCCATCACCTCCGCCACCACCGCGCCGGGCCCCATCCCGCCCTCCCACTACCTCGTACATGAAGATCACGCGACCGCCCAGGCCGAGCAGCGTGCCCGCCGCACCCGCCCCGCCCCACCGCGCCGCGCCCTGCGCGAGAGCCGGGCCAGCGGGCCCCTGGCCCCGTTCTGCCTGCCCTCCCTGCGGCACCTCGCCGGGACGCCCTGGCAGCCGGACCTCACCGGCCACATCCTGCTGATCGACATCCCGGACCACGCCTACCGCCCCGAGGACGCCGACACCGACCTCACCCACCTCCGGCAAGCCGGGATCACCGCCGACCCCGCCGCCCTGGTCCTCCTGCGAACCCCCAACCACCTGCCTGAGCCCGGGTTCGAGGCCGTCCTCGCCGCACACACCCAAGACGGCCAGTACCCCGTGATCACAGGTGTAGAAGGCGGGCACGTCGACCCGCTGCCCACCTACCCCGTCGGCGTGACCGCCACCGTGGACGGCACCCGGCTCGCCATCGACACAGCCCCCACCAGAAGGAAGGAATCCCCCCGTGCATGAAGACCAGCGCCCTCAGGCGGTGTACATCTGCAGCGGCAAGGGCGGCGTCGGGAAAAGCACCGTGGCCAAGGCCACCAGCCGGGGTCTGAAGGCCCGCGGCCTCAACGTCGGCCACTTCGACGCCGACCTCACCGGCCCCAGCGCCCCCACCCTCTTCGGAGCCGGCACCCGCCTGCGCATCCTTAACCAACGCATCCAGCCCGCCATCAGCGACGGCATCCCCGTCATCTCCACCGGACTCCTCGCCGACGCCGACCACCCCTATATCTGGCACGGCCCCCTCCTGCGCGGCGCCCTCCACCAGCTCTTCCACGACGCCGACTGGGGCCCCCTCGACCTGCTCGTCATCGACATGCCACCAGGCACCGGAGAGACCCAGCTCGCCGTCCTCGACGAATTCCGGGCCATCGCCGCGGTCATCGTCACCACCCCACACGAGCTGGCCCTCGTCGACGTGCGCCGCTCCCTTCGCATGCTCCAAGAGGCAGAGATTCCCATCGCGGCGATCGTCGAGAACATGGCCGAAGCCACCTGCCCCCAGTGCGCCCACAGCTGGCAGCCCTTCCCCGGAACAGCCGGCGACCAACTCCAACAGCTCCTCCCCGACAGCCGGCTCATCAAGGTCCCCATCGACAGCGGCGCCTCAGCCATCAGCAATCACGGCAACGGAGACTCCGCACTCGTCCAGTACCTCGACGACGGCGGCCTGCTCACCGACCTGTGCACTCTCCACGCCACCAACCCCACGACCACCAGCCGCTGACCCGTGAAGGAAGCGAGAAGCCGCATGCCCGACATGGACCCCCGCGTCATCACCTACTACGAGACCCACGACCAGGCCGACCGGCTCCTCATCCCAGCCGCCGGCCGCCTCGAGCTGCTCCGCACCCAAGAACTGCTCCGCCGCCACCTCCCCACGGCCCCGGCCCGGATCATCGACGTGGGCGGCGGACCCGGCACACACGCCCGATGGCTCGCTGACGACGGCCACACCGTTCACCTCGTCGACCCGATCGCCAAACACCTCGACCAAGCCGCCGAATACGCCGCCTGTACCACCGAACTCGGCGACGCACGAGCCCTGACCGCCGAAGACGCCACCTACGACTGCGCCCTCCTCCTGGGCCCGCTCTACCACCTCGCCCACCGGGAAGACCGCATCACCGCCCTGCACGAAGCTCGCCGCGTCGTACGGCCAGGAGGCATCATCGCCGCCGCCGCGATCAGCCGACCGGCCCTCCTCCTCGACTACAACACCCTCAGCAGCCTCACCGACCCCAGCATCCGCGACCGCCTGGCCACCCGGCTGCGCACCGGCTACCTACCCGAGCCGGACAACGACCCCACCGGCCTCTTCACCGCCGCCTACTTCCACACCAGCAGCGAACTGCGCGCCGAGGTCGCGGACGCCGGGCTTCCCCTCACGGCCCTGTACGGAATCGAAGGACCCGGCTGGGCCGTGACCAAAAGCATCGAACGGCACACCGGCCGATCCGTAGCACACACAGTCCTCTTCGATGCGACTGTCGACGGGGCCCGGCTGTCCGAGGCGCACCCAGAGTTGATCGACATGTCCGCGCACATGCTGGCCGTCATCCAGACGTGATCCACCACGAGCCCGAACGCGGGACAGCCCAAATGGTCACCCCAGCTTGAGCCGGGGCGCCCGTACCCCGCCGCGAAGGGCCCCTCCGTCCATTGCTTGGGCCGGGTCGTCTGGCAGTCGGGGCATCGGCGCTCGGTGACGCGTTCGGCGGTGGGGAAGTCGGACTGCGCGGAGTGCACCTGGAGCACGTCCAGGAGCAGCGGTCTGTGGCAGAGGGGACAGGGCTGTCCGTACCTGGAGATGTTCATGGGCGGGAGAGTGCACACGTCGGCGGCTTACCGTCTCGGGCTGGCCAGGCGGCCCGCCTGGCGGGCGCTGCGGTAAAGACTTGGTGATGGCCTTCCGCACGGCGGGAAGGACCCCGGATCACGCTTGCACGTCAGTGGGTCTAAAGGGGCGCTACGGCAATGGCCCAGGTCAGAGCCTTACAGGCCCGGAAGAGGCGGCCCCGGTACTCAGCGGAGTACCGGGGCCGCTCCGTGTGCGAGCCCAGCGTCTGCGTACCCGTGCCCGCATAGGTTCCGGTACTCGCACCGCGACCCGGAAGGCGGCCGCGAAATGGCGAGCCCATGGACCCCGCCACATCCTCGATGGGGGACCGACACGGGAGGATGATCATGGGTGGTCAGGGGCGCGAAGGGCTTCCGGTTGACCGGCCGGTCACGCTGGAGGAGGCAGTCGAGTTCAAGAAGAGGGAGGCAAGCGACATCGAGGCTAAGGCGTGGCATTTTTACGGAAGCTACGCAGATGCCTATGACTGTGCGAAGGTAGCGAATTTCTCTCCGCCGCAAGGGGCGGGTGAAGTAATGGTCAGCGCGAACAGCGGCATGTTCTTCGTGTGGCTCTATTTCTAGCAACTCCAGATTCGCCCGCGGACAGCAGCGAGCTGCGTTTGTGGTTGCCCGCGCCCGCGCCCGCGCCGCCGCGAAGAAGATGGCTGCCGCGCTCGATGAGGACCAGAAGCGAGAGCCCGACGAGCCTCTGGGATGGCAGCCGGTCTGCAAGCGGCCCCTGAAGCCGAAGTTGAAGACGGCGAAGAAGACGGGGCCGTTACGGTGACGGGTATGGCAGACGAGATAGCGGCGGTCGAGCGGGCTCTGGTCCGGGGAGAGTGGGTGCCGGGCCAGGAGGAGTGTGCTCTGGGCGGTGCCCTGTTCGAGTGCCGCGACCGGCTGGTAGAGAATCCGTCGCCGGCGGACATGCCGTCCAGTGAGCGGGGTCTGTGGCTGACGCAGACGCTCGTGGTTCAGGCGCTGTTGGTGTGTGAGCTCACTGACGAGGTGCTGCCGCGGTGGCGGGAACGGCTGGCGGGCAGCCCGATGGTGCACCTGGTCCAGGCGTACGGCGACGCCGCCCAGCCGGTCCTGCCGTATGCCGCACGGCTCTTGGCGGCGTGGCAGGCCTCGCCCCCGCCGGCGCCTGCCGCAGATCTCGTCGCCGGGGAGGCTGAGCAGGACACGCGGTTCTGGGATGCCCACCATTGGGAAGAGGCCCAGTTGTCCCCCGCAGAGCGCGCCGAGATTGAACTCGCGCTGCACCGGTGCGGGGACATCGCGACGGTGATCTACGCGGCCGTCACCGGGCAGACCGACTACTAGCCGCAGCCGGCATGGCCACCGCGGTCGGCCCTCCTGTCGTGCCGCGGGCAAGCGCTGGCGCCAGCGACCGACGTGCGTTCCGAGCCGGCTTCCCTTCGCCCGGAGCCGAACGGCGCCAGCCACCACGTGCCGCCTGCGTGCGGCCTTGGGACGTGGTGGTGGAGCGGCGTCAGCGGTACTCAGGTCCGTCCGGTTCACGGGGTGGGCGGGGCAGGGGGGTGAAGGTGGTGCGTTCGTGGGAGGTCAGGCTGACGCGGTAGGGGGTCCACGCCTCGACGACGTCGAGTTCCAAGGGCGGGGGCGGGAGTTCCTCGAAGGAGACGTGCTCGTCGGTCAGACGGTCGGCCTGCTCGCGCCACCACAGTGCCCAGCCGAGGAGTGCCGAGGGGTAGAGGCTGAGCGGGCCGGGGTCGGCGTCGGCGGTCATGGTGACGGTGTAGCCGGAGGCGGCGGCGAGGTCACTGGTGCTCAGCCAGACCAGGACGGTGCGCTCGTCAGTGATGACACCGACGGCCTGGGCGGCGGCGCGCCGGCGGCGCAGGCTGTCCAGGGCGAGCAGCGGCGGGGTGTTTCCCGCGTGTGCGATCACGACTGTGGCGGAGGCTGCCAGCCGGTCCTGGCCCGCGTTCTCAACGGAGAGCTTGCGGCGCTGCTCATCGGTCCAGGACATGGGGATCCGGGCCCGGATCTCGTCCGACGGGCGCGGTTCAACGGCTAGCAGGTGCAAGGTGAGCGACCGGGGCGATTGCCACATGAGGCCGGGGGGTTCCACGGGGTAGCGGGTCACGTGGACCTGCAGCGTGCCGTCGGGACCGGCGACCGGGTGGGTGTCCACCTCGGCGGCTGGCACCCGAGCCCCCGGATAGACCGCGACCAACGGATGCTGCGCCAGTTCCTCACAGCCGTCGGTAGTCCCTGACATCGTCCCGCCCTTCCCCGCCGCGAACCAGTTGAGGCCGACGCTAACAGTGGGTGCGTTTGCCCGAGACCCTTGCCGCCACACGCGGAACAGGAAGCCGGGAAAGCCGTGGTGAAGGCAACGCGCAGGAGCCCTGCGGAAGCGGCTGCCCGCGTGGCCCAAGGGGCCGACGCCTGGAATCTGAGCCGGTGTCTGGGGCTGAGCCGCCCGCCCGCGCTATGCCTTGCTGCCGGGGCGTCGGAGGTCCGCGTAGATGCGGGCCTTGACCCCCGGCTCGCCGGGCTCCCGCCGTACGGGACCCATCCCGGAAGTGGCCCACTGCCGTTCGAGGGAGGCCATCATGGCGTGTGCGGTCGCTTCGTCGTGGGCGGTGATGTCCAGGACCACCAGACCGGGCTCGGATACGTGCACGTCGTCGATACGAGTCATGCCCGCCCAGACGGTTCCGGCCGCTGGGACGGTTCGCCGTCGGCAGGCGCACCACCCCCACGAGCGAACCCCCGGCGCGGGCCGGGTCGCCGCCGGGCGGCTCCCTGCCTTTACGCGCGATCGAACAAAACAGCGCGCGCCTGTCAGGGGCGCGTTCTATCGTCGGAGCCTCTGGGCGATCAGGGGAGGGCGTATGGGCGAGCGAGACCTCGCGGTGGGGCTCAGCCTCCTGCTGGCGGCAGGCGGGGCGTTGGTCCTGCGGGAGATGATCGGACCCTACGCCGCCTTCGCCATCGTGGCCTCCCCCGTCGTGGCCGGCACCGCAGGACCGACGATCGCGCGGCGGCTCGCGGTGCGGCGGCTTCGCCGGTGGCTACGCCGCCTGTAGAGGTTTCCCTTCCCGGACCGGGTGTGCGGGCACGCTTACGTCGTGCCGTCGGGCGGTTTCTGGAGTACTCGGTCCTGGGGTCGGCACTGCGGACACGGCACGACACCTGGCTCGTCGAGGATCAGGCGCGCTTCCCTCAGGCTGAGGAGCGCTCCTCCGGTCGACGTCCGGCAGTCACCGCGGTGCAGTGTCCCGCCGTGGACTCCCGGGCGGGAGATGAACCGCCACCATTTCAGCTCTTCGACGTCGCCCGGCGGCCGTGCCGGGGCGGGCTTCCTGCGCTGCGGGGCTGGCGCGGTGCGGCGCGGCACGCTGCTGTAGTCGACCCCCTGGATGGGGGTGATCTTCGCGGCCGGTGCCTCGAAGAGGACGGAATGCGGCTCGGCTGTCGTGCCGTCGCCGACGGGGGCCCGCGACCACACGTCCAGGCGCAGCCAGCACCACCACGGGCCCTTCGGGCCGAGCCGGATGTGGGCGAGGATCTGCGCGGTGGCGGTGGACCCGTCCGGCAGCTCCACCCTCACCGGCGGCGCCGGGGCATCCTCTTCGCGCATCGCGGCAGGGGAGTCCATCGCTACGCGACCGGCGGGAAGAGGCGCTTGAGAGCCATCCGCGCGGCCACCACGTCGCCGCTGACGGCCTCGGTGCTCCAGTACGGGTGCGTGATGACGGTCGTGGCGAGCTCACGCTGCCGGGCCCGCAGCTGCTCGACCGTCTCCTGCTGCTCCGGTGTCCAGCCCTCGGTCGCGGGACGCTCGGTGGGGAAGTGGTCGCCCTCCCGCGCGGTGAATCCCGGGTGAGGTTCCACCGACCACGGAAGCTCCCGGTAGAGGGCCTCAAGTTCCGCGGTGACCTGCTGGGACTCCTGCTGGGCGGCCCGTAGGTCGTCGGGGAAGTCAAAGGTTTCAGCCATGGCCAAATACTACGCTTGTTCGAATTCCGGAACCGAATCCATCACCACGGCACGCCGCCGTCGTGTGACTGAGCGGGACAGTTGGCGCTTGAGCACGCTGGTTGGCGGCTGAGCACGGTAGTTGGCACGCAAGGTAGCGGTGGGACGGCCCTGAGCTG
>NZ_JACHJG010000020.1 GCF_014203545.1 Streptomyces netropsis
TACGACAACGAATTCGGATACTCCTGCCAAGTCATCCGCGTCGTCCAACACATCACCGGAATCGAATACCCCACCTACCCCACACCCACCACCTAGATCCTGTCTCGTCGGCCAGCGTCGGGTCCAGATGAGAAGGCCGACGATGTGGAGTGCGGCCTGGTAGACGATAGCGATTTCGGCTACTCCTGCCCGGTCATCCGCGTGGTCCAGCACGTCTCGGGCCTCGAGGACCCGGCCCACCCATCCCCGGTGGTCTGACCTGGGTCTCGCTGTGCCGCGCACCGCCCACGCGACTGCCCCGCCCTCGCTCCAGGGGGCGGGGCAGTTTCCGTCACCCCGCGTCGAGCCTCTACCTTGAACTCCGACGGGAACTACAAGTGGCGGCAAAGGCAGGTGAGTTGGGTTAATGGCGACAGATCCAGCGGATGCGGTGTCCGTCAGCGGGGTCGGGTTCGGGGACTACTACCGGGCGCATGCGGGGCCGCTCGTCGCCCTGTCGCTGCTGCGGGGCGCGGACCTGGTGGAGGCGGCGCAACGCGCCCAGGACTCGATGACGGTGGCCCGGCGGTGGATGGACCTGCTGGTCGCGAACGTGGTCGGGGCCACGAAGGACACCAGGACCCCCGTGGTCACCGCGCAGGCGCTGCGGTCCTGGACGTGCCGGATGACCGTCGGAGGCGGCTGCGGAGCGCTCCGCCCAGCGCACGGGACGGTGCCCGCCCTCCTGGGGAAGGGCAGCACCGACGCCCTGGTGCAGGTCCGGACGGTGGTGGCGCTCGCCCCGCTGAGAGAGTTGAACGAGCGCCAACTCAACGTCATTGCCTTTCGGTTGGCCGGCTGTGCGCCGGGAGCGATCGGGTACGAGCTGGGCCTGTCGATGCCGAAGGTGCACCGCACCCTGCGCCACGTCGGCAAGCTACTCGAAGCGGAGACGGGGGTACGGCAGGCCAGAGGTGCCGAGGCGCCGGGGGAGGCCGAGGGGTCTGGGGCGGCCGAGGGGGCCGCGGAGGCAGACGTCAGGTTCACGGAGCTGCTGGGCGAGCTGGCCGCCGCGCTGGATCCCGTACTCGACCTGCGGGCCGGGCTGGACGAGGTGAGCGGCTCCATTGGTGCGGACGGGACCACCGCTCGCCGCGCGCCCGTACCGCCGCTGTGGAACCTCGGCCCCTCGCTCCCCGTGCCGCCCTTCGGCGCACCAGTGCTGCACTCGTTCGCCGAGCCCGCGCCATCCGGGGTACGGGCGTACGCGGCCGGCCTCGCCCGGTGCGACGCGCAGGGCCGCGAGGCTGCGCTCGGCGGGTTTCCCGTGGTCGAGCTGGCGGCCGTACGGCTCGGAGCGGTGCTCGCCCTTCAGGTGGAGCGATTCCGGCGGGAGGCCGAGAGGTCCGGGACACGGGCCACCAGGGACGAGTTCCGGAGGGAGGACGCCCGGGCGTTCGCGGTCGCACTGGCACAGGACGCCGCGCTCGCAGCGCCGATGTTCGAGGCGGTGAAGGACCTCGACGTCCCGCGCCGCGTCGGCTTCCTGGCGGCGGGCCTCGCCCATGACGACCCCTGGACGAACGAGGTCTCTTACGACGGGATCGAAGCGTCCCTCGCCCTGGCCCAGTTCCGGCGCGCGGCGGTGCGGGCGGCGCTGCGCGCGTCGCACCGGCCCGGTGCGGACACCTCCCCTCAGTCCGGCGGCTCGCTCGCCGAGGCCCTCACGCAGTCCCTAAGCGACACCCACCGGATGATCCACCAGCTCGACGAACTGAACAGCGACCTCTCGCGTGCCGAGTCGACCCTGCCGGACGGCTACTACGTCGACATGACCCGGGACTTCGACCTCCACCAGAGCTTCCACGCGGACCTGGCCCTCGGCATCGACGCCGTCCGGGAGGCCCTGTCGCAGCCCTAGGGACGATGTCTGCCGCGTGGGATGTGGCTTCCGTGGTCATGTGGATCATCATCACACCTCAAGCGTGATTGAGGTCAAGCGTGTGATCGCATGGCGATGTGACGGTGACCGGACACCGGCGCGGTTCTGGCACAAGCTGCCCGGAAAGTCTCGGCCCAAGAGAACGACCCGGATTCGAAGCAGTCACATGATCGGCCGGACAAGTCCTAGTTGGCCAGTGAGCGCAAGAGATCACCAGCATGTGCTCAACTCAGCTCAACTCATGGGGCTACCTCCGGACGGGCAACCTTCACCCAGGCTTTCTGGCATGTTCGGACAAGGCCCACCAGACTGCCCGTCATCAGGTAGGAACCCAAGGAGCCCTCTGCTCCCTGCAATAGTGACGAACCGCTCGGCTTGAGCATGGGCGCCTCGACGGACCCTACGTCCTGAAGGGCGCCCCGGCCGCCGTCGGCCTGAGGGAACTGTCACCGGAGTGAGCCCAGAAAGGGCCATGGAATGATCTCGAATTCCTGACCACCCGTCACCCTGCTCAACTCAACGTCGTCGGTGGTGTACCGACCTGCCGTCCGGAACAGTGACGCGGAAACCCCCGGCCCATGGCCCTGGTCTGCGGTCTGCGGTCTGCGGTCTGCGGTCTGGGCAGCGGTGCCGCCCGACGGTGTGATTGGCTACGCCGTATGGGTCTCAGAGGAGCGTTCCCCTGCTGCACTCGGGTGCAGCAGAACTGTTCCAGCCGGGGTGCCGGACAGCGTCCCGCCGTCCGGCCGGGGGGTAGGTCATGAGCACCCGCCGCGCACCGTCGGAGCACGGCCGTTTCCCCACACCGAAGGCAGTTCCCCCCTTCGACCCCGAACTGAGCGTCGCGGTGGCGGCCATGGGCAAAGAGCCGAGAGAGCCGCTCACCCCGGACAACCTCGAGGCCCGGCAGCAGCGGGATGCCGCGACCCGGCCCAGGCCGACGGCCGAAGACCTTCGCACCGACGGCCGTTTCGAGGTGACGGAGCTCTGTGTACCGGGACCGCCGGACGGACCGGACGTCACACTCGTGAGCGCGCGGCCCGCCGGCCTCGCCGGCCCGCTGCCACTGCTGTACTACATGCACGGTGGCGCGATGATCACAGGCAACGCCTGGTCCGTGCTTCCACGGATCCTTCGCGAGTGGGCCCTACCGCTGGAACTGGCTGTCATCTCAGTCGAGTACCGACTGGCACCGCAGGCCCAGTACCCCAGCCCCCTGGAAGACTGCTACGCCGGACTCGTCTGGGCAGCCGGGCACGCAGCAGAACTGCACATCGACGCGGACCGCATCATCATCGGAGGCAAAAGCGCCGGCGGCGGGCTTGCCGCTGCTCTCGCCCTGCTGACCCGCGACCGCGGCGGCCCCCAGCCACTGGGACAACTGCTGCTGTGCCCGATGCTCGATGACCGCAACAACACCTTCTCCAGCCATCAGATGACCGGCATCGACATGTGGGACCTCACCTCCAACGCTACCGCGTGGAAAGCACTGTTGGGAGACCGCTACGGTGCTGCGGACCTGCCACCCTACGCAGCCCCCTCCCGCGCCACGGACCTCACCCGACTCCCACCGGCCTACATCGAGGCCGGCTCGGCCGAGATGTTCCGTGATGAAGACACGGCCTACGCAAACGCGATCTGGCAGGCCGGTGGCCAAGCCGAACTACACATTTGGCCCGGCGCCTACCACGGCTTCGACAGCAGGGCACCACAGGCCGCCCTCAGCCAGGACGCGCGCAACGCCCGCACCCGCTGGCTCCAGCGCCTCCTCACGCAGTCCAGCACGAGGAACCAACCCGGCCTCGGCCTAGCCGCCGCACAAAGCGCCGGACAGAGCCCGGCAACCCGCCACCCCAAATGAACCCGATCCGTACCCCTTCATCGCGGCGGCCTGGCTGCGGCTCCGCAAGGCCTGCGTGATGTTGTGATCAGTCGGTGGCCTTCAGGAGGTCGTCGATCCAGATCATTGCGCAATTCACCGCAGATGCCGTTCTTCTGCTGGCCGAGCGGCATCAGCTCGCACTGAACAACCCCCTGTCCGACTTTCCTCGACAACCCGCCCGCCTGGACCCAGGACGTCACGCCGGGGAACCTGATGCGTCACACCAGCGGCGTTCCCGACTACCAGGATCTGCTGGAGGCCAAGGGCATCGAGCTGACGGATCCGGCCGGCCAGCAGGAAGCGATCGCGGTCATCCTCACCTCACAGCCGGACAGTCGGCAGCGCACCGCATCATCGGCCAGATGGGACGGATGACTCGTCATCCCTCACCGCCGTGAGCGCGGCCAGACTGAACTCCCTGCCTGGAAGGAGGAGCACAATTGCTCCCACAAGCAGGTCCGGGCCCGTGTTGAGCACGTATTCATCCGCATGAAGACCTGGAAGATCCTCCGGGACTGCCGGCTCAAAGGCGAGGGCGTCCACCAGCCCATGCTCGGTGTCGCCCATCTGCACAACCTCGCCCTGACCGGGTGATCGAAGTAGAGACAGTCGCAAGTCAGTCCATGACGGGGCCGGCTGCTGAGAACTTCTGACCCGAGGGCCTCTGGTGGCCACATTCCAGCAGATTGCCATCGGCATCAACCACCGTGTAGCCGACAAGCAGTTTGGCAGCGTCTCCATCCTCGTAAAGCCACACTGTGATGCAATCTTTCGAGACGAAGGTCTCGAACCAGACATCGATGTCCTCGGACTCCGGCCCCACGGTGAAAACCTCTCCAGGATTCAGCCAGTAGTCCTCCCCCAGCGGCTCGATGAAGAGACAGAGGTCGTTCCTGCCCTCGTTGCCGACAGGCATCCTGCTGCGTCCCATCAGTCCCCCCCCAACAATCGCCACTCCACGGACGCGTACAGGCTAGCCGCAGCGTCCAGCAACGCCCTCTCCGCGCTGCTGCCCGCTTCGCGGGGCGCCTTTCGGGACAGCCCTCAGAACTTCGAATCGGTTCTTTGGCTCCAGGCGTGTCGCGCCTTTGACGCTCATCACGCCGATCTCACCGCCTGCCGCTCGTCCGCGCGCACCAAGCGGCGCAGCTCCACACGGGCCGCCGGTGCCTCTCCTCGCCCAGTGGGCCGGGAGGGGTGCCCCCAGTTCCGGGCGGACAGCTGTAACAGCCGACTGCGCAACGCAGTGGTTGTTCGGGCGCGGTGTGGCGAGCGCTTGGCAGTGGTGTTCCAGGCGCGCTGGGTCTGCACCAGGCGCGAGGGGGGGAAGGATGGTGGCTCCATAAACCGCATGAGAGCTCGCGTTCGAATTCCGGGTCATTTCAAGCCCCCAGCAGGCGGCCTGCCTGTGACTGAGCTCCTCATCTGGCCAGTTAGCCGCCCTCGACGCGGTGGACGAGCATGGCGATATGGCCGACAAGCTCGGGCCACACATCCTGCGGAAGGTTGTGGCCCATCCCTTCCAGGATCACCAGTTCGGCACCCGGGACGGCGGCAGCCGTGGCCCGACCGCCACTGACATCGCACAAGATGTCGGAGGCGCCGTGCACCACCAATGTGGGCACTCGCAGGGACCGCAGCCGTTCAGTGCGGTCACCCGTCGCTACGACCGCGAGGCCCTGGCGCTGCATGCCGAGGGCGTCGTAGCCGCGGTCGAAGACCCGTCCGGCCCGCTCGGCCGCGGCGGCCGCGTCGAACGCGAAGCCCGGTGACGCAGCGAGGCCCAGGGCGCGCACCTGCCACTCGACGAACGCCTCCCGGTCCTGCGGCGGCCCTCCCAGCTCGGCGAACACCGAGAAATCGGCCTCGCCCACGCCTGGTTCACCGGTCGTGGACATCATCGACGTCAGCGAGCGCACCCGGTCCGGATACTCGATCGCGACCATCTGGGCGATCATCCCGCCCATCGAGGAGCCGACAAGGTGCACGCCGGCCAAGCCGAGCGCGTCGAGCAGGCCGACGGTGTCGGCCGCCAGGTCGGAGAGCGAGTAGGACGCCGTTGAGAGGTCACCGGCCAGGGCGGCCGGGAAGTCCGGTACGGGCGCGTCACGGAAGTGCGTCGACTGACCGCTGTCGCGGGTGTCGAACCGGATCACCTGCAGGCCGCAATCCACCAGCGCCTGGCAGAAGCCCTCCGGCCAATTGATCATCTGTGCGCCCGCCCCCATGATCAGAAGGACCGGCGGCGCATCCGGTGCACCAAATCGTTCGTAGGCGATCTCGATTCCGGACGGGCCGACATTCCGCGCTTTCGTTTCTGCCATGGCAAAAACGGTAGCCCCCGAAGGCACACCGAAAATCGCACTGTGGGCTGACGTTTTCCCCTTGCCCTGGGAGGTACGGTAAAAGTGGCGAGGGTCTCTCGCCTACGGCCAACCGTGACGGTCATTGGGGCCAATGGAAGCGCGTACGCCAGGCCGACCACGTCTCGAGCCTCCCGAGTCGCCGGGAGCGGGAATGACACCAGCTGTCGTCATCTCGCTCTGACCCTCGCCGCCTGCCAGGGCGCGCGCGCCGGGAGCGCAACACTCCCGCAGCGCGGCGAGTTCAGCCGTCGGTAGCCGCGGGGAGGCGCCCCGGTGGCTGCCGTCGATGCGCGCACTCCCGGCTTCGAGCCATTGCGGGAGCGGCTCGACGCCGATGAAGTCGGCCAGTCGCGTCAGCTCTTTGCGGGGCTCGTCGAGGAGATCCTCGTAGGCGAGCGTGGTCCACATGGGTGCGGGCACCTCGCTGAGATGATCCACACCCCGGGCGACAAGCTCCGACCACAGCGCCCCGAATCGGGGCAGCGGCAGGTCACGGTCCAGCACGAGCGCAGGGTCGAATCGATCGGCCAGCAGCTCCGACAGCTCGGGCGGCAGGGAACGGATCTGATCGTGGGTCAGTTCGCCGTGGCGCTCGGCACCGGTCCGCGCGAGGATTTCCCGCAGCAGGAGGATCAGCCGGTAACCCGTGTGCCGGCTCATGGACAGGGCGCAGTCGGGCCCGTCCCTGAACAGGTGCACGAAACGCGCCTGCGGGAAGACCCGGCACAGGAGCGGCACCCGCTCCGTCGAATAGCCGGACCTCTCGACGACCACTCTGCGCCCGAATCGCACGCACAACAGATCGAACAAGGCCTCGTAGTGTTCCGCGGCAGTACGGTCCGGCCAGCGGCATACCTGCTTCCCGAGCTCGTCGAACAGCCCGTCCGGGTCGTCGGTGAGGTGCGGAAGCACCATCAGGGCCAGGGCGGGGATGCCGGTGGTCTCCGTCGCGTACCGTCCGGGGCGACGGGTGTAGACGAACTCCGGCATCGGCACCCCGCTGCGGATCATGCGCTCGAACTCCGGATTGGGGTCGGCGAGCAGCCGCCAGAACTCCCCACCGCCGAGGGGGCCCTCGGGAAAGCCCCGGCTCTGCACCGACGACAGCAGCTCATTGAGGCTGAGCACATCCGGATGCGCATTGACGATGCCGGACAGTGCGGTCGACCCGCTGCGGCCTGTACCGACGACGAACGTCACAGTACGCATGTGGCCATTCCCCTTCGACGACCGACCGTGCCCATCGCGAACAGGCTTCCCCCGGCGCTGCCGCCCGACTCCTCTCCCGAGGTGAGGGGGCACCCCTGGTGCCCCCTCGGCGTGACTCCACCTGGAGAGGTGCGCCCGCTTGGGCCAGAGAGGAATCCAGGATCCGGTGCAGCGTTTCCCTGATTCCGTCGCGAGGCTGCTCCTGCCCGGACACCCTTGCGTGAGCGGCAGTCACGGGGGGAACTCTGTGAACCTCACGCTGTGGTACTCGGGCAGCGTGCCGTTGTCGCCGGGGTTGAAGAATCCGAAGATCCCGCCACTGCAGTTGCTCTGGAAGTAGACGTTGGCTACCCGGTTGGTTTGGTTGGAGATCCGGCCTCCGCCGTTTCCGAGGTTGAAGCACGTGTTGTCCGCGGGGTTGGTCAGGGAGCGTTCGAGGTCTCCGGGCTGCTCGTGGTAGAAGAAGGTGCCGGTGGCCGCCTGAGCGGTTCCTGTCGGCATGGCCAGAACCAGCAGGGCTGCAGCGGCGGGCGCATACGACGCGACGGTGCGGTATCGCATGACATGACCTCCAGTGTGCGGTATGCCCAGCACAGCAGAAGTCGTCAACAATCGTTGCCACTAAGTTCACAATTCCCCCGATAGGGTGAATGTGGACGTTCGGTCGCGACCGTGGCGCGCTGGGTTCTGACATCCGCCGGACACAACCCAGGGCCTTGCAGGGCTGCCTGGTGTCCCGGAGGGTGAACGCTGGCGCAAGCGCGTGGAGGAGCCGACGACCGCCACGGTGCTCGTAGACCGTCAGGGACAGAGCTTTCATCGCGGCCTGAGCGCGTTCGGCGTTCAGGCCCTGACCAGCGGCGGCCGAAGTACTGGAAGCCGTCGGCAGCCGCGTTCGACGCACTGGGCACCATGCCCCTGCGCCACCGGTAGGAGGAGAACAGCATCACCGGTTCAGCGGCGTGCGAGGCCGACGGTGAGCTCCGACTGCCCGCACCGTTTCGGCACCCCGTGCGCCGGACCGCGCCGTTCGACCCCGACCTGGGTGCCTCACAGGTTTGAGCCACCGGTTCAGCGCGCGGCGTACCGTCGCGTACGCCTCCCCCAGTCGTAGTTTCCGCGCATGCACGCCCACATCGCGTCCGCGACGAAGTCCTCGACGTGCGCGCACTCACCTGCGGGGAGGGCGAGTCGGTCACAAAGGGAGTCGAGTTCTCCTTCCAAGGCAGAGAAGTGGTGGATGCGTTGGCGCACCATGTCGCAGATAGCCTCGATCGCCGTGACGCGGGGGCAGGCGCGCTCACGCTCGACGATGAGCACCAGGTTGTTCAGCTCCCCCTTCCGTTCCTCCTTCTCCACCGACTGGACGTCATTGACCAGGAAGGCCACATCGCCGGTGAGCTCGCGCATCGTGCGGAAGACGGTGGAGTGGAAGACGGCGTCGGGGATTTCGCGGTGGCCCGCACGTTCGCACTGGATCAGGGTGGGGTCCGCCCCGACCACCTGTCGGCGTAGGAGCACGTATTCCTGGGATCCGAGGAGACGGCGCGACAAGCGGTGGCGGGCCTCGGTGACATGGCCGGCGAAGTAGGTTTCCCAAACCTCGGCGGCCCTCGTCCGCCAGGCCCGGGACATACCAGCGGTCTGACGGCTCCAGAGGTCGGCCCATGCGTGCAGGAGGGCCGGCGGGGAGGCCGTCGGGACGGGGCGGAGATGGTGCATGACGGCGGTGAACTCGTCGCAGACCACCCTGGCACGTCCGGGGTGGTCACCGATCGGCGTGTCGAAGAGGTCATCGAAGAGGAAGAAGAAGCTCTGCACATCAGCGGCCGTGCGCAGGTCCTCGCCGACGGCTCGCGGGGAGACGCGGCCGGCGAGTTCGGCCAGGTCCCAGGAGGCGAAGCGATCCAAGGACGTCTCGTCGGGGAGCAGTTGGCGTTCGCGGACCCAGGAGAGCGTCCCCCGCCGGGCCTGTGGCACGTCCGGGCTGATCCGGGGCACCACAGGGATGAAGAAGTCCGTTGCTTGTGGCATGGGTTCTCCTAGACCGCCCTGAGCCGGACGAGCCGTGATTCGATGCTGCCGTCGTACCAGGCCCGCAGGAACCGGGAGTGCCAGTGGACGGAGCGCAGCAGCCGTGCGTGCTCGGGCCCGTCCTCCGCGCATCGCTCCAGTTCGAAGTCCAGCAGCGTGAGGGTCTGGAGCCAGAAGTCCCGGGTATGGCGGGTGATATCACGCGTGTCCTCCACCGCCAGGCCCGCGTGCCCGGCCGCCGTGACGAAGTCGCCGAAGGTGCCCACCCGGCAGGCGAAAAGTCGTTGAACGGCATGCGCCAGGTGCGGTCCACCACGAATCCGTCCTCGACGAAGAACCCGCCCCCGGTTCGCAGCGCGGCTCGGATGCGTGGGAGGGCCTGGTCCACCGGCATGTGGCAGAGGCTCTCGACGGCCACGGCCGCGTCGTACCGTCCGTCCTCCGCCAGCTCACAGACGTCCGCGAGGAGCGGAGTGACGAGATGCCCGACTCGGGCCTGCCGGGAGAACGCGGCGACAGCTGGGATCTGCTCCGGGGAGATCGTGCAGGCGGTCACCCGGGCCCCCAAGCGCTGCGCCCAATAGATCGAGCCACCGCCGACGCCACAGCCGATGTCGAGCAGCTGCCCGGCGGCGTAGCGGCCGATGTCCCAGAATTCCGCTGCCCGTTCAAGGAGCCGCTCCTGGGCCTGGGCCAGCCGGGCCCGTGTCGCGCGCTCCGAGGGGTCCGCCGCGGAAGGCGGAGTGTCGAAGTACGTCATGTGGTAGTGCACCCGGGGGCCGGGGCCGTAGCGCGCGATGATGCGCGATGTCCTGCCCTCGTAGTGCTGCCGGATGGCGCCTGCCGTGCTTTCCAATATGGAAGCCCCTTTCGGGGAGGCGGAAGTTTCAGGCTAGAGGCCGACCGGGGTGACCCCCAGCACGCTTTCGGACAGGCCCTCATGCCGTGGGTGATGCCCCCGCTCCCGCGGGGTAGCCGATCATCCGCAGGGGAGGCATCCAGCAGCGGTCCGGGATCGGTGGCCAGGAAGCCGATGTCGGCCAGGGCTTCCACTTCCGGCAACGCAGTGTGCGCGGCCTAAAGGCCAAGATCGGTATCGGGCTCCGTTACACGGAGCGCTCGGCGCGTGCAATCGCTTCACCGGCCCGGCGGCGCGCGTGGTCAGCGGCGCGGGCCGCGGCCTCGGCCTGGGTTTGCGCCTGGTGGGCGGCAATGCGCGCGGTCTCCTCCCGCTGCTCCACCGTCTCCAGTTGACGGGCGAGTTCTGCCCGCTGCCGTTCCGCCTCCCGCAGGAGCGCGGCAGCTTGCTCGCTGTCCGTTTCGGCCTGTCGCAGTTCCCCCTCGCGGGCGTCGGCCTGTTCCTGCGCGGCGCGGGCCTCTTTCCGGGCCTGCGCGAGCTTTCGCTGCCGCTCCGCTTTCTGCTCGCGCTTGTGGGCGCCACCGTTCCCCTCTGCGTCGGGGCTGTCCCGGACGGACGGTGCGGGCGATGGCGGTGCGCCCCCTTCGGCCGGAGTGAAGCCCACCGGGGCGGCCAGAGGTTTCGGCAGGTGGCCCGCCGCCCACAGCTGTGCTGCCTCCGGATCGGCCAGGGCCGCGTGCAAGGTCTCCGCGACCTCCCGCTGGACCTCCTCGCTTACGGGGTGACCGGCCTCCGCCGCGAGCTTGCGGGCCTCCCTGGCCAGAGCACTGACCACGACGTGCTGCTGACGGCTGAGCTCACGCAGCCGACCGCCCTCGAGATCCCGGTGTGCCTGGCGCAGACCCTCGCCGAGCGCGAGCAGCGATGTCACTTCGTCCGGGCGGGCGCGGACCAGAACGTTGCTGGCCCAGGCCGACAGCGTCGGGCGGCGTAGCGTCTGGACCTTCTTGGCCAGCGCACGGTCGCCCGCGGTGCGGGCCGCGGCCACATGCCGGCCGCGGGCGGCGGTGAAATCCTGCGGGTGCAGCCCGTACAGCTCCTCGGTCACACTCTCCAGGTCCACGGATCCTCCTGATCAGCATGGGGCCCGGAGTAGTTTGCCGCAGACCCGGTAGCAAACCGCCGCAAGCCGCGCGCCTTCGCCGAAGAGCGGCATATCAGCCGGCGTCACGTCCAGGCGCAGCCGCGCGAAGCACAGCGGATGACGGTAGGCCCGCCCTTCTCGACGACGGCGTCAGCGGCGATTTCGGCAGCTGGATCCTGGGTGAGCGGGGTGGTGTCGAGGCGTTCGCGCCTGCCCCAGGCCGCCCCCGGACGCCCATCCACCGGCGCCCGGTGCGGCAAAGCCCGGGAGCCGGGTGGCGCGGTAGCGCCATTCGGCCGGTCGGCCCCGCCGCGAGCCGTGGCGCGACCCGGCCCGTGGGCGGACCGTGATCGACGCCTGGCCCGCGGCAAGCGCGACAGCCGACGAAGGGCGCGGTCGGCGGTGACGGACACGGGTGGTCCGGACCAGCTCACGGCAGCCGGGCCGGGCCGGGCCACGGCATTCAGCCTGCCTTGCGCTCCGCCTTGTCGACCTTGCACTTGACACCGCTGGTGGACGCGCCCGCCTTGGGCGTGTAAGGGGCCGCGATGTCGAGAGTCTCCCAGCGGCCGGGACGGACGAAAGGAACGGAGGTGGCCCGGGTGGCCACTGGAGTGCCGTCAGCGGCTGTGAACTTCACGGCGAGGTCGTAGGTGTAGGTCACCGTCACATTGTGATTGAAGACCATCACGCTAGCCGATATGCCCTTCTTGTCATTATATGTACAGCTGGAGATCTCGACATCCTTCGCGGCGTCACCACTGTCGGCAGCGCGGGGCGCCGTGTCGGCAGCGGACGTGTCGCTTGAGTCGGAGGCCGAGCCCTCCCCCGCCGGATCACCGCTGCAGCCACTGACGCCCATGCCGGTCAGGGCGACGAGGGCGAATCCGGATACGGCTGCGGCGCGGGTGCGTTGGAACTTCACTGTTGGTTCTCTCGATCCAGTGGTACGGGAATGGCGCCCTGTCCCGGCGCCATCGACGAGCCCGCGTCACGCTATGCAACAGGCCCCCCACCTGGCCATACCGCCGGTAACACTGTGACAGAGTCGCGACCGCATAGATCCCAAGTCCTGATCACAGACGGCAGAAACCCAGACGCCCCGCACGCAACCCCCACACCCTGCGGCAAACACGACGGTGACCTCGAAATGGACCACGAAAACGGACCGGGAGTGTGTCGAACCGCGTGACCTACCGCACATCCGGAGCCGGCCGCTCCTGGCCCTACGACGGGGAGGGTTTCCTGCGACGCGGCTGAGTGCCTGCGGGGGCCCCGAGCGCGGGGCAGGCAGAAAGGTTCGATAGGGGCAGGCGGGCGCTGGTGGCTGCCGCGGCTGAGCCGTACCAGGACGGGTGACGACGCCTGCGGCCCGCCCCGGATGACCGATCGCTCCGCGGAAGGGGCGGAACGGTACACGTCGGCCTCGACGGGCTGGACCGGGCGGAGGCGCCGGCTCACCGCCCTTCTCGGGAAGTCGGAGGCCCGGTGAAGCGGTGCCACCAGTGACGGCGCCGCGGGTGTACGGCCCGGCCCAGCCTGCGCCCGATCACCAGGTAGCCCAGCAGGGCGCCCGCGGTATTGAGCAGCACATCGTCGATGTCGAAAGCCCGGCCGGTGATGAGGGCGCCCTGGACCAGTTCGACAAGCAACATCACCACTGCGGTGACAGCGGCTACGCGGACCAGCCCCCGGGCGCCGGGCACCAGTACCGGCAGCAGCAGGCCGAATGGAATACCCAGTGCGATATTGCCGCCGAGTTGCTTGAGGGTGTCACGGAAGGCCGGTCGGGCAAGGTACTCACGGACGGAGTCGCCTGGGCGCAGGTTACTGTGCGTCAGCGATTCCGAGGCAGCCGAAGGTTCCAGTGTCAGCCGGGCCAGCACCACTCCGAAGGCCACCATCCCCGCGAATGCCAGCAGCATGACCACCACGCGCACCGGCCGTGACAGCCGATGCCTGTCGGCCGCCGTCCGGCCTTCCATGTCCTTGGCGGCATCGTCGTGCGGGACTTTCCGCGCCATCACGAACGCCCCCCGTCAGGGTTGACCTGTCTGCCTCTATCCGTTACCCCCGAAGAACATGAAAACTCCCCGAGCGGAAGGGGACGCGGGCCCAAGCAGGGTGCAGGTTCCGAAAGGGGACGACGGTGTCCTCGTGATGTGTCGCAGCCGTGGCCGGTGAGCCGCGACCCCGGGGGCGATCCGGGCCTACCACTGCGCGAAGGGATCGCGGGCGACCAGCCACCACCGCGATCACCCCGGATGTCCTACCGGCCCGGACACGCGCCGACACGGGCCAGCACCAGGTCAGCCAACTGCTCGGGCGGCAACGCGCCGTCCAGGAACACCGTGTCCCCGGGCACGGTGGCGGTCGCGGCCATGCATGCTTCGATCCTGTCCTTGCCCCAGCGCCGGACCCGCTCCTCCCGCTCGGGATCATCAGGGAAGAAGGTCCGTCCGTCGATCCGCTTCTCCAAGACCTCCCGTGAGACGTTGAGGAAGAAGTGGTGCAGGTCGATGCCCGCGTCCTTCAACACACCGAAGATCTCACCGGCGTATCCGGGGTTGACCAAGGTCATGGGAACCAGGACCGGACGGCGGTACTCCTCGACCAGTCCCACCGCCAAGTCGGCAACCTGCCGCCGCCACAACCGAAGATCCTGGAAGTCGCCGGTCGGCACCTCCACGATCTCCCGCAGCACAAAGCCGACCATCTCGGGGTCATAGACCAGAGCCTCGGGCCAGCGCGGACGCAACTCGTCCACCAGCGTGCTCTTCCCGCTGCCGAACGCACCGTTCACCCAGACGATCAACGCGATCCCCCCACCCCGGCTGCCACACCCGCGCGTCGGGCCCGGCATGTCGGATCAGCATGCCGTGCGGATCGGACGAGGCCAAGCGCTGGATGCGCCCGTAGGCAGCTCGGATGCGCCCCGGTTCAGCGATCCCAGCGGTCTGGCCCATTTCAGGCTTCTGGGGCGTGCGGAGGTCCTCAGCCCAGGAATGCCGCGGTGGCCGCCACGAACCGGTCGGCATCGTCGAGCCACGGGTAGTGCCCGGCTCCGGGCTGAACGTCGAGCGTGGCGTCGGAGAACACGCCTGCAAGCTCAGCCACCGAGCACGGGGGGCTGTTCACGTCGTACTCGCCGGCGAGCAGCAGTACGCGGGCCTCGCAGGTGGCGAGTGCCGCGCGGGTGGTCTCCGGGTCGAAGGCGCCCTCAGCCGCGAAGAGTGCGGCAGCCTCCATGTTGCTCGGCCGGCCGGCTGCATGGTGCTGCCGTGCCGCGGCGTCCCACCGGCCGCAGAAGAAGGGAGCGATGGCCTCCCAGTCGCTGCCCGTGCCCTTACCGATCGCCTCCAAGGCGGCGAACGCCGCCGGGAACCACGGCTCGCTCTTCCGGAGCTGCGCGAGCTCGCGCCGCGTCTCGCCGGTGATCGCTATACCGACGGCTCGTGCACCGGGTGTGATCAGGGCGAGCTTGGCGACGTTCTCCGGGTATCGCGCCGCGTACCGCATCGCGAGGTTCGCGCCGCCGGAGTGAGCGAGCAAGTCCATCCGGGCGAGGCCGAGGTGTTCCCGCAGCGCCTCGACGTCCTCGACGAGACGATCGCAGCGGTAGGAGGAGGTGTCTTCGGGAATCGCGGACCGGCCGGTGCCGCGAAGGTCCAGAAAGATCAGCCGGCGGTGCGTGGACAGGCCGCCGAGGTCGCCGAGATAGAGGGAGTCCGACGGGCCTCCCGGGAGGCAGACGACCGGGTCGCCGTCGCCGGTCACACGGTAGGCGAGCTGGGTTCCGTCAGGCGCGGAGAAGGTAGGCATGGCCGGGACTCTGCCAGCCATAACCAGGTTATACAACCCGGTTATGAGAGGAGGGTGCCCGGGTGTATAACGGAGCGGTGGCAGATGGAGAAGACACGCATCAGGACCCCGGGGTGCTGACCGAGGAACAAGCCGAGCGGATGCTCGCCGGCATGAACGAGGTCATCCGTGCGGGCGAGGAGATGCGGACGCTGCGCGCCGAAATGATCAGAGTGCTCGTCGGCTTGGGCTGGACCCAGGACAGAATCGCCCGGCTCACCGACATGAGTCAGCCCGCCGTGTCGAAGCAGGTGACGAAGCACCAGGCCGCCGGCCCACTGCCCCCGATGACACTCTCCCTCGACCAGTACGACACGCCATGGCTCGAAGGGCGCCTGTGGGGCCTCGCCGAGGAAATCTCCGAGACCTTCTGTGACACCGCCCGCTGCACGCGCTACGTCCATGCCATCGCCCGGGGAAAGAAGCGCTTCACGCCCCAGAACGTCGACGAGCTGCGGCGCCTCCTCGAAGAGGACCTGAGGCTGCACCAGGCGGAGATGCCCGGCAGCTACCGGGACGCGTACGACGAGATCAGCCGTGGGCTCGACGTCCCGTCGAAGGAGACCACCACCGCATCGACCTCCGTGCGCCGCACCCTCGCTCACCGGATCCAGCGCGACCGGCTCCGGCTGAGCACCGAATGAGGGACTGCTTCCCCGGAAGAGAGACCGGCGCGGATCCGGGAAGCGTGGCCACCGGCCCCCTCTGGCCCTAGTGAGCCCAGGGCGGCGTGATGGTGCTGCCGTCGGCCAGTTCGGCGCTGAGCCCGACACGTGTAGTGACCCACATGTGCGCGGGCTGGTCGGTGGCATTGGCAACCGCCAGCTCGGAGCCTGCCGGAGCCACCGCCGCGTCACCGACGCCGAGTTCGGCGGTCTCGCCGGCGATGGTGAGCCGGAGGCGGCCGGACAGAACGTAGAACGTTTCCTCGTGACTGATCGTGTGGGCCGGGCCCACCATTCCGGCCGGGATCTCGCCGCGCCAGGCGGCGAGGTCCCGGCTGCCGGTGTCCGGGCGGACGTAGGAAACGAAGCGGGCACCGTGGATCTCGTGCACGACGGCCTCGTCGCTGCGGATGAAGGGCATACCGACCTCCTTATAGACAAGTTGCTTGTCTATATAGACAAGCAGCTTGACCAGATATAGTCAAGTCATGGATGACGCCCTGGCCTTCTCCGCGCTCGTGCTGGCACTCTCCGGGCAGCTGGTGCAGGAGATCCACACCCGCGTGACCCAGCAGGGATTCGAGGACCTGCGGCCCGCACACGGGTTCGCCTTTGCCCGCATCTCGCTGGGTGACGCCACTACGGCCGACCTGGCCGAGCATCTGGGGGTCACCAAGCAGGCCGCCGCCCAACTGGTCGAGGAACTGGTCCGCAAGGGGTACGTGGAGCGGCATCCCCACCCCCACGATGCCCGTGCCCGGCTCTTGGGGCTGACCGAGGCCGGCCGGGCCGCCACCCGCGCCGCCGACCAGGCAGCCCGGGCTGCCGTCGCACCATGGCGCGAGGCGTTGGGCGAGGCACGCTTCAGTGAGCTTGTCGCCGACCTGACCCGGCTGACGCCACCGGAGCCGATCCGCCCCGCGTGGTGAGCCGGTGAGCCCCTGGCCGGTCCCGACTGTCGATGACGGCCTCTTCCGGTCCGGTGGTCTTGGAGCCGTGCTCGGAGGAGTCCACGTCGTGGAAACGGCTGGCGCGCGTCGTGACGCAAGCGGGATGCTGCGGAGTGTCCGGGCCGAGACGCGGACGGGGTGCGGGCGGCGGTGTCGTACGGACCGCCGCCCCCTCAGGGCGGCCATTTCGGTATGGACGCGCTGTCGCATGATGCGGTGGGCGACGACTGGCTGACGGTCAACGTCTGGTCTCCCGAGCCCGGCCCGGGGGCAGGGCTGCCGGTCATGGTGTGGATCCAGGGCGGCGCCTACCGATCGGCATGTCCGGACTGCCCGAGTACGACGGTGGCCGGCTGGCTCGCAACGGCGTCGTCATGGTGACGTTCAACTACCGTGTGGGTCTTGAGGGTTTCGGGCAGATCGAGGGGGCGCCCGCCAACCGAGGTCTGCTTGACCAGGTCGCCGCCTTGGAGTGGGTGCGTGACAACATCCGGGCCTTCGGCGGCGACCCGTCCTGTGTCACGGTCTTTCGGCCAGTCGGCGGGGGCCGGGTCGGTCGCCGCGCTGCTGGCGATGCCTCGTGCGGCCGGGCTCTTCGGCAGGGCCGTCGCGCAGAGTGTGCAGGGCACGTTCTTCTCACCGGAGCTCACCGCCGACATCACCACCTCCTGCGCCGCCGAGCTGGGGCTGCGGCCCACGGTGGCCGAACTCTCCACGGTGGCCCCGGCCAGCCTGTCCGCCGCCGGTGACGCGGTCGGCGCCAAGATGGCCCGGTGGGCGGAACGCTGGGGCCAGGTCGCACACAAGCCGATCCCGTTCTCTCCGGTCGTCGAGGGCGATGCTCTGCCCGTCACTCCATGGCAAGCCTTGGCCGACGGCGTCGGCCGGGACATCGACCTCCTCGTCGGCCACACCCGCGACGAACAGCGGCTGCTCACCGCGTTCGACGGCCTGCTCGGCCAGGTGACGCAGGAGCAGGCGGCGAGGGCCTGCGCACCTTCGGCCCCGGCCGGGACGGCGCACGCGGTTACCTCGACGGCTTTCCGGCCGCGGGCCCGGACGAGCTGTACGAACTGGTCCACTCCGACTGGCTGTTCCGCATGCCGACCCTTCACCTGGCCCAGGCCCGGACCGCCGCCGGCGGCCGTGCCCACGTCCAGGAACTGACCTGGCCCGCCCAGGGCATGGGCGGTGCCCTCGGCGCATGCCACGGCCTCGACGTGCCGGCTCGTCTTCGGCAACCTGGACCGCGGCCAGCCTGCCCTGCTGATCGGCGAAGACCCCTCCCCGGAGGCAGAGGCGCTGTCCACCCGCATGCGCGCCGCGTGGACGGCGTTCGCCGCCCACGGCGACCCCGGCTGGCCCGCGTACGACACCGAGCACCGCCTCGTACAGCTCTTCGACACCCAGCCGACCGTCACCGCCTACCCGGAGGAAACCTCCCGCCTCATCAGGCAGGCCCACAGCTTTCCCGCACTGCCGCTGATCGGCCGGTAGAGGCCTCGGCCGGGGTGCGCTGCGTCCAGACGGCCAGTGGGCGGAGTGTCCGGCGCCAATCCCACCTCGCCGCGCAACGCGTCGAGGGGCCCTGGCGCCTCATGGCACCAGGGCCCCGAAGGAAATCCAACACCACCTGTCGGCCTGCTACTGCGCCGACGTTCTGTTTCCGCTGCCCCACCCAGAAGGAGGGCGGCAATGCGGGGATCGTGGATGCCTGACCGGGGACCACCTTCCGTTCCGGGGTCTTGCGGTACCCGGGCCGAACCTTCCTCGCCCGGGCCGTCCTGATGGCGTCTGCTTCCTCCGCTCTTCCTCTGCATCACCTAAGTGCATGACCGGCACTCACCGGTCGTGCGCATTGCTGGGCTTACTGTCGGCAGCCCCTGAAACCTGCGGGCCGCCCAGGGCGGCTGTCAGGCCCGTCACCATCCTGCAAAACTTGGCTCCGGGACTCCACAACCACCCTGACCTGCGAACTCACGAACCACTACCCGCCAGTTCGTCTCTGCCGGGTCTCGCTTGACCTCGTCTACGGCAAAAACGTTAACCGCGCGACAGTCCGATGTCTACTACCACGAGCATAGATTTTGGAGTGTCCGAGGCAGAGGAAATCTGCATCCTGTAACGAGACGAGTGAGCCTCGTCATCGCGGGCACCGCCCTCGTCCGCATGGGTGTCCATGACGGCCCTCACCCGCTCCCCTACCCCGGTACCGCACGCTTCGGCCCCCTTACCGCGTTCCCCCCTCCCCCGCCCCGACCCAGCCGACCGGACCGACGGATAGAATCGGCTCTCATGTCGATCCCTGACGAACTGCTCGTCGATGTCGCCACCATGGTGGAGTCCGAGCAAAGCAATCAGATGTCCCTGACCGTGGTCACCGGCGGCGCTGTCATCACCGGACGGCTGGCTCCCGAAGCCGTGTGGAGGGAGCGTGTGTCGGAGGTCCTGACGGACTCGGCCCACCTTGGCCCGTTCTCCGGCATCTTCACCGCCGGCCTGACACAGGAGCGGCCCGACCGCAGCAAGCCGCCCACACATCTGCACTTCCACGTCGCCCGCATCCTGCAAGGCAGCATCGGCATCCCCGAGACGGGTGGCATGTACCGCGTCGCGATCAAGGACGTCAGCGCCTGGACCGTGGGCGACTTCAGCTACTCCGACCACTGAGGCATCGCTACTGGAGAAGGGCCCTTGCCGGCGCGCACCGGCAAGGGCCCCTCAGTGCTGCGAGGACCACAGCGAGCCGGAGCCCGACGTCGGTCGGCGTGCCCGACAGAGGGCGCCTGCTGTGTCGGTCGCCCCGACGGCGGATCCGCCGGGTGGGCTTTCGCCCCCGCCGGCCTCATGCGCCGGTGAGCAGCACCTCCAGTGCCACAGCGGTATCCGGATGACGTCCGGCCAGTGCCGCGCCCGGCGGGCCGGGGTCCGCCGGCTCCCACGGCCCGTCGCAACCCAGCAGGCTCGCTACCGCGTCGCACGTCGCGGGGTGGGCGACGAGCAGCGTACAGCCGCGGCTGCTTCCCGCGGGCCCCGCCGAACGCTCGGCGTCCGGCTCCGGCTGTGCCCGCCAGGGCGGTACCCACTCGTCCAGCGCCGCGAGCCGGCCGGGGAAGATCCGCCCGGCCTCACGGATCAGCAACGGGGCCAGCTCGGCGCCACCCGATCGCAGGGTGGTGATCAAGGTCGGCAGCCACGGCAGGAGCACCGGGTCCGGCAGTCGTCCGAACGCGTGCGACACTGCCTCCACGACGAAGTCGGTGAGCCCCGGGACGGGCTCCAGGGCGTGTACGAAGCCACTGAGGTAGCGCGGATAGGCGGGCAGCACCAAGGGGTTGCCCAGCAGGTCGTCGCACTTCGCCCGGAGGTCCGCGCGGGAGAGGTGGCCGAGCTGCACCTGAGCCGCCCACAGCAGGGCGGTCTTCGACGGGTCCTGTGGATGCGACTGGGCGACCGCCAGCTCGAGTTGGGTCCGGTCGCAGCCCAGCGACAGCGCCAGGCTCTCCATGCTGAACAGGAAGCCGAGCATCGCCGCCACATGGCGGACGGTGGCGTCGTCGTCGGTGAACGCCGTCGGCAGCAGGGTGCAGTAGTGCGCGTACCCGGTCTTGGCGAAGGACTCGATCCACGGCGGCAGCACCGGCCGGCTGGTGCGGTAGTACGCCAGCAGGCGCCGCACCCGGCGCAGCACCTCCGGCGCGCCGTCGACGTTGCGTTCGGCCGACAGTACCTCCAGGGCGCGTGTACCCAGTTCGTCGGCGAGGCGGCGGCTGCGCAGGTACAGCGTCGCGTCCTCCACGGCCTCCAGGACGCTCGCCGCGGTGGCCTGCGGGCCGAACGCCGCGCGGCGCAGGCGCTGTTCCAGGACCTGCTCGATGCTGACGCCCTCGTAGCCGAGCTCGATGAGCGCACGCTGGTGGGTGCCCAGCGCGACGTCCCACGACTCCTGGATCGGCCGCTCCCCCAGCCTCCGCTCGCCCATGATCGGCCGCGCTGCGCCCTGAGGCAGCAGGTAGCGCAGCATCCACAGCACGTCGGAGCAGTGCCCCAGCTCCGGCTGGGCGGCGATGTCCAGCAGCGCCCGTTGCACGCCGCGCTGCTGGAGCTTCAGGTCCAGTGAGGCGAGCCGGTCGTGCACGTCGCGGGCCAGAGGTGGCAGCGCGTCGTAGCCGACCTGGCCGACGCGGTCGCCGCCCATCATGATTTCCACGAGGCGGCGCACGTCGCGCCGGCCCGGCACGGTGTCTTTCTCGATGCAGGTGACGGCCGCGTCCTGGAAGTCGTACGGCGTGGGTCTGGTCCGGTCGCGGATCCCGGCGAGCAGGATCGACGTCTCGAACACCGCGATGGCGTCGGCGGTGGAGGCGAGGTAGCCGTTGCGCCGTGCGGCGCGCACGATCTCCACCGACCAGCCGAGCAGTTCGGCCTCGTCCAGCCGGTCCAGGGCGGGCGGTTGCTGAAGGAAGCCGGTCAGCTTGTCGGAGGGAGGCGCCGCCGGTACGGGATCCGCTGTCTTCTTGGCCTTCTTCGGCTTCTTCGCGCCCGCCTGTCCCACCAGGCGGTACGGTTCCACGCGCGTGCGCTTGACGTTCTTCGCCCAGACCGTCGAGGCGATCGACACCGAGCCGGCGGCGAGGCCGAACTGTGCCTCGATCGCCGCGTGGCTGGACGGGATCAGGCCGTGCTGCCACGTGGTGGCAGTGCGCGGGCTGATCTCGAAGGTGTCGGTGCCGTGGGCGCCGAACTCCTCGACGCGGCTGGCCGCGTGGAAGGCGCCGCAGACGTAGAGGCAGTCCGCGGGATCGGTGCCGGTCGCGGCCAGGTGTTCGCGCATCCTGGTCCACATGTAGCGCTCGCGGTCCTCGTCCACCCGCACCCGGTGGGGGTCGCCGGGTGCGAGACGCCTGAAGAGGCTGCCGATGAGGAGCATGGCCTGGCGGTAGGTGTCGTGGTCGCTGTCGCCGAGCGGCAGTTCGACGTACTGGTGCCACCATTCCGACCAGTGCCGCACCCTGCCGTGACGCAGCAGGTGTTCCTCCAGCTCGGCGAAGCGTGGCCGCAGGTCGCCGATCTCCACGCCGACCGCGTCGCCGTGCAGCGCGGCCTCCTCCTCGGCGGGCGGTGTGTCCGCTTCGGTCGGCTCGGCCGGGTCGTCGGGGTGCCTCCCGCGCTGGTCCCACTGGAAGACGTGGTCCGAGGAGCGGTCGACGAGGACCAGTTCGACGCCGGGTGTGTCCAGTGCGTAGGCGATCGCCTGGTACTCGGCCGAGGCCTCGGTGATCGGTGCCACCACCGACAGCGGGGCCCACTCGGGCGGGAAGCCGTCGATCTCGCTCGCGAACGCCTGGAGGGCCACCGGGAGCCTGCAGTTGCGCAGTTCGGTGAGCAGCGGTGCCATGTCCTCGCACAGCTCCAGGTACACGACCTTGGGCTGCTTCTGGCGCAGGCGGCGTGCCATCGCGATCGCCGAGGCGGGCGAGTGGTGGCAGACGGGGAAGATCTCCAGTGGCTCGCGTACCGCGCGGTCGACGTCGTCGACGATGCCGAGGAGGATGCCCTCCAGGGCGTCGGGGCCGTCGGCGAACGTCGCGGCGGCCTGCTGCAACTGCGCGCGCAGTGCTTCGAAGGTCCCCTCGTGCGTGCCGCTCATGACAGGGTGGCGATCGCGTCGCGGCCGCCCTCCAGGAACTCCGGCCAGGATCCGCCCTCTTCCTTGCTGCGCGGCTCGACGACGCCGTGCAGGTACTTGTTGAGGATGGCCAGGTCCTCTGGCTCGCGCCGGGCCAGTGACCCGACGAGGGAGGAGGCCAGGGTGTGGGCGGTCAGGGCGCGCTCGCCGAAGAAGTTGCAGTGCAGGATCGCGTCCTCGAGCACGCCGATCTGTTCGGCGGTGGACAGGGCGGACTCCAGCTTCTCGTCGTCGCTGCCGGCCGAAGCCGCCGAGGCGCGCAGGTCGGCGAAGCTCTGCAGCAGCACATCGAGCAGTGTCGGCGGCACGTCCAGCTCGAGCTGGTGGCGGCGGAGCAGTTCCTCGGTGCGGAAGCGGACGATCTCCGCTTCGCTCTTCTTGTTCGTCACCACCGGGATGCGTACGAAGTTGAAGCGGCGCTTGAGGGCCGAGGACAGGTCGTTGACCCCCCGGTCGCGGCTGTTGGCAGTGGCGATGATCGAGAAGCCGGGCTTGGCGAAGACGATGTTGTCGCTGTCCAGTTCCGGGACCGAGATGTACTTCTCGGACAGGATCGAGATCAGCGCGTCCTGGACGTCGCTGGTGGAGCGGGTCAGTTCTTCGAATCGGCCGATCGCGCCGGCCTCCATCGCGGTCATGATCGGTGAAGGGATCATGGACTCCCGCGACTGGCCCTTGGCGATGACCATGGACACGTTCCAGGAGTACTTGATGTGGTCCTCGGTGGTACCTGCCGTGCCCTGCACGACCAGTGTGGAGTTGCGGCTGATCGCGGCGGACAGCAGCTCGGCCAGCCAGCTCTTGCCGGTGCCGGGGTCGCCGATGAGCAGCAGGCCGCGGTCGGAGGCCAGCGTGACGATGGAGCGTTCGACGAAACTGCGGTCGCCGAACCACTTCTGCGAGATCTCCCGGTCCAGGCCGTCGGCACGCTCGGAGCCCAGGATGAACAAGCGGACCATCTTCGGGGACAGGCGCCAGGAGAAGGGTTTGGGGTTGTCGTCGATGGACTCCAGCCAGTCCAGTTCGTCGGCGTACTTGGTCTCGGCGGGGGCGCGCAACAGGTCGGACATAGCAGGGCCTTTCTAGGCGAGGAACGTCTTGAGTTCGTGGACGAGCTTGCGGATGTGGCCGGAGAGCACCGGCGTGCCCAGGGCTTTGAAGCGCTCCCGGAACCAGGGGTTGACCTCCTGGCGGCCGGAGCTGGTGACCGAACCGACCGGGATGAATTTCACTCCGGAGCGGTGGACGGCCTCGATGCCCTCGAAAAGCGGCTGGGAGCGGTCGAACTCGTAGAAGTCCGAGATCCACACCATCACGGTGTCCCGGGGATCGGTGATCTTCGGGCGGGCCATGGCCATCGCGACGGGGCCGTCATTGCCGCCACCGAGGTTGGTGCGCAGCAGGGCCTCGAACGGGTCGTTCACCCAGGGGGTCAGGTCGAGGGCACGCGTGTCGTACGCGATCAGGTGGACGTCCACCTTCGGCAGCCCGGCGAAGATCGATGCCAGGATGGTGCAGTTCACCATGGAGTCGACCATGGAGCCGGACTGGTCCACGACGACGATCAGCCGCTGCGGTGTGGTCTTGCGGGCGGTGTGCCGGTAGTAGAGGCGGTCGACGTACAGCCGCTCCTCCTCCGGGCTCCAGTTGGTGAGGTTCTTCCAGATCGTGCGGTCGATGTCGAGGTTGCGGAACACCCGCTTGGGCGGGACGGAGCGGTCCAGGGCGCCTGCCGTGGCTGTTTCCACTTGGGTGCGCAGCACTTCGGCGACCTCGTCGACGAAGCGGCGGATCAGGGCCTTGGCGTTGGCCAGGGCAACGCCCGAGAGGTTGTTCTTGTCCCGCAGCAGTTGCTCGATCAGGGACATGCTCGGGGTCAGCTGCGCGGCGAGCTTGGGGTCGGCCAGCACCTCGCGCAGGCGCATCCGCTTGACGAGGTCGGCTTCGATGGCGCCGAGTTCCGGCCCGATCGCCGGAATCAGTCGGCTGAGGTCGGGCGTCGTTCCCAGGCCTCCGGTGCCGTTGGGGCTGCCGCCCGGTCCTGCGGCCGCGCCTCCCCTGGCCCCTCCGCCGGCGCGGCCGCCGCGCAGCTCGCCGGGCTTGCAGCCGAGTGCGCGCTCCAGCCAGCCCGCGTCGGACTGCCAGCGCGTCAGCTGTCCGGCGGTGACCGTGCCCGAGCCGGAGGCGAAGACGTTGAGCAGCACCTTCGACACCAGCGCCGCGCGCCGTACCTCGGCGGGCCGGTCGCGTGCCCCGTCGTCTTCCGGTTCGGGTGCCATCAGACCGTCGAACTCGGCGGCCAGCTCCGGGTGGCGTTGTACGACCGAGTCGACGGAGGCCTGTGGGTCCAGCAGTGCGGGCGGCAGGCCGATGTCCTCGACGACGGCGAGGCTCGCCGATTCCAGCGTGGCTTGCTCCTCGTGGTCGAAGAGGCGGGCGAGGAGCCGCCAGTACAGGACCTGACGGCGGTTGTCGTGGGGGTCCACGTCGGGGTTTTGTGGGGGCGTGTGCGCGGCCGATCGTTCGGTTGCGGCCGTGTGCCCTGTCGTGTGTTCCGTCGTGTGTTCCGTCATTTCCGGAGCAGCCTCCCGGCGCGCTCCCGCAGCACGGCCACGGCGTCGGTGGCGGCCTTCTCGGCCTTGATGCCGGCCTTGTCGGTCGTGCCCCCGGCCCATCCCCCGGCGTGGATCGCGACCGTTTTCTTCCGCACGGTCGTCTCGACGGCCAGAGGCTGGACGCGATACGTCCCGGCGTCCCAGCGGAGCAACCCGATGCACGAGCCGGACGCCGCGACGGCTGCGGGGGTGAGCGGTCCGGCGGTCGGGATGCGGTCGGTGTCGACCGTGAGAGGGTGTCCGGCGATGGTGAACGTCAGTGCGTCGTCGTTCCCGGTGGCGTAGCCCTCCAGGAACACGGGTACGGCGATGCGCGCCGGGTGCCGGTCCAGGGGTGCGGTCGCCGGGTCGGTGGCGGTAGGCAGGACGATGCGGGCGGTGACGAAGGCGTCGGCGGGCTCGCCCGTGCGGGCGTGCTCGTCGTTCCAGAGCAGGTCGCCTTCGGCGGTGACCGGCATGCCGACGAGGTCCATCGAGCGGCCCTCGCTGACAGCTGCAAGGAGCGACATGTGCGGGCGGAGCAGCTGCCAGAGGCCGGCTCCGACGACCGTGTCGGGCTTCGGCACCGACACGCCGGCACGCACCAGGCGGGGCGCACCGCCGTCCGCCGGCTCGAAGACCGCGTGGACCTGGGCCTGTACGGCGGTCGCGTGTTCCTGCACGTCGACGCCGAGGGGCAGCAGGCGGCCGGTGACCGTACCGGCCATGGGCACCTCGGCAGCACCGGGCAGCGTCAGCAACATCGCGCGCGACCACAGGTCGGCCCAGCGGCGTGCCGGGATGCGTTCCAGGGCCGCGCCCGGGCAGGATGCGACGAGTTCGGCGGCGAAGCCGTCGAGAAGCGTCGCCAGGCGGCGCAGGGCCGGGTCCACCAGCATCGCGGAGACGATGGGCGCCGCCCCGGCGACCACGTCGTGGTCGATGCCCTGCCACCCGGAGCGCGCCAGATCGGAGAGCCAGGAGCGGGCGGCGACGAGCAGGTTCGCCGCTTGCCGCTCGCCGGGGGCTGGGACGGTGGCCTCGCCGCGGGGCCGACCGGAGGCTTCCTCGAGACGGACCATGAGTGCGTCGTGGACGGAGCCGAGCAGCGCGGTCCGGGCGGCGGCGAGGGCGACGAAGTGGTCTTCGCTCGCGGATCCGGCCGCTGCCTTCCCGGCCGCCTCGGCGACCCGGGCGGCCAGCGGCGTCCCCGCGACGGCGTGTGCGAGCTCTGTCAGGCCGCCGGCCTGGGCGGGCTGGGGACGGAGCAGGCCGCCGACGAGGGCCCGGTCGAAGGCGTCGACGGCTGCCAGGGCTTCGTCGAGTCCGGCGATGGTTTCGGCGAGCAGGTCGGCGCGCATCACGCCACCGCCCTGGTGGGCGGGAACCACTGCATTTCGGGCAACGGCGCCGTGGTCGGGGCGAGTTCCAGGTAGGCCAGGTGCCGCAGGAACCGGCTGAAGACGGGCGCGGCGGCCTTGGTGTCCCCCTGCGGTGGACGTGTGGCGCTCATGGCGGCGGCGAGGGTCTGCCCGCTCGGCTCGCCGTCCGCGCTCTCGACCCTCAGGTAGCGGGCGACGCGCTCGGCGCCGTACTGCAGCACCGCCTCGTTGATCAGGGCCCGGATGTGATTGCAGAACGAACCCCGCGCGCCGCCGCAGGGCCGGTTGTTGTTGGTGCTGCAAGCGAACGCGTAGGTGCGGGCCCCGACCGACGAGACGTAGACCCGCTCGATGTCCGAACCGCTGGACACCACGCCCTGCAAGCGTCCGTCGGCCAGCTCGACGAACGGCACCTTGGCGAGCTTGCGCGGTCGTGCGGGCGCTATCACCCGTGCCGTGCTCGACCTCTCCCAATCCGACAACGCACCATCTCCTATGCATGAAGGGGACACCAAGGGGGATGTCCGCGCCAGAGCGGCGGGACACGACTGAACCTAGTGGCGACCACTGACAACGCCGGTCGGGGACGGGACGCGCAGCCGCGTCACGCGCTGCTCGCGACTTCCGGGCAGGGGCGCGGAGTGAGGGGATGCCGGGCCGTCGTGCTCTGTTGGCAGGGCCAAGGGGTGAGCGGCATCCGACGGCGGGGGCCCGCACCTGGGCCGGGCGCGTGCGCACTTCGGCCCCGGAGGACGGGCCCGAGGGGGCTGTGGGTACCGGTCATGGGAGTGGGCGGCACTCCACTCCCCGCGTCGGTGGGCAACGTGCCGGACCGGTCCGACTCACGGCCCGGTGATCCGGTATCTGCCTTTGCCGCAGGCCGCCCACCCGGAGCGCACCACCGCCCCGGGTACTCATCGCGTCGGCGGACGCTCCGCCCCCCCTGGGGATGAGTGGCCCCCTGGAGAAGTCGGGTGCCGCCCGTCGCGCGGCGATTGGCTTTCGCCCTGTCTCGTGGTGTAAAAAACCTCGTCGGTCGAACATGATCACGACAAATTTTTCCACCGGGGGACCTGACATGAAGACAACACATCGTTTCATCAGCGCACTTGCGCTCGTCGCCGCGCTCGGCAGCGTCACCGCCTGCGGACCGGAAGAGGACACGGCCGCAGGCAGCGGCTCCGGCGCCTCCGCGCAGCCGTCGGAGAAGCAGACCGCGGGCGGTGCCTCCGCGGACAAGGCCGACGGCACCGGCGAATGCGGGAAGGCGCCGAAGCTGCCCACCGGCCACAAGATGATCGAACCCGTCGAACCCCCGTCGAAGGGCTCGATGTCAGCCAAGGACGCCAAGCCCACCTGCACACCCAACGACTGGATCTACCACGGCGAGGGCAAGGCGAAGTACTACCTTTTCGCCGAGCAAGTGAAGGCCGAACTGGCCACCGGGCCCGGCTCCACCAAGACCGTCCCCGTCGGAGAACTGTGGGCGCACGCCGGTGACTGCCTGACGAACGGCGGTGCCGTCAAGGAGCCGTACAGCTGCTCCGGGAACATCTACGACATCACGCTGGACCCCGAGGGCAAGGTGAAGACCATCAAGGAGATCTGGCACCCCTGAGCCCCACCCGACCCGGCACCGGCACGTCGAAGGGGACGCGTCGATGCCGGGTCGGGCAGCGTCCGGTTCCTCGGATGTGATCAGCTGATGCCGTGGAAGCCATATGGACAAGTGTTGTAGCGGTCGGAGGCACACTCCTGGGTGCCGTGATCACGCACATCTTCCAGCGCCTGGCGTCCAGACGCAGCGAGGTGTTCGCGCGGTCCGAAGCGCTCCGGCAGGAGCGCTTGGCCACGTACAGTTCGTTCGCCGCGGCAGTGGAGGACTACCGCCACGGCCAGGCGGACCGCTGGTACCGCAAGCAGCAGGACCCGGACGGAGAGGCCTTCGTCACGGCACGCGATGAAGCACACCGTCTCCGAACAGCGACACGACAAGTGCTCTATCGAGTCAAGTTGCTCACTGACGACCGGGAAGTGATCCTCGCGGCCGAGCGGGCCTATCAGCGCACGCGCGACGTGTCGACGGCGCGGGACCAGGTGGAGCGGGATGCACTGGACGCCCAGGCGAGGCAGACCATTGAAGCGTTCGTATCCCATGCTTCGCTCTTGATCCGGTGAAGTGCCAGACCAGGGGGTGGCCGACCCCGCTTGCCGGCCGGTGGATGGCTGCGCCACCGGTTGCGGAACTGTTCACCCTCCTGATCTTCATGGAGGGTCAGGAGGCTTCCGCCTTCCGACCCTCGCTACGCAGCGCGGCGGCCAGCGCCGACGTCCACGCGACGGTGCTGCGCCGGGCCGGCGAGCTGGTAGGGGCGTACCCCTCGAAGAGGTGGAACGCTCCTGGTACATGATGAATCTCCGTGGGGACGCCGGCCAGGATGAGTCGCCTCGCGTAGTCCAGCCCTTGGTCGCGCAGCGGATCCTGCTCGCAGACCATGAGGTACGTCGGCGGCAGCCCGGCCAGGCTTGTCGCTCTCGCCGGGGCCGCGTACTGGTCGGCCGCCCTCGGCCCCAGGTACAGCGGCCACATTCCGCGGACCACTCGTCCGTCGATCACTCGCCCGTCGGTGACGGCGTCGACCGATGCTTGGTCACAACGGTCGTCCACGGCGGGCACCAGGAGCAGTTGGTAGGCGAGTGCGGGGCCACCACGGTCTCGGGACGCCAGGGCGGTTGCCGCGGCCAGTGACCCGCCGGCCGAGCGGCCGGAGACGGCGATCCGGTTCGGATCCACCCCGAGGGCGGCGGTGTTGGCGCCGGTCCAGAGCAGCGCGGCGTAGCAGTCGTCGAAGCCGGCCGGGTAGGGGTGCTCGGGGGCGAGACGGTAGTCGACGGAGACCACTACCGCGTCGGCCGCCCGGCAGATGTCGCGGCAGTTGGTGTCGCCGGTGTCCAGGTCGCCCGAGATGAACGCACCGCCGTGGAAGTACAGCACGGCTGGACGACTGGCGGGCGTCCCACCAGTGGGCCGATACAGCCGAAGCCGCAGATCGCCCGCCGGGCCGGGGATGGTGAGGTCTTCGGTGACGAGGTGGGGGTCCTCGCGGGAGGGCGTGGCGGCGAGCACCCCGCGCAGGTGGGTCCGCGTGGCCACGGGATCGGCCAGCGGGTCGAACTCCGGCAGCGCGGCGAGGACGTCGGCCAGCTCAGGGTGGACGTTCATGGGACTCCCAATCATCTCAGTGAGATCGTCGCCGCGAGACTAACCTATAGTCTCACTGAGACGGTATCGATCGCAGACTGCGTCACTGGAGGACGGGATGACGGACGAGTTGACGCCCTCGCAGTACGTGGTGCTCGGGCTGATCGCCCGTAACGGTCCGATGACGCCCTACGAGTTGAAGGGCCGCATCGAGCAGAGCGTCGAAAACTACTGGCCGATCCCGCACGCGCAGCTGTACCGAGACCCGCCCCGGCTGGCCGAACTGGGCCTGCTCACCGAGCGCGCCGAGGAGCACGGACGGCGACGACGTGTCTTCCACCTCACCGACGCCGGCCGCGAGGCCTTGCACCGCTGGCTGGCCGACCCGACCTCGTCGCCGCCGGAGACCCGCAACCCCGCACTGCTCAAGCTCACCTTCACCGACCTGGCCTCCCCGGCCGAGGTCGCCGCGCTGGCGCGCACCCAGGCCGCCCGGCACCGGCAATGGGCCGACGCGTACCGTCAACGGCTCGCCGACTTGGATCCAGCGGATCCGGCCACTGCATCGCGGACCCGCCTGCTCGAACTCGGGATCCGGCACGAGCAGAACTATGTCGACTTCTGGGAGACCCTGGCCGCCGAATCCGCCTGAGCGCGAGGGGTCACGATTGCCGTCAGGCGGATGCGGGCGGATTCACGCGGGACCGGCCGCCGGAAAATGGAGCGAGTGGCGACCGGGAGTCGGCGCCCTGTCGCATGCAAGGTGGCGCATTCTCACGAACCCGGCCTCTGGGCGCGGCTGTTCGGGGAGATCCTGAGGCGCCCTGCATCGGGCTTCGTACGTGCACGCCCTACGTCGCGTGTGGCGTCGGCGATGACTGTAGTCACAACCTTGAGGACGGCTCCGGTCTCCGGTGGCGTGCCTTCACGGCCGGCGAACAGCAGGTGCCCGGTCCCGATGAGCGTGAGCGCGAGCGTGTCGACATCGGCATCCGCCGCGATGCGATCCACGTCGCGTTCCGCGGTGAGGTAGGAGGCGATCATGGCCGTGGCTTCCGTCAGGACGGGCACGCCGGCGGTGGTGGCCTGGCGCAGTCGGGCGCGCAGTTCATCCCGGGAGGTGATGAGGGCGACGATCGCCAGCGCGACGGACCCGAACAGGGCCGTCAGTGCGTCGGCGAGGTTGCCGGCCACGGTGCCGGTCCCGGCTGAGCCGCGCAGGGCGGTGGCTTGGCTCTCGAGCCGGGCGATGCGGTCCAGCACGAGCTCGGTGAGGAAGGCGTCGAAGTCGGCGAAGTGCCGGTGCAGGACGCCCTTGGCGCAGCCTGCCTCCGCGGTGACCGCCCGGCTGGTCAGCGCGCTCGGCCCGTCCCGGAGCAGGACGCGCTCGGCGGCGTCGAACAGTTGCTCGCGCGCGTCGCGCATGGCCACCCCTGTCGGCATACCGCACCCTTCCTTGCTTCGCCCGGCCCGCCCGTTGACGAGTGGGCACGTGCCCACCATAGTGGGCGCATGCCCACTTTACCTCCGGCGCGATCGCGTCCGTCCGGGAACGAGTCTCATCAATACCGGCAGGCGGCACAGTCATTCGGTTCGGATGCCGAACGCTACGACCGGGCCCGGCCCCGCTACCCCGACGCCATGGTGGACCGGATCGTCGCCGGCAGCCCCGGCCCCGAGGTCCTCGATGTCGGCTGTGGCACCGGTATCGCCGCCCGGCAGTTCCAGGCAGCCGGCTGCAAGGTGCTCGGAGTCGAGCCCGACGCGCGGATGGCCGACGTGGCGCGGCAGCTCGGAGTCGAGGTCGACGTAGCGACGTTCGAAGCCTGGGATCCGTCCGGCCGGCAATGCGATGCGGTGGTCGCCGGTCAGGCCTGGCACTGGGTGGACCCGGTCGCGGGAGCGGCCAAGGCCCGGCAGGTGCTGCGGCCCGGCGGACGACTGGCAGCGTTCTGGAACGTGTTCGAGCTACCGCCGGACGTGGCCGAAGCGTTCGCCGCGGCCTACCGGCGAGTGGCTCCCGACTCCCCCTTCACCGTCCAGGCGATGACGAAGCAGGCTCTGGACGGCTATCAGGCGCTGATCACCAAGGCCACCGACGGAATGCAGGAGGCCGGCGGATTCAACGCCCCGGAACAGTGGCGATTCGCCTGGGAGTGGTCCTACACGCGGGCCGCGTGGCTGGAGCAGATGCCCACCCATGGCGCCCTCACCCGGCTGCCGTCGGACAAGTTGGCGGAGGTGCTGAAGAGCGTCGGGGCAGCCATCGACGCGCTGGGTGGCAGCTTCACGATGCGTTACACCACGGTGGCGGTCGCTGCGGCGCGAACCGCTACAGCCTGACCTGCGGGTGCGGCCTGCCGCAGCAGGTGGGGGCAGTGCGCGCAACCGCCCTCCAACTGGCGGCCGGTGAGGGCGTCCCCTGCCGTCACGAGGAGGGAAGGCGGCCCGTCAGGACACCCAGCCGCTGGTCAGCCTGGTGACCGTGCCGCCGTCGAGGTCCGCGAGCTTCGTGCCGACGAAGTCGCGGGCCCCGTCGGACGTCTGCAGCCGCAGGGGCGGCGCGTCAGCGGTGAGCGCCTCCAACACGGTGGCAGCCGCGTCACGAGGGCTCTGAGCGCCGGCGAAGCTGCGGGCCGTGCGCTCCAAGTAGGCCTTGAGAGCCGGCGCGTAGACACTCGCGCGGGCGAGAAGGGCGTCCTGGTCGACACCGGCATTGCTGACGAACTCACTGGCTACCGCGCCGGGCTCGACGACCGTCACGGTGACACCGACGCCGGCCGCGACGGGATGGAGGGATTCCATGAAGCCCTCGACGGCGAACTTCGCGGCGCAGTAGGCCTCGTTGAACGGCTGCCCCACGACGCCGCCGACGCTGGTGACGGTCACCACCCGGCCTCCGGACGACCGCAGATGGGGCAGGGCGGCATGAGTCACCTGCAGCACGCCGAAGAAGTTGACCTCCATCACGGCGCGGACGTCCTCGACGCTCTCCTGCTCCAGGGTCCCCACGTGTCCGGCGCCGGCGTTGTTCACCACGGCGTCCAGGCGGCCGTGGTCCGCGACCACCCCCGCGATGCAGGCCTGGACGGAGCCGGGGTCGGTGACGTCCATCCGGCGGACCTCGACCAGGTCGGCCACGCCCTCCTTCCGGGCCGCTTCGCGCAGAACCGCGTCACGGGAGGTGTCACGCATGGTGGCTACGGTGCGCCATCCCGCCCGGGCCGCGGCGACAGCGGCCTCGAGGCCGATTCCGGAGGACGTGCCGGAGATGACCACTGTTCTGTCAACCGTCATGGGAAGGCTCGCTTTCCTGTACTGGGGGGGGCTCCCGCCCCATGCAACGGGGTTCACGCTGCCCGCTCGAACGCGCGGGTCGCATCACCGAGCGGGCGCATCCGTAGGGCCGGAACTGACGCAAGTCTCTGCCTTCGTGTGCACTCCAAGTCAAGCCGACCGCGGCCATGTGGCTCACCACGGGGATCACCGTGACCACCGGTCTTCCGGCGTCATCCTGTCCGTGCGTGAGCTGAGCCACGGAGACGAGCTCACACGCCGTACGTCCCTAGGAGGGCCGGAGGCTGTCCACGGTCGGGGCGACGGTGCCGAACAGGTCGGTGACGGTGGTCAGCGCCGCGGCCTGGAGGGTGGCGGCCGACAGCACGTCGCCATCGGGTGTGGTGAGGGCACGGGTGGCGGTGGCCTCGGCGACGACGGTGGGCCGGTAGCCGAGGTTGAAGGCGCCCTGGGCGGTGAAGGTGACGCACATGTGCGTCATGAACCCGGCTATGACCAGGTCGGGTCCGGCATCGAGGTTGCGCAGGAGCTCCTCCAGCCCGGTGTCGTGGAAGGCGTTCGGAAAGTGCTTGACGACGACCGGTTCGCCCGCGAGGGGAGCGACCTCGTCACTGATGGAGCCGATCTCGGCGCGGATGTCGTACGGGCTGCCTTCGCCACCGTCATTGACGACGTGGATGACCGGAGCGCCGACGGCACGGGCCGCGGCGAGGAGGCGGGCTCCGGCGGCCAGGGCCTGCTCGGCGCCCTCGAGTGCCATGACTCCGGCACGGTAGGTGTTCTGGAAGTCGATCATTACCAGGGTGGACTCGTCGAGACGGGGCAAGCGGCTGCCGAGGCCGATCACGTCACGCAGGCTGGCGGAAGCAGTCATCACAAGGGGGCCCTTCAAGAGCGGTGAACGGCGCACGACGAGGTCGCGCGGTGGCACGGATACGCCAAGGGGATCGGGTGGTCAGATGGTCGTGCGGAAGCGACGGCGGTAGGCCGCCGGCGTCGTGCTGATCTGCTTGCGGAAGGCGCGGTGCAGCGTTTCCACCGAGCCCAGGCCGACGGTTCCGGCAACTTGTTCGAGCGGCTGGTCGGTGCTTTCCAGCAGGCGGCGCGCGGCTTCGACCCGTGCGGCCTCGACGTACGCGGCCGGGCTGGTGCCGGTCTCCTGGCGGAAGACGCGGGCGAAGTGGCGCTCGCTCAGGCACATCCGGGTCGCGAGCGCGGCCGCCGACAGGTCGGCGTCGAGGTGTTCGGCGATGAACAGGCGCAGTTCGTCGATGTCTCGCCTACCGGCTGCGGGGCGGCTCAGCGGCACACTGAACTGGCTCTGGCCGCCTTGCCGCTTGAGGTACATCACCAGGTGACGGGCTACCGCCAGAGCCAGGTCCTCGCCGTGGTCCTCGGCCACCAGGGCCAGCGCGAGGTCCATGCAGGCGCTGATCCCGGCCCCCGTCCACACTCGTCCGGAGCGCACGAAGATGGGGTGGGCGTTCACGGTCACCTGTGGGTGGTCGGCGGCGAGCTGTGCCGCCGTCGACCAGTGGGTGGTCGCCGTCCTGCCGTCCAGCAGCCCGGCCGCCGCCAGTAGGTGCGCGCCGACACATACCGATGCCACCCGCTGTGCGTACGGGGCGGTGTTCTTGATCCAGTCCACGACGTCCTGGTCGGTGCGGGCCACCGGGCCTTCCGGGTACACATCCACCGCACCGGGCACCAGCAGCGTGTCCACCGCCGCGCCGACATCGGCGAAGGAGGTGTCCGCGAGCAACCGGACGCCGGCCGAGGTGCGCACCGGTCCCCGCTCGGGGCCCGCCAAGCGCACCGAGTAGCCCGCCCGGCCTGCTGATTCCCGGTTGGCCAAGGCGAAGACTTCCGCCGGGCCGGTGACGTCGAGGAGATCGACATCGGGGAAGACAGCGATGACGACACGGTGGGTGAGGGGCATGCGTCCATCTTCATCGCACCCCGCCATGTCGGCAATGACGGGATTCTGTCAGATCCGGCCACCGCCGCCCGGCAACCGACGTCGTAGCGACCGGGCCGTTCGTGGGGTGGGCGGGCCGGGGACCGGTGACTGCGGCAGTGAACGCCTGCTCGCCGGGGTGGGAGGTGGCCGTGTCGGCCGTCTCCCACCCCGGTCCGCGGTCACGGGCTCAGTTCGTGGCCATCTCCGCGCGTACCTCCTCCGCCGTCGTGTCCCGCAGCTCACCGTCCAGGCGCAGCCACCGCGTCACGGCGATGGACTGCAGAAAGCGGATGTCGTGGCTGGCCACGATCAGCGCGCCCTCGTACGACGCCAGGGCCGTGGTCAGCTGACGGACGCTCGCCAAGTCCAGGTTGTTCGTCGGCTCGTCCAGCATCAGGAGTTGCGGGGCGGGTTCCGCGAGCATCAGGGCTGCCAGGGTGGCCCGGAAGCGCTCCCCGCCCGACAGGGTCGCGACCCTCTGGTCGGCCCGCGCTCCCCTGAACAGGAAGCGGGCCAGGCGGGCTCTGATCCTGTTGCCCGTCGCCTCGGGGGCGAACCGTGCCACGTTCTCGACAACCGTCAGCTCGTCGTCGAGCACGTCGAGCCGTTGGGGCAGGAACCTCAGCGGCACATGGGCCGTCGCCGTGCCGGAGACGGCGTCCAGCTCTCCGGCGATCGTGCGCAGGAGCGTCGTCTTGCCCGCACCGTTGCGGCCGACGAGCGCGATCCGCTCCGGGCCGCGCAGCTCGAACTCGCCCTCCACCCGGGCCCCGTACCTGAGGTGGAGGTCGTGCAGGGTGAACACGGAGCGACCTGGCGGCACTGCCGTGTACGGGAGGTCGACGCGGATCTCGTCGTCGTCGCGCACGGCCTCCACGGCCTCGTCGAGCCGTTCCCTTGCCTCGGCGAGCTTGCCCTCGTGCATGATGCGGTGCTTGCCCGCGGCGACCTGGGCCTGCCGCTTGCGCTCTCCCATGACGACCTTGGGTTCACGCTTGGTGTCCCACATCTTCTGTCCGTACCGCTTGCGACGGGCCAGTTTGACCTGGGCATCGGCCAGTTCGCGCTTCTGCTTCCGCAGATCGGACTCGGCGACCCGTACCAGGCGCTCGGCCGTCTCCTGCTCGGCGGCGAGCGCCTCCTCGTACGCGGAGAAGTTGCCCCCGTACCAGGTGACCTCGCCCGCCCGCAGGTCGGCGATCTGGTCGACGCGGTCGAGCAGTTCACGGTCGTGACTGACCACGACCATCACGCCGGACCACGCCTCGACGGCCGCGTACAGGCGCCGGCGCGCGTGCAGGTCGAGGTTGTTGGTGGGTTCGTCGAGGAGGAGGACATCCGGTCGGCGCAGCAGCAGAGCGGCCATGCGCAGGAGGACCGACTCCCCGCCGGAAACCTCGCCGATGGTGCGGTCCAGGCCGACATGGCCCAGTCCCAGTCCGGCGAGCGTCGCCGTGGCGCGTTCCTCGACGTCCCAGTCGTCGCCGACTGCCGTGAAGTGCTCCTCGCGTACATCACCCGCCTCGATGGCGTGCAGAGCGGCACGCGTGTCGGTGATGCCGAGGACGCCCTCGACGCGGAGGGTGGTGTCGAGGGTGACGTTCTGCGGCAGATAGCCGATCTCGCCGGCCACGCGCACCGTGCCCTCGGTCGGTGCGAGTTCTCCCGCGATCAGCTTGACCAGAGTGGATTTTCCCGACCCGTTGAGACCGATGAGTCCGGACCTGCCGGGCCCGAAGGCGACCTGAAGGTCCTCGAAGACAGTGGTGCCGTCCGGCCAGACGTAGGAGAGCGACGTGCAGGTGATGGAAGCGGGGGAAACGGACATGCGGGCCTCACATGGTTGCTGGAGGGGTGGGTAGGGCAACGTGTTGGGACACCACAGGGCGACCATGGTCGGCGAAGGTGGACAAAATCCCTGCACCGGGGAGAGGACGGCTCAATGCGTCGAGGTCGCACACGGAACGCCGGCAGCGGCGACGCTATGACGAAGCGTGGCTGCGGGGCGCGGTGTCTCAAGACCTCAGACGAGCAACGTCCTTCTCCGATCAACGGCAACAGGGGCGTTATGCAACGTAGAGGAGCGCCGGTGGCGGCGTCAACGCATTAAGTGCGCCACCGGAGAAGAGCCCCTCCGTCCGCGTCGCGGGGGGCTCTCGCTGGCGCACCTCGCGGGTGCTGTCACCCGGTTACCGCAGCGGCGGGGCCCTACCGCCTGGCGGGCAACCGGCCGACAGTCCGCCCAAGCACGCACGACCCGCCGGACGGCACCTAGCGCAGCGCGTTCCCCAGCAGGTCGGCGCCGAGGCGGCCGACCCGTTCGATGTCGAGCTCGTGGAAGACGTAGCGCCCTTCCCGTCGGGTGCGGGTGAGACCGGCCTTCTTCAGGACGCCGAGGTGCCGGGAGACCTCCGGCGCGGTGAGGCCGTTGGCGTCCGCCAGTTCCGTGGTCGAGTGGGGCCCGCGGGCGAGAGTCCGGCAAAGGCGCAGCCGAAGGGGGTGGGCTACCGCTTCCAGGCGCCGCTGGACCGTTGCCAATGACAGGGCCGACGGCAGCTCGGGGAGAGCGACGGGTACTGGAGTACCGGCCGGTCGCCGTGGGCATCCCGGACAACGAGGTGGGGCCACCCGAAGGCCGTGGGAAGGAAGACGAGCCCGGTGCCGGAGCCCGTCACCCGGCCGTCCTGCAGCTTGTCGACCACGAGGCAGCCGCGCGCGGTGTCCAGGGTGATGGCGGGCGACACCGCGGCGACGGCCTGCCCCAGGCCGCGGTGCTTGAGAAGTTCGTTCTTGTGGCGGGCGTCGGCAGCCAACTGCGCGCGGACCCGCTGCCAGACCTCGCCGAAGAACGCCTGCTCGCAGTCCTCCAGGAGCCGGCGAAGCCACGCCCGTACGCGGTGCGGGTCCTCCAGCAGCCGGTCGGCGAACGCCGCCTGGCGGAGCCCGCGCGCGGCGGCGAGCTCCCGGGCCCGTCGGCGGTCCTCCGGACGGCGCAAGGGGGAGGGCCTGGGGTGAGCGAACGAGGTGGCGCAGGAGATCTCCACCGCGGCGACGACGAACGCGTCGTCGTCCAGCCGGTCCCATGCGTCCAGCTCCTCCTTGAGATCAGCCGCCGCGATGCTCGGCAGGAACAGGTCCGATCGCGTGGAGCGCCAGAGCATGTCCGCCTCGTACAGCCTGTCTGCCAGTTCCGGTGGAAGGGCGGTCCTGGTCTCCGTGGCCCATTCGAGGAGGCCGGGATGGTGAGACGGCTCGGCCAGGACGTGCAGCACCGCTCCCAGCTCGGCAAGCGGGGACATCGCGAAGGAGATGCGATCCAGGGGCGCGTCGGAGACGTCGATCACCACACTCATCCCTTGAGTGTCCCTCCTCCCACGGATGGGGCTGCTGTCGCCCGGCCCCAGAAGGGTACGTGCCACCGGTGTCGGGCCCGGGTCCCGGCGCAACCTTCCCAGGGAGGTCCGCCCCTGCATCCTTCGGTGGAGCAGCGGTTGGTCATCACGGACGATGTCCTTTGGTCTTTCGGCCCCGAAGGTGAGAGCAGAGATCTTCTGCGGCATTCGGCATCTTCGGGAGCGGGCAATGGATGAAGTGACACGGCGCGGAGTGCTGGCGGGAGCGGCGCTGTTAGGCGGGGCGGCCGCGGGAGTGGCCGCACAGACCATGGCCGCTCCAGCGGCGCTCGCGTTGCCGGGTACCGGCGGCCGGACGACGCCGGCGACGGGGCCGGTCACGGTCGGTCCCGGTGATCCGCGCTATCGGTCCCTGACGCGACGCGGCTGCAACGCCCGGTTCGTCGGAAGGCCCGACTACGTACGCGTGGTGGGTTCCACCGAGCAGGCCGTCAGCGCGGTGCAGCAGGCGGTGCGGGAGGGCCGGCGCATCGCTGTACGCAGTGGTGGGCACTGTTTCGAGAACTTCGTCGACGATCCGTCCGTCCGCGTCGTCGTCGACGTCTCCCCCATGTCCGCCGTCCACTACGACGCGCGGCGTGGGGCATTCGCCGTCGAGCCGGGCGCCTCGCTCGGCGAGGTGTACCGCAGACTGTTCCTCGGCTGGGGCGTGACCGTCCCGGCGGGTGCGACCGCCGAGGTCGGCGTGGGCGGTCACGTCCTGGGCGGCGGTTACGGTGTTCTGTCCCGGCGGCACGGACTGTCCGTGGATTACCTGCACGCCGTCGAGGTCGTGGTGGTGGACGCGTCGGGAAGGGCCGCCAGTGTGGTGGCCACACGGGAGCCCTCGGACCCGAACCACGAGCTGTGGTGGGCGCACACCGGCGGCGGGGGCGGCAACTTCGGCGTCGTCACCCGGTACTGGTTCCGCGACCCGGAGGCCAGGGGATCCGACCCCGCGCGGCTGCTGCCCAAGGCTCCGGAGTCGGTCACCACTTTCCACGCCTCCTGGTCCTGGAACGACCTCGACCGGCGCTCCTTCACCCGGCTGGTGCGCAATCACGGCAGCTGGTACGAGCAACACAGCGCGGCGGACTCGCCCTACGCCGGGCTGTTCAGTGTCCTGATGCTCAACAGCCGAAAGTCCGGCACCATCACCCTGATCGGCCAGTTGGACTCCACCGGCCCGGGTGCGCAGCGCCTGATGGACGACTACGTGGCCGCGGTGGGCCGCGGGGTCGGGGTACGGCCCGCCCGGGGGCATGAGAGCCGGCCGTGGCTGCAGGCCGCGGCACAGGTACAGGAAACGGCCCCAGCGCCCTTCAAGGCCAAGGCCGCGTATCTCCGCAAACGCTTCACGGACCGGCAGATCGCCGTCGTCCACGATCATTTGTCCAGCAAGGCGGGTGGCGACAGCAACGGCACGCTGTGGCTGGTGTCCTACGGAGGGAAGGTCAACACCGTCCCGCCCGGCGCCACGGCCGTCGCGCAGCGGGACTCGATCCTCAAGGCGATCTACGCGACCGACTGGGAAGACCCCCGAGCGGACTCCGGACCGCACCTGGCGTGGGTGCGCGACTTCTACCGGTCCGTGTACTCCGACAGTGGTGGCGTCCCCGTGCCGGGCGCGGGGAGCGGCGGTTCCTTCATCAACTACCCGGACACCGACCTCGCCGATGCCGTCCTCAACACCTCCGGCTGCCCGTGGCACACCCTCTACTACCAGGACAACTACCCTCGTCTGCAACGCGCCAAAGCTCGTTGGGACCCCCGCAACGAGTTCCGCCACGCGCTCTCCGTCAGCCCCACCACGTAGCAGCGGACGCCGCTTGCCCGGAGAGTGCATGCCATTCACCAGGCCGGCATTCGAATACCTGAACGAGTCGCGCCGGGTCCCGGCGGCGGTTCGCCACGTACCCATACGGCCGCCCCATAACTGGCAGTCGAAATCCGGCCCGAGGATGCTTGAGCATGTCGTACGGCTTGTACGGCGCGGAAGAGCGGGAGCAGGCACGTGAGGGCACCGAGCGCGGGGCGCACCGCCGTGAAGCGCTGGTGCCTGCGCCACGTCCGGTTGCTGCCCGCGCTCCTGCTGGTCGGAGGCGCCGTCCTCGACTACTACACCTCCCCGCACTTCAGCGCCGAGGCCTTCTACTCGGCCGCTCCGATGGCGGCTGCCGCACTGCTGTCGCTGCGCGCGACGATCCTGACGGGTCTCGCCGCCTGCGCCGCCGACGCCGCGCTGCTGACGCACTTCGGCTTCATCGGGGGTTCGGGCGGGCGGAGCGAGCTGGCGGCCGTCGCGACCGTCTCGGCCCTCGCCATCGTCGTCAACCGGCTCATGTACGTCAGCGATGTACGCCTGCAGTCCGCGCGAACCATCGCCCTCACCGTGCAGCGCGCCGTGCTGCCGCACCCTCCGGCCTCGATCGGCCCCCTGCGGATCGCCGTGCGCTATCAGTCGGCCGTGAAGGACGCACAGATCGGTGGTGACCTCTACGGCGTGCAGGACACGCCGTACGGCGTGCGCTGCCTGGTCGGCGACGTTCGGGGCAAGGGCATGGAGGCGGTCAAGGCGGTGGATGTGGCGCTGGGGGTGTTCCGGGAGGCCGCCGAGGAGGAGCCCACACTCGTCGCGGTCGCCGCCAGGCTGGAGCGGGGGCTGCTGCGGGAGGCGCGGCGGAGGGCGGGGCTCGAGCTGACCGAGGGGTTCGTCACCGGTGTACTGGCCGAGATCCCGCACTCCGGCGATGAACTGCGGCTGGTCAACCGCGGCCACCCGGCACCTCTGCTCCTCCACGACGGCCGGGTGCGCAGCGTGGAGCCCTCCGAGCCGACCCTCCCCCTGGGGCTGGCGGAGCTGAGCCCCGGCGAGGGCCGGACCGACACGGTGCCGTTCCCTCCGGGGACGACCCTCCTGTTGTACACCGATGGCCTCACCGAAGCGCGGGACCGGACCGGGGCCTTCTACGACCCCGTCGCCGGACTCGCCGGGAGCGTCCCAGCCGGGCCGGATGCGCTGCTCGACGCCCTCCTCACGGACGTGAGCCGCCACACCGGCGGATGCATCACCGACGACATGGCACTCCTCGCCGTCACCCATGGCCAGGACAGCGACTTCAAGAACCCGTGACATCCTCCTCTTCGAGAATGAGGAGGGGCGGCGCCTTTTGTGTGCGGCCGGAGCGCCGCATCTTCTTGCCGGGGTACGCGCGTTCTTCCGCCGGTAGTCATCGAAATGGATAATCTGTTTTGATGACTACCGAGGGAGATGTAGTGGATCTTGCTCAGCTGGCGGAACGATCTGTGGCGGTTACGGGAGATTTCCTCCTTGCTTCAGCCACAGGAGCAGCAACGCAGGTGGGTTCCGCCGTCAGCCAGTTGGTGATAGGCCGTTTGGGAATCAGCCCCCATTCCTCTGTCGCTTCACAAGAGTTACAAGCCGCCCCGGATGATGCGCAGCGGCGAGCCGACGCCTCCGACGCCCTGCGCGAGCTCCTTCACCAAGAGCCGGAATTCGCCGAGCAACTGGCCCATGAACTGCAAAAGATGCAGCAGCGCATCCGTGTCGAGCCGCACGGCCAGAACAACAGAACCTTCGTCAACTCACCCCTCACCGCCCACGGGAAGGGCAAGGTGATCGGCGGGGACAGCAACAAGAGCATCACGAAGAAGAGTGGGGCACTCTGGGGGCTGCTCGCAGCCGTGGTGGTAGCGCTGGGCGGTGGCGCAACCGTCCTGTTGACGCAGAGCGGGCAGGACGACAGCCCGGAGCGGCAGGCCGAGAAGGTGGCGGTCGACTTCCTCCGGGCCACGTACAGAGGCGACATGGAAACCGTGTGCGGCCTTGCGTCCAAGGGAGCTGTAAACGGCACCGGATCCCTCTCCGTATGCCGTGACGACAAAAAACTGACAGAGATGAAGAACAGACCGGTACCAGAAGATCAACTCGAATTCGCCAAGCAATGGAAAGCCACAACGGCTGACCTTCCCAGCGACAACACCGCAAGGGTAACGGCAGTAAATGCCGGAAAAGGAATCATCGTTCATCTGACTCGCGAGGAAGGAAGCTGGCGCGTAGTCGATACGAAAGGCGGGCAATGAGCCGAGACGGGGGGCCGCCGCTCCTGGTCCTGGGGTTCGCGGCCCGCAGCCGAAGCCCGCACCCCCTGGTGAGGGTCTGACCACGGTCCTCCGACCGTGGTCAGCCGAAGCGCGCCGAGGCCCGTCCCACGGCCTCGCACCGAATACACCGCGCGCGGCGCCACCGCGCTTGGATCTCCAGCGTCGGCACAACGCTGACCATGCCCTGATCGGACCCGTCGGCTCACTGCCTCGGTCCACAGGAAGCGCGGTACTCACGGGCCGGCCCGATACTCGAGATCGAGGAGGGACTGTGCACCCCAGCACGGATGTCGGGCCGAAGCGCAGCTTCACCTTCAGGGGCTCCCGGCGCCTTGCGTCGGGCTTGGTCCTGACGGGTGTGAGCTGGTCCCTGTACTGGACGGTGACCTCTGCCTGGAGCGAGGTGTTCTTCTTCGGACTGTGGCTCGGTTACATCCTCACGGCCGATGGCTTGGTCCACCGGCGTACGGGCACTTCGCTGATCGACCGTGGAAAGGGACGATTCCTTCTTGTCTTCGTCTGCTCCGTCCCGTTCTGGTGGGCGTTCGAGTGGTGCAACTGGGCGCTGCACAACTGGTCGTACGTACGCCCTGTCCCCCAGAATCAGATCAGCCACGTCCTGCTGTTCTCACTGTGCTTCAGCACCGTATTGCCCGCGCTGTTCGAAACCGCTGAGCTACTGCGGTCGATCCGGCCCTTCCTCGGCCCCTGCCGTGGGCCGGTCCTGCCGCACAATCGGCCGCTGACAGGGGGCGTAACGGCACTCGGCGTCGCGTCGTTCGGCCTCATGCTGGCCTTCCCGCGCCAGCTGTTCCCGCTGGTGTGGGCTTTCCCCGTGATGGTTCTCGATCCCCTCAACAGCCGCGCAGGCCGGCCCAGCATCTGGGCCGAGGCGGCTCAGGGCCGATGGCGATTGCCCCTGGTCCTGGCGGCGGCGGGCCTGACGTGCGGATTCTTCTGGGAGTTCTGGAACTACGGGACCGCCGGAGGGCACTGGGTGTATCACCTTCCCGGGTTCCTCTCGCACCCTCACCTCTTCCGGATGCCGCTCCCCGGCTACCTCGGATACCTGCCGTTCGCCGCATCCGCCTATGCCTTCTACCAGACTGCACGGATTCCGTTCTCCCGTGACCGCGAAGATCACCTGAACCTCGTCGCACGTCCCGGGGCGATGCGGTGACCGTGGTCGCCCGCAGTCAGGTGGACTCCGGCCTTCGGGCTACGCCTCCGCAGGAGGCGTAGCCCGTTCAAGGTCACTTGCCGGACTTGGAAGCCCCGCCGAACAAACGGGCGAGTGCTTTGAAGGGAAGAGCCACGACCGAGGCAATCGTGCTTCCGATTGCCCGCAGGACGTCCGCAATGGCACGCAACATACGACGGCCTCCCGGCTGGTCTTCTGTGTGCCCCTCCATCGAATATACGTCCGGTGCCGATGGGTGCGTACTCGGCTCGGCCCGGTCTACAGGCTCCCGTCTCCCGTAACGCCCGCCGACATCGCCTGGGGTCGGGGCGAGGCGCTCTTCGCGTCCGTGGAGGTCGCGTCACCTCCGTGGGATGACGCCGCCGGGAGCGTCCTGGGGCGCCGGATGAGCACCAGCGCGACGATGCCACCGAGCACCCCCAGAGCGCCCGAGACCAGGAAGGTCTGCTGCAGACCCGCGGCGAAGGCCTCGTGCACCAGGCGACCGGCCACGGCTCGCTGCTGGGGGGAACCCGCGTGAGCGACCACGGCTCCCGCCTGGCCTCCTGCCAGCGCATCGGCCGTCGCGGCCGGATCGGCCACGGAGTCCGGTCCGTGGTCCCGGAGCGAGCCGGTCAGCCCTGCGTGGAAGACCACCCCCAGAACGGCGATGCCCAGGGCGTTCCCCAGCTGACGTGCGGTGTTCACGGCGCCGCTGGCCATCCCACCGCGCTCGGGGCCGACGGACGCCAGCGCCGCGGACGCCAGCATGGGAGTGGCGAGCCCGACGCCGATACCCGTCACCGCGAGGCCGGGGACCAGAACGGTCCAGCTCGACTCCGCGTCGATCGTGGCCTGGAGGAGCGCGCCCCCACCGATCAGCAGCAGTCCCAGCCCGATCATCCAGCGCGCCGAGGCCCCGTGCAGGAAGCGCCCCGACAACGAAGCGACGAGGAACGCGGCCGCGCTCATGGGCAGACACGTGAGCCCGGCCGCCACCGGCCCCATGCCGCGTACGGACTGGAGCCAGAGCGAGGTGTAGGCCAGGTAGGAGAACGCGGCCACGGACAACAGCACCGCGGCGATCATGAGCCCCGAGAACGCCCCCTGGCGGAAGAGCGTGAGGTCCAGCAGGGGCTGCCGCCGACGCGTCTCGATCACGAGGAAGGCGAGCAGCGCCACCGCCGCGAGCCCGAAGAGTCCCAGGGTGGTGGCCGAGGTCCAGCCGTACTCGCTGCCCTTGATCAGCGCGTAGGTGGCGGATCCCGCCGCGAGGGTGAAGGTCACCAGGCCGGGCAGGTCCACGCCCCGGGATCCCCGGGTGGGGGTCGCGACGACGAACCGCAGGGTCATCGCGATGGCGAGCACGCTGATGGGGAGGTTCACGAAGAAGATCCAGCGCCAGTCCAGGTGCTGGGTCAGCACCCCGCCCAGGACCGGCCCGGCCGCGGAGGCGGCACCGCTGACCGCCCCCCAGGCGCCGAACGCCACCCCGCGGTCCCTGCCGTGATAAATGCTGCCGATCAGAGCAGTCGTGGTGGCCAGCATCGCCGCCCCGCCTATCCCCTGCACGCCCCGGAAAGCGATCAGGGCCTGCGGCCCCGTCGCCAGCCCGCACGCCAGCGAGGCGAGTGCGAACAGCACCAGACCGCCTACGTACACCTGCCGGTGGCCGATCCTGTCGGCGAGAGAACCGACGCCCAGCAGCAGCGCGGCGAGCGCCAGGGCGTAGACGTCCATCACCCACTGCAGGTCCGCGAAGGAGGTATGCAGACTCTCCGCCATGTCGGGCAGCGCCACCACGACGATCGTGACGTCCACGAGCAGCATGAACGTCCCCAGGCACACCGCTACGAGCGGCAGCCACTTACGCATCCGAACCTCCAGAGGTCTTCACCGACAAGGCCGGGTGTGCTGGGCGGAGACCTCGTGGGTCCTGCCCGGAAAGCCGCACACCCGGCAAGGGGTAGAACCTCGCACGTCCAACAGTTTTCAGGAATCCAGAGCGCCTTAATGACGGAAGTCGATGATTGGCGACCATGAAATGATGGAAACCATGGACACTCTTGAGTTCGATCTCTTCGATCGTCGGCTCGCGCAGGCGCTGATGATCGACGGCCGGGCCGCGTTCAGCCGCCTCGCCACCGTGCTGGAGACCACGGACCAGACGGTGATCCGCCACTACCGCCGGCTCCATGGCGCGGGGCTGCTCCGTGTGCTGGGCCTGCCGGTCGGCAGCCGCGTCGGGCTGTTCGAATCCAGGCTGCGCATCAGGTGTGTCCCGGGAGCCGCCCTGGCCATCGCCGAAGCGCTCGCCCGCCGCCCCGACACCGGCTGGGTCAAGGTCTACTCCGGCGGTACCGAGGTCGGATGCCTGGTCAGCTCGCGCACCCGGGAGGATCACGAGACCCTCCTCCTTCAGAAGCTGCCTCGCACCCAGCAGGTCACAGGCGTGTCGGCCCACAATCTGCTCCATCGGTACACCAGCAGCCTGGGCCATTGGCTGGGACCGGCCGAGCTGAGCGAGCAGCAGATCAGGGCCCTGCAGCTCCCCGCGGCGAGCCACGACGACACCGTTCGTCTCGACGACTCCGACCATGCGATGTTGTCCGTGCTCGCGCGGGACGGCAGGGCGGGCTACCCCGAACTCGCCAAGGCCACCGGCCGTTCGGAGTCCACGGTTCGCCGCCGTCTGGAGTACCTGCGCGGCCACGGCGCCCTCTTCTTCGAGGTCGAAATCCTCCCCGTCCACTTGGGCTACCAGACCGAGGCCGCCCTCGCCCTGACCGTGCCCCCCAGCGACCTGGCCGAGGTCGGCCGTGCGCTTGCCGATCACCCCCAAGTCCCGTTCGTCGCGGCGACGACCGGCACCACCAACCTCGCCGCCACGGTGCTCTGCAAGGATCAGCACGCCTTGTACAGGTACATGACGGAAGGGATCGGCACCCTCAAGTCCGTGCACCAACTGGAGGTCGTCCCGGTGCTCCGCCACCTCAAACGAGCCGGCTTGCTGAGCGACGGCAGCCGACTGTCCGACCCACCGCGCTGAGCCGCGGAGCGCGAACGCCGGGCGCTCCGGACGGGGCATTACCACCGCCACGATCGTCAACTTAGGCTTACCTAAGTCGAAGACGGGTGGTGTGCGCCCCGCGCACCTCACCTCTCCATGCCGTGCGCCGCGAGGCACACGGCGGCGCCACCACGGAAGGGGCCGTACATGACCAGGGAGCGCGACACGGATCGGACACCGGCGGGCCGGCAGGAGCGCAGCATCGTCATGCAGTTGGCCTTCGGGCAGATGGGCACACAGGTCCTCGGCGTGGCCGTACGCCTGGGAATCTTCGACCGGTTAGGCGAGGGCGAGCGTGCGGCAGCCGATCTCGCCCGCGATCTCGGCACGCAGCCCCAGGCCACCCACCGTCTGCTCCGTGCGCTGGCAGGCCTGCGGTTGCTGACGGAGACCGCGCCGGGCACCTTCGCGACCACTCCCGCGGGCGGTCTGCTGCGCTCCGACGTCCCCCGACAACGGCACCCTCCTGATCGTCGAGCCGGTCCTGCCGACCGTCGTCTCCGCCGGAACCACCGAAATGCCCTACCTCAGCGACCTCAACATGCTCGTGAACGTCGGCGGCAGGGAACGCACAGCGGACGACTTCACCGTCCTGTGCACCGAGGCGGGCTTCAAGCTCGGCGCCATCAGCCCGCTGCCCCAGCCGAACGTCTTCCACGTCATCGAGGCGACACCGGCCTGAGCCGGTACGGCAGCGTCGCCGAAGACGTCGGCCGGCACAGCCGCTCCCCCGGCTTCCGGACAGCTGTCCGTCCGGTCGCGTCGATCAGTCCGTCGACGCCGGATCCATCACCCATCCGGGGCCGCCCCGACACCCCTGAGAACCCATCAGGATTGCCCCTTACTCCCGCCCCTGGGACCGGATCAGGGACGGGCACTGCGCGCGGCACGCCACTCGGGTGCGAGCACCGACCAGATCTCGGTGTCCTGCCGTACACCTCGGTAGAGGTCGTTCTCGCGCTGGACTCCTTCGAGGCTCATGCCGAGCCGCTTGGCCACATTGATGCTCGGTGTGTTCTCGGGGGACACCAGCCACTCCACACGGTGCATTCCGCGTTCCTGGACCGCCCAGTCGATGATCACGCCTATGGCACGGGTGACGAGACCGCGTCCGGCCGCGGCCGGCTCCAGCCAGCAACCGGCCTCGCAGTTGCCCGCAGTCGCGTCGAAGACCCTGAAGAGGACGCCGCCGACGAGGATCCCGTCAAGCCAGATGCCGTACAGCCGGCCGGTGTCGGTGGCGGCCTTGTCGGCGTACACCTGGAGCCACTTGCGCGCGGAGTCGAGGTCGGCTGCCACGTCGGGGAGCCCGACGTACCGGCCGATGTATTCGCGGCCGCGGTCCATGTGGGCAAGGAACTCCTCGGCCTGCCAGGGCTCCAGAGGCCGCAGCTCAGCTCCGTCACCCAGGGATATCGCGAACATTGTCATCCTCCACAGTGTGTCTCTGCACGGTCCCTGGATCCTCGCACGGCGCCTGCGCGTCAGTCGTCACCCTCCGGGCCGACGGCTCTCACGGCTCCCGCCACCGGTGACGGACAGGCGCGTCCGTCACCCTCGACGCATCGAGAGGATCTCCCGCCCGCGCTCCTCGGTGATCATCTCGGCGAGCACGGGGTCCGCGAGGAGGACGACCGGTGCGACGTGGTGCTCGCTGACCGGGCGCCACAGAGTGATGGCTTCTCTCAGCTCGGGCCACGTGGCGTCGATGAGCCGACGCTGGATCCGCCTCGCCTCCTCGAACTCCTCCACGAGGGCACCCTCCGCACCCACCGACGGTTCGGTGCCCTCGAGCGGGTCCGGAACACCGAACGCCGGGTGGGCGGTCAGCCCGGCCAGGAGGGAGTGCACCGCGGCGTCGAACTCCGGATTGCCGAACGTGAGACGGAAGCCGGGAGCACCGCTCCGGTCCGCGAATCCGGTGATGAGGGCCTGGACGTTCGCCGAACCGCGCTCCAGCACCTGTCGCTTGGTGAAGCTCTCGCCACGCCCGGTGAGCCTTCCCTCGGCGAAGATCAAAGGGAGCAACTCCGCCGCGAACAAGGGATCCTGCTCGAAGCCGACACCATCACGGGAAGGCCGGACGACGCGGTCGAGCGGCACCGTCTGCCAGTCACCGAGCATCCCCAGGACCTGCAGGCGCAAGAGGTCCGCGCGGCCCCGGCCGAAGGCGGAGGCCTCCTTCAGCACCTCCATGGGCGCGTCGATCTCGCCGGTGAGCAAGGCGAGGCGGGCCCGTTCGACCTCCGCGTCCCAGTGGTCGCGCGTCGTGCCCGCGGGCCTCCGCAGACCGTGGAAGGAGACGTACTGATCACGCATCAGGGCGTGGAACGAGTCGAAGCGCTCCGGCCCCTCCCCGGACCACGACGAGAGCCAGTACCCCGCCCATTCGCCACGCTCGTCCACATCGTCCGGGTCGAGGAGCAGTATCGCGGCGTCGCCTTCGAGTGAGACCCGCAGGGACCGGCGCAGGATGGCGGCCTCGTCGGCGGCGGACCGGAACTGCTCCTCGTCGCCGCCACCGTCCTCGGCCTCGTCATCGTCCTCGTCCTCGTCGTCCTCGTCGTCTTCTGCGAGTTCGTCGTACACCTCGATCCAATGGGCGTCGTCCGTGTCGGCCAGCCAGTCGAGCTCGGACGTGCCCGCGATGCGGTAGATGAAGCAGCCCGCGTCCCGCCACCCGTCGGTGGTCAGCAGGAAGGAGCGGAGTGACGGCGGAAGCGGGCGTCCCAGGCGGGCCTCGGCTTCGGCGATCTCGTCCGCACCCGCCGGGGCGAAACCGAGCCAGCCGCTCCGCACGACGTCCGCGTCCAGCGGCGCGTCGCTCTCCGGGTCATGGCCGCGTACCCACTCCTCGCTCCAGAGGGTCAAGAACGCCTGCCATTCCTCACGATTCACCCGGATTACCCCTTCACATCAGCGTCAGCATCAACGCGCCAACCACATCACAGGGGTCTGACATCCCTGGCAGTGACCGATGGGGTCAGCTCTCCACCGTCTGGACCTGGGGTGGGTGCCCGTTCCAGGTGACGAACACCGAAGTCGTCTTCGTGCCGGCCACGAAGTCCACCCGGATCCAGGCGCTTTGCTTCCACACCCGCATCTGCCACCCCTCGTCCGGCGTCGCCGAGACGAGCGTGGCCGAGTTCTCGCCGAGATCGAAGACTGCTCGCCCGCCCCGGACCGCGTAGCTCTTCACCTCGGTGGCACCGGACGGCGGTTGAGCATCGGGCCGGCGCGCGGCCTCGCGCGTGGGTGTGGGCGTGACACGTGTCGCGGACGGTGCCGTGGTGGCCGGGCGGGAGGGAGACACCGGGGGTTCGGGGCCACGGGTGGAGGAAGCCGACTCGCCTGCTGTCGGAGCCGCCGCGCCGGAGATCGGAAGCGCGCGCGGCGGCTCGTAGGCCGTGCCCGCCAGGACGGTCCGTACCCCGTACCAGGACACGGCCATGGCGGCCGCGGTCGCCAGCGCCCACAACAGGACCTGCATGATTCCTCGCCTCACCTGGCTCATAGTGCCTCACCCGAATGGCGTACGGTGCGGCCCATGGCAAGACTGCTCGTAGTCGAGGACGATCCGTTCGTGCGCTCCGCCCTCATCCGGCAGCTGACCGAGGCTTCGCACACCGTCCGCAGCGTCGGAACCGCTCTCGAGGCGTTGCGCGAAGTGGCACAGGTCGGCTTCGACCTGGTCATCCTCGACCTGGGGCTGCCGGATCTCGACGGGGCGCAGGTCCTGAAGATGCTGCGCGGCATCACCGATGTGCCGGTCATCGTGGCCACCGCACGGGACGACGAGGCGGAGATCATCCGGCTGCTGACCGACGGCGCCGACGACTATCTGGTCAAGCCGTTCTCCGTGGCGCATCTGACCGCGCGCATGGCCGCCGTGCTGCGCCGGGCGGGCAGGGGTGGCGCGCCCGGCGAGGCGGTGCCGTCCGGAGCGCTGCGGGTCGGTGGGCTGTCGGTCGACCCGTTACGTCGGCTGGCGGAATTGGACGGTGGGGCGCTGGACTTGACCCGGCGCGAGTTCGACCTGCTCGCCTATCTGGCCGGCCGCCCGGGGGTCGTCGTACCGCGCAAGGAGCTCCTCGCCGAGGTCTGGCAGCAGTCCTACGGTGAGGACCAGACCATCGATGTGCACTTGTCGTGGCTGCGCCGCAAGCTGGGCGAGACTGCCGCCAGGCCGCGTTATCTGCACACCGTCCGCGGGGTCGGGGTGAAGCTGGAGCCTCCGGAGGGGCCGCCCTCGGTGCCGCCGGAGGCACCCTTGGAGCAGGCGTGAGATGGGCACTCATCAGGGTTTCGCTGGCCGTCACCGTGATGGTGGTGCTGGCCTTCGCCGTGCCGCTCGGGCTGGTGGTCAAGGAGTTGGCCCGGGACCGGGCCTTCGCCGACGCCGAGCGACAGGCGGCCCAGATACGCCCCGCGCTCGCCATCACCACCGACCGCGAGCAGTTGGAGCGGGCGGTCGCGAGCTCGCAGGCCGGTGGGGACGGGCGGATGGCCGTCCACGTACCGGGCAACGGCAGTACCCGGCAGGGGGCCGGTGCTGATTCGCGCGAGGTGCACGGCACGCACGAGGCGTACGACATCGGCCGACGCCGGGCCGACCCGCGCGACGTGGAGACGGCCCGCCGTGGTCGCTCCGCCGTCACCTCGGTGCCCGGCGGTTACGCCCTGCTCCAGCCGACGGCCTTGAGCACCGGCGAGTTCGCGGTGGTCGAGGTGTACGTGCCGCACCGCTCGGTCGGCAACGGGGTCACCACGTCCTGGGTGATTCTCGCCGGTGTGGGCCTCGGCCTGGTCGCCGGTTCCCTCGCCACCGCGGACCGGCTCGGCCTGCGTCTGGTGCGCCCGGCGGAGCGGCTCGCGAAGGCCGCCGCCGAGCTCGGGGAGGGGAAGCTGGGTGTGCGCGTCCGCGAGGGCGGTCCGGCGGAACTGCGCGCCGCGGCCGTCGCGTTCAACTCCATGGCCGACAAGATCGTGCAGCTTCTCTCGCATGAGCGAGAGCTCGCCGCCGATCTCTCGCACCGGCTGCGTACCCCGCTCACCGTTCTCCGCCTGAACGCGGCGTCGCTCGGCGAAGGCCCGGCCGCCGAGCAGACCCGCGCCGCCGTCGCGCAGTTGGAACGCGAGGTCGACCAGCTGATCTGCGCTGCCCGTGAGCAAGGCGAACGCACGGAGCGGCCCTCGCTCGGCTGTGATGCCTGCGAAGTGATCCGTGACCGGATGGACTTCTGGTCCGCGCTCGCCGAGGACGAGGGGCGTGCGGTACGGCTCGCGGGCGTCGACGCGACCGTACGGGTCCCCGTCGCCCGTCCCGAACTCGTCGCCGCACTGGACTCGATGCTCGGCAACGTCTTCCGGCACACCCCCGAGGGCACCGCCTTCGCGGTGGATGTGCACCACAGCGAGGACGCCGTGATCGTGCTCGTCTCGGACGCGGGCCCGGGCATCGCGGACCCGGACGCCGCGTTGCGTCGCGGCCATGGCGACGGCGGCCCCGGCTCCACCGGCCTCGGCCTGGACATCGTGCGCCGGGTCGCAGAGTCCACAGGTGGCGACGTACGGATCGGGCGGTCGGTGCTCGGTGGGACGGAAGTACGCGTGTGGCTCTCGCTGGGCGGAGGAGGCAAGCCGCGACGTCGTGAACGGCGCCGCCGGATACGTCGCTCCGGCGCGGGACGCGAGACGGGCGGCCGGCGGGACTCCTGAGCCGGCTCGCTCACCGGCTCCCGTCGCCCGGCCGGCCCCGCTTCTTTAACCGCCACCCATGCGTTTCTTAAGCCCGCCATAAATAGCGGGGCCCGGCTCACCATTCGACGATTGGTCCGATTCGTTCTCGCTAGCGTGCTGCCGCGTCACCCCCCAACACATGACAGGCAGGTACGCGATGGGTTCCTCCGCACATCGCCGACGAGTGAGCCGCAAGGCGAAGCTGGTCGGTGCCGGCATCGCCGTGACGCTGGCGACGGGCGCCGCGTTCACGCTCACCGGTACGGCCAGCGCCGCGTCCGTCGGCGCGACCTTCTCCCGGACCAACACCTGGACGGGCGGCTACACCGGGCAGTTCGTGGTCACCAATGACACGGCCGAAGAACAGTCTCACTGGACGTTGACGTTCGAGCTGCCTGAAGGCACGAAGATCACCTCGCTGTGGAACGGCAAGCACACGGTCAGCGGCCGGAGCGTCACCGTCGAACCGGAGAGCTGGAACGGGACCATCGCCCCCGGCAAATCCGTGACCGTCGGATTCGTCGCGGCCGGGGACGGAACGGCCGGCTCCCCGGTCACCTGCCGGATCACCAACGGTAAGTGCTCGCCGGCCGACTCCCCCGGCCCGCAGCCCACCACCGCGCCGACGTCCGAAGCCACCTCCAAGCCGACGTCGAAGCCGACGTCCAAACCGACGTCCAAGCCGACGCAGCCGCAGCCGACCGCGAGTTCACCGGCTCCGGGTGGCAGGAGCACCGCCTTCTCCCCGTACGTCGACACCCTCCTCCACCCCGCGTACGACCTCCTGGCCACGGCCAAGAAGACCGGCGTCAAGAACTTCAACCTTGCCTTCATCACCTCCGGCGGCGGTTGCACCCCCAAGTGGGGCGGTGTGAGCGACATCGACAGCAACCCTGTGGCTCAGCAGATCGGTCCGCTGCGCCAGGCGGGCGGCGATGTGCGGGTCTCCTTCGGCGGCGCTGCCGGCTCCGAACTCGGCCTCGCCTGTTCCTCTGCCAACGAGCTCGCCACCGCGTACGGCAAGGTGGTGGACGCGTTCAAGCTCACCAAGGTCGACTTCGACGTCGAAGGGAGCGCACTGCCTGATACGGTCGCCAACACCCGGCGTGCCCAGGCCATCGCCCTGCTCCAGAAGAAGCACCCCGGTCTCGACGTGTCCTTCACCCTGCCGGTGATGCCCACGGGCCTCACCCAGGACGGCGTCAACCTGGTGGAGAACGCCAAGAAGAACGGCGTGTCCATATCCACGGTCAACATCATGGCGATGGATTACGGATCGTCCTTCAACGGCGACATGGGGCAGTACGCCATCGACGCGGCCACCGCGACACAGGCACAGGTCAAGGGCGTGCTGGGACTGAGCGACAAGGCCGCGTGGAAGGCACTGGCGGTCACCCCGATGATCGGCGTCAACGACGTGGCCACCGAGATCTTCAAGGTCGACGACGCGGCCCAACTGGTGGCGTTCGGCCGGTCCAAGGGGATCGGCTGGCTGTCGATGTGGTCCGCCACGCGCGACAAGCAGTGCCCGGGCGGTGCTCAGAACTCCGCCTCCGCGACCTGCAGCTCGGTCCTGCAGGACGAGTTCGCCTTCACGAAGGCCTTTGCCGCCCTCCGGGGCTGACGCGCTTCCCTCTTCCCCCCACTCACCCCCCACACCGCCCCGCACGCACGGCACCCCCCACCTCGCGCCGGCGTGCGGGGCACCCCCTCACCCACAAGGAGACCCCCATGCGCATGCGTCACCAGGCCGTACGGATATCCCTGGTCGGTATCGCACCCCTCGCCCTCGCCGTGCTGACCGCCGGCCCGGCCGCGGCGCACGGCTCCATGACGGATCCCGTCAGCCGTGTGTCCGCCTGTTTCGCCGAGGGGCCGGAGCATCCGCGCTCGGCCGCCTGCAAGGCGATGGTCGCCGCCGGTGGCACCCAGCCGCTCTACGACTGGAACGAGGTCAACATCGGCGACGCCGCCGGGCGCCACCGCCAGATCATCCCGGACGGCAAGCTGTGCAGCGCCGGACGCGACAAGTACAAGGGCCTGGACCTGCCGCGCGCCGACTGGCCGGGGACGAAACTGGCTTCGGGAAAGCACACCTTCCACTACCGGGCGACGGCCCCGCACCGCGGCACGTTCGAGCTGTACATCACGAAGGCCGGTTACGACCCGAAGAAGCCGCTGAAGTGGGCGAACCTGGAAGCGAAGCCGTTCGCCAAGGTCACCGACCCCACGCTGAAGGACGGGAGCTACGTCTTCGACGGCACTGTCCCGAAGAGGTCCGGCCGTCACCTGATCTACAGCGTCTGGCAGCGCTCCGACAGCCCCGAGGCCTTCTACACCTGCTCCGACGTGGACTTCGGCAAGAAGGCGTCGACGACAAAGGCACTGGCACCAGCCGCGTCCGCTCCCAGCGACGAACAGATCACCGAGGGGGCCGGAAAGTCGACGGTCGACCACGGCGGGCACGGTGGTGACGGACCCGGCGACGGCGGACACGGCGAAGGACTGCACGCCAAGAGCGGGCCCGCCGAGGGCGGACACGAGCCCCGCTCCGCGGCGAAGGCGGCCAACGCCCCATCCGCCCAAGGCGGGCGTCTCGCCGAGACGGGCGGTGACAGCCGAACGGCCGTACTGGCTGTCGGTGGCGCCGGGGTCCTGGCAGCCGGCTCCGCCACCCTGATGCTGGCCATGCGACGACGCTCCGCCCGCAACCACGGCTGACACCGTCCGGCGGCCTGCCCGGTGCCGGACCAACGCCCCCGCAACGGAGGGCACCTGGCACCGGGCAGGCCGCCCGTCAGGCCCTCGTGCCACGTCGACCGAGGCGACGCCGTCATGTCACCTGGCGGGCGCCGGGTGGACAACAGGTGGACAACGGGCTCAGCGGTAGTCGTCTTCGTTCAGCTCCACCACCCGGGCCTGCTCCGCCCGGTCACGCTCGTCGGCGGAGTCGGGATCGCCATCGGCAAGAAACGCATCGCACTGCGGAGCCGGGTAGGCGCGTTGTTCTGCCGAGTCGGCCGCCAGTACGTCGATGTCGGCAGCGCCCTCGACCTCGAAGGTGTCAGGGTCTGTCGGGTCTACGGGCACGGTCGCCTCCTGGCAGCTCAACTGTGTGATCTCGCCAGAGTGCATGTCCACCACAGCACCGACCGCAGCAGTCCGAGTCGCCATTTCACCCGTGCGGAGGAGATCATCGGATGGAGAGAACAGCCCGCCCTGCCGCCTCGCACAACAGCCCCCTCGGAGCGCTGAGCAGCAGATGAGCAATCCCACCGATGAACCGACACCGACTCCGCCGTCGGCCACCGTCCGTAACGGCCCGGTCGTCTCCCGTGAGGAGTTCGACGCGCTTTTCGCGACGGTCCGCACGTGGGGCCGATGGGCGCCCGCCGACCGTGGGGCCTGGAACCGGGTGACCGCGGACCACGTCCGGCGGGCCACCGCCCTGGTCCGGTCGGGGACCGTCGTCCCGATGGGGCGTCCGTGGGACACCGTCTCAGGCCCGGACAACGGCAAACCGGCGTTGCATTACATGTCCGATCTCGGTGACGTCGAGCCTCCCGAGCCCTCCACCCACAAGGATTTCATCGGCGCCGACTACCACGGCAAAGGCGTCAGCCATCTGGACGCGCTGTCCCACATCGCCTACCGCGGGCGGCTCTACGACGGCGGTACGGCGCGGGAGCTCGTGGGCGCCGGTGGAGCCCGCTTCGGTGACGTCTCGGCGCTCGGCCCTCTGGTGACCAAGGGGGTGCTCCTCGACCTGCCCGCCGTTCTGGGGAACGCCTGGCTGGAGCCCGGACAGGCGGTGCGTGCCGCGGACGTCGTCGCCGCGGAGGCGGCGCTCGACGTGAACATCGGCGAGGGCGACGCGGTGCTGCTCCGGGTCGGCCGTTTCCGCCGCCGCCGGGAACTGGGCGCCTGGGACCTCGACGCGGCCGGCGCGGGCTTCCATGTGGACGCCATGCCCCTGCTGGCCGAACGCGGCATCGCCCTGCTCGGCAGCGACGGCGACAGCGATGTACGGCCCTCGCCGGTCGAGGGCCTGAATTCACCGGTCCACGCGCTCGCCGTCGCCGCGATGGGGGTACCGCTGCTGGACAACCTCGACCTCGAAGCGCTCTCCGTCGCCGCCGCCGAGACGGGGCGCTACGAGTTCCTACTCCTGGTAGCCCCCTTGAACATCCCCGGCGGTACGGGCTCGCCCGTCAATCCGATCGCGGTCCTGTGACACCTGCGACTGCGTCACGGAGAGTGCCGACGTGCCACCCATGTGCGATCAGTGCCGTTATGTCGGCAAAGTTCTAAAATGGAACAACCGTGCAGCCGCTCCGACGCAGGGGTGGCCATGGCCGCACGCACCGACGAGGGAAGTGGTCCGGATGGGGCTCGTGGCGGAGGACATCGGCCCCGCACTCGCCCGTGAGCAATTCCTCGACGGGGGGTCGGTGGAGGGCGCTGTGCGCAGCCCGATCCTGAGTTCGTGGCAGCGGTCCCGGTCACTGGGGCTCTCACCGGACGGATGCGAGCTTCCCTTCACCCAGGATCTCGATCTGGACGGCCGCCTCGTCCACGCGGCCACCCCCGTGCTGGACCGGCTGCGGGCCATGTTCAACGGCAAGAACATGAACGTGGCCCTCGCCGATGAGCGCGGGGCAGTGCTGCAACGCCGTTTCGGCGAACCCTCCATGGTCCGGCATCTGGCCGCGATCCAAAGCGTCCCGGGCTTCGTGTTCGCCGAGGAGTTCGGCGGGACCAACGGCATCGGGCTGGCGCTCGCGGAGAGGCGACTGATCAACATCTACGGCGCCGAGCACTTCGCCGAACGCTCCCAGTCCAACGCGTGTTCGGCGATTCCCGTCCGGGACCTGCTCAGCGGCCGCATCGAGGGAGTCCTCTGCTTCGGATATCCGCACACCGATGCGGATCCGGCGCTGGACCTCGTGATCCGTAAGGCTGCCGGCGTGATCGAGCGTCGGCTGCTGGAGCAGAGCTCCGTACGCGAGCGCGCCCTGCTGCAGGCGTACCTCGACGCCCGGGGCCTCGTGCCGGCCGGCGATGCGGCAGGCAACGGCCGGCTGGGCGAGCTGGGCGCGAGCGGGCTGGACTGGCGTGACCAGATGATCCTCAAGGAGAAGGCCACCGAGCTGATCTCCTCGGCCCAGCGCGCCGCCGTCGAAGTGTCCCTGCCCGGCGGCAGGCGGGTCACCTTGTTGAGCCGCCCGGTGACAAGCGCCTCCGGAGTGGAGGGCGTCGTCATCGAGGCGGTCCTCCCCTCGGGGCACGAACGCCTCGCCGTCTCCACCGAGACCGACGCGCCCTCCGGCCTCCTGACGCAGCAGGCCCTCACCCCCACCGTTCCGCCGCTCGGGCATCTTCCCGGCCTCGCACCCGGCCGGGAAGCCACGACGGCCCGCCCGCCGCGCGCCCCCGACGGCTCGGGCACGCCCGGGGTCGGAGAACGAACCGCCGACGGTGCGACCAGCGGACTGGTACTGGTCGGCGAGCCGGGAGTGGGGCAGTACGCCGTGGCGGCCCGCCGCCGCCTGGAGCTGCTGTCCGAGGCCAGCACCCGCATCGGCACCACCTTGGACGTGAGCCGCACCGCCCGGGAACTCGCCGAGATGGCCGTCCCGCGCTTGGCCGACTACGTCACCATCGACCTTCCCGAGGCAGTGCTGCGCGGCGAGGAGCCGACCGACCCGGGCAAGGACCTCCACCGCACGGTGGTCCACGGCATCCGCGAGGACTGCCCCTTCTATCCCGCCGGCGAGCGGGTCGACCTCCAGCCGGTCACACCCCAGCTCCGCTGTCTGACCAACGGGGAGGCCGTACTGGAACCCGATCTGAGGTCCGCCTCGGGCTGGATCGCCCAGGATCCCGTGCGCGCCCGGCGCCTCCTCGACCACGACCTCCACTCCCTGATCACAGTCCCCCTCCTCGCCCGCGGCATCGTCCTGGGCATAGCGAGCTTCTACCGCGCGCGGGACCCCGCCCCCTTCGGGGACGACGACCGTTCCCTGGCCCAGGAACTCGCCACACGCGCGGCCATCTGCATCGACAACGCCCGCCGCTACACCCGCGAACACACCATGGTCCTCGCCCTGCAGCACAGTCTGCTGCCGCACGGCTTCCCCGAGCAGAACGCGGTAGAGGTCGCGCACCGCTACATGCCGGCCGAGTCCGGCGTCGGCGGGGACTGGTTCGACGTCATCCCCCTCTCCGGCACCCGTGTCGCCCTCGTCGTCGGAGACGTCGTCGGCCACGGGCTGCACGCCGCCGCCACCATGGGCCGACTGCGTACCGCCGCGCGCAACTTCGCCGAGCTGGACCTCCCTCCCGACGAAGTCCTCACCCACCTCGACAATCTCGTGGGGCGCCTGGACCGGGAGGAATGCGGCGAGGACCCCTCGAACGGCAACACCGGCATCATCGGCGCCACCTGCCTGTACGCCATCTACGACCCGACCTCGCAGCAGTGCACCATGGCCCGGGCCGGGCATCCCCCACCCGCGCTGGTCCGCCCGGACGGCACCGTCATCTTCCCGGAGCTGCCTGCCGGCCCGCCTCTGGGGCTGGGCGGCCTCCCCTTCGAAACCGCCGAATTCCACCTTCCCGAAGGCAGCCAGCTGGTCCTCTACACCGACGGGCTCATCGAGGACCGCGACCGTGACTTCGATACGGCCCTGGAGCAGCTACGCCGGGCCCTGGCGTCCCCGAACCGCCCGCCCGAGGAGACCTGCCAGGCAGTCGTCGAGGCCGTGGTACCCGACCACCCCGCCGACGACATCGCCCTGCTCGTCGCCCGCACCCACACCCTGGACCCCCAGCGGATCGCCACCTGGGACCTGCCCGCCGACCCCGCCCTCGTCTCCACCATCCGCGGCTCCGTCACCCGGCGGCTGACCGAATGGGGACTGGACGAGGTGGCCTTCGCCACCGAACTGCTGCTCAGTGAGCTGGTCACCAACGCCATTCGTTACGGATCCGACCCCATTCAGGTGCGTCTGCTCTACGACCGCACGCTGACGTGCGAGGTCTCCGACACCAGCAGCACCGCCCCGCACCTGCGCCACGCGGCCACGACCGACGAGGGCGGTCGCGGTCTGTTCCTCGTCGCGCAGCTCTCCCAGTCCTGGGGCACCCGCTACACCGCCGACGGCAAGGTCATCTGGGCCGAGTGCGCCCTGGAGGTGCCCGGAGGGAAGGCCGGACCCGCTGAGGTGTATTTCGACAACATCGACGACATTCCCGCAATCTGACGGCCCATCCGGCATCGAAGCCGGAAGGGGTCATGATATGACGGACATGCGGTAGATGATCCTGACAGGTCCTGCGGGAAGAACCGAAGAGGCAGACTCCCGGAGGAGTCCGTGCACGACGCTCCTGACATCAATCCCCTCCCGGGCCGTGACCCGAAGCCTCTCGTCCGCATACGCGGTCTCAGCAAGCGGTTCGGGGGCACGCTCGCCCTGGACACGGTCGACCTCGACATCGGATCCGGCAGCATCCTGGCCCTGCTCGGTCCCAACGGCGCCGGAAAGTCCACCCTCATCAAGGTGCTCGCGGGCGTGCACCACGCGGACGAGGGCGAGGTGACCGTCGCCGGGCATCCACTTGGTACCGAGGCGGCCTCCCACGCCATGTCCTTCATCCACCAGGACCTGGGACTGGTCGGGTGGATGACGGTCGCCGAGAACATCGCCCTGGGCACCGGATATCCGCGCCGGGCGGGGCTGGTGTCGTGGCGGCGGACCCGTCGGCAATGCGCCGAGGCCCTGGGCATCGTCGCCGTGCACCTCGACCCGGACGCCGTCGTCGCGGACCTCACACGGGCCGAGCGCTCCCTGGTGGCCATCGCCCGCGCGCTGTGCACGCGGGCCGAGCTCATCGTCCTGGACGAGCCGACCGCGAGCCTCCCGGCGGCGGACTGCGTCCGGCTCTTCGACGTCCTGCACACCCTGCGCGACCACGGCCATGCCATCGTCTTCGTCACCCACCGGCTCGACGAGGTGTACAAGGTCGCGGACACCTTCGCCGTCCTGCGCGACGGCCGCCTCATCAGCCACGGCCCGCTCGCCGACCACGGCCCTGCCCGGCTGGTGCACGACATCGTGGGGTACGAACCGGGCGGCTACCGGCTCGCCGCCCCCACCACGGGACCCGCCGTCCTGAGCCTCGAGCGCGTACGGACCGAGCACACGGGACCGGTCAGCCTGCACCTGCGCGCCGGTGAGGTCCTCGGCATGGTGGGCCTCACCGGCGCCGGGCACATGGAACTGGGCCGCTCCCTCGCCGGCACCCGGCCGATCATCGAGGGGCGGGCCCTGCTCGACGGCCGGCCGTACCGGCCGGGCACGGTCGCCGCCGCTGTCGACGCCGGCATCGGCTTCGTGACCAGCAACCGTCAGGAAGAGGGATGTGCCCCCGAACTGACCGTGCGGGAGAACTTCCTGGCCAACCCCAGGGCAGGGGGGCCGCCGGGCAAGCGCTGGATCAGCCCCGGGCGCGAGCGCGCCGAGGCCACCGCCCTGATCGAGCGGTTCTCGGTGCATCCCCGGGACAGCGAGGCCCCGATCGCCACCCTGTCCGGAGGAAACCAGCAGAAGGTCATGATCGGCCGGTGGCTCGGGCTGAGCCGAAAGCTGCTGATCCTTGAGGAACCGACCGCCGGAGTGGACGTCGGCGCCAAGGCCGCGATCTACGGCCTGCTCCAGAACGCGCTGGCCGACGGCCTCGCCGTGCTACTCATCTCCACCGACTTCGAGGAGGTCGCAGACGTGTGCCATCGAGCCCTGGTGTTCGTCCGCGGGACCGTGACAGTGGAGCTGAGCGGCGACGCCCTCACCGTCACCGCACTGGCCGGCGCCGCCTCGAACATGGACGCCCTCACCGGGACGCCGAGGCGGTGACCCCCTCACGTGCCCCCTCGCCCCGTCCCCCGCTGGGCCGCCGGTTCGGACACCTCATCGGCGCCTACGGCCTCCTGGCCCTCGCCGCCCTGCTGTTCCTGACCTTCTCCCTCACACTGCCGGACACCTTTCCCACTCTGGACAACATCTCCGCCGTCCTGTCCAACCAGTCGGTCACCGCGATCCTCGCGCTCGGCGCGACGCTTCCCATCGCCACCGGCAAGTTCGACCTGTCCATCGGCTACGGGATCGGCCTCGCGCACGTCACGACGATGCAGCTCATCGTCACCGAAGGATGGTCCTGGCCCCTCGTCTGTATCGTGGTGGTCCTCGGTGGGGCCGTCGTCGGCGCCGTCAACGGTGTCGTCGTCGAATTCGCGAGGATCGACTCCTTCATCGCCACCCTCGGCACCGGCAGCATCATGTACGCCTTCACCGGCTGGATCACCGACGGGGCCCGGATCGTCCCCGGCCCGCACGGGCTGCCGGCCGGCTTCACCGCCCTCTACGACTCCAGGTTCCTCGGCCTGCCGGTGGCCGCCTTCTACGTCCTCGCCCTCACCGCCGTCCTGTGGCTGCTCCTGGAACGGCTGCCCTTCGGCCGGTACCTGTACGTGATCGGGTCCAACCCCCGCGCGGCCGACCTGGTGGGCATCCCCTCCCGGCGCTACATCGTCTGCGCCTTCGTCGGCTCGGGCCTGGTCGTCGGCGTCGCCGGTGTCCTGCTCGCCGCGCAGCAGCAGATCGGCAACCCCAGCGTCGGCATGGACTACCTGCTTCCTGCCTTCGTCGGCGCTCTGCTCGGCTCCACCGCCATCAGACCCGGTCGCGCCAACGCCCTGGGCACCCTCGTCGCCGTCACCGTCCTCGCCATCGGCCTCGTCGGCATCGGACAGCTCGGCGCCCAGTTCTGGGTCACCCCGCTGTTCAACGGCACTACCCTGCTCATCGCCGTCGGCCTGGCCGGCTACGCCGCGCGCCGGCAACTGCGCCAACGACGGACGGAACCCTCCCGGGCACCCCATCCCCCGCCCGAAGCCGCCTCGTGACTCCGGCTGCCCCGCCCCACCGACATCCCTCCGCGAGGAGTGCCCGTGCACACGAACCGCAAGACCGTCCTGGGGGGCGCGGTCGTACTGGCAGCGGCTGCCTCCCTCGTCGTCGGCTGTGAGCGCGGTTCGTCGACCGGCGCCGCGCCCCGGCCCACGGGGCCGACGAAGGCCGGCTGCCCTGCCGCCCTGGCCAAGGCCGAAGCGGCCGTTCGGCAGGCCGAGAAGACCGACTCCGCGTGGCAGGGCCCCACCACAGGCCCCCGTGCGGTCTCCGGCAAGAACATCGTCTATGTCGCACAGACCATGACCAACCCCGGTGTCGCGGGCGCCGCCAAGGGGGTGCGGGAAGCCGCGCGAACCCTCGGCTGGAACGTCCGGGTGATCGACGGCCAGGGCACCCCCGCCGGGATCCAATCGGCGTTCAGCCAGGCCATCGCCCTCCGGCCGTCCGGCATCGTCATCGGTGGCTTCGATCCGCGCCTGACGTCCCAGCAGGTCGCGCGGGCCAACGCGCAGCACATCCCGCTCATCGGCTGGCACGCGGTCGACTCCCCCGGTCCGAGCAAGGATCCCGAACTCTTCAGCAACATCACCACCCGCGTCGAGGACGTCGCGAAGATCAGCGCGGACTGGATCACGACGCACTCCCACGGCGACGCCGGAGTCGTCGTGTTCACCGATGCCTCGATTCCGTTCGCCAGGAACAAGTCCGAGCTGATCAAGAAGGGCATCGCCGCCTGTTCCGGCGTGAAACTCCTGGCCGAGGAGAACATCCCGATCTCGGACACCAGCAGTCGGACCGCCCGTGAGGTGTCCGCGCTGCTCTCCCGCTTCGGGGAGAAGTGGACGCACTCCGTCGCCATCAACGACGTGTACTTCGCCGACGCCGCCCCGGCCCTGCGCGCCGCCCGCAAGAAGGGCGCCGCGCCCCCCTTCAACATCGGCGCGGGCGACGGCGACCCCTCCGCCTTCCAACGCATCAACAGCAGGCAATTCCAGGCAGCCACCGTCCCCGAGGCACTCTCGGAGCAGGGCTGGCAGATCGTCGACGAGTTCAACCGCGCCTTCTCCGGCGAACCCGCCAGCGGATATGTCGCCCCCGTGCACATCGCCACGGCCGCCAACAGCGGCGGCGTCACGACGTGGGATCCGCCCGGGTACCGGGCGGCGTACCGGAAGATCTGGGGCAGGTGATCAAGGGCGCTGAAAGGCCCTCACAAGCTCCGTTCGAAGGCTCTGGGGAGAATCTGGGGAGAATGAAACCTGGCCGGTTTCGGGTCCCCCCTCGCGGGCGTCGCACCACTCCCGGTCCGCCCCTGTCAGGAGGTCGTTGAGGTCCTACGCGGCCATGGCCAGTGCGGTGGGGTCGAGCCATCCGTCGAAGGCCTTGCGTCCCTTGCCTCCGGACTCGGGCATGACGTGGGCATAGTGGTCCAGCGTGATCGTCGGTTCTCGCGCTCGGGCTCCGGGCCGCCCCAGGGCAGCTCGACCTCCACCGCGGGATACTCCACGAAGTACTCGGCCAGCGCCGAGGCGACCGACCTGGGCATGTCGACGACGCGCGCCTTGCCGCCCTTGGGCAGGGTGAAATACATGCGGCCGCCGAGGAGCTGGACCTGGCGCCGAACCCATAGGACTCCCCTAGCGAAGTCGACGTCCTCTGGCGGCAGGCCGAGCACCTCGCCCTGCCGCAGCCCGCAGCCCAGTGCGAGCACGACATCAGCCGCCACATGCAGCATCGCCTGGGGAAGGAACCTTCACCGTGAGGCCGGGCCGACCCCCTTGGACCACCGGAAGAGCGGTGCAGCCCGGACCCCACGAGTAGCGTCGACACGCGCTGGTGGTCTCCTGGCGCACTTAGACCGTGTCCTACGTGGTGAGGCGGACGTTGACCGGTCATGGGGCGGGGAACGTGGTACTGGATCGTGCCGGACGGGCTGTGGGCGATCGCGAAGCCGCTGATCCCACCGTCGAAGGTCCGGCCACAGGGCGGACCGACACAGGACACGCCTGATGAGACGGTGTTCGCCACGATCGTCTACGTGCTGGTCAGCGGCTGCGCCTGGCGGCCCCTGCCGCCGTGCTTCGGCATATCAAAGTCGACCGCCAACCGCCGGTTCCTGATCTGGTCGCGCGCCGGCCCCGATGCAGGACTACCTCGCGCCGGCGTGTGGGGCCGCCTGCACGAGGGCGAGAACCGGGCCTGACTTGAGGCCCGCCATCGGGTAACCAGATCCTTATCGGAAGCGGCGTCGTCATCCAGCACGAGGACGGTCGTGGCCTGCTCGCCCACCACGCCAAGACCGGGCACTGGATGATACCCGGCGTTCATGAGGCAAGTTGCGTTGTCGGGCAACGAGGTGTCGGCTGCTTCGCGGCCTTGGGGACCAGTGGAGCAGCCGATGTCGGTTGCTCCACTGGTCCCCGAGGCCGGGCTCGGAGTAGGGACGCGGAGGGCCCCGCACGGAACCGGGAGGTCGGGGGTTCACGTGCGGGGCCGCTCACGGGGTGTGG
>NZ_JACHJG010000021.1 GCF_014203545.1 Streptomyces netropsis
CCGAACGCCAGGGTCTTGCCGGAACCGGTCCGGCCACGGCCCAGGACGTCCCGGCCGGCCAGCGAGTTCGGCAACGTCGCACCCTGGATCGGGAACGGAACGGTCATGCCCTGGGAGCCGAGCGCCGCCAGCAGGGGGGCGGGCATGTCGAGCTCGGCGAACGTCGTGACGGCGGGCAGACCCGGAGTCGTCCCGACGGGGAGCGCGAACTCACCTTGACGGGCTGCGGGCCGACGTCCATAGCCGCCGGAGCGGCCGGAGCCCTGCGAGCGGAAATTACGGCCGGAGCCGGTGGAGCCGCCCTTGCCGGAGCGGGCGTAACGATCGTTCGAACGTACTGTGCGGTTCATGTGGAACCTTCCTCGATACGGCACGTATCGAGGAATTCCCGGCGGCAATACGCGCGGCACGGGGAATCGCAAGAACGAACCGTAGAAAAGGCGGCAACGAGGCCCGATTCTCAAAAGATCGGCCGTCGTCGGCGCTCTGTGATGACCGGCATGCGTGGACCGGAACGGTCCGGTGTTGCCTGGTCAAGGGAACTCGGGCGGGATCGCTGTCCGGCCGGGGAGTTTTGGGCGGGATGACCGCCAAGGGGGTGCGGGGGCCGCAGTGCCGCTCGTCGGCGGCCGGCCCCGAAAAGCAACGAGCTGGGGCCTGCACCCAAGGTGCGGGCCCCAGCTACGTCATGCGTCCGGGCGCTTAGGCGGGGACGATGTTCTCCGCCTGCGGGCCCTTCTGGCCCTGCGTGACGTCGAAGTTCACCTTCTGGCCCTCCTGGAGCTCACGGAAGCCCTGGGTGGCGATGTTCGAGTAGTGGGCGAACACGTCAGCGCCGCCACCCTCCTGCTCGATGAAGCCGAAGCCCTTTTCCGCGTTGAACCACTTCACGGTGCCAGTAGCCATGTCATATCTCCTTCGGGGCATTGCCCGAGGTCCGCACTGTGCGGTCCTCGCGTCGCCGCGATGATTACCCCGTCCGGAGAGCAAACGCCGGAAAAGCAAAAGTGCTCCTGCCGGTGTAAAGGCCGACAGGGGCACTTGAAGTTTGGGAACCACAACTGCAACTGAAATCAACAGTAGCACGGTGCCAGCGGCCGGGTACAAGAAGTAATTTCACTCCGCCCGCTGTCCCATAAACCCTCACTGTGCGCGGCGCCAATTTCTGTCCTTGCGGAAATAGATATGCGCAGCCACGTGGCTCCCGTGGTCAGTCGGTCAGTCGGTCAGTCGGTCAGTCGGCTGCGAGTCGGCGCAGCTCCTCGTTGATCCGGAGGGCGTCCTCAAGCTGGTCCTCGAGGATCACGATGCGGCACGCGGCGTCGATGGGGGTGCCACTGTCGACGAGCTCCCGGGCGCGGGCGGCGATGCGCAGCTGGTAGCGGGAGTAGCGGCGGTGGCCGCCCTCGGAGCGCAGCGGGGTGATCAGTCGCGCTTCACCGATGGCCCGGAGGAAGCCGGGGGTCGCCCCGATCATCTCTGCCGCACGGCCCATGGTGTACGCGGGGTAGTCGTCGTCGTCGAAATGGTTGATGGTGGACGGTTTTGTTCCAGCGGGCACTGGCACCTCTGCTTTCGGGAACGCGTCGAGGGGCCCTGGTGCCGTACGGCACCAGGGCCCCGATGAAACCAGCGCCACTCGCCGACGCCGGGCACATACTCTGCGGCCCCTGCCGGGCCGCCCGACCCGGCAGCCAGCCTCCGGGACCTTCCTGCACTTCCCGGCCCCGGGACTCCACTGCCGTGCCACAAACAGTGCGCGCCAGTTCGTGTCTGCCGCGCCGTCTGACTTTCTTGGCTACGTGAAAAACATAGCGTCAGGTGCCCGAGGATGTCTACCTTCGCGGAGACAGATTTTCGCGTGTCGCCGAGCAGGTTCCTTGTCGGCGGCTCAGCGTGGCCACGAAGGCGGTCCAGGCCGTGGCGGGGAGGGCCAGGGCTGGGCCGTGGGGGTGCTTGCTGTCCCGGACGAGGACGGTGCCGGGTATGTTGTCGGCGATCTCGACGCAGTCGCCGCCTGGTTCGTTGCTGTGGCTGCTCTTACGCCACGTGGCAGGGCTCAGACCGGGTCGGATGGCGTGCATGGGTACTGCTCCTCCATAACCTCGCAGATCAACTCCGCAGTCGTGTCTGGTGAGAGGGCGTTGGCCTGGATGCGGTCGTAGAGCGCGGAGTATTTCGCAACGTCTTCGGGCTCTTCGTTGATCCCGCCGGACCGAATGCCTTCCGTGTACAAGGCCTCGCGCCTGTTGGGGAGCGTCAAGAGGGTCAGCGAGCCGCCCATCACAGCCGGCACTTGACCCGCGTGGTGGGCCGCCTCGTCTCCGCCTGCTCCCACCTGACCGGGTGGACGAGCACAGTCGACAAGGCCACATGCAAGAAGTGCGGTGTCGAGCGGTACTCGTCATATCGGCTGCTCAGAATGCCGGTTGAACGGTCAACGCCCCCGCGCCACCACTGGTGAACGCCGCCGCTTCCTGTCGGCAGTCCCGGCACTTGGTCTCCTCCGCCACCGGGCGGAATACCCGGTCGCACGTCCCCGCGCAGGAGCGCAGTGGCTGTGGAGTGGCCACGGGGGCCGCGAATGCCGGGACCTCCGGCATCTTGCGGGTGAGGCGGTTGCGGGCGAGGGCGGCGGGTGAGTGGATGCGGCCTGGTAGCCCGTCCGTCAGGGCCTCGCGTAGGTCCTTCGCCGTTGCGCCGCGTAAGAGCCATTCGCCTGCCAGGGCGGCGAGTTGCTGGATATCGCGGCCGTTGAGCCGCAGTCGGCGTTCCTTGTGGGAGACCGAGGCCAGGATCAGCCCTCCACGTTCGATGAGCGGAGCGGGTACGTGGGAGGGCTGGGAGGGAGGGTTCTCTTTCTTCCCCTCTGTGTTTGTTGGGTAATGGCCGACGGCCCGGTCCTCCGGTTGACCGACGGCCGGTTCCGGGGCAGTCGGCCGGAGCCCGTCCCGTAACGCCAGCGCCTCTTCCTCCGTGAGGACCACGTTCGACACCATCTGCGTCGTCCCCCATCGCCCGCCTTCACCCTGGCGGCGCCATTCGTGGAAGTAGCCCTCCGCGATCAGTTCCCGCTTCGCGCGGATGAACGCCGTCTTCTTGATCCCCGCGTCCCTCGCCGTCTCCGACAGCGGCGCTCTCACACTGTCCGGGAGCGACAACTGCCAGGTCAGGAGGCGAACGGCCGCCGCCGACAGGCGTGGGTGGCGGATGATCTCGTTCGATACCTGGGTGAAGAAACGCTCGGGAGCGATAGCATGCCGGAGCATCCTGGGTCTCCTTCGAAGACCTCGTGGGTGAAGGCCCTCGACCGGTGTTCCAGCACCCTTCGAGGGCCGCCTCGTTTTCGTGACGAAGCAACCGATTCCCGGCCACCGTAGCGCAATGCCCGCATCCCCCGAGCGCACTCAACTCCGTTGATCGCACGCGTGGTTCATTGCGACCGCCTGTGCCCGATTCCGACATCACCTGCCCACACCGGGCACCATTGCGCAGCACCCCCGCAACCGATGGGCGCGCCGGCAATTTCGAGCAATCGCCCGCCCCGCTGGTGCAACGAGAAGCATGCTGATGCCTTCGGTCAACTTCACTGGAAGGTGACGTCCATGACGCTGAAGTTCCTCGGCACGACGTCCGAGAACGGCAACTGCCCCACCTTGTACGAGGTCGTGGAAACCGGCGACATCGTCGTCCAGGGAGACCGCCTCACCGACACCCGGCATCTGGAGCAGCTCAGGGACGTCAAGGACTCCGAGACCTTCGTCGTCATCCCCCGTGAGCTCCTGACCCGCTTCGCCCCCAAGGAGTGACGTGGCAGATCTGATCCCGTTCGACGAGGTCACCCACCTGTTCGAGGACTTCGAGCACACCGCGTGGCGTCTGGAGACGCAGCGGGGATACGCCTCGGACCGGCTCAGCCCCAGCTGGGAAAGGTTCCAGCGCGGGGAGGCCTTCGGCTTCAACCCTGACAGCCCTTGGCACGCCAATGTCCGGGCCCAGACGCAGCGGGGCAAGCGCTTCGAGCGGGTGCGGTTGGTCGATGACCCGCCGACCGAGGGGCAACGCTTCCTCATGACGAGTGGCCTGGGCAACGTCGCGGCAGGTGAGGACATCCGGAACCTCTATCGTGCCGAGGCACAACGCCTCGGACTGCCTGACTATGACTTCTGGGTGTTCGACTCCCGTACCGTCGTGAAATTCGTCATCGACGAGCAGGGCGTGACGCTGGGCGTCCAGATCCTCGAAGATCCCGGAACGGTCGTTCTCGCTTGCCAGGCCCGCGACGCCGCCTGGCATCACGCAATCGCCACTGCGGAGTTTCAGGCGCAGGTACCTTCGGCCATGTGAGCACCGATTTTCAGGCCGGCCGGGTGTCCCTCGGTGCGCGGCTGCGTGAGCTGCGCACCGAGGCCGGGCTCAACGGTAAGGACATGGCAGCCCGCCTCGGCTGGCAGCGCTCCAAGGTCTCCCGACTGGAGCACGGCAAGCAGACCGCCACAGCCGAAGATCTCGAAGCATGGGCCCGCGAGGCCGGCGCCCCGGACGAGGCGAACGACCTCACGGCACGCTTGCGTGGGCTGGAATCCCAGCAGCGCTCATGGCGTCGACAACTGGCTTCCGGGCACCGTGGCGTGCAAGAGAAGTACGTCGTCGAATACCGCAGCACCTCTACGGTGCGCGGGTACGAGGCCACCGTCGTGCCGGGGCTGTTCCAGACGCCGGACTATGCGCGACATCTGCTGTTGCACAACGCCGAGCTGATGCAGACCCCGCGCGACACGGACGAGGCTGTACGGGCCCGTATGCAGCGGCAAGAAGTGCTGTACCAGGGCGGCCGGACCTTCGAGATCATGATGTGGGAGGGGGTTCTGCACGCCCTCGTGTGCCCCCGTAAGGTCATGGTGGCGCAGCTCGACCGCCTGGTCGGCCTGGTCGGCATGGACCGCGTCTCCCTCGGGGTGATCCCGCTCGGAGCGCCTCTCAAGATCACGCCCAAGCACGGCTTTTGGATCTTTGATGAGTCGCGCGTGATCGTTGAGACGGTCAACACCGAACTCCACCTCGAGGCGGCTGAGGACGTAGCGTTGTACGGGCGGGTCTGGGACCGACTCGGCGAGGCGGCCGTGTATGGCGCCCATGCCCACCGGCTTATTGCCCGGGCGAGGGCCGCTCTCGCGCCGACGTAGGCAATTCGCAACAACCCTGTGAGTCACCGCGCAATCTCGGGCAATCGACGGGCGGGCTCACAACGGCTTTCCCTACGGTCCTCGCCATGAGACCGACGCCTTGCCGCACCGCAGTGCCGCGGCGTGTCAGCTCGTTCCCTGGAACCGACTGGCTCGCCGACTGCTCACCCACACCGACGATGGTGCGGAAGCGGTGGGCCGACGAGGAACTGGCCGACATCCCCGCCGCGTCGTGGGCCGTTGTCGAAGCCGACCTCATGCGCTCCATCGATGCGCTCCAGTCGCTTGGCCGAGCCCGGAGGCTTGGCCCTGTTCTGGTCTGTCCGGAAGCCGATCGCGCCTGGTGGCTCGTCCCGCACGGTCCGGGCGCCCTGACGCTCGGTGAATTGCCGCAGGTGACTGTGCACAAGGCGCCGTGGACGCTGCGTTGCCCGCCGGCCCATGAGTACACGCACAGCCGCGGCTGGCTGGAGAAGCCCGACGGTTCCGGTCGCCTGACCGACCCCGTTGATCTGGGCGCCGCTCTTGGTTTGCGGCACCCGATCGACCTCCGTGAACTCACCAGGAAGGCCACATGATGGACGTACGCCCTCTGCTCACCGCCGAAGAAGCCACCAGCGTCGCGGCGACCGTCATCGACGGAGCCCCGGGCCTCACGCACAGCACCGCCCTACGGATCGTCGACCAGGCGGTGGCGTTTGTCGTCACCGCTGCCCGTAACCCCGGTGCGTCGCTCGTCCCCTCCCGGGTGGTGGACGCGGGTTGGCACGCGCTCATCCTGCACACCAGCCTCTACGAGCGGCTGTGCGTCGGGCTCGGCCAGTTCGTCCACCACTGCCCCGAACGCCCGGACCCGGCGCGGTTCAACCCGGACGCCATCGAGCGCACCATCGCCGTGATCGAAGCCACCGGTTACGCGGTACACCGGGAGCTGTGGGGCGGGCCGACCGGCGCGCTCGGGGCGTCGGTCGCCGCCAGTTGCCAGCACTCGGACGACACCAAGCCCATCGTGATCATTCCCAAGCCCAAGGAGGCCTTCACCGGAGCCACCGGCTGAACGCCCTGCCCTACGCTGCCCGGCCAGGAGGTGGGACTCATGGAATGGATCAACCCGGAGTACGAGGACGTGGTGCGTCGGTACGAGGCCGCTGCCGAGGCGGCGGGTTCGGCTGATGGTTCCGGTCAGGTCTTTCGGGGGTTCATCGTCCCCGAGGCGGCCCCCGAAGGCGGCTGAACCCCGGGCGTCCGATGGCGCCCCGGCGTGCCCTGATCAGCCATAAGGCCCCCTCGCAGATCAACTTCGCGCCGTCGGGCCGCCGCAACGAGAGGCGTTTGAGAACGGGAGGCCGGAAAAGTGCTCAGAAGTTCGCGGCCAGGGCCGGAACCGTCACCATGCGGCGGCCATGGTCGCCGGGTTAGGGCACGCCCGGGGCTCCCCATTTGCCGGGCACGCGCTGCGGGACAGGGGCTCCCGTGGGGCGGTTCACCTGCGATTATTTGAGGCATGGCTAGTCGTAGGGGCGCCTGTAGGCGCTGCGGGGGAGATCGGCGGTTCTGGCGGCGCGAGTGCAAGCCGTGCCGGTCGTCGCGTGGGCACGGGAGTGATCTCGTCGGGGACGCCGCGGACGCGGCCGTCGAGTTCGGCGCTCTGGGCTGGATATGGCGCGGCGTTCGCGGCGTCGTGCGGGCGCTGGCCGACTGACGGTCCGCACGACGGCCGCGCCTTGTGGGACCCCGGTCAGTGCACGCTTCGCCCGGCGGCGTTCGCCTGCCACTCGCGGCCGATGGAGCGCATGAGCGCCGGGTACACCCCGACGTACCGGAAGGGCTTGATGGCAGCCATGTAGAGGGTGCCGAACAGCCCGTTGGGCTTCACGAGGACGGCCATCTGCCCGCGGTAGCCGCCGGACCCGTCCGGGACCCAGCCGATGTGCATCACCCCGTGAACGGTCTTGTTGCCCATCTCGGCGGCCCACTCGTCCTCCCTCTCGTAAAGGGAGGTGAACGGGGACGAGCCGAGGTCGGGGCCCCGGGGACCCTCGCGGAGGTCCGCCGGCATCCGGTCGCGCAGGGAAGGCCGCCGGGTGCCGATGCCGGTATCGGGCTTGTCCCAGCCGAGCAGCGCTCCGAGCTTCCAGCGGACGGCGAAGAGCACGCGCGAGACGAGGCCCTCGCCGTTCACCCCGCCTTTGATTCCGTCGGCGATCTGGCGCACCAGCAACCCGAGGTCGTCGGGTCCGCCGGGGGTGGGCAGGGCCCACACGTCCTCGACCGTGAATTCGCCGGCGATCTCATGGATCCGCCAGGGGCGGTCGGTGTGGGCGGTTCGGGGAAGTCGCATGAGCAGGCCCCATATCTATACGGTGGCGTATAGATCGAGTCTAGGCTCATCTATACGCCACCGTATAGATGGGTCGGGACGTGAGGAGGCACACGGCATGGGCGCGACCCGCACGCCACGCGGCAAGTGGATCGAGGAAGGCCTGCGGGCACTGGTCGCGGGCGGTCCCGAGGCGGTCCGCATCGAGGTGCTGGCGCAGTCACTCGGCGTCAGCAAGGGTGGTTTCTACGGGTACTTCCGCAACCGGGACGCGCTGCTCACCGAAATGCTCGACACCTGGGAGTACGAGGTCGCCGAGAGCGTGATCGAGCAGGTCGAGAGCGGTGGCGGAGACGCCAGGGCCAGGCTGGAGCGGCTGTTCGCCATCGCCGCCGCCGCCACGGACGGGCCGGTGCGGGGCATCACCGCCGATATGGCGATCCGCGACTGGGCCCGCCGCGACGCGGCCGTCGCCGAGCGCCTGCGCCGCGTCGACAACCGCCGTATGGACTACCTGCGTTCCCTCTTCTCCGCCTTCTGCCCCGACGAGGACGAGGTCGAGGTCCGCTGCCTGCTCGCCGTCTCGGTGCGCATCGGCAATCACTTCAGCGCCGCCGACAACGGCAAGCGCAGCCGCGCGGAAGTGATGGAGCTGATCAGGCAACGGCTGCTGGCGTAGCCGCCCCGCCATCTCCTTGGCGGACGCCCCGTCTATCCGCCTGTCACCGGACCCCGGCTCCGTCTACAGCACGTCGATGCTTGCGTCGGCCTTGAACAACTGCGCGTCGGCAAGTAGCCCGCCGCAGGCGGCAACGACGGCCCGCAGCCGAAGGACGGGCCGGGCACACCGTGGAGGTGGCGGCCCCAGGGTCGGCCGTCAGCGGCGCCTGGCAGAGTGTCACCTGGACGAACAGTTGATGCACTGGCATCAGCTGACGCCGTGGTGCTCGGGAAGAAACGTTTCGTAGGGCGGGGGAGACGTCGTGGCCAAGTGGAAAATGGAGCTGCTCGGCTTACGCGCGACGCTGAACAGCGCTGTGGAGGATGAGCACTCCAAGACGCCGGCTCCGGAAGAGATGAAGGGGCAGGGGCCCAAGAAGTGATCGATCTCGGGAAGATACCGACCTTCACGGGCAAGCTCGAGGAACTGGAGAAGCACGCGGCGTCTCTGAAGAAGACCGCCTCCAGCATTCGCAGCACGGGCAGGGACGTTCATACCGCGTTCCAGGCCCTGGATCCGGTCTACGACGCCCCCGAGCAGGAGCAACTGCTCAACTCGACGGCCCCGGTGCGGGACAAGGCCGATGAGTTCGCGAAGAAGCTGGAGTCCGTCGGCGGCGCGCTGCAGGGCTTCGCGTCGACCGCGAAACCGCTGGTCGACAAGATGAACCAGCTCCGGGCGGATGCGAAGAAGTTCGTCGCGGACAACAAGGATGACGACGACTGGCAGAAGGACCAGGACAAGATCGACGAGAATGCGCGTCTTGTCCGTGAGGTCGGTACGACGTGGGTGGCGTTCCAGGGGGTGGAGCGTGATGCGGCCAACAAGATCACCGCGTTGGTGGGTAGCAAGCTGCACTTCGTCGTCGATGACGGTTCACACAAGCCCGGTATGTACGGCTTCAAGGAAAGCGATGTCAAGGACGCCAAGGAGACCCCTTGGGGGACGGTCGACAAGCGTGAGCACACGGGTCTGCGGGCCGCGTGGGAGTGGACGAAGGACAACGTCGGCGGTGGGCTGAAGGGCTTCTTCGTCGACGGTGCCTGGGGCGGCCTCAAGGGTCTCGTCGGCATGGTCAATGTCTTCGACCAGGAAACCTTCAAGAAGACCTGGTCGGGCATCGGTTCCGTCTTCGGCGGCGTCAGCGCGTACGTCATGACGCCGTACGACTGGGCCATGGACAAGACGTTCGGTCCCACCGACCACAGCGACAACGACAAGCAGAAGGCCGCCCTGCGCAGCTTCGGCAAGTCTTTCGTCGCGTGGGACGAGTGGGGCAAGAACCCCTCCCGGGCCTTCGGCACGGTGGCGTTCAACGTCGTCACCCTCGGCGCGGGAATTTTCCTCAAGGTCGGCCAGGCCGGGAAGCTGGGCGCGGGCGCGAGGGCAGCGACTGTGGTGGGCAAGGCGGGCGTGATCGTCGACCCTATGACGTACGTCATCAAGGCCGGGAGCGTCGCCAAACTCAAGGTCGGCGACCTCATGGCGGGCCTCAAGGCCAGCCAGGCGGGCGTGGACGACATGGCCCGCAACATCCCGACGCAGCCCACCGCGCCCTCCGGCGAGGTAAACGCGCCTTCGGCCCACGCGGGCGATGTCCCTTCGACTCCGTCCCACTCGGGCGACTCTGCTTCCCACTCGGCCGGCTCCGGCGAGAAGGAGATCCCTGGACTCGAGTACGTCGACCGCGAGGGCAACAAGCGCGTCGTCGAGCATGACGGGCACATCAAGGACGAGCACGGCGGCGTCGTGCCCGACACCGAACCCGTCAAGGAGCCGAACAAGGCCGACCTGCCCAACGTCAAGGAGCACGAGACCGCACCCGTCAAGGAAGAGGCGAGAGTCCTCGAAGGCGCGAGCGGCCCCAGCCACGTGGAGAACGGGGTGGGCCACCCGACCTCGATGCATCTGGACGACGGGACGCATTCGAAGGGCGCGGGCGGTTCGCACGCCACCACGTCGACGGGCGGGCATGCGGCGGACCATTCGACCGGCAGCGGCTCCAGCTCGCACGGTTCGACGGCCGGTGGCTCGCACACGCCGTCCGGTGGCGGTTCGGACTCGCATCTGCCGTCCAGCAGTGGCGGCCATGGTGCAGAATCGTCACTGCCCTCCGGTGGCCGAAACGTGGACGACGCTGCCGCGCACACGGGCGGCCATGACGGGCCTGGTTCCGGCTCACACGGCAATGATGGTGCCTCGCATGCTGGTGACGCGGCCCACCACGCTGACGACGCCTCCGCCCCGCGCCATGGGGATCAAGGTGGCCCCGAGGGGCATGCCGAGGGTGCGGCGACGGATGCACAGCACGCCGGCGCGGCTGGGGCGGACGGTGGACACGGGACGCCGACCCCGAAGCCGTCGACTCCTGCGGATGTTGCCGAACAGGTGAAGAAGGCCAATACCAACAACGCGTGGTTCGAACGGTACTACCGATCAACAGACGGACATCGTTGGAGCGCCGATGCCCGGGACGAGAACGGTCGTAAGCTTCCCATTCTGCGGAAGGACGGGAACGGCGGTTGGGTCAATAAGTTCCCACCATCGGAAGATGCGACGTTCAAGTGGGAGGATGCCCGTCCGGGTGACATGAACAAGGTGGCCCCCAGCCGCCTTGACGATCTCCAAAAGGCGGCCGAGCGCCGGCAGGTGTCACTCGACGATCTTAAGAAGGCGCAATACGCCCACGACGCCGCCGCAAAAGCCTTCGACGCTACGGGCAAGACCGACGACGTTCTGAAGGCGGACCTCGAAGAGGCTGCGAGGAACGAGTCTGCGGCGCATGGGGAGAAGACTGACGCTACCGAGATGTTCGGCGAGAAGGCGGCCGAATATCACGCCATTCCAGAGCACTACCCCGATGCTAAGCGGATCGATGACAGGGCACGTGGCAATAGCCGTTTCGATCAGATATGGAAGACCAAGGACGGTCGCTACGTCGTGGTCGAGGCCAAGTCGGCGCCGGGCACTGCACTCAAGGACCGGTGGGGCGAGGGGCCTCATCGTAAGCGTCGGGTTGCCCAGGGGACACGTGAATATTTCGAAACCATACTCCTCAAAATGCATGACCGCGGGGAGTATGCGCTCGCCGACGCGCTGGAGGAGGCCCTGGAAGCCGGCAAGCTAGACTATGTGCTTGTCAAGGGAAATCCCAAGGGCAAAGATTATGCAGGCTACCTAATGAACCATTTTGACATCGGTTAGGGGAGGGCCCCACGAATGGCAGTCACGGTACCGCGCCATAGGTTTCCCGCTGACGACGCGGCGCAACGTGCGGAGCAGCTCGATACCAGGGTCAAGAGTAAGATCGACGCTCTTGAGGCGTCGCCGCGTGGATTCAATATGGCGTTCCACTCGTCACTGCTCGCCGCGAATACGCATCTGGCGGTGAACTCGGACGCCTCCTTGCTCCCAACCTGGGAGGCGGTCACGTCAGCGATGCAGATCGGATCGGCCCTTTTCGCCTCGGCGACGGCTGCCGAAGAGACGGTGGAATGCCGTATCGCGGGCAAGGTGCGGACGATCCAGGCGACCGGCCCCACGTATGCCACGGACGCCGGGAACTGGCTCACGGCATTCTTCCTCGCCGTCATCTGCCGTGAAAAGGACCGCGCGACCGAGCTGGCCAAGGTTCCGATCTCCCTGTTGCGGGCTTCCGGTGCCGAGTACGACGAGTACATCTACGCCTGGGTGGACACGCTCCAGACGTGGCGGCTCGGGAACGGTGACATCGGCGGGAAGCTGGTCGCCGCGATGGACGGTACGGATCCGGACGTCCTACAGCTCACGGATCGCGAGATGATGCTGAGGATCATCTACCCCCCGATCAACCTCTTCTACCGTTACCTCATCGACGACCGCCAGGCGTTCAACACCGAACTGGCGAAGGCGATCGAGTGGCACAAGGATTACTGGACCAAGGACGAAGAACGGGCGAGCGAGTCCAGCGGGCAGGTGGCCTGGGAGCCACTGGCCATCGCCTGCCTCGCCTACGACGCCGGTTTCCCGATCGAGGTCGAGTCCGACTACTTGCCCAAGCACCTGATCGAGCGCAGTTGGCTGGGTGAGTTGGACACGTAACGATGGGCCCACGGGGGGCGATGTCCCTTCGTCTCCGTCCCACGCGGGCGACTCGGCTTCCCACTCGGCTGACGGGGCCGGCGGTACGCACAACACGCCGTTCATGGGCGGATCCGCCACGGACCAACCGGCCGGTGGCGGCGCGGACTCACACACGTCGTCCGGCGGGAGCGGTGGCAGTGGTCACGGCACTCCGGGACACTCCGGTCACGACACGGGAGGCGATGGCGACGCCCCGGAATCGCCAGGTGGCGTCAACGATGCCGCGGCTCGTCCTCCCGCCAACGCGCTGCGGCTCGCGTCGGCCCTGCAGGAGCTCGCTCACGTGCTCGGAGTCGAGGCGGAACCCGGAGAGCCGACGTACTACGGTCGAGCAGAAGGCCACGGGCTCAGAGCTCCCGACATCATCGACGGGCGGGGACCGGACCTCACTGATGCGGCATTTGGTTGGCTGAATCTGCGGGCGGCGGCACCGGTACCCGTGAGGAGAAGGCCGACGGAAGGCTCAAGGCGTGACCAAGGCAAGCGAACCGGATCTCCAGGGATGGATCGAGGAGGGGCGCCGGAACATCGTTGACGTCGCTGACATGCTCGGGGTAGCACCCGAGATCTACACCCGCGACCCGATGAGTCTTGTTCCCGCCCTTCAGGCTTATGTCTCACGTGCTCCGCTGAGTGAGTTCGAGCAGTCGGACTGGATCACGCTGCTCAGCGATCTGATGTCCTACGTCGCCGATTACCTGATCCAGAAGCACGGAGCGCAGTGGCAGGTGGCGGACGACCCCAGCGTGCCCCGCGGATACCGTTATGTGGTCGAGGCGACGGGGCGGGACGGCGTCACTCGTCGAATCGACCCTGCCGATGTAGTAAGGAAGGAATTCTCCAGTCTCCCGATCGAGATTCCCCGGATGCTCGCCAGTGCGGAACTCACTCTGCGTTTGTCGGCGCAGTTCGACGACGGCGAATGACGCACCCTGCCGCCATGGCGGGACCCCGGGGCCTGGGGCGGCGTTGATGGAGAGTTCGGCGCGTCGCTGAAGGCCCTCGACAAGTGGTGGGCAAGGTGGCTGGCCGGCGGCCGGGATGCGCTGCTGGCCCGCTCGGGCGGACGACGAATCGCGGACCATCAGGTGCTGTCCGAGGTCAAGCAGCGGGCCGTCCGGCCGACGGTCCTCGATCACCGGGGGCGGAGGTGTCCCCGGCCTGACCGGACCCCGAGCCCGGCCCTGGGTTCGGCTCACGCGTCCTTGAGGTGGCGGCAGAACCCACGGTCCCGTTCAGTCAGCCGCGACCGTGGTCCGGCCGCTCGCAGCACGACGTCGAGGGCGCGATCGGGCTCGGATGCATAGCAGTTGGCGAACCAAGCCATGTTGGCCTCGACCACGGCCCAGCCCTTGGTGCCACCGTCAGATGTCGACAGAAGACCCACGTCGAGCACGACCGCGCCGGGCAGCGTGTGGCCGTGCGCGCCCAGGAGGTTGTTGGCGAACGCTCGGACGGCGTCCTCGTCGGGGTGCCCCCGCAGCGGAGCCGAGACCATGCGTCCGAACGCCGCGTACTGGCTGCCGGTACGGCATTCGCCGTCCAGCACGAAGAGGCGGAACTCTCGTACCCACGTCACGACGTCACTGATCTGGACCGGCGTTTCCGGTGGCAGGTTCGTCGACCGGGACAGTGTGCTGCCGTCGCTATGGATCGCGGCCGGAAAGCTCTTGGCGCTCGGTGGCTTAACGAAGGCGGGCCGGGTCAGGCGTCGAGCTTCGCTCAAGGTGGAGGACACGACGTTCCGCAGGGTGTACTCGTGAGGCAGGGATGTCAGCCAGTCGTCTGCCGGCTCCAGGAGGGCGACTTCGAGATCGTCAGCGATTCCGGCGGCGAACAGCGGTCCGCCGAAGTAATGGCCACCCTGCCTCCCCTTCAGCCCGCCGGCGCCGCCACGGGTAGGCAGCACTTCCACATCCATGCCCCGGTGTCGCGCAGCGGCTGAAAGGAGCTCTCCAGTGGTTGAGTACTGCGGCGCGTGTGCCAGGAAGTGGGATCTGCTCACAGCCGTCAACGGTCCCATTTCTGAGTTCCGACGGTCCAGCGGAGGTATCCGCAGGCCGTGAGAGCTGATCAGCCCGGTGACCCCGGCCTCAGGCATATTTCTCGCCGAGCGCGCCGGCCTGGAGGGCGGCCTGGTCGTTGATGCCGATGACGTAGCCGTCCAGGTCGCGGAAGTAGAACATGCGCTGCCCGGTGTGGTCGGTGTCGGTGTCCTTGGTGATCTCGGCGTGCCGGGCGATGAGGTCGTGGGCGCCGTCGAAGTCGTCGACGCCGAGGTAGAACATCCCGGCGAAGCCGATGGGCGTTTCCGCCAGGACGGGCAGCCAGTTCTTCAGGTCGTCGTTGCTGTAGAGCATGCCGCAGAATCCGCCCTGGTAGAGCAGCATGTGGATGTCGTCGCCGGGCCGGGCCGTGCTGGAATCGACGTCGAAGCCGAGCTGCTTGTAGAACGCGATGCTCGCGGCGGTGTCCTTGACGCTCAGGCAGGGGGCGAACGGCATGGATCCTCCATCGGTGGTGGTCGGGATGCGTGTGCGCGCCCATGTGGTCTTCGCTCTGTCAGCGCAGAGGCCCGCCGCCTGGTGAGCCGCGGCCCCGGGGCGCCGGGCGCGCGCGAGACGGCCCCCGGGCACCGTGGAGGTGTGGCCGGGGGCCGCCGTCTTGGGGGTGCCGCTTACGGGAGGGTCGCGTTGAAAGCGTTCAACGCCTCCAGCACCGGCTGGTAGTAGGTGGTGCCACCGTCGGTGCAGTTGCCGCTGCCGCCCGAGGTGAGCCCCAGGGCCTGGGTGCCGGCGAAGAGCGATCCGCCGCTGTCGCCGGGCTCCGCGCACACGTTGGTCTGGATCAGCCCGGTGACCCGGCCCTCCCGGTAGGTGACCGACGCGTTGAGGCCGGTGACCGTGCCTTGGGACACATGGCCCAGGCGCGGCCCGGTGGTGGAGCCACTGCGCTGGACGGTCTCGTTGAGCACCGCGTCACGGGCGCCGGTGATGGCCTGGGTGGTGCCGTTGTAGAGGTACACCTCGCTCGGGTGCGGGACGGCACCGCTGGCGGGGTAGACCGCGATGGCGTAGTCGTTGCCGGGGAAGCTCGACCCGTTGTCGGGAACGAGGGCGATCTCCGTCCCGCCGTCGGTCTCGGACCAGCTCTTGATCGGGTTGCCGCAGTGTCCGGCCGTGAGGAAGGCCGCCTTGCCCGCCGTCGTGACGTTGAAGCCGAGCGAGCAACGCGCCCGCACGCTGGAGGCGTTGGAACCGTAGATCGCGTCTCCGCCGCGGATGAACGGCTTGATCTCCGTGGCGATTCTCTTCAGCTCCACCGTCTCGCCGAGGGGCTTGAGGACGGTATCGAGCTGGGTCAGCTTCGCGCCTGTGACCGTTGGGTCAGCGGTGACGACGACCCGATTGAGCTTGGGATCCGTCACCCATGCGGTGCCGGGGATCTCTTCACTGGCGTCCAGCGTCGCCATGGTGGCGGCCAGCGTTTCGTCCGCGAAACGGACGGCCCGGGTCCGGGCGGTCGAGGCATCGGCGCTGTGCGGAGTGAGGCTGACTGCGGCCAGCACGGCGAGTGCGGTGGCTGCGAGAGTGGCGACGCGGCGGAGTGGAGCGGAAGGTTGCAAGGAATCTCCCGAGTGACTGCCGGAACCACGAGTCCGGAAGGCGAGATCCCACGCCATGCGGCGCGGAAGCGGTCCCCATCCTCACAACGGGTGAATGGCCCATGTGCGCACGGTAGTTGCCTGATTGTGTAAACCACCCGGAAAAGTGACAGAACCGCCAACTGGCGTTCCTTCAGCGCGTGTTCGTGCTGCATCGAGCGATCAACGGACCAGCCCGGAGTACGTGGACGTGGTCCGGCGCTACGAGGCCGCCGTCGAGGCCGCGGGTTCAGTCGATGGCGGTGCCTCCGGCCGGGCGTTCCGGGGGTTCGCCGTCCCGGAGACGGCCCCCGAGGACAACTGACCTCGTGGCCGGGCCGCCCCCCTGACCTGCGGTCTCAGCGGTCACGCATCCCGTGGCGGCCCGTCGTGCGGGACTTCCGTCGGCCGGCCGCCACGGGGCTTCTGTCATGAAGCGGTCCTCCGGGCCGTCGGGGCCAGCAGGGTCAGATGCGTACCGGACCGTCCGGCCCGGCGGCCGTTCGTGGTGCCGTAGACGTCTGCCGGGCCGGCGGGCTGCCAGTGCCGGCCGAGGCGCTTCGCGGTGTACATGGCCTCGTCCGCGCCGCGCAGCAGATCCGAGAGCCCGGCGCCGGGACGGTCGGCCGTGCGGCACACGCCGATCGACGCCCGGGGCGAGAGCGTGACGCCGCCGGTGTCGAGCGGGGCGGACAGGGCGGCGGAGAGGCTGCACGTCATCTCCGCGTCGACGTCGGCGTCCGGCGCGAGGCGGACCACGGCGGTGAACTCGTCGCCGCCGAGACGGGCCGCGAAGCCGCCGCGCGCCTGGCACCACGCGTTCAGCCGCTTCGCGACCGCCGCGAGGACCTGGTCGCCGACGGCGTGCCCGTGGGTGTCGTTGATCTGCTTGAAGCCGTTGAGGTCGAGGAGCAGCACCGCCGCCTGCGGGTGCCGGATGGCACGCAGGGAGCGGGTGGTGAATTCGTCGCGGCACATCAGGCCGGTCAGCGGGTCCTTGCGGGCGGAGCGCAGCCGACGGACCAGGAAGTAGGCGTGGACGGCCCAGCCGATGGACGGCGCGGCGATCGGTAAGGCCTGGAATATGAGGTTCATCTGACACCTTCCTGGAGGCGGCCGACGGCGTCGCCGACGGCATGGAGTCTGCGCGAAGCGGGCCGAACGGCGGTCGAGTGCGTCTCGACCGCCGCTGGAGTGCGTGGTGCGTGTGTCGGGCGCGCGTCCGAAGTGCGAGTCGGCGTGCTGATCCCGGCGGGGGCGGGCCGGTCGGCGGGCCGCCCATGCTGGACGTCCCCCGTTTCCGCGGCGAGGGAGCGGGGGCGGCGGCGCGGATCTCCCGGCGGGCTGCGCATGGCGGTAGCCCTGAGGGCCGGTCGGCGTGGCCCGGGGGCCGGTGGGCGTGGCTCGGAGGGTCGATGGGGCGTGGCCCGGGGGCCGGTCGGCGTGGACCACCCCATCGTTCGACCTGCGTGGGGAGCGCCCGTGGGCCATGTCCGAGATTGGCCAAAATCATGCCGAAACGTTTCATTGCCCGGGGTGTACGGGCTCCGTGGGCAGGGTGAGGACCTCGGGCGGGGGCTTGGGGGAGTGGTCGGGGTTTATTCCTGAGTGCTCATGCTTGCGAGGGAATGGTGAAGGACGAGTGGTTCGGTGGGGATTCGGTGGGCAATTCTTGGAGCGCGACGTCGAAACATCGCCTGGCGGTCGGCCAACTGCCCGGCAATAAGCAGTAGTTCCGTTCTGGAGGAAATTGACATGGCAAGTGCCCGTACCGCCGCCCGCGTCGCCGCCGCAGTCGCGGCCCTGCCGATGGCCGCCGTTCTGTTCTCCGGCGTGGCCCAGGCCGACGACGGCAACCAGGTGGCGAACCGGGGTTCCAACGCCGCTGCCGCCTCGATCGTGGGCAGCGGGGTCGGTGACGACAACGCGGGAAACTCCACCACCGGCCAGCAGCAGGCCACGGGTACCGGCGCCTCGAACCAGAACAACACGGCCAGCGTCAACGGCTCCGGCCCCACCGACATCCGTCAGCAGAACATCGAGGTGGTCTTCGCTGACTGATTGAACCCAAGGCGCCGCCGGGGGCAGGGGTGACCCCGGGGCGGCGCCGTTCATGGGGAGAGAGTGGACAGGGTCCGGAAGCGGGGGGGGGGGGGGGGGGGGGCCCGGGGGGGGGGCCTTTTTGTGGTTTGTGGGGGCCCGGGCGGGGGCGGCGGGGCGCCGGGGGGCCCCCCCCCGCTTCTGTTTGTGGCGTGTGTACCTCCGCTGCGCGGCGGTGTCCTCAAGCGCCGGACGGGCTGAATTGCAGCCCTGCGGGCGCTTGAGGACGCGCCCGCAGGGCGCTCGCCGTCGCAGGCGGCGCGGACGGCCCGCCGTCGTCAGGGCAAACTCTTGACGCTGACGCCTATCTGACGGACAGTCAGGTATAGGGCGGTCCGCGACCGGAGGGAGCCACCGTGAGTGACCTGTACCAGCGGCTGCGCGCCTTCGAAGGCCGTCCCGCCGCCGTCTCCGGGCAGGGCAGCGAGCCCGTCAACCTCTCGATGATCAGGCACTGGTGCGAGGTCCTCGGCGACACCGACCCCGCCTACACCGGCAAGGACCCCGTCGCCCCCGCCACCATGCTCCAGGCCTGGACCATGGGCGGCATCGAAGGCCCCCAGAGCCGCTCGCCCGCCATCGACGAGCTCTTCGCGCTGCTCGACGGCGCGGGATACACCGCCGTGGTCGCCACCGACTGCGAGCAGGAGTACGTACGGGCGCTGCGGCCCGGCGAGACGATCACCTTCGACTCCGTCATCGAGTCGGTCTCGCCCCGCAAGACGACCCGCCTCGGGGCCGGGCACTTCGTCACCACGCGCATGGAGATACGGGCCGACCACGAGCCCGCCGGTACGCACCGCTTCCGCATCCTCAAGTACGCGCCGCGCAAGGCCGTCAAGGAACGGGGCGAACGGCCCCGGCCCGTGATCAACCGGGACAACGCCGGATTCTGGGAGGGCGTCGCCGCCCACAAGCTGCTCTTCCAGCGGTGTGACGCGTGCGGGACGTCGCGCTTCCCGTGGCTGCCGGGGTGCGGCGGCTGCGGCTCGCCGGAGTGGACGGCCGTCGAGGCGTCCGGTGCCGGGACCGTCCACTCGTATGTGGTCATGCACCACCCGCCCTTCCCCGCCTTCGACCCGCCGTACGCGGTTGCCCTGGTCGAACTCGCCGAGGGCGTACGGATGATCAGCAACATCACCGGGGTCGCCGCCGACCGGGTGCGGATCGGGATGCCGGTCACGCTGGAGTTCCTACGGGTGGCCCCGGACCAGGAGCTGCCCGTCTTCCGGGCTGTGGCCTCCGAGGGCGGGCCGCCCCCCACGGAGACCGATCCCCGCGCGGAACCCCCTACCGGTGGAGGCGACCGCACCGAACTCCCCCCGCTCACCGTCCCCATAACCCGCACCCTGATCATCGCGGGCGCCATCGCCTCCCGGGACTTCAAGGACGTCCACCACGACCCCGAAGCCGCCCGGGCCGCCGGTTCCCCGGACATCTTCATGAACATCCTCACCACCAACGGCCTCGTCGGCCGCTACATCACCGATCACCTCGGCCCCGGGGCCGAGCTCCGCAAGGTCGCCATCCGGCTCGGGGCGCCCAATCGCCCAGGCGACGAGCTGGTCCTGACCGGGACGGTCACCTCCCTGCGGGGGCGGACCGCCGAGGTCGCGGTCGTCGGGGCCAACGGGCTCGGCCGCCATGTGACCGGCAGCGTCACCGTCACCCTGCCCGAGGCCACCGCGTGAGCGCCCGGCGGGCCAACAGCCTCGGCGGCAGGGCTGCCGTCGTCGGGATCGGCGCGACCGCGTTCTCCAAGGACTCCGGGCGCAGCGAGCTGGCCCTCGCGGCCGAGGCCGTGCGGGCCGCGCTCGCCGACGCCGGTCTCACCCCCGCCGACGTCGACGGCATGGTCACCTTCACCATGGACACCAGCCCCGAGATCACCGTCGCCCAGGCGACCGGCATCGGCGAGCTGTCCTTCTTCTCCCGCGTGCACTACGGCGGCGGGGCCGCCTGCGCCACCGTGCAGCAGGCCGCACTGGCCGTCGCCAGCGGGCTCGCGGAGGTCGTCGTCTGCTACCGCGCGTTCAACGAGCGCTCCGGCCGTCGCTTCGGCGCCGGGGTCCAGCGGCGCGAGCCGTCCGCCGAGGGGGTGGCGCTCGGCTGGGCGCTGCCGTTCGGGCTGCTCACCCCCGCGTCCTGGATGGCCATGGCCGCCCGCCGCTATCTGCACGCGTACGGCCTGGAGCCCGAGGTCTTCGGGCACGTCGCCGTCACCGCCCGCCGCCACGCGGCCACCAACCCGGCCGCGCACTTCCACGGCCGGCCGATCACGCTCGCCGACCACGCCGCGTCCCGCTGGATCGCCGAACCGCTGCGCCTGCTGGACTGCTGCCAGGAGACCGACGGCGGTCAGGCGCTCGTCGTCACGTCCGTCGAGCGGGCCCGCACGCTGCGGCACCCGCCGGCCGTGATCGCCGCGGCGGCGCAGGGCGCGGGCCGGGCGCAGGAGCAGATGACGAGCTTCTACCGCGACGACCTGACCGGGCTGCCCGAGATGGGGCTGGTGGCCCGGCAGCTGTGGCGCACCAGCGGGCTGGGACCGGGCGACATCGACGTGGGCGTCGTCTACGACCACTTCACCCCGTTCGTGCTGACGCAGCTGGAGGAGTTCGGTTTCTGTCCGCCCGGCGAGGGGGCCGCGTTCGTGGCGTCCGGGGCGCTGCCGCTCAACACCCACGGCGGGCAGCTCGGCGAGGCGTATCTGCACGGCATGAACGGCGTGGCCGAGGCCGTGCGGCAACTGCGCGGCACCGCGGTCAACCAGGTCGCGGGGGCTCGGCACGCGCTCGTCACGGCGGGCACCGGCGTCCCCACGTCCGGGCTGATTCTCCGCGCAGACGGATGAACGGAGGGCGTGTCGGCTCGGGCGGCCGGAGCCGGGCACCTTCACTCGCGGTATGGACCGACGAAGAAAGATCATCGGATATCTCGTCGCCCTGACGGCCGCGGCGGTGCAGGTGGTCGGCGGGGCCGGACCGGCGTCGGCGGACGATCGGGGCGACCCCCGGGACGAGGGGGCGGTGATCTTCCGCGGCAAGGGCATCGACGCCTGCCAGGCCCCGTCGCTGAACACCCTCAGTGCCTGGGAGTCCTCCCCCTACGAGGCGGTCGGCGTCTACTTCGGGGGCCGCGCCCGCGCCTGCCCGAACCAGCACTACCTCAGCCGGAGGTGGCTGACCGGCGCCAAGGACCTGGGCTGGCGGGTACTGCCCGTCTACGTCGGCTCCCAGTCCCCCTGCGTCTCCGCCTCCCACAAGCGGGGCTTCTCCATCAGCGACGACGAGCCCTGGGACCAGGGCATCGAGGAGGGCGAGGACGCCGTGCGCCGGGCCTCCGCGCTCGGCATCGCGTCCCGCAGCCCGATCTACCTCGACATGGAGGCCTACAACTACCGGGACGCCGACTGCGCCCGGGTCACCCTCTCCTTCATCCGCGGCTTCAGCCGCGCGGTCGGACACCTCGGCTACATCCCCGGCTTCTACAGCAGCGCCAACGCGGGCGTGCGGCACATGGACAACGCCCGTCGGGACGGGCGCAGCTCCCTGCCGGAGGTGATGTGGTTCGCCCGCTGGCGCGTCTCCCCCTCGACGACCGGTGAACCGAACCTGGGCTCCAGGGCCTGGACCCCGCACCGACGCATCCACCAGTACGCGGGGAACGTCACCGAGACGTACGGCGGCCGCACATTGAACATCGACCGGAACCAGATCGACGCACCCGTCGCCATCATCAGATGAGGCCCCTCTTCCCGTAGCGCCTCGCAGCGGACCCCCATACCGACCCTGACCGCCCTCCCCCTCCAGGAGGTGGGGACAGCCCCACCACTACGACCTGAGGCTGACCGTTCTTCGGCACCTGCGGCCGATCCGCGCGGACGGGCGCACTCCTAGCGTTGAAGACATGAACACGTCCGTGTGCACCAGCGCATCCACCGCCGTGTACCCGTCGTTCTCGTCGTACGTACGGGCGCGTGGACCGGTCCTCCAGCGCACCGCCCGCTCGCTCACCTCGAACCCGTGCGACGCCGAGGACCTGCTGCAGACGGCCCTCACCAAGACGTACCTGGCCTGGGAGCGCATCGAGGACCACCGGGCGCTCGACGGTTACGTACGCCGGGCGCTGGTCAACACCCGCACCTCGCAGTGGCGCAAACGACGGGTCGACGAGTACCCCTGCGAGGAGCTTCCCGAGCGCGAGGCGGCCCCCCAGACCGACCCCGCCGAGCAGCAGGTGCTGCGCGACGCCATGTGGCGCGCGGTGCGCCGGCTCCCGGAGCGGCAGCGGGCCATGGTCGTCCTCAGGTACTACGAGGACATGACCGAGGTACAGACCGCCGAGCTGCTCGGCGTCTCCGTCGGCACGGTCAAGAGCGCCGTCTCGCGCGCCCTCGGCAAGCTGCGCGAGGACCCCGAACTGGCCCACGCGGCGTGATGCGTCCGTCACCCCGCGGGTAGTGACTTACCGGGAGACACCACAGCACAATCAGCGGACAAATACCCGTCCGTAACCCGGTCTTTCGGGAGGCCCCCGGTGCTGAGCACGATGCAGGACGTACCGCTGACAGTGACCCGCATTCTCGTCCACGGTGCGCTCGTGCACGGGGACGCGAAGGTCACGACCTGGACCGGGGACGGCGAGCCGCACCGCCGTACCTTCCGAGAGGTCGGCGATCGGTCCTCGCAGCTCGCCCACGCCCTCCGCGACGAGCTGGGGGTGACGGCCGACGAGCGGGTCGCGACCCTCATGTGGAACAACAGCGATCACCTCGAGGCGTACCTCGCGATCCCCGCCATGGGCGCGATCCTGCACACCCTCAACCTGCGGCTGCCCCCCGAGCAGCTGGCCTGGATCGTGCGGCACGCCGCCGACCGCGTCGTGATCGTCAACGGCACGCTGCTGCCGCTGCTCGCGCCCCTGCTGCCGCACCTCGACTCCGTCGAGCACGTCGTCGTCTCGGGCCCGGGCGACCGGTCCGTGCTGGAGGGCTGCCGCCCCCGCGTGCACGAATACGACGAGCTGATCGCGGGCCGCCCCACCGAGGGCTACGACTGGCCGGAGCTGGACGAGCGGCAGGCCGCCGCCCTTTGCTACACCTCCGGGACGACGGGCGAGCCCAAGGGCGTCCTCTACAGCCACCGGTCGATCTACCTGCACGCCATGGAGGTCAACGCCGCCGCGTCCTTCGGGCTGACCCCGGCCGAGATCTGTCTGCCGGTCGTGCCGATGTTCCACGTCAACGCGTGGGGGCTGCCGTACGCCGCGTTCATGGCGGGCACCTCGCTGCTGATGCCCGACCGCTTCCTCCAGCCCGCGCCGCTCGCCGCGATGATCGCGAGCGAGCGCCCCACGGTCACCGCCGGCGTCCCCACCATCTGGCAGGGTCTCCTCGCCGAACTCGACGCCAACCAGCAGGACGTGTCCTCCCTGCACACCGTGATCAGCGGTGGTTCCGCCTGCCCGCCCTCCCTGATGAAGGCGTTCGAGGAGCGGCACGGGCTGCGGCTCATCCAGGCCTGGGGCATGACCGAGACCTCGCCGCTGGGCTCCGTCGCCCGCCCGCCGGCCGGGGTGAGCGAGGAGGAGGCATGGCCGTACCGCGTCTCGCAGGGCCGGCTGCCCGCCTCGGTGGAGTTCCGGCTGGCCGGTCCCGGCGGCGGGTTCCTGCCCTGGGACGGCACGTCGGCCGGTGAGCTGGAGGTCCGCGGCCCGTGGATCGCGGGCTCCTACTACGGCGGCGCGGCGGACGAGCCGTTCCGCCCCGAGGACAAGTTCAGCCCCGACGGCTGGCTGCGCACCGGCGACGTCGGCACGATGACCCCGGACGGCTTCCTGACCCTCACCGACCGGGCGAAGGACGTCATCAAGTCGGGCGGCGAATGGATCTCCTCGGTCGAGTTGGAGAACCATCTGATGGCCCACCCGGAGGTCGCCGAGGCCGCCGTCGTGGCCGTGCCGGACGAGAAGTGGGGCGAACGCCCGCTGGCTGCCGTGGTGTTGAAGAACGGCTCGGCCGTCGAGTACGTGGCGCTGCGGTCCTTCCTCGGCGAGCGGGTCGCTCGGTGGCAGCTCCCGGAGCGCTGGGTGCTGATCCCCTCGGTGCCGAAGACGTCGGTGGGCAAGTTCGACAAGAAGGTGCTGCGCAAGCAGTACGCCGACGGGGAGTTGGACGTCACCGTCCTCGGCTAGTGCTCGTGTGGGCAGGGGCCCTGGGTTACCGATGTGCCCAGGGCCCCTGCCATGGGCCGCGCCGCCTGCCGCGGGGGTCGGCCGGGCGCGGGGTCCTTGGGGGGTGTGGATCAGATCTGGCGGGCGATGTGCTCCGCCGCGGCGATCACCGTGAGGTTGGTGGCGGCCGAGGGCACGTCCGGGAAGATCGACGCGTCCACGACCCGCAACCCCTCGACGTCGCGCACCGCGCCGAGCCGGTCGGTGACGGCGGCCGGGTCGTCGTCGGCGCCCATCGGGGCGGTCGACGTGGGGTGGTGGTACGTGTCGAGGGTCGCGATGACCGACCGCTCGATCTCCTCGTCACCGCTCGCGCCCGCACCGGGGCTGATCTCCTCGGTGATCAGCCCGGCGAGCGGCTCGGCGGCGCCGATCCGGCAGGCGAGCCGCACGCCCTCCAGCAGCCGCCGCCGGTCGGCGGGCTCGGCGAGGAAATTGAGGTCGATGCGCGGGGCCGCCTCGGGGTCGCGGTTGCGCAACGTCAACGTCCCCCGGGAGCCGGGCCGTACGAGCGCCACGGCGAGGACGAAGCCGATGCCCGTCGGACTCCGGTCGTGGTCGTACAGATGCGTCGCGGTGATGTGCAGATCCAGCTCCCCGTCGGCGGCCTCGGAACTGGCGGTCCACACCTTCGCGCCGATCACGGGGATGCTCGCACCGAACCGCTCCGGGTCGGCGGCGTAGGCGTTGGAGGAGAAGGGGTGGTCCTGGAGGCGCCGCCCCACGGGCAGATCGGCGACGAGCGGGATGCCGAGGGCGGCCAGGTCGTCCGCCGGGCCGATCCCCGAGCGCAGCAGCACGGCGGCGCTGCCGTACGTACCCGCCGAGAGGATCACCTCACCGGCGCGCAGCTCGGTGCCGTCGGCGAGGACGACACCGGTCGCACGGCTGCCCCGGAAGAGGACCCGGTCCACGAGGGACTCGCCGTGGACGATCAGATTGCCCCGGGAACGGACGGCCGGCGTCAGATAGGCCATGCCGGTGTTGACGCGCACGCCGTCGCGCACGTTCATCGGATACGGGCCGACGCCCTCGGGGTCCGCTCCGTTGAAGTCGTGGGAGGCCCGGATGCCCACCGACCGGGCCGCCTCCACGAAGGCGCGCTGCATGGGGCTGACGTCGTCGAGACCGAACTGCTCGACCGGCAGCGGACCGGTGCGGCCGTGGAGCGCCTCGTCGCCGCCGTCCGTGGACTCCAGGGCGATGAAGGCGGGCAGCACGTCCTCGTACGACCAGCCCTTGAGCCCGCCCGCGGACCAGCGGGCGAAGTCCGAGGGCAGCGCGCGGACGGCGACCGCGCCGTTGACCGCGGAACTGCCGCCCAGCACCTTGCCCCGGAAGGCGTCGACGGGATGGCCGATGAAACCGGGCTCGGAGCGGTAACCCCAGTCGTGACCGGTGTCGCCGCCGAGCACGTTGCTGGAGGCGACGGCCTCGGGGTAGGCGTGCGGCCCGTACACGGGACCGGCCTCCAGGAGCAGGACCACGCGGGAGGGGTCCTCGGAGAGACGAGTGGCGAGCACGGCTCCGGCGGAACCGCCGCCGACGATGATCGTGTCGTAGGTGCGGTCACTCATGACGTCTCTCCTCCGTCGTCCTCGCCGATCGGGGTCGGCCTGGCGAGAACGACGCTACGGAGAACGGCTGGTTCGGGAATCTGTCATCGCATCGGTCAGTGTGCTGGGAGATGACCTGCGCCGAGGTCGGACGGATACCGGGAGACGGCCTCTGACCTGCGAAGACGCGCGCTGCCAGCCCTCGTGGCGGAATGCCGCGGCAGCGTGCCGATGCGGGCACGCCGCCGTCACGGCCGTCCGGGCGCGCGGCAAAGGCGGCCCCGGCACCGGGGCGGCCCGTCCGTCAGTTGGTCCCTATCTTCGCCAGCAGATCCACGATGCGCCCCTGCACCTCCGTGCTCGTCGACCGCTCCGCGAGGAAGAGGACCGTCTCGCCCGAGGCCAGCCTCGACAGTTGGGCCGGGTCGGTGTCGGCCGAGGTGTAGACGACGAGCGGCGTGCGGTTCAGCAGGCCGTTGCCGCGCAGCCAGTCGACGATGCCCGCGCGGCGGCGCCGCACCTGCATCAGGTCCATCACCACCAGGTTCGGGTGCGTCTGCGCCGCGAGCGCCACCGCGTCCGCGTCCGTCGCCGCCCGCGCCACCTGCATGCCGCGCCGCTCCAGCGTCGCCGTCAGGGCGTCGGCGATCGGCTCGTGCTCCTCGATCAGCAGCACGCGCGGCGGGTGCATCTCGCTGTCGCGCGGGGTCAGCGCCTTCAGCAGGACGGCCGGGTCGGCCCCGTACGCCGCCTCCGCCGTGGCCTGCCCGAGCCCCGCCGTCACCAGCACCGGCACCTCGGCCGCCACGGCGGCCTCGCGCAGCGACTGCAACGCGGTACGGGTGATCGGCCCGGTCAGCGGGTCGATGAACAGCGCGGCCGGGTACGCCGCGATCTGCGCGTCCACCTCCTCGCGCGATTGCACGATCACCGGGCGGTAGCCGCGCTCGGTCAGTGCCGTCTGCGTCGAGTCGTCGGGCGCCGGCCACACGAGCAGGCGACGCGGGTTGTCCAACGGCTCCGGCGGCAACTCGTCGTCCATCGGCGGCCGTCCGGCCGGGGCGGCCTCGGTGACCTCGACGGCCCCGTTGGGCCCGTCGAGCGGCTCGGGCCCCTCGGCGCCCTCGTCCGGTGCTCCTATGGCGAAGGCACGCCCTTCGGAGGAGTCGCGCAGCCGTGGCCGCGCCGCGGGCGCCGGAGCGCCCTGCGCGTCGGCCTGCGCGGGCTCCCGCTCACCCTCGGCCGGATTACCGAGCTTGCGCCGCCGCCCGGACCCCCCGACGGGCGTCCCCGCGGCGGGCGTCCCGCCGAACGGCACGCCCTGCCCCAGCGTCCGCACGCTGAACGCCCGTGCCGCGTCGGCGCTTTGCGCCTGCTGTGCCTGTTGGGCAGCGGCCCCCGGCTCCTCGGCGAGCGCGCGCCGCGCGCGACGGCGGCCGGTGGGCGGCGTGGCATCGGCCACGGCCGGGCCTTGCGGCTCGGAGGCCTGCTCCGGGCGGGGCTCCGGGCGCGCGGCGCCGTCCCGGCCGGGGGAGTAGGAGTCGTCGGCGGGCCGGCCCGCCGCGGTGGCCGTGGCCTCGGCTGTGACGTCCGGGCCGGGCGCGGCGCCGGGCTGCTGCGCGGGCGCGCCGGGCACATCTGTGCCCGGGAGAGCGAACGGCGCGGGGCCATGGGGGGCGTTCTGCGCGGGGTGGGTGGCGGCTGCCGCTGCTCCGTCCGCGCCCGGTGCGGGGTTCGGGCCCGCGTGGCCGAACGGTACGGGGCCTGTGGGGGCCGGCTGCCCGGGGCGGGGCGCAGCCGCTCCGCCCGTGCCGGGACCGCCGACCGGTGCGGCAGTCCCCGGGCGGGCGAAGGGCGCGGGACCGGCCGGGGCCGGACCTGCGGGGTTCGCGCCGGGGCCCGGGAAGGGGCCGGACGCCTCGGGCGCGTTCCCGCCGCCCGCGTCGGCGAACGGGCCCGCTCCGGCAGGGGGTGCCTGGCCGGGGGCGACCCCCTGCGCGGGGGCCGGGCCCGCGTAGGGCCGGGGAGGCGTGGGCGCACCGTGCGCGTCGGGCGTCGTCCCGTGCGGCTGCGCGGTGTTCGCGCCCGGGAGGGCGAACGGGGCGGGACCGGCGGGGGCCGGCGCCGTGCCGGGCCGCTGCGGAGGCGTGGGCGCACCGTGCGTCGGGGCGACGCCCGCGAGGCCGAACGGTACGGGCCCGTCGGAGCCAGGCTGTCCGGCTCGGGCCGCACCCGCCGCGGGCGGGCTGCCGGGCGTGGTGCCGGGCCGCTGCGGGGGCGTGGGCGCACCGGACGCGTCGGGCGTCGCCCCGTGCGGTTGTGCCGCGTTCGCGCCCGGGAGGGCGAACGGGACAGGACCGCCGGGGGCCGGCGCCGTGCCGGGCCGCTGCGGAGGCGTGGGCGCACCGGACGCGTCGGGCGTCGCCCCGTGCGGCCGTGCCGCGTTCGCACCCGGGAGGGCGAACGGGGCAGGGCCGTCGGGGCCCTGCTGTCCGGCTCGGGCCGCGTCCGTAGCGGGCGGGCTGCCGACGGGCGGGCTGCCGACGGGCGCGGTGCCGGGCCGCTGCGTGGTCGTGTTCGACGCGTCGGGCGTCGCCCCGTGCGGATGCGCCGCGAGGCCGGCCGCACCCGTGGCGGGCGGGCCGCCGGGGGCCGTGGTGCCGGGGCGCCGCGGAGGCCTGGAGTCACCCGGTGCGCCCGCCACGCCGCCGCGTGCCGTCCGGGACGGCTGCGCCGAGGTGGCACCCGCGATGCCCGCGAGGCCGAACGGCACCGGTCCGACCGGAGCCGGGCCCCCCTGGCCGGGGCGGGGCGCCGCGCTTTCGCCGGTGTCCGCCGGGTCGGCCTGAGCGGGCGCCCCGCCCATGGCGAACGGGCCGCCCGGGGAAGAGGCGGCACCGGCCGTGGTGTTCGGGGCGGTGTGAGGTGCCGGACCGTCCGGGCGTGGCCCGGTGCCGGGCGCCGCGTCGGCCCGGGGAGAGCCGCCGGGGCCCGCATGCGGCTCGGCGTGACCGTCCGGCCCGTTCCCGATCCGCCGACGCGCAGCGTCGTCGGCGGGCTTGCGCTGCGGCCCGGGGACGCCGGGGTGGGCTTCCCGCTCGGGCTTGCGGTCGGAGTCGGCCGGGGGGAGGGCGAACACGGCGCGCGGGGCGTCCGGTTCGGCGCTCGCCTGACCGGGGATCGGGCGGTCCGGGGCCTCCGCCAGCGCGCGGCGGGCACGGCGGCCCGTGGGGGCGCCGGCCGGGCCGGACCCGTCCGGGGCATCGGACTCGGGCGTCCGGTCGGCCTCGGCGGGCGGCAGCGCGAACGCGGTCCGGGCGCCCTCGGCCGGCGCGGGCTCCCGCCGGGCCCGGCGCCCGGTCGGCGCCGTCGCCTGCGGCGGCACCAGCCCGGCACCGTCGGTGCCCTGGTCCGCGGCTTCCGAACCGCCGCCGCGCCCGTGCCGGTTGGCCCGCGCGTTCTGCTGCGCCTCGGCGTCCGCCGCCACGGGCGGCTGCTCCTCCTCGGAGCTGCGCCGCGCCCGCCGCCGCCCGGTGGGCTGCGGCGCGGGCGGCTCGGCGCCGTCCTGCGGCTCCGCGGGCCCGCCGGGCTTCTGGGGGGCCAGGAACGCGTCGGTCCGCGACTGACCCCTGCCGTCCGTTCCGGGTGCGCCCGGTTCCCGGCGCGCCCGCCGCCCGGAAGGCCGGTCGGCAGCCGCCTCCTCCGCGGGAGCCTCCGCCGTTCCCCGCGCCCGCTGCGCGGGCAGCGGCATGACCGTCGTCGCGTTCTGGGTGTCCCCGGCCGTCGACCGCTCCGTGGGCTCCGGCACCGGGCCGCCCTCCGCGGAGACCGGCACCTCCAGGACGTACGCGTGACCGCCCGCGGCGCCCGGCACCTCATGGGTCTGGAGCACACCGCCGTGGCGGCGCACGATGCCCTCGACCAGGGGCGTGTGCACCGGGTCGCCGCCGGGGAAGGGACCCCGGACCTCGACGCGGACGACCTCGCCGCGCTGCGCCGCCGCCACCACGATCGTGGAATCGCCGGCGGCACCGGTCGTGCCGCCCGTCGCGTCGACGCCCGCCACGTCCGCGATCAGGTGCGCGAGCGCCTGCGCGAACCGCTCCGCGTCGACCTCGGCCTCGATCGGCGGCGCGTGCACCGCGAACTGCGCCCGCCCCGGCCCGATCAGCTCGACGGCGCCCTCGACGCCCGCCGCCACGACCGTGTCGAGCGCGACCTTCTCCCGGACGAGCTTGCTCTCGTCCGCGTCCAACTCCTGGTAAGCCAGGACATTGTCGACAAGCGTCGCCATCCGCGCGTATCCGGCGGACAGATGGTGCAGGATCTGGTTGGCCTCGGGCCACAGCTGTCCGGCGGGGTCGGCGGCCAGCGTGTCCAGCTCGCCGCGCAGCCGCTCCAGCGGGCCGCGCAGCGAGTCGCCCAGCATCGCCAGGAGCTGCGCGTGCCGGGCGGCGAGGGCGTCGTACGCGCGGCGGTCGGTGAACGTCATCACCGCGCCGACGAGCTGCTCGCCGTCCCGCACGGGCGCCGTGGTGAGGTCGACGGGCACCGAACGGCCGTCCTTGGCCCACAGCACCTGCCCGCGCACCCGGTGCTTGCGCCCGGAGCGCAGCGTGTCGGAGATCGGCGACTCCTCGTACGGGAAGGCGGTGCCGTCCGCGCGGGAGTGCTGGATCAGGGGGTGCAGCTCCTGGCCGCCGAGGTCGCTGGCGCGGTAGCCGAGGATCTGCGCGGCGGAGGGGTTGACGAGGACGACCTTGCCGGCGGTGTCGACGCCGACGACGCCCTCGGCGGCCGCGCGCAGGATCATCTCGGTCTGGCGCTGCTGCCGGGCCAGTTCGGCCTCGGTGTCCACCGTGCCGGTCAGGTCCCGCACGACGATCATCAGCAGCTCGTCGCCCGTGTAACTGGCGTGGTCCGCGTACGGGGTGCGGCCGTCCTCGAGGTTGGCGCTGGTGGTCTCGACGGGGAACTCCGTGCCGTCCGTGCGCCGCGCGACCATCCGGGTCGGCTTGGTGCGCGCGTCGGCCGAGTCCGGCAGCCGCATCGAGCCGGGGATGCGCCGGGAGTCGAAGTCGGGCAGCAGGGAGAGCAGTCCGCGCCCGACGAGCCCGGTGCCGGGCACCTCGAAGGTCTCGAGCGCGATGTGGTTGGCGTTGACGACCGTGCCGTTGCAGTTGACGAGCAACAGGGCGTCGGGCAGGGCGTCGAGTATGGCTGCGAGGCGAGCAGCGCCTCGGGATGGCCTGCTGCTCACGACGACGCTTCCTCCCTGGGATACCGCACCTTGCCGACCCGCTCCGGGCGGCTCGGCGCTGCCCGCTGGCGTGTCACTGAGGGGAGTCTACGGGCTGTGGAGGCGGGCGCGACGGCGGATGGCGGGTGCGGTGGGATACGTCGCCGGGTACCTCCGGGGCGTCTCGGCGCAGGCCCGACATGCCCCCCGTGTCAGTCCTTGGGTGCGGACTTCAGGTCACCGAGCAGCTCGGAGAACCGGTTCCAGCGGGCGATTTCGCACCCGTTCGTCCGGCTGAATCCGGCATTTACCGGGCGCCCCGCCCAGGTGCCGGTCACCCGTGCCTTCTGGTCGCCGCCGTAGATCATCGTGCACATCGCGTCGGCGGGCACGGGCGCGAAGGCGTCCTTGCCCCACCGCGTCTGCCCGTCGAGCTGGGCGCACGCCGCCTTCGCGCGCGGGTGCGTGCCGCCCGTGGGGTGGCAGTACAGGTCGTAGGTGCCGTCGAAGGAGCCGCTGTCGGTCACCGTGACGGTGAGGTGGTCGCCGTGCTCGTGCGGGAGCGGCAGCGGCATGGGGGCGGCCACGGCGGGAGCGGCGAACAGGGCCGGGGCCAGTGCGGCGACGGCGGCGAGGGTGAGACGGCGGAGCGGCATCGCGGTACTCCAGAGGTACGGACGGGGCTGGGGCCGCGGCGTGGTCCGCCGGGCCCTTCACCTGACTAACGCGCCGGACGGCCGGGCGTTGCGCCGATATGGGCACCAAGTGATGAGGGGGGCGGGGCGGGAGAGGACGGGAGAGGACGCGAGAGGGGAGGGGCGGGAGAGGGGTGGGGAAATTGCCAGGGGGAATTGCTTTGCCCAGGAGTCGGGAAGCCCGGTACCGTAGACCACGATTGGTGGCGAGCCGCTGGGCTGTGTCATCATCGGCACGCACCACCCCACGCATGCGCGGGGTGTGCTGGAGGCTTCGCCTAGTCTGGTCTATGGCGCCGCACTGCTAATGCGGTTTGGGGTAACCCCCCATCCCGGGTTCAAATCCCGGAGCCTCCGCTCGCTTCAAGAGCCCCGGTCGTCTCGGAAGAGACGGCCGGGGCTCTTGCGTATGCGCGTGGGCGGCGGGGAAGTCCGGCGGGGGAGTCTTCGTACGGATCAGCGCTTCGTGGGCCCGCCTGTCCCCGCCCCGGCCTTCCGCCGGGCACCTCAGGAGGGGGCTTCCGAGGGCGTTCCCGAGGGTGTTTTCGCAGGTCAGGTGGGGTGAAGGGAATGGATTTCACGTCCCGGCGCAGTTCATGTAATGTTGTCCACGCAACGCCGACCGGCAAGAAAAACCGCCGGGAAGCCGAGCGCTCGTAGCTTAACGGATAGAGCACTTGACTACGGATCAAGAGGTTGCAGGTTCGAATCCTGCCGAGCGCACAGCCGAGGGACCGGTACCCACTTGTTGGATCCGGTTTTTCGACCGTCGCGGGGTGGAGCAGCTCGGTAGCTCGCTGGGCTCATAACCCAGAGGTCGCAGGTTCAAATCCTGTCCCCGCTACTTTGATCACAGGTCCGGCACCTTAGGGTGTCGGACCTGTGGCATTTCCGGGGACGGACGGGGGCGGCCGGAGTGGACGTGGCGGATTCCGCGCGCGAGGGCGACGAGAAGGTGGCCCGCTTCTGGCGGGAGCTGGGACTGCCGGGTCTGGTCGACGTCCACACGCACTTCATGCCCGAGCGGGTGCTCGCGAAGGTGTGGGCCTACTTCGACGCCGCCGGCCCGCTCGTCGACCGCCCCTGGCCCATCGCCTACCGGCACGCGGAGAGCGAGCGGCTCGCGGTGCTGCGCGGCTTCGGCGTACGGGCCTTCACCGCGATGATCTACCCGCACAAGCCGGGCATGGCGGCATGGCTGAACGGCTGGGCGGCGGACTTCGCGGCCCGCACCCCCGACTGTCTGCACACCGCGACGTTCTTCCCCGAGCCGGGCGCCGACCGCTATACGGCCGAGGCCCTGGACGCGGGGGCGCGGGTCTTCAAGTCGCATGTGCAAGTGGGCGCGTACGACCCGGGCGACCCACTGCTGGACGGTGTCTGGGGAAGCATCGCCGACGCCGGGACGCCCGTGGTCGTCCACTGCGGCTCGGGCCCGGTGCCCGGACCGCACACCGGGCCCGGTCCCGTGGCGCGGCTGCTGGCCCGGCACCCGCGGCTGCGGCTGGTGATCGCGCACATGGGGATGCCGGAGTACACGGACTTCCTGGACCTGGCCGAGCGGTACGAGGGCGTCCACCTCGACACGACGATGGCGTTCACGGACTTCTCCGAGAGCACCGCGCCCTTCCCGCCCGCCGAGCGGCCGCGGCTGGCAGCCCTCGGCGACCGGATCCTCTTCGGCAGCGACTTCCCCAACATCCCCTACGGCTACGCGCACGCGCTCGACGTCCTGGCCGGCCTGGGCCAGGGCGACGGCTGGCTGCGCGGCGTGTGCCACGACAACGCCGCGCGGCTCTTCGGGCTGCCGGAACGCCTGCCGCGGGCGGACGGCTCCTAGGGCCTGTCTCTGGCGGATCGTCGGCGGCGGGCGCCCTGCGGGCGCGTCCTCAAACGCCGGACGGGCTTGATGCGGTTGAGGCGGGTGCGCATCCGGCCCGCTCCGGGCGGCGGCCAAGCCCGCCGGGCACGGCCTAGCGGCTGAGCGGCAGCGCCTGGGCGAGCGCCCGCCACTCGGGGCGCGGCAGCGCGGTCAGGCCGCCCTGGGACTCGGACCGGACGACCTGGACGGCGAGGTGGTCGGCGCCGGCCGCCAGGAACTCGTCCACCCGCGCGCGCACCGCCGCGGCGTCGCCGAGGGCGAAGACCGCGTCGAGCAGCCGGTCGCTGCCGTTGCCCTCGAAGTCCTCCTCGGTGAAGCCGAGGCGCAGCAGGTTGTTGGTGTAGTTGGGCATCGGCAGGTAGCGGGCGAGATAGCCGCGGGCGGTCTCCCGGGCGCGGGCGAGGTCGTCGTCGAGGACCACCTTCAGCTCGGGCGCGAGGAGCACGCCCTCGCCCAGGGCCTCGCGGGCCCGGGCGGTGTGCTCGGCCGTGACGAGATACGGCAGGGCGCCCGCCGCGCGGTCGCGGGCGAGCCGCACCATCTTCGGCCCGAGGGCGGCCAGCATGCGCCGCCCGGCGGGCAGCGGCACGGGCGCGGCGTCCAGCGCGTCCAGGTACTCCACCATCGCGGAGTACGGCTTCTTGTACCCGTCGACCATGTGACCGTGGCTGACGCCCAGGCCGAGAACGAAGCGCTCCCGGTCGGCGGGGGCCAGCGCCGCGTACTGGGCGGCGACGTCGGCCGCCTCGTGCTGCCAGATCGACAGGATGCTGGTGCCGACGCTCACCCGGTCCGTGGCCGCCAGCAGCCGCGCCGCCTCGTCCATACGGGCGTTGCCGCCGAGCCAGATCGTTCCGTAGCCCAGCTCGTCCAACTCGGCCGCGGTCTCGCGGACTTCGGCGGACTTCTCCGGGTCGTCCGCGCGGAGCGCGGGGCTCCAGATGCCGATCCTGCCAAGGTCTGTGGTGAGTGCCATGCGCCCAACAACCGGAGGTTCCATCCGGTTATTCCCGGATTCTCAGACGATTCACAGGGGACGGAAAGAGGGCTCTCACGGGCCGGGACCACCCTCGGGACCATGACCACCACCACACCCCACGGGCGGGCCGAGCTGCTGCACGACGACGGAAGTGCCGTACGGGTGCTGGTCGCGGGCGGCGAGGCGCCGCTGACGGAGCTGCTGACCATGGCCCTGCGCTACGAGGGCTGGGACGTGCGGACCGCGGCCGACGGGGCGACGGCGCTGCGCCGCGCCCGGGAGTTCCGGCCGGACGCCGTGGTGCTGGACGTGATGCCGCCCGACACGGACGGTCTGTCCCTCCTGGGGCGGCTGCGGCGCGAACACCCCGACCTGCCCGTGCTCTTCCTGACCGCGAAGGGCGCCGCGGACCGTGTCGCCGGGCTCACGGCGGGCGGCGACGACTACGTCACCAAGCCGTTCGGCCTGGAGGACGTCGTCGCCCGGCTGCGCGGACTGCTCCGCCGGTCCCGGGCCGCCGCGCCGCAGAGCGATTCCGTGCTGACCGTCGGGGACCTGGTGCTGGACGAGGACAGCCACGAGGTGACCCGGGGTGGCACGGAGATCCGGCTGACGGCCACCGAGTTCGAGCTGCTGCGCTTCCTGATGCGCAACCCGCGGCGGGTGCTCAGCAAGCCGCAGATCCTCGACCGGGTGTGGTCCTACGAGTTCGGCGGCCGGGCCAACGTCGTCGAGCTGTACATCTCCTATCTGCGCCGGAAGATCGACGCCGGCCGCGAGCCGATGATCCACACGCGGCGCGGCGTCGGCTATCTGATCAAGCCGGCGCCTCCGGCGTAGAACCGGCCGGATCCGGACGCGATTAATTCTCTTGTACGGCGTAGAACAACCCTTGTACGGTGTACGACGCTACTAGTCGTACACCGCACAAGGGAGCCCGTCATGACGGCGACGACCGCCGCCCAGCGCGACGCCGGAGACCGGAAACCGCAGCGTCATCCCACCCGTTGGGTGATTCTCGGCGTCATCTGCCTCGCCCAGCTCACCGTCCTCCTCGACAACACCGTCCTGAACGTCGCCATCCCCTCCCTCACCGAGGAGATGGGCGCCGCGACCTCCGACATCCAGTGGATGATCAACGCCTATTCGCTGGTCCAGGCGGGCCTGCTGCTCACCGCGGGCAGCGCCGCCGACCGCTACGGGCGCAAGAAGCTGCTCGCGCTCGGCCTCGCGCTCTTCGGGATCGGCTCGCTGTGCGCCGGGCTGGCCGGGACCACCGGACAGCTGATCGCCGCCCGCGCGGGCATGGGCGTCGGCGGGGCGCTGCTGATGACCACCACGCTGGCCGTCATCGTCCAGGTCTTCGACGAGGACGAGCGCGCAAAGGCCATCGGCCTGTGGGGCGCGGTGAGTTCGCTCGGCTTCGCCGCCGGGCCGCTCGTCGGCGGGGCCATGCTCAACCACTTCTGGTGGGGCTCGATCTTCCTGATCAACGTGCCGGTGGCGCTGCTCGGCCTGGTCGCCGTGCTCAAGCTCGTACCGGAGTCCAAGAACCCCACGGGGGACCGCCCGGACCTGCTCGGCGCGCTGCTGTCCACCATCGGCATGACCGGGATCACCTTCGCGATCATCTCCGGCCCGGAGCACGGCTGGACGTCCGCGCGGGTGCTGCTCGCGGCGGCCGTCGGCGCGGTCGGGCTCGCGCTCTTCGCGCTGTGGGAGCGACGCGTCCCCTTCCCCATGCTGGACATGCACTTCTTCCGCAACCGCCGCTTCGTGGGCGCAGTCGCGGGCGGCGTCCTCGTCGCCTTCGGCATGGGCGGCTCGATCTTCCTGCTCACCCAGCACCTGCAACTCGTCCTCGGCTACGACCCCTTGGCCACCGGCCTGCGGATGTCGCCGCTGGCGCTGGTCATCGTCGCCCTCAACCTCACCGGCGTCGGCGCCCGGCTGCTGCCGAAGCTCGGCACTCCGACGCTGATCGTCGGCGGCATGACCACGCTGGCCGGCGGACTCGCGGCCATCGCGGTCCTCGGCGCGCACGGCTACGGGGGCATGCTGCTCGGCCTGGTCATGATGGGTGTCGGCATCGCGTTCTCGATGCCCGCGATGGCGAACGCGATCATGTCCGCGATCCCGCCGGAGAAGGCGGGCGTCGGGGCGGGCGTCAACGGCACGCTCCAGGAGTGCGGCAACGGCCTGGGCGTCGCGGTGCTCGGCGCGGTCCTCAACTCGCGCTTCGCGGCCCTCGTGCCGGCCGTCGCCGCCGGGGCGGGCTCGCTGCCCGCCGCGCTGGCCTCGGCCCGTACGGACGCGGAGCGGTCCGCGATCGAGGACGCCTTCGCCAGCGGTGTGCAGAGCAGCCAGCTGGTCGGCGCGGCCGCGGTGCTCGCGGGCGGCATCGTCGCGGCGGTGCTGCTGCGCAGGGCCGAGCGGGACGCCGCCGCGGCCGGGCAGGGCGCGGCGGCGTAACCCGCCCCGCGCTCGCGGCCGGGCCCCTGGCCTGGGCATAGCATCGGTTACGTACCACCGGCGCAGGAAAGGGAGAGCGCGTCATGACGAGCGGAAAGCGCGCCGGAAGCACCCGGGCCAGTGTCTGGCTGGCGGCAGAGCCGGCCCCGAAGCGCAAGGCGGAGCCGGCCGAGCGGAAGCAGGGCGAGGGCCAGGAGCCCAAGCCCGGCGCGCTCGACCGGCGGCGGATCGTCGAGGCCACGGTCCGGCTGCTGGACGCCGACGGGCTGGCCAAGTTCTCCATGCGGCGGCTGGCGGACGAGCTGGACGTGACCGCGATGTCGGTCTATTGGTACGTCGACAGCAAGGACGACCTCCTCGAATTCGCCCTCGACCAGGTGTCCGGCGAGATGGTCGTCCCCGATCCGGCCGCCGGGGCCGCGGACTGGCGCGATCAGCTGCGCGCGCTCGCCGTCGAGTACCGCAACATGCTCGTCGCCCACCCCTGGGTGCCCGTGCTGCTGGGTCGGTACCTGAACATCGGTCCGCGCTCGATGGCCTTCTCCGACGCCATCCTGGCGGTGATGCGGCGCAGCGGAGTCCCGAAGGAGGGGCTGACCGGGGCGCTCTCGGCCGTCTTCCAGTTCGTCTACGGCTTCAGCGCGGTCGAGGGACAGTTCAGGGAGCGCTGCCGGGGCACGGGGCTGACCGAGGACGAGTACTACCGGCAGGTCGTCGCCAGCGTGTCGGAACGTCCGGACTTCGCGGAACAGCACTCCGAGGCGCTGGCGATGAGCAAGGACCTGACCGAGATGACCCTCGCCGAGGCGCGGGAGCGGGACTTCGACTTCGCGCTGGACACGGTCATCGCGGGCATCGAGGTCATGCGGGACCGGGCGGGTGCCGTGCGGGACCGGGCGGCCGCGGGCCGTTCCTGAGGCTCCCGGAAGCCCCGTGAACGCCGAGGGGCCCCGGTGGGTGCGTGCAGGCCGTCCCCTGCCTGTGTGCACACCCCACCGGGGCCCATGGTCCGGGACCTTCGATGCCGTTCAGGTCCCGGTGCCGGCGTCCCGGGGCGCGTCTCCGCTCGAACCGCGCCCCGGCCGCCGGGGTCCGTCAGTCGCGGGCCGCCGCCGTCGCGGGCGTGGCGTCGGCCGGGGCCGACTCGGCCGACGGGTGCCCGCCGGGCCGGCTCTTGAGCGCGACCTCCTTGATGAAGAGGGTCAGGATGAAGGCCAGCAGGGCGCAGGGCGCGGCGTAGAGGAAGACGTCGCCGACGCCGTGCCCGTAGGCGCTCTCGATCACCGTGCGGACCGGGGGCGGGAGCTTGTCCAGGTCCGGGATGCCGCCGCCACCCGTACCGCCGTGGCCCATCGCCGCGGCGGCCTTGGGGCCGAGGGCGGCCATGCCGTCCTTGACGTAGTCCGTGACCCGGTTGCCGAGCACCGCGCCGAGCGCCGAGACGCCCACCGCGCCGCCGAGCGACCGGAAGAAGGTGACGACGGAGCTGGCGGCGCCGAGGTCCTCGGGTGCCACCTGGTTCTGCGCGGCGAGCACGAGGTTCTGCATCATCATGCCGATGCCGAGACCCATGAGGACCATGTAGGCGGCCAGGTGCCAGTACGGGGTGTCGTAGCGCATCGTGCCGAGCAGTCCGAGGCCCGCGGTGAGCAGCACGCCACCGACGACGACCCAGTTCTTCCAGCGGCCGGTCTTGGTGATGATCTGCCCGGAGACGGTCGACGAGATGAACAGGCCGCCGATCATCGGGATCGTCATCACGCCGGACATCGTCGGCGACTCGCCGCGCGCCAGCTGGAAGTACTGCGAGAAGAAGACCGTGCCGCTGAACATCGCGATGCCGACGAAGAGGCTCGCGAGGGAGGACAGGGTGATCGTCTTGTTGCGGAACAGCCGCAGCGGGATGATCGGCTCGGCCGCCTTGGACTCGATGTACACGAAGACCGCGCCCAGCAGCACCGAGCCGCCGACCATGGCGTAGGTCTGCCAGGAGATCCAGTCGTAGTTCTTCCCGGCCAGCGTCACCCAGACCAGCAGCAGCGTGACGGCGGCGCTGATGAAGAACGCGCCCAGCCAGTCGACCTTGACGTTCCGCTTCACCACCGGCAGCTTCAGCGTCTTCTGCAGGACGATCAGCGCGATGACCGCGAACGGCACACCCACGTAGAAGCACCAGCGCCAGCCGAGCCAGCTGGTGTCCGTGATGACACCGCCGAGCAGCGGGCCGCCGACGGTCGCGACGGCGAACGTCGCGCCGAGGTAGCCGCTGTAGCGCCCGCGCTCACGCGGGGAGATCATCGCCGCCATGACGATCTGGGCCAGGGCCGACAGACCGCCGACGCCGATGCCCTGGACGACGCGGCAGGCGATGAGCATGCCGCTGTTCTGCGACAGACCGGCGGCGGCCGAGCCCAGGACGTAGACGACCAGGGCTATCTGGACCAGCAGCTTCTTGCTGAAGAGGTCGGAGAGCTTGCCCCACAGCGGGGTGGACGCGGTCATCGCGAGGAGCGAGGCCGTGACGACCCAGGTATAGGAGGACTGGCTGCCGTGGAGGTCGGAGATGATCTCGGGCAGGGCGTTGGAGACGATCGTCGACGACAGGATCGCGACGAACATGCCGAGCAGCAGCCCGGACAGCGCCTCCATGATCTGGCGGTGTGTCATGGGGGCGTCGGAGCCCTGCGGGTCCCCGGGCTTGGCGTGGCCGCCCCGCACACCGGCTGGTGTGGTCTTAGCCATGAACTTCCTTTGCTCTGTCTGATGGTGGTGCGGGTGGTGCGGGTTACGCGGACGTACGGGTGAGGGAGTCGGCCGTGTGATGCGCGAGCGCGTGCTGGGGAGCGCGCGCCCGGCAGTCGCCGAAGCTCCTGCGCAGGCGTCCGAGCAGCTCGGTGAGACGGCCGACGTCGTCGTCGGACCAGTCCTCGAGGCAGGTGGCGAGCGCTTCGGTGTACCGCGCGGACACCTCCTCCAGCAGTGCCTCCCCGGCGGGGAGCAGCCGCAGCAGCCGGGACCGCTTGTCGACGGGGTCCGGCTGTCGGTCGATCCAGCCGCGCTCGGCCGCGTACGAGACGTGCCGGCTGGTCACCGACATGTCGATGGCGAGCAGCTCGGCGAGCTTGCTCATCCGCATCTCGCCGTACCGGTGGAGCAGGGTGAGCACGATGGCCGAGGCGGGCGAACAGTCCTGCGGGAGCACCCGCGCCAGATCGCGCTTCACCGCGCCGACGGCGCTGAGCTGCCGGGCGAGCTCCTCGTACTGCTCCTGTGCGGCCATCGACCCCTCGCTGCTCGTCGGCGCTCATCCGCCCATCGGTTGCTTAGGGCAACGATAGAGGTGGTTGGTTGCCGCAGGCAAATGAAATAGGGTCGTTTCGGGTAAAGCTCACCCCAAGGGTTTGCTGTCTGTGGGTTATGTGAGCTTGTGGCTGCGGCAAAAGCGGCACGTCAAGCCTGTCCGGCGGTTGAGGACGCGCCTGTAGGGCGCTCGCCGCCGCAGGCGGCAAAGACGGTCGGCAGCCGATGATCCGCCGGACACCACCCCGCGCGCGCGAAGCGCAACCGTTTCGCTAGGGTCCTGGCCTATGGCCAACCACCGTCAGCAGGGCCCCGAGGGCAACTACGACCCCGCGGGCAGCACCCAGATGTTCCGTGCCTTCGTCGACGAGGGCCAGCCCGGCAGCCGTGCCGCCGCGCCCGCCGCCGCCAGGCGCTCCGGTCCGGGTGCCGGCGTGATCGTCGGCGTGATCGTCGCGATCGCGGTCGTGGCCGGCGTGGCCTGGCTCGCGCTTCGCTGAGTCCGCGTCAGGGGCGGGCCGGTCGGCGGGGGTGAACCCGCCGCGGCTCACTCCCACTTCACCGAGACGTCCCGCGTCTCGATGTGCATGCCCAGCGGCACCCGCCAGGCGTCGACGCACACCGTCCAGGTCTTCTCGCGCGCCTGTCCCGCGTCGATCGGCACGGGGAGCGGCTCCGACGACGTGAGCGTCGCCCAGTCGGTGCCGAGCGGGCCGATGATGTGGGTGCCGAAGGTGACGGCGCCGTCCGTCACCGGCCGGCCGCCGGTGTTGGTGAAGATCACGGTCACCTTCTCGCACCAGCGGCGTTCGCTGTCCGGCTCGCGGCGCGGGGTGCCGATGTCGAGCACCGCCGGGGTGCCGGTGGACGGCGAGGGGCGCGGACCGGGCGTCGGCGGAGTGCTTGGAGAGGGCGCGGGAGGAGCGGGGGACGCGGGGGAGTCGCCGCTGTTTCCGCCGCTCGCAGGGCCCGTACCGCCGGGAGTGCCCGGGATCGTCACCGGGCCGGGCCCGGCCCCGCCCGTACCGATGCGGGCATCGGGGCCGGTTGTAGTGGTCGAGGACGCCCCCCGAGGCGCCTCCGGTGTGCTCGGCGCTCCGGACGGGCTCCGGCGCGGCCCGTGGGACGACGGCCTGCCCGGCTCGCCGTCCAGCGGCATCAGCTTCACCCCGCCCGTCGGCGGCACCACCCCGGACCGGGACGTGCCGGGTCCGGCGGCCCCCGTCGCGACATAGCCGTCGCGGTCGCTACCGCCGCAACCCGTGAGAAGCGCTCCCAGGCAGCCCAGGCCCGCCAGCCAGCGCGCGGCAGCCGAAGCGGGGACGAGCGTCTTCCGTCGCATCGGCACAGTGTGGCTGACGCACCGTCAGGAGTACATGCCCGGGAAGCGGACGGGTGGGATCAGTCGGCGATGAGGCCCTCGCGCAGCTGCGACAGCGTGCGCGTGAGCAGCCGGGAGACGTGCATCTGCGAGATGCCGACCTCCTCGCCGATCTGCGACTGCGTCATATTGGCGAAGAACCGCAACATGATGATCTGCCGCTCGCGGGGCGGCAGTTTGGCCAGCAGGGGCTTGAGCGACTCGCGGTACTCCACGCCCTCCAGCGCGGTGTCCTCGTAGCCCAGGCGGTCGGCGAGCGAGCCCTCGCCGCCGTCGTCCTCGGGGGAGGGGGAATCGAGCGAGCTGGCGGTGTAGGCATTGCCGACGGCCAGGCCGTCGACGACGTCCTCCTCGGACACCCCCAGGCACAGGGCCAGTTCGGGAACGGTCGGCGACCGGTCCAGCTTCTGCGCCAGCTCGTCACTGGCCTTGGTGAGGGCCAGCCGCAGCTCCTGAAGGCGGCGCGGCACCCGTACGGACCAGCTGGTGTCCCGGAAGAAGCGCTTGATCTCGCCCACGACCGTCGGCATCGCGAACGTGGGGAACTCCACGCCCCGTTCGCAGTCGAACCGGTCGATCGCCTTGATCAGGCCGATCGTGCCGACCTGGACGATGTCCTCCATCGGCTCGTTGCGGCTGCGGAAGCGGGCCGCCGCGTAGCGCACGAGGGGGAGATTGAGCTCGATGAGGGTGTCGCGGACGTACGTACGCTCCGCGCTGTCCCGCTCCAGCGTGGCCAGTCGCAGGAAGAGCGATCGGGAGAGGGTGCGGGTGTCGATGGCTTCGCAGTCGTCGAGCACGGCGTGCGGTGCGTCGTTGGCGAGCACCTTCGCGCTGCCCAGGTCTACGGACATGCCACCCCCTTGAGGTCGCGGACGGGTTCACAGCGGCGCCCCTGCCGAGGGTACGGACGAGGGGTTCAACCTCCACCTGAATACCGGAGGCCGCGCTGTGACAAACGCAGTTCCTGCAGAATGTCACATGTCGGCAACACGCTGTAGCGTCAAGTCGATATATCTGCCCCATCACTGCAGGAAGGTGTCACCCGTAAGGGTTAGGCGTCGATTCGATTTGCGGATCGCAGTCGGGCGAAGCTCCGGGAGAGCAGCCGGGACACATGCATCTGCGAGACGCCCAGCTCGGCGCTGATCTGGGACTGCGTCAGATTGCTGTAGTAGCGCAGCAGCAGAATGCGCTGCTCGCGCTCCGGCAGTTGCACGAGCAGATGGCGCACGAGATCCCGGTGTTCGACCCCGGCGAGTGCCGGATCCTCGTAGCCGAGCCGGTCCAGCAGCCCGGGCAGCCCGTCGCCCTCCTGCGCCGCCTCCAGCGAGGTGGCGTGGTACGAGCGGCCGGCCTCGATGCACGCCAGCACCTCGTCCTCACCGATCTTGAGCCGTTCGGCGATCTCGGCCGTGGTGGGGGAGCGGCCGTGCAGCACCGTCAGGTCCTCGCTGGCGCCGTTGACCTGCACCCACAGCTCGTGGAGGCGGCGCGGCACGTGGACGGTGCGGACGTTGTCGCGGAAGTAGCGCTTGATCTCGCCCACGACGGTCGGCATCGCGAAGGTCGGGAACTGCACCCCGCGGTCGGGGTCGAAGCGGTCGATGGCGTTGATGAGCCCGATCGTGCCGACCTGGACGACGTCCTCCATCGGCTCGTTGCGGCTGCGGAAGCGGGCCGCCGCGTAGCGCACGAGCGGGAGGTTGGCCTCGATCAGGGCGGCCCGCACCCGGGCGTGCTCGGGGGTGCCGGGCTCCAGGGTGGAGATCTCCTTGAAGAGCACCTGGGTCAGTGCCCTGGCGTCCGCGCCCCGGCTCTCCCGGGTGCGCGGGGCGCTCTCGGCGTCGGGGGCCGGACCGGGACCGGCGGCCGGGCCGGGGGTGGCGGGAGTGGCGGGAGCGCCACCGGGACCGGCGGCCGGGGAGTCGGCGGCCCGGGGGCCGGCGGGTCCCGCGGCGGTGCCGGGGTCGCGTTGATGGTTGTCGCGTTGGTGGGGGGCTTCGGGCACGGTACGGGCCGACACGGTCACGCCACCCCTTCACGTCGACGCATTCAATTCACTCAACTCATCCGGGAAAAGCGGTCATAGCATCACAAGACATGTGCACTGTGTGCAAGCACCCCATAACATCGTGTTGAGCACAAAAATGACCCCTCACCGTGGTGGTGAGGGGTCCTGCGGTCCCTACGGCGCGAACGGCCCGTGCGAACCGCTCAGAACGCGTAGTCGGCGATCACCCAAGTGGCGAACTCACGCCACAGTGCGACGCCCGCCTGGTGGTCGGGGTGGTCGAGGTAGCGCTGGAGCGCAGCGGTGTCCTCGACGGAGCAGTTGATCGCGTAGTCGTAGGCGATCGGCCGGTCCGTGATGTTCCACGCGCACTCCCAGGAGCGCAGCTCGGGCACGAGGCCGCCCAGCTTCTCGAACGCCTGAACGCCGGCGACGACCCGCGGGTCGTCGCGCTCGACGCCCTCGTTGAGCTTGAACAGGACGAGATGGCGAATCACGGGGCTGCCCTCCGTACGAGCGACGCGGAGTCGGTCAGTTGATCAGCTGGGTCATGAACTCGCCGATGCTCTTGGCGGCGTCCGAGATCCCCTCGAAGCCTAGCTGGACGAGCTCGGCCGACCGCGCGGGGGAGGTGATGATCGTGTACCCCACGAAAATGACGATGACGTAGGTGGCGATCTTCCTCGCTTGCGCCATGACGCGCTGCCTCCCCGGCTGCTCCCCTGTGCGGTCGCGAGAGTCTATCCGTACGTACGGTCGAAGATCGGGAGCACGCGCGGTACTCACATCATCTTTAAGGACCAAAGGCCCGGCAAGCAGGGCCGTTCGCCCGCCGGTCGGGCCTCCGGGTGGGCGGAGGATGGACCGTGCGCCCGACGGGTCTGGCAGGAATCCGGAGGGCGAGGGACATGGCCTCACTGCGGGGTCCGGGCCGCGCTTTCCCCTGATGCGGCCCGTACTTGGAGACCGTGTCCTCGTCGGGGGAAGCGGCTTGTCCCCCCGATCGCCGCTTCCCCCGTACCAAACGCCGGAGCCCCGGCTCCGAGCCCGTTCGTTCACGGGTTCGGAGCCGGGGCTTTTCGGTGCCCGTGCGCCGCGCGCGCGGGCGCGGGGGGAGCGCGACGGCCACGGGCTGGCCTGGAGGGCGCGCGGTCAGGGGGCCGGCCGGTCCTCTCCGCCCGCCGCGCCGCCGTCCTCGGTGCGGCACTCACCCCGGTGCCCGCCGCCGGGCTGACGGGGCATCCGCGCGGCGGGAGCCGTGACCGGGGCGGCGGCCGGGATCGGTGCTGCCGTGCGCCCGGGGACGTCGCCGAGCGTCGCGTACAGCGGAATCGATTCGTTCAGCCCCGTGATGACGAAGGACTTGCGGGCGAGTGGCGCCGGCACCACCACGTACAGATCCATTCCCTGGCGCCGCGTCTGCCGCCGGGCCTCCACCAGGACCGACAGGGCGGTCGCGGTGGCGAAGCGGGAGGCCGACAGGTCGGCGATCAGCGCGTCGCAGGTATGCGCATGGGCCTCGATGATCCTTTGCAGTGCGGTGCGGAGACCGGGGGCGTTCTCGATGTCGACCACGTCGGGGAAGGCCACCACGCAATGGGCGGAGATGATCTGGGTGGGCACCTGCATGAGGTCCTCTTCAGGGTGCTGGTTCTGACCCGGAGAAGGCCGCTTTTTGACCTGGGGCGATTTCACCACAATCGCGCCCGGCATGGGGGAAAGCCGGAATTTACCGTCAGGCGTGCCGGTCCCGGGAGTAAAATCCCCGCCCTTGTGGTGGATTTCGACCGTGGAGCGGTCGTACTCGACGGCCGTACGAACGGAAGCCGCCGATCGGGCGCGAGCTCACCTCAAAGGAATCCTTTGATTTAATGTCGGAATTCATTATTCGACTTATGGAGTGAGTCTCGGTAGCTTCGGGAGCGTCCGAATCCGGCCGACCGTGAGGCGGTAACACCATGGCGGGCGAGCGCCGAGCAGTGACTCCGTGGAAGTTCATGGCCGCGACGGCCCTGTTGTGGGGATCGGCCTTCCCGGCGATCCGCATCGCGCTGGAGGGGTACTCCCCGACGGCCATGGCGGTCCTGCGCCTCGTCTTCGCGGTCGTGCTCCTGCTGCCCTGCGTGCTCACCGGCCGCATCAGCCGACTGCGCCGGGGCGACCTGCTGCGCATGGCCGGCTTCGGCGTCACCGGCATGACGGCCTATCAGCTGCTCCTCTACGCCGGCGAACGGCACGTCGAGGGCGGCACGGCGGCGATGCTCGTGGCCACCTCCCCCGTATTCGCCACGGCCCTCGGCATGCTCGTCCTGCGGGAGCGCCCCGGCGCCTGGGGCGTCGCCGGGCTCGTGGTGGCGCTGTGCGGCGCGCTCGTGGTGGCGACGGCCGGCGGCGACGGCGGCGGCTCGTACTCCGGCATGGCGATGATCGTCCTGGCGGCGGCGGCCCAGGCCACGTCCTTCATCCTGCAAAAGCCCCTGCTGCGCCGGTACTCGGGCATGGACTGCATCTTCTACGGCAGCCTCTTCGGCCTCGTCCCCCTGCTGGTCTTCACCCCGGACGCGGCCACCCAGCTGGTCGCGGCCGACTGGCAGCAGACCGCCGCCGTCGTCTGGCTCGGCCTCGCCTGTACGGTCCTGGCCTTCTGCACCTGGTCCCGCGTTCTCGCGGCGGCCACGGCCTCGACCAGCTCGCTCGTCCTCTACGCGGTCCCCGTGGCGGCCCTCGCCCTGGACGCCGCCCTCCTCGGTGCCGTCCCGGGCCTCATGGCCGGCGTCGGCGGCCTGATCGTGCTGGCGGGAGTGGCCCTGGCCGCCTTCCGCCGCCCGGCACCCACGACACCGTCCCGCGCGGTCGCCTGCGGCGGGCCGTCCACGGACGCGGCGGACGCGACTGCGGATGTGGACGCGGCTGCGGACGCGAGGGTGGACGCGGCTGCTGACGCCGCCGAACGCGAAGCGGTGGCGGCGGGGGCACGCGGCTCGTCCGACCGCTGACCCGACCGTCCGACCGTCCTACCGCCCGCCCCTGACCCACGCCGGTCAGGGGCTGCTGTCATCTTCCGTCTTCTTCGAGGAAGCAAAACACCCCCCCGACCGCGTTTCCGCAGGTCGGAGGGGTGTTCATGGCGGTAGCGGTGGGATTTGAACCCACGGTGGAGTTGCCCCCACACACGCTTTCGAGGCGTGCTCCTTAGGCCGCTCGGACACGCTACCGAGAGGAAGCTTAGCGGACAGTTGGCCGTGCTTTGTAATCGGCCTCCGTCAGGGGGCCGGCGCGGGCCCCGGCGAGGGGGTCAGCGGGTGCGGAAGAAGTCCGTCAGGAGCGTCGCGCACTCGTCGGCGAGGACGCCGGCGACCACCTCGGGGCGGTGGTTGAGGCGGCGATCACGGACGACGTCCCAGAGGGACCCGGCCGCGCCCGCCTTCTCGTCGACCGCGCCGTAGACGACCCGGTCCAGCCGGGAGAGGACGATCGCGCCCGCGCACATCGTGCACGGCTCCAAGGTCACCACGAGCGTGCAGCCGGACAGGCGCCACTCGCCGACGGCGGCCGCGGCCTCGCGGATGGCGAGGACCTCCGCGTGGCCCGTCGGATCGCCCGTGGCCTCGCGTTCGTTGCGGCCACGGCCGATGACGGCGCCGTCCGGGTCCAGCACGACCGCGCCGACCGGCACGTCGCCGGTGGCGGGGGCCTGTACGGCCTCCGCCAGCGCGGCCCGCATGGGGCCGCGCCACGGGTCGCGTACGGGGTCGTGCGGAGTGTTCTCGGCGGCTGCGTTCATGGCACCAGTGTGAGCGAGCACGCCCCGGCGGCCGTCAGCGGACGGCCTCCAGGACGTCGGTGCAGCCGAGCATGTCCGCGATGTCGCCGAGCGCGTCCCCGCCGAGGGACTTCAGCTCCTTCTCGCTCATCCCGAGGTCGGCCAGGATCTCCGTGTCGCCCAGCGGACCGGCCGGCACCGGCACGGCGTCGCCCGAGGCGTCGTCGTCGGCCGGGTCCTCCGGCTCGCCGTCCTCGGTGCCGTCGAGATCGACCAGGCTGTCGAGGTCGCTCTCGTTCTCCTCACGGCCCAGCAGCTCGTCGGCGAGCATCGCGCCGTACGAGCTGCGGCTGGCCGCGACGGCGTCCGAGAGGTAGATACGAGGGTCCTCCTCGCCGTCCACCCGGACGAGACCGAACCAGGCGTCCTCCTGCTCGATGAACACCAGGACCGTGTCGTCGTCGACCGAGGAATCCCGGGCCAGGTCGGCGAAGTCCGACAAGGTTTCCACGTTGTCGAGATCTGTGTCGCTCGCTTGCCACCCGTCTTCGGTGCGCGCGAGCAGTGCGGCGAAGTACACCGTGACTCTCCCACTGGTCATAGGCGGTGCCGGGCCGGACGGGGACACCACCCCGCCCACTCGGAATCGTGGCAGAAACCCGGCCGTTGCGAGAGGTCTTCCGCGCTGCGTCGTGCAGCAGTCCGAAGAGATGTGGCTCACGTGGCCCGTACGGGCGCCGGTGCGTCGCCCGTACGCCTCACCTGCGGGCCCGGCCGTGTCGGGTGCGCGGCCCGCCCGTGTCGCGGGCCGTCCCCGGCCCGTCACGTCACCAGCGGAACGTCCGCATGCGCATCTGCTGCCGCATGCGCGCCGCCCGGGCCCGGCGCGGCTGCACCCGGTCCCGCAGCTCCTTGGCCTCATTCAGCTCGCGGAGGAACTGGGCCCGTCTGCGCCTGCGTTCCTCGTCGGTCTCCGAGCCCTCCGCCCGGTCCAGGGGCTTCGTCGATCTCCCCGTCCCCCGGGACTTCCGGGCCGGTTCGGGTCCGCGCTTGTCACGGTCAGCCATGGGCAGCACCACCTCGCGCCGAGGTCCTCGCCCGGAGCGTCAGTCCAGGCGTACGTGCCCACTTTCCCCCTTAGTGGTGGTTTGATGCCAGTGAGACGACAGACCGTCGTCGGGCACCGGGCGGGCGCTGACGCCCGAAAGCTCGGTTAATGTCGATGTCATGCGGATCCACGTCGTCGACCACCCGCTGGTGGCGCACAAACTCACCACGCTGCGCGACAAGCGCACCGACTCCCCCACCTTCCGGCGTCTCGCCGACGAGCTGGTCACCCTGCTCGCCTACGAGGCGACGCGCGACGTGCGCACCGAGCAGGTCGACATCGAGTCCCCGGTCTGCGCCACCACCGGCGTGAAGCTTTCCCACCCGCGCCCGCTCGTGGTGCCGATCCTGCGTGCCGGGCTCGGCATGCTCGACGGCATGGTGCGGCTGCTGCCCACGGCCGAGGTCGGCTTCCTGGGCATGATCCGCAATGAGGAGACCCTCAAGGCGGAGACGTACGCGACGCGCATGCCCGACGACCTCTCGGGTCGCCAGGTGTACGTGCTCGACCCGATGCTCGCCACCGGCGGCACGCTCGTCGCCGCGATCAACGAGCTGATCGAGCGCGGCGCGGACGACGTCACCGCCATCACGCTGCTGGCCGCGCCCGAGGGCGTCGAGGTCATGGAGCGCGACCTGGCGGGCGCGCCGGTCACCGTCGTCACGGCGTCGGTGGACGAGCGGCTCAACGAGGCGGGCTACATCGTCCCGGGCCTCGGCGACGCGGGCGACCGCATGTACGGCACCGCGGGCTGACCCTGCGGCTCCCCGCGTAGACCGCGCGCAGGGCTCGTACAGAGCCGATTTCTTCGTTCGTTCCACGGCCGTCGGGCCGGGCCGCCACTCGGCGGCCCGGCCCGACGGCCGTTCCGGTCTTACCGAGGCGGTCCGGCGCTCAGCACACCGTCGCGGACGGCGACGGCTTCGGCGGCGCGGTCAGCTCGGCCACGGCCCGCTCGGCGTCCGCCGGCGACGACAGCTGCTTGAACCCCGTGCCCAGGATCAGATCGATGTCCGCGTCGTCGTGCCGGCCGGCCTGCGCCTCCGTGTCGGCGAGCTGCGCGCCCACGAGCTTCAGCGCGCCCTCGGAGTCCGGGCCGCCCAGCAGCAGCCCGGCCTTCGCGACCTTCTTGTCGTACGCGGCCGGGGCGTTCCCCACCTTGCCGATCTTGAAGCCGCGCTTCGCCAGCTCGTCCGCCGTGGTCTTGGCGAGACCGCCGCGCGGCGTGGCGTTGTAGACGTTGACGGTGATGTCGGAGGGCTTGGGCAGCGGTTTCGGGGCCGCGGGGGCGGTCGCCGCGCGGCCCGCCGTACGGCCCTCGGCGGGCTTGCAGTCGCCCTTGCCGCCCTTGGGGGCCGCGTGGGTCCCGGTGCTGCCGCCGGAGAAGACGTCGACGAGCTGGAAGGTCCCCCACCCGCCCAGACCGAGCACGACGGTCGCGGCGACCGCGGCGAGCACGATCCTGCGGCGGCTCCGGGGGCGGCGCATGTGCGGGAAGCGGTTGCCCGTGATGCGGTACTTTCCGCCCATACCGGGAGGGGTGAGCATGCTCATGGGCGCAGCGTAGTGCGGGGCGGAGCCGCTGCCTACTAAATGATCAACGGGTTGCGGGCACCCCAACCCAAAAGGGCCAATATCGGCCGGGGGCGGGTGGTGGCGCGCGGTGCCGCGATGCGGTGCTCAGCCCAGTTCGAGTACGCGGGCGTGCAGTACCTGGCGCTGCTGGAGCGCCGCGCGCACCGCGCGGTGCAGACCGTCCTCGAGATAGAGGTCGCCCTGCCACTTCACGACGTGGGCGAAGAGGTCGCCGTAGAACGTCGAGTCCTCCGCGAGCAGCGTCTCGAGGTCGAGCTGCTGCTTCGTGGTCACCAACTGGTCGAGGCGCACCGGGCGGGGGGCGACGTCCGCCCACTGCCGGGTGCTTTCCCGGCCGTGGTCGGGGTACGGCCGCCCGTTTCCGATGCGCTTGAAGATCACACGGAAAGCCTACCGGGCGACAGGCTCCGAGCGCAGCCATGGCGCGGTAGTGCGAAGGTGACAATCAGCCGCATACCGGGAGCGATGCAGGAGCGAGCTTGTATGAGTGACAGCCCTTTTTCCTCGGATTCGGCTCCCGGGGCCCGCGAGGGCTCCTCCGGGACCCTCCCCGCGGCGGCGCTGGAGGCGCTGGAGGCGGTGGTGCGGGCGTCCGCGCTCCGCGAACGTTATGCACAGGCTGTGGATCGTGAATCGGCGCACGAGAAGCGCCCGCGCCCTCTTCGGCACGGCCCGCCGTGGGCGGTGTCGAGGACCCGGGGGCTCACGCCTTCTTCGCGGCGGCGGCCCGTTTCATCTGCTGCTTGTAGGCGCGGACCTGCTCCAGCGACTCCGGTCCGGTGATGTCGGCCACCGAACGGTGGGAGCCGTCCTCGCCGTACGGGCCCGCCGCCTCCCGCCAGCCGTCCGGCGTCACCTTGAACTGCTTGCCCAGCAGCGCCAGGAAGATCTGCGACTTCTGCTTGCCGAATCCGGGCAGCTCGTTGAGCCGTTTCAGCAGCTCCCCGCCGGTGGCGGGGTCGCGCCAGACCGCGCTCGCGTCCCCGTCGTAGTGCTCGACGAGGTACTGGCACAGCTGCTGGACCCGCTTGGCCATGGAGGCCGGGTAGCGGTGCACGGCCGGTTTCTCCGCGAACAGCGTCTCCAGCTCCTCGGGGTCCTTCGCGGCGATCTCCCGCGCGTCCAGGTCGTCGTGGCCCAGCCGCCGCGCCACGGTGTACGGCCCGGTGAAGGCCCATTCCATGGGGACCTGCTGGTCCAGGAGCATCCCGACCAGGGCGGCCAGCGGGCTGCGGGAGAGCAGCTCGTCGGCTTCGGGCTGCTGCGCGAGCCGGAGGGAAGGAGACATAGGTCGATGATCCCCCGGGTCCCGGGCCGTCGCACGCGCTCGGGGTGGCGGGCGACCGGCGCGGCCTTTCCGGCGCCCGTTCGGCCGTGTGTTGGTCGGCGAGGGACGCGGCCACGCGACCTACCTTCACGAACGGTGACGGAATTCCCTTCGTCATTCCCTTCGTCGGCCGCCCCGCTCGTCCCTGGGAGAACGCATGCCTGCAACGGGTGACGGAAGCGACGGCGGGACACGCGCGGGGGCGCTGCGGAGGCTGGGCGCGTGGTGTGCGCGCCACTTCGTCGTGGTCGTCGTCCTCTGGCTGGTCGCGCTGGGCGGTCTGCACGCCTTGCAGAACGCGTTCGGCGGTACGTACTCCGACGACTTCTCACTGCCCGGCACCCAGTCGGACGAGGGGGCGGCGGTGCTGAGGGCGCACGCCCCCACCGCCGGCGGCATCGGCGCGCAGGTCGTCATGTACGACGCGAAGGCGCCCCTGACGCACGTTCAGAGCCAGGTCGGCCAGGCGGTGTCCGCCCTCCAGAAGCTCCCGCACGTGCTGGCCGCGCAGAACCCGCTGCCCCCGGCCCCGCCCGGGGCGCTCTCCGCCGACGGGAAGACCGGCTACATCACCGTCCGCTTCGACACCACGCCCTCCACCCTGGGCCACGACTACATCGACCAGGTCGACGACGCGGTCGCGCCGCTGCGGGCCGCGGGCGTGGAAGTCGAGTACGGGGGGCCGCTGGGCGAACTCGACCGGCCCGAGACCAAGGACTTCACCAGCGAGGCCATCGGTTTCGCCGTGGCGGTGATCGTCCTGCTGATCGGTTTCGGCAGCGTCGTCGCCGCGGGGATGCCTCTGCTCACCGCCCTGATCGGAGTGATCGTCGGGCTGAGCTGTCTGAGCCTGGTGGCCGCCGCCTTCACCTTCGCGAGCGTGTCGCCCACCCTGGCCACGATGATCGGGCTGGGCGTGGGCATCGACTACGCCCTCTTCCTGATCACCCGTCACCGTCAGCTGCTCATGGACGGCGCGGACCCCGTGACGGCGGCGGGCCGGGCGGTGTCCACCAGCGGACGCGCGGTGATGGTCTCCGGCTGCACGGTCATCGTCGCCCTCGCCGGTCTGTACGTCTCCCGGATCGGCTTCATCGGGAAGCTGGGCGCGGCGGCGGCCGTCACCGTCGTGACGGCCGTCATCGCGGCGATCACCCTCGTCCCTGCGCTGCTCGGCCTCGTGGGACGCCGCATCGACCGGCTGCGCGTGCGGACGCCCGTCGCGGAGGGCACGACCGGGCCCGGTACGGAGGCGGTCGGGGGCTGGCACCGCTACGCGCAGCGGGTGGAGCGGCGGCCCTGGTGGTTCCTCGTCGGGGGGCTGGCGGTGGTGGCGGTCCTCGCGATCCCCCTGTTCTCCATCCGGCTCGGCCACATCGGCGACGGCGCGGACCCCACCAGCTTCACCGACCGACGCGCCTACGACCTCATCAGCTCGGGGTTCGGGCCGGGCGCCAACGGCCCGCTGACGATCGTCGTCGACCAGAGCGCCGTCCCGTCCGCCGACCGCGCGGCGCTGGCCGCCGATGTGAAGAAGGCACTCACCGACGTGCCGGGCGCGGCGAGCATCAGCCCGCCGCAGCCGACGGGCGACGGCGACGTCCTGATCTCCACGGCCGTCTCCAGCAGTTCGCCACAGGACGCGGGGACGACCGAGCTGTTCAACCGGCTCAAGGACGACGTCCTGCCGCAGGCGGTGTCCGGCACGGCCGCCAAGACGTATGTGACCGGCACGACCGCCGCCCAGGTGGATTTCCTGGAGCTGATCTCCGCGCGGCTGCCCGTCATCATCGCCGTGGTGGTCGGCCTGGCGTTCCTGATCATCCTGACGGTCTTCCGCGGCCTGCTCGTGGCGGTCAAGGCGGCCGTCCTCAACCTCCTGTCGATCGCGGCCTCCTACGGTGTCGTGGTCGCCGTCTTCCAGTGGGGGTGGGGAGGTCCCGCGCTGGGGGTCTCCGGCACGGTGCCGATCGAGAGCTACGTCCCGATGATGATGTTCGCCATCGTCTTCGGCCTGAGCATGGACTACGAGGTCTTCCTGCTCGCCCGGGTCCACGAGGCGTGGCGGCGCACCCGCGACAGCAAGGGCAGCGTCGCCCACGGGCTGGAGATCACCGCGCGGGTGATCACCTGCGCGGCGCTGATCATGGTCAGCGTCTTCGCGGCGTTCATCCTCAGCGACAGCATCGTGGTCAAGATGCTGGGCCTCGGCCTGGCCGTCAGTGTGCTCATCGACGCCACGGTCGTGCGTCTGCTGCTCGTCCCGGCGGTGATGACGCTCCTCGGCGAGCGGGCGTGGTGGGTCCCCCGGTGGCTGGACCGGTGTCTGCCCCACGTGGACACCGAGGGCGAAGCGCGGGGCTGACTCAAGGAGGCGGGGGCGCCAGCCGGGCCGCGCGGGTGAGGAGGTAGCGGGTCTCGGGGACGCTGAGAGTGTGCCCGGCCGCCCGTCGGTAGGCGGACCTGGCGCCTTCGGCGTCGCCCGCCTTCTCCAGCAGGTGGGCGCGTACGGCGTCGAGCCGGTGGTGGCCCGCCAACCGTTCCTCCAGCGCGTCGACTTCGGCGAGCCCGGCGCTCGGGCCGTGCACCATGGCGACGGCCACGGCCCTGCCCAGTTCGGCCATGGGCTCGGGGGCGCGGCGCACGAGGACGTCGTAGAGGGCGAGGATCAGCGGCCAGTCGGTGTCCTCGGCGCGGGCCGCCTCGTCGTGCAGGGCCGCGATCGCCGCCTGCAACTGATAGGCGCCCGCCGGGCCTTCGGCCAGGGCCTCCTCCACCAGGGCGGTGCCCTCGGCGATGGCGTGGCGGTCCCAGCGGGTGCGGTCCTGCTCGTCGAGCGGGATCAGCTCGCCGTGCGGGCCGGTGCGCGCCCGACTGCGGGCGTCGGTGAGCAGCATGAGCGCCAGCAGTCCGGTCACCGCGCCCTCCCGGGGCAGCAGCCGGCGTACGGACCGGGTCAGCCGGATCGCCTCGCGGGCGAGGTCCGCGCGGTGCAGTGCGCGGCCGGAGGTGGCCGTATAGCCCTCGTTGAAGATCAGGTAGAGGACCTGGAGCACGGCGGCGAGGCGTGGGTCGCGGTCCTCGGGGCCCGGCTGCCGGAAGGGCATGCCCTTGATCTTGTGCTTCGCCCTGCTGATCCGCTGAGCCGTCGTCGCCTCCGGCACCAGGAGCGCGCGGGCGATCTCGGCCGTCGTCAGTCCGCCGACGGCGCGCAGGGTCAGGGCGATCTGCGCGGGCGGGGTGAGCGCGGGGTGGCAGCACAGGAACAGCAGGGTGAGCGTGTCGTCCTCGGACGGGGCACGGCCCTCCCCGGGCGGCGGGGCGGTGAAGGCGTCCCGGGGCGTGAGCGCCGCGGCGCTCTCCTCGCGTCTGCGCCGGGCCGTCTCGGCGCGCAGCCCGTCCACGAGACGCCGGGAGGCGACCCGGATCAGCCAGCCGCGCGGGTTGCCCGGCGGGCCGGTCTCCGGCCACTGCCGCGCGGCGGCGAGCAGCGCCTCCTGCACGGCGTCCTCGGCCGGGCCGAAGTGCCCGTAGCGGCGCACCACCGCGCCGAGGACCTGCGGCGCGTGCAGGCGCAGCAGGTCCTCGACCTCGGTCGTACGGGTCACACCTGGCAGCCGCTGTCGTCGATGGGGCGGATCACCACCGGGTGCACGGGGGCGCCCGCCGGGGCCGGGCACTGGGTGATGCGCTCGGCGATCTCGGTGACCCGCTCCAGGCTCGCGCAGTCGAGGACCCAGTACCCGGCGAGCAGCTCCTTCGTCTCGCCGTAGGGGCCGTCGGAGATCACCGGGCGGCCGTCCCCGCCCCCGGTCACGAGGCGGGTCCGGGCCGGCTCGACCAGGCCTTGGCCGTCCACGAACTCGCCGGTCTCGGCGAGGTCGTCGTTGAGCTGTCCCATGAAGGCGAACATCGCCTGCAGCTCCTTCTCGCTCCAGGCCGGGCTGTGGGCGGACCCGTTGCCGCGCATCGCCTCGTAGTCGGCCTGGGTGCCCTGCACCATCACCAGATACTTCATGACTTCGCTCCCTCGGTGCGTCGTCACCTCTTGTGGGCGACTCTCACAGGGGACGTCGCGGCCGACGGCGCGTTCTCGACACCTCGCGGAGGTTTTCCCCGGAATCACTCTCCGGGACTACCGCGGAGTACGCAGGGGCCGGGCCGTTCGCGCCGGGAGGGCCGGGGAGCCGCGTGGGTAGAGTTGACGGGCGCCGACGGCCGCCCCGCCGGGTCCGTGCCGAGCGCCTTCCGCCCGGTCCGCGCGCCGGGCTCCGCACACTTCCCCCGCCCGCCCCGGCCCCGCCGACGGCGTGTGCCCGAGCACGACAGGTTCCTCCTCAGTTGCCCTCTCCCGCACTGTCCCCGGTCGCGCGGCTGCGCGGCGTCCGCCCGCCCCGGCTGTCCCCGAAGGTCCTGCGTACCGAGGTGCTGGCGGGTCTCGTGGTCGCGCTGGCGCTGATCCCCGAGGCGATCTCGTTCTCGGTCATCGCCGGGGTGGAGCCGAGCGTCGGGCTGTTCGCCTCGTTCACCATGGCCGTCACCACCGCGGTCGTCGGCGGGCGGCCGGCGATGATCTCGGCGGCGACCGGGGCCGTCGCGCTGGTCATCGCCCCGCTCAACCGCGAGCACGGCCTCGGGTACCTGATCGCCTGCGTCGTCCTCGCCGGTGTCTTCCAGATCGTGCTCGGCGCGCTCGGCGTCGCGAAGCTGATGCGGTTCGTGCCGCGCAGCGTGATGGTCGGCTTCGTCAATGCCCTCGCGATCCTGGTCTTCCTGGCCCAGGTGCCCGAGCTGCGGGACGTGCCCTGGGCCGTCTATCCGCTGGTCGTCGCCGGTATCACGCTGATGGTGTGCTTCCCGAGGATCACCCGGGCGGTGCCCGCGCCGCTGGTCTCCGTCGTCATCCTCACCGTCGTCACCGTGGCCGCGGGGATCGCGGTGCCGACCGTGGGCGACCGGGGTGACCTGCCCTCCTCGCTGCCGGTGCCGGGGCTGCCCGACGTGCCGTTCACGCTTCAGACGCTGACGACCGTCGCTCCCTACGCGCTGGCGATGGCGCTGGTCGGACTGATGGAGTCGCTGCTGACCGCGAAGCTGGTCGACGACATCACCGACACCCGTTCCGACAAGAAGCGCGAATCGATCGGCCAGGGCATCGCCAACATCGTCACCGGTCTGCTCGGCGGCATGGGCGGCTGCGCGGTGATCGGCCAGACGATGATCAACGTACGGGTGTCCGGTGCCCGCACCCGGCTGTCGACGTTCCTCGCGGGCGCGTTCCTGCTGGTGCTGTGCGTCGTCCTCGGCCCGGTCGTCTCCGACATCCCCATGGCCGCCCTCGTCGCCGTCATGATCATGGTGTCGGTCGCCGCGTTCGACTGGCACTCCATCGCACCGAGGACCCTGCGGCGCATGCCCGCCGGTGAGATCGCCGTCATGGTGATCACCGTCGGCTGTGTGGTCGCCACCCACAACCTCGCCGTCGGCGTGGTCGTCGGCACGCTCACCGCCATGGTCATCTTCGCCCGGCGCGTCGCCCACGTCGCGGACGTCACCTCGGTCACCGACCCCGACGGCTCCCGGGTCGTCCACGCGGTGACCGGCGCGCTCTTCTTCGCCTCCGCGAACGACCTGGCCGCCCGGTTCGACTACGCCGGCGACCCGGACGAGGTCGTCATCGACCTCACGGGCGCCCGCATATGGGACGCCTCCGCCGTCGCCGCGCTGGACGCCGTCACCGCCAAGTACGCGCAGCGGGGCAAGACCGCCCGGATCACCGGGCTCGACGAACACAGCGCCAGGCTCCACGGCACGCTCAGCGGTGAGCTCTCCGCGACCGGGTGACGCGCGGCGCGGCGGCGCCGATCGTGCTCGTCCGGCCCGAGGGCCGGGGCAATGGGAAATAAATTCTCCCGTGGGGGCGCGAAAACCTGTCATGGTGACGGTAGACATGGAGTTTGCGCGGGGCTAGGCTTTTTCCTGAAACCGGTGTGAGCATCACCGGCACCGACAGTGAAGCGCCGGAGGCGGGACGTACGCCACCCTCCTGGGTCGACACAAAACGGTGGAATTCGGCGCACACCGCCGACGGATGGTGCTCAAAAACGCCTCGGGATCCCGGTGCCGCAGGGTGCCGGGGGCTTCGACGCGTCCCAGAAAAGGTGCGAATGCCCCCAGAGAATCAACCGTCCGCCACCGATCGACTCGACGACGACGACTACCCCGCCTACACCATGGGGCGTGCCGCGGAGATGATCGGGGCCACGCCCGGCTTCCTCCGGGCCATCGGGGAAGCCGGGCTGATCACCCCGCTGCGCTCCGAGGGCGGCCACCGCCGCTACTCCCGCTATCAGCTGCGCGTCGCCGCCCGGGCCCGTGAGCTCGTCGACGCGGGCACCCCGATCGAGGCCGCCTGCCGCATCGTGATCCTCGAGGACCAGCTCGAGGACGCCCTCCGGATCAACGAGGAGCTGCGCCGGGACGGCCCCGACGAGCCGGACCGGCCCGGCGGCGCCTGACGCGGGACGTCCGACACCGAGCACCGCGCGAGCGGCCGGGACGCCGAATATCTATTGCCGCAGCCACAGAAATCAGTGCAATGCGCGGTAAGGATTTATGGCACAGCGGGCGGAGTGAAATTACTTCCCGTACCCGGTCGCTCGCGCCGTGCTACTCTGGATTCCAGTTGCAGTTGTGGTTACCCAAGGACTTCAAGTGCGCTTCTCGGCATTCCATGTCGGAGAGTGCGCTTTCGTATTTCCGGTGCTTTCCGGCCGGGGCAATCATCACGGCGACGCGAGGACCGCACAGTGCGGACCTCGGGCAATGCCCCGAAGGAGATATGACATGGCTACTGGCACCGTGAAGTGGTTCAACGCGGAAAAGGGCTTCGGCTTCATCGAGCAGGAGGGTGGCGGCCCGGACGTGTTCGCCCACTACTCGAACATCGCCACCCAGGGCTTCCGTGAGCTCCAGGAGGGCCAGAAGGTGAACTTCGACGTCACGCAGGGCCAGAAGGGCCCGCAGGCGGAGAACATCGTCCCCGCCTAAGCGCCCGGACGCATGACGTAGCTGGGGCCCGCACCTTGGGTGCGGGCCCCAGCTCGTTGCTTTTTCGGGGGGCTCGCCCGCGGTGCGCCGCACGGGCAATCCCCTTTTCCCGGATCATGGCGGACAAACCGCCCGTGATGCCGGCCGCACAGCCCGCCCATGGCTTCGCCGTACGGCGCACAGTCGGGCGCACGCCGGTCCTGATCGAGGCGACCGGCTTCGATTTCGTCTTTTCTTCGGTTCGTTCTTGCGATCTCTGAGCGGCTCATCGCAGGCCGCCGGGAATTCCTCGATACGTGCCGTATCGAGGAAGGTTCCACTTGAACCGCACAGCCCGTTCGAACGATCGTTACGCCCGCTCCGGCAAGGGCGGCTCCGCCGGCTCCGGCCGCGGCTTCCGCGCGCAGGCCCAGGGCCGCTCCCAGGCCCCCGGCCGCTCCGGTGGCTACGGGCGGCGCCCCGCGGCCCGGCAGGGAGAGTTCGCACTGCCGGTGACCATCACCCCGGCGCTGCCCCCCGTCACGGCGTTCGCCGAGCTCGGCCTGCCCGCCGAGGTGCTGACGACGCTCACCGGCCTCGGGGTGACCGAGCCCTTCCCGATCCAGGGTGCGACGTTGCCGAACTCGCTGGCCGGCCGGGACGTCCTGGGCCGTGGCCGGACCGGTTCCGGCAAGACCCTGGCGTTCGG
>NZ_JACHJG010000022.1 GCF_014203545.1 Streptomyces netropsis
GGCCGTGGTGAGCTGGCTGACCGCGGTCCCGCTCGCGGGAACCTCCAGCCGAACCGTCATCGAGTACGAGACGCTAGGCGCCGTTGCCATGGCCGACTTCCCTCTGCTTTCCCTGTGTCGCTTGATACGCGCGAACCTCGGCGGTCGCCCAGGAACGCGGGGTCCGATCGTCCCACCTACTGGTCGGTATACGGTAACCAGCCCCGTTTTTCGGAAGGAAATTTCCGTCATACGGGAGCCGTACGGGTACCGACGAGCCGGGTGGGACCGCTCCCGCCAACGCCGACGGGCGCCCTTCTCCATTGAGAAGGACGCCCGTCGGACATCGCTTGGGTGGCACCGACCCGCCATGCTCGCCTCGCGGCAAGTGGTCGCTCGAAGCGACTAAGGTTGGGCCCGGGGGCTTGGATCGAGCCGGTGCCACACCCAGGCTAACAAACCGTCCCGGGAAGTGATTCCGGTAGCGCGGGTTGCCTGTCCGGCGGATCATCCGAACGGGCGCTGCGGGCCGCTCTCAGCGGCGGACAGGCTTGATTGAGCTGAGCTCAGCACAACCAGCCCGTCCGGCGTTTGAGGACGCGCCCGCAGGGCGCTCGCCGCCGCAGGCGGCAACACGACCCTCAGTCGGCGGAGCCACGGCCCGAAGGGACGCTGCGGGCCGTGTCGTCCGCACCACCGCTGCGCGGTAGTTGTCCTCAATCGCCGGACGGGCTTGATGTGGCTGAGCTCAGCCGAAACCAGCCCGTCCGGCGATTGAGGACGCGCCCGCAGGGCGCCCGCCGCCGCAGGCGGCAACACGACCCGCAGCCGGCGGAGCCACCCCGCGGAGCGTTCAGTCCCGCAAAAGATCCGGCACACCCTCCGTGTCCGGGTCGTCCCGCTCGCCCGACAGGACCGTCAGCCGCTGCGTCGCTCGGGTCAGGGCCACGTACAGCACCCGCAGCCCCGCCGGGGACTCGTCCGCGATCTCCGCGGGCGTCACGACGATCGTCGCGTCGTACTCCAGGCCCTTGGCCTCCAGGCTGCCCAGCACGACCACCCGGTCGCCCAGCCCGGCCAGCCAGCGCCGCGCCTCCGCGCGGCGCCCCATCGGCACGACGACGCCGACCGTGCCGTCCACGTCGGCCAGCAGGTGCAGCGCCTCGTCCCGCACCGACGCCGCCAGATCGCCGCCCGCGACCGCGAACCGCGGCACGACGCCCGTCGAGCGGACCGCCGCCGGGGAGCGCATGCCGGGCATGGCCAGGGCCAGCACCTTGGCCGCCAGCTCGGCGATCTCGGCCGGGTTGCGGTAGTTCACCGTCAGCTCGAAACGACGACGCGGGCGGGTGCCGAGCGCCTCGTCACGGGCCGCGCCCGCCTCGTCCGGGTCGGACCAGGAGGACTGCGCCGGGTCGCCGACGATCGTCCAGGTGGCGGTGCGGCCCCTGCGGCCGACCATCCGCCACTGCATGGGCGTCAGGTCCTGCGCCTCGTCGACGATGACGTGCGCGTAGTCCGTCCGCTCCAGGGCCAGCCGCTCCGCCCGCTCGCGCCGCGTCTCCGAGCGCTCGGGCATCAGCTCCTCCAGCCCGGTGAGATGGGCCAGCGGGTCCGCCTCGCGCGGCTGCTTGGGGCGGAAGGGGACGCCGAGCAGCGTCTCCAACTCGTCCAGCAGCGCCACGTCGTGGACGGACAGCGGCCCCCGGCCGTGCTCGTCCAGCCGCTTGAGCGACCGGGCCAGCAGCCGGACCTCGCGCGGGTTGAGCACCCGGCGCGCCCAGCGGGAGAGCCTGCGCTCGTCGGCCATCGCGGCGAGCACGCCGCGGGGGGTGAGCTCCGGCCACCAGGCGGCGAGGAAGTCGAGGAAGTAGTCCTCGGTGGAGATGTCCTCGTCGAAGCCCTGCCGTGCCTCGGCCAGCAGCTCCGGGTCGGAGTAGCGCTTGGCGGCGCCCGACTTCGACCACAGCGCGTCCAGGATCAGCCGCCGGGCGCGCGGCCGCAGCAGGTTGACGGGCGCGGTGCCGCCGAGCACGGTCTGCCGGATGCGCCGCAGGTCGTCGGCGCCCAGCTCCACCCGGCCGCCGAAGGCGACCACGCGCAGCCGGTCCGGCGTGTCCGCCGGGGCGGCGGTCCCGAGGCCGTCCAGCGACAGCTGGCCGTCGTCCGCCGAGGACGCGGAGCCCCCCGGGGACGGCGCGGCCGACGGTGAGTCGAGCGCCCCCCGTACGGCCTTGCGCAGCACCTTGAGCATGCGCGAGGAGCCCTTGATCCGGGATACGGCGGGCTCGTCGTACGTGTCGGCCTCGGCGCCGTCCACCAGATTGCCGACCGCGCGGATCGCGACCTGGCCCTCCTCGCCCAGCGAGGGCAGCACACCCTCGGTGTAGGCGACGAGCAGCGGCGTCGGGGAGACGACGAGGATGCCGCCCGCGTAGCGCCTGCGGTCCTGGTAGAGGAGGTAGGCGGCGCGGTGCAGGGCGACGGCGGTCTTGCCCGTGCCCGGGCCGCCCTCGACCTCGGTCACCGACGCGGCGGGGGCGCGGATGACCATGTCCTGCTCGGCCTGGATGGAGGCGACGATGTCCCGCATGGTGTGGCTGCGGGCCTGGCCGAGCGCGGCCATCAGCGCGCCGTCGCCGACCACCGCCAGCTCCGCCCCGCCCAGGGTCGCGGTCAGCTCGGGGCGCAGCAGGTCGTCCTCGACGCCGAGGACCTTGCGGCCCTTGGAGCGGATCACCCGGCGGCGGACCACCCGGCCCGGCGCCACCGGGGTCGACCGGTAGAAGGGCGCGGCGGCGGGCGCGCGCCAGTCGATGACGAGCGGCGCGTAGTCGGCGTCGAGCACGCCGATGCGGCCGATGTGCAGCGTCTCGGCGATCTCCGCCCGGTCGTCCCGCACCGCGTCGTCGGCGGGCTCGACGGAGGTGTACGCCCCGTCCGGGCCCTTCTTGCCGTCCTTTCCGAGCAGCAGGTCGATCCGCCCGAAGAGGAAGTCCTCGAACTCGCTGTTCAGCCGGTTGAGGTGCACGCCGGCGCGGAACACCTGGGCGTCCCGCTCGGCGAGCGCTCCCGGCGTGCCGACCTGGCCGCGCTTGGCGGCGTCGTCCATGAGGAATTCGGCCTCGTGGATCTTCTCCTCGAGGCGTCGGTACACCCGGTCGAGATGCTGCTGTTCGGCACCGATCTCGCGGTCGCGGACCCCGTCCGGTTCCGTCACCACGTGCGCGTCCGTGGCGTTCTGCGCGGCCACCCAGGCCCCCTTCTGCTGTGCGTAGGGCAGCCGTCAACCGTACGCGAACAGGGGTACTGAGCGCACCTGTCAGGACATGAGCGGTTTGCTATGACTGTTCACACGTTGACAGATGGCCACGGATGGGCTGACGGGTGCGCGCACCGTCACGCGTTGTCGACCGTGGCGAGCCGTTTGCCGTCGAGCGTGCGGACCTCGAACCGGTCGATCTGGTCGCGGTTGAGGGCGGCGCCGCCGTGCGTGTACAGCGGTTCCTTGTTCCACTTCTCCGTGGCCTTCGGCAGTCCGTAGCCGCCCGCCGGCACGGCCCAGGTGGTGACGACCTGCCGTTCGCCGTTCTTGCCGACGGCGACGAGGTCGCAGCTCAGCGGGCCCTTGACGTTGCCGAGCTTGAGGGCGACGTGGGTGCCCCAGGGCTTGGACTGGAGGGAGACCGTCGCGTCGACCTTGGTGACGGGGTCGACGGTGCCGATCTTGTCGCCCTCCTCGTACATCTCCTTGGCCGCGCTCACCGTGCTGTGGCTGGGCGCGTCCTGCGAGGTGACGGCCGCGCCGACCAGGGGACCGGCGACGATCAGGGCGGCGGCCGCCGCGACGAGGCACAGACGGCGGGTGCGCTGCGCGCGGCGGACGGTGCCGACCTCGCTCAGCAGCCGGTCCAGGAGTGCCGGGTCGGGCCGGGCTTCGAGCACGTCGGGGTCGGGCGAGGACTCCTTGAGTTCGGCGAGGAGCGGGGACAGGCCCATCAGGTCGTCCAGCTCGGCGGCGCACCGGTCGCATACGGCGAGGTGCTCCTCGAAGCGGGCGGCGTCCGCTTCGTCGAGGACGCCGAGTGCGTAGGCGCCCACGTCCGTGTGCTGTGCCGGCGGGTTCATGCCGTCACTCCCCGTTCCTCCAGCGAGAGCTTCATGGAGCGCAGCGCGTAGAAGACCCGGGACCGTACGGTCCCGGCCGGTACGCCCAGCACTTCCGCCGCCTCGCTCACCGTACGTCCTTTGAAATAGGTCTCGATCAGAGCCTCTCGGTGTGCTTCGGTCAGATCGCCCAGCGCCTCGGAAATCGTCATCAGGCGCAGCGCCCGCTCGATCTCGTCGGCGGCGGGGATCAGCTCCAGCGGCCCCGCGTCGACCTCCCGGGGCCGGGACTGCCGGCTGCGGTGGCCGTCGATGACGATGCGCCGGGCGACGGTCACCAGCCACGGCCGCACGGAACCCGTGGCGCCGCGGAGCCGGTCGGCGTTGCGCCAGGCGCGCAGCAGGGTCTCCTGGACGACGTCCTCGGCGCGCTGGCGGTCGCCTCCGACCAGGCGCAGCACGAAGGCGAGAAGCGGGCCTGCGTGCTCGTCGTAGAGCGCCCGCATCAGCTCCTCGTCGGGAGTCGTCCTGTCTGCCACGACGGCATCCTTGCGCAAGCCTTCCCCCAGGTCGATAGCGCGTGGTGGTCTTTCCCGGGGACCTCGCGGGACGCCCCGGGGGCGCGGATCAGTAGCCGTGGCCGCCGCTGCCACCGCTGCCGCCGGTATTCGTCGGTGCACGCATGCCCGATCCCCCAAAAGGTGCTGGATACGGGGCCGTCGTGGCCCCCTTCACCCATGGATACGGGTGGTGCGGGTGATCGACTCAGCGCCGGGTGGATAAATCTTGGAAGGTTTTCGAGAGCCCACGGCGTGCGGATCGGCTTACGGATCGAAAGGGATCCGCGTTCAACGGCACCCCTGTGATTCAGCTCTCGGACCGCGGTTGAGCGGGCCGCTCGAAAGGGCCCGTAAGACAGCCCGAGAGGCCGTTGCAGGGGGTACCGGCCGCCTTACGGGGAGAGAACCGAATCATGAATCGCAGGAGCATCGTCCTGGCCACCACCGCCACCGCCGCCGCGGCCGCCGTCGGCATCACCCTCGCGGTGATCCCCGCCGACGCGAAGGAGGACGGCGCAGGTCGGGCGGGGTCGCACGGGACCGGCCACGAGAGCGCCGCGACGGGCACGCTCGGCGCCCTCGATGCCACCAACCGCGCCGACGCCGTGTTCTTCGCGGGCAGCCTCAACGGGCTGAACGAGGTGCCCACGGCGGGCGGTCCGGCCGTCGGCGACAAGGACGGGCGGGCGATCGCCTTCCTGCGCGTGCAGGGCGACGAGGTGTCGTTCGCCTTCTCGTTCCGGGGCATCGCGCCCCCCACGGCCGCCCATGTCCACCAGGGCGCGCGGGGGAAGAACGGCGCGGTCAGGATTCCCTTCTTCGCGAAGAAGCTGCCCGACGGGCGCACGACGGCGACCGGCACGGCGAAGGTCACGGACAAGAAGCTGCTCGGCGCGCTGAAGTCCGACCCGAACGGCTTCTATTTCAATCTCCACACCGGCGAATTCCCCGGCGGCGCCGTCCGCGGCCAGGTCCACAAGCTGAGCGCGCCGCTCGATATGACCACCGCGACGAACAGTTTCCAGTCGTCCGTGGTGAAGGGCAGCCAGATCTACGCCTGCACGAAGAAGGACGACGGGACGTACGGGTTCACGCAGGACAATGTGAGCGCCACGCTCGGCGGTTCCATCGCCCACTCCTTCGTACGGTCCGGGGGCGCCCCGCAATGGATCGCGCGCGACGGCTCGGCAGTCACGGGAAAGCTGGTCTCCAAGGTCCCGAACGGCGAGAAGAACATCCCCGAACTCGACCTGCGGGCCACCTCGTCGGGTGCCGCCCGGGGTCTCTTCGCCCCGGTCACGGAGATCCTCCGCCTCAACACGCGTGGCGGCGTGGCTCCGGCCGGCCCGTGCGACCCGAAGCTTCGGCCGAAGGCTGCGGTGCCGTACGAGGCGGACTACGTGTTCGTGGCGAAGTAGCAGGGCGTGGCCGGGCCGGGGTTCACCCCCGGCCCGGCCCGCCGACCGCGCGCCGCCGGTGCCGGGCGACGCGCTCGCGGTTGCCGCACACTTCGCTGGAACACCAGCGGCGCCGGCGCCCCCGCGAGGTGTCGAGGTAGACCAGCGAACAGGTCTCCCCCGCGCACCGCCGCAGCTGCCCCCGCGCGACGGGGTCGGTGAGCAGCTCCACCGCGTCCCGGGCGACCCGCCCCACGAGGGCGTCGCAGTCGGGCGCGGCGGCGACCGTCCGGACCAGCGTCCCGTCCCCGGCCCGGACGGCGAGCACGGCGGGCGGCGCGATGGCGGCGAGGGCGTTGACCCGCTCCAGATCCACGTCGGCGGCCCGCCCGTCGACCTCGGTGTGCACGACCCGCTGCAACAGCTCACGCGCCGCGTGGAACCGCCCGAGCCAGCCCGCATCCACGCCACCGAGCGGGGTGCCGGGCGGCACGACCCCGGCGCCGAGCAGCCAGGCCCGCAGCTGCTGCGGCCCGGTCAGCCGCTCCACCGGCTCCTCGCCCAGCCGGCCCCCGCCCGTCGCCAACAGGTCCAGACAGGGCCGCCCGGAGTCGAACCGCAGGTCGAAGGGGGCTCTCGCCGCCGCCATGTGTCCTGTCACCCGTTTCCCTGTGGGGGGCCAGTGGAGAGGGGTACCGCCACCCCTCAGGGTGCCCGGGCGGGAGGGGGTCCGTAACCCCCCGGGGACAGGACCGTGACCTTCCGGGGACGCCGCCGCGGACGGGCCCGGACGAGAATCGGAGCTTGCCTGCGGCGCCTGATCCAGGGCACGGGGCAGTTCGAGGCCACGAGGCGGAGGAGACGGGATGCTGAGCGAGACCGAGTTCCGAACCGAGGATCTCCCTGGTGCGGACCGGTTCGACTTCTGGTGCGAGCGCATCGGGCGAACACATGCGCCGCTGGACCTGCACAGCGAATACGCGAAGGACTACCGGGCGCAGCAGCGCGTCCTGCACCTCGGCGCGGTTCACGTCTGGCCAACGACCCACCAGTCGCTTCGATTTCGCCGAACCCCGAAGCTCATCCGCCAGTCCGACCCCGAGCAGTACCACATCGGGATCCCTCTGCACGGGACCAACCGCATCGCCTGGGCCGACCAGAAGGCCTTGTACGGGCCTTACGACATACAGGTCTTCGACAGCTCACGGCCTGTCGAAGTCGAATCCACCAACGGACCCGATCCGTTCTCCGGGATCGGGATCGAAATCCCCAAAACGCTCCTGCACCTGCCGCAGCACAAAATGGACCGGCTCTTCGCCCGGGGAATGTCCGGACGGGAAGGGATGGGCGCCCTGCTCGTCCAGTTCCTCACCCAGCTGACGGCGGACACCAGCCCCTACCTGCCGTCCGACGGCCCCCGGCTGGGCACGGTCGTCGTCGACCTGCTGTCCGGGCTCTTCGCCCACGCCCTGGAGGCCGAGCGCTCGCTTCCACCGGAATCCTGTAGCCGGACGCTGGTGCTGCGCATTCGGTCCCACGTCCAACAGAACCTGGACGACTCGCTGTTGAGCCCGCGCACGATCGCCGCCGCGCACAACATCTCCACCAGCTATCTGCACCGCCTCTTCCGGAACGAGCACGAGACCGTCGCGGCCTGGATCCGCCACCAGCGCCTGGAACGTGCCCGCCGCGACCTCGCCGACCCCGCGATGTGTTCCACCACCATCCACACCGTCGCCGCCCGCTGGGGCTTCACCCGCGCCGCCGACTTCACGCGCGCCTTCCGCACGGCCTACGGCATGCCGCCCAAGGAATACCGGCACCAGGCCCTCCACCGGCCCGGGGCGACCGCATGGACTCATTGCTAAGAACTGTGAACTCTGTGCGAACGACTTCCGGCGGCGTCCCCGGCATGCTGACCGTGCAGGACGAGATGCACGGCGCGTTTCGATCGCGATATCCGAGTCGGCGCTGCCGGTGAGGGCCGGATCCCATACGGGGGAAGGGATCCGGCCCTCGGCGTCTCCAACGGGCGGATTCGCCCTCGCTACGCGTCCAGCGGATTCGCCGCGATGCGCACGGCGATGTTGCCGCGCATGGCCGCGGCGGCGGCGCTGTCCGGCTTGCGTTCCGCCTGGCTGCGGAAGCACGCCGTGAATTCCTCGGCCAGCCCCAGCCGCGGGTAGCGGGCCAGCACCTCGGCACGGATTTCCGCGGGGAGCGCGTCCGCGCCCCGCCCGGAGATGTCCACCGAAGTGGAGTACTCCAGCAGATGACTCTCCGGGTCCTCCGCGACGTCCGCGCCGTCACCCATGTGCCGGACGATCACCTCGGACGCCCGCGCCCGACGCTCGACCGGCCACCCGGCAGCCGCCCCGAAGACCCACGCCACGTGGCCGCCCGCCTCCTCGAAGGGGACGGTGTGGCTGTCAAACTCCTTCACCAGACCGAGGTCGTGGAGCAACGCGGAGACGTAGAGGAGTTCGGCATCGAAGGCAATGCCGGACTCCTTCGCGTGGGCCGCCGCCCAGAGATACGCCCGTATCGAATGGTTCAACAGCGCGGGCGAGCAGTACGCCGTCGCCACCTCCAGCGCCGCCGAACATGCCGCGGACTCGGGAATCACCAGCTCATTGATCTTCATGCCGGTGATTACACCACCGGTCAGTAGTACCGCGGCCCGGAGTCCGTGGCCCGCACCGGCTGGGCGTACCCCGACGGCTCCTTCCCCTTCATGACGACCTCGCAGCGGTACTTGGACTGGACACCGAGCGGTGCCGCCACGGCCTTGGGGATGTCATTGCAGAGGGCGTGATCGATGCTGTCGCGATAGTTGCCGTAGAGGAGGCGGGCGACACCGTCACGGGTGAGGATCCCCTGGCGCGGGGTCGCCGTGTACTCCACCAAGTTGTTCGAGAAGGAGGACTTGCCGCCGATGCTCACATTCCACTCCACCTTGACGTCTTCAAAGGTGGTGGTGCAGGTCGCCTGCGTTCCGCTCTTCGACCCCAGGTCCTTGGGGCACTCGGCGGTGATCTTTCCCGTCGCATTCGCCATGCTCTGAGTCTTGCGGCGCAACTCGTACGCCAGGTTCTCGCTGAATGCGGCATCGGCGGCCGGGGAAGGCTTCAGCTCCCCCTCCGGCATGGGCGCCGGCTTGTCCAGCCTCTGCGGAAGCACGGTATGGGTCGACTTCGGCTTGGCACCGTCGTCCTTGCCGGACCCACCGTCCGAGCAACCGGTGGCCACCAGGCATACGGCACTGACTACGACGACTGACACGTTCTTTATTCGCACGGCGGTCACCCTACCCAGGGAGCAACCGGTGTCGAATGCGCTGCCACACCTGCCGGGCCGCCGCCCTGTCCGCCGCCGAACGGGCGTGATCGGAGGGAGTCACCGTCTGCGGCAGCTCCGGCGGCCGCAGAGCCCCGTAGTCCGTGAACCGCCGCGTACCGCACTCCACGCATCGGGCTTCGCCTCCGGTGTGCGTCCAGCCCGCATGGTGCACGCACGGGCGCACGAGCCGCCCGATGGCCCTCATGCCTTCCCCTTGGGCGGGGCGCACGCGAACTCGCACCACACCACTTTTCCGGGGTCCCGCTCCCCGACCCCCCAGGTGTCCGCCAGCGCGTCCACGAGCATCAGCCCTCGGCCGCGCTCCTCGGCGGCCGTCGTCGTGCGGGCCATGGGGCGTCCGTCGCCGCTGTCGTGCATTTCCAGCCGCACGACGTAGTCGTCGAGGAGCCACATGTGGAGCAGGAACCCCCGCCCGACCGGCACCCCGTGCAGCAGGGCATTCGTGGCCAACTCGCTCACGCAGAGCAACACGTCTTCGGCTCTGCCTGTGAGGTTCCAACGCTCCAGCGTCTTGCGGCCGAAGTCTCTGGCCATGGGTACGGATCTGGGGGTACGGCGGTAGAACCGCTTGTGGAAGTAGGGGAGTTGAGTCGCGTCGTTCATGCGACCACGGTCGCAGTGGGTAACTAGAGTGGACCAGTGCGTCAGCCCGTACAGATTTTTTGTACGGGTTCCACGCCGGTCATTTGCACCCATGGGTGGGGAGTTGGTCTCCATGCAGACCCGCAGGAACACCAAGAAGCAGGGCACATCGCTGCGGCTGGTCGGGGCGCTGGTCGCCCTCTTCCGCGCGAACGCGAACTTCACCCAGCACAGCCTCAGTGAGCGCTTGTGCATCCACGAGGAGACGATCGCGTCGATCGAGCAGGGGCGGAGGCGACTGCTGCCGGATATGGCGGATGAGCTGGATCGGGTCCTGGAGACAGGGGGTGCGTTGGCGGTTGCCGTGGAGCACTTGCCGGAGCGGGAGAAGTATCCGGTCTGGGCTGAGGCATACATGGCTCATGAGAAGGAGGCCATCGCACTCTCCTGGTACGAGAACCAAGTCGTGCCCGGACTACTACAGACCGAGGGGTACGCCCGCGCCACCTTCCAAACCACCGTTCCTCCACTCACCGAGGATGAGAGGGAGCTGCGCGTCGCAGCCCGCCTGGAACGCCAAGTGGTACTGCACCGCAATCCACCGGTGCGCGTCAGCTTCGTCATCTCCGAGGCCGCCCTCATCAGTCACCTAGGCGGGCAGGAGGTCATGAGGGAGCAGCTCCGCCATCTACGCGACTGCGCAGATCTCGACGGTGTCTCGATCCAGGCCATGCCACTCAACAGCGAGACGCATGCCGGGCTCTCCGGCCCCTTCATCCTCCTGGAGACCCCCGAGTATCAGCAGTTCGCCTACACCGAGACACAGCTCGGCAGCCAGCTCATTTCCGACTCCGACGGAGTCAGCACCCTTGCAGGGAAATATGGAATGCTGCGTACGCAGGCTCTCAACCTCAAGGAGACACAAAGCCTGTTGGACGGGCTACTAGGAGAGACATGAACGATCCGACGTGGTTGAAGTCGAGCTACAGCGGCGATGAAGGCGGCGCCTGCATCGAAGTCGCTTACGCCTGGCGCAAGTCCAGCTACAGCACCGAGCAAGGCGGGGCCTGCGTCGAAGTCGCCACCCTCCCCACCGCCATCCACGTCCGCGACTCCAAGGTCCCCGACGGCCCCCGTCTGACCCTCTCCCCCGAGGCCTGGGCGGCCTTCACGGCCTTCGCTCGTACCGCCGACTAAGCACCCCGTAGGCCAAGCGGCCCAGACGCCGCACGCCGAGTGGAGTAGACGGCGGTCCCCCAGGCATACGGACCCACGCCGACGGCATGTCACACCGCGTGAGCCCCCGGGCGTGAGGCGCGCCCCGGTGCACCCGATCCGCCCCTCACGGTGAATCGCACGGCGACAAGGCGGGCTGCGACACTGCGCCCCTACGGCAAAAGAGTGGCTCTGGCCTGCTGTTTTTAGCCCACTAGCATGATCTTTAAGCCTGCCCGTGAGGGCTCATTCGGCATGAGGCAATAGATCAACATCTTGCTTGGGAGTGCCCTTCCTGCCAACCGTCAGCCATCCGGTGCGCCATCTGCCAGCTGGCACATTGCGCGGGCGAGGTGCCACCTCCCCGACAGGACCCTCCCGGTGGCGCCCGAGCCACTTGCCGGAGGGCTGACAACGACCACACACTGATTTCGTCAGGGCAGTCTCTGATTGCCTGTCCTGCGGGGAAGGACCAGCGATCGTGGCTACTCCGGGCGCCGTGGTACAGCGGCGGCAACTGCGCACCGAGCTCAAGAAGGCCCGCACCAAGGCCGGACTCACTCAGCTGGAAGTGGCTGCCAGGATGGACTGGAGCCCCTCCAAGCTGATCAGGATCGAAGCCGGCCAGGTGGGCATCTCCACCAACGACCTACGGGCGCTGCTCCACGAGTACGGGATCAACGACCAGCAGCGTCTGGACTACTTCCTGGAACTGGCCCGCGCCAGCAGGAAAATGCCGTACCGGGAGTACCGGGGGCTGCTGTCCAAGCCCTACATGGACCTGCTGTCGTACGAAGTCGCCGCAAGCATCGTCCGTTCCTTCGAGCCTCTGGTGATTCCCGGTCTGCTCCAGATCGAGGAGTACACGCGGGCGACGAGCCTCGCCTTCGCCCCGCACCTCACAGGAGATCGACTGGACCGTGCGGTCGAAGCCAGGCTCCAGCGACAGGAGTTGCTGGACAGCGAGCACCGGCCCGAGTTCTTCTTCATCATCGATGAAGCGGCGATCCATCGATGGACCGGCGGCCCGGGCGTCATGAAGAGTCAGCTGCTCCACCTCAAGGAGATGGCGACCCGCCCTGGAATTTCCATTCAGATCGTCCCCTTCAGCGTCGGCGCCCACGTCGGCTTGCAAGGATCGTTCGTCCTTCTCGAATTCAACGGAGAGATGGACGACATTCTCTACCTGGAGAAGACGTCGGGGGACTCCGTCTTCAGCGATGACACTGAAGCGACCAGCCGCTATCTGGAAACCTTCTGGGCACTGGAGGCTCAGGCCCCTCGCGAAGACCTACCCCATTTGATCGACCGGGCGATCGACGGAATGAATGGAGTCCCGGAAGCCAGGCCCTCGGTGGAAGTGAGCGTAGAGGCGTAGGAGAGGCCGTCTCCCGCGTCTACAGCAGTAGGTTGATTCGGAGCGATTCGTGAACAGCATAGTCAGCCCTGCCGCGCCCTGCTTCACGCGCGGCGGAGCAGCACACCTACGGGGACGTACAAACGAGTTGCGGAACCATGGCCGGCCGTAGCGATCGGCCGAGCCCTCGCCGACGCCAGAACCCTGACGACTCGTCCAGCGCCTGGGACATCGCCGTCATCGTCCTGCGGGAGATCGTGACGGACTCCCGCAGGACACGAAATCTGATCCTGCTCGTCATCAGCGTGCTGTTGAGCGCCGGAGCGTTGGTGACCGTGGCCCTTCTGCTGATACCGAACCCCTCGGCCTGGCTCACGGCGGCCGGGTGCTGCGCGGGCACCACCGCGGTCGCGGCAGCCAGCCGTCGACGTCAGCCGCGCGCTTCCCGCAGATCGTCGCTCACCGGGTCGAGCCCGCGCGGCGTGGGGCCCGCGAACTCGTCGAACGAGGGCGAGCCAAGCGATACGCCCAGCTGAGCAGGGACGGCGCCACCCACCCTGCCGCGACAACCACCGCCCCGGAGGCCAGTACGTGCACCAGCACGGACCCTCCGGTGGCGGCCGCGATCAAGGCTCCGAAGCCCGTCGCGGCAATGCCGGCAGCCAGTATGTACACGTACCACAAGGCTCGCCTGGCGCCTCGAGACGGACCGGCCGAGGTCGAGTTCCCCATGACGTCTCCTCTGCCACACACAGTCGGGGCCGGGCCTAACTCAGATTAGGGGATGTACCGCACCGTCGGAACGGCACTCGGCCGTACAAACAGCGTGTACGACCCCGGCGCGCACAGTCCGCAGCACATACGAGCAAATGCCGAATTTCCCAGATATATAATTGCATTCCGACCCACCCTTCCCTGATCACCAATTACTTGCCAACCTGGTGGAGATAGCAGGGGAGCGGGCCGCGACTCTCCCCGACCAGAAACCCGTGGGCGGCCGAGCGGAGGGGAGATTCGCGTGGGCGATCAGAATATTCGGCCACATTGGCGCAGGAGCAGTTTTTCCACCGCCGGCGTCGACAACTGCGTCGAAGTCGCCTTCGTCGATCACGAGGTGTGGGTACGCGACTCGCACTTCGTCCACCTGCCCGCCCTCTCCTTCACCCCACGCACCTGGAGTGAATTCCTCGCCGAGTTAGGGTCACCAACCACCCCCTGATCACAAAACAGGGAAGCAACCCAAGAGCCCCGATCGCTACCAGACGAGGCGAATTCACAGACCCGAGGCGGAAGCGCCCACCGAGACCCATAGCAACACCGAATCCGCATACCAGGCAGCGAATTTGACGGGTCAACAGATGCAGGTAGCCTGCTACGTCGACTCGTCATTGATCTTGATTCGCGCAGCCGACCAACGGGGTTCATCTCTCATGTCCGCACCGCCGCCCTATCAGTACCAGCCGCCGCATCAGCCGATGCACCAGCCGCAGCCCCCGTCCCCGCAGCGGAGCCCGCTACGGGGGCTGATCACCGCCCTCGTCATGCTGGCGGTCTTCGGCGGCGTCGGCTGGTACGTCTGGGACTACAACACCGACCCCAACGGCGGTAAGGCCAAGAAGGAGGCCGACCGGGTCGCGCGGGTCGAGGAGGCCAAGGAGCACAACCCGAAGATCGGCGACTGCGTCAAGGTCCAGGATCCGCACGGCAAGCCGGTGCCGACGATCGTCGACTGCGGCTCCCCCGAGGCCGAGTACAAGACGGGCGCCATTCTGTACGGCCCCGACAAGAAGTGCGGGGCGGAGTACCAGTACGGCATTCAGTACTCGGGCCGCCGTACCGTCGACAACACCATGTGCTTCACCAAGCTCTGATCCCCTTGCCGGGCGGTCGCCACCGCGACCGCCCCCGCCCGATCAGGCGCCCGCGGCCATCGCCACCGCGTCATCCGGCGGCAGCCAGGCGTCCCTCGCCGGACGCTCCAGCCACCCTCGTGACGCGGTCAGCTCCCGCGCGGCGCGCCGCAGCGCGTCAAGTCCCGGATGTCGCAGTCCCTTCCGCCACACCATCGCCACCGGCGACAACGGCACCGGGTCGACCAGCGGTCGCAACACCATGCCCGGGACGTCGATGAAATCGACGCTCGCCAGCACCGACCATCCCCGCTTCAGGATGACGCGGATGAACTCCTCGTCCCCCTCGATTTCCGGGAAGGGCTCGGCGACGCGAATTCCCCGCCCCTCGAAGAGCCGCTCCGCGAGGTCGGTCCACTCGACCGTCATCGGGTTTCCCGCGGCCGCGTAGAGGGTTTCTCCCGCCAGTTCCCCGAGCGGCACCTCCGGCAGCTCCGCCAGCCGGTGCTCCTCCGGCAGCAGCACGGCCATCGGCTCGTACCGCACGGGCAGGTGGTCGAGCCGGGCCCGTACCGCCGCGTCGAGGCCGGCCACCCGGCCGAAGGAGACGTCGAGTCGTCCGGCGACGATCTCCCCCGCCGCGCCCGTCAGCCCGCTGAGGTACCGGGCGACCAACTCCTGCTCGGGGGCCGCCTCCCGGGCCGTCGTCAGAATCCGGTACGCGACGGCGAACTTGGAACCGACGTCGACCAGCAGCGGCCGTTCCTCCCGTGCGCAGGCCGCCGACAGCTCGTCGTGCGCGGCGAGGACCGCCCGCGCGTACGGCAGCAGCCGGGTGCCCTCCGCCGTGAGGGTCACCTGCCGGGTCGTACGCGCGAACAGCTCGCCGCCCACCCGTTGTTCCAGTCGCCGGATGTCCCGGCTCAGCGCCTGCTGGGCCACGAATAACCGCGCCGCGGCCCGGGTGAAGTGCAGTTCGTCGGCGACGGCGACGAACGCTCGCAGCAGTCGCGGCTCTATGTCGTGGGGCACGCACCGCAGTCAACAACACAGGTGCGTGAATGGCCACTGATCAGGTGTTGGACCCCCGCATCACGCTCCGGCGAAGGTAGGGACATGCCGAACCAGAACCCCTCCCCCTTCTTCGCCGTCAGCGGCGGCACCCTGATCGCCATGGCCCGTCCGGCCACCGGCCCCGCGCCCGCCCGGAACACCCCCCGCCGCCGCCCCGGCCGCCTCACCCGCCTGCTCATGAACCGCCTTGACCTCAACCGTGGTTGATGTTTGAGGGTGGGTGCACCCGCCAGCGATCACCGCAAGGAGTCCGGCCACCCATGACCACCACCCCGCGCCTCGAACTGCCCCGCATCGGCCGCCCCGACGCCGGTACCCACCTCGTCAGTGAATGGATCGTCGGCAGCGCCGAGGGCTCCCGAACCGCCGCCGACATGGCCCTCGCCGAGTGGTCGGAGAACAAGGGCCGCGGCCCCGACGGAGACACCGACGGATCCCTCGCCCTGCACATCTTCCTGAACACCGACGGCAGCAGCCTTCTCCACTACTCCCAGTGGACCAGCGACGAGGCCCACCTCGCCTGGGCCCGCAACCGCCGCGATGGCATGATCGGCAAACTCGACGAGGTCGTCCCCGGCATCGAGCGCCCGGGACTGCACCGCACCCGCGTCTACCGGAGCATCACGGCGGACACGACCCTCACGCCCGGCCTGATCGTCCTCGCCACCGTCGACGCCGACACCCCCGAGCGCCAGCGCTCATGGGCCGACACCGTCGTCGCCGCCCAGCAGGAGACCCCGCTCCCCGGGCTGGTCTCCGCCCACTTCCACCTCACCAAGGACGGCACCCGCGTCCTGAAGTACTCCGAGTGGTCCGACGTCGCCGCCCACGAGGCGGCCCTCCCCGTCCTGGCCGCCTCCCCCGCCTGGGGCAAGGTCCTGGAACACGCAGGAACCCGGCACCTGGGCTTCAAGCGGTACGAGATCCACGGCTCCGTGACGCGCGACGGCGCCGGCCGCTAGGGACTGCCGCCTGCGACGGCGAGCGCCCTGCGCGGCGGTGCGCCCCCATGGTCCGCCGGACAGGCACTACGCGCGGCTCCGGACCCGCCTGAAGATCACCACGCCCGCCGCTGCCGCCACGGCCGCCCCGCCCGTGCCCGCGCCGACGATCAGCGCCGTGCGGTCGGGACCGTCGTCCGGGGACTTGGGCGCGGATCCGGCGACGACGAGGTGGCCGGTCCTCTTCACCCGGCCGTGGTGGCTGACCACGGTGACGGGGTAGCGGCCGGATTCCAGGTCGGTCCGGATGCGGGCCGGGCCGAAGTAGCGCGGGTCGTCGCCGTCGCCCGCCTTGCTGTCGTCGCGCTCCAACGGCACCGCGCGTTCGAACGCCGGGGAGGTCGCGGTCAGCCGGCCCTCCTCGCCCGGATCGGGTGACTCGTCGCTCCACAGCACGTTGACCGAACCGCCGGCCGCTATCTTCGCCCCGGACCTGCGGGCGTCCTCCGGCCGGTCCTTGTCGGCGAAGAAGGCGGGGCCGCGCGCCTTGCCCACGTAGTCGCTGTCGCCGGGCCGGGCGGCGCGGACCACGAGCTCCTTGTTCTGGACGGTCCGGCCGTCCGCGCCCGTCAGCTCCACCTTGTACGTACCGTCCTTCGCGTCGGTCGGCAGCCGTACGAGCGCGGAGAACATCCGGGGGTTGTTCCAGTCGGCGCCCTTCGGGTCGTGGGCCAGCCGGACCGGGGCGGGGAAGGCCGGGGAACGCACCGTGAAGGCCTCGCCGGTCTCGCCGGGATAGAGGTCGTCGAACGATATTCCCAGCTGCTCGCCGGGCCGCAGCTCGTCGCCCGGCGTGGTCACATGGAACGTCGGCCGTTCCGAGGGCTTGACCTCCACCTGGTCCCTCGCCACGACCTTGCCGTCCGCCCTGATCTTGAGCGGGTACGTACCGGGCGGAGTGGACATCTCGACGGCGAGCCGCGCGTGGTGAGTGCCGTCCGAGGGCGCCAGCCGGAACGACCGGGCGAAGACCGGCGAGGTGACGGTGACGTCCGCGCCCGCCCGGATGCCCCGGACGTCGATGTCGATCAATTCGCCGGGGCGGTTGTCGAAAGTGCCGTTGATCAGCAGGTTCACCCCGCCGCCCGGTCCGTCGTCGGCCACCGCGAGGCCGGCCGTCGGCCACATCAACCCCACACCCACCACGGCCACCGCCGCCCGAGTCCACTTCACCGCACACCCCCTGTCGGTCAATGAGGAAGATGGCCACCCCGGCCCGATGGTTGCCCGGATCCGGCGGATGCTCCCGGGTTTGCGCAGGTGGCAACAGCGACTCGGGCCGACCCCTTAGGCCCACGGCCGGGCACGAAAAAAACCGTAGGCCCGCGACGGATGTCGCGGGCCTACGGCTCACATGGGATGAGTGGAGATGGCGGGAATCGAACCCGCGTCCAACGGTGCAGAATCAGGGCTTCTCCGTGTGCAGTTCGCTGCGATTTTCTCGGCCCCGGCAATCACGCGAACAAGTCGCCGACGGGCCCAGCCACTGTTTGATTTCCTTCCAGACCCCGTGACCGGGTCTAGAAGTTTAGTTCCCTAGCTGATGCCAGGATCCGGGTCGGGAACAAGCCCGGGCTGACACTTCGCAAGTCGCTACTTAGGCAGCGAGGGCGAAGGAATCGCGCTTGGTGTTGGCGATTATAGGTTGCGACATATGGTTTACGAGATCATTGCCGCTTCCTCGACACGCTTCCCCTGCTTCGACATCCGCTGTCGAAACCGATCATCCCCATGTTGATTTTTCAAAGTGCACACCCGGCACCACCCGGTGGTGTGCGATGCCCATCGTACGTGACCAACGCACGACGGTGCCAGCGTATTCCCGGGGGCGGGCCCCGGGAGGGCTAGACCTTCGCCCGCTGACGCCTGCGCGCCGCGGCGATCGCGCGGTTCGACTCCCGCGTGTCCTGCTTCTCGCGCAGCGTCTGCCGCTTGTCGTACTCCTTCTTGCCCTTGGCGAGGGCGATCTCGACCTTGGCGCGGCCCTCCTTGAAGTAGATGGCCAGCGGCACGATCGTGTGACCCGTCTCCTGCGACTTGGAGTCGAGCTTGTCGATCTCGGCGCGGTGCAGCAGCAGCTTGCGCTTGCGGCGCGCGCTGTGATTGGTCCACGTCCCCTGGGTGTACTCGGGGATGTGGGCGTTGTGCAGCCACGCCTCGCCGCCGTCGATCTGCACAAAGCCGTCCACCAGCGAGGACCGGCCCTGGCGGAGCGACTTGACCTCGGTGCCCGTCAGCACCATGCCGCACTCGTAGGTGTCCAGAATGTGGTAATCGTGGCGCGCCTTCTTGTTCTGCGCGACCAGCTTGCGACCCGGAGTCTCTTTCTTCTGTTTAGCCATAGCGCGGTCATTCTCGCACTAGGACCCCACCCCGAGGCCACTCAATACTGTGCGGGCCCGCCGCTCGGCGTCACCACGAACCACGAGGTCGGGGGTGATGCCCCGGCCGTCGACCGCCCGCCCGGCGGGGGTGCGGTAATGGCCGACGGTCAGCTCGGCCACCGAGCCGTCGGGGAGTCGGCTGGGCATCTGCACGGATCCCTTGCCGAAGGTGGACCCGCCGACGAGGACGGCCCGGCCCCGGTCCTGGAGGGCGCCGGCCAGCAGCTCGGCGGCGCTCATCGTGCCGCTGTCGACGAGGACGACCAGCGCCGGCCGGGTGTGACCGCCGGGCTCGGCCTGGAGCACGCGCTGCTCGCCGTGCACGTCATAGGTGGCGACGAGGCCGCCGTCGAGGAAGGCGGAGGCGGCGTCGACGGCCTCGGTGACCAGACCGCCGGAGTTGCCGCGCAGGTCCAGCAGGATGCCCTCACCGCGCTCGGCGGCCCGTACCGCCTGACGGACCCGCTCGCCGGTGCCCTTGGTGAAGGAGACGACCTTGATCCGGGTGGCGGGCGCCTCGTCGTCACGGAGCCGGTCGACGGTGACGCTCTCGGTGGTCAGCCGCTGCCGGTGCAGGGTGCGCTCCCAGCTGCGGTCCCCGCGCTGGAGGCCCAGGCGCACGGGCGTACCGGGCGCGGCCGCGGCCGCCCGGACCGAGGACTTCCCCGCGTCGCCGCCGGGCGCCTGACTGCCGGCGTCGCCCCGCAGCCGGGCGACGGTCTCGGTGACGGGACGGCCGGTGATGTCCGCGCCGTCGACCGTGCGGACCCGGTCGCCGGGGCGGAGCCCGGCGCGCTCGGCGGGACTGCCGGGCTGGACCCCGTCGATCTCCGTCCCACCACCCGGCCCGCGCCGCGCGGAGAGACCGACACCGACGTACGCGCCGTCTAACGCGCGCTGGAAACCTTCGTACTCACGGGCGCTGTAGACCGCGCTCCAGCGGTCGCCGCTGCGGCTGACCACCTCGGCGGCGGCCTCCGAACCGGACTTGCCCTTCCGCGCGGCCTGCGCGGCGGCGGCCTCCACGGCCCGGCGGTCGACGGCCCTCGCGACCGTACGGGAGGACCGCCCGCCGGCGTGCTCGCCGCCGTCCTGCCGGTCCATTCCCCAGGAACCGGCTGTGGCACCGGCCGCGAGCACACTCGCGAAGACCAGTGTCAGAGCCGCCCCACGACGGACGCGGCGCGGCGGAACGAACATCGTCGGGCCGGGCATGCGCGAGAGTCTAGGACACGAGAGGGCGCCGTACGGGGAGTTGACCGCACGGCGCCCTCGGCGCATGTCATGTGTGCTCGTGCCGCTCCGGCTACACCTTGAGGTACTTCCGCAGCGCGACGAACGCGGCGAGCGCGGGCATCAGCAGGCCGATGGCGAGCACCAGCGGCAGCTTGGCGAGCACCGCGTCCCAGCCGATGAACTGGATCACGTCGACGTGGTGCGTGAGCCAGTTGTTCACCAGAAAGTACTGCCCGCAGACGAGCAGGACGCAGGCGAAACCCGCGCCGAGGAGCCCGGCGAAGGCCGCCTCCATGATGAAGGGGATCTGGATGTAGATGCTGGACGCGCCGACCAGCCGCATGATGCCGGTCTCCCGGCGGCGGCTGAACGCCGAGACCCGGACCGTGTTGACGATCAGCATCAGCGCCACGACGAGCATCAGGCCCATCACGCCGAGCGCCGCGAGATTCATGCCGTTGAGGAGATTGAAGAGGTTCTCCAGCAGGGTCTTCTGGTCCTGCACCACCTGGACGCCGGGGCGCTGCGAGAAGGCGCTGGAGATGACCTTGTACTGGGAGGGGTCCTTGAGCTTGACCCGGAAGGACTCCTGCATCTGGTCCGGCGTCAGGGACCCGGCGATCGGGGATTTCCCGAACTGCTCCTTGTAGTGCTTGTACGCCTCGTCGCTCGTCTCGAACTGGACGCTCTGGACGACCCGCATCTTTTCCAGGTCGGCCTTGATCTGCTTCTTCTGGTCCTCGGTGGCCGCGCCCTTCACACAGGCGGGGTCCGACTCGGCGTCGACCTTGTTGCAGAGGAAGATCGAGACGTTGACCTTGTCGTACCAGTAGCCCTTCATCGTGCTGACCTGCTCGCGCATGAGCAGCGACCCGCCGAAGAGGGCGAGCGACAGGGCGACGGAGACGATGACCGCGAAGGTCATCGTGAGATTACGGCGGAGACCGACGCCGATCTCCGACAGGACGAACTGGGCGCGCATGGCGTCCTTTCAGTGCTGGTAGCCGTAGACGCCGCGCGACTGGTCGCGCACGAGCCGGCCCTTTTCCAATTCGATGACGCGCTTGCGCATCTGGTCCACGATCTGCTGGTCGTGCGTGGCCATGATGACGGTCGTCCCGGTCCGGTTGATCCGGTCCAGCAGCTTCATGATGCCGACGGAGGTCTGCGGGTCGAGATTGCCGGTCGGTTCGTCGGCGATCAGCAGCATCGGCCGGTTGACGAACGCGCGAGCGATGGCCACGCGCTGCTGTTCACCACCGGACAGCTCGCCGGGCATCCGGTCCTCCTTGCCGCCGAGGCCCACCAGATCGAGGACCTGCGGCACACCCTTGCGGATCTCACCGCGCGGCTTGCCGATGACCTCGAGGGCGAAGGCGACGTTCTCGCCGACCGTCTTGTTGGGCAGCAGCCGGAAGTCCTGGAACACGGTGCCCAACTGGCGGCGCATCTGCGGCACTTTCCAGTTGGAGAGCCGGGCGAGGTCCTTGCCGAGCACATGGACCTGACCGTGGCTGGCCCGCTCCTCACGCAGCAGCAGCCGCAGGAAGGTGGATTTGCCCGAACCCGAGGAACCGACGAGGAAGACGAACTCGCCTTTCTCGATCTCCAGCGAGACGTCGCGGAGCGCCGGACGGTTCTGCTTCGGGTAGGACTTGGAGACGTTGTCGAATCGGATCACGAGTGCACCACGCGTCGACCTGGATAGTGGCACGGAACACCGCGCGCGCGGCTCCCGTCGGTGTGCGTGACCATACGCGAACCACCACCGCACGCGCAGTCGGCATCCGGGGTTGGCGCGTTTATTACCGACACCATCGGGGACAAAACGAGGACATTTGGGCCCCGTTTTGCGCTGCGCGCGAGCAGTCGCGCCGAACGGCGGGAAAGCTGGCACAGTGGTAAGGGGAACCACACGGGTATCCCGCGCGTTGGACGTGCCGGAGGAGGAGATCGCATGACATGCGACCGACTGGTGTGCGCCAGCTGCGCGGGCCGGGTCAGCGAGGGCAGGTGCCCGGTCTGCCGGGCCAGCCGACAGCGGCTTGAGCAGCAGGAAGGCGCGTTCGCCGCGCTGACGCCCGCCACACTGATCGCGCTGCTGGTGGCGCTCGTCGCGGTGGCCCTGGTCGCCCACGGACTCGCCGCGTAACCACCCGACCACGCTCGACGACCGGCGTACGGACGGAGCGTATGCGCATCCTCACGCGGACGTAACCCCCGCGGAGCACGAAGACTCACCGTAGACATGACGAAGGCCCGGAGCGTTCGCCCGCTCCGGGCCTTCGTCGTGTCATCGCACGCGGTACCCGATCAGGCCGCGGTGTTCCGGTTGACCAGGCGCGGCAGCATCCGGAAGCCGATGCCACCGGCGATCATCGTCGCGGCGCCGATCATCAGGTAGGACGTCTGTCCGGCACCGGTCTGGGCCAGCTGCTCCTTCGGCTTGGCCTGCTGCACGGGCTTGGAGCCGCCGCCGTCGGTGCTGGTGCCGCAGTTGGAGTCCGTGTCCACCGGGCACGTGGTGGCGTCGTCGCCCTTGCCGCTGCCGCCGGTGGCGGAGCCGCTGTGGTCGTCGTCGCCGCCGGTGGAGCCGCCGGTGGTGGTGCCGTCGTCGTCTCCGCCGGTGGTGCCGCCGGTCGTGGTGCTGCCGCCGGTCGAGCCCTCGGAGGTCGAGCCACCGCTGGTGGAGCCCTCGGAGGTCGAGCCACCGCTGGTCGAACCGCCGGAGGTCGAGCCGCCGGAGGTCGAGCTGCCACCGGTCGTGGTGCCGCCGCTGGTCGAGCCCTCGGAGGTGGAACCACCGCTGGTGGAGCCACCGGAAGTGGAGCCACCACTGGTCGAACCACCGGAGGTCGAGCCACCGGAGGTGGAGCCGCCACTCGTCGAGCCGCCGGAGGTCGAGCCGCCACTCGTCGAGCCGCCGCTGGTGCTGCCGCCGCTGGTCGAACCCTCGGAGGTCGTGCCACCGGTGGTGGTGCCGCCCTCCGACGTGCCACCGGTCGTCGTGCCACCGGTCGTCGTGCCGCCGGTGGTGGTGCCGCCCTCGGTCGTGCCACCGGTGGTCGTGCCACCCGTGGTGGTGCCGCCCTCCGACGTGCCCCCGGTGGTCGTGCCACCCGTGGTCGTACCGCCGGTGGTGGGCGGCTGCGTCGGCTGCGGGATCTCGGTCGGGTCGACGGTCGGGTCGACCGTGGGCTCGACGGTCGGGTCGGCGCCTACGGTCGCCTTCACCCCGATGCCACCGACCTGGACGTCCACCCCGGCGGCCGATGCCGCGCCGGCGGCGGTCAGCGAAGCGCCGGCCACGATCACCGCACCGGCAGCTATTCGCGCGACGCGCAGTCGCGTGTTCTTCGTCATCTGCCTGCTACCCCCAGTAGCTGAACTCGTCATTGGAGCAGCTCTTCACGGGGCCATGGCGCCCTGGGGATCACGCGTAGCTCAACCGGCCGTACCAGCCGGGCCGCTCGCCCCCCGCCACACGCGCCCCAGTGATACGCATGCCGAACGCCACCCTTCATAGTTTTCAGGGTGGCGTCAAGGCAGTTAAGGGCGTGATGTCCGACTATGTCGGCGGTTGGGCTACTTCTCCTGCTGCTTGCGCCAGCGGATACCGGCCTCGAGGAAGCCGTCGATGTCGCCGTCGAGCACGGAGGTGGGGTTGCCGACCTCGAACTCGGTACGCAGGTCCTTCACCATCTGATACGGGTGCAGGACGTACGAACGCATCTGGTTGCCCCAGGAGCTGCCGCCGTCACCCTTGAGGGCGTCCATCTTGGCGCGCTCCTCCTGGCGCTGACGCTCAAGGAGCTTGGCCTGGAGGACGTTCATCGCGGTCGCCTTGTTCTGGATCTGCGAGCGCTCGTTCTGGCAGGAGACGACGATGCCGGTCGGCAGGTGGGTCAGCCGGACCGCGGAGTCGGTGGTGTTGACGCCCTGGCCGCCGGGGCCGGAGGAGCGGTAGACGTCCACGCGCAGGTCGGACTCGTCGATCTCGACGTGGTCGGTCTGCTCGACGACCGGCAGCACCTCGACGCCCGCGAAGGATGTCTGGCGGCGTCCCTGGTTGTCGAAGGGCGAGATGCGCACGAGGCGGTGGGTGCCCTGCTCGACGGAGAGCGTGCCGTAGGCGTACGGGACCTGGACGGCGAAGGTGGTCGACTTGATGCCGGCCTCTTCCGCGTACGAGGTTTCGTAGACCTCCGTCTTGTAACCGTGGCGCTCGGCCCAGCGCAGGTACATGCGCTGCAGGCGCTCGGCGAAGTCGGAGGCGTCGACGCCGCCGGCCTCGGCACGGATGTTGACCAGCGCCTCACGGGAGTCGTACTCGCCGGAGAGGAGGGTACGGACCTCCATCTCGTCCAGCGCCTTGCGGACCGCGGTCAGCTCGGACTCGGCCTCGGCGAGGGTGTCCGCGTCGTCCTCGGCCTCGGCGAGCTCGAAGAGCACCGCGAGGTCGTCGATGCGGCCGCGCAGCGCCTCGGTCTTGCGCAGCTCCGCCTGGAGGTGCGACAGCTGGCTGGTGATCTTCTGGGCCGCGTCCGGGTCGTCCCACAGGGACGGGGCCGCCGCCTGCTCCTCGAGCACGGCGATGTCGGCCCTCATCTTGTCGAGGTCCAGGACGGCCTCGATCGACCCCATGGTCGAGGAGAGGGACTTCAGCTCTTCGGATACATCAACGACTGCCACGCACCCAGCCTAACGGCTGCGCCGGGCTGCACGGCCCGAAGGTCGGCGCCGAAGATCTCCGGGGCGGGTATTTCCGGGCCGCGGCCGAGTGTTTCCGGGCCATAAAGGCCGCAAAGGCCATAAAGAAGGAGGGGGCGCCCCCGTATCCCGGGCGGCGGCGGGCGCTGGTCGCATGGGCGGCGCTCGCGTGGGCAGCGCCGTTCCCTCCGGCCCGGATCCGGCCGCCGGGCCACCGCCGTGGCGGCTCCGCCGCCCGGTCCGACACCGGCACCTGGTCCCCCGACTCCGGGTCCGGGCTCAGGCCGATCCCAGCGGGCTCGCCGGTCCCCACAGCCACCGGCACCGGGACATGGTGCCCCGCCTCAGAGGCCGGGCTCCGGCTGACGCCGACGGGCTCGGCCCGGGGCCGCGAGCTACCTTCCCGGCGAGGGCTCCGTGCGGTGGACGCCCGGCTTGGCGTCGCCGGAATCGTCGTTCCCCACGGCGAACCAGCCGCCCACCCCGGCCGCGGCGGCCAGCGCCACCGCGGCCGCGCCGAGCTTCACACGACGGCGCCGGAGCGCTTCCGAAGCCGACCGGTGGCGCGCGGAGCCCGCCCGGCGCTCCCCCGCCGCGCGCGGGGCGCGGGCCGTGCCGTGGGCGCCGCCCGCCAGTTCTTCCGGGCCGGGCACGCGCATGCTCGTGTGGGTCTCACGGCTGGAGTCGGCGACGGCCCCCGGCACGAGCGGCACCACACCCCGGCGGCGCGGCTCGGCGGCCACGGCCGCCGTCGCGGACCGGTCGTCGTAGCCGCCGTCGCGCCCGGTGTCCGCGGCGCTCTGCCCGTCCTCGGGCTCGTCGATGTCGAGCGGCGGGTACCCGGCCAGGCTCGGCAGCAGCTCGCGCAGCCGCACCGCCAGCTCCGAGGCCCGCAGCCGGGACGCGGGGCCCTTGGCGAGGCACTGGACGATCAGCTGCCACAGCTCGTCGGGGATGCCGGGCAGCGGCGCCACCGTCTCGGTGACGTGCCGCCGCAGGACGGCGCCCGGGTGACCGCCGCCGAAGGGGGTGAAGCCCGCCAGCAGTTCGTACAGCACGGTGGCGAGGGCGTAGACGTCGACGGAGGCGCGCGGCGGCAGGCCCTCGATGATCTCGGGGGCGAGGTAGTCGGGCGTGCCGATGACGCTGCGCGGGTTCGGGGAGCGGCCGCCCGCGGCGGCGGCGCCACCGACCCCACCGGTGGCGGCGGCACGGCGGGGCGTGTCCACGAGGCGGGCGATGCCGAAGTCGGTGAGCAGGGCGGGGTGCGCCCCGGCGGGGCCGAGCGGGCCCGCCATGTCGAGGAGGACGTTCTCCGGCTTGACGTCGCGGTGCACGATCCCGGCGGCGTGCGCGGCGGCGAGCCCGTCCGCGACGTCGGCGACGATGGCGACGGCGGCCTCGGGGGCGAGGCGGCGCTCGTGGTCGAGGCGGGTGCGCAGGTCCGTCCCTCGGATGAGGTCCATGACGAGGGCGAGGTCGGCGCCGTCGACGACGAGGTCGCGCACCCCGACGACGTTCGGATGGTCGAGGCCGAGGAGGGCCGCGCGCTCCTGCACGAACCGGCCCACGAGCTCCTGGTCGGACGCGAGGTCCTCACGCAGGAGCTTGATGGCGACCGGACCCTCGGGGCCCTCGCCAAGCCACACCGTGCCGGCACTGCCGCGCCCCAGGACCTGGTGGGCGGTGTACCGGCTGCCGATCTTCCGTGCCAAGACTCTTCGGCTTCCTTTCCTGGTCCTCCGACCCCCGACAAGGGCGCGTTGGCGACAAAGCTACGCGGCTGAAGGGATGTTAGGGGCACCGATCTGTGCCGACCGCCGCTTCTGCGGCAGAAAACACCCTTCAGATGTCGACAAGTCTCCAAGATCGTGCCGGAGACGGGGCGGCCGGGGGCGACTGCCCCCGGCCGACAGGTGACCTGGCCGGGTTACTTGCCCGAACCGAGGCCGGAGACCCAGTCCTTCACGTCGGTGACCCAGTCCCAGGTGGCGTCCCAGAAGCTCTTGCCGTCGGCGACCCAGTCCTTGAGCGGGGTGAACTCCCAGACCAGCCAGGACCCGAGGACGAGGATGAGGATCATGAACAGACAGCCCTTGAGGCAGCCCAGACCCGGAATCCGCATCGGGTTCGCGCTGCGCTGCCGCGGCGGCCTGGGCTCGCGGCGCGGGGCGGCGGGCTCGGGGGCGGGCGGCGGGGTGTAGCGCTGCGGCTGGTGCTGCTGCTGGGGCGGCTGCTGCGGCTGCTGGTAGCGCGGCTGAGGCTGCTGTCTCGGCTGCCGCTGGGGCGGGCGCTGCGGAGAGTACTGCTGGGGCTGCGGCGGCTGCTGCCCGTACTGCTGCTGGCCGTACTGCTGCCCGTACTGCTGGCCCTGCGGCGGCGGCTGCTGGTGACGCGGCGGCTGCTGCTGCGGGGGCTGCTGGGGTGCGCCGGCCCGGCGCGTGGGGCGGCGGCGCAGCGGGTCCTCGCTGGGGTCCAGGTACTGGACCTGCGTCTGGTCGTTGCGGTCGCGGGCCGCGCGCAGCTGGGTCTGCCACGGGTGCGGGTCGTCGCCCGACGGCTGCGGCGGGCCCGGGGGCACCGGCGGCATGACGCGGGTGGGGTCGCCCGCCTGCGGCCCGCCGGGGCCGGCGGGCAGGACCTGGGTCGGGTCGGCGTTCGGTCCGGCCGGTCCGGGCGGGGTGGTCGGCAGGAAGCTGGTCGCGGCGTTCGGGTCGTACGAGCCCGCGTTCGTCGGGAGCATCTGGGTGGGATCGGCGTCGCCGGGAGCGGCGCCCCCGGCGCCGTCCGCGCCGGTGCCGGGCACCTGGGCGGGCTCGGGGTCCGGGGCGAGCAGCGCGGCGACCCCGAGCGCGGCCTCGGCCTGCGCCGGGGAGGCGTGCACGCCGACACCGGCGGCGACGACGCGCAGGGCACGGGCGAGGCTCTCGGCACCGGGCCGCTCCTCGGGGCGCTTGCGCAGGCAGCGCTCGATGACCGTCCACAGCGGTTCGGGGACGGTGGTGGGGCGGCGCGGCTCCTCGCTGAGGTGGCGGTGCAGGACCTCCAGCGCGGTCGACCCGGCGAACGGCGGACGGCCGGTGACCAGCTCGTACAGCAGGATGCCCGCGCCGTAGATGTCGACGGCGGACGTCTGCGGGCGGCCCTCGGCGGACTCGGGCGCGACGTACGTCGGGGTGCCGACGAATTCGTGGGTGCGGGTGAGTCCGGGTGAGTCCGCGAGGCGGGCGATGCCGAAGTCCGTGAGCATCGGGTGCATCGCCTGGCCGTCGTTCTTCAGGAGAACGTTGGCGGGCTTGAGGTCGCGGTGGACGACGCCGTCGGCGTGACTGGCGGCGAGCGCGTCGGCGATCTGGGCGGTCAGGAGCGCGGCCGCCACGGGGGTGAAGGGGCCGTTGTCGCGCAGATAGCGGTGCAGGTCCGGGCCGTCGACCAGGTCCATGACGAGCGCCAGCAGATCGCCCTCGACGACGAGGTCGCGGGTGCGGACGATGTTGGGGTGGGTGAGCCGCAGCAGGACGGAGCGCTCCCGCAGGAAGCGCATCACGACGTCCGCGTCGTTCGCCAGCTCCTCCTTGAGGACCTTGATCGCGACGGTCTCGCCGGGCTGGCCGGCCACGGCGGCCTCGGCGCCGGCCGCCTCTCGCTGGCGGGCTCGCCAGACGACGCCCGTGGCTCCGCGTCCGAGCGGCTCCTCGAGCAGGTACTTGCTGCCTACCGGCCGCACGTCATGCGCTCCCTGATCGTGATCCAAGCTTGCGGTGGCCGCTGCCCGGCCATTCGCCCACTGTAGTGCCGCCGCACCGACCGTTGACGGGTCTCCTTCAGTGGGGCTCGTGGGAAAGACGCGCGTTCCGGACAGATGGTTGCCGCACGTGTCCCGCCACGCCCCCCGTGCGGGGGACCCGGGCACGTGCGGATGACGGTGAGGGGCGGGGAGCGGGCCTTGGCGAACCCGTAGCGAACCCGTAGCGAACAGGGTGCGGTACGACTTCGCCATCCGGCGTTCGCGACCTCACGTTTTCTCACCTTCGGATCGTCGTTCAAGATCACGAATTGGCTCTCGCCGGGCGCGTCGTCGGTGGCAGGTGCGAGGATGCTCACAGCACGGAAGCGGCGGGGAGGGAGCGGGAGGCCCCGCGCGAACGTGGTGACCTGTACGTGCCGACGCGCCCGTGCGTGGTGGGGGAAGTGCGGAACCCTGCCGGGCACCCCGGGCAGGAAGGGACCGTTGACGGCGATGCAGATCCGGCTGACCGTCCTCGGGCCGCTCAGCGGCCACACCACCCCTCACGCGACGCGCGCCTGCGACGTGCTGGTGACCGCCCCCGCCGGGACGGCCCTCGCCAGTGTGGCGAGCGGCCTCGCGGCCGTCGCCGCGGCGGCGGGCTGCGATCTCGGCAGCGGTGCCGTCGTCGTCTACGCCGGGGCCGAGCGGCTCGACGCGCAGCGCTGCGCGCTGGGCGAGCCGCCGCTGATCGACGGCGCCGTCCTGTCCCTGTGCGCCCCGGCCGACCCCGACCGGCACGCGGGCGTGCTCCTGTCCGGCGTGCCGGAGGCCGCCGCCCGGCTGCACGTGGTCTCGGGCCCGGACGCGGGCGGGGTGCACCTGCTGCACGGCGGCGAGGTCCGCATCGGCCGCTCCAGCTCGGCGGACGTGCCCCTCGACGACCCCGACGTCTCCCGGCTGCACTGCGCGGTCACCGTCACCGACGACGGCGCCGTCACCCTCCACGACCTCGGCTCCACCAACGGCACCGTCCTCGACGGCACCCCGGTCGACGGCCGCGCGGTCCCCTTCCCCTCCGGCACGCTGCTGCGGGTCGGCGAGTCCACGCTGAGCCTGCACAGCCCTCCCGACACCTCGCCGCGCGTCCTTCCCGCGGCACCGGACGGGGAGGGGCACCTCCGGGTGGCGGCCGGCACGGTCCCCGGCGCGGCACAGCCCCGGGGGACGACCTCGTGGGCCGAGGGCTCCGCGGGCTTCCCGGGGCCGGGCGCGGGCGGCGGGTACGCCGGTGTCCCCGGACCCGCTCGCGCCCCCGGCGGCACCGGGCCCGCGACGACCGGCGGCTTCGGCGACGCCGGCGGCGGCCCCGCGATGGCGCACGCGACCGCGGGCCCCGCCAGGACCGCCGAGACCCATCACTCGGTCGGGATCGCCGGGTTCGCGGAGGGGTATTTCGGCTCGCCCGAAGCCGTGGCACCGAGCGGGTACGCCGACCCTTCCGTGCCCGGCCCGCGCCACCACACCGGCTTCGTCGGAGCGCCCGACCCCTACACCCCGGGCTACGCCCCCGGCGGGCACATCACCCACGGCGGCCGCGGCACCCAGTTCGACGTCCCCTCCGCGCCGAGCGCACCGCCCACCGCGGGCGAGGAGCGGGCCGACGGCAAGCGGGGCGGCCGCAACCGCGGCATAGGCGCCTGGGCCCGGCGGCTGGCCGGTGGGCGGGGGGCCGAGCGGGCGGTCGTCGCCGAGGAGTGGCCGCCGTCGGCCGAGGGCGACGCGGAGCGGGCCCGCGCCCTGGCGGGGTCGCTGCGCGAGCGGTGGCCCGACCCCGCGAGCGTGCTGCTGACCGCGCTCGGCCCCGGGCCCCGGCTGTGGGAGCGCGGGCCGGACCACCCGGACCTGCTGACCGTGCGGCTCGGCACCACCGACCGGTACGCCGCCGACGGCAGCGGACTGCTGCCGTCCGTGCCGGTGACGGTCGCGCTGCGGGAGGTCGGGGCGCTCGGCCTGGCGGGCCCCCGGGAGCGGCTGTCCGGGCTGGCCCGGTCCGTCCTCGCGCAGCTCGCGGCGCTGCACCCGCCCGCCGCGCTGGAATTCGTCCTGATCAGCGCCGACCGCTCGCGGAGCGTGGAGGAGCGGCTGGCGGAGTGGTCCTGGCTGGGCTGGCTGCCGCAGCTCCGGCCGACGCACGGGCAGGACTGCCGACTGCTGGTCGCCTACGACCGCGAGCAGGCCGAGGCCCGCACGGCGGAGCTCGTGCGCCGCCTCGACGACGGCCCCCTCGGACCCAACTGGACGACCGCCGCCCCCGAGGCCGTGGCCTCGGTGGTCGAGCACCACACCGGCCCGTACACGCTCCTGATCGTCGACGGCGACCCCGGCTCGGCCGCGCTGCGGGAGACGGTCTCGCGGCTGGCCACGGGCGGACCGGCGGCGGGCATCCACCTCCTGTGCCTGGCGGACGCCCCGGCGACCACCCCCGCCTCCCCCGTCTCCGCCACCCTCGACACGGCCCGCGCGGTCTCCCCCGCCTTCCCGCAGTGCGGCGCGGTGGCGCTGCTGAGCGGGGACGTGGCCACGGTGGTCCAGGTGATCCACCGCGGTGCGGCGTTCCAGGCGGGCGCGGGGCCGCAGGCCGGCGTCGCGGTGCCCGGGGAGTACGGGCCGCCCGGCGGCGTGCCCGCGCTCGGCGGGCACGCCACGCAGTACGGCGGTACGGTCCCGGCGCCCGCCCACGGCACCGGCGTCCACCCCGCGGCGACTCCCGGCGGCAGCACCGTCATCGCCGCCGTCGACGCGGTGTCGGCGGCGTGGGCCGAGCGGTTCGCGCGGGCGCTGGCGCCGCTGCGGATGGCGGACGCGCAAGGGGCGCACGGACAGGCCGGGCGGGTGGTCGCGGCGCTGCCGCGGACCGCGCGGCTGCTGGACGAGCTGGGTCTCGCCCGGGCCACGCCCGCCTCGCTGACGGCCCGTTGGGCGGCGGCCACGGACCGGGGCACCCGGCCCGGCGGGCGGGCCGTCGCGGTCCTCGGCGCCGGTCCGCACGGGCCGCTGACCGTCGATCTGGCCGCGGACGGCCCGCATCTGCTCGTCGAGGGCGGGCCCGGCTGCGGGAAGACCGAGCTGCTGCGTTCGCTCGCCGCGTCGCTGGCGGCCGCCGACCGCCCCGACCGGCTCTCGCTCGTCCTGGTCGACGGGGCGGGCGCCGAGCGCGGCGAGGGGCTGCGGGTCTGCACGGACCTGCCGCACGTGTCGACGTATCTCGCCGCCGCCGATCCGGTGCGGATGCGGGAGTTCGCGCAGGCGCTGAGTTCGGAGCTGAAGCGCCGCGCCGAGCTGCTGGGCCGGCTGGACTTCTGCGGATGGCACGCGCAGCACACCGCCGCGCAGATCATCTCGCCCCGTCGCCCGGCGGACGCGGGGTCCGGCGACCTGGACCCCGCGCCGAGCGGCACCCTCAAGCTGCGCGCGCAGAAGGACGGCCCGGCGCGCACCGCCGAGACCGCCCTGCCCCGCCTCGTCGTCCTCGTCGACGACTTCGACGCCCTCGTCGCCCCCGCCCTCGGCAGCACGGGCCGCCCGGCGGCCGGTTCCGTCGTGCGGGCGCTGGAGTCCGTGGCCCGGGACGGCGAGCGGCTCGGCGTGCACCTGGTCGCCGCGTCCGGGCGCCCGGAGCGCACGGCCGACACGGCGGCGGTCGAGCGGTCGGGGCTGCGCGTCACGCTGGAGATCGCGCCCGCATCCGCGGACGGCGCGGGCGACGGCAGCGGGTCGGGCGAACCCGCCCCGGGGCGCGGCAGGTTGCAGCGGCCGGACGACGACGCGATGACCCCGTTCCAGGCGGGCCGGGTCACGGGGCGGATCCCCCGGACGGCGACGCTGCGCCCGACGGTCGTACCCGTGGACTGGCAGCGCATGGGCGATCCGCCCACCCGTCGCCCCCTGCGCGAGCTGGGCAACGGCCCGACCGACCTGGCCCTGCTCGCCAGCGCCCTGCTGCGCGCCGCCCAGTCGGCGGGCGCCTCCCCGGCGCCGCCCCTCCTCCCGCCGGACCCGCCCCGCCCGGTGTGACGGGCGGGTCCACGGGGGCCGGCGCGGCACGATCGATGTGACGGCGCATCACAGCCCGGTCACGATCGGTGAGTTGATACCGGCGGCGGTATTGCGGCAGCTCCGGACCGGGCGTAGGACTGTCGGCACGGGAGACAGGCCGTACGCCGGTTCGACGTGCGGTGCGCGGCCGTCCACGGGGAACCGGGCACGGGGAGGACGGCTATGCGTACATCGCGTACACCGCTTCGCAGTTCGCCGCGCGGGGCGCGCGCGACGCGCGGCGCGCTGGCTCTGGTCGCGGCGGCGGCACTGGCCCTGACAGCCGCCGGCTGTGGGGACGACGCCGACAAGGATCCGAAGGGCGGCGAGCAGCCGAAGTCGTCGAAACCGCTCCCGCAGACCGTCGACCTTCCCAAGCTCGACGGGCAGAAGCTCAAGGTCACCGCCGTCTGGACGGGCGCGGAGCAGAAGAACTTCACGAAGGTGCTGGACGAGTTCGCCAAGCGGACGGGCGCCGAGGTGTCGTTCGTGCCCAGCGGCGACGACATGTCCTCGTTCGTCGGCTCGAAGATAGCCGGCGGCGAGGCGCCGGACGTGGCGATGCTCCAGCAGCCGGGCGTGCTCAAGGAGTTCGCGCAGAAGGGCTGGCTCAAGCCGCTCGGCGGTGAGGTCACCGCGCAGCTGGAGAAGAACTACTCCAAGGGGTGGCAGGACCTCGCCTCGTACCAGGGCAAGCGGTACGGCGTGTACTTCAAGGCCAGCAACAAGTCCCTGGTCTGGTACAACACCAAGATCTTCGATGCGGCGGGCGCAAAGGAGCCCAAGTCCTGGGCCGACTTCCTGCGCACCGCCCAGGTGATCGCCGACTACGGCGTCCCGCCGGTGTCGGTCGGCGGCGCGGACGGCTGGACCCTGACCGACTGGTTCGAGAACGTCTATCTCTCCCAGGCGGGCAAGGAGAAGTACGACCAGCTCGCCCAGCACAGGATCAAGTGGACGGACCCGTCCGTCAAGGACGCGCTGACCACCCTCGGGCAGCTCTTCGGCAAGCAGGAGCTGCTGGCGGGCGGCAACAACGGCGCCATCCAGGTCACCTTCCCCGCCTCCGTCACGCAGACCTTCGTCGGCGGCGAGAAGGCGAAGGCGGGCATGGTCTTCGAGGGCGACATGGCGGCCGCCAACATCCTCGGCGCGAACGTGAAGATCGGCACCGACGCGAAGGTCTTCCCCTTCCCGGCGGTGGGCTCCGACTCGCCGGTGGTGACCGGCGGCGACGTCGGGGTGGCCCTCAAGGACAGCCGGGCGGCGCAGGCGCTGCTGACCTTCCTCGCCTCGTCCGACGCCGCCGGGATCTGGGCGCACGAGGGCGGCTTCATCTCGGCCAACAAGAACCTCGATGTGGCCGCGTACCCCAATGACGTGCTGCGCTCCATCGCCAAGGCGCTGGTCTCGGCGGGCGACGACTTCCGCTTCGACATGTCCGACCAGGCCCCCGCCTCCTTCGGCGGCAAGCCCGGGCAGGGCGAGTGGAAGCACCTCCAGGACTTCCTGCGGAACCCCAAGGACGTGGCGGGCACCCAGCAGAAACTGGAGTCCGACGCGGCCAAGGCGTTCAAGAACTGACGGCCGCGTCCTCATGTCGACCGCGACAGCGGGCGGCGGCCCGGCCTCCGGGCCCGCGCCGACGCCCGGCGACCCGCCCGTCACCCCGTCCAGGAGCGTGCTCGGCACCCGGCCGTGGGTCGCCGCCTGCTTCCTGCTGCCCGCGCTGGCCCTGCTCGGCGCCCTCGTCGTCTACCCCATCGGCTACTCCGTCCACCGCAGCCTCTTCGACGCCTCCGGCGGCGGCTTCGTGGGCGTCGACAATTACCGCGAGGTCTTCACCGACGACCGGATCCGCACGGCCCTGCGGAACAACGTCATCTGGGTGGCCGTCGCCCCGACCGTCGCCACCGCCCTCGGTCTGATCTTCGCGGTCCTGACCGAACGGGTCCGCTGGGCCACGGCGTTCAAGCTGGTGGTCTTCATGCCGATGGCGATCTCCATGCTCGCCGCGGGCATCATCTTCCGGCTGGTGTACGAGCAGGACCCGGACCGCGGCGTGGCCAACGCGGTGTGGGTCGGCGTCCACGACACCTTCGCCGACCCCGCGCCCTTCCCCGGCGCACACCCCCGGCCGACCGGGGACCTGGCGGCGAGCGGCGGCGGTGCGTTCACCACCAAATCAGCCGTACGGGCGGGCTCCCCGGCCGCGCTGCCGCTGGTGGCCGTCAAGCCGGAGGACGTGAGCGGCGCCAAGGACGCCGTCCCGCCGCGGGAGGTCGCGGGGAAGGTCACCGGCACGGTGTGGCTGGACTTCGCCAAGGGCGGCGACGGCACGGCGGGGCGGGTCGACAAGGGCGAGAAGGCCCTGGCGGGCGTCAGGGTCGAGGCGGTGAAGGACGGCAGGTCCGTCGCCTCGACGACCTCGGCCGCCGACGGCACCTTCACCCTGCCCGACGCCGCGGCGGGCGCCCGGCTGCGCCTTCCGGCCGCCAACTTCGCCGCCTCCTACGGCGGTGTCGACTGGCTGGGCCCGACGCTCGTCACCCCGGCCATCATCGGCTCGTACATCTGGATGTGGGCGGGCTTCGCGATGGTCCTCATCGCGGCGGGCCTGGCGGGGGTGCCCCGGGAACTGCTGGAGGCGGCCCGGGTCGACGGCGCGAGCGAGTGGCAGGTCTTCCGCAGGGTGACCGTGCCGCTGCTGGCACCGGTCCTCGCGGTCGTCGTCATCACCCTCATGATCAATGTGCTGAAGATCTTCGACCTCGTCTACATCATCGCCCCCGGCTCCAGCCTCGACAACGCCAACGTCCTCGCCCTGCAGCTCTACCAGTCGTCCTTCGGTACGGACGTCAACCAGGGTGTCGGCAGCGCCATCGCCGTCCTCCTGCTGCTGCTCGTCCTGCCGGTGATGCTCGTGAACATACGAAGGATGCGAAGGGAGCGGCGGCGATGACCACCACGGACACGGCCGTACGGGCGAAGCGGTCGCTTCCGGCGCGGGTCGCCGCCCGGGCCGGCGGGGGCGTCCTGCGCGTCTTCCTCCTCGTCGTCGGCCTCTTCTGGCTGATGCCGACGGTCGGACTGCTGCTCTCCTCGCTGCGCGACGAGGCCGACATCGAGGCCTCGGGCTGGTGGCAGGTCTTCAGCCACCCCGGCGGGCTGACGACGGAGAACTACAGCGCCCTGCTCGGCAACGACAAGGTGATGGAGTCCCTCCTCACCACCGCTGTGATCACCGTCCCCGCGACGGTGCTGGTCATCCTGATCGGCGCGCTCGCCGGTTACGCCTTCGCCTGGCTCGACTTCCCGGGCCGGGACTGGTGGTTCATGGTCGTGGTCGGACTGCTCGTCGTCCCCGTGCAGGTGGCGCTCATTCCGGTCGCGAAGCTCTTCAACACCCTCGGGGTCTTCGAGACCACACCCGGGGTGATCCTCTTCCACACCGCCTTCGGGCTGCCCTTCGCGGTCTTCCTGCTGCGCAACTTCTTCGCCGAGATCCCCCGCGAACTCCTGGAGGCGGCCCGACTGGACGGTGCCGGGGAGCTGCGGCTGTTCACCCGGGTGGTGCTGCCGCTGGGCGGCCCGGCCATCGCCTCGCTGGGCATCTTCCAGTTCCTGTGGGTGTGGAACGACATGCTGATCGCGCTGATCTTCGCGGACAGCGGCAACCCGCCGATCACGGTCGCCCTCCAGCAGCAGGTACGGCAGTTCGGCAGCAACATCGACGTCCTCGCCCCGGGTGCCTTCCTCTCGATGATCGTGCCGCTGGCGGTCTTCTTCGCCTTCCAGCGCCAGTTCGTCAACGGCATCATGGCGGGCGGGGTCAAATGAGCCGGTCCCGCGCCTGTGGGGGCGGGGCCTGTCTGCGGACGTACAGCGACACCGCGCCGCCGCGTACGAACACCGAGGACTCCTCGCGGTAGAGCTCGCCGAGGACGGTGGTCTTGGCGTGCTCGGCGCGTTGGGAGCGGATCCAGCGGTCGCCGACGTTGGTGTCCGCCACGACCCACACCCGGCCGCTCGCGGGGAGCCGGGCCAGCCGCGCGCGCAGCTCGGCGGCCGGCACCTCCTCGCCGAAGAGGGTGCCGGAGGCGGCGGGCGAGCGCTTGAGGGTGAGGTCACGCAGGCCGGTGAAGTCCTGTGGGTAGGCGAGGGCCACGCGGCGCTCGTGCAGCGGCAGGAACAGCACCGCGTCGCCGGGCCGCGCCAACCGCCCGACCACCGAGGCGGTCCGGGCGAGTTCGTCGCCGCGGCTGGCCGGCAGGCGCTCGCGCTCCTGCTCGGGGAGCTGTCCGACGAAGGCCGCCGCGACGAGGGCGACACCGGCCGCCGCCACGGCCCGCCGCCCGTGCGGGGACAGCGGCAGGAGCCCGAGGAGGCGGTCGGCCCCGGCGGCGGCGAGCAGCGGCACACCCGCGAGGCCGAACAGCAGATACCGGTCGAGGAAGAGCGGCTGCCACTGCGCGGCGGCGTACAGCAGGACCGGCGGGACGAGGGCCAGGGGCAGGGCGACCGCGCTGAGGTGGAGGGCCCCGGTGCGGGGCCGTGGGGCGAGCAGCGCCACGGCGATCAGCAGGAGGGTGCCGGCGAGGACGGTGTCACCGGGGCCCGCGAAGGCGCGCAGCAGTGCCTCGGCCTCCTCGGGGCCGGGCGTCCTGATCCAGGAGACCTGTCCGCTCTGCCCCTGGGAGAAGAGCGCGAGCGGCAGCAGCACCAGCGCCGCGGCCGACGCCGCGCACCCCCACCCGCGCCGGATCCGCCACGTCACGCGGGAGAGCAGCAGGGTCAGGCCGTGGGCGGCCAGCAGCAGGATCGCGAATTCGTGGAGCAGCGCGGTGACCCCGACGGCCGCGCCGTAGCCCGCCCATCGCCCGTACGAGGGGTGCTCGACGGCCCGGATCAGCAGCCAGGTGGCCAGCGCGGCGCCGGTGGCGACGAGCGCGTACGAGCGGCCCTCCTGTGCGTAGTGGCTGACGAACGGGGTGGTGGCGTAGAGCAGCCCGGCCCACAGGCCCACCCGGGGGCGGGCCAGTCGGCAGCCGATCGCGCCGACCAGGGCGGCGGTGGCCGCGGCGGCGAGGACGGACGGCACGCGCAGCGCGAGCTCGTCCTCGCGCACCGCCGCCACGGCGTGCATCAGCAGGTAGTAGAGGCCGTGCACGGCGTCGACCGTGCCGAGGAGGTGCCGGATCTCGGGCAGTGAGCGGCGGGCCACCTGGAACGTCGCGCTCTCGTCCCGCCACATCGTGCCCCGGTCCAGCCCCCACAGGCCGAGCGCGAGCATGACGACGGCGGGCGCGAGGACGGCGGCCACCGCCGTACGCCGCCGACCGCCCCGAGGCGACGGCCCGGCCGCCCGGCCCGGCACCTCCTCCGGCACCCCGTCCCCGTCCGGCATGCCGCCCGGCATCCCGTCCGGCTGTGGGTCCGTGGCGGCGGGTCGTCGCCGTGCCGGCCCCACGAGCCCGGCCAGTCCCGTCAGTCCGGTCCGCCCCATTCCGGTCCCTCCCTTCATCCCTGCCGCTCCTCGTCCCGACCCCGGCCCGGGGCTCCGCACCGGGCGGCCGCGCCCATGGGCGTCATGCCCTGCTTGATGGGTATTTGTAGGTAAAACTGTGTTCTGTGGCAGCGAGCGACAGCGAAACCTTCGAACGCGACCCGGACGCCCCACCCGTCGCACGGGTGTGCGTGATCGTCATCGGCTTCAACGACGCCGGGCACATCCGTGACGCCGTCCACTCCGCCCTCGCCCAGGGCGCCGCCGTCGCCGAGGTCATCGCCGTGGACGACGCCTCCACCGACCGCACCGGCGAATACCTCGACCAGCTGGCCGCCCTCCACCCCCGCCTGCGGGTCATCCACCGCCCGGCCAACAGCGGTGGCTGCGGCACCCCCCGCAACGACGGCGTCCGGGCCGCCACCGCGCCCTATGTGATGTTCCTGGACAGCGACGACGTGCTCCCGCCGGGCGCTGCGGACGCCCTGCTGCGGGCCGCCCTGCGCCACCGGGTCCCCGTGTCGGCGGGCCTGTGCGTACGCCGCGAACTGCCCCGGTGCCACGACACCCGATGGCAGCCCGGGCTCTACCGGCGGCCCGCCGTGCGGATCCCCGGGGACCATCCGGCGCTCGTGCACGACACCCTCTGCGTCAACAAGCTCTACGCGCGGGCCTTCCTCGCCGAGCACGGCATCGCCTTCCCCGAGGGCCCCTTCCCCTACGAGGACTTCGTCTTCACCGCCCAGGTCCTCGCGGCGGCGCCCCGGGTGGCGACCGTGCCCGACACCGTCTACATCTGGCACGTGCGCCGCGACGCGGCCAAGCCGTCGATCTCCCTCGACCGCGACCGGGTCGCCAACTGGCGGGCGCGCCTGGCCGCCCACCGGCGGAGCGTGGAGATCCTCCTCGACTCCGGCGGCAAACCCCTCGCGCACGCGGCGCGGGTGAAGTTCCTCGACCACGACCTGCGCATGTACGTCCGCGAACTGCCCACCCGGAGCCCCGCGTACCGGCGCGCGTGGTGGCGCCTGGCCCGCGACCGCCTGGCCGGGTACGACGAGGTCGAGCTGTGCTCCGCCCGGCTGCCCGCCCGCTGGATCGCCCGGGTCGTGCTGGCCGCCGAGACGCCGCGCGACCTGGACCGCCTCTCCCAGCTGGCCGCCCGCCCGGCCCGGCTGCTGCCGCCCTATGCCGAGACCGACGGCCGGCCGGTGTGGGCGGAGGACCTGCCACGGGTGGAGCTCGACGGGCTCACCGGCCCCGGCTCCCCACCGCCCCACCGGCTGCCGATCACCGTCGAGGCGGCGGCACGCGCCCTGTCCGGCCCCCGCGCCGCGCTGCGCGGGCTGCCGTCGCTGCCCGCCCTGCCCGGGCGCCGCCCGTGGCCTTTCACCCGGGCGGACGACCACGGCCCGCCGCCCTCGCCCGCCCTGCCGGGAGCCGCCGCCTCGCCACGGCCACCCGTCACCCCGGGCTCTTCCCCGTCGCCACCGCCGCCCGCCCCCGCCGGGCCCCGCTTCGAACTGGGGCTGCGCGTCCACGACCTCTACGGGCGACTGGCCACGGCCCGCCCGCACACCGTCGACGTCGAACTGCGCCACCGGGACGGCGGCGCGCTCCTCACCCGCAGCCTCCCGCTGGCCCACGACGGCTCGCAGTGGACCGCGCACCTCACCCTCGGCCTCAACGCGCTGGCCGCCCGGGGCCGCCGCGACGGCACCACCGCACCGCAGGTGTGGGACGTGCGCGTGCGGGTGCACTGCGCGACCGGCGCCTCGTTCCGCACGACCGTGCGGGCCGTCGGCGGCGGGCTGCGCCGGACCGTCCTGCCCAGCCTGCGCTACGGAATCCTGCTGGCCCAGCCGTACGCCACGGCCGGCGGCTCGCTCGCCCTGCGGCTGGCGCCCGGTGCGCGCAGCGCGCTGGACGTCGCCCTGGGCAGGCTGCGCCGGGCGCGGGCGCGTTTCGCCTGCCGCGGGCGCCACGGCCCTCTTCTCGACCCGCCGCCCTCTGACGACCCCTAGGCCGTGTCGTCCGCACCACCGCTGCGCGGCGGTGTCCTCAATCGCCGGACGGGCTTGGTTCCGGCTGAGCCCAGCCCCAACCCAGCCGACGATCCGCCGGACAGCCTTCCGCATCACCGCCCCCTCTCTCCGCTCCGCTCCCACTCCGCCGGCCGCCGGCCGGCCCGGGCCCCTACCGGTCGATCTCCTCGAACAGCGCCTCCCACCGGTCCAGCACGGCGGGCAGGGCCAGCGGGGCGACCTGGCCGCGCGCGGCGCGGCCGTAGCGCTCGCGCAGCCCTTCGTCCTCGACCAGCTGCCGCAGGGCCGCGGTGAACGCCGCCGTGTCGCCGGGCGGTACGAGCGTGCCCGTGCGGCCGTGGTCGACCAGCTCGCGCACGCCGCCGGACAGATCGAAGCTCACGCAGGGCACCCCGGCGGCGGACGCCTCCGCGAGCACCATCGGCCGGCCCTCGCGCTCGCTGGTCAGGGCCACCACGGACAGCTCCCGGTACGCGGCGGCCATCTCCCGCACGCTGCCCCGGAAGCGGACCCGGCCCGCGACGCCGAGCCGCTCGGCGTGCGCGCGCAGCTCCGGCTCCAGCGGGCCGTCGCCGAACAGGTGCAGCTCCCAGCCGGGCCGGTCGGCGCAGGCCGCGGCGAAGGAGTCGACCAGCCGGTCCAGCCGCTTGACCGCTTCCAGCCGCCCGACCGCCCCGACCCGCCGGGTGTCCAGGGGTGCGGGGGCGGCGGGGGTGAAGGGCACCGGGTTCGGCAGCGCCGTCGCGTTCGGCAGCCGTCGGCGGCGGAAGTCCGCCGCGTCCGGCTCGCTCAGGAACACCGCCTTCTCCAGCTGCGGGTAGTGCCGCAGGATCAGCTGGAGGTTCGGGGAGTGACAGGCCTGGAAGAACGACTCGTGGTACTGCCCGATCCCCTTCAGGTGCGACCAGTCGACGGCGTTCAGCCAGACCGCGGCCCAGGGCGAGCCGATGATCACGTAGCCGTCGGGCACCGCCGCGAAGCGCCGGGCCAGCCGCGCCCGGGCCAGCTCCCGCTCCCGTCGCTCGGCCCGGGCCTCGCGCAGCCGGGCGGGGTGCAGCCGCTCGGCGAAGGAGGCGGCCCGCCAGGCGGGCGCGGGCGGTGATCGGTAGAGCGTGGCGTGCCGGTACCCCGGGTCGGCGACGTAGGTGTGGGGTTCGGGGCTCGGCCGGATCCCGATCAGATCGACGCGGTGCCCGCGCTCGGCGAAGCCCTGGGCGAGGGTGTGCAGCACGCGCTGCGAGCCGCCCATGGAGTCCACGTCGATGCCGACCAGGAAGACGTTGCGGGGTGTGCGCGGGCTCACCGGGCCCTCCCTTCTCGTCCCTCTCCGAAGAACAGATCGACGACGGCCTTGCTCGCCCACCCGGTCTCGTGGGAGTTGAACCTCTCCTGGAACCGGCCGTACGCCGCCGCCCACTCCTCCCGCACCGCGCCCATGTCCTTCAGCGCCCCGGCCAGTTCGTCCGTCGTGGCGAGCATCGGGCCGGGGGCGATCTCGGGCAGGTCGTAGTACGTGCCGCGCGAGGTGGCGCGGTAGTGCTCGTAGTCGTCGGTGTAGAGCAGGATGGGCCGCCCGAGGTTGGCGTAGTCGAACATCACCGACGAGTAGTCCGTGAGCAGCGCGTCCGAGGCGAGCAGCAGGTCGTTGAGGTCGGTGAACTCCCGGCCGTCGCGCACCGCGTGGCCCAGCTCGCGGGGCACGGTGTACCGCTCGTAGTAGTGCGGGCGGACCACGATCGTCCACTCCTCGCCGGTGAGGGGGACCAGCCCGGCCAGGTCCACGCGGATGGACTCGCCGCTGCCGCGCGCGCCGTCGCGGAAGGTGGGGGCGTAGAGCAGCACTTTGCTGCCGTCCGGGATCTGGAGCTTCGCGCGGGTGGCGGCCGCCCGGTCGCGCTGTTCGGGGTCGTCCCCGCGGACGAGGACGTCGTTGCGGGGCAGGCCGGTGCGCAGCAGTTCGCCGGTGAAGCCGTTGGCCCGGACGAAGGTCCTCTCGAACTCGGAGCTGGGCGAGATGAGCGCGTCCCAGCGGGCGACCATGTCGCGGTGCTGCTGCTTGCGTTCGGGACTGGCGAGCCGCAGCTCGGGCACGTCGAAGCCCATGTGCTTGAACGCCTGGCCGTGCCAGGTCTGGAGGTAGCGGGTGCCGGGCCGCTTGCCGTAGATCATCGGGAAGCCGTGCGAGTCCACCCAGTAGCGCGCGCGGGCGACCGCGCGGACGTACTCCCAGCTGCCCCGTCTGACCAGCGGCACCCCCTCGGGGTAGGAGGAGCGGCTGCCGGAGTAGGACCACACGGCACGCAGCGGCAGGTCACGCCGGAGCAGCTCCTCGTGGATGGAGCGGGGGCTGTCCGCGTAGCCGCGGCCCTCCAGCGCCTCGAAGATCACCAGCTCGTCGTCGATGGGCAGTCTCTGCAGCTCGTGGTAGGTCAGGGCCTTGGCGCGGGGTCCGGTGACGCGGCGGGTCAGCCGGTGGATCCGGCGGCGTACGGGTCTCAGCCGCGGGGCCACGCTCTCGGCGTGGGCGAGGGCGCCCGCACGCTCCCAGGTGAATTCGAGCCGCCCCGCGCCGCGCCCCTCGCAGCCCACCCGGACGCGGTGTCCCGCGAACGGCCCGTGCAGGGGCAGGGCCGCCCGCAGCACGGGCAGGCCGGCGGGGGCGAGCAGGGGGTCGGTGCGGGTGAGGCCCAGCCGGTCGAGGACGACGACGGGGTGGCGGCGGCCCCTGAAGCCCTTGGGCCCGAGCGGGATCAGCCGTGGGTCGAGGGTGAGTTCGGCGGTGCGGACCTCGCTGTTCCCCCCGTCGTAGTGGAAGGGCGCGGCCAGCGGTTCGCCGGTCGTGGCGAGCCGCAGCTCGGCCGTGACGCTCTGCGCCCCGGGCCCGGTCAGCAGCCGTGCCGGGTCGTAGGTGCGCAGGGTGAGCCGCAGCAGGGGCCCGTCGGCCTCCAGCCGGGCGACTTCGTGCCGCAGCGGTCCGGCGGCGAAGGGCTGGTCGTCCAGACGCCAGTCGGTGATGTCGAGCCCGGCGGCCGCCCGCTCGTCGGCGGGCAGCTCCCGACCCCAGTACGTACGCCCGTCGTGCCGTACGACGTGGCGGGGGGCGAGCTGGGGGCGGTCGAGGGTGCGGGCGCACTCGACCGCCTCGTCGAACCGCCCCGCGCGCAGCAGGTACTGGCAGATCCGCTGCTCGCGCGGCATCGTGGCGAAGGCCTCGGCGGCGATGCCGTCCAGGTAGGGCGTGACCTCGGCGGCGAAGGCCTCGGTCCACGGGCGGTCCCGGAAGGGCAGGTCGCCGAGGTAGAGGCGGAAGTCGTGGCGGAGGAACTTCTCGTCCTTCGCGGGCCGCAGATCCGCGTTGCCCGTCTCCTCCAGGAAGGCGTCGATGAGCCGGGCCACATGGATCCGGTCCGCCACGTTGCGGAGTTCGTGGCGGCTGGAGGAGATGGACAAGCGGTCGGGGTCGGCGGCGAGCCGCCAGGTGTAGACGGGCCAGGGGACGACGGCGAAGGTCCGCGCGAGGGTGAAGGCCCGGGCGCTGAACAGCTGGTCCTCGTAGTGGATGCCCTCGGGGAAGCGCAGGCCGTGCCGGGCGATGAAGTCGGCGCGGTAGAGCTTGTTGGTCGAGAGGTGGTCGAGGAAGAACTCGGGTGCCTGGCGGATGCCCTCGACCAGCCGCACGTCCTCGAAGAGGTCGGGGTACCACAGGCCGGTGGTGCCGCTCTCCTCGAACAGCCGGGTGACCTCGCCGGTGACGAGGTCCGCGCCGGTCTCCTCGGCGGTGAGCAGCAGCGATTTACAGGCGTGGTAGGGCAGTTCGTCGTCGCTGTCGAGGAACATCAGCCGGGGCGCCCGGGCGGCGTCGATGCCCGCGTTGCGCGGGGCGCTGCAGCCGCCACTGTTGACCGGCAGCCGGATGTGGCGCACCCGGGGGTCGGCGGCCGTCAGCCGGCGGGCGGCGGCGAAGGTGTCGTCGGTGGAGCAGTCGTCAACGATGATCACTTCGAGGTTGCGCAGCGACTGGCCGAGCACCGACCGCACGGCGCGCGGCAGTCGCCCGGCGTCGTTGTAGACAATCACGACCACGCTGACGTCGGGGCCGGGAAGGGGGTGCGCGACAGTCACAGTTCACCTCGTTCCGGAGTGATTCCGAGGGTCGGGATCACTACACAGAGAGTAAGCGTCGCCACTGACAGTGACCTCCCTGGCCGGCTGCGGGCGTGCCCGCCACACGGCCGCGCACAGTGCGGCCGTCGCTCCGGTGAACATGACGAAGTCCTTGAAGGCGTGCCGTTCGGCGCTCTGCAACTCCGGCCAGTTCACCCCGGCGACCTGCGGCAGCAGCGGCAGCCAGAACCACACCGAGCGCGCCGCGGCCCTCCGGACCACCACCGACGCGACCAGCGCCGGCACCACCACCAGCGCGTAGTGGAGGAACGACGGCCGGGACACCAGGAACGCCGCGAGCATCAGCAGCGCCGCGCACTCCACGAGTCGCAGCCCCTCGTCTCCCCCGCGTCGCCACCGCAGCCGGGCGAAGCCCAGCACCGCCACGGCGGCGGCCACCGCGAGGAGGGACGCGAGGGAGGGCGGGATGCCGAGGCGGGGCAGGACCGAGGGCCAGGCGGCGTCGTACGGACGGGCGTAGGCGTCCTGCCCGTGCAGCAGGAACGGCAGCGTCCGGGTGAAGAACAGCCCCGGCCGGGGCATCGCCCACGCGGCGGCCAGGGACACCACGAGCGGGACGCCCACGGCCCGGGCCAGTGCCCGCCACCGCCGGGCGAGGACGAACAGCAGCAGAAGGGGCACCAGTATCGGCTTCAGTGCGATCGCCACCCCCACGACCACGCCCGCCCCGCCCCAGCGCCCGCGCCGCGCCAGCAGCAGGGCCGCGGGGAACGCGAGGGCCGAGAACACGGTCCAGTTGGCGAGGTGGACGACGCTGCGCAGCGGCAGGAACGCACCGAGCCCGGCGACCGTGAGCGCGGCGAGCCGGCTGTCCGCCCGTACGCCGAAGATCCGCAGGGCCGTCACGACGGCCACGAGGACGAGCAGGGCCGTGGCGGCGGGCGCCACGAGGGACACCCCGCGATCGGTGAGCAGCGTCTCGGGCACGGCCGCGAAGACGGCGCCGGGCGGATAGAGGAACCGTTTGTCCGCGTAGGGCGAGCCGCCGTCGAGCAGCGTCCGGGCGGCGCGCACCACCACCGCGTTGTCGACGCCCAGCCGGCCCGCGCTCGCCTCCTGCCACACGCTCAGCGCGTAGACGAGCGATGCCGCCGCGAGCACCGGCCACGGCGCGCCGCCGCGCAGCCACCGCCCGGCGGCATCCGGCCCGTCGACGGGGGCCACACGAGCGCGGTCCGGCGACCGGGTGTCGGGCGCGGTCATCCGGCACCCCCGGGCGTGGACGTGCCGGCTCCCCCGGGCGTGGGCCCACCGGCACCCCCGGGCGTGGGCGCACCGACCCCCCGGGCCGAGACGACGCCCCGGCCCACCTCGGCGACCTCGAACAGCGCGAGCCCGCCCGGGCCTTGGGCGGCCTTGCGCAGCGAGGGGTCGTTCTCCGGCAGCCCGGGGCCGCCGATCCGCTGCACCACCCACCGCGCGCCGTACTCCTTGAGGATGCCGAGCCGCTCGGCCCGGGCGGTGGCCGGGTCGAAGTAGCGACGGGTCGCCTCCCGGCGCCGCCGCTCGTCGGGGAGGAAGAAGTCGGGGTAGGCGGGGGCGACGGTGTACGGCCCGTAGGCCGGGAGCATCCGCAGCGCGAAGTAGTTGTCGGTCATCACCGTCGCTCCTTTGGGCACATGGCGGGCCGCCCAGGCGAACGACGGCCAGGGGGCGATCCGGTGGACGTCGCGCAGCACCGGCGGAAGGGCCGCGTCCCGCAGGACGTAGGTCAGCACACCGGCCTGCGTCCAGGCGCCGGCCAGCAGGGCCAGGACCGTCACCGCCACCGCCGGGACCACCGCGCGCGACCGGCGCGCGAAGGCGTCCGCCCCGGCGTCCGCGACCTCGATCGCGAGTGCGAGCTGGGCGGGCAGGAGGACGGCGGGCAGGATCCGGCCCCAGGAGTGATGGCCGCTCAGCCCGCCCGCCGCGAAGACGGCGAGGCCCAGCACGAAGAAGATCGCCAAAGGGTCGCGGCGGTCGCGCCCCCCACGCGCCATCAGGGCCACGACGCCCAGCCCCACCAGGCAGAACTTCGCCGCCAAGTGGTCGTAGAGCGGCCGGTGGATGTCGTCCAGCCCGCCCGCGCCCGGCAGCGAGTAGAAGGGGTAGTACGGCCACAGGGCGAGCACCACCAGCGTCAGCACGCCCGCCACGCCGACCCTCGCCCACACCGCCCGGTCGGGCCACGGCCTGGCGCCCAGCAGCATCGCGGCGGCGCCGAGCACGGCGACCGCGCCCGTGAACTGATGGCTCAGCAGCACGCAGGCCAGCAGCGCCCCGAGTGCCAGGAAGGCGGGCAGCCCCCGGGCCGACTCGGTGCGTCCGCCGAGGGCCCGGCGCAGCAGGGCGAGGAAGTGGAGGGCGAGGCCCAGGGTGAAGGTGCTCGGGTAGGCGAGGGACAGGGACAGCGAGGTGAGGCCCGGGAAGCCGCTCCACGCGAACAGCCGCACCCCGTAGAGCAGCAGCACGCACAGCAGGGCCAGCGGGACGGCCGCCGCCCGGCGGGTGAAGGTGACGACGAACGCCCCGACGCCGGTGACCAGCAGGACGAGACCGACGAACGCGGCCAGCCGCAGCACGAGGAAGGTGTGCCAGCCGGTCGCCTCGGCGACGACCGCCAGCAGCACCGTCCACGGCGAGTAGTACGGGCTGGGGGTGTGCGCGTCCACCAGCGGGTTGCCCGGGTGGGGCAGGTCCGTGCGCAGCCGTTCGAGGACCGCGGCGTGCATGCCGAGGTCACCGGCCCAGGGCAGCCGCACCACCATGAGCAGCAGCAGGGCGGCCAGCAGCAGGGCGGCCAGCAGCAGGGCGGCGCCGCCCGCGGCCCGCCGCCCGGCGTCCGGCCCGGGGCGCGGGAGGCCGGTGGCGCCCCTGGCGGCCACGCGCTCAGCGAGCGGGCTTGTGAGCGGGTCTGCCGGGTTCACGGACGGTCTTCGCACGCAGGCGCCAGGGCATGGCGACGGATTCGAGCTGGACGGACAGGTTCATCTTCGACTCGCCGACGGTCCGGTCCTCGAAGTGGATCGGCACCTCCACGACGGTGAACCCGGCCCGCAGCGCCCGGTACTTCGTCTCGACCTGGAAGCTGTAGCCGGCGCTGTCGACGGAGGAGAGGTCGACGGTGCGCAGCGCGGCGGCGCTCCAGAGGTTGAAGCCGCCGGTGATGTCGCGGACGCGGGTGCCGAGGATGGTGCTGGCGTAGGCGTTGGCCCAGCGGGAGAGCAGTCTGCGGTGCGGGCTCCAGGCCTCGGAGAGGGTGCCGCCGGGCACGTAGCGGCTGCCGACGACGACGTCCGCGCCGGTGGCGAGGGCGACTCCGAGCATCTCGGCGACCTTGCCGGGCGGATGGCTGCCGTCGGCGTCCATCTGCAGGACGTACGCGGCGCCTTCGTCGACGGCGCGGGCCATGCCCGCCGCGTAGGCCCGGCCGAGGCCGTCCTTGGTGGTGCGGTGCAGGACGCCGACGCGGGTGCGGCCCGGCTCGTTGTACTGCTCGGCGAGGCCCTCGGCGACCTTGCCGGTGCCGTCCGGGCTGTTGTCGTCGACGACCAGCAGCCGCAGCCCCTCCAGGGGCAGGGCCATCAGGGCCTCGGCCATCGCGGGCAGGTTCGCCGCCTCGTTGTACGTGGGCATCACCACGGTCGTCGCAGTGCGTGCCCACTCGGCGGGCAGCGGGGGCACGGCGGCGGGGGTGTGCGTGGGTCTCATGGGCCTGTCCTTGTGGGTGTGGCGCCGGGTCGGTCAGGAGGGGCAGCAGGGTCGGGGGGCTCGTAGGGGCGAGGGGAACAAGGGGAGTCAAGGGGGCGAGGGGGGGCGCGGGGACGAGGGGGAAAGGGTCATCGGCGGTCAGGCGGCGGAGAAGCGGATGGCGGCGTCGGGGATGGTCGTGCCGCACCAGATCCGGGCGCCGTCGCACAGTTCGTTGTCCGCGCCGATCTCGGCGTGGTCGCCGATGACGACGCCGTCGAGCACCGTCCGGGGGCCCACCCGGGCGCCGGCGCCGACCATGGAGGCCCGGATCCGCGCGCCCTCCTCGATGCGGGCGCCCTCCAGGACGACGGACCCCTCGACGTCGGCACCCGCCGCGACGTGCGCCCCGGCGCCGACGACGGTGCCGCCGCCGAGCAGGGCCCCGTCCTCGACCCTGGCGCCGGGCAGCACCAGGTATTCGCCCGGCTCGCCGGGGACGGCCGGGGAGCGGACCACGCCCCGTACGAGGTCGGCGGAGGCCTGCACGAAGGAGGCCGGGCGGCCGAGGTCCAGCCAGTACGCGGTGTCGACGACGCCGTGCAGCAGCGCCCCGGAGGCCAGCAGCCCGGGGAAGGTCTCCCGCTCCACGGAGACCGGCCGGCCGGTGGGGATGGCGTCGATGACCTCGCGCCGGAAGACGTAGGCACCCGCGTTGATCTGGTCGGTGACGATCTCGTCCGGGTGTTGCGGCTTCTCGGTGAAGGCGAGGACGCGGCCGTCGGCGGCGGTGGGCACGAGGCCGAAGGCGCGGGGATCCGCCACCCGGGTCAGATGGAGGGTGACGTCGGCCCCGGCACGCCGGTGGCTGCCGAGGAGGCCGGGGATGTCGAGGCCGGTGAGGATGTCGCCGTTGAAGACGAGCACGGGCTCGCCGGGACCTGCGGCGAGGGCCCCGGCGGCGCTGCGGATGGCGCCGCCGGTGCCGAGCGGCTCGTCCTCGGTGACGTAGGTCAGCCGCAGCCCGTGGGCGGAGCCGTCGCCGAAGTACGGCTCGAAGACCTCGGCGAGGTAGGAGGTGGCCAGCACGACGTGGTCGACGCCGGCGGCTTTGGCGCGGGCCAGCTGGTGGGCGAGGAAGGGCACCCCGGCGGCCGGGACCATCGGCTTCGGCGTGTTGAGGGTGAGCGGCTGGAGCCGGGTGCCCCTGCCGCCGACGAGCAGTACCGCCTCAGTCATGCCACCGTCCTCGCACGTCGTTCCCGCACGTCGTCCTCGCACCTGTCGTCGCGCATCGCCACCCCCGCCTCGTCGTCGCCCATCGTGGCGCCGCTGTCGCACCATGTTAGTTTTCGCGGCAATTTACACTACAATCAGCTATCTATTAGCAAATGTCTGCTTTGCGTGGCGCCCGAATCGACCGTATCTGGAGAAGCCCTTGCGACCGGCGAAGCGATCGGCCCCCCTGACGGAAGCGCGAGGAACGCAAGCGGGACGAGGACGACGAAGAACGCGCGGAGCCCGTACGCCGGGAGGGAAGCACGCGGCCGGGCCCACGGGGCTGCTGGCGCTCGGCCGGGAGTTCGCGAAGTTCGGCACCGTGGGCGGGCTGGGGATCTTCGTCAACCTCGCGGTCTTCAACCTCTGCCGCGCGACGACCGGCCTGCCCGTCGTCCGGTGCAGCGTGATCGCGACGGTGGTCGCGATCGCCTTCAACTACCTGGGGCTGCGCTACTTCACCTACCGGGACCGGGACAAGAGCCGCAGCAGCCGGGAGATCGCCCTCTTCGCCGCCTTCAGCGCCGTCGGCCTGGTGATCGAGAACGGCGTCCTCTACATCGCCACCTACGGCTTCGGCTGGGACACCCCGTTCCAGAGCAACCTCTTCAAGTTCCTCGGCATCGGCACGGCGACCCTCTTCCGCTTCTGGTCCTACCGCGCCTGGGTGTTCCGCGCCCTGCCCGCCCGCGAGCCGGAGGGCGACGGGGACGGCTCCCCTCACGGGGATCCCACGAACAGCACGAGCAAGCCGGCCGCATACCACCCCGAGACCACCGCACCTCCACCGTAGAGACAGCCCTGGACCACTAAGGGAGCACGCGCGAGCGGCCGCGCCACCAACAAAAGCGGAACCGGCAGGAACGGCAGCATGAAGCGTGGTTTGGAGAACGGCGAGCCGGGCGTCCCCATCATCAGCAACCACGCCCCGGCGACCACCACGACCAACGGCCAGGGCACGCTCCGGTCCAGCGCCAGGGCCAGCACGGCGACGGCCGTGAGCAGCACCAACGCGAGCACGGCCGCGTTGCGCTGATCGGTGACCCGCCACGACTTTCCGTAGAGCAGCGCGCTCCACAGGAAGTCCCCGGTGCCGACGCCGAAGTCGAAGGACTGCCCCCAGGCCCGTTCCGCCTCGAACCAGCCGTCCACGCGCCCCACCCGGCTGCCCAGGTACAGCCAGCTGCCGATCAGCCCCAGCGGCGCCAGGGCGAGGGCCGCCCAGGCCCGTGCGTCACCGCCCGCCCGCCCCCGCACCAGCGCCCACCCGGCGGCCAGGAGGAGCGTCCCGATCAGCACCACCGCCGTCGGCCGCACCGCGCCGGCCACGACACACAGCACGGCGGCCGTCAGCCAGCTCCGCCGCACCATGGCCACCAGGGCCCACACCAGGGCCGCGCTGAAGACTCCTTCGGAGTACGGCACCCACAGCGCGAAGGCGTACGGCGAGCAGGACCACAGCGCCACGCACGCGTACCCCGCCGCCGCGCTGCCGCCCACCGCCCGCACGAGCCGGTGCACGCCGACGGCGGCCACCGTGGCGGCGCACCAGGAGACCAGCACCCCCGCGTACACCACGGGCAGTCCGGTCAGCAGCCGCGTCCCCCGGACCAGCAGGGGGACGAGCGGGAAGAAGGCGAGCCGGGAGAAGTCCGGCAGCCCGCTGGGGCGGTAGGGGATCCTGCCCGGATAGCCGTGCTCGGCCACGTTCAGATAGTTGCCGCTGTCCCAGCGGCGCAGCAGCCACGCCACGCTGTGCCCGAGATGGCGGTTGACCAGCAGCAGGACGACGAACCCGATGGCCGCGAGCGACAGGTGCACCGCCGCCGCGACGAGGGCTTCGCGACGCGGCGCGGTGGACCAAAGCCGTGAAACGACCTTCATCCGTCTCTCTTAGCACGGCGAAGGGGCGACCCCGGGAGAACTTCCCCGGGGCCGCCCCTTTCAGCCGTTCGGCGGCAGATCAGTTGTGCGTACGCAGCAGCGTGCGCATCGTCCTCATCGCCACCGACAGGTTCGCCAGGTCGAACGCGTCCGAACCGCGGATCTCGTCCAGCGTCGTGCGCGCCCGGTTCAGCAGCGCGGCGTTCTTCTCCTCCCACGCCTGGAAGCGCTCCTCCGGCGTGGAGCTGCCGTTGCCGACGGCGAGGATGTCGGAGGTGAGCGCCGCGTGGGCCGCGTACAGGTCCTCGCGGATGGAGGCACGGGCCATGGACTGCCAGCGGTCGGCCCGCGGCAGCTCGATGATCCGGTCCATCAGCTGGCTGATGTGCAGCCGGTCGCCGAGGTCGTAGTAGACCTCCGCCACGTCCAGCGGGTCCTTGCCCGTGCGCTCCCCGGTGGCGACGATGTCGAGCGCCGGGAAGACGGACGAGAAGCCCGCGACCCGCACCGCCAGGTCGTCCGGGACCCCGGCCTCGACCAGCTCGTCGTGGATCGACTGCCACCACTCGCTGTCGGCGCCGCGCAGCAGCTTGGGCAGCTGGAACCAGACCACCGCCACGCCGTCGCGGAAGAAGTCGATGGTCTCGGCGAGCTGGAGCGGCTGCGGCCGGTTGTTGAGCAGCCAGCGGGTGCCGCGCTCGACCAGACGCCGCGAGTGCAGCCGGATCCGGGTCTGCACATCCGCCGCGACCGTGTTGTCGAGGGTCTCGACGGCGTCCCAGACCCGGCCCAGGCCGAAGATCTCACGGGCCGCGGTCTGCGCCCGGACGATCTCCTCCAGGGAGGCCCCGGTCTCTTCCCGCAGGCGGTGCAGGAAGGTCGAGCCACCGCTGTTGACGGTGTCGTTGACCAGCACCGTCGTGATGATCTCGCGGCGCAGGGCGTGCGCGTCGATCTGCTCGGCGAAGGCCGTCCGCAGCGCCTCGGGGAAGTACGCGAACAGCAGCCGCTCGAGGTACTTGTCGTCCGGGAGGTCGGTGGCGAGCAGTTCCTCGGCCGTGGTGATCTTGATGTAGGCGAGCAGGACGGCGAGCTCGGGCTGGGTCAGCCCACGGCCCTGGGAGAGCCGCTCGCGGATCTGCCGGTCGGTGGGCAGGAACTCCAGGGCACGGTCCAGGTGCCCGTCACGCGTCAGCCGGCGCATGATCCGCTGGTGGGCGTGGAGCAGGCTGGGGGCCTGCTCCACCGCGTTGGCGAGCGCCACGTTCTGCGCGTAGTTGTTGCGCAGGACCAGCTCGCCGACCTCGTCGGTCATCTCGGCGAGCAGCTTGTTGCGCTGCTTGACGGTCATGTCGCCGTCGGTGACCAGGGCGTTGAGCAGGATCTTGATGTTCACCTCGTGGTCCGAGGTGTCCACGCCGGCGCTGTTGTCGATGGCGTCGGTGTTGATCCTGCCGCCGGTGGACTCCGGCCCGCCGGACAGCGCGAACTCGATCCGGCCGAGCTGGGTCAGGCCCAGGTTGCCGCCCTCGCCGACGACCTGGACCCGCAGGTCCTGGCCGTCGACGCGGATCGGGTCGTTCGCCTTGTCGCCCACGTCCGCGTGCGACTCGGTGTGCGCCTTCACGTAGGTGCCGATGCCGCCGTTCCACAGCAGGTCGACCGGCGCGTGCAGGATGGCCTTCATCAGCTCGGCGGGGGTCATCTTGCTGACGCCCGCCTCGATGCCGAGGGCCGCCCGCACCTGCGCGTTGATCGGGATCGACTTCGCGCTGCGGGGGTGGATGCCACCGCCGTGCGAGAGCAGCGAGGTGTCGTACTCGGCCCAGGAGGAGCGGGGCAGCTCGAACAGACGGCGGCGCTCGGCGTACGAGGTGGCCGCGTCCGGGGTGGGGTCGATGAAGATGTGCCGGTGGTCGAAGGCGGCCACCAGGCGGATGTGCTCGGAGAGCAGCATGCCGTTGCCGAAGACGTCACCGGACATGTCACCGACGCCGACGACCGTGAAGTCCTGGGTCTGGGTGTCGTGGCCCAGCTCACGGAAGTGCCGCTTGACGGACTCCCAGGCGCCGCGGGCGGTGATGCCCATGCCCTTGTGGTCGTAGCCGGCGCTGCCGCCGGAGGCGAAGGCGTCGCCGAGCCAGAAGCCGTACGACTGGGCGACCTCGTTGGCGATGTCGGAGAAGGTCGCCGTGCCCTTGTCTGCGGCGACGACGAGGTAGGTGTCGTCCTCGTCGTGGCGCACCACGTCCTTCGGCGGCACGACCTCGCCGCCGACCAGGTTGTCGGTGATGTCGAGCAGACCGGAGATGAAGGTCTTGTACGAGGCGATGCCCTCGGCGAGCCACGCGTCACGGTCCACCGACGGGTCCGGCAGCCGCTTGCCGACGAAGCCGCCCTTGGCGCCGACGGGCACGATGACGGTGTTCTTCACCATCTGCGCCTTGACCAGGCCGAGGACCTCGGTACGGAAGTCCTCACGCCGGTCGGACCAGCGCAGACCACCGCGCGCGACCTTGCCGAAGCGCAGGTGCACACCCTCGACGCGCGGGGAGTAGACCCAGATCTCGAACGCGGGGCGCGGGGCCGGCAGGTCGGGGATCGCCTGCGGGTCGAGCTTCAGGGAGAGGTAGCCGTGCGGCTTCCCCTCGGCGTCGCGCTGGAAGTGGTTCGTACGCAGCGTGGCCTTGATGACGGTGAGGAAGGCCCGCAGGATGCGGTCCTCGTCCAGGCTCGCGACCTGGTCGAGGGCGCCGTCCAGCTCCTCCAGCAGCCCGTCGATCAGCTCGCGGCCGGCGCGCTGGAGCGCCGGCGACATGCGTGCCTCGAAGAGGTTGACCAGCAGCCGGGTGGTGTGGACGTTGGTGCTGAGGGTGTCCTCCATGTAGGACTGGCTGAACGGCGAACCGGCCTGCCGGAGGTACTTCGCGTACGCCCGCAGCACCATCGCCTGCCGCCAGTCGAGACCGGCCCGCAGCACCAGGTTGTTGAAGTTGTCGTTCTCCGCGCGGCCGGTCCAGACGGCGGCGAAGGCCTCCTGGAAGCGGACGCGGGCGTCCTCGCCCTCGACGCGCTCGGGCATCCGCAGACCGAAGTCGTAGATCCACGCGTTCGACCGGTCCGAGCAGCGCAGCTCGTACGGGCGCTCGTCGACGACCTCGACACCGAGCCGCTGGAGCACCGGCAGCACGACGGACAGCGAGACGGGCTCGCCCGTGCGGTAGATCTTGAAGCGGCGCTCGCCGGGGGCCGCGCCGACCGGCTCGTACAGGCTGAGCTCGAAGTCGTGCGGGCCGCCGGCCGTCGTCAGCTTCTCCAGGTGACCGAGGTCGGAGACGGCGCTGCGCGGGCTGTGGTCGGCCTTGTAGCCCTCGGGGAAGGCGTGGCCGTAGCGGCGCAGCAGCTCGGCGGCGCGCTCCTCGCCGACCTCGGCGGTCAGCGTCTCGGCGAAACCGTCCGCCCAGGAGCGGGCGGCCTCGACCAGGCGGGCCTCGATGCGCTCGACGTCGGCGTCGGTGAGGTCGGGCAGGGTGGCCCCCGGCTCGACGCGCACGACGAAGTGGAGGCGGGAGAGGACCGACTCGGTGTTCCAGGCGGTGAAGTCGACGCTGGTGCCGCCGAGCTCCTCCTTGAGGATCTCGATCAGCCGCAGCCGGACGCCGGTGGTGTACCGGTCGCGGGGCAGGTAGACGAGGGCCGAGTAGTAGCGCCCGTAGGTCTCCTGGCGCAGGTACAGCCGCAGCCGGCGGCGCTCCTGGAGGTAGAGCACGCTCGTGACGATGGACCGCAGCTGGTCGGCCGGGGTCTGGAACAGCTCGTCGCGCGGGTAGGTCTCCAGGATCTGGAGCAGGTCGCGGCCGTCGTGGCTGTCCGGGGAGAAGCCCGCGTCGGCGAGGACCTGCTCGACCTTGCGGCGGACGACCGGGACGCGGCGCACGGACTCGGTGTACGCGGCGGAGGAGAAGAGACCCAGGAAGCGGCGCTCGCCGGTCACGTTGCCGTCGGCGTCGAAGGTCTTCACCCCGACGTAGTCGAGGTAGGAGGGGCGGTGCACGGTGGCACGGCTGTTGGCCTTGGTGAGGACCAGCAGCTTGTGCTCACGGGCCTTGGCGCGGGCGTCCGCGGGCAGCCGGCTGAAGGACGGCGACGCGGGGCCGGTGAGGTGGGCGTCGGGCCCGGCGTGGTGGCCCTCGCCGTGGTGCGAGGGGTCGGAGCGCAGAATGCCGAGGCCGGTGCCGGGGACGGCGGCGAGCACGTCCTCCTCGCCGTTCTCGGTGGTGACCTTCGTCAGCTCGTACTCGCGGTAGCCGAGGAAGGTGAAGTGATCGGCGGCCAGCCAGCGGAGCAGCTCGCCGGCCTCGGCGACGTCGGTGCCGACGACGTCGGAGGGGATCGGCTCGGCGGGCAGGCTCTCCGCGATGCGCAGCGCGGCGTCGCGCATCTTCTCCCAGTCCTCGACGGTCTCGCGGACGTCGGAGAGCACGCGCAGCAGGTCGGCGGCGATCTGCTTGAGGTCACCGCGGTCGGTCTCGCGGTCGATCTCGACGTGGATCCAGGACTCGACGAGGGCGTCGTGCGGCTTCTCGGCGTCCTTGCCGGTGCCGTGGGCGTCGCAGTTGGAGCCGAGGACCTCGAGCAGGCGGCCGGTCAGGTCACGGCGGACGATCACCTGCGGGTGGATCACGACGTGGATGCCGCGGCCCTGGCGGGAGAGCTCATTGGTGACGGAGTCGACCAGGAAGGGCATGTCGTCGGTGACGACCTCGACCACGGAGTGGCTGCACGTCCAGCCGTTCTCCTCGACGGTCGGGGTGTGCACCCGCACGTTCGCGGTGCCCTGCGGCCGGTTCTCGGCGAGCCGGTAGTGCGAGAGCGCGGCCCCGTAGACGTCGACCGGGTCACGGCCGGTGAGGTCCTCCGGGGCGGTGTGCAGGTAATAGCGCTGGAGGAACGCGGTCAGGGTCTCCGGGTCGAGACTGCCCTCGCCCTTCGGCCCAGTCGGTTGTTGCCCCCCGGCCGGGCTGTTCTCAGCGACACGGGCCGCCCGTTCGAGCAGCTCGGCCTTGGCTTCGTCCAGCTTGGTCTGCATGTCCTCTGGCTCCTGTCGCGCGCCGTTGCGAGACATAGATGGTGATGGCATCCCGTCGCGACGCGGGGTGTCCGGTCGTATTCGACGGTATGCCGGAATGAGGGAAGACCGGGCCGTTCCTGACGAACTTCGTCGGACGCACCCGGTGGAAGGGATCAGCGGCCGCCCGGGCGAGGTGTCGCTCGGGGCGCAGGACAGGGGCGTCGTCGCCCCTGCTGGATATCGCGCTGATCACCTGGTAAGGCTATCGCTCTTCCGGGGGTTGCCGTCATGAGCCGGTTGTGTACAAAACCCGGGCCCGAAGTTTGACGATCTGGACAGCGACGCGGAGCCGTTCGACCCTCTTCCGTGGCCGAAAGCCGACGCCGCCCCGGCCGAAGGGCTGCTACCACCCCGGCCGAAGGGCTGCTGCCGCCCCGGCCGAAGGCCCAGGGTTCCCGGCACCGATACCCTCCGGCGCGGCGGCCCAACCCTCAGCCGACGAGCCGCTCCGCCTCCGCGACGGCCTCCGCGAGGCTGTCCACGACGGGCACCCCGGCCGCCACGAGGCTGGCCCGGCTGTGCGACCCGCCCGTGTACAGCACGGCGTGCGCGCCCACGTGGGCAGCGGCGACCGCGTCGTCGACGGCGTCCCCGATGACGACCGCGTGCCGCGCGGGTATGCCGTCGAGCCCGACGAGGTGGCGGGCCATGTGCTCGGTCTTGCTGCCGCCCGAGGGGCCCGTACGGCCGTCGACCCGGACGAAGTGCCGCTCGATGCCGAAACCGCGCACCAGCGGCACCAACTGCTCGTGCCCGTACATCGACATGATCGACTGCGTGCCGCCGGCGCCCTGCCAGCCCGCCAGCAGCGCCTCGGCGCCGTCCGCGAGACCGCACCGCAGATGATGGTCCAGATAATGCCGGTGGAAGACCACGTCCATATGGTCCCACTCGGCCTGGGTGGGGAGGCGGCCCATCAGCCGTTCGTAGAAGCGCGGGATCGGGACGCAGTACAGCTCGCGGTACCGCTCCAGGGTGATGGGCTCCAGGCCGATCTCCGCGAAGGCGGCGTTCGTCGCCGACATCACCGCGTCGATGTCGTGAAAGAGCGTGCCGTTCCAGTCCCAGACGATGTGTGCCACGTGCTTCCCCATGACAAGACCGTACCGACCACCTGTGACAACGCGCCGCCGACGCCTCCGCGGCGCAGGTCAGACGAGGTTCGGGAGCTCCTGCACGCCGAACCACATCAGCTCGTGGTCCTCCGCGCCGTCCACCGTGAAACGCGCGTCCTCGTCACCGTGGTCCGCCGCGCCCAGAGCGGCCGCCGCGGCCGCCACATCCGCCTCGGCGTCGTCCGCGTCGACGTGCACGGCCGCCGCCTTCGCCAGCGGCACCGCCGCCGCGAGCCGCACCTCACCGAGCGCGGACTCGTCCAGAGCGCGGTCCGGGTCGGCGACCGCCGCGCCCTCGGGCACGTCCACCGCCACGACGACCCGCCGGCGCGGGGCGTCGGGGTCGGCCGCGAGCCTGCGCAGGGAGGCCTGGGCGGCACGGCTGAGCGCCGCGTACTCCAGCTCCTCGATGTCGTCGGAGACGTACCACTCGCGCAGCGCGGGGGTGACCGCGTAGGCGTCCAGCGGAGCCGGGCCCAGCTGCCCCGCCTTGTGCGCCTCGGCGAGACCGGGAAGGGTCAGAGGGACGTAGACGCGCATGACCGCCGCTTTCGTGAAGTGCCGCGAGGCTTACCAACCGTGACTGCCAGCATAAGGCGCACGTCCCCCTTCGAAGTGCGGGAGCCCCGCGCCCGGGTGCCCCCGTTACCCCGCGGGCCCCTCGGTGCGCACGGCACGCACCGGCAGGTGGCCCGAATAGGTGAAGCCCGGCGGGCGGTTCCCGGACGGACGGCCGTCCTTGCCGCCCCGGGAAGCCCGCCGATAGAAGATCACCGACCGAAGCTACCGCCCGGTATCACCACCGGGCCCGGCATCGCGGGGGCGATCCGTATGAAGGCGATCCGCAGCACCACCAGGACCGGCACCAGGACCGGTACCAGGACCGGCGGAGGCACCGGGCCCGGCGCCCGGACGAGCGGCACCAAGGCCGCCCCGCCACGGCGTACGGACCCCCGGCGGCCCGGCACCGACCCGGCCGCCCGGCACCGCGAACGGGAACGGCTGCCGCGCTACTGGTTCGCCAACCGGCTGCTGCTCACCCTCAGCGGGCAGCGCCCGGTGCACTGGATGCTCGGGCACACCCTGGGCGCGGCGTACGACCAGCTGACGGCGCTGGCCCCGCAGACGCCCCTGCGCCCCGCCCCACCGGGCCGCCGCGCCCCGGTCGTCCGGCACTGCGACGAATTCCGGCCACGGCCCGGGGTGATCGAGGCGTTCGCCCGGATCGCCTCCGGGGACCGGCTGCGGGCGCTGGCCTTCCGGCTGGAGCGCGGCACGGACCTGCGCTGGCGCTGCTCGGCCGTCGAGCTCGGCGGGGCGGCCGTCCCGCACGGGGCGGCCGCCCGGGAGTGAGCGACGCACAGGAGGCGGTGGGGGGGGGGGGGGGGGGGCCCGGCCCCCCCCCCCCCCGGGGGGGGGGGGGCGGGGGGGGGGGGGGGCGGCGGCCCCCGGCGGGGGGGGGGGGGGGGGGGGTGGGGGGGGGGGGGGGGCCCCCCGGGGGGGGCCCG
>NZ_JACHJG010000023.1 GCF_014203545.1 Streptomyces netropsis
ATCAAGACCGTTCCGGAGTCGAAGATCGTGGAGACCCTCATCGAGGAAGCACTGAAGCTCGCCGAGCAGATGGAGAAGGACGGCATCGCCTCCGGCGAGCCGTCGGTCAGCGTCGGCTGACACCTCACGCCCGTCGCACGCCCCTCGATCCACCACGGTGTCCCGCCCCCGCGGCGGGGCACGGCGGACGCCTCCCCGGTCAGGGGAGGTGTACGAAGGGGACGGAGAGGTACAGTGCCAAGACCTGTTCCCATGGCCTCCGGCCCGCGACGGTGAGGCAATCCGACACGTGTTGACGACGACCACCACCAAGGTCCTGGAGCCCGGCGACCTCGACGCGGCCCTCGCCGTCCTCGACCGCGAGCCCGTCGCCAACGCCTTCGTCGCCGCGCGGGTGCAGGCCGCCGGTCTCGACCCCTGGCGGCTCGGCGGCGAGATGTGGGGCTGGTACGCGGGCGGCCGCCTCGAAGCCCTCTGCTACGCCGGCGCCAACCTCGTCCCCATCTGCGCCGGACCCGAGGCCGTACGGGCCTTCGCCGACCGCGCCCGCCGCTCCGGCCGCCGCTGCTCCTCCATCGTCGGCCCCGCCGAGGCGACCACCGAGCTGTGGTCCCTCCTCGAACCCCACTGGGGCCCGGCCCGTGAGGTCCGCGCCCACCAGCCCCTGATGGTCACCCGCGCCATGCCCGCGGACATCGCGCCCGACCCGCTCGTCCGCCGCATCCGCAAGGACGAGCTGGACGTGGTCATGCCCGCGTGCGTGGCGATGTTCACCGAGGAGGTCGGCGTCTCCCCGCTGGCCGGGGACGGCGGGCTGCTCTACCAGGCCCGCGTCGCCGAGCTCGTCGGAGCCGGGCGCTCGTTCGCCCGCATCGAGGACGGCCGCGTCGTCTTCAAGGCCGAGATCGGCGCGGCGACGGCCCTCGCCTGCCAGATCCAGGGCGTCTGGGTCGCCCCCGAGTACCGGGGCCGCGGCTTCTCCGAGACCGGCATGGCCGCTGTCCTCGGCTACGCCCTGCGCGAGGTCTCACCCGTCGTCAGCCTCTACGTCAACGACTACAACACGGCCGCACGCGCGGCGTACCGACGGGTGGGCTTCGAGGAAGTCGGCGCGTTCGCGAGCGTGCTGTTCTGAGTTGTCGAGGCCACCGCACAAGCGGCTGCCGCCCAGGTAGCCTCCGGGCATGGATGACATCGTGGTCGGACCGCTCGACCTCGCCGCGCGGGTCGACGACGCGCTCGCCGTGCAGGCGCTCGCCTTCGGGCTCACCGACGACGAGGTCGGCGTGCGGCGCCACATCGTGCTCCGCCACCTCGGCTGCCGCGGCGCCCGCGCCCTGGGGGCGACCACGGACGGCGGCCGACTGGTCGGCTTCGTCTACGGCATGCCCAACGACCGCACCCACTGGTGGTCCACGGTCGTCGAGCCGTATCTGCGCGCCACCGGCTCCGAGGGCTGGCTGGACGACGCCTTCGTGATCACCGAGCTGCACGTCCACCCCGCCTACCAGAACCGGCGGATCGGCCGGTCGCTGATCACCACGATCACCGCGAGCGCGCAGGAGCCGCGCAGCATCCTCTCCGCGATCGACACGGAAAGCCCGGCGCGGGCCCTCTACCGCAAGCTCGGCTACCACGACCTGGCCCGACCGGTGCACTTTCCGAGTGCGCCGAGGCCGTATGCGGTGATGGGGGCGCCGCTTCCGTTGCTGGGGTGACCGGGGCGGGCCGGGGGTCCGGGGGTTGTCCCCGGGGGATGCGGTCCGAGTGCGCCGAGGCCGTATGCGGTGATGGGGGCGCCGCTTCCGCTGTTGGGGTGACGGAAGTCGTTTCCTGACCGTTGTGCCCTGCCGCTAATCTCCTGGCATTCCCACTACGCAGCAGGAGACCACGATGGCCCACGTCCAGCGCATGTCCACGACGATGATCAAGACACTGCGCGACGACCCGGCCGACGCCGAGACCGCCAGCCACAAGCTGCTGGTCCGCGCCGGGTACGTCCGCCGTACGTCCGCGGGCGTCTGGACCTGGCTGCCGCTCGGCAAGAAGGTGCTGGACAACGTCTCGCGCGTGGTGCGCGAGGAGATGGACGCCATCGGCGGCCAGGAGGTCCTGCTGCCCGCGCTGCTGCCCAAGGAGCCCTACGAGGCGAGCGGGCGCTGGGAGGAGTACGGCGATCTCCTCTTCCGCCTGAAGGACCGCAAGGGCGCCGACTATCTGCTCGGGCCCACGCACGAGGAGATCTTCACCCTCACGGTCAAGGACCAGTGCACGTCCTACAAGGACCTGCCGGTGATCCTCTACCAGATCCAGACGAAGTACCGCGACGAGGCGCGTCCCCGCTCGGGCGTGCTGCGCGGGCGCGAGTTCCAGATGAAGGACTCGTACTCCTTCGACACCACGGACGAGGGCCTCGCCGAGTCCTACCGGCTGCACCGCGAGGCCTACACGCGGATCTTCGAGCGGCTCGGCCTCGACTACCGCGTCGTCTCCGCCGTCTCGGGTGCGATGGGCGGCTCGGCTTCGGAGGAGTTCCTGGCCCCGGCCGGGGCCGGCGAGGACACCTTCGTCGACTGTCCGGCCTGTGACTACGCCGCCAACACCGAGGCGGTCACCGCGGTCGTGGCACCCGCCGACCCGTCGGGCCACGGCCCCGTCGAGGAGCTGGACACCCCCGACACCCCCACCATCGAGACCCTCGCCGCGCACCTGGGCGTGCCCGCCTCGGCGACCCTGAAGAACCTCCTCGTCAAGGTCGACGGCGAGATCACGGCCGTCGGCGTGCCGGGCGACCGCGAGGTGGACCTCGGCAAGCTCGGCGAGCATCTGGCGCCCGCCGTCGTGGAGTTGGTGACGGCCGAGGACTTCGTGGGCCGGCCCGATCTCGTACGCGGCTACGTCGGCCCGCAGGGCCTCGGCGTGCGCTACATCGCCGACCCCCGCGTGGCACCCGGCACGGCCTGGGTCACCGGCGCCAACAAGGCGGACACGCACGCCCGCAACGTGGTGTGCGGGCGGGACTTCGAGGTCGACCAGTACCTCGACGTCGTCGTCGTCGAGCCCGGCGACCCGTGCCCCCGCTGTGGCGCGGGCCTGGAGATCGGGCGGGCGATCGAGATCGGCCACATCTTCCAGCTCGGCCGCAAGTACGCCGACGCCTTCGGCCTCGACGTGCTCGGGCAGCAGGGCAAGCCGGTCCGGGTCACCATGGGTTCGTACGGCATCGGCGTCTCACGGGCCGTCGCCGCGCTCGCCGAGCAGACCCACGACGAGTCCGGTCTGTGCTGGCCGCGCGAGGTCGCCCCGGCGGACGTGCACATCGTCGCGGCGGGCAAGGCCGTGCAGACGGAACTCGCCCTGGAACTCGCCGAGAAGCTGGGCGCCGCGGGCGTCCGGGTCCTGGTCGACGACCGCGCGGGCGTGTCGCCCGGCGTGAAGTTCACCGACGCGGAACTGATCGGCGTGCCCACGATCCTCGTCGTCGGCCGCGGTGCCGCCTCCGGCGTGGTCGAACTCAAGGACCGCCGCACCGGCACCCGCGAGGAACTGCCCGTCGACGAGGCGCTGACCCTTCTGGCCGCGGCGGTATAGCCGGTCGGCCTGGCCGGCCGGGGCGGCGACCACGGGCTGACTCCCGGTCAGGCGCACCGGCCGAGGCCGGGCGAGGCCTGGAGACCGGCTGTCCGCCCCTGAGGCCGGGATCGCTCACCGGTCGCAGGTTCCCCGGCCGGGCGGGGTAGCGACCCCGCAGGTCGTGGTTGTCCCCGGCCGGGGGAGAGGCAGCCCGGAGGGCAGCGGCCGAGGGCGTCCCGACCGCCTCGCCGGAGGCACGCCGACGCCGCCTCGGCGGGGTGGTCCGAGGGCTTCGGCGGGGCGCGGAGCTTGGGCTGCGGGCAGCCCCGCCCCGGCCGGGACGGATCGGGATACGCGGCTCGGGCCGGCACCCGGACGGACGGACCCCTGCGTCGGGGCCGGGATCACGCTCGGAGGCGGCAGGCCCTGACGGCTCGGCAGCACCCATCGGTCAAGCGGGCCCCGGGGGTGGAGCACAGCCCCGCGAGCCGACGGCCCCGGCGGGTGGCAACCGGGCGTCACCCCGCCGGGCAAGCGCCCGGCGTCACAGCAGGCCGGCGAACTCCAGCAGGAGTTCGCCCGCCGGGCGGCCGCCGGTGGACAGTTCGCGGACGCCCGCTTCCACCGCCCGGAAGACCGTCCAGCCGCGCAGACGGTCGCGGTCGACGTCCAGCGACTCCGCCAGCTTCGCCACCCGGCGGCGCGCCGCGGCGGGTGCGCCGGGGGCGGCCAGCAGGGTGTCGAGCCGGTCCCGGACCAGCCAGGCCAGGTCGTACGCCCGCTCTCCCACCAGGGGGCGCGGACCGATCGCCAGCCAGGGCGACCGGTCGCCGGAGAGGACGTTCCCCTGGTGGTAGTCGCCGTGCAAGAGGGACGGCTGCGGGTCCCCGGCGTCGGCCAGCAGGCCCTCGCGCAGTTCCAGCGCCTCGTCGATCACCGTCCGGACATCGGCCGCCCACGGCTCGGCGCGGCGTTCGCGCAGGACGTCCGCCAGGGCGGCCGTGTGGTCCGCGACGCCGGTGAACGGGTGCCCCTCCGCGGGCGGCACCCACAGGCGCTGCAACGTCGCCGCCGCCTCCAACAGAGCCTTCGCGTCCGCCAGGGAGCGCAGGCTCACATCCCCGTGCAGCCGCTCCAGGAGCAGCACGCCCGCGTCCGGGTCGGCGCGCAGCGGCCGCACCGCGCCCCGGCCGTTCCAGTGGGTGAGCGCCGCGTGTTCCAGGGCGATCGCGCCGTCCGGCAGGCCGAGCTTGAGTGCCGCGGGTGTGCCGTCGGACTGCCGGACGAGGACGACCATGCTGGTCCGGCCACCCGGGGTCTGGACCCGATCGGGCGTCAACTCCCAGCGTTCCAGGTACTCCCGGGCGCTCCCGGGCAGGTCCGCGAGCCAGCGGCGTGCCGCCACGCCGCCCTCTTCCTCTTCCCGGCCCAGGGCGCGCACCAGCCGCTCCGGCGGTTCGAAGCGGTCGTTCGCGTTGGCCATCCCTGCGCTGTCCTTTTCGTCTGTGCTGGTCAGAGGCGCTTTGGCGCGCCGTCCGGCGAGTTGCCGGCCCCGGTTCGAGGAGCCCGCTCGACGAGCCCAGGGAAGGCTACGCTGCCGCCCCGCCAGCGCACCGCCCGCACCGCCGCCTCGCGCAGCGCGGCCGCCGCCTCGCGGCGCCGGGCGCCCGTGGCGGCCCGTACGAGATCGGCGTAGACCGCGGCGAGCCGACTCTCCAACTCCGCCGCGAGCCGCACGGCCGCGCCCTCGTCCGGCACGGGGAACGGCAGCGCGTACGCGGCGGACGCCGCCTCGGGCGTGCCGCCCAGGGACCGGACGGAGCGCCACATCGCGTCCCGCCGGGCCCGGTGGGCGTCGTGCGCCTCCCGGGCCTCCGTCTGCCGCGCCTCGCCGACGCGCGCGCCGACGATTCCGTACCCGTAGACGGCGGCGTGCTCGGCCGCGAGCGCCGCCTGTGCCGCCTCCAGCGCCGGATCGTGCTTCTTGGAGCCGGGTGATTCGCTCACGCGACACCGCCGAGGAGATAGGCGTGGGCCGCGCCCGAGGCCGCGACGGAGGCGAGGAGGCGGGCGAGTTCGGGCGGGGCGGAAGCCAGGGCCGCGGTGTGGGTGTCGGCGGTACGCCGCTCGGCGTCCGCGAGGGCGGCCAGGGCCGCCTTCTCGTCCTTGGGGACCGCGGGGCCGGCCTTCCCCGGGGAGACGGAAGCGGAAGGGCCGGAAGGGGACGTGGAACCCGAAGCGGAAGGAGAAGCGGAGGACGCGCGGGCGCCGAGGGCCGCCGCGTGCCGGGCGACCTCGGCCCGCAGTGGCCGCAGCCGCTCCGCGAGCGCGGCGTGCGCGCCGATCGTCGCGTCGTACCGCTCCAGCAGCGCCGCCGAGTCCCGCCCGGCGCGGGCGCGCAGCCGCTCCTCGGCCGAGGAGCGTTCGTCGTGGGGGCCCGGATCGTCGGAACAGCCGGTCAGCAGGGCGCCGCCGCCCGTCAGCAGGGCCGCCGCGCCGCCTGCCAGTACCCTGCGTCTGCGCGGGTCGCCGGGGCCCCGCGTCGTCGTCGTGAGCGACACGATCCTCTTTCCGCCTGGTCGGGTCATGATCACCGCACGTGAGCGTACCGGCGCGCGGTCACCCGACCGGGGAGCGGGCACCGAATCGTCAGTCGGCTGCCGGAACAGATAGGCTTTGACCAGACACGCGACATTCCCACAACAGCACACGCGGCCGAGGAGTCACCCGGATGAGCACCACCCAGAGCGAGAGGCTGCGCGAATTGCTCGCCCCTCTCGTCAGCGCGCGAGAGCTGGATCTGGAAGAGGTCGAGGTGACGCCGGCCGGCAAGCGCCGTGTGCTCCGCATCGTGGTCGATTCCGATGAGGGTGTGCAGCTGGACGCGTGTGCGGAAGTCAGCCGTGCGATCTCCGAGAAGCTCGACGAGACGGACGTCATGGGCGGGACCCCCTACGTGCTGGAGGTCACCTCGCCCGGCGCCGACCGCCCCCTGACCGAGCACCGCCACTTCGTACGGGCCACCGGCCGCCTGATCAAGGCGCAGCTGACCGAGGGCGGCGAGCTGGTCGCGCGCATCGTCGCCGTCGACGACGAGGGGCTGGACCTGGAGGTACCGGGTGTGAAGGGCCGCAAGCCCACCGCCCGCAGGCTGGCCTTCGCCGAGATCGCGAAGGCCCGCGTGGAGATCGAGTTCAACCGGAAGTCCCCGCAAGAAGCCGACATGGCCGAGGACGAGACCGACGAGAGTCAAGAGGAGGCGTAGCCGTGGACATCGACATGAGTGCCCTGCGGGGTCTGGTGCGAGAGAAGGAGATCTCTTTCGACCTGCTGGTCGAGGCGATCGAGTCGGCCCTCCTCATCGCGTACCACCGCACCGAGGGAAGCCGCCGCCGCGCCCGCGTCGAGCTGGACCGCGCGTCCGGCCACGTCACGGTGTGGGCGAAGGAGGACCCGCAGGACCTGGAGGAGGGCGAGGAGCCCCGCGAGTTCGACGACACGCCTTCCGGCTTCGGCCGGATCGCCGCGACCACCGCCAAGCAGGTCATCCTCCAGCGTCTGCGCGACGCCGAGGACGAGATCACTTTCGGTGAGTTCGCGGGCCGCGAGGGCGACGTCGTCGCGGGCGTCGTCCAGCAGGGCAAGGACCCCAAGAACGTCCTGGTCGACATCGGCAAGCTGGAAGCCATCCTGCCGGTCCAGGAGCAGGTGCCGGGCGAGGAGTACAAGCACGGCACGCGTCTTCGGACGTACGTCGTCCGGGTGGCGAAGGGTGTCCGCGGTCCGTCCGTGACGCTCTCGCGCACCCACCCCAACCTGGTGAAGAAGCTTTTCGCCATGGAGGTCCCGGAGATCGCGGACGGTTCGGTGGAGATCGCCGCCATCGCCCGTGAGGCCGGTCACCGCACCAAGATCGCCGTCCGGTCCACCCGGTCCGGCCTGAACGCCAAGGGCGCCTGCATCGGCCCGATGGGCGGCCGGGTCCGCGCGGTCATGGCCGAGCTGCACGGCGAGAAGATCGACATCGTCGACTGGTCGGACGACCCGGCGGAGCTCGTGGCGCACGCGCTGTCCCCCGCGCGGGTGAGCAAGGTCGAGGTCGTGGACCTCGGCGCGCGCTCCGCCCGGGTGACCGTGCCGGACTACCAGCTCTCCCTCGCCATCGGCAAGGAGGGCCAGAACGCCCGCCTCGCGGCGCGGCTGACCGGCTGGCGGATCGACATCCGCCCGGACACCGAGCAGGACGGGCAGTCCGACCGCTCCGAGCGGTCCGAGCAGCCCTACCGGTCCGAGCGGTCCGACCGCTACCGGGACTGATCCAGCGGGGAAGAACAGCGGGAAGGGCGCGGGCCGGCAGCGGCCCGCCGCCGCTTCGCGAATGACATCCGGAGTCACATCCGGGAGCGGCCCCGCAGGGTGGCCGAAATCCATATGTGCCCGATCATCGCCCCACAGGGGTGAGGTCGGCGCGGGGAGGTAGACTTAATCAGTGTCTGGCCGGACGCATGCCCGCGCATGCCCTGAGCGCACCTGTGTGGGGTGCCGGGAGCGAGCGGCCAAGGGCGATCTGCTGCGGATCGTGGTGAACGAGGGCGCTTGCGTCCCCGATCCTCGCGGTACGCTGCCCGGCCGGGGTGCCTCCGTGCATCCCACACTGGTCTGCCTCGACCTGGCGGTCCGCCGCCGGGCGTTCTCCCGGGCCTTCAAAAGCCAGGGACCGTTCGATACCTCGGCGCTTCGGCACTACGTCGATCAGGCCGAGCGGCACCGCCAGGCAACACCGTAAGAAGAACGGCACGGGAAACCGTGCGGTCAGGTACCTCGCGAGTTGGAAGTAGGTCGAGATTGCGATGAGCACTCGATGAGTACGCGATGAGTACGCCCATGAAGTAGCGACGGTCCGGTGGACAACCCGGACCTAGAAGGAGCGAAGTGGCTAAGGTCCGGGTATACGAACTCGCCAAGGAGTTCGGTGTTGAGAGCAAGGTCGTCATGGCCAAGCTCCAAGAACTTGGTGAATTCGTCCGTTCGGCGTCCTCGACGATCGAGGCGCCTGTAGTCCGCAAGTTGACTGACGCTTTGCAGGGGCCCGGCGGCAACGCCGGCAAGTCCGCTGCCAAGCCCGCGGCGCCGCGCAAGGCCGCGCCCGCGAAGCCGGGTGCCCCCACTCCGGGTGCCCCGGCCCGTCCCGCTGCCCCGGCTCCCAAGCCGGCCGCGGAGGCGCCCGCAACCCCCAAGCCCGCAGGTGGCGCGCCGACCCCCGGCCCGCGCCCGGGTCCGAAGCCCGCCCCGGCGGCTCCGGCCAAGCCCGCGCCGGTCACCCCGGTGCCCGCCGCGGAGTTCTCCGCGCCGGCCCCGGCCCAGCCGAGCCAGCAGGCCCCCTCCGGTCCGCGCCCCGGCGCCACCCCCGGCCCGCGTCCGGCCCGTCCGGCGCCCGCCGGTCGTGACGGCGGTCAGCGGGAAGGCGGCCGCCCCGAGCGTGCCCCCCGTCCGCAGGGCCAGGGTGCCCCGCGTCCCGGTGGCGCCCGTCCGGCCGGTCCCCGTCCGGGCAACAACCCCTTCACCTCCGGTGGCTCCACCGGCATGGCCCGCCCGCAGGCCCCCCGTCCCGGTGGCGCCCCGCGTCCCGGCGGCGACCGGCCCGGCCCCGGCGGTCCCCGTCCGCAGGGCGGTCCCGGTGGTGCTCCGCGTCCCCAGGGTCAGGGCGGCGCCCGTCCGACCCCCGGTGGCATGCCTCGTCCGCAGGGCGGTCCCGGTGGCGCTCCGCGTCCCGGTGGCGCTCCCGCGGGCAACCGCCCGAACCCGGGCATGATGCCGCAGCGTCCGGCTGCCGGCCCGCGTCCGGGCCCCGGTGGCGGCGGTCGCGGTCCCGGCGGCGGCGCGGGTCGTCCCGGCGGTGCCGGTCGTCCCGGCGGCGGCGGCTTCGCCGGCCGTCCGGCCGGTCCCGGTGGCGGCGGTCGTCCCGGTGGCGGCGGCGGCTTCGCCGGTCGTCCCGGTGGCGGTGGCGCTCCCGGTGGTGGCGGCGGCTTCGGCGGTCGTCCCGGCTTCGGCGGTCGCCCCGGCGGCCCCGGTGCCCGTGGTGGCACGCAGGGTGCGTTCGGCCGTCCCGGCGGTCCGGCGCGTCGTGGTCGCAAGTCGAAGCGGCAGAGGCGCCAGGAGTACGAGGCCATGCAGGCCCCGTCCGTCGGCGGCGTGATGCTGCCCCGCGGTGGCGGCGAGACCATTCGCCTGTCCCGTGGTGCCTCCCTCACCGACTTCGCGGAGAAGATCGGCGCCAACCCGGCGTCGCTCGTCGCCGTGATGATGAACCTCGGCGAGATGGTCACCGCGACCCAGTCGGTGTCCGACGAGACGCTGACGCTCCTCGGCGACGAGATGAACTACCAGGTTCAGATCGTCAGCCCCGAGGAGGAGGACCGCGAGCTGCTCGAGTCGTTCTCCATCGAGTTCGGTGAGAACGAGGGCGGCGAGGAGATGCTCGTCTCCCGTCCGCCGGTCGTGACCGTCATGGGTCACGTCGACCACGGTAAGACCCGACTGCTGGACGCCATCCGCAAGACGAACGTCGTTGCGGGCGAGGCCGGCGGTATCACGCAGCACATCGGTGCGTACCAGGTCGCCACCGAGGTCAACGGCGAAGAGCGCGCCATCACCTTCATCGACACCCCGGGTCACGAGGCGTTCACCGCCATGCGTGCCCGTGGTGCCAAGTCGACCGACATCGCGATCCTCGTGGTGGCGGCCAACGACGGTGTCATGCCGCAGACGATCGAGGCGCTGAACCACGCCAAGGCGGCCGACGTGCCGATCGTGGTCGCGGTCAACAAGATCGACGTCGAGGGTGCCGACCCGACCAAGGTGCGCGGTCAGCTCACCGAGTTCGGTCTGGTGGCCGAGGAGTACGGCGGCGACACCATGTTCGTCGACATCTCCGCCAAGCAGGGTCTGAACATCGACTCCCTGCTGGAGGCCGTGGTCCTCACCGCGGACGCCTCGCTCGACCTGCGCGCCAACGCGGAGCAGGACGCGCAGGGTATTGCGATCGAAGCCCACCTCGACCGTGGTCGCGGCGCCGTGGCCACCGTGCTCGTCCAGCGCGGTACCCTCCGCGTCGGTGACACGATGGTCGCCGGTGACGCCTACGGCCGTGTCCGCGCGATGCTCGACGACAAGGGCCAGAACGTGGAAGAGGCGGGTCCCTCGACCCCGGTCCTCGTCCTCGGTCTGACCAACGTCCCGGGCGCCGGCGACAACTTCCTCGTCGTCGACGAGGACCGCACGGCTCGCCAGATCGCCGAGAAGCGCGCTGCGCGTGAGCGCAACGCCGCCTTCGCCAAGCGCACCCGCCGGGTGTCCCTCGAGGACCTCGACAAGGTGCTCAAGGCCGGTCTGGTCCAGGATCTCAACATCATCATCAAGGGCGACGCGTCCGGTTCGGTGGAGGCTCTCGAGTCCTCGCTGCTCCAGCTCGACGTCGGCGAAGAGGTCGAGATCCGCGTGCTGCACCGCGGTGTGGGTGCGGTCACCGAGTCGGACATCAACCTGGCGACCGGCTCCGACGCCATCGTCATCGGCTTCAACGTCCGCGCCGAGGGCCGTGCCACGCAGATGGCCGAGCGCGAGGGCGTCGACGTCCGCTACTACTCGGTCATCTACCAGGCGATCGAGGAGATCGAGGCGGCCCTCAAGGGCATGCTGAAGCCGGAGTACGAAGAGGTCGAGCTCGGTACGGCGGAGATCCGCGAGATCTACCGCTCGTCCAAGCTGGGCAACATCGCGGGTGTTCTCATCCGCTCCGGCGAGGTCAAGCGCAACACCAAGGCGCGCCTCATCCGCGACGGCAAGGTCATCGCGGAGGACCTCACGATCCAGGGTCTGCGCCGCTTCAAGGACGACGTCACCGAGATCCGCGAAGGCTACGAGGGCGGTATCAACCTCGGAAACTTCAACGACATCAAGATCGACGACGTCATCGCGACGTACGAGATGCGCGAGAAGCCGCGCGGCTGATCTGCGTAGAACGATTCGGGGCCGGTCGGCGGATTATTTCCGTCGATCGGCCCCGGCCGTTGCATGTACGGTTCTAAGAGCTCGTACAAGCAGACACAGACACACCTCACGCCTCCCGGGTGGGCTTCACCCGTCACGCATGTATGTAGGGACTCTGTCCTTCGACCTCCTCCTCGGCGACGTCCGGTCGCTGAAGGAGAAGCGCTCCGTCGTCCGTCCGATCGTCGCCGAGCTGCACCGCAAGTACGCGGTGAGCGTGGCGGAGGTCGGCGACCAGGACCTTCACCGCAGAGCCGAGATAGGCCTGGCGGCGGTCTCGGGGGACGCGGCGCACCTCACGGACGTTCTGGACCGCTGCGAGCGACTCGTCGCCGGGCGGCCGGAAGTGGAACTGCTGTCGGTGAGACGGCGGATCCACGGCGACGACGACTGATGACTGAACCGAAGAAGAAAGAAGTAGGCGCATGACCGACAACGCGCGGGCGCGCAAACTGGCCGACCGCATCCGGGTGATCATTGCGGAGACCCTCCAGCGCCGGATCAAGGACCCGCGGCTCGGCTATGTGACCATCACCGACACCCGGGTCACGGGCGATCTGCAGCAGGCCACCGTGTTCTACACGGTCTACGGCGACGACGAGGAGCGGGCCGCCTCGGCGGCCGCGCTGGAGAGCGCCAAGGGCATCCTGCGCTCCACGGTCGGCCGGGAGACCGGGGTCCGCTTCACCCCGACCCTGACCTTCGTCCCGGACGCCCTGCCGGACAACGCCCGGACCATCGACGACCTGCTCGCCAAGGCCAAGGCCAAGGACGCGGAGGTCCGCGAGGTGTCCTCGGGCGCCCAGTACGCCGGTGACGCGGACCCGTACCGCAAGCCGGGCGAGGACGAGGACGGCGTCGACGACGCCGGTTCGGACGGCTCGGACAGCAAGGGCGCAGCCTCCGAATGAACCACCAGGCACCAAGCGAGCGCCCCGCGGTGACCCCGGCGGCCGACGCGAGCGTCGAGCCCGCCGCCGAGGTCGCCCCGGCCGCCCCGGCCGCGGAGCCCAAGGGCACCGCGGCCCGGCCGGAGCGTCCGAAGGCGAAGGGACCGCGCGTGGTCTGCCCGGACGGCCTGGTCATCGTCGACAAGCCGGCCGGTTTCACCTCGCACGACGTCGTCGCCAAGATGCGCGGCATCGCGCGGACCCGGAAGGTCGGTCACGCCGGGACCCTCGACCCGATGGCGACCGGTGTGCTCGTCCTCGGCGTCGAGCGGGCGACCAAGCTGCTCGGTCACCTCGCGCTGACCGAGAAGGAGTACGTGGCCACCATCCGGCTCGGGCAGAACACCGTGACGGATGACGCCGAGGGCGAGATCACCTCGTCCGCCGACGCCTCCGGGGTCACCCGCGAGGCGATCGACGCCGGGGTCGCCAAGCTCAGCGGAAAGATCATGCAGGTCCCGTCGAAGGTCAGCGCGATCAAGATCGACGGCAAGCGGTCGTACGCCCGGGCCCGCGAGGGCGAGGACTTCGAGATCCCGGCCCGGCCGGTGACGGTCTCCTCCTTCGCCGTGCACGCCGTGCACCCGGCCGAGGCGGCGGACGGCACCCCGGTGCAGGACCTGCTCGTCTCCGTCGTCTGCTCGTCGGGGACGTACGTCCGCGCCCTCGCACGCGACCTGGGTGCCGACACCGGCGTCGGCGGCCACCTCACGGCGCTGCGCCGCACCCGTGTCGGCCCGTACGCGCTGGGCGAGGCCCGCACGCTGGACCAGCTCCAGGAGGAGCTGACCGTCATGCCGGTCGCCGACGCGGCCGCCGCGGCGTTCCAGCGCTGGGACGTGAACGAGGAGCAGGCCCGCCTGCTCGGCAACGGCGTCCGGATCAAGGTCCCGCTCTTCGACACCACGGGGCCGATCGCGGTCTTCGGCCCGGACGGCCGCTTCCTGGTGCTGGTCGAGAACCAGGGCGGCAAGGCGAAGAGCCTCGCGGTCTTCGGCTGACCTTTCGGCCCGGGCCGGGAATCCGGCTCTGACAGAGGGTGGGCGCACGGCGCCCGCCCTCTGTCTCGTTTTCGGCGCCGTCGTCGCGCACCACGCGATACCCCTCCGCTGCCGTCTATCCATCCCGTACCGCGGATTCACCCCAATGGGCAGGCGCTCGGAGTGAACAACGGGGGTGGAAGGGGGCGCGTTCGGTCTGTGATCTGTCCTGCCGATCATCCGCTGCCTACGGTCGGAACGAACCGGCATGGCGGGGAGGTATCGGCGGATGAGTGTGCGGCGGGCCGATGCGGACGAATCGTTGGTGCGTATCCGCGATCTCGCCGGGCGGCCGCGCGGCACGGGTTTCGTGGCCGACGACCGCGGCACCGTGATCACCAGCCATGAGGCCGTCGACGGCCTGGCCCGTCTGGTGCTGCACGCGCCGGGCGAGCGCACGTGCCTCGTCGGCGTCGAGGCGGTCACCCCCCTGCCCGGCTCGGACCTCGCCCTCGTGCGTACCGAGGGCCTCTGCGTGCCGCCGCTGCCGGTCGCGGGCGCCGAGTGCGTCGAAGGCGGCGCGAAGGTCCGGCTGAGGGCGGGCCGCTGGCAGACCGCCCAGGTCATCGGCGACGCCTTGGTGATCTACACCGCGACCGACCGCTTCCATCTGCTCGGCGCCGCGCTGGAGCTGTCCCTCGGCGAGCGCGACGGCCTGCGGCTCGGCGAGGAGGCGACGGGCGGTCCCGTCATCGACGCCCGGACCGGTGCGGTCGTCGCCGTCCTCGGTACCGCGCTCCACACCGAACAACGGGCCGGCGGCTTCGCCATCCCCCTGCGCGCCGCCGCCGCGACCGCCCCGGACGGACCCCTGGCCGAACTCCTCGAGCGCAACGCGGCCACGGTCCCCGCGTACGGCCCGGAACTCAATCTCGCGGGCGGCCTCCAGCTCACGGCGACCTCCCTCGGCCCGGCCACGACCTCACTCGCGTGGAGCGAGCCCGTGGAACGTCCGGAGGTGCAGAGGGAGTTCGCGCGGTTCCTCAGCGATGACGACGACGCTGCCGCGAGCGAAGGCACCGGCGAGGCGAACGACGGCGTCGACGCGGGTCACGGCGAGCACGGCGAGGGCTCGGCGTCGTCGTCCGGAGGTTCCGGGGACGGCGGCCGGTGCGGTGGCGGGTCGGGGGACTCCTCGAACAGCGAGCAGGGTGGTTGCCACTGCGATGGTGGAGACGGCCGGGCCGACGGTCCGGCGCCGGAAGCCGGCGGGACCCGCTGTGGTGACGGCCCCGAGCCGGACGACGACCCGTCGGGCCATCACTGTGCGGGGCCGCGAAGCCGCAAGGCAAGCGTGCTGGGGCTGGTCGGGGACCCCGGGACCGGGCGTACGACCGAGCTGGGGGCGCTCGCCGGGCGGCGGGCGCGGGGGGACGAGCCCGCACCGACCGTGTGGCTGCGCGGCGCGGACCTGCGGGTCGGGGACGAGAGCGTCCGGGACGCCGTCGCGCGGGTCCTGGAGACCGCCGGACGGATCGTCACCGCCTCGGCGGGCGCCGACGGCACCGTGGGGGACCCCACCGACGCCACCCCGGAGGCCGTCGCGGAGATGGCGCACCGCGTGGGCCGCCCGCTGCTCGTCCTCCTCGACGGCCCCGAGGAGATGCCGCCCGGCCTCGCCCACGCCCTCGCCGGCTGGACGGCCGCGACCGCCGGCTGGCTGGAGAAGACGGCCACCCGGATGATCGTCGCCTGCCGCCCGGAGCACTGGGAGAGCGCCGGTGCCCTCTTCCCGCCCGCCGCGCTGCACGTGCCGTCGCCCGCGTCCCACCCCCGCGCGCTGCCGCCCTGCGTCCTGCTCACCGACCTCGCGCCCGGGCAGGCCGCCGAGGCCCGCGCCGCCTACGCCCTCGCCCCCGACGCGGTCTCCCCGGCGGACGCCTGCCACCCCCTCGCCCTGCGGCTGCTGGCGGAGGTCCAGGCCGCGCTCCCGGACGGCCGGGTGCGCGGCGGCCCCGAGGACCGGGCCCCCGACCGGTGGGACGTCTTCTCCGCCTACCTCGATCTGGTCTGCCTGCGGATCGCCGTCCGGCTGGCCGCCGCGCGCACACCGCCGCCGCGCGGTGCGGCCGTGCGGCGGCTCGCCACCCGCGTCGCCGGGCAGGTGCACGAGGCCGCGAGGCGGTGCCTGGGGCCGGGTCAGGGGGAGCTGGAGCGGGAGGCCTTCGAGGAGCTGTTCCCCTGGCGCACGGGCTGGGCCTCCGCCGTGCTCACCGAGGGCCTGCTCGTACCGGCCGGCGCGGGCTACCGCTTCGCGCACGAGGAGTTCTCCGACTGGCTCCAGGGGGCGCACCTCGACCTCGACACCGCCCTGCACGCCCTGGTCCACCACTGGTACGAGCCCGAGGGCGCACCCGGCCGGGCCGCCGCCCGGCTGCCGTCCCGGCGGGAGGAGGAGTCCGACCGGACACCGGCGGCCCGCCGCCGCACCCGGCGCGGCGGCGACGCCGGGCGGAAGCCGTCCCGGCCCCTCCCCGTTCCGCGCCACCGCATCGGCCCGGTCCTCCAGTCGCTGTTCCTCCTCGCACGGCGCTCGGGCCCCGCCGAGCTCGCCCGCCGCCTCAGCGCGCTGGTCCACGCCGTCGAGACCCTCCCGGTCCGGTCCCTGCCCGCCCCCGAGGAGGAAGGGGCCGAGCCGGACGCCGGGGCGCCGGCGGCGGACACGATGCCGACCGGCGGTGAGGAAGCGCCCCGGACCGTCCCCGACCCCGTCTGGTGGGCCGCGCATCTGCTCGGCGAGGCGTTGCTGCGCGTACCGGACGCCACGCCCTACCTCGACGTCCTGCGGCTGCTCGCCGAGCGCGTCACCGCCCGCTCCCTGGCCCACGGCGGCTTCGACGGCGGGGCCACCCGCACCTTCGGCGGCCTCGCGGAATTCGGACCGTGGTTCTGGCTCCGGCTGCCGCTCGGCGCCGCCGACCGCCTCGAACTGCTGCGCGTCCTGATCCCCGCCGACGGGCCGCCCCCCGGCACGGCCGCCGCCCCGCAGCGCCCCTCGCCGCAGCCGGACCGCTTCCTGACCGCCGTGGCGACCGTGCTCACCGAGGACCCCTGCACGGCGCAGCCGCTCCTGTGCCAGTGGTTCGGTGACGACCGCCCCCTCCAGACCACGCCGGACGGCGGCGCCCCCTGCTTCGGAGTGCGCCCCACCGTCTCCGCCGCCGCCCAGGCCCTCCTGCACACCCACCGCAGGCGCGCCGTCGACGACCTGGCCGAGGCCCTCGTGGACGCCGCGCACCCCCACGCCGACGAACTGCTGTCCGCCCTCGCCGAGGACGAGCCCTCCGCGCTCTGCCGGGCCGTCGACCGCTGGGCCCACCACGACCGCGTCGACCGGCACGTGGCCGCCGCCGCGTACGCGCTCAAGGCCGCGCCCCACGTCACCACCGAGGCCGACCGGCAGCTGCTGCGCTACTCCGCGCTCGCCCTGCTCGACCGCCCCGCGGAGGGCACCCTGCACGGTGCCGCGCTCGCGCTGCTCGTCCGCGACCGCCAGACCCGCTCCAAGCACCTCCCGCAGGCGATCGCCCGCTTCACCACCGGCGACCCGCACCTGCCGCCCGGCGCCCTCGCCGCCGCCCTGACCACCCACCCCGAGCCCGTCCTCGCCGCCTTCCGCGCACGGCTTTACCAGCCGGGGGAGGGGCCCGGCGACGTGCTGCGCACCCTCGCCGAGGTCACCACCCCCGCCCTCGCCCGCCGCGCGGCCGCGCTCGTGCGCGAGCACCTGGAGCACCACCCCGAGGGCGCCGCCCACGCCGCCGCGTTCGTCGACCGGCGGCTGGAAGCGGGCCCGGCCGGCCGGGCCGTCCTCTTCCCGCTGGTCGCGGATCTGCTGCGGACCCACCCGGCGCAGGTCCGCCGGGCCCTCGCGCCCGTACTGGCCGCCCCCGGCACGTCCGTATCGCGCCCGCTGCGCCAGGAGTTGCTGGAGGTGCTGTTGGAGTGCGAGCAGTACGGGCCGCACGAGCGGGACGTCACCGTCCTCGACACCCTCCTGCGGGCGGTGGTGAGCGGGGTCGGCGAGCGCGGCGAGGCGCGGACGCGGGACCTCGTCCACCGCACGGGGCTGCTGATGGCCCGTACGCCGGAGGGGGCCGCCTGCTTCGACCGGCGGCTGACCCAGCTCGCCCGTGACGTGCCGGCCTTCGGGGCCCAGGTGCGGGGGTGGCTGCGGACCGCGCCCGCGCAGTGGGCGGTGGTGGTGGGTCCGGGCGCGCGCATCAGGCTGACGGCGGGCGGGGACGAAGCAGGCGGGGAAGGCGCCGGTCGGCCGGAGGGCCCGCCGTCACCCGAGGGCCCGCCGTCACCCGAAGATCCGGCGGAGGTGGCGGACGCGAGCATTCCGGATGCTGCGGCGGATTCGGCGGACCCGGCGACGGCGGCGGACCTCGCGAGCAGTGCACCGGCCGATGCGAACCGTCGTCTACCGGCATGGCACTCTTAGTCCTGCGTAATCGACAGACAAAGGTTCGGGTTCGGGCGAGGAGCGGGCACAGTGCAGCGCTGGCGTGGCTTGGAGGACATCCCCCAGGACTGGGGGCGCAGCGTCGTCACCATCGGCTCGTACGACGGCGTGCACCGCGGGCATCAGCTGATCATCGGCCGTGCGGTGGAGCGGGCGCGCGAGCTGGGCGTGCCCTCGGTCGTGGTGACCTTCGACCCGCACCCCAGCGAGGTCGTGCGCCCGGGCAGCCACCCGCCGCTGCTGGCCCCGCACCACCGGCGCGCGGAGCTGATGGCCGAGCTCGGTGTGGACGCGGTGCTGATCCTGCCGTTCACGGCGGAGTTCTCGAAGCTCTCGCCCGCCGACTTCGTGGTGAAGGTGCTCGTCGACAAGCTGCACGCGCGGCTCGTCGTCGAAGGCCCGAACTTCCGCTTCGGCCACCGCGCGGCCGGCGACGTCGGCCTCCTGAAGGAGCTCGGCGGCACCTACGACTACGACGTCGAGGTCATCGACCTGTATGTGACCGGCGAGGCGGGCGGCGGACTGCCGTTCTCCTCCACCCTGACCCGGCGCCTGGTCGCCGAGGGGGACGTGGCGGGTGCCATGGAGATCCTCGGCCGCCCGCACCGCGTCGAGGGCGTCGTGGTGCGCGGCGCGCAGCGCGGCCGCGAGCTGGGCTTCCCGACCGCCAACGTGGAGACGCTGCCGCACACCGCGATCCCGGCGGACGGGGTCTACGCGGGCTGGCTGACCGTCGGCGACGAGGCGATGCCCGCGGCCATCTCGGTCGGTACGAACGTGCAGTTCGACGCCACCGAGCGGACGGTGGAGGCCTACGCCATCGACCGGGTCGACCTCGATCTGTACGGGATGCACGCGGCTGTGGACTTCCTCGCCTACCTGCGCGGGATGGAGAAGTTCGAGTCCATCGAGGCGCTGCTGGACTGCATGGCGGACGACGTGAAGCGGGCACGGGAACTGGTCGCGGCCCACGAGAGCGCCGCAGCGGTCGGCTGACGACGACGCGCGTACCGCGTACGCGTGAAACGAAAGGGCCCCGGGCGGCGACTGCCGCCCGGGGCCCTTTTCGTGTCCGCGGTGGTTACTGCTGCGGGGGGTACTGCTGGGGGTAGCCGTAGTCACCCTGCTGGGGAGGCTGCTGCCAGCCGCCCGGCTGCTGGTACGGACCCGGCTGCTGGTGGGGCTGCTGAGGCTGCGGCTGCCCGCCGTACGGGTTGGGGGCCACGGGCGCGCCCTGACCGGGGTGTCCGGGCTGGCCGGGGTATCCGGACTGGCCGGGCTGGCCGGGCTCCGGCGCGTAGCCGCCCGGCATCGGCGGAGCCAGGTGCGGCGGCTGGGTGCCGCCGTTGGAGGTCCACAGGCCTTGCTGCTGCTGAGCCCGTACGAAGTCCTCGGCGACCATGGCGGACAGGTTGAAGTACGCCTCGCGGGTCTTCGGCCGCATCATGTCGAGATCGACCTCCGCGCCCGCCGCCAGGTGCTCGTCGAACGGCACGACGACGACACCGCGGCAGCGGGTCTCGAAGTGCGACACGATGTCCTCCACCTTGATCATCTTGCCGGTCTCCCGGACACCGGAGATGACCGTGATGCTGCGCGAGACGAGCTCGGCGTAGCCGTGCGCGGAGAGCCAGTCGAGGGTGGTGCTGGCGCTGCTCGCACCGTCGACGGACGGCGTCGAGATGATTATCAGCTGGTCGGCGAGGTCGAGGACGCCGCGCATCGCGCTGTAGAGCAGACCGGTGCCCGAGTCGGTGAGGATGATCGGGTACTGCTTGCCCAGGACGTCTATCGCCCGCCGGTAGTCCTCGTCGTTGAAGGTCGTGGAGACCGCCGGGTCCACGTCGTTGGCGATGATCTCCAGACCGGAGGGCGCCTGCGAGGTGTAACGGCGGATGTCCATGTAACTGTGCAGGCTCGGGATCGCCTGCACGAGGTCACGGATCGTCGCACCCGTCTCGCGGCGCACCCGGCGGCCGAGCGTGCCCGCGTCGGGGTTGGCGTCGATCGCGAGGATCTTGTCCTGGCGCTCGCTGGCGAGCGTCGAGCCGAGCGCGGTGGTGGTCGTCGTCTTGCCGACACCGCCCTTGAGGCTGATGACCGCGATGCGGTAGCAGGACAGCACCGGCGTCCGGATGAGCTCCAGCTTGCGCTGCCGCTCGGCCTCTTCCTTCTTGCCGCCGAACTTGAACCGGCTGTTGCCGCTCTGCTTCCTCGGCTTGGGCTTGTTCTTGAGCAACCGCTCCGAGGACAGCTCCACCGCCGCGGTGTAGCCGAGCGGCGCCCCGTGCACGGACCGCTGCCGCTGCTCCGGCGTCACGGCCGGCCAGCCGCCGGTCCGCGGGTCGACGGGAGCGCCGGGCTGCGCGGCGTCGGGCATGGCCCCGGGCGGCACCTGGGACGCGGCCGGAGGGAGCGCGCCGGGCGGCGCGTAGGCGGCGTGCGGTGCCTGCGGCGGCTGGTACGGACCGGGCTGCGGGGCGTACGGGCCGGGAGCGGCCGCAGGGGGCTGGTGCCCGGAGGGCGGCATACCGGGACCGGGCTCCACGGGGGGCTGCGGTACGGGCGCGGGCTGAACCGGCGCGGGCTGCCCGGGCATCGGCTGCGAAGGTGCGGGCTGCCCGGGGACGGCGGCCGGGGGCAGCGCCCCGGGCTGGTCGTACGACGACTGCGGGACGGCACCGGGGCCGTCGCCCTGCGGCCGCGGGTAGCCGTAGCCGTCCTGCGGCGCCGGCACGGGGGCGGAGGCGTCCTGCGCGTCGGGGCGCGGGTAGCCGTAACCGCCCGTGCCCGGGCCGTCCTGGCCCTCCGGGCTGTCCTGAAGGTCCAGTGGGGCGGGGAAGCCGGGGGCGGGGTCGCGCGGCGCCGGGATCGCTGCGGCGTGCGGGATCTGCGGCTCGGGCTCCGCCGAGGGGGCGGCTTCCGCGTCGGGGCGGGGGTAGCCGTAACCGCCGGTCGGAGCGGGGGAGTCGGCCTCGGGTGCCGCCGGGGGCACCTCGGCGGGAGGGGCGCTCGGCAGCGGCGGACCGGTGGGCGCGGCTGCGTCGGGCCGCGGGTAGCCGTAGCCGTCCTGGGCGGCCGGGGGCGCCGCGGGGGCCGGGGCGCTCTGAGCGTCCGGGCGCGGGTAACCGTAGCCGTCGGCCGGGGGCGCGGGCGTCTCGGCGGGTGCGCTTGGGAGCGGCGGACCGGTGGGGGCGGGGGCGTCCTGCACGTCGGGGCGCGGGTAGCCGTAACCGCCTTGCGGTGCCGTGGGATCGGTCGGGGGCGGGAACGCCTGCGGGGCCGGCTGGGCGGGCGGCGGCGTCGCGGTCGCCCCGGTGCCGGGGAACGGCACAGCGGCGTCCGGCGCCGACGGCGGCCACGTACCGGGGCTCGCGGGCGGGAAGTTCGGGGGGAGCGGCGGCAGTGAGATCTGCGGGATCGACGGCGGGTCCCACGACTGGGCCGCCGGACCGTCCGCGACACCCGGGTCGCCCGCGGTGTCCCGGTCGCCCGGAGCGTCGGAGGCCGCGGGGGCAGGGCCCTTCGGAGCCTCGTCCGTACGGTCCTCGGTCCCGTGGCCCGGCCGCGCCGCGGCGTCGGTACCCGAATCGCCCGCCTGCGCGGCGGCGTTCGGCTCGCCGGCGAGGGCCGCGATCTCGTCCCGCAGCGCGGAACTGGAGAAACGCATCGTGGCGCCGCCCGCGGCAGGGGCGTCGCCCGAAGGGGACGGCCACGACAGCGGGTCGCCCGTGGGCGGCGGAGGCGGCGTGTCACCCGCCGCGTCGGCCCCGCTCACGTCGGCGGGAACGCCGTGGGCGGCCCCGGGGCCCGGGGCGGGCGCGGCCGGGGCGGGCGACGGGTTCTGCGTATACCAGGCGGGCGGGGAGTAGTCGATGGTGAACTCGCCGGTGTGCTCGTAGTCGTGCTCGGCGTCGGACCGGTCCTCGCCGGCTGTGTCCCCTGCCGCGCGGATCTCGTTCCGATCGCTGCCCACAATTCCTCCTGCTGCTGGTTTGGTCCGGCGCCCGATGGATCCGCCTGGCGGGGCCGACCGTTCCCGTCGTCCGACTGCCCGGGTCCCCCGTGGGTGACGCGACAGGCCCGGCGTCGGGTTCTCCCGTGCGTACGCACACCAAGACTAATCGTCATCCGTACCGCTACGGCAGGCCCGCCCCCGACCCATCAGTCGCCCCCGCCGTCACCTGCCCGTCCGCGCCCGACCCGGTGCCCCGGCCGCTTCTCCGGCATACGGGCGCACGCCCACGCGGAACGTACGGACGGCGGTCGCTTCCTGACATGTCCCGCTATCTGCCGTCTGTTTCACGGGGATTCGGCACCCGGATCCGTTCCTCAGTCCATCCGGCGCTCGGCACCCAGCAACCCCGCCTCGGCCTCGGTCGGTCGCGTGGCGACATACATCCGCGACCGGGAATTGCACCAGAGGGTGACGCCGTCCGGGAGCGTGGACAGCGCTTCCACGTCGCTCTGCGGCAGTCCCATGATGCGGCCGGCCTGCCGTGCCTCCTCCGGCGAGACCCGCTGGACGCCGACGAGGTCGGCGCTCTCCATCAGCCGCGCGGCGACGGGACTCAGATAGGGGAGCAGGGTCAGCACGGACTGCCAGGGGGCGGAGCCGACGCGTCCACGAGGCGGTCGCGCACCGCAGTCACGGACGACGAGCACCGGGCTGTGCACCGAGGGGCCCTGCGGCGGCATCCGGCCCACGTCGTGCAGGGTGACGCACTGCTGCCCGCTGTTGGCGGCCTGCGCGAGCGCCGTCCACAACGGCCGGCGTCCGGTCTCGACGGCGACGCGGGCACCGGTGGCGACGGCACGCACGGCGACGACCTGCGCCGTCCACGCCCCGCCCACCAGGACCACGTCGAAGGGGCTGGGGCGGCCGAGGCCGAGGACCGCGGGAGCGCCCTGGGCGTCGGAGCCGATGACGACACCGTCGTCGCCCACCGGCAGGGCCAGCGACTCGAACTCCTCCGCCGACAGCTCGTGCCGCCCGCGCCGGGGTCCGAGCAGCCCGAACCCGAAACGCGGCCGACGGGCCGCGGGCGCCGGGGCCGACGGGGGCAGGGGCGAAACGGGGTTCATCAACGGGTCCCTCCCAGCGGCAGTGTGGCGAGGACGCCGGGCACCTGCTCGCGGTCCAATCGGACCAGCCCGACCTTCACGGCCCGCGCGGCCCGCTCCATCTCCCGCCCGAGCGCCGTCAGTTCATCGGCGCTGCGCCCGGTGATCCGCACGTGCCCCGTCACCGTCGGCGCGTGCCGCCCGCCCCGGGTACGCCCACGGCCCAGGGTCAGGCTCAGCGTCGTCGCCGGCGCGGGCAGTGAGGTGAGCAGCGCGGCCAGCTGCGGCAGGGGAGTCGCCCCCGGGCCCAACCGGGGCCAGCGGCCCACCCAGTACGTGCTGTGCCACCGGTCGTCGCAGCGCCAGGCGCGTGCGGTCTCTGCGGTCCGGCGCGCGGCCGTCCCCGTGCGCCCCGCCTGGGCCGTGGCCATCGGATTGACGCTCGCGGCCGTGGCGATCGCGGCCGTCAGCTCCTCCTCCGACAGCACCGCCGCCGTGAAGCCGGCCCCGTGCAGCCGGCTCGCCAGCTGGTCCGCCGCCCGCAGCACACAGCGCCGCGCGCCCTCCGCGCCGCCACCGCGCGCGGCGACGGCCTCCGGGCACAGCTCCGGGTCGAACTTCAGCGCCACCCAGGTCAGCCGCACGGCGGGGGAGCCGGTCAGCGCCTGCAACGGCGCGTAGCTCCGGGCGGTCAACGCCTGGGCGGGCAGGTGCGGTGCGGGGGACGGCAGCGTGCTCTGCACGACCTGCACGGACTCCAGCCGGATGCCGTCGACGTCCATCGCGTCCCGCAACAGCGCGAGCGGCAGCGCCTTCTCCGTGCGGTGCGCGCGCAGCGGGGCGTCCACGGCCTCGATCCGCAGCACCGCCGTCAGGAACGTCCCGTCCCCGACCAGACCCACCACGCGCCGCTCACGGGCGGCGAAGCCCTCGGTACGCAGCGCCGGTTCGCACTCCACGACCGGCGCGAGCCCGGGATCCGTCCCCGGGGCCGCGGGCTCCGCCGCGCGCCGCACGCGCCGCCGCAGTGCGAATCCCGTGGTCAGCCAGTCCACGATGGGCCGGTGTCCCCGGCGCAGCACCGCGAGGAGCACCAGCGCCGCGGCACCTGCCGCCGCCGGCACCAGCGCCGCCCGGCCGACGACCCACCCGACGAGCACGAGGGCCGCCGCCACCTCGATGAGCACCAACTGCCGCAACAGCGACGGCCCGGGCGACCCGGGCCCCGAAGCGGGCCGCGGGAGCACCGCCCCCGAACCCGCCGGAGCGGTGGCGGAGTCCGGCCGGGGCCCCGGGCCGGCCGACCCGGGCCGGCCCGCCGTGCCTCCCGCCGCCCGTACGCGCGTCGCGGCAGCCATCCCCGTCAAAGCCCCCTCGTATATCCCGAAATGCACCGGCAATACCCGCGTTGAAATCGTCTGCCGCCCCTGGCGAGGCAGATCCCCGACGTCGCGCTTCCCTCGCCTACGGGCATAGTAGAGGGTCGGTACGACACCGGGACCGAGGGCGGCGCCCGTCAACCGAAGCCGAATACTGGGGAGAAACGGCGCAACATGGCATCACGGCGGGATGAACTCAACGCCTACACTTTCGCGAAGAAACGGACAGTTGCCGCCTTTCTGCAACCCTCGCCCAGCGGAACGGAAGAAGGAGCGCCGCGCCCGCTGCGCACCGTGCTCCCCGGCATCGTCGTCGGCGCCCTGCTCGTGGCGGGCTTCGGCGCGTGGGGCATGTTCAGGCCCACCGCCCCCAAGGGCTGGGACGCCCCCGAGGCCCACGTCATCGTCGGCAGCGAGTCCACCACCCGCTACGTCGTCCTCATGACCGACGGCAAGAAGCAGCTCCACCCGGTGCTCAATCTGGCCTCCGCCAAGCTTCTCCTGACACCCGACAAGGCCTCCGTCATCAAGGTCCGGGAATCCGAACTCGACAACGGCCATATTCCGCGCGGCCCGACTCTCGGCATTCCCTACGCGCCGGACCGTATGCCCAGTGCCGGCCAAGCGGGCAAACAGAAGCAGTGGGCGGTCTGCCAACAGCCGGGCGGCAACGGGAAAACCACTCAAAAGGCGGTTTTCCTTTTCTCGGACCGTGACCCGAAGGGGAAGCGGCTGAACGGATCGCAACGGCTGCGGGGCGGCCAGGCCCTGTACGTCCAAGGGCCGGACGACGCCCGCTATCTCATCGACCCCAAGGGCACCAAATACCTCATCGGCGGCCCCGACTGGCGAAGCGCCGACACCGCCGACCGCAACCTGCTGCTCCGTTCCCTCTTCCGCGACGGCGCCCGTCCCCAGCGCGTCACCAAGGACTGGCTCGGCACGTTCGACGAAGGCACGCCCATCACCTTCCCCAAGGTGCGCGGCGCCATCGGCGAACCGGCCGGCGTGCCCACCCTCAGCACCCGGGCCAACCGCGTCGGCACGATCCTCCGGGCCCCGGCCGGCACCGGCACCCAGCACTACGTCGTCCTGCCCGGCAAGGTCGCCCGTGTCTCGGAGTTCGTCGCCAAGCTGCTGCTCAGCAGCAAGGCACTGGCCTCCGTCGGCCAGGCCGGCGCCCCCGAGCGGGTCAGCGCCGCCGACTTCACCCCCGACGCCGAGGAGTTCTACGGCACCTCCCGCTGGCCCGACCAGGTCCCGCGCCAGGCCAACTCCGTCGGCTCCACGGCAGGCGGCGCCGCCAACGACACCGTGTGCAGCCTGTTCGGCGGCATGAGCGCCAAGGGCACCCTCGACCTGGGTACCTGGGCGGGCACCGACTACCCCGCCACCATCCCCGACGGCGCCACCAGCGCGTACGTCACCCCCGGCTCCGGCCTCCTCTACCGCCAGGTCACCGGACGCCAGACCAGGAGCGGTGCGGTCTTCCTCGTCGCCGACACCGGGCTGCGCTACGCCGTGCAGTCCAACAACGACAGCGCCAAGGACACATCGCGGATCGGCCGGAACCCCACCCCGACACCAGGGACGGCCGAGGAGGCGGACTCCGCCGAAGCCGCCCCCGCGCCCGGCCGGCAGCAGTCCGACGAGGCCCGGACCAGACTCGGGTACCGGGACGTCGACCCCGTCCCGGTGCCCGCGAACTGGTCCGCCTTCCTGCCGACCGGACCGCGCCTGGACTCCAACAGCGCCAAGCAGCCACAGGGTTCGTAGCCTGATGAAGACCACACCCATGACCGCGACCCTGCTGGCGGCCCTCCTCGTGACGGCCTCGAGCGGGGCCGCGGGCCCGATGTCCTCCGCCGATTCCGCCCCCGGCCCGGCCGGTACGGCCTCCCCGACCCTGTCGGGAAGCGGCCAGTGCACGTACCCCGCGAAGCCCATCAAGGGCACTCCGTGGTCACTGCAACGCATACTCCTCGACCAGCTCTGGCAGCACACCAAGGGCAAGGACACCCACGGCCGGCCGGTGCGCGTCGCCGTCATCGACACCGGCGTGGACAATCACAACCCCCAGCTCAAGGACGCCGTGGACGTCGGCAGCGGCGCCGACCTGCTCGCGGAGGGCAAGGGCGGTGACCAGGGCAAGGGCCGGGCCGAAAGCGCGGACAAGGGCGGGCGCCGGGGCGAGAGCCAGGGCCCTACCGTCGACGCCGTCGGCCACGGCACCAAGGTCGCCGGCATCATCGCCGCCCGGCCGTCCCCCGCCAGCGGGTTCGTCGGCATCGCCCCGGAGTCGGTCATCATCCCGATCCGGCAGAACGACGACAAGGGCAGCGGCACCTCCCGGACCCTCGCCGTGGGCATCAAGAAGGCCGTGGACGAGGGCGCCCGCGTCATCAACATCTCCCAGGACACCACCAGCCCGCTGAACCCCGACTCCGACCTCGAGCTGGCCGTCAAGGCGGCCCTCGCCCGCGACGTCGTCGTGATCGCCTCGGCGGGCAACGACGGGCAGGACGGCAAGTCCAAGGCCACCTACCCGGCCGCCTACCCGGGTGTGCTCGCCGTCGGCGCCTCCGACCGCAACAACGAACGCGCCCCCTTCTCCCAGTCCGGCGAATTCATCGGCGTCGCCGCACCCGGCGTCGAGATGGTCTCCACCGTCCCCGGCGGCGGCCAGTGCGTCGACAACGGCACCAGCTTCTCCGCGCCCTACGTGGCCGGAGTCGCCGCCCTCATCCGGGCCAAACACCCCGACTGGCGGCAGCACCAGGTGGTGGCGCAGATCGAGCAGACCGCCGAACGCGCCGCCGACGCCCGCGACCGGCACATCGGCTGGGGAGTGGTCGACCCGGTCCGCGCCCTCACCGAGGACGAGCGCCCCATCGACCGCGTCACCTCCCACCAAGGTCCCGCCCGCACCGTCGCGGCCCCACAGCCCGCAGCCCTGCCGCTGGGGGAGACACCCCAGGAACGTAAGGTGCGGCTCGCGACGTACGCCCTGGGCGGCACGGCCGTCCTGATCGCCGTGATCGCGGGCTCGGCCATGGTCGTAAGAGACCGCAAGCGCCGCCACTCGCACTAGGCGGCACCGGCACGAAGGAACCCATGACTCAGCCACTTCCCCCACACGACGCGCAGAGCCCGACGCAGTCCTGGGGCACCGTCCCCGGCCAAGGCCCCGGGGCGGCAACACAGGGCTTCGGCCCGGCGCCGCAGCCGTTCGGCGCGCCACCGACCGGAGACGGTGGTCCACCACCGGGCGGCTCCCGCACCGGCGGGCGCCGCAAGGGCCTCCTCATCGCGCTCGCGGTGCTGCTCGTCGCCGGAGCGGGCACGGGCGGCTGGCTGCTCTGGGGCAAGGGCGACCAGAAGGCGGCGCCCAAGCCGAAGCCCACGCGATCCGTCGACGCGAAGCTCGACTGGATGGTCCCCATGCCCTCCCCGGACAAGGACCACGCCGACCGGGTGGCCCCGCTGTGGTTCGCCAAGGGCAACGTCGTGATGAACACGAAGAAGACGGTGACCGCCTACAGCGTCGCCACCGGCAAGCCCAGCTGGACCGTCCCCGTCCCGGGGTTCGCCTGCACGCGCTCGCCCGATCCCGACGGCGGCGTCGCGGTGATCGTCTACGGCAAGGCGGAGTTCGAGTGCGACAAGCTGATGGCCGTCGACATCGAGCGCGGCCGCCAGCTGTGGACGAAGGACATGGTCAACGCGCAGGGCAACAAGGACATGCGCGGCAACGCCAACATCGCCATCAGCCACGGCCTCGTCAACGTTGCCGAGGTGGGTGAGGCCTTGGTCTACGACGCCAAGAGCGGAGCGAAGCGCAAGGCCAAGAACTACGGCTGCATGGAGCGCGGCACGGCCGTCAAGGGCGACCGGCAGCTCACGCTCGCCCAGTGCGAGATCTTCGGGCGGCAGTTCGTGATGAACGTGGACCCGAAGACCGGCGTGGAGAAGTGGACCTGGAAGGTCATGGACGGCATCGAGGTGCACAACGTCCTCTCCGCCGACCCTCCGGTGCTGGCGGTGGGCCGGGAGAACGACAACTCGCCCTCGGACATCGTGACGCTGGACGGCAAGGGCCGGCTGAAGGCCCTGATATCCATCTCGGCGGGCCCGTACCACTTCGAGGAGTGCCGAAAGGGAGTGCTGAAGTCCTGCGACAGGGCGGTGACCGACGACAAGACGGTCTACCTCTCCACCCTCAGCGACGAAACGAACCAGGACGGGGTGAGCGTCACCGCCATCGTCGCGATCGACCTGGCCACGGGCAAGAAGCGCTGGACCGCCCCCCTCGGCGCCAACCGCGCCAACCGGCCCGTCGCCATGCACGACGGACGCCTGCTCGTCTATCAGATGGCCACCAAGGACGAGGGCGGCAAGCTGCTCTCCCTCGACCCCGCCGACGGCACCCCCACCGTCTACATGAAGCTGCCGCAGGAGTCCGCCGAGCGGGAGTACTCGCTCGCCCGCCGCGGGACCGCCTACTTCCGTGACGACCACCTCTATCTGGTCCCGGAAGAGGGCATGAGCGACCCCTCGATGATCATGTCGTTCCACTGACCCGCCCCTGTCAGCCCCGCCGAGCCACCAGAACGAGAACGCAGGAGTCCAGTCAGTGACGCAACCACCGAGCTACGGCTATCCGCACCAGCCGCCATCGGCGCCGCTGCCCCCGGTGACGCAGCCTCCCACCATGCCGTCCTTCCACCCGCCGACCCTCCACTCCGGCCCCTCCGCACCGGCCCCCCGCAGCGGTCCGCCCGCCTGGCGCAAACCGGCCCTCATAGGCCTGGTGCTCGCCGTCCTGCTCGCCGCGGGCGGCTGGGCGCTGTGGGCGTTCACCGGTGACGACGCGTCCGGGTCGAAGGAACCGGCCGCCACCGCGAAGGGTCCCGCCGCGGGACGGGTCGCGTGGATGGCCGAGGCCCGCACCAAGCCGGACAAGGACAACAGGGAGGCCCTGGGTACCTGGTTCACCTCCTCGCTCGTCGTCAAGGCCGAGCCGGACATGGTCACCGCCTACGACATCAAGACCGGCGCGAAGAAGTGGTCCTTCCTCCTCCAGGGCCCGCTCTGCTCGGCCTCCCGGGAGTCCGAGGGGAACGTCGCCGTCATCGCCGCCAAGTTCGGCAGCGTCTGTACGCACCTGATGGCCGTCGATCTGCGGAGCGGCAAGCGGATCTGGGAGGAGCTGCTCGTCCCGGAGAAGGACGCGGGCGATTCCCTCACCCCCGGCAAGTGGGCCAAGGCCAACCTCGAACTCGCCCTCCACGACGGCCACGTCTACGCGATCTGGGGCAACGGGGAGCAGACGCGACGCCTCAAGGACGGCAAGCGCGTCGAGGAGGAGAAGCGCGACAGCTGCGAAATGGTCGACTCCGCGGGTGGCAAGGACCGGCTGATCGCCATCACCTATTGCGGATCGGACACCATCAAGATCCGCTCGATCAACCCCAAGAAGCTGGAGAAGTCGCGGTGGAGCCGGACCATCAAACGCAATGACGGCTTCCTCTCCATCATCTCCACCGATCCGCTGGTCGTCTCCCAGGCCCCCGGCAACGGTGGCCAGGACAACCTGTACGACTTCGTCGTGCTGGACCCGGAGAACGGAAAGGAAAAGGCCCGCGTCGCCTACAACACCCTCTGGGAGCGGGGTAATTGCTTCCTCGCCACGTCCGGCTGCACCGGGGCGTTGGTGGACAAGGACTCCCTCTACGTCGCCGCCCGCGGCGCGACCATGGCCTACGACCTGTCCAACGGCAAGGAGCGCTGGACCTTCAAGGCCGACGCCAACCGGCTGACCACGCCCGTGTCCGTCCGCAAGGGCAGGCTCGCCGCCTACACCTTCGCCACCCCGGACCGCCCCGGCCGGATCTCCTACGTCGCCACCTCCAGCGGCAAGGCGGAACGCACCGTCGACCACACGGGCACGTCGGCGGACCTGAAGAACGAATCCGTCATGGCGAAATCCGAGGGCTTCCCCCGCCTGGTGAACGACCGCCTGCTCCTCGTCAACGACGGTGGGTTCGGGGCCGAGGACAGCGGAATGGTCCTCGCGATCAGCGCGCCGGACGACTCCCGGTGAGTACGGCTACTCAGATCCGCTGAGTATCACAACTCAGTGACTACTCAAATGAGTTGGAGGTGTCACCGCATGTGACTAGAGTGATGCGGTGGCACGGCCAACGGGGCGAATCCCAACAAGGAGACGGTGACGCATGTCCGGCAAGCTCAGTACGCATGATGAGAAGCTCAAGAAGGCCGTGGGCGACCTCGACGAGGTCAAGACCATGCTGGGCGACACCATCCGCAACCTGACCACCGTCGTGGACGGCATCAGCTCCCACTGGCGAAGCGACGCCCAGGTTCAGTACGCCGAGCTGCAGCGGCGGGTGAACGACGACGTCCGCAAGCTCAACGAGTACCTGGACTTCACCCGCGAAGCGCTTCAGGCGAGCCGTGACGGGTTCAACCAGAACGAAGCCGACCGTCTGAACAGCTTCAAGATCGACGGCGGCGGCAGCGACGTGCTGTCGCGCTTCAACGTCACTTCGTAGCACTCGCCCACGACGCAGCAGGACAGGGAGTTTCGATGGAAATCACGTACGAGGGCGTCATCAACGCCTCCGAGTCGGTGAAGAAGTCCGCCACGACGATGGCGCAGCGCCTCGGGGACCTCCAGTCGCAGGTCAAGAACGTCGTCGACGACTGGGACGGTGAGGCCAAGGAGGCCTTCTACGCCCGCCAGCGCGGCTGGGACGCCACGGCGCAGGACCTCACCCAGACCCTCCAGAAGATCGGCGACCTCCTCCGCGAGGCCACCCACAGCTACCAGGCCGTCGACAAGAAGAACGCGGGCCGGTTCTAGCGACCTGATGCCCATCTGATGCCGACCTGATGCGGGGCGTGCCGGGAGGACCACCGTCCGGGCACGCCCCATCGGCGTATCAGGGCTTGAGATCGAACTCGCCGTCCCGCGCCCCGAGCACGAACGCGCGCCACTCGCCCTCGGTATACCGCAACACGGTCTCCGGATCGGCGGACGACCGCATGGCCACGGCCCCGTTGGCCAGATACGCGATCTCCACGCGCTCGTCGGCTTCGTCCTCACCGGGGGCGCTGAGCCACTCGGCGTCGGAGATGTCCATGGCGTACAGCTCGGCTTTTTCTCGTTCGTCAGCCATTTTTTGGGCTCCTTTGCGGATCACTTATCTTGTGGAACGTTTCGGGGAGGTTGGCGGTGTCGAGGCAGTTGAGCTGCCGGGCGATTTTCCGCGCGGCGGCGTTGAGGATGGTGATACGGGCGCTTCGGCCTGCTTGGCCTGTGAGTTTGGTGTTGGTGGTCCATAGCCCTGCGCGCAGGACTTTTCTGTCCCGCGCAGATTCGCTGTTTGAGCAGTGGAAATAAATGACCGCGCTATCGTTGTAGGCTTCTCCGCGTGCGCCGAGCGAGTAGAGGGTTAGTTCCCCCGACTTGATTTTCCTGGTCGTCTCCGGATGGGGTCGCGTCACTGTGGCGCTACTCCACCAGAAATAGACGGATAGGATCATGCTCTTTTCTCTGCTTTTGCCGATGTCGACGATGAGGCGGCAGAGCTCCCGTTCCTTCCCTCCTTCGGGCACTTCCTCCAGCCTGCGTAGCTGGGAAGAGAATGGTTCGACGGCCTCGCTTCTGTATTCGCTGAATCCCTCCAGCCCGGTGAGTTTTTCGAGCTGCCCTGCCGCTTCTCCTTGGAGTAGTGAGTAGCACGCTTTGGATGCCGGTAGCGTCGATTTCTCTGAAGTAGCGCCGTTGTCTCCAGTGCAAGACACGCAGGCCAGCGCCACTAACGTACAGAGTGTCGTATTTCTTGGTGTGCCCACTCCTTCTAGTCCTTTTCGTGAGGTGGGCGACCAAGGGAATCATCCGCGCTTGGTCCTGTGCTGAGATATCTGGTTTTAAGAGCCTCCTTAAGGGCTGCGTAATCGGCGGAATCCTTGATTGTCGCGTGGCTGCTTACGTACGCCCAGTACGTCTCGGCGATTTCGTTCTCGCCCGCACCGAAGAATCGATTCTTATCAACCTTGACGGCCTCATCCGGCTTCATCTCAACCGCCTCAGCCGCCCGGTCGAACCGCTGCCCCACATACGTGCTCACCATCCCGCCCGCCGTCTCGCCCGCCAGTGGGACGACCGAGACGCCCACCGCCGCCGCACCCGGCACCGGTAGGACCGCCACCCCGGCGCCGATCGTGGCTCCCACGACCCACTTCTTCCACTCCGTCGACCGGGCCAAGCTCTTGTTGTTCTCCTCGGCATCGTGCGCATGATCGGCCGCCGCCTGTTCCACTCGGGCGTGGTCGAGGATGCCGCGCACCTCCGCCTCCGCCAGCAGCGCGCTCCGGCCCCGGACGTAGCCCGCCTCGTCCGTCGCCGGGTTCGCGTCCAGCGCGCTCAACGTATGTACGTGCTCGGCCCGTGACACATACCCGTGTGCCGTCTCGTGCTGGCCCAGCGTGCTGAGGAAGCCGATCGCGCCGTAGCGTCCGAACTCCGCCCGGCCGCCCCCGTACCTCGCCGGGAAGGCCACCGCGTCCTGGCCGACGCCGTGGTCGCCGATGCCGGAGACCGCGTAGTTGATGTCGTCGATGTACGCCGCTCCCATCCTGCCGAGGCTGTCGGCGATGCCCGACTGCCGGTGGATCAGGGAGTTGTCGTCGCCGTAGACGTACGCGACCTGTTCCATCACCCTCGCCGACGCCCCGCTCCGACGGTCCGCGCCCGCCGCGGCGTCGTACGGGCTGCCCGTCGTCGCCGACTCCAGCGCGTGGCCCAGGGCGTTGTAGCCCGCGATCCTGCCGGAGTCGCCGGTGAAGGTGACGTCGGGGTGCCAGTGGCGTTCCTTGGTGAGGTACCAGAGGTTCTTGTTGACCTCCGATTCCTTGTCGACCGGGCCCGATGCGCCCGCCGGCTGCCGGAAGAACTCCGCCGCGCCTTCCGGGCTGTGGCCCAGGGCTTGGAGGAAGCCCGTCATCGGGTCCTGGCCGCGGTCGTTCTTTCCACCCTGGTAGGTGAGGTCCGCGGTGTTGGCGGGGTTCGTCCAGAAGGACAGGTCGCCGCTGTTGACCTTCTTGTCCATGCGGACGAGGGCATTGCCGTACGCGGTGAGGAACTTCCCGTCGTACTCGCCGTGCCGCATGAGGTTGCTCATGACCTGGAAGCCCCAGGGGTTTCCCGCGGCGTCGGTGCCGATCCTCTTCCCGCCCGCCTCGATGACACCCGCCTTCCAGGAGTCCATCGCCGCGCTGTCGACCCGCGTCGCCGAGGCCAGGGTGACGCCGAGGCTCTCCTGGAGCCCCCGCAGCAGGTCCGCCCGGCCCCGGCCCGGGCCGACCTGCTGCGGGTCGGCCATGTCGGCCCAGAAACGGAGCACACCCTGGGCGCCGAGGGAGGTGGCGATGCGTTCGCCGAAGAGCGGGTCGTTCCGGTGGGCTCCGAGCAGCGCGTTGAGCCGGGTGAGCTCCGCGTCGCTCATGTCGGAGCCCTTGGCGGTCAGTTCCAGGGCTCGTCTCGCGTCCTCCTCGGCCTGTCGCCGTCCGGTGCGGTCGTAGCCGTCCTGGTTGAAGCCCGGGTCACGGGAGCCGTTGGGGTCCTGGAGCAGGGCCCAGTGGAGGTCGTCATCGGCCTCCGTAGCGGATCGGAGTGCCTGTGCGACCGCCTCGTTGTGTGCGGTGACCGTCTCCTGGTAGCCCTTGGTGAGGGCGGAGGAACCGGTCTCGGCGTACACGCGCCCGTCGTCGTTCTGCTTCAGGTGCTTGTCGCGGGCGACCGCTTCGGCGACGTGGTCCAGCGTCCTGCGGGCCGCGCGGAAGCGGCCGAGCGCGTGGTCGAGAACGGTGTGGACGTCCCGGGCCTCCTCGGCCGCTGCCAGCAGTTCCGTTCTGGTGCGGGCCAGGTTGCGGAGGCAGGCGGTGGCCGTCTCGCCTTCCCAGTCGGAGGCGTACAAAGGGTTCTCGACCTCGTGGCCGAACTTGTCGCCCACGCCCTGGATCCTCTTCGGCAGGGCCTGCCACGCCTCGACGGCCGCCTCCAGGGCGGCCAGGTTCGCGTCTCGTAGGGTCCGGTAGCCCAGCATGGTCTGTGCGGGTCCCTACCTGTCGAACCTGTCGAGTGTGCTGCGCGTCCGCTGGTCGTCGGCGTGGAAGTCACGTGCCGCCGCGCGGAGGGGAGCCGCGACCTCGTGTTGCAGCGAGCGCTCCAGCTGGTTCATCTGCTCCCGCCAGCGGTCGAGGAAGACCGTGAACGCGGGGGAGGAACGGAAACCCTTGAGTCCCTGGGCGACCGAAGCGGTTCTTCCGTCACCGACCACGGTGTCGTCGGTCTTCCCGAAGACCGCCCGGACCTCGTCCGCCTTGCCCGCCTTGTCCCGGAGGAAGGACGGGGAGACCCGTAAGCGGCGCGGCCCCGCCGGTCCGGCTCCGCCCGTCGTGCCCGTCGCGTCCTTCGAGCTCGCGAGCCGCATCGCCTCCTCCGTGAGCTTCCCGGAACTGTCGTAGCGATGCGGGTTGAACCGGCGGTCCCACTCCTCGTCGAGCGCCATGTCGCCTCCCCGGCACAGGTGTTGGCAGGTGTGTACGACGCTAGCGCCCGGCCATGACACCCGGACCCGTTTCCGTGGATCTTCACCGGTGCCGGAACAGCCGCCTCACCCTCACTCCGCCGGCAGCCACCCCGTCTGGATCAGCGCGGCCCCTTGGCGCCGCGAGACGAAGACACCGCGGCCCGGCGGCAGGGGGCGGGGCTTCATGTCGCCCAGGAGCTCGCCCTCGCTCGGGTGGCCGGAGAGCAAGACGCCCTGGGCGCCCAGCTCCTTGAAGCGCTGGATGAACGCCTCGTACGACGAGCGTCCGGCGCCCGCCGTGTTGCGGGCCAGGATGATGTTGACGCCCGCGTCCCGCGCGAACGGCAGATTGTCCAGCAGCACGCTCATGGGGTTGCCCGACGACGAGGAGACCAGGTCGTAGTCGTCGATCACGATGAACGCCCGCGGCCCCTGCCACCAGCTGCGCGCACGCAGCTGCTGCGGGGTGACGTCCGGGCCGGGGATCCGGCCGGCGATGAGGGCGTTCATGTCGCCCATGTACTTCTCCAGGGCGTTCTGCGTGGTCGCGTACCCCACCAGATACGGCTCCGGGACGCACTCCAGCAGCCCGCGCCGGTAGTCGCCGACGCAGAACAGCGCCTCGTCCGGCGTGTACCGCTCGGTGAGCTGCTTGATCAGCAGCCGCAGCATCGCCGTCTTCCCCGCCCCCGACTCGCCGAAGACGGCGAACAGCGGCTGCTGGTCGAAGTCGACGAAGAGGGGTTCCAGGTTCATCTCGTCGATGCCGATGGCGACACCCCGGTCCGGTGCGGCGTTGCCCGCGGGCAACGAGTCGGCCGCCAGCAGATGGGGGAGCATCCGGACCCGCGGCGCGTGCGGGCCGTGCCAGGCCGCCTCCACCGACCGGACGAAATCGGCCGTGGCCTCCGCGAGGTCCTCACCGCCGCCCGGCCGGCCGTCCACGCGCGGCACCGCGCCCAGGAAGTGGAACGCCTCGGGCGTGATGCCGCGCCCCGGGGCGTTCACGGGGACGTTCCTGGCGCTCTTGCGGTCGAGTTCGGAGTCGGTGGGGTCGCCGAGGCGCAGTTCCAGACGGCTCAGCAGCTGGTCCTTGAGGGCCGCGCGCATCTCCATGTAGCGGGCGGCGGTGATCACCAGATGCACACCGAAGCCGAGACCGCGGGCGGCGATGTCGGTGATGACGGGCTCGAGGTGCTCGAACTCCGTGCGGAAGGACTGCCAGCCGTCGATGAGCAGGAACACATCGCCCCACGGCTCGTCCGGCAGCTGCCCGGCCGCGCGCCGCCGCCGGTAGGTGGCGATGCCGTCGATGGCGTGGTCCCGGAAGAACGCCTCCCGCCGGTTCAGCACCCCCGCGACCTCGGCGACCGTACGCCGCACCTTGTCCGCGTCGAGCCGGGAGGCGACGCCGCCGACGTGCGGCAGGCCGTCGAGGGCGACCATGCCGCCACCGCCGAAGTCCAGACCGTAGAACTGCACTTCGGCCGGGGTGTGCGTGAGCGCGAACGCGCCGACCATCGAGCGCAGCAGCGTCGACTTGCCCGAGCGCGGGCCGCCCAGGACCAGCATGTGACCCGCGGCCCCCGAGAAGTCCCGGTGCAGCACGTCGCGCTTCTGCTCGAACGGCTTGTCCACCAGCCCCAGCGGTACGACCAGCCCGCCCGGGCGCCCGTACCCGTCCGCGCTCAGGCCGCGGCCCTCCACCGGGGCGAGCGGCGGGAGCAGCTGGTCGAGCGAGGGCGCGTCGTCCAGGGGCGGGAGCCAGACCTGATGGGCCGGCGGCCCCTGGCCGTCGAGACGACGGACGACGACGTCGAGGACCGTGTCGGACAGGGCGTCGTCGGAGCCGTCGTCCCCGTGGTCCGGGCGGGCGGCGGCCGGGTCCGGCGCGACGTAGGTGACGGGCACCGGGGCGGCCGTGAACAGCACCGGGCGGCGCTCGACCGGCAGGTCAGCGCCCGCCGGACCGGGGGAGCCGGAACGGTAGGGCGCGGAGACGTACGCCGCCTTGAAGCGCGTCATCTCGTCCGTACCGAACTTGAGGTACCCCGAGCCGGGAATGGACGGCAGGTGGTACGCGTCCGGCACGCCCAGCGCCGTACGGGATTCGGCGGCCGAGAACGTCCGCAGACCGACGCGGTACGACAGATACGTCTCCAGGCCGCGCAGCCGGCCCTCCTCCAGCCGCTGCGAGGCCAGCAACAGATGTACGCCCAGGGAGCGGCCGATGCGGCCGATCTGGATGAACATGTCGATGAAGTCCGGCTTGGCCGTCAACAGCTCGCTGAACTCGTCGATCACCAGGACGAGTGAAGCGAGCGGCTCCAGCGGGGCACCGGCCGCCCGCGCCTTCTCGTAGTCGTGCACGTTGGCGTAGTTGCCCGCCGAGCGCAGCAGTTCCTGCCGGCGCTGGAGCTCACCGGTGATGGAGTCGCGCATCCGGTCGACCAGCGTCAGGTCGTCCGCGAGGTTGGTGATGACCGCCGCGACGTGCGGCAGCCGGGACATGCCCGTGAACGTCGCGCCGCCCTTGAAGTCCGCGAGGACGAAGTTCAGCGTCTCCGAGGAGTGCGTGACGGCCAGCCCCAGCACCAGGGTGCGCAGCAGCTCGGACTTGCCCGAGCCGGTCGCGCCGACGCACAGGCCGTGCGGGCCCATGCCGTCCTGCGCCGCCTCCTTGAGGTCGAGCATGACGGGTGAGCCGTCCTCGCCGACGCCGATCGGCACCCGCAGCCGCTCCGCCGCCGACCGCGGCCGCCAGCTGCGCGAGGTGTCCACCGAGCCCGCGTCGCCCAGCGCCAGCAGATCCGTGAAATCGAGGTTGGCGAGCAGCGGTTCGTCATCGTCGCCCCCGCCCGCACGCAGCGGCGCGAGCTGCCGCGCGAGCGCCTCGGCGGCCTCCGGGGACAGCGTGTCCGGCACCCCTTCGTAGGCCGCGACCTGCGACTGGAGGCGCAGCCGCCCCGGCGTGACGATCACCGACAGCCCGCCGCGCTCCTCGTCCAGCTCACCGGGGACCACCTCGACGACGGTGACGCCCTGCAGGCCCTCGGCAGCGGCGAACGCCGAATCCGGCGGCACCGTGGCGCCGTCCAGGACGACCACCACATGCGGCTGGTCCAGCAGCGGCTGACCGTCCCGGCTGAACCGGGTACGCCCCTCCAGCCGCGGCGCGAGCAGCTCCTCCAGCTCCCCGAGGTCGTCACCGATGGTCCGCCGCGCGCCCGCGCCGTCGATCCGGCCCGGCACCTGCACGTGCGGCAGCCACTTCGTCCACTCCCACCGCTCGGCCGCCCCGCGCCCCGCGGCGACCGCGACGACCAGATCCTCCGGCGAGTGCAGCGTGGCGAGCTGCGCGAGCAGCGCGCGGGCCGCGCCGTGCACCGTCTCCGGCTCACCCGACAGGGTCACGTGGTAAAAGGCCCGCAACGACACCGCCACCGGCATGCCGTCCAACGAGCCGTGCGTGGCCAGGAACCGCTGCATCGCACCGGCCGTCAGGGGTTCCAGCTCGTCCATCGGAGCCGTCTCGGGGGCCACCAGCGGGGTCGCGAGCTGCTGCGCGCCGAGCCCTATCCGGGCCTGCCCGAAATCATCGTCGCTCACCCGCCGCTCCCACACCCGGCCCCCCTCGGCGACCACCGACCACAACTGGTCGGGCGCGGGATGCGTATAGAACTGGGCGTCGCGCTGCGCACGGGCGGTCCGCCGTACGGTCCTTCGCGTCTGCGCAAGGTATTTGAGGTAGTCACGGCGCAGGTCCGCCAGCTCGCCCTGGGTGCCCTGACGATGCCGGACGATCATGGTGATGGTCATGCCGAGCGTCGAGACCATCATCAAGGCGCCCATGACCTTCATCATCGGGGCGGCCCCCGGCATGAAGAAGTACACCGCCGACGAAGCCATGCCCAAGGTGGGCAACAGCTGCATCAGCATGCCCTCCTGACGGCCGCGCGGCAGCTCGGGAGGAGATTCCAGCCGTAGTTCCGCGCTCGGCACCTCAGGCGGGAGAGCCCGCGGCTGGCGCTTGACGACGACCTGGCTCACGGACTGCCTCAACCCCTTGACGCGGCAGGAAAGTTCCTTGCCCGGTGCCCCCGTGGCCCCGGCCTCCTCCGCGAGACGGTGATCCTATCGGCGTACGAACGTTCTCCCCGGGTAGGGTTGCCAGCCGCCCGTATGCACGAGCGAAGCCCGACCACCGCCGTCGCGCGGTGAAAGCCGCACCCGCGGACAACCGAGGCGAACACGGCCACGCACGCGAAGCAGTACCGCGAACCAGGGGGACACCACAGGTGAGTACGTCCGCTACGACAGGCTTCTGCAGGGTGACCGTCGTCGCGCCGGACAGCCGGATCGACGTCGCCCTCCCCGAGGACATCGCCGTCGCCGACGTCTACCCCGAACTCCTGCGGCTCACCGGACAGACCCAGGCCCCGGGCACCCCCACCGGCTACCACCTCGTACGCCGCGACGGCACCGTCCTCGAAGGCGCCCGCACCCTCGCCGCCCAGCGCGTCCTGGACGGCGAGCTCCTCGCGCTGCGCCCCTTCGCCGAATCGCTGCCGGCCGCCGTCCACGACGACGTCTCCGACGCCGTGGCCGCCGCCGTCACCCGCGACCGCGCCCTCTGGGACGACCGGCTGCTGCGCGTCGGCGGCCTGTGGGGCGGCGCGCTGCTGCTCGTCCTGCTGGCCTTCGCCCTCTGGTCCGCCGACCCCCTCCGCCACGACACCCACGGTCTGCCGGGCATCGTCGCCGCCGCCGTCGGCCTCTTCCTGACGGCGTTCGCCGGCGTCCGGGCACGGGTCTACGGCGACCGCGGCTCCGCCGTCGCCCTCGGCCTGGCCGCCCTGCCGCACCTGATGACCGCCGGAGCCGGCGTGCTGCCCCCGGACGCGGGCGAGGGCGTCGGCCGGCTCCAGTTCCTGCTCGGCTGCGTCGCCGTCCTCGTCGGCTCCGTCGTCCTCGTCGCCGCGCTGCCCTCCGGCGACGCCCCCTTCATCGCCGCCGTCGCCGCCTCCGCCACCGGCACCCTCGCCACCTTCTGCGCGATCCTCACCGAAGCCGGGCCCACGGCCGTCGCCGCCGTCTGTGCCGCCGTCGCCATCGGCGCCGTCGCCTTCCTGCCCGGCCTCTCCGCCCGCGTCGCCCGGCTGCCCATCGGCTACGCCGCGCCCCGCTCCACGGCCGGCGACGACCTCGACACCCCGGGCGGCGACCACACCCCCGAGCCCGTCGACGCCGAGCGCATCGCCGCCCAGGCCCGCCGCGGCCACGAACTGCTGCTCGGCCTCGTCGGCGGCTGCGCGGCCGTCGTCGTCGGCTCGGCCGCGGTCCTCGGGTTCTCCGCCGACCCCTGGGGCCAGGCCCTCGCCCTCGCCGCCGGTGCGGCGACGCTGCTGCGCGCCCGTCTCTTCCGCTACACCGCGCAGGTCACCACGGTCCTCGCCGCCGGCCTCGGCGCCCTCGCCCTGCTGGTCCTCGGGCTGTCCCTGAACCCGCCCGCCGCGGCCGTCCGCGCCCTCACCGAGCACGACGGCGGCCCGCTCGACCTCCGTACGGTCTGGCTCGCCGCCGCCGTCACCGCCGGCGCCGCCCTGCTCACCGGCATCGCGCTGATCATCCCCAGCAAGGGGCTCTCACCCTTTTGGGGGCGTCTCTCCGATATTTTTGAGAGCACCCTCCTGCTCTCCCTCGTCCCGCTGTGCCTCGCCGTCCTTGACGTGTACGCCACCGTGCGGGGTCTGACCAGCTCATAAGGGACAGGACGCGGGCCTCGTAAGGGCAGGGCGAAGGCCGAGGTGGGCCGGCCCGGCCCCGTCCGGGGCCGCGGTGCCCGGCTGGTACTGTGTGTAGTGGCCGTTTGTGTACGCGCCTCCGGACCGCCCGTAAGGGCTTCTGGGGACAGCGCCCAGCGGACCTCGCCTCCCGAGTCACGGAAGCTCCCCTGAGATCAAGACCAGGGGCACTCGGCGGCTGAAAACTGAGAATTTGAGGAGTACCCGTGTCGCTCGACGCCGCTACGAAGAAGCAGATCATGACCGAGTTCGCCACCAAGGAGGGCGACACCGGCTCCCCCGAGGTCCAGGTCGCGATGCTCACCCGCCGCATCTCGGACCTGACCGAGCACCTCAAGACGCACAAGCACGACCACCACTCCCGCCGTGGTCTGCTGCTCCTGGTCGGCCAGCGTCGCCGCCTTCTGCAGTACCTGGCCAAGAAGGACATCACGCGCTTCCGCGCCCTGGTCGAGCGCCTCGGCATCCGCCGCGGTGCCGCGGGCGCCAAGTAAGACATCGTGAAGGGAGCGGTTCCCACATCTGGGGGCCGCTCCCTTCGCGTATCTCGTGGGACCCGGAAGCTTTGTAGTCTGGTCCCACAACGGAACAACGACAGAACAGCATGACGGAGGAGGCGCCGGCCTCGCCGCCGGTCCTCGGTAGTGGCCCCCGGAACAGGGATTCCGGGCGCTTCGATCGAAGACCGGCCCGCACAGAGCAAGCCGCGGCGCCCCTCCACCAACGTCCCCGCCACACGGGCAGGGACGCAGACGAGGAGATATCACTGGTGGAGAACGAGACCCACTACGCCGAAGCCGTCATCGACAACGGCACCTTCGGCACCCGCACCATCCGCTTCGAGACGGGCCGCCTGGCCAAGCAGGCCGCCGGCTCCGCCGTGGCGTACCTGGACGACGACACCATGGTGCTGTCGGCCACCACCGCTTCGAAGAAGCCCAAGGACCAGCTGGACTTCTTCCCCCTGACGGTCGACGTCGAGGAGCGCCAGTACGCGGCCGGCAAGATCCCCGGCTCGTTCTTCCGTCGTGAGGGCCGCCCCTCCGAGGACGCGATCCTCACCTGCCGCCTGATCGACCGCCCGCTGCGCCCCTCCTTCAAGAAGGGCCTGCGCAACGAGATCCAGATCGTCGAGACGATCATGGCGCTCAACCCCGACCACCTGTACGACGTGGTCGCGATCAACGCCGCCTCCTGCTCCACGCAGCTCGCGGGCCTGCCCTTCTCCGGTCCGATCGGCGCCACCCGCGTGGCCCTGATCAAGGGCCAGTGGGTGGCGTTCCCGACCCACACCGAGCTCGAGGACGCCGTCTTCGACATGGTCGTGGCCGGTCGCGTCCTCGAGGACGGCGACGTCGCGATCATGATGGTCGAGGCCGAGGCCACCGAGAAGACCGTCCAGCTCGTGGCGGACGGCGCCGAGGCCCCGACCGAAGAGGTCGTCGCCGCCGGTCTCGAGTCGGCGAAGCCGTTCATCAAGGTCCTGTGCCGCGCCCAGTCGGAGCTCGCGGCCAAGGCCGCCAAGCCCGAGGGTGAGTTCCCGGTCTTCCTGGACTACCAGGACGACGTCTTCGAGGCGCTCTCCGCCGCGGTCACCGCGGAGCTCTCGCAGGCGCTCACCATCGCCGGCAAGCAGGACCGCGAGACCGAGCTGGACCGCGTCAAGGAGATCGCCGCGGAGAAGCTCCTCCCGGCCTTCGAGGGCCGCGAGAAGGAGATCTCCGCCGCGTACCGTTCGCTGACCAAGAAGCTGGTCCGCGAGCGCGTCATCAAGGACAAGGTCCGCATCGACGGCCGTGGCGTCACGGACATCCGTACGCTCGCCGCCGAGGTCGAGGCCATCCCGCGCGTGCACGGCTCGGCGCTGTTCGAGCGTGGCGAGACCCAGATCCTGGGCGTCACCACCCTCAACATGCTCCGCATGGAGCAGCAGCTGGACACCCTCTCCCCGGTGACCCGCAAGCGCTACATGCACAACTACAACTTCCCGCCGTACTCCGTCGGCGAGACCGGCCGCGTCGGTTCGCCGAAGCGCCGCGAGATCGGCCACGGCGCCCTGGCCGAGCGGGCCATCGTGCCCGTGCTGCCGTCGCGCGAGGAGTTCCCGTACGCCATCCGCCAGGTCTCCGAGGCGCTCGGCTCCAACGGCTCGACCTCCATGGGCTCGGTCTGCGCCTCCACCATGTCGCTGCTGAACGCCGGTGTGCCCCTCAAGGCCCCCGTCGCCGGTATCGCCATGGGTCTGATCTCCCAGGAGATCGACGGCAAGACGCACTACGTCGCCCTCACCGACATCCTCGGTGCGGAGGACGCGTTCGGTGACATGGACTTCAAGGTCGCCGGTACCAAGACCTTCGTCACCGCGCTCCAGCTCGACACCAAGCTCGACGGCATCCCCGCCTCGGTCCTGGCCGCCGCGCTGAAGCAGGCCCGCGACGCGCGCCTCCACATCCTCGATGTGATGAACGAGGCCATCGACGTCCCGGACGAGATGTCCCCGAACGCCCCGCGGATCATCACCGTCAAGATCCCGGTGGACAAGATCGGTGAGGTCATCGGCCCCAAGGGCAAGATGATCAACCAGATCCAGGAGGACACCGGCGCCGACATCACGATCGAGGACGACGGCACCATCTACATCGGTGCCGCCGACGGTCCGGCCGCCGAGGCCGCCCGCGCCACGATCAACGGCATCGCCAACCCGACCATGCCGGAGGTCGGCGAGCGCTACCTGGGTACGGTCGTCAAGACCACCACCTTCGGTGCCTTCGTCTCCCTCATGCCGGGCAAGGACGGTCTGCTGCACATCTCGCAGATCCGCAAGCTCGCCGGTGGCAAGCGCGTGGAGAACGTCGAGGACGTGCTCGGCGTCGGCGCCAAGGTCCAGGTCGAGATCGCCGAGATCGACCAGCGCGGCAAGCTCTCGCTGATCCCGGTCATCGAGGGCGAGGACGGCGACGAGGCTAAGGACGAGTCCGCCAAGTGACGTCCCGTAGTACACGGAAGACGGCCCGCACCTCTTCGGAGGGGCGGGCCGTCGCCCGTACCCAAACGCTTCTCAAGGGCGAGAACGGCATCGGTACGGTCCGCAGGACCACCCTTCCCGGCGGCCTGCGCATCGTCACCGAGACCCTGCCGTCCGTACGCTCCGCGACCTTCGGCATCTGGGCCAACGTCGGCTCCCGCGACGAGACCCCGACCCTCAACGGCGCCACGCACTACCTGGAGCACCTGCTCTTCAAGGGCACCTCCAAGCGCAGCGCGCTCGACATCTCCTCGGCGATCGACGCGGTCGGCGGCGAGATGAACGCGTTCACGGCGAAGGAGTACACCTGCTACTACGCACGTGTCCTCGACACCGATCTGCCGCTGGCCATCGACGTCGTCTGTGACATGCTCACCGGCTCGCTCATCGAGGCCTCCGACGTCGACGCCGAGCGCGGCGTGATCCTCGAAGAGATCGCGATGACCGAGGACGACCCCGGCGACTGCGTGCACGACCTGTTCGCGCACACCATGCTGGGCGACACCCCGCTGGGCCGCCCGGTGCTCGGCACGGTCGACACGATCAACGCCCTCACGCGCGACCAGATCGCCCGCTTCTACAAGAAGCACTACGACCCGACCCACCTGGTCGTGGCCGCCGCGGGCAACGTCGACCACGCCAAGGTCGTCCGCCAGGTGCGCGCCGCGTTCGAGAAGGCCGGCGCCCTCTCCCGTACGGACGCCCTGCCCGTCGACCCGCGCGCGGGCGCCCGCACGATCCGCACCGCGGGCCGCGTGGAACTGCTGGGCCGCAAGACCGAGCAGGCGCACGTCGTCCTCGGCATGCCGGGCCTGGCCCGCACCGACGAGCGCCGCTGGGCGCTCGGCGTGCTCAACACCGCGCTCGGCGGCGGCATGAGCTCGCGGCTCTTCCAGGAAGTCCGGGAGAAGCGCGGACTCGCCTACTCCGTCTACTCCTACACCTCGGGCTTCGCCGACTGCGGCCTCTTCGGCGTCTATGCCGGCTGCCGCCCGAGCCAGGTCCACGACGTGCTCAAGATCTGCCGCGACGAGCTGCACAAGGTCGCGACCGAGGGGCTCAGCGACGAGGAGATCACCCGCGCCGTCGGGCAGCTCTCCGGCTCCACGGTCCTCGGGCTGGAGGACACGGGCGCGCTGATGAACCGCATCGGCAAGAGCGAGCTGTGCTGGGGCGAGCAGATGTCGGTCTCCGACATGCTGACGCGCATCGCGGCCGTCACCCCGGAGGAGATCCGGGAAGTGGCCCGCGATGTACTGGGGCAGCGTCCTTCGCTGTCCGTCATCGGCCCGCTGAAGGACAAGCAGGCGGTCAGGCTCGACGCGGTCGTGGCCTGACGCTCCTGACAGATTCCGTCTGATTCCGACTGGTCCTGAGTGATCCTTAGAGATCCTTAAGAGAAGGAAGCATCAAGGATGAGCAAGCTGCGCGTGGCGGTCATCGGCGCCCAGGGCCGGATCGGCTCCGAGGCCGTACGGGCCGTCGAAGCCGCCGCCGACATGGAGCTGGTGGCCGCGCTGGGCCGGGGCGACAAGCTCGAGACGCTGACCGGGGCGGGCGCCCAGGTCGCCGTCGAGCTGACCCACCCCGACTCGGTCATGGACAACCTCGAGTTCTGCGTCGCCCACGGCATCCACGGCGTGGTCGGCACCACCGGCTGGACCGAGGACCGCCTCGCCCGGCTGACCGGCTGGCTCGACGCCAAGCCGGGCACCGGCGTGCTCATCGCCCCGAACTTCTCCATCGGGGCCGTGCTGACCATGGCCTTCGCCCAGCAGGCGGCCCGCTTCTTCGAGTCGGTCGAGGTCGTCGAGCTGCACCACCCGAACAAGGCCGACGCCCCCTCCGGCACCGCCACCCGCACCGCGCAGCTCATCGCGGCGGCGCGCCGGGAGGCGGGCTGCGCCCCGCAGCCCGACGCCACGACGACCGCCCTGGACGGCGCGCGCGGCGCGGACGTCGAGGGGGTGCCGGTGCACTCGGTGCGGCTGCGCGGGCTGCTGGCCCACCAGGAGGTGCTGCTCGGCGACACCGGCGAGACGCTGACCATCCGGCACGACTCGCTGCACCACAGCTGCTTCATGCCGGGCATCCTGCTCGGCGCGCGGCGCGTGGTGGACACCCCGGGCCTGACCTTCGGGCTGGAACACTTCCTGGATCTGGGCTGAGAACCGTGCGCGCAAAGATCGTCTATTTCGCCCTGGCCGCCGTCCTGGTCGCCTACTTCGTCCTGGTCGGCAGCCGCGGCGTCATGCTGATCCAGCAGGGCACGGTGCTCACGGTCGCCTTCGGCGTCTCCGTGCTGGTCCTGCCGTTCATCGGTGCCTGGTTCCTGTACCAGACCACCAAGTTCGCGCGCGCCGCCGACCGGCTGGCGCGGGAGCTGGACGCGGAGGGCGGCCTGCCGGTCGACGAGCTGGTACGGACCCCGAGCGGCCGTATCGACCGCGACTCCGCGGACGAGGTCTTCGCCCGGCGGCAGGCCGAGACCGAGGACGCCCCGGGCGACTGGCGCTCGTGGTTCCGCCTGGCCGTGGCCTACCACGACGCCCGTGACACCCCGCGGGCCCGCAAGGCCATGCAGCGGGCGATCGCGCTGCACGACGGGAAGCCGGTCCGCGTCGAGGCGTAGGCCGTTGCCATCGTGTTCTCAAACGCCGGACGGGCTTGGTAGCTGATCAGCCACCAAGCCCGTCCGGCGTTTGAGGACGCGCCCGCAGGGCGCTCGCCGCCGCAGGCGGCACAGGTGGCCCGCAGGCGAAGAGCCGTCAGCCAGCCGAGAGGCGACGGGCCCCTCAGCGCCGGTGCGCGGCGACCCGGTCCTCGATCGCTTCGGCCGCGACGGCGAAGGCTTCCGGACGGCCGAGGAAGTCCCCGCCACGGTCCGTGACCACCACGGGGAGCGAGCCGCCCCGCGCCAGGTCGACGACCAGGGCCTGTCCCTGGACCGTGCGCGGCAGGCCCAGCCAGCGGACCGGCTGCTGAGTGGTCCGTACGGCCGCGACGTCCGACCACGCCACGGTGGTGCCGGACACCAGTCGCAGCTGGCGCAGCCCCTGCGGGCTCACCCAGATCCCCACGCGCACCAGCCGGACCGCGATGGTGATCATGAGAGCGGCGACGGCGAGGCAGATTCCCGCGCCGGGCAGTGATCCGGCGAGCGCGATGATCAGCGCCGAGAACAGTACGTACGAGGCGAGCAACAGCACCAGCGCCGAGCCGCCGACCCGCCAAGGACCGGGGCGGTACGGACGCCGCCAGCGGTCGAGGTCCTCATAGGGCAGGTTCTCGTCGGGCGTGGTCGCGGGCGCGAGGTCTTCGGCGTCGCGGTCGGCTGTCAAGAAGGGCAGGGGCACGACGGTTGTTCCTCACGTACGAGCACGCTCCACTGGCTGTGCCCGGTGAGGTTATCGATGCGTGAGGGGCCCGACCACTCCAGGGTGGGTGGACCGGGCCCCTCACGATCGATCAGCGGCCGTCGGACGCTTCCGACTGCTGCGAATGGTGCGAATTCTGCGTGCCCGTCTGGAGCGACGGCATCCCGAACAGCAGCGCTCCGACGAGCCCCGTCGTGACCGTCAGCCCCACGAGCACCCGGCCGGCTATCTGCGACCGACTCGCGCGATCTCGGGGCGGCGGCGTGACGTTGCTGCGGTAACGCTCGGCCTCGGCGACGAAGGCGAACGGTACGGGCTCTCGCCGGCGGAACATGAAGAACTCTCCTAGCAACCTCGAAGTCGGCTGTTACTCATAAGGACGTTCTTTTGGCCCCAGGGGTGCCCGTTTTCGTCAACTTCTGTGAAAAATCTCAACCGGCGTCCCGACACTCCCACCGGCGACCCTCGCCCGACCGCACTCGGCGGCTCCGCCAGCGCGTCAGGCCGGACCGAGTGTCAGTGGCGGCCCGTAGGCTTGTCGCCGCCCGAGCATTGCAACTGGAAGGACCCCGCCGGTGACCGACAGCCCCACCGAGACCGCCAAGCCCGGATTCCTCAGCGACGTGACCGTCGAGCTGGTCAAGCACAGCGCCGCCGACTCCGACGTGCTGTGGGCGGCTCGCGTCTCCACCGCCGGCGAGCAGTCCCTCGAAGAGCTCACGAAGGACCCCGAGCGGTCCAAGGGCCTCATCAATTATCTGATGCGCGACCGCCACGGCAGCCCCTTCGAGCACAACTCGATGACCTTCTTCATCAGCGCCCCGATCTTCGTCTTCCGCGAGTTCATGCGCCACCGCGTCGGCTGGTCGTACAACGAGGAGTCCGGCCGCTACCGCGAGCTCCAGCCCGTCTTCTACGTTCCGGGCCAGGACCGCAAGCTGGTCCAGGAGGGCCGCCCGGGCAAGTACGTCTTCGTCGACGGCACCCCGGAGCAGCACGAGCTGACCAGCCGCGTCATGGAGGACTCCTACCGCCAGGCCTACGAGGCCTACCAGGAGATGCTCGCCGCGGGCGTCGCCCGTGAGGTCGCCCGCGCGGTGCTGCCGGTCGGTCTCTTCTCCTCCATGTACGCCACGTGCAACGCCCGCTCCCTGATGCACTTCCTCGGCCTGCGCACCCAGCACGAGCAGGCGGCCGTCCCCTCGTTCCCGCAGCGGGAGATCGAGATGGTCGGAGAGAAGATGGAGGCGGAGTGGGCCAAGCTCATGCCGCTCACCTACGCCGCCTTCAACAAGAACGGCCGCGTCGCACCGTAAGGGCGAGCGCGCTCGCACTCCGTCGCGGCCGCCCACACGGCGTGACGTGATCATGTGACGCACTGATGCACGGACCGGTAGGCGAAGTGTCCGTATTGCGGCATTTCGCCACCTTCATCTACGCTGAACAAACGGGCCCGGCACTGCTTGAACCCCCGAGCAGGCAGTGCCGGGATCCCTTTCGCACTCCCCGAGGGAGCACCTCACGGTGAGCAACGAGTAGCGTGGCCCCCATGGCTCCGACCTCCACACCGCAGACGCCCTTCGGGCGGGTCCTGACCGCGATGGTGACGCCCTTCACGCCCGAAGGCGCCCTCGACCTCGACGGCGCCCAGCGGCTCGCCACCCACTTGGTGGACGCCGGCAACGACGGCCTCGTCGTCAACGGCACCACCGGCGAGTCGCCCACCACCAGCGACGCGGAGAAAGCCCAGCTCGTACGGGCCGTGGTCGAAGCCGTCGGAGACCGAGCCCACGTCGTCGCCGGAGCCGGCACGAACGACACCGCGCACAGCATCGAGCTGGCCCGCGCCGCCGAGCAGGCCGGTGCGCACGGCCTCCTCGTCGTCACCCCGTACTACAACAAGCCGCCGCAGGAAGGCCTCTACCGGCACTTCACCGCGGTCGCCGACGCCACGGGCCTGCCCGTGATGCTCTACGACATCCCCGGCCGCAGCGGCGTCCCGATCAACACCGAGACCATCGTCCGGCTGGCCGACCACCCCCGGATCGTCGCCAACAAGGACGCCAAGGGCGACCTCGGCCGCGCCAGCTGGGCCATCGCCCGCTCCGGCCTCGCCTGGTACTCCGGCGACGACATGCTGAACCTGCCGCTGCTCTCCGTCGGCGCCGCCGGTTTCGTCTCCGTCGTCGGCCACGTCGTCGCCCCCGAGCTGCGCGCACTGCTCGAAGCCCACCGCTCCGGGGACGTCACCAAGGCGACCGAGATCCACCAGCGGCTGCTCCCGGTCTTCACCGGCATGTTCCGCACCCAGGGCGTGATCACCACCAAGGCCGCCCTGGCCCTGCAGGGCCTGCCCGCCGGCCCGCTGCGCCTGCCGCTCGTCGAGCTGTCCCCGGAGGAGACCGAGCAGCTCAAGCGCGATCTGTCGGCCGGCGGGGTACAGCTTTAACCAGGGGCCGTTCCCCGCATAGCGGACCGGCACACCACGGACTTCACAACTGAACACCGAAAACAACTGCAAGTGCACGAATGTCACGCGCGCCATGTGCCCCAGCGGCATGTGGCGTGCGTGGTGAGGAGAGTCTTTTGAGTCACCCGCACCCTGAACTCGGTCCGCCGCCGAAGCTTCCCGAGGGCGGCCTGCGCGTCACCCCGCTCGGCGGCCTCGGCGAGATCGGCCGCAACATGACGGTCTTCGAGTACGGCGGCCGTCTGCTGATCGTCGACTGCGGAGTGCTCTTCCCCGAGGAGGAGCAGCCCGGAGTCGACCTGATCCTGCCGGACTTCACGTCCATCCGTGACCGTCTGGACGACATCGAAGGCATCGTGCTCACGCACGGCCACGAGGACCACATCGGTGGCGTCCCCTACCTGCTCCGCGAGAAGGCGGACATCCCGCTGATCGGCTCGAAGCTGACCCTCGCGCTGATCGAGGCGAAGCTCCAGGAGCACCGGATCCGCCCCTACACCCTCGAGGTCAAGGAGGGGCACCGCGAGCGGATCGGCCCCTTCGACTGCGAGTTCGTGGCGGTCAACCACTCCATCCCGGACGCCCTCGCGGTCGCCATCCGCACCCCGGCCGGCATGGCCGTGCACACCGGCGACTTCAAGATGGACCAGCTTCCGCTGGACCGCCGCCTCACCGACCTGCCCGCCTTCGCGCGGCTCGGCGAGGAGGGCATCGACCTGCTGCTCTCGGACTCCACGAACGCCGAGGTCCCCGGCTTCGTACCGCCCGAGCGCGACATCTCCAACGTGCTGCGCACGGTCTTCGCCGGCGCCCAGAGCCGCATCATCGTGGCCAGCTTCGCCAGCCACGTGCACCGCATCCAGCAGATCCTGGACGCGGCGCACGAGTACGGCAGGCGGGTCGCCTTCGTCGGCCGCTCGATGGTCCGCAACATGGGCATCGCCCGTGACCTCGGCTATCTGCGGGTCCCGGCCGGTCTCGTCGTGGACGTCAAGACCCTCGACGACCTCCCGGCGGACGAGGTCGTGCTGGTCTGCACGGGTTCCCAGGGCGAGCCGATGGCCGCGCTGTCCCGGATGGCCAACCGCGACCACCAGATCCGGATCGTCCAGGGCGACACGGTCATCCTGGCCTCGTCCCTCATCCCGGGCAACGAGAACGCGGTCTACCGCGTGATCAACGGCCTGACCCGATGGGGCGCCAACGTCGTCCACAAGGGCAACGCCAAGGTCCATGTCTCGGGCCACGCCTCCGCGGGCGAGCTGCTGTACTTCTACAACATCTGCAAGCCGCGGAACCTCATGCCGGTGCACGGCGAATGGCGCCACCTGCGGGCCAACGCCGAGCTGGGCGCGCTGACCGGGGTGCCGAAGAACCACATCGTGATCGCCGAGGACGGCGTCGTGGTGGACCTGGTGGACGGCGCCGCGAAGATCGTCGGCAAGGTCCAGGCGGGTTACGTGTACGTGGACGGCCTCTCGGTCGGCGACGTCACCGAGGCCTCGCTCAAGGACCGTCGCATCCTCGGGGACGAAGGCATCATCTCCGTCTTCCTCGTCGTCGACAGCACGACGGGCAAGCTCGTGGGCGGCCCGCAGATCCACGCCCGGGGCTCCGGCATCGACGACGCCTCGTTCTCCGCGGTCATCCCGAAGATCGAGGAAGCCTTCGCCAAGTCCGCCTCCGACGGCGTGGTGGAGCCGCACCAGCTCCAGCAGCTCGTCCGGCGTTCCGTGGGCAAGTGGGTGTCCGACACCTACCGCCGACGCCCGATGATCCTCCCTGTGGTCGTCGAGGTCTGACGTAGCGTCACCCGTACGGGACGGCCGCCCCGGTGCCGATTTGCATCCGGGCGCGGCCGTCCAGTACGTTTACGTCTCCGCCGCAACGGGAACCCCGAACGCTTCGTGCGTAAGGGATCTTCCGGAAGGCAGGTGGAAATCCGGCCCAGGGAAACCTGATAAAGTCGGAATCGCCGGAAAGCGAAAGCAAGAAGGCGAAACCCCTCCGATGGGGATCGGAAACGAAATTCGAGCCGGGAACGGCACGGAA
>NZ_JACHJG010000024.1 GCF_014203545.1 Streptomyces netropsis
TTATGTCCGAATCGGGATCCCACTATCCGGGTTCGTACGTGATCTGGATCCCATGAGCGGCCTCACACCACACCCCCCACCCCCACACACCACGTAACCACCCGGACACATGGCGTCCGGCACGCCACAGGGCGGCCCCCAAGGGGGCCGCCCTGTGTGAATCCGGCCGTTCGGGCCTATCTCAGCACTGAGGCCGTCGACCGTGGTTGGCTGCGTGCTTACGACGTGCCTTCTTCTTGCGGCGCCGCTTCGAGGACATGCCGGCTCCTCTCTCCGTGGTGCTTTCGGGGCGATTTCCGCCATTTCCCTTGCTATCACACGCAGCGATCACACGACGGACGGCCGGGGCGGGCAATCGCGTGAAAACTCCCGGCCGGAGCCGGCCGCCGGGCGCGGCGACGGGATGCGTCAGGCGAGCAGGCCGCCGGTGTGGGGATCCTCGGCGAGCATCCTCCAGGAGTGCCGGGGGGTTCCGAACGCCTCGGGGTCGACGGTCTCCACCATCGCGTCGACGTGGCTGAGCAACAGCGTCTGCGGGGCGAACACCTGCCAGGATTCGTCACTGGAGCCGTCTTCCCAGCGCTGCCACTCGTGCCGCAGTCGCTCATAGGTCCAGCAGGCGTAGAGAAGCGCCGACAGGTCGCGATTGAGGTAGGCCCGGGGCTCACCCTCCCCGTACCAGGCCGGGAGTTCCAGGCGGCCGGTGGCGCCGTCGGGAGCGACCGTGAGGTCATGCGGCCACCAGCCGATCGCGATGTGGTCACGCTGGTACGCGCGGCCTCCCGCGGCATCCGGTCCGTTGCGCCCGGCCGCTTCGCCGTACGTGCCGGGATGGGCGACGGCGACTCGGTCTCGCGTATCAGGCCCGCGAGGGCCCGGAGGCCGGATGCGAGGAGGTCACGGCGAAGCTCTCCTCCGGTCCAGGCGGCGAGGTGGACCTCGCCGCTCACACCGTCGAGTACCACTTTGCTGCCACAGTATTCGGTCTCACCGAGGACGAGCAGCCGACCGTCACCGATCACCTCGCCACCTTCCCACTTGGTGAAAGCCTCGAGTCGGCCTGCGCGAAGGGCGGCGAAGTCGAGGTCGGCGGCCTTCCCGGGCAGGCCCTCCTCGGTGAGGAATCGTCGGCTGGGGCCGTGTGCCAGCCCGTCCGGCGCGGGCAGACGGCACCGTCGGCCGACCTCCGCTGCCCCGCACCGTCCCGATGGCCCGTCGATCAGATTCCCATGTCCGCGGCTCCCTGTGGTGGTGATCTCTGTGCCGCCGACCCTGACGGGAGGCACCGACTCCGGCCTGGGCGGCGAGCTCCGCTGTGCTGGCGTGCGCCAGACTGAGGGGCATGAACAACGACGTGGTGCACCCTGTCCCGTACTACGCGCAGTGGGAGTCAACCGACCTGGTGCCCGACATCATCGGGGGGACCGTACGAGCGGCCGACGATCCTCTCTGGCAGAAGTCGGGCGCGGACTCCCCTGAGGAATACGCCTTCTGGTCGTGGCGGGTGTGCGGCATGGCCTGTCTGCGGATGGCGTTGGACTATTGGCGCGACACCGCTCCCCCGACCGTCTCGCTCGCCACCGAGTGCGCCGAGGCCGGCGGCTATGTCAGGCACGCCGATCGGGTGGACGGTCTCATCTACGCGCCCTTCGCCGCGTACGCGCGACAGCGATGGGGGCTGCATGCCACGTCCCGCCCCGAGTTGACGGCCGAGGAGGTCCGCGACGAGATCACCGCGGGTCGGCTGGTGATGCTCTCGGTCCACCCGTCCATCCGTACCCTGGCCCCCGCCCCGCCGCAGCGTGGTGGTCATCTGGTCCTCGGTGTCGGCGTCACCGACGACGCGCTGGTCATTCACAACCCCTCCGGATTCCCCGGGCACTCCCAGCAGTTCGCCCACGTGCCGTGGGGCGACCTGGAACGTTTCTACGCCGGTCGCGGCGTCGTCCTGGGGCACACACCGGCGCCGTAGGAAGAGGGCTCGTCCCGCTCGGAGCCGAAAAGCAGATGCGTGCGGAGCCTTTCACTGTCAGGATGCGCCGGTGAATCGTGAAAAGATCTCCAGGATCGCCCACACCGACCATCCGATCGCGGCCCCGCTCGACGACGACGCGGTACGCGAACTGCTGGACCGCGGCATCCCGCACGGCGACGCGCGGGTACTCGACCTCGGTTGCGGCGGCGGGGAATGGCTCCTACGCGCCATGGCCGCCCACCCGCACCTGCGGGCCGAGGGCGTCGACATATCCGAGGCATCCCTGACACACGCCCACGACGCCGCGGTCGGACTCGGCGTCCAGGACCGGCTCGTGCTCCACCAGCAGGACGCCGCGGACTTCACCTCCCCGCACTTGTTCGACCTGGTGCTCTGCGTCGGGTCCACGCATGCCTTCGGTGGGCTGCTCCCCACCCTCGCGGCGGCGCGCAAGCATCTGGCTCCCGGCGGACGCGTCCTGGTCGGTGACGGATTCTGGGAGCGCGAACCCTCCCCGGAGGCCGTCGAGATGCTCGGGGACTTCGACGACCTGGCGACCACGACGGACCGTGTCATCGCCGAGGGGTGGACGCCCGTACACGGACACGTCAGCACACGCCAGGAGCTGGACGCCTACGAGTGGGCATGGACGGGGTCCCTGGCCGCATGGGCGCTGGACCACCCCGACGATCCGGGGAGTGCCCAGGCGCTCGAGGCAGCCACGACCCACCGCTCCGAGTGGCTGCGCGTCTACCGCGAGACGTGGGGCTTCGTGTCCCTGGTCCTGCGCTCGTCATGACGAGGGCGTCGGCCTCTTGAGCAGCTCGAACACGGCAAGATAGTTCTGCCCGCCGTACCCCTCGGCGATCGCCCGCTCGGCGAGCTCCTTCATCAGCCTCGGCTGGTCGGAGCTGACGTTCCGTTCCTCGCTGGTGCGGGTGATGTGTTCCAGCGCGTTCAGGTTCATCTCCATGGTGCCCTGCTCGCCGGAGTAGTCGCCCTTGTCCAATCGCGGCGCCTGCGCGACGGCGGTCGCGCCGACGACCGCCGGCAGGAACCAGCCGATCGCGAGCTCGGCGAACTTCGCCACGTCGACGTCGGCCGTGCCCACCAGGGCAGCGGCGTGCAGGAAGCCGTTCAGTGAGGGCAGCCCATGCCCGTGGACGACCTGCCGGCCGCGCGCGGGGTGTTGGACACCATCATCACGGCCTCTCTGCCGCCTGATGCCGTCGAGCCGGCGGCCTGTGAGGTGGTCGGCAGCGGACGGCGTCCTGAGGCGTAAGGGTGGCGCGGGGCCTACGGAACGCCGGGACGGGGCAGGCCTGGAGAAGGGCCCCGGACGGGTCCCAGGCAGCACATCCAGGGAGTGACGCGGAGGACGCGACACCATGCACCAGTCGACGCCCCCGGCCGACGGCCCGCACGACCATGACGATCGGCTGCCCGCCCGCCGTGAAGGCACCGGCTGGCGCACCGCCGCACAGGCCACTGCCCACTGTTTGACCGGCTGCGCCATCGGTGAAGTCCTCGGCATGGTCATCGGTACCGCCTTCGCCCTCCACACCGGCGCCACCGTCGCCCTCGCCGTCGTGCTCGCCTTCTTCTTCGGGTACCTGCTGACGATGCGCGGTCTCCTGCGGGCCGGGGTCGCGTTCCGGCAAGCGGTGAGGGTCGCTCTGGCCGCCGACACCGTGTCCATCGCGGTCATGGAGGTCATCGACAACGTCGTCATGGTCGGCGTGCCCGGTGCGATGGACGCCCGCTTGTCCAGCGCCCTGTTCTGGGGTGCCCTGGCCTTCTCTCTGGCCGTCGCCTTCGTCGTCACCCTTCCGGTCAATCGCTGGATGATCGCCCGCGGCAAGGGACACGCGGTCGCCCACCGTCACCACCGCTGACGGCCCCCTGTCCGCCACGCCACCCGGGTGATCCATCCAGGACGTCGTGCGTCCCGGACCGCCCACGGGACCGTGCTCCTGAACCCCTCCGGCCAGCCCTTCTGTATCAGCGCCACCGGCAGCTGACCGGGGCAGTGGCCGGCCCCGGTGCGAGCGGGCCGGCCCTTGAAGCCCGGGCTCAGGAGGTGGCGGTCTGCCGGCTGCGGGCACCGCGCGCGTCGCGCAGGTAGAGCAGCCCCGCGCAGGCGACGATCCAGACGTCAACGATGCCGCGCTGTCCGTGCTTCCCCCGGCGGAACAGGCAACGGCGCACAGCGTCCTGCACCGCCTGGTCGAGCACCTCAACCCGGACGCCCTTCCGCCCTCCGCGTGACGCACCCTCGTCGTTTCCGGCAGCAACGCAAGTCCCGGATCGGGTGACGGACCACGGCGGAGTGAATCGCACAAACTCCGACCGCCGTCCCGCCCCGGGACTTCGGGGCGGTTGACGCCCATTCGAATCCTTGCGCTATGCGACGCCCCCTGGAGGCCGTGACTCCTCCGATCGGGGGTCGTTTTCCCGATCACTCGTCCGATCAGCAAGTCAACGAGGAGGCGTAGTGCATCACCGTCACGACCGTCACACCCACACCACCGGGGCACGGTTGCCGTTCGAACGCGAACGTTCGACGCCGTCCGGCAAGGCTTCCGTCGCGACCCCCGGGAGGTGGTCGGCTTGAGCCGCCCTGCCGAGAACACGAGCACCACGGTGGGGGCGGGCACAGAGGAGGGCTCGCCCTCGGAGCGGTTGTTGTTCGGCGGGCCGCTGCTGCACGACACGGGCTGGAACAAGCACGAGCGCGCCTACCTGGAAATGTCGCTGTGGGCGATGGCGTCGAGCCTGCCCCGCCTGGTCGCCTCCACCGTCCGGCTGGCGTGGCGGGCCGACCGCCGGGCCCTGTGGGCGGTGGGGTGCGCCGAGGTCCTGCACGGCGTCACCCAGGCCATCGGCCTCGTGGCCGTCAACGAGGTCCTCGGTGCCGTGCTGGCCACCGGCCCCATCGCGGACCGGCTCCACGCGGCCGTGCCCGCGCTGATCTGGGTGGCGGTCACCTCTCTCGTCGGGGCCCTGGCCATGTCGGCCTCGACCGCGGGCACCGGACGTCTGGAGCCGAAGGTCGAGCGGGTGGCGACCGAGATGTATCTGGAACGCGTGATCCGCGTGGAGTTGGAGGCGATCGAGGACGAGGACTTCCACCGGCTGCTGGACTCCGCCCAGTACGGGGCGGCGGGAGCCCGTCGCATGATCCGGTACTGCACGGCGGTCGTCGGAGCGCTGGTCTCCTTCGCCGCGGCGGCCGGCGTGCTGACCGTCCTGCACCCGGCGCTGCTGCCCCTGCTGCTCCTGATGACCCTGCCGCGCTCCTGGGCCGCGCTGCGCAACTCCCGGACGCGTTACGAGTCGTTCCAGCGGTGGGCCCAGCACGCCCGGGCCGGCCGTCTGCTGAGCCAGACCCTGATCCGTACCGATCCCGCGCCGGAGATCCGGGTGCACGACGTGGGGCCCTTCCTGCTGGGGCACTTCCGGAGCATGTCGGAGAGCTCGGAGGGTGAGCAGACCCGGCTCGCGCGCAGTGCGGCCAAGACCCGGCTGATCGCCTCGGCCCTGACGGGCATCGCCACTCTCGTGACCTATCTCGCCCTGGGCGGCCTGCTGCTGACCGGGGTGATGGCACTGTCGGTGGCGGGGACCGCCGTGCTGGCCACCCGCAGCGGGGCAGCGAGCCTGACGACCCTCATCCTTCAGGTCAACAGCCTCTACGAGGAGGCGTGTTACGTCATGGACCTGGAGCGGCTGTGTGTCGAGGCACACAAGCGAGCCATCCCTGTCGGTGGACTTCCGGTCCCCGATCAGCCGCGGCTCATCCGCTTCGAGGACGTCACGTTCACCTATCCGGGCGACTCCGGCGACTCCGGCACCAGGCGGCCCGCCCTCAGCGGTGTGACCCTCGACATCCCCATGGGAAAGATCGTGGCCCTGGTCGGGGAGAACGGCTCGGGCAAGACGACCCTGGTCAAGCTCCTCGCCGGTCTCTACCAGCCCGGTGAGGGGGCGATCCGGTGGGACGGGCAGGACGCGGGCGCCCTGGACCGGGCGGATCTGTTCTCCCGGTTCGCCATGGTCAGTCAGGACTTTCACCGCTGGCCGCTGACCGCCCGTATGAACATCGCCATCGGCCGCACCGACGGGCCGCTGGAGGAGGAGCGGGTGGAGGCGGCCGCCCGGTACGCGGGAGCCCGCAAGGTGGTCGAGGAGATGCCGCGCGGGTGGGACACGTTGCTCTCCCGGGGTTACAAGGGCGGCCACCAGATCTCGGGCGGACAGTGGCAGAAGCTGGGCCTGGCCCGCGCCCACTACCGCGACGCCCAGATCCTGATCGTCGACGAACCGACCTCGGCCCTGGACGCCCGCGCCGAACTGGAGGTCTTCGAGCAGATCCGCCAACTCGCCCAAGCGGGCCAGACCGTCCTCCTGATCACGCACCGGCTGGCCTCCGTGCGGGACGCCGACCTCATCCACGTCCTGGAGAAGGGCAGACTCCGCGAGAGCGGCACCTTCGAGGAACTGACGGACAACCCACCGGTCGGGATCTTCCGCGATCTCTACGAGATGCAACGCCGCCAGTTCGTGGACGAACAGGCCGCCGCCCTTCCCGGACAACGGAAACCCGCCGACGCCGATGCCACGGAGACGAGCCGAGAGTTGTGACGGGCGCCCTGGGCCCTGGGACCTCTCCCCCAGGGCCCTGGGACCTCTCCCCCAGGGCCCAGGGCCCTCCCCCCATTGCCACCGCAAGAAACCCGATCCTCATCGGTCACTGTCACGGCCCGGTCACCGATGTCCCGAAAGCGTCGCTCTTCCGTCATCGGCGGGCGGCGTGCTGAGTCGATCGGCGAGTGGCGCCGTACCCCGTGACGACCGTTCCGGGCGACCGGACCACATGATCTGGGGGATCCATGTCTCACAAGCGCGTTGCCGCCTTCGCCGCCCTGGCCACAGCCGCCGCCCTGACGTTGACCGCTTGCGGCTCGGGCGACGACACCGCCGACCGCGGTGCCCCGTCACCGGCCACCACCATGTCCAATGCCGCAGCCGGGGACGCCGGCCGGTCGGGCGTGGGCAACCTGACGTTCCTCAGCGGGTCGGCCAAGCAGCACGGTGCCCGGCCCAGGACGGGTGACTGGGCCACGAGCGCCGGTGCGGCCGCGTCCACTCCCACGGCGCGCTCGTGGGTCCAGCTCTCCGCATCGAAGGCGGGGACCCTGAACCCCGTCGTGGTCAACGGCGCGGGCTTCACGCTCTACCGCTTCGACAAGGACACCGCCTCGCCCTCGAAGTCCCACTGCAACGGCGACTGCGCCACCACCTGGCCTCCCGTGCTCGTCGCACCGGGCGGCAAGATCTTCGCCGACGGGGTGAAGAAGTCCGCCCTCGGTGTGATCAAGCGGGACGACGGTACCCACCAGGTCACCATCGGGGGCTGGCCGGTCTATCGGTTCAGCAAGGACGCCAGGCCCGGTGACACCAAGGGGCAGGGCGTCGGCGGCACCTGGTTCGGCGTCACACCCGACGGCAAGAAGGCGGGAGCGGCCGGCGCCGGGCCGTCGGAGGGGACCCCCGCCGCGGGTGGGGCCGCCACCGGGCAGAAGCCGCCGGCCACCAGCGTGGTCCTCTTCGACGACAAGAACTTCGCCGACAACGGCGCCCAGGGCCTGGCGGGCAAGGGCTGCCAGAACGTCTTCCGCGACAATGTGGCCTCCTCCCTCACCACCGACGGCACCCTCAAGATCTGGTCCGAGGCCGACTGCAAGGGCAAGTCGAAGGTCGTGAGCGGTGACGTGGCGGACCTGGCGGCCATCGGCTTCGACAACACCGTCTCCTCGGTCTTCTTCGGCTGATCCCCGGGCCGTCGGGGGCGGATGCGGTGCGGCCCCACGACGCTCCGGTTCGGCGGGGCCCACCGCATCCTGTTGCCGGGCCCCGCCCTGTCGCCGGGCCCGGGGGCCTGCCGGGGCGTATCGTCTCAGCCAGGGCCGGCGCACCCTCCCGCCGGCCGCTCCGGCGCGGTCCGGTCACGGCACCCCGGCCCCCCTCCGATGCCTTCGGCGAGGACCCACGATGCGAAAAATCATCCTGATGATGTCGGTGTCCCTGGACGGGTACATCGAGGGACCGGACCGCCAGATCGACTGGCATGTGGTCGACGACGAACTGCACTATCACTTCAACGAGCAGGTCGAGGAGCTGGGCGGCCTCCTCAGCGGGCGGGTCACCCATGAGCTCATGGCCGACTTCTGGCCGACCGCCGACGCGGACCCCTCCAGCACCGGCCCCATGGCCGAGTTCGCCCGTATCTGGCGGGACAAGCCCAAGATCGTGTTCTCCCGGACCCTGGAACGGGCCGACTGGAACACCACCGTCATGCGGGACGTCTCCGTGGAGGAGATCACGGCCCTCAAGGCGCAGCCGGGCGGAGACCTCGGGCTGAGCGGCGCCGACCTCGCCGCGGACTTCATGCGGCAGGATCTGGTCGACGAGTACCGCGTCTACGTCCATCCGGTCCTCATCGGACGGGGCAAGCCGCTGTTCGCCGCTTCGGACGGCAGGACCGGTCTCCGGCTCATCGGGACCCACGCCTTCGGCAACGGGGTCGTCCTCCTGCACTACCAGCGCGCCGAGGCACCGCCGGACGGCGCGACGGTCTGACCGTCCCACCCCGCCGCGAACGGCCGCCCGCCCGGATGCCGGAACCCCGCCGGGAGGGCACCATCGGTCCCCAGGAGGACAACACCGTGCCCGACAAGGAACCCCGCGCCGAGCTGGACGCACGCTACAGCGACGAGCGAGCGACGGCGATGCCGTGGACGGACGCCGTCACCCGGCTGGCCCAGGCCGAGGTGTACTGGCTGACGACCGTACGCCCCGACGGGCGGCCGCACGTCACCCCGCTCATCGGTGTCTGGGCGGACGGCGCGCTGCACTTCTGCACCGGTGCGCAGGAGCGGAAGGCGAAGAATCTGCGGGGCAACCCGCATGTCGTCCTCACCACCGGCTCCAACGGGCTTCGCGAGGGCTACGACCTGGTCGTCGAGGGCGAGGCCGTGCGCGTGGGGGACGAGCCCCGGCTGCGGCGGCTCGCCGACGCGTGGGAGGCGAAGTACGGTGCGGAATGGCACTTCGACGTACGGGGCGGGGCGTTCGTCAATCCGGGCGCCGGTGAGGCCGTGGTCTTCGAAGTGACCCCTCGTACGGCCTTCGGCTTCGGCAAGGGCGAGCCGTACAGCCAGACCCGCTGGCGCTTCGCCTGAGCCGCGGGCTCGCTGTCGCTCGTACTCCCGGTCGCGGACCGGCACGGCTGCGTCCGCCACCGGGACGCCACCGGGACTCACCGGACAAGGAGTTGCCCGATGCGCACGGCCACCGCCTGTTCCGCGCGTTCCGGCAACTGGTGGCCGAGGTAGGGCGGTTGCGGATGGCCGTCCGCGCGCGGATCATCGTCGGCGCCGCCAGGAACGGGCAGCCACGCGACGGAGGCTCAACGCACGGCGACCAGGACATGGCTGTTGCCGAATTGCCAGACCGCCCCGGCATGCTCGAATCCCGCCTCGCGCAGGAGCGTGATGTGGCGGGAGAGCGTCAGGTCCTCGCCCTGGCTGCTCGGAAGCGGGCGGGTGCGGCGTTCGGCGAGGAGAGGAGCCAGCTCCGGATCGGCTTCTGTCGCCGTCCACCAGGATTGCCAGTCCTCGTGGGCGAGCACCGCCCTTCGCTCGGCCCAGCGGCGCCCGACGGCGGTGGCGATCCGGGAGATCTTCGCGGTGTCCTGGCAGAGGTGGTCGCCGTTGACGAGGATCCCGCCGGGCCGCAGCAGGGCGGCGAGCTGCCGGTAGACCTGCCGCAGGGTGCGCTCGCCGAGGTAGTGCAGTGCCGTCGTCGAGACGGCCGCGTCCAGGGGGCGGTCCAGGCCGAGGGTTCTGAGCCAGCCCGGTGCCCCGATCACCGCTTCCACGTACCGGACCGCGGGGCCGTAGTGGGTGCGGCCGAGTTCGAGCAGCAGCGGGTCGGCGTCGACGGCCAGGACCTCCGCGTGCGGCAGTCGGCGCGACAGGCGGGCCGCCAGTGCTCCCGGGCCGCAGCCGAGGTCGATGACCAGGGGTCTCGCACGGCCGGCCGTGACATGGTCGACCACGTCGGCGATCACGGTGAATCGTTCCTCGCGGTCGACCGCATACCGCTGCTGCTGGCCTTCCCAACGCTTCACCCAGCGTGCCGCCGTCGCCGCGCTCACGCCCGGCCTGCTGCGCACCTCAGCCATCTCACCCGCCCGTGCATCCGGTGGTATTGACAATCATTGTAGTTTAGCGAGGGCGGAGAGCAACGCGTCGATCTCTTCTGGGATGTTGTGGAGGTGCAGACTCACCCGCACGGAGCCGACTTCCCCTTCTGACCCGGCCTGACAGTGGCCGTCGGACCGCACCATGAAGCCGTGGCTGAAGAGGATGAACCCGAGGTCGTTGGAGTTGACCCCGCGGTGCCGGAAGGTGACGATGCTCCGGCGCCGCTGCACCGGGGACCCCGCGGGCAGGCTCAGCGGGCAGCCCAGGACCTCGTAGGCGGACAGGCGGCGCAGTCCGTCGGTGAGCCGGGACGCCAGGGCGACGGTCCATCGTTCGATGCGGTCCAGGCCCGCCGCGTCCAGCCAGTCGAGGGCCGCCGCCAGGCCGGCGATGCCGGCGGTGTTGGGTGTGCCGCTCCACCCGCCGGGCCGCAGCCGCGGCCCGCGCGTTCCACGGGACCAGATCGCTCCGGAGCCCGGCAGGGCGAGGGCCTTGTGTCCGGAGAAGACCAGGAAGTCCACGTCGAGATCGGCCACGGAGACCGGCAGATGACCGATGCTCTGGGCGGCGTCCAGGCAGATCGGCACCTCGGGACCGACCACCCGGCGGATGCGGTGCACGTTCATGTCGCCGCCGTAGACGTGGTGCACATGGGTTGCGGCGACGAAGCGGGTGCGGGGGCCGACGAGTTCCGCCAGCGCCTGCGGGTCGTAGTCGCCCGAGCTCTCCTGGTACGGCAGCGCGCGGACGGCGACGCGGGTCCCCTGGCGGGCCAGCAGTCGCTGCGCTTCCAGCCAGGGCGAGAGGTTCGCCTGATGGTCGGCGAAGGGCACCACGATCTCGTCGCCGTCGGTCAGGACGACGGGCAGCCAGTCGCGGGCCACGGTGCGCAGCCCTTCGGTGGCACCGCTGGTGAAGTGCACGGCCGAGCGGTCCGGGGCGGGGTCGCCCAAGAACTCCTTGACCCGGTCACGGGTCCGCTCCACCAGCGCCGTCGTGGCATTGGCCCAGGGGTACGTACCGCGGCCGGAGTTGGCGTTGGACGTGGTGAGGTACCTGTGCACGGCGTCCAGGACCGCCCGCGGCTTCTGCGCAGTGGCCGCGCTGTCCAGATAGGCCAGGTCCGGATGGTCCACGATGATCGGGAACTCGGCGCGCAGCGGACGCTGCCAGGCGCGCAGATCGTCCAGCGGTCGGCCCATGTCAGCCTCGCTCCAGTGGGGCGCCCGCGTCGCGCCAGGCGATGATGCCGCCGGCCAGGCTGCGGACGTCGGGATGGCCCATGCGGGTCAGCAGGGCGGCGTAGCGGGCGGACTTCTCACCGACCGGGCACGCCAGCAGCACGGCCTGTCGCTTGCTGAACGGCAGCCCGCCCCGTACGAGTTCGTCGAAGAGCTCGTCGACGATGTTCACCGATCCCTCGATGTGCAGCGCGGCGTAGGCGAAGGAGCCCCGCAGGTCGACGACCAGGGGGCGTTCCTCCGCGATCCACTTCCGCGCGTCGGCGGTGTCGATCACCGTGGCCGCCGCCACCTCGGCTTCGGTGAGCGCGGTCACGGAGTTCTTCACCGGCGGCCTGCCCAGCAGTTCCGGACGGCGCCGGCGCACATAGCCGACGTAGCTCTCGACGCGGTCGCAGACGATGAAGACGGCCGTCCTCCGCTGCGTCGACTCCGCGTCGAACGGGCGCAGATGGCGCAGCGCCCCGAAGTACGCGGCTCCACCGGTGGGGCCGCCCAGGATGCCGCAGCGCCGTACCAGCGTCAGCATCCCGTCGATGGCCTCGTCGGCGCTCACGGCCTCGATCGCGTCGTAGGTGGCGGGGTCGAAGAGGCCGACCTCCTGCACTTCGTCGATGGTGCGGATCCCCGGTATGAAGTCCGACTTCTGCGCGACCAGGCCGACGACCCGCACCCCGGGATCGTGCGCGCGGAGGACCCCGGCCACCCCGGTGGAGGAACCGGCGGTGCCGACGCAGGCGATGAAGAAGTCCGGTGCCCGCCCGTCCAGGTCCGCCACGATCTCCGGGCCGGTGCCCGCGGCATGGGACTCGGTGTTGCGCGCGTTGAAGTACTGGTCGGTGTGGAGGTTGGGACTGCCCGGCTGTGACAGCTCCTGGTGGAAGAGGGTGAGCGGGTCGTCGGTGTTGGTCGGGTCGAGGCACTCGGTCTGTCCGGGCAGTTCCTCGATCTCGGCGCCCAGCAGCAGGAGCAGGTCCTTGATCTCCGCTACCCGCATCCGGTTGGTGATGCTCTTGAACGGCAGCCCGTGCATGCCCGCGATGACCGCCAGCGCCTTGGCCGTGTTGCCGCTGGACAGCTCCACGACCGTCTCGCCGTCCCGGACCGCTCCGGGCAGCCCGGGCCGCACCATGTTCCAGGCCGCCCGGTCCTTGACCGACCCGAAGGGGTTGAGCATCTCCAGCTTCGCGTAGAGGTCGATGGTGCGCAGGCCGTGCACGGCGGGATCGATGCGTACCAACGGGGTGTCGCCGATGGCGTCGGTGATGCTGTCGTACCTCATGCCTCGTGCCCTCCCGGATGTGTGATGGGCCAGTACTGCTCGTCGAGACACCAGCGCCAGGAGCCGCCTTCCCGGTGCACGGCGACCTTCCGCGCGGCGGGTCGGCGCTGCGCGTGGGTGGCGCTGAAGTCCATGCAGTACCCGGCGGTGTTGGCGAAGCATAGGAGGTCGCCCGGCCGCGGCATACGGGGCAGGTACACCGTCCTCCGGGTGATCAGGTCGGCCTCCAGACAGAGACTGCCGGCGAGGTGCACGCCCACCGGGCCGGGCCCCTCGCCGGCCGCGGCGGGGGCACCGTCGCGGGCGAGGAGCACCGGGTCCATGAGGACGCCGTGTTCCTCCAGGCTGACGTCGTCGGCCGTCATCGCGAGGCGGACCAGGGGATCACCACGGTCCGGACGCCGTACCTCCAGCACCTTCGCCAGCGACAGCCCGCACTGGTCCAGCAGCGCCCGGCCGGGCTCGGTGTGGAGGTCGTACAGGTTCTCCAGGAGGAGGGTGCCCAGCGGCCGGTTCAGGGCCGGGGCGGGCCGCGACAACAGCGCGTCGAGATAGTCGGCCCCGGCGACCGGGCGGTGGGCCGGGTACAGGCTCAGGGCGCCGCGGAGGGTGCCGCCTTCGGCTCGGAGGCCGTAGCCGTGCCCGCCCCGGGTCAGGGGCGGGCGCCTGCCCAGGACGGCGTGGGTGAGTTCGGTGGTGTACCGGTCCCATTGGGCTTCGTGGGCAAGGTAGTTGACGCCGAATCCGCCGCCGATGTCGATGGCGCGCGGCGTGAATCCTCGGCGCCGGAGCTCGTCCATGGCCCGGAGGCAGCCTTCGAGGGCCGTCGCCTTCTCGTCCAGGCTGGTGGTGTCGAGGTGGTAGGCGACGCCGCTCGGCCGGAGGAGGTCCCGGTGGCGTTCGACGGCGTCCAGCAACCGGGGCAGTGACCTCATGGAGGAGCCGAAACGGCTCTGCCGGGACAGCACCTTGACCCCGGACGTCTCGAACTCCGACAGCCGCAGCAACACCGGCACCGGTGGCAGCCCGTAGGTGCGCACGAGGGCGGCGAGGCTCTCCAGCTCCCCCGGCCCGTCGATGCTGACGGTGACCCGGCAGCGGGCGGCGAGCCATTGGAATTCCGGGTCCTTGGGCCCGGTCGCGACGATGCGATCCGCACCGAACCCGGCACCGAGGGCATGTTGCAGTTCGCCCAGCGACGCCACGTCGATGGCGGCGTTCGTCATCGCGAGCCGGCGCACCAGGGCGCTGGAACGATTCGCCTTGTGGGCGAAGAACACCTGGCCGGCTAGGCTGTGGCGGCGGTAGACGGAACGGAAGCGCTCGACGTTCACCGCGATCCGCTCGGGTAGTACGACATTGAGCGGCGAACCCAGCGCGTCGACGAGGGCGTGGAGGAACGCCGCCGACTCCAGCAACGACGCCAACGGCTGTTCCAGCCGTGGCTCCAGATATAACGGGGCACCATCCATGTCAGACGTCCCTCCCCTTGTGACCAAGGCGGGCGGGCCGCTGCAAGGCACCGCCCCGGCCGATCCTTATCCATCCATGGGCGGTCTACACCCGGTGGCCTGGGGCGGATCCGGACACGGCGGGCTCACGGCCGGTACCGGAAGGGCCCCTCCCGCCCCGCCGGACCACCGGCGGGGCGGGAGGGAAGAGGCCCGAGGCCACGGAATTCCCCTTGGTGGAACACCAGTGGCCGGCCGTCGGCCCGCCAGTCGAACTCCTCGACGCGGCCGAGGAAGAGCACGTGGTCTCCCCCGTCGTACGCGGCCCAGGGCGAGCAGGCGATCGTGGCGAGCGGGTCGGCGAGCCGGGGTGCCAGACCGCTCGCCGGCCGCACCCAGCGGGGCGGATCCGTGGCCTCGCGGCCCGCGAAGTGCAGGGCGAGATCGCCCTGCTCCTCGCTGAGCACGTTCACCGTGAAGGGTCTGCCCGCGAGATGGCGGCAGGCCTTGCTCCCCCGGTCGAGCGAGACCAGTACCAGCGCCGGGTCCAGGGACACCGCCGTGAAGGCGTTGACGGTGGCGCCGTGCGGAGCCCCCGCCGCGTCGCACGTGACGACCGTGACGCCGGTGGCGAATTGACCGAGGCACGTGCGCAGGAGCCGTTGATCGACAGCCACCGTCCTCGTCCTCCTTTCCGGCTCAGCGGCCGATCGGTTCGTTCTTCCATCCGGTGTCGGGGCGGCTGAACCAGATGTGGGCCTGCCCGGTCCCGATCCCGTTCTCGTAACGGCCGAAGCGGCTGCCCCGCGCCCCGCAGTCCTGGCCGCCGACCGCGCCGGCCAGCATCAGGTAGTGGCCGAAACGCGCCTCGGGGGCGAAGCGGAGGTACTCCGGCATGGACCCGATCACCTGGTCGTGACGGCCGGCCTCGAGCCAGGCGATGCGCTGTTCGTCGGCCGCGCGCGCCTCTGGCGTGACGATGTTGCCCGGGTCCCCCGCCATGCGCTCCCGCAGTTCGGCCAGTGGCCAGAAACGGTGGGAGAGTCCTCCTGAGGCGAGCAGCAGCACCTTGCGGTCGAGACCGGCGAGCGCCTCCGCGAGGACCCGGCCGACATCGAGGAAGTCCTCGGTGGTCGCCGTCTGGCAGACCGAGACGGAGACCCAGGGTGTGCCGGCTCGGCCGAGGTAGGTCCAGAGGTTGAGCGTCGCGTAGTGGATCGGCAGATGCGGGTCGTCGTTCGCCGTGATCCACCGCGAACGGCGCTCCGCCAGCGCGGCGACACCATGGGCCAGTTCCGGGTCCCCGGGGATGTCGTAGGGCAGCCGGCTGATCGCGCCGGGCATCTCGTCCGAGGTGAACAGGCCCGCGCGGCGCGGGTGGGCGGTGATCACCGTTTCGGTCGTCGTCGCCCAGTGGCTGTCGAACACCACGACGGTGTCGTGGTCGGTCGTGTCGATCACCTCGTGCCGGAGCCGGGTCAGGCCGGTCGCGAGGGTGAAGTCACGCCCTCCGTTCTCCCTGATCCTCACCTGCTCGGGGAACATGATGACGGGTGCGTGCGAGAGCAGGCCCGCACCGACGATGTCGCCCATGGGCGACCTCCTTCGCTGTCGAGGGGGGCTAGGGAACGAGCAGGAGCTTGCCGCTGGTGCGCCGGGCCGCGAGGTCTTCGTGCGCGCGGTAGGCCTCGGCGAGGGGGTACGTACCGGCGACGGTGAACTTCCATGTGCCGTCGAGGATGCCGGTGAAGACCTCGCCCGCACGCCACTCGAACTCCTCGGTGGTGGCCCGGAAGTGCTCGAGGTAGGGCCGCGTCAGGGTCAGCGAGCCGCCCCACAGCAGCCGCATCACGTCGACGGGCGGCACGGCGCCGCTGGCGCCGCCGAAGACGACCAGGGTGCCGCGGGTGCGCAGACTGGCGAGGCTCGCGTCGAAGGTGGCGGCGCCGACGCCGTCGTAGACCGCGTGGACGCCCTCCCCGCCGGTGAGCCGGCGCACCTCGGCGGCCAGGGCCCCCTCCTCGGCGAACTCGGTGTAGCGGATGACGTCGTCGACACCGTTCTCCCGGGCAAGTGCCTCCTTCGCCGCGGTGGAGACCGTGCCGATGACGCGCACGCCCCGTCGCTTGAGCAGCTGGGTGAGCAGGAGCCCCACCCCGCCGGCGGCGGCGTGGACCAGCACCGTGTCGCCTTCGCGCGCCGGATAGGAGTCGTTGGCCAGGAAGTGGGCGGTCATGCCGTGGACGAGCACCCCGCCGGCGGTGATGAGGTCGATGCCGTCCGGCACGACGATCGCCTTGTCCTCGGGTACGACCACGCGGTCCGCGTAGCTGCCGAGGACGGTGGTCCAGGCGACCCGGTCGCCGGGCTTGAACCGGCTGACGCCGGGGCCGGTGGACAGGACGGTCCCCGAGCCCTCCTCGCCGGGTACGCACGGCACGGGCAGCGGATAGCGGCCCTCCCTGCGGTAGAGGTCGATGAAGTTCACTCCGGCCGCGGCGAGTTCGACGAGGATCTGTCCCTCGCCCGGCTGGGGGTCCGGCAGCTCGACGTAGCGCTGGACCTCGGGTCCACCGGTCTCACGGATCTCGATCGCGTGCATCAGTTCGTTCCCTTCACTCCGGTCAGTTCGACCTGGTAGGTGCGCAGCCAGTCGTCCAGGCGGACGGTGGACTCCACGAGGATCCGTTCGAACTCCGACAGGCTGCCCACGGAGGTCTTGGCCGTGAGGCGCTGTACCGCCTCACCGGCGAGGAACGGGCTGAGCGGGGCGCTGCCGTCGCCCGCCGCCGCGGTGAGCCCGGTGATCAGGGCGCGGTCGTAGGCGGGATCCTGGATCGAGGGGTAGGCGGCCTTCTTGCGGCGCAGCACCGGTTCCGGGAGCAGGTCGGCGGCCGCCGCGCGCAGCAGCGACTTCTCCTCGCCGCTGAAGGTCTTCATCGCCCAGGGGATGTTGAAGACGTATTCCACCAGGCGGTGGTCGCAGAACGGCACCCGGCCCTCGAGTCCGACGGCCATGCCCATCCGGTCCTTCTTGTCCAGCAGGATCGGCAGCCAGCGGGTCAGTGTCAGATGGCTCAGCTCCCGGGTCCGCCGGTCCTCGGCGTTTTCGCCTTCGAGCCGTGGCACCTCGGCCAGCGCGGTGCGGTACAGATCGGCCTCGTACTCCGCGAGGTCGAGCCCGTCGACGAACCAGGGGTGGAACAGCGAACGGGGGTCGAGGCCTCGGTGGGCGCCGAGCTTGAGCCAGGGGAAGGTCTCGGCGCGCCGCGCGACGGGGTCGGAGAACCACAGGTAGCCGCCGAAGACTTCGTCGGCGCCCTCTCCGGACAGTGCCACGGTCGCGTGTTCGCGGACGGCGGCGAAGAGCAGGTAGAGGGAGACGTCGAGGTCCGCGAAGTTGAACGGCAGGTCCCAGGCGCCGAGGACGCTGGTGCGGACGGCCGGGTCGAGCAGCCGGGCGCGGTCGAGGACGACGGCGTGGTGGTCGCTGCCGACGTGTTCGGCGACCGCGCGGGCGTACGGGCCGTCCGGGGTGGGGCGGATGGCGTCGGCCTGGAAGTTCTCGGTGTGGCCGGTGAAGTCCACGGAGAACGTGGAGATGGTGTCGCCCGTCGCTGCCCGGGCCCGCGCGGCGAGGGCCGTGATCGTGCTGGAGTCCAGGCCTCCGGACAGCAGCGAGACCAGGGGGACGTCCGCGACCATCTGGCGGGGGACGATGTCGTCGAGCAGCTCGCGGACGGTGGCGACGGTGGTCGGCAGGTCGTCGGTGTGCGGGCGGGCTTCCAGGGCCCAGTACCGCTCCTCGGTGATCCCGCCGCGGCCGACGCGCAGCAGGTGGCCCGGCTTCACCTCGCGCATGCCGCGGAAGGGCACCCGCCCGGGGGTGCGCAGGAACAGCAGCGCGTCGCAGAGCTCCTCCGGCCCCGCCTCGGCCCGCGCCAGGGGGTTGGCGAGGATGGCCTTCGGCTCCGAGCCGAAGAGCACACCGTCCGGCGTGGGGTAGTAGAAGAGGGGTTTGACGCCCAGCCGGTCCCGTACGAGCAGCAGCTCGTCACGGGCGGTGTCCCAGAGGGCGATGGAGTACATGCCGTTGAGGCGGTGGACGAAGTCCTCGCCCCACTCCAGGTAGGCGCGCAGCGCCACCTCGGTGTCGCTGCGGGTGGTGAACCGGTGTCCGCGCAGGACGAGTTCGGAGCGGAGCTCGGGGAAGTTGTAGATCTCCCCGCCGTAGGAGATGACCGCTCGCGGCAGTACCCCGGGGCCGCGCTCCGGTGTGCGCATGGGTTGCGTGCCGTGCTCGAGGTCGATGACGGCCAGTCGCCGGTGCCCCAGCGCGACGTGCGTGTCCAGCCATGTGCCGCGGGCGTCCGGCCCTCTGGCGGCCAGGGTGTCGGTCATGGCGTCGACGACGGGGGATTCGGTGGTGAGGTCGCGGGTGTAGTCGACCCATCCGGTGATGCCACACATTGTCTTCTCCGTTCCTCAGTCGGTGTGGGTCAGGTCGCGCCACGGGCCTCTGCGCCAGCCGTCGACGTCGTAGTCGTCGAGGCAGTCCTGCACCAGGGCTTCGTAGCGGGCGAGGTTGCCCCGCCGGGTCGCCCACTTCAGCGCGTCCAGTCGGACCTGTTCGCCGTTGCCCGAGTAGTTCCGCTCGTAGAGCTCGTGGCGGCCGCCGAACTCGGTGCCGATCGCGTCCCAGACCAGCTTCAGGAGCTTGATGCGGTCCAGGGCGCTGGTGTCCGCGCCGCGGTAGAAACGGTCGATCAGCGGCCGCAGTTCGGGGTTGGTCAGGTCACGGGCGCTCGACGGGACCGCCAGGGGCGCTCCGCCGAGCGTGGTCTCGAACAGCTCGTGGACCCGGTCCCACACCTGGGCGTTGTACATGCGCATCGCGGAGGCGTGCTCGAGCCGTGGCACGACCATGCCGCCGCTGCCCGGTTCGGGGTCGTACGCCATCGCCGAGGTCAGGGCCCACACCATGTCCCGCATGGTGATGACCTCGCCGACGGCGGCCTGGACCCCGCGGAACTCGTCGGTGCCGTTGGCCCTGGTGCCGCGGGCGAGCAGCCCCGCCATGAGTTCCAGCTTCACGCTCAGCCGGATTCCGGACTGGAAGTTGTACAGGTTCGCGAAGCCCGATGTGGCGTAGAAGCCCGTCGCCCGTTCGATGTCCCGGTAGACGAGCACGTCCTCCCAGGGGATCAGCGCCTCGTCGAGCAGGAGCACGCTGTCGTTCTCGTCGAAGCGGCTGCTCAGCGGGGCGTCGAAGGGACTGCCGGCGGCTTGCGCGTACGGGGTGCGGCAGACGAGCTTCACCCCGGGGTTGTCCATCCGGACGAAGAAGGCGAGGGCGAACGGCTCCGCCTTGCCGGGGGCGAGGACCGCCGATCCGACGGGGGCGACGAAACCCGCGTTGGTGATGGCGGAGCCCGTGGCCAGCATCTTCGCCCCGCTGACGACGACGCCGGCGTCCGTCTCGCGCACGGCGTGCACGAAGACGTCCTCCATGTCGTGGATCGCCCGCTTGCGGTCGACCGGCGGATTGATGATGACGTGGTTGAGGTACAGCGCCTTGCTCGCGAACTCGCGGTACCAGGCGGTGGCGTTGGCGGCGTACGGGCCGTAGTAGTCGGCGTTGACTCCCAGGCCCGACATGAAGGACGCCTTGTACTCGGGTGTGCGGCCGAGGAAGCCGTAGCTCATCCGCGCCCAGGTGGCGATCGCCTCGCGGGCCTCGACCAGCTCCGCCGCCGACCGGCTCGGCTTGAAGAACTTGTGGGTGCGGATGCCCGTGCCCGCGTCGACCCCGGTGAGCACGTCGGAGGTCGCCGGGTCGTGCAGGGCGTCGTAGAGCCGTGCCACCGACAGGGCGGAGTTGCGGAAGGCGGGGTGCCGGGTGACGTCCTTGACCCGGTCTCCGTCCAGATACACCTGGCGGCCGTCGCGCAGGCTCTCCAGATATTCCTCGCCCGTCATGAGCGTGTTGCCGGTCATCGCACCAGCCCCGGGTTGTCCAGCGGCGGTGTGCCGAGCACCTGTACCCGGCGCAGGTGGCGGGGTGCGCCGCTGGTGAAGGCGTTCCGGCCGTGCAGCAGGGTGTGATTGTCGGTGATCACCAGATCACCCGTCTGCCAGTGGTGGGCGTAGAGGTGCGCGGGGTCGTACAGCGCCGCGCGCAGGCTGCGGTGGACCTCGGTGAGCTCGTCGTCCGGCAGTCCCGAGAACCGCAGGTCGGGGTGGTTCACGAAGTCGGCGTCATCGGCGGCGGTGGGTTCGTTGTAGCGGATGACCGGGGCGCCGTGGACGGGGTGGGTGGTCACGATCGGTGAGACGGTGACGCTGTTGTAGTACTCCATCGCCCGGTGGTAGGTGCCGGTCACCTTCGACCATCGGGCGACGGTCTCCGGGTCGGTGCGTTCGAGCACGGCGGTGGTGTGGGAGAAGGTCGTCTCGCCACCGTTGCCCGCGCCGGGAGCGTGCACGCACTGGAACACCTGGAATTCCGGTATCTGTTCGCGGTACATGCCGTCCCAGTGCATCGGCATGTAGCTGCTGTCGAAGATGTGGTCCTCGGGCTGTTCCTGTTCGACCAGTTCGAGGACGGTGCCGAAGGGCCATTCGCTCAGCCGGCCCCAGAGCTCGCAGTACGCGGACAGCTCGTCGGGGGCGTCGAAGGTGTCGAAGCCGCGCAGCAGCAGGATGTGGTGCTCGCCGACGAGCGTCCGCAGCGGTGCCACGGGGATGTCCCGGACGTGCAGCCCCTTCCCGAGCGCTTGTATCGCCACGCCGAAGGGCTTGATCGGCGTGATGTCGTAGCGGGTGCCGGCGAGTGGATCGCGGTCATCGGTCATGTCGTTCTCCTGTGGTCGTGGTGGCGGGGCGAGCAGGTCGTGCTCCCCCGCGGGGGCGGACTCGTGGTGACGGATCGTGGGTGTCCGCTCCGCGGGTGAGGGACGACCGGCGACACGGCGCGTGGGCCCCGGGGAGCCGGTGGGTGACCGTCACCGCCACGGCTCGTGGTGCGCGGGAGCGGAGTCGGACGCGTCGGCGGCGACGGATGTGCCGGGCTGCTCCATCGCGTAGTGGCTGGGGCGGCCCGCCGTGAAGGTGAGCTTGGCTCCGGCCTCCTCGGCCTCGGCGCGCTTCATGAGCGTGAAGCGTCCGCCGGACTCGACCGCGACGCTGTGCCAGGGGGTGAGCCAGGCGTCCGGGGTGTCCGCGAGCAGGATGCCCATCTTGTCCGTGGCGCAGGGCTGGGGGTGGATCGACAGCCGGACGGCGGCCGGGAAGAGCCCGTCGAGCAGTTCCCCCCAGGCCCTGCTGCGCTGGATGACGCGGTAGGCGAGCGCGCGGCACTTGCGTTGCAGCGCGGAGCGGGTGCCGGTGTAGTGCGGGCCGGACAGGTCCTCCAGCATGAATCTCGTGATGCCCCGGTACATGGCGAGCGGGGCACCGCCGGCACGCACCTCCTCGCGCAGTTCCTCGATCGTCGGGGCGTAGCCGGCGGAGAGCATGGCGCGCATGTCCTCGTGGCCGGCGCCGTTGTAGACGTCGTCGAGGGTGAACTGTTCGAGGTGGGTGGCCCCGATTTCGGTGATCATGGCTTCCAGCGCCTGTGCGTAGCCGCTGACGTTCTCGTCGCTCACCCCGAGCAGGTCGTTGAAGACCCGTCCGTCGGAGCAGATCAGGATGGCCGCTCCCGGTGGGTAGATCTCGGTGATGCGCTCGCACAGCGAGTTCAGGAAGCGCAGTGCGAGTTCCTCGGCCAGATCGGGCAGCGGGCCGATCACCTTGGCCGGGTTCGGGGACTTCGTCGGGAACGCCGGCAGGACGAAGTCGATGCGCCGACCGCTTTCCATGGCGCTGCGCACGGCGCTCAGATGGTGCCCGACGCACTGCGGGCAGACCTCTCCGGTGCAGCCGCCCCCGCGCATTCTGCGCTGGTGGGACAGGACCTCCCGGAGTACTTCGACGGCGACCAGTTCGATGTTGGGTGCGGCGAGATCGGACACCGCGCCTCCCTTCGTGGACTGGTTCCCACCGTGCTCTGCGAGCGCATGAGAAACGCACAAGAGCTCGCAGAGCCGTCCGGTCACGCCGGGGGCGGGGCCCTACCGAAGGGGTCCAGGAGGGGAGAGGAGAGGGGTCAGGAGAGGGGCGTGGCCGGTGCGACTCGGCTGATCCGAAGCCGTGCCTGTTCGGCCCAGTACGGCATGCGCAGGTTGCGGAATCCGGTCAGTGCCGTGGAGAGGTGACCCTCCGCCCGGTCCGGGTCGCCCGATGCGGCGTGGGTGCGGCCCAGCCAGTAGGAGGCGAGTGCCTCGCCCCGGCGTTCGCCGAGCTCGGTGAAGATCGACGCCGCCTCGCCGAGCGGGCCGAGTGCGTGCGGGGCCTGGTCGGGGCCGAGAGCGATGTGCATCCGGCCCAGCGTCAGCAGCGCGTACGCCTCGCCGGGCCGGTGGCGCACCGTCCGGAATGCGGCCAGCGCCCGGTGCAGGTGGCCGACGCACCGGTCGAACCGGCCGTGGCAGATCTCGGCCCACGCCAGCAGTTGCAGGACATCGGCGAGGGCGAGGGGCCGGCCGAGCCGCTCCGCCGTCCGAAGTGCCGACTCCAGGACGTCGACGGCTTCGGCCTCGCGCTGCCGGCAGACGAGCGCGAAGCCCAGGCTGCGCAGGGCCACGACCTGGCCGTGTTCGTCGCCGAGCCGGCTCATCACGGCGGCCGCCGCCCGGGCGTCGTCGTGGGCGAGCTCGGCCATGCCCCGGTCGGCGATCGCGAAGCTCCGGTGCGTACGCAGACGGGCGGCGTGATGTGCCTCGCCGAGTGCGTCCAACTGCTCGATGGCCGCGGCCCACCGGATCACCGCGTCGTCCACCCGGCCGCGGACGGCGAAGGCCCGGGCCAGGGAACCCTGGGCGACCGCGGTGGCGACGGGGTCGCCGTCGGCTCTCGCCCGGTCGAGCGCGGCCCGCGCCACCCGTTCCCACTCGTCCCACCAGTTCCGCAGGTGGCAGACGTCCTCCATGGCGGAGGCGAGCTCGGCGGCCTGGGTGCCGTAGCCGGCGCCGGCGGCGAACTCGACCGCGGTGACCAGGCTGGTCCGCTCCCGTTCCAGCCAGCCGACGAGATCCTCCGCCTCTCCTCGTACGGGCTCCTCCGCCCCTCGGCGGATGAGCCGGTCGGCGGCCGTCCGCACCCGGGAGAGCCAGCCGTCCAGGAGACGGGCCACCGCCGCCCGCCGCCACCCGAGGGGTTCCTCGGCGAGAGCGCGCTCCCCCGCGTAGACGTGCAGCAGGTCGTGCGTCCGGTAGCGCAGCAGGCCCTGCCGGTCGACCGACGCGACCTGCACCAGGTTCGCGTCGATGAGCACGTCGGTCGCCTGATCGGTGTCGCGGGAGTCGAGCAGGGCGGCGAGCGCCCATCCCGGGAACTCCGGCGAGGGAAGCATGCCGATGGCCCGGAAGGCCCGGGCGGCCTCCGACGTCAGGCCGTGGTAGCTGGCGGCGACGCTGGTGCGGACGGCGAGGTCTCCCACCGTGAGTTCCGCCAGCCTGCCCCGCTCGTCGGCGAGGCGGTCGGCGAGCCGCCGGATCTGCCAGTGCGGGCGGCTCGCGAGCCGCGCCGCGGTCACGCGCAGGGCCAGGGGCAGGCCGGCGCAGCTGGCCAGGACCCGCTCGGTGGCCTCCGGTTCGGCCGCGAGCCGTGGGGAGCCGACGATGCGGCGCAGCAGGTCCTGTGACTCCTCGTCGTTGAACGGGGCGACGTCGATCAGCTGCGCTCCCGTCAGGCCGGCCATCCGCGTCCTGCTGGTGACCAGGGCCGCGCTTCCCGGGGTGCCGGGCAGCAGCGGCCGGATCTGCGCCTCGTCCCGTGCGTCGTCCAGCAGCACCAGCACCCTGCGGCCGGACAGCAGGGAGCGGAACATCGCGGCGCGGTCCACCGTGGCCTCGGGGATGGACGATCCGGCGACGCCCAGGCTGACCAACAGGTCCGCGAGGACCGCGCCGGGCGCGCGCTGGGGCCCGCGGGCACCGTCGAGGTGCACGAACAACCGGCCGTCGGGGAAGGCGTCCCGCAGGTCGTGGGCGAGTCGGGTGGCCAGGGCGGTCTTGCCGACGCCGGGGAGCCCGGTGAGGATCACGACGGGCACGGCGCAGGACGGCGCTTCCCCGGAAGCCGAGGTGGCCGGGTCGAGCACTGCCGCGGCCCGCGAGAGTACGAGACGTCTTCCGACGAAGTCGGTGGTGTCGGAGGGGAGTTGACTCGTGGGTTGCCAACAGTCCGCGGGGCGTTCGGCGCACACGGGTGCGGGCTCCGGCTCCGGCAGCGGTTCTCCGGTGAGGACCGCGTGGTGCAGTCGGCGGAGCTCCGCGCCCGGTTCGAGGCCGAGTTCGTCCCGCAGCGCGGCGCGGGCGAGGGCGTAGGACCGCAGCGCGTCGCCCGGCCGACGGCAGTGGTACTGCGCGGTCATCAGCTTGGCCCACAACGACTCCCGCAGCGGGTACCGGGCCACCTCCGCCTGCAGCAGGCCTATCACGTCACGGGATTCCCCGAGCGCCAGGCATGCCTCTGCGTGATCCTCCAAGGCGGCCAACCGCGACTCCTCCAGGCGGGCCACCTCGATGTGCAGGGCGTCATGGTGCGCCACCCCGTCGAAAGCGCCGCCGCGCCACAGGTCCAGCGCCTCCCGCAGATGGCCGGCCGCTGCCCGGTGCCGTCCCCCGGCCAGCGCGGCACGGCCACGCGCGGCCAGATCCTCGTAGAGATGGAGGTCCACTTCGCCCGGCAGCACCCGCAATTGATAGCCGCCGTGCCCTTGGCTCAACCGGTCCTCGCCCGCGGCGGGGTTGATCACCTTGCGCAACGCGGCGACGTAGCTGCGGACATTGGCCTGGGCGGACACCGGAGGGGCGGCTCCCCAGATCGCGTCACACAGCCGGTCCCCGGACACTGCGGTGTTGGTATGGACCAGTAGGGTGGCGAGCAGGGTCCGTTGCTTCGGTCCGCCGAGCGGAAGGACGCGGTCGCCGGCGGCGACCTCGAGGGGCCCCAGCACCTTGAACTCGACGCGCGGAGCCTCCACCGCGTGACCGCCCTTCTGTTGGCTGCGCGAAGCAGAGCACGCGCGCTCTGTTGTGCGTGATTCAAACAATTGGCTAGTGCGACAACCATAGGCGCTGTGGGGTGCGGGATCCTCCACGCACGAACTCACCCCTCGCCGCGGTTCACGGCATGACCGACGCCCCTCGGGGTCGGGGCCCACACGCCTCCACGGGCGCCTTCCAGCCGATCGCTCGTCCCAACTCGCCGGAATACAGGGACAGTTGCTCTCGATGCCCTCGTCGACATCCGGCACTCAGGTGACCATCACGTCTCCCGCGCGTCATCCCGCCCGATGGCACAGCCGGCACCGGGGGGGCACGCCCGACTCCGCCACCGGGCCGACTCCTGCCCACGGCAACACGGCCTTCGCCGACCGGTCGTGGACCAACCCCGGACAGCACGACAACCGGATCTGCATACAACTGCGTCCGGGAAGCCGGACGGCGATCCGGCCGGGCATCCGTAGCCCTCTTATCGGTTCCGGGGCACACGGCTTCTGAGCCATTACGGGGCGGCCGCGTGACCTCCGCCGCCGGGAGGGCGTTGACGTCGTATGACGACGATGCGGCCCATGCCGGTCATCGCCCCCGGCAACGACACGCCCCCGCGAGGCCCGGCCGACACCCCCATCTTCGAGGCGCTGGCCGCTCGCTGGGCCGCCGCCGGGCGAAGCGTCCCATGCCGCGACGACGAAGAGTGGGCACTCCTCGCGGAGCGGATCCCGTGGCCCGACCGGTGAACCGACCGCCCGGGCGCACGGCCTCGCCTACGCCGCGGTGCAGCGACGTGCCCGGCGCACCGCAGCCAGCCACTCCGCGCGCAGCCGTTCGTACCGCCGGCGCTCTGCCACCGTCAGAGCCCGGCCTCGCCGCGCGCGCAAGAACGCGCGTATCTCGGCGTTCAGTGCTTGGGCGTCCAGGGAAGTCGGGGACATGAGAACCACGGTAGAGGCGTGCTCTGACATATGCCTCAGGGTTTTGCGCCAGTCGCCGACGCGACGAATCGGTCACCGCGTGGGGGCGATGAGCCGCGAGTGACCGGGTTTCCGGCCGCCGCCGTCGCCGGCGGACGACCGTCCGGCCTTCGCCCCGGCAAGGGTGAGACCGTTGTCCATGCGTAGGGGTGTCTGGACGACGACGGCTTCGTTCTTGGTCCGCCGTCCTTCATTCCTTGGCCGGTGGTCGCCCCACTGGCCGGTTCCCGTGGTCGCCGCGGGCTGTCGGTGCCTCGTGCCGTGAGAAGTGGTGGGGCGTCAGGTGAGCCCTTTCCCGGTGAGCCAGGTGAGGGCGGTGTCGGCCACGTGGGGCCAGCCGCTGTCGACGATCAGGGAGTGCCCGCGGTCGTCGAACCTCTTGTACTCCGTGGTGGCGCCGGAGTGGCGGTACTGCTTGAACGTGGAGCGTGTCAGGACGTCGGGGACGGTGTGATCGAGCTTGCCCGACAGCAGCAGGAGCGGCCCTCGGTTGTTGTTGTGGGTGTCGACCTTCGCGGGCGAATGCCGGGCGAAGTTGGCGAGGGCCAGTTGGAAGAGCGGCCGTGCCGGGCTGGGGACGGTCCACTCCTCGAAGAGCCGGTCGGACTCCTCGCGGGAGACGGCGTTGGCGAACGCGTAGCGGAACTGGTCCGCGTCCAGCGAGACGGCACCGGGTGTTGGCCGGGTTCTTCAAGAACGCGAAGGTCGACTTCGCCTGGGCGGGTCCGACCGCTTTGACGCCTCTGATCTGACCGGGACAGATCGCGACGGCCGCCGTCCCCAGCCCCTGGCCGAGCAGGTGCTGGGCGATGAAGCCTCCGACGGAGTGCCCGACCAGGACCGGCTTGCTCCCGAGATCGCGGATGATCCGGGCATGATGCCGGGAGATCTCCGCAAGCCCGTTGCCTGCCTGCCGCTCGGGATGCCGCCGTGCCTCGGCAACCGAGGCGGGGGCACCCGGCCATTCGGGTGTCATCGGCTCGTATCCGGCCTCCCGGAACCGGTCCGCCCAGCCTTGCCAGCTCGTCGAATGCAGCCACAGGCCGTGGATGAACATGACCGGTGTGCGGAGTGGTGAGGTCATGGCATGGCTCCCGTCGGCATCGTCAGCACAGGCCCCCGCCTGCCGTGCGGCACGCACTCATTACACACAGCGCCGATCGGGTCCGCCCGCCGGGCAGTGCCGTCGGCGCTCGGAGGTTCTTCCGGCGACCGGGAATCGGAACGGTGGGCGACGAGGTTGGCGGGAAGGGCCCGTGCCGATCGTGGCAGGGTCACCCGTCGACCGAAGGTGGATGTCTTGATATCCAGCAGCTCAGCCGCACGTGCGACGGACGCACTCGTCCGTCCCGTCTCCCTGGGAAGCCTCACCGTCCGGAACCGGATCGCCATGGCGCCGATGACCCGTGAGTTCTCACCCGGTGGTGTGCCGGGGGCCGATGTGGCGGAGTACTACGCGCGGCGGGCGGCGGGCGGTGTGGGCCTGATCATCTCCGAGGGGACGTATGTCGGCCACGCCTCGGCGGGGACCAGTGACCGCGTCCCCCGGTTCCACGGCGAGGACGCGCTCGCGGGCTGGGCCGGGGTGGCGGACGCGGTCCACCGCGCGGGCGGGGCGATCGTGCCGCAGTTGTGGCACGTGGGGATGGCGCGCGCCGTCGGTGCCCCGCCGGTACCGGATGCCCCGCGCGTCGGCCCCTCGGGGGTCCCCCTGGACGACTCGGAGCCGGGCCGGACGATGACACAGGCCGACCTCGACGAGGTGGTCGCCGCCTTCGCCGCCGGTGCCGCCGCGGCCGAGGCGAACGGCTTCGACGGCATCGAACTGCACGGGGCCCACGGCTACCTCATCGACCAGTTCCTCTGGGCTCACACCAACCGGCGCACGGACGCCTACGGCGGCGATCTCGTCGCCCGGACCCGCTTCGCCTCGGAGATCGTGGCGGCCTGCCGCCGAGCGGTGTCGCCGGACTTCCCGATCATCTTCCGGATGTCCCAGTGGAAGATTGGTGACTACCGGGCCCGGATCGCCGAATCGCCCCAGGAGCTCGAAGCCGTCCTCGCCCCGCTCGCCGAGGCGGGGGTCGACGCCTTCCACTGCTCCACCCGCCGCTACTGGCTGCCGGAGTTCGACGGCTCGGACCTCAACCTCGCGGGCTGGGCGAAGAAGCTCACGGGCAAGGCGACGATCAGCGTCGGCTCGGTCGGTCTCGACAGCGAGTTCCTGAAGGCGTTCCAGGGTCAGGGAAGCGGTGTCGCCGACATCGACGGGCTGCTGGACAGGCTGGAGCGGGACGAGTTCGACCTCGTGGCGGTCGGCCGGGCTCTGCTGGGCGACCCCGAGTGGGCCATGAAGATCCTCAACGGGCGCACCGACGAGCTCACGCCCTTCGGCACGGAGGCGCTCGCCAGGCTCCACTGAGCCGTGACGGTCCCACGGACCGCGGCGCCGCACGGCGCAGTCACACTGCGGCCCTGGGACGCGGTGGGCGGCGAGGCACCGGGCTGCCGCCCTCTACGCGGCGACGAAGCGGTCGCTCTGCTCCCCCCGTAGATGCCCCGGGGGCAGCTTGCGACCGTATGCGAGCAGCAGCAGATCCTGTGCGGCGCCGGTCAGCGGCGTGCCTGTGCCGAAGGACCAATCGAGGTCGTCGGCGCGGAGTTCGACGCCGTCGAGATCGGCCCCGAAGAACGTGAGGGTCTTGGCGTCGACGTCCTCCAGCAGGATGCGCAAGCGGTCCTCGGGTACCCGACGGCCGAGGCCCAGCGCGACCGAGATGTCCAGGCCGTGGATCACATCGTGACCCAGCGCGGCCTCGATCCCGAGGGTCGGCGGCTTCCAGGGGTGGTGCGCGTTGTCCGCGAGCGCCGCGGACAGCTCGTCCGTCGAGTGGACGGCCGCGTCTCTGCGGGCGCATCGATCGGTCATGCGGTGGATGCTGCCCCGCGCCTTGACGAGTTCCCACGCCACTTCGGGGAACGAGTAGCGGAATCCCAGGGACATGTGGGCCGCGACCTCCCGTACGCGCCAGCCCGAACACAGCGTCGGCGCATCCCATGCGCCGACAGGCAACCCGTCCAACATGGCCGCCAGCTCCCGGCGTTCGGCCGCGATCGCGGTTCTGATGTCCATCGCCGTCCTTTGGTGCATCGCTTTCCCCATGTCTTCAAGGGTGTCCGCGGCGCCGCCATACGTCCAAGAACGCCTTTGTCTCGCAGCTAGAATCAGCGGTTATGGAGCTTCGACAGCTGCGGTACTTCGTCGCTGTGGTGGAGGAGGCCAACTTCACCCGCGCCGCCGCCCGTCTGCATCTGGCACAGCCAGGGGTGAGCTCCCAGATCCGACTGCTCGAACGGGAACTCGGGCAGCCCCTGCTGGACCGCTCCGGCCACTCGGTGACCCTGACGGAGGTGGGCGAGGCCGTCCTGCCGTACGCGCGGGCCGCGTTGGCCGCCGTCGAAGGGGCGCGGCAGACCGTGGAGGAGTTCACCGGACTGCTGCGCGGTCACGTCACGATCGGTTTCGTCTCGGGTGCCGTCACCCCCGAGTTCGACGTGGTCTCCGCCCTGGCCGACTTCCATGACGACCACCCTCAGGTGGAGATCGCGCTCACCGAGGACACGTCGGAGCGGATGCTCGACGCGCTGCGCCGTGGTGAACTCGACATCGCAGCGGTCGGACTCACCGGCGAGGAGAGTCCGCCGGGCATTTCGCTCCAAGTGGTGATCGACGAACCCCTGGTCGCGGCCATGGCTCCGGGCGACCCCCTCATCGCCGATGCGAGTCGCACGGAGATTCCGTTGGCCGCGCTCCGCGATCGCCCCCTGATCAGCCTGCCGCGTGGCACGGGGCTGCGCGGGGTTCTCGACCGGGCCTGCGCGGAGGCGGGGTTCCGGCCCCGCATCGCCTTCGAGGCCGCCGCCCCGCCCGTCCTGGCGCAGCTCGCCGCCCGCGGCCTCGGCGTGGCCATCGTCCCGGCACTTCCCGCCGAGGCGGGGTCGGCCTTCGGGCTGCGGACCCTGCGGATCACCGAGCCGCGGCTGCGCGGCCGGGTCGCCCTGGCCTGGCGGACGGCCGGCCTCTCCAGCCCTGCGGCCAAAGCCCTCCTGGGCCGGCTCCGGACGGCTCTCCCCCGTTGACACCTGCCGGCTGCAGGCAATCCCCTCCGGCATCCGCAGCGCGTCCGCACGTACGGACCGGTGGCGACGGGGTAGAGGTGAGGTATGAGCAGCGAACTCTGGGTCCTCGTCAGCTTGCTCGCCGTCCTGGTCACCGCGATGGCCGTCGCCGCCGCGGTCGTGGCGGTACGGCTCTTCCGGGCCCGGCGTCTGCTGCGTGACGCAGGCGTCCCCGAGAACAAGAAGATCATCTTCTGGGGAGCCCTGCTCTACCTGGTCTCCCCCGTCGATCTGGTGCCCGACCCCGTCTATCTGGACGACATCGGCATCCTGCTGCTCGCCCTGCGCTCGCTGCACAAGGCCGCCGCCGATGCCGGGGTGCCACGCGCCCCGGACCGATGAGTGCCGCCCGTCGAGGGCCTTCAGAGCAGAGCGCTGAGGCGCGCCTTGACGGCGGGCCACTCCTCGGCGAGGACGGAGAAGTAGACGGTGTCCCGCCAGGTGCCGTCCGGGCGCCGGCGGTGGTGACGCAGTACGCCTTCACGCTGGGCACCGAGGCGGGCGATGGCTGCTTGCGAACGATGGTTCATGTGGTCCGTCTTCAGCTGCACGCGCCTCATGCCCAGCTCTTCGAAGGCATGGGTCAACAACAGCAGCTTCGCCTCGGAGTTGACCGCCGTGCGCCAGAACGCGCGGCCGTACCAGGTCCAGCCGATCTCCAGACGCTCGTCGTCCGTGTCGACGTCCATGAACGTGGTCCATCCGACCGCCTGACCGGTCGCACGGTGCATGACGGCGAACGGGACGTACTCGCCCCGGTCCGCGGCTTCGAGGAGGCCGCCGAGCTTGGCCGCGAATTCCTCCCGCGTGTGCGGCGTCGGCCCCTGCCAGCGCCACACCTCCTCGTCCCCGCCTCCTGCCGCGAAGAGTTCACCGAGGTGCTCCATCGTCAGCGGCACGAGGCGCACGTGGCGGCCGGTCAGCGTTACGGGCAAGGGTGTCTTGGCAGGCATACGCGAGACCATAACCGCATTTTGAACTAGCTTCAATACAATTTCGCACTAGTGCAAATGACATGCCGCAGGTGAGGGCGGTGAGGCTCCCCTGCGGACACCGTCAGCGGCCGGTGACCGTCCCCGCGGTCGCCGACGCGGTGACGTCGGCGACCAGCTCCACCATGTCCGGGCCGTACGCGTCGGAGTTGACGACCTTCAGCAAATGGCAGAACGTGCCGTCGAGCCCGTGGCGGCGTGCGAGGCGGGCATGGTGCCGGGCCAGGTAGCGCACGGCCGCCTGGTTGGTGATCCCCCGCTGGCCGGAGGCGAGGAAGACCGGCCGACCGCCCTCGGGGCCGGTCAGCCGGGCGAGGAGCACGTACTCCGCCGTGCCCTTCTCCAGCCGGTAGGACTCGCCGCCGATGGTGAACGCGCCACCGTCTGCGGCGTTCTCGAAGTCGGTGTTCACGTCGACGCCCGGCAGCATCGAGCGCAGATGCGCCTCGGTACGCCGGTTCGAGACCGGGCCTCCGACACAGAATTCGGTCCGTATCCCCAAGCCCTGACGTGCGGCGTCGTGCACCACGATGTCCGCGTGCGCCCCGCACTCCTTGATCAGGGCGGACAGTTCGAGCAGCGCGAAGGCGTCGTGACGGGAGACGCTGCGGCCGCTCGCGCTCGGGTCCTGGTTGACCACCAGGAGACACTCCGAACCGCCCGGCAGCCCGAAGAACTGCTGCTTGCGGCGGAGCTGGCGGCGCCACAGGTAGGTGCGGAAGAACCAGCCCGCGGCGGCACTGACCCCGCTGGCCACCAACCCCAGGGCGATGTTGCGTACGTCGTCGTTCATGGGCGCGGAGCCTACGCGTCGTCACCGACGGCCCGACAGACAGCAGTCGCCCGGGCCGGATCCACCAAGGGCTCGCCAGGGCTGATCACGGCCGGCCCGCCACCCTCAGCCGGACGGGAGCGCCGCCGTCCACCGGCGGTGGCAGCCGCAGTGGCCCGGCACCGGGCGTGATCGAGCCGAGGACACTCGCGTGCCGGGCGCCGGTGCACGCCGGCAGCGTTCCGGCCAGCCCGTGCGCGGTCAGGAACCCCAGCACCGCGAAGGCGTACGCCTCCTTGGCCTCCGCCGGCACGCCCAACTCGTCGGAGGTGCGCACCGGGACGCCGGTGAGCTCGGCCCGGAGCATTCTCATCAGTGTCGGATTGCACGTGCCGCCCCCGGAGGCGACGACCTCGGTACCCCCGCAGTCCCGGACGGCGGCGGCGACGGTGTGTGCGGTGAGCGCGGTGACCGTGGCCAGGATGTCGTCGGCCTCGAGTGGCTCCAGCCCCGCCGAGGCGGCCAGCAGGTACGGCAGGTGGAAGAGCTCCTTGCCGGTGGTCTTCGGGGCGGGGCGCGCGTAGTACGGCTCGTCGAGCAGCCGGTCCAGCAGCGGTCGGCTCACTCTGCCCCGGGCGGCCATGGCGCCGTGTTCGTCGATGGCACACCGTCCGTGGGTGAGATACCGGGCGGCCGCGTCGATCAGGGCGTTCCCGGGCCCGGTGTCGTATGCGTACGGCGCCCGGGCGCCGCCGCTCACGGTGATGTTGGCGATGCCGCCGAGGTTGAGCGCGACCGGGCATCCGGGCCTGTCGCGCAACCACATGACGTCCACCATGCCGACCAGCGGGGCGCCCTGACCACCGGCGGCCACGTCGGCGGAGCGGAAGTCCGAGACGACCGGCAGGCCGGTGCGCTCGGCGATCCAGGCGGCCCCGCCGATCTGGAGGGTGCCGTGGACGCGGCCGTTCTCCGTCCAGTGGAAGACGGTCTGTCCGTGCGAGGCGACGAGGTCGGCCCGGCCTCCGCACAACTCCCGGTCGGCCCGGTCGGCGGCCTCGGCGAAGGCCTGTCCGATGCGGCTGTCCAGTCGGCACACGGTCTCGAGGGTGGTGTGCGCCGGAGGCAGGGCGGCGGCGATCTCGGCACGGAGCCGCTCCCCGTACACCTGGCTGATCATGCCGAGAGGCGTCAGGTGGAGGGTGTCCCCCTCGACCCGCAGGTCGGCCGCCGCCGCGTCGACGGCGTCGTACGAGGTCCCCGACATCAAACCGATCACCCGCATGGCCATCCGTCCGTTCTCTTCCTCAGTCGCGCAACGCGCGCCGATGGTCGTCCCCGCGCAGCGTCAGCAGCGCGACCGCACTGATCGCGCAGGTCACCGCGGTGTAGTAGGCCGGGATGTCGGCACTGCCTGTGTGTTTGACCAGCTCGGTGATGATGAGGCCGGCGCAGCCCGCGAAGACCGCGTTGGCCAGCGAGTAGGCCAGCCCCGATCCCGTGCAGCGCACCCTGGTGGGAAACATCTCCGCCAGCATGGCGGGCCCCGGCCCCGCCATCAGCCCGACCACCGCTCCGGCCAGGAGGACCACGAGGCCCTTGGCCACCGTCGGCGTGCTCCCGCTCCGGACGGTCCACAGCAACGGGAAGGCGAGCAGAACGACCAGTCCCGCTCCTGTCAGCATGACGGGCCGGCGGCCGACACGGTCACTCAGCACTCCGGCCGGCAGGATGGTCAGGGCGAACCCGACGTTGGCCAGGACGGCTGCCGTCAGTGCCTCCTGGAACGTGGCACCGAGCGTGTTCTGGAGGTACGCCGGAAGGACGACCAGGAAGGTGTATCCGGCCGCCGACCAGCCCATGATCCGCCCGATGCCCGTCACGACGGACCGGAACGCCTCACCCGGGGCGGCCGGGGACCCCCGTGGCCCGGTGCCGGTGCGGCTCGTCCGCCGGAACGCGGGCGTCTCGTCAAGCCTCAAACGGAGCCACAGCGCCACCAGGCCGAGGGGCAGCGCCAGGAGGAACGGCACCCGCCATCCCCAGTCGTACAGTGCGCGCTCCCCGAGTACGGCCGCCGCCCCCGCGGCCAGCCCCGCACCGGCGAGCAGCCCCAGGGCGACCGTGAACGACTGCCAGGCCCCGTACAGGCCACGCCTCCCCTGCGGGGCGGACTCCGTCATCAGCGAGACCGCACCACCGAACTCCCCTCCCGCGGAGAGGCCTTGCAGGACGCGCACCGAGGTGAGCATCCAGGGCGCGGCGGCACCGAGCGTGGCGTAGGTGGGCAGCAGTCCGATCGCCGTGGTGGAGCCGGTCATGAGGAGAAGGGCCAGGACGAGAGCGGGACGCCGGCCGAACCGGTCCCCGATCCGGCCGAACAGCGCCGCACCCATGGGCCGGAAGAAGAAGGCGAGCGCGAACGACGCATAGGTCTTGATGAGACTCTCGGTGCCGTCCCCCGTGCCTCCGCCGAAGAAGTTGGCGGCGAAGACGGTGGCGAAGTAGCCGTACGCCCCGAACTCGTACCACTCGATGAAGTTGCCCACCGAGCCCGCGACCAGGGCGCGTCGTGCCGGTGTCCGGTGCGGGTCACCGGGGCCTTCGGCAGTGGGTACGGACACCGGGGTCTCCTCCCTGAGCGACTCGCCGGGCGACTCCCCGAGCGACTCCCTGGGCGCGGGTGTCACGGCCGGGTGCGAACGAAGAAGCATACGGCCGCGTGGTCGCGCATGCCGGGAATTCATCACACCTTGAGCAGCCGTGAGACCCGTGGGCGCCGGGCCCGTAGTACTGGACGGCAAGCGCGTACGGACATCGGCACACATGATTCCCGACCATCCGTACGCATCACACCCCCCGAGCCGGAGGTCGATCCGTTGAACCACCGTCGTGTCAATCGTCGCCGCGGAGCCGTCGCCGTCGCCGCTGCCGCCGCCGTAGTGGCGGCGGCGACGCTGCTCCCCCACGCCGACGCGAGTACGGACAAGCCGAGCAGGGACGAACCCGGCACTCCTCGGACCTTCACCTCGCAGTCGGCCGCGCACCTCGCGGCATCCCTCGAACCGGGTGTCCGGGAGAAGACGGCGGGCTGGTACCTGGACGGCTCCACGGGCCGGATGGTCGTGAACGTCACGGCCGAGGAAGCCGCGCGGCGCGTCGAGGCCACCGGTGCCGTACCGCGGATCGTGCGGAACAGCACCGCCGCGCTGCGGGGCGCGACCCGGACGCTGAGCGACCGGGCCTCGGTGCCCGGCACCGCCTGGTCGATCGACCCGAAGACCAACAAGGTCGTGGTCACCGCCGACAGGACGGTGACCGGGGCCAAGCTCGACGCCCTCATGAAGGTCGCCGGCGGTATGGGCGAGCTGGTGCGCGTCAAGCGTTCATCGGGCGAGTTCAAGCGGTACGAGGGCAGCCCGCCGCCGGTCGGCACCGGACGGCCCGGCTCACGGACGCGGGCACGAGGTGACGCCCCGGGAGCCGGTGCGCTCATCGGCGGCCGGGCCATCTTCGGCGGGGGTTCCCGGTGCTCCCTCGGCTTCAACGTCACGTTCCAGGGGGCACCGGCGTTCCTCACGGCGGGTCACTGCGGCAACGCCTCGCGGACGTGGACGGCGGACCAGGCGGGCGGCACGCCTCTGGGCACGGTCGTCGACTCGCAGTTCCCCGGCGCTGACTTCGCCCTGGTGACGTACGACGACCCCAACGCTCAGGCGGCGAGCGCGGTCGACCTGCTGAACGGCACGGTCCAGCAGATCAGCGGGGCCGCCGAGGCGAATGTGGGCATGCGGGTGCAGCGGGTCGGCAGCACGACCGGGCTGAAGGACGGCACCGTGACCGGGCTGGGCGCCACGGTGAACTACGGCAACGGAGACATCGTGAACGGCCTCATCCAAACGGACGTGTGCGCCGAACCGGGCGACAGCGGAGGCTCGCTGTTCGCCGACGACTCGGCGGTGGGACTCACCTCCGGCGGCAGTGGCGACTGCACCCAAGGCGGCGAGACCTTCTTCCAGCCGGTGACCGCCGCACTGCGGGCCACCGGTGCCGCCCTGGGGGCCGACGGCGGAGCGGCACGGCGGTGACGACGCCGAAGAGGCGGTGGCGGCACCGTTCGCGCTCAACGGGCTTGGCCGTACGCGCTGTTCACTCTGCTGAACTCCCGCTATATCCTCGCGGCCGGATCACCGGCAGCCGGTTCGCCCCGTCCTGCGCGAGGAGGGAGCAGCATGCCCATACGACTACGTTCGCCACACGTACCGCGCCGCTTCACCCTGACGACACGCCCCCTTCCCCGGCGCTCGCTGCCCTTGGAGCACCCTGTTCGATACAGCCCTCACACCCCAAGAGGTCCCCAGACTCATGGCTGAACTCAATCGGCGGCGCTTCCTGCAGATCGCCGGCGCGACAGCTGGCTTCGCCGCCCTGTCGAACAGCATCGACCGTGCCGCCGCCATCCCCGCCAAGCGACGCTCCGGCACCATCAAGGACGTCGAGCACATCGTCGTGCTGATGCAGGAGAACCGTTCCTTCGATCACTACTTCGGCTCGCTGAAGGGCGTCCGCGGTTTCGGTGACCCGCGCCCGGTGACTTTGGGCAGCGGGAAGTCGGTCTGGCACCAGTCGGACGGCAGCAAGGACGTGCTGCCCTTCCGGCCGGACGCGAAGGACCTCGGCATGCAGTTCATCGCGGGCCTCAACCACGACTGGGCCGGCGGCCACAAGGCCTGGAACCAGGGCAAGTACGACCAGTGGATTCCCGCCAAGTCCGCGGGCACCATGGCGTACCTGACGCGCGAGGACATCCCGTTCCACTACGCGCTGGCCGACGCGTTCACCGTCTGCGACGCCTACCACTGCTCCTTCATCGGTGCCACCGACCCCAATCGCTACTACATGTGGACGGGTCACACCGGGAACGACGGCAAGGGCGGCGGCCCCGTCCTCGGCAACGAGGAAGCCGGCTACGACTGGACCACCTACCCGGAGCGGCTGGAGCGGGCGGGGGTCTCGTGGAAGGTGTACCAGGACACGGGTGACGGCCTGGACGCGGCCGGCTCCTGGGGCTGGATCAAGGACGCGTATCGCGGCAACTACGGCGACAATTCGCTGCTGTACTTCAACAAGTACCGCAACGCCAAGCCCGGCGACCCCCTCTACGACAAGGCACGTACCGGCACGAGCGTCAAGAACGGCGACGGCTACTTCGACGGCCTCAAGGCCGATGTGAAGGCGGGTAAGCTGCCGCAGATCTCTTGGATCGCCGCCCCCGAGGCATTCTCCGAGCACCCCAACTGGCCGGTGAACTACGGCGCCTGGTACATCTCCCAGGTGCTGGACGCCCTCACCTCCGACCCCGAGGTGTGGAGCAGGACCGCGCTCTTCATCACGTACGACGAGAACGACGGCTACTTCGACCACGTCACCCCGCCGTTCCCGCCGGCCTCGGCCGCACAGGGCGCCTCCACCGTGGACGCCGGGCTCGACGTCTTCGCCGGAAACGGCCGCTACGCAGCCGGTCCCTACGGGCTCGGCCAGCGCGTCCCCATGATCGTGGTCTCGCCCTGGAGCACGGGTGGCTACGTCTGCTCGGAGGTCTTCGACCACACGTCCATCATCCGGTTCATGGAGCGCCGCTTCGGCGTGGGCGAGCCCAATGTCTCGCCTTGGCGGCGTGCCGTCTGCGGCGACCTCACCTCGGCGTTCGACTTCCGGCTCGCACACACCGGGCCCGCCTCGCTCCCGGGCACGGCCGGCTACAGACCGACCGACAACCAACGCCATCCCGATTACGTACCGAAGCCCCCCGCGAACCCCTCTCTGCCCAAGCAGGAGAAGGGTTCGAAGCGCACCCGTCCGCTGCCCTACGCGCCGTTGGTGGACGGGTCCGCGACACCCTCGACCGGACGCTTCACGCTCACCTTCAGCGGGGGCGAAGCGGCGGGGGTGTGCTTCACCGTCACGTCCGGGAACCGCACGGACGGGCCGTGGACGTACACCACCGAGGCCGGCAAGAAGCTCTCCGACACCTGGAACTCCGCCTACTCGAAGGGCAGCCACGACCTGTCGGTGTTCGGCCCGAACGGCTTCCTGCGCACCTTCAAGGGCCGCGGCGACGCCACGGGCCCCGAGGTGACCGCCCGCCATGACGCAGGCAACGGGCGCATCGTGCTGACCCTGACCAACGCCGGCAGCGCCGCGTGCCGTCTCACGGTCGCCAACGGCTACGGCGGGAAGCGCGAGACGTTCACGGTGCGCGCGGGCGGGCGCGTGGTGCACACCGTGGATCTGCGCAAGAGCCGGCGGTGGTACGACCTGTCCGTGACGTCGGACAAGGACGGTACGTTCCTGCGCAGGTTCGCGGGGCACGTCGAGAACGGCGAGCCGGGCGTGAGCGACCCGGCGATCATCACGGGCTGACCGTCACCCCGGACAACCGGCCCGCCCTCTGCCCCCGCGCCCGCGGGGGCAGAGGGCGGCTCGCTCTACGGCTCGGCGATCCAGGTGCCGGTCACGGCCACCGTGGTGACCCCGGGGCCGAAGGCGATGACCAGCCCCAGGGCGCCGGGCCGGGCGGCTCGGTGAAGGTCTGCTCCAGGACGTCGAAGACCACGACGCCGGCGGTGTTGCCGCGCCGGGCGAGAGACTTCTCGCTGAGTTCGAACCTGGCCGGTGGTATGCCCAGCCCCTTGCTGACCTCGTACATGATGCGCGGCCCGCCCGTGTGACTGACGAGGAAGTCGGGCTCCGGTGAGAAGAGGGGCGTCTCGTCCTGGAGCCACGGCTTCAGGCCGGGCATGGAGTCCGCCACCACGCGGACGGACCGCACGAGCCCGGGGCCGGACGGGCCGCCGTACGTCGCAGCGCCGCCCTGACGTCCTCCGGGCCTCGCGGCCGTCCGGGTCTCACCGGCGTACGACGCCGCTACGGACTGCCCTCCGTCAGGCCGCTGGCGATGTTCTCGATGTAGAGCACCCCGCAACTGGCACTGTTCCTGAACGGGCTGGAAGCCTGGCTCGCCGGCAACCGGGAGTGGCACCGCACCAGCGCCCGCTACCACGGAACCAAGAGTCCATGAAGCGGACTACGGAACGGGCGCGCCGCGTCCAGCGCCCAACTTGCCCGCCAACCTTCGGCAGAGCCGTCGTCGGCGAACCTCAGCAGCAGCAGAGAGGCCCGGGGCTTCGCCGCCTGCGGAGGGCGGCGGCGATGTTCTGGTGCCCGGCCCGTCGGAGGGTGCTGACGGCGAGGTTGCGCAAGGTGGCCATGTTCTCCGGTCCGCGGCCGGTACGGATGCGGCTGGCGTCCTCGGCGAAGGTCGTGTCGCGCACGAAGTGCAGCCGGTTTTCGATACACCGGTGCGAGCGTGCCAGTTCACCAAGCTGCTGCGGCGACGCCTGCGTCGAGGGCAAGTCGGTGATCGCGTAGATCGTCTTGCGGGTGAGTCGGCCGGTTCTGGCGTTCGCGCGGAAGCGCATGATCCGAGCGGCCTGGACCGCGCCGGCATGGCAGACCGACGGCACACCGAAGCTCCGTTGCAGGCAGACGGCTTGGGAAGGTCATCTGCATCAACGGGGTTTCGTTGCGTCAGGCACGGCCACCCCGCCATGCGACGCTAAAAGATCACGCGACTCCGCAACGTCCCTGCGCCGGGACCTGCCATGCTGGGCAGGTTCGATTCGATCCTCACACCTTGGAGGTTCTGATGCGTGCAGGCGTCGTTGTCGCCGCGCAGCCCGGTGTGGAGGACCTCGCCGTGCGGGCCGAGGAATTGGGCTTGCACAGCTTCTGGGTCAACGACACCCCAATGGTCCACGGCGACCCCTTCGTCGCCTTGAGCCTGTGCGCGAAGGCCACCAGCCGCATCAGGCTCGGCATCGGCGTGACCTCACCGGCGCTGCGCTCGGCCCCGGCCGCCGCGAGCGGGCTCGCCAGCCTCAACGCCCTGGCACCGGGCCGGATCATCTGCGCAGTCGGCACCGGAAACACCGCCCGGCGCACCCTGGGCATGCGGCCGACCACGGCGGCCAGGCTGGAGAACTTCACCGTCGCACTGCAGGACCTGTGCGCCGGACGTTCGACCGAGTACCGCGAAGGTGACCGGGTCCGCGACATCCGGTTCCTGCACGCCGGGGCACACGTGAACACCGCCGACCCGATCGAGTTCGTCGTGGCCGCGCTCCTCGGACCGAAGGCCGCCGCCGCCGCCGGCCGCCGCGGCACCGGCCTCATCTCCTTCGGCCTGCTGGACCCCACCGCCTGGCACGCGATGCACGACACCCGCCGCCACGCCGCCCAGGGCACACCCCGACACCCCGACTCCCGGGCGGACTCCTACGTGGTCACCTCGCTCCACCTGCTCGACGAGGACGAGGACCCCCACGGCGACGCGGCCCGGGACGCGACGGGCCACCTCGTCCTGTCGCTGCTGGCCTTCGCCGCCGACACAGCCGCCGACACACCCGCCTTCGCCGAGCAACTCGGCCCCGAGGAAAGGGAGGCGGTGCGGCGGCTCCTCGACCGGCGCGGCACTACCGCCACCGCGCCGGACCGGCACACCAAGCTCTACCCCAACTACCTCGGACGCATCGCACCGCAGGACCGGGACCTGGTGCTGCCCTCGCTGATGAACAACCTGGCCCTGGTCGGCACCCGCGACGACCTCCTCGCCCGCATCACCACCCTGGAACAGGCCGGCGTCGACGAACTCCTCATCCAGCCGGTGATCGACCCGCCCACCGAGATGGCCCTGCTCGCACAACTCCTCACCTGAGCCGACCCGTCTGCCGCACGTCCTTGACCCTCACACCTACAAGATCACCAAGACTTTGCCATCGCCCTGGGCTCTGTCCGGACCGGTGTGCGGGGAGCAATCGGGCAGTACAGAGGCGGCAGACTGCAGCCAAGGTGTCGTGTCGGCGTTGAAGGTGTGGCTTATTTTCCGTAGCGGCGCTGGCGCCGGCTGTAGGAATCCCGTGCCTCACCCCAACGATGACCAGGGCCGGGCCAGCCGGGTGCCCTGCCCACAGGCCGGGGCCGCCGGTGTACCGAGAACCCGCGCCGGCGTTACATCGCAGCCGAACCATCCTGTACCTGCCAGTCCGGCCGCTTCGCTCCGGCCGGTCCTCAGCGTCGTGTACCCCGTCAGGTCATTTCACCTGATGCGCTTGTCGCAGGGCGATCGGGCAGGCGCTGGGCACCACCGTGTCGAGCGCCGCCGCCCAGCAGTTTCGCCCACCGGGCGAGAAGCATCCTCAGAGCGGGCGGCACCGTTCTGGAGGTTTGACGTGTCTGTTTCGGCTGAGTCTGGCCGGCTTGCTCTGTCCGCGGTGTCGGCCTGGCCCGACGGCCTGCCCCGCGAACTCCTGGCCGGTGGAGAGCTCAAGTAGCTGATCAGCGCGTTGTGGGGGCCATCATGAAGCCCACGGTCTTCGCCTCTGCGCTGTCCAAGGGAGACCGCGAGACCTGTTACCGAAGAGGTGGGCCCGCCGTTTACGCTCGGGAGGAGCCCGGCCGGGCAAGGGTGGCGGTGGTGGGACAGCCACCACGATCGCCGTGCCGGGCAGCGCGTCCGGTGACAGCGGCCGCCTTCGCCCCCGGCCGTCGCGGGGGTGCGCCGCCTCGGCGGCCGGTGACCGCACGACGACATGCCGGTGGCCCCGGTCCAGGGGGTGACCGGGGCCTCCGGGGGGCCATCCGAGGGGAGCGGACTAACCCGGAACGGAACACCTTCGGGCCGACGAGGAGGTTGTCGTCCCGAAATGTTCGTCCATTTGCCCCGGGGGCTCGCCGTCGCGAGCGCTGTAGCCGGCTGCAGCCCGTTTCGGGCCCCGGTGCCACATGTAGTAAATATATTTACTGCCGAGTAATCAAGCGTATGAAAATTTTCATTCGCTCAGACTGCAAAAAATCCGGCCCTCACCGGCATGGTGTACGCCGGGGAGAGCCGGGAGGCAAGGCTCCTCCGCTGTCAGTGTTCGAGGAAGAAGTCGTGCTGCTCAGCGGCCTGCTCGTACTTCTCCAGCCGGAGCTGCGTGCGCTCGGGGTCGGCGTCGGCCATGGCCTGGAGGATGGCCGCGGACAGGACCCCGGGAGCCGCGTACGAGTCGAAGACGAGGCGGGATCCGGTGCCGGCGGTGAGCGCCACATCGGCTTCCTCCACCAGCGGCCCGAGCGTCTGGTCCGTGATCAGCGCGATGCGCAGCCCCGTGCTGCGCGCGGCCCGCATCGCCGCCAGCATCTCCTTGGCGTGTCTCGGCATCGCGAACGCCAGCACCCACGTCCCACCCGCCTCCCGCGACTGGAGCAGGGCGTCGTAGGCCACGCTGCCCCCGCGGGAGACCAGCCGCACGTCCGGATGGATCCGCTTCGCCGCGTACGCGAAGTACTCCGCCAGCGAGACGGAGATCCGCAGGCCCAGGACCGTCAGGGGAACCGACCGGGCGAGTTCACGGCCGAGGTCGAGCACCTGGTCGGGGTCGGCGAACACCCGGCGCAGGCTCTCCAGGCTCGCGATCTCGGCGTCGACAGCTGCCTGCAGCTCGTTGCGGCGGTCCTCCTCCCGCGTTCCCGTGGACCTCGCGACCGCGCTCAGCGCGATGGGCTGCAGGGCCTCCCGGAGTCCGGGGTACCCGCTGAATCCCAGGGAGGAGGCGAAGCGGGTCACCGACGGCTGACTCACCCCCACGCGCTCCGCGAGGTCCGTGATCGACAGGAACGCGGCCTCGGTGAGGTGGTCGGTGATGTATCGCGCGATGCGCCGTTGCGCGGGAGACAACCGGTGGTCGCCGAACAAGGCGCGAACCTTGTCCGCGGGAAGCGGCTCCGCCCCCGGAGACCGCTTTCCCGGCGTGATCGCGGACGCCTGCGCGCGTGCCTGCTGCCCTGATGGCACTGGTGTGTCTCCCTCTCGTCCTTCTCACGCTCAACATAGCTCACCCAGCGTGGCCGCCAAGGGGGAACATTCGTGCGGGGACCAGGGGCGGCGGGCGTCTCGTCGAGCCCTGCCCGACCGCCGTCCGGACTCCCCCCGGTGGCCGGTGAGCCGCGTGCGGAGGGAGTCCGGACGGGGGCGGGTGAAGCCCGCCGGGGCTTTCCGTCAGGCCCTGTCGGTGTGCGCGGTCATCGCTGGCCGGTCCCCAGGCGGACCAGTGCCTTGCCGGTGTTCGTGCCGCGCATCATGCCCAGGAAGGCGCCGGGTGCCTCTTCGATGCCTTCGGTGACGGTCTCCTCGGTGTGCAGTGTGCCGTCGGCGAGCCAGCCCGCGGCCTTCCCGATCCACTCGGGGAAGAGCGTGAAGTAGCTGCTGACGAGCATGCCGCGCAGCGTCACTTCCTTGGCGGCGGCCTGGAAGAGGTTGTCGGGACCGGAGGCCGCTTCCGTGGCGTTGTAGCCACTGATCGCGCCGACGAGGGCGATCCGGCCACCGGGCCGTATCGCGGTGATCGCCGTCTGGAGGTGGTCGCCGCCCACGCTGTCCAGGTAGACGTCGATGCCTTCCGGGGCCGCCTGGGCGAGCTGTTCGCCGAGCCGGCCCTGGCGGTAGTCGACGGCGGCGTCGTATCCGAAGTCGTCGAGCAGCTTCTTCGTCTTCGCCGGGCCGCCCGCCGATCCGATCACCCGGGAGGCACCGAGCTTCCTGGCCAGCTGTCCGGCGACGCTGCCGACCGCGCCCGCCGCCGCGGAGACGAACACCACGTCTCCTTCGCGGACCGGGGCGACCCGGGTGAGGGCCGCGTACGCGGTCAGGCCCGTGGTGCCCAGCGCCCCCAGGTAGTCCTGCGGCCGGGCCAGCGAGGTGTCCACCACGGTCGCGGCCGCGGCGTCGAGGACCGCGTACTCGCGCCATCCCAGGAAGTGCGAGACGGTCGCGCCGACCGGCACCGACGCGTCACGGGAAGCCACCACCTCGCCGATCGCGCTCCCCTCCATGGCGACGCCCAGCGAGAAGGGCGGGATGTACGAGGGGGCGTCGTCCATCCGGCCGCGCATGTACGGGTCCACGGACATCCAGGTGTTGCGGACGAGGACCTGGCCTTCCGCGAGTTCCGGCACCGCGGTGGTGACCAGGGCGAAGTCCTCGGGAACCGGGGCTCCGACGGGGCGCGAGACGAGGTGGATCTCCTGGGAGACGGTGTGCGTCGCGATGTCGTTCATGATGGTCGTTCCTCTTCCGTTGCTGCTTCGGACCGGCTGATGTGACCACCATGGACAGGGCCGCGCACGAACCGCTGACGGTGCGCGCACGGGCCGCTGAGGACCGCGCGTTAGCGTGGCGCCATGCGATTCGACGTGCTGGGCCCGCTGAACGTGACGACGGAGGACGGCTCTCCCGTCACCGTGCCCGAGCCGAAGGTCCGGGCGCTGCTCGCCGATCTGCTGGTGCATCACGGGCGGCCCGTCCCCGTGGACCGGTTGGTCGACGACCTGTGGGGCGACGCGCTGCCGGGAAAACCCGGCAACTCCCTCCAGACGAAGGTCTCCCAGCTGCGCAGGACCCTGGAGAAGGCCGAACCGGGCGCCCGGGGCCTGGTGGAATACGGGCCGGCCGGCTACGCCCTACGCGTCACGGACGACGCCGTGGACGCCGGACGGTTCGCCGCGCTCGTCACCCGTGCGCACACGGCCGGTGAACCACGGGCGAAGGCAACGCTGCTCGCGGACGCCCTCGGCCTCTGGCGCGGAGAGGCGTACGCCGATTTCCGTGACGCCGAATTCACCCGGGCGGAAGCGGCCCGCCTGGAGGAACAGCGGCTGACGCTGACGGAAGAGCTCGCCGAGCTCCGTCTGGAACTCGGCGAACACAGCGTCCTGGCAGATGAGTTGGCGGGGGCGGTCGCCCTCCACCCGCTGCGGGAAAGGCTGCGCGGCGCCCATATGCTGGCCCTGTACCGAGCCGGGCGCCCGACGGAAGCGCTGGACGCGTACCGGGATCTCAAACAGCGGCTCGCCGACGAGCTCGGCCTCGATCCCGGTGCCGCGCTGACCGCCCTCCACCAAGCCGTCCTGGAGCAGGACTTCGAGCTGACGCCGGGGCCCGCACCGGCCCCCTCGGCGACCACGGCGCGCAGCAACCTACCCGCCCCGCTCACCGCGTTGGTCGGGCGCGGCGACGCCGTCGCCCGGATATGCGCGGCGACGGCGTCGAGTCGGCTCGTGACGCTCACCGGCCCGGGCGGGGTCGGCAAGACACGGCTGGCCCTGGAGGCGGCGGCACGGCTGACGGACTCCTTCGCCGACGGCGTGTGGCTCGTCGAACTCGCCGGCACCCGGGGAGAAGTGGCCGAGACGGTCGCGGCAGCCCTGGGCGTGCGCGACGACACCCCTCGCGAGGCAGGGCCGGGCGGGACGGTGGACCGGCTCACCCGGACCATCGGCTCCCGGCACATGCTGCTCGTCCTCGACAACTGCGAGCACGTCATCGAGCCCGTCGCCGCACTCGCCGAGCAGATGCTGCGCCGGTCGGCACGGCTGCGCATCATCGCCACCAGCCAGGAACCCCTGGCCATTTCGGGTGAGACCCTGGACGCCGTCGCCCCCCTGGCCGAGGCGGATGCCGTACGGCTCTTCGCGGACCGCGCGGCGGCATCCGCCCCCGGTTTCGTCCTGGACGCGGACAACACCGAAGCCGTGGCCCTCATCTGTTGTCGCCTCGACGGCATCCCGCTGGCCCTGGAACTGGCCGCCACCCGAGTGCGGACCCTGGGGGTGCACGCGCTCGCCGACCGTCTGCACGACCGGTTCCGGCTGCTGAACCAGGTACGGCGGGACGCCCCCGCACGCCAGCGCACGCTGCGCGCGATGATCGACTGGAGCTGGGAGCTGCTGACGGCACCCGAGCGGACCGTGTTGAGCCGGCTGGCCGTGTTCTCCGGAGGATTCGACCTGGACGCCGCGGAGGCGGTGTGCGCGGCCCAGGACGTACGGACCGACGACGTGCTCGACGTCCTCACCCGGCTCGTCGACCGCTCGCTGGTCGTGACAGCCGACGGCACGGAATCCGCCCGCTACCGCACGCTCGAATCCGTCACGGCGTACTGCGGGGAGCGGCTCCGTGAAGCGGGCGGGCACGAGGCCGCGCGGCTGCGGCACGCGGCTCACTACGCCGACGCCACGGAAGCGGCGGAACCCCATCTGTACGGCCGCGACCAGCGACGGTGGCTGCGCAGGCTCGACGGCGAGGTAGCCAACGTGCGCACGGCCCTCGAGACCGCCGTGGAGCACGGGGACGCCGCGCTCGCCCTGCGCCTGGTCAACGCGATGTCCTGGTACTGGTTCCTGCGCGGGCGCCTCGGCGAGGCCCGCCGCTCGTTGGACCTCGCGCTGGGATGTGCCGGGGGCCCGCCGACGGCTCGGGAGAGCGCACGGGCGACGCGCGCGGCCTTCTCCTTGCTCACCGGCGACGCTTCACCCCGCGGCGATGCCTTCGAGGCCGCGACGCCCCGGGCCCGCTGGCTGCTCGACTACGCGCGATGCGGCTTCGACGGCCCCACGGGGGGCGACCCGCTCGACGGCCTGCTGGAGGAGTTCCGCACACTCGGCGACTCCTGGGGAACTGCGGCGGTACTGATCACGCGCGCGACCCGGTCGGGCTACCGGGGAGACCTCCCCGCACTGCGCCGCAGCGCCGAGCGGAGCGCGGCCCTCTTCGCGGAGCTGGGCGACCGATGGGGCCAGCTGCGGGCCTCGGAGCATCTGGGGACGCTCGCCGAGATCACCGGAGCCTATGAGGAGGCGGCCCGCCTGCACCACGAGGGCGTCCGCGGGGCGGAGGAGCTGGAACTGTGGACGGAGGTCTCCTTCCGGCTGGCCAGGCTCGGCCGTGTCGCCCTGCTGACCGGTGACGACACGCGCGCCACCGAGTTCCACGAACGCGCCAGAGGGCTCGCCGCGCAGCAGTCCCACCGCCCCGCGGAACAGTTCGCCGAAACAGGCCTGGCCCTCGGCGCACGCCGCCGCGGCGATCTCGACACCGCCGAGCGGCACCTCGTCCCGTGGCTGGAGTGGAACCGCCGGCTGGGCGTGGACTCCGGCGCCGCCCTGATCCTCGCGCAGCTCGGTTACGTCGCCGAACAGCGCGGCGAAGCGGGGCGCGCGCTGGAGCTCCACCTCGACGGTCTGGCGGCGGCCCGCAGAACCGGCGACCCGCGCGCCGTCGCGCTGGCCCTGGAAGGCCTGGCCGGCGCCCGGGCCGCGGACGGCCACCCCCGTCACGCCGCCGAGCTCCTGGGCACGGCCACCACCGTCCGCGAGTCCGTCGACGCACGGCTCCCGGCTCCCGAACGCACCGACGTCGACAGGACCGCCATGCAAGCGCGCGCGGCGCTGGGAGAGGACGGGTTCGCGGCGGCCTTCGCACACGGGCACACGCTCACCGTCACCGACCACGCGCGGGTACTGGGCGCCGGGGAGGTGCCCTCAGAGCAGGAGATACGGCACTGAGCCGCAGGCATCAGCCGGTGTGCACGCCATGCGCCTGTGCGGTTACGTGGTGTGTGGGGGTGGGGGGTGTGGTGTGAGGCCGCTCATGGGATCCAGATCACGTACGAACCCGGATAGTGGGATCCCAATTCGGACATAAGGGTGTGAAATGGGGTGTCGGGTGGGGTGTGCGGGGGTGTGTTGTTCGGGGGCGGGATAGTAGGTCACACCTTTGCCAGCAGCTTTTCGGGCCGCTAACAATTGCCGAGTCGCATGGCGCCGTCGATCGAGACGCGGCGCTTTTTTCGCGCCGATCCGGCCAGTGCGACTCACGCGAT
>NZ_JACHJG010000025.1 GCF_014203545.1 Streptomyces netropsis
CAGCACTCCGAGTTCACCACCGCCCTCATCCGCTACGCCGGCACACTCTGGCATCCGGAAGCCGGGCACTGACACACGAGACCTGAGCGCGGCGCTTGGCGAGTCTCGCCAAGCGCCGCGCTCAGTCACACCCTGCGGCCACCGGCGCGCAAGTCACCGGGTGGTCGTCGGACCCGCCACATTGCCGCGCGTCAGCGACTGCCACGTAGTGACCAGATGTGCCATGAGGCGGTCGGAGCGATGATGGGAGCATGACGCGCAACGAGCACCAAGCTCTCGTAGTGCAAACAGAATCCGGCCGCCGGCTGCGCGAAAGAGGTCGAGCCGCTCATACGAGTCCTCTATCGATTCGTCGCCGAAGAGGCCGCCCAGAGCGATCCTCTCCACCGGGGCCAAGGGGCTGCCCAGCAGCTCCAGCGGCGGCAAAGGCCTCGCCCGCGTGCCGGAGCTGCACGAAGCGGCACATCAGATTCCTGCGGGTGGTAGAAGCCCTCCAAGCTATCGCCCCCGCCGAGGAGTTGGCGATGCACCGGGCTGAGCTCAGCCCACTGTCGGTCGGTCAAGCGCAGGTCATCACGTGGGCGCAGCCACCGATAGGCATAGGCATAGAACAGCACCTTGCGGGTCACGGATGACGCGTTGGCTCCGCGCGTATGCCACACCCGCGGATCGAGCAGCAGCGCCGATCCCGCTGGAGCGAGCACCGGCATTGCGCCCTCTACGGCTTGCGCCGGATCGGCAGGCGGCGTGAGGCCCTCACGCCGATGACTACCCGGCACGAGCCAGAGGTTGCCTCGGTCCGGGCAGCTGGTGTCGGTAAGGAAGTACCCCACCTTGATCGAGAGCAGAGGGCGCGGATGCGCGAGCGGGCCGATCGCTCCAGCCATGTCCTGGTGCCAGCAGTACTGGAACGGGCCGGCGGTCGACGAAGTGGTGTTGACGTCCAGGTGGGAGTGGTAGACGAAGATGTTCCAGCCGAGCACGTCGGTTACCAGCGACAGAGCGGCAGGAAGATCGACGAGATCAAGGAACTCCGGGTGCCGTTGCGCCAGACCGCTCAGGCGCAAATCGGGTTGGCTGCTCGTTGCCGCCGACTCGGGAAGTACCTCGTCCAGGCCCTGTTCTCCCGAAGCTACGGCGAAGTGACAAGTAGCTCTCTGTAATTAGAGTGACGCTCGGTCAGGGAGAGCGAGGCGGGGTCCGGGGACTTCGCTGGCCGCCTGGAGGGCGCCGAAGTCGGCGTGAGCCGCCTCGACGGCTTCGGGGTATGCCTCGCGCTTGGCGTGTTCGGCGAGCGCCCGGTAGATGCTGGCCACCGAGGGGTTCTGTCCCTTGCGCTTGCCGGTGGGGATGAACAGGTCGGGCTGGATCTGCTCAACGGACTCGCCGAGCGCCCGGCGCCGCAGCACGGTGTGCAGCATGTCGTCGGTGATGACCGGGGGCCGGCCGCCGTGCTTTCCCTTGCGGGCCGCGGTGTCGAGTGTCCCGTCGAATTGCGCTTGTCTGTGGATCTTGCCCTGAGCTGCGGGGCTGCCAGGTCGGATGAGAACACCCGGCTCTGGATTCTCAGTGCATCTGGCTTGTGCGGAATCCTGCATGGGGGACGAGTCGACCGCCCCAGGTCAGAGGCCGAGCCGACCGTCTATGAAGGGTTCCGGGATCAAGGGCGCAGCAACCGCTGAGCGGTGGCCAGCGTTACCTCGATGTCGTCGCTCCAGGAGCAGACCTCCAGCCACGAGAGGTAGCCGCCCTGTGCGAAGACCAGGATCTCGCCGGGGCACTCGCCGTCTTCCGTGAAGATCTGGGCCTCGGCCGCCACCACAGTGCCCGGGCCGGATGGCGCCGGTTCCACCGCTTGTGCGTCGAGATCGAAGTACGCGGTGCCGCACCCACATGTGCAGCGTTCTCGTACGCGGATGTGCGGCACCTGCCAGCGAAGTGCGAGGTGGACCGGATCGTCCTCGCCGAGAACGGCCTCCAACACGAGGGCTACATCGGCGGGCAGTGTCTCGGTCACCTCGCCACCGTATCCCCTGCCCAGATGCGTTTACATGCGGCCCAGTGAGAATCCGTCAGCATGAACGAGAACCAGTGAGAATCCGCCAGCTCCCATGCGACAGGACATCGAGCCCCTCGGCCCTGTTCTCGTATAGCTACGGCGAGGGGACAAGTAGCTCAGCGTGATTTCAGGGCCTCTGCTTGACTGTGGGGCTCGGGGACCGCTCCGTTGTTCATGGCGGCGAAGTCGGCGTGCGCGGCTGTGATGGCTTCGGGGTACGCCTCGCGCTTGGCGTGTTCGGCGAGTGCGCGGTAGATGCTGGCGACGGAGGGGTTCTGGCCCTTGCGCTTGCCGGTAGGGATGATCAGGTCGGATTGGATCTGCTCAACGGATTCGCCGCCCGCGCGGCGGCGGAGGACGGTGTGGAGCATGTCGTCGGTGATGACTGGAGGTCGGCCGCCGTGCTTGCCCTAGCGGGCCGCGGTGTCGAGTCCCTCCAGCGTGGACTCTCGGATGTTCTCCCGTTCGGTCTCCGCCATCGCCGCGAAGAACGCGAACAGCTGCTTGCCCGGGCCGGTCGGGTAGTAGATGCCGGGCAGGGGCCCGGCGAGCATCTCCAGGACCAGGCCGTGGGCGGTGAGGTGGTCGGCGAGCGCGGTTAGTTCGGCGGCGTCGCGGCCGAGCCGCTTCATCTCGTACACGGTGAAGATGACCCGGCAGTGCGGGGCGTGCGCCTTGACCTCCCCGTCCTCAGCGCCTCCTCGAATTTCGGGCGTACGCGTCGAGCTGGGAGTCGAGTTTCTGCCCGAGGGTCGAGCAGCGGGCGTAGCCGATGCGGATGTCCGCGCTCGGCAGGTCAGAGTCGATCGATGCCGGGGGCGGGGTGCCCGGCCGCCACGGCCGGCCCGGTCCGCGCTCGGCCGGGGTGGGCACCCGCAGCGCTTTCTTCAGCCGAGGCACCGCCCCGCTACGTGGAAGGAGGCCGCCGATGAGCCGCGAAGCGCTTGCGGGCCTTCAACGATTGCCGAAGGTTTTGCTGGTGCACGCCCAGGTGCACTGCACTGTTGGGTTAGCCTCATCGAAGCCGTTGCCGGTCAAACGACCCTGGAAGTCGAACCGGCCGACGTACCGCCCCCTGGCCCCTCCGCTCCAGTTGACTCTGAACGAAATCTCTTGGTCGGTCGCCTTGGCGTCGTCAATCGTCCCGTGCTCCCCGGGGTAATCAGCCGTGTTTTGCGGAGAGGCGAAAGTGCCATCATCGTCTTGATTGTCGATGTGGATTTGCACTACGTGACCAGTGCTCTGCTGGATCGTCCAATCCCCTCGAACGTCCTTGACAGCCATAGCCGTACCTCCAGTAAGGAATGCCAGCATTTGGTTTCCCCCTTTGCACGCTACCGCGCATGCCAACCGCACGCCATTTGAGGCAGTTTGGTTGATTAGGTGACTTCGCCTCCGTCCCACGACGAACCGAACGGGTGTCGATACGCAGGGCCGCCATGTCCAAAGCACCAGGGAAGACACGTGCGCTCAGGCCGCTGCACTCAGCCGCGTCCACGGCGTCGGCTCAGCTCCCGAGCCGTCCCGTCACGCCGTGGCCGGTGCGCTGTCGGGGGTGCGCGGTCCGGGGATGACGATGGTTGCCTGAGCGGCCGGGTCCAGTTCCAAGCGGCTGTTCATGTCCAGCTCGAACCGTCCGTAGGGGTTCACGTGCGTCCAGAACAGCGGGGACAGGGCCCGCCGGTCGGCGTCGGTGAGCCGCTTCTGCCACTTCTCCTCGTTCAGGATTTCCTGGAGCAGCAGGGTGTTGACGTGCACCAACGCCGACTGGAGCAGGTGCAGGGCGAGCATGGAGACCTCCTGGGACTCCTTGTCGGAGCCGGTCAGGTCGCCGTCCTTGCCGTAGAACAGGTCGTGATTGGCGGAGTTCCAGTTCTCCACGACCTGGAGCCCGTCGTTGATCTCGCGCCGCAGCTCCGCGTCGGCGAGGTAGTCGCAGATGAACGCCGTACGCACCGCCCGCCCGAGTTCCTCGATCGCCCGGTAGGTGGGGTGCTTCGGGCCGCCGCGGGTGAAGCGGCGCAGGACCTGCTCGGCCTCGGCGGTGCCCAGGCGCAGGGCGGTGGTGTACTTCACGATCTGGTCGTACTGCTGGCGGATCAGGTCCCAGTCGATCGTCTTGGTCGACAGCACCGGCGCCAGGTTCGGCCACGTCTCGTCCTGGCCGGCCGCCGGCCGGTACAGGCGCGCGGAGCCGACGTTCTTCAGCCTGGGCAGCAGGCTGAAGCCGAGCATGTGGGCGAAGGCGAACCCGACGATGGAGGCGCCGTGCGTATCGGTGTACTGCCGGTCGATCTCCACGTCCGTGCAGTGCCGCAGCACGCCCTCGATCATCGCGGCGACCTCGGAGGCCGGGCAGGACTTGAGCTGGCTGTAGACGCACAGCGACTTCTTCTCGACGTGCCAGTAGATCATCACCCCGGGCCCGCGGTATCGCTGATGCCACTCGGTCATGAAGTTCGAGCTCCAGGAGCCGAACTTCTTGGAGTCGCTCGCGCAGGCGGTGCCCTCGCCCCACCACGCCTGATCGCGGGCGGCGAAGGTGGCGTTGACCAGCCGCACCAGCGCCGCGCGCAGGTTGGTCCGGTTGACGAACAGGTGCCGTACCCGGCGCAGGACGGCCTCGCTCTCGCCGTGCTTTCCGGTGACCGCGACGCGCTTGATGCCCATGTTCGTCCCCAGCGCGAACAGCACCAGCAGCAGCCGGCGCCGCAGTACCGCCTTCGGGACCGCCTCCCTGGTGGCGACTGAGGTGAACTCGGACGTGAAGCCGGTGGCGAACTCGGCCTCCTTGAGGATGTCGATCAGGTCGATGGTGCCCCAGCGGCGCTCGATCTCCGCCTTCAGCGCGACCAGGTTCTCCGGCTCCTCCTGCTTGCCCAGCGGCGAGACCTTGGTCCACGGCTCGCCGTGCTTCCTGACGATGTCCACCCCGCCCGTGGTGCCCAGCTCCAGCGCCGCATCGAAGCGGGTCAGCGCCTCCCGCAGCCGCTTCTGGAGGGCCTCGATGAACTTCTCCGGGTCCTGCGGCTGGCGGATCGCGTCGTAGTGCACATCGCGGTTGTCCTCGAAGTCCGGCGGCAGGTCGTCCTCCGGGTTCTGCCACCGGTTCGCGCCCGGCACCCAGATCTCCCGCCGCCGCAGCGCGTCCCGCAGCGCCACGAGCACGCACAGCTCGTACGGGATGCGCTCGACCCGGCCGCGCTCATCCACGACCGCCTTGCGCCAGTCCTCGCGCACCACCCCAGCCAGCGGGATCTTCTCCGCCTCGTCGAAGAACGCACCCTCCTTCGCGATGGGCTGGTCCAGGTACCGCTTGAGCGGGTCGATCGCGTCCATCACCGGCCGGTAGGCGGTGTTGTTGCACTTCAGCTCCAGCGCACCCAGCAGCGGCGAGAGCATCCGCCGCCAGTGGTTGGAGTACGACGAGCGCAGCACCGTCCGCACCCGGGCCCGGTAACGCGCCTCGTTCGCCGCGGCCTCCGCCGCCAGCGCCTTCAGCGTGGACTCCCCGGCCACCGGATAGATCACCTTGCGGACCGTGCCGCCCGGCTCCGCCACCGCCGCCTCCGCCAGCCGCAGCAGGATGCCCTCCTTGCCGCGCACCCGCTTGAGCTCCTTGTTGAACTCGCCCTCGACCCTTCTCCGCCCGCGTGTTGATCTTCTGCACGAGCTGGATGAACAGCTCCACCAGCGAGTCGGTGATCTCCGTCTCCCGCACATGGCACAGCGTCGACAGCAGCGTGTACCGCACCGGCCCCGCCGCCGCCCGCAGGTCCGAGGGATACTCCTTCGCCGCACGCGCTCGCCAGGCCGCCACCAGCTTCCCTGACACGTCCCCGAACAGCTCAGGCGGCAACTGAAGCCGGCGCACCCGCTGGAGCTTGTTCACCTCCGCGAGCAGGCTGTCCAGCCCCGACGCGCCCGGGTCCGCCTTGAGCTCGGTGAAGAACGTGCCCCCGCCGCCCGCGCTCTCCTCATCCGCTCCGGCGTCCTCGGCGATCAGGTCGTCCAGCCGGGACCGGGTCGCCGCCGACAGCCAGTCCACGGTGGCCGCGCAGAACCGCTCCTCGAAGGTGCTGACCGCCTTGCCCACCAGCCGCGCGATCTGCCCTGGGGCCGGCGGCTCCAGCCGGTCCTTGCGACAGCGGGCCACCACCGCATCCGCGAGCCGGTCCCGGTTCAGCTCCACCCCGCACAGCTCGACCGCCAGCCACTCGGCGAGCTGGGCCTGGTCCTCCTCGGTGCACTCACGGAAGCCGAACGCGCCCCGGATCTCCATCCGGTGCCGCTTGATCGCCCGCCCCGACCAGTCGTACGCGGCCCACTCCTCCGCGGGCACCCTCACCTGCTGGGCGATGTACGACACCGCCGACACCGGCATCTCCCCCGCGTCCTCCGGGAACCGCGCCTCCACCTCGAAGAACTTCAGCAACAATGCGAACCCCAACCGGTTCGCCCCCGACTTGTTCCGCAGCCGCTCCTGGTCCTCCTCCAGCAGCGTCCACACCTCGATCAGGTCCTCCGGCTCCCACTCCTGCCGCACCCCGCGCTCCCTCCGGTCGTCATGACCGGACCAACCTCGCCGAGCACGGCCCCTGATGAGCTCAGAAGATCAAAAACGCTGACAAGCACACCCCAGATCCGCTACAGAGAGCTACTTGTCACTTCGCCGTAGCTTCGGGAGAACAGGGCCGTCCACAGCGCCGACCAGTCGACTGAGACGCTCCGCGGAGAGCGCTCCCGGTAGCAAAAGGTGCCCTGCCTGAAGGAACTCCTGGACATGCGCACACCTCGCGCTGAACGTTCCCAAAGAGGTGTGCTCGATGGACATGGTGGGTTTATTACCCGCGCGGTGGCACGCCAACACGGACCCCTGGCCAGCCCTTGGAGCATTGGTGCGGGCACAGGCCCCGTGACAACGCAGGCGTAACTACGGCCGGTCGATCGGGATCTCATAGACGATCTCGCCGTGCGCAGCCGGGACGATGATGTCCGCGGTCTCCACGGGACGGCCGTCGTCACAGAAGTACGTCCGACGGATGTGCGTCACGAAAGCGCTCTTCTGCACACCGAGAACGTTTGCCTCCGCAGCTGTGACCAGCCGCGGCTCCGGCTGCTCCACCGCATGAGTGATCACCACATCGATCGCAGCCATGCGTTCGACCACACCTAGGCCCGCGTACGGCCCACCTTCGGGCAAGACGACGATCGTGCCACCCGTGAGGCTGTAAGGCTCCCAGCTGGTCGACATTTGCACCGGCCTGCCATCAGCCAGGAACTCATACTCGGTGCGGACGCACGGATCACCCTCAGCAATTCCGAGCCGTGCCGCGATCTCAGGCGGCGCCGGCACCTTCGCCTCAGTCCGGTGCTCCCAGGTCCCCCGCTTGCCGAGGCCTGCCATGTCCGCGCGGAACGGTGACCCGCCACCTTGCTCGCGCCACCACGACCGGACCATCCGCAGCCGCTCGCACGGTTCTGCCACGTATGTGCCCGAACCCGCCCGCCCCTCCAGCAGCCCCTGAACGATGAGCAGCTCTTGCGCACGGCGAACGACGTTATCCCCCACCTCGTATTTCTCAGCGAGCTGGGCACGGGACGGCAGCCGGTCTCCCGGCGACCACTCACCGCTGGCGATGCACTGCCGGAGCCGCTCAGCAACAGCGAGGTAGGGCGGTTGGTCAGACATGTAGCAAATCTAGTCCACTAGCTCTAGTCTAGTTAACTAGCTTCACCGTGAGTGATTTCGCCGCAACGGAGGATCTGCCGTGCCCGCACCTGCATCCCGAGCGCAGGACATCGCGGCGCGCCTCTCCGCCGTCGATTTCGAACCCCGCGTGATCCGCTACGCCGATCGGCTCCAGGTCGAGGCCGACGTATCGGAGCCGTCGTCTCCGGCTCGCTGGCAAGCAGTCATTGCCGCGTTAGCCCGCGCCGACCGGTTCGGACTCAGCGGCAGTGCCGACGGACTCACCGCATGGGCCGTTATCTGGACGAAAGCCTGTGCTCATGCGCAATGCGGTGAAACGCCCCGCAAAGAGACGGACGAGCCGCAACAGCCGTCCGACCTCGCCGCCGGCCACTGGAGCTGACCCGTGAATGAGGACACCGACGACACTCTCGCAACCGGACAGTGGGCCCGCCCCGTAGGGCGCGCCTGGTGACCGCGTCGGCCTCCGACCGCGACTTGTTAGAGCACTGCCGCGCGTCCACCTTGTGGCCCCAATACGTCGGTGACCTGCATGGGCAGTGCCGAGGGACGCACGAGTACCGACTCCCGCCGAAACCGCCGGAGACCGCCGGTCCACTCATCACGACCTTCCGTTGCGACTGCCCCTGCCATGAGGCCGGTTCGCGCCCGGCGGGCTTGACCGAGGACCCCACTCGCTGAGATCAGGCAGCCCGCGAAGCGCGGCGCCAATAAGTGCACAACCTTTTCTCTCCCGACCACAGGAGCGGTGATTCAGGGTGGCTAAGCGTTACGAACTGATTGCTGATGATCTCCGTCAACAGATCGGCACGGGCACGATCGAATCCGACGCGCGCTTGCCCACAGAAACCGCCTTATCGTCTCAATACCGCGTCGGGCTGCCAACGGTGCGACAGGCGCTCAGTGTTCTGCAAGCAGAAGGGCTGATTGAGAAGCGTCACGGTCGGGGCAACTTCGTCCGGCGATCACGGCAGCAGCTTGAGTACGCCAATGATCGGAACCTGCCCGAGGCGGATTCGACGCGACGGCACGAGCCGACCGCAGGCTCTGATACAGACGTCACGGTCAGCTGCTGCGAACTAGGGGCAACGGATGAACTCGCATCCCGCCTTGGCGTGCCGGTGGGCACCCGGCTGCTTGAGTTCACCTATCGCAGCCAGCGCGTCGAGGACGATGCTCCTTACAGCATCGTCCGGTCATACATGGTTCGCGCCATGGTGGCCGAGGCCACCATGGCTCCCGTCTCGGACCGGTCGCCTTGGGGGGACGCGTACCGAGAGTGGTTTACCGGCACGGGAATTGAACTGGATCACGTGGTGGAGCGCCTCACGGCGCGCCCGCCGAGCGCAGACGAGGCGCTGGCTCTCGGCATCGCTCCTGGAGTATCAGTCGTAGCCATCCAACGAACCTCGGTCGACACCAGAGGGGTTGTGGTGGAAACCGCAGACTTACTGCTGTCTGGTGATCGAGTTGCTGCGGTATACACCACCCCAGTCATCAGAGCGCGCCAGCTCTGCTGAACTTCAGACCCCGAGCGGCCGTACCGATTCAGGTACGGCCGCTTCCCGTTGCTCTCACTTATCAAAATCGAGACCGAGCATTCGGATCGCGTTGCCACGCAGGATCTTGTACGTCGTCTCCGGCGAAAGGCCTGCGACATGCTCCGCTGCGACCTGCTTGGTGTGTGGCCAGGTCGAGTCGACATGCGGATAGTCCGTCTCGAAGGTCGCGTTGTCCACGCCAACTGTTTCAAGCGAGGCGACCCCGTGCTTGTCCCGGAAGAAACAGCAGAAGATCTGCCGGTAGTAGTACGTGGAGGGCGGCTCGGGAATCAGATCGCGAACCCCTCCCCACGCCCGATGCTCCCGCCAGACGTCGTCGGCACGTTCAAGGGCATACGGGATCCACCCCATCTGTCCTTCGGCATAGGCGAGCTTGAGCTGTGGGAACCGCACCAAGACACCGCTGAAGAGGAAGTCCATCATCGAAGCCATGGCGTTGTTGAACGACAGAGATGCCTGCACGGCGGGCGGCGCGTCAGGCGAAGCAGCCGGCATCTGCGAGGATGAGCCGATGTGCATGCAGACCACCGTGCCGGTGGCCTCGCACGCGGCGAAGAACGGGTCCCAGCAGCCGGAGTGGATGCTCGGCAGTCCGAGGTACGTCGGGATCTCGCTGAACGTCACGGCCCGGACGCCCCGCGCGGCGTTCCGGTGGATCTCCTTCACGGCGAGTTCCACGTCCCAGAGCGGTATGAGGCACAGCGGGATCAAGCGTCCGCCACTGTCACCACACCACTCTTCCGCCATCCAGTCGTTGTAGGCCCGGACGCAGGCGAGTCCGACCTCCAGGTCCTTGGCCTCAGCGAAGGTCTGTCCGCAGAAGCGCGGGAACGTTGGGAAGCACAGCGACGCTTCGACATGGTTCGCCTCCATGTCCTGGATGCGGGCCTTGGGGTCCCAGCACCCCCTCCGCATCTGCTCGCGGGTGATCCCTTCGAGGGTCATCTCATCCCGCGAGAAGCCGACGGCGGCAATGATCCGCTTGTACGGGAAGAGACCGCCCTCGTACTCCCACCAGTCCGTTAGCGGCCCGTCGGGGTCCGTGGTGATCCGATATTTGCCGCCGACGTACTCCAGCTCTCCGATGCCGGCGGTCAGAGGCTTGGGTCCGCGGTCTCGGTACTTGGCCGGGAGCCAGGTCTCGAAGAGGTGCGCTGGCTCGATGACGTGGTCATCGACGCTGATGATCCTGGGCAACTCGCTTGGGGCACTCATGCGTCTCCCTCGCAGTCACCCGTCCTCGTGGCCTCCCGAGGGGGCGACCACTTCTGACGGGCCGTCAGTTGACAGGCTAGCCTGAGCCCCCAGGCGTGTGCAGCCCCTTGCGCGGGTCACCTCGTTCGCTCGTCCTCAGACGGCCAGAACCCAACGCCGAACGTGGTCGACTCGGAAGCATCGAGGGCCAACTCCGACTATCGACTATCTGCCGCCCTCACTGTCGGCATGAGCATCTCCTCAACGCAGATCGCGGCAGCGCGTGACCCAAGCACGTCCGCTTATACACGCCATGCCACACTAGCGAGATGAGCATGCCCAACTCATGGCGCCCATACGGAAAGTCCTTTGGCGTAACCGTCGCCAACCCGCACTGTTGGCCGGATGGAGCGACAGCAGAGCCGCTCGTTTCCTGCTTCTCACCCAAGGCCGACGAGCAATGAGATGGCGCGAAGCGCAACGAAAGCACCGCCACCCTCCCTGTCAAATGCGAGAAAATACTCCTTTGCCTTACAAAAAGCCCTGCCGACCAGCGTAAGGAATTCGTGATGAGTGCCGTAGCGGCAAGCAGCTTTATGCTCATGGCGTCCACAGAATCTACAGTCACGAGTGGCACTCTGATCGCCGCGATTCCAGTGGCAGCTCTAGCCGGGCTGATTTCTTTCTTCTCGCCATGCGTACTGCCGCTTGTCCCTGGATATCTGAGCTATGTCACGGGCCTCTCTGCGGCAGACCTGGCGAGCGTAGAGGAGAAAGGGAAGCGCGGCCGAATGCTTACCGGATCCCTCCTCTTCGTGCTCGGCTTTTCCGTCCCATTCGTTACACAAGGTGCATTTTTCGGGTTCTTCGGCAGAACACTCTTGGAATACCAGGAGTCAATAACTATCGCCCTCGGATTCATTACGATCCTACTAGGCCTAGCCTTCATGGGGTTCTTGCCTGGCTTCGCCCAGCGGGACTTCCGCATCCACCGCAAACCAGCAGCCGGCTTGCTGGGTGCGCCCCTACTCGGCTTCGTTTTCGGCCTGGGGTGGACTCCTTGCCTAGGCCCAACTTTGGGCACAGTTATTGCGCTTTCGATGAACGAGGCGAGTGCCAGCCGAGGAGCCCTACTGATCTCCTTTTTCTGCCTAGGCCTCGGGCTGCCATTCATCCTTGCCGCGATTGCCTTCCGCAGGGCGCTAGGGGCTTTTGGGTGGGTAAAGAAGAATTATAAGTGGGTTCTTAGAGCTGGCGGGGGCCTACTGATCATCGTCGGCATCCTGCTGGTTACTGGCGTGTGGGGCGACATGGTGGCCCAAATTCGGGAGTGGGCACCTGGATCTGAAACGATAGGCTTCTGACCGCTGAGAGTTTAACTCCTCACGAACCACAAACCTCTGACATGCCGCTCGGCCGTCACCTTATCCGCCGGGAGCAGTCCGCTGGAGAGCTGCCAAGCGGAAGGGGCATGCGCTGCGCCGGTCAATTCGATGCGCCTACTGCCACCGTCACAGCCGTTGTGACGGTGGCAGTTCTTTTTGTGGAATCTACCGCCAAAGAGAACTTGCCGACAGGGACGGCGACCTCCCACCGGTCGAGGCAGGAGAGAGCTGACCAAACGGCGAAAAACCGCCCCTCCGCGGCCTGAAATAGACCACGAGAGTAACGAAATGTCCACCGCCGAGCGACTTGTGGAGTCGCACTTTAAATCAATGTTGCATGGCCCAAGCCGCTCTGTATGATCTTCCGGGCATGGCAAGCGAAGTCGGCATAAGTCGACACAGTTGAAAGATGACCAATTTCAATTTGCGGCCATGCCCGACGCAGTGGAGGGGAAAGCAATGAAGAAGCGCGTCATATCCTATTCCGTGGCCATGGCCGTTATCGTGCCCGTCATGGCAATAAGCACATCCGGGCAGGCGTTCGCCGACGGAAACGTGCAGTGGAAGAACCAGGCCACTGGTCGGTGCCTGGCTCACATGCCCGGCATGGTGCTCGCTGGCGACTGCGACAACCCGTCGACTAAGTGGCGGGACGTGGAGCAGAGCGACGGAACGTACCAGCAGCGCTGGGTCGACCAGTGCCTCGACAGCAACAAAGCGGGCAAGGTCTACATTCTCCGGTGTGAAAACGGCAACGACAACCAGAAGTGGTACGAGCAGAAGACGTCAACTGGTTGGCGCTTGAAGAACAAGGCCACGGGTCGCGTCCTTGACAGCAACTTCAGCGGAAGCGTCTACACGAACTTCGACGAGGGCGACGGCAACAAGCACCAGCGCTGGGCCTAGTACCCAGTCGGGACCCCAAAGGGTCATTTGCCCCAACTCGGCCGCAGAGGCCACGCCAGTGACCACTGACTACTAGCGTGGCTTCGAGCGCACTGGCCCACCGAATGGGGCGGTAGCGGGCCAGGCGCTTGAGCCGATCGGCATTTGTGCTGGATGTCCTGATGTTGGGCGGCGCCTTGGGAGAAATCTGGGAGATGATCTTCCCGGAGGGCACCGCGAGAACCAGGCCACACCAACGCAGACCAACGCCCTGACCTGCGGTGATCTCGATCAGCGCAGGTAGAAGACCTCTCCGTACCTTGTTCGGGACGAAGAGGTCGTGGGTTCAAATCCCGCCACCCCGACTTCGTAAGACCAGGTCAGGGGCCTGATCCACTCAGTGGATCAGGCCCCTGAGTGGTTTCCGGGGGCCTTTTGGAACCTCATCCTGGAATCCCCAAGGAAGAGGGCATGTCGTGGGCCTCGTCCATGAGGCGACGGGCTTCGTCCGGTGGTGATTCGGGCGGTACGACCAGAAGGTCGCAGCGGCCGATGCCGTAGGACAGCAGACAGATCCTGTGCCGGCCGGCCGCCGTACCGCATCGACTCAGGTGCACCACCCGGCCCACGAGAGTCATCCGGCGGGGACTGACGGGCCACATGCCGCCGTCCACCGTGATCCGGGTGATGCTGCCCCACCTGGCGTCCAGCGCGACGAGCAGCGCGGTCAGTTCGTCTCCCAGGTCGTGTGAGCGGGGCCACCATGCTCCGTCGGTCCGGCGGAGTCCGGTGTCCGGCTCCGCCAGGGCCAACCGGGCGGGGAGGGACGCCTGCTGCGGGGCGACGGTCGGCTCGCTCATGGTGCCGGTCACGTGGTGGGCCTTTCAGGTCTCGTCGCGATGCGGGTGGTCGGTGACCAGCCGGGGCCGGAACGGTCCCAGCACCTCGGGGGTGTGGACCGTGTCCACGGTGAGGTGGAGTCTGGTGCCGCCGTCACCGTCACCGGCGCCGCAGCTGCGCGGTTCGGTGGCGGCGAAGCGGAGGCGGAGCACCTCGGAGATCCGTCTCGCTGTTTCGGGGCACGCGGCGATGATCCGGACCTCGGCGCAACCGGCGGCGGGCAGTGTCTGCCCGGCTGCGTTCACCGCCGGGCGGTCGCGGGTCACACCCGGCTCCGGGCATGCGTCCTGCTGCGGAGCCGACGGCGCGGACGCAGCCGTCCGCGGCCTCCGTCCCGGTGGTCGCGTCGCTCGCCATGGTCGGACCGGTCGCGGGATTCCGGCAGATAGCGCTCGTACGGAAGAGCCGCGGCGCGTCGGGGGTGCTGTCGGTCGTGCGGATGGATCACGAATTTCTCCCAGGCCGATCGTTGCGGGCATCCTCGCCACGGCGGCGAGGATGCCCATGGAGGTCATGCCTCCGCGTGCCGTGGTGTGTTGGGGTCCCGTGCCGGTGACGCGTCGGCGTGGCCGGGCCCGCCTTCGGGCTCCCATGTCGTCCCGCTCGTGCCGTCGTTCCGCGCCGCGGCCATGAGAGCGCTCGCCGTGAGCCGGTTGTCGGGGTCGCCGGCCGCGGCCATCAGGTGGGCGGCGGTGCCGGGGGCGGTCTCCGGAGGGATCACCAACAGGTCCCAGCGGCCGACGCGGAAGGAGAGCAACAGCAGATCGTGGGGGTCCTGCTCGGCGAACCAGCCCACGTGCACCACGCGTGTACCCACGGGGACCTTGCCGGGGATGACGGGCCAGTGGGCGGGGTTCACCGCGACACGGGTGATGCGCCCCCAGGGGAGATCCAACGCCATGGCCAGGGCGGGGAGTTCACGTGTGAGATCGCGGGAGTAGGGCCACCAGGCACCGTCCACCGGCCCTGGCCGGGTGTCGGCGGGATTGAGGAACAGGCGCACCGGCAGCGACGGGGCGCTCTCGATCGGGGATGTCGTGGGGGTGCTGGTCGTCATCATGACGCGGACCCGTCTCCGAGCGCGTCTCCGTCTGCCCGGACTGATGGTTCGCCGAGAACGGCACCGGCGCGAAGCCGGTGCGCGAAGAATTCTCGGTAAGCCGAGCCTACTCCGCCACTACCCCGAATGTGTGCCCGCGCGGGCACCGGTTTTCCTCCGGCGGCAGGGTCGACGAGAGGCTCGGGCGGGCGTCACGCCGAGCCGTCGCGTTCCGGGTCCGTCGGTGGATTCTCCGTGGGGCCCGGGTGGGCTGGATTGGTGCCGGTGTCGATGAGGATCTGTTCGGCCTGGGTGACGTTGTCGGCCCGGACCGCCCGCGCCATCGCGGCGCGTGCCGCATCCGGCGTCGCCTGCGGCGGGATCACCAGCACGGAGAAGTGGTCGTTGTCGCCTCGGGTGATGAGGACCGTGTCGTCACCGGTCGGGAAGGAGTCGATGTGCACGACCCGGTCGTCGATGACGAGGCGCGTCGGGAGTTCGTCCCAGGCACTCGCGTCCAGGCCGATGCGCGTGATGGGGCCGATGTGCTCGGTCAACGCGATGATCAAGCCGGGCAGTTCCGTACCGATATCGCGGGAGCGTGGCCACCACGCGCCGTCGAGAATCCCCTCGCGCGAGTGTGTCGTCTCCAGCCGCACGAGAGCCGTCCCCGGTTTCACGGCCTGGTGGATGGCGTCCGGCAGGAGCTTGGGAAGGCCAGGGAATTCGGAGTCGGCCATGATGGATCCACCCGTCTGCGGGGTTCGGCATACGCCGCGCGCCCGTGGCGCCTTCGGCGTGATTGCCGCAAGCGGAATGCCCTCGGTAGCTTCACCTTACTCTCCGGTCGGCATGGCGGCCCGTCCGCGGAATTCGGCCACGGAAACGGGAAAAGAGCTGGTCACAGGCCTTCTGGAGAACTGCCCGGAGTAGAGTGAAAGAGCCCGGCAGTCGTCGGCCCCGCGCGGGCGGCGTGGTGTGGGGCACGGCGCGGCAGGGGCACCTGGCTGACGGATCCATGGCTCGCATGGCGACGCCGGATATCTCGCATGCCGACGCCGGACATGGAGAAGGCGGCAGACATGGCAACACTGCGCGAGCGGAAGCACTACCGCGAGATGGTCTTGCAGGCCCTGTACGAAACCACGGAAGGAAACCGTCTCCTGGGTGTCACCGGGGCAAAGCTGCGCGACGATCTCGATGTCCACGAAGAGGACCTGGCTGCCGCCTGCACCTATCTGGTCGGCGAAGGCTTGATCGCGGTCGACTGGGCGACGGGCAATACCCCCGCGATGGTCACGCTGACGCACCAGGGAATTCGGCTCATGGAGGCCGAGGAGGAGCAGCGCGGCTGAGGGGCTGCTTTCCGTATCGGTACGCAGGAAAGCAGCCTGCCGGGAAATCGCCCCAGGCGTAGCATGGGAAGTGGGTCCGCGCACTCTCATGTGCAACGACCTGGAAGGGCGGCCCCGGTGTGTACGTGCCGGGGCCGTTGACACGGCACGTACACACCGGGGCTGGCCCCCGCTGCCCGCTCCCTCAACCGGTCGGCTCGCCACGGCGCGGCTCGGCGCCGAGGAGTTATCCACAGGCTGCGGCACTCACGGGCACGTTGTCGCCCGTTCGGCGCAGAATGGGGGGCATGACTGAGAGCAACGGGCCCCAGCGGGGCGACGGGTCCATGCGGGCCGACGGGTCCATGCCGGATTGGGAGAGGCGCTTCCGGGCGCCGCGGGTGGGGCTGCCGAGGTGGGCGGAGGACGCCCCGGACCGGTCGCTGTTCACGTCGAACGTGACGGGCACCTTCGAGCTGTACGCGTGGGACCGGGCGACGGGCGCGCAGCGGCAGGCGACCGACCGGCCGAACGGCACGACGGGCGGCCTGCTCTCCCCGGACGGCGAGTGGATCTGGTGGTTCTCGGACAAGGACGGCGACGAGTTCGGCGTCTGGATGCGGCAGCCCTTCCACGGCGGGCCGGACGAGCCCGCGACGCCCGGCCTCGATCCCTCCTACCCCGACGGGCTGGCCCTCGGCCGGGACGGCACGGCCGTCGTGGGGCGGTCCACGGACAAGGGGGGCTCGACGGTCCACGTCGTGCGGCCCGGGGCCGAGCCCGTGGAGATCTACCGCCACACGGAGTCCGCGGGCGTCGGTGATCTGTCCCACGACGGCACTCTGATCGCGATCGAGCACACCGAGCACGGCGACGCCATGCACTCGGCGATCCGTGTCGTCCGGGCGGACGGCACGGCCGTCGCCGAGCTGGACGACACCCGGGGCGGCACCGAGGAGCTGGGCCTGTCCGCCATGGGCTTCGCGCCGGTCGACGGGGACTCCCGGCTGCTCGTCGGGCACCAGCGGCGCGGCCGCTGGGAGCCCCTGCTGTGGGACCCGGTGACGGGCGAGGAGACGACGCTCGCCGTCGAGCTGCCCGGCGACCTGGGCGCGGACTGGTATCCGGACGGCTCCGCCCTGCTGATCGAGCACAGCTACCAGGCGCGCAGCGAGCTGTGGCGGTACGAGCTGGGGAGCGGTGAGCTGACCCGGCTGGAGACGCCCGAGGGCACGGTGTCCGGGGCGCTGCCGCGTCCGGACGGGACGGTGGAGTTCCTGTGGTCCTCGGCCGCGAAGCCGCCGGTGGTGCGGTCCACGAGTGGGCGGGTCGTGCTGGACCCGCCGGCGCCGGCCCACGGGGTGGGCAGCGCCCCGGACTCGGTGCCGGTCAGCGACGCGTGGGTGCCGGGGCCGGGCGGCGATGTGCACGCGCTGGTGCAGAAGCCCGCGGGCGAGGGGCCGTTCCCGACCGTCTTCGACATCCACGGCGGCCCGACCTGGCACGACAGCGATGCCTTCGCCGCGGGTCCGGCGGCCTGGGTGGACCACGGTTTCGCGGTCGTGCGGGTCAACTACCGCGGGTCGACCGGCTACGGCCGGGCGTGGACGGACGCGCTCAAGCACCGGGTGGGGCTGATCGAGCTGGAGGACATCGCGGCGGTGCGGGACTGGGCCGTGGCGAGCGGGCTCGCGGACCCGGACCGGCTGGTCCTGGCGGGCGGCTCGTGGGGCGGATATCTGACGCTGCTGGGCCTCGGCACCCAGCCGGACGCCTGGGCGCTCGGGCTCGCGGCGGTCCCCGTGGCGGACTATGTGACGGCGTATCACGACGAGATGGAGGCGCTGAAGGCCCTGGACCGCACGTTGCTGGGCGGCACCCCGGAGGAGGTGCCGGAGCGCTACGCCGCGTCGTCACCGCTGACGTACGTCGACGACGTCCGGGCCCCGGTCTACATCTCCGCGGGCATGAACGACCCGCGCTGCCCGATCCAGCAGGTCGAGAACTACGTGGACCGGCTGACGGAGCGTGGCCATCCGCACGAGGTGTACCGCTATGACGCGGGGCACGGCTCGCTGGTGGTGGAGGAGCGGATCAAGCAGCTTCGGCTGGAGATCGCTTTTGCGGAGCGTCATCTGAGCCGTCCGGCCGGGTCGGACCGTCCGGGCGATCCGGACCGTCCGGGTCCTCGGGGGTGATGCCGAGCGCCAGGTCCCGGGCGGCTTCCGTCTCCCGGCGGAACAGCCGGAACCACATGAAGACGACGAAGCCGGCGACGGCGAACCACTCGCCGGTGTAGCCGAGGTTCTGGAAGGCCTTGAGGTCGAGGCCGCTGCCGGGGGCCGCGGACGGGGGCACCGGGATCATGGCGCCCGATGCCTTGGGTGCGGTGATCCACGCGTCGTACACCTGGTACGGCACGAGGTTGACCAGCGAAGCCGCGCTGATCACACCGAGCTGCCCCTGGGGCAGGCCGCCGCGTGCCCGTACGCCCTTGGAGCCGACGGTCTCCGAGGACTGGAGCGCGCCGGTCACGGTGACCTGGCCGGCGGGCGGGGCGGGCACCTTGGCGGCGTCGGCCCGGGAGTTCGCGTCGCCGGGCAGCCAGCCCCGCACGACGGGCAGGGCCTTGCCACCGTCGGTCCGGAGCAGGGTCAGGACGTAGAAGCCCCTGCGGTCCTCGAGGTCCCGGTCCGGCACGAGCAGCTGGTGCGCGGTGTCGTAGCGGCCGGTCGCCGTGGCCTGACGGCCGGAGGTCTCGGTGCTCACCGGCAGCAGGTCGTGCAGCGGCTCGGCGGCGGCGGTGCGGGCGTTGTCGGCCTGCGTCTGCTGTTCACGGTGCGAGTCGACGCGCGATTCGAAGCGGCCGAGCTGCCAGCTGCCCATGAACAGACACACGGGGATGGCCAGCACGGCGAAGACGTTGATCCCCCACCAGCGGGGAGTCAGCAGGAACCGATACACACCACCACGGTACGGGCATCGATCCGCCGGGCGGCACCGGCCCCTCCCGTTCCGGGCCGGACCGCTCCGCCGGGCCCCGCTCCCGGTTCCCCGGGCCCGCCCGACCCGGCCGGCTGATCGACCGGAGGAACGCCTCGCTCGAACCGGCCCCGTGGGCGCGGGCTACGGCTTGGTGCCGAGCGGGCCGGTGCGGTAGACCGTGCCGGCGCAGGCGTCGTTGATCTTCGCGTCCGCGGCGGCGGGCTCCCCGGTGTCCGGGGTGTGGCTGACCACGACGCTCGCCGGCGGCTTCGGCTCAGGGGTGTCCTGGCCGGTCGGCTGGTCCATGGCCGTGGTGCCGGAGGCCGGGGGGGTGCTCGCGGCGGGCGACGGGGAGGCGCCGCCCCCGCCGTTGGCGCAACCGCTCGGACCGCCGCCGGACGCCGGGATCCAGGCGAACTTGACCTCGTAGGCCTGGCCGGGCTGGAGGATCACCTCGCTGGGCTCGGTGGACGGGTCGGGCAGCCCGGTCGCGGCGTCGCCGGCCGTGTGGTCCACGACGGAGACGCGGGAGGTCTCGGCGCTGCCCTGCCCGGCGACGTCGACGGCGCCCGGCCCGCCCACCGTGCACACGGCGTGGGAGACGTTGACGACGCGGAAGGAGCCGTAGACGCGGCCTTCACGGTCGGCCGCGCCGACGCTGCCCGCGCCGTTGCCGAGCTGGTTGCGGTCGCAGGTCGGCGAGGTCGCGGCGAGAGTGCTGGTGGGTCCGGGAAGGGGACCGCCAGGGGCGCCGCCCGCGTGGCTTTCGGGGCGGGCGTCCTCTCCCTTGCGCTCCTCCTTGTGCTCCTCGTCCTTGCGGTCGGCCGGGTGAGAGGAGCCCTCCTCGGGCTCGCGGCCCTCCCCGCCGCCGCTGCGCCGCCCCTCGGCGGTGCCCTCATCGGTCTGCTGGCTGCTCGCGGCGTTCGCCGGACGGTCGTCGGCGGTGCCGACGGTGGTGGCGACGCGCAGGAGCGCGGGCATGGCCGTACCCCCGAGGATCACGGCCGCCGCCACGCCGACGACGACCTGCCGACGCCGCGTACGCCGGGCGGGGACGGCACGCCGCAGATGCTCCAGCGCGTCGGCGGAAGGCTCGAGGTCGTCGACGGCGCCGTGCAGCAGCCGGCGCAGCGCCTGCTCGTCGACGTCGCCGGCGGCCATGTCGCCGTCGCTCACGCCGCCTTCGGCCGCCGTACCCGTGCCGAAGCCCTGATCGAGGTGACCGACCGGGCCGAGCTGACCGGCCTGGCCGAGCCGGCCCTCACCGGCCTGGCCCTCACCGGCGCCCTCATCGATCTGGCCGATACGACAGTCCTGGTGCTGCTGTTGGTCCTGGCCAGGCTCCTGATCCTTACGGACGTCCTGGTTCCGGCGACCGCCCGGGAAGTGGTGGTTCATGCCGGGGCCTCCATGGCGACGCGCAGCGCCGCGATGCCCCGCGAGCCGTACGCCTTGACCGAGCCGAGCGAAAGGCCCAGCGTCTCCGCGACCTGCACCTCGGTCATGTCGGCGAAGTAGCGCAGAACCAGGACCTCGCGCTGGCGGCGCTGCAGTCCACGCATCGCTTGAATCAATTGGTCGCGCTCCAGCTGTTCGTACGCGCCCTCTTCCGCGCTCGCCATATCGGGCATCGGCTTGGAGAGCAGCTTCAGCCCGAGAATGCGGCGGCGAAGCGCGGAGCGGGACAGATTGACGACAGTCTGCCGCAAATAGGCGAGGGTCTTTTCCGGGTCGCGAACCCGGTTGCGTGCGGAATGCACCCGTATGAAGGCTTCCTGCACCACGTCCTCACAGGAGGCGGTGTCGTCCAGGAGCAGGGCAGCGAGGCCGAGCAGCGACCGGTAGTGGGCGCGGTAGGTCTCGGTGAGGTGGTCGACTGTGGTGCCCGCAGCCATCGCCTCGTCAGCGTCCCCACGCTGCGGGGGTATCTGCGCGGGGCGGGCGGCGGACCAGGGAGCGATCACCGGCATGCCACCCGACGTGCGCGAACGCGGGCGCGCTGCGGCGCTGCTCCGCCTCGGGGCGGTTGCGATGCTGATGACCTCTGCCACGCCTGTTGGACACGCTTCCCCCCGTCAGGGTTGTACGCGCAAGGCACCGCGTTTGACGATGCGCCGAACGACGATGCGCCATATGCCCTCATGCGTACCAGCTCTTCCCGAATACCCCGATTTTGGTACCGCCGCGAGAGACGGCAACAAAGACGCTCCCCGCCCTGCTGTGGTTGCAGTGGGCGGGGAGCGAATCGTCGAACAGATCGTCTGCCCAGTTCAAGAGGTCCGGACCAACGACTTGATCACAGGACCTTCACACGTCCCCCAAGTATTACGGGGCCGTCAGCTCCGCCGCCACGACTTCTGCGATCTGGGCGGTGTTGAGGGCCGCGCCCTTGCGTAGATTGTCGCCGCAGACGAAGAGTTCGAGCGCATTCGGGTCGTCCAGCGAGCGCCGTACCCGGCCGACCCACGTCGGGTCGGTGCCCACCACATCGGCGGGCGTGGGGAATTCGCCCTCGGCCGGATTGTCGAAGAGCACGACCCCCGGCGCGTTGGCCAGGATCTCGTGCGCCTGGTCGACCGTCACCTCGTTCTCGAACCGCGCGTGCACGGTCAGCGAGTGCGTGGTGATGACCGGGACCCGGACACAGGTCGCGGTGACCCGCAGGTCCGGCAGCCCGAGGATCTTGCGGGATTCGTTGCGGACCTTGAGCTCCTCGGAGGACCAGCCGTCCTCCTTGAGCGAACCGGCCCACGGCACGACGTTCAATGCCAGCGGGGCCGGGAACGGCCCCGTCGTGTCGCCGACCGCGCGCCGCACATCGCCGGGCTGCGTGCCCAGCTCCGTGCCGACGACGGCCGCGAGCTGCGCGCGCAGGGTGTCGACGCCGTCCTTGCCCGCGCCGGAGGCCGCCTGGTACGAGGAGACGATCAGCTCGCTCAGCCCGAACTCGGCGTGCAGGGCCCCCATCGCCACGATCATCGACAGGGTGGTGCAGTTGGGGTTGGAGATGATCCCGCGCGGCCGCATCCGCGCCGCGTGCGCGTTCACCTCGGGCACCACCAGCGGCACGTCCGGATCCATCCGGAAGGCGCCGGAGTTGTCCACGGCGACCGCGCCCTTGGCGGCGGCGATCGGCGCCCAGCGCGCGGAGACCTCGTCGGGCACGTCGAACATCGCGACGTCGACGCCCTCGAAGGCCTCCTCGCTCAGCGCGACGACCTCGACCTCCTCGCCCCGGACGGTCAGCTTCCGCCCCGCCGAGCGCGGGGACGCGACGAGACGGATCTCGCCCCAGACGTCCTCGCGCTGCGACAGGATCTCGAGCATGACCGTACCGACGGCGCCGGTCGCGCCGACGACGGCGAGGGTGGGCTTACGGCCCGTACGCGCGGTACGGGCCGCATGGCCGTCGGTCATCGACCGGTGCCCCCGTAGACGACCGCCTCGTCGCTGTCGGTGTCCAGGCCGAAGGCCGTGTGCACGGCGCGCACCGCTTCGTTCACATCGTCGGCACGGGTGACGACCGAGATGCGGATCTCGGAGGTCGAGATCAGCTCGATGTTCACGCCGGCGTCCGACAGCGCCTCGAAGAACGTCGCCGTGACCCCGGGGTTGGTCTTCATCCCGGCGCCGACCAGCGAGATCTTGGCGATCTGGTCGTCGTAGCGCAGCGAGTCGAAGCCGATGCCGGCCTTCGTCTTCTCCAGCGCCGCGATGGCCTTGCGGCCCTCGGTCTTCGGCAGCGTGAAGGAGATGTCGGTCAGACCGGTGGACGCGGCCGAGACGTTCTGCACGACCATGTCGATGTTGATCTCGGCGTCCGCGATCGCGCGGAAGATCGTCGCGGCCTCGCCCGGCTTGTCCGGCACCCCGACGACCGTGACCTTCGCCTCGGACGTGTCGTGGGCAACCCCCGAGATGATCGCCTGCTCCATCGGCTGGTCCCCTTGCGGTTCGTTGCTGACCCATGTGCCCTTGAGCCCCGAGAAGGACGAGCGCACGTGGATCGGGATGTTGTAACGGCGTGCGTACTCGACGCAGCGGTGCAGCAGCACCTTGGACCCGGAGCTCGCCAGCTCCAGCATGTCCTCGAACGAGATCCACTCGATCTTCCGGGCCTTCTTCACGACCCGCGGATCGGCGGTGAAGACCCCGTCGACGTCGGTGTAGATCTCGCACACCTCGGCGTTCAGCGCCGCGGCCAGCGCGACGGCGGTGGTGTCGCTACCGCCGCGGCCCAGGGTGGTGATGTCCTTCTTGTCCTGGGACACACCCTGGAAACCGGCCACGATCGCGATGTTGCCCGCGTCGACGGACTGCTGGATGCGGCCCGGCGTGACATCGATGATCCGCGCTTTGTTGTGGACCGAGTCGGTGATGACTCCGGCCTGGCTCCCGGTGAACGACTGTGCCTCGTGACCGAGGTTTTTGATCGCCATCGCCAGCAGCGCCATGGAGATACGCTCTCCGGCGGTCAGCAGCATGTCGAACTCGCGCCCGGCAGGGATCGGCGAAACCTGCGCGGCGAGATCGATCAACTCGTCCGTCGTGTCACCCATCGCGGAAACCACGACGACCACCTGGTGGCCGTTCTTCTTGGCTTCCACGATTCGCTTGGCGACCCGCTTGATGCCTTCGGCATCGGCAACGGAGGAGCCTCCGTACTTCTGCACGACAAGGCCCACGTGCGCTCCTCGCAGCTATATGTAATGAGGTCGACTCAGTCTAACGAGCAGGCCGAATCCACCTCGCCAATATCACATGGTGAGACACCATGCTCACCACATGACCGGCGCGGCAGGCCGTGCGACGTCCCTGTCGCACCCGGCCGCGCCCGTTCCGCGACGGTCCCTGCCCGTATCGCCGGAGCGCACACGGGAACGTAAGCCAGGTCACACGCCGGGCCGCCGCCCGGTCGCCGTTCTCCGGCTCCCGGGCTCCCGACTTCCGGCACCCGGGCCCCTGACTCCAGGCTCCCGGGCTCCGGCTACCAGCAACCGGCTCAGATCGAGCGCAGTCCCAGCGGGCCCGCGATCTCGGCCGCCATGACCTTGCCCGCCTCCTCGGCCAGCTGCTCCTCCGCCGCGGCGTCGTCCGTGTCCAGCCCGCCCAGCTCGTCCAGCGGCTGGTCCAGACGTACGTGCGCGACGAGCGACTGCAGCGCCCGCAGCGCGGCGGTGGCGGTCGGGCCCCAGTTCGACAGGTAGGAGAACTGCCACCACCACAGCGCCTCGCTGACCCGGCCGTCGCGATAGTGCGCCATGCCGTGCCGCAGGTCGGTGATGATGTCGGCGAGGTCGTCCGAGATCCGGCACGCGACGGGCGCGCTGCGCGGCACGTACGGGTCGAACACCTCCGAATAGACGTCGACCGGGTCCAGCAGCCTCGCGAACCGCTCGCGCAGCTCGTCGACGTCCGGCTCCGGGCCCACGTCCGGTTCGTACCGCTCGTCCGGCAGGAAGTCCTCGTGGGCGCCCAGCCGACCGCCGGTCAGGATGAGCTGGGAGACCTCCAGCAGCAGGAAGGGAACGGCACTGTCGGGCTCGTCGCCTCGGGACACCTCGGCGACGGCCACGATGAAGCTCTCGATCGAGTCCGCGATCTGGACCGCGAAATCGTCCGGATCGCGCTTGGCGTCGTGAAGCGTTGCGTCAGACATCGAGAAGTCGTCTCCCTTCGAAGGCACGCCCGAGCGTGACCTCGTCGGCATATTCCAGATCTCCACCCACAGGCAGACCACTGGCCAGCCTCGTGACCTTCAAACCCATGGGCTTCACCATGCGCGCGAGGTACGTGGCCGTGGCCTCACCCTCAAGATTGGGGTCGGTGGCCAGGATCAGCTCGGTGACCGTGCCGTCCGCGAGCCGCGCCAGCAGCTCACGGATCCGCAGGTCGTCCGGGCCCACGCCCTCGATGGGGCTGATCGCCCCGCCGAGCACGTGATAGCGACCGCGGAATTCCCGCGTCCGCTCGATTGCGACGACGTCCTTGGACTCCTCCACGACGCAGATCACCGCAAGATCGCGGCGCGGGTCGGAACAGACCCGGCACCGCTCCTCCTGCGCCACATTGCCGCAGACCACACAGAACCGGACCTTCGCCTTGACCTCGGTCAGTGCGTGGGCGAGCCGGCGGACGTCGGCCGGCTCGGCCTGGAGGATGTGGAAGGCGATCCGCTGCGCGCTCTTGGGACCGACGCCGGGCAGCCTGCCCAACTCGTCGATGAGGTCCTGGACCACGCCTTCATACACGGATCGGATTCTCCTTCTGCGCTTCTTCGGTTAAGGGTGTTTCAGCGGTTGCGGCTCGCCGGTTACGGGCGGTCCGCCACCGGCCGGTCTCAGAACGGCAGACCGGGGATGCCGCCGCCGCCCAGGCCCTGGGCGAGCGGGCCCAGCTTCTGCTGCTGCAGCTGCTGGGCGGTGGCGTTGGCGTCGCGCACCGCGGCGAGGACGAGGTCCGCGAGGGTCTCGGTGTCCTCGGGGTCCACGGCCTTGGGGTCGATGACCAGTGCCTGGAGCTCGCCGGCGCCGGTGACCGTGGCCTTCACCAGGCCACCGCCCGCCGTGCCCTCGACCGGGGTCCGAGCCAGCTCCTCCTGGGCCGCGGCGAGGTCCTGCTGCATCTTCTGGGCCTGCTGGAGCAGCTGCTGCATGTTCGGCTGGCCACCACCGGGAATCACGGGTTCGCTCCTGGCTGTCGACGACGATTGCTTCGGTAGCCCGAGCCTACGTGCTCGTCGCGCGCCGCGCCCTACGCCGTCGGAAGAAGTCCGGGAGCGCCCGGGGGCGCGGGCGGCGCCATCGCGTCGCCCGCAGTCCGTCGGCCCGGGCTCCCACGCGCCGGCTACTCGTTGGCGATCTCCTCGATGACGGTCGCGCCCAGCTCGCGCACGATCAGATCGTGGCCGGTCAGCGCGGTGTCGTCGAGATCCGGGTCGTCCTCGGCGGGCATGTCGTCCTCGATCGCGACATGCGGCGGCTCGGGCTCCCGCTGCGGCTGGGACGGCTGGAACTGCCCCGCCGAGGGCCCTGCCGGGGCCTGACGCGCCTGCGGGGCGGGAGCGGCGGGCGGGGCCGCGGGGGCCGCGGCAGCGGCCTGCGCCGGCCGGGGCGCGGCGGGAGCACCGCCCTGACCGCCGGAGAAGCCGCCCGAGAAGCCGCTGGAGGCACCCGGGGTACCGGCAGAGCCGAAGCCGCCGCCCGGCCCGCCGAAGCCGCCCGGGCCGCCCCCGAAGCCACCGCCGGGCGCGCTGCCGCCGCCGGAGGGATCGACGACCAGCTCGACCTTCCACTGCACGCCGAGCGCGTCGCTGAGCGCCTGGCGGAGCACGTCCTCGCTGCCGCTGTTGGCGAAGCTGTCGCGCGCTCCCGCGTTGGAGAAGCCGACCTGGACCGTGCTGCCGTCGAAGCCGACGACCTGGGCGTTCTGGCTGAGCAGGATCCACGTGAAACGGCGGCGGTTCTTGACCGCCTCCAGGATGTCCGGCCACATCTGCCGCACCTGGGCGGGGTCACCGCTCTGCGGCGGCTGCTGGCCGTACGAGCCACCGGACGCGGCCGGGGCCGCCGCCGGGGCGGGGGCGGACGGCGCCTGCCCGGGGGCAGCGGCGGAGGGCCAGGCACCGGCCTGAGTCGCCGGGGCGGCCGCGGCCGGTGGTGCGGACGAGGCGGGAGCGGCGGGCGTGGCAGCGGACGGCCAGGCTCCGGGCTTGCCGCCGCTCGCCGTGCCATTCGCCGCGCCGCTCTCGGGGCCGACGGCCGCGGTGGGCCAGGCACCGGCCGGGGCCGCCGCAGGGGCGGCGGGCGGCTGGGCGGCCGGGGCCTGAGGCTGGGCCTGCACGGGCTGCGGCTGTACGGGCTGCGGCTCGGCGGCGGGAGCGGGGGCCACGGGAGCGGCCGGGGCCGCGGCGGGCGCGCCGGAGACCGCCGCGCGGGCGGCGGCGGGGCCGGTGAGGCCGGAGGCAGCCGCCGGGTCGTGGGCCTGCGACCCCGGGGCGTATCCCATCGCGGGACCGCCCTGCGGCGCACTCACGAAGGCACCGGCGAGGGCACCGCGCTCCAGCTTGTCGAGCCGGGCCCGCACGGACCGCTCGTCGTCGAAGGCGGCGGGCAGCAGCACCCGCGCGCAGATCAGCTCCAGCTGGAGCCGCGGGGACGTCGCTCCGCGCATCTCCGTGAGGCCCTCGTTGACCAGGTCGGCGGCGCGGCTCAGCTCGGCGGCACCGAAGACGGACGCCTGCGCCTGCATGCGCTCCACGACGTCGACGGGGGCGTCGATGAGCCCCTTCTCCACGGCGTCGGGCACGGCGGCGAGGATCACGAGATCACGCAGCCGCTCCAGCAGGTCCGCCACGAAGCGGCGCGGGTCGTTGCCGCCCTCGATGACGCGGTCGACGACCTCGAAGGCCGCGCCGCCGTCGGCGGCCGCGAAGGCGTCGATCACCGAGTCGAGCAGCGAGCCCTCCGTATAGCCGAGGAGGGACGTCGCCATGGCGTATGTCACACCGTCCTCGGCGGCACCGGCCAGCAGCTGGTCCATCACGGACATCGAGTCACGCACGGATCCGGCGCCGGCCCGCACGACCAGCGGCAGCACGCCGTCCTCGACGGGGATCGCCTCGCGGCCGCAGACCTCGCCCAGATATTCGCGCAGGGTGCCGGGCGGGACGAGCCGGAACGGGTAGTGGTGCGTACGCGACCGGATCGTGCCGATGACCTTCTCGGGCTCGGTGGTCGCGAAGATGAACTTGAGGTGCTCCGGCGGCTCCTCGACCACCTTCAGCAGGGCGTTGAAGCCCGCCGAGGTGACCATGTGCGCCTCGTCGATGATGTAGATCTTGTAGCGGCTGGAGGCGGGCCCGAAGAAGGCCTTCTCCCGCAGCTCACGGGCGTCGTCCACGCCACCGTGGGACGCGGCGTCGATCTCGATGACATCGATGGAACCGCGGCCGTTGCGCGCGAGGTCCTGGCAGGACTGGCACTCGCCGCACGGCGTGGGCGTGGGGCCCTGCTCGCAGTTCAGACAGCGGGCGAGGATGCGCGCGCTGGTCGTCTTGCCACAGCCGCGCGGACCGCTGAACAGATACGCGTGATTGACCCTGTTGTTGCGCAGCGCCTGCTGCAACGGGGTGGTGACATGCTCCTGCCCGATGACCTCTGCGAAGGACTCGGGGCGGTAGCGGCGGTATAGCGCGAGGGACGACACACCTACGACGATATCGGGCCGCACTGACAAGTGGTCTCGATCACAGCCCAGACCCCTGCCCGGGGCCCGCCGCGGGCCCCCCGGGAAACGCAAGGGCCCCCCACGCACCCGCCAGAGCCCACTTACCCTTGCTGCCTTCCGGCCCTGGGGGAGTTAGGTGAGATAGCGCCACGTGAGGGGCTTGCCCTCAGCCTAGCCGATCCCGGGCGCTGCTCGCGCCCTCCCCTCCCCCGAACCCTCCCCCGACCCCTCCCGGGCACCCACCTCCGAGGGAGGTGTTCGCGAGCACCCCTCAACGTCTTGTATTGTTTGCGGCGGAGGATTCGCCTAGTGGCCTAGGGCGCACGCTTGGAAAGCGTGTTGGGGGCAACCCCTCACGAGTTCGAATCTCGTATCCTCCGCACAGTGCCTCACCGGGCACTAACGAAGGCCCCGACCGGGAAACCGGCCGGGGCCTTCGTGTTTCTCCGCCTCAGCCTGCGGCCTGCCCGTCCGCAGCCGCCCTGACGGGTTCTTCCGGTGCCGTCGGCAGACCGCCGAGCCTGCTGACCGGGGACAGGACGAGTGCGATCAGTACGGCGGCGGATCCGATGGCCGCCGCGGTCAGCGCGCCATGGGCGCCGATACGGCCGGACAGCAGGCCCGCCGAGAGGCCGCCGAGTGCGCCGCCGCCGAACAGCAGGGTCCGGAAGACCGCCGTCATCCGGCCCGTCATCGACTGCGGGGTGCCGGCCTGGCGCAGGCTGACGATGATCACGCCGGCGACGCCGAGTCCGAGATAGGTGGTGAAGAAGGAGAGGACGAACATCCCCACCATCACCGGCCGGGGGCCGGCGGCCACGGCGATCAGCGTCGGGCCGATGAGAAGGGCCGACTGGGCGACCAGGTAGACCAGCCCGAGCCGGAAGCGCCGGATGACCTTCCGGGAGATCGCCGCGCCGATCACTCCGCCCACGGAGGCGGTGGCGAAGATGCCGCCGAGGGTCGTCGGGGCCAGGTGCAGGTCACGTGTTCCGTACAGCAGGAACATCGTCCACACGGTGACCATGGAGAAGTTGCAGCAGAACCCTATGAGCGCAAGGGACCGCAGGACCGGGTTCTTCAGGACCCAGCGCAGACCGTCCCGGAGCTCGGTCGGCAGGTGCCGGCGTACGGCCGAGGGCCGGGGGCGGGGCTCGGGGGTGCGGATGAGCAGCAGTGAGGCCAGGGACACCAGATAGGAGAACGCGTCCACGATCAGCGCCACGGGTGCGGTCAGGGCGCCGATCAGGACACCGGCGAGCCCGGGTCCCGCCACATCGGCCGCCGATGAGCTCATCCCCGTCTTGGCGCCGGCTTCGACGTAGTGCCGGGGATCGCGCACCAGGGTGGGCACGTAGGACATCCAGCTCACGTCGAACAGCACCGAGGCGACACCGACGGCGCAGGCGATCACCAGCAGCGAGACCAGGCTGAGCGCGTCCGTCCAGTACAGGACGGGCACGAGGGCCAGCAGGACCATCCGGACGAGGTTGGCGCCGAGCATGAGCCGTCGCCGCCGGGCCCGGTCCACCCACACCCCGAAGACCAGGGCGAGACCGAGGTAGGGGACGAGTTGCAGGAAGCGCAGGACACCGACCTGCTCGTCGGTGGCGTCGAAGGCGGTGACCGCGGTCAGCGGCAGGGCGAGGTTCGTGACCTGGGTGCCGAGGAGCGAGAGTGACTCGCCGAGCCAGAACTTGAGGAAGTCGCCGTTGCGCCAGAGGCTTTCCTTCGGCGGTTCCACGGTGCGTGTCTGCGCGGCGGTCATCGCCGTCCCTGGCCGGCGAGGTCCGCGACCGCGTCGGCGACATGGTCCACCTCCTCCTCGGTGTTGTAGTAGTGCGGCGACAGGCGCAGGCACCATTCGACGCCCTTGTCCGCGAAGTCGAACTGGGCGAACTCACGGAAGCTGAGTGCCGAGTTGATGCCGCGGGCGTCCATGGCTGCCTTGAACGGCTGCGGCTGCCAGCCCTCCACTCCGAAGGTGACGAGCGCGGCAAGGCGCGGGCCACGGTCGAGCACGCGCACCCCGGGTACGGTTTCGAGCCGGTCGCGCAGCCGGGCCGCGAGCGCCGGTGTGCGCTGCTCGATGGCCTCGATGCCGACCTTGCGGGCGTAGCGCGTCGCGGCGGCGCTGCCGAGCACCGTGGCGTAGGGGAACTCCCACTCCTCGAACCGGGCCGCCGTCCCCACGGGCTCGTAGCCGCCCGGCTCGGTCCAGCGTGCGCCGTGCATGTCGATGAACAGCGGTTCGTAGCCCGCGCGCAGGACGCGGTCGGAGACGTACAGGAATCCGGAGCCGCGCGGGCCGCGGAGGAACTTGCGGCAGGTGGCGGTGAGGAGGTCGCAGCCGATCTCTTCCACGTCGATGACGAACTGGCCCACCGACTGGCAGGCGTCGACCAGGTAGAGCAGGTCCAGCTCGCGGCAGTGGCGGCCGATCCGGGCAACCGGCGAGACGAGACCCGAGTTGGTGGGGACATGGGTGGCGGACACCAGGCGGGGGCGGTGGGTCCGCATCAGCGCGGCCATCGCCTCCACATCGACCCCGCCCTCGGGTGCGTCGGGCGCATGGACGATGCGTACGCCGAACCGCTTGCGCAGGGACAGGAAGGCGATCTGGTTGGAGACGAAGTCGTCGCGGGTGGTGAGGATGACGTCGTCGGTCTCGAACGGGATCGAGGACAGGGCGTTGGCGTAGGCGTGGGTGGCGCTGCCCGCGAAGGCGATGTTGTCGGGCGTGGCGTTGATGAGGGCGGCGATCTCCGTGTAGAACTCGCGGACTTCGGCAGCCCGGGCGGCCGACGCCTCGTAACCACCCATCCGCGCCTCGAGGTTCAGATGGCCGACCATCACGTCGAGGACCGGGGCTGCCAGCAGGCCACAGCCCGCGTTGTTGAAGTGGATGACCTTCCGGCACCCCGGGGTTTCGGCCCGCAGGGCGGCGACGTCCAGCTGAAGTGCTTCCCGAGCTGATCCAGTAGCGCTATTCTCATCTCTCATGAATGACGGTAGCACTTCTGGTGAGTTGGCCGACAGTCTCCGTACGCTGCTCTCCCGGCTTTCGCCCGGCGACCGGCTGCCGAGCAGCCGGGAGTTGATCAAGGAGTACCGGGTCGGCCCCGCGACCGTGGCGCGGGCCATCGCCGCACTGGCCGCCGAGGGCGCGGTGGTGACCCGACCGGGCAGTGGGACGTACGTGGCGCAGCGCACCCGGCTCCACGACGAAGCCGCTGCCGTCGACACGGACTGGCAGACGGTCGCCCTCACCGACCGCGCCGTCGACACCCACTTGATGGCCGAGCCGCTCGGACCGTCACCGGCCGGGACGATCACCATGGACGGCGGCTATGTGCACCGCTCGCTCCAGCCCACCCGGGCCCTGAGCGCGGCGCTGGCGCGGGCGGCACGCCGTCCGGACGCCTGGGACCGCGCCCCGGCCGGCGGTCTGCCGGAGCTGCGCACCGTGTTCGCCCACATCATCGGCGGCAGTGTGGCACCGGAGGACGTGCTCGTCACCGCGGGCGGGCAGAGCGCGCTGTCGATAGCGTTCCGGGCCATCGCCGGGCCCGGCAGCCCGGTCCTCGTGGAGTCACCCACCTATCCCCGGGCGCTGGCCGCGGCCCGCGCCGCGGGGTTGCGGCCGGTGCCGGTACCGCTCGACGCCGACGGCGTACGGCCCGACCTGCTGGCCGACGCGTTCGCGATGACCGGCGCACGGCTGCTGTACTGCCAGCCGACCTACCAGAATCCGACCGGCACCGTGCTGGCACCCGAACGGCGCAGCCAGATCCTCGATGTGGCGCGCGCTTCGGGCGCGTTCGTGATCGAGGACGATTTCGCGCGGCACCTGGGACACGGCGGCCCGGTGCCGCGACCACTGGTGGCCGACGACCGCGACGGCACGGTCGTCCACGTGACCTCCCTGACCAAGCCCGCGGCACCGAGCCTGCGGATCGGGGCGCTGGTGGCCCGCGGGCCGGTGATGGAGCGCATGCGGGCGGTGCGCCTGGTCGACGACTTCTTCGTCACCCGCCCACTCCAGGAGGCAGCGCTGGAGGTGCTCAGCTCCCCGTCCTGGGAGCGGCACGTCCGGTCCCTCGGCACGGCGCTCAGGGAGCGGTGCGGCATGCTGGCCGCCGCGATCACCCAGGAGATACCCGGTGCGGCCCTGGCCGGGCTGCCCACCGGTGGACTGCACTTGTGGGTTCGCCTGCCGCCCGGTGTGGACGACACCGTGCTCACGAACGCCGCCCGGCAACGCGGCGTCGCCGTGAGCGCCGGCAGCCGCTACTTCGCCACCGAGCCGCCGGCGGCTCACCTGCGGGTCGGGTTCGCCGCCACCGCCGACCACGCCGAGCTGACCGAGGGGGCACGTCGACTGGGAGCCGCGCTTGCGGATCTCGGCCCCAGGCAGGAGTGAGGCGCATGAAAGGCATCGGCCCGGGGGCCCCGGCTCGCATCCGGACCCTCCCGGCGACCCCGGGGCGCCGTCAGGCGGTCGCGCCGCGCAGGCGGGCCCCAGCCCGTCGAGGAGGGGCTGGAGGCCGAAGTCGAACACCACGGCCGCTGTTCGACCGGATGCCTGTCGGCGACGGGCTACGCGCCCCGACCGGGAAACCGGCCGGGGCCTTCGTGTTTTCCCGCCCGGGGCGGAGCCGTCAGGCCGTCGCGGCGGGGAAGTCGCCGAGGCAGTCGGCGAGGAGGCCGAAGACGTGCGCCGCCTCCGGGGCCACCGTGGCCGCGATGCGGTCGTTGGGGTGACCGGCCAGGGTGAGTTCCTGGATGCGCTGGAACAGCAGACGCTGGGCGGCCGCGAGGAGGGCCGCGGCGGCCCGGGGGGCGATGGCCGGGCTCGCGTCGGGGGCGGCGTCCGCGAGGGCCGCGGCGAGGGCCTCCTCCCGCTGGTCGTGGAGGTCGCGCAGCCGGGCGGTGAGGGTGGGGCTGTCGGCGATCATGCGGGCGAACTCCGGGCCGGCGAAGCCCGCGACGGGGTCGCGCCGCTCGAGTGCGGTGCCGAACTCCCGGCGCAGCGCGGCGAGGGCGGACTCGCCGTCGGCCCGGCCGGTGACGGCGCGAGCCAGGCTCGCGGTGAATTCCTCGTGGTGGTCGAGGGCCAGGTCCTCCTTGCGCGGGAAGTAGTTGGTGACCGTCTTCTTGGCGACCCGGGCCGCGGCGGCGATCTCGGCGATGGTCGTCTGCTCGAAGCCCTGCTCGATGAAGAGCCGGGTGGCGTGGTCGGAGATCAGCTGCCTGGTCTCCTGCTTCTTGGACTCGCGGAGTCCCGGTGTCTCGATACCCATGAGGAAATCTTACATCCGTAGCAAAATTATGCTTGACGTATCTCGTGCGCTCTACGTAAAGTTACGTCCGTCGCAAAAATCGCCTCAGCGAAAGAGAGTCCGCATGCGAAGGATCGACACCGCCAAGCTCGCCGCCGCCCAGGGCACCGGCCCGGCCCCCACCACCCGCCGCCTGACGCGCGACCTGCCCCGCACCGGCCGCAGGACGGCCGTCCGCACGCAGCACCAGGCGCCGCGCCGCACCTACTGACCCACCCCGCCCCGAACCCGCCCTGCCCCGAACCCCGCCGAGGAGCTGCCGTGAACGTCTCCGTCTCCACCCTTTCCCTGACCGTCGCCGATGTGGAAGCCTCCCGTGACTTCTTCACCACCCACCTCGGCTACCGGGTGGCCATGGCCGACGACGGCTTCGCGTCCCTGACCCGCGACGACGCCGCCGTCGACATCGTGCTGCTCCGCCAGGGCATCGAGGTCCTCCCGGCCGAGCAGCGCGACCAGCGCGCGTCCGGCCTGATCGTCGCCTTCACGGTCACCGACCTCGCGGCGGAGGAGGAGCGACTGCGAAGCGGAGGCGCGCCCATCACCATGCCGCTGCGCGAAGAGCCCTGGGGCGAGCGCCTCTTCCAGACGACCGACCCCAACGGCGTCGTCATCCAGCTCGTCGAATGGGTCCAGGCCTCCCCCGACGCCTGAGGGATCCGCGCCCGGCCCCGGGCTACGCCCCCGTCGCCGCCTTCAGCGCCGCCCGGGCGAAGGCCCGGACCGCGCTCGTGTTGTCCGCGGCCCGCCAGACCAGGCCGTAGCCGATGGGCTCGGCGTCCGCGAACGGGACGTAGGCGACGCCGGGCCGGGCGTGGTACGTGGCGGTGTGGGCCGCCGACAGCAGGGCGCCCTTGCCGCCCGCGACGAGCGTGAGCGCTTCCTGCATGTTGGTGACGGCCGGGCCGCGGGCGATCGGCCGGCCGCCGGGCGTGTGCGTCGGGGCATGCTGTTCCAGCCAGTAGTCCGGGACTTCGCCGTCGACGGTCAGCAGCGGCACGGCGGACAGGTCCTCCAGCGACACCGCCGCCCGCGCGGACAGCGGGTGGCCCGCGGCGATCGCGAGCACGCGCTCCTCCGTGAGCAGGGCGGGCCCCTCCCCCAGGTCGTGCTCGCGCACCGGGAACTCGGTGAGCTGCACGTCGAACTCGCCCTTGCGCAGCTGTCCGTACGGGTCCGACAGCGGCACTTCGCAGATCTCCACGGCCAGCCCGGGGTGGCTGGTGTGCAGCGCCTCCGCCGCCTTCAGCACGATCTCCCCGGCCGGCGGGGTGGAGAAGCCGACGTGCAGCACCCCGTCGATGCCGCGCGCGGTCGCCGTGGCGCGGGCGACGGCGGCCCCGATCGCGCGGTGGTGCGGTTCGAGGTCGTCGCGCAGTTGCCGGCCGAGGGCGGTGAGGGCCACGCGGCGGCTCGTGCGGGCGAACAGCGGGGCACCGACGCGGCGTTCCAGGCGCTGGACGAGCTGGCTCACCCTGGCCCGGGACAGCCGCATCCGGTCGGCCGTGCGGCCGAAGTGCAGCTCCTCGGCGAGGAGCAGAAAGCACTCGAGTTCATCGCGTTCCACGGCCGCCCCCTTTGGCCTACGGATCGGTAAGCCCGGCTGAACGAACGTTGCGATCTTCGCCGTTGTTCCCCCGTGGTGCCTGGCCGAGGGTGGTGGAACCGACCGCTTCCCCACACCACCACCGAGGAATTCAGATGAGTGCGCTGAGCCCGCGCAGCTGGGGCGTGCTGTTCGTCCTGTGCGGCGCCATCTTCCTGGAGGGCATCGATGTGGCCATGCTCAATGTGGCCCTGCCGTCCATCCGTGCCGATCTCGGCATGTCCACCGGCGAGCTCCAGTGGGTCATGAGCGCCTACGTCCTCGGCTACGGCGGCTTCATGCTGCTGGGCGGCCGGGCGGCGGACCTCTTCGGCCGCCGCCGGATGTTCGTCCTCTGGCTCACCGTCTTCCTGCTGTTCTCCGGGCTCGGCGGGCTCGCCACCGAGGGCTGGATGCTGATCGTCGCCCGGTTCGTCACCGGGGTATCCGCCGCCTTCATGACCCCGGCGGGGCTGTCCATCATCACCACGAGCTTCGAGGAGGGGCCGCAGCGCAACAGGGCCCTGTTCATCTACTCCGGCACCGCGGCGGGCGGCTTCTCGATCGGCCTGGTCGTCGGCGGGCTGCTCACCTCCGTCGGCTGGCGGTGGGTCTTCTTCGCACCGGTCGCGCTGTCCTTCCTGATCCTCGTCACCGCGCTCGTGCTCGTACCGAAGTCGCCGCGCCCCGAGCGGACCGGGCAGGGCGTCGACCTGCTGGGCGGGGCCACCGTCACGGCCGCCGTCGTGCTGCTCGTCCTCGGCGTCGAGCGGGCCGCCCACACCGGTGTCGGCTGGACCCTCGGCACGCTCGGTGCGGGCCTGGTCTCCCTGGCCGCCTTCGTCGCCGTCGAACGGCGCTCGTCCTCACCGCTCGTACGCCTCGGCCTCTTCCGCTCCGGCTCCCTGGTCCGCGCCAACCTCATCGGGCTGCTCTTCGCCGCCGGGTTCTTCGGCTTCCAGTTCCTGGTGGTGCTGTATCTGCGGGAGCTGCGCGGCTGGTCGACGCTTCGAACGAGCTTCGCGATGATCGTCATCGGCATCGACGCGGTCCTGTCGCCCACCCTCACGCCCAAGCTGGTCAACCGGTTCGGCAACGCCCGGGTGATCTTCGGCGGGCTGCTGCTGGCGGCGCTGTCGTACGCGCTGTTCCTGCCGGTCGGCGCCGACTGGACGTACCCGGCGATGTTCCCGAGCCTGATCGTCCTCGGGCTGGCCTTCGCGCTGGCGTACGGGCCGCTGACCATCGTGGCGACCGACGGCGTCAAGGAGGAGGAACAGGGGCTGGCCGGCGGTCTGCTCTACACCTCCTTCCAGTTCGGCGCGGCGCTCGGCCTCTCCGCCGTCACCGCGGTGAACGTCGCCGCCACCGGCTCGGACGCGCCCGCGGCCCTGCTCGACGGCTACCACGCCGCGCTCGTCGTCCCGCTCGCCGCGGCCCTGCTGGCCGCGCTCGTCGGCGCCTTCGGGCTGCGGTCCCGGGCGGGCGGCAGCCGGGCGGTCGCGTCCGGCGCCACCGCCGAGTGCGCCGAGGTGTCCGTGGCGCCCTGAACACCGCTGCCGGGCAGCACGCTCCGGCACGGGAATCGCCCGTGCCAAAGCGCCCTATACAGTGTTGAGACAGTCGAGTTCGATAAACGGGGGGCCGACATGGGTCTGTTCGGGAACGCGCACACCGTCGATCCGGTGTCGGCGCAGCAGGAGTACGCGCGGCTGCTGGGGCACGGCGAGCAGGTGCACGCCGCCTACCTGCTGATTCGCGACACCATGCTCTTCACCGACCGTCGGCTCGTCCTCGTCGACAAGCAGGGGATCACCGGCAAGAAGGTGGAGTACCACTCCATTCCCTACCGGAGCATCACGCACTTCGCGGTGGAGACCGCCGGTCACTTCGATCTCGACGCCGAGCTCAAGATCTGGCTTTCCGGCAGCCCCACCCCGATCCAGAAGACCTTCACCAAGGGTGTCGACATCTACGAGGTGCAGGCCATCCTGACGCAGTTCGTGGCGCGGTAGCCGGGCGGCGCCGAACCGCCCGGCCACCGGGCGGCTCAGCGCCGCCAGGCCGCGTTCCGTTGGAGGTACGCGGCGATGTCGGCCATGTCGTTCAGGATGCCCAGGAGGCCCTGGATGTCGCGCGCCGAGGCGCCGTTCACGCCGACGAAGAACACGTCGTAGTGCCCCTCGCGCGTCTCCAGATACCCGGCAAGGGTGTCCCCGCCCACGGCCAGGCGGTTGTTCAGCGCGTCGGCGCCCGCGAAGGTGCCCGGCTTGGCGAAGACCTTGCCCCGGGCGGGGCAGTGCCGGCAGTTGTCCGCGAGGGATCCGTCGACGCCCAGGACGGGCAGCGCCTCGCGGAAGCGCCGTGCCTCGGACGTGTGCTGCCAGTACGTCAGGATCTGTGTGAGGGCGCGGGGCGTGGCGCGGTCGTTGGGGTTCCCGCCCCGGCCGTCGGCCAGCTGCACCGCCTTGCGGTCCACGTGCGCGCGCTTCAGGAACTTCGCGAGGACGGGGAATCCGTCCTGGCAGTCGGTGCTTCCCGCGTGGACGGCCATCAGGCAGATCCCGAGGTTCGCCCCGAGGTTGTGGCTGACCTTGAAGATGAGCTTCGCGTACTGCGCGTAGGGCGGTGAGGTGTACCGGGCCACCTTGGGTGCGCCCCGGTAGGAGTGCGGCAGCTTGCCCGTCGGGTTGGGGGCCACGGTCTTCGCGCGGACGTCGACCCCGGCCCGTTCCAGTGCCTGGATCAGGGCGGTGCGGCCGAAGGCGTTCGGGTCCTTGACGTCCGACACCCGCAGGACCGGGGCGGAACGGGCGGCGATGGTGCCGGACAGCCGGATGCGGGTGCCGTCGGCGGAGGTCGTCACCTTGATGTCGGTGGGTTTACCCGCCGCCACCGTCTTGACGGTGGACGTCACGCGGTAGGGCGCGACCTTCGGACGCCAGTCGAGACGGGCCGCCTGACCGGCGTGGCGGCCCGGCGTGGTCAGCAGATCGATGACGTTGTCATTGATGATCAGCGGCGTGGGCGTCGGCTCCAGCGTGGTGTCGCGGTGGAACAGCCGGGGGTCGACGACCACGTCGCCGTCGACGTGCCGGATGCCCGAGGCGCGCACCTGCCGGGCCAGCCGGTTGATGCCGGCCAGCGGGTTCTGCGGGGTGAGGGTCGCTCCGGGAACGTCGTTGGCGTAGGTGTGGTCGATGTCGGTGTAGGCGACGGTGCCGTTCGCGCGTGTTCGGCCGCCGAGGGTCAGATCGCCCTGGGCGACCAGGTCCAGATCGCCCTTGAGGGTCGCCCCCCGGCGTTTGCCGACGGCGTGCACCGGTGTGACGAAGCGGTGACCGCCTCCGAGGGTGCGCCAGGTGCCACTGACGCTGAAGAGTTTGGCCGCGGAGCCGGGGATGAAGAACTGGTCGGCGTTGCGGGAGTGCGTCACCTCGCCGCTCTCCGGGTCCTGCTGGAACAACCCCCACCGGGCGTGCCGGTACGAGGGCTTGTCCATGATGGAGGAGATGCGGGGGTCGAGGTCGTGGTCCTTCCCCGACGGGGCGGGCGTCGCCCGGGCGAGGCCGGTCGCGGTGAGGCTGCCGGCCAACAGGAGGCCCAGGGTGCTGAGGACGCGCCGTCGGCTCCGGCGTCGCGTGGCGGCTGGTGACATACGGACTCCACCGGTGGTGTGAGGATGCGCGAGGGCCCGAAATGGGCGCTTTGAGGGTATTGCTCGCGATCACCGGCGGGGCGCGGCACGGCGGCCGTATCCCCCGGACGCCCCAACTCGCGCGACCGGGCGCCCGGAGCGGCGCGGACCTGGCGTTACGCGCCGTGCGGCTTCGCGCGGACGTGCATCCGTTCGCCCTGCGGTCCGAACAGGCTGATGACCTCCACCGGCGCCTCCCCGGTGCTCCCGAACCAGTGCGGCAGCCGGGTGTCGAACTCCGCGACCTCCCCCGCCGTGAGCACGGTGTCGTGGTCGGCGAGCACCAGCCGCAGCTTCCCGCTGAGCACGTAGAGCCATTCGTACCCCTCGTGCGTGCGCGGCTCGGGCGTGCTGCGGGCGGCGGCGATGACCATCTTGAACGCCTGGAGCCCGCCGGGCTGCCGGGTCAGCGGCACCACCGTCGAGTCGCCGCGCCGGATCGGCTTCAGCCTCACGCGCGGGTCGCCGACGGGCGGGGCGCCGACCAGCTCGTCCAGGGGCACCTGGTGGGCGTGCGCGATCGGCAGCAGCAGCTCCAGGCTCGGCTTCCGCAGCCCGGACTCCAGCCGCGACAGCGTGCTGACGGAGATGCCGGTGGTCTGCGACAGCGCCGCGAGGGTGCAGTTGCGCTGTCGGCGGATGTGTTTGAGCCGCGCTCCAACGGCGGCGAGCACGTCTTCCATTCCCCTATTGCAGGAATGGCAACAAGGTTTGTCAATCGCGCGACGCGGGGCGCAGGGTCGGCGCCAGAAGTGGTCGACGTGATCGAGGAAGAGCTGAGGGAGTACGCGCGATGAGCGACAAGGACTTCGACTGGGCCGCGATGGCCGATCTGCTGGAACTCGAGGGCGAGACCCACAGCCCCTACGTACGCCAGGCCTTCGAGGAGCTGGGGCACCTCACGCCACGGCGGATCCTGGACATCGGCAGCGGCCCGGGGGTCGCGGCCTGCCGGCTGGCCGCACGGTTCCCGCAGGCGGAGGTCACCGCGGTGGACGGGTCGCCGGAGCTGCTGGCCCGCGCCGGGGAGCGGGCCGAGCGGCTCGGCGTCCGGCTGCGGACGCAGGTGGCCGAGTTCCCGGAGGGGCTCGCCGACGTGGGCACGGCGGACCTGGTGTGGTCGGGGCAGGTCGTGCATCACGTCGGTGACCAGCAGGGCGCGCTGGACCGGCTGGCCGGGCTCCTCGAGCCCGGCGGGGTGCTGGCCATCGTCGAGGGCGGCCTGCCCGCCCGCCAACTGCCGCGTGACCTGGGCTTCGGCCGTCCCGGCCTGCAGGTCCGGCTGGACGCGGCGATGGCGGAACGCTACAACCGGATGCGCGACGAGCTGCCCGGATCGGTGGCGGTGGTCGAGGACTGGCCCGGCATGCTGCGGGCCGCGGGCCTCACCGGGGTCCGCAGCCGGACGTTCCTCGTGGACCATCCCGCGCCCCTGGCCGAAGGGCCGCGGCGGGCGGTGCGGAGCACGCTGGAGCGGCACCGCAAGGTGCTCGACGGGCTCTTGGACGCCGAGGACCTGGCGACGCTGGACCGGCTGCTCGACCCGGCCGACCCGGGGGGTGTCGACCGGCGCGCGGACCTGTTCCTGCTGACCGCGAAGACCGTGCACTTCGGGCAGCGGGCCTAGGGCGCAGGGCGGGTGGCCCAATCCCCTACCCGCCCCTTCCCGTCACCGGGGCTCCGGTCCTCAAGTGCCGGACGGGCTGTATGCCCGTCCGGCGACCGAGGACGACAGAGCCTCGTCTCACCTCCCCGACTTCGTCAGCGTGCAGGTGGCCGTGGCCGTCTTGCCCGGGTCGCTCTCCGAGCGCGCGGTGAGGACGACCTTGCCGTTCCGTTCGGCACCCGGCTTCGCGGTGACGGCGACGCCGACGGGGACCGTGGTTCCGGACGCGGCGGCGGTGAGCCGGTTGGGGAGCCAGGCGGACCAGCCGCGCCCGGAGGCCGTGGCCGACAGCCGGTAGACGTCGGAGGACAGCCGGGGGTCGGCGGAGGCGGCGCGCCCGGTGTTGGCGAGGTCGAAGGTGCACATGGCCCGGCCGTTCGCGGGCTCGCCCTTCGCCGTGCCCCGTCCGAGCGCGAGTCCGCGGTCCTGCGGTCCCGCGCCGTCCAGGGACTTGACGCCGATGCCGTAGGAGAGCACTCCGGAGGCGTCGCGCCGCACGTCGAGGATGTAGAAGTGCAGCCGGTTGGCCTCGTCGACGTACTCGTCACTGCTGCCGGAGTCGGCCCCCGCGTGGAAGAGCGCGTCGCTGAGCTGCCGGTAGTCGCCCATGGTGATCTTCTGCGGGGTGCCGTCGGGGCGTGTGAAGTCCACCAGGTCGATGTCCTCGGGATGGGCGTCGACCGCCCAGACGAACGGGGCCCGGTCCGCGTTCTTGGTCTTGCTCAGCAGCACCCCGCTGTCGGGCGTGAACGAGTCCATGCCCATGCGGTCGACGACTTCGACCGTGTAGTTCTCGTAGCCGCCGCCGTCGCACAGCGGGTCGGTGGCCCGGTCGCAGGCCGGGGAGAGGTCGCGGCCCATGGTGATGTTGACGCCGGTGAGCCCCTTCTCGCCGGGCGGCGCGGAGCGCGCGGTGACGCGGGCGACGACGAGGCCGGAGTTCTTCAGGGCGTCGCGGTCGAGCCGCAGGACGTTCTTCTCGTCGACGATGCCGAGTTTGAGCTTGTCGCGCAGTACGTGCTGGGCACCCATCGATCCACCGGCGGCGGCGGGGATCCGCCAGCGGGTGTGCGGGCCGCCGGGGCCGTTGAACGAGCCTCGGGAGAGCATGCCCCAGATGCCGGTGTAGGCACGGCTCAAAGGCGTGCCGTAGGGGTTGTTGTAGTTGTCCCCGATGCCCAGGATGTGGCTGAGTTCATGGGCGAACGTGGCCATGCCGGAGCTCTCGGCCTGGGTGGACGAGCCGTTCGCCGCGTTGGGCCAGATGCGGGCGGCCGCCTGCCAGGACGTCCACGGCACGTAGCGGGTCCTGGCCGCGTTCCCGCCGCCGGGGATGGGGGACGGCGGCCCCCAGGCGGCCGGCACGTCCTGCGGGGACGCGAACTTCATCTGGCCGAACTCCTGCCAGGCGGAGGACTCGTCGACCCCGGCGGTGAGGTAGAAGACGAAGTCGAAGTCGTCGACCCTGTCGGCGCCCACGTCGGCGGTCCACGCGCGCTTGCCGTCGACGCGGATGTCCTTGCCGCAGGTGTCCCCGACCGGGCAGGCGCCGGGGTTCATCCCGGGCTCGATGCCGTACTGGTAGGATTTCCACGGCATCCGGTAGACGCCGAAGGCGGTGAGGTCGACGCCGACGCGCCCGCCGGAGTCCTCCATCCAGTACTCGTTGATGGTGTGACCGTGGTTGAGCGTGCCGGGCTTGTTCAGGAAGTCCTGGTAGAACTTGGGCACTTGCGCGCGGGGGATGCCGGAGGCGCCGGGCAGCGGGTTGCCGAAGATGCCGGACCCGGGCGGTCTGCTGACCGAGAACTCCTCATCGGGGTAGTCCAGGAGCACCAGGGCGCCTTTGAACGTGCGCTTCGTGGGCTTGACGTCGGGGTCGGCCCAGTCGGTGCCGGGGACCGCGCGGTATTCGGCCCAGGTCATGTCGTCGGGGTTGCGCCAGCGCTGCGGGTCGATCGGCTGGACGAGGGGCGGTCGCGGCCGGGGGCCGGTGTCGGGTACCGCCCGTGCGGGTCCTGCGGCTACGGCGGCCAGGACACCGAGGAGCAGGGCGAGAACGCTCAGGCTGCGTAACCGACGTGACCGACGGACGCGTCTGCGGCGGAGGAACAAGACTCACCTCTTGTCTGAAGTCATCGGACGAGGAGATGGCAAGCCGTTCGATGGGGGTACCCCACCGTTGGTCAAGGTAGAGCTGAGGGAGACGTGACGCCAGAGTGCCCGCGTGACGTTTGTGAGGACGGATGAGGGCCCCGGCCGGTGGAACCGGCCGGGGCCCTCCTGGTTCGTCGTGCGTTCAGCGGCCCGCCTGGGCCGACCGGGACTCCGGAGTCGCGCTGCCACCGCCCGCCGCGCGGACCTGCTCGGCGAGGACGCCCAGCGCCGCCTCCGACGCCGAGCCCTTCTCGGCCGTGTACGTGATCAGGAGCTGGTCCGGATCGGTCAGGCGCAACGCCTCGTACGACAGCGTGAACTCGCCGACCGCCGGGTGGCGCAGACCGAGACTCCCGTGCCGCTTGGTGCTGACGTCCTGATCGGCCCAGACGTCGCGGAACTCCTCACTGGCGGCCGAGAGCCTCTCCACCAGCGCCGCGTAGCGCGGATCGCCGGGGTGACGGCCCATGTCCATCCGGAAGTTGGCCGCCAGGCACTCCGCCTTGCGCCGCGGGTCCGTGAACCGGTGGCGCACCTCGTCGTCGCAGAAGAACAGCCACAACTTGTTGCGCCGCTCGGGCGGGAGCGCCGCCGGGTCCGTGACGAGGGCGGCGTACAGCGGGTTCCAGGCGAGGAACTCGCTGCCGCGACCGATGACGCAGGCAGGGGTGTCCGACATCGTCTCGAGGAGCCGGCGCACCCCGGGGCGCACCTCCTGCGGCGGCGGAGCCGGCACCGGCCCGCGCGCGCCCACCGGCACGGCCCGTACGAGGTGGTGCAGATGGGTCCGTTCGTCCGCGCCGAGCCGCAGCGCCGTGGCGACCGCGTCGACGATCTCGTTCGAGACGTTGTCGGCCCGGCCCTGCTCGAAGCGCGTGTAGTAGTCCACGCTCACCCCGGCCAGCTGGGCCAGCTCCTCCCGGCGCAGCCCGGGGACGCGTCGGCGCTCGCCGTACAGCGTCAGCCCCGTGTCCTCCGGCTTGATGCGCGCGCGGCGCGACCGGAGGAATGTGCCCAGTTCGGCTCTCTGATCCATGCCGTCGATCCTAGGGACGCAAGGGGGTTCCGACAGACCCAGGCTGGGCGTCACCCGGGCTGGGCCGGACCCTGGGCAGCTCCCGCCGTCGGCGGAAACATGGAGGTCAACACAGAGGAACCGCAAGGAGACAGCAGGATCATGAGCACTTCCGTCACCCAGGTCGCCGCCTACGCCGCCCCCGCCCCGAAGGCACCGCTGGAGCGCACCACCGTGCCGCGCCGCCCGGTCGGCGAGCACGACGTCCTCATCGAGATCAAGTACGCGGGCATCTGCCACTCCGACCTCCACCAGGTCGCCGAGGACTGGGGCCAGGCGCTGTTCCCGATGGTGCCGGGCCACGAGATCGCGGGCGTCGTCACGGCCGTCGGCTCCGGCGTGACGAAGTACGTCCTCGGCGACCGGGTGGGCGTCGGCTGCTTCGTCGACTCCTGCCGCACGTGCGAGAACTGCCTCGCCGGTGACGAGCAGTTCTGCGCGAGCGGCATGACCGCCACCTACCCCTCCGCCCCGGACGGTTCGGCGACCTACGGCGGCTACTCCACCCACATCGTCGTCGACGAGAACTACACCCTGCGCATCCCCGAGGGCATCGCCCTCGACGAGGCCGCACCGCTGCTGTGCGCCGGCATCACGCTGTACTCCCCGCTGCGGCGCTGGAACGCCGGCCCCGGCAAGAAGGTCGCCGTCGTCGGCATGGGCGGCCTCGGCCACATCGGCGTCAAGATCGCGCACGCCCTGGGCGCCGAGGTCACCGTCCTCAGCCAGTCCCTGCGCAAGCAGGAGGACGGGCTGCGCCTGGGCGCCGACCACTTCCACGCCACGAGCGACCCGGAGACCTTCACCAAGCTGGCCGGCTCCTTCGACCTCATCGTCAACACGGTGTCGGCCACCATCGACCTCGACGCGTACCTCGGCCTGCTCCGGACCAACGGCACCCTCGCCAACGTGGGCGCACCCGGCGAGCCCACTCCCGTGGGGATGTTCTCGCTGATCGTCGGCAACAAGACCCTGGCCGGATCGATGATCGGCGGCATCGCCGAGACGCAGGAGATGCTCGACTTCTGCGCCGCGCACGGCATCGGCTCCGAGATCGAGACGATCGCCGTGGATCAGATCAACGAGGCGTACGAGCGGCTGGCCGCGGGAGACGTGCGCTACCGCTTCGTCATCGACACCGCCACCTTCGCCACCCGGTGAGTGCGCGGTGTCCCTGACCGTCATCTCCAGGTTCGAGGCACGACGGGGCCGGGAGGACGGGCTGCGCACCGAACTCGAAGCCCTCATCGAGCCCGCGCTCGACGAGCCCGGCTGTCTCGGTTACGACGTGTACGCCGACCCGAACCGCCCCGAGGTGATGGCGCTGGTCGAGCGGTGGACGAGCGAGGAGGGGCGGGCCGCGTACCTCGCCTCCCCCTGCGCCCGCAGGGCGGCGGAGGTGATGGGCACGCTGCTGTGCCGGCCGCCGGAAGTGCAGTACCTGCCGTGCCCGTGCGCCCGGCCCAGTGGCCCGCCGGGGTGAACTGCTCGCCGCCGGCCCCGCGCGGCCGGGGCACGGGGCGGGGCGGCGACGGTCCGGCCGTCAGAGCGCCGGCGGCGCTCCGAGCAGGGCCGACGCCGTCTCGAACGGGGTCGGGGCGACGGCGGGCGCCGGCGCGGGGACGTCGTGGCAGGTGAAGCCCAGACGGGTCAGCGCCCGGGTCACCTCGCCCGCGGTGAAGTCGCGCCGGTCCTGCCTGGTGATCACTTCCCCCACCTGCTTGACGGGGTAGGTGCGGCGGCCGATGGTCACGGACGGGCCCGTGACGGGTTCGGGCTTGACGCCCTTCATCGAATGCTCGACCTCACTCTTGACCAGGTCGAAGGGGAAGCGGGCGATGACGCAGCGCATAGTGCCTCAACAGGGTGGGAGGGAAGACCGGTAGCGGATGCGGACCGGGGGGATCAGGCGGCGTTACGGGGCGGGGTGCGGCGCTGGGCGGCGCCGCCGGACCGTTCCCGCGCGGAGGCGGAGGCGGCGGAGCGGCGCGCCTGGGCCGGTCGGCTGCGCTGGCCGCGCGCCGAGGAGCCGCGCTTGGGGCGTTCGGCCGCCGGCGCGGAGATGGTGACGGGGACGCCCGAGGGTGCCTGGGCACCGGTGATGCGGCTCAGCTCGGCCTCACCGGAGCGGACCTGGGCGATGTGCGGGGTGATGCCGGCGTCGGCCATGAGGCGGGTCATGTCGCGGCGTTGGTTGGGCAGGACGAGGGTGACGACGCTGCCGGATTCTCCGGCGCG
>NZ_JACHJG010000026.1 GCF_014203545.1 Streptomyces netropsis
ATCTCCTCGCGGCTCTTCCAGTTAGTGAACGCGTCGTCATTGACAGTCACAGGTCCATCTTTCGAGCTAGGCGGCGCTCATATGCTAACCCGCCGGTGTGGTGGCCCTTCAGGCGGAGCCCCGGGGAGGGGCCCGTGACCAGGCCCGCAGCCCCGCTCGACGGGGACCGCCCTGCCCCCCCGGGGCGGCGGCGCCGTTCCGCGCCCGACGGCCGCCCGGTGGTGGGGCGGTGGTGGGTGGGTCTGCCTGAAGCCCGTCTTCCCGCAGGGGAGCGTGGCCGCGCACGGAGTGCGAACGGGGACGTGGCCGCGAGGGCGGATGTGAGTGTGGCCGCGAACGGGCACGGAACGTGAACGTGAACCCGCGGTGGCGGGTTGTCCGGCGGTGTGGTCCTGATCAGCGGACCCTTTTTGCGTTGTGCCGGGGCGTGCCGGGTTCCTGCCGGTTTTTTCTGCGTCGCCGGTGTTCATGGTGAGGGTCTCATGGCGGCGGCGGGTGGGGGTGCCGATGCCGGGCGGCGCGGAGAGAGGAGTGGCCCTTCACCCCTCCGGCCGGGTGTCGCCGGGGGAGAGGGGGCGCCCGGCCTCCGGGTGGTCCCCCCGGGGCCCCTATGTCTTTGGTCAAGGGAAACGGGGGTGCGTCGGGTCGGTGAGCCGGGCAGCATGGCGGGGTGGCTGATCTAAGACCATGTAGGACACGGTCTTAGGGCCGGGTGACGGTCAGAGCGCCCTGGGTACCCCACCGGTCGAGCACCGCGTAGGCGGGCTGCCATCGGTGCGCGTACGTGTGGTGCGCGGACTCAGGCAGGAGCTGCCTCAGAACGGCGGCCACGGTCCGCTCGGCGACGCCGTCCAGGAGCCATGGCAGGATCCGTGCCGCGTCGGCCTCGATCCGCTGGGCGTGGACGCGCCCGAAGTGTTCCCACTGCTCCTTGCTCAGGATGGTCTGGACTAGCGGGAAGATGGCTTCCTCCTCGTGGCGGAGGTGTCCGCGTAGACCGGTGACCAGCGAGCCGGTGAGCTCACCGAACAGGTCTAGCCCGACATCGGGGCCGGCCAGCGTCTGGTCGATCGCCTCGAGCAGCAGAGCGAGCGCGGCGTGCTCGGCCTCGATCGCCTCCAGCCGCGCCAGGCAGAAGGGACGGCCGTTCAGGGCCTGGCGCAGGGAGGGCCACAGTGCGTCGTCCTCGGCGGCGTGGTGAGCATGCAAAGCCCCCCGGAACAGCTCCCAGCCCGCAGTGGTGCGCAGGACGTTCCGGGGATCGGGATGGGCGCAGGCGGTGGCTCGGGCAAGGTAGTGCAACTCCCTTCGTAAGGCGTTGTGCATCGCGTACGTCACGGTCATGTCGAACCTGTCTCGCACGTCTGTCTGACTCCTGGTGCCGGTGACCGGGTGAGCCCGTGTCAGGCAGTGGCGCCATGACTGGTTCCTCCAGGAACAAAGCAGCGGAAAGCCACGCCTGACGGAGCGGGGCATCATGGGAAGGGTGGCCGGGCGGGAGGACGGCTGGGGGAACCGAGGCCCTCGACGGCCAGCCTGCCCGGGTACCTAAAGCCTCCCGTGAGAGCCATGTCCGGATCAACACAGGCTTCGTGCATTGATCGATAACTCGACGGTTATCGCCGTACGGGGGCGGTCGTGGAACGACGCGGCAGGGAGATTTTCTTGGCCCTGGCGGAGGAGACGCACTTCGGTCGGGACAGCCGAACGGCTCCGGACCGCCCAAGCACGGGGCACCCGGGCATCTGAGCCGGGCCGGACAGGTGCTGCGGGGTCAGGAGTTCGGCGATCAGTGGTGTCGGAGTGTCCTGAATCCCGGGCGGCTGGACCACCGGCTCGCCGGGCACCAGCCGGTCTCCCGACCTCATGCCGGCGTTGTGCCCGCCGACACCGTCACCGCCAGAGGGAAGGAGCCCCGGGACCGTGCCCGTCCGGCCGGCGACGGCGGCATCCTCGACTCCGAGACGTGGCAGCGCGTCAGAACCGCAATGCGCCGAGTTCGCGGACCATGTTGGCGAGAGCGCCGATCAGCTCGTTCTCCGCCTCGGTCCGCCAGACCAGAGCGAAGGACAAGGCCGCCAGGTCCGTGACGGGTATCCAGCGGATGTTCGGCATGCCCCAGTGCCGAGTGACATGGCTGGGGAAGCAGTGGACGATCTCGCCCATGCCGACCTGGTTGATCAGATCCTCCGCGTTGGTCACGGGGCGCCCACGCTCGATCGGCCGGCCCTGGGGAGTGTGGAAGGGCAGGTAGCTGTCCTCCCAGTAGTCCGGCATGCCGGGTGCGACGACGTGCTGGAAGTCGGCGAACATCTCCAGTCGCGCCGACGTCCGCTGGGCGAGCTCGTGGTCGGCGGCAACGGCGAGGATCCGGGGTTCCGTGCACAGGACCGGGCCGACGGTGAGGTCCGGTTCCTCCACGGGCAGCCAGGTGACGAGGACGTCCATGTCGTCGTCACGGAGCAGGCCGAACGGATCCACGTACGCCAGCTGGCGGATCTCCAGCTCCCACTGTGGATACCGCGAGCGGAACTCCCTCCAGTAGGGGTGCATGTCGACGACGTTGAACGGCATCATGCCGACGCGGAGCCTGCCGGTGACACCGCGGGCGGCCAGCCGGGCGCGTTCCAGGGACTCGTGCAGGCCCGCATAGACCGGCTGCAGGTCGTCGCGCAGCTGGCGTCCGACGCTGGTCAGGCGCACGGTGCGGCTGGTGCGCTCGAACAGCGCGGCGCCGATCCGCCGTTCCTGCTTTCGGATGGCCTGGCTGACCCGCGCCTGGGAGACCGTGAGCCGCTCGGCGCTCCGGCCGAAGTGCAACTCCTCGGCCAGGACCAGAAAGATCTCGATGTCCCGCAGCTCCATCACACCCCCCGTGTGTCCTTCTCCGCCGACAACCCACAGGCTGTCGAGCCGCAGAAGTATATGTTGATCATAACTCCGCGCTCACGAGCACTGACGGGAGCGGGCGTGCCGGACGGCAAACTCCTGCCCCTATAGCGCACCCACGAGTGGATCGAGTACGGGGGGCTCGCCGAGGTGCCGGCACACTGAGCCGCCGCAGGGCGGCGATCTCCTCAAGGCGCGTGTCCGGCACCTTGCAGCTCGTGAGGACCACATCAGGGGCGAAACAGTTCCGTACTGCCAGGAAGGCTTCAAACTGGTCGGAGGCCAGGGCGCGCAGCACCAGGCGCTTGGCCGGCTCACCCTTGGTCCAGGACTTGTGCAGGTAGAGCTCCCGGTCCACCAGTGCGCGGCCACGGGTCGTGGCGTAGGCAGCGAAGACGCCGATCTGGCTGGGGGTGAAGTTGCTGGTCTGCCGGGTGGGTCGTCCGGGGAAGTCTCGGTCGGCCATCCAGATGGTGAGGTCGTGGGCGATCCGGTAGGTGCTGGCCTCGGTGGCCACGTCGAGGCTGGTCCCGATTCGGCTTCTGAATCGATGCTGCGCCCAAGGATTATCGCGGCACACGTCCGCCGGCCGGACCGCCGCCCACGGCCCCGCCGTTGCCTCGTCAGCGGACAGGCCTGGTCGTGCGGTCGCCTCTGGTGCGATCATGATCCTTTCTCGGAGGTCGAGTTGGGGGATCAGAGCATGGTCTTTGTGCTGTCCTTGGACGCTGTGGCTGCGACGTTGAACATGGCGGGTGGCAAGGGAGCGGCCCTGTCCGAGCTCGCGCGCGCGGGGCTGCCGGTACCGGGCGGTTTCCATGTGACGACCGCCGCGTACCAGGAATTCGTCACCTTGACAGGCGTGGCCGACCGCATCCGTGCGGAGCTCACTGCCGCATCCGGACCGGACGGCGATCCGAACACGGGTGCGGGTGCCCGCATCCGGGCGCTCTTTGCGGAGGGCCCGCTGCCCTCCGCCCTGGAACAGGCCATCTCGAAGGCGTACGCGGAACTCGGCGACGGCGCGCGCACGGTCGCCGTGCGGTCGTCGGCCACGGCGGAGGACCTGCCCGACCTGTCCTTCGCCGGCCAGCAGGACACCTACCTGAACATCACCGGCGAGAGCGCCCTGTTGGCAGCCGTCCGACGGTGCTGGGCATCCCTGTGGACCGATCGCGCCCTCACGTACCGAGCCCGGGCGGGCATCGCGCATGAGGACGTCTCGCTCGCCGTGGTGGTGCAGGAGCTGGTGGCCGCGGATGCCGCCGGGGTGATGTTCACCCTCGACCCGCTCGGCGGGCGTGCCGACCGGCTCGTGATCAATGCGGCCTGGGGGTTGGGCGAAGCCGTCGTCAGCGGGCTGGTCACCCCGGACACCCTGGTCGTCGACCGGGCGAACCTGGCTGTCGTGGAGGAACGTATCGCCGCGAAGGAGTTGATGACTGTACCGACCGCCGATGGCACCGCGGAGCAGCCGGTCCCCGCGGACCTGCGCGAAGCTCCGGTCCTGACTGCCGAGGAGGCCGGTGAACTGGCCCGGTTCGGAATGGCGATCGAGGAGTTGTACGGGGAGCCGCGCGACGTCGAGTGGGCGCGCGAGGCGGGTTCCTTCCGCATCCTGCAGGCACGGCCGGTCACCACGGTCGCGGCGCCCCGGCCCGAGGTGTGGAACGACAGCACCGGCACCGATTCCCTGTGGACGAGCGCCAACCTGGGCGAGGCCGTCCCGGACGTGATGACGCCCGCGACCTGGTCGTTCGTCAAGACGTTCATGGGCGATGTGATGGTCGGGGCCAGCCTGGAAGGACGCCCGATGTACGGGAACATCGGCGGCCGCTTCTACATGAACCTCAGCGTCACGGCTACCCTCGCGGCCGCGTTCGGGCAGGGCCGGAAGTTCGCCCGGGCCAACGAGTTGGTGTTCGGGCGCCTTCCGGAGGGCATGGCCATTCCGCTGCTGCCCGCATCCCGGCTGCGGGTCTGGCGGGACACCATCGGCGAGGCGTTCGCGGTGCTGAGCCGCATTCGCGCGAACGGAAAGCAGCTGCCGGCGTTCCTGGAGGGGGCGCCCGCGCGCTGCGAGGAACTGCGGGCCCGCGTCGCCGCCGCGGTGACCGCGGAGGACCTGTCGGCCCTGTGGGAGTCGGAGGTGGAGCCGTACTTCCGCCGCTGCTGCCACATGCTCCAGGCCGCCACCCGCCAGGACGGCGACTCCCTCGTCAAGGTACGCGGCACCCTGGAGTCCCTGGTGGGCGAAGTGGACGCCGACCTGATGACCACCGGCCTCGGCGACGAGGGTCAACTGGCCAGCATGGGACCGCTGCTCGGCCTGGAACGGCTCGCCCGCGGGGAGACCGACCGCGACACCTACACCCGTGCGTACGGTCACCGCGGCCCGCACGAGTTCGAGGTGTCCCTCCCGCGGCCCGCCGAGGACGCGCAGTGGATCGACCGGCAGCTCTCCGCACTCGGCACGGTCGAGGAGGACGCGGCACTGCGGCTCGCACGGCAAACCACCGCTCGCGCGGCGGCATGGGACCGCCTGGCCGCCGAACACCCCCGGCGGGTGACGGGGATACGCGTCGCGGTGGACACCTGGGCGGCCTCGGCACGCCTGCGGGAGGCCGCCCGTACCGAGGTCGCCCGCGTCTTCTGGCTGCTGCGCACGTTCGTACTGCGTGCCGGCGAGGTCAGCGGGGCGGGGGAGGAGCTGTTCTTCCTGTCCCGCGAGGAGATCCTCGCCGTGCTCGGCGGTGACCGGACTCCGCTCGCCGCGGTGCCGGCCCGCCGTGCCGCGTACGAGGGCTACCGCGAGCTTCCCACCTACCCGACTCTGATCCGGGGCGAGTTCGACCCGCAGACCTGGGCCGCCGACCCGAACCGGCGGGCCGACCTGTTCGACGCGCAGGACACGACACCCGCCACGGACACGGTCGCGGGCTCGCCCGCGTCCGCCGGCGTGGTGGAGGGCATCGCCCGGGTCGTCGCCGCCGTGGAGGAGGGCGAGGTCATCCGGCCGGGCGAGATCCTGGTGACCACAGTGACGAACATCGGCTGGACACCTCTGTTCACGCGGATCTCGGCGATCGTGACGGACGTCGGCGCGAACCTCTCGCACGCCTCGATCGTGGCGCGGGAGCTCGGCATTCCGGCGGTGGTCGGATGCGGAAACGCCACGACGCGGATCCGGACGGGGGACAGGATCCGGGTGGACGGCGGCCGCGGGACGGTGGACGTCCTGGAGCCGGCGACCGCGACCTCCGAACCCGCCTGACCGCTCGGCCGATGCCCCGACCCCGAAACCCAGTGTACGAACGGATGAGCAGACCGGTGCCCCAGCACGAACAGGCCATGCGCCGCCATTTCCACCAGACCGCGGCGCGGCACGGATTCTCAGTCGCCCCGGCACAGGAAGCCGCCGTCGAGCGGTTGGCCCGCCTGGCGGCCGAACTCGCCCGGCCGGCCTGGACGTTCCCCAGGCCGCCTCGCGACCTGTACGTCTGGGGCCCGGTGGGTCGGGGCAAGAGCTGGCTGGTGGACACCTTCTACGAGGGGCTGCCCGCCCGGCGCAAACGCCGGCTGCACTTCCACGACTTCTTCCGGAGGCTGCACGACGGAGTGACCGGACCGGGCGCCCGCCACGACGGGCAGAGCGCCGTCGACAGCGCTCTCGACGAGCTGATCGGGGATAGCCGGATCCTGGTCTTCGACGAGTTCCACGCACACGACGCGGGCGACGCGATGCTGATCGCCCGCCTCTTCCGGACGCTCCTCGACCGCCGGATCACCCTGGTCACGACCTCCAACTACCCGCCCGCCGGACTGATGCCGGACCCGCTCTACCACCACTTGTTCGAGCCCACCATCAAGCTCATAGAGGAACGGATGGACGTCCTTGACGTTACGGGTCCGGTGGACTTCCGCCGACTCGCCGCGCCTCGGCCGGCGGCCGGCGGCCGCCGGTTCGCGACGGGCCTGTGCCTCCCCCCGGGGGACACCGCCCTGGAGGCGCTGGGCCTCACCGTCCCGGCGCCCGCCGAGGCCACCACCGTCCAGGCCCACCTGCGGGAGCTCCCGGCCCGCGCGGTCCGCGGCGAACTCGTGTGGCTCGGCTTCGACGCGCTGTGCGAGACCGCGACGGCGGTGCCCGACTACCTGGCCCTCGCCGAACGCTTCGGCACCCTGGTCATGGACGGCGTACCCCCGCTGGCCGAGGCCTCCACGGACGGACGGCAGCGGTTCGCGAACCTCGTGGACGTCGCCTGCGACCGCGACGTCCGGCTGATCCTCATCGGCTCCGACCCACTGACTTCCCTCCCCGACGGCCAATCCCTGACCCGCGACCTGGACCGCACGACGAGCCGGCTCGCGATGCTCCGACGCGCGAACTGAGCCCGGGCCGCCGCGGCACCCAGGCCGGGTTTGCGGTAGTACTCTCCCGGCCTGGCACGTTCGTCGCGGCGGATCGGCTCGCCGGTCGGCCGGTCGAGCCAGGCCAGGCGGTTCAGACCGTGCCGGACCAGGATGCGGTGCACGGTCGAGTCGGGAAGGCCCAGGATCGGGCCGATCCGTGCCGGGCCGAGCTTGCAGTCGGTCCGCAGGCGGCAGACACGGGTCTCGATCACGGCGGCTGTCCGGTGTGGGGTCGTGCAGAGCCGGCTGGAACGGTCGTGCAGGCCCGCATCACCTCGGTCCGCCGGCGGCGGACCCCTTTGTGGGCGGTGGGCCGGAATATCCCCCACCTCTGCGGCAACGTGCGCGATCGGACGGCCCGCGAGGACATTCGACCAGGATCCGTCTGCCGTGAACGGTCAGCCGGGCATTACGGTGCGCCGCGAAGACCTCCGTGTGCGGTGAAGCCTAGACGCCTCCACCACACCGGAGGTCTTCGACCAGGCAGCGTGAACAACGCTCGTGATCGATACACCTAGTCCGCGCGGCCCCGGCTGAGCCTCCCCGACTCGGCGGCCTCGCCGCGTGTGGGCGGCACGGCCCCGACCGTCGTGGTGTACACCGCCTCGGCCGGCAGTCGCCGCTCCAGGGCGAGCAGCATGATGGCCCCCGCCGTCGAGCTCGCCGCCAGAACCAGCCAGGGCAGTCGGCCGTCGACCGTCAGCAGCCCGGTGAACAGTGACGGCGCCAGGGTCTGGGACAGCGCCCAGGACAGTTGGTAGGTGGCCAGGTAGCGGCCGCGCGCCTCAGCGGGAGCGGCGCTCACTGAGAGTGCGCCCGCGCTCGGGCTGTGCACCAGTTCGCCGATCGTGTAAAGGACCAGAAGCCCGACCATGCCAGCCATCACGCCCTGGCGGGGCATGCCGCCCAGCAGTGCGTAGCCGAGGAACGCGGTGGCGAAGACCAGGGCGCCGACCGCGGCCACCCGGGTGCGTCGGGCGAAGCGCCGGCCGAGCCCACCGACTGGCACGCCGGCGAAGGCGCAGAGCGCGGTGTTGACCGCGAACAGCGGACCGGCCACCGAGGCGGGCAGGTCGAACTGGCTCACGGCGTACACCGGCAGCAGCACGCTGAGCGCCGAATACCCCAGGGCGATCAGGAAGTTGGCCAGGGTGAGCCCGGCGTACGGGCGGTCGCGCAGCACCGCGCGGTAGCCGGACCGCTGCCGGCCGGTCGCGGGGCGGGCCGGGTGGGGTGTCCTGATCCGCAGCGCGAACAGTGCCGCGACGAAGAAGGTGATCGCGTTCAGCCAGGCGACCGCGAGGAAGCCTCGGTCACCGCCGAGTTGGACCAGTCCGGCGGCGAGCAGGCCGCCGGCGCCGAGGCCGGCGTTGTTCACGCTCCGGGCGAGTGCCATCAGCCGGTCCCGGTGCTCCCCCTGGGCGAGCTCGCCGATCAAGGCCTGCTGGGTCGCGGGGAACGCCTGGGCGCCGGCCGCGGCGAGGGTGGCGACCAGGGCGAAGACCGGCAGGGTGGTGCCGAGCGGGAAGGCCAGGAAGCCGAGGCCGCGGACCAGGTAGAGAACCAGCCGCACCCGTCGGGCACCGAACCGGTCGACGGCCCAGCCGCCGACCGGCATGGAGCCCATCGCCAGTAGTCCGGCCACGGTCAGGACGGTGCCGATCGTCGGCAGTGGCAGTCCGGTGATTCGCTGGAAGAAGACCAGGCTGAATGGTACGTACATGCCGGTGCCCACCGCGTCCACCAGCATCCCGGCGATCAGGTTCCGCTCGCCGGGCACTCGGCGGTCCTTCGCCTTCATACCCTCTCCTCAAGTCGATTTGCTTTCCGTGGATTCCGGCCTCGGCCAGCTGGGCGTCGCCCGTGGCCTTGCTGTAGCCGAGGGACTCGACGATCAAGCCGTCCCGTACCAGCGGGAGGTTCACGCCGCGGACCGAGTCGATGGGTCCGTCGCCGAAGTGGTACCGCCAGCGGACCGTTGCCCGTTCACCGGTGACGACAACGGCCTCCGGCTCGAACTGGCTCATGCGGTCCTCGGCGAGTGCCTGGCGGAACTCCAGGCACTCGGCGCGGCCTTCATAGCGGGCCCGTCGGGCTCGTCGAGGGGCCGGCACTTACGCTTCCCTCACGCAGTCGTCGGCGATCAGGTCGCCGAGCGAGGAGGCGTCGTGGTCGATGAAGGCGTGGTTGAAGCGGTGGATGATCTCGGCCGCGGTACGGAACGACATGCAGCAACCCCGGGCCCGGCCGGGTGGCCGGCCTTCCCCGACGGTGCACATGCCGTCCCGGCGCCGACGGCCGGGCGCCCTCGGCGGCCCGCAGGGCCTGGTTCGGCCGGGGTCTCCAGGCCGTCGGGTCATCGCGTTTCCTGTTGAGGGCCGGTCCCCGCCTCCTCGACCGCGGTGGCGGGAGCGGGGATCGCGTGTTCCGCGGCGCGACTGACGTGCTCCCATGCCGCCCAGGTGTCCATGCGGGTGCGGGTGATGTCGAACGCGAGGTCGTAGATCATGCCCCCCAGGAGGAGACGCAGCGGTGGCTCGTCGCTGTCGACCAGCTTGAGCAGCGCGGCTGCGGCGAGCTTCGGGTCGCTGTCGACCGAGCCTTCGGCGAACTGTTTGGCCAACTCCTCCCGCAGCGGCGCGTACGCCTCCAAGGGGCTCGTGTTGCGCATGGCGGTGTAGAGGTCCGTCCAGTAGCCGCCGGGCTGGACGATGCTCACCTTGACCCCGAAGCTGGCTGCCTCTGCGGCGAGGGCTTCACTGAGCCCTTCCAGGGCGAACTTGCTGGCGCTGTAGAGGCCGGTGCTGGGGAAGCCGCCCAAGGCGGCGATACTGGAGACCTGCACCAGGTGCCCGAATCCCTGCTCGCGCAGGGCGGGCATCACGGCCTGGCTGACCCAGAGCGTGCCGAAGAAGTTGATGTCCATTTGGGCCCGGGCCTCGGCCTCGGTGAACTCCTCGACCATGCCCATCGACAGCATGCCGGCGTTGTTGACGACGATGTCGAGCCGACCGAAGTGGCCGACCGCCTCGGCGACGGCGGCGAACACCGCGTCGCGGTCGGTCACATCCACCCCGAGGGGCAGCACCCGCCCGGGGTGGGCGGCCGCCAGCTCCTCCAGCGGGGCCGTGGTGCGGGCGGCGACCGCGACGCGGTCGCCGCCCGTCAGTGCCGCTTCGGTGAAGGCGCGGCCGAGGCCCCGGCTGGCGCCCGTGATGAACCAGACGCGGCTCGTGGTTTCTTCTGAGACGAGCATGTGCGGTACTCCTGTCTGAGGAACGAGGCGCCCGGGGCTGGGTGCGCGGGCGTGCCGGGCTCGCCGGTCGGCTCCCGGTCTTCTTCCTGCGTGTGTGGGCGTGCTGCCGCCCTGGGACAACGGCTTGTCTCCGGTCGACACGCTCCGGCGGCCGCAGGCGTCCCGCTGGGCGGTGCGGTGTCACCGGTACGGGCGCCGCACCGCTCACGGATCACCGAGCAGCGGTTCCGGCCCGCTGTCGATCTTCCAGCTCCCCGCCGTGACCATCAACATCGAAGATCAGCAGGATCCGATAACTCAGGCTTATTGATCGTTTCAGGATGCCTTCCGGAGTCGGCGGAGGCAGAGCTGCCCGCCCTGCCGAGCAATCTGGTCCTCGGGGCGGGCACGGCGGGGGCAGGCTGTTCTCGGCTGCAACCTGGACCACTCCGGGGACCAGTGTTCACGCACTCCTTGAGAGGGTGCGGGATCTTGCAACCGGCAAGACTGGCGCGGCCATCTCGGCGCGCTTGAACGCGCCTTCCAGGTGCGGCAGCACGGACGCTATGGGCACCCGCGTGCCACCGCGGTCGACATTCAGGGCCAAGGGTGTCGCCGTAGAGCGCGAGGTCGTCCACCCCAGCACTCTGGGTGTGACCCGTGGTGGCAGCGGCATCCGCATCAGCTGGGACAGGACGGTACACCGCGAGAGCGTGGTGTTCAGGATCCGCGGCATCCGGGCACCGCCTCGGCCGGCCAGCAGCACCCCGACGGACTCCACCAAGCCTTGCAAGAACGGGGTGCGGCGTTGGTAGCGCACGGTCAGGCCCGGCACCTGTTCGGCGAAGGTCACCTTCGGGCAGGACGGGTTCTCGCAGTACAAGCGGCCTACGGACAAGTCGATGCGCAGCGGCCGGCCGCCGAGAGCGACATCGGCGAGGCGCCGTACATAGCGGCTATGGCACCACGCACTGGAGCGACCGCATCCCGTACATCCCGTTGGAACGCCAGACTTCGTGCGGGCCCGGACCGCCACGACTTCATCGGAAACATCGGCTGGCACAACCACCACATCTGCCAACTGCGGTAACAGGTTTGCTAGTTCCAAAGAGTACAGCCGCAGGCTGCCCTCTACGCGGACCTGTCGATCCTGTCACCGAGATGATCTCTGGCTACGAAAATCTTGCCAGAGCCGTGAACGCGCACCACTGCGTACGGATGAAAGTGCACCGTTGTTGATGCGGTGAGGCTGGTGTCGCGCGAGTCTTCTGTCGTCCTGTTCGGGGTCGGTGGAGGGCGGCGAGAGTGGTCTTGGATCCGCATCGCTGGTTGGAGTTGAGGCGGTTTCGCGGCCTGTACGAGTCCGGCGCGATGAGCCTGCGGGAGATCGCGAAAGAGACGGGGCTGAACCGGCGCACGGTCGCCAAGTACCTGTCGGGCGAGACGCCGGTAACACCGCCGAGGAGGGCGCCCAACGGGCAGCCGTACCGGCGGATGGTGATGAGGTCGCGCCGTTGATCGACGCGATGCTGTGGGCCGAGATCCTCCTCAAAGGAGCCGTGATCCACGAGCGCCTAGGCCGTGTTTTGGAAGTCGGCTCTGCTCCTCGTCCCGCATCGCGATGATCGCGGTGTGGGACGAGGGGATCTTTCTGACGGGCAGTGGGCGGTGCTGGAGCCGCTGTTACCGGTCGCGGTGCTGGGGCGGCCGTCGTTGGTCCGACGGAAGCTGATCGACGAAATCCGGTGGCGGGTGCGGACCGGTGCTGCGTGGCGGGATCTGCCGTCGGAGTACGGGCCGTGGCAGACCGTCTACGGACTCTTTCGTCGCTGGCAACGCGACGGCACCTGGCCCGAACTGCTGACCCGGCTGCAGGCCCAGGCGGATGCGGCCGGGCTGATCACATGGGAGGTCAACGTCGACTCCACGATCTGCCGGGCCCATCAGCACGCCGCGGGCGCCCGCCGCGACGGCCAGGCCCAGAACGAACCGCCGGGCGGAACCCGCACCGAGCCCGACGACCACGGCCTGAGCCGGTCACGGGGAGGTTTCACCACCAAGATCCACCTGGCCTGCGAACAAGGCCAACGGCCACTGTCCCTGCTGGTCACCGCAGGACAGCGCGGTGACAGTCCTCAGTTCACCGCCGTCCTGGAAGGCATCCGAGTGCCCCGCACCGGACTCGGCCGTCCCCGCGTCCGCCCGCTGCGAGTGCGAGGCGACAAGGCGTATTCCTCCCATGCCAACCGGGCCTACCTGCGAAAGCGGGGAATCCGGTGCACGATCCCGGAGCCGGCCGACCAGGTGGCCAACCGCAAACGGCGCGGGAAGGCCGGCGGGCGGCCTCCGGCCTTCGACCGCGAGGACTACAAGGCCCGGCACGCGGTCGAGTGCGGGATCAGCCGGCTCAAGCGCAACCGAGCGGTCGCCACCCGGTTCGACAAGCTCGCCGTCCGCTTCGAAGCCACCGTCCTGATCGCCGCGATCGGCGAATGGATATGACGGGCCTGAGCGGTCGGTTCCTGCGCGAAAACGATGCAGCCTGGCTCACTGCGGGCTGGGACGGGGCACCACTGCCCTCACGGTCGCGCAGTGGCTTCCCAGGCGGCAGTGACACACCCTTCTTCCCAGTGCCACCACTCCTTCGTCTCGCCGTGCTCCAACAGCTCGCGGATTTTCAGCAGGTCTGCCTGCGGCGGGACATCCAAGGCCACCATCCCGAACCGCTCGATGCCTTCGCCCGTCGTGCCGAGGCGATGGAAGACCTCCAGCACGCTCTGCCGAGCGGCGGCTGAGCCGGCGTCCTTCAGCACGATGAGCCGGATGGTGCAGTTCTGCGAAGGCTGAACCGTTTCTCCGGCCCAGAGAACACCGTCATCATCCGGTTGAACCCGGATGACATCACCACTGGCGACTCCGCGGACGAACCAGGGAGTGTTGTCCAGCCGCACCGTGCCATCGTCGAGGTCGACAGCCCACAGGCTCTCAACACTCGCCGGCGGCCATCCGTCCTCGTCTATCTCCATGCGGAAATGGACCTTCACGTGGTCGTCACTGATGTTCGTCACCGAACCATCATCCACTTCGCATCCACCAGACCAGACTGCGGAGCACGGAGGTGTGTGTCTCCGGACCCGACTGGCAGCCCGCGGCGATCGCCGATCGCCGCCAGATGATCGGCTTCTAAAACACGGCCTAGCCGTGCACGGCCGGCCCTTGCTCCAGGTACGCGGCCAGCATTTCCAGGCAGTGTGGCGACAAACGACACCGTGCCCCGCTCACCCCGCTCGAGATCAGGCCCTGCACGCCGCTGTTCCGCTACAACTGGCGTCACCGGTAGGCCGACTTCCGGCTGATTCGAAGCCGCCGCGCGGCCTCCGGTGGCTTGACCTTATGCCCGAACAACTCAGCTGCCTGGATCCGTACCGTCTCGCGGCGCCGTCGTCCCGTCGCGGTCAACCCGCCCCCATTCGCATACCGCGACTTCCATAAAGATCACCCTGATGAGTCGAAGTCAGTAACACCGACGCCACTGCCCACGTGGGCCCCGTACTCAGCGTTGGATGTGACAGGACTCGGAGCCGGGCCAGCCCGGCTGAGACGGCACCTGTCGTCCGTGCACCTTCACCTGTGGCTGAAGCTGGCCATCGCCGTCGCCCTTGTAGAGGTGGAGGGTGCCGTCCTCCCAGATGGCCATGAGGTCGGCGATGCCGTCGTTAGTGAAGTCGTCCTGCACGCGGAAGGCGGTCTGCCGGATCCAGGCGGCCAGGTCGTCGACCACGCTGGTGCGGGTCTCGGCCGGATCGGTGCCGAGGTACCCACCTTGCCAGGAGAGCGAGTTGACGGCGACGAGTTCCGGGACGCCGTTGTCGTCGCGTAGCGCCGGTCCGCCGGTGTCGCCCTGGCAGATGACGGCGTTGCCCGAGCCGTTCAGGCCGACCGACGTGATGTCGAGGGACAGGGCGGCCCCGGTCCCGACCTGTGCCTTCACGCTGTATCCACGCTTTCCCCACATGTGCACCATGCATATGGACCGCAGTGATGGAATCTCGGCCACAAGGAATTTTTTCGGCCACCCTTCTTTGCGCCGACATTAACAGTCCGAGATCACGGTTGACGCCACGGAATCGGACCATGTGTAGTTGCCATGGAAGGTCAGAAAAAAGAAGACCAGAACGTGTCACCTGCATCGACCTGCAGGGCGAGGGATGTTCAACGTGACGTTCACGGCTTGGGCCCGCCACATGGGCTGTATGCACATCGCAAAGCCGGCGCGAGCGTCAACAGCAAGGAGAAACAATATGGCCGGGCTCCTCGACGCCATCACCAAGACGCAGAAGCCGCGGGTGCACAAGTACACCCGGGAACTTCTGGAGCGGGCAGAGCGCGAGCACGGTGAGGACTCCGGGGCCTACCGGGGGATTTACAACCAGTATTTCCGCATGCCGTCCACGATGCCCAGTATCGGGCAGAGCACCCGGCATTTCGACGCCCTGATGCACGACGACTTCCCGGAGGGGCTGGAGCGACTCTACCGGCGTGTCGTCGTCATCGACATGCTCTCCGCCTGCGCCAGTGAGTGCGTGTTCTGCGTGCGCGGTCTGTACAATCCGCACACCCTGGGCAAGGGCCAGATGACCGCCATCGGGGAGTACCTGAGGAAGGACGCGTACCTGCGCGAGATCCTCATTACCGGTGGCGACCCGCTGATCTCGCCGCGCAAGCTGTACCAGCTGCTGACCACCGTCGCCGAGTACGCGCCCAACATCACCACGGTACGTATGGGAAGCCGTCTTCCCGTGCAGAATCCGACGGCGTTCACCGCGGACACCTACGCCGTGTTCGAGAAGTTCGCCGACCGGTTCCACTTCGATATCTCGTTGCAGATCAACCACTGGTACGAGCTCCAGCCGGAAGCCGTCGAGGTGCTCGAGAAGCTGCAGGGCTGCGGGGCGCGGCTCTACAGCCAGAACGTCCTGCTGAAGGGCGTCAACGACGACATCGAGACGCTGATCGAGCTCTACGACCGGCAGCGGACCCTGCGTTTCATCCCGCACTACCTCTTCCACGCCGTTCCCATGGTCGGCACCGACGAGTTCCGCACCAGCGTGCACCGCGGGCTGGAACTCGCCCGCGAGCTGAGCACCAGTGGGTTCCTCAGCGGTCTGGCCAAGCCGAAGTACACGGTGATGACCGACATCGGCAAGGTCACCCTCTACGACGGCACCATTCTGGGGAAGAACGGGCACGAGCTGACGCTGCGGACTTCCTATCGCCTTGAGGACCGGCTGCGCTGGAACCCCGGTTATCAGCTGCCGGCCAGCGCCACCCCCAATGGGCACGGCACGCTCGATGTCGTCTACATCGACGGCGAGGACTGACCATGAGCGAGCAGCAAAACCGGGTCGTCTTCTACTTCTTCGACTCCGCCTCCTCCATACGCGCCTTCGGTCGGCTGGATCTCCCCAAGGAACGTCAGGCGCTGGGGCTCACCACCGTGTGTGTCACCTCCGATGATGTCGTTGGCGCGGATTTCGTCAGTGACGCCTTCGACCACCTCTTCGTTCTGCCCGCGCAGCCCAGTCCGTACGACCCCGGCTGTATCGACGTCGCCGCCGCACTGGACTGTGTGACGCGGGTGTGCGGGCCGGACTTCGACCGCGATTCCGTCACCGTCATCTCCTGCGGCGAATACACGCCGCTGGCGGCCGCGCAGGTGCGCGAGAAGCTGGGCATTCCCGGCGCCTCGGTGAGCGAGGCCAACGGGTTCCGCGACAAACTGGCGATGAAGCACGCGGTCGCCGCCACCGTCACTGTCCCCAAGAACGTTCCTTTCGACCGGGACCGGTTCCGGCGCGAGCCCGAGGCGTATCTTGATTGGCTCCTGGGCGATCTGGGGCATCCCTTCATCATCAAGCCGACGAACATGGCCAGCAGCTCCGGCGTGCGCAAGGTGCACACCAGCGCAAACGCGGCCGATGTGCGGGCGGTGCTGGAGGCCAACCAAGGCGCGTTCGAGGCCGAGGAGTTCATCAGCGGCGAGCAGTACCACTGCGAGACGCTCTACCACGAGGGCCGCAGGATCGCGTCGTTCGTGTCGCGCTTCAACTCCAGCATGCTGGACATGATGAGCGGCCGTACGGTGGGGTCGCTGCCGGTGCCGCCCGCCGATCCGGTCGGCCGCGCCGTCGGCGAGTGCGCGCATCTGGCGTCGGTGGCGCTCGGGGTGCACAGCGGTGTTACCCACACCGAGGCCATGGTCCGTCCCGACGGCGGCGTCGTCTTCATCGAGACCGCCAACCGCGCGCCCGGCGGCGACGTCGTCCGCCGGTACGTCGAGGCGTTCGGCGTCGACATCCTGGAGATCGACCAGCGCATCAAGTCGGGTGTGCCCTACGAGCTCGACCCCGTCGAGCGGGGCCGGTACTCGTTCTGGGCGTACGTTCCCAAGCCGGACGGCGTCATCGCCGAGCTGCGGCTTCCGGAGCTGTCCAGCTCCATCGACGTGAACTGGTTCGTGGCGGTGGGCGAGCAGACCACGCGCAGCACCAGCTTCGAGGAGCCCGCAGGTCTGCTCATCGTGACGGGCGACGACTACGCGCGCGTGTCCGCCGACTTCGCGGCGGTCCTCGACTTCCCGTTCATCACCGTGCGCTCCGACAGTCAGGGGCACGGCTAGCCCCCGGGCGACCCCGCACAGCGCAGCCACCAGCACTTTTCTTGAGGTACACCATGAGCGATACGGCAACCCCGTCCCTTGATCACCCGCAGGGCAGCGACCAGTACTCCGGGCTGCACATCCTGGACCTGAGCGAGCAGGACGCCCGGGCGGCCCACGCCCTCGCTGCGGAATGCGCCCAGGAGTTCAAGTCCGCCGACGACCCCCGCTTCCTCGACCGGGCGCCGGTCATCGCCCACCGCCTCCCGCTCGCCGTGCGCGATCACCTCAACACCGCCCGGCGCGACGAGCGCACCCGGGCGACGATGATCCGCGGCAACGTCATCGACCAGAGCGCGCTGGGCGCCACCCCCGCCCACTGGAGCGAGGCGAACACCGAGCCCAGCCAGGCCTACGGCTGCCTGCTGGCGCTTTACGCGTCGCTGCTCGGCGACGTCATCGGCTGGGCCACCCAGCAGTCGGGCCGCCTGGTGACCGACGTCCTGCCGAGCAAGGGCTACGAGCACAGCCTGATCTCCGCCTCCAGCGAGCTGGAACTGGGCTGGCACACCGAGGACGCCTTCTCGCCGCACCGCGCCGACTGGGTGGGCCTGTTCTCGCTGCGCAACTTGGCCGAGGTCCCCACCACCCTCTCGTACGTCGACACCCATCTCGTGCCGGCCGACATCGCCCGGGTGCTGTCCGAGCCGCGCTTCGTCGCGCTGCCCGACGCCTCGCACGAGTTCGACGCCTCGGCCCCGCCGATGGCGCCGGTCGCCGTCCTCGACGGCCACCGCGACCGGCCCGTGCTGCGCATCGACCGCGACTTCTTCCAGGCGCAGGACGGCGACGCCGAAGCCGCCGAGGCGTTCGCGTGGATCGTCGCGCACCTCGACGCCAACCTTGCCGACGTCCTCATCGGAACCGGGGACGTCTGCTTCGTCGACAACCGCAACGTCGTGCACGGCCGCCGCCCCTTCCGGGCCGGTTTCGACGGCAACGACCGCTGGCTCAAACGTGTCAACGTCGTCCGTGACCTGCGCCGCACCCGCCCGGGGCGCACCGACGACGCCACCCGCGTCATCGGCTGAGAGCCCGCAGGGCGCCCGGCCCGCACTCCTTCCCCGCGCACCCGCACCCGCTCCCCCGTGCCGCCGCGGGTGCGCGGGCCGCGACGGCACCCTTTCCCCACCACGTACCGAGGAACCCCGACATGACCGCTGTGACAACCGACCGCCAACCGCACTCCGTGCCCGCCGACCGCCCGGTCGTCCTGCTGGTGGAGAGCCGCCGCGCCACCTTCACCGAGAACGTCCTGAGCCGCGACGACGTGACGGTAGTCCTGCTGCGCTTCGACTCGGTCGCGCTGACCCAGGAGTACAAGGACCGCACCGCCGCCGTCCCCACCTTCACCCTGGACACCTCCGCCCCGCTGGAGCGCGAGGCCGAGCGCTACACCCGCTGGGTGCGGGAGACCGGTGTCGTGCCGACGTACTTCTGCAACCCCAACGAGGCCCTCCAGGCCGACGCGCAGAAGTTCGCGGAGCTCGCCGGTCTGCCGCACCTCTCGCAGGAGCAGGTCGCCTGGGTCCGCAACAAGATGACGATGAAGGACCGGTACGCCGAGCTGGGCATCGCCCACCCCGCCTACCGCCCGGTCAAGACGCTCGCCGACGTCGAGTCGTTCGCCGACGCGCACGGCTGGCCGGTCATCCTCAAGCCCATCGACTCCGACTCCTGCATCAACACCTACCGCATCGACTCCGCCGAGGGCCTCGCCGACATCCCCGCCCTCGACCCGCAACTGCACTGGATGGTCGAGCAGTTCATCCGGGGTCGCGAGTTCCAGCTGTGCGCGGTCATCGCCCGAGGCGAGGTCGTGGACGCCTACCTGTCGAAGAACCCGGCGCCGATCCTGGAGGTCCTGGACGGCGCGATCAACGCCAACATCACCTACGCGCCCAGCGAGTCCCTGGAGGTCGACGCCAAGGCGCTGGCCCAGCAGCTCACCGACGGCCTCGCCATCCCGTACGGCTATCTGCACGGCGAGTTCTTCCTCACCGAGGACGGCGAGTTCTACATGAGCGAGGTCGCCGCCCGCCTGTCGGGCTGCGAGGTGCCCATGAACCACGGTCTCGCGTACGGCTTCGACTTCCTCAACGTCGTCCTCGACACCTATCTGGACCGGGTGCCCGAGCCCCGCTACACCCAGGACCGCGCCGTCGGCGACCTCCTGCTGCCCACCCGGCCCGGCAGGCTGGTGGCCATCAGCACCGAGGAGGAGCTGCGTAAGCTGCCCGGTGTGATCGGCGCCCATCTCACCGCGCGGCCGGGCGACCTCCTGGACCCGCCGCGCGCCTCGCACGCCAGCACCGGTTACGTCCACGTCGAGGGCGCCACCGCCGACGAGGTGGAGCAGCGCATGCAGGCGGTCCTCGACCACTTCGTCCTGGAGGTGGAAGCGGCGTGAGCCCGACAACGACCGACGAGAGCGCGCCCGGCTACCGGGAGCTGCTGCGGCCCCCGGGGGTTCCCCGGCTCTTCGCCGGGTCGCTGATCGGGCGCGTCTCCTTCGGCATGATGCCGGTCGGAGTCGTCCTGTACGTACAGCAGGCGACCGACTCGTTCTCCGTCGCCGGTATCGCGATGGCCGCGTACTCCATCGCCAACGTGCTGACCGGGCCGCTGCGCTCGTGGGTGTCGGTCCGGCTGGGGCACAGCGCCGCGCTGCTGGCGCTGTCGCTGCTCAGCGGTGCGGCGCTGCTGCTCCTGGTGCCCGTCGGGGAGAGCGGTGCCCCCTCCTGGCTGCTGACCGTGCTGCTGGCGCTGGCCGGGTGCAGTGTGCCGCCGTTCGGGGCGCTGATGCGGGTCGGCTGGTCGCGCAAACTGCCCGAGGAGTGGGTCTCGCGGGCCTTCGGTCTGGACTCGGTGGTCGAGGAGTCGACGCTGATCGTCGGCCCGCTGATCACGGCGGCCGCGGTGGCCCTGTCGGGTGCGGGGCTCGCGGTGCTCGTCAGCGGCGCCGTGTGCGTGCTCGGCGGGCTGCTCATGGCGTCCGCCGCGGAGCGCGGGCGCCTTGGGGCGGCGCGGGACGAGAAGAGCGGCGGCGGCCACATCCGGCAGGTCGCCCGCGAGATGCGCTGGCTCCTGGTGGTCTTCGTGGGCGTGGGCTTCACGCTGGGCGCCGTGGAGGTGGTGATCCCGGGCTTCGCCACGGAGACCGGCCACACCTCGCTGTCCGGCGGGCTGTTCGCCACGCTCGCCCTGGGCAGCGCGTTCGCCGCGCTCGTCTACGGGCGGCGGACCTGGAAGGCGAGCGCCACGCGCCGACTGATGGTGCTCAGTCTGCTGCTCGCCGCGGGCGCCGCCCTGATGGCCACCGCGAACGGTCTCGCCCTGGCGCTGCCGCTGCTCGTCCTGGTAGGCATCGCGATGGGGCCCGCCGTCATGACCGCCTATCTGCTCGCCGACAACCTGACGGTGGGCGCCGCCGCCAAGACCCACGGGGCGATCCTGGCCAGTGTGGCGTGCAACGGCGGTGCGGGCATCGGCGCCGCCGTTGCGGGGGTGGCCGTCGCCGGGCTCGGCGTCAGCCAGGCCTTCCTCATCTGCGGTCTCGTCACCTCGGCGGCCACCGGCCTCGGCGTGCTGCTCCTGCGAGGCGGCGGGGCGGCCGAGCGGCGGGGCGTGCGCGTGCCCGTGAGCGCCGCCGAGTAGCCGACGGCCTCCTGCGACAGCGGCTGTCCACCCGCCTCCCCGGTGGGCGGACAGCCGCTGTCGCGTCATCGCCGGGGCCGCCAGGTGAGCGGCAACGTGGCCAGGCCCCCCCCGGAAGTTGGAGTACAGGCGCTGCGCGGGCCCCGCGGGCGCCATCTCGCCCACCCGCTCCCGCAGGTCCTCCAGCACCGCGCCGATCTCCGCCCGCGCCAGGAACGCCCCCAGGAAGAAGTGCGAGCCGTACGCGAAGGACAGGCGCCGGTTGGGAGTGCGGTCCAGGCGGAAGGCGTCCGGCTCGTCGAAGGCCCGCTCGTCCCGGTTGGCGGAGGCGTTCCACAGGGTCACCACGTCCCCGGCCCTGATGTGATGGCCGTGCAGCGTCAAGTCCTGCCCGGCGGTGCGGCCCGCGTGCAGCGTCGGCGTGGTCCAGCGCAGCACCTCCTCGACCGCCGTCCCGGTGGCGACGTCACCGGCCTGGTACGCGGCCCACTGCGCCGGGTTGTCCAGGAGGGCGGCGACCCCGCCGACCAGGGCGAGGCGGGTGGTCTCGTCGCCGCCGAGGATCAGGCTGTAGCAGTTGAGGATCACCTCCTCGCCGCTCAGGGGTGCGCCCTGGACCCGTATCCGGGTGAGGAGGCTGACGATGTCGTCCCCCGGATCGACACGACGCTGGGCCGCGAGGTCGCAGAAGTACAGCAGGATCTCGCCCCGGGAGACCCAGGAGTCCTGCCGCAGTCCGTGCTCGCTGTCCGAGCCGAGCGCAGACGATGCCATGTCCAGCAGCCGCCGACGGTCACCCGGCGGTACGTCCAGCAGGTCGCAGATCGCCCGCAGCGGCAGCTGCCCCGCCACGTATTTGATTTTCTTCACTGAAGGAGAGAGAACGCGATGACGACCGACCCAGAAGCTGTGGTCCGCGCCGCCTACCACGCGGCCGAGGGCAGCACCATGGACGTACCGGGATTCATCGAGCTGTTCGCCGGGGACGGCGTGTTCAACAACGTCGTCGCAGGCGAGACCAACCGCGGCGAGCACCTGGGCGACCTGGTCGTCTTCATGGGCAATCTGGCCCCTGACATCCACCGCGAGCTCCACCGGTTCCACGTCATGGGGAACATCGTCGCCGTCGAGCTGTCCATCCAGGGGACCTTCACCGGGCCGTTCGAGACGCCCGCCGGCATCATCCAGCCGACCGGCGCCAAGCTCGACATCCCGACCGCCGACTTCTGGCACATCGAGGACGGCAAGATCAAGGAGTTCAACTGCTACGTCGGCCTCAGCGTCATGCTCGACCAGCTGGGAGTACAGCCCGACTTCGCATCGGCCGTCACGACATCCACCACCACGACGAACTGACCGGCCAACCGAACATGACGATGATCTGCACGGCCTCACGAGAACGGCCATGGACGTGACAGGACAGCCGCTCCGGCGAACAGGCGGTGTCCGAGCGCAGCCACGCGCAGACATCCACGCTGAGCACGATCCGCCGCCGACACGTGGCAACGGCAGTGACACCAGAAGGCCCCGCAGCCGGTCCGCGTCCGGGCGGCCGTGGTTCAGCGTCCCGTACAGCGAGCCGTAGCCCCGGCGGTGCTCGGCGGTCAGCGACAACACCACCGGCGTTCTCACCGCCCGTCCTGGCACAGCAGCGCGTCGCACCGCTCGAAGAGAGCGTCCGCCCGTGCGGACAGACACCCATAGAAGGCCGTCCGAAACCGTGACAGACCCGCGAACACACCGCAGTCGTCAACGTATGGCGGCACACCCATCACCACAGCCTTCGCCGTGAACTCCTGGATCTCGTCGCAGAGTTCAGGATCAGGGGGAATGCCGCCCCCATACCCTGCGAGGCAAGACTGTGGGCCGCCGCCGGGTGGTATCGCCGGCGGCGGCCGTGGTGCGGGGACGGGCGGTTCCCCTTCCGCGGAGCCTTCGCACCAAACGTCCTCACCGGCATCCGGAGTGCGCGGGAGTTCACCCCGGCTCGAACAGCTGGGAGGACTGGGGCCGGAGCCGTGCTCTCGGTGATGCGGCTCCGGCCGTCACTCACCCCAGGGTCAAGGGGGCCAGGCACACGGGCTCAGCGTCCGGCGACCGGATCGTCCCGGCCCAGCGGACACCTGCCCTGGAACCAGCGTAAGACGGGACGAGGCATCGCCGGCACCCCGCCGTCTGGGGTCGGTGAGCCGGAGCACGATGGTTGTCATCAAGGCCTGCTTGTTGCCGCCAGGCGAACGAGGCTGCTGAGGGGAGGGCCCGTGGGCGCAAGCGCGTACTCTTGCCCTGATGGCGGCGCCGAGGCGGCGAGGGCTCGGGCTGCCTGCCCCCCGGCGATGTGTGAGGCGCTCCCGGTGGGAACCGGGGCGACTGGGCGAAGCCAACGGCCGGCCGGCGTCCCTTCGGTGTCTTCCTGTGGATCGACGGTGTTCCGGACGCGGTCGGGCCGGCCGAGATCACGGCCATGCTTCCCGGGGACGAACTGCCGTACGCCGGTGCGCACGTCACGGGCGCAGCTCTCGGGCATGCCGACACAACCACCAGGTGAGGATCGCGTTCACCGTGCGGACAGCCGCTGTAACCTGACGGCGGCAACAAGGCCGCAGACTCGCCGACGGTGACAAGCAGCGTGCCTCGGTGGTGAGAAGTCCTCTGCTTCGCCCGGCGCACATGGCCAGCCGGCACGAACCCGTCGGTGACAGCCACTGTGCTTCGGCACACCCAGGGGCCGGGTCCCGCTCGCTACCCCGGGGGACCGGACAGTCGCCAGCGCGTCCGGCCGCGGGATACGGCTCACGCATCCTGTGCGGGGCCGCTTGCTGACACCAACCGGGCTTGGCCCTGTCCGCCTGTGCCTACGCCAGCAGGCCGGACATCCTCTGTGCGTATCGTGCCCCGGCCGCCGCCCTCGGGAAGGGCCGCAGCTGCGCCTGTGCTGCCGGGACCTGCGCGAACGCCCGGCTGGCTCGCCGCCGTCTCTGGACGGAGGGGGTTGACGGTGTTGACGGTAACGGCATGCCCGTGGTGGGGGAGTGCGCCGGCTCGTCGCCCAGTGCTCGGCCGTCGCCGAGGTCAGCTCCGCGCCACGTTCCCAGGCCGCCGGGATCGTGTTCAGCGGCCTCGAGATCGGCAGCCGGAGGACCTGATGGTCAGGCACGTGGACTGACCGGGGCGGGCACTGACTTCGTCGAAGGGGTCTCGCACGGGCTTCATGCCCGTTCCGGCTGCCGATATCGAAGGCGTTGTTGCGCCCTGGCGTCTTCGTTGCGAAGGAAGGGAAGTGATCTTGCCTTCGATGTTGTGGTGGTGGGTTGGTGGTTGGGTGTCGGCGCCCGGTCTCCCGGCCTGGGGGCGTGGTGGTGGACCGGTGGCCGGGTGGCGAGCCGAGACCGACGTCGCTGTCGATGCCCTGTGGTGATGGACCGTCGCCGATTCGGTACCACGCGGGGCGGTTACCGGGCGTCTGAAGAAATGCCGCGGGGAGGCCACCGACGTCTTCACCCGGGACGGCGGTGGCCGGACGGCGGAACTCGCCAAGGCCGCCTCCGTCCCCGTCCGTAGCATTGCCTGACCGGCACCACCAATGGCGCTGCCCAGGGTGTCCTCTGCAGACTCCGCCCTCGCCCTGCCGCAGCCCGACCTGGACCACCGACAGCTCCAGCCCGGTGATCTGCCGTCGGAGGTGGTCGACGCCGCCCAGACCGGGCTCTCGCCGGCCCGGCCGCCGAGTGCCTGTGACAGGCGTGCTGGTGCCCGCGGCAGCACGCCGCAGTGCGCGGCTGTACGGGGCCGGGGGCACGGCCGGTAAGGAGAGGGCGGTGCGGGTTCCGCCGGCCCCACCGACCGCGCTGGGGCGAGCGGCGTGAAGGCGGCGGCGGTCTCAGCACCACGCACGCCTACGCCGCGCCCGCAGCCGCCGACTCTGTTGCCGGCAGGGCGCCCGGGACGGCAACACCTCCGGTACCCGCCGGAGACTTCCAAGGCGTCAGACCATGAGCAGCAGCCGCGTGTTCGGTACGAGCTTCCGGTTCACGCTGGTGCTCTGCACGAAGATCGTGAAGTCGTCGTTGTGGTCCGGCTTGACGCGGACTTCCACGTCCGGCAGGCCGAGCAGGGCCCGGGCCTCGGGCCCCGTGTACACCCGGTCCGTCTTCTTCTCCAACACCGCGATCTGCTTCTGCGCCTGGATCTTCTCCGACTTGCTCAGCTGATAGAACGCACCACCGGTACGGTAGGTGTGCCCGCACTCGATGACCCAGTCCCGGATGGCCGCTGCGCGGGCCACCGGGATCAGCTGGTACTCCGACAAATCCACCGGGGTGAGGCCGGCTGCCTTGACGGTGTCCTTGTTGACCGCTTCCGCACCCATGGAGAACATCGCCCGCGATCCCCGGATGCCCTGGGCGCGGCCCACCATGAACTTCTCGGTGGCCTGCTGGATGACCTGCCCGGCCTCCTCCAGCCCCTGTGTGCTCGTGGCGTCCCAGATGGCGATGTTGTCCTTCGGGAAACCGCACTGCATGGCCTCGCGCTTGCCCATCTGGTCCGGCACGAGGACGGCCAGTGTCCAGTTGTCCTCCTGCGTCTCGATCATCTTGGACACGGCCTCAACCAGTTCACGCGGATCCCTGGCAGGGGCATCCGGGCAGCGATGACTTGCGTTCTCCTGCCCGTCGGTCAGCACGAATGTCAGGAAGCTGTGGTCGCCGTACAGTTGAGCTGTCTGCGCCAGCTCCCGCTGCGATGTGAGCGTGGCCGCCAGCAGAGCCGTCATTCCACCGACCCGGTACAGCTGCTTCAGGGACGGCATCCGCAGCACGTCCTTGTCGTAGATGACGCATTCCACCTTGTCCGCGAAGACGTACACCGTGACGCGGGTTTCCTGGTCCAGTTCCTGCGACCGGCGGGCCAGATAGGCAATCTGCTGGTCGGCAACTTCGACGACCTTGCGGTTCAGGTGCGACATGGACGAACTGGCATCCAGCACAAGAGCAACGTGATTGATGTAGTTCTGGTTTCCGGACATGACAGCTCCCCCTGTTTCCGACTCGATGCTCCTACCGTCTCACCCACCACTGACAATCGGTCTTGGCTCCCAGGCGGGATGAACGGCTTCCTGGCGAACGTGCAGGTGCTGGCCCGTCACTGCCGCACGGCAGGAGCAGGCCGGCCGGGAGCGCCAGGAGCAGGACCAGGCCCTGCCCGGACAGAAGGCCGGTGTTCAGGCTCTCGCGCCTGTGCACCTGAGCCGGGCCCCCCGGCGGCGCGGGCAGGCCCAAGGCGAACCGGGGCAGGCCCGTGTTGTCGGTGACGGCGGGGAGGCCGGGGCACATGGGCAGGGATGAGGAGTTGCTGCGCGGCCGCCCGCCCGGCCGGGCGAGCGATTGCGGCTGTGATCGCAAGCGTTTCGAAGCGTGGCACGGCCCGTCGTACGAAGTGACTGCCACTCCGCGCGCCTTGCCCGTGAGCGCGCCCGGCCGTGTGATCGTCGTCACCAGTGAATGACACGCCACCGGAGGAACCCGTCTCGTGCCAGCCGCGCTCTCCGCGCTGTTCGCCCTCCTGGCGGCCGTCGGCAACGCCACGGGCACGGTGCTGCAACGCGTGGGCGCCCGCACTGTGCCGCACGGGGACGCCTTCAGCTTCCGGCTGATCCGGCACCTGCTCCACAGCCCGGCGTGGCTCGGAGGCATCGCCGTGATCGTCGGTGCCGCGGCCTGCCAGGCACTGGCCCTCAACCTGGGCTCGTTGTCGCTGGTGCAGCCCATCCTGGTGACCGAATTGCCTTTCACCCTCCTCATTGCCTCCGCCTACGCCCGCCGCCGGCTGCCCGCGGCCGGATGGGCGGCGTCCGTCATGGTCGCCGCCGGCCTCGGCCTCGGGCTCGCCGCCGCCGCACCGTCCGGTGGCCACAGCGCGGTCCCGGCCGGTATGTGGGCACTGGCCCTGCTGGCCACGGGAGGAGCCATGACGCTCTGCGTCCTGGGCGCCCTGCCGAGACCGCGCGGTCCGCTCCGGGCAGCCCTGTTCAGCTCCGCCTCGGCGATCGGTTACGCCCTGACCGCCACCCTCATGACGGCCGCCACCGATGTCTTCGAGCGGGACGGCGCCGGAGCGTTCTTCACCGCCTGGCAGTTCTACGGTTTCGTGGCCACCGGGGCCTGCGCGCTCTTCCTCCTCGCCAGCGCCATGGAATCCGGCCCACTGATCGCCTCCCAGCCCGCCCTCACCCTCGGCGAAGCCCTGGTCAGCCTCGCCCTGGGCATGCTGGTGTACGGCGAACGCGTACGCACCGGCTGGTGGCTGCTCCCGGAGGGAACCGGAGCGGTGCTGGTCACCTGGGGGGTACTGATCCTGCCGAGGGTCGACGCGAAGAGCCCGTCCAAGCTCTGATGAGGGCCGGCGGCGGAAATTGCGCGGACTGTCCCAACCGGTCGCCGGCTGCGGCCCGGATCCGGTCGGCCAGGACGCGCAGGTCCTGGTGCAGCCCCAGGCTGCGCGCGACAGTCCGCCAGGTCGGCCACAGTGGTCCGTGCATACGCCACAACGTCCGGACGGCAGAGCGGATGCGCGCGGGTCGGGAAGGGGGAGCAGCGGCATGGATCCGTTCGGCGGGGACTACCGGCAGCAGGCGCGCTGAGCGGGGCGGTCTCGGCCCCGTCCGGCGGGAGCGGAAGCGTGAGGGGGCCGGTCCGCGGGCCCTGCCTCAACCAGGCGGGCCCAGCGCTGTCGCCCGGTCCGCGGAGTCGCCGAGGCCGTCCACGCAAAGGCGTGCGGTGTAGCGGGCGGCCCAGCCGGCCAGGCGGGGCTGCTCCGAAGGGTCGGCGCGGACGCCGGGGTGGACATCGAGGATGCCGGCGACCAGGCCTTCTACGATGGCGGGAATGAACGCGCGCACGAGGCAGGCGTGTTCTCCGTATCCGAAGGTGACCAGAGGCTGCCGTCGGCGGCGGAGGTCGAAGGTGTCGGGCTGCTCGAACACCGTCTCATCGCGGTTCGCGGAGCCGATCGCGGCCAGGACGTGTGCACCGGCGGGCAGGCGTGTGCCGCCCAGTTCCACCGGTCGCGTGGTCATGCGGCCGACGAGCCCGAACGGTGGCATCCAGCGCAGGACTTCGTGGACGGCATCGCCGAGAAGCTCCGGGTGGTCCCGGACAAGCCGGCGCTGGTCGGGGTCGTTGAACAGTGCGACCAGGAGGCTGCCCGCCGCCCACCCGGGTTCGGGAAGGGAGGGGAGGATCACGCGGATCGTCGGGAGGACCTCCGCGGCGCCTCGCGGACACGCGCTTCCAGGGTTGATGTGTCGCCACCGTGCGATCGCCGAGGACGGGTCCGGGCCGAGGCCCTCGAACCAGGGGGTAAGCGTGGCGTCGAGCTCGTTCGCAGCGGCGGCCGACACCGCGAGCTTGGCGGGGTCCCCGGGATCGAGGGCGCCCAGCCACAGGTCCTGTGCCAGGCGCAGCAGGGTCGTGCTGTCGACCTCGAGGCTCAGCATCCACCGGAACACCTCTGCCACGACGGGTTGCAGGACCTCACCCATGAGGTCCGCTTGCCCGTGCATGCCGGAGACCCGCTCGATGACCAGCTTTCGTGCGTACCCTCGGGCGCGGCCGGCGCATTCGGGCTCGAAGAGTTCCTCGACGCTGGCGCGCATCCCTTTGTGGATGTCGCCGCTCCTCGACAGGATGTTCTCCGGTCCGTAAATCTCCGACATCGCGGACGGAAAGCTGGTGGTGAAGGTCTGACTGTGGCTCATCACCTGACGCACGCCCTGCCAGCGCGTGACAAGCCAGCAGCCGAGCGCAGGGATCTCGGCCACAGGGTGGTCACGTCGAAGCCGCTGATAGACCGGATAGGGATCCGCGTGGAGCTCCTCCGGCGTGATCGTGTCCAGGAACGAGGTCATGCGTCCTTCCGAATGGCTTCGCAGTGGTCTTCGTCGAGTTCCGGGGACCCGGAGGTGGGGAACCGCCGTTGAACCGGCAGCCGCCGAGCTCCCCGCACACGGGGACGCCACGGGTCCGCGCCGAGCCGGATGGAACGGCGCATCCGCCTGACGACTCACCAGCGATCTTGCAGCCAGGGAACCCCTGGCCTATGCGGACACGGTGCCCGCCGGCCCGGTCGGCGGCGCCGCCCGTCCGAACGGGGCGCTTCTTGCCAGTTGGTCGGCTGGTGGGGCAGGGGGATGACGCAGATCAGGCCTTCGGCGAGGGATTGACCTCCTCGCAGACGGGACGGACGGCGGCGGTGGTCTTCGAACTTCCGGTCGACGTGGAGGCTGCCGGCAGCCAGGGGCGGTGACGGGCCCAGGGCTGCGCCTTCGGCCGGTTGCCCCGCACGCGGGGATGTACGGGGCAACATCGCCAGGAGGCGGGCGGGCGATTGCGGTCCGGCTGCCCGCCTGCGGGTCAGCGCTGGTGGGGAATGGGGGGCCGCTGCGCGTCCTTGTCCGCGGAACGGTCGAACGCTCCGGGCCGGGCGAGGTCCTCGAGGAGTTCGTCGATCAACTCCTGGGTGACGTGAGGCATGACGTAGACGTGGCTGTAGTCGTGGCGGCGTCCACCGAGGTTGAGTGGCACGCAGGCCAGCGAGTACTTCTGCGTGATCTCAGCCCGCGGCTGCTGGAACCAGACGCTGAGCGCGTGATCGCCGTGACCGACCTCGATACCGTCCTCGGCCCAGGGCTCACCGCGTTCCTGCAACTGCTCGCTCAGCCGGCGCAGGCGTTCGGCCGTGTACTCGGCGATCCGCAGGACCTCGGCGGCCTGCCGCACCTGCTGCTCCTCGCTGAACTGGGCGAGGTGGTTCCACATGGCCAGGGAGGCGAAGCCGCTGCGGGAGCCGGCGAAGGTGCTGTCGGGGGAGGAGACGACCGCCGGGTCGGACGGCGGGCGCAGCTTGGATCCCGCGCGGGACATGTAGATCCCGGTGGGGACGGGCGCGCCGGGGTACTTGTGTCCGCTGGTGACGATCGAGGACACCTCGGGGATCCGGAAGTCGAAGACCGGCGGTGCGGTCTCGATGAGTCCGCTGTCGCGGGCCTTCTCCAGGTAGGGGGCGTAGGCGCCGCCGAGGGCTCCGTCGACGTGGATCCAGTACCCGTTGCGGATGCTGACCCGGGTGGGGTCGTCGGGGTCGAAGCGCACGGTGCGGTCGACGAGGCCGTGCCGCTCGAAGACGGGCCGCAGGCGCTCGCAGGCGCCCTGAACGTCGTCGTAGGCGCCCTTGAAGACGCTGCCGATGTTGAAGTTGACCAGGACGGGGTGGCCCTTGGCGGCGAAGAAGTCCACGAGGGCCACCAAGGCGTCGACATCGACCGTGCCCGGACCCTCGTCGCCGCCGGTGGTCGGGACTCCGCCGAGCGGCCACCCGTTGTACGTCTGCATGCCGGTGCCGGCCACGTCGATGGGGCACTCGCCCGGGTAGAGGCTGCCGCCCAGGTCGTAGAAGGTCGGGATGTCCAGCACCCGCATCGCCTTGATGTGCGAGTAGTGGGTCTCCTGCGAGAAGAACGCCACCGGCATGTAGGCGTTGGGGTTGTCGTCGGGGTGTTTGGCCCGCAGGTAGCTGGTGCGGCAGCTGGCATCGCCGGAGACCTCGTCGCGCACCAGGGCGTTGCCGTCCAGGTAGTCACGGGCGTTCCACATGGCGTACAGGTTGCCCTCGGTGCTGCCCATGGACAGCACGTATCCCCACCCGTCATCGTCCCCGGGACGGGCCGGGTCCTCGGGCAGCGGGGCGTGCCACAGGCGGGCGTAGTGCTCCAGGACCGCCCGCTCCAGCCACCGCGAGTGCAGGCTGTAGTTGCTGTCGACGAACGGGTCCCCGATGTTGTTGATGTGGTAGCCCAGGAAACGACCCAGCGCGGCGTGGCCGTCGAGCGACAGGTTCACCTGGTAACCCAGAAGACGCTCCCGCTGCCCGCCCAGGTACTCCTCCAGCTTGGCAAGGACCGCGGTCCGCTGCTCATCGGTGTAGGCCTCGGTACCCAGCCGGTAGTCGTCGTTGGCCGGCCGTGCCGTGAGATGCGTATCGGAGTGTTCGGTAATCATTCGATGTCCGATTCTGAGCGAAATCGCGAAACTGCGGCAAGCGGGGATCGCCGCCAGGCGCCAAGGGTCTCGGAAGTCGCTCGGATCCAAGGGGGCAGGTGGTTGCGCGGGTCAGCCGCCTGTACGACGGTCAACGGGCGGTTGCCGAATGGGCCGGTCGCCTGTCGTTGAACTGTCGAAGCGGCGGTTGCCGCGGAGCGCGGGTGTCCCGTCCAGGAACTCGCGGTACGCAGGATATGCGTGACGCGCCGCCCCGATTGCCCACCCTTCTGCATTTATCTCCATCTAGTTATTTCAAGTGAAAAGCGTTTGACATCAGTTCTCCAGGAGTGCCTTCAGGAGTGACGTTTCGGCAACTCCCGGAAAGGCGGCTTCGTGTCGCAGGAGTGTGCTGTAGTCGCGTTCCTTTCCGGCCGGGACCAGTCCCGGGCGTCGTCAGCTACGGCCCACAACCCGGCCCGAGCCCCTGCCGTCCTCGCCCGGGGCCGGCCGGCCCGGACACGCTCGCCGAACGTGACGGCGAGCAGATCGCCCTCCATCTGACCGGTCACCCCCGCGCGGCCGCCGCCGGCGTACGACGCCGCGCCGACCGGATGCCCAAGGACAGCGGCCCCGGGCGCTCGCCGATGTCGTCCAGCGCGAGGCAGAAGACCGGCTGTCCGTGACGCTCGAAGGCGCCAGGAGCTGTGTCCACAACCGTGATCAGGCCAGCCTTGCTGTGGTCTTTCATCGCGGTGTTGAAGGCGAGCGGGGCGGCCGTTCCGATGTTTCGGGAGCGGAAGCAGGCTCCCGGGCCGGCGAGTGCGTCGGCCTCCATGACCGCCTCCACCGGATCCTCCGGATACCTGACTAAGATCGGCCGCATCCAGTCCGGACTCATTTCCCCATGCCCCATACGCTCATCCTGCCGACCCCAGGCTGTCTCACGGGGTTTCCTGATTCCTGGACGAGTCATTCCGAATGATCAGCGGTCGTGGTCACCGGGAGCAGCCGGGACGTTGATAGGGGCTGTCGGCTCGTTCGTGGCCTTCGCCGCCGGGTGCGCCTTGGTGAGGGTGCAAACGCCGTCCGCACACTGGCGCTCCAGACGGCCGAGGGAGATGGTCTGCGCCAGGCCGACCATCCAGCAGGTAGGGCAGCCGCGGAAGGCGATCAGGGCCAACGGGGCCGCCAGCAGGGTGACCGGGCCGGCGACGGGCACCAGGGCGATCGAGCCGATGATCAGGCCGACGCCGATGGCGCCGCGCGCCAGATGGCGCGGGACGGACTTGCTGGCGAAGTTCCTCTCGGGCGCGGCGGACTGTGCGGCGGCCTGGGCCTTCGCGCCCTGCGCGGGCTTCACTGGGTTCGCGACGTCCACGGTGTTCACGGTGTTCACGGTCGTGAGACTCCTCCGACTGATTGGTCGATAGCTTGATCGCGCGCCTGATCGGCGGCTTGACCCAGCGGTTGGTCTGTCACTGCCAGAGAGTGACGCAGAGCTGCGCGCGCTCTGTGCAGCCGTGACTTCATCGCGGCGCTGCTCAGACCGAGCGCATGGGCGACGGTCTTGCCGGGCAGGCCCTGTACGTCCCGCATGATCAGGACCTGCCGCTGGTCACGGGGAAGGGCGCTGACCGCAGCCGCGATGCGCTCCGCCTCCAGCCTGTGCAGCACCGCGTCCTCGGCGGACGGTTCCGCAGTCGCCTCCGGGTCGGCTGTCGCCTCGTCGCTCCGCGAGACGAGCAGCCGTACCTGCCGGAGGCATTCGTTGCGCACGATCCGGAACATCCATGAGGCAAGCGCGCCAGTGGCCCGCAAAGTGCCGATCTTCCGATAGAGGATGATCAGCGCCTCCTGCGCCGCGTCCTCCGCGTCCTGCGGTGAGGAACACAGCGATATGGCGAACCTGCGCACATGAGGCTGCGATTCCATGACAACGGTGGTGAGCGAAGTGACGTCGCCGTCCTGAGCGGCCTTGATCAGCCGCTCGTCCGGCCAAGTGAAACGTTGGTTCATCTGAGACTCCTGGCAGGGTGCTGGTCAGCTTCGGCCCTTGTAGCGCCGCATCAGGTGCCAGCTGCACGCGCCCACGAGCAGGGCTCCGATCACTACGAGGCTGGTGACCATCATGGGTGGTTCCTCCCGGTTCTGCCGGTCCGTTCGGCCGGTACACAGACAAGAGGCAGGGAGATCCGAAAAGGATTCACCTCCAGCCGAAGATTCTTTTGAACCCCACTCCCACAGCCACGGCACACGGGGCGCAAAGGCCGGGAAACGACGGCGCGCACCGCGCCGCGCCGTCGCCAACCCGGATGCGGTCTCGGGCATCCCCGGCCTGAACCGCCCGGAGGTGGTGGAAGGCGCTGATGGCCGCGTCCGGGGTCAGCGGGATGAGCGGCGCGGCGACGGCGGTCTGGAACATGGCATCTCCTCGGGTGCGCGGGCGCCGCGCTGATCGCGGCGGCCTCGGATCCGAGCCTTGGGCGCCGGGCCTGTGGACAGAACAAGCGCCCGGGAGGGGAGAGACCTCCCCTCCCGGGCTCGACGGTGCGGGCCCTGCTCACCCTCGCGCAGCTGCGCCTGGCCACGCCCCGCCGGCCCAAGGCGCTGCTGCTGTCCCACCGGCAGGACACCGACTGGCCGGCACCGCAGGACCGACGGGTCGCCCGTCGGCCGGCGGTGCGGCGGCCTTCGCCGGTGGCTACGCCGCCTCTGACGCGCCCGCAGCTCGCCCCCGTGCCCGGGTCGCGGGCCGGCTGGTGGTGCCGTAGACAGGTGTCACCGCACCCAGGCGCGTCGGAGGAGGGCGCGCCGGTGTCGTTGCACCCTCCGGCGGAGCCGATGCCCGCCCGGGCCCGCGAGGTTTCCCAGGGCCGGCCGGCTGCCGGGCGGCCCTGGGGTTCGAGCCGGAATTCGACGGGTTCTCCAGACACACTCAGATGTGTCTCACCTACGGGTGCCGTCGTTTCAGGAGCCTGCGCGCGAGGGTGGCCACGGGAGCGGGCGCGTTCTTGTCGTACACATGACGATGTGCGACCCGTTCCAGGTGAAGGCGATCGGTACGTTGCGCGGGGTTCCGTCCTTGGCGACGCAGGCCAGGCGGGTCACGTCACGGGCCGGCAGCTCCTGGCTGATCGGGCGGTTCACCACCTCGGTGATCTCGTTCGGCTGCGTGGTTCGGTTCCTCCTTCTCAGCGCAGTTGCTCGGCCAGCCCGACGATGATGCCCTCCGGGCCGCGGAGGTAGCAGAGCAGATAGCTGTCCTCGAACCGGGCGATCTGGCCGACGAGTTCGGCGCCGTGAGGGCGCAGGCGGGCAACGGTGTCCTCGATGTCGTCGACGGCGAACATGACGCGGTGCGTGCCCAGAATGTTGTGCGGCCGGTTGCGCGGCCCGGCGCTGATCACCGCGGGGCTGCGGTACTTCGCCAGCTCGAGCCGGCTGTGACCGTCCGGGGTCCGGACCATCGCGATGTCACAGCGGACGCCGTCGAGTCCGGTGCACTGGTCGGCGAAGAGGCCCTCGACCTCCGCCCTGCCCTCCAGCTCCATACCGAGTTCCACGAAGAACGCGATGGCGGCATCCATGTCCTCGACGACGATGCCGACGTTGTCCATCCGCTGAATCGCCATGCTGGTTTCTCCTTCATCCTCGTGTGGCTCTGTCGGTGAGGTGCGAGAGCGCGTGCCGGTCAGGGCCGAGAGCGCCTTCTTCCAGAGGGAATCGATGTCGCCGAGTTCCGAGAACACTCCGGTACGTGCTTCGGCGGCGCAGGCGATGCCTTCCGTCGTGATGACAGGCGGCCGGTCACGCCATGGGGGCGGCCTCGTCGCGGGCCGGGCCGGCCGCGGACATGATGGCCTGCCAGGGGGCGGAGTCGAAGATGAGCCTGATGGAGGTGATCCGGCCGTCGTGGAGGTGGAAGTGCTCGGCCGTGTGCTGGGTGATGCCGGCGGCCGGGGTGGTGTGGACGTCGTAGAGCAGGGTGGCCTCGGTCTTGCCGTACAGCTCGCTGATCAGCTCCACACCGGTGACGATGCCCAGGAGCCCGTCCAGGCCGTCGAGGTGGCCGGTCGGGCTGTCGGAGGTGATGAACGGGCTGCGGAAGCTGAAGCCTTCGCCGATCTGGGCAGCGGCCGTGGTGACGTCCCCCCGGAACCGGGCCTCGTGGTAGGCCCTGACGGTACGTCGGGCGGCCGCGTCGGCTGAGTCGGTGGTCATGCGGTGCTCCGTTGGTGTCGTTCAGGAAGCCGGCGGCTGGTCGGGCCGGGCCGCGTTCAGGTACTGCTCGATGCGTTGCTGGTTCTCGACCATGCGCAGGCACAGGTCGCGGAACCGGGCGAGTTCGTCTTCGGTGAAGCCCTGGAAGACGGCGGACATGGCGCGCTGCGTCGGCTGCCTGAAGTTGTCCAGCCAGTGGAGGCCGGCTGGTGTGATCGTGGCTCGTACCGACCTGCGGTCGTGCTGGTCCTGGACCCGCTGCGCCAGCCCGTCGCGCTCGAGCGTGTCGACCAGGCCGGTGACGTTGCGGGAACTCACCCCTGCCGCGCGGGCCAGCTCGCCGATGCTCAGGCCCTGGTCGGTTGCCGTACTCAGTCGTGCGAGGACATCGAGTGCCCCCGCGCTGAGCCCCCGTCCCCCCGCACCGTGCGAACGCAGCCGGTCGACCGCCTGCGAGGCCGACCGGAGGGCTGCGGCCGTCTCCAGCGCCAGAGTGTCGTCCCCCGCCGCGAACGCCTGCATGGAGTCCCGGACACCGGGGTCGTAGAGGAAGCCCTCAGGGTCACGGGCCAGGCCAGAATTATGTACGTGCTTCATAATGAAGCCGCACTCTACTTTGTCCGTGGCGACATCACCAGAGACCGCCGCCGCGCGTCGGAGGATGGATAAACGAACTCCGTTCATGCGTTGTTGAACGGGGTGCCCCAGAGTTCCCGGCACCGCGGGAAGGACCCGCGGAACCGTAAGGAACGAGGTTCCTCATGCGACGCATCACCCCCCGTCTGATGGCCGCGGCCACCGTGGCCGCGATCGGGCTCGGCGCTCTCGCCACCGGCACCGCCTCGGCCACCACGGCCGGCGCCTTCGCGGCCCGGAGCACCGAGGTCAAGTTCCACAACGGGACCGGCTGCCAGCTGATCCGGCAGAGTTACGGCCTCGATCACGGCATCTGGAGCCAGGGGCAGGAGCCCCCGCACACCGTGTCCAACACTCAGGACGTCTCCTGGAAGTCGGAGAGCAACGGGTTCATGACCGGCACCGAGGGTTCCGTCACCTACAGGACGTCCAACTGCGAGGAGGGCTGGCGAAACGACCGGCCCGTCCGCTTCCACTGGAACAACCCCTACGCCGGCTCCAACGGCTACGACATCGACGGCACGGACCGCGGCGCATTCCGCGAGGTCCGTCAAGGCGGCAGCGGTGACAACGCCCTGGTCCTGTGGGGCGTGTACAAGAACTGACCCGCACACGAGGCCTGCCGGCAACGTCCGGGTCTGTTCGGCATCGGCCCGGGCCTCGCGCCGCTCGAAGAGGGCGAGGGCGGCCTCCGGACACGCCGCCCTCGCGCCCCTCGCCCTCGCAGCCCGTCCCAGATGGCACAGGCTGCGCCCGAGCGCCCTGAGCACAGCGCCCTCGAGCATGCCGCTGGTCCGCCGGGCCGGCGGCATGAACTCCTCGGCGGCTCCTGCCGCGAGGGCGTAGTGCCCAGCTTGCGCGGGGACTTCGGCCCTGCCACAGCTGCGGCCAGGAGCCGGCTCCCCGTCTCCTGGGCGGTGACGTAGGCGCCGACCTGGATGGCCACACGCGGGTTGGCCGCGGGGTGCGGGGCCGGGTGCGGGGATGACGTCGCGGAGACACGGTGATCGTTTTCGGCTGCGAGACCGATGTGGAAGTCGGCGTCCAGCGGGGCAGCGATCTGGTCGGCGAAGAACGTGCCGATCGACTGCCGGCAGATGCGACGGATGACCTCGCCGATCAGGAAGCCATGGGTGAACCGGTGGTAGCCGGACGCCGTGCCGGGTAACCAGCGGGGCGTCTGGCGGCCCAGCAGGGTGGTGGCCTTCTCCCGGTCGCACAAGTCGTCGAGTGTCATGGGCTGGTTCCAGTCGGGCAGACCAGCGGTGTGGCTGAGCAGGTGCCGCACCTCGATGCGGTCCTTCCCATGGGTGCCGAACTCGGGCCAGTATGTCGCGACCGGTGCGGACAGATCGAGTTCGCCGCGGTCGGCGAGGACCAGAGCACACAGCGCGGTCATCGTCTTCGTGGCCGACCACACGTTGGCGATGGTGTCGCGCAGCCATGGTCGGGTACGTGCCTGGTCGGCGTAGCCACCCCACAGGTCGACGACGGGTTCGCCGTCGAGGTAGATCGCCACCGATGCACCGACGTCCGCTCCGCTGTGCAGGGAGTCGGCAAACACCTCCCGCACCGCGCTGAAATGCTCGGTGCAGTCGCCTTGAATATCCATGCTGAACAAGGTCTCCGATCTCGTCGTGGCGGTCCGTCAGGCGCGGCTCCGTGCCGGCTCCGGCTTGGAGAGAGGCGCTGCCGCGCGGCGGGGGAGCAGCAGCGGGGTCGCCAGCAGGAGCACGCCGGCCAGGCCGATGGCCATCCGCGGGCCGAGCAGGCCGCCCAGCACGCCCCAGGCGGCCGTCAGGAGCGCGACCGAGGCCTTGGCCGTCACCGCCCAGGCCGACAGAGCACGGGCGACCCGGCCGGTCGCGGTGCGCTGGAGGCGGTAGGTGGCGGAGACGGGGTTGAAGACCCCGCAGCAGAAGACGAGCCCGAGCTCGACGCCCATCACCAGCAGCAGCCCGCCGGTCCCCGGCCCCACAAAAGCCAGGCCGACGGGCCAGACCGCGCGCAGCGCCCCGGCCGCGACCAGGACCCGGTGCTGCCCGAACCGGGTGACGAGAGGCCGGGCCAGCCGGGAACCGAGCAGCCCGCCGATCGCGGGGACGGCGAAGGCGAGGCCGTACTGCCACGGCGCGAACCCGAACCGGCCGAGCATCAGGACGGCCAGCAGCGGCGAGGCGGCCATCACCAGGCCGTTGAAGAGCGCGGTGTTGAAGAACAGCGGACGCAGCACCGGGTCGGCGAGGATGTACCGCCAGCCGTCGAGCAGGTCCCCGGCCTTCATGCGCGCCGCCTCCCGGTGCCCGGGTGGCGGCTCGTGGTTGCTGCCCGTCGCGCGGATGCCGAGGGCGGAGAGCAGGTAGCTGACCGAGTCGGCCACCACCGTCGCCACCGGGCCGAGCAGCCCGATCGCGGCGCCGCCCAGCGGTGGCCCGACGATCGTGGTCGTCCAGGCCGTGGACTCGAACCGGGCGTTGGCGACCAGCAGGTCCTCGGCCGGCAGCAGCGTTTTCACGTACGCGCCGGAGGCGGCACGGAAGGTGATGTCGGCCGCCGCGACGACGACCGCGACCAGCAGGAGCTGGAGGAAGGTGAGGGCGCCGAGGGCGTACGCAGCGGGGATCGTCAGCAGGGCGACGCACCGCACCAGGTCCATCGTGATCAGCACCGGCCGCTTGCGGCGGAACTCCACCCACGGTCCGAGCGGCACCGCCACGGCGGCGCCTACGGCGGCTCCCACGGAGGAGAGGGCGGCGACCTGGGCCGGTCCGGCGTCCAGCACCTCGATGGCGATCAGCGGGAACGCGCCGAAGGCGAGCCACGTGCCCAGCGCGCTGGTCCCGTACGCCGCCCAGAGCCACCCGAACCGCCGCCCCAGCCGGTGCCCGCTCAGCACGCCCACGCCCTCCCTCACTACACAACCAACCCGCTACAAGAATCATCAAAGCGAGCACCATCATCACTGGTCAAACAACCACGAGACCATCACTGCACAACCATTGGTTGTGTATGTACGGTGTCGGAATGGATCTCAACGCCGTCCGGACCTTTGTTGCCGCCGCCGACGCAGGGCAGTTCCAGGTAGCCGCCGCCGAGCTGGCCGTCACCCAGCAGGCCGTCTCCAAGCGCATCGCCGCGCTGGAGCGCGACCTCGGAGTGCGGCTGTTCACGCGCACCCCGCGCGGCGCCGAGCTCACCATCGACGGGCAGGCCTTCCTGCCCCACGCGCGCGAGCTGCTGCGCGTGGGGCAGCGCGCGGTCGAGTCCGTGCACGCCGGGCGCCGGCCGCTGCGCGTCGACGTGATCGCTTCGCGCAGCGCGCAGTCGGCGCTGATGCGCGGCTTCCACCGCGCACATCCCGAGATCGACCTCGACGTGGTGATGCTCTTCGACATCGACAGGGCCGTCGCCGCCATCAGATCCGGTGCGATCGACGCGTCCTTCCGCGCCGTCGCCACGCCCGGGCACCCCCTTCCCGAAGACATCACGTCCGTCAGGGTGCTCGACGAGAGCCTCCAGCTCCTCACCGGCCCCGCTCACGCACTGGCGGGCGCCCGCTCGGTGACCATCGCCCAGCTCGCCGGGCACCGGATCTGGATGCCCGGCCTCGTCCCCGGCACCGAGTGGGCCGCCTACTACGACGACCTCGTCGCCGAGTTCGGCCTCACCATCGAGGCCACCGGCCCCAACTTCGGCTCCGACGCGCTCCTCGACACCGTCGCCGACACCCCCGCCCTGGCCACCTTCATGGGCGCGGACTCCCGCCTCGTCTGGCCCGCCGGCCACGGCCTGCGCCGCATCCCGGTGACCGACCCGACGCCCGTCTACCCGCACTCGCTCCTCTGGCACCGCGACAACCCCCACCCAGCGCTGGCCACCCTCCGCGCCCACCTCGCTGCCACAGCGGCCGGCCACGACGCCGCCGGGACCTGGGCGCCGGGCTGGGCGAATCCGCACTGAACACCGGGTACCTTCGGCCATCGTGGCCGGATCGACGGACAGTATCTCGGGGGGGGGGGCAGGCGTGGCCATCGGCGGCGACCAGCTCCGCGAGGTCCTCCTGGCGGCAGCCATCCACGGCCTGGCCGGGGCGGAGCAGGCCGCAGACCGTGCAGGCACACCATCGTGGACCGGCCGACATACTGGGTACCGTCACCACAAGGGCTGCCGGACGCCCAGTAGGCAGCCAGCGCTGGACTGAGGCGCAGTCGGTCCAGCGGCCGGCACGGCGACGGGCCGTGACCCCAACGGTCCGACGGCCTTCGCGGCCAACGGCTGGCCGCGAAGAAGCCGGGGCACGGACCCAAGGGCCTGTGACGGACAAGCCCGAAGGAGGGATGACTGGTGATGGTAGGGATTGACTGGCCCGTGGTCGTTGAACGGGCCGCGCCCGGCGATCTGCTGAGGTTCCGGCCCGACGTGGCGGCATGGATATGGCCGGACGGGGACGGCGCGCGCTTCGTGACCGAGGTCGGGATCCCGCACTCCAACGGGCTGTTCCGAATCCTCGAGGAACTGGCGGACCGGGATCCGGCGAGCCCGGAGACAGCCTTCACAAAGGGCCTGGGAGCCGAGCCGGTCGACACCCCGCACGGGAGGCTGCAGCCGCTGGGCATGCTCTTCCAGGCGGTTGTCTTCGTGAGCCTCGGCGACGGGACGATCTGGGTCTCCGGCCCGGATTCCGAGATCGAGTACGAGCTGATCCACGGGGACGTCTCCTCGCTCGGCTACCTCGTCTACAAGTTCGAGGTGGAGCGGCCGGGGCCGGACGAGCGCCCGAACCCCAACGACTGGGCCGACGTGGAGGAGATCGTCCGTGAGGGGATGGAGGCCTGGGACTCGCTGCCGTTCACGAGCGAGTTCTGGACGTCGTTTCTCGACTCCTACCCGATGCTGTGAGAGAGCCGGTTCGGACGTGAGCGCGGACATGGACGACGAGCTGGCGGGCTGGCGCTGCTGGCACTCTTCGGGCCGCGCGGGGGCTCAGCCTGTCGATTGCTCCCGCTGGGCTTGCTGAGGCACCACCTCACAGCGCCGTCACGCCGCCGCCCATTTGAGTCCGAGTCGTGCGAGTGCGGTGCGTTTGCCGGCACCGCGATACGAGCCCTGGCCCTCACGGTCTACGACCACCGCGGCGAGCGCTGACCCCACCACACCGCCCTGGACGTCAGGCCGCCCCGAGCCTGGCAGGAACTTTCTCCGGATGTCAGTGGGGGGTGTGCGCAGTTCCACCGCTCCTCGGGATGTGGCCAAGGGTGGGGTGCCGGCCTCGGGCTGTGGTCACGGCCAGGGAAAGAGACTGGCGGGCGGTGTTCACGGCCTGTCCGGGACGCCGAGCGGCACGGTGAACCGCGACTGCCAGCCTCCCTCCGTCAGCACCACCAGCTGGACCGCCGCCGCACGGGTGCGCAGCGGCAGCAGGCGGCCGATCGCAGCGCGGACATGGGCGGCAGCTGTCAGGTTGTCTCCACCCATAGCGACCGTGACATGGGCGGCGGGCCGCACCCCGAAGCGGCCCCTGTACGGGCGCAACCCGGGCCACTGGGCGCGGAACGCATCGACGACCGGCTGGAGTCCCGGAACGGTGACGGCGACGAAGCCGGACGCCGTCACGACCTCCTCCAAGAGCAGATCAGCTGCCGGAAAACTCGCCGCCAGGGAACGCACGCCCTTCTCGTCCTGACCCGTCAGCGCCGATTCCGGCACGAACGGGTAGAGGAGCGAGACGTGCGCCGGCACCCCAGGACGCACCAGAGCCGGGTCGATACGCCACGCCGCATCGAGGAGCGGGGCGGCATCGGGCAGGACAATGACGACGGCAGTGGTCCCTGGCTCTGGCACACCGTCATCATCGCAGGCCGGCCCGCTACTGCGCCCATTGCACTCCGAGGTGGGCGAGGGCGGCGAGTTGGGCGTAGTCGAGACGGTCGCGGCCGGCGTTGGCTGGTGATCCACACGCTTCGAGGAGCTGTGGTCGGACAGGTCGTTTCTGGCAGGGGCAGGTGTTGCAGAGGCCGGTGTGAGTCGTTGGCTCCCTGTCGGCGGTCAGTGAATCTGCGCAGCGTCGGGGCTTGTTAGGCCGTGTATCGAGTCGTGATCAAGCGGCTGGCGCAAGGTCCTTATCCAGACCATGGAAGCGCGGACCGGCCGATCACGCCCGACAACCAAGG
>NZ_JACHJG010000027.1 GCF_014203545.1 Streptomyces netropsis
GCGATCGGTCGACTCGCCGCACACAGCATGCTCACTGTCGACGCCGAAACCGGCGACCTCAGCGTGCACCGACTCGTCCAAGCTCTTGCCCGGACTGCTGACCCCCACGACCCGCACCGTGAGCCCCAGAGCATCAAGCAGGCCCGGTCTCTTGCTATCGCGACGCTTAGCGACGCTTTCCCTGCCGACATTCATGACCCGGCCTCTTGGCCCACCGCCCGCGTTCTGCTACCGCACGTGGAAGCCCTCACCAGCCACACGCAGTCTCTCCCTGACGTCGACACAGCTTCCCTCCTCGAACGGATGGGGAGGTTTCTCCACGGTCAAGGTGCGGTGAACCGTGCAATTACCCTGATCTGCCGCGCACTCGCAAGTCGGGCCGGGGTGCTGGGTGAAGACCACCCCAGCACCCTGGCCTCCCGCAACAACCTCGCCAACGCCTACGAGTCGGCTGGGGATCTTGGGCGGGCGATCCCCCTGTACGAACGCACCCTCGCTGACCAGGCCCGGGTGCTGGGCAAGGACCACCCCAACACCCTGATCTCCCGCAACAACCTCGCTGGCGCCTACCGGTCGGCTGGGGATCTTGGGCGGGCGATCCCCCTGTACGAACGCACCCTCGCCGACCAGGTCCGGGTGCTGGGCGAAGACCACCCCGACACCCTCGGCTCCCGCAACAACCTCGCCAGCGCCTACCGGTCGGCTGGGGATCTTGGGCGGGCGATCCCCCTGTACGAACGCACCCTCGCCGACCAGGCCCGGGTGCTGGGCGAAGACCACCCCGACACCCTGACCTCGCGCAACAACCTCGCCAGCGCCTACCGGTCGGCTGGGGATCTTGGGCGGGCGATCCCCCTGTACGAACGCACCCTCGCCGACCGCGTCCGGGTGCTGGGCGAAGACCACCCCAACACCCTCGCCTCGCGCAACAACCTCGCCGGCTCCTACGAGTCGGCTGGGGATCTCGGGCGGGCGATCCCTATGTACGAACGCACCCTCGCCGACCGCGTCCGGGTGCTGGGCGAAGACCACCCCGACACCCTCGGCTCCCGCAACAACCTCGCCTACGCCTACCGGTCGGCCGGGGACCTCGGGCGGGCAATCCCCCTCTACGAGCGCACCCTCAACGATTGCGTTCGAGTGCTGGGCGAAGACCACCCCACGACCCAAACCGTGCGCAGCAACCTCGACGTGGCAAGGAATGGCTGACGTGGTCCCAAGGCTGTCTCAGCACAGAAGCCAGGTTGTAGACCTAAGCCACGGAAAGTCAGCCGAAGCGGCGGCGCGGCCGGATGAGCAGGCGCGCGTGTGTCTCCAGCGACCACCCACTCAGACCGGCCACGCCATCTGGCTTGTGAACGTCATGACGCCCGGCACATCTCGGCCGACGCGATCAAGTCGTGCCCTGGCCTGGTTGCCTGGTCTGGAGGAGGGGCGGGCGCCTGCCTCGTTCATGGCTGGCTGGGGTGTGGGCGGTGGGCGTCCGGCGGGACCGGCCGTCAGGCCGCAGCCCGCCGGGGCGGCCGGACCGCCCGGCGCGCCGCAGGCGCGCCCTTGACCGCGCGGCGCGCCTGCGTCAGCTCTCCGAAGTCGACCAGGACGTCATCCGCCTCGCCCAGGACCCGCTCTTCCCCCGCTTCCTGGAGCAGATCACCGCCACCGGCGGCTGCGCCCACCCCGTCCACCTCTCCGGCTCCACCGCCACCCGCGACGTCGCCACGGGTGAGGTGCTGCACCACTACGACACCCGCACCGAACCGGGTGAGCGGCTGTCGGTCCGCTGCCGCAACCGCCGCGCGTCGGTCTGCGCCCCCTGCTCCCGCCTCCACGCCGGAGACACCTTCCACCTCGTCCGCGCCGGACTCGTAGGCGGCAAGAACATCCCCGCACAGGTCCGGGAACACCCGCGGCTCTTCGTCACCCTCACCGCCCCGTCCTTCGGCCCGGTCCACCGCGCCACGACCGACGGCGAACGCTGCCGACCCCACCGCAACGCCGGAACCTGCGAGCACGAGCGCCCGGCGAACTGCGGAGCCACCCACGACCCCGCCGAAGCGGTTGTCGGCCAGCCGCTGTGTCCGGGGTGCTACGACTACCCGGCGCACGCCCTGTGGCACGCCCACGCCGGGCAGCTGTGGGACCGCTTCACCCGCGCCACCCGTCGCACCCTGGCCTCGGCCGTCGGCCTGACCCAGACCCGCTTCGCTGATCACGCCCGGCTGTCCTTCGCCAAGGTCGCGGAGTACCAGAAGCGGGCCGCCGTCCACGTCCACTCCGTCATCCGCCTCGACGGCCCCGACGGGCTCCACGCCCCGCCCCCGGCCTGGGCAACCCCCGAACTACTGACCCGCGCGGTTCGCACGGCGGCACGGTCGGTACTCGTGCGGAGCCCGTACAGCCCGGCCGTCGGGGAACTCCTGTTCCGCTGGGGCACCCAGCTCGACGCCCGGCCACTCCACGCCTTCGGCGACACCGACGGCCTGGCCGACGACGCCGTCGCCGCCTACGTCGCCAAGTACGTCACCAAAGACGCCAGCGACACAGCGGCCGGCACCGACTACCCGCTCCTGACCTGGGACGACATAGACGCCGCGCCCGTATCCCCTCACGTCCGGGCCCTCATACGCACCTGCTGGCACCTCGGCAGCCTGCCTGAGTACGAGCCCCTCCGACTCCGACCCTGGGCCCACACCCTCGGATACCGCGGCCACATCCTCACCAAGTCCCGCCTCTACTCCACGCCTTACTTCGCTCTGCGTGCTCACCGCGCCCAGTACCAGCAGCGCACCGCGACCGGTGCACCAGACGATCCCGAAGTAGTCACTGACTCCCGGTGGCGCTATGTCGGCTCTGGCCACAGCTCCGGCGCGGCCCTGATCGCTGTTGGAATCGCTGAGGATCTCGCCACGAACCGGCAGGTCGCCCGTGAAGAACAGGCGCGGCCGGATGCCTGAAAGCTTGGTGGGTTGGTTTCGATCTGGCCGGGTCATGAACCATGGGCCTGAGTCGCTACCTCATTGGTGTGTATCTACCCGTGATCCGAAAGTAGCGAAGGCAGTTGCTCAGCGTCTGGGAGGTCGTCCCGCGGTACCGGCACCTGACGCTGAGGACCGTCTAGAAATCCTGACCCACGCGGCGAAGGTCAAGGTTGTTGCCGGACCGGGTGCCTTGGTGACAGACATGAGGCTGTGGAGCCATTCCCGGCTCGTACATCACTGCGACGGGGCGAGATTCCTAGGGCCAGAGGGCGATCGGGACCGGCCGTGCGGCTGCCCTCGCTTCATGACCGAACGAAAGGCCGCCGCGAAATCTTTCCAGGGTCCACAGCCGAATACCGTCCTCACCTTCCGGCTAGCCGATGCCCCCGAACTTGGTCTATTCCGATTCCACTCGATGAGCTGGAAGCTCGCGGAAGCCATCCAAGAGGCTAAGGACGCGATCGACTGTGCCAATGATGGAGTACTGGTCGAACTAGGTTTAGAGCTCGTGAAGTTGCCAACAGCAAGCGGCGTTTCCGTGTCCTACCGGAAGCCGGTGATCAAGGTACTCAAGGCGGTGGGCTAGGACGCATCCAAGTGATCCCTAGCCCCCCTTGCCGTTGAGCGGTCCCAGCCACCTTCGAGACCGGGACCGCCCTACCTCTACGCGGCTTGCACGACGTCCAACTCCGCCTCTTCGCGCTGCGCTTGAGCCATCCGAACCGAGACACGCTTCTCAACCTGGCACACGCGATTACTCCCGCCCCTGCCAGCCGCCTTCGTCACGCGGATCTCGTCCACGAAGAGACTCACCAGCATGCGCCGGTCGGCGACATCTGCCTTCTTCCACCACGACCCCTCCCCTAGCGGGTCGCCGTCGGGCGCTTCGGTGTACGTCCACTCCGCGATAGGCAGCACGGGCAGCTCCAGGCCGCCCACCTCGCCGATTCGGCGCTCAATGCCGGCCAGCCGCTCTTCGAGCACTTCCTTGTCCTGTAGGAAGCGGGCCCGGCCGATCGCCCCCTCGTAGATTCCCAAGTCCAAGTCGTCGTACAGTCGCCCGATACTTTTCTTGGTCTCCACGCTCTCCCCCAGAAGCGCGGCGCGCTCGCTGCGCATCTCAGGGACCTCGTTGTGCTTTGCGAACCTCCGCGTGGCTTCCGCCAGGATGTCAAGGGTTTCCGGGTCGTCTTCTGCGGTGACGAGGACAGCCATGATTTTCCGGGCGACGTGCTCGTCCACCTCTTTCTCGTTGATGGTGTTTCCACCGACGTGCTGGTCGGGTTCCACCACCCCAGACGGGCGGGAGCACTTATAGATTCCGGGGGATCCAGTCATTGGGCGGGCGCACTCGCATTTGAGTTTGCCCATTGCCGTCAATAGGCGTTCGCCACGCGTGAGCGAGGGCTCACGGCTTCGCCCGTCCAGCCACTCTTGCAGCTCGAACCATCGGGGAGGCGGGATAAGCGCTTCCCCGATAGTGATGGGCTCCCCTGTTTCCGGATCTCGGAGGATCTTGTACCCGGCCAACGTTCTGGTGGGGTACCCGTCCTTGTCCTTTCGGTAAAACGGTTCGGCGGCGAATCCCGCCAACCGCGGATCGGTGAGAACCCTCTTGGTCGTCGGAGTGCGCCAATGTCCGCCGTTCTGACTCGGGATCTCGTTCTCGTTGAGCCAGGTAGTAATGGCACTTACCGAGGCGGGGTGAGCATTCCGCTTCCCGCGCCATGGCTTGCTCTTGAACTCGAAGATCCGGTCCACCATGCGGAGGATGATGGTGCTCTGATCCGATCCGTCCGGAAGCCTTGGCACGGGACGCAGCAGGCGAATGATGATGGTGACAGGCTTGCCGTCCAGCACCCGCGTCTCGGGGTGGGGATAGCTCTCCATCCCGTACGGCAAGGCTCCACCGGCCCAACCGCCGAATTGCTTGGCGTTACGCTTGGCGCCGATGATTACTTCGCTCTTTTCCTTACTGCTCCGGTGCGCCGCCTCCAGTCGCATAATCAACATGATGAGCTCCATCGTGTTGTTAGGCGTGAAGGATCCTTCAGATACGGACGTGATGGTGACATCGTACGAGAACAACTCAAGGACGACGGGAATTGCGTCCTTGGGTTCCCTGCGCGAGAATCGAGTGATGTTGAAGACGATGATCTCTTGAACTTTTCGTCACGGCAATCGTTCAATAGCCGCTCGAAATTCTTGCGCTTCGCGTTCGGGTTGCAGCCGGAGACCCCGATGTCCCTGTAATGCCCAAGGAACTTGCAGCCGCGCTCACGAGCCTTCCTGGCGGTGGCGTCGTCTTGCGTTTTAGGGCTGGCTTCCGACTTGTCGGCCTTCTTCTTTGACTGGCGGGTATACCCTGCTGCTACCCGGAGCACGGCAGCAACGTGCTCCGGGTGCCCAGCTTCTGAGATTTGGGTCACACCGGGAAGACTACCGAACTACCCCAAGGTTATGAAGCTGGGGCTTCATATGGATAGCTCACGCTAGCCATGGTCTCAGAGCCTCACGGGCAGTCGCGTCCGGGCGTTTCGCCCGCCGTCCACGGGGGAGGTCTCTGAGACGATGATCGGGTTGCGCGGCGGGGGCTGTGCCACCTAAAAAGCAGTCGGGTGGAAGATATGCATCGCGGTGGCGGACTGGGTGAGGGCACTGATGACCTGGGCCCCGAGCGAGCGCAGAGGGCCCACAGGGGGCGCCACCGGCGCGAGGAAGAAAGCGCTGGGAGCAGGAGTGGCCGCGTGGGGGTGACCTACAAATACTTCGGGGCACCGAACGGGGCGACGGCTGCCCGCGTGCCGATCTCGATGCGTCCGGAGGAGCTCGGCGGTGACGAGCTCGGCATGGGCGGCATGTTCACCAAGATCAAGCCCGAGACGGTGGCCGCGATGGTCCTCACGGGCATCGAAGGCATACCCCTGCACAAGGTCCCCCCGCTTGAGCTGGTCGTTCTCCACCCCGACTACGCGGTCGTCAAGCTTCCCATGACCGTGGTCGACCCGCTGCGCGGAATCGGCGAGGAATCGGTGGGCGCCGCCGCGTTCATCTGGTCCACGGTCCCCGACCGCGGCGGCCCGCGCGACGCCTTCACGGTCTACCAGCTGCTCCACGAATGGCAGGACTTCTCCCACCGGCTGCACGAGGCCGGCCACCAGCCGTACTGCCTGGTCTGGCCCTGAGCCCCGCCCGGCGCGGCCGTGGTCAGCGCCGCACGAGCGCCGCCGTGTCCAAGGTGCCCTCGACCACCTGCCGGGCGAGATCCGCCAGCCGCATCCGACGGGGGCGGGCGTAGTCCCGCAGGCTCTCGAAGGCCTCGTCCAGCCCGACCTGCCAGCGCTCGGCCAGCACGCCCTTGGCCTGTTCGATGGCCACCCGGCTGTGCAGCGCGGCCTGCAGCTGCGCCTTGTCGACATTGCCCTGCTCGATCGTGCGCTGTTGGAGGATGGCGATCGTGGCCACGTCCGCCAGTGCCTGAGCCAGCTGGGCATCGGACTCGCTGATCCGCGCGGTCCGGGAGTGGAAGAGGTTCAGCGCGCCGATGATCTGGTGGCGCAGCCGCATGGGGATGGCGTGAGTGGTGCGGAAGCCGGCCTGGCGAGCATGCTCCGCGAAGGGCCCGAAAGCCGCCGTGACCTGCGGGGACTCCAGGTCGATGTCCAGTTGCGCCTGCCCGCTGCGGTAGCACTCGACACACGGCCCCTGCTCGTGCTGGAGGGCGAAGAGTTCCAGCAGCCGGGTGTGTTCGTCCGAGGCCGCGATGACCTGCAGCTCGCCGTAAGGGTCGACGATCATGACGCCGACGGCGTCGACGTCGAGCAGTTCGACACAGCGACTGGCGAGCCGGTGCAGGAAGTCGATCAGATCGAAGTCGTCGATCAGTGAATCCACGGCCTCGACCAGGATCTCCAGCGTGCGTTGCTGGCTAGCCATGGCCATCATCCCCTTCTCTCAAAAGACGGGTCCGGCCCGTCACCGATGTCTCGAAAGCGCAGACGACGGGCGACCACGTCCTCCGCGGCCCGCAGCAGCGGAAGTTCATGGCGGTAGGCATGGGCGCGCAGCAGCACCAGGGCCTGGGCGACGGACACGCCCGCCTGGACGCTGATCATCCCGCTGGCCTGGTGGACGGCGGCCCGGTGCAGCTGGGCGCCGGCCTCGGCCGTGGCGAACAGTGCCGTCCGCTCCCCGCCGTCCAGCACCACCGCGGTCAGCGCCGCGGCCAGGATCAGGGCGTCGTCCATGGCGACCGCCGACAGCGGGCCCACGGTGGACCGCTGCGCGGTCAGCACCCCCAGGCACACGCCACCGATGCGCAGCGGGAAACAGAAGAGGGCGTCCACCCCGATCCCGTTCAGCGTCGGCAGCAGTACCGGCCACCGGTCCGGGCGGACCCGCGTGAGGTCCGGCTCGACGACCACCGAGCAGGAGCCGACGGCGTCCACTCCCGGGCCCTCGCCGAGGGTGTACTGCTCGTCCTCGAGGTGTTCGCTGGCGCCCGGGGAGGACCACACCAGCTCGCTCAGCGCGCCGTCCGTGGCGAGGGACACCGCCACCCCGTCCACGCCGAGGATGCGGGCGCACTCCAGGGGGTCCCCGCTGATCAAGCCGGGGCCCGATCTCGAGGACAGGTCGCGCAGCATACGGGCCATGCCCGTGCTGGTCGCCACCGATGACACCCGCTTCCCGGGCCGACCCGCCACGCGTCGCCCGGAGTGGACGGCCCGCCGCCTTCACACTACGCCTTCGAGCTCCCGTGACGGGTGCCGTCGAGGGCGTCGAGATCGGCCAGATCCGTCAGCGAGGCGACGGGCCGGAAGACCTCCAGCAGGCCGGCCATGCGGATGATCTTCAGCGCCCACGGGCGGACGCACAGCACCTCGAAGCCGCCGCCCGCCGCGAGCTGCCCGGCCCGGGCGCGGTACAGCGCTCCGAGGACGGCGCAGTCGAAGAAGGTGACCGCTCGCAGGTCGACCACGACGACGGGCTTGCCCAGGGCCATCAGCCGCATGAGCAGTGCCTCCGTCTCCGGCACGGCCGCGATGTCGACCTCACCGGTCAGCTCCAGCACGCCCCACCGGCCCACCGCTCGGATGCGGGCTTCACCCTGCCATTGCGTCACGTCTGCTCCCCGGCTCGGACCGCATGGGACGGTGCGGGGACCACGAGTACTCTGCCGCGCGCGCACCGTCGCCATCGGGGTCCGGGGTGGCTACTGCGAAGGTACGTCCCACGGACGTCCGCCCGAGGCCCGGGGCACACCCAGACCCCCGAAGGTATGAAAATCGCCAGATCCAACCCCGCGAGCACGGTCACCGGTGCTTGACTCGGAAGACCTGTATCTGCGCGCCGCCGTCCATGGCCGAGACCTCACCCACCGCGGTCGGCGCAGGCGCCGCCGTCTTCCGGAGGGCGCGACGACGGCCTAGGGTGACGCCCGTGGCCCCGGCCCCCGGCTGCCGTCTCCCGCCGACGCGCCGGACGCCTCCCGCCCTGCCGGTTCCTCCGCGGTTCGAGACCGGACCGGCCGGTGCCCCCACCAGGGGAGGGTGGAGCGCCGGCCGGTCCGGACGACACCGCGGCCCCCGCCCCGGCCCGTAGCCTGGCGCCCATGCCCGTCGTCCGCTCCATCGCCCTCTTCGTCCTCGCCGCCCTCCTGGAGATCGGCGGCGCCTGGCTCGTCTGGCAGGGCGTACGCGGCGGCGGCGATTCGGGGCAGGGGCGCGGCTGGGCGTGGATCGGCGGGGGAATCCTCGCCCTCGGTGCGTACGGCTTCGTCGCCACCCTCCAGCCCGACGCGAACTTCGGCCGCATCCTCGCCGCGTACGGCGGCGTCTTCGTCGCGGGCTCGCTCGCCTGGGGCATGGTCCTGGACGGCTACCGCCCCGACCGCTACGACGTGGTGGGCGCGATCGTCTGTCTGGCCGGGGTCGCGGTGATCATGTACGCGCCGCGCGGCCGCTGAGACCGGGGCCACAAGGCCGTGGGCGTCGGCCGCCGCGCCCCGACATATCCTGCGGCTGCGAATGGATCACGCCCGCCGCGCCCCAGGAGGATCAGCATGAGCACGCGTACCGCAGTCATCACCGGAGCGAGCAGCGGCATCGGTGCCGCGACCGCCCGGCACCTGGCCGCCGCCGGCTACCGCGTCATCCTCACCGCCCGCCGTGAGGACCGCATCGAGGCCCTCGCCGCCGAGCTGACCGAGGCGGGCCACGAGGCGGTCGCCCACGCGCTCGACGTCACCGACCGCGCGGCCGTCGACGCCTTCGCACGCACGGTGGACGGCCCCGTCGAGGTGCTGGTCAACAACGCCGGCGGTGCCCTCGGCAGCGACCCCGTCGCCACCGCCGACCCGGCCGACTGGCGCACGATGTACGAGGTCAACGTCCTCGGCACGCTCCATGTGACCCAGGCCCTGCTGCCCGCGCTGACCGGCAGCGGCGACGGCACCGTGGTCGTCCTCTCCTCCACCGCGGGCCTCGCCACCTATGAGGGCGGCGGGGGTTACGTCGCGGCCAAGCACGGCGCCCACGTCATCGCCGAGACCCTGCGCCTGGAGCTGTGCGGGGCGCCGGTGCGCGTCATCGAGGTCGCCCCCGGCATGGTCAGGACCGACGAGTTCGCGGTCACCCGCTTCCGTGGCGACGAGGAGAAGGCCGCCGCCGTCTACGCGGGCGTCGCCGAGCCGCTGACCGCCGACGACGTCGCCGACACCATTGCCTGGGCCGTCACCCGTCCGTCCCACGTGAACATCGATCTGCTGGTCGTCCGCCCGCGCGCCCAGGCCTCCAACTACAAGGTCCACCGCGAGCTCTGAGACCTCCGGAGGGGGACCGCGGACGCAGGACCAACGACCGATCGCGCAATGATCAACTTCCGGATACGGTCCGGGTGCGGGCGGCCGCCGGTCAGCCGTCGGACGCCCGCACGACACCCGCGGACACCCGCACGACCCCGTACGAAAGGGCCTCCCTTGCGCGTCATCGGCTTCGACCATCTGGTGCTCAACGTCTCGGACATCGAGCGGTCCCTGGCCTTCTACCTCGGCCCGCTCGGGCTGGAGCCGGTCCGTGTGGACGAGTGGCGTGCGGGCAAGGTCCCGTTCCCCTCGGTCCGCGTCGCCCCGGGCACCATCATCGACCTCTTCAAGCGCCCCCGGGGCGAGTCCAACGTCGACCACATCTGCCTCGTCGTCGAGCCCCTGGACTGGCAGGAGGTCATCGACGCCGGCACCTTCACGGTCGTCGACGGCCCGGGCCCCCGCTTCGGCGCCCGCGGCACCGCCGAGTCCCTCTACGTCCTCGACCCGGACGGCAACACCGTCGAACTCCGCTGGTACCCGCAGGGCGCCTGACGCGGGCGGTGGGACGGCCGGGCCCGGACGGGCCCGGCGCCCCCGGCCGGTCAGCCCTTGACGCAGATGACCTGCTTGAGCTTGGCGACGACCGCGACCAGGTCCCGCTGCTGGTCGATGACCTGCTCGATCGGCTTGTAGGCGGCCGGGATCTCGTCGACCACGCCGGAGTCCTTGCGGCACTCCACGCCCCGCGTCTGCTCCTCCAGGTCCCGCGTCGAGAAGCGCTTCTTCGCGGCGTTGCGGCTCATCCGGCGGCCGGCGCCGTGCGAGGCGGAGTTGAAGGAGTCGGCGTTGCCGAGGCCCTTCACGATGTACGAGCCGGTGCCCATCGAGCCCGGGATGATGCCGAACTCGCCGCTGCCCGCGCGGATCGCGCCCTTGCGGGTGACGAGCAGGTCCATGCCCTCGTAGCGCTCCTCGGCCACGTAGTTGTGGTGGCAGGAGATGACGGGCTCGAAGGTCACCTTGGCCTTCTTGAACTCCCTGCGGACGACGTCCTGGAAGAGCCCCATCATGATCTCGCGGTTGTGCTTCGCGTACTCCTGCGCCCAGAACAGGTCGTGCCGGTAGGCCGCCATCTGCGGGGTGTCCGCGACGAAGACGGCGAGGTCCCGGTCGATCAGGCCCTGGTTGTGCGGCAGCTTCTGGGCCTGGCCGATGTGGTACTCGGCCAGCTCCTTGCCGATGTTCCGGGATCCGGAGTGCAGCATCAGCCAGACCGAACCCGACTCGTCGAGACAGAACTCGATGAAGTGATTACCGGAGCCGAGCGTTCCCATCTGCTTCGTGGCACGCTCCTGGCGGAACTTGACCGCCTCCGCGACGCCGTCGAACCGGCCCCAGAAGTCGTCCCAGCCCGCCGTCGCGAAGCCGTGCAGCCGCCCCGGGTCCACCGGGGCGTCGTGCATCCCCCGGCCCACCGGAATCGCCTGCTCGATCTTCGACCGCAGCCGCGACAGGTCCCCCGGCAGGTCGTTCGCCGTCAGCGACGTCTTGACCGCCGACATCCCGCAGCCGATGTCCACGCCGACCGCCGCCGGGCACACCGCGCCCTGCATGGCGATCACCGAGCCGACCGTCGCCCCCTTGCCGAAGTGCACGTCCGGCATCACCGCGAGGCCCTTGATCCACGGCAGGGTGGAGACGTTGCGCAGCTGCTGCATGGCGACGTCCTCGACCGCGGCCGGGTCGGCCCACATGCGGATGGGTACCCGGGCGCCGGGCACCTCGGTGTACGACATGATTCTCCTCATTCCCCCGTAAAACACAGTAAGCGCAAAAGCCGGACGTATCACCTGATTCTCGACAGGGAACCGGCGGACGCGGCGGTGCGTGCGGTACACATTGTGTCCGGCCGCCACCTTGTGGCGGCAACCAGTTTTCCGGTGAAGGGAGCCACGGACAGTGCAGCGAAGGGCGTACGCACCAGCCGCCGCACTGGCCGCGGCGGTGCTCACCACGGCACTCGCGGGGTGCAGCGGGGGTTCCGCTTCCGGTCCCGGCGGCGACGACTCCAAGCCCGGCCAGCTCGACGCCTCCGCCTCCGGCGGCGCGCCGGGGAAGTACCACAGCCTCCCCGAGCCCTGCGGCTACGTCAGCCCCGCCACGCTGCGGCGCATGCTGCCCGGCACCGAGGACGAGAGCGAGGAGGAGGCCGAGCGGCGCTACCGCGGCCAGGCCACCATCACGTACGACACCGACCGCCGCGTCGGCTGCCGCTGGAAGCTGGAGACCCCCGAGGGGACCCGGCATCTGACGGTCGACTTCGAGCGGGTCGTGTCGTACCAGACCGACGTCAGCGACGAGGACCGGGCGCAGCAGCTGTACGGGCGACTGGCCACGGCCGCGCACATCCCGGCCGCCGCCTCCGCCTCGCCGTCGGCCACGAGCCCGAGCGCCGGTGCGTCCGCGGGCGCCCACGCCCAGGGCGGGGCCGGCGCCAAGGCGAAGGGCGCCCCCGCGTCCGGATCGCCCACGCCGTCGTCCACCGGAGGCTCCGGCACCCCGGGCGGGTCCGGCGCAGGTCCCGGCAAGGGGTCCGACGCCGAACTCGCGCCGCGCGTCCTCGACGACCTCGGCGACGACGCGTTCGTCGACGACGAGCTGGCCACCACCGGCACCGGTGTGCACCGGGACATCAAGGTCGTCTTCCGGTCCTCGAACGTCCTCGTGACCATCACGTACGACCAGTGGTCGACCGACAAGGCACACATCCCCAGCAGCGCGGACCTGCAGGGCAAGGCCCATGCCCTGGCCCGCGAGCTCGACGCGGGGCACTTCGGCAATTAGCCCGGCGAGTACCGCCCCCATTTCGACCGGCGCCTCGCGTCGGCCGCGTACCGTGCCGCCTAGACACGGGTGGAGCACAACCGCCCCACGAGCAACTCGAAGCCCTCGACACCGAACGAGCGAAGGACCCATGCACCGACGAACAGCCCCGCGACTCGCCCGAATCCTCGCCTGCGCCGCAGTACCGGTGATGCTCGTCGCCACCGGCTGCTCCTCGGACGACGACAAGAAGGAAACGACGCCCAGCAAGGCGCCGACCGCGAACGCGACGCCCACGGTCAAGCCCGCGGCGTTCACCAAGCTGCCCGAGGCCTGCAAGGCCGTCCCGGCGAAGACGATCGAGAAGCTGGTGGCCAAGGCGGACCCCAAGGAGGGCAAGGCCCTCCCCGCCAGCGACACCAACGACTCGGCCAGCTGCTTCTACAGCGGCCTGAACGACGAGGACGTCAAGGACCTGCAGTACCGCTCCCTGACGGTCTCGCTCAAGCGCTTCGCCTCCGACCCCACGCTCGGCTCCGGCGACAAGCGCGCCCAGGCGTTCCTGGGGCAGCAGGCGACCAAGGCGACCACGTCCGACGGGGCGAAGAACGCCAAGACCGAGAAGGCCGGCGGGATCGGCGACGAGGCGACCACGGTCACCTCGGACTCCAAGAAGGACGACAACGACTTCAAGAACGTCACCGTCATCGCCCGCACCGCCAATGTCGTGGTCACCGTGAAGTACAGCGGCGCCGGCTACGAGGGCGCGAAGTCGCCCGACGTGGGCGACATGACGAAGGACGCGCAGGGCGCGACCAAGGAGGCCGTGGCCTCGGTCGCCGACGCGAACAAGAAGTAGGCGACAGGCGCACACGGCGAAGGGCCGCCACCCGGTGGAAACCGGGTGGCGGCCCTTCGGCCGTTCGCGGGTTACGCCCCGAGCAGCTTGCGCACCCGGTCCGCCCCCACCGCGAGCAGCAGCGTGGGCAGGCGCGGGCCGGTGTCGCGGCTCACGAGCAGCTGGTAGAGCAGCGCGAAGAACGAGCGCTGCGCGACCTTGAGCTCCGGCGTGGGCTTGGCGTCCGGCTCCAGGCCCGCCTGGACCTTCGGCACGCCGTAGACGAGCGTGGTCAGCCCGTCGAGCGACCAGTGGTCGTCCAGCCCGGCGATCAGCAGCCGCAGCGACTCGCGGGCCTGGTCGTCGAGGGCGGCGAGGCTCTCGGTGTCGGGCTCGTCGCGGACGATCGTCCGGGACTCGGCCGGGACCTGGGTGTTGATCCAGTGCTCGGCCTTGTCGAGCCGGGGGCGGGTCTCGTCCAGCGAGGTGACCGGGTTCGCGGGGTCGAGCTCGCTGAGGATCCGCAGGGTCTGCTCGTCGTGGCCGCCGGTGATGTCGACGACCGAGGCGAGCGTGCGGTACGGCAGCGGGCGCGGGGTGCGCGGCAGCTCACCGGCGGCCGTGCGCGCGGCCCGGGCGTGCGCGGCGGCGTCGGCGGGCAGGGCGGTGCCGTCGGCGACCTTGGACTCCAGCTTGTCCCACTCGTCGTAGAGCCGCTGGATCTCCTGGTCGAAGGCGATCTTGAAGGACTGGTTGGGCTTGCGGCGCGCGTACAGCCAGCGCAGCAGCGGGGCCTCCATGATCCGCAGCGCGTCGCCCGGGGTGGGGACGCCGCCCTTGGAGGAGGACATCTTGGCCATGCCGCTGATGCCGACGAAGGCGTACATCGGGCCGATGGGCTGCTCGCCGCCGAAGACCTTGCGGACGATCTGGCCGCCGACGACGAAGGAGGAGCCGGGCGAGGAGTGGTCGACGCCGGAGGGCTCGAAGATCACGCCTTCGTAGGCCCAGCGCATCGGCCAGTCGACCTTCCAGACCAGCTTGCCGCGGTTGAACTCGCTGAGCAGGACGGTCTCGGAGTGCCCGCACACACAGGTGTAGGCGAGCTCGGTGGTCTCGTCGTCGTACGCGGTGACGGTGGTGAGGTCCTTCTCGCACGCGCCGCAGTACGGCTTGTACGGGAAGTAGCCCGCGCCGGAGCCGCTGCCGTCGTCCTCGGCGGCGGCGCCGGAGCCCTCGGCGGCTTCGAGCTCGGCCTCGTCGACCGGCTTCTGCTGCTTCTGCTGCGGCTTCTTGGCGGCCGCGGCGGGGTCCTTCTTCGTCCGGTACTGGTCGAGGATGGCGTCGATGTCGCCGCGGTGCTTCATCGCGTGCAGGACCTGCTCGCGGTAGACACCGGAGGTGTACTGCTCGGTCTGGCTGATCGGGTCGTACTCGACGCCGAGCTCGGCCAGCGCCTCGACCATGGCGGCCTTGAAGTGCTCGGCCCAGTTCGGGTACGCGGATCCGGCCGGGGCGGGCACCGAGGTCAGGGGCTTGCCGATGTGGGCGGCCCAGGACTCGTCGATACCGGGGACGCCGTTCGGCACCTTGCGGTAGCGGTCGTAGTCGTCCCAGGAGATCAGGTGCCGGACCTCGTGGCCGCGGCGGCGGATCTCGTCCGCGACGAGGTGCGGGGTCATGACCTCGCGGAGGTTGCCCAGGTGGATCGGGCCGGAGGGGCTGAGGCCCGAGGCGACGACGATCGGTTTGCCCGGGGCTCGGCGCTCACCCTCGGCAATGACCTCGTCGGCGAAACGGGAGACCCAGTCGGCCTCGGTGCTCTGAGCCACGTGCGGCACTTCCTTCCTTGTGGTCCTGGCATGACCATTGTCCCAGACGGAAGGGGGGGCTTCGGGGTTGCTCGTGGGCCGGGCGAACCCGGAAAAAACAGCATCCCGGCCCGCGAGGGGCGCGTGGGATACTCGGTCGTATCCGAAAACGCCCTCTACCGGAATGGCACCCACCCCATGGCTTCGGTTCCTTCCCTCGCTTCCTCGCTCGACCGGCGCATCGCGGACGCCCTTTCGGCAGCACTGCCGGAGGTTGGTACCGCCGACCCGCTGCTGCGACGAAGCGACCGGGCCGATTTCCAGGCCAACGGGATGCTGGCGCTCGCCAAGAAGCTGAAGGGCAACCCGCGCGAGCTCGCGGCGAAGGTCGTCGAGCAGCTGCCCGCCGGTGATCTGATCAAGGACGTCGAGGTCTCGGGCCCCGGCTTCCTGAACATCACGATCACGGACGAGGCGATCGTGAAGACCCTCGCCGAGCGCGCCGCCGACGACCGTCTCGGCGTGCCGTTCGCGGAGCACCCGGGCACCACGGTCATCGACTACGCCCAGCCGAACGTGGCCAAGGAGATGCACGTCGGTCACCTGCGCAATTCGGTGATCGGCGACGCGGTCGTGCGGATCCTGGAGTTCTCCGGCGAGAAGGTCGTGCGCCGGCACCACATCGGTGACTGGGGCACCCAGTTCGGCATGCTCATCCAGTACCTGATCGAGCACCCGCACGAGCTGGACCACGAGGGCGAGGTCTCCGGCGAGGAGGCCATGTCGTCGCTCAACCGGCTGTACAAGGCGTCGCGGACGCTCTTCGACTCCGACGAGGAGTTCAAGGCCCGGGCCCGGCGCCGGGTGGTCGACCTGCAGGCCGGTGACGAGGAGACCCTCGCGCTGTGGCAGCGGTTCGTCGACGAGTCGAAGATCTACTTCTACTCGGTCTTCGACAAGCTCGACGTGGAGATCCGCGACGAGGACATCGTCGGCGAGTCCGGTTACAACGACATGCTCGCCGAGACCTGCCGCCTGCTGGAGGAGTCGGGTGTCGCCGTCCGTTCCAACGGCGCGCTGTGCGTCTTCTTCGACGACGTCAAGGGCCCGGACGGCAAGCCCTCGCCGCTGATCGTCCAGAAGTCCGACGGCGGCTTCGGTTACGCGGCCACGGACCTGTCCGCGATCCGCGACCGGGTGGACAACCTGAAGGCCGACACCCTGCTGTACGTGGTGGACGCCCGGCAGTCCCTGCACTTCAAGATGGTCTTCGAGACCGCCCGCCGGGCCGGCTGGCTGACCGAGGGCGTCAAGGCCGTCCAGCTCGGTTTCGGCACGGTGCTCGGCAAGGACGGCAAGCCGTTCAAGACGCGTGAGGGCGAGACGGTCCGCCTGGTCGACCTGCTCGACGAGGCGGTCGACCGTGCGACGGCCGTCGTCCGGGAGAAGAGCGAGAAGCTCGGGCTCACGGAGGAGCAGATCATCGAGCGTGGTGCCCAGGTCGGCATCGGCGCGGTGAAGTACGCGGACCTGTCGACGTCCGTCTCCCGCGACTACAAGTTCGACCTGGACCAGATGGTGTCGCTCAACGGCGACACCAGCGTCTACCTCCAGTACGCCTACGCCCGGATCCAGTCGATCCTCCGCAAGGCGGGCGAGGCCCGGCCGGTGGCCCACCCGGAGCTCGCGCTGGCCGCGGCCGAGCGCGCGCTGGGCATGCACCTGGACCAGTTCGGGGAGAACCTCGCCGAGGTCACGGCCTCCTACGAGCCGCACAAGCTGGCCGGGTACCTCTACCAGCTGGCGTCGCACCTCACGACGTTCTACGCCGAGTGCCCGGTCCTCAAGGCCGACACCCCGCAGCAGGTCGAGAACCGTCTCTTCCTCTGCGACCTGACGGCCCGCACCCTGCGCCAGGGCATGTCGCTCCTGGGCATCCGGACGCCCGAGCAGCTGTAGTCGGGTGCGGGGGCGGGGCCCCTTCCGCGGAGTTCGGGGACGTGCGCCGACGGCGCGCACGTCGCGTCGATTCGCGGAAGTGAGCCCTACCCCGCCCCCAGTTCGAACCAGATCAACTTGCCCGACAGCCCCTGTGGTTGGTCCCGCAGCTCGAAGCCGCCCCAGCTGTCGGCGCACAGGCGTACGAGCCCCAGCCCCCGCCCCTGTTCGGCGTCCGCCTCGGGCAGCGCCGCCAGGTCCAGCCGGGGAAGCCGGGGGTTGGTGTCCCACACGGCCACCCGCACCCGGTCGCCGTCCTGCTTGACCCGCACCGACGCGGGGCCGTCGGAGTAGCGGTAGGCGTTGGTGACCAGTTCCGAGGTCAACAGTTCGGCGGTGTCGGCCAGTTCCGGGAAGCCGTGTTCCTCGAAGATCGTGCGCAGCGTACGGCGGGCGATGCAGGGTGCCATGGGGTCGGCGGGCACCTGGAGCGTGTACTCCCAGTCGTCGGTGAGTTCGGGATCGGTACTCATGCACGCCTCCACACTGTAAGCGATGTGCTACACACCGTAAGGAAGGCAGTGCCCCGGTTTCCAGGCGGGAATGCGTGAACGCCCCCGAATCCGGGAACGACGATGGCGGCGTCCCCCTTGGGGGGACGCCGCCATCGATGTGTGCTCCTGCGGCCGGTGCCCGGGTTACAGCTGGCGGGCGACCTCGGTGGCCCAGTACGTGAGGATCATGTTGGCGCCCGCCCGCTTGATGCCGGTGAGCGTCTCCATGATGGCCCGGTCGCGGTCGATCCAGCCGTTGGCCGCGGCGGCCTCGACCATCGCGTACTCACCGCTGATCTGGTAGGCGGCGACGGGGACGTCCACCGACTCGGCGACCTTGGCGAGGATGTCGAGGTAGGGCAGGGCCGGCTTGACCATGACCATGTCGGCGCCCTCGGCGAGGTCGAGCGACAGCTCGCGCAGCGACTCGCGGACGTTCGCCGGGTCCTGCTGGTACGTCTTGCGGTCGCCCTGGAGCGAGGAGCCGACGGCCTCCCGGAAGGGACCGTAGAACGCGGAGGCGTACTTGGCGGTGTAGGCGAGGACCGAGACGTCCTCGTGGCCGGTCTGGTCCAGCGCGTCGCGGATGACGCCGACCTGGCCGTCCATCATGCCGCTGGGGCCGACCACATGGACGCCGGCGTCGGCCTGGACCTGCGCCATCTCGGCGTAGCGCTCCAGGGTCGCGTCGTTGTCCACGCGGCCCTCGGAGTCGAGGACCCCGCAGTGACCGTGGTCGGTGTACTCGTCGAGGCACAGGTCGGACATGATGACGAGCTCGTCGCCGACCTCGGCCTTCACATCGCGGATGGCGACCTGGAGGATGCCGTCGGGGTCGGTGCCGGCGGTGCCGGCCGCGTCCTTCTTGTCGTCCTCGGGCACGCCGAAGAGCATGATCCCGGCGACGCCGGCCTCACGTGCCTCGACGGCCGCCTTCCGCAGGGTGTCGCGGGTGTGCTGGACGACGCCCGGCATGGCGGAGATCGGCACCGGCTCGCCGATGCCCTCCCGCACGAAGGCGGGAAGGATCAGCTCTGCCGGGTGCAGCCGGGTCTCCGCGACCATGCGGCGCATGGCCGGGGTGGTCCGCAGCCGCCGGGGACGAGCCCCGGGGAACGTTCCGTACGTGCTCAACTCCGTGCCCTTCTACGCGATCCGGGCCGCCGCTCGCTCGGGCGGGTGACCGGGTCGCCGGCCTCGAGGGCCGCGTCGCGCCGGGCCGCACCGAAGTCCGCGAGCGCCTCGGCCAGCTTGTGCACCGAGGGCTCGGGCGACAGCACGTCCACCCGCAGGCCGTGCTCCTCCGCGGTCTTCGCGGTGGCGGGGCCGATGCAGGCGATGACGGTGACATTGTGCGGCTTGCCGGCGATGCCGACCAAGTTCCGCACCGTGCTGGAGGAGGTGAACAGCACGGCGTCGAAGCCGCCGCCCTTGATCGCCTCGCGGGTCTCGGCCGGCGGCGGGGAGGCCCGCACGGTCCGGTAGGCGGTGACGTCGTCGACCTCCCAGCCCAGCTCGATCAGGCCCGCCACCAGGGTCTCGGTGGCGATGTCGGCGCGCGGCAGGAAGACGCGGTCGATCGGGTCGAAGACCGGGTCGTAGGGCGGCCAGTCCTCCAGCAGACCGGCGGCCGACTGCTCGCCGCTGGGCACGAGGTCGGGCTTCACACCGAACTCGATCAGCGACTTGGCGGTCTGCTCGCCGACGGCCGCGACCTTGATGCCGGCGAAGGCGCGCGCGTCGAGCCCGTACTCCTCGAACTTCTCGCGCACCGCCTTGACCGCGTTGACGGAGGTGAAGGCGATCCACTCGTAGCGGCCGGTGACCAGGCCCTTGACCGCGCGCTCCATCTGCTGCGGGGTGCGCGGCGGCTCGACCGCGATGGTCGGGACCTCGCTGGGCACGGCGCCGTACGAACGGAGCTGGTCGGAGAGCGAGGCGGCCTGCTCCTTGGTGCGCGGGACGAGGACGTTCCAGCCGAAGAGCGGCTTGGACTCGAACCACGAGAGCCGGTCGCGCTGCGCGGCCGCGCTGCGCTCCCCGACCACGGCTATGACCGGCTGACCGCCGTCCGGGGACGGCAGCACCTTGGCGGCCTTGAGCACCTGCGCCAGCGACCCGAGGGTCGCGGTCCAGGTGCGCTGGCGGGTGGTCGTGCCGGCAACGGTGACGGTGAGCGGGGTGTCGGGCTTGCGCCCGGCGGAGACCAGCTCACCGGCGGCCGCGACGACCGAGTCGAGGGTGGTGGAGACGACGGCGGTCACCTCGCTCGCGCCGACCTCGGACCAGCAGGTGTCCGAGGCGGTACGGGCGTCGAGGAACCGCACGTCGGCGCCCTTGCCGTCGCGCAGCGGGACACCGGCGTAGGCGGGTACGCCGACGGCCGTGGCGACGCCCGGCACCACCTCGAAGGTGATGCCCTCGTTCGCACAGGCCAGCATCTCGTCGGCGGCGTTGCCGTCGAGGCCGGGGTCGCCGAGGACGGCACGGACGACCCGCTTGCCGCCGCGCGCGGCCGTCATGACAAGATTGGCGGTGTCCCTAAGGACGGGGATGTCGGCGGTTTTTGATGCCTCATCAGTAACCGTCTGGGCAGGCATGTCCACATGGGCGCGCGCATGCGCACGCACCACGTCGAGCACCTGCGGATCGGCGATCAGGACGTCAGCGGTCGCAAGTGCCTCCACGGCGCGCAGCGTCAGCAGTCCCGGGTCTCCGGGGCCGGCACCGAGGAAGGTGACGTGCCCGTGCACGGGGTGGATCGGGGCGGTGGGGTTCAAAGTGCTCGCTCCCCCATAAGACCGGCCGCACCCTTGTCGAGCATCTCGGCGGCGAGTTCGCGGCCGAGGGCCACGGCTTCTTCGCTGGACGACGGTACGGGACCAGTGGTGGACAGCTGCACCAACGTCTTGCCGTCGGTCGAACCGACGACGCCACGCAGGCGCATTTCAGTGACAATCTGCCCGTCGGCCAACAGGTCGGCCAGCGCACCCACAGGTGCGGAGCAGCCGGCCTCCAGGGCGGCGAGCAGGGAACGCTCGGCGGTCACGGCGACCCGGGTGTACGGGTCGTCGAGCTCGGCGAGCTGTGCCGCGAGGTCCGCGTTGGCCGCGGTGCACTCGATGGCCAGTGCCCCCTGACCGGGGGCGGGCAGGACCGCGTCGGCGTCCAGGAACTGGGTCGCCTCCCCGATCCGGCCGATGCGGGTGAGACCGGCGGCGGCGAGGACGACTGCATCCAGCTCGCCGTCGGTCACAAAACCGACGCGGGTGTCGATGTTGCCGCGGATCGGCACGGTCTCGATCTCGAGTCCGTGCGACCGCGCCCACGCGTTGAGCTGCGCCATGCGGCGCGGCGATCCGGTTCCGATCCGGGCCACCCCGTTCCGGGAGGACGCCGGGAGGGTCTCGAGGGTCAGCCCGTCACGGGCGACCAGGACGTCCCTGGGGTCCTCGCGGGCCGGGATCGCGGCCAGGACGAGGTCGTCCGGCTGCGCGGTCGGCAGGTCCTTGAGGGAATGCACGGCGAAGTCGATCTCGTCGGCGAGCAGCGCGTCACGCAGCGCGGAGACGAAGACTCCGGTGCCGCCGATCTGCGCGAGGTGCTCCCGCGAGACATCGCCGTACGTCGTGATCTCGACCAGCTCGACCGGTCGCCCGGTGAGCTGGTGGACCGCCTCCGCCACCTGGCCGGACTGGGCCATGGCGAGCTTGCTGCGGCGGGTGCCGAGGCGCAGCGGCCGCTGGTCGGACACGGCGCCGTGCGGGCCGGGCGCGCCGGCGGTGCTGTGCGCACCGGCCGCGGCCTTGCCCGAGGCGGCCGTGGAGGGGGTGTCGTTCATGCTGGCTCCCGTCCGGGGTCACGCGTGTCGGCCCGGCTGACGGCGGCGACCGCCTGCGGGTCGAGATCGAAGAGTTCCCGCAGGGCGTCGGCGTAGCCGGCGCCGCCGGGGGTCGAGGCCAGCTCCTTGACCCGCACGGTGGGCGCGTGGAGGAGCTTGTCGACGACACGTCGCACGGTCTGCGTGATCTCCGCGCGCTGCTTGTCGTCGAGGTCGGGCAGGCGGCCGTCGAGCCGGGCGATCTCGCCCGCGACGACGTCCGCGGCCATGGTGCGCAGGGCGACCACGGTGGGCGTGATGTGCGCGGCCCGCTGGGCGGCGCCGAAGGCGGCGACCTCGTCGGAGACGATGGACCGCACCTGGTCGACGTCGGCGGCCATGGGCGCGTCGGCGGAGGCCTCGGCGAGCGTCTCGATGTCGACGAGGCGGGCGCCTTCGACCCCGTGCGCGGCGGCGTCGATGTCGCGGGGCATCGCGAGGTCGAGGAGCGCGAGGACGACGCCGTCGGCCGGGCCGGCCGGGCCGTCCTCGCAGGTCTCGTCGACGGCGCAGAGCGCGTCCCGGTGGCCGCCGGCGTCCGTACGGGCGGCGAGGGCCAGACGTATGGCGTCGGCCGTCAGCACCAGGCCCGTCGCGCCGGTGCAGGAGACGACGACGTCCGCGCGGGACAGCTCGTCCGCCACGGCGGTCATCTCCACGGCGGAGGCCGTGAACCCGCCGCGGGCGGCGGGGCCCGCGGGCTCGGTGAGGATCGCGGCGAGGCGCCGGGCCCGCTCGACCGTGCGGTTGGCGACGGCGACGTGGGCGACGCCCGCGCGCGCGAGGGTGGCGGCGGCGAGGGAGGACATGGAGCCGGCGCCGATGACGAGGGCGCGCTTGCCCGCGGCCCAGTCGGCGACGGGCGTGTCGCGGGCGAGCTGCTCCAGACCGAAGGTCACCAGCGACTGGCCGGCCTTGTCGATGCCGGTCTCGCTGTGGGCGCGCTTGCCGACGCGCAGGGCCTGCTGGAAGAGGTCGTTGAGCAGTCGGCCCGCGGTGTGCAGTTCCTGGCCGAGGGCGAGCGCGTCCTTGATCTGGCCGAGGATCTGACCCTCGCCGACGACCATCGAGTCCAGCCCGCAGGCCACCGAGAAGAGGTGGTGGACGGCCCGGTCCTCGTAGTGCACGTAGAGGTAGGGGGTCAGCTCGTCCAGGCCGACGCCCGTGTGCCGGGCGAGCAGCGTGGACAGCTCGGCGACACCGGCGTGGAACTTGTCCACGTCGGCGTACAGCTCGATGCGGTTGCACGTGGCAAGCACGGTCGCCTCGGTGGCGGGCTCGGCCGCCAGCGTGTCGTGCAACAGCTTGGCCTGCGCGTCCGCCGCGAGGGCGGCTCGCTCCAGCACGCTGACGGGCGCGCTGCGGTGACTCAGGCCGACGACGAGCAGGCTCATGCCGGCATCACGGCGGGGACATCCCCGTCCGGTCCCTTTCGGCCGCCGCCGGTCGTGCGCGGCACGCGGGGCGGGGTGGCGGCGGTCTGCGCGGCGTCCTCGCCGGCCTTGCGCTGCTCGTGGAAGGCGAGGATCTGCAGCTCGATGGAGAGGTCGACCTTGCGGACGTCCACGCCTTCGGGCACGGAGAGGACCGTGGGCGCGAAGTTGAGGATCGAGGTGACCCCGGCCTCGACGAGCCGGTCGCAGACCTGCTGCGCGGCACCCGCCGGGGTGGCGATGACACCGATGGAGACGCCGTTGTCCGTGATGATCGCTTCGAGTTCGTCGGTGTGCCGCACGGGCAGCCCGGCGACCGGCTTGCCGGCCATGGCCGGGTCGGCGTCGATCAGGGCCGCGACGCGGAAGCCGCGGGAGGCGAAGCCGCCGTAGTTGGCCAGGGCGGCGCCGAGGTTTCCGATGCCGACGATGACGACCGGCCAGTCCTGGGTGAGGCCGAGTTCCCGCGAGATCTGGTAGACGAGGTACTCGACGTCGTAGCCGACACCGCGCGTGCCGTACGAGCCGAGGTAGCTGAAGTCCTTGCGCAGCTTGGCGGAGTTGACCCCCGCCGCGGTCGCGAGCTCCTCGGAGGAGACCGTGGGTACCGAACGCTCGGAGAGCGCGGTCAGCGCACGCAGATACAGCGGAAGCCGGGCGACGGTGGCCTCGGGAATCCCTCGGCTTCGGGTCGCCGGTCGGTGAGTTCGGCCAGTTGCCACGGTGCTCCTGCGGGTAGAGCGGGGCTGCGGGCGGCGCCTTGTCCCAGGACCGCCCCGTCGAACGCAGGCTATGCCTTTGTGAACGCGTGCACAAAGATGGTGTCCGCTTTGTCCGGGCAAAGTGACCGGCGTCACGCGGTGTTTCGGCCCGGTCCGGGAACCATTGCCCGCACCATCGCGACCGCCACAGCAATCACTCCCGTACCAACGGTGCGCCGACGGGGACACGCGCGCTCACTCCTCATCGCCATACCCCCGGACACCAACAAATCGCCACATGATGGTAGTCGACCCAGGCACCCAAATCAGACCGCCGAGCTCGGGGCACGGTGCGGGCACAATGGCCTGCATGAGCCCGCTGCTGCGCCGAAACGCCCGTAAGAACCCCGCCGACAGCACGGTGACGCTGATCGGCAAGCCCGGCTGCCACCTGTGCGACGACGCCGAGGCGGTGATCGCCGAGATCTGCGGCGAGCTGGGCGCCCGCTGGGAGAAGAAGGACATCACCGAGGACGAGGAGCTGTACCGCAAGTACTGGGAGCAGATCCCGGTGATCCTCGTCGACGGCGCGCAGCACGACTTCTGGCGGGTGAACCCCGCGCGGCTGCGGAAGGCCCTCGGCGGCTGAGCCCCTTCCGCGCGGGGCCTCGCGGGCGCGCCGCGCGGAGAGTAACGAACACGTCGCGTGAAGTTCACGTCACTGAATCGTTCCGACTCCGGTTACCCCGAACAAACTGGCTATGCTCCCGACATGGCCGCACTGGGATGGATCACTCCGCGCAGGCGCTCCGCCACCGCACGCAGCGTGCTGGCGGGCGAGGCCGCGGCGGAGGCAGCCCGCAAGTCCGCGCAGGAGAACGCGGAAGAGACCGGCGCGCAGGCCGAGCAGCGGCCACCCGTCCCCGAGAAGCCCGCGGAGCCGGAGTTCCCCGTCGTCGGCGATGTACGGGCCGCGGCCTTCTTCGACCTCGACAACACCGTGATGCAGGGCGCCGCCCTCTTCCACTTCGGCCGCGGCCTCTATAAACGGCACTTCTTCCAGAAGCGCGAGCTGGCCCGCTTCGCCTGGCAGCAGGCGTGGTTCCGGCTGGCGGGCGTCGAGGACCCCGAGCACATGCAGGACGCGCGCGACAGCGCCCTGTCCATCGTCAAGGGCCACCGGGTCTCGGAGCTGATGTCCATCGGCGAGGAGATCTACGACGAGTACATGGCCGAGCGCATCTGGCCGGGCACCCGGGCGCTGGCCCAGGCCCATCTCGACGCGGGCCAGAAGGTGTGGCTGGTGACCGCCGCGCCCGTCGAGACCGCGACCATCATCGCCCGCAGGCTGGGCCTGACCGGTGCGCTCGGCACGGTCGCCGAGTCCGTCGGCGGCGTCTACACGGGCAAGCTCGTCGGCGAGCCGCTGCACGGCCCCGCGAAGGCCGAGGCGGTGCGGGCGCTGGCCGCGGCCGAGGGCCTGGACCTGTCCCGCTGCGCGGCGTACAGCGACTCCGCCAACGACATCCCGATGCTGTCGATCGTCGGCTACCCCTACGCCGTGAACCCTGACAGCCGGCTGCGCAAGCACGCGCGGGAGCGCGGCTGGCGGCTGCGCGACTACCGGACGGGCCGCAAGGCGGCCAAGGTCGGCATCCCCGCCGCGGCCGCCGCGGGCGCCCTGGCGGGCGGCGCGGCCGCCGCCGTCGCCCTGCACCGCCGCCGCCGCTGACGCGAACCGACCCGCCGACCGGCCACCGGCTCCCGCACGCCTTTCCCCGGCTCCCCCGGACGGGCGTCACCGCCCGCTGCCGCCGCCGCCCGTATTCGGCCACCTGTGCCGAACGGGCGGCAACAGGGCGTAACCGAAGGTGACCCACAGGCAATCCTGTTGTCATACCCCCACACGGCCCCCGACAGTCCTTCCGTGTCCGGATTGCCACAACACGCTGCCCAATCGGCCACACATGAGCCCCATTACGTCAACTTCCGTTCACAGTTCGATATTTGATCGAGCGTCAATCGGTAAGAGATCGAACGGAAACGATGATTTGAGCAACTCGGTGTAGCGCTGCCTGTACGAAGCGTTATTCTCCTCAGACGCAAACCGGTACCCCCTTGTCCCTACGACGAGTGAACGGTCCCGCACTGCACGTGATGGAAGCTCTGCCTCTGGGAGTCCCGTGTACCCACACGTCGGGGTTGACGCCTCGGGCCTGGCTACGCTGCGCGCAACGGTCATCGACCGTCTGCGCGGCTTCGTCCCCACCGCGTACGCCGTCCCCGCCTTCGCCACACCCGTCCCCGCCGGCCCCTGCTACGCCCTCGCCGAGGGCAGTGCGGCGGTCGGCAGACGCGCCCGCCGCGGCGCCGGCGCCGGTACGTCCACTACGACCCGCCGCCCGAGTGCCGACAGCGACAGCGCCCGCATGCTCGACCTGGTCGAGCGAGCCCAGGCCGGCGAGGCCGAAGCCTTCGGCCGCCTCTACGACCAGTACGCCGACACCGTCTACCGCTACATCTACTACCGCGTGGGCGGCCGGGCCACGGCCGAGGACCTCACCAGCGAGACGTTCCTGCGCGCCCTGCGCCGCATCGGCACGTTCACCTGGCAGGGCCGCGACTTCGGGGCCTGGCTGGTGACCATCGCCCGCAACCTGGTCGCCGACCACTTCAAGTCGTCGCGGTTCCGGCTCGAGGTGACCACCGGCGAGATGCTCGACGCCAACGAGGTCGAGCGCAGCCCCGAGGACTCCGTCCTGGAGTCCCTGTCCAACGCCGCCCTCCTGGAGGCGGTGCGCAAGCTCAACCCACAGCAGCAGGAGTGCGTCACCCTGCGCTTCCTCCAGGGTCTGTCCGTCGCCGAGACCGCCCGCGTGATGGGGAAGAACGAGGGCGCCATCAAGACCCTCCAGTACCGGGCCGTCCGCACGCTGGCCCGGCTTCTCCCGGACGACGCGCGCTGACCCTGTGCACCCGTTCACTCACCAGCGGTCACATCGTCCGGATCGCGTAACCCGACTGCGGAACCGCTCGTTGTGCGGGATGCAGACTCCCTGCCGTCACGCCATGCCCGTAGCAACTCACTCGATCGAGTGGATGCACTCAAGGCGTGCAACCCTCCAGGTTTCAGGGGAGTCGACCGTCATGACGAGAGGAGGTGCCGCCTGTGATCGCGAACGTTTCGGCGCACCGGCGGGCGAACGCCTTCGCCCAGGCCCTGGAGGACCAGGAACTCCAGGGCGCGGCGGCCGCACAGCCCGGCCCATCGGTGGACGACACCGAGCAGGGGAAGTTGTTGGCCTTGGCGAGCGGGCTCGGTGAGCTGCCCGCACCCGAGTTGGATCCCGAGGTCAGGACCGTGCAGCGGGCGCAGCTGATCGCTGCCATGGAGTCCCACTTCGCCGGGGAACCGGCCACGGTTCCCGAGCCCCGCACGGGCGCGGCGAGCGGCCGGACCGCGGGCAAGGGCGCCCACCGGGCGGGCCCGCTGAGCCGGCTCAAGCCACGTTCCCGCTGGTCCAAGGGGCTCGCGGCCGGCGGGCTCACGGTGGGTGTGGCGGCGGGCGCGTTCGGCGGCGTGGCCGCGGCGAGTTCCAACGCCCTGCCCGGCGATTCGCTCTACGGCCTCAAGCGCGGCATGGAGGACCTCAGGCTCGGTCTGACCGACGACGAGGCCGACCGCGGCAGCCTGTTCCTCGACCGTGCCTCGACCCGGCTGTTCGAGGCCCGCCGCCTCATGGAGCGCGGCCGGGTGGGCCACCTCGACCACGAGTCCCTGGGCGAGATCCGCAAGACCCTCTCCGGCATGACGCACGACGCCTCGGAGGGCCACCGCCTGCTCCACAAGGCCTACGAGCGGGACGGCTCGCTCGGCGCGATCCAGCGGCTGTCCTCGTTCGCCTCCTCGCACCGCGAGGGCTGGAGCCAGCTGCGCGACAAGCTGCCCCTCCAGCTGCACGACGTGGGCGACCAGGTCAGCTCGGTCTTCGCCGCCATAGACGACGAGGTCGGACCGCTGCGCTCCCTGCTGCCCACCACCCCGGGGGGCAAGCACGACGCGCCGGGTGCCCCGCACACGCCCGAGCACGGCACCCCGGGCCGCGCGGGCCACTCCGCGCAGCCGCCCCAGGCGTCGTCCACCTCCGACGGCAAGCGCTCGGGCGGCAAGCCCCGCTCGGCGTCCCCCGGCGGCCACGACGACCGCCAGGGCCTCCTCGGCGGCACGGGCCTGCTCCAGCCCCAGCCCAGCTCCGACAGCTCGGGTACGGCCAAGCAGCCCCCGCACGGCAAGGACGGCAAGCCGGCCAAGCAGCCCGACATCACCATCCCGCCCCTCCTCCCGGACATCCTCCCGGGCCTCGGCATCCACGGCGAGGACGCGAGCTAGACGGCGGACACAGGCGGTCGGTGTTCTTCACTCGGACAGAGGCGTGGACAACGCCTCAGAAGAACACCGACCGCCGCGGTTTGCCTCCGGCAAGGGGTGACGAGACCGGCCGCTGCTGCGAACTTCCGGCCCGAAGGGCCTGCGCTTCGATCGACCGCACCGGACTCCGTCCGCCGGCCTCGGGCAAAGCCCGCCCCCACCTAGAAGAACACCGACCGCCGCTGCACCAGCAACTTGTACAGCGTGTGCTGAATCGTTTCGCGCACCTGGTCCGTCAGGTTGAACATCACCATCGGGTCGTCCGCCGCCTCCGGCGAATAGCCGTCCGTCGGGATCGGCTCGCCGAACTGGATCGTCCACTTCGTCGGCAGCGGCACCATCCCGAGCGGCCCGAGCCAGGGGAACGTCGGCGTCAGCGGGAAGTACGGAATGCCGAGCAGCCGCGCCAGCGTCTTCGCGTTGCCGACCATCGGGTAGATCTCCTCCGCCCCGACGATCGAGCACGGCACGATCGGCGCCCCGGCCCGCAGCGCGGTGGAGACGAAGCCGCCCCGCCCGAAGCGCTGCAGCTTGTACCGCTCCGAGAACGGCTTCCCCACCCCCTTGAAGCCCTCCGGCATCACGCCCACCAGCTCGCCGCGCTCCAGCAGCTTCTGCGCGTCCTCGACGCACGCGAGGGTGTGCCCGAACTTGCGGGCCAGCTCGTTGACGACCGGCAGCATGAAGACGAGGTCCGCCGCGAGCATCCGCACATTGCGGTTGGCCGGGTGCTGGTCGTGGATCGCCATCTGGAGCATCAGTCCGTCGACGGCGACCGTCCCGGAGTGGTTGGAGACGATCAGCGCCGCCCCCTTCTCCGGGATGTTCTCGATGCCCTTCACCTCGACCCGGAAGTACTTCTCGTAGAACGGGCGCAGCGCCGACATCAGGACCTGGTCGGTCAGCTCCTGGTCGTACCCGAAGTCGTCGACCTCGTACTCGCCCGTGACGCGGCGGCGCAGAAAGCTCAGCCCGTTGGCCAGCTTCCGGTCCCAGCCGCCGTCGGGCTCGCGCGGGGCCCCGGCCGGCTCCGCCCGTTCGGCCGTCCCGGCGGGTTCGTCACGCTGCGGCGGTACGGGCGCGAGCGGCACCGGCGGCTGGTTCGTCCGGGCGCGGCCCACGCGCTTGCTCTTCCGCTTCGACCGTGGCTCCTCGCCGAACGGGATGACCTTCGCATCCGCCATGGTGGCTGCGCTCCTCAGTTCTGGCCGCGGCCGGCAGGCAGGACCGCGGCGATCCGGTCGACGGTACGGGCGAGGGTCTCGGGCGGCAGCAGCCCCGTGCCGCGGCTGCGCGCGAAGTCCGCGAAGGCCTCTGCGGTCGTGTAGCGGGGGTGGAAGCCCAGTGTCTCGCGCATCTGGGTGGTCTGGACGACCCGCCCGTGGGTGAGCAGCCGGATCTGCTCGGGCGAGAAGTCCAGGACGCCGACCGAGCGCAGCGCTGTGCCGACCCAGGTGACGGTCGGCAGGAAGAAGGGGAGCGTGGGGCGCCCGAGGCGCCTGGCGGCCTGTGAGAGCAGCAGCACGCCGTCGCCCGCGACATTGAACGTGCCGCTGTTGAGCGTGGCGCGGCGCGGCTCTCCGGCGGCGATCCGCAGGACCTCGATCGCGTCGTCCTCGTGCACGAACTGGAGCCTGGGGTCGAAGCCGAGGACGGTGGGCAGGACGGGCAGGGAGAAGTACTCGGCGAGCGGCGAGTCGGCGCAGGGCCCGAGGATGTTGGCGAACCGCAGCACGCACACGGCCACGTCGGGCCGGCGGCGGGCGAAGCCGCGCACATAGCCCTCGACCTCGACGGTGTCCTTCGCGAAGCCGCCGCTGGGCAGCGATTTGGGCGGCGTGGACTCGGTGAAGATCGCGGGGTCGCGGGGCGCGGAACCGTAGACGTTCGTGCTGGACTTGACGACCAGCCGTCTGACGGACGGGGTCTTCTGGCAGGCACCGAGCAGCTGCATGGTGCCGATGACGTTGGTCTCCTTGACCGTGGCCCGGCTGCCGCTCTTGCCGAGCGGGGTGCCGTTGACGTCCATGTGGACGACCGTGTCGACGGCGTGTTCCGCGAGGACCCGGGCGATCGCGGGGTGGCGGATGTCCGCCCGTAGGAATTCGGCCCCGCCGAGGTGGTGATCGGGTGGCACCGCGTCCACCCCAATGACCCGGTCGACGTCGGGTTCGCGCTGGATTCTGCGGACGAACCGTCCGCCCAGTTGCCGTGCGACCCCGGTGACGAGCACGACCTTGCCCAAGATCAGCGCCTTCCCTTCCCACGCTTACGCGACGAGCGGTGCTTGGCGGCAACCGTAGCGGCTCGTTGTTGCGCTGTGACGACCACCCGATACCTCGGGCGACATTTCAAGCCGTAGCGATGGCTTTACTGACCGCAACGTAAGGCGGGCGCGGCTGGGCCCGGAAAACACCGCAGCCCTCCCACCGTGGACCGGTGGAAGGGCTGCGGGACGATCACAGCGGCGCTGCTTACTTCTTGTTGCGACGCTGAACGCGCGTGCGCTTGAGCAGCTTGCGGTGCTTCTTCTTGGCCATCCGCTTGCGCCGCTTCTTGATAACAGAGCCCACGACTACCCTCGCTTACATCGATTCACTCGGTGCGGGGCGTCCGAGCCCACACGACCTACATCGGGCCAGCCTACCCGGCACCGGGCGAACAGCGTAATCCGAGGTCCTCGTTAGGCGGTTTCCACCCCCACGTAGGACTCACGGAGGTACTCGTGCACCGCCTGCTCTGGGACCCGGAACGACCTACCCACCCGGATCGCCGGCAGATGACCACTGTGCACCAAGCGGTACACGGTCATCTTGGACACTCGCATCACCGAGGCGACTTCCGCCACGGTCAGGAACACGACCTCGTTGAGAGGCCTTTCGCCAGCAGCCATGACACACCTGAACCTTCCGCACATGACGCGCACCGGCTTCCCCTCCGGTGACTCCTCGTCGCTGCGCGCTCACTCCCCAGATTAGGGGCGTGTGATGCGAGTGGGGAAGAGGAGCAGCCATCGGCCGCCTACTGTGACAGACACGCTCGATTGAGTACATAGCGAGTAAGCGGTCGGTAGTAATCAGACCGCACAGTGTCATCAAGCGGAACGACCACGGACACCCGCCCCTCGGCCTCTCCGACAAACGGAGCCGGGTCGTCCGAGTCGGCCAGGCCGATGGCCTCAAAACCCAGCTGACCTGCCCCGCAGACCCATCCGTGGTCCCCGATGACCAGGGCCGGAAGGGGTCCGCCGGAGTCCGCCGCGGCCCCCAGGGCGACCCGAACCGGGAGGGGGGAATGGGTATGCGCGCCCGGCTCACTCCGGGGCGCTCGCGCGCCGGGTTCACGCATCAGCGCGACTCCCCTGACGTAGTCAAGGTTGTATGTGCGTACGCCGAACCGGGTCGTTATGTCGACACTTCGACCCTGCGCAGGGGTGAGGACACCGCATCCGGCCGCCGAGAGACCGGCGGCCAACGCGGCGTAGAAACCGAGGAGCCGGTGGGGGTGCCCGGTGCCGATCAGCACCGGAGCGCCTGTCGCGGCCACCGTCGCGAGGCGGTCGGCGAAGGCATCGAGTGCCGCGATCGTGCGGTCGGGGTCGATCACATCCTGCCCTGAAGCGTGCGCCGGATCGGCCGAAACTCCGCACTTTTGGCCCATCAGCTGTAACAACTCATCGAAACACCAGTCGTATTCGGGCTCCAACCCGATCAACGCCCGTGGATCACGGGCCGCGAACATCCGATACCGACTCAGGCTCCGCTCGCGGGTCGTGGCCACCGTGCCGGCCAGTCGGGCGACGAGCAGATGCGCGCGCAGGGCGCGGGGGCTCAACACGCTCCCGATGCTGGCGGACCGCCCCGCACCACACCGCGATTCATCCCCGGCGTCCCACGCGTGGGCTAACGAGGACGGGCCCGGGACGTTCCCGACAGGCCGGGAAGGCCGGCCGCGACCGCCCGGACGCCGCATCGCCGGAAGGCCGGGACGCCGCCTCGCCGGGGCGGCCACGGAGGCGGCGCTACGGCAGCAGGCCGTGCGCCGGGAACACCGCGCGGCGCGTCGCCAGGATCGCCTGGTCCAGCCGGTCCGCGGGGTCGTACCCGGACGCCCCGAAGTCCCGCCACTGCGGCCGCAGCCCGTCCGTCATCCGCTGCGGCGCCAGCTGCCGGGTACGGGCGTAGACCTCGTCCCGCCACTCCTGCGGCACCGCCGACTCCGGGTCGACCGGCTGCCCCGCGGCGATCGCGACGAGATGGGTCCACGACCGCGGCACCACGTCCACCACCGCGTATCCACCACCGCCCAGCGCGACCCACCGGCCGTCCGCGTACGCGTGCGCCAGCTCGTGACACGCCTCCATCACCAGCCGCTGCGCGTCCAGCGACACCGCGAGGTGCGCCAGGGGATCGTCGAAGTGGGTGTCCGCGCCGTGCTGCGTCACCAGCACCTGCGGCCGGAACTCCGCCAGCAGTTCCGGCACCACGGCGTGGAAGGCCCGCAGCCACCCCGCGTCCCCCGTCCCCGCCGGCAGCGCGAGGTTCACCGCACCGCCCTCGGCACCCGGCCCGCCGGTCTCCTCCGGCCACCCGGTCCCCGGGAACAGCGTCCGGGGGTGCTCGTGCAGAGAGATCGTGAGCACCCGGGGGTCCTCCCAGAACGCCGCCTGGACCCCGTCCCCGTGGTGCACGTCCACATCCACGTACGCGACCCGCTCGGCCCCCAGCTCCAGCAACCGCGCCACCGCCAGAGAGGCGTCGTTGTACACGCAGAAACCCGCGGCCGACCCCGGCATGGCGTGGTGCAGCCCACCCGCGAAATTCACCGCGTGCAGCGCGTCACCGCGCCACACCGCCTCGGCCGCCCCCACGGACTGCCCCGCGATCAGCGCCGACGCCTCGTGCATCGCCGCGAACGCCGGATCGTCCTCGGTACCCAGCCCGTACGAGCCGTCGGCCGACCCCGGATCGGCCGACGCCCGCCGGACCGCCGCCACATAGTCCTGCCGGTGCACCAGCCGCAGCGTCGACTCCCCCGCGGGCTTGGCCGCCACCAGGCCGACCGCACGGTCCAGCCCGAACGCCTCCACCAACCGCATGGTCAGCGCGAGCCGCACCGGATCCATCGGATGCCCGGGGCCGAAGTCATAGCCCGTTACTGCCTCGTCCCACATCAGTTGTGCGCGGCCGCTCATGGCGACACGGTATAGGGCGGGGTGCGGGGTCGAAGGCGCGGGCATACGGCACGGTCACGAGCACGAGCAACAGCGGTACGAGCATGGCCCCGCGGAGGCTCCATGCCGCCCCGAGTGCCCCCACAAGCGGCGAACCCACCAGAAAACCCACATAGTTGAAGATATTCAGCCGCGCGACGGCGGCGTCCGAGCCCTCAGGGCCGAAACGTTCGAAGCCGTGCCGCCCGGCCGCGGCGAAGGTCTGCGGCACGATCACGCACAGCCCGAGCCCCAGCACCGTGAACCCCGCTATCCCCACCCACGCCCCCGGCGCCAGGACCACCACCCCGAAGCCCCCGGCCGCGATCACCGCCCCGGTCCGCACGACCCCGACCGGCCCGAAGCGCCGCACCCCGAGATCCCCGACGGCACGACCGAGCAAGGTCGTTGCCATATACACGTTGTAAGGCAGGGTGGACAGCTGCTCGGAACTCCCCAGGACGTCCTGGAGGTACTTGGCACTCCAGTTCGCCACCGTCGAGTCCCCTATATAGACGAAGGCCATCACCAGGCACAGGGGAAGCAGGAACCTCAAGCCCGGGGTGGGCGGAGAGCCGGCGGCGACCTGGGATCGCGGCTCCCGCTGATCCGCGTACCAACGGCTCGCCGCGAGTGCCGCCGGGGCGAGGACGGCCATGAGCGGCCCGTACAGCACGATCAGCGACAGTCCCCAGTGGGCCCCCGCCCATGCGAGCGACGCCCCCATGATCCCGCCCAGGCTGTACGCGGCGTGGAAGCCGAGCATGATGCTGCGCCCGTACGCGCGCTGCAGGCTCACGCCGAGCATGTTCATCGACGCGTCCAGCGCGCCGACCGCCAGGCCGAAGACGGCGAGCGCGACCGCCACCTGTCCCAGGCCGTCACCGACACCCACCGCGAGAAGGGCGAGACAGACGACGGGCTGCGCCCAGCGCAGTACGGGCCCGGGGCGCACCCTCTTCACCAGGCGCTCGGTACCGATGCTGCCGATGCCGGCGAGTATCGGAACGGCTGCGAGGAAGGCGGGTAACAGCCCGTCGGATATCCCGTACCGGTCCTGGACCGCCGGTATGCGGGTCACGAGGAGAGCGAACACCACGCCCTGGACGAAAAAGCTGATCGCGAGGGACGTCCGGCCGTGCCGCAAGCGCGCATCCGTCATGGCCGGGGAGCGTATGGCCACCCGCGACGGGTGGACAGAGCGATCACACGACCAGTGGCGGAGCGATCACCCGAACGCACCCGTCCACATGGGTGAATCGTTCTTGCGGCGAGTCGCCTTTCGCCCTGGGTTCCCCTGCCCGGGCTGTCAGGCGAGCAGGCGCGGCAGTTCCGTCAGCTCTCCGAAGTACCCCTTGGCGCCGGCCAGCTGGTCGGCCGGCGTCATCGACGTGAATCCGTAGACGTCCATTCCCGCGGCATTCGCGGCCTGGATACCGAGGGGGCTGTCCTCGATGACGACGCAGCGCTCGGGCTCGACGCCCATCGAGCGGGCGGCGTGCAGGAACAGGTCGGGCGCCGGCTTTCCGTGGCCGACGTCTTCCGAGCTGAAGATCCACTCGTCCTCGAACCACTCGCCCAGGCCCGTCCGCCGGTGTCCGACCCGGATCCGCTCGTGGGTCCCGGAGGAGGCGACGCAGTACGCCACACCCTCGGCCACCAGCCATTCCAGTACTTCGGTGACGCCCTTCATCGGCTGGAGCTCCTGCTCGAACGCGGCGAAGGTGCGGGAATGCAGTGTCTCGTCGAAGTCCAGGGGAAGCTTCTGCCCGGTCCGCTCGAGAACGAGGTCGTGCACGCGGTGGACGGCGCCTCCCATGTAGTCGCGAAGGGACTCCTCGTAGCTGGTGGGGTGCCCCAGCTCGGAGAGGTAGGCGGCGAGGACCGTGTTGGCGATCGGCTCGCTGTCGACGAGTACTCCGTCGTTGTCGAAGATGACGAGGTCATAGCGCATGACGTCACCCTAAACGCAAAAATGCCTCAGGCCCCGAGTGAAAACTCGGGGCCTGAGGCTGAAAAATTGTTCGGCGGCGTCCTACTCTCCCACACGGTCCCCCATGCAGTACCATCGGCGCTGAAAGGCTTAGCTTCCGGGTTCGGAATGTAACCG
>NZ_JACHJG010000028.1 GCF_014203545.1 Streptomyces netropsis
GTCGAGCGGCGCCGGATCCGCCGACGCCGCAAGGCCCGCTTGAAGGCTGCCGCCCTGGGGCGCTCGCGGGGCGGGCTGACCGCCAAGACACATCGGCGCATCTGTCCACCGACCGCCGCTGCCGCCCGTTGTCCTTCATGGTGACACCTGACCAGGCCGCCGACAGCCCGCGCTTCACCGCCGTTCTGGACCGCGTGAAGGCGTACTCCTCCCGCGCCAACCACGCCTACCTGCGAAGACGCCAGATCCAGGCGGCGATCCCAGTGAAAGCGGACCAAGCCGCCAACCGCAAAAAGCTGGGCTCGAAAGGCGGCCGTCCGGTCTCTCACGACGCCGGGCTCTACAAGGAACGCAACACTGTCGAGCGCGGGATCAACAAGATCAAGGAGTGACGAGGGCCGGCCACCCGCTACGACAAGACCCCCCGCCAGCTACCTCGCCGGACTCCACCGACGCGGAGCGGTCATCTGGCTCCGCAGCCTTCGCCCCACCACGTGATCCGCACTGGGAACAGCACGGAGCCCCGGGCTTGTGCTTGACGCCCGGGGCTCCTCTGCACTGATGTCTCCGCCCTGGTTCAGCGGCCGGACGGCGGCGGTGTCACGCCCAGTTGATGCCGATCTTCCGCAGTGCGTCGTGCTGTTCTGCGTCGAGTCTGTGGTGGCGGGTTTTGGTGTTGTTGATCCATACGCCGAGTTTCACGGTCACCGGCTCCGCTTCGCCGTTGACCGTGATCTCCTCGCTGTGGCCGCGGGGTACTGGCCTGTGGGTGCCTTCCCGTTCCACCCACTGGGTGAGGGCTGCCAGGCCCCGCTGGAACGCCTGCTGCGCCTTGCCCGGGCCCTTGCCGCGTGCTTGGCCGCGGGGGCGGGAGACGGCGCCTTGAGCGGCTTGATGCCCAGCGTGGACAGTCGCTCCTGCTGCTCGGGCAGGAGCCGTGCCCAGGCGGCCGGTTGCTTCTGCTGCTGGAGCCATTTGCCCAGGTCGTTGCCGTTGAAGACGACGCCCGGCTTGATGTGGGGCAGGTGGCCGTCGGCGTCGGCGAGGTCGGTGAGGATGCGGTGGTGACGTTGCCAGTCCAACGGCCATGGGCAGTTCCAGTCCTTGTCGATCGCGGCGAGCTGTGCGGCCCGGGTCGTCGCGGTGTCCTCGTTCTTACCGAGACCGTTCTTCGCGCCCTTTCGCCGGAGGTTGGCCATGTACTGCCCGACGGGCACCATCTCGTCGTCCTCGCCCCAGACTGCGTCCTGACGTGGTGCGAGGTGCCTGGTGGCGCGGTGGTAGGAGCGGAGCGCGGCGAGCCAGCCTCTACGCGGCCTACAAGGCCTGGTGCCAGAATGAAGGGGCCACGGCCATCTCCTCCCGCGCGTTCGCCCAGCGGGCCCGCGAACTGGCCGGGCTCGCCTCGCCCAAGGAGATGATCCTGTCCAACTCGCGCAAGTACTACCCGGGCATCGGACTGCTCGCCGACGAGGAGAGGGCATGAGCTCCCTGATCACCGAAGACGAGATCAGCCATGAGAGCGACCTTGTGTGGCTGGAGGACGTCATGGCCCTGGACTACGTGCGCCAGAGCCTGGACCGGCTGCCCACCCGCCGCGGCAAACCCGCCTACCACCGCGACGGCCGCATGGTCGGCTACGCCATCCTCGGCCCCGGAGCGAAAGCCTCGCGCTCTTCCGGCACCTTCCGCCGCCGCGTGTTCTGGCTGCTGCCACACGACCGCGACAGCAACCCCGACGGCCTCTACGTCACAGGAGCCCCCGCCGAAGCAGTCGACCCGCGCACCCTGGCCGCCGGGATCAAGGGCGGCAAGACCGAGCGCTCCGAAGGCGGGCCTCCTTCGACCGCCATGCGTGAGCTGGGCATAACGCTGCCTCTCTGACCGACACCTGACGCCGGGGACCACGCCACCCTGGAAGACGTTCCCACGGGCGGTCCGGTTGGTGCATCGCGCGGCAGGGAGCTCCCTCGCCCCTGACGACTACCGAACGTATGATCATGTTGACGGGTGGTCATGAGGCGGGCAGCCTCTGGAATTGCGGTAGATGAAGCCGCGTTTCCCAGAGAGGAATCCTCATGGCCATGGCGCCGACGAAAGAGCAGCAGGCCGCCCGTGAAGTGTTCGCCGCGGGCCGGGATCTGGCGCTGGTTGCCGGGGCGGGTACTGGCAAGACCTCCACACTGATCCTGATGGGCGCCGCCACCCGCAAGCGTGGGCTGTATGTGGCGTTCAACCGGGCGATCGCCGATGATGCCCGCGGGCGCTTCGGGCCGAATGTGGAGTGCCGCACCGCGCACTCCCTGGCCTTCAAGGCTGTCGGTCACCACTATCGCGATCGCCTGGACGCCTCGGCCCGGATACCTGCCAAGCACACCGCCCGCCTGCTGGGCATCACCCGCGACTTATCGGTCAGCTCCCGCCTGATCAAGGTCACTCACCAGGCACGCCTGGTGATGGGAATGGTCCGCAAGTTCTGCTACACCACCGACCGGCAGGTTATGGCCCGCCACATGGAGCCGGTCAATGGCCTCGATGGCCCAGGCCAGGAGTACCTCGCCCGTACCCTGCTTCCGTACGCGCACCGCGCCTGGGAGGACATCTGCTCGCTTGCAGGCCGCTTACGGTTCGAGCACGACCACTACATGAAGCTGTGGGCCATGACCTCCCCGCAACTCGGCGCCGACTTCGTACTGCTGGACGAGGCACAGGACACCAACCCGGTCTTGGAGGAGGTCTTCCTCTCCCAGGACGCGCAGCGGATATGCGTGGGCGACCCGGCCCAGCAGATCTACGGCTGGCGCAACGCGCGCGATGTGATGACCGGCTTCCCGGCCGAGCAACTGCGCCTGACGCAGTCGTTCCGTTTTGGCCCGGCCATCGCCGAGGTGGCCAACCGGTGGCTAGGGCACGCCGGATCGGAGATGCAGCTGACCGGCCACGGCCCAGACTCCCGCGTGGGGAAGGTGACGCACCCGAACGCTGTGCTCTGCCGCGGCAACGTGGACGCGATGAGAGAAGTCCTGGCCTACCTCGAACTCGGTATCCCAGTGGCCCTGACAGGTGGCGGCAGCGCGCTGCGGCGCATCGCGACGGCCGCGATGGAACTGAAGGCCGGAACGCGCACCAGCCACCCGGAGCTGTTCTTGTTCAGCTCCTGGGGCGAGGTGCAGGAGTACGCCGAGCAGGACAAGGCCGGCCAGGACCTCAAAGCGATCGTGCACCTGGTCGACACCTACGGCCCTGACCAGATCATCGAAGCTGTGGACCGGCTCTCATCCGAGGAGGAGGCGCAGGTTACCGTCTCCACCGCGCACAAGGCCAAGGGCCGCGAGTGGGCGTCGGTGCGCATCGGCGAGGGCTTCATGGCCCCGTCGGTGGACGACGACGGGCTGCAACGTGCGATGAACGTGAGCGAGGCCCGCCTGATCTACGTCGCGGTCAGCCGCGCCCGGCTTCAGCTCGATAACGAGGGCATCACCTGGATCGACGAGTACGAGACGCAGGAGGCGGGAGCGGGCCACAACGGCGCCGTGGCAGGGCGGCCGATGATCGAGCTGAGCCTGACCGGGCAGCTGAAGTACGACTCCTCACCGATCTCGCAGTTCATGGCAGCCCACCTGCCCTACAGCCAGAACCTGGTCCGCGACTACCTGACCCGGATCGCTAACCTTCCCCACCCCGTGCAACCGATCGACGTGCAGTACCCGAACTGGTCGGCCCTTGGGCACGCCATCGACTACCGGCTTCGCCTTTGCCTGGGCGGACGCCTCGGACCAGCTGTGGCCTTGGGCGTCATGGCTCTCGACGGCAGCGAAGCGCTGCGCGGGGCCCCAGCGCCGGGCACCCGCCATGCCCTCCACGCAGCAGGCAGGCACCTGCTGGCCACCATCGACGCCTACCTCGCCGACCCCTCGAACCAGGATGAGACCGCGCTGTCCCGGCTGTGCTTCGTCGCCGGCTCTTTCGAGGACATCGCCCGCACCGGGGAGATCCGCCGCTTCAGCATGCTCGCCCAGGCCACCCCCGCCACCTGCCTGGATGATCTCACCGCTGCGGTTCCCGAGTATGTGGTGGAGGACTTGGACCAGCAGATGCGGCTCGCCGAGGGCCCGTTCGCCTCCTTCCGCGCTCTGCCGGCCCAGGCCCGCATCTGCGGCCCGGTATTCACCGGCAGCAGCGACATCGGAGGCGCCGACGCCGATTACATCCTGGGCAGCCTCCTCCTGGACTGCAAAGCAACCAAAGACCCCCGCCGCTTAGGCCGCGAGGAGATCTACCAGCTCGCCGGATACCTGCTGCTCGACTACACCAACCAGTTCGGCATCGACAAAGTAGGCCTGTACCTCTCCCGCCAAGGTGGCCTGATCACCTGGGACACCGAGGAATTCCTCCGGCGGCTCGGAGCCGCTATGCCACTCGCCCAGTTGCGCGACCAGCTGCGCCGACACCTGCAAGAGGCTGCTCGCCATGGAGACCACGGCGGCCGGTAGCCCATTCCGACGAGCGTGGACCCGGCAACCGGTAGCTCGAGCCGCTGACGGTTCCAGATTCCTCAGTTCCAGTTGGCGGCGTCGCGGTCGTGCGGGATCTGGTGGAGTAGGTTCCGGAGTCCACGCGGGTAGGGTCGTGGTCAGCCGCTGCGGTGTTATGGGGACACCACAGCGGCTTGCTGTTTTCCCAGTGCGGCGGGAGGGCTGTTGTGTGCTGTTGATTCGGGGCTGACGAGGTGTTGGATGTCCCGAACATCACTCTCGCCTACTTTACGGCGGGGTGGCTGGCCGGTCTCCGCAGAAGGGAAGGGCCGTCACCCTCGGGTGGCGGCCCTTCGTCGTGCCGTGGCTCGCATCCGGCGGATGCGGAGGGGGCGGAGTCGGCTGGGCTGGAACCTCCGTGGGTGTGGGCGGTGTCACGGTCGTGGGGTTTGCGGGGCTAAGGGGCCGGTGGTGCAGCGCGAGCGCGAGTTTCATCTATGCATGCTCTGACCTGCGGTTATGTGTGACTTGCGGGGCTAACCCCTTGCTGCTCGAAAGTGCGGGCGCACCTCCGACCGGAGGCGTGATCCGCATTTTCACGCAAGGAGAGATCTGGCATGAGCACGTCAGAGAGGGACGGGGAGTCGATGGGCGAGGAGTCCGGGCCGGAGGCGGCCGGGGCCGCTGGGGAGCCGGCCCAGCGCCGCCAGCGGCCCGGCGCGCGCCGCCTGGCAGGCCGGGTGGTCGCGGAGGCCGCTGTTGTGGCGGCGCGGGCTGCGGTATCCGTGTGGGCGCCGGAGTGGTCGCAGGAGGCAGAGATCATGACCGAGGCCCTGCGGATCGCCTTGCGGCTCCGCTGGGGCAGCAGCGGGTGGCCGCGCAGCTAGCAATGCCTGCGGGTTCCCGGGCCGCCCACGCGGCCCGGGAACCGGGTTTGCCGCTGGCGGCACCCCCGGCCGGACGTCTGGCGGCGGGCCCGGCTGTCGGTGGTGGCCATCGCCAACGAGATCCTGGCCCTCTGGGACCGGCCCCAGATCGTACAGACGCTCATCGAAGGAGACCTCGGCTTCACCGCCTGACCGGCGGGGCCGCTGTCCATCAGAGCTGAGCTTGTCTTGCTGCTCGCCCAGGCCGTCGCGCGCGACGTCGAGGCGGCCAGGATGCAGGCCGAGCTGGACGAGGTGATCTGATGCCGATCGCCGTCGACATCGACGTGATGCTGGCCAAGCGGAAGATGTCCGTGGGCGAACTCGCCGAACGCGTCGGGATCACTCCCGCCAACCTGGCGGTGCTCAAGAACGGCCGGGCCAAGGCGGTGCGCTTCGCGGCGCTCCGCAGGTGCCGGAGTGCCAGCCGGGGGACATGCTGCGCTGGGAGGCCGGCGGCGACGGTGAGGGCGCCGACGGCGGTACGTGAGCGCGGTTCGCCGATTCGACCAGTAAGGTGACGGTGTGTCATGGCCGGGCCTGAAGGCCCGAGTCGAATGGATCACATCGAGAGAACAAGGTGCTCAGGTTGAAGAAGTTCAAGGCTACGGTTGTCGCCATCACCGCCATCGCAGGACTGGCCGTGGCCGTCACGCCGACTCAGGCAGCCGACACCTGCACCGCGGGGGGCGGCGGCAAGTACATATGTGATTACGGCGTAACGAACCACGCGCTTCCGAACGGCCAGAAGGAACAGTTCCTGGTCGGCCTCGACTATGCGGTGTGGACGCGCTGGACCATCAGCAATCAGTGGACCGGATGGGTGTCCTTGGGCAAGCCCGATCCCTTCGGTTCCGCCCGCGCCACGAACGCTGTCAAGGTGGAGGATCAGCAGGTGGGGGGCGACTTCCGAACGACCATCTACCTCAACAACAGCAACGGCCCCGTCGTCAGCAGGACGCGCCTCGCCCTCGGGTCGGGCTGGACGCCTTGGGACTGGCCCAACTTCAACTGACCGAGTGTTCCGCCCCCCCCGCCCGAGGCGGTGTCACGGACGCCAGCGGGGGGTCTCGTCGTCCGGGGTGTGCGGGCTCGCGAAGTGGAACGGGACCGAGAGGCGGGCGGCCAGGGCCCGGTCGGCCCTGTCGGCCACGGCCGCCGACGGGTGGAGCGGCCCGGGGTCCTCGTCGCCGAGGTAGCGCTCGGCAGGAAGCGATGACCACCGCCCCCACCCCGCACACGCCGCCGGCCCCGGCGGACACCGCTGCGACAGCGAGCCCCGCAGCCAGCCCTGCAGCGAGCCACGCCCCCAGCCTCACAGCCGCAAGCCGCTGTCTGACGGTTGTCGCTGATCAGACCCCCGATTCGCCTGCCCCGGCCGATTGCAACTCCTCTTCTCCCAGTACCGATGTCCCTGGAGAAGCGTCCCGGCCCCGCAAGGCCGCCGGGGCGAAGGCCGGCGCGGACATCCGCGGCGAGGTCCTGCTCACCCTCGCCCAGCTGCGCCTGGCCACACCCGGCCAGCTCAAGGCACTTTTGCTGCCACACCAGCAAGGCACCGACCACGTCCGTCGCGCCCTGCGCAACCTGCTCGACGAATCTCCGGCCCTGGTCGGCCGGACCCACCGAGCCCAGCAGAGCTACTGGTACTGCACTCCGGCGGGTCTCGCCGAAGCCGCCGCCTCCGGTGAACTCGCCCCGACGACGGGCCGGACGACGGGGAAGCGCGCGGCCAGCAAGACGGGCCTGCGGGGGCACGGCCTCGCCCTGGTCGACACCGTCATCGCCTTCCACCAGGCGGAGGCGGCCGACCGCGCCGACTGGCAGGTGGAAGGCGCCCACCCCACCCCGGCCGGGAGCCTCGTGCCCGACGGCGTGGTGCTCCTGGCCGACGGCTCCAGTGCGTTCGTGGAGATCGACCGCACAATGTCCTACGCCCGCCTGGTCGCCAAGCTGGAGCGCTACGACGCCTACCGCAACGCGCCGCCGTCCGGGCGCGGGAACGCCGCCCGCGCTCCGCGCAGCCACTGGCAGGAGACCTACGCCGGGCCGGCCCTGGAGCGGCCCTTCCCGCCGCTGCTGTTCGTCTTCGCCCCCGCCCCGCGCCGCGCGGCCCCAGGAACGAGGGAGGGCGCCTTCCATAACCGGGCCCGCCACGTCGGGGGCGTGAACTACCAGATCACCGTGGCAACCACGACCCTGCCCCTGCTGACCCGTCACGGGGCCGACCGACCGGTGTGGCGGGTCGTCGGGCGCGGCGAGGACCGCTACGCCCTGGCGGCGTTGCCGAAGGCGCGGTGAGCACGACGGGCCCGGCCTTCACCCGGGCCGGGCCCGCCGTTCTGCCCCGGTTGTCGGTGGCGGCTGGAACGCCGGGCGGATGAACGGAGACGAGCAGCTGCTGCGCGGCCGGGTCTACGGCCGCGAACACGACGCCTCTAACCCCGGCCCGCTCCCGCACCGGACGTACGCCGCGCTCATCGGCGGACCGCTGGACGGGCTGCTGCTGGACATCGAGGTTTGGCGGCCGGAAGAGATCGACGAGGGCGTCGCTCTGATCACCGAGCTCTCCCGGTGGCCCGGCGGCCGCACTTTGTACGACCCGCGCCCCGGGCGAACCCCGCACATCCGGCCCCGGCGTCAGCTGCCGCCTCTACACGCTGACCGCGTGCGTCGCCGCTGCGGGGCCGGGGGAGGTGGCGGTGCGTCGGGTCTCCGTGAGGTGGATGTCGATGTACCGGGCGAGAATCAGTGGGTCCTGTGGGGCGTCGGCTTGGAAGGTGACGCGGCGGAGCAGGCTGACCCCGTTGAGTGCGACGCCCTCGCGGGCGAGGACGAAGACCAGGGCGAGGAAGGCGGACCGGGCGTTGCCGTCGTCGAAGGGATGGAAGAAGCAGACGTCGAGACAGGCGCGGGCCGCGCGGGCGGTCAGAGGGAGAGGCCGCCCGTCGGCGTTTGCGCTCCCGGCCAGGCAGGCATCGAGGCGCGCGCGGGTGTTCGGGGTGATGCCGTAGCGTTCCCGGCCCCCTTTGGCGAAAGCCGGTGAGCTGCGCAACGGCGGCGGCTGCGGGGTGTCCAGGACGTGCTGCTGCCAGCTGCGGAGCAGTGCGAAGTCGAGCGTGGCGCCGCGCGCCGCGTCGGCCCGCAGCAGCTCCAGGGCGGCGAGCAGGCCCGCAGCGCGGGCGGGGTCCACGGCGCCGTCAAAGACGCGGATGTCCTCCGCCGCGCCGTCGCTGCAGGGAATCACCGGTCCGCCCGCGCCGCCGTCCGGGGCTTCCTGCCACGGCACGGACTCGCGCACCGCGAGCCAGCTCGCCAAGTGGTCCGGGGCCGGCTCGCCGGACCGCGTGCCGCCGTCCGGCGGCAGGGACAGCGCGAGCTGCTCCGCGATATCGTCGACCAGCACCGCGTCGGGGCCTGTCCAACTGCTGAACCGCCCGCCGATCGCCTCGTCGACCAGGTTCTGTGCGATGTGGGGTGCGACTCCCCAGCGGGCGAGGAACCAGGTGAGCACCTGACGGCAGTGCCCGTGCCAGCCGCTGCCGCAACCGGTGCGGTCGACGACCTGCAGGATCAGGTTCCGGGCAGCGCGTTCCCACAAGATCCGCTGGTCCTCGACGTCGGCCGGCCGAAGTGGGTACGCCTCGAACCATGCGGCGAGACTTTCCAGCCATCCGCGCCACTCGCATAATGCCGCAGCAACGCGGGCGAGCGTCTCCTCCGCAGTGGTGATCGAGTCCCGTGGGCAGCACCAGTTCCCCACCGGCCCTCCGCCGAAGTCCCCTTCGTCGTGTGCCCAGCGCCAGCCCGCGGCCCAGCGGCCGTAGCGCTGGACGAGGGCATGCGAGATGACGTCGGCCCAGAGCTTGGCCTCGCCATGGCTCCAGGCGTTCATCGCCGCGTCGGCGAGGGGGACGTCGGGGCGGCGTGGCACACGCCGGGCGGGCCCGAGCGAGTGCACCACGCGCGCTACCGATGTGCTGTCGAACGGATGACGGGCAGGGTTCACCTCGTCCCAGGTCAGAGAGTCAGGAGCCAATTCAAAGATCACCGCGCGAGCCTGTACGACCATCCGGTGCCCGGGCAAGTGCATTTCCCCAGATCATCGGTTCGAAGGAACGCCCTGTCATCGGCTACGACCACAGCTCTGCCGAGCCAGGTGCTCAGCGTCGCCATCCCGAGCGCTGACCGGCCATCTGAAGCGCTCGACCACCGCCGGGTCGGCCCGGGAGTGTCTCGATGCCAAAAAACTGACAGCGAAGCGGATCGCGGGCAGGGGAGTGATGGGCACGGTGGCTCTCGTCGGGGTGGAAGGCCCGCCGTGAGGGCCGCTTCCCGGATCTGATCGACACCGTTCGGGAGGCCCACGTCCCGTCGGCCTGGCCGGGCGTGGACGCGTTCGTGCGGGAGATGCCGGACTGGTTCGGCCTGGACCGCACCGCGGGCCAGGAGCATGCGCTATACGTCGATGCGGGAAAGGACACCCTCCGACAGCAGCTGACCGGCTGGCTCGCGTACGCGGGCATCCCGGTCCTGGTGATCCGCGGCTTCGGCTCACAGTCGTACGCCGACGTCGTCCACGACCGCGTGACCGCCACCCCCGCGACGGGGTTCTTGTCGTGGTCGGTGATTTCGACTGCTCGGGTGAGGACATCGAGCGGGACTGGGTGGCCCGCACCGCTTGCTGGAGCCGGACGGAGCGTGTCCTGCTGACCTACGACCAGGTCCGGGCCTACGAGCTGCCCGCGACCGAGGGCAAGCAGGGCGATCCGAGGTGCTGGCCTTCGCCGACCGCTACGGCTTCGACCTCCGCCGCCCGGTGCAGTGGGAGGTGGAGGCGCTGGAGCCGGCCGAGCTCCAGCGTCTGGTCCTCGCCGTCGTCGACCCGTACGTCGGCCGTGACGTCCTCGCCCGGCAGGTCGCCCACGAGGAAGAGCAACGCCGCACCCTCGCCGCCTTCCTGGAGGGCTGGGACGCGGATACCCAGCGGGTCAAACAGACCGGGTCGAGGAAGGCTGACCGGGGACTGGGAATCCACGAGGCAGTCAGCCAGGCCATCCAGCCGCGGACCGTGCCGCCCGCGCCGTCGTCCAGCCGATCGCCTGGGACGCCCCGTACGCGGAGCGGATCGCGCTGGCGCCGGCCATGCTCGACCTGGAGAGCCGGACGGCCGGGGCCGGTGCTCCGGCTCCCTGGCCGCCGCCCTCACCATCGGCTGCGTCGCCGTCCCCCACACCCCCGCCGCCTCCGCCGACGGCCAAGCCCGCCGGGATCGCTCCCGCCGACGACCGTCCGCGCTCCCCAGCGAGCCCGCCCTCGCCCAGGCCCCCGCCCGCCAGGAACTCGCCACCGACAACGACGACGCGACGGCCGTCTCGTACCGCTGCGGCACACCCGCCCGCCGCTCCCGCCGACCGGCCCGCTCCCCGCCGCACGCACCCCCACCCTCGCGCCGCCGAGAAGCCCGCGTCCAGGCACAAGTCGGTGCAGAAGAGCAGAACAGGCCGCCTGGGGTTCCCTCCGTGGCGGGGCGTGGACCGCTGTGCCGCGATGTCGTGAGCTGTGAATGTGTGAAGGGCCGGGCTGATGTCTCAGCTCGGCCCTTCACATGCATGTGGAGCCGATGGTCTGCCGCGAGGGCTGGCGATCGGCTCCACGCGGGGAGGCGCGCCAACGCCTGCCCAATCCCTGCGCGCCGGTTGGAGCCAGTAGCAATCAGGGGTGGAGGTCCCGGTATCTGACTCTGCGCAGACCGGGTTCCGTGACTATGAGCATGGCCTAGGCCGTCCTCGATTGTTCACCGGCAAGCGGAGCGCTATTGAATCAATGCAGGTCAGAGCCTTCCCTCCTCGATGCGCTTCACTCAATGGCCACCGGCTGAAAGGGGGTCGGAACGCCCTCCCTGGGGCTCGGGCAGGCTTTTGACCTGCACTTTCGCCCTGTGGGAGGAGAGAAAAGCACCGTCCCTATGGTGTCGGGTGTTCGTGCTAGGGCCCTTCGTGACGCCCTGACCTGCGAGATTCCTGTACGCAGGAAGCCGTACGAGGCCTTACCTTCGGCTCAAGGTGCACTTCGACTACGACAAACGCACTCTGGAGCATTCGTGAGGCAATGTTCCCATCGGCTGTCGACTGTGTTCCAGACGCTGAGATCCTGTGCCACAGCAGGTTCCTCTGTGCGCTGGGAGCGCCAACTCCCGTTCAGCGCCCGGAAGGACCAAGACATCGGTTGGAGCCGAATCAGCACCGTCCGGCGATCCTCTGGTCGCCGGACGGTAGTCAGGGGATCTCTCATGAGCGCAAAGACATCTGCCGCGGAGCACGTCGCGGCCACCAAGGCGACGTCGTCCGACTCGGGAGCAACACCAGCTTCCGGGCGAACCGCCGACATCACGACCGGCACCGCCCGGTTCGGCATGCCGCACGCACTCGTGATCATCGCGTGCATCATCACCGCAGCGACCCTTGCCCGACTGGGCATGAGCGTCCAGGACGTCCTGCTCCTCCTCGCCGGTGCGGGCAGCATCGGCGCCGCGATCGTCGTGCTGGCCGTGACCGGCGGGCGACGAGACGGCGGTCGGGTCGGACGCTTCCTGTGCGCGTACCTCAGCTCCGGGAACTGAGGTGACCGTCATGGGACGTCGCGAGAAGCCAGTCGACCGAACCATCCCGGCGCGCGCGAAGCTCGCAGACTTCCTGCGTGAGCGCAAGGCTGCCGCCGGACTGACCTACGAGCAGATGGCAAAGCACTCGCAGGTGAAAGAAGCGCCGTCGCAAGCGACGCTCGAGCGCGCAGCCTCCGGCAGCACTGTCCCCTCCTGGGCCACCGTTGAGGTGTTCGTCTTCATGACGATCACGAAGGACGAGGAACTCGGCGGAGGACCGGTCGCCGCCCTTCACCGCAGCCGTGAACTGTGGATCCGGGCCCGCCGGGCCACTCGAGCGCCGTACGACATCCACGCGGCACCCGATCCCAGCCTCATCTCCTCCCGGGCGGACCTCAGCCGGGCTCTGCGCCGGCAGCACGTGTGGGTCGGCTTCCCCCCACCGGGAGAGATGGAACGGACTGTTGGCTCCTGGGCCCTGCCCAGGAGCACCACGCGCCGCATCATCGCGGGGGACACCCTGCCCGTGGACCCCCACCAGCTCGTGGCGTTCCTGAAGGCTTGCTACGTGATCGAGCCCACAGACCTTGAGCCCTGGCTCTACGCCGCAGCGCGAGCCCACACCTACGAGGGCTTGCGGATCTGGAAGGCACTCCAGGACCTGCTGGCCGAGGCACCTGAAGTTGACCGAACGGAAGGACCTCCGGTGTCTTCCGACGCCACCGTTGTGTACCTGCAGAAGAGGGGAGCTGAGGTAGCCGCCTAAGTGGGTACTGACGACCGTTCGCCCCGCCTGGGTCTTCCTGTCCTGGTCGGGGCGTCTTGGGTTAGGGCACGAGAAGGCCGTTTAGGGATACGTCGGGTAGGCGGAGACATTAGGTGTTCTGCGGGTAGGGCAGGGCCGAGTCGAGGTCTGGTGTCGGCAGGGTGCTCGGGGTGGGCACTCAGTCCGGTGCCAGTGTCACGCCCAGTCGATGCCGAGCCCCCGTAGCGCGTCCAGCTGCTCCGCGGTGAGCTTGTCCCGCCTCGCGCGGGCGTTCGATACCCATACGCCTAGCTTGACGGTCACTGGCTCGGTCTCGCCGTCGACCGTGATCTCCTCAGCGTGGCTGCGGGGTACCGGCCGGTGGGCACCCTCCCGCTCTACCCACTGGGTGAGGGCCGCCAGGCCGCGCTGGAACGCCTGCTGTACTTTGCCTGGCCCCTTGGCCGCAGGCGTTGCCTGCGATCTCTCGGTTTTGTGACAGCGGGGTGGGAGACAGTGGGGCTTGGGTCTGTTGTTGCTGGTCGGTGGCGGTTTCGGGGCTGAGAGGTCACTGTCCTGGAGGTGAGAGTTGCACGGGGTATCGCTGTCCTGGGGCGTTATCGCGTGAGGGGTGATGCTGTCTCAGTTTCGTGAGTTCTGATCCGCTGGCCGATGGGTGTTGATGTGCTCGGGGGTGTGGATCAGGGAGAGCAGGACCCGGACCTGGAAGGGACGGGTGGCGGTTCGGGTGGGGCTTTGCCGGCCGTGTCGGTTCGGGCGTTGCGGGGGCCTGTGGTGCGCCGCCTGCTGGCCCTGCGGCGGGAGGGGAAGCTCACCACCACACGGGTGAGGTCGGCGGCGGACGTGCTGGGGGTGCGGGAGCGTGCGGTGTGGCGGTGGCTGGCGGCCGCAGAGCGGGACGAGGCGGCGGCCCGGGCACCGGGGGAGCGGGCCGCGTATCCCGGGCGGTTCACGGTAACTGATGAGGTCCGGGCTCTGCTCGCGTTGTGGAAGGGGAACGTCGCGGCGGTGCATCGCGAGTTGACCGCTCGCGCGGCCAGGGGCGAGGGGCAGCCGCCTCCGTCGATCCCGACGCTGCACCGGGCGATCCGCCGTGATCTGACGCCGGGGGAGCGGGCCGGACTTGCGGGTGGGGAGCGGGCGGCGCGTAAACACGACGTATTCCTGGCCCGGCCGCGGGGCTGGCGCAACCAGGTGTGGGAGACCGACCACATGCAGGCCCCGGTGCTGGCCGACGTCGAGGGCAAGGCCCGCAGGCCATGGATCACCTGGTTCACCGACTGCGCCACCAACGCGGTCACCGGCGTCGCGGTCACGCCGGCGCATCCGTCGCGGGAGTCGGTGCTGGCCGCGCTGCGCTCCGCAGTCCTGCGCGAGGGCCCCTACGGCCCGTTCGGCGGCGTGCCCGAGAAGGTACGGGTAGACCGTGGCAAGGACTTCCTGTCCCGGACGGTGACCGCAGCGTTCGATCTCCTCGACGTCACCGTGGAGGACCTGCCCGCCTACACCCCTCACCTCAAGGGCACCGTGGAGGGCCTGAACCGGGCGGTGGAGAGCATGTTCCTGGCCTCGCTGCCCGGCTACGCCCGCCAGCCCCGCCCCGGCAAACGTACTGCCCGCCCGAAGGACGAGGTGCTGCTCGGCTTCGAGGACTTCACCGCCCGGCTGCTGGAGTGGACACGGTGGTGGAACACCGAGCACCGTCCCGCACCCCTGCGGGGCAGGACCCCGCTTGAGGCGTGGCAGGACGATCCCACGCCGCTGCGGGACGTGCCGGCCGCAGATCTGTGGACGTTCACCCTGGAGGACGCCGGCACCCGCACGCTGACCACCCGCGGCATCCGCTTCCGGAAACGCGACTACGTGGGGCCGTGGATGACCGGCCAGGCCGGGATCCAGGTCCGTATCCGCTTCATGCCCCACCACGACCACCGCATCGAGGTCTACCACGCCGCTACCGGCCGCTACCTGGGCCCCGCGGACCTGGCCGACCAGGCCACTGAGGAGCAGGTCGGCGCCGTACGGAAAACTCGGGCGGCCCGTGCCCACCGTCTGAGGAAGGACCTGGAGGCCTCGCAGCGCGAGCGCTACGCCGCCGTGAACCAGCCCGAGCCCCCTCGGCGGCTCGGCGCGCTGACCACCGCGCAGGCCGAGGCCGAACTCGCCCAGACTGCCGACTCCGACCTCGCACAGCTCGCGATGCCAGACCTCATCCCGCACGCCGCGCCCCCGGCCGACTGGCGCACCCCGGCTTCCCTGGCCGCGCTGACCACGCCAGGCCCGCCCTTCCGGTACCCGTACGGCCGTGACGGCGCTTCCGCCCCGGACGGCCGCGACGGGCGGGCCGAACCTCCCGCCACCGATGAAGACGGAGACGCCTCGTGACCGCGGCCACCTACCAGTACGTCGACCTGCCCGATGCGTCCGTGGTCACCACCCGCGCTTTGCTCACCGCCCGGGAGAACATCCACGACACCGTCGCCGCCCGCGCGATGATGTGCATCCACGGCGGCGCCGGCTTCGGCAAGACCCTCGCCGTCAACACCTGCCTGCACGCACTCGAACCCGGCGAGGACGTCCGCAAGATCACCTTCCGGGCCCGGCCCACGGCCCGCGCGGTGCGCTACGAACTGTTCACCGCGCTCGACCTGGCCGGCGAGCCACCGCGCCACCCCAGCGAGTTCGACCGTCTGCTGAAGACGGCTTTGGCCGAACGCCCCCGTACCTTCCTCGTCGACGAGGCCCAGTGGCTCAACGGGGAGGCGTTCGAATACTTCCGCTACCTCTGGGACGAACCCTCCACCCAGCTCGCCATCATTTTCGTCGGCGGCGCGGGCTGCCACACCGTGCTGCGCCGCGAACCGATGCTGTCCTCCCGTGTGTTCATCTGGCAGCAGTTCACCCGCCTCACACCCGACGAGGTCCTCGAGGTGATCCCGCTGTTCCACCCGGTCTGGGCCGACGCCGACCCCGATGACATCACCTTCGCCGACAGCCACGCCGCGCACGGCAACTTCCGCGCCTGGGCCCAGCTGACCGCCCACACCCGCACCGCCCTGGCACGCACCGGCCGCTCCCGCGTCGACCAAGAGCTGCTGCGCTGGGCCTTCAGCCGCCTCGCCTGAACACCACACCGCCATGCCGCTCACCGTGCCACCGCCGTCCGTCACCGTGGTCATCGACCCGGGCGACGACGTCATCCACACGCACACCGCCCTGGCCGCCCACCATCCGCCGTCCGGCCGGATCACCCTGCACCCCGGCCCGGGCACCACCAGCGAGACCGGCCTCACCCATGACCTGCGGACGGTCGACTACTCCGTCACCGCCGATTTCCAAGCAGCCCGCCGCCACTACTACGGCTCATCCGTCGCCTCACCCTCACCATCAGACGAGTCCGCCCGGCCAGCAGACAGGTGGCTCACCCTGCCTGCACTGGACCGCCTCGTCTCCTACGACAGCCCCCGCCCGTGCGCCGACCCGTGCACGCCGCCCCCGATCATCTGGCGGCACCGCCCACCACCCGTGCCTCTCACCGCGCACACCGCCCAGCGAGTCGCCCACCGCCTCCACGCAGCGACCGCCCATCCTCGCCTGGCCGCGGCTATCGCCGCCGCACTGTTCACCGGCGCCTCCCTCCAGCAACTCGCCACCGCACGCCCCCGCGACTACGACGACACCGTGGCCACGCTGGCCCTGCACGACCGCGCCCGCTACACAGACGGCTGCGCCGCCTACCCCGTACCACCCTGGGCAGGCACCTTCCTACGGGCCGCGGCCTGCTTCACCCGGCTCCTCTCCGGCGAGGACCAGGAGTTGCTCGCCGCGCCACGTGACCGCGGGCACCTGCTGCGCATGGCGGAGACGGCCAGACTGCGCCCGCCCCAGCCGCCCACCGCCCGCCGCAAAGGCCCGGCCGGCCGTGTGGAATGGGACTGGCGCGAGCGGCAGGAAGCCGAGAGGTACGAAGCGATGCCGGCTAGGTGAGCCAGGCCCTCACGGCGCTGAACACCTCCGAGGCGCGCGCCTGATCGAAAGGAGAGGCTCATCCGATCGAGAAGTCGGCGAACTCGACGTCGCTGAAGGCGATGTGCAGACCGTGGGCGCGGCGGCCCCATTCGCGAAAGTAGGCATGCCCCAGCGCGCGGGCCAGGATCACCGTCTGCTGCTGCTCGCCCGCGCCGGCATCCCGGGCGGCGAACAGCTCCCGGGCTACCTCTCCCGGCAGGTACTGGGTGATCCACCGCACCCGCGGATCGTCCGAGGACCCTGCAGGAGCCGCGAACCCGAATCGCGCCCGGGTATGGAAGACGAAGCCCTCCGCCTCGGCCTGGGCACGCCGACGGGCCCGTATTTGCGGCTGCCACCGAGCCAGCACCGCTTCCTCAATCGCCCGGACCTGCGGCGGACCCGGCGGACGACGTGCTCCGGACTTCTTTGTCACCCACCGCTGCACGGTGCGCTGCGACACCCCCAGCACTGCGGCGACCCTCCGGGTGGAACCCTGGTGCGCCGCCAGTAAAAATCGCAGGCGGGCCCTGGTGCTTGAGGGAACGGGCCGCGTGCGCAACGCACGCTCGATATCCTCTTCGATCCGTCCCACGTCTGCCTCTCCAAGTGGCCAACTGGCAGGGCCGGCACCCCGCGGTCCGTAGGGTTGGTTCTCTCACACCGCCCGCCCCTGCCTGCTAGTTCCTGCATTCTCGGGACAGCGCCAGCTGACGCAGGCTACGAGCCCTGGGGTAGCCCCGATGACAGGCTGGCGGCGCGGGTCAGGTAGGACCCCGCCGACCGTGAGCTGGAGACCACCCGGGCGGAGCTCCCGCGCCCCCGGGACTTCAACGGCAAGGTTTGGGCCAGGGCGCTGGGCACCACGCTGCTCGACCAGGCGCTCATCGTGGGAGCGCAGGCCCTGGAGCACGGCTACGAGGGGGGGCGGAAGCTGGCGGAGGCGACCATGTCGGTCGGGTCCTCGTCGGGCTGGAGGAACACCGGCACGATGATGCGGGCGACCTTGGTGGAGCCGTCGCGGTTCAACCTAAGCGCGCGGCCGATGTTCTGGCGGCGTCGGGCACCGCGGTGTCGCCGCGGGCCTCTACCGTCGCTGTGGGTGCCTTGGAGTTCGGGAGGCGGCGGGGCGGCTGGTGAGGGCGGGAGCGTTCGGCGGCTTGGGGTGCTGGAGCGTGTGTGGAACGGATGGCGGCGTGGCGGATGATCGTCTGCAGCGTGAGAGGGAGGATCAACAGAGCCTGGTGATGGGGCTGTCCGAGTTGGTGTCGATGGAGGCATCGGTGACCCACTCGTCGGGGCCGATCTCGTCCCAGAGGGCTGTGGGTTTGCCGTCGGAGGCCTGTACCAGGTCGGCCCAGCGCTGGCAGATGATGTTGACCGTGGTGTGGGGGTCGAGCTCGTACTTGATGGGGCCGTCTATGGACGGCGTACCGCGGACGATCGCTCGCCCGGTACGGCGGACAAGAGCGCGGGTGGGCGGCGCTTGCTGGAGTACGAGTTGAGGGGTGGCTTTCCGCTGATCCGGGTCGTCCTGTCGCTTCTCGGGTGCCGGAGACGGGCTGGGGGACATGCAGGAGTGAGGCGAGAACACTGGGATGCAGTTCTGGCTGATCCCGGCCGGTGAATCCTTCGGGTCCTGCTCGCCACCGAAGTGGCAGGACACGTACCCACCACCACCAACGATGACGGCGACAACGGTCGAGACAATGCGCTTGAGATGGTGGGGGTTGCCCCGGGGGGCGGAAGAGCTGGACACGGTGGGCCTCCTCGTCGTTGAGGTGAGGTCCGTCGGCCGGCAGATGCCGGACTGCGGGGGTCCGGGGCGACGCCCGGGCACGACCGTTCGTGCTGACTCACCAGAGCGGTCTAGACCTCTTTGCGGGTCAAGTGCTCGAGGTGCAGGTAAAGCCGGTCGCCGGGGCGTCTGCGGGATGCAGCTCCTGGACCTCGTCAGGTGCGGCGGGGCCTGTTGAAGGCGCGGACGGCGACGTCGTACGCCATGCCGGCGATCACGAGGATGACGGCGGGCCAGATGACGCCGGGCCAGATGACGCCGGGCTGGACATGGCCGGTGATGATGGCGGCGGTCAGGCCGCTGCCGCCGCCGACGGCGGTGACCGTGGGGATCGCGGACGCCGACGGGCCCGGTACGGCGACCCGGTTCCAAGCGCTGCGGGACACGGAGTCGTCACCGGCATAGCGGCGGTCGGTGAGCACATGGCCCGGTATGACGTTGTCCCGGATGCGGGTTCCGATCACCCGTTTCGTGCGACGCTGGGAAGGCACAGGTGGCTCCTTGCTGAGTGCTGGAGTGCTTGGTGGCGGGTCATGTGCACAAGGGGTGGGTGCGATCGCGCGCCTAGGAAACCGCGACGCACCCACCCCTTACTTCGGCCGCTTCATCACCTTGACCCGCCCACCCCCCGCGGCCCTGCAGTCCCGCAGATCCGCGATCATCCGAGCGAGTTGCTGCGAGATCAGCAAGACTCCTATGGCTCCCGGGATATTGAGCCAGTCGCGCCCGGATGCGAGGAAGGCCATCACAACGGCTCCGGCCATGCCGGCGAGGACCAGCACCAGCCAGAGCAGGCGCTGATGCCTGCGGCGGCGGAGGCGCGCCTGCATCAGTTCGATCTTGCGTTCCTGGGCGGCCTGTCGCCGCTCGCGCAGGGTGGTGGAGGGCGCCGCGTAGGCCTCCTCGAGGGCGGCGGTCTCGGCCCACTTCTCGCGCAGCTTCGCGCCGTCTTCGGTGATCGACTTCAGGCGCTCGGCGTGCACGGAGGCCGGTTCGTGCAGGTCGACCGGCTCCCAGAGGGCATCCGAGATGGTGTCCAGCAGCTCGTCCTTGGTTCCGCCGGGCGTCATGCGCATGAGGTCGGGTTCGCTGATCGCGGTGGGGGGGGCGTCCCAGCGCGGGGGCATCGGGGGGAACGCCAGCTGGCCGAAGTCGTCGACCGGGGTGTTCTGCCGCGGAACCTCGCTGTCTGACATCACTGTGCCTCCCCCTCCTTCGCGTTCGTGGGCTTGTCGGTCGTGCGGCGGGGCCGGATGCCGTGGCTGATGAGCAGGTCGATGCAGCGGCGGCGGGCGCGTTTGAGGTGGGTGCGTTCCACTTCCGCGGACACCGTCTTGATCTCGGCGCGTTCGGTGGTGTCGTAGCCCTGGGCGGCCAGGACCAGGCTGAGCCGGTAGTGCTCGGGGAGCTGCGCCAGGATGGCGAGTATCCGCTCGGCGCCCTCGGCCTCCAGGTAGAGGCCCTCGGGAGTGACATGGGAGGTGAAGACGGCGATGACCTCGCGCGGTAGGGCCTCGTCATCGTCCGCGTCCGTGTCCGACACCGAGACCTCGGCGCGCTCGCGCGGGATGACGTCCCGCAGCGTGTCGATCACACGCCTCCGGACGACGTGCTGGTAGAAGGCCTCCGGGGTCTCCAGACTGCCCCACGCCGCGTACACCGCCCTCATGGCGTCGCTCGCGGCTTCCTTGGCATCCTCGCGGTCCAAGCCCAGGCGCATGGCGAAGCCCACCCCGCGGGGAAACCACTCATCGTAGAAGCGTGTGAAGGAGTCCATCCGGGTCAGGGACCCGCTCCTTTCCTGCGGCGTCACGGGCTGCCGCCTGATCGGATCATCGCGCCACTCCTCGCCTCGGTCCGGGCCGCAGCCCCTTACCGGCTTCGTCGGCGGAGGACGGCAATCCGTGACACTCCCGGAGTGTGACCTACATCACATGCCAGGGGAAGGGTCTCCTGTGCGCGGCCGCTCCCGCCCGGACCGCCCGGGGTACGGCCCGATGTGTAAGGGGCCACTACGAAGTACGCGACCTACACCTGGTCGTGACGTACTTGATGGGCACCTCTTGTCCAGTGTGCTGCTTCATGCCCAGTCGATGCCCAGCTTCCGTAGTGCGTTCCGCTGGTCCTGGGCAAGCCGGTCTCGCCTCGCGCGGGAGTTCGAGACCCACACACCCAGCTTCACGACCACCGTGTCCGCCTGGCCGTTGACGGTGATCTCTTCGGCGTGGCCGCGGGGTACGGGCCGGTGGGTGCCTTCGCGTTCGATCCATTGCGTGAGGGCGGTCAGGCCGCGTTGGAATGCTTGCTGTGCTTTGCTCGGGCCCTTCGTCGCGCGGGTGGCCGCAGGGGCGGGGGAGGGGGCCTGAGCGGGCTGTACGCCCAGTGCGGTCAGCCGTTGCTGTTGCTCCTGCGACAGCTGCGCCCAGGTGCTTGCCTCTCTCATGCGTGCCAGCCATTTGCCGAGGTTGTCGCCGTCGAAGGTGACGCCGGGCTGGATGTCGGGAAGGGTGCCGTCGGGCTCCTCCGCGGCGAGGTCGGTGAGGATGCGGTGGTGGCGTTGCCAGTCCAGTGGCCAGGGGCAGTTCCAGTCCGGGTCGATCGCGGTGAGCTGCGCTGCGCGGACGGCGGCCCGCTTCGGGTCCTTGCCCAGGCCGTTCTTGGTGCCCTTGCGGCGGAGGTTGGCCATGTGCTGTCCGATGGGCACCATCTCGTCGTCCTCGCCCCACACCGCGTCCTGACGCGGTGCGAGGTGTCCCATGGCCCGCCGGTAGGACCGCAGCGCGGCGAGCTTGTTCTCCCATGCCTCCTCGCCCGGCTCCCAGACCATCCCGGCCTCGGGCGCGTCCAGCAGCGTCTTGCGCCGTTCCTCGAGCTCTCCGGCCCGTAGCGCCTTCCGCTGCTGGTGCACCCAGCGGCCAAGTGGGAAGCCCTTGGTGACGCCGACCTCGACCTCGACGTCATACGGAACGGCGTAGAGACCGGTGATCTCGTTCTCCCTGCGCCACCGCAGCAGGGCCTGATAGCCCTCCAGCCACACTAGCGATTCCGGTCGGTAGACCCGGGTGCGCAGGAACGCGGCGATCGTGGCGGCGTCCCGGGGCGAGGAGAAGTGGAGCAGGGCGGACTCGGCAGCGGCGTCGGTACCGTCCTTCTCCTGGTCCTCGCCGTCACCCCCGCCGGCTCCGACGATCCGCCCCTCCTCATCGCGCCGGAGGTGGACCTTGCGCTTCCCGCTGGTGAGGGCGCGGGAGGCGAGCTGCTCGACGAGTCGCTCATCGTGGGAGCGCAGGCCCTGGAGGACGGCTACGAGGGGGCGGAACGAGGCGCTGGCGACCATGTCGGTGGGGTCCTCGTTCGGCTCCAGGAAGACCGGGACGATGATCCTGGCGACCTTGGTGGAGCCGTCCTTGTTGAGCCGGAGCGCGCGGCCGATGTTCTGGACGATCTCTACCTGGGAGCCGCGGGTGTCGGCGAAGCAGACGGCCTCGACTCCCCGCTCGCCGGTGATGTCCACGCCCTCACCGAGCACGCGAACGCTGGCGAGGAAGGCGCGGTGGACACGGCGCCCGGCCGCGTCGATGCCGCCTGCGAACTGGCGCAGCACCTCCCGCCGCTCGGACACGAGGTGGTCGCCGCACAGCCACGCCGACCACACCCGGTCCGGGGGTACGTGGCGGCCGGCCTCCAGCTCGTAGAACTCCGCGTCGATGGACGACCTCGGCAGCCGGTCAGCGGCGGCGAGGTCCTCGTCGGAGGCGTCGTTGATGTAGAGCTCGGCTGCGGTCTCCGGCAGCTTCTCCGCGAAAGCGGCGGCTTCCTCCACCTTCTGGTGGAAGGTCATGACCGTACGGAGGTTGTACGCGGCGGCGTGCTCCAGGAGGGCCGTCTGCAGGAGCGCGAGGCGCCGGCCCCGCTGCGCCTCCTCGGATTCCCCGAGGACGGGCGAGGGGTCGCGGATCTCCAGGACGTCGATCTCGAACCCGGCGAGGATCTCGCGCTCGATCGCCTCGCTCAGACCGAGTTCTGCGAGCCACGCGCCGTACGTGCCCTCCGGGTCGTCGGCCATCGACGCGATCTCCAGTTCCTGGCCGTCCGCGCCCCTCTGCGGCCGGGCTGCGGCCAGGATGCGCGGCGTGGCCGTGAGATACAGCCGGAAGTCCGCCGGGATGCGGGCGTTGTCGTGGATCGCCGCCCATGGCCGCCCGAGATCACCAGCGGTTCCGTGGGCCTCATCTACGATCGCGAGGTCGAAGCCGTCCATGCGCTGCCCGTACAGCCGCTCCCCGCCCGCCAGCGCGGCCTCCAGCGGCCCGCGAACCTTCCTCTGGCCTAGCGGGTCCTCTGGGTCCTCGCGGTCCACCAGAGAGGCGTACGTGGCGAACACGACGGCCGGCCCTGCCCCGGCCCACAGGGCGAGCTGGATCGGGTTGGTGGTCGTGCGTACCCCGAGCTCGTTCAGCACCGGGTCGTTCTCCAGCGAGCACACCGCGACCATCGGGGCGCTGTGGCCCACCAGGCGCCACGCCTGGGCGGTCTGCACGAGCAGATCCAGGGTCGGCACCGTGACGAGGATCCGGCCCTCGGGGAAGCACTCCAACGCGCTCGCGGCGGCCATGATCGTCTTCCCTGACCCGGTCGCTGACACGATCGTGCCCCGGGCACCCTGAGGGGGCACAGATGACCTTGCAGGGAATCCCACCCACTTACGGAAACTCGACTTCTGGTCTACCTGGTGTTCCTTGAGCGGAATCCTGGACATTCTCTTGCCTCCCCTTTCGGATGTTCTCGCGGAATTTCAGGCAGCCGTGTGCGGAGTGCAGGCGGCACCGGCGTCGCTCCAGATCGACCCGCCCGCGAGATGCCAGCCGCCGGGCGTTCCGAACGACTTCCCGCGCTTCCAGCCCGGCAGGTCGTCCGGGTCGTAGTGCCCGGCCTCGCGGGTGCAGAGGATGACGTCCCCGCTGGAAGCCGGCGCCCTGCCGCCCAGCCCGACCACCTCGGACTGCGCCCCGGCGACCGCTCCGGCCTCCAGCGCGGCCACCAGGTCGTCCGCCTCGCTCGCGGGCACGCCCTGGGCGGCCAGGAGCGCGAACAGCTTCAACCGCGCGTTGGTGCCCGCCGTCTGATACTGACTCACCCTGCGCACGGAATCGCTGCTCAGCGCGGATGTCGTTCCGGTAGATTCGCTGTCACCGGTCATCTACGGCCGTTCCTCTCGGATGAGGGAGGGTTTCCAGGTGGTTGGTGGGTGTCTCGTGTTTTCGCCAACGGTACATGCTGCATCAATCTGATGTACCCGCTCTACTGGAGCCCGACACGAACGAGCGACCCCACCCCCTCGTAGCCAGCCTGGCCCGCGCCAGCGGGCCCCAAGGGACTGGAGGCGCAGCCGCAAGGACCGTTGAGGCGGGGAAGCGCAGCGGACCCGCCGACCCCGGGCTGAAGCGAAGCGGAAGCCCGGTAGCGGGACGAAGTCCCGCTCGGTCCGGGAGCGCAGCGCACGGACCGTCACCTTGACTGCGCAGCAGTCAAGGTGCGCGAGTGGCGCAGCCACTCGCCTGCGCTCCCGCGGAGCGGGAGCGCAACACCCGCGCGCAGCGCGGGTGTTCGCTTGCACATCGCGCAGCGAACACCCGCGCGCAGCGCGGGTGTTCGCTTGCACATCGCGCAGCG
>NZ_JACHJG010000029.1 GCF_014203545.1 Streptomyces netropsis
GACGGCGGGATCGAGCCTGGCTGGTCACCTCGTTTACGTCGCCCGCTCATGACGCTCCAGAACCGTTGGTCGAGTCGCCGGTCACGGCGGTTCCGATATCCCCACCGGCAGCGATCGACCGACCACCCGACGCCTCGACCGTGCCCCCCGCCGGAATCGGCGACGGCGGGGACGCCGGTGGTGCGCTTCCCAGCCCGGTCGGCGCCACCTGGGACTGGTCACCAGTCGCTGCCATGCCAATGCGGCCACCCGCGGCCACCGACCTCTCCCCTGATGCAGTCGTCGTCGGACCAGCTGCCGGCTGCACATGAGGCCGGGGGATCAACGCCCACAGTGAGACGCCCAGGCCAGCAAGCCCGATGATGGCCCCCGCAATCCCCGCTATTTGCCCTGCCGTGTCCAGGTCCGCCAACACGGCGACCAAGATCAGCCCAACCGAGATCCCTGCCCCGGCAACGGCCCCACTCCACGCCAGCACCCTGGCCCGCCCAGTCATCCCCTCATCGTGACTCCGGGTACGCGCCCACGTCACCGTTTCCGTGAAACCCCGCGGCAACGTCCGACGCCAGCTTTGCCACCACCCGCGCCGCCGGCACCGTCAACTCCAGCCGGACTACGCCCGAGCCGTCATCCCCAGCACTGGCACGCAACCGCACACCAGGCCCCTCCACCCCGGCCGACGCCAACGCTCCCGCAAGTGCCGCCACCGCGCCCGTGGCCTCCCGCCAGCCCGCCACGTAGTCCACGCCGCGTACCCACGCTCCCGCCGTGTCCGGGGCCAACTCCTCAGCCCCAGAACCCCCGACGCCGCTCTCCAACGCCTCATGCTCAGGCCCCGACATCAACTTGCCACCCCTCAAAGTCCTTGGCTGATCTGGATCTTCTTGGGCTATCGCACGGACGCACGACGAGAGCCCCGGTACCATCGGCACCGGGGTCACTCGTGGATCCCTTCCGGACCACCCAGTTGCTGCCAGGCGCGGGGTGGTCCGGTCTTGTTTCTGTGGATGCTGTGCGCGGTCCGGCCCCCTCATACGCGGGGGATCAGGGCCGGACCGCTGACGGCGGGGTGAACGGATCCCGCCACCCCCTCATCGCAGCACGCGGGATGAGCGCCCACTTCCACAGCACGGCGGGAGGAACGGCCCGCCGCGCCACGGTCTGCGCACTGAGGGAATCGAAGGATGAGAGCCGCTTGATCCATCCCCGGAGCCACGGCCCTCACCCGGCCTAGGGGGAGCCCGCCGACCGCGAGGCCCGCGAGAAACGCGTCACGACGTTCCGGAAGCCCGTGTGGCCGGTCCGGTCCGCGTGCTGAAGCGCCCACGCATCCGGCCCCGCACTGCCCTCCGACGCCTCCGAGGAACCCCCACAAGTCGTGCACTCAACCTCGTACACCGGTCCACTCCCCGACATGTCCCATTCCAGTGCCCACCAGCCGTTCTGAGCATCGGAACTGAACGCCCTACCGCGCATGGGAACGACGATCGTCGCGATCCACTACGAGCGACGCCGTCGAGTCGACGCGCTGATGGGCACCGTCCTTGAAGACAAGCACGATCTCACCCCGCCCGTTCCGACGCACCGCCTTCACCTCACGCCCACGGCCCCTGTCAATCACCACGTCACCGCGCTCTACTCGCTGCGACCACACTCGAAATTCCACGTCTTCTCCCTCCCTTCATCGAGGCGCCCCAGCACCCATGTTGGAATCGGTTGTTGAGCGCGGCCCTAGCGCGGGAAGTGAGTCCCGGCCCAAGGGCCGCGCTCCGCCGAACCGGATGGTCAGTCCCTGTCCGACGCAGGTCGCCGCCCACCTCCCGATCGCGTGGGGAGGTATCGGCAGGGCGGCGGCCCGGATCTCTACCGGTGAAGGCTGGCGGACCGTCCGGCCAGGTCGAAACGGCAGATCACCGTCTTGCCGCCCCCGTCTCCCGGGCACCACCACAGCGCATCCGCCAGGCGCTGAACGAGCATGAGCCCGCGCCCGCAGTCGGGCAGCAGCGCTTCGGGAAGTCCGTCCACCAGGTGGGGCGAGAACATGTCACCGACGGGAAAGGTAGGCGGGCTGGAGTCCTCATCAGCCACTCCGATGAGCAGCCAATCGGGCCACTTCCGGAGAGTTACATCGATCCGGCGATGAGCACCAGGTACGGACAGGTGCTGATCCGGAACGGCATGGTGGACGACGTTGCCGACGAGTTCCGAGACGACCAACCGCGCGTCGTCCACCAGATCGTTCAGCCCCCAGTCTTCGAGGGCCGAGCGGGTCATATCGCGGGCGGCGCGCACTGTGTCCGGCGACTCCACGAACAGCGTCATCGCGCGGAAGCGTTCCTGGGAACCGTCCTGCACCACATCGTGCAGCGGTACCGCAGAAGGACCCTTCACCGACCGGTTGGCCTTCCTTGCTCTCACCGCTGGTCCTCCGTCCGTCGGCGGAACCTCTGTTCCGGTGCCGCGTGACGAACAGTGAACGTCCTGCTGAGCGCAACCGGGAGCGTTCACCCGGGGGTTCACGTGAACACGGTGTTCTGCCAGGGGGGTTCACCGATGAACCCCCCAATGTCAGTTCGCTGTGCCAGCATGAATCCCAGGCGTCGAGCGAAGGCCAGGGGAGCATGAGCCGAGAGCCGAATGAACAGTTGATCTCTCTCATGGCAGAAGCCAAGGTCTCGAACAAGGGCTTGGCAAAGCGCATGCGTGACCTTGCCGCGCAGCGGGGTGATCACCTGGGAACCACTCACGTCTCTGTGCAGCGATGGCGGGACGGAGCGGGCATCCAGCCGAAGACGGCGGCTATCGCCGCTGCCGCGCTGAGTGCCAAGCTTCAGCGCACGGTCGCCCCCATTGACCTGGGCTTTTTCGGGAAGTCCGAGCCAGCAGCCCCTTTGGCTGTGGGATATCCCGCCTCTTCTGCCGACGCGCTTGCCATGCTCGACGGTCTCAGCGAGAAGAGTGCGGAAGTATCGGGAAGCGGCAGTTTCGTCATCGCGGAAGGTGATCTCAGCTCCGCAGTGTTGTCCTGGATGGTCGCCCGTCCTGACGGCATTCCCGTTGAGCGCGCCGGAGGCCAGCGCGTAGGCATGCGGGATGTCCGAGCGATCCGTACCGCAGGCAAGATGTTCATGGAACTGGACTTCCAGTTCGGCGGTGGCCACGGGCACAAGGCGCTCCGCCACTACTTCCGCCACGAAGTGCTGCCCCTGCTTGACGCCAGCTACAGCGAGAAGGTGGGCAGCGCCCTCTTCGGAGCCGCCGCCGAGATCGCTCAGCTACTCGCCTGGACCGCGTACGACTCCGGCAATCACCGCCTGGCTCATCAGTACCTGACGTCAACGCTTCGCCTGTCCCAGGTGACCGGTGATCGCATGTTCGGCGGGCGCATCCTTGCCAACCTCAGCCACCAGGCCAATTACCTGGGTAACCACACCCAGTCCGTGCAGTTGGCCCGTGCCGCCCTCGAAGGTGCCCAAGGTCGAGCTACCCCGCGTGCCATGTCGATGTTCGCAGCGATGGAGGCCCGCGCCCTGGCCAACCTGGGTGATCCACGAGGTGCCGGCCGGGCCATGAACGAGGCAGAGCGCTACTTCGAGCGGGCAGGCACAGCCGAAGATCCCGAGTGGCTTTCGTACTTCGATTCGGCCGAGCTGATGGGCGAGTTCTGCCACTGCTTCCGCGATCTCAGGCAGCGTGCCGAAGCACTGCTGCACGCGGAGCGAGCCGTGAACGAAACCGATCCGAAGTACGCACGGACTCTCGGGTTCTGCCGGATGGTGCTGGCGCAGAGCCAGCTTCTCAACGGTGAGCTGGAAACAGCGGTCGCCACAGCGAGTCTGGCCGTCGAGGCCGGAGACTCCCTGCAATCCGCACGCTTCCAGCGCTACGTGAGCGACTTCCAAACCGAGATCAGCACCCAGTCGGCCCACCCGACCGTGACCGCATTCAGCGAACAGGTACGCGCTGCACTCGCCCGGCTCGATGAGGAGTAACCGTCACCACGGCCGCCAGTCCCGAGGCGCGTCGGCATCCCGCAGTGAGGAAATCCGTCGCCCATACTCGGCCGCTACCCGCTCGCTCTCCGCCGCGTTCTGCATGAGCCACGTCGTCATGCGGAACTCCTGGATGTCACGCAGCGTGGAGTAGCCGGGCCAGTGGCGCAGGTCCCGCCCGTAGGCGTTCACGAAGTCGGCGTACTGGTCATCCGTCTGCCAGCCCAAGCTGTAGTGCTCCACGGCGGTGACCTTCAGGTCCCACTCAGGATGATCAAAGGCGAAGACCTCGAAGTCGATCAGGATCACCGTCCCGCTGGTGTCCACCATGAGGTTCTGGACGTGCGCGTCACCGTGCACCGGCCCCTTGGGCGACTCGAAGCGCAGGTCCGTCACCTTGCGGCGCAGCTCCCGTTCACGGCTCCGCAGGAACTCCCGATCGTCATCCGGTATCCCCACGGCGCGCTCGATCCGAAGATCGGTGCGCCCGAAGATGTCGTACGGCGGCAGTTTGAGATCACTGGGCAGTGCCAGCGAGTGCAGGTCCCGGAGCACGGCTCCCAGCTCCCCGTACGTCGCCTTCCGATCCCCCTCACGGATCAGATGCCAGAAGGTCACCGGGTGCCCGTCGATCAGCAGGGGCTGTTCAAGGTCGTCCACGACCCGGGCCGCTGCCAGTCCCTCTTTCGCCAGCCAGCGGGATACGGCTACCTCATTGCGCGCAGCCGACAGGTACTCCGCCGAGCGCGCCACACGCACGATCACGGGAGTGGACGCCAGCCGGTACAGCGCGTTCTCCCCGAGCCGGATCAGCTCTGCGTCTCTGTGATCCAACCCCGCCCTTCGGCACGCGGCAGCCATCACGCGTGCCGCTCGCGCCGAAGTGAACCCCTCTTCCGATGCCCGAGCAGCGTCAGACGACATGCCGGTACCAACTCCCCAAGTCCCGTGCGCGATCTTCCGCCGCGCGCGAAAACTGGTGACCAACCGGCGCGCGCCGGACACGGAAGAGAACGTACCCACCTTGGGAGCCACAAGACGAGGGCGGGGCTCCCGGTGCCCTTTGCTGGCCACCGAGTTCTGCCGGGCGCTCGAGAGGCAGCAGGATGGACGCAGCAGCACCCAGACACAGAACCCCCGGCCTCAGGGTGAGACCAGGGGTTCCGCACTACCCAGGGGCACTACGCGGCGACGGCCACAGGCTGCGGCTCCGCGTCGAGCTTTGATCCGTCTGCGGTCTTGTACTTGTCCCGGTCGAGGATCCCTTCCTGAGCCGCGACCAACAACGTGCATACAGATTGACCGGCGACGTTCGTCGCGGTGCGCATCATGTCCACGATCGGGTCGATGGCCAGCAGCAGACCGACACCGGCCATCGGCAGGCCCAGCGTCGACAGCGTGAGGGTCAGCATCACGGTCGCACCGGTCAGACCGGCGGTGGCGGCCGAGCCGATGACGGAGACGAAGGCGATCAGGACGTAGTCACGGATCTCCAGCGGCACGTCGAAGACCTGCGCCACGAAGATCGCGGCGATCGCGGGGTAGATCGAGGCGCAACCGTCCATCTTGGTCGTCGAGCCGAACGGCACGGCGAAGGACGCGTACTCCTTCGGCACGCCCAGGCGCTCGGTGACCTTCTGCGTCAGCGGCATCGTGCCGACGGAGGAGCGGGAGACGAAGGCCAGCTGGATGGCCGGCCAGGCGCCCTTGAAGAACTGCAGCGGGTTGACCTTGCCGACGGTGGCGAGCAGCAGCGGGTAGACGCCGAAGAGCACGATGGCGCAGCCGACGTAGATGTCGGCGGTGAACGTCGCGTACTTGCCGATCAGGTTCCAGCCGTAGGTGGCGATGGCCGTGCCGACCAAGCCGAGGCTGCCGAGCGGGGCGAGCCGGATGACCCACCACAGGACCTTCTGGAGCAGGTCCAGCGCGGACTGGCTGAGGTCGAGGACGGGCTTGGCCTTGTCGCCGATCTGGAGGATGGCGATGCCCGCGGCGGCGGCCATGAAGACGATCTGGAGGACGTTCAGCTCGGTGAACGGCGTGATCACGTCGGTCGGGATGATCCCGGTCAGGAAGTCCAGCCACGAACCGTGCTTCTTGGGCTCGGCGCCGTCGGCCGGGGTGAGGCCGGTGCCGGAGCCGGGGTTGGTGAGCAGGCCGATCGCGAGGCCGATGACGACCGCGATCAGCGACGTGATCATGAACCAGAGCAGGGTGCGGGTGGCCAGCCGGGCGGCGTTGGAGACGTTCCGCAGGTTGGTGATCGACACCAGGATGGCGAAGAAGACCAGCGGGGCGATCACGACCATCAGCAGCTGGACGAAGATGTCGCCGATCTTGCCGAGGGTGACCTCGAGCCAGTGGATGTCACCGCTCTGGGCGGCCCAGCCGAGCAGGGCGCCCAGCACGAGGCCGAGCAGGATCTGGGCCCAGAACGGGACCTTGGGTATGCGCCGGCGGGTGGCCGTGGCGGCGGACGCGGGTGTCGAAGGCAACGGGAACTCCGGGGACGGAAGTAAGAAAAAGGGCGTACAGGCGCCAGGAGGTCCGTGACGTACGGGATCTCCGGCCGCGGCGGGCGTGACGTCAGCGGCGGCAACAGGCCGCGGACACGCAGCGGCAAAGATCGACGTGCAGGCGCGCCACGAGCACGGGGCTCACGGCTGATCGGTGCGCTGCTGCTGTCTTCATGTCGAATACGTTAACACCCGGCCTTTGGGCAACTCAAAGCTCTCCTTTGAGTTCAAGCACACGCGTACGACCGGAATACGCCGAACGCCCCACCACAGAGCGGTCGCTCTGGGATGGGGCGTCGATGCGTTGTGAGCAGGCTTACACCCGATGGTCAGGGTTGAAGCATGCTTGGGGGGATTTAGGCCGCCCCGTCCTCCTGGCCGGCGTTGGCGGCCAGCTTCTGCTTCGCGCGGTCCACACGCTCCACGATCTGCTCGGACATGGCGTCGCGCTGCTTGCGCAGCAGCACCCAGCTGAGCGGGGCGGAGATGATGAGCGCGAGCAGGATCATCCAGACGAGGTTCGAGCCGTTCGCACCGATCGGGACGAGACCCGCGTAGCAGAGCCCGTAGACGACACCGAAGCAGGCGATGAGCAGACCGACACGCAGAGCGGTGTAGCGGAGCGAGGCGAAGTTCTGACTACTCACGGACGGGACCTTCTTCTCAACGGCAACCGAAAGGGTCACCGTCCAGTCAAGCACGGACCGATGTGGATCAGACCAGGGGGAGCCACATCGTGATGTCGTCGCGGTGATCGTCCGGCGCGACGCGGATCGCGGCGGGCACCCGGCCGACCTCCTTGAAGCCGACGGTCTCGTAGAACCGCTCGGTGCCCTCGCCGCCCCGCACCCCCAGCCGCACGGCGTGGAAGTCCAGGTCACGGGCCATCTCTATCGCTTCGCGCAGCATCACCTTGCCCCGGCCGCCGCCTTGCAGCGTCGGGTGGACCATGACCGTGATGAGAGTGCACCAGTGGGTCATCAGGTGGTGCGAGTTGAGCTTGAGGAAGGTCGTGCCGACCAGCCGCCCGCCCGCGCCCCCCTCATGGGCAGCCAGCATCCGCGTTCCTCCGGCGGCCACGTCCTCCAGCTGTCGCCGCATGACGGGCGCGATGTCCTCGGCGGTGACGGGCGGCACGAAGCCGACGGCGCCACCGGCCTGGGAGACGTCGAGCCAGAGACGGGCGAGCTCCTCGCGGAGTGCGGGGGTCAACTGGGGATCACGGACGAACGTAAGGGCCATAGGCACCATGCAACCATTACGGCGATCATTGCGCAATGATCTGCGGGCCGGCTCCGGCGGACAAGGGAGAAGCCCCGGCGGACGTGTCCACCAGGGCTTCTCCGAACCGGCACGCGGCTCCGGGACGTCAGATCCGCATCGGCTGCGGCGACTCGCGGCGCGAGGCGTCGGGGCCGGGGTACTCGCGGATGATCTCGTAGCGGGTGTTGCGCTCCACCGGGCGGAAGCCCGCGTCACGGATGAGGTCCAGCAGGTCCTCACGGCCGAGCTTGTTCGGCGTGCCGTAGTTGTCGGCATCGTGCGTGATCTTGTACTCGACGACCGAGCCGTCCATGTCGTCCGCGCCGTGCTGCAGCGCGAGCTGCGCGGTCTGCACGCCGTGCATGACCCAGAAGACCTTGACGTGCGGGACGTTGTCGAAGAGCAGCCGGGAGACGGCGAAGGTCTTGAGCGCCTCGGCACCGGTCGCCATCGACGTCCGCGCCTGGAGCCGGTTGCGGACCTTGCCGTCCTTCATGTCCACGAAGTCGTGCTGGTAGCGCAGCGGGATGAAGACCTGGAAGCCCCCGGTCTCGTCCTGCAGCTCACGCAGCCGCAGCACGTGGTCCACCCGGTGGCGCGGCTCCTCGATGTGCCCGTAGAGCATCGTGGACGGGGTCTTGAGCCCCTTCTCGTGCACCAGACGGTGGATGCGCGACCAGTCCTCCCAGTGGGTGTCGTGGTCGACGATGTGCTGGCGGACCTCCCAGTCGAAGATCTCCGCGCCGCCGCCGGTCAGCGACTCCAGACCGGCGTCGATCAGCTCGTCGAGGATCTCCGAGGCGGGCATGCCGGAGATCTTCTCGAAGTGCTGGATCTCGGTGGCGGTGAAGGCCTTGAGGGAGACGTTCGGCAGCGCCTCCTTGAGGGCCTTGAGCGAACGCGGGTAGTAGCGCCAGGGCAGCGTGGGGTGCAGGCCGTTGACGATGTGCAGCTCGGTGAGGTTCTCGTTCTCCATCGCCTTGGCGAGGCGGACGGCCTCCTCGATGCGCATCGTGTACGCGTCCTTCTCGCCCGGCTTCCGCTGGAACGAGCAGTACGCGCACGACGCGGTGCACACGTTCGTCATGTTGAGGTGCCGGTTGACGTTGAAGTGGACGACGTCACCGTTCTTGCGCGTGCGCACCTCGTGGGCCAGACCGCCCAGCCAGGCCAGGTCGTCGGACTCGTAGAGGGCGATGCCGTCCTCGCGGGTCAGCCGCTCCCCGGCGTGGACCTTCTCCTCCAGCTCGCGCTTGAGCCCCGCGTCCATGCGCCCGCCTCTCCAAACATCCGCTTTTGCAACCTTGTCGAGCCTACTCCCCCGGTTTTCCGCCACCGGGTGCGGGCCGTCCGTGCCGCCTTGCGGCGGCGAGCGCCCTGCGGGTGATCGAGCTGAGGTCAGCCACAACAAGCCCGTCCGGCGATTGAGGGCACCGCCGCGCAGCGGAGGTGCACACGCCACGGCCCGCAGGGCCAAGCGAACACCCGCCAAAGGAGGCCTACGCCTCGTCCGGCAGCTCCCCGACCCGGTTCTCCCACTTGGTCGAGAGCACGATCGTCGTCCGGGTCCGGGCGACGCCCCTGGTCCCGGACAGCCGCCGGATGGTGCGCTCCAGTCCGTCCACGTCACCGACGCGCACCTTGAGCATGTACGAGTCGTCGCCGGCGATGAACCAGCAGTCCTCGATCTCCGCCAGGTCGCGCAGTCTGCGCGCCACGTCCTCGTGGTCGGCGGCGTCGGAGAGCTGGATGCCGATCAGCGCCGTGACCCCGAGGCCGAGCGACGCGGAGTCGACGGTCGCGCGGTAGCCGGTGATGACGCCCGCCGCCTCCAGGCGGTTGATCCGGTCCGTGACGCTCGGCCCGGACAGGCCCACGAGCCTGCCCAGCTCCGCGTACGAGGCCCGGCCGTTCTCCCGCAGGGCCTGGATGAGCTGCCTGTCCACCGCGTCCATTGGCTGGCACCTTTCAAATAATCAGCGAAGTCGCCGGTTTGCATGTAGAATCTAAGGCATACAGGGGAGACGCCCTGTAAATCTTTCACCAGATCGACGTTGATCCTTCAGGAGTGAGTTTCCCGTGTACTCGATCGAGATGGCCTACGCCCGGATGCGCGAGCTGCAGGACCTGGCCAACCGCTCGCGTGCCCACCAGACCGCCGACAAGCGCCGCGCCGAGGCCAAGGCCCGCCGCGCCAAGAAGCGCTAGTCCGAGACCGGGGAGCGCGCGGCACCGAGCTCTCCCTTCCACCGGCGGTACAGCTGGTGCGGCACCCCCGCCGCGTCCAGCACCCGCCCGGCGACGAAGTCCACCAGATCCTGGATGTGCGTCGCCCCCGCGTAGAACGCCGGAGAGGCGGGCAGCACCACGGCGCCCGCCTCGTCCAGCGCCACGAGCTGCTTGAGCGTCTGACCGCTCAGCGGCGTCTCCCGCACCGCGACCACCAGCCGGCGCCGCTCCTTGAGCGTCACGCTCGCGACCCGCTGGAGCAGGTCCTTCGACAGCCCCAGCGCCACCCCGGCCACACAGGCCGTGCTCGCCGGGACGATCAGCATTCCCTTGACGGCGTAACTGCCGGAGGACGGCCCGGCCGCGAGGTCCCCGGCCGGCCAGTACCGCACCCGGGCGAGGTCGACCTCGAAGGCCTGGGGCTTGCCGTCGGCGCCCAGCGCCAGCCAGTCCCGCAGATCCTCGCGCCAGTGCGCGTCCCGGAACGCGATCCCGGTCTCGTCCAGCAGCGTCAGTCTCGACGCCCGGCTGACCACCAGGTCCACGTCCTCGCCCGCGGCCAGCAGACCGCGCAGCACGGACGCGGCATACGGCGTCCCGGACGCGCCGGACACCCCGACCACCCAGGGACGGCGTTGCGTTGTGTGTTCGTACGGCTCCACGTCCCGAGCCTATCCGCAGCGCAGCGGAAGCCCGGGGTCACCTGCGGCGACCGGGGACCGACCGCCCGGAACCACGGACGGCCGGGGCGTCGAGGCTACTCACACGGTCAGGCCGCGCACCAGCAGATCGAGCAACGCGCACACGAAAAGGGCAATCCCGATGAACCCGTTGACGGTGAAGAACGCCCGGTTCAGCCGCGACAGGTCGTGCGGCTTCACGATCGAGTGCTCGTAGAGGAACGCCCCGGCCACCACGGCCAGTCCGGCCCAGAAGAACGCCCCGGCGTCCGTGGCCAGCGCGTACCAGACCAGCAGGCCCGTGGTGACGACATGGCACGCCCGCGCGCCGTACAGCGCGGCCGGGACACCGAAGCGGGCCGGGACGGACTTCACGCCCTCCGCCCGGTCCGCCAGCACGTCCTGGGAGCCGAAGATCAGATCGAAGCCGCCGATCCACACGCCGACCGCGAGACCGAGGACGACCGCGTCCCAGGACCACTCGCCGGTGATCGCGAGCCAGGCGCCGACCGGGCCGATGGACTGGGCGAGACCGAGGATCGCGTGCGGGAAGTTCGTGAACCGCTTGCCGTACGGATAGACCACCATCGGGATCACGGCGAGCGGCGCGAGCGCCAGACAGAGCGGGTTGAGCAGTGCCGCGGCGCCCAGGAAGACGGCGACGGCGATCAGCGCGCCCGTCCACGCGGAGCGCACGGAGACGGCGCCGGTGACCAACTCGCGATTGGCGGTGCGCGGGTTACGGGCGTCGAGCTCGCGGTCGATGATCCGGTTGCAGGCCATCGCGAAGGTGCGCAGACCGACCATGGCGACGGTGACCAGCAGCAGCCGGACCCAGTGGATGTTCTCGTCCCACTGGTACATCGCGGTCAGGGAGGCGATGTACGCGAAGGGCAGCGCGAAGACGGAGTGCTCGATGAGCACCAGGCGCAGGAAGGCCTTCACCTTGCCGGTGGACGGCGCGGGGCCGGGGCCGAGGACCCCTTCGGCGGCGGTCACAGCCCGCACTCCGGTTCATCCCCGCGGTGGCGGGGAGACCCCGGCCTCGCGCCTTCCGGCATCATCGGCATACGGATCACAGTCCGTACTCCTTCCAGCGCTTCGTCACCCGATCGGCGACTTCCGGGTCCGACTCGACCATGTGCGGCCAGCCGCCGTCGCGGGTGTAGCCCTCCTCGGGCCACTTCGCGGTCGCGTCGATGCCCGCCTTGCCGCCCCAGAACTGCTGGTACGAGGCGTGGTCGAGGTGGTCGACCGGGCCCTCGACGACGGTGAGGTCGCGGGCGTAGTCGGTGTTGCCGAGCGCCCGCCAGGACACCTCGTGCAGGTCGTGCACATCGCAGTCCGCGTCGACCACGATGATCAGCTTGGTCAGCGACATCATGTGCGCGCCCCAGATGGCGTGCATGACCTTCTGGGCGTGCTTCGGGTACTTCTTGTCGATCGAGACGATCGCGCAGTTGTGGAAGCCGCCCGACTCCGGCAGGTGGTAGTCCACGATGTCCGGAATGATGATCTTGAGCAGCGGCAGGAAGAACCGCTCCGTCGCCCGCCCCAGCGGACCGTCCTCGGTCGGCGGCCGGCCCACCACGATCGACTGGAGCAGCGGGCGCCGACGCATCGTCACACAGTCGATGGTCAGCGCCGGGAACGGCTCCTGCGGCGTGTAGAAGCCGGTGTGGTCGCCGAAGGGGCCCTCGGGCAGCATCTCGCCCGGCTCCAGCCAGCCCTCGATGACGACCTCGGCGTTGGCCGGGACCTGCAACGGGACGGTCTTGCAGTCGACCATCTCGATCCGCTTGCCCTGGACGAAGCCCGCGAAGAGGTACTCGTCGATGTCGCCGGGCAGCGGTGCGGTGGAGGCGTACGTCACGGCCGGCGGGGCGCCGAAGGCGATCGCGACGGGCAGCTTCTCGCCGCGCTTGGCGGCCACCTGGTAGTGGTTGCGGCTGTCCTTGTGGATCTGCCAGTGCATGCCGATGGTGCGCTTGTCGTGGCGCTGGAGGCGGTAGAGGCCGAGGTTCCGCACGCCCGTCTCGGGGTGCTTGGTGTGCGTGAGCCCCAGGTTGAAGAACGAGCCGCCGTCCTCGGGCCAGGTGAACAGCGCCGGGAGCTGGTCCAGGTCCACGTCGTCGCCGGTCAGCACCACTTCCTGGACCGGGGCGTCCTTGACCTTGCGCGGCGGCACGTGCGCCATCGCGCCCAGCTTGCCGAACGCCTCCCGCATCCCGACGAAGCCCTGCGGCAGCTCGGGCTTGAGCAGCCCGCCGATCTTGTCGCTGATCTCGTCGTAGGACTTCAGGCCGAGCGCCTTGAGCAGCCGGCGGTCGGTGCCGAAGACGTTCATCGCGAGCGGCATCGAGGCGCCCTTGACGTTCTCGAAGAGCAGCGCGGGACCCCCCGCCTTGTTCACTCTGTCGACGATCTCCCCGATTTCCAGGTACGGGTCGACTTCGGCCTTGATGCGCTTGAGGTCACCGTCGCGCTCCAGCGCCCGGAGGAACGAGCGAAGATCGTCATAAGCCATGCGTTCCAGTATCAAGCACGCACTACCCTGGAACGGTCACGGGGGGCCGCCGAGCGGCCCGCACACCGCTCACGGGGAGCTTGCCACCATGCTCAGGTATCTGCCGTTCCTGCTGATCCTGGCGTTGTGGATCTATGCCTTCATCGACTGCCTCAACACCCCGGAGAACGAGGTGCGCGGTCTGCCGAAGATCGCCTGGGTGTTCATCATCCTGCTCTTCGGCGAGGTCCTCATCGGCCCCGTCGCCTGGCTCTTCGCCGGCCGCCCGCGCCGCGCCGCCACCGGCGGACGCGCCTACGGCCGCGGGCGCGGCGGGCAGTGGGTGGCCCCGGACGACAACCCGGAGTTCCTCAAGTCCCTGAAGAAGGACGAGGACCCGGACCCGGACAAGGACGGCAACGGCCCGAAGGGGTGACGTTGCGCCCTCGTCACGCGCGTCGGTCGAAGGGCCAGTCGCTCGTGTCGATGGTCAGCTCAGGGGACGGCAGCGTGACTTCGTTCCCGAACGTGTATGTCGTTTCGTCGGAGTACACACCGTTCTGCGGCGCATGGAAGACGTGCACCACGCCGGTCTTCGGGTCGGCGATGAGGTACGTCGGCACACCGGACCCCGCGTAGACCTTCAACTTGGCGTCGAAGTCGTCACGCCGACTGCTGCGCGAGACGACCTCGGCCACGAATTCGACGTCGCGGAAATCGTGTCGGCCGTCGTCGTCCTCCTCGGCATCGTCCTTCACCAGCGCTACGTCCGGAACGTAGCCGTTAAGGCACCCGGGGAAGTCGATGCGCACATCCCAGAGAACGTTCGCGTCGCGGCCGCGGGCATCCATCAAGGAGAGCGTCAACAGCTGGATGATCCGGGAATGCACCTTGCACTGCGGATTCAGGACGATCTCCCCCTCGATGATCTCCACCCGGTAGCCGGCGGGCACGTTCATGCGCGAGATGTCCGCGAACATCTCGTCCAGCTCGGCCGAGTCCACTGTCGGGTCCACTGCGGTGCTCATGTGCGCCTCCATGGCTGTCGCCTCCGAGTCTAAGAAGCCGCTCCACCCCACGCTCGCACAAAGGCCCGCATCCCCCGAACGAGGGAGCGGGCCTTTGTGTGTGCGGGGCTCAGACGCCGGCGTAGGAGTGCTTGCCGGTGACGAAGATGTTCACGCCGTAGTAGTTGAAGATGTAGCAGCCGAACGCGGCCAGCGCGATGTACGCGGCCTTGCGGCCCTTCCACCCGGCGGTGGCGCGGGCGTGCAGGTAGCACGCGTAGGCGACCCAGGTGATGAAGGACCAGACCTCCTTGGGGTCCCAGCCCCAGTAGCGGCCCCACGCGGCCTCGGCCCAGATGGCGCCCGCGATGATCGTGAAGGTCCACAGCGGGAAGACCGTCGCGTTGACGCGGTACGCGAACTTGTCGAGCGTCGCCGACGACGGCAGCCGCATCACGAACGAGTCGGTGTACTTGGCCAGGTGCGCCTTGAAGCGCAGGATCCGCCGGTTCGACGGCAGCTCGGCCAGCAGCCGGTCCAGCCCGCGGCCGGTCCAGCCGCTCTCCAGCCGCGACTCGTAGCCGTCGCGGAAGAGGTACATCAGGGTGGAGCAGGCACCCACCCACAGGGCCGCGCCGGAGATGATCGCGCAGGAGACGTGGATCCACAGCCAGTAGGAGTGGAGCGCGGGCACCAGCTGGTCGCTGTCGGTGTACAGCACCGACAGGGCGAGGCCCAGGTCGAGCAGGATGGTGGTGACCAGGGGCAGGCCGAGCCAGCGCACGTTCTTCTTGGCGACGAGCAGCCCGAGGTAGACCGCGACCAGGGTCATGCCGAAGGTCGTGGAGAACTCGTACATGTTGCCCCAGGGGGCACGTTCCACCGACAGCGCGCGGGTGAGGACCGAGCCGGCGTGCAGGAGGAACGCGAGCACGGTCAGGGAGACGGCGATCCGCCCGTAGACGTCACCCTTCTCGCTGGTGCCCGCCGCGCCCGGCCCGTCGGGGACGTCCCGGGTGCCCGCACCGGAGCGGGTGACGACCTTGGGGCGCTCCAGCACGGCCGTGCCGCCGCCCTGCCGCTCGGCCTGCGCGGCGGTGCCGGCCGCGGCGGCCTGGGGGGCGGTGAGCGCGGCGGCCGTGCGGCCGACCGCGCTACGGCTGCCGAGCACCCACTCGGCGATGTGCGCGAGGAAGGCCAGGGTGTAGACGGCCATGGCCGAATAGATCAGCACATTGCTGATCTCGGCCATGTTCTCGTTGGCTGCGGCAGCGATCGATGTCACGCGCGCGCTCCTTCGGAGGAATCGGCGGAATCTGCGGGGTCGGGCTCGGGGAGGGGCGGCGCTTCGGGCTGCAGGGCGACGGCGAGGTCGGCGAGCTCCTCGGGGAGCTTCGCGGACTCGCTGCGGCCCAGGCCGGCCAGTTCGACGACGGTGTGCCCGTCGGCGTCCCGTACGGCCCGCACCCAGACCCGGCGTCGCTGGATGAACAGCGAACCGGCCACGCCGATCAGTGCGGCGACCGCTCCGACGAGGGCGGTGGTGTTGCCGGGCTTCTGGGAGATCTGGAAGGTCGCCCACGGCTTGATGCCGTCGAAGTGCAGCGTCCCCGCGCCGTCGGGCAGCGTCATGGTGTCGCCGACCTTGAGGACCTTCGCGAACGGGCTGCCGTCCTTGTCCTTGAACTGCTTCATCTTGGACACGTCGAGCTGGTAGACGCTCTGCGGCATGCCCGAGTCGATGCCGAGGCTGCCGCGGTACGCGGTCAGGACGAGCCGCGGATTGTCCAGGGCGGGGAACTGGGACAGCATCGTGCCGGTCCGCAGGTCCAGCGTCGGGACGAAGTTGCCCTTGAAGCCGAGCTGGTCCTTCTTGCCGTCCTTGTCCCGGTAGTCGCCGACCTTGAGCACCGTGGACTCGGTGACGTTGCCGTCCAGCGGCAGCGAGGGCACCGCGCCCTGGTGGGAGATGTTCCCCTGGCCGTCGCGGACGGTGACGACCGGCGCGTAGCCGTGCCCGATCAGATAGACCTTCGAGCCGGCCGTCTCCAGCGGCTCGTTCACCTTGATCGTCTTCTTGCGGGGGGCGCCGTCCGCGCCGTCCCGGTAGGTGACGTGGGCCTCGTACGTACGGGGGGTGCCGCGCTGCGGCCCGGAGCGCTCGTACGTGCCCTCGAAACCGTCCAGCTTGAAGCTGAAGGGGTCGAGGTCGTCGACCTTGAAGAGGGAGCCGGACTTGAAGTCGTCGTACTGGGTGATGGTGTTGGCGAAGCCGTCGCCCGCGACGATCAGCTTCTGCCCCTCGGACTTCCACAGCTGCCCGGAGGCGAAGGCCACCAGCATCACGATCAGCGCGATGTGGAAGAGGAGGTTGCCGGCCTCGCGGAGATAGCCCTTCTCGGAGCCCACCGCGTCACCGGACACCCGGGTGCGGAACCGCCGCCGCTTGAGCAGCTTCTCCGCCGCCGCCAGCACCTGCTCCGGCTCGGCCCCGGTGCGCCACGTGGTGTACGCGGGCAGCTTCGCCAGCCGGCGCGGCGCGACCGGCGGCCGGCCGCGGAGCTGGCCGACGAACTGCCAGGTGCGCGGCACGATGCAGCCGATGAGGGAGGTGAACAGCAGGATGTAGATCGCCGAGAACCACACCGAGCTGTAGACGTCGAAGAGCCCGACCTTGTCGTAGAGGGGCGCGACGGTCTCGTGGGCCTTCTTCCAGTTCTCGGCCTTCACCGCGTCGACGCTCGTCTGCGGGATGAGCGAGCCGGGAATCGTGCCGAGCGAGAGCAGGAAGAGCAGGATCAGCGCGACCCGCATGGAGGTCAGCTGCCGCCAGAACCAGCGCACCCAGCCGGTGGTCTCCCGCCACGTCCAGGCCAGCGCGCCGAGCGCACCGGGCGCCCGGACGCCGCCGAACGAACCGGGTACCGACTGCCCGCCCTCCTCGGCCGGGGCCGTGGACAGCTGTGAGCCGGCGTCATCGATGTCCTTGTCCTCGGTGGCGGGCGTTGTCTCTGTCTTCGCCATCTGATCAGACCTCGGGAACGTAGGAACTGGACCACGTCTGGAGATCGGCGACCAAGCGGTCCCACATACCCGTGACGAGGAGGACACCGACCACGACCAGCATGAGGCCGCCGATCCGCATGACCCAGGCATAGTGCCGCTTGACCCAGCCGAACGCGCCGAGAGCGCGCCGGAAGGCCACAGCGGCGAGGATGAACGGCAGCCCGAGGCCGAGACAGTAGGCGACCGTCAGCAGGGCTCCCCGCCCGGCGCTCGCCTGGTTCTGGGACAGGGCCATGACGGAGCCGAGCGTCGGACCGATGCACGGCGTCCAGCCGACCCCGAAGAGGACACCGAGCAGCGGCGCCCCGGCGAGCCCCATGGCGGGCTTGGTGTGGAAGCGGAATTCGCGCTGCCCGAAGAGGTTCAGGGCGCCCATGAAGGCGAGGCCCAGGACGATCGTGAAGGCCCCGAGCACCGTGGAGATCGTGTCCTTGTACTTCAGCAGGTTCTGCCCGAAGAAGCCGAAGAAGGCACCCATGGAGACGAAGACGGCGCTGAAGCCGAGGACGAAGAGCGAGGCCCCGGCGACCATCCGGCCGCGCTTGGCCTCGGCCATGTCCGCGCCGCTGACCCCCGTCACGTACGACAGGTAGCCGGGCACGAGCGGCAGCACGCACGGGGAGAAGAAGGAGACCAGCCCGCCGAGCAGGGCCACCGGCAGGGCCAGCAGCAGCGCACCGGTCAGGACGGTCTGGTTCACGTCGCCGACGGCGGCGAGGGTGGTGACGGCGGTCACGGGGTCACTTCTCCGCGACCAGCGGCTCGAGCGTCTTGCGCAGCTCGTCCTCGGTCAGCGCCTTGAGCGCGCGCGCCGCGATCTTGCCGTCGCGGTCGATGAAGAGGGTGGAGGGAATGGCCTGCGGGTTGAGGCTGCCCTTGGGGAAACGCAGCAGGAGCTTGCCGGAGGAGTCGTACAGGCTCGGGTACGGGACCTCGAACTCCTTCTCGAAGCGGCGGGCCGGGGCGGGGTTGGGGTCGCGGGTGTTGAGACCCACGAACTGCACGCCCTTGTCCTTGTAGTCGTTGGCGACGTTCACGAGGTTCTTGGCCTCGGCCCGGCAGGGCGAGCACCACGAGCCCCAGACGTTAAGGACGACGATCTTGCCCTTGTAGTCCTCGGCGATGTCGAGCGGCTTGCCGTCGAGGGTCTCGCCGTCGAGACCGGGCGCGCTCTGCCGGCCGCCCTTGTCCTTGACCACGCTCACCCCGCCCGTGCCCTGCACGAACTGGGTACCGCCGCCGCTCTTGGGCTTTTCGCCCGTGCCGCACGCGGTCAGGGACAGTGCCGCGACGGCGGCGAACATGACCGGCAGGGTGATACGCCGGCGTGGGACAGGGCGTCGAGGGGCGCGGCAGGCACTCATGTGAAAAGTTTCGCATGGTCCATTTGGGGATCTTCCGCGCCCCCCTCCGGGGCCCCTCGTAAGGGTTCCCGGGCCCCTCGTACGGGCCTACGGGCCGCGGGGCGGGGCCCCGCGGCCGTACGCCGTCGCTATGCCGACGCCTTCCACTTCTCCCCGACGTTGAGCCTGCGCAGCTCCGCGAGGATCTTCGGGTCCTGGACGTCCAGCCAGTCCACGAACTGCCGGAAGGAGACCAGGCGGACGTCCTTGTGCCGCTCGTCGGCCATGTGCTTGATCGCCTCCTCGACGGCGTCCATGTAGATGCCGCCGTTCCACTGCTCGAAGTGGTTGCCGACGAAGAACGGCGCCCGGTTCGTCTCGTAGGCGCGCTGGAATCCCTGGATGTAGGACTCCGTCGCCTGCTTGCGCCAGTAGGAATAGTTGGACGAGCGGCCCCGGGTGGTGTTCTTCGACTGATTGGCGAGGATGTTGTAGTCCATGGAGAGGACCTCGAACGAATGGCCGGGAAAGGGCATCTGCTGCAACGGCAGATCCCATACCCCCTGCCTTTTCTTCGGCCACATCTGCAGCCCGCCCGGTGAACTCGCGTCATAACGCCAGCCCAGTTTCCGGGCGACCGGCAGCATGTTGTCCTGGCCGAGCAGACACGGGGTGCGGCCGCCGACGAGTTCCTTGCGGTAGTCGAACGGCAGCGGTTCCACATCGGTGAATCCGCTGTTCGTGCGCCACTCGGTGACGAAGGAGATCGCCTGTTCGATCTCGGACCGCCAGTCCGAGGGTGTCCAGTGGCCCACCGAGCCGGAGCCCTGGCAGAAGTGCCCGTTGAAGTGGGTGCCGACCTCGTGCCCCTCGAACCACGCCTCGCGCAGATTGCGCAGCGTCGACTTGATGTGGTCGTCGGTGAGGTAGCCGATGTCGGATGCGCCGACCGGGTTGTTGGGGGGCTCGTAGAGGCGTTTCTTCGACTCGGGCAGGAGATAGATGCCGGAGAGGAAGAACGTCATCCGCGCACCGTGGTCCCGGGCTATCTTGCGGAAGCGGGGGAACAGCCCGTTGCCGACCTCACCGGCACCGTCCCAGGAGAAGATCACGAACTGTGGGGGCTTCTGGCCCCACTCCAGCGGTTCGGGTTTCGGCGGCTGGTTCGGCTGCTGCCCGGCGTCGGCGGTCGAACCGTCACCGATGAGTTTGGCCTTGGCCTGCTCGCTCGCTTTGGCCGCGGGGTCCTGCGCCTGGTCGGAGCCCGGGGGTGCGGAGCAACTCGCCGCGCCTATCGCGGCCGCCGCTCCCACCCCCATTCCGAGGAGACCTCGTCGGCTGATGTCGCGCATGTCGTCTCCGTCCGTACTCGCCGTGCTTCACCCACCTGTCGTCCATATAAAACGACATCGGGTGAGAGAGCGCGCCGAGTGCGGCGGTTGCGCGAATTCGCCGGTCTTTACGTCCCTTTACTTGGTTTTGGCTCGCTTTGAGATCGTCAAGCGCCGGTTGACCAGGCGATGATCAGGCAGCGTCGGAGTTCAGGCGCCGAACGCCTTTGCCCCACCCTTGACCGGTTTGGCACCCGCCAACAGGTGCGCGGGCACCAAATCCCGGGCGGGCTCGCTGTAACCCACCGAAACGATTTTGTCCCCCCTATAGGTGAACGTCGTCAGGCTCGCCAGCGTGCACTGCCGCTTCCGCGGGTCGTGCCACAGCCGGCGCCGCTCCACGAAGCTCCGCAGGATCCAGATCGGCAGCTGATGGCTCACGCACACGGCCTCGTGACCGCGCGCCGCGTCCCGCGCGGCGTCCAGCGCGCCCATCATCCGCACGACCTGCTCGATGTACGGCTCGCCCCAGGACGGCTTGAAGGGGTTCGTCAGATGCCGCCAGTTGGCGGGCTTGCGCAGCGCGCCGTCACCCACGCCGAACGTCTTCCCCTCGAAGACGTTCGCCGCCTCGATCAGCCGCTCGTCCGTCGCCAGATCCAGACCGTGCGCCTTCGCGACGGGCAGCGCCGTCTCCTGCGCCCGCTCCAGCGGCGACGCGACGACGTGCGTCACGTCCCGCTCGGCCAGGTGCTCGGCCACCCGGTCGGCCATCTGCCGACCGAGCTCCGACAGGTGATAGCCCGCCCGGCGCCCGTAGAGCACGCCGTCCGGGTTGTGGACCTCGCCGTGCCGCATCACATGGACGACGGTGATGTCGTCGTCTCTCTTCGCCGGGCCACTCGTCATGTCGCTGGTCATGCCACCCATCATTCCGTCGCCTCGGCTGCCGCCCGCGCCGCGGCCGGCAGAGCCGCCGCGACCCGCTCGATCGCCGCACTGTCGAGAGCCGTCGAGACGAACCACGACTCGAACGCCGACGGCGGCAGATACACACCCTGCGACAGCAGCGAGTGGAAGAAGGCCGTGAAGCGGAAGGACTCCTGCGCCTTCGCCCCGTCGTAGTCCCTGACCTCGCGGTCCGTGAAGAACACCGAGAACATGTTCCCGGCGACCTGGAGGCGGTGCGCGACCCCCTCCTTGGTCAGCGCGGCACCCACCAGGCCACGGATCTCGGCCGAGACCGCGTCGACCTTCTCGTACGCCGCGTCGTCCATCAGCCGCAGCTGCGCGAGACCCGCCGCCGTCGCCACCGGGTTACCCGAGAGCGTGCCCGCCTGGTAGACCGGGCCCGCCGGGGCCAGGTGCGCCATCACATCGGCGCGGCCGCCGAACGCCGCCGCCGGGAAGCCGCCGCCCATGACCTTGCCGAAGGTCAGCAGGTCCGCCTTGACGCCGTCGATGCCGTACCAGCCGGCCTTGCTCGTCCGGAAGCCCGTCATGACCTCGTCGGAGATGAACAGCGCGCCGTTCTTCTCGCAGGCCGCCTTGAGCCCCGCGTTGAAGCCCGGCTGCGGCGGCACCACGCCCATGTTGCCCGGCGACGCCTCGGTGATCACACACGCGATCTCACCCGGGTGCGCGTGGAACGCGGCGTGCACCGCCTCCAGGTCGTTGTACGGCAGCACGATGGTGTCCCCGGCCTGCGCGCCCGTCACCCCGGGCGTGTCCGGCAGCCCGAACGTCGCGAGCCCCGACCCGGCCGCGGCCAGCAGCGCGTCCACGTGGCCGTGGTAGCAGCCCGCGAACTTGATCACCTTGGCGCGACCGGTGAAACCGCGCGCGAGCCGGATCGCCGACATCGTCGCCTCGGTACCGGACGACACCAGCCGCACCTGCTCGACCGGCTCGACGCGGGCGACGATCTCCTCGGCCAGCGCGACCTCGCCCTCACCGGGCGTGCCGAACGACGTGCCGCGGGCGACGGCGTCCTGAACGGCCGCGATCACCTCGGGGTGCGCGTGACCGAGGATCATCGGGCCCCACGAGCACACGAGGTCCACATACTCCCGGCCGTCCGCGTCCGTCAGGTACGGACCGGTACCGGACACCATGAACCTGGGCGTACCGCCCACGGCGCGGAACGCGCGGACCGGAGAATTCACGCCACCGGGCGTCACGACCGCCGCCCGGTCGAACAGAACCTGCGAGACTGGAGCTTCATACGCATAGGGTTGTTCGGGCCTGACCTGCGGAAACTCGTTCACTGGTGCACTCCGTTCGCCCATGTCTTACCTTGATCCGCAGCTTCAACGACCCGCTGGCCGTCCTCGCTCATGACGCCCCACGCTGCTGCCTGCGGCGGAGCGAGGCCGACTCCACGAGGGTGCTTGGAAGCCCCCTCTACGTACTCATCTGCCATGCCGACAGGGTACGTCCCGGCCTTTGGCGGTAAGGCGCTCACCGTCCCCCGCTCACAAGCCCCCGTGTTCGAGGTATTGCGGGCGGTCCTGGCCTCGGGCAACGACCGCGCACTTCAATCCTGGCCGATCCGGTCGAGCCTTGTTCACCGCATCAGCCCAGATAGGGCTGGGGACGGCGCTCCAGGAAGTGTTCGAGTCGCAGTCGCTGCGTGTGGTGCATGGGCAGCTCGGCCAGCTCCTCAGTTGGGACGAACCTGAGCTCCGTGGACTCATCGGAGATGGCGAGCCTGCCGCCGACGATGCGGGCGGTGAAACAGATGTTGAACTGTCGGCGTACCTCGCCGTCCGAGTAGGCAATGACATGGCGGGGGTCGGTGTAGGTCCCAACGAGACCCGTGATCTCCACGTCCAGCCCGGTTTCTTCCTTCACCTCCCGCACCGCTGTGCCCGGCAGAGAGTCGTCCATGTCCATGCCGCCGCCCGGGAGGGCCCAGAGATCGTTGTCCCGGCGGCGCTGTAGGAGGATGCGCTCTTGATCGTCGACGACTACCGCGGACGCGGCGACGACCATGCTGTTCGGCTTGGGTGCGTCCGGGTCGTCGTAGTACTCAGTTCGCATCGCTGGCCTCTTCTCCTACCGGGTTCGCTGTCGCCCACACGGCGTCGAAGCTGCTGGCGTACGTGTCGAACATTCCCCCGTCACCGTTGCGGCGGAGGTGCCAGACCGGTGCCCCGTATGCGTTCACTCCCCAAACGTGGGCGTTGACTATCACTTGATCATCCGCGCGGTAGAGGGAGTTGTAGAGGGTGGTCCCGTGGGTCCGTACGTCGATGCCGGGTACGCCGACAAGGGGCCGATAGTGCATGACGAGCGCCGTTCCCATGCGCGGTAGGGCGGCGCCCAGTTCCGATGCCCAGAACGGCGTTGGAGAGCGGCGTCGGGGGTTCTGGGGTTGAAGAGTTGGCCCCGGGCACGGCGGGAGCGTGGGTGTGCGGCGTGGACTACGTGGCGGGCTGGCGTGAGGCCACGGGCGTGGCGTCGGCACTCGCGGAGGCCCTGGTGGCGGCTGGGCTGGAGGGGCCTGGGGTGCGGCTGCGTGCAGGCGCGGCGGACGACGGATCGGGCTTGGTCCGGTTGGAGTTGACGGTGCCGGCGGCGCGGGCGGTGGCGAAGCTGGCGTTGGGTGCTGCGGCAGGGGTTTCACGGAAAAGGTGACGTGAGCGTGTACCTGGAGTCACGATGAGGGGATGACTGGGCGGGCCAGGGTGCTGGCGTGACCGGCGACTCGACCAACAGTTCTGGAGCGTCATGAGCGGGCGAAGCAAACCAGGCGACCAGCCAGGCTCGACCCCGCCGCT
>NZ_JACHJG010000030.1 GCF_014203545.1 Streptomyces netropsis
GCCGTGCCCCCCGCAACGCACGCGAAGAAACCCTCTGCACCCTCTTCGCCGACGTCCTCGGCCTCGACACCATCGGCATCGACGACAGCTTCTTCAACCTCGGCGGCCACTCCCTCCTCGCCACCCGACTCATCAGCCGCATCCGCACCGAACTCGACGTAGAGGTCGACGTCCGCACCATCTTCGAGGCGCCCACCGTCTCGGCGCTGGCGTCACGGCTCACCGACGCCACCGGCGCCCGGTCGGCGCTGACCGCGCAGGAGCGGCCGGAGCACATTCCGCTGTCGCCCGCGCAGCAGCGGCTGTGGTTCATCAACCGGATGGAGGACGCCGGTGGCAATTACAACACCGGCCTTTCCCTCCGGCTGTCCGGTGCGGTGGACAAGGGGGCGCTGCGTGCGGCGCTGGCCGATGTCGTGGCCCGGCACGAGAGTCTGCGGACCGTCTTCCCCGACACCGACGGGCAGCCGCGGCAGCTGATCCTCGGCCCCGAGCAGGCCGTCCCGGAGCTGACCGTCACCGCTGTCGACGCGAGTGACCTCGACACGGCACTCTCGCGTGCAGCTTCGGCCGACTACGACCTGTCGGTCGAACCACCTTTGCGCGCCCAGCTGTTCGTGCTGAGCCCGACCGACTCCGTCCTGCTGCTCGTGGTCCACCACATCGCCAGCGACGGCTGGTCCAACGCGCCGCTGTCCCGGGACCTGTCCACCGCGTACGCCGCGCGCAGCACCGGATCGGCCCCCGACTGGCGGCCGCTGCCGGTCCAGTACGCCGACTACACCCTCTGGCAGCGCGACGTGCTCGGCGACGAGAACGATCCGGACAGTCCGATCGCCGCTCAACTCGACTTCTGGCGCTCGGCGCTCGCCGACCTGCCGGAGGAGCTGCCGCTCCCCGTCGACCGCCCGCGGCCCGCCCGGATGAGCTACCACGGCGAGACCGTGCCGCTCCGCTTCGGCCCCGAGCTGCACCGGAACCTGGCGGACGTGGCCCGCGAGTCGGACGCCACCGTCTTCATGGTGATGCAGGCCGCGATCGCGGCCTTGCTGGGCAAGCTCGGTGGCGTGGAGGACGTGCCGATCGGCAGTGCCATCGCGGGGCGCACCGACGAAGCACTCGACGACCTCGTCGGCTTCTTCGTCAACACCCTCGTCCTTCGCACCGACCTCACCGGCAATCCCACCTTCCGTGAGCTCGTCGAGCGCGTCAGGGACGCGGACCTCGCCGCGTACGCCCATCAGGACGTGCCCTTCGAGCGGCTGGTCGACGACCTCAACCCCGTCCGCTCTCTTGCCCGGCACCCCCTCTTCCAGATCATGCTGTCGATGCAGAACACCCCGTCGGCCACGATGGAGTTGGGCGACGTGTCTGCGGCACCGCTGCCGGTGGACATCGACACCGCGAAGTTCGACCTGTCCTTCCAGCTCGGTGAGGTCTTCTCCGCCGAGGGCGCGCCCGCGGGCATCGAGGGCGGCCTCGAATTCGCCACCGACCTCTTCGACCGTGTCACGGTCGAGCAGCTCGCCGGGCGACTGGAGCGACTGCTGACGGCGGTGGCCGCCGAACCCGATCTGGTGCCGGCGCGGTTCGACCTCCTGGCGCCGGGTGAGCGCGAGCGCATCCTGACCGAGTGGAACCCCACGGGATACGTGCCCTCCGCTGCGACGCTGCCGGAGCTGTTCGAGGCCCAGGTGGCCCGTACCCCCGACACGGTCGCCGTCGTCCAGGGCGACGAGTCCGTCCCGTACGCGCGGCTGAACGCCCGCGCGAACCGGCTGGCCCGGCATCTCCTCGCGCAGGGGGTGGGCCCGGAGCAGTTGGTGGGTCTTGCCTTGCCGCGGTCCCCGGAGATGGTCGTCGCCCTGCTCGCCGTGGTGAAGGCCGGAGCCGGTTATCTGCCGGTGGATCCGGACTACCCGGCCGAGCGCATCACGCACATCCTCCAGGACGCCCGCCCCGGCCTCCTGATCACCGACGCCGACACCGCGACCGTACTCCGGCCGCTGCTGCCCGAGACCGCAACGCTGCTCGTCCTCGACGAGCCCGGACTCGACGCCCGGCTCGCCGGCCTGTCGGACACGGACCCGACCGACGGCGAGCGCGGCGGCGTGCTGTCGTCCGACTCCAGCGCGTACGTGATGTACACGTCCGGTTCGACGGGCAAGCCGAAGGGCGTGGTCATCACGCACGCCGACGTGGTGGCGCTGGCGGCGGACCGCGGGTTCGCCGAGGGGCACGAGAGCGTCCTGATGCACGCCCCGCAGGCCTTCGACGCCTCCACCTACGAGCTGTGGGCGCCGCTCCTGGCCGGTGGCCGGTCCGTGCTCGCCCCGGCCGGCGATCTGAGTGCCGCGATGCTGAGGGAGGTCATCCCCCGGCACGGGGTCTCCGCGCTCTTCATGACGTCCGCGCTCTTCCGGCTCTTCGCGGAGGAGGACCCGGGCTGCCTGGACGGGCTGCGCGAGGTGTGGACCGGCGGCGACGTCGTACCGGCGGACGCGGTGCGCCGGGTGCGCGAGGCATGCCCCGGGCTGACCGTGGCCGACGCCTACGGTCCCACGGAGACCACGACGTTCGCCACGTACTTCCCGATGGGCCCCGACGCGGACGTCCCGCAGTCCGTGCCGATCGGCCGGGCGCTGGACTCCATGCGCATCCACCTCCTCGACTCCGCCCTGGGCCTGGTGCCGCCGGGTGTGCCCGGAGAGCTGTACATCGCCGGTACGGGCCTGGCCCGCGGCTATCTGGGCCGCCCCGGCGCGACCGCCGAGCGGTTCGTCGCCGACCCGTTCGGCGGCCCCGGGGAGCGGATGTACCGCACGGGCGACCTGGCGCGCTGGACAACCGACGGCCGGATCCAGTTCCTCGGGCGCGTCGACTCCCAGGTGAAGATCCGCGGCTTCCGCATCGAGCTGCCGGAGATCGAGGACGTCCTCGGCGCCCACGCGTCGGTCGCCCAGGTCGCGGTCGTCGTCCGGGAGGACGGACGTGGCACCAAGCGCCTGGTCGCGTACGTCGTCCCCGCCGGTGAGGGCGTCGTGGCCGACGCGTTGCGCGAGCACGTCGCCGCGACGCTGCCGGAGTACATGGTGCCCGCCGCGTTCGTCACCCTCGACGCGCTGCCGCTGACGGCCAACGGGAAGCTGGACCGCAAGGCCCTGCCCGCCCCCGACTTCGCGAGCCGGGCCGGTGACCGGGGCCCGCGCGACGCCCGCGAGGAGACGATCTGCGGGATCGTCGCCGAGCTGTTGGGGCTGGAGCGGGTCGGTATCGACGACAACTTCTTCGAGCTCGGCGGCGACAGCATCATCTCCATCCAGCTGGTGAGCCGTGCCCACCGGGCGGGCCTGCTGCTCAAGACCCGCGACGTCTTCCAGCACCAGACTCCCGCCGCCCTCGCGGCGGTGGCCGAGGAGGTCGCCGGAGCCGCCGAGGAGGACCCGGACGCGGGCATCGGACCGGTGCCGTTGACACCGATCACGCGCTGGCTGGGCGAACTCGGCGGCCCGGTGGACGGTTTCAACCAGGCCATGCTGCTGCGGACGCCTGCCGGGTGCCGTGCGGACGCCCTGTCGGCCGCGCTCGGTGCCCTGCTGGACCGGCACGACATGCTGCGCGCCCGGCTGGGCCGCACCGACGGCGGCGCGTGGGACCTGGAGGTGCAGCCACGCGGAAGCGTCGAGGCGGCCCGGGTCTTCCACCGTGTCGACGCGGCCGGAGCCGACATCACCGCCGAGGCGCACGCCGCCCAGCGGCGGCTGGCCCCGGAGGCCGGGGTCATGGTGCAGGCCGTGTGGTTCGACGGGGGCCCCGGAGCGGCGGGCCAGCTGCTGCTGATGGTGCATCACCTCGTCGTCGACGGGATCTCCTGGCGCATCCTCGTCCCGGAATTCCCCGAGCTCTACCGCTCGGCGGCCGAGGGGCGCGAGGCGGACCTGGGATCCGTGGGCACCTCCTTCCGGCGGTGGGCGGAGTACCTCGCCGAGGAGGCCCGTACGCCCGGCCGGCTGGCGGAACTCCCGCTGTGGACCGGCATGCTCGAGGCACCGGAACCCCCCTTGGGCGCAAGGGCGCTGGACCCGGCGCGGGACACCGCCGCCGAGACGCACCGGCTCACCCTCACCCTGCCCGTCGAGCTCACCGAGCCCCTGCTGACCCGCTTGCCGGCCATCTACCACGCGGGCATCAACGACGTGCTGCTGACGGGCTTCGCGCTCGCGGTCGCCGACTGGCGCCGGCACCGGTCGGCCGGTGCCCCCGTCCTGCTCGACCTGGAAGGGCACGGGCGTGAGGAGATCGCGGAGGGCCTCGACGTCTCCCGCACGGTCGGCTGGTTCACCAGCATGTACCCGGTCCGCCTGGACCCGCGGATCGTCGACGCGGAATGGCCCGAGATCTGGTCGGGCGGACCCGCGCTCGGCCGGGCGCTGAAGGAGGTCAAGGAGCAGCTGCGCGCGATACCGGACAACGGCATCGGCTACGGGCTGCTGCGCTACCTGAACGAGGAAGCCGGGGCCGCGCTGTCCGCCCTGCCGGCGCCGCAGATGAGCTTCAACTACCTGGGCCGCATCGACATGACGGACGGCGCCCAGGGCGGCGAGGTGGCGGACTGGGCCGTGCGCTCCGACGTGGATCTCGGAGGCGGGCACGACGCGGCCATGCCGTTCGGCCACGCGCTGGAGCTGAACGCGGTCACGCAGGACCAGGCCGACGGTCCGCGGCTCATGGCCACGTGGTCCTGGCCGCGGGAGCTGTTCACGGAGGACGACGTCCGTGAACTCGCCGAGAACTGGTTCCGGGCACTGGGCGCCCTCGTCACCCACGCGGAAGCGCCCGACGCCGGCGGGTTCACCCCCTCCGACCTCCCGCTGGTGAACCTCAGCCAGAAGGACCTCGACCTGCTGTCGGAGGAGTGGGGATTCTGACGGAGACGGTCTGATCCCCGGCCCGGGGATCAGGCCCGGGCCCGAAGGAGCCGGGGCGGTGGCGACGAGCCACCGCCCCGGCTCCTTCGTCTACCGGTGTGCCGGCGCGGTACCGGGTGGCTGACCGGGGGGACTGAACGGGTGGCCGAACACTACTGAGGCGCCTGCCTGACGACCGGATGGTCGACAGACAGGCGCCTCAGTAGCCGGTGCGCCGTCCTGCCTACGTGTGGGGCTCGGTAAGCCCACAGCGGATGCGGGGCAGCTCAGTTGGCCGCGGACGCGGAGGAACCGACCGGGGGCGAGTCCACCGAGGGGGAGCTCACTGTGGAGTCGGTAGTCTCCGGCCGGTCGTCGTTCTTCTTCCGGCCGCGCGGCTTCGACAGCAGACGGACGAGCGGGCGCTCCAGGCCGATGGTGAGCAACCAGGCAAGGACGATGCTCACCGAGAAGTCGAGCGCCGCGAGCCCGATGAACTCCGGGACGGAGTTCGTGCGCGTCTCCCCGAAGACATCGAGGAAGAACATGATCACCGGCCAGTGGATGAGGAAGAAGGCGAAGCTGATGTCTCCCAGCCACTGGAGGGGACGGCTCGCGAGGATGGACTTCCGGCCCTCGATGTCCGCGGCGCCGAGCCCCGCGACGAAGAGCGCCACCGGAATGATCATCGCGGCGACGAGGCGGTACTCCCGCGGCAGTTGGTAGGCCACGAGGAAACCGATGACGAGCAGCCCCGTGAGAAGCAGGGGACGGGCAAACTTGATCCACTGGCCGGACAGCACGATCCGGGCCATCAGGATTCCCAGCAGGAACTCGAGGATCCGGGTGACCGGGAAGATCTGAATGTAGTAGAAGGCCTTCACGGAGGAAGCCGGCGCCTGCGGAACGATCAGCGGGTCGACCGGGACCACGGCCCGTACCACGACCGTGATCGACACGATCACGGCCACGACCGCGGCGGCGCACCACCACAGGTACTTGGTGGGAATCCGCTTCACTCCCCGGTGCAGGGCGGGAAATGCGAGGTAGAAGAACATCAGGAGGGTCAAGGACCAGCTCGGCGCGTTCATGCTGCCGAAGATCTCCGGGTCGGAGGACCACGACGAGAGCATCAGGAAGTTGAGGACGGCCGCCGTGTCGGTGACGATCGGGGAAGCGAAGATCACCATGGACAGGGCGAAGGTCACCCAGTGCATGGGGGCGATTCTGATGATTCTCCGCCGCCAGAAGAGCAGCGGCGACTCGTTCTCCCGCGCGGTCCAGACCAGAAGGAAGCCGCTGATGAGGAAGAAGAGCGACAGCCCGGCCTGTCCGATCCACCCGAAGTATTTGTAGTAGGTGTTGGAGGCGCTTTGCGAGGAGAAGGCGATTCCGATGTGGATATGGTTCAGGAACACCAGGAATATCGCCGGGAACCTCACCCCCGTGAGTGAGCCCAGCCGAGACCCCTGAGGTCTTCCGACGTTCTTGTTCATTACTCACCGCATCTGATTGTCGGGTCGAGTCGGAATCGGATTCTGTACGGCCCGGACGGCTGTTTCCAGCCTTTCTGCAGCAAGCTGCCGCCAATCCCTTCGCGCAGTGGTTTCCCCGTCGTCGGGTGACAACAAAGAACCGGGCCGCTCCCGACGAGTGGGAGCGGCCCGGTTCGCGCCGGAGCGGAGTCACTTCTTGGTTGCGGCCCTTTCATAGGCGCGGATGGTCAGGGGAACGACGATCGCCAGCATGGCGAGCGAGAGAATCACGGCCATGGGTATCGGGTGCTCCATGGGGAACGCGTGGCCGGCGGTATCCGGAGTGGCGTTGCCGAACAGCTTCCGGCACGCCAGGACGACGGGACTCACCGGATTCCACTCGGCGATGGCCTGCATCCAGCCGGGCAGTCCGTCGAGCGGGATGAAGGCGTTGGACAGGAACGACAGGGGCATCACGATGACCGCGCCGAGGGCGTTCACCGCCTCGGCGCTGCGCAGTGTGAGACCCAGCAGCGCACCGGCCCACGAGGTGGCGAAGCCCAGCAGGAGCATGAGTCCGAAGCCGCCGAGCATCGACCACACGCCCTCGTGCACCCGCCAGCCGATCAGGTAGCCGATGCCCGACATCAGGACGAAGCACCAGACCGTCAGGATCAGGTCATGGGTGGTCCGACCGATCAGCACGGCGGAACGGGACATCGGCAGTGAACGGAAGCGGTCCATCAGCCCGTTGTCGAGGTCGCTGATGACGCCCAGCGAGCTGAGGGTCATGTTGCCCAGCACCACCTGGACGAAGATGCCGGCCATGATGTAGTCCTGGTACGACTGGCCGCCCGGTACCTTCATGGCGCTGCCGAAGAGGTATCCGAAGACCAGGACGAAGACCACCGGCATCAGCGTGATGCTCAGCAACTGCTCCGGTGTGCGCGTCAGATGCCGGATGTGCCGGCCGATGAGTGCGCAGGAGTTGGTGATGGTCTCGGTCATGCCGCTTCTCCCTGAGGTGTCTGCCGCTCGGCGGTCCGGCGGTCCGCCGCCGTGTCGCCCTCGGCCGACACCGTCTGGCCGGTGAGTGCCAGGAAGACGTCGTCCATGGAGGAGCGGCGGATGGCGAAGTCCACGGGCTCCACTGCCGCCGCTTTGAGCTCGGCGGTGATCGAGGCGAGTGTGTTCATGCCGCCGACCAGCGGAATCGAGACGAGCTTCGCCTTCTCGTCCACCGACGGAGCCTCGGCCGACGCGCTGCCGACGGCCCGGACCACGGCGGGCAGTTCCGCCTCCGTGGCCACGGACACCTCCAGGCGCTCGCCGCCGACCTTGCGCTTCAGCTCCTCCGGGGTGCCCTCGGCGATGAGCCCGCCCTTGTCGAGGACCACGATCCGGTCCGCCAACTGGTCGGCCTCTTCCAGATACTGCGTGGTCAGCAGCACGGACACGCCGTTCGCCACCTGCTCCCGGACCATGCGCCACAGCAGCATCCTGCTGGTCACGTCCAGGCCGGTGGTCGGCTCGTCGAGGAAGAGGACCGTAGGCGTGGTGACCAGACTGGCGGCGAGGTCGAGTCGGCGCCGCATACCACCGGAGTAGGACTTGGCCGGGCGGTCCGCGGCAGCCGTCAGGTCGAACTGCTCCAGCAGCTCGTCGGCACGGATGTGCGCCTTGCGCCGACCCAGCCCGAGGAGCACACCGATCAGCCGGAGGTTCTCCCGCCCGGTGAGGATGGCGTCGACAGCCGCGTACTGCCCGGTCAGGCCGATGCGCCGGCGGATCTCGCGCTTGTCCTTGGAGAGATCGAAGCCGGCGATCGTGACCTTGCCGCTGTCGAACGGCAGCAGCGTGGCGAGGATGCGGACGATGGTGGTCTTGCCCGCGCCGTTCGGGCCGAGCAGGCCCAGTACCTCACCCGTCGCCACGGTCAGGTCGATGCCGGCCAGCACGTCATGCTCCGCGTACCTCTTGCGGAGCCCCTCCGCAGAGATCGCTGTTTCCATGCCTTCACTCCCAAGTTGATGACTGATCACGCGCTTTGGGCATCCTCGGAACGGTCCGGTATGCGCCCCGTCCAGCGGTGGCTGATCGATTCGTGCACTCCCGCCCATCCAAAGGGCGGCCCGCGGGCCGTCACAAGAGAAGAGGCAGCAAGCTGTCACGGAAGCCGGGGGCCTGTCCGCCTCGGCGGGCGGACAGGCCCCCGGGGGGTCAGTCGAGAGACCTGAGCTTGTCGTAGACCAGGCGGCCGATCTCCGAAGCGGTCCCGGGCGACATCAGGTCGTGGTGCGACGCGGTCACCGGATGCGTCTCGATCCTGCCCGTGACGTGCGGGCGCCAGCGGTCGACCATGCGGGGCACCGCCTCGTCGCCGTGCTGGTACAGCGACACGACGACCATCATGTCGCCCTTGAGCTCCTTGGGCCGGTGGTCCGACACGATCCGGTAGTTGTTCTCCATGACCTTGGCGAACGCGTCGATGTGATGGGGCTCGAGGTTTCCGAGCGCACTGTCCCGGCTGCTCACCATCTCCATGACCTGGGTGTACTCGAGCACGACGTCGTCCCCGATGGAATCCACGTCGAGCCCGGCGACCTGGAGCAGGGCCCGGAAGACGATCTGCTCGGTGTACTCCGGACGGCCGTCGCCCAAGGACTCCTCGAAGGGCCCCTGGTCGAGGTTGACCAACAGGCCGATCTCCTCACCCTGCTCCTGGAGCTGGGTGGCGACCTCCTGTGCGGTCAGCGCCCCCAACGACCAGCCCAGCAGGTGGTACGGACCGTGCGGCTGGACCGAACGCATCTGCTCGACGTAGTCCGCGGCCATCGCCGCCATGTTCTCGGCGAGCGGCTCACCCGGCTTGAAGCCGCGGGCCTGGAGCCCGTAGACGGGGTACTCGGACCGGATCTGCTTCAGGAACTCGCCGTAGCCCCAGGCGAGTCCGCCGGTGGCGTGGAAGGTGAACAGCGGCGGCTTGTCCCCGCCGGAGCGCAGCGGCAGCAGCACCTCGAAGCCGTCCCGCCCGGAGTCCGTACCGAGGCTCTCGACGAGTTCCGCGACCGTCGGCGTCTCGAAGACGGCACGGTTGCTGACCTTGATGCCGAGGACCGAGCGGATCCGGCTGATGAGCTGGAGGGAGACGATGCTGTCGCCGCCCAGCTCGAAGAAGTTGCCGTCGATGCCGACCCGCTCCAGGCCGAGCACCTCCGCGAACAGGCCGCAGAGCATCTCCTCCTGCGGAGTGCGCGGCCCGCGGGACCCCGCCAGCTCCCCGAGGTCCGGGGCGGGCAGCGCCTTGCGGTCCAGCTTGCCGTTGGGCGTCACCGGAAGGGCGTCGAGCCGGACGAAGGCGGACGGCACCATGTAGGAGGGCAGCGAGGCCGCCACGTGCCGGCGCAGCTCCGCCTGGCCCGCCTGGGCCCCGGCCTCCGGTACGACGTACGCGACGAGCGCGGGCTCACCCGGCTTCTCCTCGCGGATGACCACCGCGACCTGGGCGACCTGGTCATGGGCGACCAGAGCGGACTCGATCTCGCCCAGCTCGATACGGAAGCCACGGACCTTCACCTGGTTGTCCGCACGCCCCAGGTAGGAGAGCTGACCGTCGGTGGTCCAGCGGACGATGTCACCGGTGCGGTACATGCGCTCGCCCGGGCCGCCGAAGGGGCAGGCGACGAATCGCTCCGAGGTGAGGGCCGCCCGGCCCAGATACCCACGGGCCAGCCCGGCGCCGGTGACGTACAGCTCGCCCGCGACACCGGCCGGGACCGGACGCAACCCCGAATCCAGGACGTACACCCGGGTGTTGTGCACGGGGCGGCCGATGGTCGGCGTCCCCGTGCCCGCCGCGAGCGGGTCGCTGATGGTCGCGGCGACGGTCGACTCGGTCGGACCGTAGGCGTTGACCATCCGGCGGCCCGGGGCCCAGCGGTCGACCAGCTCCGCCGACGTCGCGTCACCACCGACCACCAGGGAACGGAAGGCGGGGAAGTCACCGGACCGCACCGACGCCAGCGCCGCGGGCGGGATCAGCGCGTGCGTCACCCCGCGCTCGAGAAGGACCTCGGCCAGCACCTCACCGGCCAGCGGCCCCGGCGGCGGCACCACGAGCGTGGCGCCCGCCGCGTACGTCATGCACAGCTCCAGCACCGAGGCGTCGAAGCTGGGCGACGCGTACTGCAGCACCCGGCTGTCCGCGGTCACATCGAAGCGTTCCACCTCCACCGCGGCGAAGCTCGCCAGACCGTGGTGCGTGACCACGACGCCCTTGGGCCGGCCGGTGGAACCGGAGGTGTAGATGACGTAGGCCGGGTGAGCCAGGGACAGCGGGACACCCGGGTTGTCCCGCCGCTGTGCGGACAGGTCGACGGTGTCGAGCAGGACCTGCGGCACGCTGTGCCGGGGCAGCCGGGCGGCGTGCTCGGAGTCCGTCACCAGCAGCGCGGGCGCGGAGTCGTCGAGGATGTAGCTGATGCGGTCGGCCGGATAGTCCGGGTCCACCGGGAGGAACGCGGCACCGGCCTTGACCACGGCCAGCTGGGCGACGGCGATGTCCACCGAGCGCGGCAGCGCGAGGGCCACCACCTGCTCGGGGCCCACACCCCGCCCGATCAGGGCGTGCGCCAGCTGATTGGCGCGGGCGTTGAGTTCCGCGTAGCCGAGGGACAGACCGGCGGATTCCACGGCGGTCGCCGCCGGTGTGAGCGCCACCTGGGCCTCGAAGAGCCCGGGCAAGGTGACCGGCTCGACGGCCCGCTCGGTGTCGTTCCACTCGTCGAGGACCCGCTGCCGCTCCCGCTCGCTGAGCACGTCGACGTCGGTGATTGCCCGCCCGGGTTCGGCGGTCACCGCGTCGAGCAGCTGCTCGAGCCGCGCCGCCAGCGTCTCGACCGTGGACAGGTCGAAGAGACCGGTGGCGAATTGGACGGCGCCCTCGATGCCCGCCGGGGACCCGTCGGGAGCGAACCGCTCGCCGAGGTCGAAGGACAGGTCGAACTTCGCGACGTCCAGCCCCACCGGGTGCGGGAGCATCCGGGCGCCGGGGATGTCCGTGCGCTCCGTCGAGTTGTTCTGGAAGGCCAGCATGACCTGGAACAACGGGTGCCGGGCCATGGAACGGACCGGGTTGATCTCCTCCACCAGACGCTCGAACGGCACGTCCTGGTTGGCGTACGCGGCCAGGTCGGTCTCCTTGACCCGCTCCACCAGTTCGCGGAAGGTCGGGTTGCCGGAGAGGTCGGTGCGCAGGACCAGGGTGTTGATGAAGAACCCGACCAGCTCGTCGAGGGCCTCATCGGTCCGCCCGGCGATCACCGTGCCGATCGGGATGTCCGTACCGGCACCGAGCTTGCCCAGCAGGGCGGCGACGGCAGCCTGCACCACCATGAACACGCTCGCCCCACAGGCGCGCGACAGGTCCGCCACCTGCTGATGGACGTGGGGCGGGATCCGCAGCGGAGCCGTACCACCGCGATAGTCCGTCACCGCGGGACGCGGCCGGTCCATCGGCAGCGGCAGCTCCTCCGGGACGCCGGACAGCGCCTCGCGCCAGAAGGCCAGCTGCCCGGCCATCGCACTGCCCGGGTCGCTCTCGTCACCCAGCACCGCGCGCTGCCACAGCGTGTAGTCGGCGTACTGCACCGGCAGCGGCTCCCACTCCGGGGCCGTGCCCGCGCAACGTGCCGCATAGGCCGACGACAGGTCCCGCGACAGCGGGGTCAGCGACCAGCCGTCGCTCGCGATGTGATGCATCACGATCAGCAGTACGTGGTCATCGGCGGCGACCCGGAACACATGCGCCCGCAACGGGATGTCGTGGGCGAGGTCGAAGCCCTGCTGCGCCGCCGCGCTCACCTCCTGGTCGAGGTCGTCGGCGGTGACATCGGTGACCACGAGCCGCGGGACGGTCCGCTCCACGGGCAGGACCTGCTGGCGGGGACGGTTCTCGACGTCGGGGAACACCGTGCGCAGGCTCTCGTGCCGGGCCACCACATCGCCCAGTGCCGCTTGCAGAGCGGCCAGGTCCAGCGTTCCCAGCAGCCGGGTGCACAGCGGGATGTTGTACGTCGCGTTCGGCCCCTCGAAACGGTTCAGGAACCACAGGCGTCGCTGGGCGAACGACAGCGGGATGGCCTCCGGCCGTTCCATGACGCCCAAGGCCTGACGCGAGACGCCCGCCGAGTCCAGCCGGCCGGCGAGGCCGGCGACCGTGGGCTCCTCGAAGACCGCGCGCACCCCCAGCTCGATCTCGAAGGCGGAGCGGATGCGGCTGACCAGACGGGTCGCCAGGAGCGAGTGACCGCCGAGCTCGAAGAAACTGTCGTCGATGCCGATGCGTTCCAGACCCAGGATGTCGGCGAACAGGGCGCAGAGGGTCTCCTCCCGCGCGGTGCGCGGTCCCCGCGAGGAAACCTGCCCGCTGAAGTCGGGCGCGGGCAGCGCCTTGCGGTCCAGCTTGCCGTTGGGAGTCAGCGGGAAGGACTCCAGCACCACGTACGCGGACGGCACCATGTAGTCCGGCAGCGTGGCGGCCAGGTGGCCCCGGAGCTCGGCCGGGTCCGGGCCGCCGCCCTCCTCGGCCGGGATCACATAGGCCACGATGCGCTTGTCGCCCGGCCGGTCCTCGCGGACCACGACCAGCACCTGGCCGACGGCCGGGTGCGAGGCCGCGGCGGCCTCGATCTCGCCCAGTTCGATGCGGAAGCCCCGCACCTTCACCTGGTCGTCGACGCGGCTGACGAACTCCAACTGCCCGTCGGCACGCCACTTGACGATGTCACCCGTGCGGTACATGCGCCCGCCCGCGCCACCGAAGGGGTTGGCGACGAAACGGCCCGCGGTGAGGTCGGGGCGGCCCAGATAGCCACGGGCCAGGAGGTCGCCGCCGATGTAGAGCTCACCCCCGACGCCCACGGGGACGGGGCGGAGCCGGGCGTCCAGGACGTACAGCTGGGTGTTCCAGATCGGACGTCCCATGGGGACGGCACCCGCGGGGGCGCTGTCACCGGGCTCGACGCGGTACTCGGTGCAGCCGACGGTGGCCTCGGTGGGGCCGTATTCGTTGATGACGGTGACGCCGGGGTGGTGACGCCGCCATTCGTCCAGCACCTCGCCCAGCAGGGCCTCGCCGCCCAGCACGAGCTCTCCGGAGGGGGAGAACCGCTCCGGCAGCGCCATGAGCAGGCCGAGGTGGGCGGGCGTCGCCTTGACGAAGCCGGGCTGCTCGAAGTCCTCCCGGGCGGCGTCCTCGTCCAGCTCGGTCAGGTGGACGCAGCCGCCCGCGGTGAGGGTGCCGAGCAGACCGGTGACGGTCAGGTCGAAGGAGACGGGGGAGTGGACCAGGGCCCGGCCGGAAACCGCCGGGAAGCGGGCGCGGGTCCACGCGAGGTAGAGGTTCAGCGACCGGTGCTCGACGACCACGCCCTTGGGGCGGCCGGTCGACCCCGATGTGTAGATGACGTACACGGGGTGGGCCGGCGAGATGGGCGCCGTCCGGTCCTCGTCGGTCAGGTCCGTGCCCGGCAGGGTCGCGACCGCGTCCCGGACCGCTGCGTCGTCGACGACCACCAGCGAGGAGGCGTCCACGGGCAGCTTCGGCGCCGTGTCGGAGTCGGCGAGCATACAGACGGGCTGGGTGTTCGAGAAGATGTACGCGATGCGGTCGGCGGGGTAGTCCGGGTCGACCGGCAGGTAGGCCGCACCCGTCTTGGCCACCGCGAGCAGCGCGACCGGCAGCTCCACGGTGCGGGAGAGGACCACGCCCACGTAGCTCTCCGGGCCGACACCACGGGTGAGCAGCCGACGGGCCAGCCGGTTCGCCCGCTCGTTCAACTCCGCGTACGTCAGACGGCTGTCGCCGCTCACCACGGCCTCGGCGTCCGGTGTCGCCGCGGCCTGGGCCTCGAACAGCTCGGGCAGCGTCGCCCCGGGCACCTCGTGCGCCGTGTCGTTCCACTCGAACAGCTGCTGCCGGCGCTCCTCCTCGGAGAGGGGCTCCAGCTCACCGATCACCCGCGACGGGTCCGTCAGCGCCTGCGCCACCCGCAGGAAGCGCGCGACGATCCGCTCGGCCGCCTCGGGACCGAAGACGTCGGCGCGGTAGTCGGCGCGTACGTGCAGCCGTTCACCGAGCGGGATCACCAGGACGCCGATCGGGTAATGGGTGGCATCGAGCGGCTCGGTGCTCATCACGGAGAGATCACCGACCGACTGCGCGAGCGCGTCGTTGTCGACCGGGTAGTTCTCGTACACCAGCAGCGTGTCGAACAGGTCTCCCAGCCCCGTCGCCTCCCGGATGTCGGTGAGGCCCACGTGCTGGTGCGGCATGAGCTCGGACTGCTCGTCCTGAAGCCGGGTGAGCAGACTGCCCACGGTCTCCGCCGGGTCGATCCGGACGCGGACGGGCAGGGTGTTGATGAACAGGCCGACCATGGACTCGATGCCCGGGATGTCCGCGGGACGGCCGGAGACCGTCGTTCCGAACACCACGTCGTCCCGGCCCGTCAGCTGACCCAGCGTGACGGCCCATGCCAGCCCCATGAGCGTGTTCAGCGTGACACCGTGCGCACGGGCCGTCTCGCGCAGCGCCGCGGCGAACTCCGCGGGCAGCTCCTTCGAGACCCGTTCCGGGACCACCGGCTTCCGCGTGGGATCCACCGGTGCCAGCAGTGTCGGCTCCTCGAGACCGTCGAGCGCCTTGGCCCAGGCGGCCTTGGCGGCGGTCCGGTCCTGCCGGGACAGCCAGGCCAGATAGTCACGGTAGGGCGTCACCCGCGGCAGGCCGGAGGCGTCACCCTTGCGGTTGTACATGTCGAACAGCTCGCCCAGCAGGGCTCCGAACGACCACCCGTCCATGAGGATGTGGTGGTTGGTGACGGTGAAGACGTACCGGCCCGCTCCGAGCGTGATCAGCATGAACCGCATCAGCGGGGGAGCCGCCAGATCGAAGCGACGGTTGCGGTCCTCGTCCAGCACGCGGGCCACCTCGGCCTCGCGACGGGACCGGGGCAGGCCGCTCAGATCCAGTTCGGCCCAGGGCACCGTCACCTCGGACGGAATCACCTGCACGGCATCGCCGGTGTCCAGGATCTGGAACCCGGCTCGCAGGTTGGCGTGGCGCTTCAGCAGGTTGCCCGCGGCCGCCCGCAATGCCGCGCTGTCCAGGTCGCCCTCGATGTCAAAGGTGAACTGAACGGTGTAGACGTCGTATCCCTGCTGGTCGTACAACGCGTGGAACAGCAGGCCCTCCTGCAGCGGGGCGAGCGGCAGCACGTCCGCCAACTGCGGCTGCCGGGTCTCCAGCGCGTCGATGTCGCGCTGCGCCAGCCTGACCAGGGAGAGGTCGGAGGGGGTGTGACCGCCGGCGCCGGGCCCTTCGGCGTGGGCGACGATCGCCCGCAGCGCACGGAACCAGCTCTCCGCCAGGTCCCGCACCTCGTCCTCGCTGAACAGCTCGAGCGGCCACGCCCAGGTGGCGACCAGGGACGGCCCCTCGGGGGTCTCCCGGGCTATCGAGTTGAGCCCCAGCACGTGGGTCAGCGGCATCCGCGGGTCGGCGCCACCACCGAGGTCGTCCTCGGTTCCGCCGTCCTCCTCGGAGGTGGAACCACCGAGCCGTCCGAGGTAGTTGAAGCTGATCTGGGGGGTGGGGAGGGCGGCGAGCGTGGCTGCCGTCTCCTCGTTCAGGTGGCGCAGCAGGCCGTAGCCGGCGCCGTTGTCGGGCAGGGCGCGGAGCTGTTCCTTGATGGTCTTGACGGCGTTGCCGAGGGCGGGGCCGCCGGCCCAGATGTCGGGCCAGTCGTGCTCGCTCACCCCGGGGTCGAGGTTGACGGGGAACATGCTGGTGAACCAGCCGACGGTGCGGGAGATGTCGGCGCCGGGTACGAGCTCTTCGCGGCCGTGGCCCTCGAGATCGATCAGGGCTCCGGATCCACCGAGGCCCCGGCGTCGCTTCCAGTCGCTCACGGCGAGCGCGAAGCCGGTGAGGAGGATGTCGTTGACACCCGCGTGGAACACCGCGGGCACCTGGGCCAGCAGCGCACCCGTGACATCCGCGGGCAGCGAGACGGACAGGCCTCCGGACGTCGCCACCACATCGCGGCCCGGGTCCAGCGGACGGGAGCCGAGCCTGGGGTCCTCGACCTGGAGCATGGACGTCCAGACGTCCAGTTCGGCGACACGGGCCTCCGAGGACGCGGCCTCCACCAGACCCTGGGCCCAGGCCCGGAAGGAGGTGCCCACCGGTTCCAGGTCCGGCTCCCGTCCGGCGGCGACCGCGTCGTACGCCGCCGCGAGATCCGGGAGCAGGATCCGCCACGAGACCCCGTCCACGACGAGGTGGTGTGCCATGAGCACCAGACGTCCGGGCGTGTCCGGGCCGGCGTCGAACCACACCGCCTGGAGCGTCACACCGGCGCCCGGGGACAGCCGCTCCTGGGCCGCCTGAGCCGTTTCGCCCAGCGGTGCCGTGGCCGCGTCCACCCGGTGCACGAGGTCCTCCGCGCGGACGGAGCCCCGGGGCGTGATCTCCAGGGCCCAGGCGCCGCCCTCGGGCCGGGACAGCCGCAACCGCAGCGCGTCATGGTGGTCCAGCACGGCCTGTAGCGCCTTCGTCAGCGTCCCGAGGTCGTAGTCGCCCGGAACCTGCACCACCATGGCCTGGTTGAACCCGTCCACAGGACCGCCGGTCTCCCGCAGATGGTGGATGATCGGCGTGAGCGGCACCGCGCCGACGCCGGCGTCCGGGGTCGCCCGGTCGGGCTTCGTGTCGTTGACGTCCTGAGCGATCGCGGCGAGGGCCTCGACGGTCCGCTGCTTGAAAACATCACGCGGCGTGAACAGCAGCCCGGCGCGGCGGGCGCGGCTGACGAGCTGGATGGACACGATGCTGTCGCCGCCCAGTTCGAAGAAACTGTCGTCGACGCCGACCTGCTCCAGCCCGAGGACCTCCGCGAACAGCGTGCACAGAGCCTCCTCACGCGGATCGCGCGGACCCCGTCCGGACACCGCGTGGTTGAAGTCGGGAGCGGGCAGGGCCTTGCGGTCCAGCTTCCCGTTGGCGGTCGCGGGCAGCGCGTCGAGGACCACGAACGCCGCCGGCACCATGTACTCCGGCAACAGACCCGCCACATGGTCACGCAGCACGTCGGCGTCCGCGACCGCGCCCGAGGCCGCGACGACGTAGGCGACCAGGCGCTTGTTGCCGGGCTGGTCCTCACGCACGACGACCACGCCGTGCGCGACCGACTCGTGATCGGTCAGCACCGCGCCGATCTCACCCAGCTCGATACGGAAGCCCCGGATCTTCACCTGGTCGTCCGCCCGCCCCAGGTATTCGACCAGGCCCTCCGCGTTCCTGCGCACCACGTCGCCCGTGCGGTACATCCGCTCGCCCGGCCCGCCGAACGGATCCGACACGAACCGCTCCGACGTCAGCGCCGGCCGCCCCAGATAGCCGCGGGTCACGTACGGCCCGGCGATGTAGAGCTCGCCCGACACACCGGGCGGCAGCAGCCGCAGCTGCGAGTCCAGGACATACGCCCGGACGTTCCCCAACGGCCGGCCGATCGAAGGCTTCGGGCTCTGCTCGACCGGGCAGCACAGCGCGACCACGGTGGTCTCGGTGGGCCCGTAGTAGTTGTGCCCGATGAGGTCGGGCAGGGAGCGGAATTCCTGCCACAGCGCGTCGCTCATCGCTTCGGCACCGCACTGCAACATGTGCGGCCGGTGTCCGGACGTCCGCATCAGCCCGGCGGCGAGCAGCTGCTCCATGTAGATGGGGGTGAAGTAGACGAAGTCCAGCCGCTCCTCCCGTACATAGCGGATCATCTGCTCGGGGTCGCGCCGCACCTCGTCACTGATGACGTGCAGCTCGTGGCCGTCCAGCATCCACATCATGCCGTCCACCGACGCGTCGAAGGTGAACGTGCTGGTGAGCGAGGCCTTCAGGCGCCGCCCGCCGACAGCTTGCGTCCCTCGCCGGAAGAGGTCCGCCTTGAGGCTGTGGAAGAGGTTCATGGCGCCGTGGTGCGCGACCATGACGCCCTTGGGCCTGCCCGTCGAGCCCGACGTGTAGATCACGTAGGCGAGGTTGTCGGCCGTCACCGGGGCAAGGCGCTCGGTCTGGGCCAGATTCCCGTGGGGCAGGCCGGCCAGCCGCCGCTCGACCTCGGGGTCGTCGAGGAGGACGCGCGGAACGTCGGCGACGGAATCCGGAAGGCCGTTCGCGATGTCGGTCAGGGTGATCACACACGCGGGAGAGGCGTCCTCGAAGAGGAAGGCCATCCGGTCGGCCGGGTACTCCGGGTCCAGCGGCAGATACCCGGCGCCGGACTTGATGGCCGCGAACAGAGCCACGACCAGGTCCGCCGAGCGGGGAAGCGCGAGGGCGACGAGCCGCTCCGGGCCGGCCCCCTGCTGGACGAGCAGCCGGGCGATCCTGTTGGCACGGTTGTTGAGCTCGGCGAACGACAGCCGTTCCGTGCCACACACCAAGGCGATCTCGTCCGGGGTGCGCGCGGCATGCCATTCCAGGACGTCATGCAGCATCTCTTCGCGCGGCACCGGCACGTCGGCACCCAGGCTCCCGGCCAGCAGGCCCGCGGCCTGCTCCGGCGAGACCAACTGCCGGAGACCGACGGGACGCTCGACATCGTCCGACACCGTGGTCAGCAGACGCACGAGAGCATCCGCCACGGACTCCGCCAGCTCCGGACCGAGGACCTCCGGCTGGTAGGCCAGCTGAAGTTCCATGGTCTCGCCGACGAGCACGGCGATGGTGAGCGGGTAGTGGGTGTCGTCCTGGATCTCACTCGCCACGATGCCGAGGGCACCCGAGGACTTCTGCAGACTCGCCTCGTCGACCGGGAAGTTCTCGAAGACGACGATGGTGTCGAAGAGTTCACTGTGGCCACTCAGCCGTTGCACCTCGTTCAGGCCCAGGTGCTGGTGCTGCATGAGCTCGGACTGCTCGTCCTGGATCCGGGTGAGCAGACTGCTCAAGGTCTCCGCCGGGTCGATCCGGACGCGGACGGGCAGGGTGTTGATGAACAGGCCGACCATGGACTCGATGCCCGGGATGTCCGCGGGGCGGCCCGAGACCGTGGCGCCGAACACCACGTCGTCCCGCCCCGTGAGCTGCCCCAGCACGGTCGCCCAAGCCGCCTGGACAACGGTGTTGACGGTCACGCCGGCCTGTCGGGCGGCCTGGCCGAGCGCCGCCGTCTGCTGCGCGGACAGCGACACGGTGTGCTTCCTGCGGCCGTTGTCCGACGCCGACTGCTCGGAGGCGGCGATGAGGGAGGGCTCGTCCAGCCCTCCCAGCGACAGTCGCCAGGCGGCCTCGGCAGCAGCCCGGTCCTGCCGGCCCAGCCAGGCGAGGTACTCGCGGTAGGGGGTCACCCGGGGCAGGCCCGAGTCGTCCCCCTTCGAGCCGTACAGCTCGAACAGCTCACCCAGCACGCGGGAGAAGGACCAGCCGTCGAGCAGGATGTGGTGATGGGTCACCAGGAACTGATAGCGGTCCGATCCCACGGTGACGAGGGTGAACCGGATGAGCGGGGGCCGGGCCAGGTCGAAGCGGCGGGCACGGTCCTCGGCGACCAGCCGCGCCAGCTCCCGCTCGCGTTCCGCCTCGGGCAGACCGCTGAGGTCCACATCGGTCCATGGCAGCTCCACCTCGCGGGGGATCACCTGAACCGGCTCACCGGTCTTGCGGGACCGGAAACCCGCCCTCAGATTGGCGTGCCGACGGAGCACACCGGCGGCAGCGTCCCGAAGAGCCGCGATCTCCAGCTCGCCCTCGATCGCGAAGTTGAGCTGGATGGTGTAGACGTCGGAGCCACCCTCCTCGTCGTACATCGAGTGGAACAGCAGGCCCTGCTGCATCGGCGACAGCGGGAGGACGTCCTCGAGCCCTGACTTCTTCATCGCGTATTCCTTGTCCTTCGTCATGTCGTGATCTCTGCTCAGAGCCCGAGTTCGTCTTCGAACTCGTCGATTTCGTCCTGTGACAGGCCTCCGAGGGACAGGTCGGAGGGGGTGTGGCCGCCGGCGCCGGGTCCTTCGGCGTGGGTGACGATGGCTTCGAGTGCGCGGAACCAGGTCTGTGCCAGATCCCGTACGTCGTCCTCGTGGAACAGGTCCTGCGGCCAGGACCAGTCGGCCGTCAGCGCAGGGCCGTCCGGGCCGTCCACCGCCGCGGAGGTCAGCAGGAACGCGTACCTGAGCCGCATGTCACGGTCACTGCCGCCGCTCACACCGCTGTCGGCCTCCGGTGCGGGAGCCCACGAGGTCGTGGTCTTCGCACCGCTCTTCTCGTCGGCGAGTTCGAAGCGTCCGAGGTAGTTGAAGCTGATCTGGGGGGTGGGGAGGGTGGCGAGGGTGGTTGCGGTGTCGGGGTTGAGGTGGCG
>NZ_JACHJG010000031.1 GCF_014203545.1 Streptomyces netropsis
GCGCGCGCCCCGCCCGGGCGCGGGCGGGGCCGGGCGGCGCCGCGGGGGGGGGCGGCCGCCCCCCCGGGGCCCCCCCCCGGGGGGGGCGCCCCCCCCGGGGGGGGGGGGGGGGCCCCCCCCGCCCCCCCCCCCCGCCTCCGTGCGCGCTGTCGCCTACTTCTTGCGGCGGCGGCCGCCGCCACCGTTCTTCTGGGCCTTGCGGCGCTCGGCGCGGGTCATGCCGTCCGCCTCGGACCGCACGGAGTCGTCGCTGGCGAAGTCGCCCTCGACGACACCGCCCTCGCCGTCCACGGTCGGCGCGGAGAAGTGCAGCCGGTCGGGGCGCTGCGGGGCGTCGAGGCCCTTGGCCCGGATCTCGGGCCGGCCGCCGGCGGGCACGGCGTCCTGGACGTCCTTGCTCAGGGACGGGCGCTCCGCGCCGTCCTGCACCGGGACCTCCTCCAGCTGCTGGTCGACCTGGACCTCCAGGTTGAACAGGTAGCCGACGGACTCCTCCTTGATGCCCTCCATCATGGCGGTGAACATGTCGTAGCCCTCGCGCTGGTACTCCACCAGGGGGTCCTTCTGGGCCATGGCCCGCAGGCCGATGCCCTCCTGGAGGTAGTCCATCTCGTAGAGGTGCTCACGCCACTTGCGGTCCAGCACCGACAGCACGACGCGGCGCTCGAGCTCGCGCATGATGTCCGAGCCGAGCTGCTCCTCGCGGGCCGCGTACTGCTCGTAGATGTCGTCCTTGATGGACTCGGCGATGAACTCGGCGGTGATGCCCGCCCGGTCACCGGCCGCCTCCTCCAGCTCCTCGACGGTGACCTTCACCGGGTAGAGCTGCTTGAAGGCGCTCCACAGCCGGTCCAGGTCCCACTCCTCGGCGAAGCCCTCGACGGTCTCCTGGCGGATGTAGTCGTCGATGGTGTCGTCCATGAAGTGCTTGATCTGCTCCTGCAGATCCTCGCCCTCCAGGACGCGGCGGCGCTCGCCGTAGATGACCTCGCGCTGGCGGTTGAGGACCTCGTCGTACTTCAGGACGTTCTTACGGGTCTCGAAGTTCTGCTGCTCGACCTGGGACTGCGCGGAGGCGATGGCACGGGTGACCATCTTGTTCTCGATCGGCACGTCGTCCGGCACGTTGGCCATGGCCATGACGCGCTCGACCATCTGGGCCTTGAACAGGCGCATCAGGTCGTCGCCCAGCGAGAGGTAGAAGCGGGACTCGCCCGGGTCGCCCTGACGGCCGGAGCGGCCGCGCAGCTGGTTGTCGATGCGGCGCGACTCGTGCCGCTCGGTGCCCAGCACGTACAGCCCGCCGAGCTCCTTGACCTCCTCGAACTCCGCCTTCACCGCGGCCTCGGCGCGCTCCAGCGCCTCGGGCAGGGCGGCCGCCCACTCCTCGACGTGCTCGACCGGGTCCATGCCGCGCTGGCGCAGCTCCGCCTCGGCGAGGTCGTCGGGGTTGCCGCCGAGCTTGATGTCGGTACCGCGGCCGGCCATGTTGGTGGCGACGGTGACGGCACCCTTGCGGCCGGCCTGGGCGACGATCGTCGCCTCACGGTCGTGCTGCTTGGCGTTGAGGACCTCGTGCTGGATGCCGCGCTTGGAGAGCTGCTGCGAGAGGTACTCGGACTTCTCGACCGAGGTGGTGCCGACCAGGATCGGCTGGCCCTTCTCGTGCTTCTCCGCGATGTCCTCGACGACGGCGGCGAACTTCGCGACCTCGGTGCGGTAGATGAGGTCCGACTGGTCCTGACGGACCATCGGGCGGTTCGTCGGGATCGGCACCACGCCGAGCTTGTAGATCTGGTGGAACTCCGCGGCCTCGGTCATGGCCGTACCGGTCATGCCGGAGAGCTTGCTGTAGAGGCGGAAGAAGTTCTGCAGGGTGATCGTGGCGAGGGTCTGGTTCTCGTCCTTGATGTCCACCCCTTCCTTCGCCTCGATCGCCTGGTGCATGCCCTCGTTGTAGCGGCGGCCGGCGAGGATACGGCCGGTGTGCTCGTCGACGATCATGACTTCGCCGTCCATGACGACGTAGTCCTTGTCCTTCTTGAAGAGTTCCTTCGCCTTGATGGCGTTGTTCAGGTACCCGACGAGAGGGGTGTTGACCGATTCGTAGAGATTGTCGATGCCCAGCCAGTCCTCGACCTTGGACACGCCGGCCTCGTGGATTGCGACCGTGCGCTTCTTCTCGTCGACCTCGTAGTCGCCGGTCTCCTCCAGGCCCTTCTGCGGGTTGGCCGCCTCGCCCTTGGTGAGCCGGGTGACCAGCTTGGCGAAGTCGCCGTACCACTTGGTGGCCTGGTCGGCGGGGCCGGAGATGATCAGCGGCGTACGGGCCTCGTCGACGAGGATCGAGTCGACCTCGTCGACGACCGCGAAGTTGTGACCGCGCTGCACCAGCTCGTCCTGCGACCACGCCATGTTGTCGCGCAGGTAGTCGAAGCCGAACTCGTTGTTGGTGCCGTACGTGATGTCGCACGCGTACTGCTCGCGGCGCTGCGCCGGAGTCATGTTGGCGAGGATGCAGCCGACCGAGAGGCCGAGGAACTTGTGCACCCGGCCCATCAGCTCGGAGTCGCGCTCGGCGAGGTAGTCGTTCACCGTGATCAGGTGGACACCCTTGCCGGACAGGGCGTTGAGGTACGTGGGGAGGGTGCCGACGAGGGTCTTGCCCTCACCGGTCTTCATCTCCGCGACGTACCCCAGGTGCAGGGCGGCACCGCCCATGAGCTGGACGTCGTAGTGCCGCTGGCCGAGCACCCGCTTGGCGCCCTCACGGACGGTGGCGAACGCCTCGGGAAGCAGGTCGTCCAGGCTTTCGCCGTCCGCGAACCGCTGCTTGTACTCGTCGGTCAGGGCGCGCAGCTCGGCGTCGGAGAGGTTGACGAAGTCCTCTTCGATGGAATTGACCTGGTCCGCGATGCGGTGCAGCTTGCGCAGGATCTTGCCTTCTCCTGCACGCATGATCTTGCCGAAGACGGACACGTAGGCTGGCTCCTTGCCGGTCGGGCCTGGCGCTGGGGAGACCCCCGCCGCAGGCAGGGGTCGGGTGCGCGGGCACGACGGGACAGTCCCCGCCGCAACGGTCATCGTAAGCGAGGACCCCACCGCGCCGGGAGGTCCGTCAGCACGTAAACCGGGCATCACCCGCACAGTGAACGAACGGCCCCGCTCGAAGGTGCCGGTGCGGTGACATTTCCGGGCGCCCCGCCGGCAGAGTGCCCACCCGTGGTAGCGGCCCGGCACGGGCGTGGCAGGGGCGGCGCACCCGGGGACAAAAGAGTCGCATCGGACCGGCCGACCGTTCACACTCCCCCCATGGAGCCCATAAACCTCACCACCGAGCGGCTGGTGCTGCGCCCCTTCGTCCCCGCCGACCGGGACGCCGTCCACGCCGCCTGCCAGGACCCGGACATCCCGCGCTACACCAGCGTGCCCTCCCCGTACACCGCCGAGGACGCCCGCACCTTCATCGAGGAGACCGCCCCGGACGGCTGGCGGGACGACAGCATGTACACGTTCGGTCTCTTCACGCGCGAGGACGACCGGCTGGTGGGGTCGATGTGTCTGGTGCGGCTCGCTCAGCTGCGCGCCCCCGAACGACAGGCCGAGCTCGGTTACTGGACCGCCAAGGATCAGCGCGGTCGCGGCTACACCGCCGAGGCGGCCCGCGAGGTGATCCGGTGGGCCTTCGAGGAGCTGGGCGTCGAGCGGCTGGAGTGGTACGCGGAGGCCGGGAACGAGGGGTCGCGCGGGGTCGCCCTGAAGGCCGGGTTCACGATGGAGGGCACGATGCGCTCCAAGATCGTCTACAACGGCACACGGCGCGACGCCTGGGTCGGCTCGCTGCTGCCCTCCGACCTCGGACTGCCTTCGCAAGCCCCCTACCTGCCGTTTCCTGAGCGCGGCTGACTGCTCGCCAGGCGTTGTCAGTGGTCGGCCCTAGGGTGATCGCCATGACAACCGGTACGACAACTGCCGCCGCGTCGAAGGGCCGTACGGCCGAAGCGCGGCTGTCCGCCGAGGAGGCCCGGCGCATGGCGCTGCGCGCCCAGGGCCTGCTGGGCGCCCCGGACCGCCGGGCGGGGGTGCGCGGTGTGCTGCGGCACCTGGGGGCTGTGCAGCTGGACACGATCTCGGTGCTGGCCCGCTCGCACGAGCTGGTGCCGTACGCACGCCTGGGCGCGGTCGGCCGCACGGCGGTCGAGTCGGCGTACTGGACCGGCGACCACGCCTTCGAGTACTGGTCGCACGCGGCCTGCATCCTGCCCGTCGAGGAGTGGCCGCACTTCGCCTTCCGGCGCCGGGCCATGAAGGCGCGCGGCCACCGCTGGCACGTGATGCAGGACTCCGAGCGCTCCTGCGCCGCCGTGCGGGACCGGCTCCGGGCCGACGGCCCCCTGACGGCAACGGAATTGGGCGGCGCCAAGAACGGCGGCGAGTGGTACGACTGGTCCGAGACGAAGATCGCGGTGGAGTGGCTGCTGGACACCGGCGAGGTGGTCTGCACCCGGCGGCGCGGCTGGAAGCGGGTGTACGACCTGGCCGAGCGGGCCGTGCCGGACGCCCTGCTGCACGACGACATCGACGACGCCGAGTGCACCCGGCGCCTGGTCACCCAGGCCGGTGCCGCGATGGGTGTGGCCACCCGGGCCGACCTGGCGGACTATCACCGGCTCAAGGGCGAGCAGGTGGACGCGGTCATAGCCGATACGGGCCTGGTGCCGGTGGAGGTGGCGGGCTGGTCGAAGCCGGCGTGGGCGGACCCGGCGGCGCTGGCCGCCGAGTCCTCGGCGAAGGGCGGCCGGCACCGTACGACGCTGCTCTCGCCGTTCGACTCGCTGATCTGGGACCGGCCGCGCACCGAGCGGATTTTCGGTTTCACCCACCGGCTCGAGGCGTACGTGCCCAAGCCGAAGCGGGTGCACGGCTATTTCGCGATGCCGCTGCTGGCGGGCGGCCGGCTGCTCGGCCGGGTGGACCCGGCCCGCGAGGGCACCACCCTGGTGGCCCGGCAGGTGTCCCTCGACGGCCCCAAGGCCGTGGCCCCGCTGGCGCGGGCACTCCGGGAGGCGGCCGAGTGGGTGGGCTGTGACACGGTCCGGATCGACCGCTGCGACGACGCGAAGCTGGCGGCGGCACTGGTCACGGCGCTGGACTGACGGGCCCCGCGGCCCTCCCGGGCCGCGAACGCCCGCCGGAGGCACACGTCAGCGGATCTCGAGGATCTTCTCCCGCATCGCGTAGACCACCGCCTCCATCCTGGAGTGCAGCTGCAGCTTCTCCAGGATGTTGCGGACGTGGTTCTTCACGGTGTTCTCGCTGATGAACAACTCCTTGGCGATGTCACGGTTGTTCATCCCGGTGGCGACGAGCTTCAGCACCTCGAGCTCACGGTCCGTGAGCCGGGGCGCCGGCACCAGCCGGCGCTCGTCCGTCCGCTGGATCATCGACTTGAACTCGGTCAGCAGCTTGGACGCCATCGACGGGCTGATCTGCGACTGGCCGTCCGCGACCGCGCGGATCGCGGTGGCCACCTCGTCGGTGGAGATCTCCTTGAGGAGGTAGCCGGTCGCCCCGGCCTTGATCGCGTCGTAGAGGTCGGCTTCCTCGTCGCTGATCGTCAGCATGATGATCTTGGCGCTGGGGGCGACTTCCTTGATGGAGGTGCAGGCCTCGATGCCACCGCGCTTGGGCATCCGTACGTCCATCAGCACGATGTCCGGCAGCAGATCGGCGGCCTTGTCCACCGCCTCCGCGCCGTCCCCGGCCTCCCCCACGACCTGGATGTCCTCCTCGTGGAAGAGAACGATCTCCAGTCCCCGCCGGAAGAGCGCGTGGTCGTCGACGACCAGGACCCGGATCGGCTCCTCGCGGGCGGGGTTCCGCTCCGCTCGGGCGCCCTCGTCGTCGTCCTCGCCGGGCACGAGTACGGGCCCGAACCTGTCCGCCATCGTTCCTCCCCCTGAAGGCCGTGGCCCCTCGCGGATGCGACAGTGCTGCGCCGGGCCAACCGGTTTCGGCGGACCGGCGATTGGCCGCTCGGCCATGATTTCATGCCGAGGCCGTCGAGAGGCGCTTCTGAGGACGCAGGTTGATGCCCTCGGAAGCGCTGCGGCGCTTCGAGGGCATCAACTCGAAGGGCTACGACTCACGGCGCGCGGCGCCGGAGGCGGCCGAGGTCAGCCGCCGAGCGATCCGCCCGCGCCGCCGTGCTCCTCGGCGAACGGGTCGGCGTTGAGGTGGATGACGCCGTAGTCGTAGGCGTGCCGCCGGTAGACGACACTGGGCATCTTGGTGTCGGAGTCGACGAACAGATAGAAGTCGTGGCCGACCAACTCCATCTCGTAGAGCGCCTGGTCGAGCGTCATCGAGGCTGCGGCGTGGGTCTTCTCGCGAACCACGAGGGGACCTTCGCCCTGGACCTCCAGCGAGCCGATGCGCGTGACCGGCACGTTGTTCGCCGACTGGTCGGCGGCGAGTTCACCGCTGTCGGTGAGTTCCGCGGCACCGATGACGGTCGACGCCACATCGCTGGCCGGGATCCGTCCGTTGCCCCGGCGGGTGTGACGCTTGTCGTTCTGCTTGCGCAGCCGCGCCTCCAGCTTGCTGGTGGCCAGGTCGAGCGCGGCGTAGGGATCCGACGACGACGCTTCCGCCCGGATCACCGGGCCGCGGGAACGGACCGTGATCTCCACACGGTCGGAGCGGTCGGCCTGCCTCGGGTTGGGCTCCTTGGACACCTCGACGTCGAGGCTGATCACCTTGCCGTCGAGCTTCTGGATCTTGTCCAGCTTCAGCTTCTCGGCCACGTGCTTGCGAAAGCGCTCGGGCACCTCTGTCTTACGGCCCTTGACGACGATGTCCACGCAGAACTCCGTTCCCGGATCGCCCCGCCGAAGGTGCGGAGCGCATCCCTCTTGCATCAGACCCCGGGGATACCCGGGGCCACCGACTCGGCGGTTTCACCTCCTCCTCCCCCGTCGACAAGATCTACACCCCATCGGCTTCAAGCTTCTGCGAAAGCACGCAAAGCGCGCCATTCGGAGATAAGAGGCATAGAGCTTGCCCTTCCTCACAACCGAACATATCTCGCCCGGACGCCCGTCGGTACCCCTTACCGGGCCGTACCTCCATTCAGGTGTTTCCCCGCTGTTTCCCACGGGAACGTCGCACCGTCACCGGGGGTTCCACCGGGATCCGGGCCGGGCACGAACGCCCGCTCCGGGGCCGCGACCACCGCGGCCCCCAGCACATGACCGCCCGACGTGGAGACCGCCCGCGCGGCCTCCACCAGGGAGGACCCGGTCGTCATGAGGTCGTCCACCAACACCACCGGCCCTCCCACACGCCACAGTCGCTTCACTCCCCCGGCTACCCCCAGGGCCCCCGACACATTCACCCATCGTTGCCCGGCGTCGAGACCCGACTGATCGGCGACGGTCCGGCGCTGCCGCAGCACCGCCGCCACCCGCACGGGCTGCCCGGCGCTCCGCAGCACCCGCCCGGCCGCCAGGGCGAGCCGTCGCCCCGCGTCCTGCCCGCGTCCCGCGACCGCCCGTCGCGAAGAAGGCACCGGCACGAGCAGCAACGGGCCACTCCCGTCCCATGTGCCCCATCGCCCGGCCTCTTGCCCTGCGGCCCGCACCGCGCCCGCCAGCGCGGCGCCCAGCGGCTCCGCCAGCTCCAGCGCTCCCCGCTCCTTGTGCGCGAGCAGCACGGACCGCACCCGGTCCGCGTACGCCGCGGCGGCCTGCACGGGCGGCAGCCCAGCCGGCACCGGATCGGGCCACACCCTGCGGGTGCCCCGGCCGTACAGCTCCCGGCGGCACTCCCCGCACAGCACGGACCGCGGCTGGCCGCACCCCGCGCAGTGGGCCGGCAGCACCAGCCCGGTGATCTCTCGCCACCATCCGCGCATACATCAACTGTCCCGCCCCGGGACCGCCCCTGCCACCCCTGTGGAAAACCGCCGCGGATCACCGGAACCGCAGCGTGGCGGCAGGCCTACCCCGGGTAGACCGGCGCCGACCCGTCCTTGGCCACCCAGTTCCAGTTCATGTCCGGCAGCAGGCGGACGATCCCGTCCTCCCGCTCCGCGACCAGCGCGGGTGCCTTCTTCGAATTGCCCGGGGTGGTCGGGTTCTCCGGGGCCGCGATGCCCCGCACACCCGTGATGCCGGGCAGTCCCGAGGCGTTCGACCGCGATCCGTCGGTCTCGATGTACAGCAACTGCTGCAGGCCGCCCCGCTCGTTGCCCGCCACCAGCAGCCGGCTGCCGCCCGCCCAGGACACGGCGTCGACCTCCTCCAGCTTCGGCGCCACGGAACGCAGCTCCTGCACGGACAGGCTCGGCCGCCCGGCGCTCATCCGCCGCTCGACCCGCCCCAGCTTCAAGGCCGTGCGGTCACCCTTCGAGACCAGCAGCGCGATCCGCACCCCGTCCGCCGCGACCCGCAGCCCCGTGATGCGCTCGCCGTCGAGCCTGGGCACCCGGACCTCCTCCGGCGCGCCCGTACCGCCGGGCAGCCGCAGCAGCCGCGGCCGGTCGGGGTCCTGGTCGGCGACCCACAGATCACCCAGCCCGTCCCAGCTCGGCGCCGTCAGCCCCACCGCCGCCCGGGACGTCACCCGGGCCTCGCCCAGGGCCGCACCGTGCTGCATGGGGGCGACGTACAGCGACTGCCCGTTGGCGGCCACACCGGCCGCACGGTCCTCGGCGCGGTCCACCGCCACCGATCTCAGGTTCAGGGAGCCCTCGGCGCCGAACGGCCCCGCCACGCGCTTCGGCGTGTTCTCGCCGTCGTTGAGGCTCACCATCCGGTGCTGGGCGTCGAGGAAGTACTGCCGGTCGGCCTGCCCCACGTTCTGGTCCGGGGCGTACCACCGCGCCTGCTCGCGTCCCAGCGCGCACATCTGGGAGCCGCCCTTGGCGCGCTGCAGCGTGACGCTGCTGACCGTGGCCGACTCCTGGACGGTGTAGAAGAGCTGCGCCGCCATGCGCAGGCACTGTTCGCGGTTGATGCCCGCCGCCCGGTCGGTGAGCCGCACCTTGAGGCCGTTGGAGTCGTCGAGCGAGAGCCGCTCGTCGGCCACCTTCGTGCCGGTCGGGAAGGCCGTCGCGGCGACCGGGTCGAGCCAGTTGGTCGGCCCGTCCAGCAGCGCCTTCACCGTGGAGGTCACCGGGTCTATCCGCTTGCGCAGATAGACGGGGTCGGCGACGAGCACGTCACGTGGCGCCTTGCCGGGCCCCAGCTCGGCGAAGTAGTACTTGTTGACCGGCCGGTATATGCGCTGGAAGTCGGACACGCCGAGCACCAGCCCGGGCGGCAGGTCGTCGATGCGCCACTCGCCGCCCTCGCGCGCGACATGGATCGCGGTCTTGTACGGGCGCTCGTCCGGCTTGTACGCGTGCTTGGCGTCCACCTTGGCGACCTGCTTGCCGACCAGGGTGATCGTGTACTCCTCCTGGGCCCGGTCGCCGGTGCGCTCCACGTTCACCTGCGGCGGGTCGGACAGCACGGTCGTCGACGTCGAGGGGTCCCACTGCCGCTTCACGCCCTTGGACAGATACATCCGGGCCGTGTCGTAGTTCGGGTCGTCGCTCGTCGTCGCCTCGAGGAATCCGGTCACCAGTTCCTGCGGCTGCTCGTGCTTGCGCGGCGCCACGCCGTACACGCGCACCTGCGAGTCGGCGTCGGCCCGCTGCGAGGAGTCCACCTGGTTCACATCGCCGCTGTCCGGCATCGACGCGCAGCCGGCCAGCAGCGCGCCGCTGAGCCCCAGCGCGAGGAGGCCCGCCGCCGAGACCGGCCGGCCCCGGCGATCGCCCTTAGCGCCCACGCGCCCGCCCCTCACGTCCTGCTCCGGTCCTGCGGGCCGGTGCCCGCGGCGTTGTCGTTGCGCGCGCCTCCCGGGCGCGTCACCACCCGCGCGCCGCTGCCGGGCAGCGCCGTCGGGTCGGCGGCCGGCCGGACGTTGCGCGTCTGGGCCGGCACGGCGGCGGGCAGCGGCGCGGGACCGGGCACGCCCCGGCCCGAGGCGGCCAGGGGCACACCGGACTCGTTCAGCCCGCGGTTGCGCCGCGAGTCCTCCGGCTCCAGCGGAATCGGCGACCCGCGCAGCGAGTCACCCGCCGTACGCGGCAGCGTCAGACGGAACTGCGAGCCGCCGCCCGGCTCGCCCCACGCCTGGAGCCAGCCGCCGTGCAGCCGCGCGTCCTCCACGGCGATGGACAGCCCGAGACCGGTGCCCCCGGTCGTACGGGCACGGGCCGGGTCCGCCCGCCAGAAGCGGTTGAAGACCCGGGTGGCCTCGCCGGGCTTGAGGCCCACGCCGTAGTCGCGCACCGCGACCGCGACCGCGCCGCCGGCGACGGCGAGCCGCACGACGACGTCCCGGCCGTCACCGTGCTCCACGGCGTTGACCACGAGGTTGCGCAGTACCCGCTCCACGCGCCGGGCGTCCGCCTCCGCGATCACCGGCTGCTCGGCGCCCTGCACGAGCAGCCGACTGCCCTTGCGCTCAGCGAGCGGCAGCGCCGCGTCGACCACCCGGTTCACCACGTCGCGCAGATCTATGGGCTCGGCCTCCAGGGCCGCCGCGCCCGCGTCGAACCGGCTGATCTCCAGCAGATCGGCCAGCAGCGACTCGAAACGGTCGACCTGCCCGTACAGCAGCTCGGCGGAGCGCGCGGTGATCGGGTCGAAGTCCTCCCGCGCCTCGTGAATGACCTCCGCGGCCATCCGTACGGTCGTCAGCGGAGTCCGCAGCTCGTGCGAGACATCGGAGACGAACCGCCGCTGCATCCGCGACAGCTCCTCCAGCTGCTGAATCTTGACCTGGAGGTTCTGCGCCATTTTGTTGAAGGCTTCACCCAGACGGGCGATGTCGTCCTCGCCGGTGACCTTCATGCGCTCATGGAGCACACCCGCCGCGAGCCGCTCGGAGATCCCCGCGGCCATCCGTACGGGCGTGACGATCTGCCGCACGACCAGCCAGGCGATGGCGCCGAGCAGCACCACGACGAACACCCCGGCGGTCGCCAGCGTGGTCTTCACCAGCGTCAGCGACTTCTCCTCCTGGGTGAACGGGAAGAGGTAGTAGAGCTGGTACGGCTTGCCGTTGACGTCGTAGAGCCGCTTGCCGACCGCCAGCGCCGGCGCCCCCTCGTCCGAGGAGTTGCGCTTGATCGACGCGGGCGTCTCGAACGCGCCGTTCGCGCTGTCCACCTTGCGGCGCAGCTCGGCGGGCACGCTCTGCTCGGGGTCGATGTCGCCCGAGGCACGCGGCCCGCGCGTGCCCACGGAGGTGGTGTCGGTGGCGTCCGCGCTGAGCGCCACCACGTGATAGACGCCCTGCCCGCCACTGGCGAGCTGCTGCACCAGCTGGGTCAGCCAGGCCCCGGAGTCCGGCAGACCGCGGCCGCCGGCCTGTGCGGCGTCCTGATTGCGGTCGGCAGCCGCGTCGGCGGCGTCCCGCGCAGCCTTGAACCCGCCCTCGGCCTGGCTCATCGACGCGTGCCGCTTGGCGTCCAGCAGACCGTTGCGCATCTGGCCGATGACGACCACGCCGAGCAGCAGGACCACGCCCAGCGACATCAGCAGGGTGGTCGCGACGACCCGCACCTGGATGTTGCGCCGCCACAGCCGCATCGCGGGCAGCAGCGGCTGCCGCACCCACCGCACGTACAGCCTCAGCACCGGATGCACCGGCCCCGCGGCCGCGCCGTCGGGCAGCAGCCGCGCGGCACGCCACAGCCGGCGGAAGAAAGATATGCCGCCCGCCGAATCGACGGGCCGCCCCGCGCCCCGCTCCGGGGCGGCACCGTTGCCCGACATGTCAGCTCGGCCCGGCCTTGTAGCCCACACCGCGAACGGTCACCACGATCTCCGGCCGCTCCGGGTCCTTCTCGACCTTGGAGCGCAGCCGCTGCACGTGCACATTGACCAGCCGCGTGTCCGCCGCGTGGCGGTAGCCCCACACCTGCTCCAGGAGCACCTCACGGGTGAACACCTGCCACGGCTTGCGGGCCAGCGCGACGAGGAGGTCGAACTCCAGCGGCGTCAGCGCGATCGGCTGACCGTCGCGCTTGACCGAGTGCCCGGCCACGTCGATGACCAGGTCCCCGATCGCCAGCTGCTCCGGCGCCGGCTCCTCCGACCTGCGCAGCCTCGCCCTGATACGGGCCACCAGCTCCTTCGGCTTGAACGGCTTGACGATGTAATCGTCCGCCCCGGACTCCAGTCCGACCACCACATCGACCGTGTCACTCTTCGCGGTCAACATCACGATCGGCACGCCGGACTCGGACCGGATCAGCCTGCACACCTCAATGCCGTCCCGACCGGGCAGCATCAGATCGAGCAAAACAAGATCCGGTTTGGTCTCACGAAAAGCAGCGAGTGCCTTGTCGCCGTCAGCTACAAACGACGGCTCGAAACCCTCACCACGCAGCACAATGCCGAGCATCTCGGCCAGTGCGGTGTCGTCGTCGACGACAAGGACGCGTCCCTTCATATCGACATCATCCCATTACCTGATCGTGACCTGGCACACAGCTCCGCGAGACCAGCCTCCGTTACCGGCGAAACAACCCCGTTTTCCGTGACAATTGCTGTCACCAACTCGGGCGGTGTGATATCGAACGCAGGGTTGTACGCCTGCGTCCCGAGGGGTGCGATCGGCACCCCGGAACCCGCCTCGCCCCCGGACCCGGGCACCTGTGGCACGGCGAACTCCGTCACCTCGTGCCCCGGCCGCTGCTCCACCTCGATCGCGGCGCCCTCCGGGGTCTTGAGGTCGACCGTCGTGATCGGCGCGACGACGACGAACGGCACATGGTGATAGCGGGCCAGTACAGCCAGCGGATAGCTGCCCACCTTGTTGGCCACCGAACCGTCGGCCGTGATCCGGTCCGCGCCGATCAGTACCGCGTCCACCTCGCCCGCCGCGAACAGCGAACCCGCCGCGTTGTCCGTCAGCAGCGTGTACGGCATCCCGGCCCGGGCCGCCTCGTACGCCGTCAGTCGCGCCCCCTGCAGCAGCGGCCGCGTCTCGTCCACCCACAGGCGCCTCAGCTGCCCCGCCCGGTGCGCGGCGCCGGCCACCGCCAGCGCCGTTCCCGCGCCCCCGGACACCAGGGCGCCCGTGTTGCAGTGGGTGAGGACCCGCAGGCCGCCACCGGGCAGCAGTTCCTTCAGCAGCGCCAGGCCGTGCGCCGCCATCAGCTCACTGGCCCGCGCGTCCTCCCGGTGCAGCGCCCGGGCCGCGTCCAGGGCGGCCTCGGCGGCCCCTGTGGCGCCCGCGCCGCCCTTGAGCGCCCCCCGATAGGCCTCCAGGGCCCTGCGCACCCCGTACGCCAGATTGACGGCCGTGGGGCGCGCGTGGGCCAGCAGCTCGGCGGCGTCGTCCACCTCGAAGCCCCGTACGGCCGCGAGCGCCACTCCGTAGGCACCCGCGATGCCGAGGAGCGGCGCGCCCCGCACGGCGAGCGTGCGTATCGCCTCCACCAGCGCGGGGACGTCCGTGCACACCAGCTCGATCTCCTCGGTGGGCAGCCGCCGCTGGTCCAGCAACACCAGCACGGGCCCTTCCGGAGGCTCCTCCCAGCGCAGTGCGGGAGTCAGGGAGGACGGCGCAGGGTCCGCGGGTACCGCGTACTGATCAGCCATTGGTCCAGTCTGCCCCGCACACCCCGACTAATGAAGGTCGCCCTTGGGTCTCTCCCCCTTACGAGCCCACCGGATTCCCCCGGCCTCCTCCCCTGTACGAGCCGCCGTGCGAGCCGACATACGGGGCGGCATACGAGCCCGTCGCCGCCCCGGACCCGCGTGACACGATGACGAGCAATCGCTCGCCGCCGCACCGGCGAACGGGCACCGAGAAGGAGCGACGACCATGAACGACTCTCCGGGCCGCACCCCGCCCGGGCCCTCCCCCTCCGACGAGCAGGGCAACGGCGTTCCAGCCCAGTCCGCCTCCGCGGACGACCAGGCCGTACGCACGGAAGAGCCGGCCGTACGCGCGGAGGAGGCCGCACCCGCCGCTCAGTGGGCCCGGGAACAGCCTCCCAGGGGCCAGTGGTCCACCCCCTCCGCGGGCCCGCCGCCCGCGCCCCGCCGCCCCACCAGGACCCCGGCCGACAGCGGCGGCGGCCCCACGGGCCCGTACGCGCCCGGCCAGGGCGCCTGGGGCGGAAACCACTGGGCACCGCCCCCGCCCGCGCCCCGGCCGGGCGTGATCCCGCTGCGTCCCCTGGGCGTCGGCGAGATCCTGGAGGGCTCGTTCGGCACTCTGCGCAGGCACTGGCGGACGGCCCTCGGCATCTCCCTGGCGGTGGCCGTCACCACCCAGGCCGTGACGACCGTGGTCACCGGGGTGTGGTTCCGCGACAACCCGGGCTTCGAATACCTCGACAACCCGGCCTCGGCGACCCCCGGGGAGACCCTGGACGCCATAGGTGAGAGCCTCCCCGGCACGGCGGTCACGTCGCTCGTCAGCCTTCTGGGCTCGATCATCGCCACAGCGCTGCTGACGGTCGTCGTCAGCCGGGCCGTGCTGGGCCGGTCGACCTCGGTCGGCGATGCCTGGCGGAGCGCCCGCCCGCAGTTGCTCCGTCTGAGTGGCCTGCTCTTCCTGCTGCCGGCCCTCATCGTCGGTGTCTTCGGCGTCGCGGTCGCACCCGGCCTCCTGATTTCGGCGGCGGGAGCGAAGGCCGTGGGCGTGGGCGTTGCCCTGTTCGGCAGCCTGGCCGGGATGGCGGGAGCAGCGTGGCTCTGGGTTCAATACAGCCTTGCCGCGCCGGCGCTGATGCTGGAAAGGCAGGGCGTGATCGCGTCGCTGCGCCGGTCCGCGAAGCTCGTACGTGGATCCTGGTGGCGAATCTTCGGCGTACAGCTGCTCGCCGTATTCCTGGTATTCGTGGTGGCCACAGTTATTGGCATTCCCGTCGGCATCATTGAAATGATCTTCACGGGTGAGAGCGTCACTTCCGGCACCATCGGCTGGAACACTTTGATCATCTCCGGCGTCGCTGCGGTCATCAGCACGACGCTGATGGCGCCGATCACGGCCGGCGTGACCGCACTGCTTTATCTGGATCAGCGCATCCGTCGCGAATCCCTCGACGTCGAGCTGGCGCAGGCGGCCGCGAAGTAATTCGGGGTCGTTCGGTTCGAAGCGTCGTATCCCGTCCTTGTTTCCCCGGGCCGAGGCCCCGGCCCGGGGAACGGGGCAACAGGGGGACGGCAAGGAGGAACCGGGGGCAGCTACAAGGGGACGGCTGCAAGGGGACGGCATTCCCGTCCCTGGTTTTCGGGCCGGAAACGCAGAATAGCCCCCGCAGGAACCAGATGGTTCCCACAGGGGCTACTCTTAAAAATTGTTCGGCGGCGTCCTACTCTCCCACACGGTCCCCCATGCAGTACC
>NZ_JACHJG010000032.1 GCF_014203545.1 Streptomyces netropsis
CCCGCGGAGCGGGTACCATATCGCTGCGCGATATGCAAGCGAACACGCGCGCTGCGCGCGAGTGTTGCGCTCCCGCTCCGCGGGAGCGCTGGCGGGACGCTGCGCGTCCCGCTCAACCCGGGCGCTGCGCGCCCGGGTTGACGCTCCGTTCGCTGCGCTCCCGGAGCTGCGGGACGTTGTCCCGCAGCCGGTCCTGCGCTGCGCTTCGGACCGGCTCATGACGGGGCCGGCCTCCGGCCGGCCGGTGGCCTCCGCTGCGCTCCAGCCACCCAGCACGCTCCGCGTGCCTAGGCGTGCCGAGCTCCGCGCGGCACGCCGACGGGCCTGACGGCCCGAGCTGCAGCGGCTGGAGGGGGTGGCGGGAGTCGGGCGAGTGACGGGCCGCGGGGGGCTCCGGAGAGAGTGAGCCGGACTGAGGGGGCGTCAAGGCTTCGGATTGGGTTGCGATAAGGCAAGACTAACGGCTTTCATCCACGCTAGGGGAATTTCGGCATTCTGTGTGCTTCATTTTTAAGAGCGGGATAGACTCTGGACTCAGAGCACACCACCCCGGACAGCTCCGGAGGGTCATCGACATCCATCACAGGGCCTTGCCGGTGCTCCGGTGAGGCAGAGATTCAGCCGACCATGTCAGTTCAACCGTAGCTCTTGTGGATCTCTCTACGTGCAGGTTCCCGTTTCCCGCCGCCCGAATCGACCCGACGGTACCCCAGGAGGAGGCAGGCGAATATGTCGAGCACAAACCGCGCTGACCAGCGCGAGGCAGCCCAGCGAGAAGCCATTGACGCGGTCGTACGCGCCCTCGAATTGCCTGCAAGATCACTTGTGCCCGAACGAGGGCTTCGAACACAGGTGATCATGGCGACCGGGTCCGGGAAGACCCGGGTGGCGGTCCGCAGCGCGGAGGAGCTCCACGCGGGCCGTGTCCTGGTGCTCGTGCCCTCGCTGGACCTGCTCGCCCAGACCGAGGCCGCGTGGCGCGAGGGAGGCCGCCAGGGCCCGATGATCGGGGTGTCCTCCCTGCGGGGCGAGGAGGTGTCCTTCCCCAACACAACGGCCGTGGACGAGCTGGTGGAGTGGGCGCGGGGCCTGGAGAAGGTGACGGTGTACGCCACGTACGCGAGCCTCGGTCTGGGCACGCTGGAACGGGCGCACGCCGCCGGCCTTTCGGCTTGGGACCTGATCGTCGTGGACGAAGCCCACCGGGTTTCGGGCCGGATCGGGAAGCCCTGGGCGGTCGTCCACGACAACCAGAAGATCCCCTCCCTGCGCCGTCTGTACATGACGGCCACGCCGCGGCTGTGGCAGCTCGGGGACGAGGATGAAGCCGGCGCACCCGGCGAGCTGGTCGCGAGCATGGACGACGACCCCGACGGCCCCTTCGGCAGCAGGGCGTTCACGCTGACCCTCTCGGAGGCCACCGACCGGGGAATCTGCGCCCCCTACCAGGTCGTATGCGTGGACATCACCGACACTGCCCTCCAGGCCGCGCAGCTCCTGGGCGCGGAGGGCCGCTCGGACCAGGTGCGCGGGGCGCGGCTCGCCGCTCTGCAGACCGCCCTGGTGAAGGCGTCGGCCGAAGAGGGCTTCCGCCGCACGCTGGTCTTCCACCATCAGATCCGCGAGGCCGAGGCGTTCGCGGCCGGCCTTCCCGACGTCGCCGCGCAGCTGCACGCCGCCGACCCCGAGCTGTACCCGAAGACGATCTGGGCGGACTGGCTGTGCGGCGACCACAAGCCGCTCCACCGCCGCCGCCTCCTCGGGGAGTTCGCGGCCGGGATCGCCACGGACGGCACCGTCGTGGAGAAGTGCTTCCTGTGCTCGGTGAAGGTCCTGGGCGAGGGCGTCGACACCAAGAACTGCGACTCCGTGTACTGGGCGGACGTACGCGGGTCCATGCCCGACCTGGTCCAGGCCGTGGGGCGGGCGCTGCGGATGCAGCCGGGCGAGGGCAAGATGGCCAGCCTGGTCGTGCCGGTCCTGCTCGGGCCCGGTGAGACGGCGGACAACATGCTCACGAGCAGGGCGTTCGGCGGCCTCGCCAAGCTGCTGGAGGCGCTGCGGGCGCACGACGCGCGGATCGTGGAGACGCTCGCGGAGCAGCAGGCCCCGAGCCGCTACAAGCCCGTCAGCAAGGACGACAGCGGGAAGAGCACGGGTGGGAGCGGCGAGGGTTCCGGAGGCGTCAGCGCCCCCGCCAAGGCCCTGCTGAAGTTCTCCACGCCCCGCGACCCGGCCGCCCTCGCCGCGTTCATCAACCTGCGCGTCCTTAACCCGGAGCACGAGCACTGGCGGCGCGGCGTGGAGGCCGCCGTCATCTACGCCCGCGAGCACGGCGACCTCCGCGTTCCGTTCACGTTCCGGGTGCCCGCCGCCGTCGACGGCCAGGAGGCCGAAGAGAGCGGGTGGCCAGCCTCGCTCGCCGGGTTCCCGCTGGGGCAGTGGACCGCCGACGCGCGCCGGTTCTACGCCCGCGGCCGTCTGGACGAGGACCGCGTCGCGCAGTTGGAGAAGCTCGGCATGATCTGGTCGCACTTCGACGTCGCGTGGGAGGAGGGCCTGTCCGCCGCGCGCGGGTGGGCCGCCGAACACGGGCACCTCCTGGCCCCGCTGGACGCCACCTTCCAGGGGTACCGGGTAGGCATCTTCCTGAAAAACGCGCGGGCCGCCGCCCGGAAGGCGCAGGAGAACGAGCAGCGGCGTACCGAGGGGCTGCCGGTGGAGTCGTCGGCCGGGGCGCTGTCGGACGAGCGGCGTGAGCAGCTGGAGGAGATCGACGCGTCCTGGTGCCCGAGCTGGCCGGTGACGTGGCAGCGCTGCTTCCACCTGGTGAGGATGCACCTGGACGCGGGCGAGGCGCTGCCCACCGAGGTGGGCGACGTCGTGCGCCAGGGCGAGGATCTCGGGCGGTGGGTGCAGTCGGTGCGGCTCGGCTGGGACCAGCTCACGAGCGTGCAGCAGTGGATGTGCGAGCAGGTTCTCGGGATCGAGCCCGCCAGCGAGGACGAGAAGCCCAAGCGCCGTACGCAGGCCGACAAGTGGGCGCTGAACTACGAGGCCGCCCGCCAGTTCTACGAGCGTGAGGGGCACCTTCAGGTGCCGAGGAAGCACGTCGAGCGGATCGTCGGCGGCGAGGACCAGGAGGAGCGGGAACATAAGCTGGGCGCCTGGATCGGGAACCAGCGCAGCCGGGCGGCGACCCTGACGCCGGAGCGGATGGAGCAGCTGTCCGCAATCGGGATGCGGTGGTCCTGATGGTGGGCGTCATCGTCACCACGGCCGCCGCGCTCGCCGCCGGCTACCTGCTCGGGCAGCTGCGCCCGTGGCAGCGGCTGGACGACTGGGCGGCCGATCAGGTCCGCTTCACCGGGGCGTGGGTCCGGGGCGGCACCGCCCACCAGGCCGTCGTCGTCCTGGCCCACGCCGTCACCGCGCCGCGCACCAGCTGGCGCATCATGCGCGCCCCGGCCACCGAGACCCGAGCACCGACGCCCGTACGCGATCCGGACTGGGTCGCCAACCGCACCCGCACCGACCAGGGAGGCACCGCGTGAGCACCGAGCAGCACGACGCGTACGGCCAGGAGCTGGCCCGCATCAGCCACCACCAGCACGAGGCCACCGACGCGCGGTTCATGGTCTTCCAGGCCCTGGCCGCTGTCGGCATCGGGCACGAGCAGGCCGACGACATCGTGGCGAAGCTGGAGGCCGGGGCGGTGGCCGGCGCCCACACCTGGATCTCCGAGAGCAGCCCTCCGCACGGGTCCGAGCCGCGGTTCGAGGACGGCTGGTTCGCCGGTGTCCGCGACGTCGCCAGCTACCTGCTGCGCATCGCCGACACCACCGCCACCGCCGGGCGGGGGCGCGCCGCCTCCAGCGCCATGTTGGTCGCCCACCTCCAGCAGCCCGCCTCCCCCGCCCCGCAGGAGGCTCCCGAGCCGGAGCCGGAGCCGGTGCTGGACGCGAAGGATGTCCTGGCGGCCGCGGAGCGCTTCCCGTGGGCCGTGGCCGCGCCGGGTGAGCGGCACTGGCCGGACGGCGGGGACTTCCTGGACGCCGCTCTGAGTGCGGTGCGCACCGAGGAACACGAGGGGTACATCGAGCGCCTGGAGGCATTCGTGGAGCAGCACCGCGCACGCCTGGAGGATCTGCTGCGCACGCACGGGCCGGGCAGCAAGCCCGCCTCGCACGGCCGGTACGCGCTGATCGGGCAGCCCGAGACCCTGGTCATCGTGGAGCGGATGGAGAGCGCCCCGTTCCTGCTGCGCGGCCAGTGGGAGAAGGAGTTGGAGACGGTCTTCCTGGACGACCTCGAGTTCGTGTGGGGGCCGCGGATCCGCCTCAGCCGGTGAGCAGCCGGGAAACAGCGGGGCCGGGCAGGGTGATCCTGTCCGGCCCCGCTGTCGTCGGTCAGCGACTCATCCGCCCGCCGACTGTGGGCTTGCCCAGGGTCGCCTTGGGCTTGCCCACCACCGACCGTGCGGGCTTGCCCAGGGTGGCCTTGGGCTTGCCCGGCCGCCGACGGCCTGCCCGCTTCAGCCGCGCAGACGGGAGAGCCAGCCGGTGGCCTTCTGCTTGGGCACGGCCTGGTCCTGCTCCTGGTCGGGCTCCTCCTGCCGGGGACTCACACCCCAGGTTCGGTCCAAGTCGGCCTCGAACCGCTGGTCGCAGTCCCCGCACAGCGTCGGGTGCTTCGCCGGGGAACGGCTCCAGCCGACGCGCTTGGTCGCCTTCCACCGTTCGTCGGTGAACGCGGCACCGCATTCGGTGCAGACGGGGCGCTGGGGGGTCTCCCAGAAGTCGTCCGGCCCTGCCTCGCCGCGAACCGGCTCCTGGCGCTCCTGCGTGCCAGCCGCTGGGCTGACGACGGCGCCGGCCTTCTGCTTGCAGCCGTCGCACAGGTGCGGGTGGGAGTCCTTCGGGGTGCCCCAGTCCGTCGCCTGTGCCGCCTCCCACCGTGCGTCGGTGAACTTCACCCCGCAGTCAGCGCACACGGGACGACGCGCCTCACGCTCGGCTGCCTGCTTCGCCGCCTGCTCCTGCGCCGCGCGCTGCACCTTCGCCTGGTACTCCCGCTGAGCACGCGCGGTCTCTTCCCGGGCTCGGGTGTCGGCGGCCTCGCGGCGGGGGTTGCCGATCGCCTCCCGCAGGGGCTCCATGTGGTCGCGGCCGAAGCGGAGGAAGACCGCACCGGTCGGGCCGTGCTGGCTCAGGTTCTTCAGCCCGGTCGCGATGATCGGGATCCGCCCGTCGTAGCGATGGTGGCCGGCCTTCTGCCGCTCGCCCTCCCACAGGTGCCGGGTGAGGTCCATCAAGCGCGGGACCGTGCGGTTGGGGTTGCGCTCGCCGACCCGGTTGAACACCAGCAGGACGGGCGGGTGCGTCTTGTCGCCGGACCAGGTATCCGGGGCCGTCCAGCGGGTGCGCCACATCGGGCGCTCCTTGCCATCGGTGTCCTTCACCTTCCGCTTGAAGAACCGGGCGTACTTCTCCAGCTTGGCGGCGAGCTCCTCCGCGGTCTCGTGGCAGTTGTCGACCTCGATGAACAGCAGCGGCACCCCGTCCTGCGGTGCAGTGAGCACCAGATCGGCCTGGGCGCCGCCCTTGCCGGGCGCGTTCCACGTACCGGTCGCGGGCAGCGGGACCTCGGTCCAGTACGAGGCGATGGTGCCGATCCCATCGGGTCCGTCGACGACGGCCTGGGCGGCTGCCTGGACGTGCGGCGGGTCGTCGGCGAGCTTGGCCATGTTCGGCTTCGGGCGCAGCATCGCGATCACCGTCTCGTTGACGGCCATCGGGTGGGAGGCCCCGCTGGAGCCCGCACCGCGCGCGGTGGAGCCCATCTCCGTCGCCGGGCGGCGCAGCTCGTGGGAGGCGGCTTCCAGGCCCTTGGTGGTCAGGTTCCGCAGGGCGTCGCCCGTCTCGGTGGAGCCGCCGTTCTCGGACAGGCCGTGCTTGCGCATGTCGGAGAGCGCGCCGGTGTGCGAGGCGGTACGGGCCTGCTTCTGCTTCGACGGGGTCTCCTTGTCGGCGTGCCGGAACGTCAGATGCGGAGCACCGATCCGCTGGATCTGATCAGCCGTCGCGACCTTCAGCGCTCCCAGCACGCGCAGCACGTCGCCGCGGTAGCTGTTCGTCGACCCCGCCGGGTTGTTCTTCCGCTTCCCCGCCATCAGCTCTGCTCCCTCGTTGCTCGCGACCGGCCGCCGGCCGACCGGCGCAGCTGCTGGCCGCGCCTGGCCTGGGAGGGCGTCCGGGCCCCCCGGAACCCGATGATCTCCTCCACTACGGACATCAGGAGGAGAGAAGAGGGTTGTGACGGCGCAGTTTTCGCGCCGATTGCGGCTCTGACAAGGGGTTTTCCCCCGACCCCGGGTGCCGGGCACCAAAGGGGGTTCCTGAGTGCCCTTCGAAGGGGGCACCCAGGGAGTCCCCTTGGGCTTGCCCGCCACGGGCCGGCCTTCCGGTGTGATCGGCCCGAGCGGCATCGCTGCCCGGCCCTCGGGTGGGTGCTCGTCATCGTCTCGTCTCCTTCGCTGCCCCGGCCGGGGCGGTCGTCGCGAAGGAGCAGCGTGCAGGGGACCCCCTTGTCCGCGGTCTGACCGTGGCCGGTAGCGAGCCTGGTCAAGGAGAAACGCGGCGGTGGTCGGGCGGTAGCAGAGGTGGACAAGGGGTCGGGGGCGGGTGCGTGGTCGGGCCGACCATGCTGGACAAGGGGGCCCGGTTTGGCCCTTGCAGCCCCGATTCGTCCCTTTCTCGTGAAGCAGGGAGAAATCTCTGGCCACTGTCCACAGGCCCGCGCGCCAAGCATGTGATGAGCACGCCGCGAGTCGCGCGGCGGCCATCGTGAGGAGAGCTTGATGCCGTACCTGATCCCGTCCCGCACACCGCTGACGCCCGACCAGGTGGAGCGGGGCTTCGACTACCTCCTGGCGCTCCAGACGGGCGGCGGCACCTCTGTCGCCGGGCGGGCGGAAGCCGACCCGGAGCTGGCGTTCATCCTGCTGCGGATCGCAGAGGACATCGTCTGGCCCGTCACGGCCGTGGACGCAGAGGCCGACCTGTGCGCGGACTCCTTCGTCCTGGACGAGGTCGGGTGCGTGCTGCTGTCCGCGCTGCGCGACTGGGCGCGGGACTCTCCCACCACGGCGGTGCCGGGCATCGCCCGCAGCATCATCCGGTTCATGGTGAGCGTCATCCCGGACCCCGACCGCGAGGACACCGCCGACACCTTGGAGGCGCTGCGCGACGCGCGCCTGGCGGTGGCTCACGCGGTGCTCTCCGGACCCGGCGCGCACCGGTAACCGCACCACCGCACCAGGTGGGTGCGCACCGATGCGGTGGTGCGGTGCACCGGTGCGGTGCGGTGGTGCGCCCGGGTCCATCCGGTGCGCACCACGATGCGCACCACCGTCCATCCGGTGCGCATCCATTCGGTGGGCGGTGCGCACCGGTGCGGTCGGTGCGCGGGAGTGGTGCGCACCGGGTGGGGTCGGTGCGGTGGAGTGGAGCATCTGGGGGAGGCGCGTTTCTCCTTGACACGGGCCGAGGTCAAGGGGAAATGCGGCGGGCGCGCACCGGGTGGATGCACGGCATCGTCCCCGGCGATGTCGTCCACTCCCGCCCGATGTCGTCCGCTCCACCGGGTGGGCTCCACTCAGTGGAGCGGATGCCGCGCACGGTGGTCTCCACTCCGGTGCGGTGGCCTCCACTCGGTGGAGTGGGGTGCACCGCACCGTCGGTGCGCACCACCGCACCGGGTGCGCACCATCGGGTCCACTCAGTGGCCGGCCTCGCGGCCGCGGTGCGGTCCGGGCTCCTGCGGGCGGTGCGCCTGCTGGTCGTCCGGGCGCACCGGGCGCACTACGTCGGCGTCGGCCTGTGCGGTGTGGCGGTCCGCGCGGACGCGGGAGTCTTCGGCCATCTTGGTGGCCACCTCCTGGAGGCGGCGCAGTCGGTCGGCCGTGAGATCGAGGGCTTCCACGTCCGTGCGGGACTGCCGCAGGGCCCGCACGGCCGTCATGTCGATCGCCTCCTGGCGGCCCGGCTCCGGCCCCTGGCCGTCGTGCCCGGGGTCGGCCGGCTCGGGTGCGAGCAGCTGCTCGGGCATCGCCGCCTGCTGGTGGGCGACCACGTCGTACGCCCGGCCCCGCACGGCGGCGGTCGTGGTGGTGCGCAGCTTCTCCCGCACCACCGCACCGGCGAGGACGGCACGGTCGTACTGGAGCGGGATGCGGGGTATCTCCCACTCCCCCGCGTCCTGGCCCGGCGGCCGGAGCGCAGCCGGCTCGCCGGGATCGGTCGGGGGCTGCCGGTCCGGGTCGGGCGTGGGAGTGGGTGGGCGGGGCCGGGCGGGGAGGTCGGCCAGGTCCCACCGGGCTGTGTAGAGGCGGTAGTCCGCCAGCAGGCCGATCGTGGTCTTCGGCTCGCTGATGTCCAGGCAGTGGGTGGAGATGGCGGCGGCCACGATTCTGTCGTCCAGGCCGGGTTCGCGGCGGCGGCCGCGCAGGACCAGGGCGAGGTGACGGCGGGCTTCGGCGAGCAGGTGCCGGCGGTGGAAGCGCCCGCCCTCGTTCATCACGAACACCGTCGCGGTGACGTCGACGGCCGCCAGGGCGACGTCGACCACGGCGGCGACCCGGGCCCGGATCGCCGCGGCTGCGGCGCGGGCGTACTCGAGGAGGGAGTTGATGACGTCGACGGCCACCCCGGAGGTGAGGATCGCGCTCGCCTTCCACCACGCGCGCAGCTGCGCGAGCGGCCGGGCCGACTGCTTCGGCGGGCGGGTCTTGCGGGCGGCCATGGCGTTCAGCCTGGCGCGGGCCCGCTCGGAGACCACGGGCAGGAACTTCAGCTCACCATCGTCGTCGACGGCGGTGACGTACTCGTGCTCCAGCTCTTCCAGGCAGGCGGCGATCTGGTCGCTGCGCCGGGAGGTCCAGCGGATCAGCTCGTGCGGCACCCCGGCAATCTCCATCACAGGCCGGCGCCCCGGGGTGACGATGCGCGGCTCGGTCGCCAGCCCGAGCGCCTCGCAGACCTCCGCAGCAACGAGCTCGTTGTAGAGCGCGGAGGCGGCAACGGTGTTCTCGTGGAGGGCCAGGGTGTGGATCGAGCCCCACTTGCCGTCCAGGCGCTGCCCCTTCACGGACAGCAGCAGATGGTCATGGAGCAAGGGTCGCCCGGAGCGCGCCTCGTAGTGGCGGAAGCGGGCGGCGACCAGACCGCCCGGCGGCCGCACCCGGTAGATGCCGTCCTTGCCGTACCGGATCACCGCCACCTCGTCCTCGATCCACTCCAGCACCCGCTCGATCGCCCGCTCGTGCGCGGCCTCGATCACCCGCCGGGTCTCCTCATCCCCCAGCGCCCACAGGAGGTAGACCGTCGGCTGCGGCCGGAACACGAAGTCGACACCAGTGACCGTGACCCGGCGTCCGAGGGCGCCGGCCTTGAACGCCTTCTTCGCGGAGTCGCCCGCCGCGAGCCGGTCGGCCTCGATCCGGTCCGCGTACGGATGGCGGCCCCGCTCGCCGAACAGGTTCCGCAGCTGTGCCTCGGTGACCTCCTCACCCGGCGCCAGCCCGAGCACGGCCAGGCCGCGTCCCATCCATCGCCCGACCGGGACCCCGGCCTGCTCCTGGGCGACGCGCAGCGGCGTGCGGGCCGGGCGCCGGCCATCGCCGACGACGGTCTGACGCAGGTAGTAGCGGTACATCTGACCGGCCCGGATCACCTTGATATCCACTGTCATGGAGACCACGCCACACGGCCCTGACCTGCAAGAAAAGGCCGATCAGCAGTACGTCCCGCCAGGCGGGAGCAGCAGCCGAACTTTCTTCTCAGGTGCCCACCGGGCGGGAAGCGGCCCCGCGCCGAACACAAATGTCATCGCTCTCCGGCACCACTCACACCCCGACCCCAACGACACCAACAAGCACCACTGAGCACCATCCAGCGCCACCGAACGAACACCACCAACGAGCACCGCCTACAGCAGCCCCCGGCACCCGCCGGGGGCTTCGTCGTGCTGCCCGAAGGAGACCACCGTGCCCACCTTCGAGACCCTCCCCCGCTTCACCGCCGACCTCCAGCACCTCACCCCCGCCCAGCGCCGGCGCTTCCACCGCGTCGTCCTCGACTCCTTCGTCCCCGACCTCCGCACCGGGCTCTTCCGCCCCGGCCTACGCGTCAAGGGCCTGCGCACCGCCCCCGGCGTCTACGAGCTCACCTGGGCACGGAACGGACGCGCGACATGGCAGTACGGCCAGGAGCGGATCTCCGGGGCCTGCCACGTCGTGTGGCGCCGGATCGGCACCCACTCCATCCTCACCGGCCCCTGACCTTCGCCCGGCTACCCGCCGAGGCAGCAGGAGCCGGACGGCCGCGAGGCCCAGAGGACGCTGGCGCAGCAGCGCGGAGGGGTCAGCGCTCGGCGCGGTGGTCGTAGACCGTGAGGGCCAGGGCTCGCATCGCGGCCTGGGCGTGTTCGGGGTTCAGGCCCTGGTCGACGGCTTCCAGGGCTTCGGCCGCCGAGACCCTTACCGCGAGGGGGAGGCCGTCGTAGGCGGCGGCACGGTAGGCGACGGTACGGCGGGCCTGGCGTTCCGTTTCGCTCACGCCGTCAGGGGTGAGCGGGAAGACCGCGGCCTGGTACGTCGCGATGCTCACCAGGACCGCGTCGGCGATTCCCTCCGCATAGCCGTCGGCCCGGACGGCATCGGGGTCGGGCGGGAAGAGGGCGGCGATCTGGCGGCGGGCGAGGAACGAGCCGATCCCCGCACCCAGGCCGGCCGCACCCGCAGCAACCAGGGCCGTCGTCCTGCCGCCGAGGAGAAGGCCGAAACAGACTCCGCTGAGCGCCGCGCACGTCACCAGCACGAACGTGATCAACAGGTGTATGCGAGTGGCGAGCGGAGACGTCATCCCAGCAGTATGCCGCCGGGCATCAGCCGGGAGAGACGGAGGCTACGGACCTCCGAAGAGGCCGCAGCTGCCGAAGTCCAGCCGGGTGGTAGCCACCGGCGGTGGCGGTGCCGTTTCTACGGCCTCCCCGCGTGCGCGTTGGCCCGGTCCGTCAGCTACATGCCGCTCCGCAGGTCCGCCCTCATGCGCGTGAGCCGGGCCGTCATTCAGCCCCTTCCAGCTGGCGGCGAAGCGGTCCGCCCTCGTGCGCGTGGGCCGGGCGCGATGACGGCCGCCAGCGTTCCGGCGGAAAGCGGTCCGCCCTCGTGCGCGTGGGCCGGGCCGGGTGCTCCCACCACAGGTGACACCACCGGGCGGTCCGCCCTCGTGCGCGTGGGCCGGGCGCCACGTGGAATTTTCGGAACCTCGGCGCGGGCGGTCCGCCCTCGTGCGCGTGGGCCGGGCCGGGCTTGGCCTGTCCGGCTGGTCCCTGTCGACGGTCCGCCCTCGTGCGCGTGGGCCGGGCCTGCCCTCGGTGTGCCACGCCATCGCTGGATTCGGTCCGCCCTCGTGCGCGTGGGCCGGGCACTTCGCGACCTGCGCGTTCTTGTGCTCTTTGCAATTTTGTGACTGCTTCGCCAAGCCAGCTAGGCAGCCCGTTTCCTACGCGCGGTGAGGGTGGCCGGAGGATCGCTCCTCCGGGGCGGCCCGGCTCGATGAGCCGGGTCTTCCCGCTTCACTGGGGACTGCCTCCCGCCCAGCCGGACAGGTGGACTCACACCCCCTCCACGGGCGTTTTCCGTCTCCTCTCTACCAGAGGCGACGTGTTGCGCGAGCCGCTCGATGTTACGGGCCGCGTTGAGATCGCGGTCCATCGTCAGCCCACACGGTGTGCACTCGAACTCCCGGTCGGCCAGGGTGAGGCGGCGTGGATTTTGCCACCCGCAGACCGAACAGGTCTGACTGGAGGGGACCCAGCGACCGCACACAGCAATCGCGGCCCCGTACCAGTGAGCTTTGTAGGTGAGCTGCCGTCGCAGCTCACCGAAGGACGCGTCCAGGACCGAGCGATTCAGCCCGGCCTTCTGGCGGACCTTGCGGCCGGGGTTGTCGACGGTGCCACGGGCGGACGCCGTCATGCCGGCCACGTTGAGGTCTTCGACAGCGACGGTCGCGAACGCGGTCACGAGCCGCTTCGTCAAGGTGTGCAGGGATGTTGCGCGGCGTTCGGCGGTCAGGTGCTGGATGCGGCCGATGCGCCGGGCCGCTTTCGCGCGCCGCTTCGACCCCTTGGCGGTGCGGGCGTAGGTCTGCTGGGCCCGGGTGAGCCGACGTCGCGCGGCCTTGCCGTGCCGGGCATTGGGGACAAGGTCAAGTTGCGGGCCGCCGCGGGTCATAGAGACGGGCTTGGAGACGGCAGCCAGAACCTTGACCCCGAGGTCGACCCCGATGGTGCCCCGCGCGCGTTGGGCGTGCGTGGGCTGTTCCGGCAGCTCCTGCCAGACCTTGCACAGCACAGAGGCGTACCAGCGGCTGCCACCGCGGGCGACGGTGACGGACTGGACGACGGCTTCGCCCCGGCCGACGAGGCGAGCCAGGCGTTTGCCGGATTCGTGGAGACGGACCGAGCCGATTCGGGGGAGGAGCAGCCGGCGGTACCCGTCGAGGCGGATGGTGGGTGCTTTCACGTCGTGGTGCAGGCGGAAGGAGTCGCGGGCGCGGCCCTTGCGCTTGAACCGGGGGTAGCCGACGGGGCGGCCGGCGCGCTGGCCCCGGAGCGAATCCATCCAGTTCTTGAAAGCCGTGTCGGCGTCCCTGAAAGCAGACTGGAAGGCGTGGGTGGCGACGTCCCGCCACCACGGGCACGGGCGGTGGGGCCCCATCGCTCCGGGGAGGACCTCCTGCACCCGGGGGTCGCCCTTGATCGCGTTGAGCGATGTCTGGATCGCCGGCTTCATCGGGATGGGGACGTTCACCGCCTTGCGGGCGTCCTTCTCCGTCATGCCCGCCGCAACAAGGGCTTCGACCTCAGCCCGCCGCCTCGCGTGGGCTCCGCTTTTTACGCCGATGGCGTGGTTGTACGCCCACCGGGCGGCACCCGCATGCTGGTTCAGGCTGGCCAGCTGCGTATCCGTGGGATCGAGAGCGAAGCGGAAAGCGCGCAAGACCTCTGCACGTCCCATACTCGCCTCCCGACCCACACAGCAGAACTCGCACCAACGGGGCCGAAGCCGCAGGACCCCGCAGAGGGAATTCTGATCATTACTTGAGATGACTCCCGCTCACCGGGGACGGCGTGTCGGGCGGAGCCACCATGACGGCCCACAGGAAGCGCAGCCCACCCACGGTCCAACCGCCTGGCGCAGGGTCCGCAGAGCCGAGGAACCACCGCCCTCCAGGCGACCGAGGCTGGGGCCGGGCCCGCTGCAGCCATACGCAGGCGCGGCGTCCGCGGGCCCTGGACGGCCTTATCGGGCTGCGAGACGGTGACCCGCGCCGCAGGCTGGTCCCATGCCGAGAGCAATGTGGACCGGGGCGATCGGGTTCGGGCTGGTGTCCGTGCCCGTGCAGCTGGTGCCTGCGGTCAAGGAGCACGACCTGGGACTGCATCAAGTGCACGACAAGGACCAGGGCCGTATCCACCAGGAGCGGGTCTGTGAGGTCTGCGGGGAGGTGGTCCCGTACGAACACCTCGCCAGCGCCTTCGAGAGCGACGAGAAGAGGGCCGTCCTGACGGATGAGGATCTCGCCGAGCTCCCGCTGCCGAGCAAGAAGCTGATCGACGTCCTCGCGTTCGTCGACGCCGAGGAGATCGACCCGATCCAGCTCGACAAGCCCTACCTCCTGGCACCCGCCAGCGCAGCGGCGAACAAGGCGTACGTCCTGCTCCGCGAGACCCTGAAACAGACCGACCGGGTCGCGGTCACCAAGATCACTATCCGGACGCGGGAGTCCCTGGCCCTGCTGCGCGTCCACGACGATCTCCTGGCCGTGCACACCATGGTCTGGCCTGGCGAGGTCCGCGACCCCGCCGGCCTCGCCCCGCCGGAATCGGTGACGGTACGGCCCCAGGAGATCGGCATGGCCGCATCTCTGATGGAGCGACTGTCCGAGGGTTTCGATTTCGAGGCCCTCGACGATGCCTACCAGGGCGCCCTCAAAGATCTCGTCATGTCGAAGATCGAAGACCGTCCCGCCCCCAAGGCCGCCAAGAGCAGCCCGGCACCGTCCAACGTCGTCGATCTCATGGCAGCCCTCCAGGCCTCCATCGACCGCGCCGACAGCGGCACGGCCAACGGCCAGCCCGAGACCAGGACGAAGAAGGCCGCGGCCAAGAAGACCGCCAAGGCACCGGCCAAGAAATCCGCGAAGAAGACGACCGCTAAGAAGCGCCGGACCGGCTGAGGCCCTGGACGAGTGGGCCGGACGGGTCACGACGTGTGACTGAGCGCGGCGCTTGGCGAGACTCGCCAAGCGCCGCGCTCAGGTCTCGTGTGTCAGTGCCCGGCTTCCGGATGCCAGAGTGTGCCGGCGTAGCGGATGAGGGCGGTGGTGAACTCGGAGTGCTG
>NZ_JACHJG010000033.1 GCF_014203545.1 Streptomyces netropsis
ATCTCCTCGCGGCTCTTCCAGTTAGTGAACGCGTCGTCATTGACAGTCACAGGTCCATCTTTCGAGCTAGGCGGCGCTCATATGCTAACCCGCCGCTGCTTTGGTCCTCCAAGGGGAGTCCTTGGGCGCGATCCCGTGACCTGGCCCGCAGGCCGCTCCAGGGGGCGGGACCCCCTTGCCGGCACCGCTTTCCCCGGCGGCGGCCGGTGGCGGCCGGGCCGGTCCCGGACCATCCCCCCGAACGCGAACGCGAACGCCGGGCTGTGCGGTGGTGTCATCCTGATCGACGAACTCGTTGCCGGGCCGTGCCGGTTCCTGCCTGGTCCCCTGTGGTGCCCCGTCGGTGACGGTCTCGTCGAGGCGGGGGAGGGGGTGCCGCTGCCGGGCGGGGAGCGGCGGCCTCCCGCACCGTCTGCCAGGCGGGCCACCGGTCCCCGCCTGCCCGGGTCCCCACCCGTCCCGTCCGCCTGGTCCCGTCCGCCTGGTCCCCGCCTGCCCGGGTCTCCGTCCACCCCGCCCGTCCCGTCCGCCCGTCCCGTCCGCCTGGTCCCTGCCTGTCGTGGTCCCTGCCTTCTCTGCCGGTTCGGCGGTCCGCCTCGCCCTGCCGGGCCCTGCCCTGCCTCGCCCCGCCGGCCCGGCCGCCGGCCCGGCCGCCTCGCTCCGCCGGGCCTCGCTCCGCCGGGCTCCGCCTCGCTCCGCCGGGCTCCGCCTCGCTCCGCCGGGCCGGGCCGGCCGGTCGGCTGTGTTGTGTGTGAGGGCTTGTTCTGTGTGCCGGGCCGGATGGCACCGCGGCGGTGTGTGCGGGAGATTTTCCGGTGTGTGGTGCGTTCTGGGAATGACGGGTGGTGTCCAAGTGCGCATGGTCCCGGGGGACTTGCCGGGGCCGGGGTGGTGTTCCGGGCGGAACCGGGGCCGGGGTGCCGTTGCCGGGCGGAATCTGTCTTCGCGGGGGACTGTCTCTGTGGTGGGGAGCCGGGATGGCTGGTGCGAATGTGATCGGCGGTGGTGGTGTGAGTGTCGTCGCCGCGTTGCGGGCGCCTGTGCGGGGTGTGCTGCGGGTCTTCGGGCGGCGGGGTGTGGAGGGGGTGTCGATCCCGGGCCAGGAGGGGGCCGGGGCGGGTGTTTTCGTGGTCGTTTTCCTGTCGGTGGTGGAGATCGCGCTTGTCGACGCGCTGCTGTCGGCTCCCTGGGCGCGGGTCGCGGCGCTGCTGGCTGGACTGGCGGTGGCGTATGTGATGGTCGGGTTTGCTGTGGCCCTGGTGGCTTGTCCGCACCGGCTGGCGGCGGGGAAGCTCACTGTCTCCTACGGTGCGGCTTTCCGTGCCGAGGTCCCGCTGCATCTCGTGGAGGAGGTGGCCGAACGGCGCGCGATGACCGGGCAGAGCCGCACCGCGGAGGTCAGTGACGGGGTGTTGTGGGTGCCGGTCATGTCGGTCACCAATGTGGTGCTCAGGCTGCGTGAGCCGGCCCGCCTCGAGGCGGGCCGGGCCACGGGGGCTGTGCGGGAGATCCGTATCCACGCCGCGGATCCCGGCGCGGCGGTACGGGCTGTGCGCGGTGCCCTGGCCGCCGGGCCCGTACCGCGACCGTCCCCCGGGGCGCCGCAACCGTCCCCCGTACCGCGACCGTCCCCCGCGCCGCGCACGGGCCCCGGGGTGGCGGGGGAGGGCCCCGGGGTGGCGCGACTGTCCCCCGGGGTGGCGGGAGAGGCCGCCGGCCAGGCGCCTCGCTGGCTGCGCCGGCTGCGGTGGGCCGGGTTGCTGGTGCTGCTGGCCGAGGTCGTGCTGGTGGCTTCCGGTCTGCTGGACTGGCGGATCGCGGCCGGGGTCCTGGCTGTCACCGAGGGCGTGCTGTTGGTGCTGGGCCTGGTCTTCGGTGCCGCGTTCGTTTCCGGGTACCGCAGGCTGCGCCGGGCGGGCCTCGGCCGGCGGGCCGCTCTGGGCGGTGCGTTCTTCTCTCTCGTGCCCCCGCCGGTGGCTGAGATCGTGCGTCATGAGCTGTCGGTGTGGGGCGTCCTCGCGCGGGCCGTGGCCTTCCGTACGCAGCAAGAGCGCGGCGAGGCACGGCTGGGCCGGGCGCCCGGACCGGGCTGGGCCCCCGTGGCCGCGGCAGTCGTCCTGGCTGCCGGTGCGGCCGGGCTGCCCGCCTGGCTCGGTCCCGCCCCGGTCGTCCTGGCCGGGGCCCTGGTGCTGTTGTACGCGGCTGCTGTGGCCGCGGCTTTTGCGGTGGCCGGGCGGGTGCGCCGGCACGGGGTGTGTGGCGGGCGCGTTGTCCTGCGCTGGGGGCTGCGCCACATGGTGGTGTTCCCGCTCGCGGCGGTCGAAGATGCCGGGATTGCTGATGCGGCGGGGCAGCGGTCGTCGGAGTCCCGTTTCGTGGTGCCCGGCAGGGCCGCCGGTGCCCTGGTGCTCCGTCTCGGCTCCCCGGTGGAGGTTCCTGCCCGTATGGGGGCGTTACGGCCTGTCATGACCATCGTCGTCCCCCTGCCCGATGCCGCTGCGGCCCGCACCACTTTCCTGGGGCGCCCCGAAGGGGAATCCCGGTGAAGGCCCTGGTCCTCGCGGGCGGCTCCCGGTACCCGCATATGTCCCTAAAGGCACCTGTATGCCGGGCAACTGCTCCCGTCGCGGGCAATCGGCTGTTCCACGGCCTGGAGGCGATCACGGCAGCCGGACCACCGGGACCACCAGGACCACCGGGACCACCAAGGCCACCGGGCTATCGGCCCCCGGGGATGCCGCTCAGGGCAGGCGGGCTGTTTCCGGGGACGGCTCACGGCGCAGGCCGGGGCCGAGGCTGATCCACCCTGGCTCACCTGGCTCACCTGACTCGCGTGGCCCTTGTCCAGTCTGTGGAGACTGGCTCATGTGCTGGCTGTGGCGCGGGGGTTCCTCGCCGGCGGCGGCTTTCGCGATGGGGTGGTCGAGGTGCCGGCAGAGCCCTGCCTCGCGGACGGTGCCGCTGTCCTGGACGGTGCTGCTGTTCTGGATGGTGCTGCTGTTCTGGATGGTGCTGCTGTTCTGGGCGGTGCTGCTGTTCTGGGCGGTGCCGGCAGTCGGCGCCCCGCGGGCGGGTGGGGGCGGTGGCCGTCTGGCAGCGTCATCATCGGTGTTCGTCCAGCTCTGTGAGCAGTGAGGGGTTGACGATGCGGACGATGGTCTCGATGTCGGCTCTGCTCGCGGCGGGCCAGAGGACGGCGCGCGCGGCCCGGTACTTGGCGGCGAGGCGTTCTCGTTTTTCGGGCGGCAGCTGGGCGGCTCTGTCGGGGTGGGAGTTGTGGGCGTTGTCGGCGATCTTCACGAGTGTTGCCCGGGCGTCGCCCGTGATGCGCTGGATCATCTCCGTGTAGGGCGTGCCCGGCTGGTGGGTCACGGCTTCCACGATCTCCACGACGCGTACGGGGATGCCGGCGGCACGCAGTTGCCCGGCGGTCCAGCCGGTGTCTTCGATGATGTCGTGCAGGAGTCCGGCCATGACGAGTTCGTCGCCGAACGGCGCGAGCCCGGCGGCTACGGCGCGGACGTGCTCGATGTAGGGCGTGCCGGTCTTGTCGGCCTGTCCGGCGTGTGCGCGGTCAGCCAGGAAGTCGACCTCGTGGACGGGCTTCATGTCTGCTCCTCCGTGTTCTTCGCCGTGACGGCGCCGGCGGCCTCGTGGGTGGCCTGGGCCTGCCCCGCCACAGCTCCGCCGGGCTGAAGCGCCCCCTCGGCAACGGCACGGAGACAGGACTCCGGAGACGGGGCCGGAGGCAGTGAAGGCCCGGCAGCCTGGCTGCCGGGCCCTCACGTGCGAGTAGCGGGGACAGGATTTGAACCTGCGACCTCTGGGTTATGAGCCCAGCGAGCTACCGAGCTGCTCCACCCCGCGTCGGTACGGTGAACACTACGGCACTCGCGTGGGGCCGGCGGACCGGTTCGGCTGGTCCGGTCCGCCGGCGGCGGTTCGGCGTGCGGCCGGCTCCGGGTGTTCGGCCGGGGCCGGCAGCCCTTGAAGGCGCTCGCACTTCACCGGAAACGGCCTCTGCCCTTTGCCGGGGTGGCCCGAAACGTGTCCGGCGCAGGCGGAGTGGGCCTGTCGTCGTCGGTGACTCCGGGCGTCCGGGGCGGCTGTCTCACGTCCTGTCCGAGGGCCGGCCCGGAAGTGCCAGGGGGGTGGTGGCCCAGCCGTGTTCGAGCAGGGCGAACAGGTCGTGCAGGGTCCGGGCCGGGTCGGTGCTTGCGCGGGCGATGCCGGGGGCTTCCAGGGTGAAGCGTGCCAGGCCGGTGACGGCGGGGGCGTCCGGGGCGAGCCCGGTGGCTTCGGCGAGGGCGGCGGCCAGTGTCTTCTCGTGGCGTGACCACATGCGCCGGGCGTGGTCCCGCAGCGCGGGGGTGGATTCGACGAGGAGGAACGTGGGGTCGTCGGTCCGCACGACGGTCCGGGTGTGCACCATGTGGTCGCGCAGGGCGTGCAGTACGGGCTGGCCGGGGGCCCGGTCGTGAACGGCGGCGACCAGGGCGCTCTCGATGTCCTCGTCCAGGTCGAAGACGAGGGCTTCCTTGCTGGGGAAGTGCTTGAAGAGCGTACTCAGCGACACATCGGCCGCCTCCGCCACCTCGCGTACACCGACGTTGTCGAAGCCGCGTTCGGTGAACAGCCGCACTGCGGCATCCGCCAGGGCCTGCCTGGTCCGGGCCTTCTTGCGCTCACGGCGCCCTGTCGTCGTCTCCGCCATGCCCCCACCCTACCCGCTTGAGGGGATCCGATCACAATGGCAATCGGATAGAAAGTCGGAGCGGTTGTACTTTTGGGGTTGCTGTGTTTCTGTTGGCGGTGAACCCGGCCGGGACCCGGCCCGCCGGACCCGGGGCTGCGTTCCCTCACCGGAACGCCCGATCCGTCATGCCCGGGAACGGCCCGCCGGAAGGGCCGGAGAAGGACCTGCGCACGCCGGCCGCCGGCCACCCCGCTCCCTTCACCGGGGCAGCACCGCAAGGCACCAGCACTCTCTTGATCCGTGGAACGGAGCGTGACCCTTATGTCCATCCTTATGTCCACCACCCCTCGCATCGCGATCGTCGGTGCCGGCCCCGGCGGCCTCGTCTGCGCGCGCGTCCTGCAGCAGCACGGTGTGCCGGTCACGGTCTTCGAGCACGAGAGTGACCCCCACTCCCGCTCGCAGGGCGGCACCCTCGACATCCACGAAGAGACCGGCCAGGCCGCCCTGCGCGCAGCCGGACTGTTCGACCGGTTCCTCGCCCTGTCCCGGCCCGAGAGCCAGGAATGGCGCCTGTACGACCGCCACGCCACCCTGATACGCCACGACCGGGCCGACGAGGGCGATCTGGGCCGGCCCGAGATCGACCGCGGCCGGCTGCGCACCCTCCTGCTGGACTCCCTCGCCCCCGGCACGGTCCGCTGGAGCCACTCCGTACGGGCCGTCACCCCGCTGCCCCACGGCACCGTCCGCCTGCATCACCACGACCGCACCGCCGAGGACTTCGACCTCGTCATCGGCGCCGACGGCGCCTGGTCCCGCGTGCGCCCCGCGCTCTCCGGCGCCCAGCCCTCCTACACCGGTGTCACGATGGTGGAAGCCCGCTTCGACGACGTCGACCACCGTCACCCCGGCATCGCCCGTCTGGTCGGTGACGGCACCATGTCGGCCAAGGCGGGCCACCGCAGCCTGGTGCTGCAGCGCAACAGCAACGGGCACGTCCGCGCCTACATCACCTTCCGCGGCCCCCAGGACTGGCACGCCGGCCTCGACCTCGCCGACACCGACGCCGTACGGGCCCGCCTCCTTGCCCAGTACCGGGGCTGGGACGAGAGCCTGCTGGACATCCTGCGCGACAATGAGGGCGGTTTCATCAACCGGCCCCTGTTCGTCCTTCCCGTTCCCCACACCTGGCAGCGCGTCCCCGGTATCACCCTGCTCGGCGACGCCGCCCACCTGATGCCGCCCGTCGGCGTCGGCGCCAACCTCGCCCTGCTCGACGGCGCCGAACTCGCCCAGGCCGTCATCGGCCACCCCACCCTCGACGAGGCCCTCGGCGCCTACGAAAGCGTCATGCTGCCCCGCGCCGCCGGCAACGCCAAGGCCGCCCGGCAGATGCTCGCCACCCTCCTGCCCGACACCGACTCCGACGACGCCGCCTTCCCCGACGCCATCTGGCCGGCCGGCGCCCTCCCTGACCCGGGCCCCGCCCGCACCGGCTGAGCCCGGCCGGCCGTGCGCCGCCCCCGACGCCCGGCGGTCCGCCGGATGACCCGCGCAGCGGCTACGCGTGCGGATCGTCGTGCGCCGGCTTCGTTCACTTCAAGCGGCAGCGTTTCTCCAGGGGTTCGGGCGTCAGGCGTGGCCGGCGAAGGCGCGAATGTTCACGGGAAATGAAGCCAACGGGGTCACCTCTTGGGACGACGGCTCATCCCCGGCGGCGGGGCCGGTCCTCAGCTGATCCGCTCCGCCGGCTCGACGATGACCCCTTCCGGGCCCCGGACGGAGCAGAGCCGGTAGCTGTCTTCGTAGCGCTCCAGTTCACCGAGGATGGCGCGGCACGCAATCAGCCACCCGTCCGCCGGTTCTGCACCAGAGCCACAGAACCCGGTCGCCCCGGTGCCGGTGAACGGCAGCGTCGTCCGGGTGGGGGTTCGCCCAGTTCTACGAGCAGCGCATGGCCAAGCTGATCCGGCACCTGACGCGGCAGGGCGCCAACGGCCACGAGGCGGCAGACGCGGCCCAGGCCGCGTTCACCGAGGCGTTCGTGAAGCGGGAGACCATCGAGCACCCGGCCGCCTGGCCGCGGCTGGTCGCTATCGGTCTCTACCCGCGTAAGCCGGCCCGCCGCGGGGACCTCACCCATGAGTTCCCCGAACTGCCCGGCGGGGTGTGCCCGCTGCGCTCGGTGGAACTCAAGGAAGAGGAAGCCCGGGTCTGCGCGGCGCTCGCCGGCCTGCCGCCCCTGCAACGCGCAGCGCTGGCCTGGCACCTGGACGGCTTCACCACCGGCGAGACCGGCACGGCCCTCGGCATGACCCACCACGCTGTACGGCAGAACCTGAGCCGCGGCCGCGCCCGGCTCAAGACACCCCTGCCGAGCGCGACCGACGGAGGCGGCCGATGACCCACTTCGGCAACGACGCCGAACTCGACGCCCTGCTCGGCACCGCGGACAACGCCGTATTGACCGCTGTGGAGCACGGCCTGGACCCCGACGCCGGCCGCGCGGCCCTCTTCGCACTGGTCACCGCACCGGAACACGGGGACCGGCAGCCGCCACGCCGGACAGTCGGCCACGACGGAAACGTCACCGACTCCACCGGAATCCGGGGGGCGCCGGCAGGGATCCGCATCCATGGCCCGGTGAGGCACCGGTCCCACACGGTCGACGTCAACGACCTGGTCAACGAGCTGCTGGAACTGCTGGCAAGGATTTCGGACGACCTCGACGTGCTCCGGCACCGGCTGGACCGCGCACCGAAGGGACGACCGCTGGCGCCAGGCCGTGTGGAGACGGCCACTACGCTGGTCGCCGCTTTGCTCATGGGAGTCCAGGAACGGAACGTGGGCGAGAAGACGGCTCTCGACCCGGCCGAAGCCGCCCTCCGCGAAACGGCGGCGCTGCAGGGGGAGCTCGACACCGCTCCCTGCAGCAAGCAAGACCTGCAGGGCTGGGCTCGGGCCACCGCGCGATGCCGTCAGCTGCGCACCTTCCTGAAGGCCGCACGGTCCCTCGTGGCGAAGCTGTTTGCCGACGGCGGAGAGCAGTCCTGCCTGCTCCCGGTCCCCACCGGATGAACCGGCCCCGTCCCGGTTCCGGCCGCGGCGCGCGTATCGCTCGAGGCACTGGACATGCGCTGGATTCCCCGCCGGCGCGCCGGGGATTGACGGGCGGCACGCCCTCGGGGCGAGCGCGGCCGGGGCACCGGCGTTCCCGGTCCGCGTCGTCGGACGGCGGGCTTCCCGAGCAGCCGTCAGCCCGGCGCACGGCCAATGGAACAACAATGTGTTGTTTCATTTCAGGGTTGGGGTAGGGTGGCCGGTATGGCTGGTGATGCTCAGGGCGAGGCCCGTCAGCGGTTGTCCAACCTGGTGGACGGGAACGGCCTTGCGGCCGACGGGAACCCGGCGCGCCGTCTGGAGGAGGACGCCGCTCTGCTGGGACGGCTCCTCGCGGCCGCCGGTCCTCTGCACAGTGACGGGCAGATGCCGGACATGGCCGAAGACGATATGGGCGCGGGGCTCGGTCTGCTGACGGACATGCGCCTGTCGCTGGACCGGCTCGAGGCGCAGGCGGTCATGGAGGCCAGGCGCCAGGGCATGGACTGGCGGCAGATCGCCCAGCACCAGGGCCTGAACTCCTCTCAGGCCGCCTCGCAGCGCTATCAGCGGCTGGTGACCCGGCTCGAAGAGATCCGCCAGGGCGTCAGGTAGAAGGGACAGAGCACAGATGACGGACCAGCCGGAGTTGTTCGCCGCGGTCGACTCACTGCTCGCCGCCGTGGACGGCGGCGCCGTGCTTCCCTGTCCGGCGGAACGGGTGCGGTTGCGGGAGGCGGCCGGGCTGACCCAGGCCGCGATCGCCCAGGCCCTGGGCGCACGGGTGCCGAGCGTCCAGGCATGGGAGGCCGGCCGCGCCGAGCCGAAGGGGGAACGCCTTCAGGCGTACCGCAGGCTGCTCGAAGGCCTCGCCGCCCGCTTCCCCGCCCCGGCCCCCGCACCAGCCTCGGATGTCCCTGCCGGCAGCTCCGCGACGCAGACGCAGACGCAGACTCTGCCCCCAGGCGCGGCCACCGGCACGGCGGCCGAGACCATGAACCAGCACACCCCGCAGCGCACCACTTCCCGCCCCGGGACCACGGCCGGGCCGTCGCCGGCCTTGCGGCCCCCGGCCGCGAAGAGAACCATGCCGACGCCTACGGCGCCCGGCACCGACCCGCGCTTCGCCAACGGCCCGCTCGCGGTCGTCGACGTCGAGGACGGGCAGGTATCGGCGTACTGCGTTGACGGCCTGGTCCTGGACGTGCCCGCCAAGTCCATCCCGGCCCTGGTCGACTGGACCCTCACGGAGGCGAAGCTCGGGCAGCCGAAACTGTCCGGGCCGGGCAAGGACGCCGACCCCCTGATCGTGCTCACCGAGGCCGCGTGCGAGCGCTACGGCCTGCCGCTCCACCTCGGTGAGGAAGAGCGCCTGTCCGGTCGGCTGCCGGAGGGCCACAAGGTCATCAAGCAGCTGGCACGGGCCGACTGGCAGCTGACGAAGCGCGGGTTCGGGCCGTGGGCGCGGATCTACCGCCCGGCACAGGGCTCGGAACGCAACTGCGTCCAGCTGTGCATCCCGTCGTGGGACGCGCTCGACACCCGCCACTGGGCTGAGGCCAGGCAGCTGCCGCCGGCGGAGCTCGCCCGGCTCCTGGGCACCTACGCGGCCCGGGTGATGACGCCGCGCGGCTCCACCGCCGTGACCGGCCTCGAGCTGATGACCGCCCTGCACCCGCCGACCCGAGCCGGCGCACCCGACCCGGACGGCAAGCGGCACAGCGAACACAACCCCGGCAGCCTGGGCAAGGACCCCGTCGACCCCGCGCCGTGCGAGGCCCCCGACGGGCACCCGCTGCTCGCCGGCCTGCCGCGCTTCCACCGCCGCACCCCGGCCGAGGCCCTGGTGGAAGAGGCATACGACTGGTCACGCCCGCTCACCGACGCCGAATGCCTCCAACGGCACCTGGTCGGTATCGACGTCAACATGGCCTTCGCCGCCGGCGCGAACGGCACGATCGTCGGCCTCGGTGCGCCGACCCACCTCAAGAGCCCCGCATTCGACCCGAAGCTGCCCGGCTCCTGGCTGGTCGACCTCTCCCATGTCGACCTGTCCCGCGTGAAGACGGGCAAGGAGTGGCAGCAACTCGAAGCGGGCATGCTGCCCAGCCCGTTCACGCCGAAGGGCACCCGCCCCGACGGCCCGGCCTGGTACGCCACTCCGACCGTCGCCTACGCGCTGGAGCTCGGCTACGACGTGGCGCCGGCCGAGGCGTACGTCCGGTACGACAACGGCCGCTACCTGGACGGCTGGTACAACCGCCTGCGCGACGCGTACGTGGAGACCATGGCCGACCTGGGCGTGCCCGCCGACCTGACGCCGCAGGACTTCCTGGCGGCAATGGACGGCTACCGGCAGCGCGACCCACAGCTGGCGATCGTGGTGTCCGCGATCAAGGCGACCGTCAAGGGAGGCCTCGGCAAACTCCGCGAACGCCCGCGCGGCGAAGGCTGGAAGCCGGGCCGGCCATGGCGCGCCCTGTCCCGTCCGACGTGGCGCCCGGACATCCGCGCCGCCGTCATCTCCCGGACCCGCATCAACATGCACCGCAAGATCGTCAAGCACGCGGCCTTCACCGGGCAGTACCCGGTCGCGATCCTGTCCGACTGCGCCGTGTACGCGGCCGACGGGCCCTCCCCGCTGGACTTCCTGCCGTACCGGGACGGCAAGCCCCTGCCGGGCGGCTGGCGGCTCGGCGTCTCGCCCGGGATGGTCAAACACGAAGGCACCCAGACCACCCTGTGGGGCGAGGGCGTGCGCGAGCAGTACGGCCAGGAGCTCAACCTCGCCCGGTACATCAAGGACGGCCAGGTCACCAGCAAGGACGACGGGGAGTAGACCGCGATGAGCATGTTCGTGGACGGCCTGGACAAGGCAGTGCAGCGGGCGTTCACCCGCCCGATCCCGAAATCCGCCGGCGCGCAGGTGCGGTACCTGGTCAAGCAGCGCAAAGGCAGCACGAAAGCCGTTGCCGAACTGCTCGGCATCACCCAGCGAACCGTCGAGCGCTATGTGAAGGACCAGATCAAAATGCCCCGGCGGGACCTCGCGGCCCGCCTGGAGGCCGAGGTCACGCGGCGCTGGCAGCCGCAGGTGAGGGCCAGGGCCCGGCAGCGGGCGGCGACCACCGGCGGCATCGTCATCGACACCCGCGCCCGCCTCGGCTACACCGCCCCCATCGGCAGCACCGACCAGGACCGGATCCGCCACCTGACCGTGGCCCTGCCGCCGCAGTACGCCGCCCTCCTCTTCGACGCCCAGGAGCAGGGCGCCGGCGAGCAGCAGCTGCAGGAAATCGCCGCTGAGGCGCTCAGAGAGGTGTACTTCCAGGACTCCGGCCGCCGCGCCGGCAGCCTGGAGGAGGTGCGCTTCACCGACATCGAGCACCTCGACTTCGACCTGTAGGCCCCGAACAGCTGCACCCCGCCGTCTGGGGTCGGTGAGCCGGAGCACGATGGTTGTCATCAAGGCCTGCTTGTTGCCGCCAGGCGAACGAGGCTGCTGAGGGGAGGG
>NZ_JACHJG010000034.1 GCF_014203545.1 Streptomyces netropsis
TCACCCAACGCACCACCGAAGATCCGGAAATCATGCGCGTACACAAAAACCGTACGCCCGTGCACCGTCCCCCACCCGGTGATCACACCATCGGTATAGGGCCTCTTGGCCTCCAGGCCGAAGCCGGTCGCCCGGTGGCGCCGCAGTTGTTCCACTTCCGTGAACGACCCCGGGTCGAGCAGGAGGTCGATGCGTTCACGCGCGGTCAGCTTGCCCTTGGCGTGTTGTGCCTCGGTGGCTCGGGGTACTCCTCGGACCGCCTCCTCACGGACGCGGGACAACTCTGCGATCCCGTCCGAGACGGTCGGGTGTGCGGCCTGCTGCGGCACGGCCTGCTCCTTTCTCCTACGGGCGGCGGCGGTCAGCCGGTCCGGTCGGCCACGAAGTCGCAGAGGGCTTCGAGTGCGGTGCGCGCGGGTATCGGCGGCAGCACCGAGAGCGCGGCACGGGCGCGGGCGAGACGGTCGCGCATGATGGCCCCGGCCTCGGCGAAGGCCGGGGAGTGGGGGAAGAGTTCGAGGGCGCGGTGGTGCGCCACGGGGTCCTGGAGCGGGCCGTCGGCGAGCAGCCCGCGCAGTTCGGCGCCCTGCGGACCACGGTCCGCGCGGGCGAGGATCACGGGCAGGCTCGGCACACCGGCCAGCAGGTCCTTGCCCTGTTCCTTGCCGGTCGTCTCGGCCGCCCCGGCGAGGTCCAGCAGGTCGTCGGCGATCTGGAAGGCGGCGCCGAGGTAGGCGCCGTACGCCCCCAGGGCCTCCGCGTACGGCTCCGGGGCGCCCGCCTGCCGGGCGCCGATGCTCAGCGCCATGGTCAGCAGGGACGCGGTCTTGCCCGCGGCCACCTGGAAGTAGTGCTCGACGGGGTCCTGGCCCGGGGCGGGGCCGACCAGTTCGCGCACCTGCCCGTCGACGAGCCTGCTCGCGGTGTCGGCGTTGAGGCGCACGGCCTCGGGGCCGAGGTCGGCGGCGAGCCGGGCGGCGCGGGCGAGCAGCCAGTCGCCGCCGCGGACGGTCTGCCGGTTGCCCCAGCGGACGTTGGCGCTGGGCACGCCGTGCCGGGTGCTCGCCTCGTCCATCACGTCGTCGTGGTACAGCGAGGCGACGTGCACCAGCTCCACGATGACCGCGGCCTGCGGCACCCCGTCCCGCCACGGCTCGCCGAACTCGCCGGCGAGCAGCACCAGAAGGGGCCTCATCCGCTTTCCGCCGGCCGCGGTGACGTGCCCGGTGAGTTCGGCGACACGGGGGTCGGCGGTGTCGGTCGCGGTGTCCTGCAGCCGCTTCTCCACGCCCTCCAGGGCGGTGCGCAACCGTGCCTCGGCGGCCGGGTCGTCGAGACGGAACCGGAACTTCGGGGCGCCGCGGAGAGCGGCCGCCCCGGCTTCACGGCCCCGGCCCGTGACGACCGCGCGGACGGCACGGGCGGCATCGGAGGCACGGGCGGCCCGGGCGAACGACGCACCGTTGCGGGTCATCGGAAGTCCCCGGCCGCCGTGCGTATCGCCGGATCGAACACAGCCTTCTCGGCCATGGCTGAACCCCTTTTGGGCAAGGAATGAGGAGAATCTGAGGCTTTTCGAGGATGTCCAATGCCCCTGTGCCGGAACAACAACGGTGACAGGTTGCTGCCATCGGACCGGTCTTGCGCTTTCCCCGGTGTCCGTGCTGTGCCGCCGAGGACAATTGGGGTGGTGGCAGGGTGTGTTATACGAACGGAAGCCCCGGCAACGGTGGTTGCGGGGGCTTCACTGAATTCGAAGCGGCAGGGGCCGGCGGGCCGTTCAGGCTTCCGGCCGGCAGCGACGCCGGTAGTAGCCGTATGTCAGGGCGAGCACCAGCGGCCCCCACAGGGTGAACAAGCCGCTGACCGTTCCCGCCAGCACGGCCCACCACCCGTTGGTGTAAGGGACGTCCGAGAATCCGGCGATCTCGAACATGCAGAGCAGCCAGTCGACCGACAACGCGGTGAAGAAGAGACCTGCCAGGGCAGCGGGCACGATCACCAGGAAGGGCGGGATGCGCCTGCCACGGAACACGGGCACCCATTCGGGCACGGTCTCGCCCCACCAACGCACCAAGCCGGAGCACAGCAGCGCGAACGCCTCGGACAGCAGACTGAGCGCGAAGACGTAGGGCACGGTCACCCATAACGGCTGCGGCGCGTGGGGAACGTCCATGCCCATTCTGAATCCGAACCCGATGGGCAGTCGCCAGATACACACCGGCAGGGCCAGCAGCGGGATGGCGTGGGCGACGATCTCCGCCCAGCGCGGCACGGGCCGTTCCGTCGACCGGACCGCCTTGGTCGTCTTGATCACCGCTGCCGGACGCACCGTGTTGATTGCCATGCCTTCAGTATTTCCGGTCCGCGAAGGGTCGGGATCATGCACGAGCACGACTCCGCTCCCCCATATGGCGGAGGTCCGCGGCCGGACCGTCCTCCGCACGCCGGACAGCCGCCCCGGCGATCCGCCACGGGCCCGAACTCAACGGCCCTGGCACTGGTTCACCCGTCGCAGGATCTCTTCGGTGATACGTTCCGGCGCCTGCTCCGGCTGCCAGTGCGTGACGCCTTCCAGGAGCACGAACCGGTACGGGCCGGTCACGTGCTGCGCCGTCCGGTCCACCGCGACCCGGCTCGCCGCCCGGTCACCGTCACTCGATATGTAGGTGGTCGGCACCGGGACCGGGCCCAGGCCCTCGTGCTCGGCGAGCAGGCTGCCGGAGCGGTACCAGTTCAACGTCGCGTCCAGCACTCCGGGGCGGGTGTGCAGGTCGAGGTAGTGCTTCACCTGATCGGGGTCCACCTCGTCGCCGAACAGGGATCGAAGCGGCTCCGCGCCGTCCGCGAGCATCCCGTCCGTGCTGTCGGGCGACACGAAGTAGGCGACGTACTGCGAGAGTTGCCGTTGCAGCGGGTCGTTGCGCAACGCGTACCAATACGCTTCCAGGTGCGGAAAGGAGATCGCGGTCAGGGTCCGGACCCGGCCGGTGTGGCGTGCGGCCAGGTACCAGGCGACGACCGACCCCCAGTCGTGGCCCACGACATGGGCGGACTCGATACCGAGGGCGTCCAGGATGGCCACCGCGTCACCGGCCAGGAGCGGCAGCGCGTACGAGTCCGCGCCCTCCGGCCGGGCACCGTCACAGTAGCCACGCTGGTCGGGCGCGATGGTCCGCAGGCCCGCGGCGTGGAGAGCCGGCACCACCTGGTCCCAGGCGCGTCGGCTCTGCGGGAAACCGTGCAGGAGCAGGACCGGTTCTCCGTCCTCCGGCCCTGACACCTCGACATCGAATACCAGATCACCAGCCGGAACCCGCATACGTATCCCTTTTCACTGTTCATGACGGAAACCGAGTGCGTCGGCAACGGGATTTCCGGCATGCTCCGTCGTCCTGCCACGAAAAGACACCGACCGACCCTTGCGCCGGGCAACCGCGTCCTTGGGACCGTACCGAACGAGGCGCCCGCACGGCGACACGATGACAGCCAACTGCTGTCCCCACCAGGGCTTGCGAACCCCTGTCTCCGCGATCTGGCAGCTTGTTGCAGTCGTCGTTGCCCCCTACTCGGGCCGACTGTTGAGTGACCTCTGAAATGCGCTGTTATACATCTGGGCGCGAACAGCCTGTGCGTATATGGAGTGGGAGTAATTCACGTGAATAGCCGTGGGGTCGAGGACATTCTTCCACTGTCGCCGCTGCAGCAGGGCCTGTTGTTCCACGCGGTGTACGACGAGGAGTCGGCCGATATCTACGCGGTTCAGCTGGTGCTCGAAATCGAGGGCCCGCTGCATGCCGGCTCGATGCGACTGGCCGCGGCGGCCCTGCTGCGTCGGCACGCCAACCTCCGGGCGGCGTTCCTTCACGAGAAGTTCGACGAGCCGGTACAGCTGATTCCCCGTGAGGTGGAGCTGCCCTGGACGGAGACGGACCTCGGCCTGCTGCCGGAGGGCGAGCGCGAGGCGGAGTGGGAGCGCTGGCTGGCCGCGGACCGCGCCCGGCGCTTCGACCTCACCAAGCCGCCGCTGATCCGGTTCACCCTCGTCACCATGGCTCCCGACCGGTACCGACTGGTCATCTCCAATCACCACATCCTCCTCGACGGTTGGTCGATGCCCGTCCTGCTGCGCGAGCTGTTCGAGCTGTACGGCACGCAGGGCTACCCGGGTGGGCTGCCCCGGGTGACCCCGTACCGCGACTACCTCACCTGGCTGACCAAGCAGGACCCGGCAGCCGCCCGGACGGCCTGGTCGCAGGCGCTCGGCGGCCTGGAGGAGCCGAGCCTGATCGCCCCCGTCGACCGGGGCCGGAGCCACAGCCTTCCGGAGCAGGTGTCCGTCGATCTTCCCGTCTCCCTCACCAAGGCACTCGCGGGCCAGGCACGGTCGGGCGGCCGCACCCTCAACACCCTTCTTCAGGCCACGTGGGCCATCGCGCTCGGCCAGCTCACCGGACGTGACGACGTCGTCCTCGGTTCGGTCGTCTCCGGCCGTCCTCCGCACCTCCCCGGCATCGAGTCGATGGTCGGGCTCTTCATCAACACCGTGCCCGTGCGCGTGACGCTCGACGCCGGCGAGACGTTCGGCGCCCTCGTCGACCGGCTGCAGGGCGAGCAGGCCGCCCTCACGCCCTACCACCATGTCGGCCTGACCGAGCTGCAGCAGCTGGCAGGGGTGGGCGACCTGTTCGACACCTGTGTCGTGGTGGAGAACTACCCGGTCGACACAGCCGACTTGGCGCTCGGCGAGGGTCTGCAGATCACCGGGTTCGACGGTCGCGACGCCACGCACTACGCGGCGGTGCTCACCGCGATCCCCGGTGAGCGACTGCACCTGCGTTTGGAGTACCAGGCCGGTGTGTTCGACCACGCCACCGCCGAGTCGGTCATGGGCCGGGTCCTTCGGCTGCTGGAGCAGATCGCCGGAGGGGACGCCACTCCGGTGGGCCGGCTCGAGCTGTTGGGCGCGGAGGAGCGAGAGCGCCTGCTCACCGAGTGGAGCCCCGCCGCGCCGCCGGTGCCCGGGGCAACGATGGTGGACCTGTTCGAGGCGCAGGCCGCACGTACGCCGGACGCGATCGCTGTGCGGTTCGGGGAGACCGGGATCTCGTACGCGGAGCTGGACGCCAGGGCGAACCGGCTGGCCCGGCACCTGATCTCGCGGGGAGTGGGGCCGGAGCGACTGGTGGCCCTGGTCCTGCCCCGTACCGAGCACATGGTCGTATCGCTGCTGGCCGTTCTCAAGGCCGGCGGTGGCTACCTCGCGGTGGATCCCGAGTACCCGGCGGAGCGGATCACCTACCTGCTTCAGGACGCGCGGCCGGTTGTCGTGCTGTCGACCGTCGAGACCTCTTCGGCGCTCGATTCCGTGGCGTCACAGGGTGAATCCCGCCTGGTGCTCGACTCCCCGGCGGTGCTGGACGACGTCTCCCGGCAGTCCGGCGAGGCCGTCACCGACGAGGACCGCACGACGGCCCTCTCGCCCTGGCACCCGGCCTATGTCATCTACACGTCCGGATCCACCGGCCGCCCCAAGGGCGTCGTGATCCCCCACCGCAATGCTGTTCAGCTCTTCCACAGCCACCAGGCAGGAATCTTCGCCTCGGAGGCGGCCACGGCCGGACGGCGGATGAGGACCGCGCTGATCAGCGCGTTCACCTTCGACGCGTCCGTCGACGGTCTGATGTGGATGCTGGCCGGCCATGAACTGCATGTCATCGGTGACGAGATACGGCGCGACGCCGAGCGGCTGACCCGCTACATCGCCGAGGCGCGCGTCGACGTCGTCGACATCACACCGACGCATCTACAGCATCTGCTGGCCGCCGGACTCATGCGGAACACACAGCACCGGCCCCGTCTGTTGCAGATCGGCGGCGAGGCGACCGGCGAGGCGCTGTGGCAGGAACTGCGGCAACTGCCGGACACCATGACGTACAACCAGTACGGGCCCACCGAGACCACCGTGGACGCGATCCAGTGCCGGCTCGCGGACAGCCCGCGGCCCCTGATCGGGCGTCCGCTGCAGAACACCCGGGCCTACGTCCTCGACTCGCACCTGCGGCTGCTGCCGCCCGGTCTGACGGGTGAGCTCTACCTCGCGGGCCCGAGCCTTGCCCGCGGTTACCTGGACCGCCCGGGGCTGACTGCCGGCTCGTTCGTAGCCGACCCGTTCGGTGCTCCGGGTGAGCGGATGTACCGCTCCGGCGACCTGGTGCGCTGGACCGAGGACGGCCGACTGGACTACCTCGGCCGCGCGGACGACCAAGTGAAGATCCGCGGCTTCCGGATCGAGATCGGCGAGATCGAGACCGCGCTGTCCTCCCACCGAGCCGTCGACCGGGCGGCGGTCGTCGTCCGCGAGGACCGGCCCGGCGACAAGCGCCTGGTCGCGTATGCCGTTCCGGCCACCGGCCAGGACTTCGACACCGACGCGATCCGCGAACACCTCACGGGCCTCCTGCCCGAGTACATGGTCCCCGCCGCCTTCGTCACCCTCGACGCCCTCCCGCTGACCGCCAACGGAAAGCTCGACCAGCGGGCCCTGCCCGCACCCGACTTCGCCGACCAGGTCACCGGCCGTTCCCCGCGCGACGAGCGCGAGGAATCGCTGTGCGCGCTCTTCGCGGACGTCCTCGGTCTGGAGCGGATCGGGATCGACGACAGCTTCTTCAACCTGGGCGGCCACTCACTGACCGCCACCCGCCTCGTCAGCCGCATCCGTGCCGAACTCGGGGTCGAGCTGTCGGTACGGAACCTGTTCCAGGCACCGACCGTGGCGGGCATCGCCGCACTGTTCGCTTCCGCCGGCGCTGCCCGCAGGCCGCTGAGCGCCATGGAGCGCCCGGCCGAGATTCCTCTCTCGGCCTCCCAGAACCGGCTGTGGTTCCTCAACCGGCTGGAGGACACCGGCGGCAACTACAACATGCCCACGGCTCTCCGGCTCTCCGGCGCCCTGGATGTGAAGGCGATGGAACTCGCCCTCAACGACGTGATCTCACGTCACGAGAGCCTGCGCACCGTCTTCCCGGAGACCGACGGACTTCCGCGCCAGGAGATCCTGCCCGGATCCGACGTACGGCTCGAACTGCCCACCACTGTGGTCGCCGAGGAGGACCTGGCCCAGGCCCTGGCCGAGGAGGCCGCCGCCCGATTCGACCTCGCCACGCGGATACCGATCCGGGCGCAGCTGTTCCGGACGGCGCCCGACAGCCACGTCCTGCTGGTGACCATGCACCACATCGCCGGCGACGGGTGGTCGATGACCCCCCTCGCGCGCGACCTGTCCACCGCCTACGTCGCCCGCTGCGAGGGTGCAGCGCCGAAGTGGCAGCCGCTGCCGGTGCAGTATGCCGACTACACCCTGTGGCAGCGGGAGGTGCTGGGCGACGAGTCCGACCCCGACAGCACGCTGGCACAGCAGGTCGCCTACTGGCGGGCGAACCTCGCGGGCTCCCCCGAGGAACTGGCCCTGCCGACCGACCGCCCGAGGCCGGCCCAGCCGACCCGGCGGGCGGCCGATGTACCCGTCGTGCTGGACGCCACCACACATCAGCGGTTGCTCACCCTGTCCCAGGGGAACGGCAGCAGCCTCTTCATGGTGCTCCAGGCAGGTGTCGCCGCGCTGCTGACCCGCTACGGGGCGGGCACCGACATACCGATCGGCTCGCCGATCGCGGGTCGTACGGACGCCGCGCTGGACGATCTGGTCGGGTTCTTCGTCAACACGCTGGTGCTGCGCACGGACACGTCGGGCGACCCGACGTTCCAGGAGCTGCTGGGCCGGGTCCGGGAGACGGACCTCGCGGCCTACGCCCACCAGGACCTGTCGTTCGAGCGCCTCGTGGAGATCCTCAACCCCACCCGTTCGCTGGCCCGCCACCCCCTCTTCCAGGTCTTCCTGTCGCTGCACAACAACCCCGCGACCACGCTGGATCTCAACGGTGTCAGTGCCACCGACCATGTGGTTCCGCTGCACGACGCGAGGTTCGATCTGACTTTCGAACTCGTCGAGGCCCTGGACGAGCGAGGCAACCCTGCCGGTATCGCGGGTCGTCTGGAGTTCGCGCGGGATCTGTTCGACGAGGGTTCGGCGCGGCGGTTGGCGGAGGGGCTGGTGCGGCTGCTGGAGGCGGTCGCGGCTGACCCTGGTGTGTCGATCGGTGCGGTGGAGGTGCAGTCCGGGACCGACCGTGGTCTGGTCGTCGAGGAGTGGAACGCGACCGGGTGTGAGGTTGCGGCGGGGACGCTGCCTGGTGTGTTCGAGGCGCAGGTGGCCCGGACGCCGGACGCTGCGGCTGTGGTGTTCGAGGGCGAGTCGCTGTCGTATGCGGAGCTGGACGCGCGGGCGAACCGGCTGGCGCACGAGCTGATCGCGCGGGGGGTGGCCGCTGGTGACTTCGTCGCCGTCGCCGCTCCCAGGTCGCTGGAGCTCATCGTCGCGCTGTATGCGGTGGTGAAGGCGGGTGCGGCGTACGTACCCGTGGACCCGGACTACCCGGCCGAGCGCATCGGCTGGATCCTCGAGGACGCCAAACCGGCGTTGCTGCTGACAACCGTCGAGGTTGCCCCGGCTCTGCCGAAGACCAGCGTGCCGGCCCTGTTGCTGGACACCACCGACGGCATCGCCACCGACCGTCCCGACACCGCCCCTGAGCGGGTGTTGCCGGAGAACGCGGCGGCGTATGTCATCTTCACCTCCGGTTCCACCGGACGCCCCAAGGGCGTCGTCGTCGGGCACGAGGGCATTCACAACCGTCTGGAGTGGATGCAGGACACCTACAAGCTGAATGCTTCGGACCGGGTGTTGCAGAAGACACCGTCGGGGTTCGATGTGTCGGTGTGGGAGTTCTTCTGGGCCCTGCGCACCGGCGCCACCCTCGTCCTCGCACGCCCGGAAGGGCACAAGGACCCCGCCTACCTGGCACGCCTGATCCAGGACGAGAACATCACCACCGTCCACTTCGTGCCCTCGATGCTCCAGGCGTTCCTCGCCGACCCCGCAGCCGGCAACTGCACCGGCCTGCGCCGGGTCATCTGCTCCGGCGAAGCCCTCCCCGCCGACGCCGTGACCCGCTTCCATGACCTGCTGCCGGGTGTGGAACTGCACAACCTCTACGGACCTACCGAAGCCTCCGTCGACGTCACCGCCCACGCCACCAGCCCCGACACCCCGACCGCGTCGGTCCCGATCGGCCGCCCCATCTGGAACACCCGCACCTACGTCCTCGACGCGGCCCTGCGCCCCGCACCCATCGGCGTCCCCGGCGAGCTCTACCTCGCCGGCATCCAGCTCGCCCACGGCTACACCGGCCGCCCCGGCCTCACCGCCGAACGCTTCACCGCCGACCCCTACAGCACCACCGGCGAACGCATGTA
>NZ_JACHJG010000035.1 GCF_014203545.1 Streptomyces netropsis
TACGACAACGAATTCGGATACTCCTGCCAAGTCATCCGCGTCGTCCAACACATCACCGGAATCGAATACCCCACCTACCCCACACCCACCACCTAAGCCCCACACCCACAGCAAATCGCCGAATTGTCCGCCGTCAGTGACGGCCAGGACAATCATGAGCGAGCTCATGAGACGCGCGTACGGATTCCCTGGACTGCCCAGCCCAGGGAATCCCTTCACAACCTGAGGCGCCGGGCGAAGACCGCCTACAGGTCAACTTCAGGCCTGCAGATCCAAGGCTTGGTATTCCTGCAGACCTGGTACTTGGATATGTAGCCCCCTGGCCAGACTTCACCGCAGGGATCTATGGCGCCATTTGAGTCGCCGACATATCCCGAACGGCCGTCAATCGTCCAGTAGCGGGTGAGGAACCCTTCGCCGTTTTCGTAGGTGTCACACGCGTAGACCCGCTGATTGTTGCCGTTGACACCCCCGTGGCCGCATATCTTGCGCCCCAAGAACCCGCAGCCGCCGAGGCGTGAGTCACTGTCGGCGGAAGCTCCCGGCGCCAGCCACAACCCCACGCTCGCGAGTACAGCCAGGGTTCCGCTCAAAGCGGCGATACGTTTCTGCTTCCTAGCTTTCATGTGGATCACTTCCCCTTTCCAGCAGTCGATGGTTTGCCATTTCATACTGCTTCGCGCTGTGCAATACCAGCACACCGGTTGACAAGCCGCGCTGAATGGCCGATACCGCTGCGCACGTTGACTCCAAAGCAGGCTTGACGCCGCAAATGCCTTGAGAATGAAGAAATGCGCTGCCCTTCCCGGCCATCCACGCCGGGAGTTCTGGGAGCGGGCGTCCGCAAGACCAGCCGCTGACACGCCCCCGCTCGGGGCGGCCGTCACGGATAACTCAGAACTCGTTGCGCGGCGCGCCCGTGGTGAGGTCGACTTGATGGACCTCATGGGGTCCAGCCGAGAGGGCAGCGGCCGGGTGGCGCGGTAGTGCCACCCGGCCGGTCACTTTTCCCAGCACCAATCAACGAACTTTATCCGCCGGCAAGGCCTTCCGCAATTACTGAATCAGACCTCGTTCCCGGAAGAGGTACTGACCTACATCTTCTTAACTCAGCATGTCCCGTTGTTGTTATTGAGGTAGTACGAATACCACCCGTTCGTGGGGGACCTCTGAATCGACACCTTTACGGAACATCGTGTACCGAGACCGGTGACGGTTGCGCTCGACGCAGAGATCACTTCACCCGTGGTCACGTGCTGGTTGTACCGATCACGGAAGGCCAGTTCCACGGAGAAACGACACCAGGCCGGTCCACTGACCTTCCTGATCGTTGCGTACATGGTGTTCGGGTGCGGGAGGGCGGTCACGTAGCGGAAACTGGCGTCCGCAACGCAGTCGCCTGTAGCGAACTGCACGTCGTGCGTCTGGTTGGTCCAGATCACCCGGTCCCCGGAAGCCGCGCTCGCAGTGGAAGCCGGTATGGACAGAGCCATTCCTCCGACCGCAGCCAACGCCAAAGTTACCTTTCTCGCTTTACCTACGGCTTTCCTCCCACAAGGCATACCTGCCACTCGTTTGGTCATTTGACCCTCCTGGAAATTCTTGACGGATCTCGATCAACCTCTCGCGCTCCGTCAGTCTCTCCCGCTGCCCGCGCAGCGGTCATTGGCCGAGAGCGCGGGAAACGTTGGCTCTGCGTGCACGCCGTCGGAGGAGGCAAGTGAGCGCGAGGACACGTTGCGATGCTCTCCGGGCGAGATGCCGTAGGCAGCACGGAACGCGCGACTGAATCCGGCCGGGGCAGTCAGGCCCCACCGCGCGCCGATGGCATGCACCGGCAGGTAACGGAGCCGGGGGGCCGCGAGGTCTTCGTGACATCGTTCCAGCCGTCGGCGCCGGATCCTGGCGGACACCGTCTCCGGACGGCCGCGGAAGAGCTGGTGGAGAAGGCGTACGGAGATGTGGTGCCGGGCGGCGATGGCACCGGGAGAGAGCCGGGGATCGGCGAGATTGTCCTCGATGAAGGTGTCGATGGCGGCCAGCAGGACCTGGTGCCGTGTCTCCGGCGGGAGACGCTCCTGCGCGCCCACCTGCTGAGCCAGGAAGCCGGTGGCCAGATCGAGGCTCGTCGTACCGAGCCGGCCGGTGGCCTCATCGTCCAGGGCGGGCGCCTCCTGGACCAGGGACTCCAGGTACTGCGCGAGAATCCTGCCCAGTCCCGACCGAGCCGACAGCCCGCGGGCGAGCAACGGTTTGACCCTGTCCTGCGGCAGAGGGACGAGCGCCTGGGGAAGATGCAGGATGACGGCGCGCGAAGCGCCGGACTCCGGGCTGCTCACAGCTCGCCCGCTGTAGGGGCGCGAGGAGGTCCACATCGCGAAGTCCCCGGCGGCCAGACTCGTCTCGCGGCGTTCCTGGGCGACCCGCATCTCCCCTCCCAGGATCAGCGTGAGCTCGTACGTCTCCGGATCGGAGCGGCGGACGAGTTCCGCGGGGCGTTCCGACGCCAGCGAGGGGAAGGACATGGTCGTCAGGTGCACGGGCCCCAAGGGCAGAAATCCCGCACGGGCGACGAAGTCGGCGGCGTGGTCGCTGGTGATCCGGATCGGCGCCACCCCCTGCCCCACCGCCTCCTGCCACCATGCGAACCGGTCCTCCCGCGGCAGACCGGTCGTATCGAGCTCCGAATAGGCCATGCGGCTCCCTCCACGTGCCACGACGGCGTCCAGCATGCGCCAGCTGACGGCTCGCCGTGCCTGGCCTCCGACAACATGGCTCACCGAGCTCCCAACATGGCCGGGAGACCCCGGAGATCACCGGAGGCCGACACCGCGGGCGACAAGCGGAGCACCGACAGGCCGCCGCACAAACCGGGGCCGGGCAGGCGCCGCGGCGAGAACCACCGGTCCAACAGCGCACAGGGGGGCAGGCTGGAACGGCACGCGCAGCACGCGCCCCGGACGGGCAGTCAGCTCAGGGAACGGCCGGCGGATAGGCCGGGATCGGACACCCGCGAGAGCGGGACGTCGCGGCTGCCCCCGCTTCCTGCGAGACATCCGTTCCCTGATGCCGGTGAGCGGCCTCGCGCAAATCCACGTCGGCAACGCGTACAAGGGCGGCAGCCCGTAGCTCCTCGGGCTGCCGCCTTGACCCTCCCCTTACGTCAGGCCACACCATGAACAGGGCCACAGACGGCGCGCCAGGAGCTCGTAAGGCGATCACAGTCTGCGGTTCTTCAGGCATCGTCGGCAGGCGAGTCCGAGGTGCCGACCATTCCCTTCTCAGGAGGTCTCTATGAAGTTCTGCCGTGCCGTGACGTCTGTCGCTACCGCCGTAGTCGCCCTGGGAACCAGGGCCTCGGCGTAGTCGCGTGACGTCTGTTTCGTGATTATGCGAGCCCGAGGAGGGCGAGCGGTCGGCTGGCGTCGCGGGCGTTGTGCCGGAGGCCGGCGGCGATGCTGCTCTTCCCGGCGAGGCGAAGGGCGCCGATGGCGAGGTTGCGCCAGGTCGCCATGGCGCGGGGTGCGGAGCCGGTTCGCAGCTGGGAGGCGTCCTCGGCGAACGTCATGTCTCGGACGTGGTGCAGGGCTTCGATCTTCCAGTGGCTGCGGATCAGCCGGGCGAGCTCGGCGGGTGTGGCCTGTTCGGCAGTGAGGCTGGTGACCGCGTTGACGGTCTTGATGCTGACCTTTCCGGTCTTGCGATCCACTCGGTGGCGCTTGAGCTGGACGGCCTGGCGGGCGCCGGGAAAGAGCAGGCTGTTCACCGTGCACACCTTGATGCGGCGGATCTCACCGCGGCCGTGGCCGGTGTCGCGGGTGCGGCCCTGCAGCGGGATCTGTTTCCAGGGAAGGTACTTGAGCTGCTTGTGGAGCTTCTTCTGGTTCCCTTTCACCGTCACGATGCAGTGCGCGCCTCGGCCGAGCAGGTAGCTGGCGTGCTCGCGCTGGGTGTGCAAGGCGTCGCTGGTCACGACCACGCCCGCCAGTTCGGCGAGGGTCTCCAGCAGAGGCTGGAAGCAGGTGATCTCGTGGTCTGCGCGCCTACGTCGAGTTGGGCCAGGACCAGGCCGGAGAGGTGTTCGCAGGCGGCGAGCAGATGAATCTTGCGGCCCGTGGCCCTGGCCGCTCCGCGCAGGGTCTTGCCGTCGACCGCCACCGCGTGCAATTGACCGTCGGCCAGCCAGCAGCTCACCGCCCGGTCCAACGCGTCGCCGTCGATGCGGCCCAGCAGCCGCCGCACCGTCGCCTCCGCCGGCAGGCACCGCTTCGGGGACCCGTACGCCAAGGCGCTTCAGGACGGACGGCGGGGCGTCGGTGATCCACTCACCCACCGCCAGGAGGGAGGTGGGGCTCCGGCCGGAACCGCGCACGCGGTCAGCGCGAGCACGACGACCAGAGCGTGCCGTACGCCGCGCGGATCGCGAGGGTCGGGCACCTCGGGCAGTCGCTCCGGCAGGCCCGGGATCTCCTCTGGCACGGCCCCGGGATGCTCGCGGAGTTGGTCAGAGGCAGGCGGGATCGGCGATGATGCGTCGGCAGTCACGCTCTTCCCCCCGGGTCACGGGTTTCGAGAACTCCATGATCTTGGAAGGGCACGTCATTCGCCTGCGGCGTCCTCGGCTTCCCAGCGAAGCAGATCGCCCGGCTGGCACTTGAGCACCTCGCAGAGCGCGGCGAGCGTCGCGAAGCGCACCGCCTTGGCGCGGCCGTTCTTGAGGACCGCCAGGTTGGCGGGAGTTATCCCTACGCGGTCCGCGAGCTCGCCCACGGACATCTTCCGCCTGGCCAGCATCACGTCGATGTCGACGGCGATCGGCATCAGATCACCTCGTCCAACTCGGCCTGCATCTGCGCCGCTTCGACGTCGCGCGCGACGGCCTGGGCGAGCAGCATCCGCAGCACGAGCACGATGAGCGCGACCCCCAGGATGGCCACGCCGACCCCGCCCATGATGACAGTGACGCCCGGGTCCTCCCGCTGGCCCGGCGCATTGATGACCGTGACCGCGAACCACACGAGGGCAGCCGCCACGATCGCGCCGATCACGCCGTCCACGTACCGGAAGGCGGTGCGGGAGAACACGGTTCCGCGTCGCACCATCGTCACCAGCCGCCATACGCAGACCAGGGCGACCTGAACCGACACCATGCCCAGGATCGTGCTCACGCGCAGCGCGGTCAGCGGGAGCGACCCGTCTTCCGGGTCGCTCCCGCTGACCAATGTCCACACCATCAGTGCCTGCACGAACACGGTGCCGGCGAGCACCACTACGAGCACGGCGCGCAGCGCACGCACGGTCAACTTTCCCATGACTCATCCTTCCATCGAATCGCGATGGAAATCTATCGAGATTCGATAGGTTAAGCAAGGGCTGGGACGGGGGTGGGCGGCAGTTTCGCACGGTGGCGGGACGTTGCCGCCTCCCATGGCATGGCGGTTGCGCGAGCCTTCTTGATCTTGTCGAAGTCGGCCTTATTTAGGCACAAATCGGACGACACCCGACTACGCCTAAGCCCTGCCCTGGGAGCGGTGACGACGTCGGCAAGTCCCGCGAGTGCCGATGTTCAGAAGTTCTGCAGCCAGCCGTTCGCCCAAGGCGGCTGGACTTGCTTCCACTCCGACGGCGACAGGTTCGAGGTACTGGACAACTGGGCGGACGGCCGCCGGAGCGTGGTGCTCTGGAAGGCGCAGGACCTGGATCACGGCAACAGGATTGTCGACGCCGGGGAGTGCCACAACGCGAAGGGCGAAGGCAAGACGGTCTGGTGCAACTACGACTTCCCCGAGGGGCGCCGGATGTTGGTCTACTTCACGGCGGTATGGCCCTTCCGGTCACTAAGCTGCCGGGATGACTGCACAGTCACCCCCGCCGCTCACGCTGGAAGCCGCCAGGGTCCTTCAGAACTTGCTTCGGGCCAAGATCGGGCCGGGCCTCAGCGAGCGGGAACTCGACGCGGTCGAGGCCCGGTTCGGCTTCACTTTCTCGGCGGACCACAGGGTCTTCCTTGCCGCCGGGCTCCCGCACGGGTCACGACGCTGGCCTGATTGGAGGAACGGCGAACCCGAGGACTTGGCTTCGCGGCTCTCCCAACCGGTCGAGGGCGTCCTCTTCGACGTTGAGCACAACGGCTTCTGGCACCCCGCCTGGAGTCCGAGGCCCGCAGAGACATCCGACGCGCTGCAGATCGCACGGTCCGAGTTGGCGACCGTACCGCAGCTGATCCCCGTCTACAGCCACCGCTACCTGCCCGGCACGGCAGGCAAGTGGGGCCACCCCGTGTTGTCCGTCCACCAGACCGACATCATCTTCTATGGGAACGACCTCGCCGACTACATACGGCACGAGTTCACCGGCCGGGCGAGCAGGCTCCCGGCCCACGCGACTGTCGGCTTCTGGTCGTACTTCATCGGGGGCGGTCCGGGCATCGACGTCACCGCGCCCACACCGCACACCCCCTACGCCGTCAGCGCGCAGGAGGCTGTCGAGTACCTACGGATGCTGGCACTGGAGCGCCTGATCGGCCGACAGCACTACCCGCACCAGCTGGTCGAGGCAGGGCTTACTGCGCTGGTCCTCGGCGTCGAGACGGAGTCGCTTCCGCTGCTTGCCGGTCTGTCGCGAACAGAGCATGAGAGCGCCGATGTGCTCTTCGACCAGGTACTGGCCGAGCTGGGGCTGACCGTGGGCCTTCCCGCCGATGACACCGGTATCCCCTGGGAAGCGGCACGCTGGGAACTCGTGCGCTGGTGGCTCCGGATGATCGTGAACGGGAGTCTGGACCCTGGGGCCGGGGGTGACGTGATCACGTACGAGGGCTGGAGCGTGCTGGCCCGGCCCCGGTCGCTTCAGCCGTTTGCAGACAAGGTCGATGCGTACGACGACTGGGAGGCGATGCGGCACGGCACACGCGAACAGCCGGCCGCTGCGATCGTCGCGGAGGCCGAGCGCCTACTCGCCGGCCCCTGGCCACCACTGGACTGATGTCCCAGACAGTCGGGGCAAGTCCACTCCGTGGGCATGTGTGTTCCGGTCCGCGCCCACCGGCGCGGCCCGTCACCCCGATGTGTCGATCAGGCAGGGAGTACGTGCGTCGAGGACGGGCGGAGCGTGAGCGCGGCCCGCTTCACCGCCGAAGCCACCGCCTCCGTGGCTCCCGCATGGAAGACGCTCGGGATGATGTAGTTCGCGTTGAGCTCGTCCTCGGTGACGACGTTCGCGAGGGCGCTGGCGGCGGCGAGCATCATGTCCGTGTTGA
>NZ_JACHJG010000036.1 GCF_014203545.1 Streptomyces netropsis
GACCGTGTGGGAGAGTAGGACGCCGCCGAACAATTTTTAAGAGTAGCCCCTGTGGGAACCATCTGGTTCCTGCGGGGGCTATTCTGCGTTTCCGGTCAAATTCTCGGGGCCGGAATGCCCGCCGCTGAATTCCCGGAGACGGCCTGCTCTCCTAGGCCTCGACCGGCGGCCCCGTCGACACCGTGCCCTTTACCTCGGCATGCCGTTCCGCCCAGGCCACCAACGCCGCTCGGCAAGCGTGGTCCGCATGGCGCAGGCCGGCCAGGTCGAGCTCGACGCCGTGCCCCGGACGCCGTAGCGCCTCGAGTTCGTCGAGCAGCTTGGGCAGCCGGAGGAAGTTCGCATTGCCGAGTACGCGTGCCCGTACGACGCCGTCGGCCGTCGCGACCGTTTCCACGTGCACGTGCGAGGACTCCCACGCGGCCTTGGCGACGGCCAGGAGCAGTCCGATGAGCACGCCCTCGAAGAGATTCGTCGCCACGATCGACCCCGTGGTCGCCAGGAGCACCACCACTTCACCCCGGTGGTCCCGCCACAGCGGCACCAACTCCCGCCCGGGAATCAGCTTCCACCCCGCGTGCACCAATACCCCCGCCAGTGCCGCCACCGGGATGATCCCCAGTGCCCACGGCAGCAGTGCGGTGAAGACCAGCATCCATACCCCGTGCAGCACCCGCGAGGCCTTCGTCCGGGCGCCCGCCTGCACGTTGGCCGCGCTGCGGACGATCACGGCCGTCATGGGAAGTGCGCCGAGCGCGCCGCACACCGTGTTGCCGGCGCCTTGGGCGATCAGTTCCTTGTCGTAGTCCGTGCGGGGCCCCTCGTGCAGTCGGTCCACCGCCGCCGCGCTGAACAGCGTCTCCGCGGAGGCGATCAGCGCGAAGGCCAGAACCGTCCCCAGCACCCCGAACTCCGCCAGCCGCGCGAAGCCCCCGCCACTCGGCGGCTGTACCGCGTCGAGCAGCCCGTGCACCTCGACCCGTGTCACCGGCAGGGACAGGGTGCCCACCACGACGGTCGCCAGTGCGACCGCGGCCAGTGGCGCGGGCAGCACGAGGGCACCCCGTCGCCAGTGGGGCCACAGCACCAGCACCGCCGTCGTACCGACGCCCACCGCCACCGCGGTCAGCGCCTCCGGCGAGCGCACGGTGTCGACGACCAGTCCCAGCAGCCCGCCCAGCTTCGCCAGGCCGCCGGCCGGGGCGTCGGCGCCGGCGAGCGCGTACAGCTGGCCCGCGATCAGGACGACACCGATGCCCGCGAGCATGCCCTGGACGACCGCGACGGAGATCGCCCGGAACCAACGTCCCAGCCGCAGCACCCCCATCGCCACCTGCAACAGCCCGGCGGCGAGCACGATCACACCGAGCACCTCGAGCCCGTACGCCCGCACGGCCTCGTACACGAGCACGGTCAGTCCGGCGGCGGGCCCGCTGACCTGGAGACTGCTGCCGGGCAGCAGCCCGGTGAGGATTCCGCCGACGATGCCGGTGACGAGACCCAGCTCGACCGGGACACCGGAAGCGACGGCGATACCGACGGACAGCGGCACGGCTATGAGGAAGACGACGAGCGAGGCGGTGAAGTCCGCCCGGAGGTCCCCCCGGGAGACGGAGACGGTATTTCGGACATGGCTGAAGCGGCTTTTCTGCATGAAGGTTGCCTCCAGCGCGCCGTGGCGGCGCACAGCGATACGGATCGTTGTGACGCGTTGTCGCGGCCGGTACGGCTGGGACTGCCAGTCCGGGCCTTCGTGAGGACGGGCGCCTCGGGGACAGGGGCAGCCGTCGACGGGGGAGGGGTAGGCATGGCCTTCGTCAAGGCATGGTCAACCATCGAGAAAGTCGATGCCGTCGCCCCAGGGGATGTGCTGTGGACACTGGACCACAGAGTGCCCAAGTGCCGCTGGGGGTTGGGGAATTGATCTGTAACCACCACGTAAACGCGACGGCAGGAAACAGGAGCAACCCGCTCCGATCGCCCCGGCGTGCGCCTGTGTGCGTGCATACGTTCGGCCCGCCCTGGCGTGCGAAGATGACCGGGCACGGACCGTTCGGCCCGGTCAGGCCCGTACGGTCCGCACGACCCTGAAGCCCAGCGCAGCGAAGTGGTGAGCCCCGTGCCTCAGAAAGTCGCCGTCCTCGGCACCGGAAAGATCGGCGAGGCGCTTCTCAGCGGCATGATCCGCGCCGGCTGGTCCACTGCCGATCTGCTGATCACCGCCCGTCGTCCCGAGCGGGCCGAAGCGCTCCACGCCCGCTACGGCGTCGAGGTCGTCAGCAACATCGAGGCCGCCAAGAACGCGGACACGCTGATCCTGGCGGTCAAGCCACAGGACATGACGACCCTCCTCGACGAGCTGGCCCCCCACCTCCCCGCCGACCGCCTGGTCATCAGCGCGGCGGCCGGTGTGCCCACCGCCCTCTTCGAAGAGCGGCTTCCGGCGGGCACCCCCGTCGTGCGCGTCATGCCGAACACCCCGGTCCTCGTCGACGAAGGCATGTCCGTCATCTCCGGCGGCTCCCACGCGACCGAGGAGCACCTCCTCCGCACCGAGGAGATCTTCAAGCCGGTCGGCAAGACGCTCCGTGTCCCGGAGACCCAGCAGGACGCGGCCACCGCGCTGTCCGGCTCCGGCCCCGCCTACTTCTACTTCCTCGTCGAAGCCATGACCGACGCCGGCATCCTGCTCGGCCTGCCTCGCGACAAGGCCCACGACCTGATCGTCCAGGCCGCCATCGGCGCGGCCGTCATGCTCCGCGACAGCGGCGAGCACCCCGTCAAGCTCCGCGAAGCGGTCACCTCCCCCGCGGGGACGACGATCAGCGCGATCCGCGAGCTCGAACGCCACGGGGTACGAGCAGCACTGATCGCCGCTCTCGAGGCAGCCCGCGACCGCAGCCGCGAACTGGCCTCCGGACACGCCTGACGTTCCGCGACGATTCCGTGCGCGCCCCGCATCGCGGGGCGCGCACGGATCAGGCGTCTCCCGCCTTCATACGGGCCGCATCAGCCCCACAGCGGCGTAGGCGGCGTCGACGATCGGCCGTGCCAGCCCCCGCGCCCGCTCGGCACCCTCCCGCAGGACGCCGTCCACATATCCCGGATCGGCACACAGCTCCGCGTGCCGCTCTCGCACCGGACGCAGCAACTCGACCACCGCGTCCGCTGTGTCTTTCTTCAACGCCCCGTACGAGGTGTACCCCTCGGCCAGTTCCGCCGGCTTGCCGTCCGTGCACGCCGCCAGCATCTCCAGCAGATTCGCGACACCGGGCTGCGCTTCCCGGTCGTAGGCGACGTCACTCCCGCTGTCCGTCACCGCACGCATGACCTTCTTGCGCACGACCTCGGCTTCGTCCAGCAGATAGACGATGCCCGCCGTCTCCGCGTGCGACTTCCCCATCTTCGACGTCGGGTCCTGGAGATCCATGACACGGGCGGCCACGGCAGGGAGTACGGCCTTCGGCACGGTGAACGTCCGCCCGTAGCGCTGGTTGAACCGCACCGCCAGGTCGCGGGTCAGCTCCACGTGCTGGGCCTGGTCGTCACCCACCGGCACCTCGTCCGCCCCGTAGGCGAGGATGTCCGCCGCCATCAGCACCGGATAGGTCAGCAGCGACAGCCGTACGCTGCCGCCCGCCGCCCGTTCCCGCGCGGACTTCTCCTTGTACTGGATCATCCGTCGCATCTCGCCGTCGGTGGCCGTGCACTCCAGGAGATAGGACAGCCGGGTGTGCTCGTCCACATGGCTCTGTACGAACACGGTGCACCGCGCAGGATCCAGCCCGGCCGCCAGGAGCAGCGTCGCCGCCTGCCGACTGAGCCTTCGTACGCGCGCCGGTTCGTGGTCCACGGTCAGTGCGTGCAGGTCGACGACGGAGAAGAGGGCGTCCGCCTGGTGCTGATCCACCTCGACCCACTGGCGGACGGCCCCGAGGTAGTTGCCCAGGGTGAGGTGGCCGGTCGGTTTGATCCCGCTGAAGCTGCGTGTCATCGGTGCTGTCTCCCTGGAGAGGGGACCACCGCCACGGACAGCAAAAACGGCCGCCGAGGCGGCGGCCGTTGGATGCATGCGCTGATCGGCCGCCGGTCAGGCGGCCCACCACTGCTGGGTGTGCGCATGCTTGGTCATGCGGTGACGGTACCGCCACCAAAACCCCTTGCGCCACCGGTTTGATGCGTCGTACCGGGCTCGTGTAGAGTCCTTCGAGTTGCCACGGCGTCCGCGAGGATGGCGAGGCGGCACTTCACGCCTCACTGGCGGCAATCTCTACTGCACGGCCCTTGAACGGGATCGATTTCGGCATGCCGGAATTCGGGACCGGGTTCCGAT
>NZ_JACHJG010000037.1 GCF_014203545.1 Streptomyces netropsis
GGGAGTTCGAGGGAGAGGCTGCGTGAGGTGGCGGCGGTGTCGCGCTCGGGGTCGAGGGGGCGGTTGCCGAGGAGTGGGTCCTCGGTCCCGAGCATCGAGGTCCATACGTCGAGCTCGGCGACACGGGCCTCAGAGGACGCCGCTTCCACCAGACCCTGGGCCCAAGCCCGGAACGAGGTTCCCACGGGCGGGAGTTCGACCTCGTCGCCGCTGCCGAGAGCCCGGTAGGCGGTGGCCAGGTCGGGCAGGACGATGCGCCAGGATACTCCGTCGATGACCAGGTGGTGGGCCATGAGGAGGAGGCGCCCGGTGGTGCCCTCGCCGGCGTCGAACCAGACGGCTTGCAGCACGACGCCGTTGTCGGGGTCGAGCGCGCCCTGGGCGGTTCGGGCCTCGTCGGCCATGAGGGTGCGCAGGGCGTCGCCGTGGATGCCGTTGGCGTCGACGCGGCGCAGGATGTCGGCGGCCTTGACGGCGCCCTTGGGCCGGATGGTGAGGGCCCAGTCGGCGCCCTCGGTCCGGGTGGTGCGCAGCCGCAGGATGTCGTGGTGGTCGAGGACGGGCTGGAGTGTGGCGGCGAGGGTGTCCAGGGTGGCCGTGGCCGGGGCCTGGACGACCATGGCCTGGTTGTAGCCGTCGACGGGGCCGCCGGTCTCGGCCAGCCAGTGGATGATCGGCGTGGCAGGAAGCTCACCGATGCCGGCGTCCGGGTCCCGCGGTGTGGAGTCGGCCTCGGTGTCGGCGGCCTGCGCCACCACGGCCAGCGCCTCGACCGTGCGGTGCTGGAAGACATCGCGGGGGGTCAGGACGAGTCCGGCGGCGCGGGCGCGGCTGACGAGCTGGATGGAGACGATGCTGTCGCCGCCCAGTTCGAAGAAGCTGTCGTCGATACCGACGGTGTCGAGACCGAGAACGTCCGCGAACAGACCGCAGAGCAGCTCCTCACGGGCGTCACGCGGGCCGCGGTCGGTGACGTGCTCGCTGAAGTCGGGGGCGGGCAGGGCCTTGCGGTCCAGCTTGCCGTTGGCCGTCAGGGGCAGCACGTCCAGAGCAACGAACGCGGCCGGGACCATGTACTCCGGCAGCACCTCCGTCATGTGGGCGCGCAGGGCGTCCGTGTCGAGGCTCAGGCCGGTGGTCGGCACGACATAGGCGACGAGCCGCTTGTTGCCGGGCTGGTCCTCGCGGACGACGACGGTGGCCTGGGCGACCGCGTCGTACGAGGACAGCGCCGCTTCGATCTCACCGAGTTCGATGCGGAAGCCACGGATCTTGACCTGGTCGTCCGCGCGGCCGTGGTACTCGAGCTCGCCGTCACCCGTCCAGCGCACGACGTCACCGGTGCGGTACATCCGGGCTCCCGGCGCACCGAAGGGGCATGCGACGAACCGCTCGGAGGACAGACCGGGGCGGCCGAGATAGCCGCGGGCCAGACCGTCGCCGGCGACATACAGCTCGCCCGGGACACCGGGCGGAACCGGACGCAGCCCCGCGTCCAGGACGTAGACCCGGAGGTCCGGGATCGCCTCACCGATCACACTGCCACTGAGAGTGGCCGCGCCGCGCCGGTCGAGGGCCCGGTACGTGACGTGCACGGTGGTTTCCGTGATGCCGTACATGTTGACGAGGGTCGGGGCGGAGTCCGGGTGGATCTCGTACCAGTCCTCCAGGCGCCGCAGATCGAGGGCCTCACCGCCGAAGACGACCGTGCGCAGGGCGAGTTCACCGGCGGCGCCGGGGTTTTCGCGCTCCTCCTGGATGAGCCGGTAGAAGGCGGACGGGGTCTGGTTGAGGACCGTCACCTTCTGGTCCGCGAGCAGGGCCCGGAACTCCTGCGTGGAGCGACTGGTCGTGTAGGGGACCATGACGAGCCGGCCGCCGTACAGCAGCGGGCCCCAGATCTCCCAGACGGAGAAGTCGAAGGCGTAGGAGTGGAACATCGTCCAGACGTCCTCGGTGCCGAAGCCGAACCAGTGCTCGGTCGAGGCGAAGAGACGCGTGACGTTCTGGTGCGGGATCATCACACCCTTGGGCCGGCCGGTGGAGCCGGAGGTGTAGATGACGTACGCCGGGTGCCACGGCGAGAGCGGGGTGATCCGCTCGGCGTCGGTGACCGGCCCGGCGGACTGCCGGCCCAGGGCGTCCACGACGGCCGGGTCGTCGAGGACCAGGCGTGCAGTGGTGTCCGCCGCCGCGGTGTCGAGGACGGCCACGGCATCCGTGGACGACAGCACGAGCGCCGGGCGGGCGTCCTGGAGCATGTACGCGATGCGGTCGGCCGGGTAGTCGGGGTCGACCGGAAGGTAACCGGCACCCGCCTTCAGTACGGCGAGCAGGGCGACGATCATCTGCTCGGTACGGGGCAGGGCAAGGGCCACCAGCTGCTCCGGGCCCACACCCCGCTCGATGAGGTGGCGGGCCAGGCGGTTCGCGTCGGCGTCCAGCTCCGCGTAGGAGAGGCTCGTCCCGTCGCCGGTGACCGCGATGGCCTGCGGCGTCCGCGCGGCCTGGGCCTCGAACAGCGCCACGAGGGTCGCCTCGGGTGCCGACCCCGCCTCCGGGTTCCACTCGACGAGGATCCGCTCGCGCTCCTCCGCCGACAGCACGTCCACCGCACTCACGGGGGTGTCCGGGTCACCCAGCACGCCGTCCAGCAGCCGTGCCCAGCGGTCCACGATGCTCTGGGCGGTGTCCGCGTCGAACAGGTCGGTGGCGAACTCGATGCCACCGCCGATGCCCGCCGGAGCCCCGTCGGGGCCGAAGCGCTCGACGAGCTGGAACGACAGGTCGAACTTCGCGATGTCCAGCTCCACCCCGTAGGGCGTCACCTCCGTGCCGGGGATCTCGGCCCGCACGGCGGCGTTGTTCTCGAACGACAACATGACCTGGAAGAGGGGGTGCCGGGCCAGGGAGCGCTCCGGGCTGAGGTCGTCGACCAGCCGCTCGAAGGGGACCTCCTGGTTGGCGTACGCCGCCAGGTCGGTTTCCTTCACGCGCTCGACGAGTTCGGCGAAGGTGGGGTTGCCGGTGAGGTCGGTGCGAAGGACGAGGGTGTTGACGAAGAAGCCGACGAGGTCGTCGAGTGCTTCGTCGGTGCGTCCGGCGATGACGCTGCCGATCGGGATGTCCTCACCGGCCCCGAGCTTGCCCAGCAGCGCCGCGACCGCGGCCTGCACCACCATGAACACACTCGCGCCGTGGGCATGGGCGACGTCCACGATCCGCTGGTGGACGGCGGCCGGCAGGTCCAGCGGAAGCGTCCGGCCCCGATTGGTGGCGACGGCGGGCCGCGGCCGGTCGGTGGGGAGTTGAAGCTCTTCGGGGATGCCGGACAGGGTGGTGCGCCAGAAGTCCAGCTGGCTGTTCATGACGCTCTGCGGGTCGTTCTCGTCGCCGAGTACGTCGCGCTGCCAGAGGGTGTAGTCGGCGTACTGGACCGGCAGCGGCTGCCATGTCGGAGCCGTACCGGCCAGGCGCGCCCGGTACGCGTCGGACAGGTCGCGGGAGAGGGGAGCCATCGACCAGCCGTCGCCCGCGATGTGGTGGACGACCAGCAGGAGTACGTGGTCGTCGGCGGACACGCGGAACAGATGTGCCCGGAGGGGCAGTTCGCGTGCGAGGTCGAAGCCCTGCTGCGACGCGGCCTCGACGTGCCCGGCGAGGTCATCGGCCGTCACGTCGGTGACGACGAGCTCGGGTACGGCCCGGTCACCGGTCAGGACCTCCTGACGGGGCCTGCCGTCGGTGTCGGGGAAGACGGTCCGCAGGCTCTCGTGCCGGGTGACCACGTCGGTGACGGCCGAATGCAGGGCGGCGGTGTCCAGCGTGCCCTGAAGGCGGACCGGGAGGGGAAGGTTGTAGGTGGCGTTGGGGCCCTCGAGCCGGTTGAGGAACCACAGGCGGCGCTGGGCCGCGGACAGCGGGATCTCCTCCGGCCGTTCCATGGTGCTCAAGGCCTGGCGCGAGGCACCGGCCGAGTCCAGCCGGCCCGCCAGTCCCGCGACCGTGGGCTCGTCGAAGACCGCGCGCACTGCGAGTTCCACACCGAGTTCGGTGCGGATGCGGCTGATGAGTCGGGTGGCGAGGAGGGAGTGGCCGCCGAGGTTGAAGAAGCTGTCGTCGATGCCGATGGTGTCGAGG
>NZ_JACHJG010000038.1 GCF_014203545.1 Streptomyces netropsis
GGGCGGTACGGGGCGGGTACAGCGCGGTGCCGTACGAGCGTTGCCCGCCACCGTGTTCGGTGCGGAGGCGGCCACCGTGGCCACGTCCGGCCTGTACGCGGCCGCCGGCCTGACCGGGACGCTCACCGCCGCCGGGGTCGTTGCCGCCGCCGGTGCGGCCGTGGCGGTACGCAAGACCCGCCAGGCCCGGACGGGCGGCCACCGGGGCACCGGTCACCGGTCGGCGGGTCTGACTGGTGCGGGCCGCCGCGCGGGGGGCCGGGGCGGGTTCGGTTCCCTGGGCGCCTCCGGGCGTCGTGGGGGCGGGCTCGGCTCCGGCCGCCACGGCACCGGCTCCGGTAAGGGTGGCGGGCTGACCGGCCGTTCTCGCCGCCCGGGGGCCGGTCGTGGTCTTTCCAGCGGCGGGGTGTCGACGCCCCGTACCGGCAGTTCCGGTGGCCCGGCTTCGCTCTCCAAGCAGCCCCGCGGTCGGGGCGGGGGCCACGTGGCAACGGCCGGCGGTTCCTCGTGGACCGGCCGGGGGCTGCTCGGCCGGGGCGGTAAGTCCGGGTCCGGCCGGTCCCCTGGTGGTGCGGCCGGGGCTGGTAGTGGCCGGGGGCAGGGCAAGGGTCGTTCGACGGTCGGTGCGGGGCTGGCGCGGATGCGCCGGGCCGCCGCGGCCGGCGCCCGCCGGTTCCTCGGCCGGGGCGGCAACGGCAACGGGCCCGGTGGTGGGCCGGGTGCGGCCGGTCAGGGCAAACCCACCCCCGCTCCAGGTCGTGGGGCGGGCATGCTCGGCCGTGCTGGTGGGCGAGTGCGGGCGGGGCTGGCTGCGGCCATCGGCCGGGCCCGCCGGGTCGCCGCACCGGTGGGTCGTCTCGCCCGCAAAGCGGCAGGCCGGGCGGCCAGGGCTGCGGTTCCAGCGGCGCGCCGGTTGTGGGCCGCCGCCCGGATGGGCGCCACCAAGGCTGGTGCGGCTGTTCGCGCTGCTCGCGCCGGGGTTCGCCGGTTGCGGGCCTCTCGCTGGGGCCGGGTCCTCGCCGCGCTCTGGCGCCGCTTCCGCACATGGGCCCCGGCCCGCGCCAAACGCGCAGTACGAGGCATCGCTACGGCCATCGCGGCCGGTGCCGCAGGGCTCGCCGCAGCCGTACCCGGCATGGCCCTTGCAGCCGGTGCGGCGGTCGCGGGCGGGGTCCTGAAATGGATCCGCATTGCCCCTCGGGGGGCGGTGTGGGGCGGGCGGTTCTTGAAGTGGGGCCCGGCGGTCGTGATGCGGGTGTGGAAGCGCTGGATGCACGTCTCACCCCAGGTCGCCATCTGGTTCCCCACCCCCGGCCACCGCATGCCCTCGACTACGGCCGCCCCTGGTGGGGGTGGTTTTGGAGGTTCGATGAGTCACTTCGTGCAGGCGACTGAGGCCGCGCGCGATGCCTACGCCCATTACGACCCGCCGGCCATGCTTGCGGTCGCTGCCGAGTACGAGGGCCTGCCCGAGGGCATCAGCGCCGTGGGGCAGGCGATACGTGACCTCGTGCTGAACACCGCTGACCGGTACCCGGTCGACAAGGCCCTGGCCGAGCAGCTCGCCGTGGTCTTCGCCCACGTCCACGCCGCCGAGAGCAAGGCGGCCGAGGTCGCCCACCTGTTCAGGGACCTGCACGAACACGACCTCAAAAGGTATGAGGAACCCCGGCCGGGTGAGCACATGTGGAACATCTTCGAGCGCCGCCTCGACGGCACCTACGCCCGCCGCCCGTCGGTGTTCGTCCTGGCCTGCCAGGACATCGCGCACACCTACGCCCGTAACGAACTCACCCGCATGATGAACGGCCCGTCCGTGGCCGCCGAGTACGAAGGCCTCCCCACCGGCCTGGAGAACATCGCCGCCGCCATCCGGTTCCTGGCGGTCAAGAGCGCGGAGGCGTACCCGGTGGAGAAGCCGGTCGCCGAAGCGGTCGCCGAGGTCGAACACCAGCTGATGCGCGCGGTCTCCGCAGCGCAGGAGTTGTTCCCGCGCTTCCGCCGTCTGCATGCCCCCGACATCAAGCGCCACGAAGCACCCCGCAACGGGACCGTGGCCGAGGCCATGTGGGACGCCTGACACCTCCCCGCCTCTCCCGCTCATCCGTGGGGCCCGCCACCAACGTGGCGGGCCCCACGCGCTCCCTCTTCACCCTCTTGACCTGCGAGGAGCATGATGACCAGCACACGCAAAGGCCCTGCCCTGGACTGGGGCTGGGACATCAGCCCCGCCACAGGGGCCATGATGGCCGCCGGGGGCGCCTACAGTTTGGCCGCCGCGGGGGGTCTGGCCGGGCTCCCGCCCGGCTACGCCCTCCTCGCTGCCGGAGCCGGGGCCCTGGCCCAGGGCGGGGCGGATCTCTACCAGCGCCGCCCGCTCGCCCACGGCATCGCCCGCTGCACCGCATGGCTCACCGCCGGCGGATGGACAGCGGTAGCTCTCTCCGGCCACAACGCCTTGACCTGGGGTGCCGCCGGGTGGTGGGGCGCGGGCACAGCCGCTGCTGTGGTCCTGGCCCGGGGTCTGGCCACGGCCGAGGAGAGGGGGAAGTCGGAGCGGGTGCAGCGCAAGTTGCAGAAGTGGGCCAACGGCAAAGCCGGTGAATGGCACGCCCGATTGGCCAACCTGTTCCGGCTTGAGGGTCACAAGGTCGACGGTGTTCTCCCGTGGAAGGGCGACGTCGGCTACACCGTCCGCGTCCAGATGCCGGAGGACACACCCGAGTTGCCCTCGGATGCTGATCGGAAGCTGGCGGCGGCGCTTCGGCTGCCGCGCGGTGGCGGGGTGCAGATCGTCGACGGCATGGTCTACGGCGAGATCCAGATCCGCGTCACCGCCAAAGACGTCATGGCAGAAGATCTGCCCTTCCCCCTCGACACTGCCCCGGCCACGATCAACGACCCGATCGTCCTGGGCCTGCACCCCGACGCCACCGACGCTGAAATGCGGCTGCTGGACGCCTGCGCCCTGCTGGTCGGGCAAGTCGGCTCCGGGAAGTCCAACACCCTCAACGTCGCCAACGGCGCGATTCTGAAGACCGACGACTGCGTGGTGTGGCACATCGACACCACCGGCGCCGGCATCTCCCTTCCCTGGCTCCGCTCCTGGGCAGTCACCGGTGAATCAAGGGTGCCGGTGATCGACTGGACAGCGGACACCGTGGAAGAAGCCCACATCATGCTGGACGTCGCGATCGCCGGGATCGGCGCCCGCAAGGCGGGCTACCAAGACCTCATGGCCTCGGTCGACGACGACAAGATCCCCGTCAGCCCCCAGGTCCCGGCCATCTTGATCGTGGTCGACGAGATCGCCGAACTCCCTCAGCCGATCATGGACAAGCTGGACAGCGTGGTGAACACCGGCCGCGCCGCCCGCATCCGGACTTTCAAATGCGGCCTGCGAGCCACCCAGGACGTCATCACCGCCGCCATGAAGAAGCAGTCCCGCAACCGCGCCGGCATGCGCGTCTCGGACCCGGAGGAGCTGCACCACCTCTTCCCCTCCGGCCGGGGTCACCTGGACCCCAAAGCCGCACCTCACAAAGGCTGCGGGTTCCTCGCCTCGCCGGATGAGGATGACCTCGACACCGACCCGGCGCCGTTCAAGGCCTACCGGATCACCCCGAAGGACATCGACCACCTCAGCCCACGGCTCGCCGACCGGCGACCCGCCCCGGACCCGGTCTTCCTCGACACCGAACCCGGCCGCTTCTACGCCTCCCGCTGGGGACGCGTCCTGCCCCGCCTCTACAAGGCCAAGAAACTCGCCGCCACCACCACCCCCTACACCGACCTCGATGTTCTGTACCCGCTGATCGATAAGGCGACCGGCTTGCCGATCACCGGCGGCACCGACAGCACCACCTCCAGCCCGGCTCCCGCCACCCCGGCCGGGGGTACGGGTGGCAGCGCAGACCGTGGCATCGTCACCGACGCGAACGGCCGGTTCGGCGCAGACGCCCTCGC
>NZ_JACHJG010000039.1 GCF_014203545.1 Streptomyces netropsis
ACGTACGGGATCTGGCACAGACCTGGTTCCGCGCACTCGAAGCCATCGTCACCCACGCCGAAGGACCCGGCGCCGGCGGCCACACCCCCTCCGACTTCACCCTGGTGAAACTCACTCAGGGCGAGCTCGACGGGCTGCGGGCGAAGCAGCCGCAATTGACCGACGTCCTTCCGCTGGCGCCGCTACAGCAAGGCCTGCTCTTCCACGCGCTGTACGACACGGAGGGTTCCGACGTCTACTCCGTGCAGATGGCCTTCGACTTCGAAGGCGATCTGAATGTCGACGCGATGAAGAAGGCAGCCGCCAAGCTGCTCGCCCGTCATGCCAACCTGCGGGCCGGATTCCACACCCGCGAGAACGGCGACCCGGTACAGGTGGTCTCCCAGCGGGTCGAGCTGCCGTGGACCGACACGGACCTGAGCGGCCTCCCTGAGGCGGACCTTCAGGCGGAGCTGTCCCGACTGGCGTCCGAGGACCGTGTCCGGCGCTTCGACCTGACGGCCCCTCCGCTGATGCGCTTCACGCTGTTCACCACGGGGCAGGACCGTCACCGTCTCCTGGTGACCAACCACCACATCCTGCTCGACGGCTGGTCGACGCCGATCCTGGTGGACGAGCTGTTTGCGCTGTACGGCACGAGCGGCGACGACTCCGGCCTGCCACGGGTGACCCCCTACCGCGACTACCTTGCCTGGCTCACCGAGCAGGACCGCACGGAGGCCGAAGACGCCTGGGCGCGTGAGTTCGACGGCCTGGAGGAGCCGACGCTTCTGGCCGGCCCCACCGAGGGCCAGGAGTCCGCGCTCCCGGACCGGCTGGTGGTCGAGCTGAACGCGGACGAGACGGCCGACCTGCTCGCGCAGGCCCGTCGGCTCGGCGTCACGACGAACACCATCGTGCAAACGGCATGGGCGCTGCTGCTCAGCCATCTGACGGGCCGCGACGACGTGGTGTTCGGCGCCACGGTCTCGGGCCGCCCCGCGGACATCCCGGGCATCGAGTCCATGGTCGGCCTGTTCATCAACACCCTGCCGGTACGCGTCCAGGTCGATGCCGCCCAGTCCCTGGGCAGTCTCGTGAACCGGGTGCAGGAGCAGCAGACGAACCTGTTGCCGCACCACCACATCGGGCTCAACGACGTACAGCGGCTGACCGGGCACAGCGAACTCTTCGACACCCTTGTCGTGTTCGAGAACTACCCGATCGACGACGACTCGCTGGAGCAGGACAACAAGGGTCTGAACATCGTTTCCGGCACCAGCCGGGACGCCACTCACTACCCGCTCAGCCTCATCGCATCCCAGGACGACACCTCGTTCAATCTGCGCTTGGACTACCGTCCCGACGTCTTCGACGGCGAGCGTGTGGCCGTGATCGGCAAGCAACTCCGGCTGCTGTTGGCCACGCTGGCTGGCAAGGCCGAGTTGCCGACGGGCCGGGCGGAGCTCCTCCCGTCCCTTGAGCGTGGTCTGGTCGTCGAGGAGTGGAACGCGACCGGGTGTGAGGTTGCGGCGGGGACGTTGCCTGGTGTGTTCGAGGCGCAGGTGGCCCGGACCCCGGATGCGACGGCTGTGGTGTTCGAGGGTGAGTCGCTGTCGTATGCGGAGTTGGACGCGCGGTCGAACCGGCTGGCGCACGAGCTGATCGCGCGGGGGGTGGGAAGCGGTGACTTCGTTGCCGTTGCCGCACCTCGGTCGCTGGAGCTCATCGTCGCGCTGTATGCGGTGGTGAAGGCGGGTGCGGCGTACGTACCCGTGGACCCGGACTACCCGGCCGAGCGGATCGGCTGGATCCTCGAGGACGCCAAACCGGCACTTGTCCTGACCACGACCGCTGTCGCGGGCCGTCTGCCGGACAGTGATGTGCCGGTGCTGTTGCTCGACACCCCTGCGGGTGTGGCTGCGGAGCACCCGGACACCGCCCCTGAGCGGGTGCTGCCGGAGAACGCGGCGGCGTATGTCATCTTCACCTCCGGTTCCACCGGACGCCCCAAGGGCGTCGTGGTCGG
>NZ_JACHJG010000040.1 GCF_014203545.1 Streptomyces netropsis
GCGCCGCGCTCAGGTCTCGTGTGTCAGTGCCCGGCTTCCGGATGCCAGAGTGTGCCGGCGTAGCGGATGAGGGCGGTGGTGAACTCGGAGTGCTGCTGGTCGGTCATGGGTCCGAGGACGCAGAGCGGGATGCGGCGGTCCTGCCGGCGGCGGATTCTTTGGGGGTAGGCCCAGCCTGCGGGACGGGCGCTGGCAAGGTTGGCGGCGTCGGTGGAGCGAACATGCAGCGCCCTGTATTGGTACGGCGTTTCGGAACCGATCGTCTCTACGGAGACCATCTGGATCTGGTCCCAGCCGACCATACGGCGGTAGGCGCCGGTGGCGATGATGCCGTGCGGACTGATGCTGAGGGACCAGGGGGACCGCTCCCGGTCGTAGCGGCTCCTGACTAGGCCAAAAACCAACAGGCCGAGGAAAACAAGGGCGGGTGCCCCGGCTACGGAGCCCACTAACCCGACCACGCTCCCAAAGCTGGGACTGGTCTCCTGCTGGATTCCTTGGAGGCGTCCAGTCCCCAGCCCGATACCGAGTCCGGCTGCCGTGATCGCCCACAGAACCGCGCATACACGCGACGCGCGGGAGGGGTGCAGAAGGGATATTTGTGCATAGTCGGCGATTGGCTCCCGGCCGGTCCAGGAAATCTCGAAGGGGCCGTTGGCAGCGGGGAGCCGCTCGGTGGGCGGCGGGGTGGAGATGCGAGGCGGCACGCGGGTCATGGTGGCCGCGGCGGCGGTGCCGAGGGTGTCGAGGGCGGTGCGCAGCCGGTTCAGGTGCTCGTGGACGGCTTCTGCTGTCTGGGGGCGCTGGTCGGGGTCTCGTCGGAGCAGTTCAGCGACGAGCTGGATCACCGCGGGCGGCAGCTCGGGCCGCAGTGCTCCGAGCGAGGGTGCGTCTTCGGCAAGCTTTTGGTGCATGATCGCCAGGCCGGTGTGCCCAGTGAACGGTGGACGCCCGGTGAGTAAGGCGAAGAGGACGCTGCCGAGGGCATACAGGTCCGAGCGCGCGTCGCCGCGTTCGTTGAGGAACTGCTCGGGCGCCCCGTACTCGGGCGTGCCAGCAGGGGCAAGCTGCGAGGAGTGAGCCAGGGTGAAGGCCCTCTGGATGAACCCTGCGATGCCGAAGTCGACCACCTTGACCCGGCCGTCGGGGGTGATCATCACGTTGTGCGGCTTGATGTCGTAGTGGATGATCTGTGCGCCGTGCGCGGCCACCAGGGCCGCGCAGATCTCCTGCGCGATGCCCAGAGCACGGCCTACGTCCATGGGACTTTCGTCGCGAATGTGTTCGGCGAGGTTGGCCCCCTCGACCCGCTCCATGATCAGGAACCACAGGTCCTCGTGGACCCCACGGTCGTGGAGGGCGACCACGTTCGGATGGCTGATCTGCGCGGCGGCCACCGCCTCCCGCTCGAAGCGGCGCGGCAGATCCGCGTGCACCCCCTCGTCCAGCACGAGCATTTTGACCGCGACATCCCGGTGCAGCATCCGGTCCCGCCCTGCCCAGACCTCTCCCATGCCGCCCCGTCCAAGCCGCTTCTCCAACTCGTACCGTCCCGCGATCAGCTCTCCGCGCTCCACCCGCCACCCCCGATGACAAAGCCATGCCAGCAATCAGCGTATGGCCATGCAGGTCAGCCGCAAGGAGGAATGGGGGCCGATGCCCGAACAACTGCGCTCCGCCGCCTGACCTGAGGCTGCTCCGTGGGTACGTCTCGGCGCCGCCGTCGACCAGAGCTGTTCAGCGAAATCCCAGCTCAGGGCCGTCCCACCGCTACCTTGCGTGCCAACTACCGTGCTCAGCCGCCAACCAGCGTGCTCAAGCGCCAACTGTCCCGCTCAGTCACA
>NZ_JACHJG010000041.1 GCF_014203545.1 Streptomyces netropsis
CGGCGGGTTAGCATATGAGCGCCGCCTAGCTCGAAAGATGGACCTGTGACTGTCAATGACGACGCGTTCACTAACTGGAAGAGCCGCGAGGAGATCGCGGAGTCGATGATCCCGATCATCGGGAAGCTGCACCGGGAACAGGACGTCACCATCCTGCTCCACAGCCGCTCCCTGGTGAACAAGTCGGTGGTCAGCATCCTCAAGACCCACCGCTTCGCCCGCCAGATAGCCGGCGGAGAGCTCTCGGTCACCGAGACCCTGCCGTTCCTCCACGCCCTCACCACACTCGATCTCGGCCCGTCCCAGATCGACATCGGCATGCTCGCCGCGACACACAAGACCGACACCCGCGGCCTGTCGGTGGAAGAGTTCACCGCCGAAGCCGTCGCCGGCGCCACGGGCGAGAACAAGACCGAGCGCTCCGAGGGCCGCGACATCGTCCTCTACGGCTTCGGCCGCATCGGCCGCCTCGTCGCCCGCCTCCTCATCGAGAAGGCCGGCTCCGGCAACGGCCTGCGACTGCGCGCCATCGTCGTCCGCCAGGGCGGCGCCCAGGACATCGTCAAGCGCGCCTCACTCCTGCGCCGCGACTCCATCCACGGCCAGTTCCAGGGCACGATCACCGTCGACGAGACGAACAGCACGATCATCGCCAACGGCAACGAGATCAAGGTCATCTACGCCGGGGACCCCTCCGAGATCGACTACACCGCCCACGGCATCAAGAACGCCATCCTCATCGACAACACCGGCAAATGGCGCGACCGCGAGGGCCTGTCCAAGCACCTGCGCCCCGGCATCGACAAGGTCGTCCTGACCGCCCCCGGCAAGGGCGACGTCCCCAACATCGTCCACGGCGTCAACCACGACACGGTCAAGCCCGACGAGCGGGTCCTGTCCTGCGCCTCCTGCACCACCAACGCGATCGTCCCGCCACTGAAAGCCATGGCAGACGAATACGGCGTCCTGCGCGGCCACGTGGAAACCGTCCACTCCTTCACCAACGACCAGAACCTGCTCGACAACTACCACAGCGCCGACCGCCGCGGCCGCTCCGCACCGCTCAACATGGTCATCACCGAAACCGGTGCCGCCTCCGCCGTCGCCAAAGCACTCCCCGACCTCAAGGCACCCATCACCGGCAGCTCCATCCGCGTCCCCGTACCCGACGTCTCCATCGCCATCCTCAGCCTCCGCCTCGGACGCGAAACCACCCGCGAAGAAGTCCTCGACCACCTCCGCAACGTGTCACTCACCTCCCCCCTCAAACGCCAGATCGACTTCACCACCGCCCCCGACGCCGTCTCCAGCGACTTCATCGGCTCACGCCACGCCTCCATCGTCGACGCCGGCGCCACCAAAGTCGACGGCGACAACGCCATCCTCTACCTCTGGTACGACAACGAATTCGGATACTCCTGCCAAGTCATCCGCGTCGTCCAACACATCACCGGAATCGAATACCCCACCTACCCCACACCCACCACCTA
>NZ_JACHJG010000042.1 GCF_014203545.1 Streptomyces netropsis
CGGCCATGGCAACGGCGCCTAGCGTCTCGTACTCGATGACGGTTCGGCTGGAGGTTCCCGCGAGCGGGACCGCGGTCAGCCAGCTCACCACGGCCGTGGAGTCCTCGGGCGGGTCGGTGACCGGCCTCGATGTCACCGCTTCCGGGCACGAGAAGCTGCGGATCGACGTCACCGTCGCCGCGACCTCCACCGCGCACGCCGACGAGATCGTGGAGAAGCTCCGCGGCATCGAAGGGGTCTCGCTCGGCAAGGTCTCCGACCGTACGTTCCTGATGCACCTCGGCGGCAAGATCGAGATGGCGTCCAAGCACCCCATTCGCAACCGCGACGACCTCTCCATGATCTACACCCCGGGCGTGGCCCGGGTGTGCATGGCCATCGCGGAGAACCCCGAGGACGCCCGCCGCCTGACCATCAAGCGCAACTCCGTCGCCGTGGTCACCGACGGCTCGGCCGTGCTCGGCCTGGGCAACATCGGCCCCAAGGCCGCCCTGCCCGTCATGGAGGGCAAGGCCGCCCTCTTCAAGCGCTTCGCCGGCATCGACGCCTGGCCGATCTGCCTGGACACCCAGGACTCCGACGAGATCGTCGCCATCGTGAAGGCCATCGCCCCCGGCTTCGCGGGCATCAACCTCGAGGACATCTCCGCCCCCCGCTGCTTCGAGATCGAGGCCCGCCTGCGCGAGGCCCTCGACATCCCCGTCTTCCACGACGACCAGCACGGCACCGCCATCGTCGTCCTCGCCTCCCTCACCAACGCGCTGCGCGTGGTCGGCAAGAACATCGGCGACGTACGGGTCGTCATGTCCGGTGCGGGCGCGGCCGGTACGGCCATCCTGAAGCTGCTGATCGCGGCCGGCGTCAAGCACGCCGTCGTCGCCGACATCCACGGCGTCGTCCACGCCGCCCGCGAGGACCTGGTCGCCGCGAGCCCCGGCTCCGCGCTGCGCTGGATCGCGGACAACACCAACCCCGAGGGTGTCACCGGCACGCTGAAGGAGGCTGTGCGCGGCGCGGACGTCTTCATCGGTGTCTCGGCCCCGAACGTGCTGAACGGCGAGGACGTGGCGGCGATGGCGGAGGGTGCCATCGTCTTCGCGCTCGCCAATCCCGACCCGGAGGTCGAGCCCGGCATCGCCCGCCAGACCGCCGCGGTGGTCGCCACGGGCCGTTCGGACTTCCCCAACCAGATCAACAACGTGCTGGTCTTCCCGGGCGTCTTCCGCGGTCTGCTGGACGCTCAGTCCCGCACGGTCAACACGGACATGATGCTCGCCGCCGCCAGCGCCCTCGCGAACGTCGTCACCGAGGACGAGCTCAACGCGAACTACATCATCCCGAGCGTCTTC
>NZ_JACHJG010000043.1 GCF_014203545.1 Streptomyces netropsis
TGCGGGGTGATGCCGGCGTCGGCCATGAGGCGGGTCATGTCGCGGCGTTGGTTGGGCAGGACGAGGGTGACGACGCTGCCGGATTCTCCGGCGCGGGCGGTGCGGCCGCCGCGGTGGAGGTAGTCCTTGTGGTCGCTGGGCGGGTCGACGTTGACGACGAGGTCGAGGTTGTCGACGTGGATGCCGCGGGCGGCGACGTTGGTGGCCACCAGTGCGGTGACGTGCCCGGTCTTGAACTGGGCGAGGGTCCGGGTGCGCTGGGGCTGGGACTTCCCGCCGTGCAGCGCCGCGGCGCGGACCCCGCTGTTGAGCAGGTGCTGGGTGAGCTGGTCGACGGCGTGCTTGGTGTCCAGGAACATGATCACCCGGCCGTCGCGGGCGGCGATCTCGGTGGTGGTGGCGTACTTGTCCGCGCCGTGCACGTGCAGCACGTGGTGTTCCATCGTCGTCACCGCACCGGCGGAGGGGTCGACCGAGTGGACCACCGGGTCGTGGAGGTAGCGGCGGACCAGGAGATCGACGTTGCGGTCCAGGGTGGCGGAGAACAGCATCCGCTGACCCTCGGGGCGCACGAGGTCGAGGAGCTCGGTGACCTGGGGCATGAAGCCCATGTCGGCCATCTGGTCGGCCTCGTCCAGGACGGTGATGTTCACGCGGTCCAGGCGGCAGTCGCCGCGCTCGATGAGGTCCTTGAGCCGGCCCGGGGTCGCGACGACGACCTCGGTGCCGCCGCGCAGCGCACTGGCCTGCCGGCCGATCGACATGCCGCCGACCACGGTGGCCATGCGCAGCTTCAGCGCGCGGGCGTAGGGGGTGAGCGCGTCGGTGACCTGCTGGGCCAGCTCCCGGGTGGGCACGAGCACCAGGGCGACCGGCTGCCTGGGCTCGGCACGCAGCCCGGCGGTACGGGCCAGCAGCGCCAGCCCGAACGCCAGGGTCTTGCCGGAACCGGTCCGGCCACGGCCCAGGACGTCCCGGCCGGCCAGCGAGTTCGGCAACGTCGCACCCTGGATCGGGAA